>NZ_FNBM01000004.1:179051-402243 GCF_900102335.1 Phytopseudomonas seleniipraecipitans
ATTGGTGGAGCTAGACGGGATCGAACCGTCGACCTCTTGCATGCCATGCAAGCGCTCTCCCAGCTGAGCTATAGCCCCATCTCGAGGACGGGGCGCATGTTAAGTGCGGCCCCGCACCCTGTCAACAAAATTCTAGCCGGTGATGCGTTTTATTTCGCTGACATAACAAACACTTACCGCCCACGCCAGGCCCCCGCCTCGCGCAAGCGACCGGCGGCCAGGCATCAGGCGATGCCGGCCAGAAGTTTTTCCCATTCCTTGTTCTCTTTCTTCGACACACCACCGAGCAGCTCGATGGCCTGACGCAGACGGAAACGGGTGAGATCCGGGCCAAGAATCTCCATGGCATCGAGCACCGACACCGAACTGGCCTGGCCGGTGATGGCGGCGAACATCAGCGGCATGGCGTCGCGCAATTTCAACTCCAGATGCTCGACCACCGCCTGGATGCACCCGGTGATGCGCTCCTTCTCCCACTGGCGCAGCGCTTCGAGCTTCCACAGGATCAACTGCATCAGTTGGCGCACCTGGTCGTCGGACAGTTTCTTGTGTGCGAACAGCGCCCTGTCAGGCTGCACGCCACCGGCGAAGAAGAAACTCGCCAACGGCGCGATCTGGCTGAAGGTCTCCACCCGGCCTTGCACATGCGGAGCAATCTGCATCAGGTAGTCGCTGTTGAACGCCCACTTCTGCACGCCCGCGGCGAATTCCTCGACGCTCAGGTCGCGCATCCACTGGCCGTTGAGCCAGGACAGCTTTTCCAGATCGAAAATCGGCCCGCCCAGGGAGACGCGCTGCACGTCGAAGTGCGCGATCATTTCATCCAGGGTGAATTTCTCGCGCTCATCCGGCATCGACCAACCCATGCGGCCCAGGTAGTTGAGCATCGCCTGCGGCAGGAAGCCCATGCGCTCGTAGAAGGTGATCGAGGTCGGGTTCTTGCGCTTGGACAACTTGCTCTTGTCCGGATTGCGCAGCAGCGGCATGTAGCAAAGCTGCGGTTTTTCCCAGCCAAAATACTCGTACAGCAGAATCAGCTTGGGTGCCGACGGCAGCCATTCTTCGCCGCGCAGCACGTGGGTAATCTTCATCAGGTGGTCGTCGACCACGTTGGCGAGGAAGTACGTCGGCAGGCCGTCGGTCTTCATCAGCACCTGCATGTCCATGCGATCCCACGGGATCTCGACGTTGCCGCGCAGCATGTCCGGTACCACGCAAATGCCTTCGCTCGGCACCTTCATGCGGATCACGTGAGGTTCACCTGCCGCCAGGCGACGCTGCACTTCTTCATCGGACAACAGCAGGCCACGGCCGTCGTAGCGCGGCGTCTCGCCACGGGCCATCTGCTCGGCGCGCATCTGGTCGAGTTCTTCCGGGGTGCAGAAGCAGTAGAAGGCATGGCCTTTCTCGACCAGCTCCAGCGCGTACTTGCGGTAAATCTCGCCGCGCTCGCTCTGCCGATAGGGACCGTAAGGGCCGCCTACGTCCGGGCCTTCGTTCCACTCGATACCCAGCCAGCGCAGGGCGTTGTAAATCTGCTGTTCCGACTCGCGGGTCGAACGCACCTGGTCGGTGTCTTCGATACGCAGGATGAACTCACCACCGTGCTGACGGGCGAAGCACAGGTTGAACAGGGCGATGTAGGCAGTCCCTACGTGGGGATCGCCAGTGGGCGATGGTGCGATGCGAGTACGGACGGTGGTCATGGATAATCCCGATGAGGTAAGGCGCAAACCGGCCTACGGCGTTTCTGCGGCGTAGCCGAGAAGCTGCCGGCGCAGGCGTCGTGGAAACGCACAAGGGCGAAAGGCGTGAATCTTAACAGGCCAGCCCCTGCGGGCTCCAGCGACCTGCAGTATCAGCCTGAGGTGGGCTGGCCGGACAGATGCTGACGCAAGGCGATGACGCCCTCCTCCACGCTGGCACTGCAACCCGCCCAGGAACAGGCGAGCATCAGATTGCGCGGCAGACCGAAATCCTCAATGAGGAAGCCATCGGCATCGCGCCCCTGGAGGTCGCTGGACAGCCACTCACGCATCGCTCCCTGCGCCTGAAAGTAGGCCCACACCGGTTTGCCAAGCGCCACCGCAGCACCGATCTCGAAGGCGGTACCCGAATCCGGCTCGAAGCCGCGAAACAGGTTGAGATTGGCCAGTACGGCATCCGCCTCGCGGATCATCGCCAGGTTCAGCCGGCAGATCTGCGCGGCGCATTCAGCAGGTGAAAGATCCTGCGCGACCTCGTTGTCGAAAGGATAAAGGCCTTCCATCCCCTGCTGCCGACAGAGACCTTTAAGGTACACGCCATGCTCGACGGCGTCGCGCCGGAACACGTCGAATCCGGCCAGATAGATCCTTGCCGTCGCACTCGTGCTCATACGGTCAGCAGACGCTCACGCAGTTTCTGAATGTCATCGCGCATCTGCGCCGCCGCCTCGAATTCAAGGTCACGTGCCAATTGGTACATTTTCTCTTCCAGCTGGCGAATGCGCTTGGTGATCTCCGAGGGCGAACGCAGCTCGGCTTCGTAGCGCGCACTCTCTTCTGCGGCCTTGGCCATGCCCTTGCGCTTGTTGCTGCGGGCGCCGGGTACCACGGCGCCTTCGAGGATGTCCTTGACGTCCTTGAACACGCCCTTGGGCACGATGCCGTTGGCCTCGTTGAAGGCGATCTGCTTCTCACGGCGGCGCTCGGTTTCACCGATGGCGCGCTCCATGGAGCCGGTCATCCGGTCGCCATAGAGAACGGCCCGGCCGTTGAGGTTCCGCGCGGCGCGGCCGATGGTCTGAATCAACGAGCGCTCGGAGCGCAGGAAACCTTCCTTGTCGGCATCGAGGATCGCCACCAGCGACACCTCAGGCATGTCCAGTCCCTCGCGCAGCAGGTTGATGCCTACCAGCACATCGAAGGTGCCGATGCGCAGGTCGCGGATAATCTCGACCCGCTCCACGGTGTCGATGTCCGAGTGCAGGTAGCGCACTTTGACGCCGTGATCGCCCAGGTAGTCGGTGAGGTCCTCGGCCATGCGCTTGGTCAGGGTGGTGACCAGCACCCGCTCCTCGATCGCCACGCGCTTGTTGATTTCGGACAGCAGGTCGTCGACCTGGGTGCGCGCAGGACGGACTTCAATCTGCGGGTCGACCAGCCCGGTCGGCCGCACCACCTGTTCGATGACGCGCCCGGCATGATCGGCCTCGTAAGGACCTGGCGTCGCCGACACGAAAATGGTCTGCGGGCTTGCCGCCTCCCACTCCTCGAAGCGCATCGGTCGGTTATCCAGCGCCGATGGCAAGCGGAAGCCGTACTCCACCAGGGTTTCCTTACGCGAGCGGTCACCTTTGTACATGGCGCCCACCTGGGGCACGCTGACGTGGGACTCATCGATCACCAGCAGCGCTTCGGCCGGCAAGTAGTCATAGAGTGTCGGCGGCGGCAATCCGGAATCACGACCCGACAGGTAGCGCGAGTAGTTTTCGATGCCGTTGCAATAGCCCAGCTCGAGGATCATTTCCAAGTCGAAGCGGGTGCGCTGCTCCAGCCGCTGTGCCTCGACCAGTTTGTTGGCACCGCGTAGGTAGTCCAGACGGTCCTTGAGCTCGACCTTGATCTTCTCCATGGCCTCGAGCAGGGTGTCGCGGGGCGTCACGTAGTGGCTCTTGGGATAGAAGGTGAAACGCGGCAAGCGGCTGATCACCTCACCAGTCAACGGGTCGAAGGCGCTGATGTTCTCGACCTCGTCATCGAACAACTCGATGCGGATCGCTTCGAGGTCCGATTCAGCAGGAAAGACGTCGATGACATCGCCACGCACGCGGAAGGTCGCACGGGCGAAATCCATGTCGTTGCGCGTGTACTGCAACTCGGCCAGGCGGCGTAACAGCGCGCGCTGGTCCATCTTGTCGCCACGGTCGAGGTGCAGCACCATTTTCAGGTACTCCTCGGGGCTGCCCAGGCCGTAGATCGACGACACCGTGCAGACCACGATGACATCCTTGCGCTCGATCAGCGCCTTGGTCGCCGACAAACGCATCTGCTCGATGTGGTCGTTGATCGAGGCATCCTTCTCGATGAAGGTGTCCGACGAAGGCACATAAGCCTCGGGCTGGTAATAGTCGTAGTAGGAAACGAAATACTCCACCGCGTTGTTCGGGAAGAACGACTTGAATTCGCCATACAACTGCGCCGCCAGGGTCTTGTTCGGCGCCAGCACTAGGGTCGGACGCTGCACCTGGGCAATCACGTTGGCGATGCTGAAGGTCTTGCCGGAGCCGGTCACACCGAGCAGCGTCTGGTGCGAAAGGCCCGCTTCCAGACCCTCGATCATCTGCCGGATCGCCTCGGGCTGATCGCCGGCAGGCTGGAAACGGGTGACCAGTTGGAACTCGGACATAAATACCTCTACAAAAGGCTGTGACGCCGCGAAAAAGCGGGCGTCATACCTGGTGTACGCTGTCGCGACACAGAATATGGGCCGCTATACTAACGGCCCGCTTGCGCAACCCCAAACTGCAGTTGCCGGGGTTGCTCCAGCAGGTTGTTGAAAAACTATCTGCGTTGCCATCGCTGCGTTAAAACAGTCTCAAAATGCTCATGTACTACTCGTACACTCCGCCTTTTCGACTGTTTCTGCCTTGCGCTGGCTGCCTCGATCACGTTTTTAAACGGCCTGCCAGGAACGTAAATCGGTTTCCAAACCCACCCTCACTACAGAGCTGCCGCCCTCATGAGTCTGTTCTCCGCCGTCGAAATGGCTCCGCGCGATCCTATCCTGGGCCTCAACGAAGCATTCAACGCCGATACGCGCACCACCAAGGTCAACCTTGGCGTGGGCGTCTACACCAACGAAGAAGGCCGCATCCCGCTGCTGCGCGCTGTGGTCGAGGCAGAAGCCGCCCTGACCGCCGCCCGCGCGCCGCGTGGCTATCTGCCGATCGAAGGCATCGCGGCTTACGACAAGGCCGTGCAGACACTGCTGCTGGGCAGCGACTCGCCGCTGATCCAGCAAGGCCGCGTGATCACCACCCAGGCCATCGGCGGCACCGGCGCACTGAAAACCGGCGCGGACTTCCTCAAGCGCCTGCTGCCAGACGCGACCGTAGCGATCAGCGACCCGAGCTGGGAAAACCACCGCGCGCTGTTCGAGGCGGCCGGCTTCCCGGTTCGCAACTACCGCTACTACGACGCCTTCAGCAACGGCGTTAACCGTGGCGGCCTGCTCGAAGACTTGAAGAACCTGCCTGCGCGCTCGATCGTGGTGCTGCATGCCTGCTGTCACAACCCGACCGGTGTCGACCTGACGCCTGAAGACTGGCAAGCGGTGCTGGAAATCGTGCGTGAGCGCGAGCATGTACCCTTCCTTGATATCGCCTACCAGGGTTTCGGCGACGGTATTGAAGAAGACGCCGCCGCAGTGCGTTTGTTCGCCCAATCTGGCCTGACGTTCTTCGTCTCCAGTTCGTTCTCCAAATCCTTCTCGCTGTACGGCGAACGTGTCGGCGCACTGACCATCGTCACCGGCGACCAGGAAGAAACCGGCCGTGTGCTGTCGCAAGTCAAGCGCGTGATCCGCACCAACTACTCCAACCCGCCTACCCATGGTGCCAGCGTGGTTGCAGCCGTACTCAACAGCCCCGAGCTGCGTGTGATGTGGGAAACCGAATTGGGTGAAATGCGCGATCGCATCCGCACCATGCGCCTGGCCATGGTAGAGCAGCTGGCTGCCCTGAATGCAAAGCGCGACTTCGGCTTCGTCGCCCAGCAGCGCGGCATGTTCTCCTACTCGGGCCTCACCACCGAGCAGGTCGAACGCCTTAGAAACGAGTTCGGTATCTACGCCGTGGGCACTGGCCGCATCTGCGTCGCAGCGCTGAACACGCGTAACCTGCCAGTCGTCACCAAGGCTATCGCCGCGGTACTTTGAGCTGCCTAAGGGGAAGCTGGCAGATGCTTGACTTCCCCTTCGTAATCAGTAGGATACGCGTCGTTGTTCCGCGATAGCTCAGTTGGTAGAGCAAATGACTGTTAATCATTGGGTCCCTGGTTCGAGTCCAGGTCGCGGAGCCAAATTCAAAGCCTCGGTTCATACCGGGGCTTTTTTGTGTCTGCTGGACTCTCACCAGGGACTACGTCCCAGGTTATTCGCTTCGCTCACCCCTTCGGGGCCGCGCTGAAGCGCGTTCAGCTGCGCTGTCGAGTCCAGGTCGCGGAGCCAAATTCAAGAAACCCGGTCAATATGCCGGGTTTTTTATTGCCTGCTGGACTCTCATCGGGGATTACGTCCCAGGCTATTCGCTTCGCTCACCCCATCGGGGCCGCGCTGAGCCGCGTTCGCAAGCTAAGAGGTAGGGTGGGTTAGCGCCGCATGGCCACGCCCATCATGCGTGTTACGCCGTGCGAGCGGCGCGTAACCCACCAAGCGATATCCGACGTTGAGGCAATTCGAGCGACACGCACGCTGTAACAGCCCCTGGGTATCGCTTCGCTCAACCCAGGCTACTCGAAGCCCCAGTACAAACGTGCTCAACTCGCATAGAGATAAGCCTCGACATCCATCCCTGCATCGCGCATCTGTGCCAGTTTGTAGCGCAGCGTGCGCGGGCTGATGCCCAGGCGTTCGGCAGCCTCCTTGCGACGGCCTCGCTCAGCACGCAGGATGTCGATAATGACCTGGTACTCCCGGCGACGCAGGTCCTCGCCCAGCGCGCCGTCCATTGCGGCAGGTTCGGAGGCGGCAGCTGGCGGCACGACAGTCAGCTGAGGCTGCATCACGTGAGACACCGAGGCAAAACCGATCGGCGCAGTAAGACAAAGGTCGTGGGGCTCGATAACGCCTCCTTGCTGGAGAATTACAGCACGTTGAATGGCGTTATCCAGTTCGCGCACGTTGCCAGGCCAGGCGTGATTTGTCAGGCACGCGACCGCTTGCGCAGAGAGCCGCAAAGGCGCCAGATTCATCTTGCGTACGTACTTGGCCAGCAAGCGCTCGGCCAGCGGCAAAATATCGGCCGGGCGCTCACGCAGCGGTCGCCACGCCAACGGAAATACTGACAAGCGATAGAACAAGTCCTCGCGAAAGCGCCCCGCCGCTACTTCAGCAGCGAGGTCACGGTTGCTGGTCGCCAGCACACGAATATCCAGAACGATTGGCTTGCGCCCACCCACCCGCTCCACTTCGCGTTCCTGCAACACACGCAGCAGTTTGGCTTGGAGAGCGAGCGGCATCTCGGAGATTTCATCGAGCAGGATGGTGCCGCCCTCGGCCATCTCGAATTTTCCGGGCGCGCTGGCGACAGCTCCGGTAAACGCGCCCTTTTCGTGCCCAAATAGCGTGGCTTCGAGCATGTTGTCCGGAATCGCCGCACAGTTGATAGCCACGAACGGCCCCGCCGCTCTCGGCGACTGCTGGTGGAGATAGCGCGCCAAGACTTCCTTGCCGGTTCCTGATTCGCCGGTGATCAACACCGTGGAGTCACTGCGCGCCACTCGGGCAGCCAGCTCCAGCAACTGCAGGCTGGCCGGTTCACGAGCAACCGGTCCGTCCGCTTCCAGCCCAGTGGCGCGCCCAAGCGCGTGCTGTTCAACAAGCGACAGCAGCGCCTTCGGCTCGAAGGGCTTGACCAGATAATCGACCGCGCCGCGACGCATCGCTTCGACAGCGCGCTCCACGGCGCCGAAGGCGGTCATCAGCAACACCGGCAATTGCGGTTGCCGCTCACGAATCAGCGTGAGCAAACGATGACCATCCATGCCCGGCATGTTCACATCGCTCACCACCAGACCAAAAGGCTCTTCGCCGATAGCGATCAGCGCCGCCTCGGCGCAATCGACCGCTCGATAAGCATGGCCACCCAATTCCATGGTATCGGCCAGCGCTTCGCGCAGCGCGCGGTCGTCTTCCACCAACAGGACTTTGGTAGCCATGGTCACTCCTTAATCGAGGGTTGCGCTGGCGCAATCAGCGGCAGGATCAACAGGGCACAGGTACCTCGCCCGGGCCGCGAGCGCAGCTGCAGCTCGCCGTGATGAGCACGAGCGACCGCCTTGACCACCGCCAGCCCCAGGCCGGTTCCGGTGGTCTTGGTGGTGAAGAAAGGCTCACCCAGACGTGCCAGCGTTGCTGCATCAATGCCGGGGCCATTGTCGCTAACGCACAGACGCAAGGTCTCGCCGCGCATATAGGCATGGACCTTCAAGCGAACATCGGGACCGGAGGCCTGAATGGCGTTTTCAACCAAATTCAGTAGAGTGCCGACTAACGTGTCGCGATTGCACAGCAGCTCGCCCCGCCAGGCATCACACTGCCAGCGCACCTCCAACCCGTGAACCAAGGACTCGCCAGAGCGCCTGAGCGCATCGAACAACTGGCCTGGAGGAAGACGATCCGAGAGCGGCAATTCACCGCGGGCAAACACCAGCATGTCGCGTACCTGATGCTCCAACTCGTGCAGCCGCTCCTTTAGGCGGCCTGCGAAGCGCTGCTGCTGCTCGACCGGCAGCACCTGTTCGGTGAGGTGGCTGGCATACAGGAGCGCTGCGGATAACGGCGTGCGCACCTGATGCGCCAGGGAAGCAACCATACGCCCCATGGCACTCAACCGCTCATGGCGGGACAGCTGATCCTGCAAGCGGCGGGTTTCTGTCAGATCCGTCAGCAATACCAGCTGGCCCGGCTCGCCTTGCAACGATCTTGTGGAAATGGAAAGCCTACGGCCATCGGTAAGCGAAATTTCGTGACCATCATCCTGGCGCGGCGCAAAACGCTGGGCGATGACCTCGCGCCACAGCCTTCCAAGCAATGGCTCACCGAGCATTTCACGAGCAACGGGGTTGGCTTCCCGCACAATACCGTGACCGTCAATGACCACTATCCCGCCCGGCAGCAGATCCAGCAGGCTCTGCAGCCGATGGGCCAGGCGCTCCTTCTCGTTCAATTCCTGGACGCGTTGCTCACTGACCTGGGCCAATTGGCCAGTCAGTTCATTGACGCGACTTTCCAGGAGATCGTAAGAACTGCCTAGCCGGCTGGACATCTGCTCGAACAGCGCCAGTGACTGCTCAAGATCACCGCGCCCCGCCTGTGTTGGCGGTTCGGGCTCTATCGAAGCGGGTGTGTACGGGCTGGGTTTCATTACGCTCTCTCGCGTGGCGAGCCGTCATAAGACAGTCAGTTGCCAGTGAGATAGCAATACTCATGCCTGAAAATAAACTCGTTTAATTTCAGGCATGTAGGTATTTATTAGCGTGCCACCGTCAGTACAGTGGCGAAGATCATTGGCCATAAAGCCGAATTAGCGCAAAAGGGCCAGGTCGTTGCAACCTAGCCCTCTACCGAGTCGTTACTCGTCGCCGGACTCATCTTCGCGCCGGCTCATACCGTACTTGCGCATTTTCTCGACCAGGGTGGTACGTCGAATGCGCAACCGCTCGGCGGCACGCGCCACGATACCGCCGGCATCATCGAGCGCCTGCTGGATCAGCCCCTGCTCCAAATTGCCAAGGTAGTCCTTCAAGTCCAACCCTTCAGCCGGCAGCATGGCCGGTGATCCCATTCCAGACGAGGGCGACGTCAGCACGGCGCGCTCATCGAGCTCTTCGCGCAGGCTGGCGGCCATTTGCTCGTCTTCATCATCCACATGACGGAATTTCTTCGGCAGCTCACCGACCCCAATCACGCCGTAGGGATGCATGATTGCCATGCGCTCGACCAAGTTGGCCAGCTCACGCACGTTGCCTGCCCAGTCGTGCCGACAAAGCGACATGATCGCGGCCGAGTTGAACCGGATCGAGCCGCGCTTTTCATGCTCCATGCGCGAAATCAATTCGTTCATCAGCAGTGGAATGTCTTCGATGCGCTCTCGCAGTGGCGCCATCTCGATCGGGAAGACGTTGAGGCGGTAGTAGAGATCCTCACGAAAACTGCCACCTTCGATCATGTTTTCGAGATTCTTGTGGGTCGCAGCAATGATGCGCACATCGGCATTCTGGGTCTTGTTGCTACCCACGCGCTCGAACGTACGCTCCTGCAAAACACGCAGCAGCTTTACCTGCATGGGCAGCGGCATGTCGCCGATCTCATCAAGGAACAGCGTGCCGCCATTGGCCAGTTCGAAGCGCCCAGCGCGAGTAGTGATTGCACCGGTGAAGGCACCCTTCTCGTGTCCGAACAACTCGCTTTCCAGCAGCTCCGCAGGAATCGCCCCGCAGTTCACCGGCACGAACGGCCCTTCACGGCGCTTGGAGTGATAGTGCAGGTTGCGCGCTACCACTTCTTTGCCCGTACCCGACTCACCAAGAATCAGCACGCTGGCCTCAGTATCAGCGACCTGCTGCATCATCTGCCGTACCTGCTGAATGGCGCGACTGGTACCTACCAGGCTACGAAACAGATTTGTCTCACGCTGGCGCCCGCGCTCACGAGCCTGATCGTACATCTCACGGTAGACCTGAGCTCGGTGCAGCGAGTCCAGCAGCTTGTTGTAGCTCGGTGGCATTTCCAGCGAGGCCAGCACACGGCGGCGGAACTCCTCCGGCCAGTCGCCGGTTGCGTGCTCGTCGAGCATCAGCACAGGAAGGTACTCATCCCACGCGGCGATCTCTTTCAGCAGATCCAGCGCTCTCCCCTTGAGTTGCACCTCTCCCAGCAACACGCTGAGCACGCCTCGGCTCGAATCAAGATGATCTACCACCTCACGCCAGTCCAAGCTGCCGCACGCCAGATGATCCTCACCGAGAAAATTCAGAATCACCGATAAATCACGGCGGCGCTCGAGGTTATCGTCAATCAGCAGAAGCTTGGTTTCACGCCACATAGTTGTTCTGGCCCAGAAGGAAAAGCCACCCAGCACTTTTTAGCGCCAGCATTTAGCCAGCAGTTAAGACAATTTTTGGCGCTTAGTCAATTTTATGGCGTGCTTTTTTGTTGCGAGGTGGACGAGCGGAGCTGATCAGCCAAAAACAAAGGGGGGAATAGAGAGGCATAGCGGCAAACCTCCCCAAAGGTAGCGCAACTTCATAGCCGCGCCCCTAGCGAGATTCAACCGAACAGCTGGTAGACTTTGGCACCCTGCTTCGACTGATTCATCTGAATCAACTCACCTGCCAGCCGTTGGCGCTCAGCCTGGCAAGCACCCACCAGATCCTTATACAGATCCAGCAGCTCTTGCATACGAGCGCGCAGCGCACCATCGTCATCAGCCGCGTCGACCATTGCATCCTCAACAGCTTGGCGGCATTGCAGATCAAGCTCGCCGATGGCTATCCAATCCTGAGAAGAAAGAGCCTGACGGATAGCAATGCCCGTGTCCTGCAAGCGCTGAACGGAAGTATTCATGGGGAGGCTCCTTTCACTCATGCCGATTAGGCAATAGCATCCCAACCGGATTTCACTTCTCGAAGAAGGTTGGCCACTTCATCCAGCTTGCCTGAATCATTAGAGCGATTTCCTTCCAGCAAGCGCATGATCATGTACTCATAAAGCTTATCCAGATTACCTACCAGATCTCCATCAACATTCTGATCCAATGCCTCACGGAGGCCGCCGACGATAGCGATTGCTTTACCAAGCAGCTCACCCTTCTCCGCATAAGCTCCGCGCTCAAGCGCCCCCTTAGCCTGATAGATACGATCCAGCCCACCCTGCATCAACATCTGAATTAGCCGATGCGGACTGGCCTCAGTCACTTGAGCTTGAACATCTACGCACTGATACTGCTTCATTGCGGCTAACGATCTCATGGAGCACCCCTTCGAGTAACAAATCACTTACCTATGTATCGGTAGGGGCCGTAAAAACTTGATGCTTAAAGAGCGCCAAATTATCACTTTTTGGAGTTGCCAGACGCCCATGGCATGTTATCAAGCGAAGCAGAGAGGCTGGAGGCAGTGTTGGACAGCTGCGCATACATCATGTCCATAGCATTAAATTGCTTGAACAAACGCGCTTCCACGGCTTGCATGCGTGTGTTCAACGCCTCTTTTTGCTTATCGATGGTGGTCAAGGTCGAGCGTAACGATTTGTCCCGTTGCTCGATAACGCCACCCGTTTGAACATAGGGATCAAGCCTTTTCGAAAGGCGTGAAGCCAGACCCGTATCACCCGTAAATAGTGCCGAAATCGATTCAAAATTGTTAGTCAGTTGCTTGTCTAGCTTGGCGCTGTCGACCGTCAGCGTACCGTCTTTTTGGGTCGTGATGCCCAGGTCAGCAAGCGAGCGCACGCCACTGCTACCGTTGGGAACATTTACCAACTCACCACGTACTGCGCTAAGGATACCTCGCGCCATCGCATCGCCGACGAGCCCAGCTATCACCGGTGCTTTACCGTCGCCAACGGGGGTAACTTTTGTCTCAGCGCTGATAACGCCCATCAGCTTGTTGTATGCATCGACGAAATTCTGAATATTGGTTTTCACGCCGCCTTTATCTTGGGAAACACCCACGGTAAGAGGAGAATCGGCTGCAGTGACCCCTTTGAGATTGAGCGTTAACCCTTCAATCGCGGTATCAACCGTATTACTTTTGCTGATGACCTTAAGCCCATCGACGGTGAGCTCGGCGCTCTCGGCACGGCTAATAATCCGCGCAGCCGAATCATCCGGCCCGACAGCAGGATCAGGCTCGCCAGAGGCAGGAGCGGAAAAGTTCAGTTTTGAAAGGTTGACGCTCCCTGAACCGTCATCGGATCCCGCAATGACCGAAATATCCTCGCCCGCACCGGTTGTTGTGCTGCTCAGTACCAAGCGAGCCCCAGAGCTGTCATTGATGATGGTGGCAGACAGCCCCTTGTCGGCACCGGCTTTGTTGATGGCATCACGGACGCCCGTCAGCGTATTGTTGGTGGAGTCAATCGTGATGGCGGGTAGTGAGGTATTGCCGACCTTTACGGTAAACGTGCCGTTGCCGAAGGTGGCATTTGCGCTATCTGCAACAGATGCAAGGGCGACTTTACTACTCGTCGCCAAACTCTTGACCTCTATCTGATAGCTGCCAGCCCCTGCTTTCAAGCCAGCGGTAGCGGTCAGCAAGTCTGTTTTCGAAGATGTGGCAGTGCGAGCCTGAAACAAACTCGGGCTATTGATCAACGAAAGCGCGCTTTGGAACTCACTCATGGCACTTTTCACAGCACCTAGAGACGTAATCGTCGTGGTAGATTTTTTCTCAAGGTTATCAAGCTGGGTCTGCTTGGGGCTTCGCTCTGCCGCGACCAGGGCCTTCACGGTTTTGTCGATATCCAGCCCGCTTCCACCAATACCCGTTATCCCAGCCATAATAGCCTCCGTCAAAAAATACTACGTACGCGATCCTAGCTTTGCTTAATCAAGAATCGTGCCGTTAAGCCTTGGCTTCGAACATCAAACTGCGCACATCTTCCAGCCGCGCAGCAAGCTCAAGCACCTCTTTAGAAGGTATTTGCCTGACTACCTTACCTGACTCACCATCAATAACCTTCACCACCACATCACCAGTAGAATCATCCACTGAAAAATTCAGGTCGCGTTGAAGATTCTGGATCTGAGAATGGATGTCCACCACCGCCGAATCCACTAACGATCGGCTGGTTGCTGCGCGGCGGTCCTGCTCGGGAGCTTGAGCAGAAACCGAAGACACCCCGGGAGCCTTTGGGCTGCCAGGGTTGGTCGTAGCTGAGGCTTGCACAAGCGCATTGCCCGCGACTTTGCTTATATCCATGATTCACCTCGTATCAATGGATAAAGGAGGGGCGAGCCCCTCCTTTATTTGCTTCCTCGTAACGGCTCGCGTTACTGCAGCAGGCTGAGCACAGACTGCGGCAACTGCTTGGCCTGGGCCAGAATCGCAGTGCCGGCCTGCTGCAGCACCTGGTTTTTGGCCAAGGTAGCGGTTTCAGCAGCGAAGTCAGTATCTTTGATGCGGCTACGGGCAGCTTCAGCGTTTTCCGAAATGCTCTGCAGGTTGGAAATGGTGTTGTCAAAACGCCCCTGTACGGCACCGAGGTCCGAACGCTGGGAGTCGATATATGCGATGGCAGCGTCAATCACGTCGATTGCATTTTGAGCGCCATAGGCGGTACTCACATCCACATCGCTGATCTTGGCCAACTCGCCTGCCGCTTCACCCGTGATTTTAGGTACAGCAGTACCGCTCAGAGAGTAGGCCGCCGACGAACTGAGTTTAACGTAGCCGTTAGCGAAAGCCGAACCTGAGTCACCCGCGGCAGCACCAGCGCCAATATCCTGAGTTGCAGTCAGAGCACCAATATTCTTGTCTGTAGTATCCGCTTCAGCAGAGCGTACAGCTAATTTCATATCAGCAGCTGCAGCATCGACGTCTGGATCAGTAGCGTTTGCAGCAGCCACCTTACCCAAAGCGGTGAATTTGAGTGTCGAACCATCACCAGAAGAAACTTCGAGGCTACCGTTACTATTCACTTTGGCGCTGAGGCCAGAGCCGCTCGCGTTAACTGCACTTACGACCTGATCGAACGACGTTAGGCCTTTCAACTCGATTTTAGAGTCTGCTGGGCTAAGACTGTTATCAGTCTTGAAAGCTTCAATCGTAAGATCGAAAGTTTTTATAGTATCAGCTTTAGTGAGGACGGCATCTGTACGAGCCGAAGCCTTGATGGGTGAACCGGCAGAGTTAATCTTGCTTGCAATCTCGGCGGCTGTGTCTTTAGCGGCGACGTCTTGAACTTTATACTCTTTGCCGTTTGCCGAAATGGTCATAGTCCCGCTGGAATCGCCTGCCGTAGCAGAAGCAAGCCCCGAGGCAGTACCGGCCTTATCAGAGGTATAAGCACCCATCTTGTTAGAGCTGGCATTACCTATCGAAACATCGATGGTCTCGTTCGAATTCGCACCCACTTGGAAGGCAGTGGAGCCGAACGAACCGTCCAGCAACTTACGGCCACCGAAGGTCGTGGTTTCGGCAATACGGCTCAATTCGTTTTGCAGCGCGCCTACTTCTTTCTGCAAGGCAGAACGGTCAACCGAGTCGTTGCTGCCGTTGGCAGCCTGCAGGGACAAGTCACGCATACGCTGCAGGATGTTGGTGGACTGTTGCAGAGCGCCTTCTGCGGTTTGCGCCAGGGAGATACCGTCGTTGGCGTTACGCACAGCAACGTTCAGGCCGTTGATCTGGCTGGTCAGGCGGTTGGAGATCTGCAGGCCCGCGGCGTCGTCTTTGGCGCTGTTGATGCGGCTACCGGTAGACAGGCGCTGCATGGAGGTTGCCAGGGAGTTGGACGAAGACTGCAGGTTACGCTGGGTGTTCAGCGACGCGATGTTGGTATTTACAGTAAGTGCCATGATTGCATGCCTCCAAGGGGCGGGTACTAAAGGTAGCCGGGTGGTGCGAGCGCTTGGGCCGTTGCCTTGCTCAGGCACCCAGTTACTTCGCATTCGTAATCTTTATCGGCGTGTTCGGTGGAAGCTTTAGGGCACTGGTGAAACTTTTTTGCAAGCCCTTTCAGCATCACGTCACGCCTGCAAGCAAAGGTGGCGATCCGCCGTTGCTTGCCTGAATGGGTATCGACCGAGGTGGCTTTTTCTGTAGGGTTATCCGGCATGGGCGGACCCTGGTTAGATGGCGGACGCTTGGGACGCATGCCTCCACCGCTACGAGGGTGCGGCTGCGACTGCTTCGCGGCCGGGGCACCGCTCCTACTAGATTTTTGGCATGCCTCAGCGCGTAGGTGGCACCACGCACTGCAGGAGTGGCGTCCTGCCGCGAATGGCACAAGCAACTCTGGCGTCAGATTCGGCACCGTCGGATGGATTAGCGAAGCGTAGTCCGGCACCTGGGCCGAGATTGCTGGCGCATTACGCGACTCTGTGAGCCTAGGGTGTTACTGTGCCGAGAACGTGCGGCGTATTACGCCTGCGGCTAATACGCCCTACTACAGCCATATTCGTACTCAACGGTTACAGCTTGTTGAACAGGTTCAGGCCGCTGATTTTCACATAGCTCTGTTGAGCAGCTTCCAAAATCAACGTCTGAAACGCCAAACGTGGCATCGCTTCGGCGTAGTCGAGTTCGCGCAGCTCTGCCTGAGTCGACTTGTTGACCAGCGTGACATCATCGTTATCGGCTTTTGCACTATCAATGATGTTCAACCTGGCGCCGATATCCCCACGCGTGCTGTCCACATTGATGCTGGCATTTGTGAGATTCGTTAGGGCCTCGGCGATTGCATCGCGAACGACGAGATTACCTTCGGGCGTCGATGGTTCTGTTTCCAATGTTCTACGCAAGTTTGCGATCGAATCCAGCACGCCTTGCTTTTGCGCAGTTGGGTCGCTAGTAACCTGAATGCGCTCGCCGCCAACCGATGTACCGTTGAAATTGATTACCACGCCACGAAAAACTAGCTTGTCAGTCGTATCAACGCGACCGTCAACGGATCCATTGCCGTCCTTTAGCTCTTCACCTGTTGCTGAATCATAGACCTTATAGCTATTGGGCTCTGTTTCACTAAAAACGATATCTATTCCAGCATCTGGAAATTTGGGATTTCCAGCGAAGGCGACCTCATCTTGTACAAGAGGCGTCGATGTTCTAAGGGTTGATCCTGCCGGCGTCGCATAGGGTGCCGGTGGCGTACCAACCGTAGCAGGCACTGTGGCCTGCAGACGGCCTGCGTTGGTGATGTTCTGGAAGACCTTCTTGCCATTATCGCTAATGGCAACGCCGAGAGAGCTTGCAATCTCAACCTTGCGCTGTCCCTCATCCCCTTCATATCTATAGGTACCATCAGCGTTGCGAACAAATGGCTCAGACTTTCCTTGAAAGCCGGAAAAAAGATATTCCCCGCGAGCATTTCTACTGTTCATCAAGCCCAGAAGCTCATCTTCACGCTCACGTAACTCTGCGGCGATAGACTTCCGATCATCTGCGCTCAGTGAGCCACTGCCCGCCCGTACTGCAAGTTCCTGCACACGCTGTAGTACGGTCCCGACTGTGTTAAGGGTTACATCTTCTTGAGTAAGGCTATTTTCAGCGGCAGTCAGATTGTCTTTGTACTGAGTCAACACATTCTGCTGCTGCTCAAGCTGCAGCAAGCGCACCGAGGCGACCGGATCGTCGGCGGGCGTGAGGATGCGGTTGCCTGTGCTGATCTGTTCTTGGGTGCGGATGGCATTGGCGTAGTTGCGCTGCAGGCCTTGCACGCCGTTGTTGAACGCCTGAAGAGTGGAAATGCGCATAGCAGCCTCGTCTTTTCTGGCGGCGACTGGCGTTTGCCAGGGCCGCACCCTCTTGGGGATTTGCTCACCATCTGGCCATCGCTGGATGGTTGAAATGGATAATCGTGCACCCGGTGCCTGATAGTTTTCTGCGCGCCCACACGGCGAATAGCTGCGGCAGCGTCAATATCGCGTCGCGGCCACCATCGATTCGCGCCGGGGGCGACGCTCCTACATCATTATCTGAATGCCCCGATCAGGGTATCGAACAAAGAGCGCGCAACTTGAATCACCTGGGCGGACGCGTTGTAGTACTGCTCGAACTTGATCAGGTTCGCCGCCTCCTCATCGAGGTTGACCGCTGACAGCGAGTCACGGTTGTCCTGTGCCTGCTTGAGGATAGCGGTCGTGGCTTCGCTGTCCTGTCGCGCCTGGGCAGTGAGAGTGCCGACGCGCTCGATCAGGTCGCCGTAGCTGTCGGTGAAGCTGGACCCGGTGGTGATGCCCTTCACGCTCGGGTCAACACCAACGACCTGCTTACTCTGTAAACCAACCAACGCAAGGGCGTTGCGGTTATCCGACACACCATTCTGGTTGAAGCTGATGTCGAAGCGGTCACCGTTTTCCGGGCGACCGCTGACGCTCATGTTGACGCTGGTGCCATCGGCCAGGGTCAGTTGGTAGTTGTTTTGCTGGCCCGGCACAAATAGCTGGTAGTCCGGATTACTCGGGTTATTCGGATCACTCAGATTCGCTGGCTCATAAGCAATCGGAACACCTTTCCCATCGACTTTAACCAGATTCGCCCCAGCGGGTAACCCAGAGAAATTATCGTCAGCGGCGTTATAAGTCAGGGTGACCGGCGGAAATGCAATTTGCAGTGCGCCTGGATTGATATCGCTGTCAGTTGGCTTAAGCGTCGGCTGGCTGATGACGCCGTTGCCGCGGTTCTGCAGGTTGGCCTCGGCGCGAATCGGCGCAGCGAACGCCAACTGATCAGCCTGATCCAGCACGGTGGAAATGGTCGAGGCACCGATGCGGGTCGGCTGCAGCACGAACGAATCACCGGGGGCCGGTGCAGGCGTACCGATGACGACTTGGAAGCCCTGATCCTGGACGATTGGCGGTAGATTCGGGTTGGCATTAGGCCTAACAAATCCAAAGCTCAGGGTGCCGGGAGGGTTCTGCGTCACGGTCATCGACTGGTTGTCGCTCAAGCGCCGCGCGGAGTAATTGGTACCGTCAAATTCCAGCCGATAGTCGCTAGTAGTCAGCACCGAGCTATTACTGATATTTAATATTGGCGAGGCGTTGCTTTCGTTATTGGAAGACGGCAACACGCGCAAGCGCGCCAGTGACTCCGAGTTATAGTCACCGAACAGCTTGGTGCCGACCTGCCCTTTCAGATCCAGGCCCTGCCCCAACTGGCTGTTGACCTGATCGCTAACCGCCAAGGCCAGACGCCCAAGCGAATTGAACGTGGTATCCAGCACCTCCTCGCGATAACGCAAGATACCGCCCAGCTCCCCGCCAGTAACCTGCGTGGTGATGGTCTGCTTTGAGGCCCCGACCAGAAACTGGATTTCCGAGCGATTCGGGTCATTGGTACCAGGCACCACTTCCAGGCGCGCCGCATTACTGCCGATTACCAGCGGCTGACCAGAGCCGATGAAGACGTTCTGCGTGCCATCATTCTGCGCGACCACATTGACGCCGATAAAAGTCGACAATTGGCGCACGGCTTCTTCACGGGCATCCAGCAAGTCATTGGGCTGGCTGCCATTGGATTGCGCGATCGCGATGGATTGATTGAGGCTGGCGATGGAGCCGGAGAGGCGGTTGATCTGATCGCTAACGGCGCTCATCTGCTTGTTGGCAAAACTGTTTTGCTCGTTCAACCGATCATAAACCGTGTTGAACCGCCGGCTCAGGCCCTCGGCCTCGGAAAGCACCAACTGCCGCGCAGGGAGGTTGGACGGGTCTTCGGCGGCTGTCTGCAGTGCCGAGAAAAATTTCTGCAGCGACGGCGTGACGCCAGTTGTGGTACCGGCCAACAGCGAATCCAACTGATCGATCTGGCTCTTGTAGGCCGCCACATCACTGCTCAACGAGGTACTGCTGCGCAGCGAGGTGGTCAGGAATTCGCTGTAGCTGCGACGGATATCCACCAGCGAAGTGCCGGAACCGATATAGCCCGCCCCGCTGAACTGCGGAGTACGCGTGGCCTGGATGGTGTCCTGACGAGAGAACCCCGGCGTGTTGATATTGGTGATGTTGTGGCCGGTGACCGCCAGCGAGGTCTTGTTCGCCGACAGGCCCGACAGGCCAATGCTCAGTAAGTCAGCCATGCTTCATCATCCCCGGTTGGAGGGCGCGCCGTTGGCGGCGATCATCTGATAGGTCGACAGCTTGCGAGCGATCTGCGACACCTTGCGGGCGTACTGCGGATCGGTGGCATAGCCGGCTTTTTGCAGCTCGCGGGCGAACTGCTCAGGGTTAGCGGTCGAACTCAGGGCCTTCTCATAGCGCCCGTTGCTCTGCAGAAAGCTCACGTAATCGTCAAAGCTGTGGGCAAAGGATTCGTAGCCGCGAAACGAGGCTGCCTGCTTCACTGGTTTGCCGTTTTCGTATTCAGTGGTCGTCACTCGGGCAGAGTCGCCGCTCCAGGTGTTGTGAGTCTTGATGCCGAATAGGTTGTGGCTGCTGCTGCCATCGCTTTGCTTGATAATCGATTTGCCCCAGCCGGTTTCCAGCGCCGCTTGAGCAACCAGGTAGGTCGGATCGACGCCCAGCTTGGCGGCCGCTTTTTCGGCCATCGGCAGCATGGTTTCCATGAATTCCTTGGCCGATTTGAACGTGGTGCGGCTGGCAATTTCTTCGCTGCCATTGATGTTGAGGCTGCGCTCAGCCGGTGCGGCATAGGCCTTGGCCGGCAACCAGTCACCTTTGGCCAGTGGTTTGCCGACCGCATCGCCCGCAGGCGTGCCGGCAACCGTAGCGGCAGTGGCCGTCTCGGCGCCCGGCACGATACCGGCTTGAATGCGCTGCGCCAGCTTGCCAGGCAGTGACAGGCGGCGCTGGTTGAGCAACACCATGTCGTTGCGATCACCATCTGTAGACGCCGCGGTAGCCTTTTCCACCTGCATGGGCGCGGCGGCTTCTTCGGTGCGCGCCAGCGGTTTGCTCGGTGCAGCGGGCACGGGTGCATCGACCTGAGCGAACGGATTGGGCCGATCGCTGACGTTGCGCATCTTCGACATCTGCCGCGCCATTACGTCTGCCAGGCCAATACCGTTCTTGTTGCCGGCCATGGTCACGGACAGTTGCTGGTCGTACATGTCCTGGTAAGTCTTGGCCTCATTGCTGTTCATGAAGTTGCCTTCACCGAACACTTCGTTGGCCGAGCGCATGGTCTTGAGCATTTCATTGAGGAACAGCGACTCGAACTCCTTCGCGACCTTGCGAATGTTCTCCTCATTGTCGCCGCCAACCTTGAACTGGTTGAGGCGATTGAGATCGGTGTAGGCGCCAGTATCAACGCTGCTGGTGCCGGCGGCCGCGAGTCGAGTATCCATGTCCCGTTCCTTTTAAATCACGATCAGGTCGGCCTGCAGAGCGCCGGCTTGCTTGAGCGCCTCCAGGATGGCCATCAGGTCGGAAGGCGCAGCGCCCACCTGGTTCACTGCCCGCACGATTTCGTCGAGCGTGGTGCCGGGGCCGAACTTGAACATCGGTTTCATTTCCTCGTCGGCGCCGACACGCGAACGCGGCACCACGGCCGTCTCACCGCCGGACAATGCGCCCGGTTGGCTGACGATCGGGTCTTCGGTAATAGTCACCGTCAGGCTGCCGTGAGTTACGGCGGCAGGCTGCACACGCACGTTCTGGCCGATCACGATGGTCCCGGTACGCGAGTTGATGATGACCTTGGCCACCGCCTGTCCGACATCGACCTCGAGGTTTTCCAGAATCGACAAATAGTCGACGCGCTGGCTCGGATCGAGCGGCGCGCTGACCCGAACCGACCCACCGTCGAGTGCCTGAGCCACGCCGGGGCCGAGCAATTCGTTGATGTGGTCGACGATGTTCTTGGCGGTAGTGAAGTCCGGACGGTTGAGGTTCAGCGTCAGGGTATTGCCCTGATCGAAACCACTCGGCACCGGACGTTCAACCGTGGCGCCACCCGGAATACGGCCGGCTGACGGCACGTTGACGGTGATGCGCGAGCCATCCGCGCCACTGGCATCGAAACCGCCCACGACCAGGTTGCCTTGCGCGATTGCATAGGTGTTGCCGTCGATCCCCTTGAGCGGCGTCATCAGCAGGCTGCCGCCGCGCAGACTCTTGGCATTACCGATGGAAGAAATGGTGATGTCGATGGTCTGCCCGGGCTTGGCGAACGGCGGCAGGTCGGCATGGATCGACACCGCGGCGACGTTCTTCAGCTGCACGTTGCCGCCTTCCGGCACCTTGATGCCGAACTGCGCCATCATGTTGTTGAAGGTCTGCACGGTAAACGGCGTTTGGGTGGTCTGGTCGCCGCTGCCATTGAGGCCCACGACCAGGCCGTAACCGATCAACTGGTTACTACGCACGCCCTGGATGCTGGCCAGATCCTTGAGTCGCTCGGCTTGAGCGGTCGAGGCCAGCAGCAGCGCTGCAACAGTGATGATCCATTTGCGCATGATCACGAACCTCAGAACGGCCACAGTGGGCTGACGAAAAAGCGATCCAGCCAACCTGGCTGACTGGCATCGGCGAACGCGCCAGTACCGGAATAGGTGATCCGTGCATCAGCGATACGGGTCGAAGCCACGGTGTTGTCACGGGCGACGTCGTCGGAGCGAACCAGCCCGGCGATGCGCACCAGCTCGTCACCGGTATTAAGGGTCATCCATTTCTCGCCGCGCACCACCAGCAAACCGTTGGGCAGCACTTCGGCCACCGTCACGGTGATCGAGCCGGTCAGGCTGTTGCTCTGCCCGGCCTGGCCGGAGCCGCTGGTGTCACGCTGCGCGCCATACTGGGCGCTGAGGCCCAGATTCTCGGCCTTCAACGGGTTGAGGCTGGAGCTGGGGTTATCGATCGATACGCCACCGCCAAACAGCGAGGTCAGGCCAATGTTCGCGTTGCTGTCCTTGGACATCTGCGAGCTGGCGTTTTTGCTGGCCTGCATACGCTCGCTGAGGCTGATGGTGATCACATCGCCCACGCGGAACGCCTTGCGGTCGCCGTACAGGTTGTTCTCGAAACCCGACTGAAAAATCGAGCCGTTGTTCTGCGCCGCCGGCAGCGGTGTACGCGGCAGCACAGGTGCGTAGTACGGATCGTTGGGCTTGGCGGCAGGCGCCATACAGCCACTCAGCACTACGCTGCCGAGAATAGAGAACACACACACCAAGCGGTTCATAACCACTACCTCACAGCGTTCAGGCGTATCAGGGGTGAGCTACTGCCCTACCCCACGTTTCTTAAAGGTTCTGTGTAATGAAGGACAGCATTTGGTCAGCGGTAGAGATGACCTTGGAGTTCATCTCGTAGGCGCGCTGGGTGGTGATCATGTTGACCATCTCCTCGACCACGCTGACGTTGGAGTTTTCCAGAGTGTTCTGCAGCGTGGTGCCCAGGCCGTTGAGGCCAGGCGTACCCACCTGCGGTGCACCGCTGGAAGCGGTCTCCAGGAACAGGTTGTTGCCGATCGCTTCCAGGCCCGCCGGGTTGATGAAGTCGGTGATCTGGATGTTGCCAACGATCTGCGGCTGCGGGTTGCCCGTCGTGGTCACCGAAGCGGTACCGTCTTCACCGACGGTGAAAGTACGCACTTCCGGTGGCAGCACGATGGCCGGCTCCAGAGCGAAACCTTGGGAAGTCACGACCTGGCCGTCAGAGTTCAGGTGGAAGCTGCCGTCACGGGTGTAGGACACCGTGCCGTCAGGCATCAACACCTGGAAGAAGCCGCGGCCGTTGATGGCCATATCCATTGGCTGCTCGGTAGTCTGCAGGCTGCCAGCGGTAAAAATCTTCTGGGTGCCATTGATACGCACACCGGTACCGAGCTGCAGGCCGGACGGCAGTTGGCTGTCCTGGCTGGACTGGCCGCCGGGCTGGCGACGGACTTGGTACAGCAGGTCCTCGAACTCGGCGCGATCGCGCTTGAAGCCCGTGGTGGAGACGTTGGCCAGGTTGTTGGAAATGGTCGTCAGGTTCATGTCCTGAGCGGACAGGCCGGTCTTGGCGACCCAAAGTGCCGGGAGCATAGCGTTTCTCCTCGGGCGCCGGATTCATGGCGCCGCGCGTTTGGTTATCAGGTCATTTGCAAGACACGCGCCATAGCGGTGTCATTGTCTTCAGCGGTACGCATCATTTTCACCGACAGCTCGAATTGCCGGGACAGCGCCAGGATCGAGGTCATCTCCTCGACCGCATTGACGTTGCTGGACTCGAGAAAGCCCGAGGTAATCTGCACGGTGGCGTCCATTTCCGGCGGCTGCGGGCCGTTGAAACGGATCATGCCGTCGCTGCCCTTCTGCATCTGCTTGAGGTCAGGGTTCACCAGCCGCAATCGGTCCACTTCGGCCAGCACGTTGGGCGCTTCGCCGAGAGCACGGATGCTGATGGTGCCGTCCTGGCCGATTTCGATTTTCTGCTCTGGCGGCACCGCAATCGGCCCGGCATTGCCCATGACCGGCATGCCATTGCCGGTACGCAGCATGCCATTGGCATCCACGTTCAGACTGGCGGTGCGCACATACGCCTCGGTGCCATCAGGTGCCTGCACGGCCAGCCAGCCCTTGCCACCAACCGCGACATCCAGATCCCGGCCGGTTTCCTGCAGGGCGCCCGGCGTAAAGTCGGTACCCGGCCGCTCGCTCATGGCGAACACGCGTGAAGGTTGGGTTTCCCCAAAGATCGGCATCGAGCGGGCCTGCTCGAAATCACGGCGAAAACCGGTGGTGGATATGTTCGCCAGATTGTTGGCGTGGGCACGCTGGGCCAACGTATTGTTGTGGGCGCCAGTCATGGAGACGTACAGCATCTTGTCCATGTTTCCTCCGAGGTGGGGCAACTCGCCCGCGACTCTGACGAACACAACAAAGCAATTCACATGCCATAGATACAAAAACAAGATAAGTAACTGTTTTTATTGATTTTATTGAAACGAAACAGGCTCCCGAAGGAGCCTGTAATTTGTCGCTTGGCGAGCTATTGCCGCTACCGGCAACAACTCCCTGACGCGATCATTAACGCAGGTTGATAATCGTCTGCGTGATGGCGCTTTCGGTCTCGATGGTTTTGGCGTTGGCCTGGTAGTTGCGCTGCGCAACAATCAGGTTGACCAGCTGATCAGACAGCTCGACGTTGGAGTCTTCCAGCGCGCCGGACTGCAACGAGCCAAGGGTGCCGCTTCTCGGCGTGCCAATCACCGGCTCACCAGACTCTGAAGACTGAACCCAGGCGGTCTTACCCACTGGGGTGAGCCCCTGCATGTTGGCGAAATTTGCCAGTACCAGCTGCCCTTGAACCTTGGTTTGCCCGTTGGTGTAACGCGCGAAAAGCTGGCCGGTCTCATCGATCTGCAGACCTGACAACTCGCCCGTGCTGTAACCATCCTGTTCAACCTTTGCTACCGAGAAGGTGCTGTTGAACTGGGTGGAACCGCGAAAATCAAATTTTACACTGGGGCTTGCTCCTGCACGGTTTTCTGCCCACACGGTACCCTCGGTATTAGTCGGAGCAGCAGGCTTCCAGCCATTCATACTCAACGAGCCATCGGCGTTAACTGATAACCCGCTGGTAAGATTTTCAGGTGGGTTCAGACCAGCACGATTTAATGCCTCCATCTTTCCAGACGCATCAAATGTTACAGCTGCTGAAAGGGGCTGAGTATTAGTAGGATCGAGCGGATTGCGACCATCAACCAGAACCTTCACGTCCCAGCTATTAGCGCCAGTCTTCACAAAATACTGTGTGAAGGCGTGAGCGTTGCCCTGGGCATCGAAAATATTGACCGAAGTTGATCGGTTATAGCTGGTAGGGTCTGTCGGGTTAAAAGTGGCATTAGCTTCGGCTAGAGCTAAATTGACTTCCTCTGGAGTTGGGTTGGCCGGATCCACCGCGTTAGCAATTGATAAATCATAGGCACTCTGCCGAAGCACCGGAACGCCTTCAGTCGAATTCAGGTTGAATGGCTGAGTAATCGTACTGGTCGAGCGCGGCGCCTGGCTGGCCGTTTCCACCCTCAGGTTGCCGATGATGCCGTTCTGCAGATTGCCATTGGCATCTACCCCGTAACCCTGCAGGTTGTGCCCGAAGTTGTTGACGATGAAGCCTTCGCGGTCGGTACCAAAGTAACCGGCACGGGTATAGCTGATATCACCGTTATTGCTGGTACGGAAGAAACCGTTGCCTTGAATGGCAAGATCCAGCGAGTTCTGCGTGTAGTTGATATTGCCTTGGCTGAACAGCTGCGACACATCGCTAAGCAGCACACCGCTGCCAATCGGGTTAGAGCCGCTGCTGAGCATCGACGAGGCATACAGGTCGGCAAACTCGGCACGCGACTGCTTGAAGCCGGCAGTGCCGGCGTTGGCAATGTTGTTACCGGTCACGTTGAGGTCACTGGTCGCAGCACGCAGGCCGCTAAGACCGATATTGAACGACATGAAAATCTCCTTTGCCGAAAGCCCGGCAGTTACAGCCTGTTAATTACTGACCAATGACCTGGACCTGCGACAGCGGCACGTTGCCGATGCCCGCAAGATTCAACATCAATTCGCTGCCACCCAGGGTGACGCTGTCGACGTTGGCCGGCAGCAGGGTATAGAGCCCCTTGGTTTCGTTGCCATAAGTCGCCTGGGCTTCGAACTTGTAGGTACCCGGCTTCATCACGTTGCCGCTGGAATCCTTGCCGTCCCAAATGAAGCTGACGTTGCCGGCCTGCTGCTCGCCCAGGTTGATGCGGTTGACCACCGAACCGGCACTGTCATAAACGTTGACGTACACGTTGCTGCTGCTGGTCGGCAGCACCGCGCTGGCCTTGAAGCTCTCACTGGTATCGACCATCGCCTTGTCCACCGGCACGATCACCTTGCGCCCTACCAACGAGGACGCCTGCAGGGCCTGGGAAGACTGATAGCCCGACAGAATGGTCTCCATGCTCGAGTTGAGCTTCTCGACGCCTTCAACCGTACTGAACTGCGCCAGCTGGGCGATGAACTCGCCATTGCCCTGAGGCTCGAGCGGGTTCTGGTTGTTCAACTGGGCCACCAGCAGGTTGAGGAACTGATCCTTGCCCAGCTCCTTGTTCTGCGTGCTGTCCTGCTTGACCTGATACTTGTCCAGTACCGAACTGGAGCCAATGCCATCAACAGTGCTCATTTCTCACTCCCGGCTCACTGACCCAAGGTCAGAACGCGCTGCATCATTTGCTTGGCGGTGTTCATCATTTCCACGTTGGTCTGGAAGGCACGACTGGCAGAAATCATGTCCGCCATCTCCTCGACCACGTTGACGTTGGGGTAATACACATAACCGGCTTCGTCGGCGGCAGGATGATTCGGCTCGTAGCGCGCCATCAGCTCACTCTGGTCCTCGACGATGCCCAGCACCTGAACACCGGACCCCGACTGATCCTGATCAGCGAACAATGAACCGTTTTCACCGCCCTGAGCCTGCTGGAACACGGTGGCGAACACCGGGTGCCGTGCGCGATAGGTCTGGTCGATGCTCGACGAGACGGTTTCGGCGTTGGCGATGTTGCTGGAAATGGTATTCAGGCGAGTGCTCTGGGCACTCATGCCGGTTCCGGCGATGTTGAATACGCTGGTAAGTGACATATCGGGCTCCTTTATTCACCACGCAGGGCGCTGACAAGCCCTTTGAATTTACTGTTGAGCAGCGTGAAGCTGGCCTGGAACGCCACCGAGTTCTCGGCGTAATTGGCCTGCTCAACCTGAGCATCGACCGTGTTCTGGTCGATCGACGGCGCCGTCGGAATGCGGTAAGCGAGCGCCGCGTCGCCCATTGGCACGCCTTCTGCTGCGATATGGCGGCTGTTGGTGGTTTTCAGCCCCGCGTTACCACTGCCACTGCTCTTCGCGGCCTGCTGCGCCAGCACGGATGCGAAATCCAGATCACGGGCTTTGTAGTTGGGGGTATCAGCGTTAGCCATGTTATTGGCCAACACCTCGGCACGCTGGGCACGGAAGCCCAATGCCTTTTCATGAATACCAAGTGCGCTATCGAAACTGATGCTCATCTCAGGAACCTTTGCCGTGGCGGCTCGCCTGTTTTCGTGCAAAGTTCTCAGCAAAGCACGTGCCAATAATATTTTTGTATTTAAAATCAGCTGGATAGGCGTAGAAGACTGGCAAAGGCAGGCTCAAGCGGCAAAGGTTTTCCGCCGGCTGGCAAGGTGGGAGCGGCAATCCGTGGGTGGCTTGCCGCTTTTCTGACGCGGGGTGACAGAACACTGTCAGCTATGAATCAGACAAACCGAAATGAAAACGGGAGGCCGAGGCCTCCCGTTTGTGCATTCCCCAACATTACTTAGCTTTATAAATGATCCCGGGGCTGCACTGCACCATCTGATACTTCTCAGGCAGCCCATTAAGCGCCTCTGATGCGCCAAGGAACAGATAGCCGCCCGGCTTGAGCATGGCGTGGATGCGGGTGAGGATGTCCTTCTTCACATCGGCAGAGAAGTAGATCAGCACGTTGCGGCAGAACACAATATCGAACTTGCCAAGGCTGGCGTAGCTGTCCAGCAGGTTCAACGGGCGAAACTCGACACGGCTCTTGATCGCGGGTTTCACCACCCAACGCCCCGGCCCTTTGGGATCGAAGAAGCGCTGCAGGCGTTCCGGAGCCAAACCACGGCCCATCGCCAGACTGTCGTACTCACCTGATTTGCAGTTGTTGAGCATGGTCGGCGACAGGTCTGTGGCAACGATCTGCACACCGGTCTTGAGCTGCCCCATGTTGCTGCGCTCGAACTCGTCGATACTCATCGACAGCGAATACGGTTCCTGCCCTGACGAACAGGCCGCCGACCAGATACGCAGCCGCTGGCCTGGATAGGCCTTGATGAGTTCGGGGAGTACGCGATTCTTGAGTACCTCGAATGGATAGGCGTCACGAAACCACAGGGTTTCGTTGGTGGTCATGGCATCGACCACCTGCTCGCGCAGGCCGCTGCGCGGCTGGGTCTGCATGCGCTGAACCAAATCGCCCAACGACTTGATGCCGTTAGTCTCCATCAGTTTGTTCAAGCGACTGGAGACCAGGTACTGCTTATTGCTACCCAGTACGATGCCACAGGCTTTTTCCAGAAAGATCCGGAACTGTTCGAAATCCAAATTACCTGTAGACACTCGCGGAGCCTCGCCCATCTGAAAAGTCGATTCGGCAAATGGCCAATACCCATTTGTCGATTTTATCGCCATCGCCGCCGAGTCTTTTCACTCGCCAGCTCAAGCGTTATGCCGAGTGGTCGCTCGACTTGATACGTTCGACCACACGAGAGGCTAGGTCATCCGGACGGAATTTCGCCAGAAAATCATTGGCCCCCACTTTCTTCACCATTGCCTGGTTGAACACCCCAGACAGCGAAGTATGCAGGAGAATATGCAGCTTCTGCATACGAGGATCGGAACGGATCGCTGCGGTCAGCGTGTAGCCATCCATTTCCGGCATCTCGATATCGGATATCAGCATCAGCAGCTCCTGCTCGGGAGACCTGCCTTCATCTGCCAACGCGCGCAGGAAATCCAGTGCCTGGCGCCCGTCATTCAACGCTGTCACCTCGACGCCGATGGTCTGCAGACAACGCATCACCTGCTTACGCGCCACCGACGAGTCGTCGACGATCAATACGTGCTGACTGACGGCCTTACTCTGAGTTTCGGCATCTACCACGCCAACGGAAATCACTTCGGAAGTCGGCGCGACTTCGGCGAGGATCTTCTCCACGTCGATGATCTCGACCAGCTTGTCATCCAACCGGGTTACCGCGGTCAGGTAGTGGTCACGCCCGGTGCCCTTGGGTGGTGGGTGGATCTCTTCCCAGTTCATGTTGACGATGCGCTCCACGGAACGCACCAGGAAGCCCTGCACCTTGGTGTTGTACTCGGTAATGATGACGAAGCTGCCCTGCAGATCACCCAACGGCCGCTTGCCAGTCGCCATGGACAGATCCAGGATCGGAATGGTGCCGCCGCGGATGTTCGCCACACCGCGAACCACCGGGTTCGATTTCGGCATGATGGTGAGATTCGGGCACTGCAACACCTCCTTCACCTTGAAGACGTTGATCCCGTATAGCTGTGGGCCATCGAGACGAAACAGCAGCAGTTCCAGGCGATTCTGTCCAACCAGCTGAGTACGCTGGTTGACCGAGTCCATCACACCGGCCATGTACGGGCTCCCATGTTCCAATAGTGCATCTGATTTGATTAGCGTAGCAGGCGGCACGCGCCTTGCTTCCAACCAGGTATGAATGCACAAACGACAATTAATCGACGCTCCGTGACCAAGAGCCTTCGCTGCCGGGCAGTTTTACCCGCTTTGCTGGCGCTCGGCTATAGCACGCTGACGACCGCATCAGTCACTCTGCCCGATCAGCTTATCGGCGAGACCCAGCGATTTCTTGAGCAGGCAGTTGAAGAGTATTTACAACGCAGCAGCATCCAGGCGCGGCACGAGATCGAGGTCAGCCGACTTGATCCACGCCTGCGCCTGCCGCTATGTGATCAGCCGCTGACCGTCACCCTCGAAACACCCGCAGAACCCATCGGCAGGGTCACCACGCGCGTGCGCTGCGACGGGACGTCGCCCTGGACGGTTTTCGTGCCTGCGCAGGTGCGGCTGTTCCGCGACGTGGTCACGCTGGTGCGGCCAGTCAAGCGTGAGGGTGTGCTCAGCAGTGCCGATATCGCCCTCGCGGAACGCGACGTCGGCCTGCTTAATCAGGGCTACCTGATTGACATCGAGCAGGCGCTTGGCAAAAAGATCACCCGAGCGATGCAACCCGATCAGATCCTCGCACCCGTGCATTTGCGGCAAGCCGAGGTGATTCGCCGTGGCGATCAGGTGGTGATCAGCGCACGCACTGGCGGCATCAATGTACGCATGCCTGGCGAGGCGCTATCTGACGGCGCAGTGGGCCGGCAGATCAATGTCCGCAACCAGCGCTCGCAACGTGTGGTCCGTGCCCGTGTCATCGGCCCAGGACAGGTTGAAGTTTCTATGTAACAAGCCGCTGGAATTCTTCTGAGCCATAGATTGTCGAAGCCTCTGGCTGACTGTTCAAGCAGCGTGTTTTAGACTGTGCAAGCGACGCGATTTTTTGCCTAAAGTTTTCTCAGCAGTAGCCGACACACTAGGCAAGCGTCCAAACCCTGTCAGAGGTTCTGCATCATGGTCATCGATTTCAACCGACTCAACAGCTCCACGCCGGCCAGCACCACACGTGCCGGTAGCACCCAGGGCGGCAAGAACGAAGCCATCGACAACAAGGCCGGTGGTAGCGAAGCCGCAAGCCAAAAGGCAGCAGTGAGCAGCAAGAGCGGCGAATCCGTTCAGCTGAGCAGCGAAGCACAGCAATTGCAGAAGACCGTCGACAAACTTCGCGACCAACCCGTCGTCGACACCGAGCGCGTCGCCAAGCTGAAACAGGCTGTCGCTGACGGCAGCTACCAGGTCGACAACCAGCGCGTCGCCAGCAAGCTGCTTAATTTCGAATCCCAGCGCTAGTCTGCGGGCTTGCACTGGGGTGTTGGACGCCCAGGAACCGTTTCGGGGTTTTCTAGCTTGTTGGCTGGAAGACTTTGTACCGGTTCATCCCAGAGAGCCCGTTTATGAACGTTACGCCCCTGTTTGACCTGTTCAACGAAGATATCGGCCACGCCGAGCAGTTACTTGAGTTGATCGAAGCCGAATACCACGCGCTGAGCGAGCATGACTTGCCGCGCTTGCAGCAGATCCTGGCCGATAAGCAGCCCTTGCTGGCCAGTCTCGATCAGCACGGCAAAACTCGCACCCAAGCGCTTCTCGGCCAGCAACTGACGGCTGATCGTGCCGGCCTGCAGACGCTTGCCGCCCGCGCTGATCGGGGCGACGAACTGCTGAGCGCCAGTGATCGGTTGAGCGCGTTACTGGAGAGCTGCCAGAGCGCCAATCTGCGCAACGGACGCATCATCCGCTCAAGCCAGAAGTCTACCGAGAGCATGTTAGGGATATTGCGCGGCAATGAGACGCCATCGCTCTATGACAGCAGCGGCGGTACCGCTAAAATCGGCAGCAAGCGCCCGCTTAGCCAGGCCTGAAATAATGACAAGATGCTCAGTGCCGGCATAATGCCGTACTCACTGACGCGCAGTACCTTGCTCTGGAGATCACTGGACCGTGTCCAACCCCTTCGTCTCGGACGGTGGCCCGCAACCCCCGAAAGTGCTCAAGACACCCACGGAAATTGTCGCCAACCTACGTCTGCTGCAACAACACCACGACCCGCTGATCATCATGTTCAAAGAGCGCAACCAGCGCTTTCAGAGCTATGTCATTGAAGTGGATCGCGAGAAGAATCTGCTGATTCTCGACGAACTGATGCCCAGCGATGGTGAGCGCTACATGAATGGCGGCGAGGCTTTCCGGGTCGAATCCCTTCATGACGGCGTACGGATCGCCTGGGATTGCGCGGCTGGCATGCAGGAGAGCGACTACCAGGGAGAGCGCTGTTACGTTGGCGGCATTCCTGACGAGGTGCTCTATCACCAGCGCCGTAACGCGTTCCGAGCGGCACTCAGACAAGCCGATCAGGTTAAAGTCGAACTGGGTGGCACCAAGCTGCGCACGCCACTGGACGGCTTGATGCTAGATATTTCCGCATCGGGCTGCAAAGTACGCCTGACCGGTAACGCCAGTGAACAGCTTCAGCCAGGGCAGGTGTATGAAGAGTGCGTTGCACTGCTACCAGTCGGTCGCCTTGAGGCTGCGGTAGAGTTGCGCCATGTGCGTTATGACGACAAGCTCGATCTGACCTTCATCGGTCTGCACTTCGCAACGCTCAGTGGGCTGCAACAGCGACTGATAGAACGGTTCGTCTATCAGCTGCAACGTGAAGCCCGCCGCTTCGAGAACGACACCTTTCTATAGCCGCGCTTGGCCGATCAGGCCTGCGACGGTTGCGCAGGCTGCTCCGCAGAATCGGCCTGCCCGTGAGCATCGGCATCCTCCACCACCGGATCCTGCATCTGCTCCTGAACCACCTGCTCATCGACACGTGGATCCAGCGCTGCCATCAAAGGTGATGCGGTCATGTTCACGGGCATGGCCACGTGCTGCAGCGGCGCGTCGTCAACCTGGTGGAGATGCGTAACGATATTCGAGCGCACACGCCAGACCAGGAACAGCCCGCAGATGCAGAAGAAGGCGTACAGCATATTGGGGCCGAAGAAGCGCATCAGCACGCCGACCAATAACGGTCCGATACAGGCTCCCACCCCGAACGTCACCAACAGCATGGCTGTCAACGACACTCGCCGATCAGCTTCGACGTGGTCATTGGCAAACGCCACTGCCAGGGGATAGAGACTGAATTGCAGCATGCTGACGATAAAGCCGACCGAGATCAGCAGCAGCAGCGGCGCTTCTGTCAGTACGGCGAGCGGTGCAGCCACCACCACCATGACGCCCGACATGCCCCGCATCAGCTTGACCCGATCGAAGCGATCAGACAGCCAACCAAGCGGCGCCTGAACGATCAGGCCTGCAAGAATGCAGCAGCCCATGAACATACCGACCTGCTCGGTCGCCAGCCCCATCTCGGCGGCATAGAGCGGCGCCAGGCCGTAGAAGGAGCCAATCATCAGGCCCGCCACACCGATAGCAGTGAGCGACAGCGGGACCCGCTGAAAGAAGAAACGCATTTCCAGCGGAGCCGGATGCAGCGCCGCAGGGTGCAAGCGCCGTGTCAGGGCCACTGGCACCAGGCACAAGGCGAATGCCAGGGCTACCAGCATCAGCAGCTCCAGACCAAGCGTCGGATGCACGACCAATACCAACTGCCCGAGCACTAAGCCAAGGTAGGACGCTGCCATGTACCCTGCGAAAACCAGCCCCCGCTGCTTGGTATCGGCCTGCTCGTTGAGCCAACTTTCAATAACCATGTACTGGCACATCATGCCCAGGCCGACCAGTACCCTCAGTACCAGCCAGGCGGGCAACCAGTTGAGCAGACCATGCCCGAGCACCGCTGCGGTAACCACCCCGGCACAGGCGACATAAGCACGGATGTGCCCGACCCGCGCAATCAGCCTATGGCCAATTTTGCCGCCCAGCACCAAGCCGAAATAATTGGCGGCCATCAGCGCGCCCGCCCACACGCCTTCACCGGACTCAGCCAGGCGCAGCGCCAGGTAGGTGCTCAGCAGACCGGAGCCCAGCAACATCAGAACGGTGGCGATATACAGCGAGCTGAAGGACTTCCAGATCGTACGCATGGGACTGCAACAACTCCTTGTAACCAGCTCCTCGATCGGAAGCTCAACCTAAATCTGAGAACATCATGCAAAGCGGCCAGATCGACCTTGAGTCAGAATAATGACCAGTGCCATATTGATGACCGGCGATACGTAACGTTCATTATTCCGTGGCAAGAAAACCAAACCCGAATGGCCACCCACTCAGGCTGAGGTGCTGCCTTCCAGCACTGCCAGACGTGCCTCAAGTTCATTGATCCGCGCCTCCAGCGCTTCCAGGCGCTCTGCAGAAGATGCAGTGCTGGTGCGCTCCCCCTGCCCCGCGCGCTCGTCCAGTTGCAGTTGCAGTTCAGCCGGGTCGCCCAAAAGATGTGCATAGCGGTCCTCGCGCTGACCAGGCTGGCGCCCTACCAACTTCACCAACCCGCGGCCGATCAAACGCTCCAGGTGGTGGTGTACCTGCTCGGCATCGTCGAACTCATGCAGACGGTTGCTGCGCGTGAGCAGCTCACTGACCGTCTGCGGCCCGCGCAGCAACAGCAAGCCAATCAGCGCCACCTGCGGCGCAACCAACTCCAACGCCTTATCGGCTCGCTGCTCCCAGCGATCAGCACGGCTGCCCATCACCAGCCGCGCCATGCCTCGCTCTTCCAGGCTTCGCAGCCCCTGGCCGACGGCACCCTGAGTAAGCGCCATCAACGGGTCGCGACTGGTCTTCTGGTTGCATGCCAGCACCAGGGCATTCAGCGTCAGGGGGTAGGCTTCTGGAGTCGTCGCCTGTTTTTCAATCAGACTACCTAGAATGCGCGCCTCGATGGCGGTCAACGGCTCTGCGCCAGATACATCGTTAGGCTGATCGGACATGTCGCTTACCTGGCTGGAGGGAGAAGCCCTAGCGTAGCTTGCTGACTCGCAAGATGACATGCGCGATGCAGATATTTCATAGCGCGCAAATCAATGATTTTCCTGAACAAAGCAGTGCTCAGAAAATATCGCGATAGAAATGAGAAGGATTTGTATTGACTATGATTCGAGAATGATTATTATCTAAGCCGTCAGCTGCCAAGCTGGCTTGATAATCTGAATGCATCCAGACGGAAGCTCCAGTTATCTCCTCATCAGGCTAATCACGGTTATTGACCCGGCTATTTTGCCGGGTCTTTTTTTGCTTTTTTTCAGGCTAATGAAAACCGTCGGCTGAATTGGATGAGTGCTTTCGTCCCGCGCTGGATCATGGCGTCCCCTGCTGGAATCGAACCAGCATCTAGCCCTTAGGAGGGGCTTATTCTATCCGTTGAACTAAGGAGACCTGCTCGATCCGGCGTGCGTTTCTGCAGCCGGCCGGCATGTTAACCATCAAACCGCAATTTGTCATGCCATCAGCAGCTTACGCTCGTCAGGCGGCCGGCTCAAACAACCTCACCACCGTAACGTCCTCCGCCGCCAGCTTTGCCAGCAAATGCTGCCGCTGGACCCTCGCCTGCTCCACCGCCCTCTCCTTGACGTGGCCATACCCACGAATCTGCTCCGGCAGTTCGGCAATCGCCAGTGCTGTTTGGTAATTGCTGTTGGTCAGACGCTCCAACAGCGATACGACGCTTTGCTCGTATTCCTCGATCAGCCTGTGTTCGAGCTTGCGCTCCTCGCTTCGGCCGAATGGGTCCAACCAGCTGCCGCGCAGAAAGCGTAATCCTGCCAGCACCTTGAACGCTTTCAGCATCCAGGGGCCAAAGCTGCGCTTGCGTGGTTCACCGGTGGATTTATCCGTTTGACTGAGCCAGGACGGCGCCAGGTGGAATTGCAGACGAAAATCACCCTGGAACTGTGCCTGCAGAGAATCAGTGAACGCCTTATCGCTATACAGGCGCGCGACTTCATACTCATCCTTGTAGGCCAGCAGCTTGAAGTAATAACGCGCCACCGCCTGGCTCAGTAGCTTCTGCGGATCGCTATCGCGCGCGCTAACGCGCTGTACCAGCTGCCGATAACGATCAGCGTAGGCTGCGTTCTGATAGGCAGTGAGACGCGCCGCACGGTCTTCAATAAGCGCTTCCAGTGTTTCGCAGCGCGGCGCTATTGCGATGGCCGGCCGCACCAGACGCGCCACCGCTGCCGCATCGTGAGCGGCACGCCGCCCCCAGAGAAACGCTTGCTGGTTGAACGCCACCGCTACGTTGTTAAGTTCGATGGCCCTGTCGATAGCATGCGCGCTGATCGGCACCAAGCCTTTCTGATAGGCATAACCGAGCATGAACAGGTTGGTGGCGATGCTATCACCCAGCAAGCGAGTCGCCAGGTGAGTAGCATCGACGAACCAGGTCTTGTCCGCACCCACCGCGTCGGTCAGCGCCTGGCGCATTGCCTGGCCCGGTACCTGTGCATCGGGATTGCGGGTGAACTCGGCGGTCGCTGCCTCGTGGCTGTTGATCACAGCATGAGAGACCTGCTCATTGAGCTTGGCCAACGCATCTTCGCCAGCAGCCACTACCAGATCGCAGCCGATCAACAGATCGGCCTCGCCGGCGGCGATACGCACCGCGTAGATATCAGCCTGGTGGGCGGCAATACGCACGTGGGTATTCACCGGACCGAACTTCTGCGCCAACCCGGCCTGATCCAGAACCGTACAGCCCTTGCCCTCGAGGTGCGCCGCCATGCCCAGCAGAGCGCCGACGGTGGTTACACCGCTGCCACCCACCCCAGGCAATAGGATGCTCCAGGGGCGCTGCAGAGACGGCAGCTGTGGCTCAGGCAGGGCTACGAACAAGGCGCCAGCGCCTATTGCCTCGGGTTGGCGCAACTGCCCACCGTGAACCGTTACGAAACTCGGGCAAAAACCGTCCAGACAACTGAAATCCTTGTTGCAGGCGTTCTGATCGATTTCCCGCTTGCGGCCCAGCTCGGTTTCCAGCGGCAGCACCGACAGGCAGTTCGATTTGACGCTGCAGTCGCCGCAGCCTTCACACACCGCCGCGTTGATGAATGCGCGACGGGCCGGATCGACCAACTTGCCGCGCTTGCGCCGACGGCGCTTTTCAGTCGCGCAGGTCTGATCGTAAATGATCACCGAAACGCCCTTGCATTCGCGCATCTCGCGTTGCACGGCATCGAGCTCACGCCGATGGTGAAAGCTGGTGATAGGAGCGAAGGTCGAACGGCTCGGATATTTGTCCGGCTCATCACTGACCACCGCAATGCGCTTCACGCCTTCCGCGAACACCTGCTGGCTCAACTGATCGACTCGCAGCTCTCCGTCCACGGGCTGACCACCGGTCATCGCTACCGCGTCGTTGTAGAGGATCTTGTAAGTGATGTTGACGCCTGCGGCCACGGCAGCACGCACAGCAAGATGGCCGGAATGAAAATACGTGCCGTCACCCAGATTCTGGAACACGTGAGGCGTATCAGTGAACGGCGCCTGACCGATCCACGTCACCCCCTCGCCGCCCATTTGCGTGAACGTTTCAGTACTGCGATTCATCCACTGGGTCATGTAATGGCAGCCGATGCCGCCCATCGCCCGACTGCCTTCGGGCACCTTGGTCGAGCTGTTGTGGGGGCAGCCCGAGCAGAAGTGCGGTGTACGCACGGTGCTGTAACTGCGTGCTGCCAGCGCCTTTTCCTTGGCGTCGAGAAAGCCAAGTCGCGCCTCGATCAATTCGCTGGTGTAGATCGGCGCCAGGCGCCGCGCGATCACACGCGCAATCATGGCGGGCGTCAATTCGCCGAGGTTCGGCAAGAGCGATTCGCCCTGCTCGTCGAACTCGCCAACCACTCTCGGCCGTTTGCCGACCGGCCAGTTGTAGAGCTGCCCCGTCAACTGGTCCTCAATGATGCTGCGCTTCTCCTCCACCACCAGGATTTCATCCAGGCCGTCGGCAAAATCGTGTACGGAAACAGGCTCCAGCGGCCAGCTCATCCCTACCTTAAGCACGCGCAGGCCGACGCGGGCGCAGAGCTCCTCATCCAAACCAAGGTCGTCCAGCGCTTGGCGTACGTCCAGGTACGACTTGCCTGTGGTGATGATGCCCAGCCTAGGATTGGGCGAATCGAGCATGACCTTGTTCAGGCCGTTGGCGCGCGCAAACGCCCGGGCCGCGTAGATCTTGTAGACGTTGAGGCGCTTCTCTTGTGCCAGCGGTGGATCTGGCCAGCGGATGTGCACACCGTCGTCCGGCAGCTCGAAATCATCTGGCAGGTAAACCTTCACGCGTTGCGGGTCGACATCCACCACGGCCGACGAGTCGACGTTTTCGGCAATTGTTTTCAGGGCTACCCAGCATCCGCTGTAGCGTGAGAGCTCCCAGCCAATGATGCCGTAGTCGAGAATCTCTTGGACGTCTGCAGGATTGAGCACGGGAATCGACGCGGCAATGAACGCATGCTCGCTCTGATGGGCAATGGTGGATGACTTGCAACCGTGGTCGTCTCCGGCCAACAGCAGCACACCGCCTAGAGGCGACACGCCCGCCGAGTTGCCGTGCTTGAATACATCGCCACTGCGGTCAACGCCCGGCCCCTTGCCGTACCACATGGAAAACACACCGTCATACCGGGCGCCTGGAAACAGGTTGGTCTGCTGGCTACCCCAAACCGCTGTGGCACCGAGTTCTTCATTGACGCCGGGCTGGAAGTGAATCGCGTTCTGCTGCAGAAACTCCCTCGCCTCCCAGAGGCTCTTGTCCAGCCCCCCGAGAGGAGAGCCCCGGTAGCCAGAAATAAAGCATGCGGTATTGAAGCCAGCGGCCGTATCACGCTGCTTTTGCAGCATGGGCAGGCGAGTCAGCGCCTGTGTGCCGGTTAAATAGAGATGACCTGTAGCGAGACGATACTTATCATCCAAGCGGACTTCAGCCAGAGACATTGGACGGCGCTCCTATTGTTTTTATCGCGACCTTCAAGCGGTAACGGTAGGTACCACCTGCCTACATCCATCAGGATCACTGTATGGACGAATGTCTTAAGCATAGACCGGAGTTCGGTGAGTTTTTCTTTCTCATTCGTGCCGTCAGCGCCAATACTGCACATGAACGTTCCAATAAAAATCAAAAGATGGAAACGAACATGCATGAGCCTCTAAGCGCCATCGACCGCCGCATCTTGCGCCTGCTGCAGCGCAATGCAGACCTGAGCGCTGCCGAAATTGCCAAGAAGGTGGAGTTGTCACAATCGCCATGCTGGCGGCGCATCAATCGCCTTCAAGAAGACGGCTTTATCGAACGCAAGGTAGCCCTGCTGAGCCATAAGCGGCTCGGCTTCGACATCACCGTGTTCGTGAGCATCAAATTGTCCGCCCATGGGCGCAGCAATCTGGACGAATTCGAGCAAGCCATCATCGGTTATCCCGAAGTCCTCGAATGCTTCACCATGGCAGGCAGCTCGGACTATTTGCTCAAGGTCGTAGCGCGGGATATTGCCAGCTATGAGCGCTTTCTCCGGGATCAGCTTTTACAGCGCCCGCACGTTCAGGAGGCCCATTCCGGCATCGCCATGAGCGAAGTGAAGCGTACAACGGAGCTGCCACTGGACTGACGCCATAGCGCGGTCATGCATTTTGCAATACAACAGTTCGACCACCTTGCAACATGCACGGGAAAGGCAATCCGATATCTAAATAAGCCTTTGATTTATATAGTATTTTTAATTTAAAAATACTGGCACGAGAACTGCTCTTCTACTCGCATAGAAACTTGAATGCGAGATCCCAACCATGAACAGCCTCATCGCCCTGGCTACCGCCATTGCCCTGACCCTGCTTGCAGGCGCCGCATTCGCCAACTTCCAAAGTGATCAGCAGCAGGCAGTTGCCACGCAACTGGTTCAGCAGATGCGTGCCACTCCGGTCCAGTTCCAACATGCGACCCGCGTCGAGCCCGGCCAGTTCGCAGCCAAACCGCTGACCAACAGCGATTTGCAGCCACGTCCACAGCAACGCTTCACATTTTGAGTAGTTGATCATGTGGAGCGTTTTCTTTCCGGGCTTTGTGCTGCTACTCGCTGCGATCACCTGTGCGGCCATATGGCTGATAGATGGACTCTCGGATCGAGTCCCTCCCAATACGTTCACGGATGAACAAAACGGTCCCCACGATCCTTTTTTCTAGACGCCAACTGTGCAGCGCGAGGAGAGCATGATGTCCAAACCAGCCTTGTTGTTTCTGCTGACGGCAGTGATATCTGGGTGCCTATTATGGGCAGCGCCGGAGCAAGCCGACTGGCTGACCGCTACAGCCAAGGCAGTGCTGGCTCTAAGTGGAATTTCACTGGCAGTCGCATTGCTGATTGGCAAGCGGGTCAAATTTGACCCGGTTTTGCGCTGAGCTGAGTTAGTCGCAGCGTCGCTAACTTAGTCAAAGGCATGCGCAGAACTGCCGATCAACTGCACCAGCCGGGTCACGCTATCCTGCAACGGCCCGGAATTATCCAAGCAGATCACGCCGTCACCGCCCTTCCCGGCATTGCTCGCGAACCTGCTGTTACGCATCAATCTGGCCTCGATGTCGTCGGGCGTCTCCCGGCCACGCTCCAATAGCCGTGCTCGCAGCATCTCAGGTTCGACCTGTAGCAGAACAGCTAACAGGTCCGGGTAGCGTTTGCGCGCTTCATGCAGATATTCCCGTGAACCGTTGACGAGCACATGGGAGCCCGCTGCCAGCCAGGCATCGATTTCTTTAGGGATGCCATAAGCCAAGCCATTGGCTTCCCAGCTCATCGCAAAATCGCCATCGCGACGCCGCCTATCAAACTCTGTCGCAGAAACGGCGAAGGCGTTCTCACCCTTGGCTTCAGCGGAACGCGTGATGACTCGAGTAACGATGCGGCACCGCTGGGCCTCGAGCTGCCCACGCACAGCATCGAGCAAGCTGTCCTTGCCGGCTCCAGAGGCGCCCATCAGATAAATCAGCCTGCCCACCATAAAATCCTCCAAACCTTGCCTACCAAGCGACGTGGTTCATTGCGCAGATCAAGCAGAGCGCTATCATCGCTCGCCTACGGACATGAGCGGCTTACAGCGGCAGCTGCGCTGCGACGAAGCGAGGCGACCCAGCTACGGAAATTGCGCCCAACCATCATTCATCGAGGCCTAGTGAGCCTGCTTCAAACGTAAGCGGCCATCTCGAAAACCCACGAAATATGCGGCGTTACGCACACTTGAATGAATTTCGATAACTGGTGCTGGCAAAAAGCCTCTAGCCGAGCCAGAATGCGACACGTAATTGGCGTCAATTATCTGCTAGCAACAACTGTAATCATCAGACAAAATGCCGACGGAATGGAACGGCTAGCGTAAAGGATGGTCAAAATGTCGACTATCCCGTAGCTATATGCCATTACAGCTTCGTTTTCCTGAACTAATTGGTTGATGTATGCGCCCTATGAAACAGGCTATCTACTCAAGCCGTACGGCTGACAAGTTTGTCGTTCGGTTGCCCGACGGCATGCGCGAGCGCATTGCTGATGTTGCCCGCCAACACCATCGCAGTATGAATTCTGAGATCATTGCGCGCCTGGAGCAGAGCATGCTTCAGGAAGGCGCTCTGGACGACGAGCTCGGCGTGCGCCTGGATAGCCCTGAGCTGTCCCTGCATGAGCGGGAACTGTTACAGCGCTTCCGCCAGCTATCGCGTCGCCAGCAAAACGCTCTCGTGGCGTTGATTGCCCACGATGCAGAGATGGCCGCCGGCAACGACGACTAAATCTGCAAATCAAAAAAACCGGCTCCGAGCCGGTTTTTTTGTTGCTTCGAACAATGCGCGCGCCTTACAACAGAAACACCGATGCCAGCCCCAGGAAGATAAAGAAACCGCCACTGTCGGTCACAGCTGTAATCATCACACTGGCGCCCATTGCCGGATCGCGGCCAAAGCGCATCAGCGTCATGGGAATAAGCACCCCCATCAACGCTGCCAGCAGCAGGTTAAGGGTCATCGCGGCGGTCATCACCACCCCCAGCGACCAGCTGTCATATAGCGCGTAAGCGACCACCCCGATCACCCCGCCCCATACCAGGCCATTGATCAACCCGACCCCCAGCTCCTTGCGAATCAACCGCGACGTATTGCCGTTGCCGGTGCTGACCTGATCGAGCGCCATGGCGCGCACGATCATGGTGATGGTCTGGTTGCCGGAATTCCCGCCAATACCAGCGACGATCGGCATCAAGGCTGCCAGCGCGACCAGCTTTTCGATCGAGCCTTCGAACAAGCCGATAACCCGCGAGGCCATGAACGCAGTGACCAGGTTAACCGCCAACCACGCCCAGCGGTTGCGAACCGACTTCCAGACCGAGGCGAAGATGTCCTCCTCTTCCCGCAGACCCGCCATGTTGAGGACTTCGCTTTCGCTTTCCTCACGAATCAGGTCGACCATTTCGTCGATGGTCAGTCGACCGATCAGCTTGCCGTTCTTGTCGACCACCGGCGCGGAAATCAAGTCGTAACGTTCGAACGCCTGCGCTGCGTCGTAGGCGTCTTCATCCGGGTGGAAGCTGACCGGATGATTAGCCATGACCTCGGCAACCTGCGTTTCGGGATCATTGACCAGCAACCGCTTGATAGACAGCACACCCTTGAGCACGCCGTCATAATCGACCACGAACAGCTTGTCGGTGTGCCCCGGCAACTCCTTGAGGCGACGTAGGTAACGCAGTACCACTTCCAGGCTGACATCTTCGCGGATGGTGACCATCTCGAAGTCCATCAGCGCACCGACCCGATCCTCCTCATAGGAGAGCGCAGAGCGCACGCGCTCACGCTGCTGGGCGTCAAGTGTCTCCATGAGCTCGTGGACGACATCGCGCGGCAGCTCGGAGGCCAGGTCGGCCAACTCATCGGCATCCATCTCCTTGGCCGCCGCCAGGATCTCGTGATCCTCCATGTCGGCCAGCAGCGTTTCACGCACTGCATCGGAGACTTCGAGAAGAATATCGCCGTCGCGGTCCGCTTTGACCAACTGCCAGATGGCCAGGCGATCTTCCAGGGGAAGCGCTTCGAGAATATAGGCGACGTCCGCGGAGTGCAGGTCATCGAGCTTGCGTTGCAGCTCGGCGAGATTCTGCCGATGCACCAGGCCTTCGACACGGTCCTGGTGCTGGCCTTCCTGGCGATGGGTCAGGTCTTCGACCAGCCGATGCCGCTGCAACAGTTCGACGACCTGAGCGAGTCGGTCCTGCAGGCTTTCTTGCGGCTTTTTGGCTTCTACTTCGGTCATTGGCACACTCCGCCCCCAGCGGCGGCGCGCGCCCGCGAGGATCAATCAGTCAGTACGTGATTGCACACTTGGAATTCTGAGTTACTACTGGGTAAGTCCATGGTGAGGATCCACAAGCCCCGGCGGGGCTGACGATGCGAATAATAACACGCGAAGCAGCCGTCTACGTGACAAAGGCATGGCAAGACAAGCGCTTGCAGCGTTTTCCTGAGCCCACTTGCACAAGCTCCGATACTGCGACGCACGTAGAGCCCGGCAAGACACCTGGCAGCAAGAGGATCATCAGCTAAGCTTTATCAGGAACGTCACGGAGGACGCCATCATGCACTGGATGCACTGCACAGCCATATTCACCATCCTGCTCTGCCCTACCCCTCTATTGGCCTCCAGCGTGTTTCGTTGTGTGGACGACCAGGGCCACATCACCTTCACTCGGCACGGCTGCACCGAGAGCCAGCAACAGCATATACAAAACGCCTACAACCCCAGACCCGGCAGCGGCGCAGCCGTTCCGCTGGCGATACCGCAACCCACCAACAAAAGCCCACCAGCGAGCAGCAACGCAAGCTCGCTCACCATCGTCGGCGAGCAGCAGGATGGCTGCGACAACGCCGTCACTGGCAACGCTCGACGTGAAGCTATCATCAGAAAACAGGTGCGGGCGGGGATGACGCGCAATGACGTCGAGAGCGCACTGGGCAAACCTGAGCGCATCAGCCGGCGCAACGGCCAGACCACCTATCACTATGTCAGCAAGCACAACAGCGAGCGGCGTACGGTCAGCTTCGACCAGAATGATTGCGTGGCGGGAAAACGCTAGGCAAAGAAAAAGGGCCTGCATCGCTGCAGGCCCTTTTTTATGTGGCGGACTCAGGAGGATTCGAACCTCCGACCGCTCGGTTCGTAGCCGAGTACTCTATCCAGCTGAGCTATGAGTCCGTGTGGCGCTTTTTGACCAGATCACCGCTGGTTGACGCAAAATGATTTGCACTGCTGCAAGCCATTCAATATGGCGGACTCAGGAGGATTCGAACCTCCGACCGCTCGGTTCGTAGCAAACAAATCAACAGATCACCTGAAAGCTACTGCGCTCGATCATGCTGCGTTGAAAGCAAACTCAGAATGCTCATTTAGAAACCTAAACTGCGCTTCTTCGCTTGCTTTCGCCTTGCCTGACCTTCGCTAGCAACGCTTTCATGCGATCTTTGGTGCTTTTAGACCAGATCACCGCTGGTTGAAACAAAATGGCCTGCACTGCTGCAAGCCATTCAATATGGCGGACTCAGGAGGATTCGAACCTCCGACCGCTCGGTTCGTAGCCGAGTACTCTATCCAGCTGAGCTATGAGTCCGTTGGTGTTTTTAGACCAGATCACCTCTGGTTTGTTTGCCAGCCTGGCCTGAGCCAAGCGTGCCAAATAATGGCGGAGAAGGGGGGATTCGAACCCCCGACACCCTTTTGAGGTGTACTCCCTTAGCAGGGGAGCGCCTTCGGCCACTCGGCCACCTCTCCGCAACACGGGGCGCATGATAAACATGTTTTCCCCGTTTGCAAACCAAAATTTCGAGAAAAATTAGTGGTTTGGTTCTTCGTCCTTCTCTTTTTGGATGCGCTGGTAGATCTCTTCACGGTGAACGGCGACTTCCTTAGGCGCATTCACGCCAATCCGCACCTGATTACCTTTAACACCCAACACAGTGACAGTGACTTCGTCACCCACCATCAGGGTCTCTCCGACCCGGCGAGTCAGAATCAGCATTCCTTTCTCCTTACGGATTCAATTTCGGACAACAAGTCTGCAAGCAGTTGAAAAGCACCGACGCGCTAAGACGAAGCTATCGACACCCTAGTATTGACCAGCACGAACGGAAGGAAAGTTCCGCCAACACCAACCAAAAGAGCAAAAAGGCGCGGATAGCCGCGCCTCTTTGTGAATTACTCACTCACCCTGATGGGCTGGAGCATCCAATTCAAACGCAGTGTGCAGGGCACGCACTGCCAACTCCAGATATTTCTCTTCGATGACAACCGAGACTTTGATCTCCGAGGTGGAGATCATCTGGATGTTGATATTTTCCTTGGCCAACGCTTCGAACATGCGACTGGCGACACCGGCGTGCGAGCGCATGCCAACGCCGACGATGGACACTTTGGCGATATTCACGTCGCCCACCACTTCACGAGCACCCAGCTCGCGCGCAGTGGCTTCAAGCACCTGCTGAGCGCTCTGGTAATCGTTGCGGTGCACGGTGAAGGTGAAATCGGTGGTGTTATCGTGCGCGACATTCTGCACGATCATGTCCACTTCGATATTGGCGGAGCTGATCGGGCCGAGAATCTTGAACGCAACGCCCGGCAAATCGGGTACGCCACGGATGGTCAGCTTGGCTTCGTCGCGATTGAAAGCGATGCCGGAGATGATCGGCTGTTCCATGGTTTCCTCTTCATCAAGGGTAATGAGGGTGCCTGGACCCTCCTGAAAGCTGTGCAGGACGCGCAGCGGGACGTTGTACTTGCCGGCGAACTCCACCGAACGGATTTGCAGGACTTTGGAGCCGAGGCTGGCCATCTCCAACATCTCTTCGAAGGTGATCTTCTCCAGACGCTGGGCTTTTGGCACGACGCGCGGGTCAGTGGTATAGACCCCGTCTACATCGGTGTAAATCTGGCATTCGTCAGCCTTGAGGGCCGCAGCGAGTGCGACCCCCGTGGTATCCGAACCGCCGCGTCCCAGGGTGGTGATATTGCCGTGCTCGTCCACACCCTGGAAGCCTGCGACCACCACCACACGACCAGCCTTCAGGTCAGCACGGATATTGCTGTCGTCGATGCTCAGGATGCGCGCCTTGGTGTGCGAGCTGTCGGTCAGGATGCGCACCTGGCTGCCGGTGTAAGACACCGCCGGCACGCCACGCTTGATCAGCGCCATCGCCAGCAGTGCAATAGTTACCTGCTCACCGGTGGACACCATCACATCGAGTTCACGCGCTACCGGCTGGTCATCGCTGATCTGCTTGGCCAGGTCGATAAGGCGATTGGTCTCGCCGCTCATGGCGGATACCACGACGACGATATCGTCACCCTTTTCGCGGAATTTCTTCACCTTCTCGGCAACCTGCGCAATACGCTCGACGGTGCCGACGGAAGTACCGCCGAATTTCTGTACGATCAAAGCCATTTCAAAGCTGCCTCAGCCCGTGAAGGGCGCCCATTAAACAGACAACACCACACACCACCAAGACGCTCGCCGGGCATGGCGAGCAGCTTGGTCACGCTTGAGTTACGGGATCTTAAAGACCCTGCTCGACGAAGGGACCGATCAACGCCAGAGCGCCGTCGAGCGAGGCCGCATCGACCCCGCCGCCCTGCGCCATGTCCGGCCGACCACCGCCTTTGCCGCCGACTGCCGCAGCAGCCTGCTTCATCAAATCACCCGCTTTCAACTTGGCAGTGAGGTCCTGCGTCACGCCGGCCACCAGCACGACTTTATCGTCCTGCACGCCGCCGAGCAGAATCACTGCGCTACCAAGCTTGTTCTTCAACTGATCGACCAGCGCCAGCAGGCCCTTGCCATCGAGACCGTCGATGCGTGCGCTGAGCGTCTTGACGCCTTTGATGTCCACGGCCGAGCCGGCCAGATCGCTGCCTGCCGCGATGGCGGCCTTGGCCTTGAGCTGATCCAGCTCTTTCTCCAGTTGGCGATTGCGATCGATCACGGCAGCCAGCTTGTCGAGCAGGTTGTCGCGACTCCCCTTGACCAGCGATGCCGCTTCTTTCAATTGCTCTTCTGCGCCATTCAGATAGGCGAATGCCGCAGCGCCGGTGACGGCTTCGATACGACGCACACCGGCTGCCACACCGCCTTCACTGACGATCTTGAACACACCGATATCGCCGGTGCGGTTGGCATGGATGCCGCCGCACAGCTCGACGGAGAAGCCGTCGCCCATGGTCAGTACGCGAACGCTGTCGCCGTATTTCTCGCCGAATAGCGCCATCGCGCCCTTGGACTTGGCACTTTCGATGTCCATCTCTTCCGTCTGCACCGGGGTATTACGGCGCACTTCGCGGTTGACGATCTCTTCGAGCTCCTTGAGCTGCTCCGGCTTGATCGCCTCGAAGTGGCTGAAGTCGAAACGCAGGCGCTGACTGTCGACCAACGAACCTTTCTGCTGCACATGCTCGCCCAGTACCTGACGCAGCGCGGCGTGCAGCAAGTGAGTCGCCGAATGGTTGAGGCCAGTTGCGGTACGCACCGAGGCGTCTACTTCCGCGTGGATCGTCGCGCCGACGCTCAGGCTGCCCTTACTGACTACGCCGTGATGCAGCCAGGCGCCGCCGACCTTGGTGGTGTCACGCACGTCGAAACGTACGCCCGGGCCTTCCAGGAAGCCACAATCACCAATCTGGCCGCCGGACTCTGCGTAGAACGGCGTCTGATCGAGGACTACCACGCCCTCCTCACCTTCGTTCAGGGTGTCGACGGATTGACCGTCGCGCAGCAGCACCAGCAGCTCGCCACTGGCAACGGTGGCGGCGTACCCGAGGAAACGGGTGTCTGCGTCAACCTTGACCAGGCTGTTGTAGTCCATGCCGAACGCGCTGGCAGAACGCGCACGCACGCGCTGAGCTTCCATCTCGCGCTCGAAACCGGCCTCGTCTAGGGTCAGCTCGCGTTCACGGGCGATGTCGCCAGTGAGGTCCATCGGGAAACCGTAGGTGTCGTACAGTTTGAAGATCACTTCACCCGGAATGACCGATCCCTTCAGTTCAGCCAGGTCCTGCTCGAGGATCTTCAGGCCCTGCTCCAGGGTTTTGGCGAACTGTTCTTCTTCAGTCTTCAGCACGCGCTCGATGTGCGCCTGCTGCTGTTTCAGTTCCGGGAACGCATCGCCCATCTCGGCGACCAAGGCCGCGACGATCTGGTAGAAGAAGCTGCCCTTGGCACCCAGTTTGTTGCCATGGCGGCAGGCGCGGCGAACGATACGGCGCAGCACGTAGCCACGGCCTTCGTTGGACGGCGTCACACCGTCAGCGATCAGGAAGCCGCAGGAGCGGATATGGTCAGCCACCACCTTCAACGAGGCCTGGCCTTCATTGGCGCAGCCGATGGCCTTGGCCGCAGCGTTGAGCAGGCTCTGGAACAGGTCGATCTCATAGTTCGAGTTGACGTGCTGCAGCACCGCGCTGATACGTTCCAGGCCCATGCCAGTGTCCACACTCGGTGCCGGCAGCGGGTGCAGAACGCCATCCGCCGTGCGGTTGAACTGCATGAAAACGTTATTCCAGATCTCGATGTAGCGATCGCCATCCTCTTCTGGCGAGCCGGGTGGGCCGCCCCAGATGTGCTCGCCGTGATCAAAGAAAATCTCGGTGCATGGGCCACACGGGCCGGTATCGCCCATGGTCCAGAAGTTGTCGGACGCGTACGGAGCGCCCTTGTTATCACCGATACGGATCATCCGCTCAGCGGGCACGCCGACTTCCTTGGTCCAGATGTCGTACGCCTCGTCATCGGTGGCATAGACCGTAACCCAGAGTTTCTCCTTGGGCAGCTTCAGCCATTTCTCGCCGGTGAGGAATTCCCAGGCGAAATGGATGGCGTCGCGCTTGAAATAGTCGCCAAAACTGAAGTTGCCGAGCATTTCGAAGAACGTATGGTGACGTGCGGTATAGCCGACGTTTTCCAGGTCGTTGTGCTTGCCACCGGCGCGCACGCACTTCTGGCTGGTGGCGGCGCGGGTGTAGGCGCGCTTCTCCAGGCCCAGGAAGCAGTCCTTGAACTGGTTCATGCCGGCGTTGGTGAACAACAGCGTGGGATCGTTGTTTGGAATCAGGGAACTGGAAGCGACACGGGTGTGCCCCTTCTCTTCGAAGAAGCTCAGGAAAGCTTCACGGATTTCTGCGCTTTTCATTGGCATTTTCCAGGAAAACAGGCGGCCACGGCGAAGCCGGCAAAAGCCCGCATTATATCGGGCTTGTCCGCGGCGGCTAGGCCATAGCGGAATTATTTGCGGGCAGCTCGATAACCGGAATTTCCGGGCGCTAGCGACAATCCGGCGGGCCACTGAGAGACGGCGTTGCGTAGCCCTCGATCAGCCCGCACGAACGGAGCCCATGGCGCCGCGAGGCGCGTCAGCCGCGAAACGCGGCGAAGGCCTCGATGACTTGGCCGATGGCGTCGGCTCCAACATTCAGATGGGTCACCATACGCAGGCGCGGCGCTGCACTGAGATGAATGCCGCGCTCGGCGCAGAAGGCTTTCAGCTCGCTGGCACGCTCGCCGACCTGCACATAAACCATATTGGTCTGCACCGGCTCGACCGAGTAACCCAGCTCACGCAGGCCTGCCGCCAGGCAGTCGGCATTGGCGTGATCCTCGACCAGCCGCTCGACCTGATGATCCAGCGCGTACAGCCCTGCCGCTGCCAACACACCAGCCTGGCGCATGCCGCCGCCGACCATTTTGCGCAGGCGCCGGGCCTTGCCGATCAGCGCTTCGCTGCCACACAAGACGGAGCCGACCGGCGCGCCCAGCCCTTTCGACAGGCACACCGACACCGAATCGAAATGCCGGGTTATTTCGCGCGCCTCGACGCCCAGCCGGACGGAGGCATTGAACAGGCGAGCGCCATCTAGGTGCAGTGCTAGCCCCTTGTCGCGGGTGAAGGCACGGGCTTCAGCCAGATAATCGAGCGGCAATACCTTGCCCTGCATGGTGTTTTCCAGCGCCAGCAGACGCGTGCGAGCGAAATGGAAGTCGTCCTGCTTGATTGCTGCCTCGACCCGTGCCAGGTCGAGGGAGCCGTCGGCCTCCATGTCCAGCGGCTGGGGTTGAATCGAGCCCAGCACCGCTGCGCCACCGCCTTCGTATTTGTAGGTGTGCGCCTGCTGCCCGACGATGTATTCGTCGCCCCGTTCGCAATGAGCCATCAGGCCGAGCAGGTTGCTCATGGTGCCGGTCGGCACGAACAGCGCAGCGGCGAACCCCAGTTCCCGCGCCAGCCGCTGCTCCAGGCGGTTTACGGTCGGGTCCTCGCCATACACGTCGTCGCCCAGTTCGGCGGCCAACATTGCCTCGCGCATGCCGGCGGTGGGTTGGGTGACGGTATCGCTACGCAGATCAATGATGGACATGAACGCTCCTGGGCGAACAGATGATTGAGAGATCGAGCACAACGCCGCGGCGGTCAGTCACGCCAGCAGCGAAGCGTCGACGGGCACGATGAGGATGCCGGCACGCTGGCCGTTGTGTACCTTGGGATTAGGGAAAATGATGCGTGCGCCCTGCTCTTCCACCACCCAGCGACTGCTGGCCAGGTCCTCGGCGAGCAGATAGCCGGGCGCCAGCTCGGTGAAGTTTTCCACGTCGATTGGCAGGTGCAGCGTGAAGGCGTCGCTGTGCTTGATCACTTCACGGGCAAAAGCAAACAGTTGCAGGTGCTCGATAGCCGACTCATCTACAGGCGGCTCGCGCCCTTCGATAAGTGCCTGCAGGCGCATTTCCAGGCGATCCAGATTGACCAGTTCGTTATGCCCGAACGGCCTTGCCTTGCCCAGCTCCAGCGTGAATGCCTCGGCGCCCAGCTCAGCGTAGGTGTAAGCACTGAAGGTGGTCGAGGCCTTGCTCTGCAATAGCACGGCGTCGATACCGGCGGCCTGCAGGCGGGCGCATTCATGACGCGACTGGCGGCGCCCTTCGGCCCAGGGATACAAGGCGAACTGCTCGATGCGCGAAGCGCGAATGGCGGTGTGCAGGTCGTAATGCAGGCGTGTGCGCTCGGCATCGGCAAAGAACGACGACGCCAGGTGCTCCAGCTCGCAGGCACGCATCGCTTCGGCACCGCTGCTCAGCTCGTGGCGACCGCTGAACAAACGGTTGATGTCCTGCTCGACGAAGCGCTCGCCACGGCGCATCGCCGATGGGTTGCCGAACAACAGCAGCAGGCGCGCGCGTGGTTGCAGTTCGTTACGCGCAATGCCGCGCAGCAGGCGGTCGAGCAGCTCGATGGGAGCTGTTTCGTTGCCATGGATACCGGCTGAGAGCAGCAGGTCCATGCCATTGTCGCGGCCCGCTGCCGGTGTCACTTCGAGCGCACCTTCGGCCAGCCAGCGCAGGCGCGTGCCCTCCGGCGTCAACTGGATCTTCGCGGCCGGCTCATAGCCAGCCAGGGTCAGTTCGAGCAGTTTGCCGAGGGCGAGCATGGGCGTTCCTCAGTGATTGCAGTCCGGACCGTGGACGTGGCCGTCATCGGCGTCATCGTCTGCGGGCTCGATTTCCAGTTCCAGGCTGACCAGGTTGGTGGCCATCGGGCGCAGCAGCAGGCTGGCGTATTCGGTATCGCCCTCGGCCACATCGACACCGATCATCAACTGACCGTTTCCGACTTGCTGGATCCACACTTCCTTGCCCTGCCAGAGCACGGCAAAACGCGTGCACGAGGTTTCCAGCTGGGTGCCGTCGTTATCTTCAAGGATCAGTTGCAGGGCGTCGCTCATAAGTACTCCAAGGTCAGTAACGGCTCGAAGGCGAGCCGCCTCAATTCAATTGAAAGGGATAAACCGCGCCGAGTCCAAGGATCTGCGTCAGTTCATCCAAAGCGGTGCGGCACTCGTTCAGCAGTTGCGGATCGGCCAGGTCGCTTTCACTCAGGCGATCTCGGTAATGCTGGTCGACCCACTGCAGCAGCCGTTGATACAGCGCTGGCGTGAGCATCACGCCTGGGTTCATCGCAGCCAGCTCCTCGGCCTGCAAGGCTACCCGCAAACGCAGACACGCCGGGCCGCCACCGTTCTGCATACTCTGCTTGAGATCGAACGCGCGCACTTCGGCAATCGGCCCGTCGCTGCCAAGCAGCGTTTGCAGGTACGCCCAGACACGCGGATTGCCGCGGCACTCCTCCGGCACCACCAGCAGCATACGCCCGTCGGCGCGGGTGAGCAGTTGGCTGTTGAACAGATAGGAGCGCACTGCATCCTCCACAGGCAGCGCCTGGCGTGGCACACACACGGGCTGCAGGTCGCCGCCAAGGCGCGCGAGCTTGTCATGCAGCTCACCGATAACCCGCGGGCTGTCGAGAAAAGCATCCTCGTGATGGAACAGCACCTGACCGTTGCCGACCGCGATCACGTCGTTGTGAAACACGCCCTGATCGACGACCGCGGGGTTCTGCTGGGCAAATACCACCGCATTGTCGTTCAGGCCGTGCAGGCGCGCGACCGCCTGGGACGCTTCCAGAGTCTGCCGCGCCGGGTAACGCTGTGGCGATGGCAGGCGCAGGTCAAAGGCGCTGCGCCCGAACACGAAAAATTCCACACCCGGCTCGCCATAGTCGCGGCAGAAGCGCGTGTGGTTGGCCGCCCCCTCATCCCCGAACTGGCTGACCGCAGGCAGCGCCGCATGGTGGGCGAAATAGCGCTCTTCAGCGAACATTGCTGCCAGCACGCGGCTGGTAGTGGGGTGTTCGATGGAGCGATGAAACTTGCAGTTGAGATTGGCGGCGGTGAAATGCACGCGGCCATCGGCCGTGTCGGCGCTGGGGCTGACGGTGGCGGCGTTGGCCGTCCACATGCTCGACGCCGAACAGCTGGCGATCAGCAGCGGCATGGCATCGCGCGCCGCCTTCTCGATCACCTGTGTGTCGCTGCCGCTGAAACCACAGGCGCGCAGCGCCTGCACGTCCGGCCGCTCCTGCGGCGCCAGCACCGCCTGGGCGTAGCCCATGTCCATCAACGCCTTCATTTTCGCCAAGCCCTGGCGAGCAGCCTCGCGGGGATTGGAGGCCACCTGGCTGTTGTTCTGCGAGGCGACGTTGCCATACGACAAGCCACCGTAATTGTGCGTCGGGCCAACCAGACCGTCGATATTCAGCTCACACGCCGAGGCCAGCGAACGGGTCATAGGCTCACTCCTGGCGCCAGAGTATCCGGCAAGGCAAGCCGTTCGCTTTCCAGCGAGGCAACCGGATAGGCACAGTAATCCGCCGCGTAGTAAGCGCTGGGGCGGTGGTTGCCGGAAGCGCCGACACCACCGAACGGGGCGCTGCTGGCGGCGCCGGTCAGCGGCTTGTTCCAGTTGACGATGCCGGCGCGGCTGCGCAACCAGAACTGCTCGTAGCGCTCGCGCGAGTCGGACAACAGGCCGGCAGCGAGGCCAAAACGGGTGGCGTTAGCCTCCTCAATGGCCGAGTCGAAATCGGCGTAACGAACCACTTGCAGGAGTGGCCCAAAGACCTCTTCGTCGGCACGCGGCTGCACGTCGGTGACGTCGATGATGCCGGGCGTCAGCAGCGCCGCGCCTTCGAGGGGCTGGCTCATGTCCAGCAGCGGGCGGGCGCCCTTGTCGATCAATCGCGCCTGCACCTTGAGCAGATGCTGAGCGGCATCCAGGGAGATGACCGCGCCCATGAACGGCGCAGGCTGGGCGTTGAACGCGCCGACGGTGATGCTCGCCACCACGCTCACCAAGCGCGCCAGCAGCCTGTCGCCCCACTCACCGGCGGGCACCAGCAGACGCCGTGCACAGGTGCAACGCTGGCCGGCCGAGATGAAGGCGGACTGGATGATGCAATACACCGCGGCATCCAGATCGGCCACCGGCTCGACGATCAGCGGGTTATTGCCGCCCATCTCCAAGGCCAGGATGGTTTCTGGTCGGCCACTGAACTGGGCATGCAGCACGTTGCCCGTGCGGCTGGAACCCGTGAAGAACAGGCCGTCGATGCCCGAGCTGGCCGCCAGCGCAGCGCCGGTATCGCGTGCGCCTTGCACCAGGTTGAGCACGCCAGCGGGTAAGCCGGCTTCGATCCAGCACGTGAGGGTCAGCTCGGCGACCTTCGGCGTGTGCTCGCTGGGCTTGAACACCACCGTGTTGCCGGCCAGCAACGCGGGCACGATATGCCCGTTCGGCAGGTGGCCCGGAAAATTGTACGGCCCGAACACGGCAACCACGCCGTGTGGTTTGTGGCGCAGCACACTGCTGGCGTCGCCCTGAACGCCACTTCGGGTTCCGCTACGCTCCGCCTGGCTCTGCACCGAGATAGCCACTTTGTTGATCATGCTGGTGACTTCGGTAACTGCTTCCCAGAGCGGCTTGCCGGTCTCCTCGCCGATGGCGTGAGCGAGGTCGTCCTGCTTCAGCTTGAGCACTGCGGCAAAACGTTCGAGCACGGCGATTCGCTCGGCAACCGGTGCAGCCGCCCATGCAGGAAACGCCTCGCGCGCAGACTGCACGGCCGCCTCGACCTGCTCGGTACTGGCTTCGCGCCCCACCCAGAGCACCTGCTGGCTGACCGGATCAAGGGATTCCAGGGTGTCACCCTGTCCAATCTGCCAGAGACCTGCAATGTAATGCGTGCTCATGGTCGTTCACTCCAGGCTTCACGGTTCAAGGGCCACCGCCAGGCGATGACCTTGTACATCTGACGGCTGCCGCTCTGTGGCGACATCACCGGTTCGGGGCCCTGCCCCGGCTTACTTCACAATCGTGCGTCAGGCTTGCGCCGCCAGCGCCACCGCCCGCACCTGGTCGCCAACACTCAGGCGCAGGCGTTTGGCCGTGAGCGGGTCGACCACCAGGGTGCCGGCCGCCATGCGCGCACGCGCCGCGGTGATACGGCAGTCTTCTCGCTTGCGGTTATGCACCAGGTACACCGGCGCGTCATCGCCGGGTGTGCCGATGGCCAGCACCAGCAGTTGGCTGTCACGGATGGCACGGATTTTCGCGGTTTCCGCTTCAATGGCCGGGCCCGCGTCGAAGATGTCGACATAGCCCTGATAGCTGAAGCCTTCGGACTTGAGCATCGCCAGCGCCGGCTCGGTGTCCGGGTGAACGCGGCCGATCACCTCACGCGCAGCCTCGGACAGAAAACAGGTGTACAGCGGAAACTTGGGCATCAGCTCGGCGATGAAGGCCTTGTTGCCAACGCCGGTGAGGTAGTCCGCCTGGGAGAACTCCATGCGGAAAAAGTGTCGGCCCAGGCATTCCCAGAAGGGCGACCGGCCTTCTTCATCGGAGACGCCACGCATCTCGGCGATGATCTTGTCACCAAATTGCTCGCGAAATTCGGCGATAAACAGAAAACGCGCCTTGGACAGCAGCCGGCCATTGAGCCCGTTACGGTGGTCGGCATGCAGGAATAGCGAGCACAGCTCGGAATGGCCGGTCAGGTCGTTGGCCAGAAACAGCGTCGGTACCTGGCGGTGGATATTCAGCTCCTGGGACGCGCAGACCGTCAGCCCCACGCGGTAGTTGTACCAGGACTCGCGCAGGCCAACCCCGCCGGCGATCGCCGAAATCCCCAACACGCGGCCGTCGTCGTCCTCGAGCACGAACATGTAGTCGCAATCGCCACGTTCGGCCTCGCCGCGAAAGGTTTTCTCGGCGCGGCCAACCCGATAGGCCAGGCGCGCCTCGTTGGCCGGCAAGGTGGTCAGGCCGGTGCCTGTGCTGCGCGCCAGGTCAATGAGTGCCGGCAGATCGCCAGCACGGACGGAGCGAACGATCATGATGCCTCCGGAAAACTGCGGGCCAGACACGTGGCATGCATCGCTGACAACCTCATACCGCCACCAACCGGACCTGACCGCCTTCGCTGACGCCGAGCGTCTGCGCCGTGAGTGGGTCGAGCACAGCCGGCTGGCCGGGCGCCCAGTTGAGTTCGGCGATTACCGCGCGAAAGCCCTGCAGCTGCTCGTTGCTGATCAGGTACGGCTGACCGCCCTCGCCCGCTTCGCTGAGCATCACCGGTACCACCGCGCTCTGGGCAATGGAGCGGATACCCGACGTGCGTGCATGCAGCGTCGGCCCGCCATCGAAAATGTCGATGTAGTGATCGGTTTCGAAACCGTCGCGCATGAGAATGTCGAACGATACCTGCGCCCGCGGGTGCACCAGTCCCATGGACTCCTGGGCGCTATCCGGCAGCAGCGGCACGTAAATCGGGTAATGAGGCATCAGCTCGGCCAGGTAGGCGCGGCTGCGCAGCCCGCATAACCGCTCAGCCTCGGCGTAGCTCATGCCGAAGAAATGCCGACCCACTGCATCCCAGAACGGCGACTCGCCGGCGTCGTCGCTCTCACCGACGATCTCTACCACCATCGCATCGGCGAAGCGCTCCGGGTGGCAGGCGGCGAACAGCAGGCGCGCCCGGGAGTTGAGCTCGGACCACACACTGTCCACCAGCGAGCGCTCCACATAGAAGCTGGTCAGCAGGCTGTTGCCGGTCAGGTCGTGACACAGCGAGAGCACGTGGATCTTGTTGTGGATTTTCAACTCACGGGAGTTGTGAACGAAGGTTTCGTTACGGAAACTGTAGAACGGCTCGGAGTAGCCGGCCGAGGCGACGATGCCCGAGCAGCCGACCAGACGAGCGGATTCGGTGTCTTCGAGGACGAAGAAATAGCGCTCTTCGCCATTGAAGCTCACTTCGGCGGCGAACGAGGCTTCCGAGGCGGTGATCTTGTCGCGCAGGCGCTCGGCGTTATCCGGAAGCGAGGTGACCCCGACCGGGCTGTCAGCAGCCAGACGCTGGACTTCAGCGAGGTCGGTCATTCGCGCGGGGCGCATCACCAGCATGGTGTCACTCCTTCAACAGAACCCGGAGACAGCAGTCTCCGGCAGCGAGAACCATCATCCGTGATGCCGACCGGATCATCCGGTCAGGCGAGTATGAGTACTGGCGGCACTCAGGCCGCCAGTCAGGTAGATCAAGCAGCGGCCGCCAGCTTGGCCACAGCACGCTCGAAACGGTCCAGGCCTTCGTCGATGTCGGCATCCTCGACTACCAGGCTCGGGGCGAAACGCACCACGTCCGGGCCGGCCTGGAGAATCATCAGATTTTCCTCAGCCGCCGCGTCGAAGAAGGCGCGCGCCTTGCCCTTCCAGGCGTCGGACAGCACCGCACCGATCAACAGGCCCATGCCGCGCACGCCGGAAAACACACCGTACTGCTCGCCAATCTGCAGCAGTCGAGTCTTGAAGCGCTCGTGCTTGGCCTTCACGCCATCAAGCACCTCAGGGGTGTTGACCACATCGAGCACCGCTTCGGCCACCGCGCAGCCCAGCGGGTTGCCGCCGTAGGTGGTGCCGTGGGTGCCGACGGCCAAGTGGCTGGCCAACGCTTCGCTGGTCAGCATGGCGGCGATCGGGAAGCCACCGCCCAGGCTCTTGGCACTGGACAGCACATCCGGCGTTACGCCGTAGTGCTGATAGGCGAACAGATGACCGCTACGTCCCAGGCCGCTCTGCACTTCATCGAACACCAGCAGCGCGTTGTGCTGATCACAGAGTTCACGCGCGCCTTGCAGATAAGCCAGGTCTGCCGGCAGCACGCCGCCTTCGCCCTGGATCGGCTCCAGCACCACGGCGCAGGTCTTGTCACTGATGGCCGCCTTGAGCGCCTCGAGATCGTTGTAAGGCACGTGGGTGATGCCCTGGATCTTCGGCCCAAAGCCATCGGAGTATTTCGGCTGGCCACCGACGCTGACGGTAAACAGGGTGCGGCCATGGAAGCTGTTGGTGGCAGCGATGATTTCGTACTTGTCGGCGCCAAAGCGGTCGTGGGCAACACGACGGGCCAGCTTGAAGGCCGCCTCGTTGGCTTCGGCGCCGGAGTTGCAGAGAAACACGCGCTCGGCGAACGTGGCCTCGACCAGCTTCTTGGCCAGGCGCAACGCCGGCTCGTTGGTGAACACGTTGGACACATGCCACAGGGTATTGGCCTGTTCGGTCAGCGCCTTAACCAGCGCTGGATGGGCGTGGCCCAGTACGTTGACGGCAATGCCACCGGAGAAATCGATGAGCTCACGACCACTCTGATCCCAGACGCGCGACCCTGCCCCACGCACTGGCACGAATGCCGCAGGCGCATAGCTGGGTACCATCACCTGGTCGAAATCGGCGCGTTGCACCGGGTCGTGCTGAACTGACATCGAAACTCTCCTGACGAGAACACGCCGGCCCAGCGGGCCAACGATGCGAAAGATTGTAGGGGGCGTTCCAGGGCCGGCATTGCCGGCATGCGACAAGTTCTTACAGCGCCAACCCAGGACCAGACGCGGGAAAAGCCTCATGCCGCGCTGGTGAGGCGCAGTTTAAACGTTGCCGCCGTCCCGGCGCACCGGGCGGCCGATATTTATCATCAACGCATCAATAAGCGGGTGGGACATGCCGCTGCAAGGCCCAAAGGCCGGGGTCGTGCAGGTTAAACGCGCATATGAAAATTATCTTCATCTCGTCGAGAGGCCTCTTGTCTACAGCTGGCGTGACGGTGGTATCATTTTGCAGGCATCACGACCGCCAATCGTGAACGGTGTCCACTCAAGGCTGGCTCAAGGATTTTGACGGCCCGGCACATCCCTCAATGCAGTGCATCGACTCGTACAGTCAAGGAAGCGCGAGATGAACGCAAAAGAACAACAATTGACCGAGCTGCTCACGCTCACGTCACGCACCATCACCCATATGACGGCGGCTATGACCGCGCTCTCGTTCGATCTGCTACGCAGCGACGACAGCGGCGTGCGCTCGGCGGCCTCCAAGATGATTACCCGCCTGGGCGCCGTGAGCCAGGAGCTCGATCAACAATGGCTGTTGATCAGCGAACTGACCGGGGTCGAAGCACCTGTGCGGCACGACACCATTGAAGAAGTCCAGCTGCATACTGCCTGACTCGGGCAGCCTCCTGCTCAGGGCCGACATCCTCTGTCGGCCCTTCTCGACACCAACATTCTGCTTTGTTCTATCGCCAGATGCCCCGCCATCGTGGAGCACCCTCCCACCCGCCTTTCAGGAAGCTCGCCGATGAGTGCGCCCAGCAGCCAAGTCATGCTGTATGCCAATGACCCGGTCAAGACCTGTGCCTTTTATGAGCAGCATTTCGGCTTCGTGCCCAGCGAGGAGAGCCAGGGCGTGGTTGAGCTACATCACCCACGTGGCGGCCTGATTCTGCTGGTGCACCGCGCCGCCAAATCGCTGAAGGGCAATCAGGCTCGGGTGAAGCTGGTGTTCGACGTTGAGAACCTGGAAGCCTTCCGCAGCCGTGCTTTGGTCAACGGACTGGAGTTCGGCCCGATCCACCAGGCTCAGGGCTACGGATTCGCCAACAGCAAAGACCCGGACGGCAACGGCGTGAGCATTTCCAGCCGCGTATATCGACCGCGCCAGGGCAGTTAGCCCCGCGCAGCCAGGTACTCGCGCTGTAGCACCTCAACCAACTGTGCCGCAGGCAGTGCTCGCGCCAGCGCTGCGCCCTGCCCGGCCCAGTGTGCCGCGAACTCTGCGTTGCCGGCCTTCGCTGCGGCAGCGATAAGCTGCTTGCCGGCGTCATAGGCGATGCCGAAACCAGGCACGGGCGGATGCCCGGGTGCGCCCACTTCAGCGATGAACCGATTAACGATGCCGCGCGCCGGACGGCCCGAGATCGCCGTGGTCACCTGGGTAACCTGTGCCCGCTCGCTGCTCAACATGCGCCGGTAGGCGTCATTGGCTGCGGATTCGGGGCAGAGAATAAACGCCGTGCCCAGCTGCGCAGCACTGGCACCCAGGGCCATGGCGGCAGCAATGCCGGCGCCGTCCATGATGCCACCCGCCGCGATCACGGGTCGCGACAGATGGCGAACCAGCACCCGCACCAGCGCCAGCGTGCCAATACCCTGATCGCCACGCTGCGGTTCGAAGACCCCACGGTGACCGCCAGCTTCGATGCCCTGCGCGACGATCAGATCGATGCCGGCCGCTTCCAGCAAACGCCCCTCTTCCAGCGTGGTCGCCGAGGCCAGCAGGATAATGCCTGCCTTCTTCAGCGCATCGATACGATCCTGCGGCGGCAGCCCCAAATGAAAGCTGACGATCGGCGGGCGCTGCTCAAGCAAAACGTCCAGCTGGCCGTCATCATCATAGAAGCTGCTGTAGATATCACCGATAGCTGACGGCGCATCGCTGCCAAGCTCGGCGAAATAAGGTTGCAGGTGTTCAAGCCAAACGTGCTCTGCCGTTGCATCAGCAATGCTGGGGCGATGGCAGAACACATTGATGTTGAAAGGACGACGGGTTCCGGCGCGGGTCTCGATGATCATCTGCCGGCCAACCTCGGCCTTAACCGCGGCAATCGAAATCGAGCCAAGACCGCCCGCATTGCTCACCGCCGCAGCGAGCGCCGGGGTGGCAGTGCCGGCCATGGGTGCCTGAATGATCGGATAGTCGATACCCAAGACTGCGCAGTTCATACGACGATCCTCGAAAAACCTACCCAGAGGGGATCAAAGATAACCCACCTCCTCTCAATTTCAACTGCAAGGCGTGCAGCGCCAGGGTTGCGAAACATGAAGCGGGTGACACATCCCTGCCTATCCAGCGCTGCGATGCGCGTCAACCTGCCTTAGCGTAGCACCGGCATGGACGGCATGGCGTTCAAGGGGATCAGCGCGCCTGGGTGCTGAATCACGGCACCTGCCAAGCGGTGCCCCCAGCGCGCCGCTTGCTGCGGATCGCAGCCTTGCAGGCGGCCGGCCAGGTAGCCGGCGCTGAACGCATCACCGGCGGCGGTGGTATCCACAACCTGTTCGACTGGCTCTGCCAGCACTTCAGCGCGACCATCGGCGGTTTGCAGCAGACAGCTGCGCGCGCCGCGCTTGACGATTACCTCGCCCACGCCCTGGTCTGCGTAATAGTTGAAGAGTTGCTCCGGCGTCTCGAAGTCGAATACCGCAACGTCGTCCTCCCAGGTGACGAGTGCGATATCCACCATGCCCAAGAGCTCTGCATAGTGTGCGCGTGCATGCGCCGCATCCGGCCATAGCCGTGCCCGATAATTGTTATCGAACACGATACGCGTGCCTCGAGCACGCGCCTGACGGAGGGCATCGAGTAATCGCTGACGCCCTTCAACGGTGAGGATCGCCAGACTGATACCACTGAGATAGAGCATTTGGTAATCGCCAAGAGCAGCCAACAGCTCATCGGCGCCCGACCCATCAAAGCAGTAGCGCGCCGCGGACTCGCCTCGCCAGTAGAGAAACGTTCGCTCGCCCTGCGCGTCGGTCTGGATCATATAGAGGCCAGGCAAACGGTCCGCCACGATCCGCACCTGTCCATCACCGACGCCTTCTTCACGCCAGCGCGCGCGCATCGCCTGGCTCAGTGCGTCGTCGCCCACAGCGGTGAGGTAATCGACGACCACGCCATCGCAGCGACACAAGCGACTGAGGTAAACCGCCGTATTGAGCGTGTCCCCTCCGAAGGTTTGCCGCATACCACCGTCGGCGTGCTGTTGAAGTTCAACCATGCACTCACCGATCAAGCCGACCGTGGCCGGTGCAGCCGCGTTGGAAAGAATCGTCATAGGCGCTCCTGTACTTGTGCGCATAGCTGTCGGATTTTCTACGGAGCCGGGCCTGCAATGGCCCAGCAGGGACGTCTCAGAAACGTGTCGGCATCACCTCGATGACGTTCAGCGCATCGTCGACCAGCAGCACCTGCCGCCATTTGTCGAAAGTGAGACAGGGGTGCGACGTGCCGAAGGACAGGATGTCACCGACTGCAAGCGCCTCCCCGCCCGGCACCGAAAGAAACAGGTGCTGGTCCATGATGAGCTTGACGCCCCAGCCCTTAACATCACGTGGCGGATGGCCTTCGCGGTACAGGCGCTGCGGCATCGGCAAGTCGGGATCACATCCGATATCGCGCTTGCCGAGCGCAACGATAGCCAGCCCCGGCTCGGGCAGCGATTGAACATGAGCAAACACTTCCAGCGCAGGCAGCAACTCACCCTGCAGGTCCGGGTGCCGACCTTTCACCTCTTCCATCGCACCGGCGTACAGCTTGTGGTCATGAACCACATAGCAACCAGGGCGCAGCAGCGGTGTGTACTCATCACGCAGATCGGCGCGATCGAAGGCCTCGGCGATCAGGTCGAACCACTTCGAACCAGACGCGGTAACCACCGGCTTGCTGGTAGTGAATGCATGCGTGCGTTTCAGGCGCATGAGTGTATCGACCAGTCGATCGGCGTAAGCACGCACGTCGGTGATCGGGGTTTGCCCAGCAATGATGCCTTCATAGCCTTCGATGCCGGACAAGCTCAGTGCGGGTGATTGCTCGAGCGCGGTCAGCAGCGCCTCCAGCTCGCGATCATTGCGCACACCACAACGACCGCCCTCGACACCCAGTTCGATCATCACGTGCAGTTGCAAGCCTCGTGCCGAGAAAAAGCCATTGAGTGCCTGCACGTTTTCCACACTGTCGACCACGCAGTGGAACTCGGCGCCCTTGGCGATCAAACCGGCCACCAACGCCATATTTGCAGCGCCGACGAGCTGGTTGGCCATCAGCAGCCGCGTCACCCTGTGCTCGAAAGCCGCCACGCACTGAGTAGCAGTGGCGAGCGTAATCCCCCACGCCCCGGCCTCGAGCTGACGATGGAACAGGCCAGGCGTCATGGTGGTTTTGCCATGTGGCGCCAATCGAGCGCTATGGCGCTCAGCAAACGACTGCATCCAGGAAATGTTGTGCTGTAGAGGGCGTTCGTAAACGACCGCTGCAGGCAGGCTGACGTCCTGCAGCAAGGCGCGCCCCGCGCCGATGATTGCGGCTTTCTCCACGCCGGGTTGCGGCGCTTCGCTCAGGTCAGCAGATCGCATGTCTGGATCCTTCTCGGTTTTTTTGCATGGAAGGCCGTGCAGTCAGGCCTTACGAGATCGATTGGATTGAATCACGGAAAATAACTATCACAAATTATTTTTTTAAGTTAGAAATTATCACAACCTAGGCACGATTCTTTTGATCCGCCTTCGGTAAGCAACGGAGTCATGAAGTGAATTTGGAAATCGACATCCTGTCGCGCATCACAGAACGCTACCCGACCTTGCGCGAAGCCGAGCGCAAGGTGGCGGCGATGGTCATCGACGATATCGATTTCGTGACCAGTGCCAACATCTCAGCCATCGCAGCCCGCGCCGGCGTCAGTGATGCCAGCGTCACTCGCTTTGCCAAGTCCATCGGCTGTCAGGATGTGCGTGACCTCAAGCTGCGCCTCGCACAGTCACTCGCGGTCGGTCGCCGCTTCATCCAAGAGGCCAGCGAAGAAGACGGCATCGGCGCGGTATACGAAATTGCCAAGCAGACGCTCGACCTCAACCGCGAACTCATCGCCAATGCAGACATCGAGGGTGCGCTCGATCTGCTCGATGGCGCGCGGCAGATCATCATTTTCGGCGCCGGTGGCGGCTCGGTGGTGCTCGCTCAGGAGATGCAGTTCCGCCTGGTGCGCCTGGGTTATGCGGTTAGCGCGTATTCCCAGGCGCTGATGCCACGCATGGTCGCCGCCACGCTCGACCCCAGTGATGTGGTGGTGGCGCTGTCGGTCACCGGCTACACCCCGGAAATCGTCGATGCGGCGCGTATTGCCCGCAGTTATGACGCCCAAGTACTGGCCCTTACCGCGACGGACTCCCCCCTGGCGCAGCAGGCCAATGTGGTGCTGCCCATCGCCGCACGCGAAACCGATTTCATCTACCACCCGTCCTCGTCGCGCTACGCCATGCTGGCGGCCATCGATGTGCTCGCCATGCGCCTGGCATTGCGACACCGGCAACGCTCACGAGACAAGCTGCGCCGCCTGAAGCTCACGCTCGACGCCCACCGTGGCGGCCACAACCGTCAGCCCCTGGGGGATTGAGACATGCCACAGCACGCCAGCCTGCTGATTCGTAACGTTCAGCTCATCGATGGCACGGGAGCCGCACCTTTTACCGGCGACCTGGCGGTGTCTGGCGAGCGCATCGTCGCGCTCGGTGACCTGCGCGACTGGTCGGCGGATACCTGCATCGAGGGCAACGGTCGGTGTCTGTCCCCCGGCTTCATCGATGTGCACACCCACGACGACATCAATGTCATACGCATGCCGGAGATGCTGCCCAAACTCACTCAGGGCATTACCACCGTCATCGTCGGTAATTGCGGGATCAGCGCGTCGCCGGTTAGCCTTTCAGGCCCCACCGTTCCCGACCCGATGAACCTGCTCGGCCGCGTCGAGGACTTCCGTTACCCCGCGTTCGCCACCTATGCCGAGTCGGTTACGGCGGCCCAGCCGAGCGTCAACGTCGCAGCGCTGGTCGGGCACACGGCGCTGCGCGCGACGTTCATGGAGCGTTTCGATCGTCCCGCCAGCACTGATGAGATCCAGCGCATGCGCACCACCTTGCGCCAGGCGCTGGCTGATGGTGCCATCGGCATGAGTTCAGGCCTGGCTTATATCAACGCCCGGCACGCGCCGGCGGCCGAGATGCAGGCACTGGTTGAAGAAGTCGGCGCAGCGGGCGGCATCTACACCACTCACCTTCGCGATGAGTTCGCCGGGCTCCTCGACGCGATGGACGAAGCCGTGGCGACCGCTCGCCATGGCCAGGCGCCGCTGGTCATTTCCCACCTGAAATGCGCCGGGGTCGGCAACTGGGGTACCGCGCCACTGGCCCTGGAAAAACTCGAGCAGGCGGCGCAGCAACATAGCTGTCACTGCGACTGCTACCCATACACCGCCGGCTCCTCGACCCTCGACCTTGGGCAGGTTACCGACGAGTTCGAGATATTCATCACCTGGTCCGATGCGCACCCGCAGATGGCGCGTCAGACCCTGCAAGCCATCGCCGACACCTGGGGCGTCTCACTGCTCGACGCCGCGCGCCGCCTGCAACCTGCCGGCGCGGTTTATCACAACATGGCGGAAGACGACATGCGTCGCATCTTGCGGCATCCGCTGAGCATGGTCGGCTCAGATGGCTTGCCGAACGACCCCCATCCGCATCCGCGGCTGTGGGGCGCGTTCCCCCGCGTCATTGGGCATTTCTGCCGAGACCAGGGCTTATTCACGCTTCCCGAAGCCATTCACAAGATGACCGGCCTTTCCGCCCGCAGCTTTGGCCTGTGTGATCGCGGCGAGCTTCGCGTCGGTGCCTATGCCGATCTGACGCTGTTCGACTTCGACAAGGTGCAGGACAGCGCCACCTTCACCACCCCAATCGCCGCCGCGAAAGGTATCGAGCTGGTGGTGGTCAACGGCGCAGTGGCCTATCAGCACGGGCGCCTCGTAGAACGCGCCGGCCGCCTGCTCAAACGCGCGGCCAAATCCCCCGAACTTTAATCATCACCCAGGAGAACCTTATGAGCATTAAACGTTATGGCGCCGAAGGCGGAACCGGAACCGGCGGGCAGAAGCTGCCATTCTCACGCGCAGTCGAGGCTGGTGGCTGGTTGTACGTCTCCGGCCAGACGCCGATGAAAGACGGCGAGGTGGTCGAAGGCGGCATCGTCGAGCAATCGCGCCTGGCCTTTCAAAACTGCCTCGACATCATGGCCGAGGCCGGCTACGGCATAGAAGACGTGGTGCACGTAACCACCGTGCTGACCGATGCGCGCTACTTCAGCTCGTTCAACAAGGTCTTCAAAGAGGTCTTCGTTGACCATCCGCCCGCGCGCATCTGCAGCGTTCAGGATCTGGTAGTCGACTGCAAGGTCGAGGTCGACGTGAAGTGCTTCAAGGCCTCTCGCGCCTGATCATTCGCTCGCATCGAAGGAGACCCATCGTTTCATCACCGTAAGGCCGAGCCAGGTGCGGCACTGCCTGGCTCGCTTACCGCTACCTCATCAACAATCATTCCAATCTGAGGTCAGGTATGAACAGCAACATCTTTCTCGGCAGTTTCTTCGTGTACCTGCTCGCCATGATCGCGCTGGGCTGGTGGGTCTCGCGCAACCACCGCTCCAATGGCGACGACTTCCTTCTCGGCGGGCGCAGCATTCCGCTGTTTCTCACCATCGGCACCACAGTTGCCACCATGGTCGGCACCGGCTCGAGCATGGGCGCGGTGGGCTTCGGCTACAACAACGGCTGGGCCGGCGCGCTGTACGGCATCGGCGGCTCGATCGGTATTCTGCTGCTGGCAGTGCTGTTCGCCTCGGTGCGCAAACTGCGTTTCATGACCATGAGCGAGGAGCTGGCCTATTACGTGGGCGGCAGCCGGGTTGTGCGTAACGTAGTGGCGCTGCTGATCTACATCGCCAGCATCGGCTGGCTGGGAGCGCACATCCTGGGTGGCGGCATGTACCTGGCCTGGATTACCGATATCGACCTGAACACCGCGAAATTCGTGGTGGCCGTCGGCTTCGGCCTGTACTGCATCATCGGTGGCTACCTGGCCGTTGTCTGGACCGACACCATCCAGGCCATCCTGCTGTTCATCGGTTTCATCGCCATGGCCGTGTTCGCGCTGGTCGAGATAGGCGGTTTCGAACACCTCAGCGACCAGATGGACGCCGCCACCACAGGTATTCTAGGGATAAGCAGCCTGGGGCTGATTCCGGCCATATCCCTCGCCGCCGTGGTGGCGATCGGCGTGCTCGCAACGCCGTCCTTTCGCCAGCGCATCTACTCGGCAGATTCGGTCAGCAGCGTGCGCCGCTCGTTTATCTTCACCGGCGTGCTGTACCTCGGCTTTTCCATCATTCCGGCAATCATCGGCATGGCCGCTCACACCCTCGCGCCGAATCTGGAAAACAGCAACTACGCGTTCCCGTTCCTGGCAACCCAGGTATTGCCGCTCGGGCTGGGCTTGCTGGTGATGATCGCAGGCCTCTCCGCCACGATGTCCAGCGCGAGCTCAGACGCCCTGGCAGGCGTGTCCATCTTGATGCGCGACGTCTACATCCTGGTCACCGGCCATACGCCACCGGCCGCACGCATCGTGCGCTATTCGCGCTTTGCGCTGCTGTTCACGATTGGCTTGGCACTGGCGTTCGCACTGACCTCGGACAACATCATCAGCTACATCACCAAGATGATCGCCACGGTCATGGCCGGCATGTTCGTCTGCGCCATCCTCGGCAAGTTCTGGCCCCGCTATAACTGGCAAGGCGCAATCGCCACGCTGATCGCAGCGTCCTGCACCTCGCTGGCCATCATCGCCAATGCAGACTGGACGGCTTACTGGGGTAACCCGAGTATTCCGGCCGTGCTGGCCGCGGTTGCCGCCGGTGTGGCGGTGTCACTGCTCACTCCTCGCTGCCAGATCACCCCGGAAGAGGCCTTGGCTCGCATTACCGAAGAGCGCCAGGCAATGGAAACACCGGTAAAAATCACTTCGTGAGCCCCCGCGATTTAAGCCTTCGCTGACGCCGTCAGCGAAGGCTTGATGAAACCTCTTTTCACCGTGTGCGGTAACCGGCACCTTAGCGAGGAGAGCAGGCCGGGTCGCGCAGGTTACGTGGCGCATGAGCGTGCCTGAGCACTCCATGTATTTTTCCAGGCGTTTCATCCATGAGCCATCGCATCGCCCAGGTCCAATTGCACTCAGCTGCTCTGCTGGTTGGCGTTTCCGCGCTATTCGGCGAGTCGCTGAATGTCAGCGCGAGCATGATCGTACTCGGCCGGGCAGCGTTCGCCCTGCTCGCCTTGAGCGTGATTTGCCTGTGCCTGAATCTGCGCCCGTGGCATGGGGTAAGTGGCGCTACCGTGGCCAAGCTGCTGGCCACTGGCGTCGCTCTGGGCGGGCATTGGATTCTCTTTTTTCTGGCGGTGCAAACAGGCGGCGTGGCGGTGGCCACCCTGGGGTTCGCTTCGTTCCCGGCCTTCACCGCGCTGATCGAGCGGCTGGTTTTCGGCCAGCGCATGGGCCGCACCGACAGTCTCATTTTGCTGCTGGTATCGGTGGGGCTGATGCTCGTCACGCCCTCATTCGATTTGAGTGACGGCGCTACCGAGGGCTTGCTCTGGGGCGTGCTGTCGGGCGCCAGTTACGCAGCCATCGCGGTTGCCAACAAGCATTTCTCCAGCAAGGTCGACGGGCTTTCCTCGTGCTGGTGGCAATGCCTGGCCATCAGCGTGGTGCTGCTGCCCTGGTGCCTGCCTGAGCTTCCCGCAATTACCAGCCACGACTGGTGGCAGCTGGCCGCGCTCGGCGTATTGTGCACGGCGCTGGCTTATAGCCTGTTCATCGCCTCGCTGCGCCATGTACGCACCCATACCGCTGCGGTGGTGATTGCCATGGAACCGATCTATGCCATCGCCGGGGCATGGCTGCTGTTCGGTTCGGTGCCGACCATCGGCATGCTACTGGGCGGCATGCTGATTCTCGCTGCGGTCGCCTGGGCAGGCCTCAAGGCCAGTACCTGAACCATTTCAGCGGCAAGCCTGCGAGTACAGTAGTCAACCACTACCGATAGCGCGGTGCTGCCGTCGATCATCTTGCAACGAGGGTTCACACCGTTGTCGCAATTGTCGCGGTACCTTCTCCTGGCAATTTCTCGTCTAAGCTGCGAATTCGGGCAACAAGACCCGTACCGCAAGGGCCTGCTTTCCCATGCGTAATACGTTCGCTGCCACACACGCAGCGGCACGGCACCCGGCCTGACTGCAGGATCATCGAAATGCAGGCCATCAACGGTGCCCGCCTCGTCCCTGGCGTAGCCTTATGGCCTGCACGACAACCACAGATTTCGGGGGTAGTGAGCAATGGATTGTTTGATCATCTATTCACGCGACGGCGAACAGCGCGTACAGACCCTTACCACTCGCTTCATTCCCAATATGAAGGCAGTGGAATTCACCATTCTCAATGCCGAACTGCCGGCTGGTCACTCTCCACTGGGGCTAGCCGCCAATGGTTCGGTCCGGCAGATGATTCAGCAACTCGGCATCGAGATTCTCGACGTGCTCCCGGTGCGCAATGCGCTACCGAGCGAACAGCGGGCCTGACCGCTGCGCTCGACTGCTCCGATCCTCAGGGCTGCCAAGTGGTTCGCTCACCACTGAGTTTATGATCGAGAAAGTTGGCAGCGCTGATCAGCGCCAGGTGGCTCAACGCCTGAGGCGTGTTGCCCAGATGATGACCGCGGCGATCCAGCTCTTCGGCATACAGGCCCAACGGGTTGGCATAGCGCAGCAGCTGCTCGAACTCTAGATGCGCCTGCTCGGTGCGCCCGGCGCGTGCCAGGCACTCGACATACCAGAATGAACAGGCGACGAACGAGCCTTCCTCACCCTTGAGGCCGTCGTCGGTGCGGTAGCGATAGACCATGCCGTCGCGTACCAATTGCTGCTCGATGGCTTCCAGCGTGGCCAGCCAGCGCGGATCAGTTGCCGCCACGAAACGCATCAGAGGCATCAGCAACATGGAACCATCAACATCTCGGCAGCCGATACGCTGGACGAAATGCCCCGCGTCCGGGTCCCAGAAGTTGCTCCAGATGTCGTCATGAATGGCCTGCCGCTGCTCGTTCCAGCGCGCAAAGGGTGCAGGCAGCGAACGCTTCTGCGCCAGGCGGATGGCTCGATCCAGCGCCACCCAGCACATCAGGCGCGAATGCAGAAAATGCTGTTCTTCGCCACGAATCTCCCAAATGCCGACGTCTTTCTGCTGCCAGCTGGCGCACACCTGATCGACGATATCGACCACATGCCGCCAACCGTCATGGGAAATCGCCTCGCCGTATTTGTTGGCCAGGTACACCGCGTCCAGCAGCTCGCCGAAAATATCCAGCTGGGTTTGCTCATGCGCTTCATTGCCGATGCGTACCGGCCGCGCGCCGCCATGACCCGCCAGATGATCGAGAGAGCTTTCCGGCAACTGATGCTCACCGCGCAGGCTATAGAGGATACGCAGCTTGGCGGGCGTTTCGGTGCAACCGTCCACTCGCTCGCGCACCCAGCGCATGAACCCGATGGCCTCCTCGGAAAAGCCCAGCCGCATGAAGGCATAGACGGTAAAGGAGGCGTCGCGAATCCACGTATAGCGGTAATCCCAGTTGCGCTCACCACCCGCCGCTTCAGGCAGACCGTACGTTGCCGCAGCGATAATGCCGCCATGTTTGCGCGAGGTCAGCAGCTTCAGCGCCAATGCCGAACGATGCACCATCTCGCGCCAGCGCCCGCGGTAGTTGGACTGTTTGATCCAGCGTCGCCAGTACGTCAGGGTCTCCTGCAGACAATGCTCGCAGGCACCGGCAGCCACCAGTGGGTCGTCCAGCGCGCCAAGCACGAACTCGGCGTGCTCGCCTTCGCGCAGCTCGAACTCGGCGATCCCGCAATGCGCGTCGACGGTCAGCGTCTGGCTGGAGGACAAGCGCAAGCTCGGCTGCCCAGGCGCGTGAAAGACCACATCCGCTCCATTCATCTGCGCCTGGGTGTCGGCGCGACTGTAATCGTGACGAACCCGACAGCGCATGCGGATTCGGGCGCTGCCGGAAACCACCTGGATGCGCCGAATCAGCCGCGGGTCATCATCCACGTCGGCATTGATCGGCATCAGGTCGGTACATTCCACAACCGCCTGATCGTCCAGCCAGCGTGTCTGCAGTACGTTGGTGTCTGGCAGGTAGAGCTGCTGGCGCCGCGCATTCGGCAGATCCGGGGCGAGCTGAAAGACCCCAGCCTTGGGGCTGTCGAGCAGCGCGGTGAAGATCGACGGGCTGTCGAAATCCGGCCAGCAGAAAAAGTCCACACAACCACTGTCGGCGACGAGCGCTGCACTGCGCATATCACCGATGATGCCGTGCGCCTCGATGGGTATCTGACGCGCCTGGATATCAGCCATTGTCACGAAACTCCGGATAAAGGCTCATGCCACCGTCGATGAACAGGGTCGTGCCGTGAACGTAATCGGCGGCATCGGAAGCCAGCCAGACCACCGCATTGGCGATGTCCTGGGCCTCACCGATGCGGCCGTAGGGAATCAATTCGAGCAGCGACTTGCCCGCCTCGCCCTCGGTGGCGTCCTGATTGATCGCGGTGCGAATCGCGCCAGGTGCAATGGCATTGACGCGGATGCGCTGCTCGCCGACCTCCTGCGCCACGCTGCGCATCAGTAGATCGAGGCCGCCTTTGGAGGCTGCGTAGTTGGCGTGCCCGGCCCAGGGAATAAGCTGGTGCACCGAGCTCATTTGAATGATCTTGCCCGCAGCGCGCGATACGTCCTCGCGAATCTCCTGCCGGGCAAACTGTCGCAACGCCGCGCGCACGCACAGAAATTGCCCGGTGAGGTTGACCTGCAGTACACGATTCCAGTCGTCCAGGCTCATGTCCACCGTGGGCGCATCGCGCTGCATGCCGGAGTTGGCGAGGAGAATATCCAGCCGTCCAAACGCGGCGACGGTTTCGGCAAACATTGCCTCGACCTCTGCTTCGCTGGACACATCGGCGCGAACCGCAATCGCCTGGCCGCCGTTGTCACGAATCGCCCCAGCGAGCTGCTCGGCAGCCTCACGGCCGGAGCGATAGTTGAGCACCACCGCCGCACCGGCATCAGCCAGCGCCTTGGCCGACGCCGCGCCGATGCCTGAACTGGCGCCGGTGACGAGGGCAACCTGATTCTTCAATGAGATGTGCATGGGGTTCCCCTTTTTGAGCCTGTAACACCTGACTGGCTGACAAGCGGCAGAGTTCATGTAAAGCGCAGGTGCCACGGAGCCGGTCATGGCCAGCGCCGCTGATCAGAATCCCCGCACCCGCAGGCCTGCGCGCCTCTCGATATTCAGGACGGTGGAAACAACAGGAAACTCTTATGCACAGTATCGAAGCGCTGCTCGACTACCTGCGGCAGCACAAGCTGTACCTGACCACAGCGGAATCCTGCACGGCAGGGATGATCGTCGCCTTGCTGGCGAAGATTCCCGGCAGTGGTGAATGCCTGGACAGCGGCCATGTCGTCTATTCACCTGCCGCCAAGAAGCGCCTGCTAGGCGTGCGCCAGGAGACGCTGGATGCCTTCAACCTGACCAGCGAGGAAATTGCCCGGGAAATGGCCAGCGGCGCGCTGAATGGCAGCCCCGCCAATGTCGCAGTGGCGACCACCGGCGTAGCCGGCCCGGATGGGCAGGACGACATCCCGCCGGGCACGCTGTGTTTTGCCTGGGCGTTTCGTAGCGAATCGGGGGAGATGCACCTGTATTCCAGCACCGAGCATTTCGCCGGTGACCGCTCGCAGGTACTTGATGAAGCGGCAGAGTTCGCCCTGCTGCGCCTGCCGCACTGGCACGCGCAGCATTTGGCCGAGGGCTAGCGGCGAGCCTTGCCCGGCAGGATCGAGCCCAGCACCTGCTTGGTGGCCTGACGAATGATGCCACGCTGGTTCGGGTCGCCCTGCCACAGCGTGGTAGCGAACGTCTTCGCCTGGGCCAGGCTGATATGCGGCGGCAGCGGCGGCACGTCCGGGTCGGTCTTGAACTCGATCAGTACCGGCCGATCCGCCGCCAGCGCCTCTTCCCACGCCGGGGCGACATCTTCCTCGCGGTCGACATAAATGCCCTTCAGGCCGATCGACTCGGCGAACCGGTGGTAGGCGACGTTGGGGATGTCCTGCGACGCCGAGAATTTCGGATCACCCTCCATGGCGCGCTGCTCCCAGGTCACCTGGTTGAGGTCCTCGTTGTTGAACACCGCGCAGATCCAGCGCTTGTCCTGCCACTGCTGCCAATACTTGGCGACGGTGATCAGCTCGGCCATGTTGTTCATCTGCATCGCACCATCACCAACCAGCGCCACTACCGGACGATCCGGATGAGCGAACTTGGCCGCAATGGCATAGGGCACCGCTGCGCCCATCGACGCCAGCCCACCGGACAGCGAACAGAGCATGTCTTCGCGAATCTTCACATCGCGAGCGAACCAGTTGGCGCAGGAGCCGGAGTCGCAGGTCACTACGGCACGATCCGGCAGGCGCGGCGACAGCTCGAAGGCGACCCGCTGGGGATTGATCGGATCAGCCGAGGCCATGGCGCGGCGCTGTAGCGTGGTTTCCCATTGCCCGGTCCAGCGCTCGACACGCTTACGCCAAGTGCGTAGCGTCTTGCGTTCAAGCAGCGGCAGCAAGGCGCGCAGGGTCTCCGCGGAGTCGCCCTGCAGGTTGACCTCCATCGGGTAGCGCAGGCCGAGCATGTCCGCCTGGATGTCGATCTGCACGCCGCGCGCCTGGCCTTCCTTGGGCAGGAATTCGGCATAGGGGAAGCCCGAGCCGATCATCAGCAAGGTGTCGCACTCATTCATCAACTGGTAGCTCGGCTTGGTGCCAAGCAAACCGATGGAGCCGGTCACCCAGGGCAGATCATCGGGCAGTACCGCCTTGCCGAGCAGCGCCTTGGCGACGCCCGCGCCGAGCACCTCAGCAATCTGCGCGACCTCCTGACTGGCACCGAGCGCACCGGCGCCGACCAGAATCGCCACCTTCTTGCCGGCATTCAGCACCTCGGCAGCGCGCCGCAGATCCTCCTCGTACGGCAGCATCCGTGGACGGCTGTAACCGACACCGGAATGCAGGGTGCCGTGTTCCCGCGCCGGCTCCTCATAGGGCAAATCCTGCAGATCATTGGGCAGGATCATCGCGGTCACACGGCGATCACCCAGGGCGGTGCGGATGCTGCGGTCGACGAGATGACGAACCTGAGCCGGCGAGCTGGCCTGCTGCACAAAGGCACCCGCGACGTCCTTGAACATCGACAGCAGGTCCACTTCCTGCTGGTAGTGCCCGCCGAGCGCATTGCGCGCCTGCTGGCCTACAATCGCCAGCACCGGCATGTGGTCCATGCGCGCGTCATACAGACCGGTGAGCAAGTGCGCGGCGCCCGGGCCGGAGGTGGCAATGCAGACCCCCAGGTCGCCCGAGAATTTGGCATCGGCAGCCGCCATAAAGGCTGCCATTTCCTCGTGCCGCGCCTGAATGAAACGGATTTTGCCGTCTGCCCTGGCCAACGCACCGAATACGCCGTTGATGCCATCGCCCGGGTAGCCATAAATGCGTCGAACACCCCACTGATAGAGGCGTTCGACGATGAAATCTGCGACTGTCATGCTCATGGAAAACTCGCTCGAAGTTCAGGCCCGTGGCGGGCCGACATGGATGGAGTTGCCACGCGGCGTCAGCGTGCGCGACTGTAAGCCCGAACGCATCTCTGCGCAGGCGTAACAATCTTGACCGGAGCCAATCGGCGGAGGTTTAAGGTTTCTGCCAACCCGCCGCTACGCCTGCGTCTGGCCGCTGCCCAACGGCCTGGCGGTGCCTGCAAACCTCTCGGCAAAAAGATCGAACATGCAGCGCCCACCACCCTCAAACCACCTAGAGAGCAGACCGGAGGACGCATCATGAGCCAGCGAGTACCTAGCGAAGATCCCACCCAGGCGCCCGGCGCACTGGACGCGCCAGGCGAGCCCGCGCCCCTCGGCCATCCCCATGAACCGGATAACGATGTCTTACCGGACAAGCCACAGCCCGACCCTGTTTGAGCGCGGGCACCCGGTCATTCATCAACCATCAGTAGGAGTGAATCCATGGTCGCCTTTGAACCGCAATCGCAACCCACTCGACAGCAGCCCGCACGCCAGAACGTAAGGGGTTGGGAACGCTTGCTGTCCATCGGCGGAGGCTTGTTGCTTGCCGCGCTGGGCGCCGGCAAACACGGCCAGCAGGGTACCCGCCAGTTGAGCGCCGGCAGCCTGTTGCTGCTGCGTGGCCTGAGCGGCCATTGCAGCGTGAAAAGCGCCATGGACGATCCGTTGGGAGAAATCCGCTACCTGCGTGCTCGCGTGCAACGCCTGCAAGAGCTGGTATTGATGGCCGAGGAGCTGGCCGACCGCACGCGTGCCACGCCAATGGCAACTGCGCCGACAGCACCGATCACGCCGGTGACTCCGGCGCCGATGGACATCGAAACCTCAGTTGCGGATGAACTGGCCAGCCGCGAACAGAGCCGCTGAGCAGAGACGCGCAGCCCCTTTCAAGCATGAACAGGTGTAGCCACATGGATAACGACAGCAACGAGCGGCCGCACAAGCGTCCGCCGACCCTTATATCTGGGCACTGGCAGCATGATGCTGAAGAACAGCTGCGCGCCCGTATCCACACGGATCAGTCGCATAATGATGAGTTGGAAGCGCTGGCAAGCATGGCCCGCTCGACTATCGCCGATCTGGAAAATCTCGACGCCGCGCATGGGCCGGATCGGCTGAGTGAAGCTGCGCGCCAGCTCACGGCGCTGCGCGACGCCCTCAACAATGTCCGCAGTGACGCGGTAGACAGTGTCGATCGCTTCGCTCGCGCCCATCCTTTCTGGTTGGCAGCGGGCGGTCTGGCCTTTGGTTTGGCGCTCAGCCTGGTGTTACGCAAACCTGAACGCTTTCCCGGTAGATACGTGCGAAAAGGAGCCCTGTGATGAACGACGATCCGCGGCAACAACCTCCAATGGAGCCTTCTCTGCTCGGCCTGCTACGCCAGCTGACACGGGAAGTGCAGACGCTGTTCACCAAAGAGCTGGCATTGGCGAAGGTTGAGCTGAATGCCTCGCTGCAAGCCACCAAGACCGGCATCGCGGCCGTCGCTGGCGGCGCCATCGTGCTGCTGTGCGGCCTGCTGATGCTGCTGCTCTCTGCCGTATATGGCTTGAGCACCGTGGTAGCGCCCTGGCTGGCAGCATTGATCGTCGGCGTCGTGGTCGTGGTGATCGGTTTGATCATGCTCAGGATCGGTCAGCAGAAATTCGCGCCGTCTCAACTCACCCCCGAACGCACCCTGGACTCCTTACAGAAGGACAAGGAAGCCGTGCAGAGGCAAATGTCATGAGTACTCATAGCACCATCGCAGCCGAATCGCTGAAAGCCCCGGATGTGCTCGAGCAGGAAATCGATCAGCAGCGCAGCCGCATCGACGCGTTGATCGACGACGTCGAGGCGCGCCTAACGCCGCAACGCCTCATCGATCAGGCGTTGGCTTACGGGCGCGAAAGTGGCGGGCTGGAACTGGCCGAGCGGCTGGGGCAAACCATCAAGTCCAATCCGGTGCCTGTCGCCATGACCGCTATCGGCCTGGCCTGGCTGGCGATCGAGCAGACTCGCGGGCGCCCGCAGCCAGTCGAGGAGTTTGCTGAGCCGACCGACCACGAATCGTTGGCCGATGCCTTGCACGAAGCCAAACAGGCGCTGCACCAGAGCACCCACGCAGCCAGACAGAAGTTGCATGACCTGGCGGATGGCGCGCAAACCGTAAAGGATCAAGTGAAACACGGCGCGGACAAGCTGAACGGAGCGCTGCATCGCCGCCCGTGGGCATTTGTCGCCGCAGGCTTGGCAATCGGCGCGGTCGTCGGCCTCGCTGGGCTCGGTCGCAAGGACGAGCCCGAGGCTTATGACATCCCCAACCTGGCCGAGGGTTTCGAGGATATCGACGACGAGCCACCGTTCCGCCCTGGCGCGATCTGATCAGAGGCGTGTGCGACCCTGGTCAACAAGCCAGGGCCGCCATACAGATGGCGATAGGACAGAAACGAAAAAAGCGCCCTAGGGCGCTTTTTTGCGTTGCTTCCGGGTGTTCAGTGGGCCCTGGAAGCGATATATGGCGCAGCGGACGGGACTCGAACCCGCGACCCCCGGCGTGACAGGCCGGTATTCTAACCGACTGAACTACCGCTGCGCATACTACGAGTTGGTGGGTGATGACGGGATCGAACCGCCGACCCTCTGCTTGTAAGGCAGATGCTCTCCCAGCTGAGCTAATCACCCTTCACTCTCGAAGTGGGGCGCATTCTAGAGAGCGCCCTGCACCTTGGCAACCCCCTTTGCGAAAAAAATTTATTGTCGTTCCAAAGGCTTAGGATTCATCAGCGTTTCAGCACGGAAACTGCCCACGCCTCGATACAGGGTTGGCCTAATGGCTCGCCGAAAGGAATAATGCGCCCTCGCGCTGGTCTGATCATCGCGCGGCGTCTTCACCCTTGCCGCCAGACTGCCCACGCCCTGCAAACCCTGCAGACGCTCTGCGCCCGAACACACGATTTTTCGCGCCTCACGCGCGCCCGCAAACTGGAGACACCCCGCCCATGTGGTTTCGCAACCTGCTGGTCTATCGCCTCACCCAAGACGTTCCCTTCGACACCGAAGCACTCGAAAAAGCCTTGGCCGCCAAGCCTGCTCGTCCCTGCGCGAGCCAGGAACTGGCCACCTATGGTTTCGTTGCTCCATTCGGCAAGGGCGAAGATGCCCCGCTGGTGCATGTAAGCCAGGGATTCCTGCTGATATCGGCGCGCAAGGAAGAACGCATCCTGCCGGGCAGCGTGGTCAAGGACGCCGTCAAGGAGAAGGTCGACGAAATCGAAAACGAGCAGATGCGCAAGGTCTACAAGAAGGAGCGCGACCAGATCAAGGACGAGATCGTCCAGGCCTTCCTGCCGCGCGCCTTCATCCGCAAGTCGGCGACCTTTGCCGCCATCGCGCCAGCGCAAGGTCTGATCATCGTCAACGCCTCCAGCCCGAAGCGCGCCGAAGACCTGCTTTCTACCCTGCGTGAAGCGATTGGCTCGCTGCCGGTTCGCCCACTGACCGTGAAAATTGCCCCAAGCGCGACCATGACCGACTGGGTCAAGGCCCAGAAGGCCGCCGACGACTTCCACGTGCTGGATGAATGCGAACTGCGCGACACCCACGAGGATGGCGGCATCGTGCGCTGCAAGCGCCAGGATCTGACCGGTGAAGAAGTGCAGTTGCACATGACCTCGGGCAAGCAGGTCACCCAGCTGTCCCTGGCCTGGCAGGACAAGCTGTCTTTCGTGCTCGACGACAAGCTGGTGGTCAAGCGCCTGAAGTTTGAAGACCTGCTGCAAGAGCAGGCCGAACAGGATGGCGGCGATGATGACCTGGGCCAGCAGGACGCCAGCTTCACGCTGATGATGCTGACCCTGATCGAGTTCCTGCCGGCCTTGTTCGAAGCCCTCGGCGGCGAAGACACCCCGCAAGGTCTCTGAATTCGCACAAGCCCGCGCGGTGGACGGCGCCTTAACCGTCCACCGCGCCGCGCTCACCCGCAGCATGCAAAAAAGCATCTGCCGGGCGTCCTGCGCCCCCTGCAGCTATAAGCTTTCGTTGAAATCCAACAATAACCGGCTTCGTAGCTCTCCCGGCTTCGAGCCTAGCGACACCTCATTACGAGAATCACCGCCATGCCTGCCTTGATCGCTCTGAGCCGCTTCGTCGGCAACACCTTCGCCCTGTGGGTACTGCTGTTCGCTGTTCTGGCCTTTCTGATCCCGAGTGCCTTTCTGCCGCTGACCGCGTGGATCGTGCCGCTGCTGGGCCTGATCATGTTCGGCATGGGCTTGACGCTCAAGGCCGAGGACTTCCGCGAAGTGGCCAGGCATCCGGTTCGGGTGCTGATCGGCGTGCTGGCGCAGTTCATCATCATGCCGCTGCTGGCCTGGCTGCTCTGCAAGGTGCTGGGCTTGCCGGCAGAAATCGCAGTGGGGGTGATTCTGGTCGGTTGCTGCCCTGGCGGTACTGCGTCGAACGTCATCACTTGGTTCGCCAAAGGTGATCTGGCGTTGTCGGTCGGCATCACTGCGGTGACCACCTTGCTGGCACCAATCGTGACGCCCGCGCTGATCTGGCTGCTGGCCTCCGAGTGGTTGCCGGTGTCGTTCTGGGCAATGTTCAGTTCGATTCTGCAGATGGTCTTGCTGCCCATCATCCTCGGCCTGGTTGCTCAGCGCTTACTGGGCGAACGGGTCAAACTGGCAGTCGACGTACTGCCCCTGGTGTCGGTCGTATCGATCGTCGCCATCGTCGCCGCCGTGGTCGCGGCCAGCCAGGCGAAGATCGCCGAATCCGGTTTGTTGATCATGGCGGTGGTGATCCTTCACAACAGCCTCGGACTGGGCATCGGCTATCTGGCCGGGCGACTCTGCGGCATGCCACTGGCGCAGCGCAAAACGCTGTCCATCGAGGTGGGCATGCAGAACTCGGGCCTGGGCGCGGCGCTGGCCAGTGCGCATTTCTCGCCACTGGCGGCGGTGCCCAGCGCCTTGTTCAGCGTCTGGCACAATCTCTCGGGGCCGTTACTGGCCACGCTGTATCGACGCATGAAAGACGACAAGCACACCGACTGACCAAGGCTTTATCCCCGGCGCAGGTTTCGTGCACACTATTGGAGCACGCCAGGGACGACCCTGGGCCCACGTGCTGAATTGTCGGGGACGACCCCATTGCCACGTGGAGGTCAAAGTGTCCTGGATCATCCTGTTCTTCGCCGGCCTGTTCGAGGTCGGCTGGGCTGTCGGTCTCAAATACACCGAAGGTTTCACCCGCCCTCTGCCTACCGTGCTGACCGTCACCGCGATGCTAGTCAGCCTTGGCCTGCTTGGCCTGGCCATGAAAGAGCTGCCGCTAGGCACCGCCTATGCCATCTGGACCGGCATCGGCGCCGTGGGCACGGTCATCGCCGGCATCATCCTGTTCGGCGAATCGATGGCGCTGCTGCGCCTGCTCAGTGTGGCGCTGATCATCTGCGGCCTGATCGGTCTCAAAGTGAGTCACGCCTGAAAAGACAGAGCCCGCCGATTGGCGGGCTCTGTCTTTGAGCAAGCGGCCTAGCCGCGCCTCTGGGTCGAGCGCAGCGACGCTCGGGAACGTACCGGAACAGCTCAGCGCCTGTCACCACGCAACGCAGCCACCTCGGCCTGCAATACCTGCCGCGTAGCCGCGGTGGCCTCGATGGGAGTTCCTGCGACCAACTCCACCCGCGACCAGAAACGCCGGAACAGGCGCTTCTGCGGATCACGGCTGAAGAAGCTGCCCCACAACCCGCCCAGCGCCATGGGAATCACCGGCACCGGGTTGTCCTGCAGAATACGCTCGACGCCCGCCTTGAACTCGTCGATCTCGCCGTCGGCGGTCAGTTTGCCTTCCGGAAAGATGCATACCACTTCGCCGTTGCGCAGGTATTCGCCGATGCGCTTGAACGCCGCGTCGAACACCAGCAGGTCCTCGCTGCGCCCGGCAATCGGCACGGTGCCGGCGGTGCGGAAGATGAAGTTGAGCACCGGCAGGTTGTAAATCTTGTAGTACATGACGAAACGGATCGGCCGGCGTACCGCGCCACCAATCAGCAGCGCGTCGACGAACGACACGTGGTTGCACACCAGCACCGCCGCCCCTTCGTCCGGGATCGCCTCCAGGCCCTTGTGCGACACCCTGTACATCGAGTGGCCAAGCAGCCAGATAAGGAAGCGCATGGTGAACTCGGGAACGATCTTGAAGATGTAGCTGTTGACCGCCACGTTCATCAGGGAAATCACCAGGAACAGCTCCGGGATCGACAGACCTGCCACGCTGAGAAGGAGGATCGACACCAGCGCCGACACCACCATGAGCAGTGCGTTGAGGATGTTGTTGGCGGCGATCACCCGAGCGCGTTCGTTCTCGGCGGTGCGTGACTGGATCAGCGCATACAGCGGCACGATGTAAAAACCGCCGAACACGCCGATACCGAGAATCGAGCCCAGCACCCACCAGGTATGCCCGTAGCCGAGTAATGCCAGCCAATCGTGTGGTTGCGCCGCCTGCGGCACGCCACCCGAGCCCCACCACAAGAGAATGCCGAACACCGACAAGCCAATGGAGCCGAACGGCACCAGGCCAATCTCCACCTTGCGCCCGCTCATCCGCTCACACAGCATCGAGCCGAGCGCAATGCCCACCGAGAATACGGTGAGAATCAACGTGACCACGCTTTCATCACCGTGCAGCCACTCCTTGGAATAGGCTGGAATCTGCGTCAGGTACACCGCGCCGAGAAACCAGAACCATGAGTTGCCAAGCATGGAGCGCGACACCACTTTTGGTCGCGTGAGCCCCATGCGCAACGTGAACCAGGTCTGGCGAAGGATGTTCCAATCCAGCTGCAAGCTTGGCAACGCCGCATCGGCACGCGGGATGGCGCGACTGGCGAGGTACCCCAGCGTCGCAAACAGCACCACCGAGGCAGCGACGATCACGCTGTAATTCGCGCTGGTCAGCATAATCCCGGCGCCGATCGTGCCGGCCAGAATGGCCAGAAAAGTGCCCATCTCGATCAATGCGTTCCCGCCCACCAATTCCTCGGGTTTCAGCGCCTGGGGCAGAATCGAATACTTCACCGGGCCGAACAGCGCGGACTGCATGCCCATGACGAACAACACCGCGAGCATCAGCGGCAGGTTGCCGAGCAGCACACCGGCAGCACCGACCAGCATGATGAAAATCTCGAAGAACTTGAGCCGGCGGATCAACCAGTCCTTGGCGAATTTCTCACCGAACTGGCCGCCCAGCGCGGAAAACAGGAAGAACGGCAGGATGAACAGCATGGCCGCGACGTTGACCAGCAGGCTGCGGTCGGTGTCGAGGCTGAGTTTGAAGAGGATGGCGAGGATCAGCGACTGCTTGAAGATATTGTCGTTGAACGCGCCCAGCAACTGGGTGATGAAGAACGGCAGGAAGCGCCGGCTCTTCAACAGGGCGAATTGCGATTGCTGGCTCATCGATACCTTCCCTATTGGATACGCTGAGCATTGGACTGCAACTGCTCGGGCAAAGCTACATCCGAGAGCATTAATGTTGGTGCGACACGCCATTGCTCAGCGGTGCGATGCCATCAATTGAACAGCGGATTGCCGCGCAACCGCGCCACGGCCAGATCGACGAAAGCGCGCACCTTGGCAGGCGCCTGGCGCCCCTCTGGATAAAGCACGTGAATCGGCAACGGCGGCTCCTCGAAGGGGCCGAGCACGATCTGCAGCGCGCCCTCCTGCAGGGCCGGGCCGACCTGATAATGCAGAACGCGGGTCAGCCCCCAACCGGCTCGGGCAGTAGCGATCGCCGACTCGTTGGTATTACATTGCAGGACGGGATCGACAAGCACCCGCTGCCCTTCTGCAAAGCGCCACTCTGGTGAGGCCCAGGCGCTTTGCGATACGACGATGCGGTGGTTTTTCAAACCGGCAGGGGTAGATGGCACGCCGTATTTCTGCAGATAGGACGGCGCTGCGCAGATCACCCGACGCACCGCGCCGACCTGAATGGCAGTGAAGCCCGAGTCCGCCAGGTGGCCGATACGAATCGCCACGTCGATGCCCTCATCGACGATGTTCACCGGGCGGTCGACGAAAAAGGTGCGCGCATGCATGCCCGGGTAGGCATCTAGGTAATCAAGCACCAGCGGCAGCACGTGCAGGTGGCCGAACATCGAAGCCGCGGTGATGGCCAGCGTGCCGGACGGCTCAGCGTAGTGACCGGCGGCGGCCATTTCCGCTTCGGCGATATCGCCGAGAATCCGCCGACAGTCCTGCAGGTAGCGGCTACCCGCATCGGTGGTTTTCACCGAGCGTGTGGTGCGCACCAGCAGCCGCGCGCCGATCAGATCCTCGAGGCCGGCAACGATGCGCGTCACCGCCGGCGCACTCATGTGCATCTGCCGCGCCGTGCTGGTGAAGCTGCCGGTTTCCGCAACCTTCACAAATACCCGCATCGCCTGCCAACGATCCATCCGCTTGTCGCTCCTCTGCTTAAGCGTTGGCTGCGCTAGTGACGCAGCGAAGGGAGTATGCCGTATCCGATGGCTGCCGAAAGGCGATGCGACTGCGTATTCAGAACCTGCTCTCGATCATTCAAGACTGGTTCGCGAAATCGATACCAGTGACAGGAACGTGGCGACACCATCTGCTCCCACCGTAGGGTGGACAACGCTCTTTTTGTCCACCATTGCGATTGCAGAGCGGTGGATGGGTCGGGCCGCGTAGGTGAAGCGTCATCCACCCTACAGCCTGCTCCTTGCGAGGTATTGCGATAGCTGTCATCGACGCGCTTTTTGTGGGAGCGCGCCATGCGCGAAAAAATCGCGGGCACGGCCGGCTCCCGCAGGGAGAATGCAGCTATCTGCTTCTGCCTCCAAATCCTCAAGCAACCCGAGACCCTCGGACGATGGCGCCCCGCTACTCAGAAACCGAAGTCACTGAGCCCCGGATGATCATCGGGCCGGCGCCCTAGCGGCCAGTGAAACTTGCGCTCGGCTTCGCTGATCGGCTGTTCGTTGATGCTGGCGTGGCGAGCGCGCATCAGGCCGTCTTCGGCAAACTCCCAGTTCTCGTTGCCATAGGCGCGAAACCACTGGCCGCTGTCGTCACGGTACTCGTAGGCGTAGCGCACGGCGATGCGGTTGCCAGTGAAGGCCCACAGTTCCTTGATCAGCCGGTAGTCGAGCTCGCGGTTCCATTTGCGGGTCAGGAAGGCTTCGGCCTCGGCACGGCTGCTGACAAACTCGACTCGGTTGCGCCAGCGGGTATCGACGGTATACGCCAGCGCCACTTTGACGGCGTCGCGGCTGTTCCAGCCGTCTTCGGCCAAGCGTACTTTTTCGATGGCGGATTGTTCATTGAACGGAGGTAGCGGTGGACGGGACATGGCAGAACCCTTCATTTACGTTAAGAACACAGGTTATGGGTGAATGTCAGAGCGCCAGTTCAAGGCGGTCGTCATCGGCGCCTTGCGGCTGCGCCGGTACTGCACAGCAGATCAGCACTTCGTTGTCGCCTAGCTTGGCGGCAGGTTGTTTCAGATAACTCACCGCACCTTTCAGCAGGCGGGTTTTGCAGGTACCGCACGAGCCTTCGCGGCAGTTGAATTCCGGCTCCAGGCCGCGGGCCTCGGCCAGCTCCAGCAAGGTGCCGGAACCCGGTGTCCAGCGCCCTTCCTTCAGCGACTCGGTAAACAGCACCGGTACCGGCTCGGTGGCGGGCGGCAGTGTCACGGCAACCGTCGTTGGTTGATCGCTACTGCGCACCAGCGACGCAGGGCCGAATCCCTCGGCATAAATACGTTTGTCGGCGATGTTGTAACCGCGTAGCCCGTCATACAGCCCTTGGGTGAAAGCCGGCGGCCCGCACAGGTAGAACGCGTAATCACCGAATGCCAGATAGCGGGTCAGCAGCGCCATATCAATACGCCCTGCCGTGTCGTAATCGACGCCCGGCTCGGCACCACGGGTGTCGCTGAGAACGCGCACCAGTTTCACCGCCCCCTGGGCTGCGGCGACCAGATCGGCCAGCTCACGGTCGAAGGCGCGCTCGGCTTTCGAGCGCGCCGCGTAGAACAGGGTGACCGGCCTGATCCGCTGCTGGCGCCAGCCCTCGTAAACCACATGCCGCAGCATCGCCAGCATCGGCGTGATGCCGATACCACCGGCCAGCAGCACCAATGGACGCTCCTCCTGCGCATCGAGCGTGAACGCACCGGCTGGCGCTCGGGCTTCGATCAGGTCGCCCTCGCGCAGCCTGTCATGGATAAATTGCGAGGCTCGCCCTTCACGTTTGACGCTGATCCGGTAGACGCCATCGGACGGCGCGACCGACAAGGTGTAGGTGCGAATCAGCGGCTTTTCATCGGCGCCAAGCCTCAGCCGAATCGGCAGGTGCTGGCCGGCTAGGTGCGGCAGCAGCCCATCGCCATCGACAGGTTCAAGGTGCAGCGAGCGGATCGACTGACTTTCCTGAACGATGCGCGCGACCTTCATCGGCCGCCATTGCGTGGCGTATCGGGCGGCGCGTAACCGGTCAGCAGCCTGCAGCCAGTTACCGGTGAGCAGCGAGCTGTCCGCCCAACCGTCGCTGCGCAACGTCCAGCGCAAGGCCACCGCACCTGGGCGGCGCACGATACGCCGCGCCCGGAACGTCCACAGCCGCTCGGCGCCTTGGAAGGCAGCGATTTCTGGTGATTCGAATATAACCTCGGCATCACCGCTCATCTGCAGCACATCGCCCGTGGCGAAATCCACGAACAGCAGGCCGGCCTTGCCGTTGAGCAGTATGTTGCCAAGGGTGGAAAAGAACAGGTTGCCGTTGAAATCCGGGATGGTCAGCGTGCCGTCGGCCTCGACCCGTACAAAGCCGGTGTTACCACCACGGTGCGAGACGTCGACCTGGCGATGCCCTTCGACATCGGCATAGGTCGCGACGAAGAACGTATCTGCTCCTCCGATCAACGCCCGCGCTGCTGCATCCAACACCGGGAGCTCTTTCACCTCGCTGCCGAACGGGGCCGCCGGATCACGGGAAAAGGTGAAGTCGCGCTGCTGGATATAGCGCGGGCAGTTGCCGAAGCTCTCTTTGACCGCGACCCGCAGGCCCTGCGCACCGGCAGTCACCAAGCCATTGATACGGTTGCGCCGACGGGTATGCAGTTCGATGCCCAGCAGGCCAAGCGCAGCGCCATCGCCCATTCCTTGCGCGATGGGATCATCGGGGTGCGGGCGGGCAGCGATGTCCAGCGTGGCGGCCGTCGGCGAGGCGATGAAGCCAACTTGCCCTTCGAGCAGGCTGGCCCAGGCATCGTCTTGGGCATCCACGCTGCCCAGCACGATAAACGGTAGCTGGGCATAGAAATCGCGATGCTGATCGGGCATGAAGCTACGTACCGCGCGCTTGCCGACCGCATTCATCCGCTCGGCGACGCCAAGTTTTTCCTGGATGAAGGTTTCGCCCTGGTGCCAGATAGCAGGCGTGTTCGGGTGGTCGGCCATGTGCGGATCTCCTCAGTGGCGGCGGCGTGGCGGATCAGGCGTTGGCGGTCAGCCCGGCAGCGGTCTCGGGGATGGCGACGAAGCCCGGCAGCGCCTCGATGCGCGCCAGAAACGCCCGGACCTGTGCGTAGGACGACAGGTCGACATTGCCTTCCGGCGCCCGGGCCAGGTAGCTGTACAGCGCCACATCGGCGATGGTCGGGTGGTCGGCTGCCAGCCACTGGCGACCGCTTAGGTGACGCTCCAGGCGAGCGAGCAGCACGTGGGCGCGAGCAATCACCTCTTCAGCGTTGAGGTCGTAGCCGAATACCGTGATCAGGCGTGCCGCACACGGCCCGTAAGCCAGCTCGCCTGCGGCCACGGACAACCAGCGCTGCACAGCGGCTGCGCCAGCGGGGTCTTCCGGCAGCCAGTCAGTGCGCCCGGTTTTCTTGGCGAGGTAGACAAGGATGGCGTTGGCGTCTGCGATGACGACGCCGTCGTCTTCCAGCACCGGCACCTGACCGAACGGGTTGAGCGCCAGAAACTCAGGCTGCTTGTGTTCACCCGCAGCGAGGTCGACCTCTACCAGTTCGGGCTTGAGGCCAAGCAGCGAGGCGAACAGAACAGCGCGATGGGCATGCCCTGAGAGTGGGAAGTGATGGATTTTCATGGGTCGGCTCCTGGCTGACGGTGGACCGGGAGAGTTCCCGATTCGTGAGGCCAGCTTGCGACAGGTTGCCGAGTTGAGGAATACGCGTTATTGGCACTACTTTATTGCGGTAAGTGGAACAATCTCGACCTTAGATCGGCAACTGCCCCAGCGCCCAGCGCAGCAGGAAGAAGATCACTAGGCCACCGCCGATGGTCGCCAGCAGATGCCGAGTAACCACCGCAATGGCGATTGTCGCCAAGCCGGCCAGTAGGTGGGCGTTGTCCCAACTCAGCGCCCAGTTCTTGCCGTCCGGAAGCAGCATGGCGGGCACCACGATGGCAGTGAGCACCGCCGTTGGTACGTAATGCAGGGCCTGACGTACTGCCTGGGGAAAGCGCAGATTGGGAAAGGCGAATAGGCTGTAGCGCGTGGCGAAGGTGATCGCCAGCATGCCGAAGATCAGGATCCAGTTTTCCATCAACAAAGCTCCTGCTGCAGCGGCGACCGCTGATACCGCTCCAGCGCTACGCCGACAACGATGCCTGCAAAGGCGGCAGCCATCAGCCCGAGTTTGTATGGCAAGTCATGAAAGATCAGGGCGGTCACGGCCGCCACCAGCGCCGCCGCAATCTGCGGGCGATTGCGCAGCATCGGCACGACAATGCCGACGAACGTGGCAATCATGGCGAAATCCAGGCCCCAGGCGGCGAGGTTCGGCACCGCCTGGCCAAATACAAGGCCGATCAGCGTGCAGCTTACCCAGTTGCCGTACATGGCCAGGCCGGCACCCAGGAAGTACCAGTGTTTGTTGGGTGAGTCATCACTTTGCGCGTAGCGCTGCTGCACCACCGCAAAGGCTTCATCGGTGAGCCAGAAGGCCAGCGGCACGCGCCAGCGCTTGGGCAGATGACGAACGAAAGGCTGTAGCGTGGCGCTGTACAAGGCGTGGCGCAGGTTCACCACCAGGGTGGTCAGCCATAACACCGCCAGCGTGGCGCCGCCACCGAGCAGGCTGATGGCAATGAATTGCGCGGAGCCGGCGAACACCAGCACCGACATGCCGACGGTCTGCCAGGCATCGAGCCCGGCGGCACCGGCCAGGCTGCCGTAGATGATGCCGAACGGCATGGCGCCGAGCAGCATGGGCAGCATGTCGCGCAGGCCCTGGAAGAATTCGTGTTGACGGGACATACCAAAAACCCTGTAGAAGCCCCGACCTCGGGGCGAATCGCGAAGACTGCGCAGTCACAACGGCAAAACCCAAATCGCACCGCCTGCACTCGCATGGACGCGCAGTCCAATGGAGCTACCCAGCAGCGCACAAGGTTAAGCGGTCAAGTTGGCGGCGTCTTGAACAATCATACGCAAGCGAGGCGATCGCACACCGTAGCCTGGCGCAGTAACTGGCCTGTTCGCGATCCCAATCGGTGTGCTCAAACGCCGAAGCGTGCCTCCAGCCCGGCCTTGACCACCGGCCACTCCTGATCGGTGATGCTGTAGATTACCGTGTCATCGAGGCGCCCGTCGGCCAGGCGACGGTGGTTGCGCAGCAGCCCTTCGCGGATCGCGCCGAGCTTCTCGATGGCGCGCTGCGAGCGCAGGTTGCTGCCGGCGGTTTTCAGCTGCACACGCACCATCTGCCAGCTTTCGAAGGCGTGGCGCAGCATCAGGTACTTGATCATGCTGTTGAGGCCGGTGCCGTGCTGGCCGGCGTCGAGCCAGGTCCAACCAATCTCCACGGCCGGCAGGGTCGGCATGAAATCGGCGAAGCGCGTGGTGCCGACCAATTGCTCGCCCAGACGGATCACGAACGGTAGCGCCCGATCCTCGCGCTGCTCGTGCAGGGCCTGGCGATACCAGTCCAGGCGCTGGGTGCCGCTCATGTAGCTCAACTCCTGGCGGTTGGCTTCGGCCAGGGTCACCAGGGCCGGGATGTCGCCATCGAGCAGCGGCTCGATGCGCAGGGCGCCACGTTGCAGCGTGATCAACTGCGGCTTGAACATTGATTCTCTCCACGAACAGCGGCGAAGGCCCGTCAGTCTCGCACCGAATGCGGGGCCTGTCTGCCATGAACCAGGTTGCAACAGCGTGCCGCAGCGGCGCCCGTCATGCATGTGCGACCTTGGTCGCGCCTGACGTTGCGGCGCTTTGCTGCGACACTACTGGGGTGTCTTCGCTGCCCTCGATATCCGCACGCTCAGGTGCACGAGAGCGTGCCAAGATACGACCCAAGCAAGCCCCCTAAGTTTTCTCCGGAGTCTGCATGTCGCTGTCCAGCTGGCTAATCGCGGCGGTCGCCCTGCTCTACATGACCGTTCTGTTCGCCATCGCCTTCTACGGCGACCGTCGGCGCAAGCCGCTGCCGCCGCGCGTGCGCGCCTGGGTCTACAGCCTGTCGCTGGCGGTGTATTGCACCAGTTGGACTTTCTTCGGTGCGGTCGGCCAGGCCGCCGAGCAGCTGTGGTCATTTCTGCCGATCTACCTCGGGCCGATGCTGCTTCTGCTCTTCGCCCCTTGGGTGATCGAGAAGATGGTGCTGATCAGCAAGCAGGAAAACATCACCTCGATTGCCGACTTCATTGCAGCACGCTACGGCAAATCCCAATCGCTGGCGATCGTCGTCGCGCTCATCTGCCTGGTCGGCGTGCTGCCCTACATCGCCCTGCAGCTCAAGGGTATCGTGCTCGGCGTGAATCTGCTGATCGGCTCGGAGACCGATCCCGACGGCACCCGCGCCCAGGACACCGCCCTGGTGGTGTCGCTTATCCTGGCGCTGTTCACCATTCTGTTCGGCACTCGCAACCTCGACGTCACCGAACACCACCGCGGCATGGTACTGGCGATCGCGTTCGAATCACTGGTCAAGTTGCTGGCGTTCTTTGCGGTGGGCGCCTTCGTCACCTACGGCCTGTACAACGGCTTCGGCGACCTGCTCAGCCAGGCGCAGCGCAACACCGAACTGGAGGAATACTGGGCGGTGGCGGTGAACTGGCCGGCCATGCTGGTGCAGACCGGCATGGCGATGATCGCCATCATCTGCCTGCCTCGCCAGTTCCACGTCACCGTGGTGGAGAACACCGAACCGCGCGACCTGCGCCTGGCACGCTGGGTATTTCCGCTGTACCTGCTGCTTGCCGCGCTGTTCGTGATTCCCATCGCCCTGGCCGGGCAGATGCTGCTGCCAGGCGGCGTCAGCCCGGATTCATTCGTGATCAGCCTGCCCCTTGCCGAAGCCCATCCTGCCCTGGCCCTGCTGGCCTTCATCGGCGGCGCCTCGGCCGCCACCGGCATGGTGATCGTCGCCTCGGTGGCGCTGTCGACGATGATTTCCAACGACATGCTGCTGCCCTGGCTGCTGCACCGCAAAAGCACCGAGCGGCCGTTCGAGGCATTCCGCCACTGGATGCTCACCGCGCGCCGGGTCAGCATCGTGCTGATCCTGCTGCTGGCCTACGTGTGCTACCGCCTGCTCGGCACCAACGCCAGCCTGGCGACCATCGGGCAGATCTCCTTCGCCGCCATCGGCCAACTGGCGCCCGCCATGTTTGGCGCCCTGGTATGGAAGCAGGCCAACCGCCGCGGTGTGTTCGCCGGGCTGATCACCGGCGCCGCGCTGTGGGTCTACACGCTGGTACTGCCGGTGCTGGCCCGCGGCCTGGGCTGGCCGCTGGATATATTCCCTGGCCTGCGCACTCTGCTGTATGCGCCGATTGGTTTCGAAGTAGACGCCCTGACCCGCGGCGTGGTGCTGTCGCTAGCCGGCAACCTGACGCTGTTTGCCTGGGTGTCATCCTTCTCGCGCACTCGAGTGTCCGAGCACTGGCAGGCCGGGCGCTTCGTCAACCACGACTTCGGCAACAAGGCCGGCGGGCGCACCTCACTGGCGGTGCAAGTTAACGACCTGCTGTTGTTGGCCGGTCGCTTCGTCGGCGAGGAGCGCGCTCAGCACAGCTTTAGCCGCTTCGCTGCCCGCCAGGGCAAAGTGTTCAACTCGGCGCAGCCGGCCAACAGCGAATGGATCGCCCACACCGAGCGCCTGTTGGCCGGCGTACTCGGCGCCTCGTCGACGCGCGCAGTGGTCAAGGCGGCCATTGAAGGCCGCGACATGCAGGTCGAGGATGTGGTGCGCATCGTCGACGAAGCCAGCGAGGTGCTGCAGTTCAACCGCGCCCTGCTGCAGGGCGCCATCGAGAACATCAGTCAGGGCATCAGTGTGGTCGACCAGTCGCTGCGCCTGGTGGCCTGGAACCACCGCTATCTGGAAATCTTCGACTATCCGGAGGGGCTGATCTGTGTGGGTCGGCCGATTGCCGAGATCATCCGTTTCAATGCCGAACGCGGCATGCTCGGCAGCAGCGATGTCGAAGAGAGCGTCACCAAACGCCTGTACTGGATGCGCCAGGGTACCGCGCACAGCTACGAGCGGGTGTTTCCCAATGGCCGGGTCATCGAACTGATCGGCAACCCGATGCCGGGCGGTGGTTTCGTCATGAGTTTCACCGACATCACCGAATTCCGCGAGGCCGAACGCGCCCTTAAGGCCGCCAACGAAGGCCTGGAGCAGCGGGTTGCCGAGCGGACCTTTGAGCTCTCGCAGCTGAACAAGGCGCTGACCGCGGCCACCGGGGTTGCCGAAGCGGCCAACGCCTCGAAGACGCGCTTTCTCGCCGCAGTCAGCCATGACCTGATGCAGCCGCTGAACGCCGCGCGGCTGTTCTCTGCCGCCCTCTCCCACCAGGAAGAAGCATTGCCGCGCGAGGCCCAGGAACTGGTCCGCCACCTGGACAGCTCATTACGCTCCGCGGAAGACCTGATCAGCGACCTGCTGGACATTTCGCGCCTGGAAAATGGCCGCATCACTCCGGACCGCAACGCCTTCGCCCTCAACAGCCTGTTCGACACACTGGGCGCCGAGTTCAAGGTGCTGGCGGCAGAGCATGGCCTCGACTTCCATATGCAGGGCAGCACGCTGCGCGTCGACAGCGACAGCAAGCTGCTGCGCCGCGTGCTGCAGAACTTCCTCACCAATGCCTTCCGTTACGCCAAGGGCCGCGTGCTGCTGGGCGTACGCCGCCAGGGCGGGCACCTGCGCCTGGAAGTCTGGGATCGCGGCCCGGGGATTCCCGAGGACAAGCGCCAGACCATCTTCGAGGAATTCAAACGCCTGGACAGTCACCAGACCCGCGCCGAAAAGGGCCTGGGCCTCGGCCTGGCCATCGCCGACGGCTTGTGCCGGGTGCTCGGTCACAGCTTGGAGGTGCGCTCCTGGCCGGGAAAAGGCAGCGTGTTCAGCGTCACCGTGCCGATTGCCCGCAGCCAGACACCGGTCGTGCAGCGCCCACGCCTGGAGGGCAGTGGCCAATTGCTGACTGGCACCCAGGTGCTGTGCATCGATAACGAAGAAAGCATCCTCACCGGCATGCACAGCCTGCTCTCGCGCTGGGGCTGCCAAGTGTGGTCGGCGCGTAACCGCGCCGAATGCGAAGCATTGCTCGACGGCGAGGTGCGCCCGCACCTGGCGCTGGTCGACTATCACCTCGACGAAGGCGACACCGGCACCGAGCTGATGGCCTGGCTGCGCACGCGCCTGGGTGAGCCGGTGCCCGGCGTGGTGATCAGCGCCGACGGCCGCCCCGAGCTGATCGCCCAGGTGCATGCCGCCGGCCTGGATTTCCTGCCCAAACCGGTGAAGCCGGCCGCCTTGCGCGCGCTGATCAGCCGGCACCTGCCGCTGGTGTAAGGCGGGACTGGCCCTCATAGGGTGGATGACGCTGTTTCCAAGCATCTGCACTGAACATTGAAAATGTTTGAAGCAGTTATCTGTCAACGCCTCCATGTCGAACAGATGCCGGGGTGGTTAAGGCGCAATTGACTGAACGGTAGGTCAGTCCGTACCTGAGTACCACGTTCGCTCTCGAGTGGTTTTACTGGGATCAATGGCATATATAGTCCCGCAGACTATCGTGCCCGCCAATGATCAGCTCACGAATGATATCGAGCTGCTTGCCCTCGGGATCAAGTTCGCGGTTATCGAAGCGCGCTGACCACTGGATCAGGGTCTGGTCCAGCCCGCAGATAGGGACCAGCTTCACCGTCATCACGTAGTCTTCCACCGGCATCGGTGCTTCCTCGAAACGGTAGGAAAAGCTTAATTGGCTGTCATCCATCGCCAGCAATCGCTCGCGCAGGATGGCGCCGTTTTCCAGGGTAAGACGGCGAATGCAGCCAACGAGACCGCCTGGCTTGCTGTCCTCGATCAAACTCTCGGAAATAGCCGGGTGCCATTGGCTAATGCCACCGAATTGCTTGAGTAACTTCCACACCTGGTTGGCGCCACTGTCGATCAGGGCGTTGTAGTGAACTGAAGGCATTGGGGACTCCTGCAGGCTTTGGCCTGCATGGCTGTTGGGAATGGCATTGATGAAGGCCGCGCCGCGTTCTGCGGATACGGCCTATACGTCGGGCTGTGTCACATCGTGCGGCGTCGTATGTCTATCGCCGAGCTGAGCGGTCTCTGAGTAAGTAGCCGCTGCCAGAGGCAGGGCATTCCCCATCAGCCGCTGCAACTGGCACAGATAGCGAGACCCTGGCACGAGCCGCTAACCGCAAAACCGCTGGGGCTTGGCCGCTTATGATCGGGCCAGCTGTTGAACGGATTCACCGATCGGCGTGTCTCCCTGAGTCAGTTCGATGATCACTCGGCTTACGTTCGGGCGGAGGATGATCTCCAGCAGCGTGGCAGCCACGTCGTCGCGTGACACCTCGCCATAGGGGATCGCCAGACCGGCGCGTACCTTGCCAGTACCCACAGTGTCGAGCAGGGTGCCAGGGCGGAGGATGATCCAGTCCAGATCGCTTTCGGCCAGATGCACGTCGGCCCGCTTTTTGACCGCCATGTAGTTCTCGAAGGTCTCGGATACTTGCTTGCCGCGAGAGGCTTCGGGGAATGCGGAAACCAGCAGGAAACGCGCAACCGCCGCCTTTCGCGCTGCCGCGACAGCCAGTTCCAGGCCCTGGCCGTCGATGGCGTTGGTCATCTGTGGGCCGCCCTTGCCGCCCGCGCCTGCGCTGAACACCACAACATCGCTGCCGGCCATCAGCGCTGCGAGTGCATCCACATCCAGCTCCAGCAGGCTGCCCTGCACTGGGATCGCCCCGAGCGACTTCAACTCCTCGGTCTGTTCCGGGTTGCGGTACAAGGCCAGCGCCTGATGACCATTCCTGCTCAGTTGCTGGGACAGTCGGCGGCCAATCTTGCCGGCGCCGCCGACTATGAATACCTGGCTCATCTTCGTCTCCTTTCATGGGGTGGGGTCGAGCGATACACCGTCGTGAAGGCCTCGGCTCGGCAGTTCGACCCGCTCTGCCGGGGCCTGCGTCTGGTCAGAGAAATCAGCCTTCGAACTGGTGATAGACCTTGGCGATGACCTTCCACGCACCGTCGATGCGGATCAGCGTCAGGTAATCGTTGTAGTCAGCACCGATGGCGTCTTTCTCCATATCGACGCGCACGACGGCGGTGGTCGGGGTGATCGCCAGCACATCCAGGCGGGTTCTGATGCCAGGGGCTTTGCCGTTCTTTTCGATGAAGTCGAATAAGTTGGCAATCGGGCCACCCATGAGTTCACCGTTGGTGAAGCCGTACATCACCGCATCCTTGTGGAAGGCCTCTGCCACGTTTGCAGCGCTACCGACCCGCAGGCCATCGACGTACTTCTGAGCCACTGCGATCACCGCATCGTATTCACTGGTGGCAACTGCCTTGGTGTTCTTGCTCATAGCGTTTCTCCAGGTCAAAGAGAGCGTGCCAATCGTCGCTGGACGTTCTGCATCGCGGTGTACCGGGCGTAGTTACACGGACTGCGAATTACGGGGCGACGTGGGTGTGGTAGATCTTGCTGACTACCATCCACTTGCCCTCGACTTTCAACAGGTTGAAAAAGTCGGTGAAGCAGAAGCCCGAGATATCGTTGGTATCGATACGCGCACTAGCGGCAGTGCCGACGATATCGATAGTGACGATTACGCCCTGAGCCTCAGGGGAGGGCCGGAAAGGCGGGTTGTCGATCGTATCGAACAGACTCTGAATCGGGCCGCCGGCCAACTTGCCGTCGGCATCGACGCCGAAGATGGTTGCCTGCTCATTGAAGGCCGGTTTCATGATGCTGCTCTTGGCGTGCTTACCGCCTTCGTTGTACTGGTTCAGTACTTCGACGATGGCCTGGTATTCATGTACGTAGATTGGTTTGCTCATGATGTGATCCTTTCTTTGGAAATTAATGAATAAGCCCGCAAGCGTCTTCGGGTAAGAAGATCAGCCCTGTGGGTTCCCGCGCGATAGCTCTTGGGCCCTCACCAGTCCTGTCGGGTTGGCGAGATAATCAAGTCGTTCACGGTTACGTTGGCCGGCTGGTTGAGTGCGTAAACCACTGCTTTGCCGATGTCGTCGGGGGAGATGGCGATCTTGTTGAGTTCCTTGGCGGCCTTGCGCCCCGCGGGATCTTCAACCTTGTCTGCCCAGCCGGTGTCGATCACGCCTGGGCTGATAGTGCCCACACGAATGCCATGCTTGACGCCCAATTCCTTGCGCATCGACTCGGTCATCGCCTGCACGAAGAACTTGCTGGCGCTGTACACCCCGGCAGCGTCAGCGACCTGATGACCCGCGACTGAGGCCATGTTGAGTACGTGGCCCGACTTCTGCGCCAGCATCTGCGGCAGTACCGCAGCGATCATGTTGAGATAGCCCTTGATGTTGACATCGATCATCTTGTTCCAGTCGTTGACGGCGAGGTCGGTCCAGTTGGAGAACAGCATCAGGCCCGCGTTGTTGATCAGAATGTCGATGGAGCCGTAGGTGTCCTTGGCGAATTGCGCCAGGGCATGGGCGTCGTCGAGGTTGGTCACGTCAGTTACCTTGCCGACCGCCTCAACGCCGCTGGCGCGTAGCTCCGCGACGAACGCATCGAGAGCTGGCTCGTCGATCGCCGCGGCGACGATGCGCACGTTGTGAGCGGCCAACGCACGTGCAGCAGCGGCGCCGAGACCGGAAGACGCGCCGGTAATGACGATGACTTTCTGATCCAGATAATTCATGTATCGACCCTTCATACCTGCGCCCGCAGCAGCGAGCGCGTGAGTGGTGGCGAATGCCTGGGCACTCGCCATGGATGGCTCCGGCTGCGTGGCGCCGGACGGCTCTCAGTAGTTACCCGTCGGCCAGTCGGTGTAGCCCTTGGCTCCACCGCCGTAGTAGCTCTCGCGTGGTGCGATCGTCAGAGCTGCACCGGTGCGCAGGCGCTGCACCAGATCCGGGTTGGCGATGAACAGGCGGCCAAATGCGACGGCGTCGATCTTGTTCTCGGCGCGACGTTCGATGGCCATGTCCAGGTCGTAGTTGTTATTGCCGATGTATGGGCCCGCGAACAAACCGCTCAAGGCATCCATATCGACACCTTCCGGCACGTCGCGACTGGTCGCCGTTGCGCCTTCGACGAAATGCAGGTAGGCCAGGTTGAGCGAATTGAGCTCAGGCACCAGATAGCCGAACAGGGCCATTACGTTGCTATCCGGCGGTGTATTACCGGCGTCGGGAGTCACGGGGGAAAGGCGGATGCCGACACGTTCGCTGCCCCATATCTCGATCACTGCGCGGGTGACCTCCAGGGTCAGGCGTGCCCGGTTCTCGATAGAGCCACCGTACTGGTCGGTGCGCTGGTTGGTTGAGTCGCGCAGGAACTGGTCGAGCAGGTAGCTGTTGGCCGAATGAACTTCCACACCGTCGAAGCCGGCACGCTTGGCGTTGCTGGCTGCGACGCGGTACTGCTCGATAATCCCGGGGACCTCGCCGGTTTCCAGCGCGCGGGGCATGGACACTGGCACGAACCCCTCGGTGGTGTAGGTATCGCCTTCGGCTTTGATCGCCGAGGGTGCAACGGGTGCCTGACCATCAGGCTGTAGCGCGACGCTGGAGAAGCGGCCGACGTGCCAGAGTTGCAGCACGATTTTGCCCCCTTCGGCATGCACGGCTTCGGTCACTTTCTTCCAACCAGCGGTTTGCTCCTCGCTCCAGATTCCTGGCGTAGCGGCATAGCCACGCCCTTGCGCGGAAATGTTCGTGGCCTCCGCGATGATCAGGCCAGCCGAAGCGCGTTGGGCGTAGTAGGTGGCGTGCAGTTCGTTGGGGATACCGTCTTCCGCATAGCGGCTGCGAGTGATCGGGGCCATGACGATGCGGTTGGAGAGCTCGATGGCGCCCATGCGGGTGGGCTCGAACAGGTCGGTACGAGTGGTATTGTCAGTCATGTGAAATCCTATTTAGTAGACCAGTCGTCTAGTTTTCAGGTAAAAAAAAGCCGCTCACCCGAGCAGGCTTTTCGTCATGGTCAGTGCCGATTCGAAGGGCCGAGTAGAGCGGTTTACTTTGGCCATCAGAGAGGCGCCGAGCCACATCTGATAAAGGGCCTCGGCTAGCGCAACGCTGTCCGTGGTAACGACGCTGCCATCACTGATACCGCGCTCGATGCTCCCGGCAATCAGCTTGACGATTCTGCCGGTACCTTTATCCAGCACCTGACGCATGACCTCGGAGAGGTCGCAAACTTCCGCACCCAGTTTCACCACCAGGCATTTGTTGTAGAGCGAGTCGTCATGCTGGGTTTCGATCCAGTACTGGAAGTAACCCAGAAGGCTCTCTGCTCCATTGGCCTGTTGATTGAGAATCGGGGCTATACGCGCCAGGTACTCATCGAAATACTCGTCAAGCAATGCCTGCCCGAATTCTTCCTTCGATTTGAAGTAGTAGTAAAACGACCCCTTGGGCACACCTGCGGTACTCAACACCTCGTTGAGGCCCACTGCGGTGTAGCCCTTGTGAGTCATCAGCGCCCTGGCAACAGTAAGGATGTGCTCGCGCATTTCGTTAGCGGGTTTCTTCATAGTGAAAATAGTCTACCAACAATTAGACCAGTCGTCTATGGAGACTCTAATCGCCGGTTAGTTCTGCGCAAAATATGCGCCCCAGCCCAGTGATCTGTCCTTGGCGAAGAGCCAGGAAGCCTTTCGGCTGCTATAAGGCATGCTGATCTCTGACGTCGGCCGCGCGTGGCCAAGTATCACGGACGGTTTCCGGCCAATGGCTGCCATTGCCTCACTGTTGAATTACGCCTCACCCGGTCGTGAACGGACTACACGCCTTTACAGGCGTTCAGCGGTTGCAAAGCGCAGCGTTTCTTGCGAAAACGCAGGCCCTCGACAACTGACCGGACCGGCAACATGAGTGATGAACTGCGCATAGAAGATCTGCACGTGGGTGACGGCAAGGCCGCGGTCAAGGGCGCCTTGATCACCACTCACTACCGCGGCTGGCTGCAAGACGGCACTGAGTTCGACTCGTCCCACTCGCGCGGCAAGCCGTTCCAGTGTGTGATCGGCACCGGTCGCGTGATCAAGGGGTGGGATCAGGGAATCATCGGCATGCAGGTCGGCGGCAAGCGGCGCCTGTTCGTGCCCGCGCACCTGGCCTACGGCGAGCGCCAGATGGGCGCACACATTACGCCCAACTCGGACCTGAATTTCGACATTGAACTGCTCGAAGTGCTGACGCGGGACGACTGAGCCACCCGCGCCAGCTGTTTACCGCTACTGCTTTGGCTGCGGCTCGACACGGTCGAAACTCAGGCCTTCGCTGCCCTTGATGTCCCAGGGGTTGCCGTCGCTGCCGACGAAGCTGACATCGGTGAAGTTGGCGTTGCGCAGCCCGTCGATCTGCGCCTTGGCTTTACCCTTGAAACGCACCTGCTCAAAGGCGATGTTCTCGTGGTAGGCGTCATGAGCGCTGTCACCCTTGACCTGAATCGCCGCGCCGGCGGCATCTTCCACCGTCACATTGGCCACGCGAATGTCGCGGAACTGGCCCGGCACGGTCGAGCGTTTGTAGTCGAGAATGGCGTTGGGGTCATGGTAATCGAGGGTCATGATCACCCCCTGCTTGACCGTGTTGCGGATCGCCGAGTCGCGGAAGGTGACATTGCGCGCGCCGCCGCCCATGAAATTGGTGCTTTTCATGCGCAGGCCGGTGTCGGTGCCATCGGACACGTTGTCTTCGGCAAGAATGTTCTGGATCCAGCCGCCAGTGTGGCTGCCGGCAACCACCATGCCGTGGCCGCGGCGGAAGTAGTTATTGAAGATCCAGGCATCTTCCTGAGGCGGCTGCTTGGTCGCATCGGCGCCCGTGCCCGAGGCGAAGTTGACGCAGTCGTCGCCGGTGTCGAAGAAATTGTTGAAAACCATGGCGCCCTTACTGTTGGCAAACTCGATGCCATCGCCGTTATTCGCGTCGTAGGTCTTGTGCACGGTATTGGCCATCACCACATTCTCGGTCTCCAGATTCATGATCCCGTGGTACGCCGGGTTAAGCACGGTGAAGCCTCCGTAGAACACGTTCTTGACGTTGCGCAGGGTCATCAGTGACGAGCGCATCTGCCCGTACGCGTCCTTGACGATGATGCCGCGCGCCACCGCCTTCTCGACCTGATCCTTGGCGAGGATGCCGTCTTCCATGTAACGGGTGTTGTCGCTGGCCCGATAGAACGGCAGCGGATTGCCCAGTTGGTCCTGGCTGTCGTCGTTTCGCTTCCAGCCGTTGCCGTCGATGGTGCCCTTGCCGACGATGCGGATGTTCTCGAACGACTGGTGCTGGCGGGGGTCACGCGGCAGCGCGTTGATCAGCGACGCCGGGCGCACCATGGTTGAGTACGGGTACTGAATGTAGCCCTCCAGCGGGTAATCCTCAGCGCGTTCCGAGCCGAGCAACGTCGCGCCCTCGGCGACCTCCAGAGTCATATTGCTCTTGAGGTACAGCGCGCCGGTCTTGAACACGCCAGCGGGAATCAGCACCGTGCAGTTCAGCGAACAGGCGTCGATGGCTTTCTGGATGGCAGCGGTATTGAGCGTCTTGCCGTCGCCCTTGGCGCCCTGCTTCTCGACGTTGAACACCTCGGGCACCGCCGTGGTTCGCTGCACCAGCACCGGGCTGTCGGCGGACTCCTTGCCTTTGGCGTCCACCGAACGCACGGTGAAGCGGTATTCGGTCTCGGGCTTCAGGCCATCGACGGTGTAGTTGTGAAGGGAAATACGGTGGTGGAAGTTTGCCGTATCGTCCTTGTAGAACTGGTCGATATACGGCTTGGCCGGCGAGTACCGATCGTTGTTGGCGTTGGCGCCACCGAGCCGCTTGCCGTCCATGTACACGTGGTAATCGACGATGCCGGCGGTGTTTTCCGGCTTCTCCCACACCAGAATGATCTGGCTGTCGTCATAAGCCAGGGTCGGGACCTGAATCTTTTGCGGGGCATCCAGTGCCAGCGCAGAAGCGCTGAACAACAAGGCAAGCGGTACGACAACATACTTTTTTGCTTGCCAGACGCGAGGTGCTGCTGGCGCAGTGAAGCGCTCGATGAGCGGCATATTCTTATCCTTGTTATGGCCAATCTGTTGAATAGACTGAAATTCGCCAAGAGCACGTAGCTCGGCGAGCATTCAGCCAGGCTGAATTGCCACACCCTTTAGAAGTATGACAACCGACAAGATAGCCAAAATTTCGGGCACGTCCAGCCCGTAGGTCAAATCACCTTGGCAGCGGATGTTTCAGGCGTGAGTCAGTCGTCCAGCGGTTCATCCAGTGGCAGGCCCGCGGCTCGCTCGAGCAGCTCGGGAGGCAGGCTCTTGCTGGCCCGGGCGCCGAGCAGCTTGATATTTTCGGCCCGGCTAATCAGGTTGCCGCGACCGTCGACCAGCTTGTTGCGCGCTCCGGCATACGCCTTGTCGAGCTGCTGCAGACGCATGCCGACTTCGTCCAGGTCCTGGATGAACGCCACGAACTTGTCATACAGCGCACCAGCCCGCTCGGCAATCTCACGGGCATTCTGGCTTTGCCGCTCCTGGCGCCAGAGGCTGTCGATGACCCGCAGCGTGGCCAGCAGTGTGGTCGGGCTGACGATCACGATGTGCTGGTCGAAGGCTTCCTGAAACAAGCCCGGATCGGCCTGCAGCGCCGCCGCGAATGCCGCTTCGATGGGCACGAAGAGCAGCACGAAATCCAGGCTGTGCAGCCCGTCGAGGTGCTGGTAGTCCTTGAGCGACAGCCCCTTGAGGTGGCTGCGCAGGGACAGCACATGCTGCTTCAGGGCCAGTTGCCGCGTCGGCTCGTCGGTGGCAGCCACGCTCTGCTGATAGGCGGTCAGGCTGACCTTGGCATCGACCACCACCTGCTTCTCACCCGGCAGCTGAATCAGCACGTCCGGCTGAAAACGCTCGCCATCGGCGCTCTTCAGACTGACCTGGGTGTGATACTCGCGCCCCTTCTGCAGGCCGGCGTGCTCCAGCACGCGCTCGAGCACCAGCTCGCCCCAGTTGCCCTGGGTTTTCTGGCCCTTGAGCGCCTGGGTCAGGTTCATCGCCTCCTCGCTCAGGCGCTGATTGAGCCCCTGCAGGCGCTCCAGCTCCTTGCCCAGTGAAAAGCGTTCGCGTGCCTCCTGCTGGTAACTTTCCTCGACCCGTTTCTCGAAGGACTGAATGCGCTCCTTGAGCGGGTCAAGCAATTGCCCGAGACGCTGCTGGCTGGTTTCCGAGAAGCGCTGCTCGCGCTCATCAAATATTTTGCCGGCCAGCTCGGCGAACTGCGCCCGCAGCGCATCGCGGGCACCTTGCAGGTCTTCGAGGCGCTGCTGATGGTGCTCCTGCTGCTCGTGCAGCTCGGCAGCCAACCCGGCTCGCTCGCTATCCAGGCGACGCAACTCGGCTTCGCGCTGCTCACGCAGGGTATGGCCGTCTTTAATGTCTTCACGCGCCAGCTGCAGGTCGTTTTGCAGCAGGTGCGTTTCCCGACGCAGCGCGGCGAGTTCGGCCTGCTGGTCTGCCTTAATCTCGTGAATGTCGGCCAGCTCGTTGCGACAACTGTCCAGCTGCGCACTCAGCCCGGCCTGAGCCAGCTGGGCGGCATTCATGCGCTCCTGGGCAAGCCCGGACTGCAGGCGCATCTCCTCGGCCTGGCGCGACAGGGCGACGGCACGCAGCCATAAAGGAACGGCAGCGACGAGCGCGCCGACCAGAAAGGCCGGCAGCAGCGAAACGAGATCAAAGGGCATATCAATATCCAGGCGAGACTGCCGCGCAGTATAACCACGCGGCCTGATTAACAGGCCGTAGGGTCTGCCGAGGTTTCAGCGCAAGCCGCTTGCTGCGAGAAGTCTCACCAGGCCGGGCGACGCTCCGCAAGGCGGAGCACGCAGCGAGCGGCGTTCTGCTTTCAAACTCCCCAACGGCGCATGCGGGACTTGCCGGGCGATCCGCCAGGAAAGCGTCAGCCGACCCTAGAGACGATCCAGCAGGTCCCTGGCTTCGTCGACACCTTGCAGCGCCGCCAGCTCCAGCCAGTGCCTGGCTTGCTGCGGCTCTAGATGGCGAGGCTGACAATAGAGACGACCCAGTTCCAGCTGGGCAACGCCGTCACCGGCTCGCGCAGCCTGACGCAGCAATTCCAGACCGACTCGGCGATCGCGGGTATTGCCGCAATCACGGCAGAGAATCTGACCAAGGCGGCTTTGCGCCTGAATCACACCTTGGCGTGCAGGTTGCTTGAGCAAACGGCCGGCAATCCGCTTTACGCTGGGGGCATGCCCCAGACGCGAGCGATCCAGCAGCCAGGTAGCAAAACGGACCGGCACCTGAGCACGGACGGGAAGCGTATGAAGATCGAGATGGGGTAACGCGCGGGGCATAAGAGACAAAGCGGGGCTACGGAACAGGCGCGCCACTCTACTCTTTTTTGTTGCCAGGTAAACCCCGCCCTACTCCTGTCTGGCCTGCTTGTGACAATCCACAGAAGCTGTGGATAACTATGTGCATATGATGGGCGAAACGGCGCCCAACGCCGATGGTATGGGGCCCCGAGTCAAACTGGCTATTTTTTCGCCACATCAAAAAAGTCTATATTTTTCATATAGTTAAATTATTACCTACGACATTCATAGGCTTTTCGCAAGCGCTAATATGCTGCTTGACAAGCCGCATCGCGATTGTGCACAAGTCTCGCGGCAAGCCGCCTACAACGCCCTTTTGCGGGGCATGACGGCGCTGCAATAGCCACCGCGCCCTGACAGACGGGCGTTCTGGCCACGCACCAAAATACGCCCCTGTCATGCCGACGACATAAACCTGTGAGCCACTCCCTTCGCGAAAGCCCATTTGGCAGCCCATGCCGCTTCGGGTTACCGTCGCCAATCCGCTTGCCGATGGATAAATGCCCATGCTCAGCCGCCGCTCCACGCTGCGACTGTCTGTTGCTTTCATGCTGCTGGTGGTGCTCATCGCCACCTTTTATCTCAGCGGCCGCTACCTGCTGCAGCGCAATGGCGTCGAGACACTCGACTGGAGCGGTATTTCGCTCTCCGGCACCGGCGTGCACCTTGAAAATCTGCAGCTGACTCAACGCAGCGGCGCTGGCACCCTGAGCCTGCACAGCCATGGTCTGAAGCTGGCCTGGCGTGATTTCGGCGTCAGCTTGCCGTTTTGGCAGCACGTCGATATCGACCGCCTGGCGATCCGCTGGCTACCCGCCGATGACGAGGCACCACCCACCACGCCCCCAGCCGATCTCGAGCTCCAGCAACTGGCCGCCCCACTTGCGCTATTGCCGCGCAGCCTCTTTATCCACAAGCTCGACGCCGCCCTGCCCTGCGCCCGCGGCCAGTGCAGCGCCAGCGGAGCCCTTAACCTGCAGCGTGACGAGGTTGATCGCACCACCCTGCAGCTTGATCTCGACCACCAGGCGCAGCGGATCAACGTCACCCTCGCCGTCCAACCGCACAGCCACGCGCTAGACCTGCAACTGACCCTGGCCGTCGATCAGCAGCCGCAAATGACCGCGAACAGCAACCTCGCACAAGTTGCCGACGGCCTGGCCTGGAGCGGTCAGCTCGACGCCACCGGGCTGACTCAGGCGACCGCTCTGCAGAACTGGCTGAGTGCCTGGACGGTACCGGCAGACACCCAGTGGCCCGCAGCGCCGGGCGAAGTCGGCGTGCAAGGCTCCTGGCAACTGAAGCTGCCCGGACGCGAGCTGAGCGTGGACAACCTGCTGGCCGCCACTGGCCAGTTCGACCTCAAAGGCAACCTGCCGCAACCCTGGCCCTTTCCTGGTCTGGGACAACTGCAGGGCCAATTGGCGCTGGCAGCGCATAACGACGGCGAACACTGGATCGCCAGACGTGTCGAGGCCGACCTGCAACTCAGCCAACCGACCGGCGACTGGCTGAACGCCGTGCCGGCGGAGCTGCGTAGCGAATCCCTACGCGTTCAGCTGCAGCCCGATACGCCGCTCGGCGATCTGCGGGCCGACCTGGCCGAGCGCAGCCTGCCGCTAAAGCTGGTGCTTTCACTGCAAGGCGCCACCCATCTGGAGCTGCAAGGCCGCCTGGCGTTGGCCAGTGCGCCGCCCTGGGCGGTGCAGTTCGCCGACACACGCCTGACCACACGCACCAGCAAAGCGAGCCAATCCGGCTGGCAAGCCAGCGATCTGGTCAGTGAGCTGATGCTGGCGGGCAGCGCCGATAGCCAGGCGGTAGAGCTGACGCTGGCTCAAGGCTCTCGGCTGCAGGCGGCCGCCGTGAGGGGCACCGACTTGAACGCACAGCAGCTGCAAATCGGGCTTGGCGGCAGCACCCTCAACGTGCAGCTGCAGGCCGGCGCCGTGCAGCACTGGCAGTTCAAGGGCCCGCTTAACCTGAGCACCACGCGCCTGGAACAGGCCAACCTTCAGCCTCAGGGCTGGCGCTTGCAGGGCCAGCTCGACGCAGCCGACCTGGCCGGCGTTCTGCGCGCAAAGCTGAACAACGACAGTGAACTGCAACTCGACCTCGATGCCCGCCTCGACGCTGCGCAGAACCTGCAGCTCAAGGCGACCCTGGGCGAACTGTTCCTGCGTTCCGGCAACCCGCTGGCGAAAACCCTGGTGCAGTGGCCGGCGCTGCTAGACCTCAACAGCGGGCGCCTGAACGCCACCGCGAACCTGGCTCTGGCCGCCGGCAGCAACGCACCAAGTGTCGACCTGGAGCTGACTGGCAAGGGCCTGGGCGGCATCTACGACCGCTCCGAGCTCAGCGGCGTGGATACCCGCATGCAATTCAAGCTGGCGCGCCAGCGCTTTGACCTGTACGTCCAACAACTGAAAATCCAGCAGGCCAATCCCGGCCTGCCGATCGGCCCGCTCGAGGCGCGCATGCGCTACGTGGCGCCGCTGAGCAGCGCCGACCAGGGCACGCTCGAGGTGAACCTGGCGCAGACCGCGCTGATGGGCGGGCTCGTCACCCTCACGCCAGGACAATGGGACTTGGCGGCCGGTAACCAGCTGTTTCCTATCCAGATTCGCGGCCTGGAACTCCAGCAGCTTTTCACCCTCTACCCGGCAGAAGGTTTGGCCGGTAGCGGCACGCTGGATGGCGACCTGCCCGTGCGCCTTGGGCCTAACGGTATCGAGATAGAGCAAGGGCAGATCGCCTCTCGCCAGCCGGGCGGGCACCTGCAATTCAGCTCCGATAAGATCAAGGCACTGGGCCGCAGCAACCCGGCGATGCAGCTGGTCACCCAATCCCTGGAGGACTTCAGGTTCACCACCCTGAACAGCTCGGTCGACTATGATCAGCACGGCAAACTGCTGCTGGGCATGCGCCTCGAAGGTCAGAACCCGGCCATCGAAAATGGCCGGCCCATTCATTTCAACATCAATCTGGAGGAAGACATCCCCAAGCTGCTCACCAGCCTGCAGCTGACGGATCGAGTCAACGAGATCATTACGCGGCGCGTGCAACAGCGATTGTTGCACCGCGACACCGCACCCAAGGAGCCTTGACGAGGAGAAAGCGCCATGCGCTTGCGTAGTTGCATCACCGCCCTGCTGCTGGGGCTACTGACCGTAGCCTGTACCCCGACGGTACAACTGGCGATGCCCAACGAGCCGATCAACATCAACCTGAATGTGAAGATCGAGCACGAAATCTATATCAAGGTGGATAAGGCGCTGGACAGCATGTTCAGTGAATCCAGCGGACTGTTCTGAGGAAGCGCACATGAGTCTGATCAAACCTTTTGCCGGCCTGTTGCTGCTGCTCAGCCTGAGCCTGCCGGCGTACGCTCTCAGCCTCAACGAGGCGATGTCCGCCCTGGGTGATGCCAAGTCCAGCGGCCAACTCGGTGAGCAGCCCAACGGCTACCTCGGCGTGGTCAAGCCCGGTGGCCAGGCCGACGAGATCGCCAAGCTGATCAACGCCGCACGCCGCGCCGAGTACCAGAAGCTCGCCCAGCAGAACGGCATCCAGCTTACGGACGTAGAGACCATCGCTGGCCAGAAAGCCATCGACAAGACCCCGTCCGGCCAGTACATCCAGCAGCAGGGCCAGTGGCGCCGCAAGTAACGTGATAAAGCGCCCGCAGCCTGCTGCGGGCGCTGTCTAGTTGCCCCTGCAAAAACCCTACAGCCCCCGTTTCTTCTGCTCTGTGGCGGAGTTCGCCTGCACCCGCTCAGTCTCACCTTCGCTATCGCCACCCATCAGAGGGCGATGAGCCTTATCGACTGCCCCGAGTGCCAGAACCGTATCTCCGACAAGGCTCACGCCTGCCCACACTGTGGCAACCCGATGGGTCAGCAGCCTGGCAATCGCTGGCTGTCGGAAAAGAACGTCGGCCAGGTCGCCGGCGCCACAACGCCTGGCTCACAGCGCCATGGATCGCACGGATGGTCTTCGGCGTGGTGGCGATGATCTGCATCACCGTGATCATCGTCGCGCGCTGAACCAGCCTCAACGGCGGCTAAGAATCCGCGCCACATCCTTCGCCGCGCCCTCGATGGCAGCTTCGTTATAGGGCGCGAAGCCCATCACCAGCCCTGGCGGCTGCGGCTTGACGCAGTAGCGTTGCAAGGGCATCACATCGATGCCTTCCGCGGCCAGCCGCGCCTTGGCGTCCAACTCATCGCCCGCCTGCAGGCGACACACCACATCCAGCCCGGCACGGATCGGCGGTACGTCGATCAGCCCTTGCCAATGCCTTTGCGCCGCATCGCTGAAGGCCTCGGCCCGCGCCGCGTAGAGCTTGCGCATGCGGCGCAGGTGGCGGTCAAAATGGCCCTCGGCGATAAAGTCGGCCAGCACAGCCTGGGACAAGCTGTTGGCGTGCCGCGCGGTCAGCGAGACCAGCCGCGTGAAGCTTTCCACCAGTTGCGGCGGCAACACCACGTAGGCCAGGCGCAGGGACGGAAACAGCAGTTTGCTGAAGGTGCCGGCGAGAATCACCGAGGCATCGGTGTTAGCCAGGCTGCGCAATGCCGGTATGGGTTTGGCGACGAAGCGGTATTCGCTGTCGTAGTCGTCTTCGAAGATGTAGCTGCCGTTCTCGCTGGCCCAGCGCAGGAGCGCCAGACGCCGAGCCGGTGACAGCTCGCCACCCAGGGGCGCCTGATGCGATGGCGTGACATAGGCCATGCGCGCATCCGCTGCTAGGCGCATGCCCTCTTCGACCTGCATGCCGTCGCGGTCGACCGGTACATCGACCATCGCCACGCCGCTGGCGCTCATCAGCTGGCGCGCGCCGGGATAGCCCGGGTCTTCCATCCACACCCGCTCGCCGGGCGCGACCACCAGCCGCAAGGTCAAATCCAGCGCCTGCTGGACGCTACCAAGAATCACGATGCGCTCGGCCCCCACCTGCACGCCGCGGGCAATCGACAGGTACTGGGCGATGGCGCTGCGCAGCGCCGGCAGGCCCGCCGGGTCAGCATCGAGCATATCCAGCAGGCGTGACGAGCGCAGGTGCCCGGTGTGCAGCTTGCGCCACAGGTCGATGGGGAACGCCAGCACGTCGCCGCGGTGCGGGAAAAACGGTCGCAACCCAGGCTGCACGGCGCCGCCCATGAACACCGGCTTCTCGGCGGACAGGCGCTGCGCCCATTGCGTGATCGGCGCCTCGCGCTGCTGCTCTGCAGGCGGCGTGATGCGTCGTCGCACGTAGCCGGCGTTTAACGTCACATCCGGCAGCACCGCGCTGACCCGCGTGCCGTAACCGCTGCCGGTATCCAGGTAACCCTCGGATTGCAGTTGCTGGTAGGCGGCCTGCACCGTGCCACGGGCGAGGCTGTAATGCTCGGCCAGCGCCCGCGTACTGGGCAGCAGGCTGCCCGAAGGCAGGCGGTTGCTGAGAATTGCCTCGCGCAGCGCGGCATACAGCCAGCGTTGCAGGCTTTCGCCCGGCTGCGGCGCACCGAGCGGGAGAGAAACCACCAGAGGCGCCTGCTGTTTGCCTGCCATATCGACCTCACTTGGATCAATCCATTTGGTGCTTTATGGATCAATACGCTGATCCACTTCAAGCAGAGAATCACCTCGTCAGCCGCTAATAACCACTTAACGTCGTAGCGACCCGCCTGCATCGCCACCCGCGAGCAGGTCACCGTTTTCGAGGACTCTGTAATGAAACAACGAATTCTGATTGTCGGCACCGGCTTCGCCGGCCTGTGGAGCGCTCTGAGCGCGGCGCGTCAGCTCGACTTGCAGGCACGCGACGACATCGAAATCTGCGTGGTCGCGCCCCAGGCGCAACTGCATGTTCGCCCACGCTTCTACGAAGCGGATGTGGCGCGGATGCGTGCACCGCTGGACGCGCTGTTCGCCGTGGTCGGTGTGCGCTTCGTGAAGGGCAGGGTCACCGGGATCGACAGCGAGGGGCAAACCCTCACCTACCGTGACGCCGACCTGAACGAGCAAAGCGTGAGCTATAGCCGTCTGATCCTCGCCAGCGGCAGCCAGGTGAATCGCCCTGCCCTGAGCGGCGTCGAGCATGCCTTCGACGTCGACAGCCTGGAACAGGCCGAAGCTCTTGAACGCCACCTCACCGGCTTGCGCGACCTGCCGGACAGCCCGGCACGCAATACCGTGGTGGTGGCCGGCGGCGGCTTCACCGGCATCGAAACCGCTACCGAGATGCCAGCGCGGCTGCGGGCGATCCTCGGCGAACAAGCCCATGTTCGGGTGATCGTGGTCGACCGCGGCGCCCAGATCGGCGCCAGCCTCGGCGCACAGGTCGCACCGGTGGTCGCCGAAGCCAGCGCTCAACAGGGCGTTACCTGGCGCCTGGGCAGTTCGGTAAGCGCGGTGGATGCAGGCGGCGTCACCCTCGCCGATGGCGAGCGCATCGACGCCCTCACGGTGATCTGGACAGTCGGCGTGCACGCCTCGCCACTGACTGCACAGCTACCTGCCCAACGCGACGCCCACGGCCGCCTGCACGTTGACCGCAACCTCAAGGTCGTGGGCCTGGATAACCTGTACGCCGCCGGCGATACCGCCTTTGCCGCCACCGATGACCTCGGCAATCACGCCCTGATGACCTGCCAGCACGCCATCGCCCTGGGCCGCTCGGCCGGCAACAATGCGGCCGCCGACCTGCTCGGCGTCGCGCCGATGCCTTACAGCCAAACCAAGTACGTCACCTGCCTGGACCTCGGCGAATGGGGCGCGCTGTACACCGAAGGCTGGGATCGCCAAGTGGTGCTGACCGGCGCCGAAGGCAAGCAGCTGAAGACGCAAATCAACACCCAGTGGATCTATCCACCGGCCGCCATCCGCGAGACAGCCCTGGCGGCCGCCGACCCGCTGATTCCCGTGGTGGCGTGAGTTCATCAGCGCTGACAGATTCGTAGCCGCTGGCTTAGCGCAACGCGTCAGCCATCACTCCAGGGTGACGGCTGACGATTTCCTTCAATACAGCCCCATTCGCGCAGCCACAGACTGCTGGCATCCTGTCTCGAGAAGCGATGCCTGCCATGCAAGAGTTCCTGATCATTGCCGCCGCCCATTTCCTGGCGCTGCTTTCCCCCGGCCCGGATTTCTTCCTGGTGGCTCGCACCTCGCTGGCTGCGGGGTGGCGAGTCGCAAGCGGCGCCTGCCTGGGCATCGCCGTGGCCAACGGTGTGTTCATCGGCGCGGCGTTTACCGGCGTGTCGGTGCTGCAGCCGGGCAGCGTGCCTTTCATCGCCCTGCAGCTGGTCGGGTGCCTGTACCTGATTTATCTCGGCGGACTGTTCATCCGCCACGCCGGCAGCAGTGAGTTGAAGACTTCCGCGCGCGCCACGGCAGTACGCAACGTGACGTGGTTGCAGTCGGCTGGCCTGGGCTTTCTGTCCGCCATCCTCAACCCCAAGAACGCGCTGTTCTACGTCAGCCTGGCGAGCATGCTGGGCAGCGCACACAGCAGCGCTGGTTGGAAGCTGTTCTATGGCGTGTGGATGTTCGCCGTCGTGCTTGGCTGGGACCTGCTCGTGGCACTGGCCATTGGCAATGGGCGGCTGTTGCTGCGCTTCCAGCGCGCGCTACCAACATTGGAACGCGCCTCGGGAGTGGTATTGATCGCCTTGGCGCTAGGCATGCTGGGTCTGTTGCTGCAGGGCTGACCAAACAGCCCAGCGAGAGCGGTTTGCCGATCAATCCTTGAGGCGAGCAACCAGCGTCGACAGGTCGCCAGACAGCCCCTGCATGGCACGACCTGCCGACTCGCTGCGCTGCAGGTCGGCTTCGTTGCTCTGGGCGATGGAGACGATTTCCGCCAGGTTGCGGGCGATGTCTTCGGCGACCGAGGTTTGCTCCTCGGCAGCCGTGGCGATTTGTCGATTCATATCGCGGATGGCCTCGACTGCCTGGGTGATGCTGTGCAGGCGCTCACCCGCCACGCCAACCTGGGTACGCCCGGCAGCGCTCTGCTGGGCGCCAGCATTGATGGCCGCAGTTGCCTCTTTCGAGGCGCTCTGCACATTGGCGATCAATTGATGGATTTCATTGATCGAGCTGGCGGTACGGAACGACAGGTTGCGCACCTCGTCCGCGACCACTGCGAACCCTCGACCAGCATCGCCCGCCCGCGCCGCTTCGATGGCGGCGTTGAGCGCCAGCAGATTAGTCTGGTCGGCGATGCCGCGAATCACTTCCAGTACACCGCCGATGCGCTCGCTGTCGCTTTCCAAACGGGTGATCACTTCCGAGGTGCGGGTGATTTCGCCGTGCATCTGCTCGATGGTGGCGATAGTACGGGCCATGGTCGCCTCGCCTTCCTGCGCGGCCTGATCGGCCTCATCCGCCGCCCTTGCTGCAGCTGCGGAATGCCGCGCCACCTCGTCAGCCGTCGCGCTCATCTCGTGCATGGCCGTCGCCACTTGGTCGGTACGCGAAAACTGCTCGCGAATGCCGTGGCCGATGTGCCCGGCCACGCTGCTCAGCTCATGGGTGGCGGCGTCCAGCTCACCCGTGCCGCGGCGCAGCTGTTGCGATAGCGTCTGCATGAACTCGCGCAGGCGATTGGCAGCCTGGGCCAAGCGGCCCACTTCGTCTTCGCGGCCTTCGCTCAAACGCGCACCGAACTGCCCACGGCTGAGCAGATCGAGCTGCCCGGTCGCCTGCAACAGCGGCGTGGTGATGCGCCGGTTGACCAGCCAGGCACTGAACAGCGCCAGCAGCACACCCGAACCAAGCATCGCCAGGCTGCCGAACAGCACGCTGCGCTGGGCGACCTCGCTCAACTGCGTGGCACTGGCCTGGCTGCGCGCGTGCAGCTCATCGACCAGCAACGACAGCTGCTCGGTGGTCGCCCGGTCGATGCCCTTCACCGCGGCGTCTCCAGCCTGCGCAGAAAACCCGGCCGCAGCAAAAGCCTCATAACCGCGGCGATACGCCTGGCCCATCTCGGCGTGGGCGCGGCGCAATTCGCTCAGGCGCTGCCGCAGCTCGCCGCTGTCAGCGGTGTCGATCAGTTGGCCGATTTGCGTCTGTACCCGTCGTTCTTCTTCCTGAAATTGCTGCCAATAGCGATTGCGCTGCGTTTCATCAGCGCCGCGCAGCAGCACATTCTTCCATTCCTGCACCTGGATCTTGAACGTCAGGTTGGCCCCATCCACCTGCCGCGCCTCTTCGAGAGGGCCGCTGAGCAACGCTTGATAGCCATCCAGCTGCCGCGACAACAATGCGAACCCGGCTAACGCAATCAACAGCATCAACACCAAACCACCGCCAATCAGCGTTACTAATTGGGCACGCAGCGAACGACCAAGGCTCATGGGAAAACTCGAACGAGAGGGTATGTGCGGTGAGTTTATGAAGACTTTGTTACGGATATATTGCAGGCAGGTTGCCAGCCATCTGACATCCGGGGCGGCGTCAGGAAACGTACGTGCGCGGTGAGGTGATGCCTCGCTTGCAGGAACACTCAGCAGGAACCGGTCAATTCAACATGAGCAGCTCAACGCTTCTGCGCGCGCATCCTGGCCTCGTCCGTCGCCTCTTCCATCGCGGCGGCTGCCAGCCCCGAGCAAACCAGCACGCCGGCGCCTTTGGAAAGGCATTCGTAGCGCTGCCGATCCTCGCCAGAGCTGGTCAAGCAGCCCTGCCGGGTGATTCGCTCTTCGACGCCCGCCAGGTTCTTTTGCCCTTCGGCATACTCGGCAGCCGTGATGCGGCCGGCCTCCTTGCGCGCCTCTGCCAGTTCCTTGAGGTTTTCCAGGTCGCTGGCTGTCCAGCGTAGCGCGCTCTTGCACATCTCTTGTTTCGAGAGCGTGCCTGGGCTTGGCGCAGCACTGGCAGCTGTGTTCTGCGCAGGCGCTGCGGGCGCAGAAGCCTGGCGCTCGGCTACGTAGCCCTGGATGATGCTCACCGACTCGGCACCTCGTTGCGAGGCCGGAGGCTGGCTGCCGAAATGCTTCTGCCCGTTTTCATCCACCCAGGTGTACACCTGGCTCAGCGCAGGCGCGCAGAGAACGCTGCAGAGCAGAAACAACAGAAGCATCTGGCGACCGAGCATGAGTCATCAATCCTCTACGAGGCGCGGGCTGCGCAGCGGGCAATCTAGAACCAGGCGAAGGGTTTGCCAAGGTGATCATGGCCCGGCCTGGGTAGCTCATCACAGAATCATCAGCACGCAAGCGCCCGAACTCGTGCGCCGCGATGGTCTACCGGGCCTCTTGTGTGGAGCCCCATTCAACGCGATTGCGCCCTGACGTCTTGCCTCGGTAGAGCGCGCCGTCTGCTTGCTGCATGGCCGCGTCAAGCGCCTGCGTGCTGGCGAAATCGCCAGAGACGCCGATGGTTACCGTGCACCGAATCGGCCGGTCCGGGCTGACGCCAGACACTTCGTTGAGTTCGATCGCGGCACGCATGCGTTCGGCCAATTGCAGGGCTCCGTCCCTGTCAGTATCGAGGCAGATAACCGCAAACTCCTCTCCACCCAGCCGGCATGTCAGATCGCCTTGGCGGGCGTTGGCGCTGAGAACATCGGCAACATGGCGCAGCACCAGATCGCCCACGCTGTGGCCATAGGTATCGTTGATACGCTTGAAGAGATCGACGTCCACGACCAACAAGTAGGCAGGCCGCGCAGTTCGCGAACGGAAGTGCGCATCCAGGCCATCCATCAGCCCCCTTCGGTTCAGCAATCGAGTGAGCGGGTCATGGGCAGCCATGGCGCGCAGCTCATCGGTAAGGCGGCGCAGAACCAGCCAAACGGCGCTGGGAGGCAGTACGGTCCCCAGAAACGACATATAGATATAAAAGGTCTTCTGAAAGCCGCTGTTCATGTCGAGCGCCCCCACTCCCCCGTAGACGATGATCAGCAACTTTGCTGCGTTCAGAGCGCAGATACCGCCAATCAACGTGGCAAACACGAGCATTTCAACCCGCAGATCCTTGGCAAAGGTTCGCCCGGCATAGAGCGCTGCCATGGTCATGGCCAGAAAAAGCAATGCGCACGAGCCCGCCAACAACGCATGGCGAGCCTCAGTCCCAAGCACCCAGTACACCAGCACCTGCGTTGCCGTGTAGGTACCCGCCAAGGCGAACAGCGGCCTCCATACTGGCGTGGGCCGATCAAAAAAACGCAGGGCGCCCAGCACATACGTAGCAGGCGCACACAGGGTCAGCGTGTGGTTGATAACACTCAGCAGTCCCCAGTTTGCGGGTCCGCCGAGCAACTGCAGGATATAGGCAAGCCCGAGTAGAAGATTGCCGAGCGCAAAAACTTCCATGCCCCATTTCTTGCCGCTCAGCCGCCTGCTGATCAGCAGAAACATCACGCAAAAACAGAGCAAGTGCACGCAGAGCATGCTGAGGACAACGGTGGTGATCATAGATTCGCGCAAGGGAGATACAGCAGCAGGAGCTGAGCAGTGGAGGCACTACGGAACGCACGTACCTTGAAATATCGAGGCGCTCAATGCAGTCGGTATGGCTATTTAACATTGCAAATGTAATCGCATACAACGCAGCGGGGCAATCCATCAGCCACGCGCACCGCCCGCCGGTCGCCGGCCCGCGATGCAAAATACCCTGTTGCTCCCGGCGCGCGCTTCTTGCGCAACAGCCAGAACCGCAAGAATAAATCCGCTCCAGCACCGACGAACCCTGCAAGACTGCATACAATGTGCGCCCGATTATCCTGGGCCATGAAGATGGCTGCGCCAGACAAGGAACTCGCCTCCATGGCTTCCCCTGATAAACAGCAGAAACGCGCCCAGCGGGCCAAGACCAAGGCCAAGCAGAACCGCATGGGTAAGCCCAAGGCCAATCTCATCCATCCGGTATTGGCCAACCCGATGATCGACGAGCCCTTCGATGACGTGGAGATCGACCTGAGCACCTTCGATTTCAAGGACATCGAAGAGAACGGCTTCGACCCGGCTCACTTCGACGATCTGTTCCAGGCCATGAAAGCGGGCGAAAGCATCAGCCTGCTCGCGATGTGCCTGGTGTTCCTGCAATACCCGGTGCTGGAGCTAGTGGTAGCCGAGGAGGCGGAAGACGCGGCGACCGACTTCATGATGGGCCTGCTGATCACCTACCGCAGTATCTTCCATGATGATGACGAGGACGCGGCGGTGAAGTGGATCGGCAGCGAAGCCTTCCAAACTGCCTACAACGAAGCGTCGCTGATCCTGCAGAAGAAGACCGCTCGCGAGCGCGGTCGCACGCAGGGCCAGTAGCGCCACTCGCACACACCCGAGAACGAATGCGAGCGCTGCCGAAAGGTTGCAGCGCTCATCCTGGTTCTGACGATACGCTGCCGTACAAACCCAACGCAGCCTCGCGCATGAAGATTTCCACCGTCTTCGGGCCTATTCCCTCGAACTCGGCCAGGCGCCGCGCAAAGTCTTCTTGGCTGGAGCTGCGCTGACGGAGGGTGGTGAGCGCCCCGTCATAGTCGTCGATAAGCTTCCTGCTCAGTTTCAGAAGGCGCTCAGCGGTGGACAGGTCATAGCGCACGTAACGGGCCTGGCCAAGCATGTGCACCAGCTCGCGCTTGCCGCAGCGTAGAAGCTTCGCTGGGTTGTCTTGCCGATATTGCTCGACGATGACCCGATAAGCCCGTTCGGCCACAGACTGTTGGATGGGCTTACCAAACAGGAAACTCGCCAGCAGCCATTTGAACAGCGCCGCTTCATCTGCCTCGTCCAACCCCGCCTTCAGCCCGAGCTGCTGCGCCGTGATGCGCTTTTCGGTCACATGCCCACCTTTTCTGTGCGTATGAATGTTGTTGTCCACTAGGCACGTTGACAGCAGGCGGCACGCCCAAGGTTCCTGCATCTGCTGGCCGGTTCCATCGCGAGCGGATTTTTTCCAGCCTGAAAGCATCAGCCAAACTGATGATCAACATGCGCGATACCTATTCGAATCACACGCGCAATCCAGATAGCCTAGGTCGCACATGCAGTGTTCATGAGCCGATAGCGAGGAATCGATGAGCGAATCTACTTACGTACCGCCCAAGGTCTGGCAACACTTGGAAGCGTCCGGTGGCCAGTTCTCCAAGATCAACCGGCCGGTCGCCGGGGCCACCCACGAGAAGGAATTGCCGGTCGGCAAACATCCCTTGCAGCTGTATTCGCTGGCCACGCCCAACGGCGTGAAGGTGACTATCTTGCTCGAAGAGCTGCTGGCTCGCGGGCATGCCGGCGCCGAGTACGATGCCTGGCTCATCCGCATTTCCGAAGGCGATCAATTCTCCAGCGGCTTCGTGGGCGTCAACCCGAACTCGAAGATTCCCGCCCTGCTCGACCGCAGCACCGACACGCCCACCCGCGTGTTCGAGTCCGGCTCGATCCTGCTCTACCTCGCGGAAAAATTCGCCGACTTCCTGCCGAGGGACACAGCCGGCCGCGCCGAAACCCTTAACTGGCTGTTCTGGCAAATGGGCGCAGCGCCTTATCTGGGCGGCGGTTTCGGGCATTTCTACGCCTACGCACCGGAGAAATTCGAGTACCCGATCAACCGCTTCACCATGGAAGCCAAGCGTCAGCTCGACGTGCTCAACCAACGCCTGGCCGAGCACCGCTACCTGGCCGGCGACACCTACACCATCGCCGACATCGCCGTATGGCCCTGGTACGGCGAGCTGGTGAGAAACAACGTCTACTCGGCAGCAGAATTCCTCGCCGTGCATGAATACCCGCACGTCCTGCGCTGGGCCGACGAAATCGCCAACCGCGACGCAGTAAAACGCGGCAAACGCGTCAATCGCACCTGGGGTGATGAAGCCGAGCAAGTACCCGAGCGCCACGAAGCTTCGGATCTGGATAAGGCTTGAGCCGCGAATACGCTGGAGCGTTGAGTTATCCAGGTTAGAAACGACAAAGCCCCGATGCTGAAAAGCATCGGGGCTTGTTTTGTATGGCGGATTTTTACTCGTTTTTAGGCGATATCGTTGCATCGCAGTGCGTGCCAATGCGTGATTTTACTGGGCCTCAGCGTGTCGATTCGTGGCTGTCCGGCGCAGTGTTTTCGACGCTTTTTCGACACCGCCGAAGCTGCTAGGATGATTGGCAAAATTTGGCAAAGAGGTATCTAGCCATGAGCACGATGAATATTTCCCTGCCCGAAACCATGAAAAGCTTTGTGGATGATCAGGTGAATAAGCGCGGCTACAGCACCAGCAGTGAGTACGTGCGCGAACTGATCCGCAAAGATCAGGATCGTCAGAACCTGCGTGGCCTTCTGCTGGCGGGTGCCGCTTCGGCTCCTGCTGCTCCCGCTGATACTGACTATTTCGAATCGCTACGCGACCGGGTAAGGAACGATCGCGGATGACGCAAAAACCAGTCATCCCGAGAGCCCTGGCCAGCCAGGATGTAGACCAAGCCATCGCCTATTACCTTGAGCAGCAAGCTGAAGCAGCGGCCCTTGGCTTTATTGATGCTCTGGAACACGCCTACAGACAGATAGGCCGTTATCCCGAATCAGGTTCACCACGCTATGCTCACGAATTGGACTTACCTGGGCTGCGTTCATGGCCAGTTAAGGGCTATCCATACATGGTGTTCTACGTCGACAGTACAGAACATATCGATGTGTGGCGTGTACTGCATGGTACGTGCGATATCCCGGCTTGGTTTAGCAGTCATGGTCAACGCTAGAATTTAGGCGTTATCAATGACGGCATTGACAAATCCATACAACTTGACTGATTTAATGCCAGCCCATATAAACCCAACAATATAGCCTAAAGCAATTATCGCAACGCCAACCACACCTTTAATGTAAGCCCCCACACCCAAACAGGTAACGGCTAAATAAAACCAATATAAACCTTTACTAGCGGCACCACCTTCCAATTAAACCGCTTCTAAAGAGATCATACTGAATAAAATTGCATTATCCGAACCTATAGAAGTCGACATACACTATAAAACGATGGGTACCGCCACCCTCAAGACATTATAGCGCCACGCACGGTAACTCCATGCTGACCTCTACTTCCCCGAATATCTTTCTTTTAATACGACGATACTACCCCATTGGATTAAAGCGACTTGCCGCACCGCAATACCTTTCCTTCATGCGGTCACTTCTTTCTTTTCGGTCTTCGCTGTAGCGAGCACGCCACGTATTGCACTCATCGTGATAATGCTGCTTCGCAGCTTTACGGCATTCTCGGTAGTCGATTGATCCGCGCTTGTGGTTCGCACAAACCGTAGTGCCGTCGATGTGGTTATTGACGGATATCCACTCTGCAAGATAGTTGGTGCCGCCATTCCAGCTTTTGATCCACTCCGAGGTATGCTCGCGCTGCACGGTGCGTTGCTGCTGCCTTGGTCGCTCTGCTGAAGCAATCTGTTGTGCTGCAGGTGCGGGCGCTGCCTTGTACGTGTTCACTGGCTGCTTCGGCGCGTAATTATTATCGTTAAATACTGTTTGCCGCTCGTATGTTTCCTGGGCGCGTTGCCGTGACCATTCTTCAAGCTCGCGGTTGGCTTGGATGGTCTGTTGGGCTTCGTTGGATCTGATCCAATCTTGATCGTTGCCTTGTAGTGCTTCAGCTGGTGGCTGCTGAGGCTGTACAGGCTGCTGGTTGAATATGGGTTCACCACCAAAGCGGATAGCCTGCTTAAGCTGCGCCACGTCGATCACGATGGGTTTTGTGAATACTGTGACCAAGCCCCAAAAGATTGCAGAGCCAACACCCAGGATCGCCAGCATTCGCCACGGACCTTGTTTCTTGCTAGGCCTTAGATAATCAGGAATATCGTCCTTGTCAGCTCTCATCACTGCTCCTTGTGCTCATAAACAAATCTGTTCACTTTTACTCATCAAGCTGTGACTCTTTCAAGAAAATACTAGCTAGTCTTATCAATTGCCAATGCTCTCCATAACATCTTGTGCACATAAACGATTGAGGTTCCTTCGATTTTTCTTGGTGATAGATCCTGAGTTCTATCATGTATCCACTTTACTGAGCTTGGCCCATCTACCTTAATACCAACCGCCCCAACTCTATATAGAATAAATAAAAGGTACTGCTTAAAAAGGTTTATATGTGAAACTGAATTTGGGTATTTGGCCAGCATATACTCATGCGATGTTTTCACTAACAAATCTGCTCCCTCTAACGGCTCACCAGACAATTCCAAAACAAGAGAATCCAACTCATCACTGCTGATTGAACTCACCTTAAAAGAGCTCTTCTTCTGACTGAGAAACTCTAAATATTTGGATAGATTAGGATGTTCAACCAACCACTCATACGTCAGCGACTCGAATCGTTTTATCGAATAATTCTTTTCTGCAAGCTGGACTATCGAATTGGTAATTTGCGTCTTACCCTGAGCCTCAACCAAACATTCATTTACAAACATTATTGCGTCACGCGGACGTAGGAACGTTCTATCCAGCATGTAATCCAAAGATGATTGCTTCTCAATTCTAGCCGGAAAAATATCCTCAAAACATACGTCCGCGCTTGTATACTTATGTTTTAAAAGATAATTTATTCTTCTATCTAGAAGTTGCCCTAGATGCTCTCGCCCCCAGGCAACGCGAAGAAAAAGGCTATCGTATTTTTCTCGTTGAAAGCCCGATGATTTAGTGTGCTCAAGAACTCTTTCCATCAAATCTGTCCTGAGGGTTATTGCCACCTTCACAGTTTTGATATTCCTAAACTTCCTAACCGTCTCTATCAAGGCTCTAATTAACTTATACCTTAGCTTGTCCTCTACCCAATCTTCGTCTAATCGATCAATTAAAACATACGTTTTTTTCTGAGGATCTGTAAATATATCCTCCTCAAGCAGCTTGATGAGTTGTGCTAGCTTTGCAATTTGAACAGCACTAACTACTTTTTTACCATAGCTTACTACTTCTGTTTTTTGCTCCTCAGTTAAAGTTTTACCTGCAGCCACAGTAAACTTTATTCCAGGAATATTCGTTCCGACTGAAGCCTTGAGACTTTCCTCTAGGCGTTCTGTAAATTCTTTTATGCGCGTTTCAGTATCAACCCAGAATTTATCTCCCCACTCCTCAATATAATTAAGTGCCTGTTGTTTTTTTGGGTCGGAAGAAAGAAACGCTAAGCGTTCAAAAAAAGATCGCTTCGCTGCAGCAGAGTCAATGTCATATTTATTCTTTATCAGCTCAACAACTAATGTGTGCTGCCACAGCAAGCTGTAAAATATATCAAGATCCACACCAAGGCTTTCGAAGAAACCCAACACATTGGAATTAGAAATATGCTTTAGCGCTAGCTCTTCTGGATTGATTCGGATTACTCGCTCTGAGTTTTTCTCAAGCTGTTCCAGAAGTGCACTTTTACCTACGCCTGTTCTGCCCATAACTATGCACTTTGAGCTTGCGGTGTCTTCTAGGGCCTCATAGTCGCCCGTATCCATAAAGCAACTTTCAAGAAATACCATGTCATTCTCGGCATCAACTTCACCGATTGACATATTCTTTTTAAATATAAAATCTTGCTTTGCTATTTTTGTCATTTTCTTCCCTGATTTTCTCTCTTAGATTTAACCTGGCTATACCAGTGCCTAGCTACTTTCGAAGTAATTTCTAACCACGCGAGCCCTACCCCACTTTATGGTCTGCCAAGTAGGTAGCCCTGATCTCCACCTCTGCCAGTTCTTCGGGCTGGTTGCGCTCAGCAATTGATGCGCTTATGGCAAGCCGAATCCTCGCACATTCAAAGCAATTCTGGCCGTTGGCCATAAGGAGAAAACGCCTCTAATTCGACTGTTACGTCAGGCTCGGTCGAAATTAGATGAGCAGAAACGATAAAGCCCCGCTGCTTTCAGCACCGGGCTTCTTTGGGTATGACGGAAAAAATAGGGCTCCTGGACTCCGCTGGCTTGCTTTCAGATAAAACTATCGCCAATCACTGGCGGGCTCGAACGTGGAAAATAACATCAGTGAGCGGGTAAATAATTAGCCAGCACGACGCACAGTACGAGAATGCCAACGACGACCCAACGCAAACCGTTGGCGGAGAGAAAACCGAACAAGCGAAGCGTGCTCGCCGAAAAGATATGCAGGCAATGCGGGCAGCGCACTTTCAGCTGGACGTCTTTGCCGGAAAATACGGTTTGGGTCAGACCTACGCCGCTGGAAACCAACGCTTCACGTGCCGAAAAATGCGCGGAGCATCTTGGGCAAACCTCAGCTTCGCTCATCGAGTAGTCTCTTGAGACACGTTGGAATCAGGGCGTTCGTCTCCGAACCCGGATGAATATCATTTTTGGCTAACCAACAGTACACAAGGTAACAGGATCGGAACTCATCTCCATCCAGAATGAGCGCCTGCTTTTCGCCAGCCTCGGAGCCAGCTCAGCGATGATCGTATCCATCACCTTTCCACCGAGCCGCGTACATGCAGTATTGGCGCACTGTGCTTTCGCCCTCGCCCTGACTCTGGCGTGGAGCACGCCTGTGCATGCCGCGGCCGCACCGCAAACCACCACGCTTGACGATGTTCTCGATCAGGCTGCCGCGCTTGTGCCGTTGGAGACGGTGGTGGTTGCCCGTGAGGGGCAGATCGTCGCTGAGCGTGGCTATCGAGGGCATAACACCAGCGCCGCCACCAATATAAAGTCGGCGTCCAAGCTGGTGTTATCAGCGCTGATCGGCATCGCCATCGACAAGGGCGTTCTCGAGGGCATCGACCAGCGAGTGGCGCCGCTGGTGGCGGCAGAGCTGCCGGCCAATCCCGACCCACGCCTGCAGCGGCTGACGGTCGGCAACCTCCTCTCGATGCAAGCCGGGCTGGGCTCCACATCCGGCCGGAACTACGGCGCCTGGGTCGGCAGCCGCAACTGGGTACGAGCGGCCCTGGCGCGCCCCTTCGAGGACGAACCCGGCGGCAGGATGATTTATTCAACAGGCTCCACGCATCTACTTTCGGCAATACTGACCCGGCAGAGCGGGCGCTCGACGCTGCAACTGGCGCGCGATTGGCTCGGGCCTCTGGACAATTTCCAGATCACCAGCTGGACCCGCGATCCGCAGGGCATCTACATGGGCGGCAACGAGATGGCCATGAGCCCGCGCTCCTTGCTGGCCTTTGGCGAGCTCTACCGTCGCGGCGGCGTTACGGCATCAGGCCAGCGTCTGGTCTCGCAAGCGTGGATCGAGGCGTCCTGGAAGCAGCGCACGCGCTCGCCCTGGACGGGCGACGGGCACGGCTATGCGTGGTTCCTGACCCGTATCGCAGGCGAAGACATCCGCTACGGCTGGGGCTATGGCGGCCAGATGCTTTACCTGGTGCCGCGGCTTGGTTTGACCGTCGTCATGACCTCAGACGAGCATGCCTCGGCAGCCCACAGCGGCCACCGTAGAGACCTTCATCGCCTGTTGGCCAGCATCATCACCTCCTCTACCCAAGCTCCGAGAATGCCGGAGTAGATCGGTCGACGGATCAGTGGCAGGACGCTGTCAAACGCTGGTCTGTCGGCGGTTTATCGAACTGATCACACCGTGATGCCTCTTTGCTGACAGCCTCTGAGGCATGGCTAACATGCTTGAAACGTATATACGTCGTACACACGATCAAAAGTAACTGTCATGGCTAAAGAAGCTGTATTCAACCTGAAGCTGGAGCCTGAACTGCGTGACGGTTTCATGGCTGCGGCACAGGCTGCCCACCTGCCGACTTCCCAGGTAATGCGCGATTACATTCGTCAGCAGCAGCAAGCCAAAGCGCATGAGGAATTCGCTCAGCACAAGGTGGCTGTTGCCAGAGCCTCGGTCGAGGCTGGTCGTGGCCGGTCCAATGAAGAGGTAGAAGCTGCATTCGCTGCACGCCGTGCCAAGGCGCTCGGCCACCAATGAAGGTCATCTGGACGCCCGAAGCCGAGTAGGATCGTTTGGATATATGGGAATACATCGCGGCGGAGAATCCTCCGGCTGCCTTGCGCATGGATGAGCTATTCAGTGCTGCGGCAGCATATCTGAGAGAATTCCCCGACAAGGGACATAGGGTCAGATCGTCGGCACACGCGAAATGATTCCCCACGAAAATTATCGGCTCGTGTATCAGATTGAAACTGACCCGGCGTGGATTCTTGCCCTGGTGCATGTGGCCAGAACGTGGCCTCCACTCCTAAGCTGAGCGGCAAGCTGCGGTAGCTTTCGACACTTTGCATGCCGCAGATAGCAAAAGCCCCCGAAACTCTATGAATTTCAGGGGCTCAGGCTTTAGATATGGCGGGAAGATAGGGATTTGAACCCGTTTTTGAGCGGTTTCAGTGCGGCACAGTGCGTGCCAATGTGTGATTTTGCTGGGGCTTAGCGTGTCGATTCGTGGCTATGCGGCACAGTGTTTTCGACACTTTTTTCGACACTCATCCCTTCTTCTTGAGGGTTTCGGCCAGCTCTATCAGCTCAAGGCCGTACCTGCACTGATATGAAACATTTCTGGCAACCAGAGCGCCGATATACACCCCCAGCATGAAGGCAAGCGCGAGAATAATGGCGGAAGAAACGACTGTAGGCAGATCGCTCAGTACGCTCGCACCCTGACCCACCTCCTTATAAACAGCCCACCCCATTGCGCCAAGCGATACTAGAGCCAAATTATCGCCATTACCGAAGAACTGGGACATTCTATATTCGATTCTCCGCAGCTTCAGCTCTAAAACCTTCTGGCAATACTCAGTAGCAGACGCCGTTACACTCATCACAAATTTGGCATTAGCCATATCATGTTTTTTTTGATCTATTAAGTCGTCACAAAAATCTTTAGATAGCCGCACAAATGATATTATGCTGCTCAATATCATTAGAACCAAAGAACCAGTAGCAAGCAACATGCTAAATACACCCACCACCCGACCGGCTAGTTTAACGCCCTCAGAGGCGTTGCCTGCGAAATAAACATATGCAGCCAAGGCCAGCAGTACACCAAATAGAGCTGCAGCACAGAACATTACCTTGTTCGAAACGCTTTCAGCTCTGCCTGCATACTTACTTCGATGCATAGGTGGGTTATACCTTTTGGCGCTCATAAGGTATCTAAGAAGCTTATCGGTCTCACTTTGAAGCATTCGCTAGTCCTTAGCGGCTATTAACCTACCTAATAAGAGCGGAAGTTATCTACTTCCACCTTGATTTCTACTATGCAAGTCCATACGCATTTTACAATTGCGATGCTCTATGCTTCCTTTTGAATAAGGGCAGTAGTCGCGAAGCCTTGGATCAGCTTTGCCAACAATCACTATTTCCTGCTGCTTTGGCTTCGGCTTATATGTCTCTCTTGGAATTGGAGTAGACGGCACAACGTTCCTCGCGCCTTGAGGCACATAGGTAGCGTCGCTGAATGAGTTTTGCCGGGCGTGCTGCTCTTGCGCGCGGGCCTGTGACCACTCCCGAAGCTCTCGCTGTGTCTGCGCTTCTCTCTGCTGATCTTCGCTGGATCTGATCCAGTTCTTCTCTTGCATGGGTGGTGGCTGATAGCGCTGCTGGTTGGCTAGCTGACGTGCTCGCACATCTTCGTTGTGTTTGCGTATCGCCTCGGCATTCAACCGCGCCACTTGTGCTTCTGCTCGCGGGTTTGGTTTCATCTGCCCTGACGCCAGATAGAGACCACCGCCTGTGATACCTACGCCGAATATCAGCGACACACACCATACAATGGCGTTTCCAGCTTTGCGCTGAACTCTGGAAGGCGCGTCATCCCAATCTGCATTCATATTATCGACCTCTCCATGGCTAAAATAAATCTGTCCTCTTTTTCCATTATAACTCTTCTAAACACATGGAAGAATTCGCAAACTGGTGTACCCAGAATCCATACAGCATTCCATTTTGGTACGTACCTCCCGCACTTTTTAACTCTCCTAACTTTATTTTTGCAGACTTAGCCAATTGCTCTATAGCGCTTCGCCTTGAATCAAAGGTTACTCTTGAAAGCAATTTTTTCGATATTAAGTGTGCTTTAAGTCGCCCATCTCGTTGAGAATCAACTAGAAATCTACCTTCTTTAACATCATCACTACCAACATCGAATAGAGTTTTAAGCTGAGGGGTATCCAGAAGCACGAATCCATACTCATGTGCATTTTCACCGGTAGGCAGCCTTTGATCTTCAACAAGCAGAAGGTAGCCACTATCGTTCAAAGCCCTCATCATCAAAGAGCCTTCTGAAAAGATTTCAATCCATTTTCTTGGCGAAATTTCATGTAGAACATTACACATCACTACAATATCAACAGATGAATCATCCATTTCCGTGAAAAAACTATCTACATCACTAAAAAATCTTTTTTTGGGATTTTCATAAAATTTCTCAATAACTCTCAAGCACGCGCCATCATTTTGAAATGGTTCATATGCATAATAATCAAAAAAATCACTGATTGATGTGCCGTACTCTGACAGCTCAGCAGCTAAAGAATCAAGCAGCCTACCTTCACCGGCACCAAACTCCAAAATTTTAAGTTTTTCCCTAACAGCTGCAATCCCAGAGATCACTGTCTGAATTTGGCTCGCCTGTGGATCTTTACTACCATTGCCGCTAATCACTTTTGGTGGCAGCAAGCACTCAGCCGCATAATTCACATTTGCCAGTATTGCGGGCAATCCTGTAAATGAATTTAATTTACCGATCTGTTCATCATCCCCTAGAAGGCTTTCTAAAACAGCTTTAGGATTCCGACCGGAATTACTTACACTACCGCCATCGACATACCAAAGTGACATTGGCTCAACGCTAAATATATAAGCAAGCAACGGCACAGAGTGAGTAGCCACCCATATCTGGGATGATTCATTGGACTCGTAAATCGCCTTGAATAAGTCTATAGATGCCGACGGATGCAAATGATTCTCTGGCTCATCCAAAACAAAAACTGTATTTGCCAACCTTGTTTTTTGAGCATGAATAGCAACGCAAAGTTGTAGAATAACTTTTTGGCCATCAGAAAGACCAGCAATAGCTATAGGTTTTCCAAATATGGTTGCAAATTTTCCTACACGCCCTAGCCGTACGTTCATCATTGAAAATATTAAGTCATCAAGTCTCAAATACGAGCGCTCAGCATCCGGATCGATAAAACTCCCAGTTTTATCTTGATGAGTCGCTTCTCGCCATTGATCTTGGCACTCTTGAATATAAAAGAGACAGTGGGCATGGTTTTCAGCACCTTGCCCTTCAGTTTCTTTATACCTAGCTTCTTGTTGGAGAGAATTGTGCTCCCGCGGATCAGTTAATGACAGATTTTTTGGAACGAACTTTAAATAACCATAGCTCTGATCAGGCGACACTTCTATACTAAGAGCGAGACGCTCAAAAATCAAACTACTTTCGAGAGTATCTCTCCAAGCCTGAATGCTAGAATGTTTTGAATTATTCGGATCATTAATCAGGGCACTAAATTGTCTAACCTGCGCCTCATGATTGTCTTTGCCTTTAAGATAACTAGAGTGCGCATTCATAGCATTAATTAGGGAGTTAAGAATCCTAGACTTCCCAGATCCATTTTTCCCAGCTAACGCAACTATTCTGCCAGCTCTTGATATAAAAACATCTTTTAAACCAACTCCCTCTGCTTCTGCACCAGATATCTTTAAGCTTTTAACAATTCCCACAGACGCCTCTCCGGCTCTAATTATTTATATAAAAAAGTACCCCAACCTACTAACTCTTTAGAGTTATGACTTCGGGCATACCAGCGCCTAGATATTTCCGTTGTAATGGCTATCCCGCGTTTTGATTGGGCAAGTTTCGGTTGGCCTCTTCGTACTCTGGGCTGACTTGTCCTTTGTCCGGCATGACCTCGCCGGTCAGCATCCACCATCGGTACTGGGGGAACATCTTAGCGACCGCCTCAATCTCTTCGGCCTTGATCTCTCTATTACGCGCTGGGTTTTTGAGGTTGTTCCACGTGTATCTACTGATCCCAGTCTTCTCTTCCAATTCTGGAAGTCGCATTTGGGATGCTTTAAGGATTGTTATAACGCGTTCTTTAATCATAACCAAATGATCTATATGTGATATATCCAATATGGATCAGTAATGGCATGATCCGTTTCGAGATTATCCATTTTGGATAGCGCAATGCTGGATAACGTCGCATTGCCCAATATTGACACGAATAGGCACGGAACGACATGGGACTGGAACAGCTGGACGCCAACAAGCTGATAGCACCGCAACAGGACGTTGAAACCGTCGAATCGTGGGCGGATCGCAACGGGCTTACCTACGACACTGCCCGCGCTTGGGCAATGCGCGGGGTGATCCCCACTGTAAAGCTCGGCAAACGCCGCATGGTCAACAGCGCCATGCTCCGCCACTGGCTGCTTGAGCAGGAGTGGACGGCATGAAAGTGCGTTACCTGCTCTCTATTCAGCAGTTCAAAGACCTCTGCGTCTGGCTCTTTTGGTTCTCGGCTTACGCCGCCTTCTGCGTGCTGTTCACCCACCTGCTTAAGCAGCTTGGGGCCTTGCTACTGGACTCCACGTTCGAAGCTGCTTTCTCAATGCTGGCGGCGTTCGTTGTCTTTATTGGCATCGGTATTCGGATCGTTACGGAGAAATGGCGGTGACTCATGCACAAATATCTGCACCAACCGCACGCGCCGGACTGCGACTGCTCTGTCTGCTGGTCGAAACGCGAGCTGGCGAAACCCGATCCCTTCCAGTTCACACAGTGCACCCAGTGCCGCCGCGCAACCGTCACCACGGTAAATGGACGATTGATCGCTACGCCTGCTTCGTACTGCGTGAAACACAAGCCAAGCCAGCGACCGCCGAAGTACTGGAGCGTTGTGCAAGACACCGGCAAGCCAACGCCCTACGTCCCGCGCTGGGATCTGTTCGAGTCGGAGAACTGAGCTATGCAGGCTAACCGCATCCGTCACGCTCGTTTGATCGCCCGAATTATCGACAGCTGGAGCATTCCTGTTCTTGGCGGCATCGCAATTGGCACGGGCTTGAGCGTTTGGCAGCTGGGCGAAATCACCCAAGTAATGGATCAAGTGTTCGCTGATGCCTTGGGCCGTGTCGTCCTGGCATGCGGAGTGGCTGAGTAATGCCCGGCATCGTCCTGACCGTAGCCCAAGCGGCTGAGCTGCTGCCATTGGCCAGCCAGCAGCTTGGCCGCATCCAGCACCAACAGGACGTAGCCGACCAAAAAGGCATCCCCGAGAACTGGGGTGTCGATGACTGGAAAGAGATCATCGCGGCCCTTCAAGGCCCGGTCGTTCATGGGGTGGTTTATGTTCGGTAAGTACCCGACGCTCATTGAGATGGGCTTCATTCTGGCCGGCGCTGTGCTGGTGCTGTTGCTCCCGGTCTTCATGTACGGGCTCGTCTAACTGGCATTTCGACCCCGTTTGGCAACGGTCAATAGCCGCGCCCCCGGCTTGTCCGAACACGCTTCATCGTTCGGCCAAACGGAGGCACGGGCAGAGCGAACTATTGAACGCACTCCGGACAAAACCAGCCTCCGCTCATGAGTGTGGGGCAGCTTCTCCGCCCCGCGCTCCTGAGCCCTCGGCGGCAAGAGTGGGATCACAAGGGCAAAGCCCTTGGTGTTATAGGCAGAACTAATCAACAAATTAATTGAGCGTGTCATTGCGTGCCAATTAGTGCCACTGCGAAAAGCAAGCAAGAATAATGCAATGAGACTTACAGGCTTTATACAGCGACAATAGTTTCACCACGCAGACCGATTAATACTGAGCAATGAAACTTTAACAGTTCATTCGCGGGACTCTCTCGGCCTGCAAAAAGGTAAACCGCGCAATAACGCGCAACTGAAAAGAGGAAACACCCAATGGCACGTTCGACTATGGAAGTTGCATTCCTGGGCACTCAGATGACCCAAGTTGAAGACACCAAATACGCCAAGGTCTTCTACGGCGATGAGCCGGACGGCAAGACCGAACACGGCCTGTCGATCATCGGCATGGCTATCGCTGAAGACGCCGCCGACGAAGTGTTTGCCGCCGGCTCCCAGTTCGAGCCCCTGCAGCTCGTACGTATCACCTTCGATGTGGCCCGCGGTGGCCAGAACAAGGGCAAAAACCTCGCCCTGCATATCGAAGCCGTGGATACCAAGCCCCGCAATGCTGCCAGCCCAGCGCCTGCTGCCACTCCGAACAAACCTGCCGAACCGGCCAAGCCCTAAGCGCTGGGGAGACTGAGCCATGAGCCGCTATCTGTTCATCGCTGCACTGGCCTTTGTGGGCGGTTACGCCTGGGGCAACGCTGATGGCTTCGCCTATGCGGTGCGCTTGGCTCCAGTAGCCGGCCAGTTCTCCCATTAAGGACGCCCTGAATGTCGGTCGTTGCCGTTCAAGTGTGCATGGAGTGGGTCAGTTCCGACTCATCCATGACCTGCACCCAGCTTGGATGGCAACAGGCCTACCTGATTCCGCCCGAGGCCGCTGGATATGTAGACATCCTGGTCGCGGGTGGTTTCTCGCCGGAAGCCTTCGCCGTTGGTTTTGGCGGAACGCTACTGGTTTTCGCAATCGGCCTTTCCGGTGGAATGGTCGCATCAATCCTACGAAGAATGAGGTAACACCCATGCAACTGATGAAAACCCAGCTCAAAAACACCGCTTCCAACTTCGGTCGCGCTCGTCGCTTCGCCCGCAATGCTGCCATTGCTGGTTTTGTAGGTGTCGCAGCCTCTCCAGCTTTTGCTCTGGTTGAGGTTGATACCAGCGGCGTTGAAGCTCAGATCAACTCCGGCGCCACCAGCGCTGGCACCATTGCGGGTTATGTCGCTATTGCGCTCGCTCTGCTGGCCTGCGCAGGCGTCATTTTCAGCATGCTGCGCAAGTCGTAACCCCACATGCTCTGGTCAGTAATGCTCGGCGCGTTCATTGCCGGGGCATTCATCACCGGCTTCCGAATCGGCGAGTTTTTCTGATGGGGTCGAAGGGGCTTAATAAGCCCCTTCTTTTATTGCGTATGGGGAATTCTTTTTATCGTGTTGTTCTTGCTCTTGTCCTACTTGGATCGGGGCAGTTTGTTTTTGCTCAGAACTATTATTGGAAACATGGTTCGACCGGCATAGAAGGCATTTCCCCAATATCTGTTTGCTCCGCCGCTCACCCCGATACAACTTTACGCCTTCGTGAGTATGGTGATAATAGGTTTTGGTGCGAGGTGCTCCGGCAAGCGGATAACTATTGGATGCAAGCGGGCTATGTTGTTCGTTATGGTTCAACTTGTCCGCGTCCTGATGATATTTATAATCCAGCAACAGGCGACTGTGATCCCGCCAAAGAGACTGAACCCAATCAGTGCCAGTCAAAAATAGGCCAGTCCCATTCTTTCGGTGGCGATATGGGCCAGATGGAAACCTGCGTCGATAAGTGCATTGTCGTTGTCGATGCATCTTCCTCAGATCCCGTTGCAACCTACAAGAAGCCAGGCGATATCTCCAAAACCTACTGGTGGGTCACTGGCATATTTTCCGGTGAGGAATGCGCCGCGTCTGATGGCACTGACAACAACCCACCCGCACCCACCGAATCAGCGTCCGACAGCGAGTGCACACCCACCACCACTACCGATGATGGTTCACAGGTTTCTACCTGTACCGAAACTAAGGTTGAAGTGGATAACCAAGGCTGTGTCGCTAAAGGCGGTTCTGTTGGCAGCGTCAACGGCGTTATGCAGTGCGTAGCTGCCAACAAAGGCCCCAAGGCCAATGAGACCAAGACCACCACCAAGACCGAGACGACCACCAAGCCTGATGGCTCCAAAACCGAGAAGACCACCAAAACCACCGAGCAAAAGAACTGCTCCGGTGCCGGTGCCTGCAGCTCGAACACCACCACCAACGTTAACAACAGCACCACCAATGCCGATGGCACCAAGGGTGGTGAGTCGTCCAGCTGCACTGGCGCTAACTGCACCGGCGATGGCAAAGGCGATGGCAGCGGTAGTGGCGACGGCAAAGGGGAAGGTGATGGAGAGGGCGAAGGTGAGGAAGAAGGCGAAGGCCCACCCGGCCCAGAAGGCACCCTCAAGCAAGGCGAAGGTGGCGATTTCTCCGAAGGCATCACCGAGTGGGATCAGCGCATCACCGATGTGCGCGCTGATCTCGACCAAAAGCTAGGCGAGTACTCCAGCCTCTTCAAGGGCGTGTTCGACCTCGACCTGGGTACAGGCGGAGGCTCGCTCCCCTGCGAGAACATCCCTATTTCCTTCGGCACAACGACCACCAATTTGCGTTTCTGCCTTGCTGATTACTCCGACCCACTTTCCTACCTGCGCTATGCGCTGCTGCTCGGTGCGGCTGCGCTTGCTGCTGTGATCATCCTGCGAGGTTAAACATGTTCGAATGGCTCGGTGGTTTCCTTGACCAGATCATCCAATTCTTCCAATGGGTGTGGGACTTCCTCAGCGTCGGCATATACGCCTTCGTCAAAGATGCCATGGTGCTGCTCACTAAGGCCGCCATGTATTCATGGATTCAGATCCAGCTGATCGCCCTTGAGGTCGCTTATGAGGCTGCACAGGGTGTCATGGCCGATATCGGCGTGGCTGAGGCTGTTCGCCAACGCTATGGCGACCTACCCGGCGATGTAGCCAGCACCCTGTCGTTCTTCGGCATTCCCCAAGCCCTGAACATCATCTTTTCCGCTCTCTCGACACGCTTCGCCCTGAAGTTCGTGCCGTTCATTGGGCGGTAACCATGTCGATCAAAATCCACCACGGCCCGAACGGCTCCTACAAGACCTCGGGCGCGATTCAGGATGATGCTGTTAGGGCGCTCAAAGAGGGCCGGCTGATCATCACCAACGTGCGCGGTTTCACCCTGGAGCGGGTGCTGCAGGTGATGCCTGATCTTCCTGATTCGGTCGACATCATCAACCTCGACCTCGAAAAGCTCGATGACATGGAACGCATGCGTACATGGTTTCAGTGGGCACCGCGGGGCGCGTTCCTGATCTTCGACGAAACCCAGCTGGTGTTCCCCAAGGCGTGGCGCGAAAAGGATCTAGAGCGCTTCGACTATCCGGGTGGCTCCGAGGAAGCCCAAAAGGCAGATCGCCCTATCTCCTGGCTCGATGGCTGGACCCGTCACCGCCACTGGAACTGGGACATCGTCCTGACCACCCCGAACATCAGCTACATCCGCGACGACATCCGCATGACCTGCGAGATGGCCTACAAGCATTCGAACCTGGCCGTGATTGGCATCGGCGGCCGCTACAAAGAGGCTCAGCATGATGCACAGCTCAACCGACCACCCGAGAAAGGAACCATTGTCGAGTTCCGAAAAATCAAGCCCGACACCTTCAAACTCTACCAGTCCACTGCCACCGGACTTGCCCAGGATACCAAGGCAGGCAAAAGCCTCCTCCGGTCGCCTAAGCTTCTGGCTCTCCTGGTATTTATGGCCCTTCTTATTGGGGCTGTTTTTTCTCTTGGTGGAGTCAGCTTCGGCCCTTCTACGGCTACTAAGTCAGAGCCTATCCCCGCTGCTCAAGCCCCTGCGAACACTCCTGCGCTTGCTGCTGAGAATCCTGCAGTTCCTCCTGATAAGAGCAATCCTCTTTCTGTTTCTCTTCTGGGCAGCCAACAAGCTGCTGTTCCTCCTATTGAGCTGAATCACCCCTACGCCCCGCGATCGTTCGTGGTGCGAGCCGTGATGACCACCGAGACTGGCGGCAAGTCCATGCAGATAGGCCAATTCGATGTGGTCGACTCCGAGGGGCTGGTTATCCGCCAATCGCTGGCCGACCTGCACCAGCTCGGCTACCAGATCCACATACGCGGCTCCTGCATCGTCGATATCAGCCACCCGATGGGATTCAAGGGCAAAGCCTTCTGCCCTGGCCGACCGGCACAGCGAGAGGAAGCCGCGCGCCGCTTCGAAAACGGCTCTCCCGTGCGTGCGACACCCTCACAGCCAGCCATGGCAGGAAGCCTCACTCCTGCCCGTCAGAACGTGAATGTGGTGCCCGATGGTGAGTACGCAAGTCGGCCGTGGCGCTAACGAGCGAGCGCCGGAGAGGTTCAGTTCAGAGCGAAGGCGCGAGCGAGGCACGCGCCTTCGCGACGTCCCTGTAACACGTCAGAAAGAAGCAAATACACAGTGTCGATTCGTGTCAATTTGGAGCAAACAGGCAATGGCAGCAAAAGACCAACTCAGGGTTAACCGTGAATTCAAAGAAACGCCTAATGGCCGTGTCTTTTTTGATTCCCATACCGCCGTTATCACTGATCTAACGAATGTTCGCCTGCTCCGCTGTGGCGTCGATACCGTGCGCCAGTTGTACCGGGGCATGATCCGGCCTGACGTAATGAGCCTGTTTGAAAAACCCGGCACCATGGTCGAATTCGCTGACCAGATCTGGCATTCGGGCCGTGTCAGCAAAGACTCTGGCTACCAGTACAAGCTGCAGAATTCTGACCTCGGCATCATCCTGCTGGTGAAGAACTTCAACGCCAAGATCGATGCCATCGGCGCCCACCTGAAAATTGAAGTCTCGCCCCATGCCATCGACGCCCTGTCGCCTGAGCGCCTGCAGGAACACATGGACTACTACGCTGCAGCAGTCCTGAGTCACCGTGAAATCAACCAGTGCGCCGTCCACCTCGCCCTAGACCTACAAGGCTGGAAACCGCCCGTGGATCTGGTGGCTCGCATGCACTGCCGTGCACGTACTCAACGCGATATTTCGGGCATCAATGAAATCAACTGGACGACTAAATCCAGCACCTATGGTCGCGGTGAAACCTTCATGTTCGGTTCGGCCAGTGGCGTGCAATTGGCGATCTACAACAAGACCGAACAGGCTAGGGCAACCGACAAGCTCGACTACTGGGAAAGCGTCTGGAAGCGCCGCGACAGCTTCGATCCACAAGACCCGGACAACTACGATCCTGACGCCGATGTATGGCGCGTAGAGCTGCGCTATCACCACTCGGTCATCCAGCAATTCGCCAGTGGCTCTATTGACCTGAAGTCCGGCGCCCTGATCGACACCAGCTCGTTTGCTGCCTTCGCTGGGCATCTGGACGGCTTGTGGCGCTATGGCCTGCTCCAATTCAAGCTGCTCTGCCGCCCTGGCTATTTTGAGCCCATCTGGACGCTTATCCGTGAAGACGTGCGTGTCGATCTGCCTGTTGATTCGCTGCTCGATGACACCGAGTACAAGCGTTACTACAAGACCTCGCGGGGCTTCTCCGGCAAGAACGTTGAGCTGTTCCTGGGAAACTTCATCAGCCTGCTGGCAAGGGAAAAGGTGGGCGCAAAAAAGGCGTTTAAGACCCTCCAGCAATGGGACTGCTGGCCGGTCATCCGCGATCACTACGCCGCCAAGGACATGACCCAGGACGATCTATATCGCCATATCAGGGATCTACTCACAGAGAGGCATGTTCGATGGGGGCGTGCCATCTGATGGCAATCGAAAAGCTTCCTGACGGTCGCTGGAAGGCCGATATCGAACCGGCCAAAGGCAAGCGCTTCCGTAAGACCTTCAAGACCAAAGCCGAAGCTATGCGGTTTGAGTCAACCTGCCGGGCCAAGGTCGTTGAAACACCTGAATGGTCACCTAGGCTGAAAGACACTCGTCGGCTGCAGGAACTGATTGATCGCTGGGCCACCTTGCATGCGCACACGCTTTCGGATGGTGACGCTCGCCGTCGCCTGCTGGACGGTATGGCTAAAGACCTTCGCAATCCGATAGCCATCAAGATGACTGGCAAGCAATACGCTGAGTACCGGGCAAAACAGCTCACTCAAGGTGCTAACCCCAAGACGCTCAATAACCGGCTTGGTTATCTTCGCTCTGTGTTCAACGTGCTGCACCAGCTCGAAGAAATCGACTACCCCAACCCGCTGTCTAGGGTAAAGCCGCTACGCCTGCAGGAAAAGGAACTGGCCTACCTGACCGATGCTCAGGTCGACCACCTGTTCGAGGTCATTCATGAGCGCTGCAGGACGCCCCATGTCGCTATGGTCGCCGCGATCTGTCTCGCTACGGGTGCTCGATGGGGTGAGGCACAAGCTTTGACGCCAGAACGTGTACGGGGTGGGCTGGTGACCTTCGTAAACACCAAGGGCAAGCGTGTCCGCTCTATCCCGATAGACCCGCTGCTGGAACAGCAGATCCACCGGCACTTCAAGCTTCATGGCGTGTTCTCGAACTGCCTCAACAGCTTCGACAAGACCCTGGATGCTACCAAGCTGGTCTTACCTGCAGGTCAGGCTTCCCACGTTCTGCGGCACACCTTCGCCAGCCACTTTGTCATCAACGGAGGAAACATCCTCACTCTGCAAAAGATCCTTGGCCATCAATCTCTAACCATGACCATGCGATATGCGCACTTGGCACCCGATCATTTGCAAGATGCGATAAAGCTGGGCCCTAGATTGGATTTCCCAGCTCTCTTTAGGTGATTAGCATGCCGATGGTTTCACTCGACTTCGCGCAACACACCTTTACGAAGCGCCTCTCCACCTTCTTGGTAAGAGTCTTGGCGCACTTGCTCCATCTGATTGCGCAGTTCATTCCTGCATTCACTCAGCGGTCTATCACCGTTGCGCTCAATAAAATCATCAAAAGAGCTGTGCGACGGTGTAGACGAGTATTTTGCAAGGCGAGCCTTTTCACGCTTCTCGTGTGCTCTCTGGCCTGCTTGACTCAACTCAAGAACAGCTAGAGCAACCTTGCCAGTGCCTATCGCTAATTTACCCAGTCCTTTCAAGATAGAGCTCGACGCAGAAGCCTTACCGGTAAATTTCATTCCGTACTCCTTGGAAGTTTTCACAACGTTAGCACAGCGCAAGAGCCTACCAGCGGCCTACCGTGCGTCGGATTAGCGATTCTTCGACACTTCTTCGACACTTTGCATGCCGCAGATAGCAAAAGCCCCCGAAACTCTAGGAATTTCAGGGGCTTAGGCTTGAGATATGGCGGGAAGATAGGGATTTGAACCCTAGGTACCATCGCTGATACAACGGATTTCGAATCCGTCCCGTTCGGCCACTCCGGCATCTTCCCAGGCGGCGCGCATGATATCAGCAGAATTCGGTTTGGCGAAGCCCGTCAGGCGATTTTTTTCGCTTGGTTTCAATTGCTTGCCTCAATCTGCCTGACAACGGCTCACGCCAACCAGACAGGCTAACGGCCCCAGGCCTTGTGGTTGAAGCCTCCCAGGCTATCGAGACATTGGGTAGTTTGGCGTCTGCCACCGATTTGCTGTCGATTGAGCAGAATGCGGAGTGATCCACTCAGCGGATGCTGGCTTGTCGCTTGCGCAAAATACTGTACATTTAAACAGTATTTTTCTGTCGTCCGATTGCCATGTCCTCTGTCGTTGCCCTCGATCATTTACTCAATGAACGCCGTATCTGGCGTGGCCAGAGCTTTGTCGCGCCTAGCGGTCATCAGCCCACGGGCAACCCTGTGCTGGATGCAGCACTGCCAGGCGGGGGTTGGCCGGAAGCGGCGTTGAGCGAGTTGCTGGTGGCAGCACCGGGCGTTGGTGAGCTGCGTTTGCTGCTGGCGACGCTGGCGCGCTTGAGTGGCGCGGGGGAGCGGGTGGTACTGGTCGCGCCCCCGTATCTGCCCTACCCCGGCGCCTGGCTGGCGGCCGGGGTGGAAATGGCGCAGCTGACGATTATCCAGGCATCTGCCCGTGATGCCTTGTGGGCAGCCGAACAGTGCCTGCGCTCGGGCAGCTGTGGTGCGGTGGTGCTCTGGCCGCAGCGCGCCGACGATCGCGCCTTGCGCCGCCTGCAGATTGCCGCGGAAACCGGGCAGACCTTAGCCTTCGCTTACCGCCCGCTGCATGAGGCGCAGAACCCTTCACCCGCGGCCTTGCGCCTGACCATTGAGGCGCAGCCAGCCCAGGTGCGCGTGCTCAAGTGCCGTGGCGGGCAGCCGCCAGCACGCGCGTTTCCGCTGACCGCGTGGGGTCGATGACATGCGCTGGGCCTGCATTCTGCTGCCGCAACTGGCCATGGACGGAATACTGCGTGGCCGCGAAGACAGCGACACGCCGCTGGTGCTGCTCAGCGGCCCACCGCAGCGCCGGCTGTTGCAGGCCGTCACACCCTCGGCGCGGGCGCTTGGCTTGCGCCCTGGGCAGACGCTGACGGCCGCACAGTCGCTCAATTGCGCCTTCGCCAGCGCCGAGTACGAGCCCGCGGAGATCGAGCGCTGGCGTAATTTTCTCGCTGCGTGGGCCTATGGCTTCAGTTCCCAGGTGAGCCTGCATTACCCGCGTTGCCTGCTGCTGGAGGTGCAATCCAGCCTCGCGCTATTTGGGCCCTGGCCACGTTTCGAGGCGCGTTTGCGCGAGGAGCTGACGGCGCTGGGCTTTCGGCACCGCATCACCCTGGCGCATAACCCGGCCGCGGCGCGGATGCTCGCCAACCTCCACGATGGCCTGGCGGTGAGCGACGAACAGGCGCTGCGCCAGCGCATCGCGGCCATGCCACTGGATCGCATCGGCCTGCCTGCCGAGCTGGTCACAGCGCTGGCACGCATGGGCCTGCGTCAGGTGCGCCAGTTGCAGGCGCTGCCGCGTGACAGCCTGGCGCGGCGCTTTCCGCCGGAACTGCTCGCCCAGTTGGATACCCTGCTCGGCGTACGCCCGTTGGCGCTGGACTATTACCGGCCGCCAGATGTGTTCGATACGCGCCTGGAGCTGCATTTCGAGGTGGAGTCGACCCAGGCGCTGCTGTTTCCGCTGCGCCGGCTGACGGCAGACCTGGCCGCTTACCTGGCAGGTCGGGACTGCGGCGTGCAGCGTTTCGTGCTGCACCTGGAACACCGTGAGGGCGATGACAGTCAGGTGCCAGTCGGCCTGCTCAGCACTGAACGGGAGGCGGCGATGCTGCTGGAGTTCACCCGCGGCCGCCTGGAACAGCTGCAACTGCGCTCGCCGGTGCTGGCGATCCGCTTGGTGGCCCGCGATCTGCCGGTTTTCGTGCCGCAGCATCAGGCCCTGTTCGACGAGCGCCCGCAGCAGACCCTGGGCTGGGAGCAGTTGCGCGAACGCTTGCGGGCGCGCCTGGGTGACGACGCAGTGCTAAGCCTGAATGCCCATGCCGACCACCGCCCGGAAAAAGCCTGGCGCACGCAGACGGCCAGCAGTTCGCTGACCCGCCACAGCGGCGCGCGCCCCACCTGGCTGCTGGCGGAACCGCAGGTGCTGCGTGAAGGCGGGCTGCGCATTCTGATGGGACCGGAGCGCATCGAGTCCGGCTGGTGGGATGGCGAAGACGTGCGCCGCGATTACTACTTGGTAGAAACCCGCAACGGCCAGCGCGGCTGGGCGTTCCGCAGTGTCGGCGAAGACGGCCCGCTGCAGCTGCACGGATGGTTCGCATGAGCCTGCCCGAGTATGCCGAGCTGCACTGCCTATCGAACTTCAGCTTCCAGCGTGGCGCCTCCAGCGCCGATGAGCTGTTCGAGCGCGCGCAGCTGCTCGGCTACCGCGCGCTGGCGATCACCGATGAATGCACCCTGGCCGGCATCGTGCGTGCCTGGCAGGCCGCCAAGAAGCATGAAGTCGCATTGATCGTCGGCAGCGAAATGCTGCTGGAGAACGGCGCCCGGCTGGTCCTGCTGGCCGAGAACCTGACCGGCTACCAGGCGTTGTGCGGGCTGATCACCCGTGCCAGGCGGCGGGCAGAAAAAGGTCGCTACCGGCTGCTGAATGAAGACTTGCCCGCAGCACCCGAAGGCTTGCTGGCCATCTGGCTGCCTCGCCCGGAGGATGACAACAGCGCTGGCGCCTGGCTGCAGGCGCGCTTCCCTGAACGGCTGTGGCTGGGTGTGGAGCTGCACCGTGGCGCCGATGACCAGGCGCACCTGCAACATTGCCTGAGCTTGGCCGGGCAGCTGGCTATCCAGCCGGTCGCCTGCGGCGATGTGCACATGCATGCCCGCGGCCGCCGTGCCCTGCAGGATTGCATGACGGCGATCCGTCACCATCTGCCGGTAGCCGAAGCCGGCGCCCACCTGTTCGCCAATGGCGAGCGGCACCTGCGCCGCCGCGAGGAACTGGCCGAGCTGTATCCGCCGCGGTTGTTGGCCGAAACCCTGCGCCTTGCCGAGCGCTGCCGTTTCGACCTCGACGAACTCAAGTATCAGTATCCCCATGAGCTGGTGCCGGCTGGCCACGACGCCAGCTCATGGCTGCGCAAGCTGGTTGAGGACGGCATCCGCTGGCGCTGGCCTGGCGGCATCAGTGAAAAAGTACGCGCACAGATAGAAAAAGAACTCTCGCTGATCTGCGAACTTCATTACGAAAGCTATTTCCTTACCGTGCACGACATTGTCCGCTTCGCCCGTGAGCAGTCGATTCTCTGCCAGGGACGAGGCTCGGCGGCCAACTCTTCGGTGTGCTTCGCCCTCGGCATCACCGAGCTGGACCCGATGGCGGGTAACAGCCGGCTGTTGTTCGAACGCTTCCTGTCCCGCGAGCGCAACGAGCCGCCCGATATCGACGTGGATTTCGAGCATGACCGTCGCGAGGAGGTCATCCAGTACGTGTTTCGCCGCTATGGCCGCGAGCGGGCGGCACTGACCGCGGTGGTCAGCACCTACCACGGCGCCGGAGCGATTCGTGATGTCGCCAAGGCGCTGGGTTTGCCGCCGGACCAGATCAATGCTCTGGCCGCCTGCTGTGGCCGCTGGAGCGACCGTATTCCTGATGCCGAGCGCCTGCGCGAAGCCGGCTTCGACCCGCAGAGCAAGGTGCTGCACCGCGCGCTGGTGCTGGCGGGCGAGCTGATCGGCTTTCCCCGCCACCTCTCGCAGCACCCTGGCGGCTTCGTGATTTCTGAATACCCATTGGACACCTTGGTGCCCGTGGAAAACGCCAGCATGGCCGACCGCACGGTGATCCAGTGGGACAAGGACGACCTCGACGCCGTCGGCCTGCTCAAGGTCGATGTGCTTGCCCTGGGCATGCTCAGCGCCCTGCGCCGCTGCTTCGACCTGCTGGCCGACTACCGCGGCAAACGCTGGACGCTGGCCAGCCTGCCACCGGAAGACTCGGCCACCTACGCGATGATCAGCCGGGCAGACACCGTGGGCGTGTTCCAGATCGAATCCCGCGCGCAGATGGCCATGCTGCCGCGCCTGCGTCCCGCGACCTTCTACGATCTGGTGATCCAGGTGGCCATCGTGCGGCCGGGGCCGATTCAGGGCGATATGGTGCACCCGTACCTGCGGCGGCGTAACAAGGAAGAAGCGGTGACCTACCCGTCCGAGGAACTGAAGCCGGTGTTCGAGCGCACCCTGGGCGTACCGCTGTTCCAGGAGCAAGTGATGGAGCTGGCGATCATCGCAGCAGGATACAGCGCTGGCGAAGCCGATGAGCTGCGCCGCTCCATGGCCGCCTGGAAGCGCCACGGCGGCCTGGAGCCACACCGCAAGCGGCTGACAGAACGCATGCTCGAGAAGAACTATCCGCTCGAATACATCGGCCGCATCTTCGAGCAGATCAAGGGTTTTGGCAGCTATGGCTTTCCCGAATCCCATGCGGCCAGTTTCGCCCTGCTTACTTACGCCAGTTGCTGGCTCAAGTGCCACGAGCCCGCGGCCTTCGCCTGCGCGCTGATCAACAGCTGGCCGATGGGCTTCTATAACCCTGACCAGGTGCTGCAGGACGCACGCCGCCACGGCTTGCGCATTCATCCGGTGGACGTGCGCTACAGCGGGTGGGACTGCACCTTGGAAGCCATCGACAAGCCACAACCGGCGATCCGCCTCGGTCTGCGCCTGGTCAAAGGTTTTCGCGAGGACGCGGCGCAACGCATCGTCGCCGCCCGCAGCGTTGCGCCCTTCCACGACATTGCCGACCTGTGCCAGCGCGCAGGGCTGGACAACAATGCCCGCGCCCGGCTGGCCGATGCCGGCGCGCTGCAGGCACTGGTTGGCCACCGTCATCAGGCGCGTTGGGCCATCGCCGGCGTTGAGCCGCAGTTACCGCTGTTCGCCAGCCTGCCGGCGCAGACGGAAACCAGCATCGCGCTGCCGCGCCCCAGCATCGGCGAAAACCTGCTGACCGATTACGCGACGCTGGGCACCACGCTCGGCCCACACCCACTGTCCTTGCTACGCAGCAAACTACGCGCGGCCGGCTGCCGCAGCCGCCGCGAGCTGCAGCACGTGGAGCCTGGGCGGATGGTCAGCGTGGCTGGCCTGGTCATCGGCCGCCAGCGCCCGCAAACCGCCAGCGGCGTGACCTTCGTCACCCTCGAAGACGAGTTCGGCATGATCAACGTGCTGGTGCGCCTGGACCTCGCCGAGCGCCAACGCAAGACGCTACTGCAGGCTCAATTGCTGCGCATCGACGGCCACCTGGAAGCCGCCAATGGCGTGCAGCACGTGATCGCCGGGCGACTGGTCGACCTGACCGACTGGCTGTTGGGGCTGGACGTGCGCAGTCGGGATTTCCACTGAGCGGTGATGGGCGGCAGCGGGCCGCCTTTGTCGTTCGGCTACAGGCTTGATGGGCAGCCGCCCATCCTACGGGCTGATGATTTCGCAAGGTTGTGGGAACGGATCATGCCCGTTACTTCGCGTGCATGGCGCGCTCCTACAAAGTGGCTGGCGACGCAGGCCTGTCGCTTACAGCGTGCGGCGCATGCCGATGTGCGGGATATCGTCTTCCAGATATTCGTCGGTCACCGCGGCGAAACCGTAGCGCCCGTAGTAACCCTGCAGGTGCGCCTGGGCGGACAGGTAAACCGGCACACCCGGCCAGCGCTGGGCACAGGCCTGCAGCGCCTGTTCCATCATGCCGTAGCCAAGCCCGGCGCCGCGTGCGCTGGCGGCGGTGACCACACGGCCGATGACCACATCACCCTCATTGAGCGCGGGATCAAGCAGGCGCAGGTAAGCCACCAGTTCATCGCCCTGCCAGCCCAGCAGATGGCAGGTGTCGCCTTCGAGATCACGGCCATCGACTTCCAGGTACGGGCAGTTCTGCTCGACGACGAAGACCTGGGTGCGCAGCGCCAGGGCGGCGTACAGCTCGTGCTTGCTGAGGTCGGAGTGGGGTTTGCAGTGCCAGGTAACGGACATGAGAGGCTCGCGAAAAATAGGCAGAAAGACGGCAGCGACTTTAAGCCTATTTGCTCAACGAGAAAACAAACGCGGCACAGCGCCTCATTGCGCGATGATCTGCCCGCGCAACGCTGCCAGGCGCGCCAGCAGGCGATTCTGCGTCGGCGTCGGTACGCCTTCGCTGTCCATTGCGACCTGCAGATCCTCGACCAGGGCGTTGAAGTGACTTGGCGTCAGCTTCTGGCCTTTGTGACTTTCCTCCAGCGTGTCGCCGGAATACACGCACGGCCCGCCGGCGATCACACAGAACTTGTCGACCAGCTTGTCGCGCAGCCCGGCGATATCGACTTTGGTAAAGAAATGCACGATGCGCTCATCGCGCGCCACGTTGAGCAGCATGCCCTCGACGATGCGGGTGATACCGGGCTTCTCGCCCAGCTCACGGTAAAGGCTGTCATCCTTGGCGGGTTGCTGGGCGCAGCCGACCAGCAAGACCAGTGAAAACGCCGCAATGCACAGTGAACGCAGCATGTTCAGAAGCTCCCTTGCACGGACAGATAAGCACCGTTCTGGTTATCCAGCGTGGCGATTTCGCCCAGCCGCGCGTACGCCAACACAATGGCCAGGTGCTTGTTGGGGAAGTAGCCGACGAACAGGTCGGCCCAGTCGCTCTCACCGGCGAAACTGAGGTTGTCCGGTTTCTCCCGGTATTCGACGCCAACCGCCCAGTAGCGGTTGAGCAACACCGCCACGGAGCCTTCCTTGAGCACCGAGTGGCGGTCGCGGCGATCGCCACCGAACCCTAATAGCCCGAGCTCGTTGGCCCGGCTGTAGCGCACGCCCCCATTGAGCAACAGGTTGTAGCCGAAGGCGCCGCCGAGAAACAGGCGGCTGGCGGTCAGGTAGCCTTCGGTGTCTTCGCTGCGCTGGGCGCCCACCAGACTGGGAATCAGAAAATCCTTCTGGCGCTTGTGCTGGATACCCAGGGAAACCTGCGGAAGCTGATCGTAGATCAGGTCGCCGAACAGCCGCACCTTGAGGCCAAAGACATCCTGGCTGAGGCTGTTCTCGGGTAGGCTCAAATCGCGCGCCAGGTTGCCCAGGTCGAGGCGCTGGCGAGCGTAGGACAGCTCGATGCGATTGCCATAGGCGGCGGCCACACCGGCCACGTCGAGCCGATAGTCACCAGTCTCCACGCGCGTGGCGAATACGTCCGCGCCCCACTCGCCCTGCTCGCCGTAACCGGACAACACGGCCCACGGCGTGATGCCGCCACCAGCAGCGCCTTCCAGGCTGGTAGCACCGCCGGTCACCAAGAGTCGTCCTTCACCAGCGAACGCTGCCGTGGTGAGCATGCCGAACAGAACGGCACCGGTCATTTGCGCTACGAACATGGTCAATGCACCAGAGAATTGGGAGACGATGATGGCCGCTGCATCCAGGCTTCGAAGGCTTGCACTGGTAATGGCCGACTGATCAGGTAGCCCTGCACGCTGTCGCAGTTCCAGCGCTCGAGCAAATCCAGGCTGCGCTGCAGCTCGACGCCTTCTGCCACTACCGTGAGGCCAAGGCTGTGGCTCATCTCGATGGTCGAGCGCACGATCATGGCGTCTTCGCTGGTTTCGTGCAGGTCGCGAATAAAAGCCTGGTCGATCTTCAATTCCTGCACCGGCATGCGCTTGAGCTGGGTGAGCGATGAGTAGCCGGTGCCGAAGTCGTCCACCGACAGGCAGATGTCTTTCTCGCGCAGCCCGTGCAGCACCTGCAGCGCCACAGTCGGGTTGAGCATCACGCCGCTTTCGGTGATCTCGAACGTCAGCTGTGAGCCGGGTACGTCATGGTGAGCCAGCAGCTCACCGACCCGCGCTGGCAGCTCGGTGTCCAGAAGGTCTTCGGTGGAGATGTTCAGCGACAGCTGCACGGAGAAACCAAGCGTGCGCCAGTGCTGTAACTGCCGCACACCCTCTTCGATCACCCAGGCGCTGAGCAGCTGAATACTGCCGGTGCGCTCCGCCAGCGGAATGAACTCACCCGGCGAGATCATGCCCAGCTGCGGATGTTGCCAGCGCAACAGGCCCTCGGCCTGAATTTTCGTGCGATCACGCAGATCCAGTTTTGGCTGGTAGTGCAGCAATAATTCGTCTTGCTGAGCGGCCCGGCGCAGGTCGCGAATCAGCTGCACCTGACGCTGCAGTGCGATGTCGCGGCCACTTTCGTACACCTGAATCCGCCCTGCATGATGCCCGGCATCCTGCATGGCGATAGCGGCGCGACGTAACAGCTCCTCAGGTGTGGAGCCGTCGGTGGGATAAGCGGCGATGCCAATTCGGCAGTCCAGCGCGAGGTCCACGTTATCTACTTTGAACGGTTTCATGGAAAGCTGCTGGATGCGGTCGGCGGTGGCCACCGCGCTGTCGACATCGGAGCCTTCGAGCAACAGCACGAATTCATCACCCACCAGCCGCGCCATGCTGTCCCTGGGCCGCAGTGCGACCTGAAGCCGGTTGACCAGTTGCTGCACGACACGGTCACCGCCGCCGGCCTCGCAGCTCTCGCTGACCGTGCGGAAATTGCCGATGCCCAGGTACAGCAGAGCGATATGCCGGTCGGCGCTGATCGCGCTGCCCAGGCGCTCGAGCGCCAGATTGCGGTTGGGCAGGCCAGTCAACGAGTCATGCAGCGCGTTGTAGGCCAGCTGCCGTTCGCGCTCGGCGATGCCGTGCTGCATGCCCTGGAATGCCTTGGCCAAGCTGCCCAGCTCGTCGGCTCGGTCAAGGGCCAGCGGGACGTCGTAATCGCCCTTCCCGACCCGGTCTGCGGCGTCTGCCAGACGGCGGATCGGTCGCGACAAACTGCGCGCCAGCAGCAAGGCACCGACCAGCGATGCCACCAGCGCAGCCATGGCGATCAACAAAATCTTCTGATTGAGCGCAGCGATGGAGTTACGCGCCTCTTCCAGCGAACGCTGCAAAAGCGCCTGCACGCGGAAGCCATCTCCGCTGGCCAATACCAAACGCTGCACCAGAAATGGCTCGCCGCCGTGCAGCACTTCGCCGCTGTCGCCCTCGAATCTGATCATCGGCATGTCATCGAGCGTGCTCACGCGCACATCAGGCTGCCCTTCCATGCTGCCGGTCAGGGTCAGATCCAGGTGCGTCAGTTGATTCAACTCACGGGCGAAGCTGTCATCAATGGCGAACCCCATGACCAGGCGAGCGATCGGCAGCGGCGCGCTGACAGTGGCCTGCACCAGCAAATAGATGCTGCCATCGAACGGCATTAGAAAACTTTGTCCCTGACCGCTCAGCTGCGCGTTGATCTGTTCGGCACGAGCAGCAGACAGGGGGGCCAGCGTATTGGCAGTCAGCTTGCCGTCCATGTTGAACATCATCACCACGCCGGCGTTGATGCGCGCGCCCTGGTTCAACAGCGCCGAGCGAATGGTCGCCTCGTCATCACTGGCCACCGCCTCGCGAAAGCCAAAATCGGTAGTCAGCACCTGCACCGCGTCCTTGAGCTGGCGCGCGTGCATATCGAGCAATTGCCCGAACATGGCGGTGCCCACATCCAGCTGCTCGCGGGCCTGGGTGCGGATCGAGGCGTTCGTGGCAGCCTGCACGGCAAAGTAAAGAGCGCCGATCACTACCAGCAACAGCAGGATCAACACACTGGCAATGCGCGCCTGAAAGCTAGTGCGAACCATGTTCTACGGCTTTCTTGAACGCGTCACCAAAGGCGCTGGCGGGCTCGCCGGGCGGTTCGATTTCGCTGGGAGCCTCGATTGGCAATTGGAAGCGCTGCTGTACGGCAGTAGCACCGACCGTCACGCTGCCGCCCTGCTGAGGCAGCATGGACGGCAATGCCGAATGCCAAAGCGTCACGCGGTAATCCCCTGCTGGCAGGTTGTCGATGGTGAGCTTGCCCTGGGCGTCACTGACGGCGAACCAGGGATCATCGGTGATGTATACGTAGCCGACCATCCAGTCGTGAATGTTGCAGCCGAGCACCACCAGCCCAGGCTTGTCGAACACCACCGGCGCGCTGGGCGTGCCCTGATACAGACGTAACTCGAAGCGCTTGGGCGCAGAGAACGAATACACGTGGTGACGGATGTCGTCACTGTTCGGGAAGGTCACCGCGGTGCCGGTGCGCACGGCCAGTACGCTGGGCACGAAGCGCATTTCATGCTGGTCGACCACAGCCTTGCCAGGGGCAGCGGCGCCAACCGCCGAGCCTTGCAGAGTGACCACTGCATTGGCCAGCGGTGCGCCCTTGGAGTCCACCAGCTCGCCCTGCAGGCTGGCGGCCTGGACAGCGGCCAGCGAGGCAAATAACAGCGGCAGTGTGAGGAAAAACCGTTTGATCATGATGAACTCGTCCAGGACACGCCGGCTTCTATCGAGACCGCTACGCGCGCTCTTCGGTGATGTGAAGGGCTGCCGGAAAGATTAGCTGGCGGAATGGATAAGATCACGCTTTTATCGAGATAAGCAGAGGCAAAATGCCACTAGCCAGCCGGATAACGGACGAAATGCCGCGCGCCAGCCGCCGAAGCGGCTATTCGCAACCGCGCAGGCGTTTCGGGGTCAAGCCGAGATAGCGGCGCATTGCGGTGGTCAGCGCGCTCTGGCTGGAGAAACCGCACTCTTCAGCGATGCGGATCAAGGGCAGGCCACTTTCGCGCAGCAGCCGCGTGGCATAGTCGAGGCGCGCCTTGAGCAGATATTGATGCGGTGTGAGGCCAACGCTGTCCTTGAACTGGGCGTGGAAATGGCTGGGGCTCAGGCACGCGACGTGCGCCAGCTCGGCGACACTGATGCGCCGCGCCAGATTGCTGCCGATGTAGGCATCGAGGCGCTGCACATCCAGTGAACCGTGTCCGCGCTCGGCCTGCTCGCCGAATACCCGAAGGTGCAAGGCGCGCAGCAGCACGCCGCCCAGCGAGCGCGCCAGCAGCGGATCAGTGCCGTAGCGCTCCAGCTCAGCACCTGCATAGCACAGCAAATGTTGGAAGTCGGCATCCAGCTGCGGATAACGCGGCGTGTCGAACAAATGGCCGAGCAGTTGCAGGTCTTCGGCAGACATATCCTGATCGTTGAGGTCGACGATCAGCATGCGGTTATCGCCGATGCCGGCGAACTGGTGATCGGCATCGCCGGGCACCAGGCAGGCACGCATTCGGCACACCTCGCCGCCGCGCCCCACTACCTCGAATTCGGCACGCCCGGACACCGACATCACCAACTGATGGTGGTCGTGAGTGTGTTCGTGGGCCTGGTCGTCCAGGCGCATGAGGCGGGCGTTGAGCATGATTCGCGACTCGATGAGCGAAGCGAGCACTCTACCGCGTTGCATGCAAAAACTGTATGGGCCACGACCGGTGGAAAGCGTGGCAGTGCAAGGAACATTCGCACACAGGCTGTGGCCAGCCTGCACACGAATAAATGTTGAAAAAAGCCGGCAACCCCCCATCTAACACTCAACGTGAAAAGACAGGTGCCGCATGAACGAACCGCAAGATATCGAGATCGCTTCGGAGCAGACCAGCCACAGCCTGATGCTGCCCGGCCAGAATCTGCCGGACAAACTCTATGTGATTCCGATCCACAATCGGCCGTTCTTCCCCGCACAAGTACTGCCGGTGATCCTCAACGAGGAACACTGGGCAGAAACCCTGGAGCTGGTCAGCAAGACCGAACACCGCACCCTGGCCCTTTTTTACGTCGATCAGCCGGTCACTGACCCGCGCCATTTCGATACGTCCAGCCTGCCGGAGCACGGCACCGTGGTGCGCGTGCATCACATCAGCAACGACGACGGCAAATTGCAATTCGTCGCTCAGGGCCTGACCCGCGTGCGCATCCGCGGCTGGCTCAAGCATCACCGCCCGCCCTACCTGGCCGAAGTCGAGTACCCGCGCAACGCCAATGACTCGCGTGACGAGGTGAAGGCCTATGGCATGGCGTTGATCAACGTGATCAAAGAGCTGCTGCCGCTCAACCCGCTGTACAACGAGGAGTTGAAGAACTACCTCAACCGCTTCAGCCCCAACGAGCCCTCGCCGCTCAGCGACTTCGCCGCCGCGCTGACCACGGCGCCGTCGAAGGAACTGCAGGAAGTGCTCGATACCGTGCCAATTCTCAAGCGCATGGAAAAAGTGCTGCCGTTGCTGCGCAAGGAAGTCGAAGTAGCGCGCCTGCAGCACGAGCTGTCCGCCGAGGTGAACCGTTCGGTGGGCGAGCATCAGCGCGAGTTCTTCCTCAAGGAACAGCTGAAGATCATCCAGCAGGAACTCGGTATCACCAAGGATGACCGCAGCGCCGATGCCGAGCAGTTCAGCCAGCGCCTGGAAGGCAAGACCCTGCCCGACCAGGCGCGCAAGCGCATCGATGATGAGATGAACAAGCTTTCGGTGCTGGAAACCGGCTCACCTGAATACTCGGTAACCCGCAATTACCTGGACTGGGCCACCAGTGTGCCGTGGGGCGTGGTCGGCAAGGACAAACTCGACCTCAAACACGCCCGCAACGTGCTCGATGACCACCATGCCGGCATGGACGACATCAAGGAGCGCATCACTGAGTTCCTTGCTGTCGGTGCCTTCAAGGGCGAGATCGCCGGCTCCATTGTGCTGCTGGTCGGCCCGCCCGGCGTCGGCAAGACCAGCATCGGCAAATCCATCGCGGAATCCCTGGGCCGCCCGTTCTATCGCTTTTCCGTCGGCGGCATGCGCGACGAAGCCGAGATCAAGGGCCACCGCCGCACCTACATCGGCGCCCTGCCCGGCAAGCTGGTGCAGGCGCTCAAGGATGTCGAGGTGATGAACCCGGTGATCATGCTCGACGAAATCGACAAGATGGGCAGCAGCTTCCAGGGCGACCCGGCCTCGGCGTTGCTGGAAACGCTGGACCCGGAGCAGAACGTCGAATTCCTCGACCACTATCTGGATCTGCGCCTGGACCTCTCCAAGGTGCTGTTCGTGTGTACCGCCAACACCCTGGACTCGATCCCCGGCCCGCTGCTCGATCGCATGGAGGTGATTCGCCTGTCCGGCTATATCACCGAAGAAAAACTGGCAATCGCCAAACGTCACCTGTGGCCCAAACAACTGAACAAGGCCGGCGTATCGCCCAAACAGCTGTCGATCAGCGACAGCGCGCTGCGTGCGCTGATCGAGGGTTATGCCCGTGAAGCTGGCGTGCGCCAGCTGGAGAAGCAGCTCGGCAAGCTGGTGCGCAAAGCCGTGGTGAAGCTGCTCGAAGACCCGCAGAGCAAGGTCAAGATCGCTGCCAAGGACCTGGAGCAGTACCTGGGTATGCCGGTATTCCGCAGCGAGCAAGTGCTTTCCGGCGTTGGTGTGATCACCGGCCTGGCGTGGACCAGCATGGGCGGCGCCACGCTGCCGATCGAGGCGACACGTGTGCATACCCTGAACCGCGGCTTCAAGCTCACCGGCCAGCTCGGCGAGGTCATGAAGGAGTCGGCGGAAATCGCCTACAGCTACATCAGCTCCAACCTGAAGACCTACAAGGGCGACACGGCCTTCTTCGATCAGGCACTGGTGCACATGCACGTACCAGAAGGCGCCACGCCCAAGGATGGCCCGAGCGCGGGTGTAACCATGGCCAGCGCTCTGCTGTCTCTGGCCCGTAACCAGGCGCCGAAAAAAGGCGTGGCCATGACTGGCGAGTTGACCCTCACCGGCCAGGTACTGGCGATTGGCGGCGTGCGCGAGAAGGTTATCGCCGCGCGCCGGCAGAAAATCTACGAGCTGATCCTGCCCGAGGCCAACCGCGGTTCCTACGAGGAACTGCCGGAATACCTCAAGGAAGGCATCACCGTGCATTTCGCCAAACGCTACAGCGATGTCGCCAAGGTGCTGTTCGACTAAGTCGGCTGCTCAACCTGCTGACATGACGCGGATTCGTGTCATGTCAGCAGGGTTATCCCACCCCTTACTTGACGACGGCCGCATCCGCTGCGGCCGATTCGACGAGCCCCTCCCGCATCCGCTGCGCATCACCCACGAAACAGCGGCAAGCCTGCAGCAGCGCCAGCATGGTCAACAGCAAGGCCACCGGCACCAGGTAGAGGGCATCGTGCAGGCCAACCGCCTTGAAGGTTTCGCTCATCTCGTCGGCACCTGCCGCCAGCATGGCTGCCGAGGAAAAGTGGTCGGACAGCAGCCCTACTGCAATAGGCCCCAGGCCTCCACCCAGCAGATACAACCCCGCGAAATACAGCGCCATGGCAGTCGCCCGCAGACGCGGCTCGATCACGTCCTGAATCGCGGTATAGACGCAGGTATAAAAGTTGTAGGCGAACAGCCAGCCGAGGCTGAACAGCGCCACGAACAAGCCGATCTCGATGCGCCCTGCATAGAGGCCATAGCCGGTACATAGGGTGGCGACGAGCATGCTGAAAGCGGCAAACAGCAAACGCCCGTTGCGGTATTTCTGATGAATCCGGTCGGCGATCCAGCCACCCAGCGTCAGGCCGACCAGCCCAGTGAGGCCGACGATCACGCCGGTTGCGACTGCCGCTTCCTGCAGCGGCATCAGAAAGTAGCGCTGCAGCATCGGCACCATGAACGAGTTACAGGCGTAGGTGGCGAAGTTGAACGCCAAGCCAGCAAGCACCAGCCACCAGAACGTGGGAATGCGCAGCACCTTGCGCAGCGGTTGGCTGACCGGTGTGGCAGCCACCTGAATATCCTCGGCAGCGCCGCGCCGCGGCTCCTTGATGAAGAACACGAACACCGCGAGGATCAGCCCCGGTACCGCCGCGATGAAGAACGGCGCGCGCCAGCTGTCGAACGCGGCAACCATCGCACCGATGGAGAAGAACGCCAGCAACAGTCCCAGCGGCAGGCCGAGCATGAAGATGCCCATCGCCCGCGCCCGTTTGTGGGCCGGAAATAGATCACCGATCAGCGAATTGGCGGCCGGTGCGTAGCTCGCCTCACCAATCCCGATGCCCATGCGAATGAGCAGGAAGCTCCAGTAATTCCAGGCCAGGCCGTTCACCGCAGTCAACGCGCTCCAGGCCGCCAGGCCCCAGCCCATGATCTTGCGACGCGAGCCAGTGTCGGCCATGCGCCCCAATGGCAGGCCGGCGATGGCGTACACCAAGGTGAATGCGGTGCCGATCATGCCCAGCTGAAAATCACTCAGCCGCCATTCCATGCGGATCGGTTCGATGATGATCGCGGGAATAGTGCGGTCGAAAAAGTTGAACAGGTTGGCGAGGAACAGCAAAAACAGGATGCGCCACGCATTCGCGGCTTGCTGGGTCTGCGACATGACGGTGCTCTCTTATTGTTGTTGGAGCCCAAGCCGTCGCCGGCCCTGGCGTATTCATGTTGGCCCCGAATGAGCGGCAGCCCCATGATCATTCGTCATGCTTATGAGGGGCGATGGCGTTGGCGCCACGGCATGAGGAGTAAAGCAGATCGATCAAAAATCGATTTGTGCTGTCAGAAAGCCGCCCGGAAGCCGAAGGGCTGCGCTTGCGATACTGCGCGCATCACGCCCAGCCCAAAGGGCGGCCGATAGCACCAGACAGAGGCATTAAGGAGAACGGGATGACCCGAACCGACAAGGAACACTTCATCGGGCTCGAATGGCTGCGCTTCATACTCGGCCTGTACATCGTGGTCTTCCATACGCTGCACAATTATGCGGAACAGAAGCTGCCGATCATCAAGCAGCTCAGCGGCGTCGGCTTCTTCGCCACCAGCACTTTCTTCGTGTTATCCGGGTTTCTGCTCGCCCACGTGTATTGCAAGCGCGGCGACCTGCGCGAGCCAGCGATGAGCTTCTGGAGCAAACGCTTCGCCAACCTGTATCCGCTGCACATCTTTTCCCTGCTGCTGACCATTGCGGTCATCTTCATCATCAGCAACCTGGGCATTCCGCCGGACGAGACCAAGGCCACCATCCGTTTCGTGGTGTACGACACCAACGAAGACATGTCCGGTATCTCGCGCACCACGCTCGAGCACTTCATGGGCAACGGCGAGCTGGCGTTCAATACCGTGCTGCAACTGTTCATGCTGCAGGCCTGGAACCCGCTCTATCTGACCTTCAACCCGCCACTCTGGTCGATTTCCACGCTGTTCTTCTTCTACCTGACCTTTCCGTTCGTGGCGCCGCGCCTGGCGCGCCTCAAGCACAAGGTACTGTGGCTTGGCGTGCTGACGCTGATTTACATGATTCCGCCGATCTACGTGATCCTCAACGGCGATTTCGGCATGCCCTTTACCGGCATCCTGCACCGCAACCCGCTGGTGCGCCTGCCGGAGTTTCTGGCCGGCATCCTTGCCTATGGGCTGTTTCGCGACATGCGCGACGCCGGTCGCCAACCGGGCGCTGCCGGCATTGGCCTGATGATCGCGACCGTGCTGACCTGCTTTTTCGGCGCCGCCTGGCTGGTCGAAGGTGAGCAGTACTGGTACTACCTGCTGCACAACGGCCTGTTGCTGCCCTCGCAGATGATGTTGATCTATCTGTGCGCGCTGATGCCTTCGCCGAGCAGTGAGCCGGTGCGCCGCTGGTCGCAGCGCCTGGGGGCGGCCTCGCTGCCGCTATTCGTGCTCCACGTACCGGCGTTCACGCTCTTTTCACGGTCGGAAAAGGTGCTCGGCGTGGCGTCTGGCGAGTGCTTCGCCAACTGGAGCGAGTGCGCAATCCAGGCCGGTGAACAGACCTTGTCGATCGCCCTCTACCCGCTGTTCCTGCTACTTACCGTGATTCTCTGCGTATGGGCCCAGGAGAACGCTGTAGTGCCGACCCGCAAGCAGTTGCTCAAGTGGCTGCCGGTGAGGCGTAGCACATCCTGAGCGAAGCGGGAGAAATTCCGAGGAATCATCCGCAAGCATGGCGGTCGGAATGAGATGTTCGGCCCACCGTGCCGCTGTTTCTACTGTTTTCTGGAGGGATCCGTGATCCTCAAAACCGTCAAGGCATCTGTCCGTCACAGCATGCTTCCAGCCGCGCTGTGCCTGGCCTGCACCACCTCGCTGTTCAGTGTTCACGCACTGGCTTTTTCGCTCGACGATGTCGCTTCACAGGCCAAGGAGTTGCTCGACAAGCCCTATGTAGCGCCCGCCAGCACGCTGCCCAATGAGCTGCGAACGCTGCAGTTCGCCGATTACCAGAAGATCAAGGCGCGTGAAGACAACTACCAGTGGGCCGACAGCAAGACCCCGTTCAAGCTGAGCTTCTATCACCAGGGCATGCATTTCGACAGCCCGGTGAAACTCAACGAAGTGACCGCGACCAGCGTCAATGAAATCAAATACGACCCTGAGCGTTTCGACTTCGGTGACCTGAAGATCGATAAAGGCGCCGTCAAGGATATCGGCTACGCCGGTTTCCGCGTCATGTACCCGATCAACAACAAAGACCATTCCGACGAAATCATGAGCCTGCTGGGCGCCAGCTATTTCCGGGTGATTGGCAAGGATCAGGTGTACGGCTCGTCGGCCCGCGGGCTGGCCATCGACACCGCGCTGCCGAGTGGCGAAGAATTCCCCTACTTTCGCGAGTTCTGGATCGAGCGGCCCAAGGCAGAAGACAAGCACCTGGTGATCTTCGCTCTGCTCGACTCGCCCCGCGCTACGGGCGCCTATCGCTTCATCCTGCGCCCCGGCAAGGATGCAGTAGTCGATGTGCAATCGCGGGTATTCCTGCGTGACAACGTCAACAAACTCGGCGTCGCGCCGCTGACCAGCATGTTCCTCTATGGCCCTAGCCAGCGCTCGAGCAAGCCCAACTACCGGCCTGCCCTGCACGACGCCAACGGCCTGGCGATCCATACCGGCAACGACGAGCACATCTGGCGCCCGCTCAACAATCCGCAGAACCTCGCTGTGAGCACCTTCGAAGTCGAGAACCCGAAAGGCTTCGGCCTGCTGCAGCGCGGCCGCGACTTCGCTCAGTATGAAGACCTCGACGACCGCTACGAGCAACGTCCCAGCGTATGGATCGAACCCAAGGGTGATTGGGGCAAGGGCAAGGTCGAGCTGGTAGAGATTCCGACGCCGGATGAAACCAACGACAACATCGTGGCGTTCTTCACGCCTGACGAGCAGCCCAAGCCAGGCGAGCCGATGGAGTTCGACTACCGCATGCACTGGACCAAGGACGAGCGCGCTCAGTTGGGCAATGACACGGCCTGGGTCAAACAGACCATGCGCAGCGCCGGTGAAGTCAAACAGCCCAACCTCACCCGCAAGCTCGACGGCAGCATTGCCCTGCTGGTGGATTTCCAGGGGCCGTCCCTTGCCAAGCTCAAGCCTGACACGGCGGTAACATCCAACTTCAGCGTCAACGACAACGCTGAGCTGCTGGATAACCAGCTGCAGTACAACCCCGCAACCAAAGGCTGGCGCCTGGCGTTGCGCTTCAAGGTCAAAGACCCCAAGCAAGCGGTAGAAATGCGCGCAGCTCTGGTCGAGGGTGACGAAACCCTCAGCGAAACCTGGAGCTATCAACTCCCGCCTAACACGGTTACTCCCCAATGAAAAACGCCGAGCAGTCCGCCCTGGACGAGTACCTGGACAGCCTGCCGCTGAGTGCCACCGAGCGTGAAGCCCTGGCAGACTGCCGCGATTTTACCGACCTGCACAGCCGCCTCGCCGGTGAGCAGGCGGCTGGCGCTGAAGAGGCCGTTCACAAGTCGGCTGCCCGCCGGATCGAGCTTGGCGCCGGCGAGCCGCTGGAAGCTACCGGCCTGCTCTCACTGGACGCCGCTGGCCGACCGATCCTGCGCGCCGCGCCGCCGTTGCGCCGCACCAAGATGACGCCGGAACCGTGGCGCACCAACCTGCTGACCCGCGGTTTTCGCTCGCTATTCGGCAAAAGCAATCCGCCACGCCCGCCCAAACGCGAACTGACGCCGGCACGCTGGCGCCGGGTCGGCTCGTTGCGCCGCTACGTGTTGCTGCTGCTGATGCTCGGGCAGACTGCAGTCGCCACCTGGTACATGAACAGCATCCTGCCCTATCAGGGCTGGGCGCTGATCAACCTGCAGGAAGTCATGGAGCAAGGCTGGCAGGCCAGCTTGCTACAAGTGCTGCCCTACGTGGTGCAAGGCAGCATTCTTGCGCTGTTCTCGCTGCTCTTCTGCTGGGTGTCGGCGGGTTTCTGGACAGCCCTGATGGGCTTCTGGGAGTTGCTGCGCGGCTATGACCGCTACGGTATTTCCGGCAGCAGCGCCGGCGACGAGAAGATCGACGCCAAGGCCCGCACCGCGATCATCATGCCGATCTGCAACGAGGACGTGCCGCGAGTCTTCGCCGGCCTGCGCGCTACCTACGAATCGGTCGCCGCTTCCGGCGAGCTGGATCAGTTTGACTTCTTCGTGCTCAGCGACACTGGCGATGCCGACATTGCAGTCGCCGAACAACGCGCGTGGCTGGAGCTGTGTCAGGAAACCAAGGGTTTCGGCAATATTTTCTACCGTCGTCGCCGCCGTCGCGTGAAGCGCAAGAGCGGTAATATCGATGACTTCTGCCGCCGCTGGGGCGATGACTACCGCTATATGGTGGTGCTCGATGCCGACAGCGTGATGAGCGGCGAATGCCTGACCAAACTGGTACGGCTGATGGAGGCCAATCCCGAGGCCGGCATCATCCAGACGTCGCCGAAAGCCGCGGGCATGAACACCCTTTATGCGCGCCTGCAGCAGTTCGCTACCCGCGCCTATGGCCCGCTGTTCACCGCTGGCCTGCATTACTGGCAGCTGGGCGAATCCCATTACTGGGGCCACAACGCGATCATCCGCATGCAGCCATTCATCGAGCATTGCGCCCTGGCTCCGCTGCCAGGCAAAGGCTCGTTCGCTGGCGCCATCATGTCCCACGACTTCGTCGAAGCCTCGCTGATGCGCCGTGCCGGCTGGGGCGTATGGATCGCCTACGACCTGCCGGGCAGCTATGAAGAACTGCCGCCCAACCTGATCGACGAACTGCAGCGCGACCGCCGTTGGTGCCATGGCAACCTGATGAACTTCCGCCTGTTTCTGGTCAAGGGCATGCACCCGGTGCACCGTGCGGTGTTTCTCACCGGCGTGATGTCCTACCTGTCGGCACCGCTGTGGTTCATGTTCCTGCTGCTTTCCACGGCGCTGCTGGCCATCCACACGCTGATGGAACCGCAGTACTTTCTGGTACCAGGCCAGCTGTTCCCGGTATGGCCACGTTGGAACCCGCAACTGGCCGTGACATTGTTTTCCACCACCCTGACCCTGCTGTTCCTGCCCAAGCTGCTTGCCGTGATCCTCATCTGGATCAAGGGCGCCAAGGCCTACGGCGGCGCTTTCAAGGCGACGTTGAGCATGCTGCTGGAAATGTTCTTTTCGGTGCTGCTGGCGCCGGTGCGCATGCTCTTCCACACCATGTTCGTGACTGCGGCGTTCCTGGGCTGGTCGGCCACCTGGAATTCGCCGCAGCGTGACAATGGCATCACCACCTGGGGCGACGCCACGCGCCGCCACGGTTGGCAGGCATTGCTGGGTATCGTGTGGACAGCGGGCGTGGCCTGGCTTGACCCGAACTTCCTGTGGTGGCTGTCGCCAATCGTGGTGTCGCTGATGCTGTCGATTCCGGTCTCGGTGTTCTCCAGCCGCCTGAGCCTGGGCCTGCGCAGCAAGAGCAGCAAGTTGTTCCTGATCCCCGAAGAATCCAACCCACCGCAGGAGCTGCTCTCTACTTACGCCTACACCCGGCATAACCGCGACCACGCGATGGAGAATGGCTTTCTGGAAGCGGTGCTGCGGCCCTTCCCGAATGCGTTGGCCTGCGCCATGGCGACTGCCCGACATGGCGAAGCGGCGCTGATCGAGCGCGCCCGCCAGCGAGCGCTGCAGGAGGCACTGGAACTCGGCCCGAAAAAACTCGACGGCAAGCGCAAGCTGGCGTTGCTCAGCGATCCGGTGCTGCTCGCTCGCCTGCATGCGCACTTGTGGCAGCAGGCCGAACAGCATCCGTTGTGGCGCCATGCCTACAACCAGAGCGCGCCGCAGCAGGCCGGCCAGGCCAACCTGGCGCTCAAGATGCCAGAGGTCGGCGTCTCCTCACCCCTGGTCAACTGACCGCCACGCGGTCATCCAATCAAGGCTGGCACGGGTATCGTCTCCTTCGGGGCGGTACTCGGCGCCCAGCCAGCCTTGATAACCGACCTCCTTCAACGCCTTGCGCAACGCGACGAAGTTCACGTCGCCACTGCCCGGCGCGCCTCGCCCCGGGCAATCCGCGAATTGCACATGGCCGATCTGACCGGCCAGCGTCTCCACGGCACTGACAGGATCAATCCCCTGGCGTGCCATGTGATAGATATCCAGCTGAGCCCGAAAATTGCCATGCCCGACCTGCGCCAGCAGTGCCTGCAGATGCGTCGGCGTGTTGACCAGAAAACCCGGCATGTCGATAGGGTTGATCGCCTCGCTCACCACTCCGATGCCCAAGGTCTGAAACGCCTCGGCGGCTTTGCGGATATTGCCGACCAGCGTCGCCATTGCGTGCTCAGGCGCAACACCCGCGGCCAAACGCCCGGGCAATACGTTGATGAGCTGCGGCCGCACCATGGCCGCATAGGTCAGCGACTCCTGCAAGGCGAGATCGAAAGCGGCCTGTCGCTCTGGCACTGCCGCCAACCCTGGCCCGCCAGTGACGAAGTCGCCGCCTGGAAAATTCATCAGCACCAGCGGCATGCCCGCTCGCGCCAGCTGGTCTTGCAAACGCAACGCCGGGATTTCGTAGGGAAACTGAATTTCCACCCCATCGAAACCCGCCGCGGCAGCTGCCACGATGCGCTCCAGTAGCGGACGCTCGGTGAACAGCATGGTCAGATTGGCGGACAGCTTCATGCATCACTCCGTACTGCAGCACGTTAGAAAGACAGCGCGAATCAGCTGCGCTTATAAACCATCTTTTTCCAGATGATCGAGGTCGACCGGATCGCCGCTGTGGGCATCCAGCCGCTGGCGAATGTCTTCGAACATCAGATCGAATTCTTCATGCTCGTGACTGATCAGCAGCACATGCGTCGGCAGGCCATGCTTGTGAGCCAGCCGGCTGACCACGCTGGCAAAGTTGAAAGCGGTATCACGGTGCAGCTCGAACGATTCATCGAACGCCGTGCCGGCGATATCGCCTTTGAGGGTCATGTGCAGCATCGGCCCTTCGACCGCATCCTTGCGCACTTCGTAGTGCAGGTCGATGGCGTAAGTGGGCGTGTCACTCGTCGCTAAACTGTTACCACGATGTAAATGGCCGGGCTCGTACATGACTGGTCTCCTCTGCTGAGCGTGTCATTTGAACGCCTGGCAGGCGTCGAATCCTCAGCATAGACACCTCGCCGCGACAATGATGCCGGCGCCGGCGTGCACGTTATTGGTGCATGCCGCGCCCCTAAAGAGAGCAGAAGAAAAGCAATTCGGTCCTGGAAGGCCCATTCCAGAGCGGCTAGAGCCGAATCACGCAGATCACGCTACTTTCCAGCGCGCTCCTGCACCAGCACCCAAGGCGCCACAACCACGGCCCAAAGCGATGGATCACGGGCAAGCAGATCCTGGGCGTGGGTGTCGTTCATCACGGCCACTCGCCCCGACTCCAGCCAGGCGGCGACGGTGTCGTGATGGTTTTCGGCAATAGCCTCGGCAACCGCAATCAGATCCGCGCCACTGTCGACCCACAGCAATGCGCCGCGTGCAAAGAAGGGTTGCAGCTCCTGCCAGGTGATAGGCGCAGTCTCGCCGAGCAATTTGGCATAGAGGGTGCTTGGTTCAGTGTGCATGGCAGATTCCAATGTAGAGAGCCGTTTTTAAGCGGCCGCCATGATAACGACGGAGCGCGCGCAGGCAACCTGTGTCAACCATCCGCCAGTCTGGAATCCGCCGTTTTTCTATACATTTCTTGCAATTACGCGACATTCTTACCCTACGCTCGCAATTGCCGCCTTTCCAAGGCGCAAATCTGCGCTCTACACTGTATCGGTACAGTTGCCGGGGGTATGGTCTGGATGTCGACTCCGGTTCTGCTGCTTTGGCTACCAGAACTACAACAATGAACACAACGAGTGGAGCACTAATGAACGCTACTAAGCAGGTTTCCAAACTGTTCGCCGCTATGGCCCTCGCTGGCGCTGCCAGCTACTCGGTCGCTGCCGACACCATCAAGATCGCCATGGCAGGTCCGGTCACCGGTGCTGTTGCCCAGTACGGCGAAATGCAGTTCGTCGGTGCCAAAATGGCCATCGAGCAAATCAACAAGGCCGGCGGCGTCAACGGTGCTCAGCTCGAAGGCGTGGTCTACGATGACGCGTGCGATCCCAAGCAAGCCGTGGCTGTTGCCAACAAGATCGTCAACGATGGCGCCAAGTTCGTCATTGGCCACCTGTGCTCCAGCTCCACTCAGCCTGCTTCGGACATTTACGAAGACGAAGGCATCCTGATGGTTACTCCGGCTGCCACCAGCCCGGAAATCACCGCCCGTGGCTACGAACTGATCTTCCGCACCATCGGTCTGGACAGCCTGCAGGGCCCAACCGCCGGTAATTTCATCGCTGATCACGTTAAACCGAAGAACGTTGCGGTCATTCATGACAAGCAGCAGTACGGTGAAGGCATCGCTAGCGCCGTCAAGCAAACCCTGGAATCCAAAGGCGTGAAAGTCGGCCTGTTCGAAGGCATCAACGCCGGCGACAAGGACTTCTCCTCGCTGATCGCCAAGCTCAAGCAGCAAGGCGTGGACTTCGTCTATTACGGCGGCTACCACCCGGAACTGGGCCTGCTGCTGCGTCAGTCCAAGGAAAAAGGCCTGGACGTTCGCTTCATGGGCCCGGAAGGCGTCGGCAACAAGGAAATCTCGGCCATCGCCGGCCCGGCTTCCGAAGGCATGCTGGTCACCCTGCCGCAGTCTTTCGACCAGGATCCGAAGAACAAGGCGCTGGTTGAAGCGTTCAAGGCCAAGAACGAAGACCCGAGTGGTCCGTTCGTGTTCCCGGCCTACGCCGCTGTGCAGGTCATCGCGGGTGGCATCGAGAAAGCCGGCAGCACCGACACCGCCGAAGTAGCGGCCGCACTGCGCGCCAACACTTTCGAAACCCCGACTGGCACCCTCGGCTTCGACGAGAAAGGTGACCTGAAAGACTTCAACTTCGTGGTTTACGAATGGCACCAGGACGGCACCAAGAGCGAAGCCAAGTAAGTCCCCGCCAAAGAAGCTGATTCATGAGCTAGCGAGCTAGCGCCCTGCACGGCAGGAACAGGTTAGGAAGCGCAGCGTACGTGTGTACATGCGCATTCCAGGCCTGGTCTTAACGCAGCAGGGCCAATTCGCAGCAGATCATGGACAGCTTCTTAACCAAGAGCCCACTGCTGCAGTGGGCTTTGTTTATGAAAGAACCCCGGTTTCGCGCTGCGCCACGAGCGCTGCCGTGCGCGTAAACCCAGGAGTTAGGCAATGCCTGATCTTTATCACTACCTGCAACAACTGCTTAACGGGCTGACCGTTGGCAGTACTTATGCCCTGATCGCCATCGGCTACACGATGGTCTACGGCATCATCGGCATGATCAACTTCGCCCATGGCGAGGTGTACATGATCGGTTCCTACGTCGCCTTCATCGCCATCACCCTGCTGGCCATGATGGGCCTCGACAGCCTGCCGCTGATCATGATCTGCGCCTTCGCGGCGAGTATCATCGTCACCAGTGCTTTCGGCTACAGCATCGAACGGGTTGCCTACCGGCCGCTACGCGGCGGTAATCGGCTGATCCCGCTGATTTCCGCGATTGGCATGTCGATATTCCTGCAGAACGCCGTGATGCTTTCTCAAGACTCCAAAGACAAGGCCATCACCAACCCGCTACCGGGCAATTTCGTGTTTGGCGAAAGCGCCATGAATGGCGTGGTGATCTCCTACATGCAGGTGCTGATCTTCGTGGTCACCTTCCTGACCATGATCGGCCTCACCCTGTTCATCTCCCGCTCCCGCCTGGGCCGCGCCTGCCGCGCCTGTGCCGAGGACCTGAAGATGGCCAACCTGCTGGGCATCAACACCAACAACATTATCGCCCTGACCTTCGTCATCGGTGCTGCACTGGCTGCCGTGGCCGCCGTGCTGCTGGGTATGCAATACGGCGTGATCAACCCGCACCTGGGCTTCCTCGCCGGCATCAAGGCCTTCACCGCTGCAGTACTGGGCGGCATTGGCAGCATACCTGGCGCCGTGTTGGGCGGCCTGGTGCTCGGCGTGGCCGAAGCATTCGGTGCCGATATCTTCGGTGACCAATACAAGGACGTCGTCGCATTCAGCCTGCTGGTGCTGGTGCTGCTGTTCCGTCCGACCGGTATTCTTGGCCGCCCGGAGGTTGAAAAGGTATGAGCAAGAACCTCAAGACCGCCCTGTTCAGCAGTATCCTGCTGCTGCTGATTTCCTATCCGATCCTCGGTCTCAAGCTCAGCGTCGTCGGTATCAGCCTGCAGGTACAAGGCGCCAGCGCCAAGACCCTGTGGACCATCGGTATCGCCGCGGCCCTGCTGTTCATCTGGCACCTGGTGCTGCGTGATCGCCTGCTCGGTGGCGAGAAGCTCAAGGGCGCTCTGCCCAGCGTGCCGCAAAACCTCAAGGACGCGCTGACCCTGCCCAGCGTGCAGCGCTGGATCATGCTCGCGCTGTTCGTGGTCGCCCTGGCCTGGCCGTTCTTCGGCTCCCGGGCCGCGGTGGACATCGCCACACTGATCCTCATCTACGTGATGCTCGGTATTGGCTTGAACATCGTGGTCGGCCTCGCCGGCCTGCTCGACCTGGGCTACGTCGGCTTCTACGCCGTGGGTGCCTACACCTATGCGCTGCTTGCCGAGTACGCAGGCTTCGGCTTCTGGACGGCGCTGCCGATAGCAGGGCTGATGGCCGCTACGTTTGGCTGTTTGCTGGGTTTCCCAGTACTCAGGCTACGCGGCGATTACCTGGCCATCGTGACGCTCGGCTTTGGTGAAATCATCCGCATCATGCTGCGTAACCTTACCGAGATCACCGGTGGCCCGAACGGCATCAGCTCGATTCCCAAGCCGGAACTGTTCGGTCTGTCGCTGGATCGCCGCGCGCCGGATGGCGGCCAGACCCTGCATGACTTCCTTGGTATCGCCTACAACTCCACCTACAAGGTGATCTTTCTGTACCTGATCGCCCTGTTGCTGGTACTGCTGGCCATCTTCGTGATCAACCGCCTGATGCGCATGCCGATCGGCCGTGCCTGGGAAGCGCTGCGCGAAGACGAGATCGCCTGCCGCGCGCTGGGCCTGAACCCAACCACCGTCAAGCTCTCGGCCTTCACCATCGGTGCCAGCTTTGCCGGTTTCGCCGGTAGCTTCTTCGCCGCCCGTCAGGGGCTGGTGACGCCGGAGTCGTTCACCTTCATCGAGTCGGCCATGATCCTCGCGATCGTCGTACTCGGCGGTATGGGCTCGCAGTTGGGCATCATCTTCGCCGCCATCGTGATGACCTTGTTGCAGGAGATGCGCGACTTCAACGAGTACCGCATGCTGATATTCGGTCTGACCATGATCGTGATGATGATCTGGCGTCCGCAGGGCCTGTTGCCCATGCAGCGCCCCCACTTGGAGTTGAAACAACGATGAGCCGCCCGATTCTAGAAGTGAGCGGCCTGTCCATGCGTTTTGGCGGCCTGCTGGCCGTCAACGGGGTCAGCCTCTCGGTCAATGAAAAACAGGTTGTGTCGATGATCGGCCCGAACGGCGCCGGCAAGACCACGGTGTTCAACTGCCTGACCGGTTTCTACAAACCGACTTCGGGCAGCATCCTTCTCAATGGAGAACAAATCGAAGGCCTGCCGGGCCACAAAATCGCCCGCAAAGGCGTGGTGCGCACCTTCCAGAACGTTCGGCTGTTCAAGGAAATGACTGCGGTGGAAAACCTGCTGGTCGCCCAACACCGCCACATCAACACCAACTTCCTCTCCGGGCTGTTCAAGACCCCGGCGTTTCGCCGCAGCGAGCGCGAGGCCATGGACTACGCGGCGCATTGGCTGGAGCAGGTCAACCTGACCGAATTCGCCAACCGCACCGCCGGCACTCTGGCCTACGGTCAGCAGCGCCGCCTGGAAATTGCTCGCTGCATGATGACCCGCCCGAGCATCCTCATGCTCGACGAGCCGGCCGCCGGCCTCAACCCGCGGGAAACCGATGACCTGAAAGCGCTGATCGGTGTGTTGCGTGACGAGCACAACGTGACCGTGCTGCTGATCGAGCACGATATGAAACTGGTCATGAGCATTTCCGACCACATCTTCGTGATCAACCAGGGCACGCCCCTGGCCGACGGCACGCCGGAGCAGATACGCGACAATCCGGACGTGATCAAAGCCTACCTGGGGGAAGCGTAATGCTGTATTTCGACAACGTTTCCACCTTCTACGGCAAGATCCAGGCGCTGCACGGCGTCAGTGTGGAAGTGCGCCAAGGTGAGATCGTCACCCTGATCGGTGCCAACGGCGCCGGCAAATCCACCCTGCTGATGACTCTCTGTGGCAACCCGCAGGCCACCAGCGGCAGCATCCGTTACCAGGGCGAAGAGCTGGTCGGCATGGAAACCCCGCTGATCATGCGCAAGAGCATCGCCGTGGTGCCGGAAGGCCGCCGCGTGTTTGCACGGTTGACCGTCGAGGAAAACCTCGCCATGGGCGGCTTCTTCGGCAGCAAGGCGGATAACCAGGAGCAGCTGGACAAGGTGTTGCACCTGTTCCCGCGTCTCAAGGAACGTTTGGCGCAGCGTGCCGGCACCATGTCTGGTGGCGAGCAGCAAATGCTCGCCATCGGCCGCGCCTTGATGAGCAAGCCCAAGCTGCTGCTGCTCGACGAGCCCTCGCTGGGTCTGGCACCGATCATCATCCAGCAGATTTTCGAGATCATCGAACAGCTGCGCCGAGACGGTGTGACCGTGTTTCTGGTCGAGCAGAACGCCAACCAGGCGCTCAAGCTGGCGGACCGCGGCTATGTGCTGGAAAACGGCCGCATCGTCATGCAGGGCAGCGGTCATGACCTGCTGAATGATCCAAAGGTGCGAGACGCGTACCTGGGCGGCTAGTAGGCCACCGGGAGCCCCTGCGTTTCGAAGTCCCGCTGATCCAATCTGTCCCCATAGTCGCAACGGCCATGGGGACAGATTTACCCTGAACGATGCCGAGCGGCCTCCAGTCCCAATACTGAATGGACAATTAAGGAGTCGCTCCCATGCTGAAGTTCCTCGGCAGCACCATCGGTATCATCTTTCTTATCGGCCTGCTGGTCGTGATCGGCATCTTCTCGCTGATTTTCTGATCGGCAGCACCTGGAAGCCGGGCGCTCTGCCCGGCTTTCTTCATCCTGCGCGCATCACACGCCGCGCGGCGCTACAATGGGCATCACTTTGCTGACGATGTCCCGCCATGACCGACCCCTTACGCCTCTCCAAACGCCTGATCGAACTGACCGGCTGCTCACGCCGCGAGGCCGAACTGTACATCGAGGGTGGCTGGGTGACGGTCAACGGCGAAGTGGTCGACGAGCCGCAGCGCAAGGTCACCGACGAAACCGTCGTCCTACTGCCTGACGCCGTTGCCGAGCCGCTGGTCCCGGTCACCCTGCTGCTGCACATTCCCAGCGGACGATTTCCCGAGCGCGCAGCCGAAGAGATCGGCCCGGACAGCCGCTGGCCGGAAGACCGCTCCGAGCAGCGCACGCTCAAAGGCCATTTCGCCAACCTGACACCGTGTATTCCCCTGCAAGCAGGCGCCGACGGCCTGCACGTGCTGACGCAGGACTGGCGTATCGAGCGCAAGCTCAAGGACGATTTGAGCAAGCTCGAGCAGGAATATGTGGTCGAGGTTAGCGGCGAGCTGTCCGAGCGAGACCTCAAGCGCCTCAACCATGGTTTGGTGTTCAACGGCACGTCGCTGGCTCCCTGCAAGGTCAGCTGGCAGAACGAAACCCGCCTGCGCTTCGCCCTGAAGAATCCGCTGCCCGGTCAACTGGTGTTCATGTGCAACAGCGTGGGCCTCAAGGTGCTCGGCATGAAGCGCATCCGCGTCGGTGGCGTGCCAATGTCCAAGGTGCAGCCCGGACAATGGCGCTATCTGGGGGCTAAAGAACGCTTCTAACCCTACTTTTCACCTCGCAACTGGCGAGGCCTTTCTTATCAGGAATTTTCATGCTCAATAATGATGTGCTGCGCAGCCTGCGCTACATGCTCGATGTCAGCGATGCGCAACTGGCCGAGATCGTCAAACTAGGCGGCAAAACCGTCGCCGTCGACGAGATCACAGCGGTACTTAAGAAGGATGACGAGCCGGGTTACCAGGACTGCAGCGACGAGCTGCTGGCCCATGCGCTGGATGGCGTGGTGTACTTCAAGCGCGGCAAGGACGACAGCCGCCCTGCTCCGGCGCTGGAATTGCCGGTCACCAACAACCAGGTGCTGAAGAAGCTGCGCGTGGCATTCGAGCTGAAGGAAGATGACGTGCACGCCATCATGCAGAGCGTTGACTGCCCGGTGTCGAAGCCGGAAATGAGCGCCTTGTTCCGCAAGCAAGGCACTAGCAACTACCGGGTCTGCGGTGATCAGTTCCTGCGCAACTTCCTCAAGGGCCTGACCCAGCGCCTGCGTGACTGAAATCCATGAGCTACCAGGTTTCGCCCATCGGTTACGTGCGCTCCTGCTTCAAGGAAAAGTTCGCCATTCCGCGCCAGCCACAACTGGCGCCGGCTGCACGTGGCGTGCTGGAGCTGTGCGCGCCGTTCGATGGGGGCGACGCCGTGCAGGGGCTCGAACAGGTTAGCCACGTCTGGCTGCTGTTTCTCTTCCACCAGGCGCTAGAAGATACGCCACGGCTCAAGGTGCGCCCGCCGCGCCTGGGCGGCAACCGCGCCGTGGGCGTATTCGCGACCCGGGCGACGCATCGCCCCAATGGCATCGGCCAATCGGTGGTGCGCCTGGATCGCGTCGATAAGGGGCGCTTGTGGTTATCGGGTATCGATCTGCTCGATGGCACGCCGGTGCTCGACGTCAAACCCTATGTGCCCTACGCCGACAGCGTGGCTGATGCCCACAACCATATGGCTGCCGACGCGCCCATCAGGATCGAGGTGCGGTGGCAAGACAGCGCGCTGACTCAGGCCCGCGAACACGGCATGCGCCTCAACGAGCCACTGGTCGAGCTGATCGAACAGTGCCTGGCGCAGGACCCTCGCCCCGCCTACCAGCAACCCCAGCCGGAGCGCCGTTATGGCGTACGTCTATGGGACGTCGACGTACATTGGCACTATCCACAACCAGGCTGCATACGCGTGCTGGCTGTCACAGTGCCGTAGACGGGCGCTTGATCAACTTGTGGGTTTTATCTCCTTGATGGCCCCACGCGCCGACAGGCCGGGGCGCCCCGCACCCGCTCTGGCTGGCTGGCTGGCTGGCAACATGCGCGACCGGACGCAGAGCGTCCAGGATGCGTTCCCACGCAGAGCGTGGGCACGATCAACGATCAAATTCCGTACGTCCTGGGACAATCGACAGGCCTCTCGGCAACCGCCACTTTTGCGCAGACGAAAAAAAACCGCAGCCCTCGCAGGCGGCGGTTTTTCTGGAGCCTCAGTCGATCAGGCGCCGGCTTTTTCCACGGCATCCTTGATCAGGGTCTGCAGCTCACCCTTTTCGTACATTTCGCTGATGATGTCGCTACCGCCGACCAGCTCACCGCCAACCCACAACTGCGGGAAGGTCGGCCAGTTGGCGTACTTCGGCAGGTTGGTACGGATTTCCGGGTTTTGCAGAATGTCGACATAGGCGAACTTCTCACCGCACCCCATCAGGGCCTGCGCAGCGCGAGCCGAGAAGCCGCACTGTGGCGCATTTGGAGCGCCTTTCATGTACAGCAGAACGGTGTTGCTGGCGATCTGCTCTTTAATCGTTTCGATGATTTCCATGGGGGCACCTCAGAACTGGACTATCCGACTCACACGGGTCGATACGTGGAGGCATTGTAACCAAAACCTGAGCGCAATGCTCGGTCGGGCTATCCCCGCATGCACTCGCCGCTCAGGCCGCTACCACCTGCACCGGCACCCCGTTGAGTACGGCGTTGCCCGACAGACGATCGAGCAGACGTTCATCGGTCAGGTCATTGGCACTGGCGCCAGGCGTCGCGCTGGCGATGCCCATGTGCACCCCAGGCCGTCCGTGCCCCCAGCCGTGCGGCAAGCTGACCACGCCCGGCATCACTTCGTCGCTGGCGAGCACCTCGACCTCCACTGCCCCCACCCGAGAACGAATGCTGACTCGCTGGCCATCGCTGAGCCCACGGGACTGCATATCGTGCGGATTCATCAGCAACTGATGGCGCGGTTTGCCCTTCACCAGGCGGTGATAGTTGTGCATCCAGGAATTGTTGCTGCGCACGTGTCGACGGCCAATCAACAACAATTGCTCGGGATCGCCCGAGGGCTGAGCGGCAAAGCGCTGCAGGTCGCCGAGCAGCAACGCCGGTGCGGCCTGAACCTGGCCATCAGCGGTTTTCAGGCGTGCCGCCAGATTCGCGCCGAGCGGGCCGAGATCCAGGCCATGGGGATGCTCGCGCAGCGCTTGTAGCGAGAGCTTGAGCGGCGACCCGTCCCCGTAGCGGCCTGTACGCAGCCCCATGTCGATCATCTGCTGTGGCGGCTGCGTCGGTTTCAGCGCGACGCCACTACGCGCGGCAAACGCCTCTGCCAGACCAATGAAAATCTCCCAGTCGTGCAGCGCACCCTGCGGCTTGGGCAGTACCGCCTCATTGAAGCGGGTCACGTTGCGCACCGCGAACAGGTTGAAGGTGGTGTCGTAATGGTCGTGTTCCAACGGCCCTGTAGAGGGCAGGATCAGGTCGGCATAGCGGGTCGTTTCGTTGATGTAGAGGTCCACGCTGAGCATGAAATCCAGGCCTTCGAGCCCTTCCTCCAACTGCCGGCCATTGGGCGTCGACAAGGCTGGATTGCCGGCCACGGTAATCAGCGCACGGACCTGGCCATCGCCGGGCGTGAGCATTTCCTCGGCCAGGGCGCTCACCGGCAGTTCTCCGCCGTATTCGGGCAAACCGGACACCCGGCTCTGCCAGCGATCGAAATGCCCTCCGGACATTGTGCTCACCAAGTCGACTGCCGGCTCGGTGCACAGCACGCCGCCAGGCCGGTCGAGATTGCCAGTCACCAGATTGATCAGCTGCACCAACCACTGGCACAGCGTGCCGAATGCCTGGGTGGAAACGCCCATACGGCCGTAACAAACCGCACGGTCAGCAGCGGCGAAGTCACGCGCCAGCTGACGGATCGCAAGAGCAGGAACGCCACAGCGCGAAGCCATGCGTTCAGCGCTGAATGGCAGTACGGCTTGCTCTACCTCATCCAGACCGCCAATCGGCAGATGAGTCGCTCGGCTCAAGCCCTCCGTGAACAGGGTGCTGAGCATCCCCAGTAACAGCGCGGCGTCCTGCCCGGGGCGGATGAACAGATGCTGATCGGCGATGGCGGCGGTTTCGCTGCGCCGCGGATCGATTACCACCAGCCGGCCGCCGCGCGCCTGGATAGCCTTGAGACGCTTTTCCACGTCCGGAACGGTCATGATGCTGCCGTTGGAAGCCAACGGATTGCCACCGAGAATAAGCATGAAGTCGGTGTGATCGATATCGGGCACCGGGATCAGAAAGCCGTGGCCGTACATCAGGTGGCTGGTCAGGTGATGAGGCAGCTGATCCACCGAGGTGGCGGAATAGCGATTGCGGGTTTTCAGCAGGCCCAGAAAGTAGTTGCTGTGAGTCATCAGCCCATAGTTATGCACGCTGGGGTTGCCTTGATAGACCGCCACCGCGTTCTGGCCGTGTTGCGCCTGGACCGCCGCCAGGCGCTCGGCGGCCAGCGCAAAAGCCTCGTCCCAGCCAATCGCTTCCCAGCGATCACCCAGGCGCCGCATCGGCTGGCGCAAGCGATCCGGGTCGCTCTGAATATCCTGCAGCGCCACCGCTTTGGGGCAGATGTGGCCGCGGCTGAACGGGTCGTCACGGTCACCCTTGATCGAGCGGATGTGGTGCTCGCCATCAGCATCCTGTTCGACTTCGAGGGTCAGGCCACAAATGGCCTCGCACAAGTGGCACGCGCGGTGGTGGAGGGTCGTGGTCATGGCCAGCCTCGTCTTCTTGTTCAAGCCACCATCATGGGGGCCGCCGAGCTGCCGCACCAGCAGCCTCGGCGGCGTGAATCCCAGCCCATCAGGCTGGCGGATCAATCGTCTGTGACGGGCTTTTTAGAGCATCACATCTGGAAATCCGGGGATATTTGCGCGTAAGCGTCATTTACTTATAAGATCGGCGGCTTCCCCGTTTCGTCGCACAATGCGGCCCCCAGCTGCAGGTTCTTCCGTTTTCCCGTGAAAAAGGAACCTGCGCCCTGTTGTCAAAAGGTAGTTAACGATGAGCGCAAGACACTTTCTCTCGCTGAAGGACTGCACACCGGATGAACTGGTGGGCCTGATCCGACGCGGCATGGAGCTGAAAGGCTTGCGCAACAGCGGCGTTCTGTTCGAGCCGCTGAAAAATCGCGTGCTGGGGATGATCTTCGAGAAGGCTTCGACCCGCACCCGCCTGTCTTTCGAGGCCGGCATGATTCAGCTAGGTGGCCAGGCGATTTTCCTGTCGCCGCGTGACACCCAGCTGGGCCGCGGCGAGCCGATCGCCGACTCGGCGATCGTCATGTCGCGCATGCTCGATGCGATCATGATCCGCACCTTCGCTCACAGCACCCTGACCGAATTCGCCGCCAACTCCCGCGTGCCAGTGATCAACGGCCTGTCGGATGACCTGCACCCGTGCCAGCTGCTGGCCGACATGCAAACCTTTCACGAACAGCGCGGCAGCATCGTGGGTAAAACCGCCGCCTGGATCGGTGACGGTAACAACATGTGCAACTCTTATATAGAAGCGGCCATCCAGTTTGACTTCAACCTGCACGTCGCCTGCCCGGAAGGTTACGAGCCGAATGCGGCGCTGCTGGCTGAGGCCGGCGAGCGCGTGAAGATCTTCCGCGACCCGCGCGAGGCGGTGGCCGGCGTTCATTTGGTAAGCACCGATGTCTGGGCCTCGATGGGCCAGGAAGAGGAAATCGCCGAACGTCACAAGTTGTTCGCTCCCTATCAAGTGACCCGTGCCCTGCTCGATGCGGCCGATGTAAACGTGCTGTTCCTGCATTGCCTGCCCGCCCACCGTGGCGAGGAAATCAGTGCGGACCTGCTCGATGACCCGCGCTCCGCCGCCTGGGACCAGGCCGAAAACCGCTTGCATGCGCAGAAAGCGCTGCTCGAATTTCTGGTCGAACCGGCGTACCACCACGCATGAGCCAGCCCATGCTGTTGAGCCTGCGTAATCTGGGTTGCGGCTACGGTGAACAGCGCGTCGTGCAGAACCTCGACCTGCACCTCAATCCGGGTGACATCGGTTGCCTGCTCGGCCCGTCTGGCTGTGGCAAGACCACCACCCTGCGCGCGATTGCCGGCTTCGAGCCGGTGCTGGAGGGCGAAATCAGCCTGGCTGGCGAAGTGATCTCCCGTCGAGGCTTTACCCTGGCACCGGAAAAACGCCGCATCGGCATGGTGTTTCAGGATTACGCGCTGTTCCCGCACCTGAGCGTGGCGCAGAACGTGTCGTTCGGTATTCGCAAGCAGACCGATTGCGAGCAGGTGACCCGCGAGCTACTGGAACTGGTCAAGCTCGATCACCTCAGCAAGCGGCATCCGAACGAACTGTCCGGCGGACAGCAGCAGCGCGTCGCCCTGGCCCGCGCCTTGGCCACCGACCCGCAACTGCTGCTGCTCGATGAGCCATTTTCGAACCTTGATGGCGAGCTACGTCGGCGCCTTAGTCACGAGGTGCGCGACATTCTCAAGAGCCGTGGCACCAGTGCGATTCTGGTTACCCATGATCAGGAAGAAGCCTTCGCCGTCAGCGATCATGTCGGTGTTTTCAAGGCGGGCCACCTGGAACAATGGGACACGCCCTTCAACCTCTACCACGAGCCACAGACGCCCTTCGTCGCGAGTTTCATTGGTCAGGGTTATTTCATCCGCGGCCAGCTACGGGCGCCGGATGAGGTGCAGACCGAGCTGGGTACGATCCGCGGCAACCGCGCCTACGCCTGGCCGGTTGGTAGCGCGGTAGATGTGCTGCTGCGTCCCGACGACATCGTCCACGACCCGCAGAGTGCTCAGCAGGCCTTGATCGTCGGCAAAAGCTTTCTGGGTGCAGCGACGCTTTATCGCCTGCAGTTGCCTACCGGCAGCCAGCTGGAAGCTCTGTTTCCTAGCCATGCCGATCACCAGCCCGGTGAGCACGTTGGCATTCGTATCGCCGCCGACCACCTGGTGGCGTTTGCCGCACCAGGCAGCGTGGCGGCGCCATCGACGCTGGCCCACAACGACTAGCGATCGAGGTGCAACCGGCCGCTGCTCACCAAGTGGGCGTGGCCGGCGATCTTCACCCTCGGCTCCTCCAGTCGACACCATAGAAACCCACCGCGCGCGCCGCCCTGATACGCCGTCAGCTCGGACTTGCCCAGCTGCTGCGCCCAGTACGGGGTGAGAATGCAATGCGCGGAACCGGTTACCGGATCTTCATCGATGCCGACGGCCGGCGCGAAGTTTCGCGACACGAAGTCTACTGCCTGCCCCGGCGCAGTAATGATCACTGCCGGCCAGGGCAATTGCGCCAGCGCGCGCAGATCGGGACAGCAGGCGCGCACCGCAGCCTCTGACTCAAGCAGTACCAGCAACTGCGGGGCATCAAGTACGGCGACCGGCGTTTGCCCGAGCACTTCAGCCAGGCCTTCCGGAACTGCAATCGGGGTGGGCTGCTGGCAAGGAAAGTCCAATACCAGACGCCCCGCCTCGCGGCTGACTGCCAGCGCGCCCTGCGCATAAATGAAGTCGATGCGCTCCCCGGGCTCGCCGTAACATTCGAACAGCACATGAGCGCTGGCTAGCGTCGCGTGCCCACACAGCGGCACCTCGGCTGTGGGCGTGAACCAGCGAATACGCCACGCCGCACCCTCCTTCACCACGAACGCAGTTTCTGCGAGGTTGTGCTCAACAGCAATCTGCTGCATCAGTGAGTCATCGAGCCAGTGATCAAGCCGGTAGATAGCAGCAGGGTTACCAGCGAAGGGCCGATCACTGAATGCATCGACCTGGTGAAATTCGAGGGACATGAGAGCGTTCCAATAGGCAAGTAACAACTGTGGGCGTGGCGATCATTGTTGATACAGCGCAGCAGGACAGTCAGGAAAAATTCAACGCAGCGCGCCGATACCGTAACGCTGCAGTAACGTCTCGAGCCGACCATCCTGACGGTAGCGACGCACGCCATCGTCGAGAATGTCGCTATAACGTTTGCTGGATGGCAGCACCGGTGAGAAGGCGATGTAGATGGGCACATCCGGCACTCGGCAACCGACCTGAACCAGCTTGGCAGCGGTCGGGTCCTTGCTCTGATAGAGGGACATTACCCAGGTGTTTTCCAGCGTCGCATCGACCCGTCCCAGCTCTACCTTGCGAACATTCAGCTCCAGAGCCTGTTCACCGGCAGCCTGCTGCAGGCGATCCGGATTACGCTGATGGCGGCTTATGTAATTGTCGATCTGCTCACCGTAGCTGTAGCCGTTGATCACCCCAAGGCGAATCTGCTCAAGCGAGGCCAGGTCGGTGTAGCGCCAGGTACTGTCGGCCCGGGCATAGAAGCAGTTTCGCGAGATGCCGGGTGCTACGTCACCGAAAATCAGGTCCGGGGCATCGCGGATGCCTGCACCCACCAGCGCGTTGACGCGCCCCGTACGCACCTCCAGTACGGCCCTTGCCCAGTTGGTAACGCGGTATTCAACGGTGATGCCGGCTTCGGCAAAGATCTCCCTGGCCAATTCGATAAAAATACCGGGACGCTCGGCGTTCTCGGCACAATTGACCGGGCACCAGACGTCCGCCTCCATGACCAGCGTCTCGGCCTTGGCATACGTACTGCCCAGCAACGCCGCCATTAGTAGGCCGCGTGCATGCCATCGAAATCCTTTGATCACCCGCAAAGCCTCCTGCTTTATTACCGGGAACAATCGACCTGCGCTGCCTATCCGTAACACCGCACGAAGCTAAACACACCTAAGCAGATCGGCGCGCTTCGTCATCGGCGGCTAGAAGCGATGCTGACAGTGCCAGCGTATGCCGATCCTATCAAGCTCATGTGTGCAGACGGCGAACCGGCACGCCCGCCCCCGATGACCTACACGCTGCCAAATAGACGTTCGAGAAGGCGGGATTCAGGGCACGGATATTTTTCGGTATCAGCAGCATGCTCGCCATGAAGCGCCTAGCAGGCAAAACGCTCACGCGCCGCGGCCAATAGCGGCGAATTTTGCCTGAGTATGCTGCGCCAGGGTCTCGGCGCTCAGTTCCACTTCGAGCCCTCGGCGTCCAGCACTGACATGAATGCTCGGGAAGTCCTTCGCACTGTTATCGATGAAGGTACGCAGACGCTTCTTCTGCCCCAACGGACTGATACCACCAACCAGATAACCGGTGGCTCGCTGCGCTGCATCCACGGCGGCCATGTCGGCCTTCTTTACGCCTGCGGCCTGAGCCAGGGCTTTCAGATCCAACGTTCCCACCACCGGCACCACCGCCACCAGCAACTCGCCCTTCTCACTGCTTGCCAGCAGCGTTTTGAATACCTGCGCCGGATCGAGGTTGAGCTTCTCGGCGGCTTCCAGGCCATAGGATGCTGCCTTGGGATCGTGTTCATAACTGTGGATTCGATGTTCGGCGCGAACCTTTTTCAACAGATCCAATGCGGGCGTCATATCAGCTCCAGACTAAGGACAAGGGCGAAGCGGACTAGCCAACGATTCTAGCGATACTCACACGCAAAGGCTCTGTTTCGACCCTGCCAATCAACCAGCAAAATATCATCCTGTCACGGAACCTATCGCGGCGGACGCTGACCTATTGAACTAAGCAGACGATTGAATTCGAAAAAACCAACCGCTTAATGCGTTCGATTTTTGACAATCACCGATCAGCGGCTATTTTTTCTTTCGATTGTGAACATCTCAAACAAAGGCACCGTATTCCCATCAGCAGTGGCGATGTTGCACGTGGAGACTCCCAGGAGGTCGTTTTCCCGCCAGCCGCAATCGCTAAACAACAAAAAAAACGAGGCTTACAATGACGACGGCTCACCAACAACCTTCGCTATCGGGCCAATGCATGGCCGAATTTCTGGGCACCGCGCTGCTCATCTTTTTCGGCACTGGATGCGTGGCCGCTCTCAAGGTCGCAGGTGCGAGTTTCGGCCTCTGGGAAATCAGCATTATCTGGGGCGTCGGCGTCAGCATGGCGATCTACCTGACGGCCGGAGTCTCCGGCGCGCATCTCAATCCAGCCGTCAGTATCGCGCTGTGGCTGTTCGCCGATTTCGAGAAACGCAAACTGCCGTTCTATATCCTCGCCCAAATCGCTGGCGCCTTCTGCGGTGCACTGCTGGTCTACACCTTGTACAGCGGACTGTTCAGCGAATTCGAACAAGCCCACCAGATGGTTCGCGGCTCCCAGGCAAGCCTGGAGCTGGCGGCAGTGTTTTCCACTTTCCCGAATCCGGTGCTCTCTACTGGCCAGGCATTCATGGTCGAGGTGGTGATCACAGCGATCCTGATGGGCGTGATCATGGCGCTGACCGATGACAACAACGGCCTGCCACGGGGGCCGATGGCACCCCTGCTGATCGGCCTGCTGATCGCGGTGATCGGCAGCGCCATGGGCCCGCTGACCGGCTTCGCGATGAACCCTGCGCGAGACTTTGGCCCCAAGCTGATGACCTTCTTCACAGGCTGGGGTGATATCGCACTCACTGGCGGGCGTGATATCCCCTATTTCCTGGTGCCGATCTTCGCGCCCATTCTCGGCGCCTGCCTGGGCGCAGCGATCTACCGCGGCATGATCGCCCGGCACCTGCCCAACGCACTCGACACCGCCGAGGCAGAACAGAGCGCCGAACGCGACGTCAAAGCTTCCTGAATTTCAACGACGTGCGCGCCTCAGTGCGCATGCCTTCCACCCTCCGTTAACTCGTTCAAGGCAATCGACATGACCGACATTCAGAACAAGAATTACATCATTGCCCTCGACCAGGGCACGACCAGCTCCCGTGCGATCATTTTCGATCGCGATGCCAACGTGGTGTGCATCGCCCAGCGCGAATTCACTCAGCATTACCCGCAAAGTGGTTGGGTCGAGCACGACCCCATGGAAATTTTCGCCACCCAGAGCGCCGTGATGGTCGAAGCGCTTGCGCAGGCCGGTCTGCACCATGACCAGGTGGCGGCGATCGGCATCACCAACCAGCGCGAAACCACCGTTGTCTGGGACAAGAACACCGGCCGCCCGATTCACAATGCCGTGGTCTGGCAGTGCCGCCGCAGCACCGAGATCTGCCAGCAGCTCAAGCGTGACGGCCTTGAAGAATACATTCAGGAAACTACCGGCCTGGTCACCGACCCCTACTTCTCCGGCACCAAGCTGAAGTGGATTCTCGACCATGTCGAAGGCAGCCGTGAGCGCGCACGCAACGGCGAGCTGCTGTTCGGCACCGTCGATAGCTGGCTGATCTGGAAATTCACCGGCGGCAAGGTACATATCACCGACTACACCAACGCCGCGCGCACCATGCTCTTCAACATCCACACGCTGGAGTGGGACGCGAAGATGCTGGAGGTACTGGATATTCCGCGGGAGATGCTCCCCGAAGTGAAATCCTCCTCTGAAATCTATGGCCACACCAAGAGTGGCATTGCCATCGCTGGCATCGCCGGTGATCAGCAGGCCGCGTTGTTCGGCCAGATGTGCGTCGAGCCTGGCCAGGCCAAGAACACCTATGGCACCGGTTGCTTCCTGCTGATGAACACTGGCGATAAGGCAGTGAAGTCCCAGCACGGCATGCTCACCACCATCGCCTGCGGCCCACGCGGCGAAGTGACCTATGCACTGGAAGGGGCGATCTTCAACGGCGGCTCGACCATTCAGTGGCTACGCGATGAGTTGAAGGTCGTCAACGATGCCTTCGACACCGAATACTTCGCCAACAAGGTGAAGGACAGTAATGGCGTGTACCTGGTACCTGCCTTCACCGGCTTGGGCGCCCCCTACTGGGACCCGTACGCCCGCGGCGCGCTGTTCGGCCTGACCCGCGGCGTGCGCGTCGACCACATCATCCGCGCGGCCCTGGAGTCGATTGCCTTCCAGACCCGCGACGTACTCGATGCCATGCAGCAGGACTCCGGCGAACGACTGAAATCCCTGCGCGTGGACGGCGGTGCAGTGGCCAACAACTTCCTCATGCAATTCCAGGCGGACATTCTTGGCACCCATGTAGAACGCCCGGAAATGCGCGAGACCACCGCCCTGGGCGCGGCCTACCTGGCCGGCCTGGCCTGCGGTTTCTGGAGCAGCCTGGACGAGCTGCGCGGCAAGGCGATCATCGAGCGGGAGTTCGATCCGCAGCTGCCTGAAGCAGAGAAGGAAGCGCTTTACGCAGGCTGGAAGAAAGCTGTCGACCGCACACGCGACTGGCAGCCTCACGAAGAGGCCAAGTAAGCAACAGCCGGGCTTGGCGCCCGGCTGCAACTGGCAGTGAGCAGGTTCGTGCGGCATCATGGGCCAATTCCGTGCGGCAGCCCCCAAGGACCCCCCATGAATCTGCCTCCCCGTCAGCAGCAAATCCTCGATCTGATCCGTGAACGCGGCTACGTCAGCATCGAGGAGCTGGCCACCGTGTTCGTCGTCACTCCGCAAACCATCCGCCGCGATATCAACCAACTGGCGGATGCCAATCTGCTGCGTCGCTACCACGGCGGCGCGGCCTATGACTCCAGCGTCGAAAACACCGCCTACGCCATGCGCGCCGACCAGATGCGCCATGAGAAACAGCGCATCGGCGAAGCCATCGCCGCGCAGATTCCTGATCACGCCTCCTTGTTCATCAACATCGGTACCACCACCGAATCGATCGCCCGCGCCCTGCTCAATCACAGCCACCTGAAGATCATCACCAATAACCTCAACGTGGCTTCGATGCTCAGCGCCAAGGACGATTTCGATGTGCTGCTCACCGGCGGCAACGTGCGCCGCGACGGCGGTCTGGTCGGCCAGGCCAGCGTCGATTTCATCAATCAATTCAAGGTCGACTTCGCCCTGGTGGGCATTAGCGGCATCGACGAAGACGGCAGCCTGCTGGACTTCGATTACCAGGAAGTTCGCGTCTCCCAGGCAATCATCGCCAATGCCCGCAAGGTGATCCTCGCCGCCGACTCCAGCAAATTCGGCCGTAACGCCATGATCCGCCTTGGCCCCATAAGCCTGATCGACTGCCTGGTGACCGACCAGCAGCCCGTGCCTGCCCTCTGCCACCTGCTCGAGCAACACAAGATCCGCCTCGACGTGGTCTGACACGTCCTTCTTTAGAACTGCACCCGAACCACGGACGCCTGGCGTCTTGCCGGTCGGGTGGGGTTAGCCGCGCCCATTCGATTTTCGTACCAACACAACCCGAACCTTCCATCGCCACAGTTATCTGTAGAAATGTTCGTGAATTTTCATTCCCGTGCATCCCGATGAGTTTTTTCAATCGAATTCGACTGGATACACCTCTCTTCATGCGCTAGTATTTTCGCAAATGAACATAAATGTTCGTATTCCAATAGAAAAGCAACATGAGGCCTGATGATGCCCACTTCCAGCCTGTCCACCAGCCCGCTTTCCGAGATTTATGACGTTGCCGTCGTCGGCGGCGGTATCAATGGAGCCGGGATCGCCTGTGATGCGGCCGGCCGTGGTCTGTCCGTGTTCCTCTGTGAAAAAGATGACCTGGCCCGCCATACCTCATCAGCAAGCAGCAAGCTGATCCACGGTGGGCTGCGCTATCTGGAACACCACGAGTTTCGCCTGGTGCGTGAAGCTCTGGCAGAGCGCGAGGTGCTGCTGGCCAAGGCCCCGCATATAGTCAGCCCGATGCGTTTCATCCTGCCGCACCGCCCGCACCTGCGACCTGCCTTGCTGATCCGTGCCGGCCTGTTTCTGTACGATAACTTGGGCAAACGCAAAGCCCTGCCACGCTCGCGTGGCGTGAGTTTCGGCGCCAGCAGCCCGCTCAAGCCCGAGATCAGCAAGGGCTTCGAGTACTCCGACTGCTGGGTGGACGACGCGCGCCTGGTGGTACTCAACGCCATGGCAGCGCGCGAGCATGGCGCTCATGTACACACCCACACCCGCTGCGTCAGCGCACGGCGCAGCAAGGGCCTGTGGCATATCCACCTGGAACGCGCCGATGGCAGCCTGTTTTCGATCCGCGCCAAGGCGCTGGTCAATGCCGCTGGTCCGTGGGTGGCGCGCTTCATTCGCGACGACCTGAAGCAGCAGTCGCCCTACGGCATTCGCCTGATCCAGGGCAGTCACATCATCGTGCCGCGGCTGTTCGACGGTGAGCAGGCCTACATCCTGCAGAACGAAGATCGCCGCATCGTCTTCGCCATCCCGTACCTCCACCGCTTCACCCTGATTGGTACCACCGACCGCGAATACAACGGCGATCCGGCCACGGTGAGCATCAGCGAGGAAGAAACCGATTACCTGCTGCAGGTGGTCAACGATCACTTCCGCAAATCAATCAGCCGTGCCGACATCCTGCACAGCTACGCAGGCGTTCGCCCGCTGTGCGACGACGAATCCGATGAACCGTCCGCCATCACCCGTGACTACACGCTGTCGCTGTCGGCCCAAGGCGACGAGCCTCCGTTGCTCTCGGTGTTCGGCGGTAAATTGACCACCTACCGCAAGCTGGCAGAGTCGGCCCTGGCGCAGTTGGCCCCGTTCTTCCCGAACATGTCAGCGCGCTGGACTGCTGACGCGCCACTGCCGGGTGGCGAGCAGATGAATAGTCGGCAAAGCCTGGTCGATGCGCTGTGCAAGCGTCACGCCTGGTTGGACGCTGCGCTGGCACAGCGCTGGGCCGCCAGCTACGGCAGCCGCACCTGGCAGCTACTGGCAGATGTGGAGAACGGCGAGCAGCTCGGCGAGGACTTCGGGCATGGCCTGTACGCCCGGGAAGTCGACTACTTACGCGAGCACGAATGGGCGACCGAGGTGGACGACATTCTCTGGCGCCGCAGTAAACTCGGCTTGTTCCTAGATGCCACGCAACGTAATCGGCTGGAGCGCTACATGGCGCCAGCCATACACGCGGGCGTTACATCTGCACCAGCTGCACATCCTGCCGGTGAGCTTGCAGGTGTGGCAGTACAGCCGCCAGCAACGGCGCCTTGAAACGCTCCTGAAAGCGGTGAGCGAGCCCGGGAATCAGCCGCAGCTCGCTGCCGCGCACATGCGCCGCCACATGCACACCGTGCATCACTGGCAGCAGCGGGTCTGCGGTGCCGTGCACCACCAGGGTCGGCACCTGCAAACGATTGAGCAAATCCACTCGGCTGGTTTCAGCCAGAATTGCCAATAGCTGGCGCTCCACCCCGGCAGGGTTGAAGGCACGGTCGTAGGCAACTTCGGCCTGGTGCAACAGCATCGCCCGATCATCCACCACGGCAGGGCTGCCCAGCGCGGCCAGCAGGTCCGCCTGCTGCTCAAGAGCGACGTCGCGACTCGGAGCATCTCGCCGCGACAGCAGCCGCAGTAATGCCGGGCTCGGTGCCGGCAGACCCTGCGCTCCGGAACTGGTCATCACCAGGGTCAGGCTCTGCACCCGCTGCGGCGCCATATCGGCGACGTGCTGCGCGATCATTCCGCCCATGCTGGCACCCAGCAGATGGAACTGGCGAATGCCCAAAGCATCCATCAGACCCAGAGCATCGCCTGCCATGTCACGCAACCGATAAGGCGCGCCGACCGACAGGCCGATCCGGTAGCGCAGCACTTCGTAGGCCAGGTTGGCAGTGGGCGCTTCGGCGTTCCAGCGGCTCAAGCCAACATCGCGGTTGTCATAGCGAATCACCCGAAAACCCTGTTCGCACAGTTGCTCGACCACGTCGTCCGGCCAGTGGATCAACTGCCCGCCCAGGCCCATGACCAACAGCAGCGCGGGGTCGCTGCTGCGTCCGATACTCTGGTACGCCAGACTCACCTCACCCAGCGATACGCGCTCGACGTCCGAACCGACCCTGCAGGCCTCCGTCGCCTGGGACGACAGGCTGCACAGCAAGGCAGCCACAAAAAACACCACGCGCATTGTTCATTCCATTAGCGAAAAACCCGAATAGCCGTGAAGTGTTGCAGCTCCTCACCGCCGCGCGCTGCCACACAATGGTGACAGTTTGATGAAACCCGCCAGACGGATATCGTATTGCCGGCTCGACAGCGTGATAACACCTGAGGGACACTGCATGCATGAAAGGCGCTCATCTTCGCTGCCGCCTGATTGAATATCTTGCAGGACATTCGATGCTTGAGATACGTCATCTGAAAACCCTTCACGCCTTGCGCGAGACCGACAGCCTGGTCGAGGCGGCTGAACGCCTGCACCTCACTCAGTCGGCGCTCTCACACCAGTTCAAGGAACTGGAAGAACGCTTGGGCATGCAACTGTTCGTGCGTAAGACCAAGCCCGTGCGGTTCACCAGTGCTGGCCTGCGCCTGCTGCAGCTGTGCGACAGCGTATTGCCGCTGTTGCGCAGCGCCGAACGCGACCTCTCGCGTCTGGCCGGCGGCACGGCCGGCCGCCTGCACATGGCCATCGAATGCCACAGTTGCTTCCAGTGGCTGATGCCGACCATCGACCAGTTTCGCGATGCCTGGCCGGAGGTCGAACTGGATTTGGCCTCGGGGTTCTCCTTCGCGCCGCTGCCCGCCCTGGCGCGCGGCGATCTCGACTTGGTGGTGACGTCCGACCCGTTGGAACTGTCCGGCATCACTTACGTGCCGCTGTTCACCTATGAAGCGATGCTGGCAGTGGCCAACCAGCACGTGCTGGCCAATCGACCCTTCATCCGCCCCGAAGATCTGCTGCGCGAAACCCTGATCACCTACCCGGTGGAGAGGGATCGGCTGGATATCTTCACGCGTTTTCTCGAGCCCGCCGACATCGAGCCGGCTCAGGTTCGCACCTCTGAACTGACGGTGATGATGATGCAACTGGTGGCCAGCGGCCGCGGCGTCTGCGGCCTGCCTAACTGGGCGCTGCACGAGTACAGTTCACGCGGCTACGTGACCGCCAAGCGCCTCGGCGACAAGGGACTTTTCGCCACGCTGTACGCGGGCATCCGCACCGACATGCTCGATGCACCGTTCATGCGCGATTTCCTGCTCACCGCCAAAGACACCTCCTTCGCCAACCTGGAAGGGGTCAGCGTCGCTCGGCAGTGACGCCCCTAGTCGCCGCATACGACCCTCAACACCGAACGGAGACACCCATGAACATTAGCGATATCCCCTTCGGCATTACCGATTGGAGCGAGATACAGGCCACCGAGCATCCAGGCGAAACCGGCGTGGCCCATTGGCGGACGCAGCAGTTCGGCGCATTACGCGTGCGCATGGTCAATTACTCGCCGGGTTACCTGGCCGATCACTGGTGCCACAAAGGCCACATCCTGTTGTGCCTGGAAGGCGAGTTGCACACCGAATTGGAAGACGGCCGGCGTTTCGTGATGACTACCGGGATGAGTTACCAGGTTGCCGACGGCGCCGAAGCGCATCGCAGCTCGACCAGCACTGGCGCCCGCCTGTTCATCGTCGATTGATGCTGGCCACGGTCGCGCGGGTTACAGGCCGGGCGTCAACGGCTATGCTGACACGCGTTTTCCAGACAACGGAGCCACTGATGACCATCGCCCATAGCCTGTCGCTCGCCGCGGCAATCGCGCTGCTGAGTGCCTGCGCGAGCCCGTCGAAAAGCGTCGCCGTTCAGCAACAGACGCAGTGCCCGCTCAACCTGCAAGTGGGCCAGCAGATGATCCTCAGCCTGCCGAGCAATCCCACCACCGGTTACCGCTGGGCAGTGCGTGAAGACGCCAGCAGCATACTCAAAAGCCTCGGCCCGGAAGTCTACAGCGCGTCGCAATCCGATCTGGTCGGCGGCGATGGGCACTCCACTTGGCGCTTCCAGGCAATCGGCAGCGGCGAGGCACAATTGTTGCTGACCTATGCCCAGCCCTGGGACGCCAGCACCGAACCAGCCGAAACGTTCGACTGCCGGATTCAGGTTCGTTAAGGCCGCTGCACGTCTGCTGATGTCGGGCGAGCCATCGATCGGCCCTCTCGACAGACGATGAATGGCGGCGCCGCTACCGACGAATAACGTCGACAAGGTTTGGCTAATCGCCGGACTTGGCTAAAATGCGCGCCTTTCCAGCGCCGCGCAGACCGACCGTGAACAGACAGCCCGACCAACTTTTCGCCCAGCCTCTGGATCAGGTGCCAGATTTCGTGTTCAACGAAGACGTGGCGCGCGTGTTCCCGGACATGATCAAGCGCTCGGTGCCCGGTTATCCGACCATCGTCGAGAACATCGGTGTGCTGGCCGGCCAGTTCGCACAACCCAACAGCCTGCTCTATGACCTGGGCAGCTCCCTGGGCGCCGTTACCCAGGCACTGCGTCGCCACGTGCAGGTCGAGGGTTGCCGAGTCATCGCTGTAGACAACTCGGTGGCCATGGTCGAGCGTTGCCGCGAGTACCTGCATGCCCAGGACGCCATGTTTCAGGAGTTGCTGCCGGTGGAAGTCATCGAGGCAGACATCCTCGCCATGCAGTGGCAGCCGGCCTCTCTGGTGGCGATGAATTTCACCCTGCAGTTCATCGCCCCGGAAAATCGCCTGGAACTGCTCAGCCGGATCCACCGCACGTTGCTGCCTGGCGGCGCGCTGATCCTTTCGGAAAAACTGCGCTTCGAGGACCAGCAGCAACATGCCCTGCTCACCGATCTGCACGTGGCGTTCAAGCGCGCCAACGGCTACAGCGAGCTGGAAATCGCCCAGAAACGCAGCGCCATCGAAAATGTAATGCTGCCCGACAGCCTCGAACAGCACCGTGAACGCCTGCTCGCCGCCGGCTTCAGCAACGTGGTGCCGTGGTTCCAGTGCCTGAACTTCGCCTCCTTGGTGGCCCTGCCATGATGCGCCGCATGGACCTCGACGCCCTGCAGGCGCAGCTCGCCGGTACCCCGCTGCAAGAATGGAGCGCAGACTTGCCGGGGCAGATCGACGCCAGGCTGGCCATCGGCCATGGCGACCTTCAACGTTGGTACGCAGCGGTCGAGGCGCTGCCGCCGCTGGTGGCCGAGCAGATCGACTTGCGCGATGACTTCCGCCTCGACGGCCCCCGTGACGAAACCGCACGGGCAGCGCTGGATAGCGCCCTGCGCGGGTTGATCCCATGGCGCAAAGGCCCGTTTCATCTGTTCGACGTGCACGTCGACACCGAGTGGCGCTCGGACTGGAAATGGCAGCGGGTCTCCCCGCACCTCGATCTGACCGGCAAGCGCGTGCTCGATGTCGGCTGCGGCAACGGCTACTACATGTGGCGCATGCTCGGCGACGGCGCCGCAAGCGTGGTCGGCATCGACCCGAACTGGCTGTTCCTTTGCCAGTTCCTGGCCATGAAACATTACCTGCCAGACATGCCAGCCTGGCACCTGCCCATCGGCATCGAAGACCTGCCGGCGAAACTGCAAGGCTTCGACACCGTGTTTTCGATGGGCGTGCTGTACCACCGGCGCTCGCCCATCGACCACCTGCTGGAGCTCAAGGACTGCCTGCTCAAGGGCGGCGAGCTGGTGCTGGAAACCCTGGTGGTGGAAGGCGATGCCAATCAGGTGCTGGTTCCCGAAGATCGCTACGCGCAAATGCGCAATGTGTGGTTCCTGCCCTCGGTACCGGCGCTTGAGTTATGGCTGCGCCGCGCTGGCTTCGTCGATGTGCGCTGCGTGGACGTGAGCGTCACCTCGGTCGAGGAGCAGCGCAGCACCGAGTGGATGCGCTACCAGTCGCTACCGGAATTCCTCGACCCGCTGGATCACAGCCGCACCATCGAAGGCCTGCCTGCGCCAAGGCGCGCCGTGCTGGTCGCGCGCAAGCCCTAGGCAGCGTTCTCATTTGAGGTCATCGGGCATCACCGTTACCTTTTTACGTTTGGGAATGGCGGATGTTTTAACCCTAAGCTGGTATCGGCAGATAAGTGCTATGACTCAGATGTTTTGATTGAGACGATCCAGCAGTGCGCAGCCCAGACTGTAATTCCTGCAAGGAGACATCGCTTAAACCCTCGACCACTGGATCGCCGTGTCTACAGGGTACGTAATTTGGTTGAGCGATATTTCCAGAAGCTGAAGCAGTTTCGCCGGATTGCGACAAGGTACGGGCGGTTGACCAGAAACTACCGGTCAATGCTCAGCCTCGTATCAGCAGTCACCTGGCTGGCCTAATTGAGAACCACCCTAGTGACCGCCATCAATTTCCGACAAAATACCGTAATGGAAAATGAACAAGATATTCATCCAGACGCGGCTGTTGCTCCTAGCTACCTCGCGAAGCACGCAGAGCGTGTGTTTCATCGCGCGGTAGAGGCAGCGTTACGGTCACATGGAACCTCGCTCACTTTAATTGGCCCGTTACTGTGGCTGGCTTGGCGCGGCCCGATGCTTCAGCGGGACCTCGTGAAAGCGTCTGCGATAAAACAGCCCGCCATGGTTGCGACTTTAGACAAGCTAGAAGCAGCAGGCCTGATCGAACGTGCCGTCGTGGCGACAAACAAGCGCGCTGCGCTTGTAAGCATCACACCGCGCGGTCGGGATACGGCAGCGCTAGGACGGCAGATTTTGCTCGATACCAACGCACGTGGCATGAGTGGATTCACGCCAGAGGAGGCAGCCATTTTACTGGCGTTACTCCAGCGGTTCATCAAAAATTTGGAAGACTGACTCTTATATCACACGTGATGTTTATTTATATCACGCATGATATTGTGCGCGGACTACAGGAGAGTCCGTATGCGTAAAAAAATTTTGATCAGTGGCGCAAGTGTTGCTGGAAATACCACAGCCTGGTGGCTTTCCCGGTATGGCTTTGATGTGACTGTTATTGAAAAGGCGCCTGCTTTTCGTAACGGGGGCCAAAACGTAGATGTCCGCGGTGCAGGTCGAGTGGTCCTGCGCAAGATGGGACTTGAGCAAGCAGCCCAAGCTCTTGGCACCGGTGAAATTGGCACTGATTGGGTAGACGAAGATGATAATCCCATCGCGCGCTTTCACGTCGACGATATAGGCGACGGGCCAACAGCAGAGCTGGAAATAATGCGTGGCGACATTGCGCGAATGATCTACGAGCCTGCAAGTAGCCGATCAACCTTTCTTTTCAGTGAGACCATCAGGGCTCTTGAGCAAGATGCAGACGGCGTCACCGTCCACTTCAGTAATAGCCCAAGTGCTCGATACGATGCCGTCATCGTTGCAGAAGGCGTCGGATCACCCACTCGCGAATTGATTTTTCCAGGAGAGAACAATCCGAAGTGGATGGACATGACGCTTGCCTATTTCGCAATACCCAAAACTTCCGCCGATGGCGTGTTCGCACGTCAATACAACACCGTGGGTGGAATCGGTGCGACGTTAAAGCCTGGTCGTGGGAACAACGTGCATGTCTACATGGGGATGCAGAAAAAGCCTGAAGGCGAGAACGACTGGCCTATAGAGCGGCAGAAACAGTTCCTTCAGGAGCGGTTCTCCGACGCAGGATGGCATTTTCCACGCATTCTTGAAGGCATGAACAAAACTGATAATTTCTATTTTGATGTTCTGCGCCAAGTGAGAATGCGCCGCTGGCATCACGACCGTGTCGTCCTTACGGGTGACGCGGCATGGTGCGTTACGCCGTTATCTGGCATCGGCACTACACTCGCTATCGTCGGCGGCTATGTATTGGCTGGCGAGCTATCTCGAACAGACGATCTTCCATCTGCACTGGTCGCGTATGAGCGCGTCATGCGACCGTTTGTGAAAGAAGGGCAAGGCGTTCCCAAATTCGTGCCGCGCATGCTTTGGCCTCACACTCGTACAGGGCTTAAATTGCTCAGAAGTGCAATGCAACTTGCAGGGAAACCGGCAGTACGTAAAACATTTTCCAAACTATTCCTGCGGGATGCGGAAAAAATTGACCTTCCGGACTATGCATCCGACGTCACCCCTTAACAGGCTAGGGTTCGTTAGGCTGCGCGTGCGTGGAGACTTTGTCGAATCGGTAATACGCCTGCCAGATGAGCCTGTTGCTGAACCGTAACAAGCCGGCCTCGGCGTCGTCTATTACCGGCTACTTTTGCGTCTCCACTCGGCTTGCCGCGTGACAATCAAGCGCAGAGGCATCTGCGCTCCAGCGCTCACTCGCTCGTGCGCGCTGCCCAGGCGCACTTGACCAATACCTTCGAGCCTTAGCAGGCGGCGCATCTTGCGCCTCCAGCACCAAGCGAAATACCAGTCACCCAGACACTGCGCCAGCTCTGCTGGAAAGCTGCCTGGTAACCGAGCTTGATCGGTGTGCTCGGCACCTGCTGAATGCTGTTTGCTCGTCGTCATAACAACGCTCCTCACCACCTGTGAACACCGGTTATCGGTGATCGCTTGCCGACAGATTGAGTTGCGCCTACCGTTAAGGCAAATGAGTAATACCAAACTATCAATTAAGAAAACATTAACAACCCATGAAGAGCACGCTCCTGGCCGACATACCCGCTGCGCTTCCGCTACTGGAAAGCGATGTCCTGAAGACGTTCGTCGGTATCGCCGAAAGCGGCAGTTTCACCCGCACCGCTGCGCAGGTGTTTCGCACCACGGCAGCCGTAAGCCAACAGATCAAGCGCCTGGAAGAAACCTTGGGCCGCAGCCTATTCCTACGAGAAAGCCGTCGCGTACGGCTAACCACGGATGGCGAGATTTTGCTCGGCTACGCCCGCCGCCTGCTCAAGCTTAACGAGGAAGCGGTATCGCACTTTCTGGTTCCCAATCTGGCGGGCACCGTCCGTTTTGGTACGCCCTTCGATATCGGCGTTGGCGCCCTTCCCGATCTGCTTTCGCAATTCGCCCTCAGCCATCCGGCGGTTCAGGTTGATGTGTCAGTAGGCCGCAGCTGCGAGCTGATCGAGCGCCTGGATGCCGGGGAGCTGGACCTCACCTTGCTGAACACCGGCAACGGCGACGCCGACGACTCCCGAGGGGAAATCATCTGCAGCGAATCGCTGGTGTGGGCTGGTCGTGATGGTGGGCTAGCGGTCAAGCGCATGCCATTGCCGCTGGCCGTCGCCAGCCGCGGCTGCGCCTGGCGGCGTGCTGCTATGGATGGATTGGACCGGCTGGGCCGCAGTTACCGCATTGCCTACTCAAGCGAGCAGTGCGCCGGCCAGGAAGCGGCGCTGCTGGCCGATCTGGCCATTGCAGCCTTCCCTGCCAGCTTGGTGAAACCACCGTTGCGCCGCCTCTCCCAGCAGGAGTTCGGGCTGCCGCCGCTGGGGGATTACCACATCAAATTGTTACGTGGCAGCAACCGTGGCGCCGCCGCCGAAGCATTGGCAGCACAGGTCGCAGTGGCCTACGGGGCAAAGCGCTAGTGCGCGGCGGCACTCTCGATCAATTGCTTCATCTCCCGCACCGCATCCTTGAAGCCAACGAACAGCGCGTGGCTCACCAGCGCATGGCCGATGTTCAGCTCGTTGATACCGGGGATCGCCGCCACTGGCTCGACATTGTGGTAATGCAGGCCATGGCCGGCATTGACGATCAGCCCTAGCGAAACGCCCAAGGCAACGCCTTCGCGGATACGCTGCAGTTCGATGGCAGCCTGCTGCGGATCATGCGCATCGGCATAACGGCCAGTGTGCAGCTCGATAGCCGGCGCGCCAGTGCGCTTGCTCGCCTCGATCTGCCGTGGGTCCGCATCGATGAACAGCGAAACCTCACTATCAACGGCCGCTAGCCGCTTTACCGCTGCAGCGATGCGCGCTTCCTGCCCGGCCACATCCAGACCACCTTCAGTGGTCAACTCCTGACGAGTTTCCGGCACCAGGCAGACGTGCTCCGGGCGAATTTCTTCGGCGAAGTCGAGCATGAAATCGGTCACGCCCATCTCGAAGTTCATGCGCGTCTGCATGACTTCCTTGAGCAGGCGCACATCGCGCTCCTGAATGTGCCGGCGATCTTCACGCAGGTGCACGGTAATGCCATCAGCCCCGGCCTCTTCCGCATCCAGCGCCGCCTTGACCGGGTCGGGATAGCGCGTGCCGCGTGCCTGACGCAGGGTGGCGACGTGGTCGATATTCACGCCCAGCAAAACACGATTGGCTTTAGTCACGGGTCGGCTCCTTGAGCGTCATGAACAATTCGCGGCTGACCAGAGGTCGACCGCCCAGATGAGGTGCCAGCGCCTGACGCATCAGCCGTTTGGCTGCGGCTAGCGCCCCTGGCGCGGTCCAGTCGGCCTCGGCCATGGCCAGCAGTTCGCTGCCCAGAAAGGCACCAGGCTGCCAATGGCCGATGGGCAAGAAGCCGCTATCGGCCTGCAGTCGGTACAAACCGCCCTCGACGACAGCGTCACCCTGCACGTCGTTGTGCAGAGCGAAACCATAGCCGAGTTCATCGAGCAGCCGCCATTCGAAGGCGCGCAGCAGCGGCTCCAACGCGCGCCCCTGGGCCAGCGCCAGCACCGTCATGGCGTACTGTTCGAAAATCACCGGATGCGGATCTTCGGCCGGCAGTACACGGATCAGCAATTCGTTGAGGTACAGGCCGCTGAACAGCGCCTCGCCGGAGAGCAAATTGGGAATACCGGAGGCTTCCAGCCGGCCGACGTTCTTCAGCTCGCCGCGGCCGCGGGTTTCCAGCTCAAGAGGAATGAACGGCCTGGCGAGGCTGCCGGCCTTGCCCCGTGCGCCGCGTAACACGGCACGCAGGCGCCCCTGGGGCGTAAGAAAGTCAACCAGCGCACTGCTTTCACGGTACGCACGGCTGTGCAAGACATAGGCGGGCTGGCTGAGCGCAAGCATGCTGAATCACTCGCTGTCGGTGCCAGCCGCAAGGCGGCGGGATGCCGGGACGCCGGGCGCCGGGTCAGATATTGTCGTAGCCCAAGGAACGCAGGGCGCGCTCATCGTCGGACCAGCCGCTTTTGACCTTAACCCAGAGGTTGAGCATGACCTTGGTGTCGAACATCGACTCCATGTCCTTGCGCGCGTCCTGGCCGATGCGCTTGATGCGCTCGCCCTTCTCGCCAATGATGATTTTCTTCTGCCCGTCACGCTCGACCAGAATCAGCGCATGGATGTGCATGATCCGACCTTCGCGCTTGAACTCTTCAATCTCGACGGTGATTTGGTAGGGCAGCTCGGCACCCAGCTGACGCATAATCTTCTCGCGCACCAGTTCAGCAGCGAAAAAGCGACCGGAGCGATCGGTAATCTGGTCTTCCGGGAAGAAGTGCACGCCTTCCGGCAGGCGATCACCTACCAACTTTTCCAGAGAGTCGAGGTTGTGGCCATGTTGCGCCGAAACCGGCACGATTTCAGCGTTCGGTAGTTGCTCTGCCAGCCACTTAAGGTGCGGCATCAGGTCGGCCTTGTCGTCCAGACGGTCGGTCTTGTTGACCGCCAGGATCACTGGCCCCTGCACGTACTGAATGCGCTCGAGAACCATCTGGTCTTCGTCGGTCCAGCGGGTACGATCAACCACGAAGATCACCACGTCGACATCCTTCAGCGCCGACGAGGCGTTCTTGTTCATGTAGCGGTTGAGCGCTTTCTCGTTATTCTTGTGCAGGCCGGGCGTGTCGACATAGATGGCCTGCGTCTCGCCTTCGGTCTTGATGCCAAGCATGTTGTGGCGAGTGGTCTGCGGCTTGCGCGAGGTAATTGCCAGCTTCTGGCCAAGAATGTGGTTGAGCAACGTCGATTTGCCCACGTTGGGCCGGCCGACGATGGCGACATAGCCACAGCGTGTAACAGGCGAATCAGTCATTGCCGTTCTCCACACCCAGCGCGATCAACGCGGCCGTCGCTGCAACCTGTTCGGCTATGCGACGACTGGCACCTTGGCCCAGGGTTTTGTCATTGAGTAGATTGATCTGGCATTCGACCACGAAGGTTCGGCAATGAGGTTCGCCCTGAATATCGACCACCTCATAACGCGGCAACTCGCAGGCACGCGACTGCAAAAACTCCTGCAGGCGGGTCTTCGGGTCCTTGTTGGTATCGACCAGGGTCAGGCTGTCCAGCTCGCTGGTCAGCCAGGCCAGCACTCGCTCGCGGGCGACATCCATGCCAGCGTCCAGGTAAATGGCGCCGATCAGGGCTTCCAGCGCATCAGCGAGAATCGAGTCACGACGGAAACCGCCGCTCTTCAATTCACCGGAGCCGAGGCGCAGGTATTCGCCCAGGTCAAACCCACGGGCCATTACAGCCAGGGTTTCGCCCTTTACCAGCCGCGCACGCAACCGGGAGAGCTGGCCTTCGCGGGCCAGGGGAAAGCGCTCGTAGAGCGCCTCACCGGCAACGAAATTGAGGATGGCATCGCCGAGAAACTCCAGGCGCTCGTTATTGCGCCCGGCAAAGCTGCGATGGGTCAGCGCCAGGATCATCAGATCCTGGTCCTTGAAGGTGTGCCCGAGCTGGCGCTCAAGGCGGGTCAACGAAACACTCACGGCATTCGCACACGAAATTCTTTATCGAAATTGACCACCAGATCGAGGTTCTCGATCAGCGATTCACGTTTTTCATACTTCAGGTGGGCGAGAAACTCATTGTTCTCGATGGTCACCTTCAACACATCTTTCAGGTTCAGGTCGCGGATACTATTGACCGTCATGCCACGGCTGACGTGAGCATAGAAGTCGCCTACGGTCCTGACTTCCTGCACCTTGTCGGTCTCGACCGAGGTGATGATCTTTTCCATCGACATGTAGTCGAGGTAATGCGGGATTATCTTGAACGCGGTGCTGGCGAGAAACGCCACCACAGCAAGCACAACCAGCCAACTCACAATCGACAGGCCTTGCTGCGAGCGTGCGAATTTCATGTTTTTCCCCAAATATCCAGATAGTTCTAGTCATGCGCGTCGCGCGCACAAGAAGACTATAGATAGCTGGCGGCGCCGTATTGAACGGCGCCGCAAATTTTCATCAGATCAGTGAATGAGGCCGACACGGGAGAAGTTCGGCAGGTGGCTGAACTTGGGATCCGGCCAGCTCATCCAGATGGCGAACGCCTTGCCGACAATGTTGCGATCCGGAACCATGCCCAGCACATCCTTGGGGATATTCGGGTCGTTCCAGTAACGGCTGTCGTTGGAGTTGTCGCGGTTGTCGCCCATCATGAAGTAATGCCCTTCGGGAATCGTCCACTCCTTGCCAGGCTCGGCGCGGTAGCGGTTCATCTCCTTGCGGATGCGATGCTCCATATCACCCAGACGCTCGCTGTACAGCGTGGCGCTGCCAAGGCTGCCGGGCTCTTCGCCGATCAGCTGCTCGGCGATGGGCTTGCCATTGACGAACAGATGCTTGTCGCTGCTGTAACGAACGTGGTCGCCGGGCAGGCCGATCACGCGCTTGATGTAATTGACGTTGGGGTCACTGGGATAACGGAACACCATGACGTCTCCGCGCTGCGGATCACCGACCTCGATCACCTTGGTATCCAGCACTGGCAGGCGAATGCCATAGGCGAATTTGTTGACCAGAATGAAATCGCCAACTTCTAGCGTCGGGATCATCGAGCCAGACGGAATCTGGAACGGCTCTACCAAAAACGAGCGCAGCACCAGCACGATGGCCAGCACCGGAAAGAACGACTTGCCGTATTCAACCAGCAAAGGCTCTTTGTTGAGCTTCTCGACCACTGCCTCGTCGGGCTGCTCGACTTTGCCCTGATAACTGGCAATCGCCGCACGACGACGGGGCGCCAGGAATACCAGGTCGAACAGCGCCAGCGCGCCGCACACGGCGACGGCGATGACCAGCAACAGCGGAAAATTGAATGACATAGGCCCTAACTATCCAACTTGAGTACAGCAAGGAAGGCTTCCTGCGGAATTTCCACGTTGCCCACTTGCTTCATGCGCTTCTTACCGGCCTTCTGCTTTTCCAGCAGCTTGCGCTTACGGCTTACGTCACCGCCATAGCACTTGGCCAGAACGTTCTTTCTCAGCGCCTTGACAGTGGTACGCGCCACAATCTGTCCGCCGATGGCGGCCTGGATGGCAACGTCGAACATCTGCCGAGGGATCAGTTCTTTCATCTTCTCGGTCAACTGACGCCCTTTGTAGTGGGCGTTGTCACGGTGCACGATCAATGCCAGCGCATCGACCTTGTCACCGTTGATCAGCACGTCCAGCTTGACCAGATTGGCCGACTGGTAACGGTCGAAATGGTAATCCAGCGAGGCATAGCCACGGCTGGTGGATTTCAGGCGGTCGAAGAAATCGAGCACCACTTCGTTCATCGGCAGGTCATAGCGAACCTGGACCTGAGTGCCGAGGAACTGCATGTCACGTTGTACACCGCGCTTCTCGATGCACAGGGTGATCACGTTACCCAGATGTTCCTGCGGAACCAAGATGGTTGCTTGTACGATCGGCTCACGGAAGTCTTCGACCGAGGACACATCCGGCAGCTTGGACGGGTTGTCGACGTAGATCGTTTCACCGGTCTTGAGCAACACTTCGAAAATAACGCTCGGCGCGGTGGTGATCAGATCCAGGTCGTACTCGCGCTCCAGGCGCTCCTGGATGATTTCCATATGCAGCATGCCGAGGAAGCCACAGCGGAAGCCGAAGCCCAGGGCGTCGGAGCTTTCCGGCAGGTACTGCAGCGATGAGTCGTTGAGGGTCAGCTTCTGCAGCGCATCGCGGAAGTCCTCGAAATCTTCAGAGCTGACCGGGAACAGACCGGCGTATACCTGCGGCTGAATACGCTTGAAGCCTGCCAGCATTTCGACGTCGGGTGTCGAGCTAAGGGTCAGGGTATCGCCCACCGGCGCGCCGTGAATGTCCTTGATGCTGGCGATAATGAAGCCCACTTCACCTGCCTTGAGATCGGCGGTGGCGGTGTGCTTGGGATTGAATACGCCAACACTGTCGACCAGGTGCACCTTGCCGGTGGACTTGACCAGAATCTTGTCACCTTTCTTCACTCGACCGTGGCGCACGCGAACCAGGGAGACGACGCCCAGGTAGTTGTCGAACCAGGAGTCGATGATCAGCGCTTGCAACGGCGCCTCGATCTCGCCGGTCGGCGCCGGAATGGTGTGCACCAGGCGCTCCAGTACCTCATCGACGCCCATGCCGCTCTTGGCGCTGCAGGCGACGGCGTCGGTGGCATCGATGCCGATGATCTTCTCGATCTCGTCCTTGACGCGATCTGGATCGGCTTGCGGCAGGTCCATCTTGTTGAGCACAGGCATCACTTCCAGGCCCTGCTCGATGGCCGTGTAGCAGTTGGCTACCGACTGTGCTTCCACGCCCTGGCCGGCATCGACCACCAGCAACGCACCTTCACAGGCGGCCAGCGAGCGGCTCACCTCATAGGTGAAGTCGACGTGGCCGGGTGTATCGATGAAGTTCAGTTGGTAGGTGATGCCGTCCTTCGCCTTGTAGTACAAGGTGACGCTGTGAGCCTTGATGGTGATGCCGCGCTCACGCTCCAGATCCATAGAGTCGAGTACCTGAGCCTCCATCTCACGCGCGGTCAGACCACCGCACATCTGGATGAAACGGTCAGCCAGCGTCGACTTGCCGTGGTCAATGTGGGCAATGATGGAAAAATTGCGGATATGACTCAGGTCACTCACAGGACAACACTCGAAAAGGCCGCAGGCGACTGCCCGCCGAAAATAGCCGGGAAGTTTACCCGAGAGGTTGCCCCTACGTCACGTCGGGACAACCGGTGGAGCGAGGTATTTGCCAGCCTGAGCACTCCGAAAACCCCCAGGGCAGCGAAGAATTCGATCATGACTACGACTCCGGTGAGTTATTTCATGAGTAGCCGCCCATAAAAAGAGGCGACTTTCGCCGCCTCTTTTCTATCACGACCAATCAGGCCACGATTCAGTCAAACCTACCTGGCAAGACTCACTCAGCCAGCTTGAAGGTGATGAAGCTGGCGCGCCCCTGGCGCAGCACACGCATCGACACCGAGCGGTTTTTCGGCAGTGCCTGAGCGACTTCATCGAAGTTGGATGCCGAGCTGATCGCCTGGTTGTTCAGGTGAGTAATCACGTCACCCGGGCGCAGGCCGATCAATGCAGCCGGACCGTCCTGTACTTCACGGATGATCACACCCCCTTTGAGATCCAGCGCTTTCTTCTGCTCACCGGACAGCTCAGCGACACTGACACCCAGGCGGTTGCTGCTGCGCTCGACGCCCGGCGTGGCACTTTCGGCCGTCTCGTCACCGTCATCGGCGGGCATGGCACCTACGGCTAGCTTGAGGTTCTTACGCGAACCTTCACGGACAATTTCCAGATTAGCCTTGGTGCCAGGCTTCAAGACGCCCACTAGGTGCGGCAGATCAGCGGACATGATGATCGGCTTGCCATCCAGGCTGAGGATTACGTCACCCACCTGCAGCCCACCTTTAGCGGCCGGGCCGTCTTCCATGACTTGCGCGACCAGCGCACCGGCTGGTTTTTCCAGACCGAAGGACTCGGCGAGATCCTTGTTCACTTCCTGAATGACCACACCCAACCAGCCACGGCTAACCTTGCCGCTGCTCTTCAACTGGTCGGCCACATCCATTGCCACGCTCATCGGGATGGCAAATGACAAACCCATGAAGCCGCCGGAGCGAGTGAATATCTGCGAGTTGATGCCGACCACTTCGCCCTCCAGGTTGAACAGCGGACCGCCCGAATTACCCGGATTGATGGCCACGTCGGTCTGGATGAACGGCACATAGCTTTCGTTCGGCAGACTGCGACCTTTGGCGCTGACGATACCGGCAGTCACCGAATGGTCAAAACCGAAGGGCGAGCCAATGGCCAACACCCACTCCCCGACCTTCAGATCGTCGGAATTGCCCAGCTTCACCGTGGGCAGATCGTCAGCTTCGACCTTGAGCAAAGCCACATCACTGCGCGGATCGGTACCGATCAGCTTGGCTTCCAGCTCACTGCGATCAGATAACCGCACGATGATCTCATCGGCGTCGGCGACCACATGATTATTGGTCAGGATGTAGCCATCCTTGGAAATGATGAAGCCGGAGCCCAGCGATTGAGCTTCACGCTGACGACCACCGCCCGGGGCACGGGGCTGCTGGGGAATGTTGCGCTCGAAGAACTCGCGAAACATTGGCGGCAGGCCTTCCAGATCCGGAACAGCGAGACCGCCATTGCCTGCGACGGCATTTGGCACTTTCTGCCGGGTACTGATATTGACCACGGCAGGCGAAGCGGCTTCGACAAGTGGCGTGAAGTCCGGCAACTGCGCATGCGCGGCAACGGACTGGGCCATCATGAACACCGCGAATAGCGCGGCCGCGTAGGTTTTCAGGCTAGGCATCGACATTGCAGTTTCTTCCCCATCCAGAACAAGCGAGCCCCTGCGGGGCTATCGGTAAAACAACATAACGGTACAACGACACAACGGACCTTTGTCATCCCCTCGACCCAGCCTGCTGTGTACACCGGATCAGAGCGAATCGACATGAGGATACGCTCCGACATTGCCGACAGGTATCTCAGTAACATCACCATGCCATCTCTGGCATCGATTGTCAGGCGCCGAGAATGAACTGCCAGCTAAACGCTTCTATGTATAAATGCCGCCCTGCAAAGGGTTATGCAACGGAACGACTAAACACATGGTTAGCCAATCTGGACCCCACATATCTTTCGCCCGCCACGCAAGCGATGCGCTGCGCGGCAGCACTAAACGAATGGCCGCACACCTCAGTGCCGAATGCCCCTGAGGCAACATTTCCCAGGTAGAAGTAACTGAAAAAACTCTCGCTCACACTTCTACCTGGCTCATTGAGACGCCAAATAAAGTGCGTGGAGAGTTTTTGGGTTATTAACATGGAGAACATCTTGATCGCCTCCAACCCTTATTGGGTTGATGCGACCGACCCCGCGCTTCGGCAGCCATGGTGTGAATAACCAAGGAACTGCCGAGCAACAGGGAGGCATAGAGCGCATGACGCATGTGCGCTCTACTTAACGCTCTTGGTCACTCACAGCAGCACCGTTAGCAGTCTGCTGGGCTTGCTGACGCAGGTACTCAGGAAGTTCCTGTTCAGTCTCGGCAGATACGGTCTCAATGCTAGGCTGAGAATCCGAAGTACTGAAACCGGCCAGGATAGCTGGACCTTGCGCCTGCGGCAGTGCGATTGCAGGTTGATCCTGCTGAGCCAGCTGGGCTCCGGCAACATCGTCTTCATTGTAGAAGCGCACACCCGCCAGCACTGCAACGGTCACGGTAGCTGCTACAGCTACCCGACCAAGACTGCGCCAAGGACCACGCACTACTTTCTGCTCCGCTGCCGGTGTGGCATCGTCTGCCAGGGCTGCGGAAACGGCTGCAGCGATGTCCAGCTGTGGCACGAGCAGATCCTTGTGCATCACAGCGCGGGCTACTTGGTAACGAGACCAGGTTGCACGCATTTCGGCATCGTTGCTCGCACCGAGCACACGCCGAAGTTCAAGTTCATCCGCTTCGTTATCCATTACCGCGGACAGCGATTCCTGCAGGGCTTCACGACTCATAGCGGTTCCTCTCTTGGCTGTCGCCGCTGTCTCAGGCTTCCTGCAACAGCGGTTGCAGGGACTTGTCGATGGCTTCACGCGCCCGAAAGATTCGCGAACGCACTGTGCCAACAGGACACTGCATGACGCTCGCAATGTCTTCGTAACTAAGACCATCAAATTCACGTAACGTTAGCGCCGTTCGTAAATCTTCTGGTAATTGCTGAATGCTCCGATGCACGGTGGCTTCGATTTCATCCCTCAACAACGCACGCTCGGGAGATTCGATGTCCTTGAGGGCATGATCGCCGTCGTAGAACTCCGCATCCTCTGCGCTTACATCGTTATCCGGTGGCCGCCGACCGCGAGAAACCAGATGATTCTTCGCCGTGTTAATGGCGATGCGGTATAGCCATGTATAGAACGCACTATCACCGCGAAAGTTTCCAAGCGCCCGATAAGCTTTTACAAAAGCTTCCTGCGCCACATCCTGAGCTTCATGGGTGTCGTGCACGAAACGCACGATCAACCCGAGAATCTTGTGCTGGTACTTCAGCACCAACAGATCAAACGCTCGCTTGTCACCACGCTGAACGCGCTCGACCAGCTGCTGATCCTCTTCCTGGGTTAGCATGAATACTCCTCGTTGAATTCGTAGGAGGTCAGCGTCTGCAAGAGGACCAGTCTGCAAAAATAGACTCGAGCCATGCGCAAAAGTTCTCCCCCTCCGAACAAGCTTCCCGCAAAACGCTTTCTGGTTTTGCACGAAACAGCGCACCAGGGTGCTGCCCTGCTGCGCGAATAGTCTTAGAACGCCTGAGGTGCAGAGGTGAATTTTCGCTTTATCGCGACTTCACGCGCCTGACCGCCAGACACAATCCCTCTCCGGGGCGACCCGGCTATGAACCTTGACGACTATAAAAGTTCATCCTGGTTCTAGCTGGGCATATGAAACTCCAGCACCACTTTCTCAAGAACTACCTGGCAGGCACATCGCCAGCCCGCCACGATACACCTTCTGCTCGCGACAGCCCACTGGGCTGGCTATTGTGCCGCTGCCCCTCTCTATATACTAGAGGGCGCCCCCTAGTGGACTCTTAGAACAATGAGCCAACATTTCCACCATGACGTCCTGGTTATCGGCAGCGGTGCTGCGGGCCTGACCCTGGCACTGACCCTCCCCGAGCACCTGCGCATCGCGGTGCTGAGCAAAGGTGAGCTGGCCAACGGCTCGACTTTCTGGGCTCAGGGTGGCGTGGCGGCAGTCCTGGACGACAGCGACACCATCGACTCCCATGTGGATGACACGCTCAATGCGGGCGGCGGCCTGTGCCGTGAAGATGCCGTGCGCTTCACCGTGGAGCACAGCCGCGAGGCCATTCAGTGGCTTATCGACCAAGGCGTACCCTTCACGCGGGACGACGAGCATGATCGAGAGGACGGCGGGTTCGAGTTCCACCTGACTCGCGAAGGCGGCCACAGCCATCGGCGCATCATCCATGCCGCCGACGCCACCGGCGCGGCGATCTTCAATACCCTCCTTGAGCGCACGCGCGAGCGCAGCAATGTCGAATTGCTCGAGCAGCGGGTCGCGATCGACCTGATTACCGAGCGCAAACTCGGGCGCGAGGGCCAGCGCTGCATAGGCGCCTACGTGCTGGATCGGCGCAGCGGCGAGGTGGACACTCACCACGCCCGCTTCGTCATCCTGGCCACGGGCGGCGCAGCCAAGGTGTACCTGTACACCAGCAACCCGGATGGGGCCTGCGGTGACGGCATCGCCATGGCCTGGCGCGCCGGCTGTCGGGTTGGCAACCTGGAGTTCAACCAGTTCCACCCGACCTGCCTCTACCACCCGCAGGCCAAGAGTTTTCTGGTGACCGAGGCGCTGCGCGGTGAAGGTGCGTTATTGCGCCTGCCCAATGGCGAACGCTTCATGCCGCGCTTCGACACTCGCGAAGAACTGGCGCCGCGCGACATCGTCGCCCGTGCCATCGACCATGAAATGAAGCGCCTGGGCATCGACTGCGTTTACCTGGACATCAGCCACAAGCCCTCAGATTTCGTCAAAAGCCACTTCCCTACCGTCTACCAGCGCTGCCTGGAATTCGGCATCGATATGACCCGGCAGCCAATCCCCGTGGTGCCCGCAGCGCACTACACCTGCGGCGGCGTGGTTGTCGATCAGGCTGGCCGCAGCGATGTGCCCGGCCTTTACGCGATCGGCGAAACCAGTTTCACCGGCCTGCATGGCGCCAATCGTATGGCCAGTAACTCACTGCTCGAATGCTTCGTGTATGCCCGCTCTGCCGCCGCGGACATCGTCGCGCAGCTGGATCAGATTAAGATGCCCGCAGACCTGCCGTCCTGGGACGCCAGCCAGGTGACCGACTCGGACGAAGACGTGATCATCGCCCATAACTGGGATGAGCTGCGGCGCTTCATGTGGGACTACGTCGGTATCGTACGCACCACCAAGCGATTGCAGCGCGCCCAGCACCGCGTGCGGCTGCTGCTCGACGAGATCGATGAGTTCTACAGCAACTACAAGGTCAGCCGGGATCTGATCGAACTGCGCAATCTGGCCCAGGTGGCCGAGTTGATGATTCTCTCGGCCATGGAGCGCAAAGAGTCGCGGGGCCTGCATTACACCCTGGATTATCCGGACATGCTGCCCGAAGCCATGGACACTATTCTGCGACCCGCCAACGCTGACGGCTGAATTTCAGGCGCACACGCAGGCGACGATGGGCTTCATACGCCAGGGCATCCGCTGGGATGCAGAGGCTGTGCACGCGGTGTTGGCCGGCCAGGCGGAACCTGAGGAGCACCAGCCACGGCAGCGCGAGGCTGTCAGGTAGCAAGGTGACAGGCAGCCAATCGCCGTCTGCACGGCGCGCCTGCCAACCCTCGTCGTCGTGACGCACGCCGCGGAAGGTCTCAGGGCTGCTCAGCAGCACGTGCCGAGGCAAAACCCAGGCTGCGTGAGCGCCACACATCGCCAGGCCGGCGACCCGAGCCCACAGCGCAAGCTCGACCCAAAACAGCGTTAACAGGACAAGCACCTGCAGGCACAGGTAGATCTCCAGCAACCGTCGAGACGGTTGCCAGTAGCATTCGAAGCGCTTACTTGGGCTGGACACGATCCAGGATCATGCGAACGATGTAACGCAGATCGGCATCCTCGGGTTCGCCACGCTGCATGAACCAGCCGAACATGTCCTGATCTTCGCACTCGAGCAGCTTGCGATAGCGAGCGCGGTCTTCGTCGTTCAGCGTGGCGTACACCTCGCGCACGAAGGGCACCAACAGCACGTCCAACTCGAGCATGCCGCGTCGGCTGTGCCAGAAGAGGCGATTGAGTTCAGTGGCGTCGACCATGGGCTGCTCCTCGGAAAAGGCCGGCAGTATAACAACAGCTGCCGGCCAGATCAGCGCTGCCATCGGGCAATACTTGCTGTGCCCAGGCCGACGAGCTTTTGCCTGTAGCTTGCGGCTCACTGCTGCTCTTATCATGGCAGCCTCATTCTTTACCGGCGACGTTCTCGATCATGGCCGATAGCGCTTTCTTCTGCACACTCACCCATGAAGGCATTCTCGCGGTGCGCGGCCCCGACGCCGGCAAATTTCTGCAAGGGCAGATCACCTGCAACATCAGCTACCTGGGCACCAATGGCTCGAGCCTCGGAGCACGCTGCACAGCAAAAGGCCGCATGCTTTCCAGTTTTCGCATCGTCAGCGTGGCGGATGGTTTCCTGCTGGCGATGGATCGCGAGCTGCTGGCGCCGCAGCTGACCGATCTGCAGAAATACGCGGTGTTCTCCAAAGCCAAGCTCACCGATGAAAGTGAGGCCTGGGTTCGCTATGGTTTGAGCGCTGGCGACACAGCGTTACGAGCGCTGGGCCTGGAACTGGCGACCGAAGCAGACAGTGTCGCAACCACCGAAAGCCTGTTCGCCATCCGCCTGAGCGATGGTCGCGCCGAACTGTGGGTGCCAGCACAACACGACGCAAGCATTCGCCAACAATTAAGCGAGCACCTGCCGCCGGCGACGCTCAATGACTGGCGGTTGGCGCAAATCCGCGCCGGCATCGGCCAGGTGACCGGCGCGACCCGAGAGCTGTTCATCCCGCAGATGATCAACCTGCAAGCCGTTGGCGGGGTCAGCTTCAAGAAAGGTTGTTACACCGGGCAGGAAATCGTCGCCCGCATGCAGTACCTGGGCAAGCTCAAGCGCCGCCTCTATCGGCTCACTGGCACCTGTGCCGAGCTACCCTTGCCCGGCACCGAGCTGTTTTCCCCTGTGCATCGCAGCGCGGTGGGCGAAGTGGTGTTGGCGGCGTCCTGCGCCACTGGCGTAGAACTGCTCGCCGTGCTGCAGGAAGACGCAGCAAATAATGGCGCTGTGCATCTCGGCGCCCTGGAAGGAGCGCCGCTCACCCTGCTCGACTTGCCGTATACGCTGGACAGTAACCGCGAAATCCAGCGCTGACGTACACTGCGCTTCGTCCGCCAACACAACGCTAACAACGAGAATTTCATGAGCAAACTCGCCGAGAAAGTCCAACTGGATCTGATCAAAGCCATCGACAACGATGAACTGGTTCTGCCGACCTTGCCCGAGGTCGCCCTGAAAGTTCGCGAGGCGGCTGAAGACCCGAATGTCGGCATCCCGGAATTGAGCAAGGTCATCGGCAATGACGCGGCACTTACCGCACGCATCATCAAGGTGGTAAACAGCCCGTTGCTGCGCACCAACCGGGAAATTACCGATCTGCAGATGGCCATCGGCCGCCTGGGCATCAATTACACCTGCAACCTGGCCACCGGCCTTGCCATGGAGCAGATGTTCCAGGCCACCACCGATGTGGTCGACCGCAAGATGCGTGAAGTGTGGAACAAGAGCACCGAGATCGCCGGCATCAGCCACGTTCTGTGCCGCCACTACACCCGCCTGATGCCGGATCAAGCCACGCTAGCCGGGCTGGTCCACCAGATCGGCGTGCTGCCGATCCTGACCTACGCTGAAGAGCACAGCGAGCTACTAGCCGACTCGATCAGCCTCAATCATGTGATCGAACAGATCCACCCGATAATCGGTGACAAGATCCTGCGCGCCTGGGAGTTCCCTGAGGTCATCGCCTGCGTGCCCAGCCAGTACGCGAATTTCAGCCGTAACAGTGCGAAAGTCGATTACGTCGACATCGTCCAAGTGGCCACCCTGCAAAGCCATCTTGGTACACCGCACCCGTACACTCAGTTGGATTGGAGCCAAATCCCGGCGTTTGCCAAGCTCGGTCTGAAGCCGGATATGGATATCCATGCCGATGAAGACCTGTCAGCGGCCATGGATGCTGCCATGACCATGCTGCAGTAAACCCGCTGTGGCGAGCGGCTGCTCGCCGTTTTTGGTTCAGTCGGCTTCGCTGTGGAACGCCACGCGGACCAGCAAACCCTGCGGACTGGCTTGATGCAGACTGATGGCGGCACGATGTGCCTGGCAGATCTCGCCCACGATGGCCAGCCCCAACCCTGCGCCAAGCCCCTGAGCCTGACGGCGATAAAAGCGTTCGAACACCCGCTCGCGATCCTCTTCGGGAATTCCCGGCCCGTCATCCTCCACCTCTAACACGCCGGACTCCAGCACTCGCAGGGTCACGTTGCCGCCGGCTTCGGTGTAAGCCATGGCATTATCGATCAGGTTGCACAGCAGCTCGTTGAGCAGCGTCGGCTCGCCATGAATCCACACCGGCTGTTCGGCCTCAAGCGCCAGCGCGACACCCCGCGAATGGGCCAACGGCGCCAAGGCCATGCCCAGTTCGCGAGCCAGTTGGCTGAGGTCCAGGCGCAGCGCCCCGCCCTCGGCAATCGCCCGGGCGCCACTTTCGATACGCGCCAGTGACAGCAGTTGATTCGCCAGATGGGTGAGGCGATCGGCATTCAGCGCTGCGTCCTCCAGGGTGGCATGCCACACCTCGGGCTCGCGAGCGCGCAAGCCGAGTTCGACACGAGCCTTTAGCGCAGCAAGCGGCGTGCGCAATTCATGTGAGGCATCGGCGATGAATTGTGACTGCCGCTGGAACAATCGGCGCAGACGGGCATTGAACTGGTTCAATGCATTGACCAGCGGAAGCAGCTCTCGCGGCATGTCACCATCGGGCAGCGGTCGCAGGTCATCGCTACTGCGCGCGGCCACGGCGCGCCGCAGGCTCTCCAGCGGCCGCAGACCCGCGCTCACCGCCAGCCACACCAGCAGCAGCGCACTGACCGACAGCAGCCCCATGCGCCATAGCGTGCCAAGCAACAGGTCGCGAGTCATACGCTCGCGGGCCCCCTGGGTTTCGGCCACGCGAATTTCCGCCATGCCACTGTAGCCCGGCTCGCTGACCGGCTGCAGAAAGCTGACCACCCGCACGCCCTGTCCGAGGTACTCGCCGTCATAGAACTTGGCCAAGGCGGGATAGTCGTTGGTACGCGGCGTATCAGGCGGTGCTGCCGGTATATTGTCGTAACCGGACACCAGCTCACCCTTGGGGCCCAGCACCTGATAGTAGATGCGCCCGGCGCTGTCGTAGGCGAAGGTATCGAGCGCGATATAGGGCACATTGGCGCTGAGCATGCCCTCTACCGCATAAAGGCCGTCGGAAATAGCCCGTGCGGAGGCCAGCAAGGTACGGTCATAGGCCGTATCCGCGGCATGCCGGGCGCTCCAGTAAGCCGTGAGGCTGCTGACCAGTAGAATTACCGTGAACAATACCGCCAGCCGCCGGATCAGCCGCCCACGCAGACTACCCGGCCTATCCACCCGTGGCTTCCAACAGGTAACCGAGACCGCGGAACGTGACGATACGCACCGAACCGCCTTCCAGCTTCTTGCGCAGCCGATGCACGTAGATCTCGATTGAGTCGGCACTCGCGTCTTCGTCCAGACCGAATACCTGAGACGCCAACTGTTCTTTGCTCATGACCCGCCCCGGGCGAGCGATCATCGCTTCGAGTACGGCCTGCTCGCGAGACGTCAGATTGAGGTTCTCGTCCAACAAGGTGAAACGGCGGGTATCCAGGTCGTAAACCAGGTCGCCGCAGCGCAACTGTTGTTCGCCGCCGAGCATGCTGCGCCGCAGCAACGCCTTGACCCGCGCCTCCAGCTCGCTCAGCTCGAACGGCTTGGCCAGGTAGTCATCGGCCCCCAGATTGAGGCCGTGCACCCGGTCCTTGACCTCACCGCGAGCGGTTAGCATCAATACCGGCACGGTCTTGCCGCGCGCGCGCAGACGCGCCAGGACCTCGAAACCGTCCATACGCGGCAACCCTACATCAAGGATCGCCAAGGCGTACTCCTCGCTGCTCAGTGCCATGTCCGCGGCCACTCCGTCATGCAGAACATCCACTGTCCACCCGGCACTCTTGAGCGCCTGAGTCACGCTCGCCGCCAATTGCGGATGATCCTCGACCAGCAGTATTCGCACTGCAACCTCCACACCGAACCATGGACCTGACCGCCATGAGGGGCAGGAGTTTACCGCTCGCGCAAGAACTTGGCTGTTAAGACATTCACCGAGACCGCCAAGGAACAACTTTCAGCATTGAAAGCTTTGCGAAAGGTTACGCCACTAGGATAACTGGAAGGTGGCTTGATCCCCCTATAAAACGATCTGCACAGTGGCGTGCAGGCGTGACAAAAATAACAAGGAGTATCCACACAATGCCGACAGCCCAGCGTCTGCCCGCTTCAACACCGAAGCTGCCCACCCTCGACTCCCGAAGATTTGCTCACCTGATTATCTAGACTGCTTTTGCGCACGCGTGATGCTGATGACGCGCACCGCGCACTGCTGATCGGATAGGTGCTGCCGTACCCACAATAAAGACTCCACCGGAGAACGCCCCATGAAAACATCCATGCGTACCATTCTGCTGACCGCTTCCTGCCTGCTGGTTGCCGGCCAGGCATTCGCCGACGAGCCACGTCGCCCCGAGTGCATCGCACCGGCAGCGCCGGGCGGCGGTTTCGACCTGACCTGCAAGTTGGCACAGAGTGCCCTGGTTGAAAGCAAGCTGCTGAAATCGCCAATGCGCGTGACCTACATGCCAGGCGGCGTGGGTGCGGTGGCTTATAACGCGGTTGTCGCCCAGCGCCCCTCTGACGCCGGCACCATCACCGCCTTCTCGAGCGGCTCGCTGCTGAATCTGGCACAAGGCAAATTCGGTCGCTTCGACGAGAGCGCCGTGAAGTGGCTGGCTGGCGTCGGCACCAGCTACGGCGCCTTGGCGGTTCGCAAGGACTCGCCTTACAAAACCCTGGACGATCTGGTCAAAGCACTCAAGGACGATCCAAGTAAAGTGGTCATCGGCTCAGGCGGCACCGTCGGTAGCCAGGACTGGATGCAGACCGCCCTGATCGCCCGCTCTGCTGGTATCGACCCGAAAGAAATGCGCTATGTGGCGATGGAAGGCGGCGGTGAGCTGGCCACCGCACTGCTCGGCGGTCATATTCAGGTCGCCAGTACCGACATTGCCGACTCCGTACCGCACATCGAAAGCGGCGACATGCGCATTCTCGCTGTGTTCTCCGAAGATCGCCTTCCGGGTGACGTAGTGGCCAGCATCCCGACCGCCAAAGAACAAGGCTACGAAGTGGTCTGGCCGGTAATTCGCGGCTTCTACCTCGGCCCGAAAGTCAGCGATGAAGCCTATGCTTGGTGGAAGAACTCCTTCGACCAACTGCTCGCTTCCGAGGACTTCGCCAAGCTGCGTGAAGATCGCCAGCTTTATCCGTTCGCCATGACCGGCGAAGAACTCGACGGCTACGTGAAGAAGCAGGTCGCCCAGTACAAGGAACTGGCCCAGGAATTCGGCCTGATCCAGCAGTAACCCAGCTCCAACTACTTGTGATTCACGGTCATCCTCTGGGCATTGCCCAGGGGATGCTTTCGGCATGGTAAAAAACGAGGAATTCTTCATGTCACAACGCATTTTCGGCGTGGTGCTGCTGCTGGCGTGTGCCGGGCTGGGCATCGTCGCCTGGGGCTATCACGCGCCCTTCTCCTACGAGCCGGTCGGCCCTCGCGCCTATCCGCTGTTGCTGCTGATCCTCATGGGCCTGGGCGCCATCTACCTGCTGGTCAAACCGTCCAAGACCACGTCGCACAGTGATGAGCCGCCACTGGACCGGCATGTGATCCGCAAGGTGGTCGGTTGCGTGGCGATCTTCACCATCTACGCCTCGCTTTTCGAGCCGCTGGGCTTCATTCCGGCCAGCCTGATCTTCGGCATCGCCATGGCCCGCCTTTACGAGGGCACCTGGAAGACCAGCGTGATCTCCGGCGTGTTGCTGGCGGTCGGCCTGTTCCTGTTGTTCGACAAGATCCTCGATGTACCGCTGCCGCTCGGCATCCTTTCCAGCCTGGAGATCTGATCCGTGGATACTTTTAGCTACCTGGGTCAAGGCTTCGGCGTTGCCCTGAGCCCCTACAACCTGTTCACCGCGCTGTGCGGCACCCTGATCGGCACGGTCGTCGGTCTGCTGCCGGGCCTGGGCCCGATCAACGGCGTGGCGCTGCTGATCCCGATCGCCTTCGCCCTCGGCCTGCCGCCGGAAACCGCGCTGATCCTGCTCGCAGCCGTGTACCTGGGCTGCGAATACGGCGGGCGTATCTCTTCCATTCTGCTGAACATCCCGGGCGAAGCCTCGGCCGTGATGACCACCCTCGACGGCTACCCGCTGGCGCGTCAGGGCAAGGCCGGTGTGGCCCTGTCGATCTCCGCCTGGAGCTCCTTCGTCGGCGGCCTGATGGCCACCTGCGGCGTGGTGATCTTTGCCCCGCTGCTCGCCAAGTGGGCCGTGGCGTTTGGCCCGGCCGAGTATTTCGTGCTGATGGTGTTCGCCATCGTCTGCCTGGCGGGCATGGCCGGCAACAAACCGATGAAGACCGCGATTGCCGCCTGTATCGGCTTGTTCCTGTCCTGTGTCGGTATCGACTCCAACAGTGGCGTGTACCGTTTCACCTTCGGCAGCCTGGGGTTGGCCGACGGCATTCAGTTCGTGGTGCTGGTGCTGGGCCTGTTCTCGGTCAGTGAGATTCTGGTGCTGCTCGAGCGTACCCACCATGGCCAGAAGGCCATCGAAGCCAAGGGCCGCATGCTGTTCAACCTCAAGGAAGGCCTGTCGGTACTGGGCACCAACCTGCGCAGCGGCGCGGTCGGTTTCTTCCTCGGCATTCTGCCGGGCGCCGGTGCGACCCTGGCCAGTGCCGTGGCGTACATGAGCGAAAAACGCCTGGCCACCAAGGACAACAAGTTCGGTGAAGGTGACCTGCGTGGCCTGGCCGCGCCGGAAACCGCCAACAGTGCGTCGGCTTGTGGCTCGATGGTGCCGATGCTGACCCTCGGCGTTCCGGGCTCCGGCACCACCGCGGTGATGCTCGGCGCGCTGACGCTGTACAACATCACCCCCGGCCCGCTGCTGTTTCGCGACCAGCCGGACATCGTCTGGGGCCTGATCGCCTCGCTGTTCGTCGCCAACATCATGCTGATCGTGATGAACGTGCCGATGATCAAGATCTTCACCAAGATCCTCGCCGTGCCGTATTGGGCACTGGTGCCGGCCATCGCCATCATCACCTCGATCGGCGTCTACGCCGTGCACGCCACCGCGTTCGACCTGTTCCTGATGATCGGTATCGGGGTGGCTGGCTACATCCTGCGCAAGATGGACTTCCCGCTTTCGGCGATTCTGCTCGGGTTCATCCTCGGCGGCCTGATGGAGCAGAACCTGCGCCGCGCCCTGTCGATCTCCAACGGCGAGCTGGGCATCCTGTTCGCCAGCCCGATCACCTGGGGCGTATGGACACTGATCGTGGCTATGATTGCCCTGCCGTTTTACCGTGCGTGGCGCAAGCGTAGTCAGCGCAAGGCCGAAGCGGCGAATGCCTGATAGCGTCGAGCCCCGCGACAACCCGAAGCACCTGCGCAACTGGTGGCCCACGCCACTGGTTGGCGCACTCGGTGGTTACCTGGCCAGCCTTATAGGCTGGCCTTTGCCATGGGTGATCGGTTCGCTGCTGGCGGTGATCGCCCTGCGCTGCAGCGGCGTACTCAGCCGGGAAATGCCAGGCGGCAGGCAAGTTGGTCAATGGCTGGTGGCTGCAGGCATCGGCCTGCATTTCACTGGCGAGGTGCTTGAGCAAGTACTCGGCAACCTGGCGATCATCGCGATCGGGGTTTTCGTAACCCTTGCCCTGAGCGTTATCGGCATCATCGGTTTGCGTCTTTCCGGTGTAGACCGTGCGACTGCTTTTTTCGCCAGCATGCCGGGTGGCGCCAGTGAGATGGTCAACCTGTCGCTGCGCCATGGCGCGCAGCCTGCGCGTATCGCAGCAGCTCACAGCACGCGCCTGCTGATGGTGATTTTGCTGATTCCAGCGCTGTTCACCTGGGGCCTCCCGGCCATGGAGCCACCGCCAGCCGTAGACGTCGACTGGGCCTGGCTGCTGATCCTGCTGCCTGCTGGTGGATTGCTTGCTCTGGTCTGGCGCCGTCTCGGCCAACCCAATCCCTGGATGCTCGGCCCGCTAACGCTGTGTGCTGCAGCCAGCGTAACCTTCGACCTGCATATCGGCACGCCGGGCTGGCTTGGCCAGTTGGGCCAGTGGTTGATCGGCTGCGCGCTGGGTTGCCATTTCGATCGCACATTCTTTCGCAGCGCTCCCGCATTTTTGGCTCGTGTGGTGATGTTCACCCTGCTGGCCATGGTCGCTACCGCCCTGCTCGGCACAGCGCTGGGCTGGCTGGCGGGTATCGAGGCGGTGTCGCTGATGCTTGGCATGATGCCGGGCGGCATCACCGAGCTGTGCCTGACCGCCGAAGCGCTGCACTTATCGGTCGCCCTGGTCACGGCATTGCAGGCCTTTCGCCTGTTCATGGTGATGTTTCTGGCCGAGCCACTCTACCGCCTGTGGATGCGGCGGTCACCGCTGCCCTGAATACCGAAAGGAACAATGCGTCTTTACCTGGCTCACCGCACAGCGCATAACGGTTGCGGGTAGCTGGGTTCCCTTATCTGTCGCAAGCCAATCGCTGGCCCGGGTTGTGGTGATGCGCATCTGATGTGGCGGCTACTCGAAGACAGGAACTGCGTTGCTTGCTTTTACCAGGCGCCTCGTCGAGATACCAACCTACGCCTCGCTACACCTGTAACGGCAACGTCCCAGTAGGCCCAACGATAATTCACGGCCATCGACTCTTAGGCGTGCATTAGACAGGCATAAAAAAACGCCGGAAATATCCGGCGTTTTTTCTCGCGGCTAACGCCTTAGTGGTCGATCGCAGCCCCCGCACCGCGTGGTACGCGAATGTCCTCCACCAGGTGCTGGATGTGCTCCGGCGGTGGTGCAGTCATGCGCGAAACCAAGAAGGCGATGACGAAGTTGAAGATCATCCCCAGGGTACCGATACCTTCCGGCGAAATACCGAACCACCAGTCAGCGGCAGTTGCCGTCGGGTTGATGAACTTGAAGTACACGATATAGCCGAAGGTGAAGGCCAGACCGACCACCATCCCGGCGATAGCGCCCTCTTTGTTCATGCGCTTGTAGAAAATCCCCATCACGATAGCCGGGAAGAACGACGCTGCCGCAAGGCCGAAGGCGAAGGCCACCACCTGGGCCACGAAACCCGGCGGATAGATACCGAACAAGCCGGCAATCACCACCGCGACACCCGCCGCAACCCGCGCAGCAAGCAGCTCTTTCTTCTCGCTGATGCCAGGCATCAGATTGCTCTTGAGCAGGTCATGGGAGATCGACGTGGAAATCACCAGCAGCAAGCCGGCAGCGGTAGACAATGCCGCCGCCAGACCACCGGCCGCAATCAGCGCGATCACCCAGCCCGGCAGACCGGCAATTTCCGGGTTGGCCAGTACCATGATGTCGTTATCGACGTACAGCTCGTTGGCCGCTGCAGTCGGCTCGTTGGTGAGCATGCGCTGGCCTACGTCGCCGCGTTCTGCGCCGAAGGTCGGCTTGCCGGCAAATGCCGCACCCGGGCCATACTGAATAACGCCATCGTTGTTCTTGTCCAACCAACCGATAAGACCGGAGTTTTCCCAGGTTTTGAACCAGGCAGGCACTTCCTCATAGCTGGTATTGGGCACGCTGGTCAGCAGGTTGGTACGGGCAAACGCCGCAACCGCTGGCGCAGTAGTGTACAGAATGGCGATGAACAGCAGGGCGTAGCCGGCCGATTTACGCGCGTCCTTCACGGTCGGGGTGGTGAAGAAGCGAACGATAACGTGCGGCAGACCGGCGGTACCGACCATCAACGCCATGGTGATGAAGAACACGTCCGTGGTGGACTTGCTGCCATCGGTGTAAGGCGTGAAGCCCAGTTCGGCACCAAGACCATTGAGACGCTCGAGAACGGTCTGGCCTGTACCAGTCACCTCGCTGCCGAAGCCCAGTTGCGGGATCGGGTTGCCGGTAATCATCATCGAAATGAAGATGGCAGGCACCATGTAGGCGAAGATCATCACGCAGTACTGCGCCACCTGGGTGTAGGTGATGCCCTTCATGCCGCCCAGCACGGAATAGAAGAACACGATGGCCATGCCGATGACCACGCCGGTCTCGATGTTCACTTCCAGGTAGCGCGAGAACACGATACCCACGCCGCGCATTTGCCCGGCAACATAGGTGAACGAGATGAAGATCACGCACACCACCGCCACCATGCGTGCGGTTTGTGAGTAGTAGCGCGTGCCGATGAACTCCGGAACGGTGAATTTGCCGAACTTGCGCAGGTACGGTGCCAGGCACATGGCCAACAGCACGTAGCCGCCCGTCCAGCCCATCAGGTACACGGAGCCGTCATAACCGGCAAAGGCGATAATCCCAGCCATCGAGATGAACGAGGCGGCAGACATCCAGTCCGCGCCGGTGGCCATGCCGTTGAGTACCGGATGCACGCCCTTGCTGGCGACGTAGTACTCACTGGTGGAGCCCGCTCGGGTCCAGATGGCGATGCCGATATAGAGCGCGAAGGTCGCGCCGACAAACAGATAGATCAGGAACTGTGTGCTCATGCTTGCGGCCTCATTCTTCGTGCACGTTGTACTTGCGATCGAGGCGATTCATCTTCCAGACATAGAAGAAGATCTCGAGCACAAACACGTAGATGGAGCCTTGCTGAGCGAACCAGAATCCCAGGGGGAAGCCGAACGCATTGATGGTGTTCAACTGATCGACGAAGAGCACGCCGAAGCCGAACGACACGACGAACCAGATCACCAGCAGCCAGAGCATCAGCCGCAGATTTTCTTTCCAATAGGCCGTGGCGGCCTCTTGCTTGGACAGGGCCATAGGGTCCTCCAAAGGTTGTTATTGTTGTTATGGCACTATGAAACTAGCAGCTCTCAGATTTTCTGCAGGTAAGACTTTGGTCGTAAAACGCTTCGTTTAGCAGATATGTCAGGGGCGCCTATCGCGTTATTGCAGGCGTAACCTCGTTACCTGAGTGATCGCGAGGAGGCGTTCAATGTTAGGTCATCTTAAAAGCGCGGTTTTACTGCTGTGTGTCGGCGTGTTCATCGCTGCCTGCAACCAGACGAGCCTGGCTTATCGCAACCTCGACTGGATAATCCCTTGGCGGGTCAACCAGTACCTGGACCTCGATTCGCAGCAGAAAGCCTGGCTCAAGCCGCAGGTGCAGGCTCATCTTGGCTGGCATTGCAGCACCGAGCTGCCGCGCTACGTCGCCTGGCTGCAACGTGCCCAGGAACTCCTGCAGCAACCGCACCCGGATGCCGGGCTGCTCGAGGCGCACATGCTCGAAGCGGAACAGGCATTTCACGCCGTGGTGCAGCAGACCAACACCACTACCGTTGCTCTACTGGGCGGTCTGCGCGCCGAGCAGGTCGAACGCCTGTACGCGCGCATGGACAAGGACAACCTGGAAGACCAAAAGGAGTTTCTCGAGCCGCCTGTGGCAACGCAGATCAAAGAGCGCGCCGAGCGCCTGGAAAAACGCTTGCGTCCCTGGTTCGGGTCGCTGAACGACGCGCAACGCAAGCGGGTTGGTGAATGGGCCAGCGAGCGCCGTGAGCAAAACCACCAATGGTTGGAGAACCGCGCCCGTTGGCAAGCCGAGTTCCGCGCGGCACTAGACGCACGCGGCGAAGTCGACTTCCCGGAGCGCATGAGCCGGGTACTGGAAAGCCGCCGAGGCACCCCTGATGATGAGGCCGAGCAGGCCTACCGCGAATCCCGCCAGGCCATGGCTGGGCTGCTCAGCGATCTTCTGGCGACGGCCGATGACAAGCAGCGCATGCAGGCGAGCGAGCGCCTGGCCTCGCTACAAACCGATCTGGCTGGGCAGATCTGTTCCGATCAGGCTTGAGCCGGCGGCAGTCTCCAGTCAACAGGCGCGAGGCCGTGCTGCTCGAGAAATTTATTAGTACGGCTGAAATGCCCGTTGCCGATGAAGCCCCGGTGCGCGGACAGCGGCGATGGGTGCGGCGAGCGGAGCACCAGGTGTTTGCTGGTATCGATCAACCGCTCTTTGCTCTGCGCGTGGGCCCCCCATAGCAGAAAGATCAATCGCGGACGCTGCTCACTGACCACCGAGATGATGCGGTCGGTAAATGGCTGCCAGCCCTTCGCAGCGTGGGAGCCGGCGTTGCCCCGCTCCACGGTCAGCGATGTGTTGAGCAACAATACGCCCTGCTCGGCCCACGACTGCAGATAACCGTGGTTGGGGATGTCGATGTTCAGGTCGCGCTTGAGCTCTTTATAGATATTCACCAGCGACGGCGGCGTCGCCACACCCGGCTGTACCGAGAAGCACAAACCATGCGCCTGGCCAGGGCCGTGATAAGGGTCTTGGCCGATGATGACGACCTTGACCTGATCCAGCGGCGTCGAATTCAGTGCATTGAAGATCAGCGGTCCAGGCGGATATATCTCCTTGCCGGCGGCCTTCTCCTGACGCAGGAAATCCCCCAGCGCCGTCATGTAGGGCCTATCGAACTCCTCATGAAGCGCCTGCTTCCAGCCGGCTTCCAGCTTGACCTTATCTGCGGCGGACATGCCTGCTCCCGGCTAACCAAATGAATCGGCACGCTAGAGAAGCACACAAGCCAAGTCAAGGCAGACGGTCCTGGCAACGCCCGCATAAATGACTAGCAACCGTCACTTTTGTCAAAAGCGACTTACCCACCGGGCGAAGAAAAGCGTAAAACGTAGGGGCCAACATCATAATAAAAACAAGGAACACACCATGAGACGACTGCTCGCCTTTCTGGCCCTGTGCGCCGGATTCAATGCCTTCACCCACGCTGCCGACCCGATTACTCTGGGCCTCAGCTACCCGCGCACCGGCAGTTACAAGGAGGAAGGCCTCTCGCAAATGCGCGGCGCCTTGCTGGCTATCGATGAGTTGAACGCACAAGGTGGCGTGCTGGGCCGCAGCCTGCGGCTCTCCAGCCTGGACGACGCATCGCGGCCGAAAAAGGCTGAGCGCAACGTCGACAAACTGGCCAAAGAGGGCGTCTCGATGCTCTTCGGTGGCGCTTCCAGCGCGGTCGCCATTGCTGCCAGCAAGCGCGCGGCGGAGCATAGGCTGTTGTATTTCGGTACGCTCACCTACTCCAACGACACCACCGGCAAAGACGGCCATCGCTTCATGTTTCGCGAGTGCAACAACGCTTGGATGAGCGCTCAGGTGCTAGGCCAGTACCTGAACAAGCAACTGCCGAATAAACGCTACTTCTACATCACCTCCGATTACACCTGGGGCCACACGACCGAAAGCTCGTTGCGGCAAACCACCAACACCCAGGATACGGCCTTGCACCCAAGCCTCAAGATTCCGTTTCCCGGTGCCAGCCTGGCCGGCTATCAGACAGCTCTGACCCAGGCAGCCGCGAGCGACGCTCAGGTTCTGGCATTGGTACTGTTTGGAGAAGATCTGGTCAGAGCCATGCGCATCGCCAAGGATCTTGGCCTCACGGAGCGCATGCAGATCGTTGCCCCCAACCTCACCCAGAGCATCGTCGAGCAGGCCGGGCCTGGCTTGATGGAAGGTGTGGTCGGCACCGAGCCGTGGACATGGCGCGTTCCGGAGCTGGAAAACTCGGCGCTCGGCAAGGCCTTCGTCAAAGCCTACAGCGAACGCTACGCCATGTACCCGTCCAGCTCTGCGGCGTCCGCCTATAGCATCGTCCAACAATGGGCCGATGCGGCCAAGCGCGCCGGTAGCCTGGACAGCGAGGCGTTGATCAAGGCACTGGAAGGTCACAGCTACACCCTGCTCAAGGACCGCCAGCAGTGGCGCAGTTTCGATCATCAAAACGTGCAGACGGTTTACGCCGTGAAGGTGAAACCCCGCGCTGAAGTCCTCAAGGACCCGCTCAAACAGGATTACTTCGAAATCGTCGAGCGCCTGGATGGCGGCAACGGCCTGCCCGACCTCGCCACTTGGCAGGCCGAGCGGCGTAACGCGGGGCAACCATTGGCGCTACAGTAAGTGCAACGCCTTAGAAGAGGACGCCCCATGAGTACGGCAATCGAACCTTACAAACCCGGAATCTTCGACCTGACCCACAAGCTCACCGTGGAAAAACACGGGCACACGGCGCTGCTGACCATCAACAACCCACCGGCCAATACCTGGGACCGTGAATCGCTGATCGGCCTCAGGCATCTGATCGAGCATCTCAACCGGGATGACGACATTTACGCGCTGGTGATCACCGGCCAGGGCCGCAAGTTCTTTTCTGCCGGCGCCGACCTGAAGCTGTTTGCCGACGGCGACAAGGCCCGCGCCCGCGAAATGGCCAGCCGCTTCGGTGAGGCTTTTGAACGGCTGCGCGATTTTCGCGGTGTATCGATTGCTGCGATCAATGGGTATGCCATGGGCGGCGGCCTGGAATGCGCCATGGCCTGCGACATTCGTATCGCCGAACGCCAGGCGCTGATGGCACTGCCGGAAGCCAGTGTCGGCCTGCTGCCCTGCGCCGGCGGCACCCAGAACCTACCCTGGCTGGTGGGCGAAGGCTGGGCCAAACGCATGATCCTCTGCGGTGAACGGGTCGATGCCGATACCGCGCTGCGCATTGGCCTGGTCGAACAAGTGGTTGATGAAGGCGAGGCGCGCGGCCACGCTCTGTTACTGGCCTCCAAGGTGGCCAGCCAGAGTCCGGTAGCAGTGCGCGCGATAAAACCGCTCATTCAGGGCGCCCGGGAACGTGCTCCGACGACCTGGTTACCTGCCGAGCGCGAGCGTTTCGTCGACCTGTTCGATGCCGCCGACACTCGTGAAGGGGTCAATGCCTTTTTGGAGAAACGCCCGGCACACTGGCGTAATACCTGACCTTTACCGGCAATAGCTTTTGGAACCGACCATGAATGTGATTTTTGAGGAAAGGCCCAGCCTGCACGGCTACCTGATCGGTATCGCCAGCCTGGACGCACCCGGCAGCCTCAACGCGTTGTCGCTGCCAATGATCGATGCGCTGCAGGATCGCCTGCAGGCCTGGGCCGATGACCCGCGTGTCGCCTGCGTTCTGCTGCGAGGCAACGGCAGCAAGGCATTTTGTGCAGGCGGCGATGTCGTGCAATTGGCTAAGCGCTGTCTGGAGAACCCAGGCGAAACGCCGGAGTTGGCGCAGCGTTTCTTCGCCCACGAGTATCGGCTAGACCACTATTTGCACACGTTCCCAAAACCGCTGATCTGCTGGGCTCATGGTCATGTACTGGGCGGAGGAATGGGGCTGCTGCAAGGCGCGGGCATTCGAATCGTCACCACCAGCAGCCGCCTGGCCATGCCGGAAATCAGCATCGGCCTGTTCCCGGATGTTGGCGGCAGCCACTTCCTGTCTCGCCTGCCCGGCAAACTGGGGCTGTTCTTCGGCCTCACGGCGAGCCCGATGAATGCCACTGATGCCCTGGACCTCGATCTGGCCGACCGCTTCCTGCTCGACACTCAACAGGACGCACTGATCGATGGGCTGATTCAGCTGAATTGGCGTGACCAGGCAGATTTGCAGCTGCACAGCCTGCTCAAGGCGCTGGCACATCAGGCCTCCGGCGAGCTGCCGCCGGCTCAGTGGTTACCACGTCGCAAACGTATCGATGCGCTGCTCGACCAAGCCAGCCTGCCGCTCAGCTGGAACGCCCTGGCAGCGCTGCAAAACGATGACGATGCGCTGTTGGCAAAAGCTGCGAAGACCATGCTGGGCGGTTGCCCATTGACCGGACATCTGGTGTGGGAGCAAATCCGCCGGGCACGGCATCTGTCTCTGGCGCAGGTATTCCAGATGGAATACGGCATGAGCCTGACGTGCTGCCGCCACCCAGAGTTCGCCGAAGGCGTAAGGGCCCGGCTGATCGACAAGGACCACGCGCCGCGCTGGCACTGGCCGGACGTCGCCGCAGTGCGTGCGCACATCGTCGATGCGCATTTTGCTCAACCTGCGGGTGAGCATCCGCTGGCGCGACTCGGCTAGGCCGCCTATCAGCGCTCGCGTAACGCCTCGGAGCGAGCGCGGATGATCGGCTTGAGCAGATAGCTGAGTACGCTCTTCTTGCCGGTGATGATGTCCACCGAGGTCACCATGCCGGGAATGATCAGCAGCGGGCGCTCTTCCGTACCAAGGTGGCTTTTCTCGGTACGCAGTTTGATCAGGTAAAAGCTGTTGCCTTCCTCGTCGGTCACTGTGTCGGCGCCGATCTGTTCCAGTGTGGCCTTCATGCCGCCGTAGATGGTGTAGTCATAAGCGGTGAACTTGACCACTGCCTCCTGCCCAGGATGCAGAAAAGCGATGTCCTGTGGACGGATGCGCGCTTCCACCAGCAGGGTTTCGTCGATCGGTACAATCTCGACCATATCGCTGCCCGGCTGAATCACCCCGCCAATGGTGTTGACCAGCAGTTGCTTGACGATGCCTCGCACAGGCGAGGTAACTAGCGTGCGGTTGACCCGATCCTCGAGCGCTCTGCCAGTCGACTCGATCTTGCTCAGGTCGGTGCGCACCTCATTCAATTGCGTTAACGCTTCGCTGCGGAACCGACCACGGGTTTCGTCGATCTTGCGCTCGACTTCCTTGATCGCCGCCTCTGCGCGGGGAATTGCCAGGCCGGTCGCCTCGAGCTGGCCGCGGCTTTCCACTTCAGCACGTTTGAGCCGCAGCACTTCCACCGGCGATACCGCACCTTCGGCCACCAACGGCTCGGACATGCGAATTTCCTGACGCAGCAGTTCCAGGCTGTTGCGATACTGGCCCTGCTTGGAGGCGAACTCGCGCACTTCCTGGCGGCGCTGAGTCAATTGCTCCTGCAGCCCTGCCACTTCATCCTTGAGCTGTTGCTGGCGGCTGGCGAACAGTTGTCGCTCGCTCTGCGCGAGGCCTGGCGCCTTAGCAGCAATGTCATCCGGGATGGCCAGTTCGCGGCCCTCGACCTCGGCGCTCAAACGCTCGACGCGCATGGAAAGCGACAAGCGATCAGCTTCAGTCTCGCCAACATTCGAGGCGAAGCGCGTGTCGTCGAGGCGCAACAGAGGCGCACCGGCCTCGACAATCTGCCCCTCACGGACGAACAGTTCGGAAACGATGCCGCCCTCGAGGTTCTGGATCTTCTGCACCCGCGACGAGGGAATGGCCTTGCCATCGCCACGGGTCACTTCATCGACCTCGGCAAAGTTGGCCCACAGCAGGCAAAACACCACGAAAGCGATCACGCCCCAGAGCGTGAGGCGCATGACCCGTGGCGCGTCCTCGATGAGTGCCTTGCGAACTTCAGGAAGCGGTTCGTCACCCACCTCGTCTCGAGGACCGAAGTAAGAGGCAGCGGCACGGAAGAAGCGCGTAAAGGGGTTGTTAGCTGACACTGATTTGCCCCTTCTTCAACGCCTCCATGACGCTCTCTTTCGGCCCATCGGCAATGATGCGGCCGCGGTCGACGATGATCAGACGCTCAACCAGGGTAAGCATCGAGGCGCGGTGAGTGACAAGCAGCAAGGTTTTGTTCTTGCTGATCGCGGCGAGGCGCTGCTTGAGGCGCTCTTCGCCGGTGTTGTCCATGGCGCTGGTCGGCTCATCGAGCAACAGAATCGGTGGATCGAGCAACAGCGCGCGAGCCAGGGCGACGTTCTGGCGTTGGCCGCCGGAAAGGTTCTGTCCACGCTCGCCAACTTGCAGCTCGTAGCCATTGGGATGGAGCCGCGCGAATTCATGTACGCCGGCCAACTCGGCCGCCTGCAGTACCAGTTCGTCCTCGACGTAGCGCGCGCCGGACACCAGGTTGTCGCGCAGCGTGCCGGAAAACAGCTGGATATCCTGAGGCACGTAGCCAATGTTGTAGCGCACGTCGCTGACGTCGAGCTGCCGTACATCGATGCCGTCAACCAGCAAGCTGCCCGCATCGGCCTGATAAAGCCCCACGATCAGCTTGGCAAGAGAGCTCTTGCCCGAGCCGCTGCGGCCGATGATGCCGACCTTCTCGCCAGGGCGAATCATCAGATTGATGTTCTGCAGGGCGGCCTGCTGTTGATCTGGGTAATGAAAATCCAGCTGACGGAATTCGACGCCGCCCTGCAAGGTCTGGCGCTTCAACGGGCGCTCGTCTGCCTGGCGTTCCTGAGGCAATTCCATCATGTGGTTGACGGAATCCAGGGTAACGCGGGCCTGCTGGTAACGGATCAGCAGCCCGGAAATCTGTGCCAATGGGCCGAGAGCACGTGAACTGAGCATGTAACAGGCGATCAGGCCGCCCATGCTCAGGTTGCCGGCGATGATCTGGTACACGCCAAGGACGATGATTACCACGCCCGCCAGTTGCTGCAGCAACAGCGTCGAGTTCATCGCCAGGCTCGACAGCATGCGCGCCTTCAGCTCGAAGCGGCCCAGGGTGCCGATGGTCTGCTCCCACATGTATTGGCGTTCGCTTTCGGCGTTGTTGACCTTGATTGCATCGAGGCCAGCCAGGCTTTCGATCAGCCCGGATTGGCGCTCGGCAGCCAGCGCCATGCTGCGCTCCATGGTTTTTGCCAAAGGCCTCTGCAAGGCCCAGCCGATCAATGCCACCAGCGGAAACGCGACGATGGGAATCCACACCAGATGCCCGCCCAGGTACGCGATTACGGCAAGAATCAGCACGGTGAACGGCAGGTCGATGACACTCGCCAGCGTCAGCGACGCCAGGAAATCGCGCAGGCTCTGAAACTCATGAATGTTCTGCGCAAAGCTGCCGACTCGCGCCGGTCGATGCTTCATCGCCATACCGACAATGCGCTCGAACAGCGTGGCGGAAATAATCATGTCGGTCTTTTTGCCAGCAAGATCCAGGCACAGCCCACGCAGCGTCTTGAGCAGCAGATCGAAAAAGAACACCCCACAGATACCGATTGCCAGCACCCACAAGGTCGCTTCGGCCTGGTTGGGTACAACACGGTCGTAGACGTTCATCACGAACAAGGGCGTAACCATGCCGATCAGGTTGATCAGCAGACTGGCGGCTACGGCATCGACGTACAGCCAGCGCGAACGCTTGAGGGTGTCGCGGAACCAGGTCCTGGCCTGAGGAACCAGCTCACCGCGAGAAAAATCGAATTTGTGCTGAGGTTGAGCGAAGAATACTCGCCCACTGTAATCCTCGGCCAAGGCTTCAGCGCTGACGCGAACTTCGCCGCCCTCGGTCTCGCTGGGCATGATCCGCGCCTGCCCCTCGGCTTCCCAGCCGAGCAGCAAGGCGCTACGGCCGTCGCGCAATAGCAACAGTGCGGGCAGTGCAAGCTCGGGGATTTTGTCCAGGCTGCGCCTTAACCAGCGCCCCTGCAGCCCGGCGCGGGCCGCTGCACGCGGCAGTAAATCGGCATTCAAGCGTTGCTTGGGCAGCGGCAGCCCGGCGGTGAGCATGGCCCTGCTAACGGACTTCTGATGCAGACTGCACAGGGACAGCAGACTATCCAGCAAGGGGTCGTCGTAACGATCGCGCGGGTCGCTGCGCGGCTGGGACGGATCAGGTTCTACTGCCACTGCACATTTACCCTTTACTAAAAACCTGACTCTAGTTCAACTTGGGCAGTTGCACATTAGCCTTGATGACATCCAACGGTACCGACGCAACAGGCGCCGCGATGCCCTGGCTCTTGAGCAGAGTACCGGTGGTCGCCTTGATGCGGTAATGGGTAAACAGCTCGGTGAAACGCACTTCTTCGAGACGACGAGCGGCGGTGAAATACTCGTTCTCACTGTCCAGCAAATCGAGCAAGGTACGTTCGCCCAGGCCAAACTGCTTCTGATAGGAGTCGCGTACGCGGGAGCTGTGGTCGACATATTGCTGAGCGATCGGCAACTGCGCACGGGCATTCTGCAGCGCATTCCAGGCCAGACCGACTTCTTCGTTGAGCACTCGCAGAGCATTGTTGCGAATGTCCATGGCCTGGTTACTCAGATAGGCCTTGGAGCGCACGTTGGCGCTGTCGCTACCGCCAGCGTACAAGTTGTAACGCATGCGGACCATCGCCTGCCATTCGTTGCTCTGCCCTTCGACCCCATCGACGTTGTGGTTGGCGCCGGTCGACAGTTCCGCATCGAAACGCGGGTAAAACGAGGCCTTGGCGGTCTGGTACTGCGCCTCGGTGGCTCTTACATCGGCTTCGGCTGAACTGATATTCGGGTTATTGGCCATCAGTTCGTCACGAGCGGCGGTCAGGTTTTCCGGAAGGTACACACCCATGCTGTCGGGCATACTCAGATCCGTTGCGTCACGGCCGACGATGCTGAGAAAAGTGACCTGAGCATCAGCGAGGTTGGTTTGTTCAGTGAGCAGATTGTTACGAGCTTGCGCGAGACGCGCCTCGGCCTGATCCAGGTCGGCCATGCGCCCTACCCCACGCTCGCTGCGCAGTGAAATCTGGTCGTAGATGCGTTCGTGGCTGCGCAGGTTGTCTTCCGCCAGCCGCATCAGGCTCTGTCGTTGCAGTACTTCGAGATAGACCTGGGCTACGTCCAGCGCGGTGCGCTCGGAGTTGGCCATCAGGGAATAAGCGCGGGCGTTCACGGTCGCGCGCTGACGAGCGACCTCCCCTCGCGTGGCAAACCCATCGAACAACATCTGCTGCACGGTCAAGCTGGACTCGGAACGATTGAGCGTGCGATAGCCCCGATCATCGACACCACGCGTGCTGTTGTTATCGGTGCCTTCACGACCATACCCGGCCTGAACCTCGACCCGCGGCAAGTAGCCGGCCTTGGCTGCCTTCATCTCTTCTTCTACAGCCAGGCGCGCGTTGATACCGGACTGAATTTCAGGATGCACATTAAGCGCATTCTGCATTGCCTCAGTGAGCGTTTGGCCGGACGCAGAAGCGGAGATTGCGAAGGCCAGAGGAAGAGCAGCAAAGAAACGCATGGTCGAAAATTCCCTATGAAAGACGACGCGTCGTCGGTCGGTATCAAGTCGCTGCGGAACCAGCCGACAGCCTATCATTGCCACCCAGATTTCAGCGCTCCACCGTAGTGCCGAACGTCTGAAAAATATCAAAGTGACATCAATGCGTGCGATTGTTTATGATCAGAGGCAACGGGTCAATACTCTGACGCAAATGAACCCGCCTTTAAATACCTGCCAATTATATGACGTACCGTTTTCATCAACATCCGCTATAACGGTATAGCTGCATTTAACAGGATTAGTTCGCGCATGCGCGCACGGAGCTGCATATGAGTGATTTCGCCGCTGTCATCAAGTCTTTGGTTGGCCAGGTATTTGTCGTGTCGGTGGACGGATTGCGACGTCAGGTCTTCGAGGGTGACCGCATTTTTGCTGGTGAGCAGATCACTACAGCAAACGGCGGCTCCGTTACTCTGGAACTTGCAAATGGCGAGACCGTTAGCTTGGGCGCGAACAGCTCCTGGCAAGCGGGCAATGCCCAAGCTCAGGAGATCGCCGACAGCGCGAATCAGTCGGGTAGCAGCGAACTCGAACAGGCGCTTGCGGCGGGCCTCGACCCGACTACCGATCTGGAACCGACCGCAGCGGGTCCAGGCTCGGCTGGCGGCGCGGGCGGTGCGGGTGGCGGCCATAGCGCGGTGATGTTGACCGAGACAGCCCAGCGAGTCGATCCGACCATAGGCTTTCAGACAGCAGGCCCTGGCACGCCAGGCTTCAATCTTATCGAAGACAATGAACCTGCCCTATTCACCGACTCTACTCTGCCCGCTACTCCGAACGCCCCTGACAACACAGCGCCTGTGGTCACCATCAGCATCGACCCGATCACTGGTGACGACCTGCTTAATAGCGCTGAGCTCGGTGCGGCTACGGTAGTCGTTACCGGCACCGTTGGCGGCGAAGCAAAAGTTGGGGACTCGATCACGCTGAATGTGGGCGGCACTCTCTTTACGGGCTCAGTTGTAGACCTCGGCAATGGAGTGCTTGGCTTCAGCATTCCGGTAAGCGCAGCCAATCTTGGCGCCGCCAGCGCTATCTCTGCGACGATCAGCAGCGTGGATGAAGCTGGTAACGTGGGTACGGCTGTTGATGAGCGACCTTATACGGTCGACGTCACAGCACCGATCATCACCGTCGATGTTCCAGCAGTCAGCAACGACACCACCCCGACCATCACTGGTACCACCGATGCGCCCGTAGGTAGCGTCGTCACGCTGACCATCACGCAGGGCAACACGGTCATCACCGTGAGCACGCCAGTATTGGCGGGCGGCACTTACACCGTCGACGTGCCGCAAGCTCTGGCTGAAGGTCCGTATACCGTGGGCGCTCAGGTTACTGACCCAGCCGGAAATACGGGCAACGCGACCGATAGCGGCGCCATCGACATCACCGCTCCGGCGATCACCGTCGATGCTCCGGCGGTCAGCAATGACACGACGCCAACCATCACCGGCACCACCGATGCGCCGGTGGGCAGCACTGTCACCCTGACGATTACTCAGGGCAATACGGTCATCACCGTGAACACGCCGGTACTGGCGGGTGGTACTTACACGGTTGACGTACCGCAAGCACTGGCTGAAGGTCCGTATACCGTGGGTGCTCAGGTTACTGACCCGGCCGGGAATACAGGCAACGCGACCGATAGCGGCGCCATCGACATCACCGCTCCGGCCATCACCGTCGATGCTCCAGCCGTCAGCAATGACACGACGCCAACCATCACTGGTACTACCGATGCACCGGTGGGCAGCACTGTCACCCTGACGATTACCCAGGGCAACACGGTCATCACCGTGAACACGCCGGTACTGGCGGGTGGTACTTATACCGTCGACGTGCCGCAGGCCTTGGCGGAAGGTCCGTACACCGTGGGTGCTCAGGTTACTGATCCGGCTGGCAACACAGGTTCGGCCACTGATAGCGGCGCCATCGACACCACCGCGCCGGCGATCACCGTCGATGCCCCAGCGGTCAGCAATGACACGACGCCAACCATCACTGGTACTACCGATGCACCGGTGGGCAGCACTGTCACCCTGACGATTACTCAGGGCAACACGGTCATCACCGTGAGCACGCCGGTACTGGCGGGAGGTACTTACACCGTCGACGTGCCGCAGGCTCTGGCTGAAGGTCCATATACCGTGGGCGCTCAGGTTACTGACCCGGCCGGAAATACGGGCAACGCGACTGATAGCGGCGCCATCGATCTCACGGCTCCAGCGATCACTGTCGATGCTCCGGCAGTCAGTAATGACACCACCCCGACCATCACCGGCACCACCGATGCGCCCGTAGGTAGCACCGTTACCCTGACCATTACTCAGGGCACGACCGTGCTGACCACAACTGCCACGGTTGTGGCGGGTGGTACCTACTCGGCAGATGTACCGGCGGCTCTGGCTGAAGGCGCTTACTCGGTGGGTGCTCAGGTTACTGACCTGGCCGGGAATACAGGCAACGCGACTGATAGCGGCGCCATCGACACCACCGCTCCGGCCATCACCGTCGCTGCTCCAGCCGTCAGCAATGACACGACGCCGACCATCACTGGTACCACCGATGCGCCGGTGGGCAGCACTGTCACCCTGACGATTACCCAGGGCAACACGGTCATCACCGTGAACACGCCGGTACTGGCGGGAGGTACTTACACCGTCGACGTGCCGCAGGCTCTGGCTGAAGGTCCGTATACCGTGGGTGCTCAGGTTACTGACCCGGCCGGAAATACGGGCAACGCGACCGATAGCGGCGCCATCGATACAACCCCTCCGGCGATCACCGTCGATGCCCCATCGGTCAACAATGACACGACGCCAACCATCACTGGTACCACCGATGCGCCCGTAGGTAGCGTCGTCACGCTGACCATCACGCAGGGCAACACAGTCATCACAGTGATCACGCCAGTATTGGCGGGCGGCACTTACACCGTCGACGTGCCGCAAGCCTTGGCTGAAGGTCCGTATACCGTGGGCGCTCAGGTTACCGATCCGGCTGGCAACACAGGTTCGGCCACTGATAGCGGTGCTATCGACACCACCGCGCCGGCGATCACCGTCGATGCTCCGGCGGTCAGTAATGACACAACGCCGACCATCACTGGCACCACCGATGCGCCCGTAGGTAGCGTCGTCACGCTGACCATCACGCAGGGCAACACGGTCATCACAGTGACCACGCCGGTACTGGCGGGCGGCACTTACACGGTTGACGTGCCGCAGGCACTGGGTGAAGGTCCGTA
>NZ_FNBM01000018.1 GCF_900102335.1 Phytopseudomonas seleniipraecipitans
GGTATCATGCACTGAATACATAGGTGCATGAGGCGAACCAGGGGAACTGAAACATCTAAGTACCCTGAGGAAAAGAAATCAACCGAGATTCCCTTAGTAGTGGCGAGCGAACGGGGACTAGCCCTTAAGTTGATTTGAGATTAGTGGAAGGCTCTGGAAAGTGCCGCCGTAGTGGGTGATAGCCCCGTACACGAAAATCTCTTATCAATGAAATCGAGTAGGACGGAGCACGAGAAACTTTGTCTGAATATGGGGGGACCATCCTCCAAGGCTAAATACTACTGACTGACCGATAGTGAACTAGTACCGTGAGGGAAAGGCGAAAAGAACCCCGGAGAGGGGAGTGAAATAGATCCTGAAACCGTATGCGTACAAGCAGTGGGAGCAGACTTGTTCTGTGACTGCGTACCTTTTGTATAATGGGTCAGCGACTTATATTCAGTGGCGAGCTTAACCGAATAGGGGAGGCGTAGCGAAAGCGAGTCTTAATAGGGCGTTTAGTCGCTGGGTATAGACCCGAAACCGGGCGATCTATCCATGGGCAGGTTGAAGGTTGGGTAACACTAACTGGAGGACCGAACCGACTACCGTTGAAAAGTTAGCGGATGACCTGTGGATCGGAGTGAAAGGCTAATCAAGCTCGGAGATAGCTGGTTCTCCTCGAAAGCTATTTAGGTAGCGCCTCGTGTATCACTGCTGGGGGTAGAGCACTGTTTCGGCTAGGGGGTCATCCCGACTTACCAAACCGATGCAAACTCCGAATACCAGCAAGTGTCAGCACGGGAGACACACGGCGGGTGCTAACGTCCGTCGTGAAAAGGGAAACAACCCAGACCGTCAGCTAAGGTCCCAAAGTTATGGTTAAGTGGGAAACGATGTGGGAAGGCTTAGACAGCTAGGAGGTTGGCTTAGAAGCAGCCACCCTTTAAAGAAAGCGTAATAGCTCACTAGTCGAGTCGGCCTGCGCGGAAGATGTAACGGGGCTCAAACCATACACCGAAGCTACGGGTTCATCTTAGGATGAGCGGTAGAGGAGCGTTCTGTAAGCCTGTGAAGGTGAGTTGAGAAGCTTGCTGGAGGTATCAGAAGTGCGAATGCTGACATGAGTAACGACAATGGGAGTGAAAAACTCCCACGCCGAAAGACCAAGGTTTCCTGCGCAACGTTAATCGACGCAGGGTGAGTCGGCCCCTAAGGCGAGGCAGAAATGCGTAGTCGATGGGAAACGGGTTAATATTCCCGTACTTCTAATTACTGCGATGGAGGGACGGAGAAGGCTAGGCCAGCACGGCGTTGGTTGTCCGTGTTTAAGGTGGTAGGCTGAGATCTTAGGTAAATCCGGGATCTTAAGGCCGAGAGCTGATGACGAGTTGTC
>NZ_FNBM01000015.1 GCF_900102335.1 Phytopseudomonas seleniipraecipitans
AGCCGATCGCCATGGAAGACGGCCTGCGCTTCGCAATTCGCGAAGGTGGTCGTACCGTTGGTGCTGGCGTGGTTGCCAAGATCGTCGAGTAATCGGTTGATCTATCCCCATCAGGCCGGCATAATGGTCGGCCTGATTTTGTTCTAGGTCAGTAGCTCAATTGGCAGAGCGACGGTCTCCAAAACCGTAGGTTGGGGGTTCGATTCCCTCCTGACCTGCCATTTTCTAACGAATTTGGCGAGTCTTCTCACAGGATCCTCGTAAATGAATGCTAAGACTGAGGCCAAAGAAAGCCGCTTCGATCTGCTCAAGTGGTTGGCTGCGGCTCTGCTTGTAGTGGCCGGCGTGGTTGGTAATCAGTACTTCTCTGCCGAGCCGATTCTGTACCGTGTTGTTGCGTTGCTGGTCATGGCGGCTGTTGCTGCTGCGATCGCGTTGCAAACTGCTAAGGGCCAGTCGTTTTTCTCGCTGGTTAAAGAGGCTCGTGTCGAAATTCGCAAGGTTGTCTGGCCGACTCGCCAGGAAACCACGCAGACCACGCTGATCGTCGTCCTTGTCGTCATTGTGATGGCATTGATGTTGTGGGGGCTTGATTCGCTCCTCGGTTGGCTTGTGTCGTTTATTGTAAGTTGAGATAGGGTGTCCCGTGGCTAAGCGTTGGTACGTTGTGCATGCTTACTCGGGTTACGAGAAGCATGTAATGCGTTCGCTGATCGAGCGCGTAAAATTCGCCGGAATGGAAGACGATTTCGGCGAGATTCTGGTCCCCACTGAAGAAGTGGTGGAAATGCGTAATGGCCAGAAGCGCAAGAGCGAGCGAAAGTTCTTTCCGGGTTACGTGCTTGTACAGATGGAAATGAACGAGGCGACTTGGCACTTGATCAAGGATACGCCGCGCGTAATGGGGTTCATTGGCGGTACTGCTGATAAGCCTGCGCCTATTACCGAAAAAGAAGCCGATGCCATCTTGCGTCGTGTTGCCGATAGCGGTGACAAGCCGAAGCCCAAGACTCTGTTCGAGCCGGGTGAGATGGTTCGTGTTGTCGATGGTCCGTTTGCTGATTTCAGTGGGGTCGTCGAAGAAGTCAACTACGAGAAGAGCCGCATCCAGGTAGCGGTGACCATTTTTGGTCGCTCAACCCCGGTCGAGCTGGAGTTCAGTCAGGTCGAAAAGGCATAACTGACACACGCATCCCATACCCCGCAGTCAAAGGCTGCGGGGTTTTGTTGTCACTGGGATAAACAGGCAATAGTCGGGGAGCCGAAAGGCGCTAGAACCCGTAACTGGAGTAGCTAATGGCTAAGAAAATCACGGCTTATATCAAGCTGCAAGTAAAGGCCGCTCAGGCCAACCCGTCGCCACCTGTCGGCCCAGCTCTGGGTCAGCACGGCGTGAACATCATGGAATTCTGTAAGGCGTTCAACGCCAAGACTCAGGGCATGGAACCTGGTCTGCCGACTCCAGTGATTATCACTGTATACAGCGACCGTAGCTTCACCTTCGAAACCAAGAGCACCCCGGCTTCCGTGCTGCTGAAGAAAGCAGCTGGCCTGACCAGCGGTTCGGCTCGTCCGAACACCGTCAAGGTCGGCACCGTTACCCGTGCCCAGCTCGAAGAGATCGCCAAGACCAAACAGGCTGATCTGACTGCAGCTGATATGGATGCGGCCGTGCGTACCATCGCCGGTTCCGCTCGTAGCATGGGCCTCAACGTGGAGGGTGTGTAATGGCTAAGCTGACCAAGCGCCAAAAGGCTATCGCGGCCAAGATCGAGCCGGGCAAAGCCTACGGCTTCACCGACGCTGCTGCGTTGCTGGCTGAAATCTCCGCCGTCAAGTTCTCCGAGTCCGTCGATATTTCGATCAACCTCGGCGTTGACCCGCGTAAATCCGACCAGGTTGTTCGTGGTGCTACCGTTCTGCCGAACGGCAGCGGCAAAACCGTTCGCGTCGCTGTCTTCACTCAAGGTCCGGGCGCTGAAGCTGCTCTGGCTGCCGGTGCTGATCGCGTAGGTATGGACGATCTGGCTGCTGAAATGAAAGCTGGCGATCTGAACTACGACGTCGTCATCGCTTCCCCGGACGCCATGCGCGTTGTTGGCCAGCTGGGTCAGGTTCTCGGCCCGCGCGGTCTGATGCCGAACCCGAAAGTCGGTACCGTAACGCCGGACGTCGCAACCGCAGTCAAGAATGCCAAAGCTGGTCAGGTGCGTTTCCGTACCGACAAGAACGGCATCATCCATGGTTCTGTTGGCAAAGTCGGCTTCGATGCCGAGAAGCTGAAGCAGAACGTGGAAGCCCTGCTGTCCGATCTGAAGCGTCTGAAGCCGTCGACCTCGAAAGGCGTCTACGTCAAGCGCGTGACTCTGAGCACCACTATGGGCCCAGGTCTGCTGATCGACCAAGGTTCGCTGGACGCTTAACGAATGATTGCGAGCGCACCTGGTGCGTTCGCAACGAAAAATTGGGGTCCCTGCCTGGCGGGGGCTATCCAAGACCGTAGGGGGCTTAGGTCTCAAACCTGAAGAGCGATCTTCAACCCTACGCAGATGGTGCTCCCGGTTCCTTACCGAATCAGACACCAAAAATGACATCCGGCTCCGGCCAGATGAAACGGTAACAAGCAGGAGTTTTACCCGTGGCAATTAAACTCGAAGACAAGAAGGCCATCGTCGCTGAAGTCAACGAGGCTGCCCAAGCTGCTCTGTCCGCTGTCGTGGTTGACGCCCGCGGTGTGACAGTAAGCGCTATGACCGGACTCCGTAAAGAGGCCCGCGAAGCTGGCGTATACGTACGTGTTGTACGTAATACCCTGCTCAAGCGCGCCGTTGAAGGCACTCAGTATGATGTGCTCAGCGACGTGTTCAAAGGCCCGACCCTGATCGCTTTCTCCAACGAACATCCGGGCGCTGCTGCTCGTATTTTCAAAGAGTTCGCCAAGGGTCAGGACAAGTTCGAGATCAAGGCAGCTGCGTTCGAGGGCAAGTTCCTCGCAGCAAAAGAGATCGATGTGTTGGCTTCGCTGCCAACGCGCGACGAAGCTATTGCGAAGCTGATGAGCGTGATTCAAGGCGCTACCAGCAAGCTGGCTCGTACTCTGGCGGCCATTCGCGACCAGAAAGAAGCTTCCGCTGCCTAAGGCTGCGTAATTTCTTTCCAAATCATATGTTTAATTTGATGGCTGCGTAGGCTGTCACCCCAATACAGGATTCAAGTCATGTCTCTGACTAACGAACAAATCATCGAAGCAATCGGCCAGAAAACCGTTCTGGAAGTTGTTGAGCTGATCAAAGCAATGGAAGAAACCTTCGGCGTGACCGCTGCTGTTGCCGCTGCTGGCCCAGCTGCTGCTGCCGCTGTTGTTGAAGAGCAAACCGAGTTCAACGTCATCCTCACCGAAGCTGGCGAGAAGAAAGTGAACGTCATTAAAGCCGTTCGCGAACTGACCGGTCTGGGTCTGAAAGAAGCTAAAGCAGTTGTTGACGGCGCTCCTGGCGTGGTCAAAGAAGGCGTGTCGAAAGACGAAGCCGAAGCTGCCAAGAAAGCTCTGGAAGAAGCAGGCGCCAAAGTCGAGCTCAAGTAAGCGACGACCTTGCGTCTACAGCCCGCGCTACTCGCACAAGGCTGACGGCTGGTGGCTATTGCCACCGGCCTTTTTCCGTTCTAGCTCGGCGGTTCAACTGCCCGGTTCTAGAGCGTGAAAGACCCACCAACGAGGTGGAGCAAACTTAGGGTTTGCACGAGTTTCTGGCTGCTCCCGTCGGAGAAGCCAAATAAGCAGGTGACCAAGCTGGGGAACGCTGATGGCTTACTCATATACTGAGAAAAAACGTATCCGCAAGGACTTTAGCAAGTTGCCGGATGTCATGGATGTGCCTTACCTCCTGGCCATCCAGCTGGATTCTTATCGCGAATTCCTGCAGCAGGGCGCGAACAAGGACCAGTTCCGTGACATCGGCCTGCATGCGGCCTTCAAATCTGTATTCCCGATCATCAGCTACTCCGGCAACGCTGCTCTGGAATACGTCGGCTATCGCCTGGGCGAGCCGGCGTTCGATGTCAAGGAGTGCGTGCTGCGTGGCGTGACCTTCGCGGTGCCGCTGCGTGTCAAAGTGCGCCTGATCATTTTCGACAAAGAATCGTCGAACAAAGCGATCAAGGACATCAAAGAGCAGGAAGTGTACATGGGCGAAATTCCGCTCATGACCGAGAACGGTACCTTCGTCATCAACGGTACCGAGCGTGTGATCGTTTCCCAGCTGCACCGTTCCCCAGGTGTGTTCTTCGACCACGACCGTGGCAAGACTCACAGCTCGGGCAAGCTGCTGTACTCCGCTCGCGTGATTCCTTACCGTGGTTCGTGGTTGGACTTCGAGTTCGATCCGAAAGACGCGGTATTCGTGCGTATCGACCGTCGCCGCAAACTGCCGGCCTCGGTACTGCTGCGTGCGCTGGGCTACAGCACTGAAGAAGTGTTGGACGCTTTCTATACCACCAACGTTTTCCACGTTAAAGGCGAAGGCCTGAGCCTGGAACTCGTACCGCAACGTCTGCGTGGTGAGATCGCCAGCCAGGACATTCTGGACGGCGCCGGCAAGGTGATTGTCGAGCAGGGTCGTCGTATCACCGCTCGCCACATCAACCAACTGGACAAGGCAGGCATCAAGGAGCTGGACGTACCGTTCGACTACCTGATCGGCCGCACCACCGCCAAGGCGATCGTGCACCCGGCTACCGGCGAAATCCTCTGCGAGTGCAACACCGAGCTGTCGGTCGAGCTGCTGGCGAAGATCGCCAAGGCTCAGGTCGTCCGCATCGAGACCCTGTACACCAACGATATCGACTGTGGCCCGTTCATCAGCGACACGCTGAAGATCGACAGCACCACCAATCAGCTGGAAGCGCTGGTCGAGATCTACCGCATGATGCGTCCTGGCGAGCCACCTACCAAGGATGCTGCCGAGACCCTGTTCAACAACCTGTTCTTCAGCGCCGAGCGTTACGACCTGTCTGCCGTAGGCCGCATGAAGTTCAACCGTCGTATCGGTCGTACCGAGATCGAAGGTTCGGGCGTGTTGAGCCGCGAAGACATCGTCGAAGTCCTCAAGACGCTGGTCGACATCCGTAACGGCAAGGGTATCGTCGATGACATCGACCACCTGGGTAACCGCCGTGTACGTTGCGTCGGCGAGATGGCCGAGAACCAGTTCCGTGTTGGCCTGGTGCGCGTTGAGCGTGCGGTCAAGGAACGTCTGTCGATGGCCGAAAGCGAAGGCCTGATGCCGCAGGATCTGATCAACGCCAAGCCGGTTGCGGCGGCGGTGAAGGAATTCTTCGGTTCCAGCCAGCTTTCCCAGTTCATGGACCAGAACAACCCGCTCTCCGAGATCACCCACAAGCGCCGTGTATCCGCACTCGGCCCGGGCGGTCTGACTCGTGAGCGTGCAGGCTTCGAAGTCCGTGACGTACACCCGACCCATTATGGCCGTGTGTGCCCGATCGAAACGCCGGAAGGTCCGAACATCGGTCTGATCAACTCCCTGGCGGCCTATGCCCGCACCAACCAGTATGGCTTCCTGGAAAGCCCGTACCGTGTTGTTCAGGAAGGCAAGGTTACCGACGAGATCGTATTCCTGTCCGCCATCGAAGAAGCAGATCACGTGATCGCTCAGGCTTCGGCCACGATGAACGACAAGAAGATGCTGATCGATGAGCTGGTCGCTGTGCGTCACCTCAACGAGTTCACCGTCAAGGCGCCGGAAGACGTCACGCTGATGGACGTATCGCCGAAGCAGGTCGTTTCCGTCGCTGCCTCGTTGATCCCGTTCCTCGAGCACGACGACGCCAACCGTGCACTCATGGGTTCGAACATGCAGCGTCAGGCTGTCCCGACCCTGCGTTCGGACAAGCCGCTGGTCGGTACCGGCATGGAGCGCAACGTCGCCCGTGACTCCGGCGTCTGCGTCGTGGCCCGCCGCGGTGGTGTGATCGACTCCGTCGACGCCAGCCGTATCGTGGTTCGCGTAGCCAACGATGAAGTCGAAACCGGTGAAGCCGGTGTGGACATCTACAACCTGACCAAATACACCCGCTCCAACCAGAACACCTGCATCAACCAGCGTCCGCTGGTTCAGAAAGGTGATGTGGTTGCGCGTGGCGACATCATGGCCGATGGCCCGTCCACCGACATGGGTGAACTGGCGCTGGGTCAGAACATGCGCGTCGCGTTCATGCCCTGGAACGGTTACAACTTCGAAGACTCCATCCTGCTCTCCGAGCGCGTGGTTCAGGAAGACCGCTTCACCACGATCCACATCCAGGAACTGACCTGTGTGGCGCGTGACACCAAGCTCGGCCCAGAGGAAATCTCTGCGGACATCCCGAACGTGGGCGAAGCTGCACTGAACAAGCTCGACGAAGCCGGCATCGTCTACGTCGGCGCCGAAGTCGGCCCTGGCGACATTCTGGTTGGTAAGGTTACCCCGAAAGGCGAGACCCAGCTGACACCAGAAGAGAAGCTGCTGCGCGCGATCTTCGGTGAGAAGGCCAGCGACGTTAAGGACACCTCCCTGCGCGTGCCGACCGGCACCAAAGGTACTGTCATCGACGTACAGGTCTTCACCCGTGACGGCGTTGAGCGTGATGCTCGTGCGCTGTCGATCGAGAAGAGCCAGTTGGACGAGATCCGCAAGGACCTCAACGAAGAGTTCCGCATCGTCGAAGGCGCGACCTTCGAGCGTCTGCGTGCCGCTCTGGTTGGTAAGGTCGCCGAAGGCGGTGCTGGCCTGAAGAAAGGCGCTGCGATCACTGACGAAGTGCTCGACGGTCTGGAGCGCGGCCAGTGGTTCAAACTGCGTATGGCTGAAGATGCACTGAACGAGCAGTTGGAAAAGGCTCAGGCCTACATCTCCGACCGCCGTCAGCTGCTCGACGACAAGTTCGAAGACAAGAAGCGCAAACTGCAGCAGGGCGATGACCTGGCTCCGGGCGTGCTGAAGATCGTCAAGGTCTACCTGGCCATCCGCCGTCGCATCCAGCCGGGTGACAAGATGGCCGGTCGTCACGGTAACAAGGGTGTGGTCTCGGTGATCATGCCGGTTGAAGACATGCCGCATGACGTGCATGGCACGCCGGTCGACATCGTTCTCAACCCGCTCGGCGTACCGTCGCGTATGAACGTCGGTCAGATCCTCGAAACCCACCTGGGCCTCGCAGCCAAGGGCCTGGGCGAGAAGATCAACCTGATGCTCGAAGAGCAGCGCAAGGTCGCTGAGCTGCGCAAGTTCATGCAGCAGATCTACAACGAGATCGGTGGGCGTCAGGAAAGCCTCGACGAGCTGAGCGACCAGGAAATCTTGGCTCTGGCCAACAACCTGCGCAAAGGCGTGCCGATGGCCACTCCGGTGTTCGACGGTGCCAAGGAAAGCGAAATCAAGGCCATGCTGAAACTGGCTGATCTGCCGGAAAGCGGCCAGATGCGCCTGATCGACGGCCGTACCGGTAACCAGTTCGAGCGCCCGACCACGGTCGGTTACATGTACATGCTGAAACTGAACCACCTGGTGGACGACAAGATGCACGCTCGTTCTACCGGTTCCTACAGCCTGGTTACCCAGCAGCCGCTGGGCGGTAAGGCGCAGTTCGGTGGTCAGCGCTTCGGGGAGATGGAGGTCTGGGCTCTGGAAGCTTACGGCGCCGCCTACACCCTGCAGGAAATGTTGACCGTCAAGTCGGACGACGTGAACGGCCGTACCAAGATGTACAAGAACATCGTGGATGGCGATCACCGCATGGAGCCGGGCATGCCCGAGTCCTTCAACGTGTTGATCAAAGAGATCCGTTCGCTCGGTATCGATATCGATCTGGAAACCGAATAACACGACGTGAATCGGCAGCGGGGCAACATGCCCGCTGCCTGCTCCGCCAGGAGGAAAGGCCTTGAAAGACCTACTGAATTTGCTGAAAAACCAGGGTCAAGTCGAAGAGTTCGATGCCATTCGCATCGGCCTTGCTTCGCCTGAGATGATCCGTTCGTGGTCGTTCGGTGAAGTAAAAAAACCGGAAACCATCAACTACCGTACGTTCAAGCCTGAGCGTGACGGCCTGTTCTGCGCCAAGATCTTTGGCCCGGTAAAGGATTACGAGTGCCTGTGCGGTAAGTACAAGCGCCTGAAGCATCGCGGTGTGATCTGCGAGAAGTGCGGCGTTGAAGTCGCCCTGGCCAAGGTTCGTCGTGAGCGCATGGCGCACATCGAGCTGGCTTCTCCGGTTGCCCACATCTGGTTCCTGAAATCGCTGCCGAGCCGTATCGGCCTGCTGATGGACATGACCCTGCGTGATATCGAACGCGTTCTCTACTTCGAGAGCTACGTCGTTATCGACCCGGGCATGACCACCCTCGAGAAGGGCCAACTGCTCAATGACGAGCAGTACTTCGAAGCGTTGGAAGAGTTCGGTGATGACTTCGACGCCCGCATGGGTGCCGAGGCCGTTCGCGAGCTGCTGCACGCTATCGACCTGGAGCACGAGATCGGTCGCCTGCGCGAAGAGATTCCGCAGACCAACTCGGAAACCAAGATCAAGAAGCTGTCCAAGCGTCTGAAGTTGATGGAAGCCTTCCAGGGTTCCGGCAACCTGCCAGAGTGGATGGTGCTGACCGTTCTGCCGGTTCTGCCGCCAGATTTGCGTCCGCTCGTTCCGCTGGACGGTGGCCGTTTCGCCACCTCCGACCTGAACGACCTGTATCGCCGCGTCATCAACCGTAACAACCGTTTGAAGCGCCTGCTGGATCTGTCGGCTCCCGACATCATCGTGCGCAACGAAAAGCGCATGCTGCAGGAAGCTGTCGACGCGCTGCTCGATAACGGCCGTCGCGGTCGCGCCATCACCGGTTCGAACAAGCGTCCTCTGAAATCCCTGGCTGACATGATCAAGGGTAAGCAGGGTCGTTTCCGTCAGAACTTGCTCGGTAAGCGTGTTGACTACTCTGGCCGTTCGGTAATTACCGTAGGCCCGGCACTGCGCCTGCATCAGTGCGGTCTGCCGAAGAAGATGGCTCTCGAGCTGTTCAAGCCGTTCATTTTCGGCAAGCTGGAAATGCGTGGTCTGGCGACCACCATTAAAGCGGCCAAGAAAATGGTCGAGCGCGAGCTGCCGGAAGTCTGGGACGTTCTCGCTGAAGTGATTCGCGAACATCCCGTACTGCTTAACCGTGCACCGACGCTTCACCGTCTGGGCATCCAGGCGTTCGAGCCAGTACTGATCGAAGGTAAAGCCATCCAGCTGCACCCGCTGGTCTGCGCCGCGTACAACGCCGACTTCGACGGTGACCAGATGGCCGTTCACGTGCCGCTGACGCTGGAAGCCCAGCTCGAAGCGCGCGCGCTGATGATGTCAACCAACAACATCCTGTCGCCTGCCAACGGTGAGCCAATCATCGTTCCCTCGCAGGACGTTGTATTGGGTCTGTATTACATGACCCGCGAAGCCATCAACGCCAAAGGCGAAGGTCGTGTATTCGCCGACCTGCAGGAAGTCGACCGCGTATTCCGCGCCGGCGAAGCGTCCCTGCACGCCCGTGTGAAAGTACGTATCAACGAAGTCATCAAAGACCGCGATGGCACCATCAGCAAGAACACCCGTATCGTCGACACCACTGTCGGCCGTGCGCTGCTGTTCCAAGTGGTTCCAGCTGGCCTGTCGTACGACGTGGTCAACCAGTCGATGAAGAAGAAGGCGATCTCCAAACTGATCAACCAGTGCTACCGCACCGTTGGTCTGAAGGACACCGTAATCTTCGCTGACCAACTGATGTACACCGGTTTCGCCTACTCGACCATCTCTGGTGTGTCGATCGGTGTGAACGACTTCGTCATCCCGGATGAGAAGGCGCGCATCATCGACGCCGCCACCGAGGAAGTGAAGGAAATCGAATCGCAGTACGCCTCCGGCCTGGTTACCCAGGGCGAGAAGTACAACAAGGTGATCGACCTGTGGTCGAAGGCCAACGATGAAGTTTCCAAAGCGATGATGTCGAACCTCTCGAAAGAGAAGGTCATCGACCGCGATGGCAACGAAGTCGAGCAAGAATCCTTCAACTCCATGTACATGATGGCCGACTCCGGTGCTCGTGGTTCCGCCGCGCAGATCCGTCAGCTGGCCGGTATGCGTGGCCTGATGGCCAAGCCGGATGGCTCGATCATCGAGACGCCGATCACTGCAAACTTCCGTGAAGGTCTGTCCGTACTTCAGTACTTCATCTCGACTCACGGTGCTCGTAAAGGTCTGGCGGATACCGCACTGAAGACTGCGAACTCCGGTTACCTGACCCGTCGCCTGGTCGACGTGGCACAGGATCTGGTGGTGACCGAGATCGATTGCGGCACTGAGCAGGGTCTGTACATGACTCCGCACATTGAAGGCGGCGACGTCGTCGAGCCGCTCGGTGAGCGCGTACTGGGCCGTGTCATCGCCCGTGACGTGTTCAAGCCGGGTACCGAAGAAGTCATCGTTCCGGCCGGTACGCTGGTCGACGAACAGTGGGTCGAGTTCATCGAGCTGAACAGCATTGACGAAGTTGTCGTGCGTTCGCCGATCAGCTGTGAAACCCGCTACGGTATCTGCGCCAAGTGCTACGGTCGCGACCTGGCTCGTGGTCACCAGATCAACATCGGTGAAGCAGTCGGCGTTATCGCTGCCCAGTCGATCGGTGAGCCGGGTACCCAGCTGACCATGCGTACGTTCCACATCGGTGGTGCGGCAAGCCGAACTTCGGCTGCCGACAGCGTCCAGGTGAAGAACGGTGGTGCGGTTCGCTTGCACAACCTGAAGCACGTCGAGCGTTTGGACGGCAACCTGATCGCGGTATCGCGTTCCGGCGAGCTGGCTATCGCGGACGAGTTCGGCCGTGAGCGCGAGCGTTACAAGCTGCCGTACGGTGCTGTCATCACCGTGAAGGAAGGTGACAAGGTTGATGCTGGTGCCATCGTTGCCAAGTGGGACCCGCACACCCACCCGATCGTGACCGAAATGAAGGGTACCGTTACCTTCGTCGGCATGGAGGAGGGCATCACCATCAAGCGCCAGACCGACGAACTGACCGGTCTGACCAACATCGAGGTTCTCGATGCCAAGGATCGTCCAGTTGCCGGCAAAGACATTCGTCCTGCCGTGAAACTGGTCGACGCCAGTGGCAAGGATCTGATGCTGCCAGGTACTGACGTGCCTGCTCAGTACTTCCTGCCTGCCAACGCCCTCGTCGGTGTGGCGGATGGTGCGCAGGTTGCGGTCGGTGACGTTATCGCCCGTATCCCGCAAGAGACCTCGAAGACCCGTGACATCACCGGTGGTCTGCCACGCGTTGCTGACCTGTTCGAAGCGCGCCGTCCGAAGGAAGCCTCAATTCTGGCTGAAATCAGCGGCACCATCGCCTTCGGCAAAGAGACCAAGGGCAAGCGCCGCCTGGTCATCACGCCGACCGATGGCAGTGATCCGTACGAAGAGCTGATCCCGAAATGGCGTCACCTGAACGTGTTCGAAGGTGAGCAGGTCAACAAGGGTGAAGTTATCTCCGACGGTCCGAGCGATCCGCACGACATCCTGCGTCTGCTGGGCGTCAGCGCACTGGCCAAGTACATCGTCAACGAGATCCAGGACGTTTACCGCCTGCAGGGCGTGAAGATCAACGACAAGCACATCGAGACCATCCTGCGCCAGATGCTGCGCAAGGTCGAAATTGCCGAGTCGGGGGATTCCACCTTCATCAAGGGTGACCAGATGGAGCTTACCCATGTACTGGGTGAGAACGAGCGTCTGGCTGGTGATGACAAGTTCATCGCCAAGTACTCCCGCGTACTGCTGGGGATCACCAAGGCGTCGCTGTCCACCGAGTCGTTCATCTCGGCGGCATCCTTCCAGGAAACCACTCGCGTTCTTACCGAGGCGGCGGTTACTGGCAAGCGCGACTTCCTGCGTGGCCTGAAGGAGAACGTGGTCGTGGGTCGTTTGATCCCGGCAGGTACTGGTCTGGCTTACCACAGCGAGCGTAAGCGTCGTCGCGAGGCTGACAAGCCTGTGCGTGTGAGCGCGAGCGAAGTGGAAGCAGCGCTGACCGAAGCGTTGAACTCCAGCGACAATTGAGTGCATGTCCCGGTCGCCCAGCGGCCGGGCTTGTATCTTGACTGGGGGGGCGAGTCTCTTTAGACTCATGCACCCCTAAATATGGCAGGGCATAAGCCCTGCCATTTATTTATGGTGTAAATAAATAGCGTCGAAAGACGGACAGTGGAGCTAGTAGATGGCAACTATCAACCAGCTGGTGCGTCAGCCGCGCAAGCGTATCGTCGAGAAATCCGACGTGCCTGCGCTGCAGAACTGCCCCCAGCGTCGTGGCGTATGCACTCGTGTGTATACCACCACGCCGAAAAAACCTAACTCGGCACTGCGTAAAGTTTGCCGTGTGCGTCTGACCAACGGTTTCGAGGTTTCCTCGTACATCGGCGGTGAAGGCCACAACCTGCAAGAGCACAGCGTCGTGCTGATCCGTGGCGGTCGTGTAAAAGACTTGCCAGGTGTGCGTTATCACACCGTTCGCGGCTCGCTGGACACCTCGGGTGTCAAAGGCCGTAACCAGGGTCGTTCGAAGTACGGTACCAAGCGTCCGAAGTGATCGGCCGTCGGTACTGAATGCAGTTTCTAATTTTATTGAGTCGATAAGAGTAAGGTCGGGCGTAACCAGATGGTTACAGTTCCGGGCTAACCTGAAGACCGTTTGAGGGCTTATCAAATGCCAAGACGTCGTGTAGCAGCCAAGCGCGAAGTGCTTGACGATCCAAAATACGGAAGCCAAATCCTGGCCAAGTTCATGAACCACGTGATGGAAAGCGGCAAGAAAGCCGTTGCCGAGCGTATCGTTTATGGCGCCCTGGATAAGGTTAAAGAGCGTAAGAACAGCGATCCCCTGGAAATCTTCGAGAAAGCTCTCGACGCCATCGCTCCGCTGGTCGAAGTGAAGTCGCGCCGTGTAGGCGGTGCTACTTACCAGGTTCCGGTCGAAGTTCGTCCGTCCCGTCGTAACGCCCTGGCAATGCGCTGGTTGGTGGATTTCGCGCGTAAGCGTGGCGAAAAATCCATGGCCCTGCGTTTGGCAGGCGAGCTGTTGGATGCTGCGGAAGGCAAAGGTGCTGCAGTTAAGAAGCGTGAAGACGTGCACCGTATGGCTGAAGCCAACAAGGCTTTCTCGCACTACCGCTTCTAATTTTAGCGTCACTCAATTTGCGAGGGCTTTATGGCTCGTACTACACCGATTAATCGCTACCGTAACATCGGTATCGTTGCTCACGTAGATGCTGGTAAAACCACCACTACCGAGCGCGTCCTTTTTTACACTGGCAAAAGCCACAAAATGGGCGAGGTGCATGATGGCGCCGCGACCACAGACTGGATGGTGCAGGAGCAGGAGCGTGGTATCACCATCACGTCCGCTGCCATCACCGCCTTCTGGAAAGGCTCCGAGAAGCAGTACAAAGACGAGCACCGCTTCAACGTCATCGATACCCCTGGGCACGTAGACTTCACCATTGAAGTAGAGCGTTCCCTGCGCGTACTCGACGGCGCAGTCGTTGTGTTCTGTGGTACCTCGGGCGTCGAGCCTCAGTCGGAAACCGTATGGCGTCAGGCCAACAAATACGGCGTTCCGCGTCTTGTTTACGTCAACAAGATGGACCGTGCTGGGGCAAACTTCCTGCGCGTGATCGGTCAGATCAAGCAGCGTCTGGGTCACACTCCGGTGCCAATTCAGTTGGCTATCGGTGCTGAAGATCAGTTCCAGGGTCAGATCGATCTGCTCAACATGCAGGCCGTCTACTGGAATGACTCCGACAAGGGTATGGTTCCTGTTCGCAAGGACATCCCTGAGGACATGATCGAGCTGGCCAACGAATGGCGCAGCAACATGGTTGAGGCTGCAGCCGAAGCCAACGAAGAGCTGATGAACAAGTACCTCGAAGGTGAAGAACTCACCAACGAGGAAATCAAGGCTGCTCTGCGTCAGCGTACTATCGCTGGCGAAATCGTCTTGGCTGTTTGTGGCTCTTCCTTCAAGAACAAGGGTGTTCCCCTGGTTCTCGACGCCGTTATCGATTACCTGCCGGCTCCGACCGACATTCCTGCTATCAAGGGTTCCAACCCGGATAACGAGGAAGAAGAGATGGAGCGTCACGCCGATGATGACGAGCCGTTCTCGGCTCTGGCGTTCAAGATCGCTACCGACCCATTCGTGGGTACTCTGACCTTCGTCCGTGTTTACTCGGGCGTGTTGGCCTCCGGTGACGGTGTGATCAACTCGGTCAAGGGCAAGAAAGAGCGTGTCGGTCGTATGGTGCAGATGCACGCAAACGCCCGTGAAGAGATCAAGGAAGTACGCGCTGGCGACATCGCGGCCCTGATCGGCATGAAGGACGTCACCACTGGCGAAACCCTGTGCAACGCTGACAAGCCAATCATCCTGGTTCGTATGGACTTCCCGGAGCCGGTTATTTCGGTTGCCGTAGAGCCGAAGACCAAGGATGACCAGGAAAAGATGGGTATCGCACTGAGCAAGCTCGCTCAGGAAGATCCATCTTTCCGCGTCAAGACTGATGAAGAGACTGGTCAGACGATCATCTCTGGCATGGGCGAGTTGCACCTGGACATCCTGGTAGACCGGATGCGCCGTGAGTTCAACGTCGAAGCCAACATCGGTAAGCCTCAGGTTTCCTATCGTGAGCGCATCACGAAGAACTGTGAAATCGAAGGCAAGTTCGTTCGTCAGTCCGGCGGTCGTGGTCAGTTCGGTCACTGCTGGATCCGTTTTGCTCCTGCTGACGAAGGTCAGGAAGGTCTGCAATTCGTCAACGAAGTAGTAGGTGGTGTGGTTCCGAAGGAATACATCCCGGCTATCCAGAAGGGCATCGAAGAGCAGATGAAGAACGGCGTTGTTGCCGGTTATCCGCTGATCGGCCTGAAGGCTACCGTGTTCGATGGTTCTTACCACGACGTCGACTCCAACGAGATGGCGTTCAAGGTGGCTGCTTCCATGGCGACCAAGCAACTGGCTACCAAAGGTGGTGGTGAGCTGCTCGAGCCGATCATGGCAGTAGAAGTTGTTACGCCTGAAGACTACATGGGCGATGTCATGGGCGACCTTAACCGTCGTCGTGGCATGATTCAGGGTATGGAAGACACGGTTTCCGGCAAGGTTATCCGCGCCGAGGTTCCGCTGGGTGAGATGTTCGGTTATGCGACCGACGTTCGTTCCATGTCCCAGGGTCGCGCAAGCTACTCTATGGAATTCAAAAAATACGATACAGCTCCGGCGCACATCGTCGAATCTGTTACTAAAAAGCAAGGCTGATTCAGCCCTTTAGGCAAGGAGTTAATTGTCGTGGCTAAAGAAAAATTTGAACGTAACAAACCGCACGTCAACGTTGGCACCATCGGTCACGTTGACCACGGTAAAACCACTCTGACCGCTGCTCTG
>NZ_FNBM01000005.1 GCF_900102335.1 Phytopseudomonas seleniipraecipitans
CAGGTGAGGGCAGTGGCGATCTTGTGGTGGAAGGGTGGAGCGTCTTCCACCCTACGCGAGCGTGGAGGTTTTATAGCCTGGGTTAGCCGAAGGCGTAACCCGGGGCAGGGATTTGAGTTCGCTGGGGCGCTCAAATACCTCCCGGCTATGTACACCGAATGTAGCGAACAGGCTGCAGGTCGCGCTTAGGATCCGGCTTGCCGGCGATGCTCTCAAGCCCGCTTCGCCAACAAGCCGGCTGCAAAGAGGCCCGCCCCACAAAAACGAAGAAGCCCGCATATAGCGGGCTTCGTTGTTTGGCGTTGTGCTCAACTACAGCAGTTGTTCCTTCACTGCGGCAATGCTGCGCCCAGCCTGGTTGAGCCAGGACAGGTCGCTGCCCATCAGCAGCATGTCGCTGCCCATCTCGAGTAGGCGTTTGGCGGTTTCGCCGTCGGCGGGGAAGCAGGGCACCATGACTTGGATCGAGCGGGCATGGCACTTCTCGATCAGCAGTTCCAGGCGTTGTAGCACTTCGGGATTGCCCAGCCGATAGTCGACTGGCAATTGGCGCGACAGTGAGTAGTCGGCCGGGCCGAAGTGCACGGCGTCGATACATTCGACGTCGAGGATCTCGTCGATGTTGTCGAAGAACTCGTAGCTCTCTGCCATCGGTACAATCACGCTGCGATCGTTCTCTGTCTGGGTATAACTGCCCCAGTCGAAGTTCGGCCCTGCGTAGTTGGCCGATCGTACCGAGCTGTCACCGCCACGGCGGCCCATGGGCGGGAACTTGCTGTAGCGGATGATGGTGCGCATCTGTTCGGCATTGTGCACCTGGGGGATGATCACCCCCGAAGCGCCCATTTCCAGTGCCTTGCGAATATCCCATTCAAGGGTGCCGCGCACACGTACCAGGCTATGAATGCCGGAGCACTTGGCCGCCAGGATCAACTTTTCCATATCGCGGTCGACACCCAATGAGGTGTGCTCGGCATCGATGAACACGAAATCCAGGCCCCAGTTTCCCGCCACTTCGATGGGCATGGACGACGTGCTGTAGATGTTCATGCCGTAGGTGTGCGAGCGGGCCATCAGCTGTTTGAGTGTACTGTTCATCTCGTCACCTCAGATGCGATAGGTATCGGGCAGGCGATCACGGAACGGGTGCACTTCGAACACACCGGGCTCGCGGATCAGCGATTTGTTGCGCGCCTTCTCGATGTCGATCTCGACGGTGAATACGCCATCCTCTGCACCAGCCCGTACCAGCGTTTTACCGGACGGTTCGATGATGTGGCTCATGCCGATGAACTGCATGCCGCCGTCCATGTCGTTGCGGTTCGGCGCGACGAAGTAGACGATGTTCTCGGCGGCGCGCACTGTGCTGAAGATGTCCGGCAGCATGCGCGCCTGCTCTGGCCAGGCGGCTGGCAGTACGACGATATCGGCGCCTTCCAGAGCCAGGGTGCGTACGACTTCGGGGAAGCGGATTTCATAACAGATAGCCATGCCGATCCGCCCGATCGCGGTATCGAAGACCGGTGGCGTCCACTCTTCCGGCGTATCAGTGAAGCGGTCGCCGATCATGAACGGCAGGTGACGTTTGCGGTGCAGGCCGACGATGCCTTCAGGGCCGATCAGCGCGGCGGTGTTGAAGATGGCATCCGGGCGGCGCTCGTAGAAGCCGGCGATGATGTAGATACCGGTCTCCGCGCTGACGGCCAGCAGTGGGGCCAGCGCGTCGATGTCGATGGCGCCGCGCTCCAGGTCTTCACGGCTGTCGAACGAGCCGCCGGTGAGCAGGCATTCCGGGAAGGCGATCAGGCGCGAACCTTCGAGTGCTGTCTGGCGTGATAGCTCGGCGACTTTCGCGATGGTCTGGGTCGGGTTGCCGGGAACGGGGTGGATCTGCGCGACCGAAATTTTCATGATTTTCCTCTATGACAGGTAGAGTGCGCCCAAGCGATTGAGCGCACGTGTTCGTGCAGCGATGCTGCGGTGTTTAGGGCTGGGCGACGTCCATGGCCTCGTAAACCTTCTTCACGAGTTCTGGATTGATCTTCGCTGCGTATTTGTCGACGACGGGACGGACGGTTTCCTGAATGCGGGCAATCTCCGCATCCGATACTTTATTGACCTGCATGCCGGACGCCTCCAGTTCGGCGATGGCCTTGCTGTCCGCTTCGCGAGAAATCTTCCGCTGCTCGAGGCGCACTTCCATGGCCACGTCGGTGAGCAGCTTTTTCTCGTCGTCGTTGAGCGTGTCCCAGAAGGTCTTGCCGATCAGGACTATCTGCGGGTTGTAGTTGTGGCGGGTGAGGCTCATGTACTTCTGCACTTCGTTGAACTTCGAGGCGAGAATCAGCGCAGCCGGATTTTCCTGGCCGTCGACCGTGCCGGTTTCCAATGCCGTGTGCACTTCGGTAAACGGCAGCGGGGTCGGGTTGGCGCCGAGCGCTCGCCATACGTCAAGGAACAGCGGGGACTGCTGGGCGCGGATCTTCAGGCCGGCGATGTCTTCCAGCTTCTCTACCGGGCGCTTGTTGTTGGTGAGGTTGCGCACCCCCAATTCCCAGAATGCCAGGCCGACCAATTTCTGCTCGGGTAGCTGGTCGGTGAGCATCCTGCCGACTTCCCCGTCGAGCATTGCATCGACCTTGGCGGTGTCGGTGTACAGGAACGGGAAGTCGAGGATGCCGAAGTCGGTAACGTGGTTGAGCATCAGCCCGGCGTTCCAGGTCATCATCTCGATCACCCCGCCCTGCAGCGACGACAGCACCTGCACGTCACCGCCCAGCACGCCATTGGGGAAGGTGCGCACCTTTATCTTGCCGCCGCTGCGCTCGCTGACTTTCTTGGCAAACAGGTCCATGCCGATCGCTGGCGGGGTGCCTTTCGGGCTGGTGGCGGCGAATTTGATGGTGTGCGAGTTGTACTCTGCGGCGAAGCTCAGGCTGCTGGCCAGTAGCAGGGCAGCGAGTGCAGTCAGTTGCTTTTTCATGGGGAAGTCCTAGTTGTTGGTTGTTGTTATTTGGCGAACCAGCCGGCTGGAACGATGACCAGTTCCGGAAAGGCCACGAGAAGGAAAAGCACCAGCACTTCGGCGATCAGGAAGGGGAAGGTGCCTTTGAGCAGCGCTTCGTAGCGCATGCGACCGATACCGGCGACCACGTTGAGCACCGTGCCCACCGGTGGGGTGATCAGGCCGATCGAGCAATTGATCATGAACAGCACGCCGAAATAGATCGGGTCGATACCCGCCGCCGTCACCACCGGCACCAGGATCGGCGCGAGCAGCAAAATGGTCGGGGTCAGGTCCATGACCATGGAGATCAGCAGGATCAGCGCCATCAGCACGAGGATCAGCAGTTTCGGGTTGTCCATCACCGGCTGAATGAGGTCGATGATCTGCCCGGGAATATCGGCAATGGTGATCATCCACGCCGGGATCGAAGCGGCCGCGACCAGGAACATCACTGCCGCGGTGGTCTTGCCGGCGCGCAGCAGCAGGGCGTTGAGATCCTTCAGGTTGAGCTCGCGGTACACCAGCGTAGACACCAGCAGCGCATACACACTGGCCACGGCGCCGGCTTCGGTTGGCGTGACCACGCCGAAGCGCAGGCCGACGACAATGATCACCGGCAGCAGCAGTGCCCAGATGCTGTCGACGAACGCCTTGGCCCGCTGCTTGCCGCTCGCCTTGGGGCTCAGTTGCACATCGGTGTCGCGGCGCGATACCAGCCACCAGGCCACGCACAGTGCCGACGCGATCAGCAGGCCCGGGAAGATGCCCGCAAGGAACAGTTTGGTGATCGACAGCCCGGACGCCACGCCGAGCACCACGAAGCCGATACTCGGCGGGATGATCGAACCGAGCACCGAGACCGAAGCGATCAGCCCGCCCGAACGGTTCTTGTTGTAGCCGGCGATAACCATCATCGGCAGCAGCAAGGCGGTCAGCGAGGCGGCGTCGGCGAGTGCCGAGCCGGACAGGCTCGACAGCAGCACGCCAGCAAAGATGGCGACGTAGCCCAAGCCACCGCGCAGGTGACCGACCATGGCAATAGCCAGGTTGATGATGCGTTTGGATAACCCGCCGCTGTTCATCACCTCACCGGCGATGATGAACAGAGGAATCGCCAGCAAGGGAAAGCTGCCGGCGGAGTTGATGATGTTCTGCGCGATGATCTGGCCATCGAACAGCCCTAGCAGCCACATCAGGGCAACGCCGCAGAGAATCAGGGCATAGGCGATAGGCGCGCCAATCAGAATGGCGGCCATCAGCACGCCGACGAATACGGTAAGGGCCATTACTTGAGTACCCCGGTTTCGGTGGAGGACAGCACGTGCGCTTCTTCATCGCTGCGTTGCGGGCGGTAGCTGCCAGCCGGCTTTCGCAGGTTGTCGATCAGTTGGGTGGCTATCAGCAAGGCGCTGAGCACCGAGAACACCAGGCCTGCGCCATAGAACAGCGCCATGGACACGCCTGTGGAAGGTGCGCCGACATGCAGGTTGATCAGCGTCTGTTTCCAGCTACCGAGCAGGAACAGCCAGGTGACGTAGAGCATGAGCAACTGAGTGATCACCAGCAGGTACTTGGCGACCACGGGTGAGACGCGACTGGTGAGCATGTCGACGCCGATATGGCCGTTCTCGTGGAGCATCAATTGCGCGCCAGCGAACACCAGCCAGACGAAAGCCAGCCGCGAAATTTCCTCGCTGAAGAACAGCCCGGAGTTGAAGCCGTAGCGCAGCACGACGTTGAGGAATATCAGCAGGGTGATACAGACCAGGCTTGAAACGATCAGCACTTTCAGTGCAGCGAAGTAGATAGTCAGAACATTTTTCACGGTGCGCTCTCCAGCAAGTGGGCAGATGAGCGAAGTAAGGAAGTGGCTTGATAATTATTGTCGGCACTCGTGAAAGTTACCGATACGGCAGCGTTGGCCGTTGAGCAATAGGCGGGCATGTATCACCTTTTTATTATTGGTCGTATGCAGTCATACGCGGTGATTTGATTCTTTTCTCATTGCCTTTGGGTGTCAATGCAACTACCCGAAGAGTCGGATTCAATGTTTTTATTAGGTTGATAAAAACGGCAGATATGAGCGGGTGTGCACTTTTATCACGCACGGGGAGACCTTAAATGCCAATATTTAACGCGCTGCTGTCGCGGCGTTGCTAATAGTCAGCCAGCCGCGCGCCGCCGGCGGCGCGGACTCCGCTGGCGACGTATGAGGCTGGGCCAACCAATTAAGGCGTGGTGCACATCCTTTTACAGATGTCCTGGTAGTTGTGGCGTGAATGACGGGCGTATCAGCGTGAACATTGTCTACGCAAATGTCGGTAACCAAAGAGCAAGTTGCGGAAATATAATCAGCAGGGCAATCAATAACAGCAGCACAAGGCAGAAGGGCAATACGCCGATTATTACGTCCGTGAAGTTACCTTTGTTACGAATGCTCTGCACCACGAACAAGCTCATGCCGAAGGGCGGCGTTATCTGGCCCAACTCGCATAGGATGATCAGAATCACGCCGAACCATAAGGGGTCGAAGCCCAGTGCAACAATCACCGGCACCACCAGTGGCGCGGTGGTAATCAGCATCGCCAGGGTGTCCATGAAGCAGCCAAGGATGATGTAGAACAGGATGATCGCCAGCAGCGTGGCCATCGGCGACAGTTCCAGACCGGTGATGAAGCTGACCAGCGTGGGCGTCAGGCCGATGGCCGACAGCACGAAGTTGAGGAAGAATGCCGACAGGGTGATGAAGATGATCATCCCGCTGGTGCGCATGGTCGACTCGAATGCCTGGCCGAGGTTCTGCCAGGTGAAGGTGCGCCGGAACAGGCCGAGACCGAACGCGGCCAGTACGCCCAATGCCGCCGACTCACTGGCCGTGGCGAAACCGCTGTAGATGGCACCGACTACCAGCACGAAGATCGCCATGGGCGGTAGCAGGTCGGGGATGCTCGCCAGGCGCTCGGCCCAGGTGGCGTGCTGGCGAGTACCGCCGAGCTTCGGCCAGATCATGCAGGTGATCACGATCATCGCCACGAACATCACGCACAGCAGCAGGCCGGGAATGGTCGCCGCCAGATAGAGTTTGGGTACCGAGATATTGGCGATCAAGGCGAACAGGATCATGTTGATCGAGGGCGGAATCAGAATGCCCAGGGTGCCGCCGGCCGCGATCGAACCGAGGAACAGCGGCGCCGGGTAGCCTTTGCGCTCCTGCTCCGGCAGGGCGATGGTCGAGATGGTCGCCGCCGTGGCCACGCTGGAACCGCTGGTGGCGGAGAACAGTGCCGAGGCGCCGATGTTCGAGTTCATCAGCCCGCCGGGTAGCCACGACAGCCACTTGTCCGCCGCGCCATACATGCGCCCGGCTACGCCGGAGCAGACCAGCAGCTCGCCCATCAGGATGTACAGCGGAATGGCCACCAGCAGAAATTCGGCGCCAGTACTCCAGGCTATTTCGCCCATGGCATTGCTCAGCGGCAACGCCGAAAACAGCTCGGCCAGCGACATGCCCAGCAGGCCCACGCTGACGGCCGCAGCGACGCTCAGGCCGAGTAAACCGAGCAGCACGATAAGGGTAAACACCAGCATCTAGCGACCCTCCTTTGTTGTTGAACGGGCACTGATACTGGAGCGCGATTCTTCCTCGATCTCCTCCTCGACGGAGTTGATGCCGATCAGCGCGTTGGCCGCGGCCCAGCGCTGCTGGCGTAACTGCATCAGGCTGTTGTAACCGAGCACCAGAATGGTGGTAGCGAAGAACAGGTAGCCGGCGAACCACAGGGATTGGGGAATCCACTGCGGCACCTGTAGCGGCGTGGTGGAAATCGAGCGGTAGACGATGGAATCCCACAGCACGCCGCCCACATGGAACAGCAGCGTACCGACGAACAGCGCCATGCCGACCAGTGCCAGCAGGTTGAAGCCGACCTTGGGCTTGAGCGACAGGCGCGAATAGAGGATGTCGACGCGCAGGTGGGAGCGTTTGAGCAGCGCGATGGGGAAGGCCCAGGCGCTGACGATGGCCAGCACATAACCGGCAATCTCGTCGGCGCCGCCCATGGAAAAGCCAAACAGGCGGCGCAACAGCAAGTCGATGCTGATCATCAAGGCCGAGCCCATCAGCGCGATACCGCCTACCCAGGCACTGATCCTGGCGATGCGATTGATGAGCCGGAGGCTCGGGGTGTCGGTACGTTGCATGAGCAGGTTCTCCGCGAACGGTTGGCGGTCAGCGCGGCAAGCGCCTTGTCGGGCGAGGTCTTCGCGGTAGTCAGGGGTCAGTCAGGCTGACGCCAATCGCCTTGCCCGCCGTGGCGTTCCACTGCTGCACGCAGTCGGCGCCGCAACGCTGGCCCCAGTCATTGGCGATACGCAGCACCATGGCGCGCAGCCTGGTCTGCTCCTCACGCGTGGGGGCGTTGGCGTGCATGTGGGCGGGGCGGTGAATCTGGCAGTCGGTTGCGCCCGTGTTACAGGCCAGCGCATAGCGGTTCTCTCGGGCGGTTTCCGTCCAGAGGGCATCCTCCAGTACCTGAGCCTGGGCCTGCAGCAGTTGCTGCACATCAGGGGAAAGCTGTTGCCAGCGCTGCAGACCCATGGCGTAGAAGCCGATCGACCAGTCCACCGGCAGGTCGTACACATGGCCTGCCACGTCGTACCACTTGGCGGCGTTGCCCGAGCCCATGCCGGTCACCGCACAGTCGATGACGCCGGTCTGTATGGCGGTGACCACTTCGGCGAACGGCAAGGTAACGGGGGAGGCGCCAAGTGCGCCGACCATGTCGGCCATGTTGCGGCCACGTACGCGCACCTTGCGGCCCTTGAGGTCGTTCAGGGTGTTCACGGCATCGCGGCAGAAAAACACCTGCGCGGTATAGGGCACGGTCGCCAGCAGCTTGACGCCGTGGCGCTCGGCCATACGCGCCGCGAGCACCGGCTTGTAGGCATTGGCGATTTTGCGCGAGGTGTCGATGTCGGCTGCCATGCCGGGCAGGTCGATGCCCTCGAAAGCCGCATCGTCGCCCGCCACGAAGGCGAACACGCCCATGCCGATCTCGACCGCGCCGGCGCGCAGCACGCGAACCATCTCCGGGCCCTTGAGGCCGCTCTCCGAGAGGCCCATCAGGCGGGCGGTGACCTTGCCGCCCGAGCTGGCGGGCAGGGTTTCGCTCCAGAACGGACGCTCGACCGCGCGAAAGGTGTAGTTGTGGCTGCCGCCACCGACCACGTTGAAATGGACGGACGACGCATCGTCCGCGAGCGCGCTGGCGCCAATCGAGCAGCCCAGCGCAGCCAGGATCACCCTGGGGAGCGAGTACAGTTTCATTGTAGTCCTGTTGTTCTTTTGGGGGGAGCTACGGGGCAGAAACCTGAAAAGTGCAGCGGGTCAGTATTGAAATTGTTGTCGCGCCTGACTAGGCGCGTTGGTGCCGGCGTTATCGCGCCTTGCCGATGGCCGCATCGATCACTGAGCGTGAGCCCACCACATCGGGAAACTTCTCACCCTGAGCCAGGCGCGCCAGGGTGTGCTTCTCGTTTTCCTGGAAGTCGATGGCACGGCGGGCCAGGGCCAGTGCCTGGTCGGGTGGCAGGATGACGATGCCGTTCTCGTCGGCGATCACCGCATCTCCTGGTCGAACCACCACGCCACCGCATTGCACCACGGTACAGAACTCGCCTTCCTCGCCCTTCACCCGCGTGGTGATGGCGCTGGCGCCCCACGACCAGACCGGCACCCCGTGTTGGCGAATCTCGCCCAGGTCGGTGACATAACCATCGATGACGATTCCAGCGATACCTGCCTGCTTGGCGGCATACGCCATGGCGCCGCCCATGGCAGCGGTCACGCTTTCGCCACAGCGGTCGACCACCAGAAAGTCACCCGGCCTCGCGCAACCCATCGCGTAATGTAGGATGCCGCCGTCGGCGCCGGGCATTTTCACCGTCACCGCCGTGCCGACGGTGCGCAGGTTTTCGAAATGCGCCTTGATCTGCGGGCTCACTATGCCGGTGGTGATGAAATGCCCAATCGTGGCGGGCTCGGCTCGCATAAGAACGGAAAGTTCTTCTGGATTAATCGCGTCGGGAAGTGCTTCGATAATATACATGCGCTGTTTAATTATTCGTTTTTGGCAAGAGTTGGCCCGATCCTAACAAGCCTGTTTTTGTGGCGATAATAAAAATCAGCGAACAAAAGAGGGGACGATTTTTATCATGCGAATTACCCTGATGCAGATCGAGGCCTTCTACTGGACTGCCCGATTGGGCGGTGTACATGCCGCCTCACGCCATCTCCACCTCACCCAGCCGGCCATTTCCTCGCGCATCCGCGAGATGGAGTCGCTGCTCAGCGTCAAGCTGTTCGACCGCAGCAAGCAGCGCATGACCCTCACCGCCGATGGCCATATTGCATTGCGCCACGCCGAGCTGGCGCTCAACAACAGCGTGAAACTGGAGCAGTTCGCCGCCAAGCAGAAGCAGCACCGCCGGCTGCGCCTGGGTGCCGACGAATGCTCGGCCATGGTCGGCCTGACCGCTGTGATCGCCGAGATCAAGGCGCACTTTCCCGAGATCACTCTGGAAATCACCATCGACGTCGGCGCGGTGCTCAACCGCAAGCTCAACGACCACGAGCTCGACCTGGCGCTGCTCACCAACCCCGCCACTCGCGAAGACGTCACTGACATCTTCATCGGCTGGATGACCTTCCAGTGGGTAGCCGCCCCGCAACTGGGCATCGACGCCGACCCCTTCCTGCCGGAACACGCCGCCGGCCACCCCATCGTCAGCCACTCCGCGCCCTCTACCTTGTACTCGGTGGTCGAGAGCTGGCTCAAGGACGGTAACGCTCCGTCGGAAGCCTTCCACTCCAGCAACTCCCTGGCCTTCATGGCCAAACTGGTCTCCGCTGGCCATGCCATCGGCATCCTGCCCGTGCCGCTGATCCGCGAAATGCTCGCCCTCAACTTGTTGAAAACCCTGCCCTGCGACCCACCGATCCCGCCGGCGCGCTTCTGCCTCTCCTACATGACGGAAATGCCCGATATGCAGATCGATGCGCTGGTTGCTATTACCCGGGAGACGTTATTACGGCAGAAGTTTTTGGTGGGGGCGGAGGATATGGACGTGGATGCTCAAGATGTCGAGCGTTGATAATTAATGATAGGAGCGGGCTTGCACCGGACTGTCTCTACTTGGCCAAGTAATTCTCTTTCCTCACCGAGAGAATTATTGCTCGCTTTTATAAATGCTTTGGAAGTCGCCCTGACTTCATTTCAGGCAGCGATCGGCCGTCCACAGGGCGGGCTGGCCTAGATGTCATCGGGACAGATCACACTTGTAGGTGAGATGGCCTGCCCTTCACGCTTTTAGCTGGTATTAAAAGTGCCCCGTTGTTAACCGAGGCTTTCATCGCAACGGGACATCAATTAAAGACGGCCGCGGTATCTATGCGCCGCCAGATCGCTTCGGAAAAGCTGTACAGCGCAAATGCGATCAGTCCGCCACCGATCAGCGCCAACCAGAAGGTGCCATACGGCAACGACTGCAGTGCATTCAATGCGTCCTCAAGGCCTGGTGGCTCGGTGGGCTTGTAGCGCGTACCACCACTGAAGAGCATGCCCGACACCACCAGAAACGAGACGCCGCGGGCAATCAAACCCACCTTCGAGACTGGCGTTACCCAGCGCATGACGTCATCCGACGCAGCGAAGTATTTTTCAAATTTGGCTTTCCAGCCCTTGATGATGTGCGCGATGCCGACGCCCAGCGGCACCAATGCGACCAGGTAGACCAGATAGTTCGAATACTTCCAGCCCAACATCCCCGATAGAAAGTCGCCGCTGCCACCGCCACCACTGGAGGACTCACCGAGCGAGCTTCCCAGCAGACCCAGCGTAAACAGGGTCAGCAGGCTGTAACTGATGGCACCACCAACAAGGCCTGCGCGCGCTGCGAGCCCCTTGGCATCGGTGCCATGATCTTCCGGGTCGGTAATGGCCTGGGTTATCCGCCATGCGGCGTAGGCAATAAGCCCTGCGACCATGATCCAGAGCAACGCTTCGCCGAAAGGTTGCCCAAGCAGTTGCGAGATCGCGCCTTTGGTGCCGACCGTTTCCCCGCTACCTCTGGCCGCCAGCAGCGCGAAGGTGCCGATGATCAGATACACCACTCCGCGTGCTGCGTAGCCAGTCCGAGCGAGCCAGACGATGCCGTGAGAGAGTTCGCCTTTTGCGTGGCTGGCTGGGTTATACACAGTTAGGCTCCTGAGTGGGAATGCAGACGACGCTGCAGTTGACACCCGGTGCGCAGGGGCGTTTCGACTAAATAGCAGTGCTGTGTACTCGGGTGCGCAAGCTCAAGCACTGCGCGTATTCAGTTCGGATTTTTACTGTTCAGGGCGTGCATTTAGAAGTCGCTGCCCTTGAGTGCCGCCTGGCAATTCGCTTCCCAACGAAGATTTATATCACCCGGGCTGGCTACCTGCTCCGGCTGATTGCAGGGGCGATTCACGAGGCGGTGTACGCCGATCGAATAGCGCCTTATGAAGGGTCAACGCAGGCTCAGGTCGAATGCTAAAAACGACAAAGCCCGCATATGGCGGGCTTTGTGTTTCGCTTCCGAGTCATCTCTGATGGATGAGGGGAAACATCAATTTGGCGCACCAGGCGGGATTCGAACCCACGACCCCTGCCTTCGGAGGGCAGTACTCTATCCAGCTGAGCTACTGGTGCGTTGCGGGGCGCAATCATACGCATGTCGCTGGCGTGCGTCCATGCTGGTGGCGGGGCTCGCTGGGTGGGTACGGACGGTGGCTTCGGCTATATAAGAAGGCGGCCCGAATGCCGGTGATCGGCTGGGATGTTAATTTTCTCGAACGGCCTATTGCCCTTTAATGTGGCTAATCTTACGATCTGTTTGATATTTCAAACGACGGTGTTGGCCAAGCTGAACTCTAACCGGCACCCTCCGTTCGAACTGCCAGGCAGTAGATAACCTGCGCTCTACCCGTATCTGGGTTCGCTCCCAGCTTCTTTCGTCATCTCCTGGCGCTGCGGTGCCGGGATAGAGGAGACCGCCATGCAACTGAAAGACGCTCAACTGTTCCGCCAGCAGGCTTTCGTCAACGGCGCGTGGGCTGATGCCGACAGCGGCCAGGCCATCAAGGTCAACAACCCGGCGACCGGTGAAGTGATTGGCACGGTGCCGAAGATGGGCGCGGTCGAAACCCGCCGTGCCATTGAAGCGGCTGACAAGGCCCTGCCGGCCTGGCGTGCGCTGACCGCCAAGGAGCGTTCCGCCAAGCTGCGCCGCTGGTATGAATTGATGCTGGAGAACCAGGACGACCTGGCGCGTCTGATGACCATCGAGCAGGGCAAGCCATTGGCCGAGGCCAAGGGCGAAATCGCCTATGCGGCGTCTTTCATCGAGTGGTTCGCCGAAGAAGCCAAGCGCGTGTACGGCGATACCATTCCGGGTCATCAGCCTGACAAGCGCCTGATCGTGATCAAACAGCCGATCGGCGTGACCGCGGCCATCACCCCGTGGAACTTCCCGGCGGCAATGATCACCCGTAAGGCCGGCCCGGCGCTGGCCGCGGGTTGCACCATGGTGCTCAAGCCCGCTTCGCAGACGCCTTACTCCGCTCTGGCCCTGGCCGAGCTGGCCACCCGTGCCGGTATTCCGGCTGGCGTGTTCAGCGTGGTGACCGGCAGCGCGGGCGATATTGGCAGCGAGCTGACCGGCAACCCGATCGTGCGCAAGCTGTCGTTCACCGGCTCCACCGAGATCGGTCGCCAGCTGATGGCCGAGTGCGCCCAGGACATCAAGAAAGTGTCTCTGGAGTTAGGCGGCAACGCGCCCTTCATCGTGTTCGACGACGCTGACCTGGACAAGGCCATCGAAGGCGCGATCATCTCCAAGTACCGTAACAACGGCCAGACCTGCGTGTGCGCCAACCGCATCTACGTGCAGGACGGCGTCTACGATGCCTTCGCCGAGAAGCTCAAGGTCGCGGTCGAAAAACTGAAGATCGGCAACGGTCTGGAGGACGGTACCACCACTGGCCCGCTGATCGACGAGAAGGCCGTGGCCAAGGTCAAGGAGCACATCGAGGACGCCGTTTCCAAAGGTGCCAAGATCCTCTCCGGCGGCAAGACCCACGCCCTCGGCGGTACCTTCTTCGAGCCGACCATTCTGGCCGACGTGCCGAAGAATGCGCTGGTCTCCAAGGACGAAACCTTCGGCCCGCTGGCGCCGCTGTTCCGTTTCAAGGACGAGGCCGAAGTGATCGCCATGGCCAACGACACCGAGTTCGGTCTGGCCTCCTACTTCTACGCCCGTGACCTGAGCCGCGTGTTCCGTGTGGCCGAGGCGCTGGAATACGGTATGGTCGGCATCAACACCGGGCTGATCTCCAACGAAGTGGCGCCGTTCGGCGGCATCAAGGCTTCGGGCCTGGGCCGTGAAGGCTCCAAGTACGGCATCGAGGACTACCTGGAAATCAAATACCTCTGCCTGAGCATCTGATCAGGCAATGTAAAAACTACTGCGCTCGGTCAGACGGCGTTAAAAACAGGCTCAAATGCTCATTTACACTTGTAAAGTCGAGCGCGACCCCGGCCGCTTTTCGCCCGTTTTCGCCTTGTCTGACCGTCGCTCGCTACGTTTTTACAAAGCCTGATGCCGCGCCACTTTTGAGCGGCGCAAACACACGTTTTCCCCTGCATCTCGCAAGGCCCGGCAGTCGATCATCGTATGCTGCCGTGGCTGTACCGGGATGCGTCATCCTTGAGCCACACCGACGATGAGCGGTGAATGAGGAAGCCATGAGCAAGACTAACGAATCCCTGCTGCAACGCCGCCAGGCCGCCGTACCGCGTGGCGTCGGCCAGATCCACCCGATCGTCGCCGAGCGCGCCGAGAACGCTACCGTGTGGGATGTGGAAGGTCGCGAGTACATCGACTTCGCTGGCGGCATCGCCGTGCTGAACACCGGCCACTTGCACCCGAAAGTGGTCGCCGCCGTTCAGGAACAGCTGACCAAGCTGAGCCACACCTGCTTCCAGGTGCTGGCGTACGAGCCCTACATCGAGCTGTGCGAAGAAATCGCCAAGCGCGTACCGGGCGACTTCGCCAAGAAGACCTTGCTGGTCACCTCAGGCTCCGAAGCCGTCGAGAACGCCGTAAAGATCGCCCGCGCCGCCACCGGCCGCGCTGGCGTGATCGCCTTCACCGGTGCCTACCACGGCCGCACCATGATGACCCTGTCGCTGACCGGCAAGGTCGCGCCGTACTCCGCTGGCATGGGCCTGATGCCTGCGGGCGTGTACCGCGCCATCGCGCCGTGCGAGCTGCATGGCGTGAGCGAAGATGAATCCATCGCCAGCATCGAGCGCGTATTCAAGAACGATGCCCAGCCCCAGGACATCGCCGCGATCATCATCGAGCCGGTGCAGGGCGAAGGTGGGTTCTACGTCAATTCGCCCGCCTTCATGCAGCGTCTGCGCGCCCTGTGCGACCAGCACGGCATCCTGCTGATCGCTGACGAAGTGCAGACCGGCGCTGGCCGTACCGGCACCTTCTTCGCCACCGAGCAATTGGGCGTGGTCCCCGATTTGACTACTTTCGCCAAGTCGGTCGGCGGCGGCTTCCCGATCTCCGGCGTGTGCGGTAAAGCCGAGATCATGGACACCATCGCCCCTGGTGGTCTGGGCGGCACCTATGCCGGTAGCCCGATCGCCTGCGCCGCGGCCCTGGCCGTGCTCAAGGTGTTCGACGAGGAGAAGCTGCTGGATCGCTCCAGCGCTGTCGGCGAGAAGCTGAAAGCCGGCCTGCACAAGATCGCTGAGAAGCACAAGGTGATCGGTGACGTGCGCGGCCTGGGTTCGATGATCGCCATCGAGCTGTTCGAAGGCGGCGACCACAGCAAACCGGCTGCCGAGCTGACGGGCAAGATCGTCGCCAAGGCACGCGAGAAAGGCCTGATCCTGCTGTCGTGTGGTACCTACTACAACGTGGTGCGCTTCCTGATGCCGGTGACCATCCCGGACGAGCAGCTGGAAAAAGGCATCGCCATCGTCGCCGAGTGCTTCGACGAACTGGCGTAAGCCAACCCGTTGAAAGAGACCCGCTTAGGCGGGTCTTTTTTTGCCTGCGGTTTGCCGCTGTCACCAACGCAGAGGTGGATCACGACCCAGGCTACATTGGGCGGTAGCGCTTTTTATCCTTTGCTGCGGATGCCGCTGCGCTTTGCCTATGGTGGTCGTGGCAGCATGCCTCGAGTGTCCTCGGAGGGTCGCCGGCGCGAGCCTCTGCAACCTCGAATTGACGAATGTAACCACGCAAAAAATGTGTCGAAAGCTGGCCGCAAGCGTCTCCTCTCTTGCTCGGAGCGCTTGGTTGCCGCCATGCTCGGGGAAAGCTCGAACGCGTGGGATCATTGCGCGGCTGCTTCGGTCAAAGCTCGCTGTGCATTCTCCAGAGCGGCCGTGTGCCGTTCTACCCAGGCTCAAAAGGATAGTGGTGTAGATGACTGACTACGATCTGCTGCTGGTAGGCGCCGGCCCGGCCCATCTCGGTGTGCTGCGGCGCTGGGCGCTGATCGAGCGGCCAGCTGGGCGTATCGGCCTGGTGGCCAGTGCCGAGCATGCCTGGCACGCCGGCATGCTGCCTGGGCTGGTGGCGGGCCGTTACCGGGCTGCCGACTGCCAGATCGACCTGACCGCGCTGTGCCAGGGCGCGCAGGTCGAGTTGATCGTCGCCGAGGTCGACGCGCTGGCAGCTGGCGAACGCCAGGTGACACTGAGTGATGGCCGGCAGCTGCATAGCCAGTGGCTGTCGCTGAACGTCGGCGAGCGGGTGGCCTGCCCGCCGCGCGAGGGTGAGGCGATGGATGTGCTGGCGGTCAAGCCGGTAGACGCCTTCATCACTGGCTGGCAGGCCTGGCAGCGTGACCCGCAGCCGCTGGCGATTCTCGGCGGCGGCGTCGCCGGCGTGGAAATGGCCCTGGCGCTGGCCGACAAGGTGCCGCAGCTGGCGCTGTTCTGTGGTGAGCCACTGCTGGCCGGTCACTGTGCCGGGCTGCGCATGCGCGCCTGGGGCCATCTGCGCATGCGCCGGGTGCAGGTGCGCGAGGACTGCCCGATCAGCCGCATCGACGGCAATTGTCTGATCAGTGGCGAGGCGTCGGTATGGCGTGGCGGCCGGCTGTTGCTGGCCAGCGGCGCCCAGGCGTTTCCGTGGGTCGCCGAGAGCGGCCTGAGCTGCGATGCCGACGGGTTCGTGCACACCGCGCCGACGCTGCAGAGCCACTCCCATCCGCAGGTATTTGCGGTGGGCGATTGCGCCAATTTGCCTGGCGTGCGCAAGAGTGGCCTGTATTCGATGCGCCAGGTGCCGGTGCTCAGCGCCAACCTGACGGCTGCGTTGCGCGGCGGGCAGCTGCGTGATTACGGCAACCGCGGCCAGCGCCCGTTGCTGCTGGCCAGTGGCGATGGCGGTGCACTGTTCGGCTGGCACCAGTGGAGCGCCGGCGGGCAGTTCTACGGCCGTTGCAAGGATTACTTCGACCGCGCATTCGTCAAGCGCCACAGCCTCAAGCGCTGACCCTCGCTTCGCAGCGCACTTGTGCTGCCGTTACTCTGCTACCAAAGTGCCATGGCCGATTGGTGAGCGGGGTGCTCCACTGTGCAATGGGCAGCGCGGCGCTACAGATCCGCCTCGCGCTGCCGATGTGCTTAGCAGGGCAATGGATTATTTCATTGCCGTTTGCCGTATCGACATGCTCGAAAAATAATAATAACGAGGTTCTCCATGGGTTCTAGTGTTACGCGTGACCGCCTGACAATGGCCCTGCACGTGCTCGGCCTGCTGCTGTTTCTGGTGATTTGGCAGCGGGTGCAGATGCCTGTCTATATCAGCGCAATTGCCGTGCTCGCACTGGCGTTGTGGCCGTGGCTGAGCCTGTGGCGCAGACCCGTGGCACAGGCCGCCGCTGATACGCCGGTAACCTCCCTGGATTCGCTGAGCCAGAGCCTGTCGCAGCACACCTGCCATAACGCCCTGTCGGCAGCCCAGGTGTCATTCACCGTGCAGCAGCTGGCCGTCAGGCTGCAGTCGCAATTGGCGGCGGTCGAGCAGATTGGCGAGGGCGCCCAAGCCGTGACACTCACGGAACAGAGCAATGCCGAGCGTGCCGGCCAGACCCAGGGCGCCGCGCAGACCGTGCGCGCCAGCAGCGCCACCGGCCAGGCGGAGTTGCAGCAGGCGATCAGCCGCATGCAGCAGCTCAGTGCCCAGGCAGCGGCCAGCCACGAGCTGATCGATGGTCTCAGCGCGCGTACCGAGCAGATCGAACAAGTCACTCAGGTCATTCAGTCCATCGCCAGCCAGACCAACCTGCTGGCGCTCAATGCGGCCATCGAAGCCGCCCGCGCCGGCGAGCAGGGGCGCGGCTTTGCGGTAGTCGCCGACGAGGTGCGCAGTTTGGCAGGGCGAACCGCCACCGCCACCGGCGAAGTCGGGCAGATGGTTGCCGATATCCGCCAGCAGAGCGCTGCAGTGGTCAGCCATATCCAGCGCCAGGCCGATGAGCTGCAAGCAGCCGCCCAGCAGATTGAATTCACGGGTGAGCAACTGCGCGGTATCGCTGACCTCGCAGCCGATGTAGATACCCAGGTGACGCAGATCAGCGCCGGCACCGCGAGCAACCACGAACACCTGGCCGAGCTGCTGGTGGCGGTCGAGCAACTGCGCGGCGATGTGCGCAGCAGCGAAGACCAGACCCGCCAGCTCGGCAAGGCCGCCGAGCAACTGGTCGGCCAGGCGGAAAGCGTTAGCGAGCAGCTGGCCAGCGTCGGCCTGGATGATTACCACCAGCGCATCTACGACCTCGCGCTGGAAGGCGCTGCGGCGATTGGTCGACAATTCGAGGCGGATATTGAGGCCGGGCGCATCAGTCAGGCGGATCTGTTCGACCGCCAGTACCAGCCGATTGCCAACAGCTTCCCGGCCAAATTTCGCACACGCTTCGACAGTTACGCCGATGGGGTGCTGCCGACCATCCAGGAGCCGTTGCTCAAGCGCCACGAAGGCCTGGTGTTCGCCATCGCCAGTACACCGGAAGGCTACGTGCCGACTCACAATGAAGCCTTCAATCACCCGCCCACCGGCGACCGCGCCGTGGATACCGTGAAGAGCCGCAGCAAGCGCATGTTCAACGACCGTACCGGCATCCGCTGCGGCAGTCACAAACAGCGCCTGCTGCTACAGACCTACATGCGCGATACCGGCGAGCTGATGCATGACCTGTCGGTGCCGATTCATGTGCAGGGCACGCACTGGGGTGGCCTGCGGCTGGGCTACAAGCCGGAGCCGTGACAGCCCATTGTTTAGCTGACGGCTACCTGAAGGTGCACTAATAGCGATTTAACCTGACTCTTGCCGCGTGCGAGCCTCGCGGCATGTCTATCCCGGTCCGCATGTCCTTTATCGCTCTGCCAGCCCAATGCTTGCGGCTGCGAGCGCCCGAGCCCACGGGGCTGCCGCAGACGCTGGCCTTCTGGGCGCTCTGGCATTGTCGGCATGCCCGCCCACCGGATACGCTTCTCGTCCTTGGCTGAAAACCGTGGCTGCATGACGCAGCCGATCAGTTGACCCGGGCCGCCCAGACGGCTGCCTGAGGCTATTCGAGAAGTCATCATGCCCTTCGCGCCTGTGCAGGACGCCGAGAATTTTCTCGCGCAGAACCCCGATATCGAGCTGTTCGAACTCTTCATCATCGACGCCAACGGCGTGCCGCGCGGCAAGCTGCTGCACCGCGATGAGCTGCTGGCCGTATACCGCAGTGGGCGACCGCTGCCGAGCACCATCCTCGGCCTGAGCATCAACGGTGATGACGTCGAGGACACCGGGCTGGTCTGGGAGGTCGGCGATATCGATTGCCGTGCTTATCCGCTGGCCGGCAGCCTGGCCCGGCTGCCCTGGCGGTTGATTCCCACCGCTGCGGTGCAGGTCAGCATGCACCCGCAGGAAGGCCTGCCGGCTACCGTCGCCGATCCGCGTCACGTGCTGGTTCAGGTCATCGAGCGGCTGCAGGCCGAGGGCTACCACCCGGTGATGGCCTGCGAGCTGGAGTTCTACCTGCTCGATGCCAAGCGCGATAGCCGCGGCAACCCGCAACCGGCTCTGGATGCCGATGGTGGTCGTCCGCGTAGCACCCAGGTTTACGGCCTGCGCGAGCTGGAGCAGATCGAGCCGTTTCTTGCCGACCTGTACGCGGCATGCAAAGCGCAGGGCATTCCCGCGCGCACGGCGATTTCCGAATATGCGCCGGGGCAGGTGGAAATTACGCTGGAGCATGGCGACGCGCTGCAGGCCATGGACCAGGCGGTGCGTTACAAGCGCCTGGTCAAGGGCGTGGCACACCGGCATGGCATGCAGGCGTGTTTTATGGCCAAACCGTTCGATCACCTGGCCGGCACCGGCATGCACATGCACGTCAGCCTGACCGACGCGGCGGGCCGCAACCTGTTTGCCAGCGAGGCGCCCGCCGGCACGCCGCTGCTGCGCCATGCCGTCGGCGGGATGCTCGCCAGCCTGCTCGATTCGTTGTTGATTTTCTGCCCCAATGCCAACTCCTACCGGCGCTTCCAGGCCAACAGTTACGCGCCGCTGGCGCCGACCTGGGGTGTGGATAACCGTACCGTCAGCCTGCGTGTGCCGGGCGGGCCGGCTGAAAGCCGGCATATCGAGCACCGCATCTGCGGCGCGGACGCCAACCCGTATCTGGCGGCTGCAGCGATTCTCGCCGGCATTCACCGTGGCATCCGCGAAGAGCTGGACCCGGGCGAGCCCATCGAAGGCAACGGTTATGCCCAGGCCACCACCTTGCTGCCGACCGACTGGCTGACCTCGTTGTGTGCGCTGCAGGAGTCGACCTGGGCACCCGAGGCACTGGGCACCGAGTTTCTCCATGTGTATCTGGCGATCAAGCGCGAAGAGCACCGCCGCTTCATGGGCGAAGTCGGCGAGCAGGACTGGCGCTGGTACCTCAATCAGGCTTGAACTGCCTGTCTGAACGATCATGTGCGGCACGCGCAGCGTACCGCTAAGGATGTGACATGAGCCTTAACAACGCGACGGCCGCCGAGCGCAGCCCGTCCTATTACAGCGCGACCATCGACCAGGACAGCGACTACCCGAGCGTGCAGGGTGAGGTACGGGTCGATGTGGCGATCATCGGCGGCGGCTTCACCGGCGTGGCCACGGCGGTGGAACTGGCCGAGCGTGGCTTCAAGGTTGCCGTGGTGGAGGCCAACCGCATCGGTTGGGGCGCCAGCGGGCGCAATGGCGGGCAGGTCACGGGCAGCCTGTCCGGCGACACGGCAATGACCAAGCAGATGCGCAAGCGCCTGGGCGATGAGGTTGATGACTTCATCTGGAACCTGCGCTGGCGCGGTCACAGCATCATCGAGCAGCGGGTACAGCGCTACGGCATCGCCTGCGACCTCAAGCACGGCCACCTGCATGCGGCGATGAAGCCGGCGCATCTGAATGAGCTACGCGCCTCCTACGACGAGGCGCTGAGCCGCGGCATGGAAGCCGATGTGACCCTGCTGGATGCAGCCGGCGTGCGTGCCCACCTGGCCAGCGATCTGTATCTCGGCGCGTTGAAGAACACCCGCAATCTGCACCTGCACCCACTCAACCTGTGCCTGGGCGAAGCGCGGGCGGCGCACAGCCTTGGCGCGCTGATCTTCGAACGCTCGCCGGTGCTGGAGATCGTGCATGGCGATACGCCGACACTGGTGACGGCCGAGGGGCGGGTGGTCGCCAATCAGGTGCTGCTGGCCGGCGACGTGTACCACAAGCTGGAGCCGGAAAAGCTCAAGGGCCTGATTTTTCCGGCGATGGGCGGCATCGTCACCACCGCGCCGTTGGGCGAGCTGGCGGCGCAGATCAACCCCCACGATCTCGCCGTGTACGACTGCCGATTCGTGCTCGATTATTACCGCCTGACCGCCGACGGGCGCCTGCTGTTCGGCGGCGGTGCCAACTACTCGGGACGCGACTCGCGGGATATCGCCGCCGAGCTGCGGCCCGGCATCGAGCGCACCTTCCCGAGCCTGAAAGACGTGCCCATTGAGTTTCAGTGGAGCTGCGCCATGGGCATCGTCGTCAACCGCATTCCGCAGTTGGGCAAGCTGTCGCCCAACGTCTGGTACTGCCAGGGTTATTCCGGCCACGGCATCGCCACCAGCCACGTGATGGGCGAGATCATGGCCGAAGCCATGAGCGGCGAGCTGTCACGCTTCGAGACCTTTGCCGGCTGCTCGCACATCAAAGTGCCGATGGGCGATGTACTCGGCAACCCGATGCTGGCGCTGGGGATGTGGTACTACCAACTGCTGGAAAAGCTGCGCTAAGCGGGAACAGATTCAGCGCACTATTGGGTAGACGTGGCTCCCTCGCGTCTAGCCGTGGCCTCGAAGCAGAATTGCATGATGGCCGCAATCGTTTCGCGCCGAGGGCGGCGCTCCTACAGAACGCGTGGGACTCGCACACCGCCTAGGAGCCGCGACCCCGCGGCGAATGGTGGCCTTGGCGCGGATTTGCGGGATGGCCGCAATCGTTTCGCGCCGAGGGCGGCGCTCCTACAGAACGCGTGGGACTCGCACACCGTGTAGGAGCCGCGACCCCGCGGCGAATGGTGGCCTTTGCGCGGATTTGTGGGATGGCCGCAATCGTTTCACGCCGAGGGCGACGCACCTACGCGCGCTTGGGCGCTTCGTTTGGCTCCGCGACTTCATCACGATCATCGATGAATTCGGTGCGCGGCGAGCCGTCGGCGTTGAGCTGGAACACCCGGCTGGGTTGGCCCTCGGTGTTGAACAGCACCTGTCCGAGGCCGGCGGAATTCCACAGCCGTTCGCCAGCCTTGCTGTGTTTGGGAATGTGCGGGAACACCTGCATGCGGCGGCGTTTGGTCAGCCAGTTGAGCGGCGACCAGGGCGCGTACAGCCAGCGGTTGAGGCGGTCGAACAGGTTCAGCAGGCGCTCCGGGAATTCGTTTTTCACGCCGCTACTGGTGATCTGCCAGATGGTCGGACCATTGCGTCGTTGACGTACCTTGACCTCATAGAAGAACGAGTAGTGCACGTCGCCGGAGAGCACCACGTAGTCCCGCGGCGTACGCGAGTGGCGGAAGATGTTCATCATCACGCTGGCGGCGCCGCGGTGGGCCATCCAGTTTTCCGCATCGACCATCAGCGGGTGGCCGGCCCAGCTGAATACGCGCTGCACCGCTTCGATCAGCTTGACGCCGAACATCGGTGCCGGCGAGACGATGATCGCCGAGGGATGGTCGAGTAGATCTTGCTGGAATTCGCTCAGCGCTTCCCAGTCGAGCAGCCCGGAAGGCCGCTTGATATTGCGCTCGCTGCGCCAGCGCCGGGTGCGCGTGTCGAGCACCAGCAGCGCCGGTTTGCTGGGCAGCACGTAGTGCCACTGCTGGAACTTCATCAGCTCGTCGATCAGCCGATCCTGGGCCGGGCTGCCGAAGCCGCGCTCCCTGGCTTGTTCGCACAAGGCGCTGGTATTGGCCAGCGGCTCGGCAAAGGCGTCCGGGTTGTTGCCCCAGCCCTGGCACAGCAGGTAGCCGATCAGTGCGTTGCCGATGATGCGCTTGGAAAAGGGATGGCCGTAGGCGGTCTCTTCCCACTGCGCGGAGAGGTTCCAGTCATCGGTGATGTCGTGATCGTCGAAGATCATCAGGTTCGGCAGGTGCGCCAGAACGCGAGCCACCCCGCCAAGGCTGTCAACGAACGCGGCGATGCTGGCGCGCTCGCGGTCATAGCGTTCGGCATCGTCAGCGCTCAGCTGCGGTGCCTCGCTGTCGAGCAGCGTCCAGGGCGTGGGCGACCATACCAGGAGGTACATAGCCAGCACTTCGGCCAGGGTCACCAGGTGGTTGTCGGCGTTGCTGCTGGTAAAAATGGGCTTCTCGGTGCCACCGAAAAAGCGCTCGCGCAGCGTCTCGTTGCTCTTTAGCGCCGGTAGCAGGTCGGCGCGGTGGTAATAGCTGGCCGGGTGGTCGTAAAGGTCGGCGCTGTCCTCGATCACCGCGCCGTCGAGTTTCTCGTGGTACAGGCCCAGGCGCTCGATCAGCTGGTGAACGGCGCGCAGCATCGGCCCGGCGACGTCGTCGACATAAACCTGATCGCCGCTGTGCAGCAGCACCGCAGGCCGCTCCTTGGCTGTGTGGGGGGTTGCCAGCAGACGGTCGGCGCACAACAGGCCATCATTGGACGGGTGGTGCGGCTTGCGGCAGGAGCCGTGCAGCAGGTGGTCGATACGCGAGCGCAGCACGAAGTTGGGCTGCGTGGCGCCGTCGTACAGCAAGTGCGTGGCCCACTCGGCGATACCGTGATGGTCGTCGACCAGCAGGTCGTAGGCGATCAGCTCGTCCTGCGGCAGCGGGGCGTCGAGGTGCAGGTCGATCAGGTGGATGACCGCGTGCTTGCCGATCATCAGGCGCTGGCAGGCATCGTCACCGAGCGGGTAGTCACGGCTCGCCTGGCCGGCTGGCGCCAGGCGCAGGGTCAATTGCAGGTCGCGGCTGCCTACCAGCCACAACACCAGACGGCCGGGTTCGAGGCGGCGCAGGATCGGGCCGGCGAGTACGGCAGGCAGGTCGGTAGAATCGTGACGGTCTGGTAATGGCATCCGTGGTCGCTTTTCGCCGAGCTGGGATCAGCTGGCCTGTTTCAGGAATGAATAGGAGCCCGGCCCTTGGCTAATGGTTCGCTTGTCACACAATCTTCATGTTGATCGCGCTGCCTGGCGAAGGCCGTCCAGGTCGATAATCTCGATCTCGCCGTAGGTCAGTCGCACGATGCCGCGGGCCTGCAGATCCTTGAGCACGCCGTTGGCGGTTTGCCGGGAGATGGCCAGCATCGCCGCCAGTTGCTCCTGCGCCAGGTGAATGATGCGCCGCGGGCCCTGGGTTTCGCCATAGTCTTCGGCAATCAGCAGCAAACGCCGGGCCAGACGTTGCGGGGCCGGCAGCAGGCTCATCTCTTCCAGGGCGATAAATGCCAGGCGCACCTTGTGGGCCATCAGCAGGGCGATGTCGCGCCAGTACACCGGGTGGGCGTCGAGCAGGCTCAACAGACCGGCCTGCGGCACGTGCAGCAACGTGCTGGTGCCTTCGGCGAGGGCATCGTGGGTGCGCGGCTGGCCGTCGAACAGGGCGATCTCGCCGAACCAGTGCGGCGCTTCCACCAGGACCAGCAGCGCCTCCTTGCCCTGAGCGTCCACCGTGCCAACGCGCATGGCGCCGGCCAGCACGGCGTACAGGCCACTCGGCGCATCGCCGCGGCTGAACAGGCGCTGGCCGGCGTCCAGGTGCAAATGCCGGCCTTGCGCCACCAGCGCCTGTTGTAACGCATGCGGCAGTGCGGCGAACCATTGGCCCTGAAGCAGAGCGGCGTGCAGATCGGTCATGAATGTTCCGGTTTGTCGGCTAGCTGACAGTGCTGGCGAGATAGCCGCGCCATTATGCGGCGACCTGCAGCCAAGAGGATAACAACAATGAAAACCCTGGTGGATCACCTCGCCCAGTACGCGGCCTACCACCGCGACCGGCGCAATATCGTCACCCATTTCGTCGGCATCCCCATGATCGTGCTGGCGGTTACCGTGTTGCTGTCGCGCCCCGGCTTTTCGCTGGCCGGGCTGTGGCTGTCGCCTGCCTTGGCGGTGGCTCTGGTGACGACACTGTTCTACCTGCGCCTGGATTTTCGCTTCGGCGTGGTGATGGGGGCGCTGCTGGGCCTCTGCGTGTGGTTCGGCGCCGGCCTGGCGGTTGGCGGCACCGCGCTGTGGTTGAGCGCAGGGCTGGGGTTGTTCGTGGTGGGCTGGATCATCCAGTTCGTCGGGCACTTCTACGAGGGCCGCAAGCCGGCGTTTGTCGACGACATCATGGGGCTGATGGTCGGGCCGTTGTTCGTGGTCGCCGAGGCTGCTTTTCTGCTCGGTTTGCGCCAGGAGGTCGAACATGAGGTGGTGCAGCGCGCCGGGCCGACCTGCATTCGCGAACGCAAGACGGCGTGATGTGTTGATCGTTCCTCACGCTCCGCGTGGGAATGCCTCCAAGGACGCTCCGCGTCCGCTGTTGCGGGCAACACGGCGCAGGGCGCCTGAGCCTTAGCTACCACGCTGGAGCGTGGGAGCCATCATCTCGGCTTGATTAGCCCGTAGGGTGGACAACGCTCCTTTTGTCCACCATCGCGATGGTGGTGCGGTGGACGGATCGGGCCGCGCAGGCAAGCGTCGTCCACCCTACAAGGGGCCGCTTTCGTACATTGCAGCCTCTAGAACCCGCCGCGCAATGCCAGGTCGGCACCGAGCAGCAATAGGCCGATAAAGAACCAGCGCTTAAAGCGTTCCGGGCTGATACGGCGGCGCAGCCATTGGCCGCCAGCCATGCCCAGCAGGGCTGGCAGCAGTGCCAGAGCGGACATGCCAAGCACCGCTGGTTGCAGCAGTTCGCCGCTGTGGCCGAGGCTCAGAGCCAAGGCAATGGTCGACACGCTGAAGGAAATCCCCAGGGCTTGCACCAGATCGTCTTTTTCCAGGCCGATGGCCTGCAGATAAGGCACTGCCGGGATCACGAACACCCCGGTCACGGCGGTGATCGCTCCGGTGATGGCGCCGATAATCGGACCCAGCCAGCTTTCCCGGGTCGGTTGCACCGTGAAGCGCACCGAGGCCAGCCCCAGCAGCGCATAGACAATCAGTGCCAGGCCCAGCCAGCGTGTGGCGTTCGGCAGCTGTTCGCCCTGCAGGTAGAAGCTGATCGCCAGGGTGCCGAGCATGATGCCCAGCAGCAGTGGCCACAGCCGGCGCATCATCGGTAGCGGGCTGCGGCCGTCGCAGAGCTGCCAGATGTTGGTGACCATCGATGGGATGATCAGCAGCGCCGCTGCCTGCATCGGCGTCATCACCAGACCCAGCATGCCGACGGCGATGGTCGGCAGGCCAAGGCCGACCACGCCCTTGACCATGCCGGCGAGCAGGAAGGTCAGGAGAATCAGCGGCAGGTAGCTGACGAGGCCGTCGAAGGTGAGCATGGGCAAGCGTCCATCGGAAGAAGGCCTCTATGGTAGGTGAAGGCGCTCAAAAAAACGCCGTGCCCCAATAGGGCACGGCGTTTTCATTACACGTCTGGCGCAGAGCGCAAGGAGCGACTCTTAGCCGTTTTGCTCAGCTCGCGGTGGTCACCGGCTTGCCGCCCTTGGGCTTGAAGTACAAGGTGGCGCCGCGGCTGAGGTTGTCCAGGCTGAGGTGATCCTTGGCCACTTCGGCTTCGATCAGTTCGTCCTGGCCGTCGACCTTCAGGGTGATGCGGGTGATGGCGCCGAGTAGGCGGATGTCACGCACTTCGCCGGCCTGGTGGCCTTCCACGGCTTCGGTAGACAGGTGCACTTCGTGGGGGCGGAACAGCACATGGTGGTCGTCACCGACGTACAGGCGGTTGGCGTCACCGAGGAAGTGGTACACGAAGTCGCTGGCCGGCTTCTCGTAGACCTCGGCCGGCGAGCCGATTTGCTCGACCACGCCCTTGTTCATCACCACGATGCGGTCGGCCACTTCCATGGCTTCTTCCTGGTCATGGGTCACGAACACGCTGGTCAGGTGCACCTCTTCATGCAGGCGCGCCAGCCAGCGACGCAGCTCTTTACGCACCTTGGCGTCGAGGGCGCCGAAGGGTTCGTCGAGCAGCAGCACCTTGGGCTCCACCGCCAGGGCGCGGGCCAGGGCGATACGCTGGCGCTGGCCACCGGACAGTTGCTCGGGGTAACGGTCAGAGAGCCAGTCGAGCTGCACCAGGTCCAGGAGGTCATGGACCTTTTTCTTGATCACGTTCTCGTTGGGTCTTTCGCCCTTGGGCTTCATGCGCAGGCCGAAGGCGACGTTGTCGAACACGGTCATGTGGCGGAACAAGGCGTAGTGCTGGAACACGAAGCCGACCTTGCGATCACGCACGTCGTGCTCGGAAACGTCTTCACCGTGGAACACGATGCTGCCGGTGTCAGGCACTTCCAGGCCGGCGATGATGCGCAGCAAGGTGGTCTTGCCGCAGCCGGACGGGCCGAGCAGGGCCACCAGCTCACCGCTGTTGATGTTCAGGTTGATGTCGTTGAGCGCCTTGAACTGGCCAAAGTGCTTGTTGATGCCTTGAACTTGAATACTCATGAGTTACACCTGTCGTTCTGTCTGGCCGGTTCGCGCAAGAGCGCGCCGCCGGCGGAATGATTCAATCGTCCTGATTCGACTTGAGCTGCCGGCTCAAGCGCGCTTCGCTCCATTGGCGAAGCAGCAACACGAACAGGGCCATGATCAGCAACAGGATGGCCACGCTGAACGCGGCGACGATGTTGTATTCGTTGTAGAGAATCTCGATGTGCAGTGGCAGCGTGTTGGTGTAACCGCGGATATGTCCGGAGACCACCGACACCGCGCCAAACTCACCCATCGCCCGCGCCGTGCAGAGCACCACGCCGTAGACCAGCGCCCATTTTACGTTAGGCAGCGTGACATGCCAGAACATCTGCCAGCCATTGGCACCAAGCAGGCGTGCGGCCTCTTCTTCGGTGGTGCCCTGTTCCTCCATCAGCGGGATCAGCTCGCGCGCGACGAAGGGAAAGGTGACGAAGATAGTCGCCAGCACGATGCCCGGTACGGCGTAGATGATCTGCAGGTTCTGATCCTGCAGGTACGGCGCCAGCTTGCTCTGCGCGCCGAACAGCAGTACGTAGATCAGGCCGGCGACCACAGGCGATACCGAGAACGGCATGTCGATCAAGGTGACCAGCACGCTCTTGCCGCGGAACTCGAACTTGGTCACCGACCAGGCCGCCGCGACCCCGAACACCAGGTTCAGCGGTACGGAAATGGCCGTGGCTAGCAGGGTCAGCTTGAGCGCGGAAATGGCGTCCGGCTCGCGGATCGCCTCCCAGAAAAACTCCAGCCCACGGCTCAGGCCCTGGGTGACGACGATGTACAGCGGCAGCACGAGAATCACCGCAAACACCGCCCAGGCGATGACGATCAGGGTGATGGCGCCGGGGGAGCGGCGTACCGGGCGCGCAGCCGCGTTCTTGCTAAGGGTTGCAAGGCTCATGACGGGCTCCTCAGATTTGCGGCTGGATGCGGCGCTGCAGCAGGTTGATCAGCAGCAGCAGGATGAACGAGACCACCAGCATCAGCACGCCAATGGCGGTGGCGCTCGGGTAGTCGTACTGATCCAGCTTGGAGACGATCAACAGCGGCAGAATCTCGGTCTTCATCGGAATGTTGCCGGCGATGAACACCACGGAGCCATACTCACCGACACCACGGGCGAAGGCCAGGGCGAAGCCGGTGATCCAGGCAGGCAGCAGGCTGGGCAGCAGCACGTGCCAGAACACCTGTAGCGGTTTGGCGCCCAGGCAGGAGGCCGCTTCTTCGACTTCCTTGGGGAAATCGGCGAGTACCGGCTGCAGGGTGCGCACCACGAACGGTAGGGTCACGAACACCAGCGCCAGGGTGATGCCCAGCGGGGTGTAGGCGATCTTGAAGGGGAACAGCGAGCCGATCAGGCCGTTGGGCGCGTACAGCGCGGTCAGGGCGATGCCGGCGACCGCAGTGGGCAGGGCGAACGGCATGTCGACCATGGCATCGATGATGCGCCGGCCGGGAAAGGTGTAGCGCACCAGCACCCAGGCGATGATGGTGCCGAGAATGCCATTGAGCAGCGCCGCCGCCAGGGCTGTGCCGAAGGAAAGCTTGAGGGAGAACAGCACCTGGCGGTTGGTGATCAGGTTCCACCACTGCTCCAGCGACAGCTGCAGCGAAAACAGGAACATGGCGCCCAGCGGTATCAGCACCACCAACGCGAGGTAGGTCAGGGTGTAGCCCAGAGTCAGCCCGAAGCCGGGTATGACCGAGGAGGTTCGACGAGACATAAGACGTCCTTTGCGAGGGGCGGCGATCAGGCGCTGGGAACCCCGGGTGTCGCTGCGCGCGACCCAGGCTACGCACGCTAGGTGAGCGCGATTTCGTAGCCTGGATCAGTGGCGCGGGTATGGGCTTGGAGCCAGTTCAATCAACCGGGCGACAGGCTTCGGCTACTGATTGATCTTCTTGAAGATGTCGTCGAACACGCCGCCGTCGTCGAAGTACTTGGGCTGTGCGGAGACCCAGCCACCAAAGTCCTTGTCGATGGTGACCAGTTCCAGGTTCTTGAATTGATCCTTGAACTCGGCAGCCACTTCGGCGTTACGCGGGCGGTAGAAGTTCTTCGCGGCGATGCGCTGGCCTTCTTCGCTGTACAGGTACTGCAGGTAGGCTTCGGCGGCCTTGCGGGTACCTTTGCGGTCGACGTTCTTGTCGACCACGGCTACCGGCGGCTCGGCAAGAATGGACAGCGACGGGGTGACGATTTCCAGTTGGTCGCCGCCTTCTTCAGCCAGCGACAGGTAGGCTTCGTTTTCCCAAGCCAGGAGCACGTCACCCAGACCACGCTGGACGAAGCTGATGGTCGCACCGCGAGCACCGGTGTCGAGCACTGGCGCGTGACGGTATAGCTCGGTCACGTATTCCAGGGCTTTCTCGTCGCTGCCGTATTTCTTCTTGGCAAAGGCCCAGGCAGCCAGGAAATTCCAGCGCGCGCCGCCCGAGGTTTTCGGGTTCGGGGTGATGATTTCCACGCCATCCTTGACCAGGTCATCCCAATCCTTGATGCCTTTCGGGTTGCCCTTGCGAACCAGGAACACGATGGTCGAGGTGTACGGGGTGCTGTTGTCGGCCAGGCGTTTCTGCCAGTCCTTGTCGATCAGCGGCTGGTTCAGGTTGATCGCATCAATGTCGCCGGAAAGCGCCAGGGTCACCACGTCGGCTTGCAGGCCGTCGATAACGGCACGTGCCTGTTTGCCCGAGCCACCATGAGACTGCTGGATGGTCAGGGCTTCGTTGCCTTGTTCCTGCCAGTGCTTGTTGAAGGCCTTGTTGAATTCGACGTACAGCTCACGGGTCGGGTCGTAGGACACGTTGAGCAGGGTCTGGGCGGCGACGGGGCCGGAAACCAGTGCGCTGGCGAGCGCAGCGAGGGCGAAACGGCGAATGGACATGGTGCAGCTCCTGAATAGCGTTGGATTCTTGTGTTGGCGGCAGGTGTTAGGAAGATCAGCAGCGCATTCGCGGGCGACAGCTGCAGTACCGGGTATGCGTGTTCATGGCGATAGGTCTCATGGTCACGCCCTCCGGTTGTCCAGTCGGGCTTGAAGAGGGTCAGTTGGTCTTGGCAGTCGGTGGTTGCAGGCGGAATTTTTCCTTGCGCTCGATCTGCACCACCTGGCCGTTGTGCACGGTGATTTCCACCGAGCCGAACTTCAGGCCATTCAGGGCGCTCTGGATTTCGCGCAGGATGGTGGCGTCATCCTGGCCTTCAAGATTGCGAAGGGTTGCGGTCATGGTTTGGCTCCTTGCCCTCTTGCTGGGTGCGACGGCTGTCGGCGGGGCGTGGAGCGGATAGTAGGTGAACTTTAAATATTCTTAAAAATACTGTTTAAGAACATTTATATTCGTTATTGATATATGCCAGGCTGGCGCCAGAATCGGCTCGGCATTGCTATTTTTGCATAAGCAAATAATTTCTTATTCTTTTTGAGTTGGTCAACTGCCTCTTACACTGCCCGTCATGCAGAGAGAGGAGGCGCCGTGATGCGCAGTGAAGCGATTCGATACCTGATCGTTCCCGGCTGGCAGGGCTCGGCCGATGACCATTGGCAGAGCCACTGGCAGCGCAGCTTGCCCAACAGTGCGCGAGTCGAGCAGCTGGACTGGCTGACGCCGCGTCGCAAAGATTGGGTCGCGGCCCTGGAGCGGCAGATCGCTGCTGATCCGCGCCCGGCAATTCTCATTGCTCACAGCCTGGGTTGCGTCACGGTCGCGCACTGGGCGGCCCAGGCACCGGTGGCATCGCTGCGACGAGTCCAGGGCGCGTTACTGGTGGCGCCCGCTGACGTGCAGCGGCCGAACTGCCCCGAGGCGCTGCGCAATTTCGCACCGATTCCTCGGCATCTGCTGCCGTTCCCCAGCCAGCTGGTGGGCTCCGACAACGATTCGGCAGCCAGTGCTGCACGGGCCATCGAACTGGCCCGTGAGTGGGGTAGCGAGGCTGCGATCCTCAGCGGTGCCGGGCATATCAATGTGAAATCCGGGCACCAGCGCTGGGAGCAGGGTTTCGCCTACCTGTTTCGCCTGCAGAGCCGTATTGAGCAGCAACTGCGTCGGCGGGCCTGAGCAGTGCGACCTTTCCACGTCCGCGCGTAAGCCTACTTATCCACAAGCCCTATGCGGCCAGACATCAAAGAGAGTGTGTTATGAGCTCATTGGCTGGCGATCCGTCGCTGCTGACCTTTCCTGACGCGGACAAGAGCGCGCTGAGCATTCGCGCCAAGGCGCTGGTGTTCATCGATCCGCGCACCCGCCAGTTGCGCGATGACGTCGAGCGTCTGGCCGGCCTGCCTGTCGCGATTCTGATTCGGGGTGAAACCGGCACCGGCAAAGAGCTGCTGGCGCGCCACATCCACCGCGCCAGTGAGCGCCCCGGCCTGTTCGTGGCGCTCAGCTGCAGCGGTTTGAGTTTCAACCACGCCGAGGCCGAACTGTTCGGCTACGTGGCGGGCGCTCATCAGGGCGCACCAAGCAGCCGCGCTGGCTGGCTGGGGTCGGCCAATGGCGGCACCCTGTACCTCGACGAGATCGCCGACCTGCCGCTGCCCATGCAGACGCAATTGCTCAGCGTGCTGGAGACCGGTGAGGCCTGGCGCGTTGGCGCCGCGCAGCCGACGCCGCTGGATGTGCGCCTGGTGGCCGCTACCAGTATCGACCTGTGGCAAGCCGTGGCGGTCGGCAAGTTCGATGAACGCCTGGCTCATTACCTGAGTGACGGGCGCGTTGAGCTGCCGCCGCTGCGTGAGCGGGTCGGCGACGTACTGCCGTTGGCCGAGTACTTTCTGGGTATCTACGCCCAGCGCCTGCGCTTGCCGTTGCCGGGCATCAGCCTGGCCGCCCAGGCGGTGCTCGAACGGCATGACTGGCCGGGCAACACCCGCGAACTGGAGAACGTGGTGCACTTCGCGCTGCTGGTTTGCGGCGCCGACGAGATCGACGCGCAACACCTGAACCTGTCGGCAGCATCACCGCTGAAACGCGTCGAGCACGCGCTCGATCAGTTGATCGATGACGGCGATGCGCCCCAGCTCGCCGCCCTGCGTGAATTGCTCAGGCGTGCCGAGGCGCGGGTATTGGCCGCTTCGTAAGCATCTTCAACGGCGGAACCTGAGATACTTTCCCGGGTTTCGCTGCGCTCTACCCAGGCTACGGAATGTGGGCCTGGGCCGTGGTCATCATCCATGATGAGGCGTTTACCCAAGTTATGGGCTGTGGGGTTTTCGTAGGGTGGGTTCAGGCGCTTCTTACGCTGGCGGGCACGACGCGTGCTCGGTTGCGGCGTAACCCACCATGGGCGCTGGCGCAGTTTTGCAGCCTGGGTTGAGCAAAGCGATACCCAGGTTTTCAACGGCCTACCCCTATGACGCCAGCAGCGACACCGATTTGACCTGCGCCCACAGCGGCTGCCCTGCGTGAATGCCCAGCTGGTCGAACGAATAGCGGGTGATGCGCGCAATGATGCGCTGCTCGCCCAGCTGCAGTTCGACCAGACGGTGTGCCGGATTAGGCAGCTCGAACCAGTGCTCGACCGTGGCTGGCAGCAGGTTGAGCACGCTGCTGTCGCGGGCCTGTTGCAGGCTCAGGCTGACGTCTCGGGCTTTGATCTTGATCCGCACCTGGCGCCCTTCCGGCAACGGCGCGTGGGCCAGGCGCAGGCAGGCGGAGCTGCCGGCCAGGCTGATGTCGAGCAGGTCGTACTGCGTATCATGACGCTCCACGCGGCCTTCGATCACCGCCTCGGCATCGTCTTCAAAGATGAACGGCAGGTCGCTGCGTAATAGCGTTTGCTGAAGCGGCCCGCTGGCCGTCACCTTGCCTTCGTCGAGCACCACCAGGTGGTCGGCGAGGCGCGCCACTTCGTCCGGCGCGTGGCTGACGTAGAGAATCGGGATATCCAGCTCGTCATGCAGGCGCTCCAGATAAGGCAGCACCTCGCCCTTGCGCTTGAGATCCAGCGCCGCCAGCGGCTCATCCATCAACAGCAGGCGCGGGCTGGTGAGCAGGGCGCGGGCCATGCCGACGCGCTGGCGCTCACCGCCGGAGAGATGCTCCGGCAGGCGCTCCAGCAAGTGCTCGATACCGAGCAGTTCGACCGCCTGTTCGAAAGGCACGCGCCGCTGCGCCTTGGCGATACGTTTGAAACCGAACTCGAGGTTGCGCCGCACCGACAGGTGAGGGAACAGGTTGGCGTCCTGAAACACGTAGCCGACCGGGCGCTGGTGGGCCGGGAGCCAGATGCCGTTGGCGCTGTCCTGCCAGGATTCGCCGTTGACCTGTAGAACCCCGCTGCCAGGTCGCTCCAGCCCGGCGACGCAGCGCAGCAGGGTGGTCTTGCCCGAGCCTGAGTGGCCGAACAGCGCGCTGACGCCACGGCCGGGCAACTGCAGGTCGACATCCAGGGTAAAACCGGGGTGCGCCAGACTGAAGCGGGCGTGGATCTGCGTGCCACTCATGTCCAGGCCCTCTGGCTGCGGCGGCCGCTGGAATAGAGCGCCAGCAGCACCAGGAAGGAGAACGCCACCATGCCACCGGCCAGCCAGTGAGCCTGCGCGTATTCCATGGTTTCCACGTGGTTGTAGATCTGCACCGAGGCCACCTGAGTTTTGCCGGGGATGTTGCCGCCGATCATCAACACCACCCCGAACTCACCTACGGTGTGGGCGAAACCGAGGATCGAGGCGGTAACGAAGCCCGGCTTGGCCAGTGGCAGCACCACGTTGAAGAACGTATCCCAGGGCCCTGCGCGTAGCGTCGCCGCAGCTTCCAGCGGCGCACGGCCAATGGCTTCGAAGGCATTCTGCAAGGGTTGCACCACGAACGGCAGGGAATAGAACACCGAGCCGATCAGCAGTCCGGCGAAGGTGAAGGTCAGGGTACCCAGGCCGAGACTCTGGGTCAGTTGGCCGAAGAAACCGTTGGGCCCCATGCTGATCAGCAGGTAGAAGCCTATCACCGTCGGTGGCAGCACCAGCGGCAAGGCGACGATGGCGCCGATTGGTCGCTTCAGCCAGGAATCGGTACGCGACAGCCACCAGGCGATGGGCGTGCCGACTAGCAGCAACAGCAACGTGGTCAGTGTGGCCAGCTCCAGGGTGAGGAGGATGGCGGCGAAATCGTTGGGGCCCAGGGGCATGCAATGGCCTTTAAGCTGTGGTGGACGGTAAAGCGCCGGAGCCGGCTGCTGATCTTCCGACTAAGGCGCCGGCATTTCAAATCGATTGCTGCACAAAGGCGAGAGCAGCCGTCGTAGGGTGGACGACGCCTCATCCGTCCACCGCTCTGCGATTGCAATGGTGGATGAAAAGAGCGTCATCCACCCTACGGCTGCTCTCGCCTTATAGCAGCCTGACCCTTTGCATCAGCCTGCCAGCGGTCGTTACAGGCCATTTAAAGCTGGTAGCCGTAAGCCTTGATGATTTCGGCGGCTTTCGGCCCCTTCAGGTAATCGACCAGCGCCTTGGCCGCTGGGTTGTCCGCGCCTTTCTTGAGGATCAGCGCGTCCTGGCTGATCGGCTGGTACATCGTTTCGGGCACGACCCAAGCCGAACCACTGGTGATCTGACCGTCCTTGTACACCTGAGAAAGCGCCACGAAACCCAACTCGGCATTGCCGGTGGAAACGAACTGCAGCGCCTGGGTGATGTTCTGACCTTCGACGATCCGGCCTTTGAGGCGGTTGCTCAGGCCCAATTTTTCCAGCGTCTGGGTCGCAGCCAGGCCGTAGGGCGCCGCCTTCGGGTTAGCAATGGCCAAGTGTTTGAAATCACCGTGCTCGAGCACTGCGCCGCTGTCATCGACAACGCCCGGTTTTGGCGACCACAGCACCAGCTTGCCGATGGCGTATGTGAAGCGTGATCCGTTCACGGCCTGGCCTTGCGTCTCGAGCTTGGCGGGCGTGCTGTCGTCGGCGGAAAGGAAAACCTCGTAGGGCGCGCCATTGCTGATCTGTGCATAGAACTGCCCGGTAGCCCCGTAGGACGCCTGCACGCTGTGCCCGGTGTCTTCTTCGAACGCGGCGGCGATGGCCTTCATCGGCGCGGTGAAGTTAGCCGCGACGGCGACCTGCACCTGATCGGCAAACGCGTTACCGGCGACTGCCAGGGCAGTGCAGACGATGAAAAGCTGCCGAGCGAGGCGGGTGATCATGAGCGACTCCTGTAGGTACTCGCCGCGAACACGGCCACATGCGATAACGCTATATACAAAAATATACGGCGGTAGGGAAGTGAAACCGCTAATGCGCGTGGTATGCACTGCTCAGGCAGCATGAAGAAAACGAATACTTTGCGGCGCCAGTCTTTCTGCGCGGCCATAAAAAATGCCAGTCAGATCACCTGACTGGCATTCGAGAGGCGGTGCTTAACGGTGGCTTATTTCAGCCACTCGGCAACGCGATCCGGGTTCTTGGCGATCCACTGCTTGGCCGCTTCCTCCGGCTTCACGCCGTCACGAATCGACAGCATGACCGCGCCCACTTCTTCGGCGCTCCACGACAGCTTCTTGAGGAAGGCCACGGCGTCTGGCGCCTTGGCTTCGAGGCCTGGATTGGCCACGGTGTCGACGTGCTCGGCTTCACCGAAGACGTTTTTCGGGTCTTCCAGGAAGCGCAGTTTCCATTGTGCAAACATCCAGTGCGGGATCCAGCCGGTCACCACGATTGGCTTCTTGGCCTTCTCGGCGCGGGTCAGGGCGGTGGCCATGGCCGGGCCCGAGCTCGGCATCAGCTTGATGCTCTTCAAGTCATATTCTTTGATGGCTTCTTCGGCGCGACGCATCACGCCGGCGCCGGCGTCGATGCCGGTGATCTTGCCGTCGAAGTCCTTGGCGTATTTCTCCAGGTCAGCGATGGTCTTGGCTTCTACGTATTCCGGCACGATCAGACCGATCTTGGCGCCATCGTAGTTGGTGCCCAGGACGGTGACTTTGTCCTTGAGCTTCTCGAAATATTCGCCGTGGGTGGCTGGCAGCCAGGCAGAGAGGGTGGCGTCGAGGTCGCCGCGAGCCAGGCCTTGCCACATGATGGCGGGTTCTACCGGCTGCAGAGTGACGTCGTAACCGAGTTTGGTCTTGAGGATTTCGCCCGCTACGTGGGTCACGGCGACACTGTCGTCCCAACCGTTTACGTAGCCGATCTTCAAGGCGGGCTTATCGGCGGCCATGGCGCTGGACATGCCCATCGCCAGGGCTGCGACACCGAGGCTCTGCAGGCAGAGGCGTTTAAAGTTATGCATAGGTCTTGCTCCGTCAGTGAGTGGCAGTTCAGTTGGTTTACTGGCTCGTTCTGATCGCGGGCCTTGCGGCACCGGCTGTGCAGAGCAGGGCATGGCCCTGGTGAAACCGGGCGCATGGGAGGCGTGCCTCCCAGCTGACAGGTTGCGCAGTGTGCGCCACCTGTCTGTACCTGACCCGGCGTGTAAAGGCCGGATCACAGTGAGTGCGGGCTGTTAAAGCCCGACGAATTTCTTCACGGCAGCAACGCCGTCTTTGCCGTCGAAGGTGGTCACGCCTTCCAGCCAGGCATCGAGCGCCTGCGGGTTAGCCTTGATCCACTCCTTGGCCACGTCGGCTGGGTCCTTCTTCTCCAACACTTTTTCCATCAACTGGCTTTCGATATCGACGTTGAATTGCAGGTTGTTCAGCAGCTTGCCGACGTTGGCGCAGCGTTCTTCGTAATCTGGCGGTACCACGGTATAGACCTTGGCGGCGCCGTAATCCGGGCCGAATACATCGTCACCGCCAGACAGGTAGGTGATGTCCTGCTGAGTGTTCATTGGGTGTGGTGCCCAGCCGAGGAAAACCACTGGCTCTTTCTTGCGGATTGCGCGCTGTACCTGCACCAGCATGCCGGCCTCGCTGGACTCGACCATCTTGAAATCGCCGAGGTCGAAGGTGTTGTCCTTGATCATGCCGTCGATCAACAGATTGCCGTCGTTACCCGGCTCGATACCGTAGATCTTGCTACCCAGCTGATCCTTGAACTTGGCGATGTCCTGGAAGCTTTTCAGACCTGCTTCAGCGGCGTAGGTCGGTACTGCCAGGGTGTACTTGGCACCTTCCAGGTTGGCCTTGGGCAGTACCTTGACGCTGTTGTCCTTGGTGAACGGCTCGATCACCGAGTCCATGGATGGCGCCCAGTAACCAAGGAACACGTCGATCTGCTTGTTCTTCACGCCGGTGAAGGCGATCGGCACCGAAGCCATGGTCTTGCGCGGCTGGTAGCCGAGGCCTTCAGTCAGGGTCATGGCCACGCCGGTGGTCGCTGCAATATCGGCCCAGCCGATTTCAGCGAAACGCACCTGCTTGCAGCTCGACGGCTCCTGAGCCCACGCGCCTTGCATCAACGCGCAGGACAACAAACCGACCCCTGCCGCTTTGTAAAAGTTGTTCATCCGGGGATCCTTGTAGAATTGAAAGAACGTTGAGTATGCCCGCTACTGACGTTGCAGGCGTGCACTCAGCCAGTTCAACCAACCGGCACGATTGGCCGCAGTGCGCGGCGTGCCGAAGCTTTCGGTGATGCGGTCGAGAATGATCGCCAGCAGCACCACGGCCATACCGCTTTCGAAGCCCAGGCCGATGTCCAGGCGCTGGATACTGGCCAACACGTCGTTACCCAGGCCGCCTGCGCCGACCATCGAGGCGATGATCACCATCGACAGGGCCATCATGATGGTCTGGTTGACGCCGGCCATGATCGACGGCATGGCGTTAGGCAGCTGCACCTTGAACAGCAGCTGACGACCGTTGCAACCGAACGACTGGCCGGCCTCGACGATTTCCTTGTTGACCTGGCGAATGCCCAGGCTGGTCAGGCGTACCGCCGGCGGCATGGCGAAGATCACCGTGGCGATGATGCCGGGCACGCGACCGAGGCCGAACAGCATGGCCGCGGGAATCAGGTAGACGAATGCCGGCATGGTCTGCATGAAGTCCAGAATCGGCCGGATGATGGTCGATACGCGCTCGCTCTTGGCGGCCCAGATCCCCAATGGGATGCCCATCAACAAGCTGATCAGGGTGGCCGAGAAGGTCAGGCCGAGGGTGACGACGGTCTGTTCCCAGAAGCCGGTCATGACGATCAGCACGAAGGCGATGGCAGTGAACACGGCGAAGCGGAAGCCGATGCGCCACAGGCCGAGGGCCACGAAAATGGCGATCAGCAGCCAGGCCGGGGGCAGCATGAGTACTGCCTCGATGCCCTCGGAAAAGCCGCTGACCACGCTGCCGATGCTGTCGAAGGCACCGCTGTAGTTATCCAGCAGGTGTTGCACCGAGTCGTTGACCCAGCTGCCGAGATCCAGTTTCTCGCTCATGTTATTCTCCCTGCAGACGAGTCAGAAGGCGGCCTTTGCTGATGGCGCCACTGTAATTGCCGTCCTGGTCGACTACCGGGATCGGACCCTCGTTGTCCACCAGGCGACCGATCACCTGATCGAGCGGCATGTTCTCGGGAACCGGATTGATTTCCTTGAGCACAGCCTGGTTCAGGGAGCAGGATTCGCCACCTTCGACCAACAGGGCGATCTTCTCCAGGCTGATCGAGCCCTGGAACTTGTTGTCTTCGTCGACGATGAAGGCGTAGTGTTTATCCTGCTCCTGCAGCTCACGGCAAACGGTCTGTGCATCAGGCGCTTTGCCGTTGTGCACGTAGATCGGCACGCTGTCGGACTTGAGCTGGCCAGCGGTCAGATAGCGGCTGGTATCGACCGTGTCGAAGAAGTTACGCACATATTCATTGGCAGGATTGTCGATAAGCTCCTGCGGCGTGCCGACCTGGATGAGCTTGCCGCCCTCCATGATGCCGATGCGGTTGCCGATGCGCATGGCCTCTTCGATATCGTGAGACACGAAGATGATGGTGCGGCGGTCGGTCTTCTGCAGCTCAAGGAGGATATCCTGCATCTCACGGCGCTTGAGCGGGTCGAGGGCCGAGAAGGCTTCATCCATGATGATCATCGACGGGTCGACGGCCAAGGCGCGAGCCAGGCCGACGCGCTGCTGCATGCCGCCCGAGAGCTCGTGAGGGAATTTGCTGGCGAAGGTGTCCAGACCAACCTGGGTGAGGACCTGCATGGCGCGTTCTTCGCGTTCCTTACGACCCTTGCCGGCCACTTCGAGACCGAAGGCGGCGTTGTCCAGCACGGTGCGCGACGGCATCAGTGCAAAAGACTGGAAGACCATGCTCATGTCGCGGCGACGCAGCTCGATGAGTTGATCCTTGGGCAGCTTGGCGACGTTCTGCCCGTCGATGAAGACGTCTCCGGCGGTCGGCTCGACCAGCCGGTTTATCAGGCGGATGAGGGTGGATTTACCCGAGCCGGAGAGGCCCATCAGCACAAAAATTTCACCCTCTTCGACGCTGAACGAGACGTCGCTGACGCCAATGACAGCGCCTTTCTCGGCGAGGATTCGGTCCTTGCTCCAGCCCTGCTTGAGCAGGTCGATGGCTTCTTGCGGCTTGTCGCCGAACACCTTGTAGAGGTTTTCGACGACGATTTTTCCAGACTGCATGGGATGGTTCCCCTTCAGTAAACATCCAGAGCAGCTACACGCGGCTTGCCGAGCGCCCACCGGGCGTTCGTCAGGCGATGTCGACTGTTCTTGCTTGTGGGTATATACACGGTTCCGAGGTTTGGACAGCGTTCTGCTGCATGGCGTTCTGCTGGCACTCGTGCACGCTACCGACGCCCTGCCATGGCTGCGAGCAGCCTTCGGCATTGCCTGGGTACGTAGTCGAATGAAACTTGCCTTGCCGTGTTGCAAACTGCTTTCCAAACCCTCTGGCAGTGTTACGAAGCCCAGTCCTTTGGGAATTCACATCTCATCCGAGATGCGCGTACATCCGAAATTTCTTGTTGGACTGGCGCCCAGTTGCGGTAGCCAGCACTTATCTGTTCTTCGGTCCGGAGCGGAGGGCTCCGGTCTGCCGCTCTGGTCAAGAGGGGCAGCGACGAAATCGGCTGACTCAACGATATAGTCTTGCGGTCGTGGCAATTATCGAATTGCGACCCTGACGTGTTGGGCGACGACACAAAAGCCATCACCTAAAAAACCTTAACAGATTTTTTCTACCCTTGGCTAAGGCTACAAGCCAGGAACGGCGCGGTTCTCAGCTTTTTTGTCAGCGTCAGGCTAGGTGAGCCGGGGGCTGCAGCGAATTTGAAAAAATCGTATGTAAGGCTGTCGGTAGCGGTAAATCTTCGCAAAAAATGCACCGCTTCGGTGTTATCCGCGTGCTGATTGCAATGATTGGCAGCAGCGGGTTAGAACCGAATGCGCCCTGGTTAGCCAAGCGACGTCTATTGACCTGCGCTGCCAGGCGTTCGGCAAACGCCAAGGTGATTTGCGTGATGCTCGATCGGGCCGACCCGAACGGAGCAATGACCGTCTCGATTCCACTGACGCACTTGCTGGCGTGAGCGTTTTTTGACCAGCGGGCTGCTTGCCCGCCAGCTTTTGGTGCAGGCTGATCGATGGCCGAAACGCCGCCTTCGTGACCGGTCGGTCACATTTCTCGTTACTGCCGTCAGGTAACCATTCTGATCGTGCGGGAACAGCGTCTCGCAACAGTGCTACCAAAATGCTCAAGCCCTTGTGGCATGGCACTTTGCACCTATTTCGGCGGCACTGATGCAGAGCGACGGATTGCCGTCACCGGGGCGTTCCAGGCTATCCCTGGTTTTTATTGAATGACCGTTCAATGTCGGCATGACCTTTGCGTTGTATAGGCCATCTGCCTGACTTGCATATACCGCGAATACAAGAAAATCAGAGCCTCGCGATGAAGGCTCACAACGTGCTTAGCGTGAGGGTTCACCCATGTCACAGTTCAATCAGGATGCGCAGCTGCAGAGTCGTGTTCCACATTCCATCGGGTTTCTCCTGCTGGACAGTTTCACGCTGATCTCCCTGGCGTCGGCTGTGGAGCCGCTGCGCATGGCTAACCAGCTCTCCGGCAAGGAGCTGTATCGCTGGCATACCCTCACCCTCAATGGCCTGCCGGTGATTGCCAGCGATGGTCTGCAGATCACCCCGGATGCCAGCTCCGCTAACGCGCCACCCCTGAGCGCGGTAGTCGTCTGCGGCGGCGTGGACATTCAGCGCAGCGTCACCCGTGAGCATGTGCAGTGGCTGCAGGGGCAGGCGCGCCATGGTCGGCAGATGGGCGCGGTGTGCACCGGCAGTTGGGCGCTGGCCAAGGCCGGCTTGCTGGATGGCTACGATTGCAGTGTGCACTGGGAGTTTCTTGCTGCGATGCAGGAAGCCTTCCCCCGCGCTGCCATTACTACCCGGCTGTTCTCCATCGATCGCAACCGCAATACCTCGTCGGGCGGCACCGCGCCAATGGACATGATGCTGCACCTGATCGGCCGCGAGCATGGCCGGGAGCTGGCTGCCGCGATTTCTGAAATGTTCGTCTACGAGCGCATCCGCAACGAGCAGGATCACCAGCGCGTGCCGCTCAAGCACATGCTGGGCACCAACCAGCCAAAGCTGCAGGAAATAGTCGCGCTGATGGAGGCCAACCTTGAGGAGCCTATCGACCTCGACCAGCTGGCGCTCTACGTCGATGTGTCGCGCCGTCAGCTGGAACGGCTGTTCCAGAAGTACCTGCATTGTTCGCCGTCGCGCTATTACCTCAAGCTGCGCCTGATTCGCGCCCGCCAGTTGCTCAAGCAAACCTCGATGTCGATCATCGAAGTGGCCTCGGTCTGCGGCTTCGTTTCGACACCGCACTTCTCCAAGTGTTATCGCGAGTATTTTGGCATTCCGCCGCGCGACGAGCGGGCTGGCAACTCGTCCAATGTGGTGTCTCTCGTACCGATCCGAGACGACCTGATGCAAGAGTCGTCATCCGCGATGTCGGCGCTAAGCCGCGCGCAGGGCGAGTCGACGTTTGCCAGTGTGCGTATCGTCTGACGCTGTTTACGGAGGTGGCCCTGTCGCCACCGTCCGCCCGTGAATTAGCAGTGGTCAAGAACTAACCAGCCCTGCGAGATGCCCATTGCATCTCGCCTCCAGTGCGTGTCCAACAGCTTATCCACAGTTACGCACACAGTATTTGTGCGCAAGCTATTGGTGTGGATAAGACCACCGCATTTTTCCGCAAAATTGTTTGGAAGGCCCTGTGACGGGCATCTCGCCGAATTAGTGGCGAGCGCGCTGGGTAAAAAAAGCGCAGGTAACCGCAGCGCCCAATATCCGTGGCGCCTGGCAGTTATTCAACAGTTTATCCACAGGCAGATGCACAGAATTTGTGCGAATCGCGGTCGCCTATGGCCTGGCGGCCATGGCCTCGTCGCGGAGTGGAAGGGATTTCTAGCGGCGGGGAACGAGCGCGGGCAGCAGCGTACGGGAAATTGCTTCGCGTACCGTGGGCAGCACGGTAGCGCTACCCGCCAGTATCTCTTCAACCATCCGGCGTAGGGCAAGTGCTCGCTCGGGGCACAGGCCGGTGACCGCGTATTCACAAGCCTGCTCGGCACTCGCGCCGCTGGGGATGCTGATACCCAGGGCAACCAGGCGCTCACGCAGGTCTTCCTGGTCGATCAAGTCGGTATGCATCATCGTCCTGTCCTCTCAGTGTGTAAGGAGGCGGCGTTCAGTCAGCGCAGCACGCCTTCGTCCAGTAATAGTTTGAAGATAGCCTCTGCGCCTTCCTGTGGCGAGACGCCAGTGATCACTTGCCCGCCACCCCCCGAGGCTTTTGCCGTGGCCGCTTTCATGCGCTCGGCGCCGGTTTTGGCCTTGATCACTTTCAAGCGCTTGGGCCGCGGCCGGGCCGGTTGCCATTGCGCATCGGCGTAGAGCGGGTCGTCGACCAGCTCCACCGCTTCGCGATCCAGCGTACCGCGGCGCGCCGGACCGAATGCGCTCTGGCGGGCCGCCGGGGCCGCGGTGTCGACACTGGCCACAAACGGCAGGCGCACTTTGAGGCGCCGACGCTGGCCGCGGGGCAGCGCTTGCAGCACTTGAGCACTGCCGCCATCAATGCGCTCTACCTCGGCCAGACCGACGATCAGCGGCCAGCCCAGGCGCTCTGCCAACAGATACGGCAGCATGCCGGAGCCCTCGCCGGTTTCCGCCTGGCTGCCGGTCAGCACCAGCTGTGCCTTGGTCAATTGCAGGTGTTCGACAAGGGCAGGCAGCGCATCGGCCTCGCGGGTCTGTTCGAGTACGGTGAGGCCTGGCAAGCCCATGCCTAGATAAGCGCGCAGGGTGTCTTCCTGGGGGTCGCCGGCATGCACCACATTGAGCTTTTCACCGGCCAGCTTGAGCCCCAACTCCACGGCGCGAGCGTCCTGCTCGGCACGCCGTGGCCGGCCCGAAGCGGGGTGAGAGCCGATGGAGATCAGGGTGACGATGTTCAACTCAGTCATGGCGCGACTCCGGTGACGTCGGGCGGAAAGCGCTGTCGTCTTCTGCATCCGAACGGTGCAGCGTGATGGTGAAGAATCGGCCCGCACAGGTGAGCGCCATCTCCCTTGGGCCGCCGAATCGTGAACTATGCAGCATCGCGTTTGGCTCCCTGGCGGTGAGCCTCGACGCGCTCGATCAGCGCCTGGAGGATGGCGGCGGCGTCGCCGATGACGGCCATGTCGGCGCGCTTGATCATGTCGCAGCCCGGGTCGAGGTTGATTGCCACCACCTTGTCGCAGGCGCCAATGCCTTGCAGATGCTGGATAGCACCGGAAATCCCGACAGCCAGATAGACGCGTGCGGTAACCCAGGTGCCGGTAGCGCCAACCTGGCGGCCGCGCGGCATGTGGCCGTCATCGACCGCCACCCGTGATGCACCTTCGGTGGCACCGAGGGCGACGGCGGCGCGGTGGAATAGAGCCCAGTCCTTGACGCCGTTGCCGCCCGAGAGAATGAACTCCGACTCGGCCATGGGAATTTGCGCCGGGTCGACGGCTACCGAGCCGAGGTCTTCGATACGAGGCAGGTTACGCGCGACCGGGTCGGACAGTTTTACCGCTCTGGCCTCATGCCGGGTCTCGCTGACCGGCTCGGCACACTCCGCCGCAGCCAGAAGCAGCCGCGGGGCTGCTCGCGCGATGTCTTCGCGGCCAGCGCCGGCGCGCCCGGTGCTCTTGCCATCCTTGACCTGCCAGACACGGGTTGCCGGCCTTTCGCCCAGGCTGGAAGCCAGGCGCCGGCCCAGTTCGCCGCCACCGGTGCGGCTGTCTGGCAGCAACCAATGGCGCGGGTTGTACTGGTTCTCCACGGCGCGCAACGCCAGCACCCTCTGCTCGGGCGAGTAGCCGCTGTATTCGTCACCTTCCAGCTGCAGCAGGCGGTCGACGCCAGCGGTGTCGAATGCGGCCTCCTTGTGTTCACCGAATACCACGGCCAGCACCGCACCGTCCTTGCCGGCCAGCTGATGGGCAAGGCCGAGCAGGTCCTTGTCGTGGCTGCTCAGGCGCCCGCCGACCATGTCCGGCACCACGGCGATGACGAATGCCGGTTGCTCGACCACATGCAGCGGCAGTTGCACCACAGCGCTGCTGCTCTGGCGCTTGTTGCTGCCGCCTTGTTGGGCGCCGCTGCGGTCGATGCGCTTGAGCCCGGCCGGGCCGATAAAGCCGGCGGCGATGGCATGCGGGTTCTTGCGGACGAGACCGTTCGGTCCCATCCACTGCGTCTGCTGGGTTTGCAGGGCCGCATGCAGCGGGTGCAGGCGGTTGCGAGCGATGCGCTCGGCGCGCGGATCGCGGCGAATGATGTCACTCATGGCGGTCTCCCGTCAGGCAGCTCAGGAGGGTGGTTTTTGTTGATGGGTTGGCACCCATCCTACGGATCGCGCTTTGTAGGATGGGTGATAACCCATCGCCCGTTGCCAGGTTGTCACGCACGTCGATATTCATGCGACCTCCACTGCAGTGGGTTGCGTAACGGGCTTCTTCTGCGGTGCTTCGGCTTCGATCAGCGCCTCGGCCACCAGCTCGGCGATGTCCTTGATCTGTGGGCGCGGCTCGACCACGCCTTCGAGCATCACCGTGCACTGTGGACAGCCAACGGCCACCAACTCGGCGCCGGTTTCCTTGATGTCTTCCATGCGCATGTCCGGGATACGCTGCTTGCCGGGAATGTCGGTAATCGGCGCGCCGCCGCCGCCGCCGCAGCAGCGCGAGCGGAAGCCGGAACGGGCCATCTCCTTCACCTCGATACCGATGGCCTTGAGGACCGCGCGCGGTGCTTCGTATTCGCCGTTGTAGCGGCCGAGGTAGCAAGGGTCGTGATAGGTGACGCTGCCGCCCTTGTGTTGCCCGACCGTGAGCAAGTCGCGCTGCATCAGCGTGTCGATGAAGGTGCTGTGATGCACGACCTGATAATCGCCGCCCAGCGCGCCGTACTCGTTTTTCAACACGTGGAAGCTGTGTGGGTCGCAGGAAACGATGGTCGTGAACTGGTACTTGGCCAGAGTGGCGATATTGCGCTTGGCCAACTGCTGGAAGGTCGCTTCGTCGCCGAGGCGGCGGGCCACGTCGCCGCTGTCGCGTTCTTCCAGGCCGAGCACGGCGAAGTCTACGTTGGCGGCTTTGAGGATCTTCACAAAAGCGCGCAGGGTGCGTTGGTTACGCATGTCGAACGCACCGTCGCCGACCCAGAACAGCACCTCGGCCTGGCCCTTTTCGCTCATCAGCGGCAGGTTCAGGTCAGCGGCCCAGTTCAACCGGCCGCCGGGCGCGAAGCCGCCGGGGTTGTCGGTGGCGATGAGGTTTTCCAGCACTTCGGCGCCCTTGTTGGGTGTCGAGCCTTTTTCCAGAGTCAGATGACGGCGCATGTCGACGATGGCATCGACGTGCTCGATCATCATCGGGCACTCCTCCACGCAGGCGCGGCAGGTGGTGCACGACCACAGGGTGTCGGCGTCGACCAGCGCCTTGCCCTGCAGCGAGACGATTGGCTGGTGCGGGCCGCCGCCGTGTTCGCCAAGTGGCTTGCCAGGGTAAGGCGAGCCAGCGAAGTTGGCGTCAGTGCCACCGGCCAGGCCGATGACCATGTCCTGAATCAGTTTCTTCGGGTTCAGCGGTTGGCCGGCGGCGAAGGCTGGGCACATGGCTTCGCACTTGCCGCACTGCACGCAGGCGTCGAAGCCGAGCAGCTGGTTCCAGGTGAAGTCGGTGGGTTTTTCCACGCCCAGTGGTGCTTTCGGGTCGTTGAGGTCCAGTGCTTTCAGGCCGGTGGAGCGACCGCCAGCGAAGCGTTCACTGCGGCGGTGCCAGGCCAGGTGCAGGGCGCCAGCGAAGGCGTGCTTCATCGGCCCGCCCCAGGTCATGCCAAAGAACAGCTCGGACACGCCCCAGGCCACGCCAATGGCCAGAATGGCCGCGAGCACCCAGCCGCCGAAATCTGCTGGCAGCACACCGGCCACTGGCAAGGTGGCGATAAAGAAACTCGCGGAGAACATCAGCAGGCTTTTCGGCAGGCGCATCCAGGCGCCTTTCGACAAGCGCGCCGGTGGGTTGCGCCGGCGCGCGGCGACGAACAGTGCGCCGACGAACATGCACGCGGTGGCGGCCAGCAAGGCGATACCGAGGATGCGATTGTGCAGACCAAAACCGTGCACGACGATCGCCAATACGGCGGCCAGTACGAAGCCGCCGGCCGTCGCCACGTGGGTCTTGGACATGTAGCTGTCGCGTTCGACCACATGGTGCAGATCGACTAGGTAGCGGCGCGGCATCTTCAGCAGGCCGCCGAGCCAGTCGACGTGCGAGGCGCGCCCGCGGCGCCACATGAAGAAGCGTTTCGCGGCGCCCAGTACGGCCAGGCCCAGGGCGGCGAACAGCAGGACGGGAAGGATGAGTTGCAGCATGAGCGTTGGTCTCCGTTGATCGTTGCCCCGCTTGGCGCGGCAACGAATCGCCAGACGCTCCGCGTCCAGCGCGTGTGACGCAGAGCATCACGAGTCGGGGGTACCCACGCGGACGGTTCGACGCCTCGACGTGGGTGCCATCAGTCGACCGGGGTCAGTTCAGAAATCCTTGCACAGCCGCAGTGCGTCATAGATCGCTGCATGGGTGTTGCGCTGGGCCACGCAGTCGCCGATACGGAACAGCAGGTAGCCGTCACCGGGCTGGCTCAGGCTTGGCTGCGGCTGTATGGCGAACAGCGCGTCAACATCCATCTGGCCCTTGTTACGCGAACCTTCCTTGAGCGCGTAATAGAGGCCTTCATCCGGACGCACGCCGTTCTCGACGACCACCTGATCGACCACCCGCTCTTCCCGGGCGCCGGTGTACTCGTTCTCGAGCACCGCGATCTTCTTGTCGCCCTCGGCGTAGACCTTCTCCAGCATCATGTCGCCGGTCATGATCACTTCTTTGGGGTACATGCTGCGGTAGTAAGTCGGGAAGCTGGTGCCGCCGATGGCGACGCCGGGCTTGATGTCGTCGGTGACGATCTCGACCTGGCAGCCTTTATCGGCGAGGAAATCGGCCACCGACATGCCGGTGAACTCGCAAATGGTGTCGTACACCAGCACATTCTTGCCCGGCGCCACCTTGCCGCTGAGGATGTCCCAGCTGCTGACTACCAGGCCTTCGTCCGCATGCCAATGCTCGACCTGTTCAAGGAACGGGTGGCCGCCGTTGGCGAGCACGACGATATCGGCGCGCAGGTCGTTGATGGTGTCCACATCCGCCGCGGTACCGAGGCGCAGGTCGATGCCCAGGCGTGCCAGCTCCAGTTGGTACCAGCGGGTAATGCCGGCGATCTGGTCACGCTGCGGCGCCTTGGAAGCCAGGGTGATTTGTCCGCCAAGCTGCTCCTGTTTTTCGAACAAGGTCACGTCGTGGCCGCGTTCGGCAGTCACGCGCGCGGCCTCCATGCCGGCAGGGCCGCCACCGACGATCACTACCTTGCGCTTCGGCCCGGTGGATTTCTCGATGATGTGTGGCACACCCATGTACTCGCGGGACGTCGCCGCGTTCTGGATGCACAGCACGTCCAGACCCTGGTACTGGCGGTCGATGCAGTAGTTGGCGCCCACGCACTGCTTGATCTGGTCGATCTGGCCCATCTTGATCTTGGCGATCAGGTGCGGGTCGGCGATGTGCGCGCGGGTCATGCCGACCATGTCCACGTAGCCGCCTTCGAGAATGCGCGTGGCCTGGTTCGGGTCCTTGATGTTCTGCGCGTGCAGCACCGGCACCTTGACCACTTCCTTGATGCCAGCCGCCAAGTGCAGGAACGGCTCCGGCGGGTAGCTCATGTTGGGGATCACGTTGGCCAGGGTGTTGTGGGTATCGCAACCCGAGCCCACCACGCCGATGAAATCGAGCATGCCGGTGTCGTCGTAGTACGTGGCGATCTGCTTCATGTCGTCGTGGGACAGGCCGTCCGGGTGGAACTCGTCGCCGCACAGGCGCATGCCCACGCAGAAGTCGTCACCCACTTCGGCGCGCACCGCCTTGAGCACTTCCAGACCGAACTTCATACGGCCCTCGAAGGTGCCACCCCACTCGTCGGTACGCTTGTTGACGCGCGGCGACCAGAACTGGTCGATCATGTGCTGGTGCACCGCCGACAGTTCCACGCCATCCAGGCCGCCTTCCTTGGCGCGGCGTGCGGCCTGGGCGTAGTTGCCGATCACCCGCCAGATTTCCTCCGGCTCGATGGTCTTGCAGGTGGCGCGGTGCACCGGCTCACGGATACCCGACGGCGACATCAGGGTCGGCCAGTGGAAGCCGTCCCAGCGCGAGCGGCGGCCCATGTGGGTAATCTGGATCATGATCTTGGCACCATGCTTGTGCATGGCGTCCGCCAGATTCTGGAAGTGCGGGATGATGCGGTCGGTGGACAGGTTCACCGAACTCCACCACTGCTGTGGGCTGTCGATGGCCACCACCGAGGAACCGCCGCAGATGGCCAGGCCGATGCCGCCCTTGGCTTTCTCTTCGTAGTACTTCACGTAGCGCTCGGTGGTCATGCCGCCATCGGTGGCATACACCTCGGCGTGTGCGGTGGAGAGCACACGGTTACGGATAGTCAGTTTGCCGATCTGGATCGGCTGGAACATTGCTTCGAAGGCCATGACCTTCTCCTCGATTCGGCGGCTACACGCTACGTTCTGCGTTCACGGTGGAGGGCGGGTGCCTTTATTGGCGGCACCTGATCCTTTTGTTCAAAGCGGGCGAGTCACGAACAGGCCGTCATCATGGCCTTCTTCGGAGCCGCCATATTCCTGCACGGTAACGGTACGGATCGAGCTGCCCTGGGCGGCCAGGATCTGGTCGATGGCGCCGGAGAACCAGCCAGTGAACATGTAGTCCACCTTGCGGCCGACCTTGCCGTACACGTACACGAAGGCTGAGTGCTTGAGCTTTACCTCGGCATAGCCGGTTTGCAGATCGAGCTTCTGCGTTTCGAACAGACCCCAGCCGCGCTGCGACAGGCGTTTCATGTAGTGCTCGAACACCGCTGCGCCAGAAAGGCCATGGCACTCGGCTTCTTTCTCGCACCAGTGCCAGGCGGATTTGTAGCCGGCCTTGTAGAGGATTTCGGCGTACTTGTCGGCGCCGAGCACCTCCTCGATGCCCATGTGGTTGTTGACGAAGAAATGCCGCGGCACATACAGCATCGGCAAGGCGTCGGTGGTCCAGACGCCAGTTTCGTCGTCGACCTGGATGGGCATTTCGGGGGCGTGGGTGGCCATGTGGATAACTCCGGAATGAGGTTATTGATCGTTCCCACGCTCAGCGTGGTAACGCTCCAGCGGACGCTCTGCGTCCGCTTCTGTGACGCAGAGCGTCACAGGCTGTATTCCACGCGAACGGTTCGACGCCTAGACGTGGGAGCGATAATTTTCGATTTGCCGCCGTGATGGGCTTATTCGCCCCAGACGTCGGCCAGCACCCTCACCCAGTTTTCGCCCATGACCTTGCGCACGGTGCGCTCGCTCATGCCGCGTTTGAGCAGGGTTTCGGTGAGGTTGGGGAACTCGCCCACCGTGCGAATGCCCAGTGGGTTGACGATCTTGCCGAAGTTGGTCAGGCGGCGGGCGTAGCCCTTGTCGTGGGTCAGGTACTCGAAGAATTCCTGGCCATGCCCCTGGGTGAAGTCGGTGCCGATGCCGATGGCGTCTTCGCCGACGATGTTCATCACGTATTCGATGGCTTCGGCGTAGTCGTCGATGGTCGAGTCGATGCCCTTGGCCAGGAAGGGCGCGAACATGGTCACGCCGACGAAGCCGCCGTGGTCGGCGATGAACTTCAGCTCGGCGTCGGATTTGTTGCGCGGGTGCTCTTTAAGACCGGACGGCAGGCAGTGGGAGTAGGTGACGGGCTTCTTCGATTCGAGGATGACTTCCTCGCTGGTCTTGCTGCCGACGTGGGACAAGTCACACATCACGCCTACCCGGTTCATTTCGGCGACGATTTCGCGGCCGAAGCCGGACAACCCGCCGTCGCGCTCATAGCAGCCGGTACCGACCAGGTTCTGGGTGTTGTAGCACATCTGCACGATGCCCACGCCGAGCTGCTTGAAGATCTCCACGTAGCCGATCTGGTCCTCGAACGCATGGGCATTCTGGAAGCCGAACAGGATGCCGGTCTTGCCCAGCTCCTTGGCGCGGCGGATGTCCGCGGTGGTGCGCACCTGCATCACCAGGTCGCTGTTCTCGCGGATCAGCTTCTGGCTCGATGCGATGGCGTCGATGGTTTCCTGAAAGTCTTCCCAGACCGACACCGTGCAGTTGGCCATCGTCAGGCCGCCCTTGCGCATGTCTTCGAACAGTTCGCGGTTCCATTTGGCGATGATCAGGCCATCGATGACGATGCTGTCGGCGTGCAATTCGGCTGGGCTCATCAGGCGGCTCCCCTTGATTGATGCACCAGATTCGTTGCTGGCGCTTTGTGGGGAGCATATGCCTCGACGCCCGAGCGACCGGGTGCAAAAACGACGGGGGGATTGCCGAAAGCGTCAAGGAGAGGTCGTGATTGGGTAAGCCGCGTCAAGGCGGCTTGCTCCAGCACCGGCGACCATGAGCAGGGTCGCTACAGGCAAAGCAGGCGTGGGATGAAGCAAGGCACTTTGCCCCTGCCACACTCACGCCGTGATGGAGGGGCGGGACACTCAGGGGCGTCAGCTAACGGCCTCGATAGTAATCTGCGAGAGACGGTGATCGGCTCTGCGGCGTCTCAACCTTCCTTGGCGCTGACAATTCCGGCGACCAGGCCGGGCTTGCAGTTGATGAAGGCCGAGGATTTCAGCCAACGCTGGTCGGGGTAGTACGAAAACATGAATTGGCCACCCTTGAGGCTGTCTACCACCATACGCGCTACTTCCGGGCGGACCGCAGGGCAGCCCTGGCTGCGGCCGATGCGGCCCTGGGTCTTGATCCAGGCCGGGTTCACGTAATCGGCAGGGTGAATGACGATCGCACGCTGGCGGGCCAGGTCATTGAAGCCGGGCTCCAGGCCGTCCATGCGCAGCGAGTAGCCGTGTTTGCCGGTGTAACTTTCCTGGGTGCGGAACAGACCGATGCTGGACTGATGGCTGCCTTCGGTATTGGAGAAACGGGTGGCGAAGTTGTCCCCGGACTGCTGGCCATGCGCGACCAGATCGTGCAGCAGCAGGCGCTTGCTGGTCAGGTCGAAGATCCACAGGCGGCGCTCGCTGGAGGGCTTGGAAAAGTCGATGACCGCCAACCGCTGTGCCGGCACGGCGCCGTTATTGATGGCGCAACGCATGGCGTCGATGGCATGGTTGAGTACCTTGCGCTTCAGCGCAGGGGCCTGGTCTGCCAGGCTTTCCAGCAACGGATCGGGCGCCAGGGTGGCGGCCATCAGGGACGGTGCGGGCAATGCCAGGCAAAGAAAGGCTAAGCAAATTCGCTGAATCGTGGTCATCATCTCAAGTCTCTGCGTGTCGGTCATCGACAGGTCGAGCCCTTGCCAGGCAATTGCGGGCGCAACAAAGCCGGCGATTCTAACAGTCGAAGTCTTCTGACCCGCCGGTGTCCGACGGGCTGTCATTCACCCTGTCGTAATCTGGAGCGGCGCCTTGTTTTCTCCCACCACATCCTTTGCCTGGGCGCTGGCCCTCACCGCTCCTCTGGCATTGGCCGACGCAACGCCGCCCAGCCCGCTCGAACAACAGCTCGCCGAACCCAGCCTGACCTGCGTGTCGCCCGCCCTGACGCTCACCGCCAAGGATCGTGAATGGCTGGAGCCGTTCTACCTGCTTCGCGGTGCTCAGCCGGTGTGGAGCGCTGCGAACCTGCCGGCGCTGTTCACGCAGCTGGAGAACCTGGTGGACGATGGCCTGGAGCCGCGGGCCTATCACCTGGAGCCGTTGCGCGAGCTGGCGGCGGTCGACGACCCATCGCCGCGGCTGTCCGCCTGCGTTGAGGTACTTGCCACCACCGCCTATTTGCAAGCCCTGCGCGACCTGGCTTATGGGCGCCTGGAGCAGGCAACGGTAGAGCCGCTTTGGGAGCCGGAGAGCATGGCCGTGGAGCAGAGCCAGGCGCCGCTGCTGGCGCTCGCCCAGGCGGGGCTGAACGATCCCGCACAAGCATTCGAGCAGGCTCGCCCGGATTTCGGGCCTTATCGAGACCTGCGCCAACGCTACGCCGAGCTGCGTCGTCAGGTGTTGCCGCAATGGCTGGCCATCCCTGGCGGCTCATCGCTGAAGCCCGGCGCGGTGGATGGCCGTGTGCCGCTGCTCGAACAGCGCCTGCAGCTGCATGGTGATCTGTCCCAGGGCGCACCAGCGTTGGTCGCCGAGGAAACCTCGGTGTATTCCACGGCGTTGGTGGAGGCGGTCAAGGCCTTCCAGCGCAACCACCTGCTCAAGCCCGATGGGGTGGTCGGCCCCGCCACGCTCGCCGAGTTGAACCGCTCGGCCAGCGAACGCATGGATCAGATCCGCATCAATCTGGAGCGCCTGCGTTGGCTGTCCCACGAGATCGAGCCGACCAGCGTGCTGATCGACGTGGCAGGCGCCGAAGTGATGTTCCTGCGCGACCACGCCATCGCCTGGCAGGCGCGCACCCAGGTCGGCCGGCCGGCGCGGCCGACGCCGCTGCTGCGCTCGCGCATCACTCACCTGACCCTGAACCCGACCTGGACGATTCCACCGACCATCCTGCGCGAGGACAAACTGCCGGAGCTGCGCCGCGATGCCGCCGGTTACCTGGCAGCCAATCGCATGCGGGTGATCGACTATGACGGCAATGAAGTCGACCCGCGCAGCGTTGACTGGGAGCGCCCAGGCCGCGTGATGATTCGCCAGGAGGCCGGTACTCACAGTCCGCTGGGCAAGGTGGCGATCCGCTTCCCCAACCCCTTCTCGGTGTACCTGCACGACACACCAAGCCAGCGCCTGTTCGACAACCTGCCGCGGCTGTTCAGCTCAGGCTGCGTGCGCATCGAGCGGGTGACCGAGCTGGTCGACCAACTGCTGGCCGAAGCCACGCCAGGCGAGCGCGCCCGGATCGCCCGGCAGTGGGACAGTGGCCGCACCTTGCGCGCCGATCTACCGCGCCCGGTGCCGATCCTGATGGCCTACTGGACGGCGCAGGTCGGTGCTGACGGGCAAGTGCAGTTCCGCCCGGATATCTATGGCCACGATGCTCGCCTGCTCAAGGCGCTGGATGCGTCCAACCGGATCTAGGATGAGTCGCAGCTCGTCGGATGTGTCGAGGAGTGGAGCGATACCCGGTACTCGGATTTGATGATGCTCGCGCTCTAGGTAGGGTGGACAACGCTCTTTTTGTCCACCATCAAGGCTTCGGAGCGGTGGACGGTTAAAGCGTCGTCCACCCTACGAAGGCGGCCGACTCAACGGTGCCCTGGCAGGTGCTCGAACAGGCTGCGGCAGACGCCGATGATGTGCTGGTCGAGCAGGCTGACCGCCCGTTCGACGTCACGGGCGCGGCAGGCGGCGATGATTTCGCGGTGTTCGTGGTCGGCGCGGTCCTTGCCTTCGGACAGGCTCATCTGCATGCGCAGGTAGCGTTCCAGCTTGTCGTGGATGGAGCGAATCAGGCTGACCAGGAACGGACGTTGCGCCGGTTCGTAGAGGCAGGCGTGCAGTTCCCAGTTGAGCTCGGCCCAGCGGCCGATGTTGTCCTCGCCGATGAACTCTTCGCAGATGCGCTCGGCACGGGCAAAGGTGGCTTCGCTCATGTTGGGAATCGCCAGGCGCAGCACCTTGTCTTCGAGGAGGATGCGCACTTCGAACATCTGCGCCAGTTCCGCCTCGGAGATGCGCGTGACCACCGCGCCCTTGTTGCGCTGGAACACTACCAGCCCTTCTGCTTCCAGACGCTTGAGCGCCTCGCGCACGGGAATCTTGCTGACATTGAACAGCTTGGCGATGTCATCCTGGCGCACCGGCTCGTCTTCGGCAAAATGGCCGGACACGATGGCGTCGCGCAGGTGCTTGGTGATCACCTCCGAAGCGGACGGGGCAATGCCAAGGTTGGGGGCGTTCAAAGGAGGTAATGGCACGCGCTGCACCCGTCGGTGGAGAGGTTTTGGATATGATATACGAAATCCCTACAACGAATTGCCTACACCGCTGAACTGCTCGGCCAACGCGCCTATCTGCGTACGCTCGTTGCGGACAAAATTGAAAAATGCCTGGGCCACCGGCGACAGGTACTTGCCTCGCGGATGAACCACGCACCAGCTGCGCAGCAGCGGCAGTTCGGCGACCGGCAGCTCGCGCAGCACGCCTAGCTGCAGCTCGCGGCGCACCGCGTGGCGGGGTATCAGGGCCAGCCCCAATCCGGCAATCACGCCCTCGCGCTGCCCTTCCATGGAGCCAACTTCCTGCAATTGGGCGAAATGGGCGCGTTTCTGGTTGCAGTATTCCTCGCACGCTCGTCGCGTGCCCGAGCCAGGCTCGCGTACCAATAGCGGCCACTCGCACAAGTCCTGCAATCGCAGGCTGGTCGCCTGGCTCAAGGGGTGATCCGCAGGCGCCACCGCGATGATCGGGTTGTTGAGAAAGGGCAGGAATTCCAACGACATGTCGGCCGGCACCTGGGACATGATCAGCAGGTCGTCGCGGTTGATGCTCAGACGCCGGACGGCCTGGCTGTGGTTGACCACCGTCAGTTGCAGGCTGACTTCAGGATGCTCGCGGCGAAAGGCCGCAAAGAGGTGCGGCATGAAGTACTTGGCGCTGGACTCGACGGCCAGGCTCAACTGGCCCTGCAGCGAGCCCTGCAAATCCGCCAACTGCATATCCAGGCTCTCCAGCCGCCCGAAGATGTCCTCGCTGGCCCGCTGCAGGGCTTCGGCAGCCTCGGTGAGGTAGAGCTTCTTGCCGACGTAATCGAACAGCGGCTGGCCGAGCAGCTCTTCGAGCTGACGGATTTGTAGGCTGACCGCAGGCTGGGTCAGCGACATTTCTTCGGCGGCGCGGCTGTAGGAACGGTTGTCGCACACTGAGCGAAACACCTGCAGCTGACGAAATGTCATGCGTAGCAATGACTTGCGAATTTCATTCACCACTCAAGTGGATTCTTGTCCGGCAAGCATAAGTTTTTACTTATGCATAACCCAACAAATATTGATTTTGGTTAATTGTTACAGCGGCGTAGGGTTGCTCTAAGGCCGGGCAGACATATCCGGTCATATCTCGACCCTCTGTGGGTTGCCTGTTCACGTGATCGAGGATGCTGGCTCGTGATCAAGAAAATCCTCATAGCTAACCGTGGCGAAATCGCCGTCCGCATCGTGCGGGCCTGCGCCGAGATGAACATTCGTTCGGTGGCCATCTATTCGGACGCCGACCGCCAGGCCCTGCACGTCAAACGTGCCGATGAGGCCTACGGCATTGGTGAAGACCCGCTGGCGGGCTACCTGAACCCGCGCAAATTGGTGAACCTGGCCGTGGAAACTGGCTGCGATGCGTTGCATCCCGGCTATGGCTTTCTCTCCGAGAACGCCGAGCTGGCGGAAATCTGCGCTTCGCGCGGCATCAAGTTTATCGGCCCGAGCGCCGAGGTCATCCGCCGCATGGGCGACAAGACCGAAGCGCGGCGCAGCATGATCAAGGCCGGCGTGCCGGTGACGCCGGGCACCGAGGGCAACGTGGCGGATATCGCCGAGGCGCTGCTCGAAGGTGACCGCATCGGCTACCCGGTGATGCTCAAGGCCACCTCGGGCGGCGGCGGTCGGGGCATTCGCCGCTGCAACAGCCGTGAGGAGCTGGAGCAGGCGTTTCCCCGGGTGATCTCCGAGGCGACCAAAGCCTTTGGTTCGGCCGAGGTGTTTCTTGAGAAGTGCATCGTCAACCCCAAGCACATCGAAGCGCAGATTCTTGGCGACAGCTTTGGCAACGTGGTGCACCTGTTCGAGCGCGACTGCTCGATCCAGCGGCGCAACCAGAAACTCATCGAAATCGCCCCCAGTCCGCAGCTGACCCCAGAACAGCGCGCCTACATCGGCGATTTGGCGGTGCGCGCCGCCCAGGCGGTCGGTTATGAGAACGCCGGCACCGTGGAGTTCCTGCTCGCCGAGGGCGAGGTGTACTTCATGGAGATGAACACTCGGGTGCAGGTGGAACACACCATCACCGAGGAAATCACCGGTATCGATATCGTTCGCGAGCAGATTCGCATCGCCTCCGGCCTGCCGCTGTCGATCAAGCAGGAAGACATTCAGTACCGCGGTTTTGCCCTGCAGTTTCGGATCAACGCCGAAGACCCGCGCAACAACTTCCTGCCGTCGTTCGGCAAGATCACCCGCTACTACGCGCCCGGCGGCCCCGGCGTGCGTACCGACACGGCGATCTACACCGGCTACACAATTCCGCCGTATTACGACTCCATGTGCCTGAAGCTGGTCGTCTGGGCGCTGACCTGGGAAGAGGCCCTGGCCCGTGGCGCGCGTGCCTTGGACGACATGCGCGTGCAGGGTGTGAAGACCACCGCCACCTACTACCAGCAGATTCTCGCCAACGATGAATTCCGTAGCGGGCGCTTCAACACCAGCTTCGTCGACAACCACCCCGAGCTGCTGAACTACTCGATCAAACGCAAGCCGGGCGAACTGGCCCTGGCCATCGCCGCCGCCATCGCCGCCCATGCCGGCCTGTGAGGAACGCATCATGACAAGAAAAATCACGGTTACCGACACCATCCTGCGCGATGCCCACCAGTCCCTGCTGGCCACCCGCATGCGCACCGAAGACATGCTGCCGATCTGCGACAAGCTCGACCAAGTCGGCTACTGGTCGCTGGAAGTCTGGGGCGGCGCGACCTTCGACGCTTGCGTGCGCTTTCTCAAGGAAGACCCGTGGGAGCGCCTGCGCCAGCTGCGTGCGGCGTTGCCCAACACCCGCCTGCAGATGCTCCTGCGTGGCCAGAACCTGCTCGGCTACCGCCACTACAGCGATGACGTGGTGCGCGCCTTCGTCGCCAAGGCGGCGGAAAACGGCATCGACGTGTTCCGCATCTTCGATGCGATGAACGACGTGCGTAACCTGCAGGTGGCCATCGAGGCCGTGAAGGCCAGCGGCAAGCACGCCCAGGGCACCATCGCCTACACCACCAGCCCGGTGCACACCGTCGCGGCGTTCGTCGCCCAGGGCAAGGCCATGCAGGCCATGGGCATCGATTCCATCGCCATCAAGGACATGGCCGGGCTGCTCACGCCCTTTGCCACCGCCGAGTTGGTCAAGGCACTGAAGGCCGAGATCGACCTACCGGTGTTCATCCACAGCCACGACACGGCGGGCCTGGGTTCGATGTGCCAACTCAAGGCCATCGAGGCCGGCGCCGACCATATCGACACGGCGATCTCCAGCTTCGCCTGGGGTACCAGCCACCCGGGTACCGAGTCGATGGTCGCCGCGCTCAAGGGCAGCGAATACGACACCGGCCTGGATCTGTCGCTGATCCAGGAAATCGGCATGTACTTCCACGCGGTGCGCAAGAAGTACCACCAGTTCGAAAGCGAGTTCACCGCGGTCGACACCCGCGTGCAGGTCAACCAGGTGCCGGGTGGGATGATTTCCAACTTGGCTAACCAGCTCAAGGAGCAGGGCGCGCTGAACCGCATGAACGAAGTGCTGGCGGAGATTCCGCGGGTGCGTGAAGACCTCGGCTTCCCGCCGCTGGTCACGCCGACCTCGCAGATCGTCGGCACTCAGGCGTTCTTCAACGTGCTCGCCGGCGAGCGCTACAAGACCATCACCAACGAGGTGAAGCTTTACCTGCAGGGCGGTTATGGCCAGGCGCCGGGCAAAGTCAGCGAGACGCTGCGCAAGCAGGCCATCGGCAACGAAGAGGTGATCGACGTGCGCCCCGCCGATCTGCTCAAGCCGGAGATGGGCAAGCTGCGCGGGCAGATTGGCGACCTGGCCAAGACCGAAGAGGACGTGCTGACCTTCGCCATGTTCCCGGACATTGGCCGCAAGTTTCTCGAGGAACGCGAGGCCGGCACCCTGCAGCCGGAAGTGCTGCTGCCGATTCCCGACGGCAGCGGCGTGGCGGCAGCCGGCGGCGCGGGCGTGCCGACTGAATTCATCATCGACGTGCATGGCGAAACCTACCGCGTGGACATCACCGGCGTCGGCGTGAAGGGCGAGGGCAAGCGGCACTTCTACTTGTCGATCGACGGCATGCCCGAGGAAGTGGTGTTCGAGGCACTCAACGACTACGTCGCCGGCGGCACCGGCAGCAAACGCCGCACCGCCAGCGCACCGGGTGACGTGAGTACCAGCATGCCGGGCAATATCGTCGACGTGCTGGTCAAGGAGGGCGACACCGTGAAAGCGGGGCAGGCCGTGCTGATCACCGAGGCGATGAAAATGGAAACCGAAGTGCAGGCGCCGATCGCCGGCACCGTCAAGGCCGTGCATGTGGCCAAGGGCGACCGCGTCAATCCGGGCGAGGTGTTGATCGAAGTCGAAGCCTGATTGCCCAACGTTTACCTCTGGGGGCCGCAAGGCCCCTTTTTTTGCCCGGCATTTGCCGCAGCTATCGCACTTTTCATATTTGCCTTGTTCATATCGGCGCAGTCGCTTGCGTTGGCCCAGCTGCTTTGGCATATAGCGGCTGCGTTCGTACCGCGTTGCTTCGGATTCACCGCAGCTTTGCGCTTTCAACCGTCGCTCCTGAAGGGCGAGGTCAACTCTGATAGGGATATTTCATGCTCCGTCGCTGCGTTTTCCTCATGCTGTTGCTCAGCTTGGCTGCTTGTTCCAATGGTCGCAAAATAGACTATTCCCAGGCGTATCCCGAGGTGCCAAAAACCTTCGCCAAGGCCGTCGAGGTGCAGGTGATCGATGAGCGTCCCTATGTACTGTCCGGTAACAAGAAGGGCCATTTCGTCGGCTTGATTCGCGGCAGCTACTACATCCCCTATGACGTTAACACCCGCTCTGGCGAGCCGCTGGCGCAGGAACTGCAGAAGTCCTTGCTGGGAGGCTTCGAGCGCAAAGGCGTCAAGGCCCGCGCCGTCGATAGCAAGGTTAGCCAGGCGTCATCCGCCGATGCCATGCTGCTGTCGATTCGCGTGCGTGAATGGAAGAGCGAAAGTTTCATGGGTGTGGTGCTGACCCACGCGCTGACTGCCGATGTATTCGACAGTCGGGGTCAGCGTCGGGCGTCGGTGCCGTTGCAGGGTTCGTCCAGCGTCTATGACTTCACCGATTCGGGTAAAACCATTCTCTCCAGTGTGCTGGCGCGGCAGGATGTGCAGAAGGCGCTCAATGGCGAGCAGGTCGAAGTCGTCGAAGCCGCCGAGATCGAAGCGGGGTCGGTGCGTCGCGACCCGGCCGGACTGTTTACACCACCGGTTGCCCGTGACGGCGTGTTCTGAGGCGATGACATCCCGGCCTGTATGGCACGGGCTAATTCGTAGTAGCGCCTTGGCATAACCTTCTTCGCAAACGATCTAACCGTGGGCCTGTGCCAGGCGCCGGGAATGGCTAAAATAGCTGACCGTTTCAATTGGTTATTCGAAGGTCTATATGAATCTGTCCATTCCTGCAGCGGCACCGGTCAACCGGCCTGCTACGCCGTTGATTGCCGTGGCGCTGCTGCTGGCCGGCGCGCTGGCCCTCACCTTCGCGGTGAGTGGCCGTCAGGCATTGCTATTCATCGTCGGCGGCGCGCTGGGGCTGGTGCTCTATCACGCGGCCTTTGGTTTCACGTCGGCTTGGCGCGTGTTGCTCAACGAACGCCGTGGCGCAGGCCTGCGCGCGCAGATGGTGATGCTGGCCATCGCCGTGCTGCTATTCTTCCCGGCGCTCTCGGCGGGCACGCTGTTTGGTGAGCCGGTGCGCGGGCTGGTGGCTCCGGCCGGCACCTCGGTGGTGGTCGGCGCGTTCATCTTCGGCATCGGCATGCAGCTTGGCGGCGGATGCGCGTCTGGCACGCTGTTCACCGTGGGCGGCGGCAACGCGCGGATGCTGGTGACGCTGCTGTTCTTCATCATCGGTGGCGTGGTGGCGACGCATCATCTGGACTGGTGGTCGGCGCTGCCGAGTCTGCCGCCCACCTCCATTGTCACTAGTCTTGGCCTGGTGCCTGCACTGCTGGTCAGCCTGGGACTGTTCGCTGCCATCACCGCGATCAGTATCCGCCTGGAGCGCGCTCGCCACGGTAGCCTGGAGCGCTCGGCGCCTGGCGAGCATCAAGGCTGGCAGCGCTTCCTGCGCGGGCCGTGGCCGCTGATCTGGGGTGCGGTGCTGCTGGCGCTGCTCAACTTCGCCACTCTGGCCCTCGCGGGTCGTCCGTGGGGCATCACTTCTGCGTTCGCACTGTGGGGCGCCAAGGTGCTGCAGGGCGGCGGCGTCGACGTCGCTGCCTGGGCCTTCTGGCAGCAGCCGGCCAATGCTCAGGCGCTGGCCGCTCCGCTGTGGGAAGACATCACCACGGTGATGGACATCGGCATCGTTGTCGGTGCGCTGCTGGCGGCTGGTCTGGCCGGTCGCTTCGCGCCAAACCTGAACATTCCGCTGCGTTCGCTGATCGCTGCGGTCGTCGGCGGGCTCTTGCTCGGTTACGGCTCGCGCCTGGCCTATGGCTGCAACATTGGCGCCTACTTCAGTGGTATTGCCTCTGGAAGCTTGCATGGCTGGCTGTGGCTGGTAGCGGCATTCATCGGCAACGGTGTCGGTGTGCGCCTGCGACCGTTTTTCTTCCCAGGCGAGCGGCGCGAGGCGAAGCTGACGGGCTGCTGACAGCCAACGGTGTGCTGCACTGCCTGTGATGACGGCGCAACGGTTTTGCGCCGTCCTTCGTTGGGGGGCTCTGCGCTGCGTGCGTTAAACAACGCGATGCACTGCCGATGCTCGATACGGCAGCGAATTTTCCTATTTTTTCAGACCCTTTCACCGGCAAGTTGTTATAGCCTTGCCCACTTGGTGACAATCGCGTGCCTTGCAATCGATTGATCCGCCTGACGTTTCGCGTCATTCGATGTTCCTGGCGACGTACCCTTCCGGCTTAGGCAGGAGCGCTATCCGCGCCGTGCCGTTCCTGGCGGCCACGAGCCGCAGTGGACATAACAAAAAGGATAACCATCCCGATGGAATCACTTCTCGCTGTACTTTCGAGCATCAACAGCTTCGTCTGGGGCCCGTTCCTGCTGATCCCGCTGTTATTGCTGACCGGCCTGTACCTGACCATTCGTCTGCGCGGCCTGCAGTTCCGCGTGCTCGGCCACGCGTTCTGGCTGGCATTCGTAAAGCGTTCTGAAAAAGGCAACGTGCCTGGCGACGTTTCCCACTATCAGGCCTTGGCCACTGCGCTGGCCGCGACCGTCGGTGTGGGTAACATTGCCGGCGTGGCGACCGCCATCGGCATTGGCGGGCCGGGCGCGTTGTTCTGGATGTGGATGACCGGACTGCTGGGCATGGCGACCAAGTATTCCGAGGCGTTGCTGGGCGTGAAGTACCGGGTCACCGATGCCAAGGGTGAGCAGAGCGGCGGGCCCATGTACTACCTGACCCACGGTGTCGGCGGCTGGTTCGGCAAGACCCTGGGCATCGCCTTCGCCATCTTCGGCGTGCTCGCCTCGTTCGGCATCGGCAACATGGTGCAGTCCAACACGGCGGCGCATCAGCTGTACGACACCTGGGGCATTTCCCCGGTGGTCAGCGGTCTGTGCCTGGCGCTGGTCACCGCAGTGGTCATCATCGGCGGCATCAAGAGCATTGGCCGTTTCGCCGCGGCCGTCGTGCCGCTGATGATCGTGCTTTACATCGCCTGCATCATCGTCGTGCTGGTGGCATTCGCCGACCGTTTGCCGGCAGCCATCGCGCTGATCTTCACCGATGCCTTCAGTGGTTCGGCGGCTGCCGGCGGCTTCCTGGGGTCGAGCATCATTCTTGCCGTGCAGATGGGCGTGGCCCGCGGCATCTTCTCCAACGAATCCGGTCTCGGCACAGGCGCGATCGCGGCGGCGGCAGCGAAGACCGACAAACCGGTTCGCCAGGCCATGGTGTCGATGACTCAGACCTTCCTCGACACCCTGGTGGTGGTGACCTTCACCGCCCTGGCGATCATCGTCACGGGCGCCTGGATGCAGGAAGGCCTGAAGGGCGCGCCGATGACTGCCTGGGCGCTGGAGCAGGGCATGGGCGGCGGCTGGGGCCTCTATACCGTGGCCATCAGCGTCATGGTCTATGCCTTCACCACCATTCTCGGCTGGTCGTATTACGGCGAGCGTTGCATGGAGCGGCTGCTGGGTCGTGTGGCGGTGATGCCGTACCGGCTGATCTTTTCAGTGATGGTGTTCGTCGGCGCAGTGACGTCGCTGGAAGTGGTGTGGACGTTCTCCGACATCGCCAACGGCCTGATGGCGCTGCCCAACCTGATCGGCCTGTTGCTGCTCTCCGGCATTGTGGTCAAGGAAACCCGCGATTACATGAGCCGCAAGGATTGGAAAGACGCAGACTGACACATCGCTCGCCAATGAAAACGCCCCGCTGCTCAGCGGGGCGTTTTCGTTTCGGGCAGCGTGCAGCATGTAGGGTGGATCGCGCTTCATCGATCCACCGTGTCGGTGGACGTGAAAAGCGACGTCCACCCTACATTGCCGATTGGCGGGCACCAGCCAGCGATTGCGGCAGCTCTCACGCAGAGCGTGAGGAACGGTCAGCCTGCAAGCTCACCAACGAAATGGCCCCGCATGAGCGGGGCCATTTTGTTCTGCAGCCCGGGCGCTACAACCCGCAGACGCTGCCATCGCTGCGTGGGTCGGCAGCGCCTTCCAGCACGCCATTAGGGTGGCGCAGCAGTGCGCCGGCATGGCCCATGGTGTCGCTGAAAGCCTCATCCAGCACCTCGACGTTATGGCCGGCCTGGCGCAGTTGCTCGACCAACGCAGGCGGGAAGCGGCTTTCCAGCTTGAGCGTGGTGCTGACGTCGCCCCAGGTGCGGCCAAGTAGCCAGCGCGGCGCGCTGACCGCGGCCTGCAGGTCACTGCCCAGGCGGTAGCGGCTGAGGATCGCCGCCTGGGTTTGGGGCTGCCCTTCGCCACCCATGGTGCCGTAGCTCAGCGTGCGGCCGTCGTCGAACAGCGCCAATGCCGGATTTAGGGTGTGGAACGGCTTGCGGCCCGGTTGCAGGGTCTGCAGCGCGGCAGGATCGAGAGAGAAACTGATCCCGCGGTTCTGCCAGGCGACGCCGCTGGACGGTAGCACTACGCCCGAGCCGAACTCCCAGTACACGCTTTGAATGAAGCTGACAGCGCGGCCCTGATCGTCGATGCAACCCATCCAGATGGTGTCGCCCGGCGCGGCCGGTTGTGGCCACGGCAGCGCGTGCTGCGGGTCGATGGCGGCGGCCAGGCGCTGCAGGTTGGCGTCGTCCAGCAGGCCTTGCGGGTCCTGCGGCACACGGGCGGGATCGGTCACCACCCGGTCGCGGATCAGGAACGCCTGCTTGGTTGCCTCGACCAGCCCGTGCACATGGGCGAAGCCTTCGGCCTGCTCGATACCGAGTTTTTCGAAGATGCCGAGGATCAGCAGCGAGGCCAGGCCCTGGGTGGGCGGCGGCATGTTGTACAGGGTGGTATCGGCCAGGCGCACGCTCAGCGGCTCGACCGCTCGGGCTCTGTAGTCGTGCAGGTCGGCCAGGCGCAGTGGACTGCCCAGGCGTTCGAGGTCGGCGGCCATGCTCGCGGCTAGCTCACCGCGATAAAAGTCGCCCAGGCCGGCGTCGGCCAGGCGCTGCAGGGTCGCGGCCAGAGCCGGCTGACGCAGCAGGTCGCCTTCGCGCGGCGCCTGCCCATTGTGCAGGTACACCTCGGCAAAACCAGGCACATCCTGCAGTTCGGCCAGCTTGCTCCGGGTCAGTTGCGCCTGGCTGCGGCTGACCACGATGCCGCGGCGGGCATGGCCGATGGCATCGGCGAGCAGCTCGGGCACCGCCAGCGTTGGCTGCCAGTGGGTGGTCTGCGCCAGTGCTTCGGCCCAGCCACCGACGGTGCCCGCCACGGTCAGCGCAGCCAGCGGGCCGCGGCTGGGAATCTGTGCGTGGCCAGCGTAGAAATCACGGTCGGCGAGGGCCGCGCTGCTGCCGCAGGCGTCGATAGCCAAGGGCTGCTTGCCCGGCTCGTGAATCAGCCAGAAACCATCGCCGCCAATTGCGTTCATGTGCGGATAGACCACCGCGATGGTCGCCGCTGCCGCGACCATCGCCTCCACGGCGTTACCGCCGGCCTTGAGCACGTCGCGTCCGGCCTGGGCCGCGAGATGGTGAGGCGCGACGAACAGGCCGCCGGTGGCATGGGTGCTCTTTAGCATGGGATCAGGTTCCTTGTTGTTTCAGGCCGCACTGATCATAACGGCACGGCCCGATGGGGCACCTCTAAAACGTTCGCGAGGCCGGATGACAGCGCGGTTGGTTTTTAGAGGTGCCCGTTATTGGCATCACCAGCCGATAGCCGCAGGCAGCCAGGTCGCCAGAGATGGGAAGCAGAACACCACGGCCACGGCCAGCATCTGCAAGAATACGTACGGCAGAGCGCCGATGTAGATGTCCCGCGTGGTGACTCCCGGAGGGGCAACGCCCTTGAGAAAGAACAGCGCCCAGCCGAACGGCGGGGTGAGGAACGACATCTGCAGATTCAGCGCCACCAAAATACCCAGCCACACCAGATCGGTGTCGTAGGCGATGAACACCGGCAGGAACATCGGCAGGGCGATGTAGGAAATCTCGATCCACTCAAGAAAGAAGCCGAGCACGAACAGCACCGCCATGAGGAACAGGATCGCCCCGAGTTGGCCGCCTGGCAGCATGGTGAACATTTCGTGTACCAGGGCTTCACCACCGAGGCCGCGGAAGGCCAGGGAGAAGGGCTGCGAGCAGAGCAGGATCAGGAAAATCATCGCACTGATGGTCAGCGTGCCGTGCAGGGTGGCCTTGAGCGTTGGCCAGCTCAGGCGCCGGGCGCAGGCGGCGATGATCAGCGCCCCGAGTGCGCCCATGGAGGCCGCTTCGGTGGGTGCTGCGACGCCGCCGATGATCGAACCCAGTACCGCCATCACCAGCAGCAAGGGCGGGAGCACGCTGCGCGCCATGTCCTTGAACAACTGCTTGCGGCTGGTGAGGGCGCGTTCCTCGGCGGGAATCGCCGGCACCCAGTCCGGGCGCAGCCAGCCGAGAATCAGCATATAAGTCACGTAGATCAGCGCCAGCACCAGGCTGGGGATGAAGGCTGCGGCGAAGATCGAGCCCACTGACTGGCCGAGGATGTCGGCCAGCAGGATCAGCACCAGGCTCGGTGGAATCACCTGGCCCAGGGTGCCGGAAGCGCAGATGGTGCCGCAGGCGACGCTCTTGTTGTAGCCGCGACGCAGCAGCGTCGGCAGGGTCAGCAGGCCGATGGTCACCACGGTGGCGCCGACGATACCGGTGGAGGCGCCGAGGAGCACGCCGACCAGAATGATCGCCAGACCCATGCCGCCATTCAACCCACCCATGGCGCGACCAATGGTTTCGAGCATGTCTTCGGCGACCCTGGACTTCTCCAGCATCACCCCCATGAAGGTAAATAACGGAATCGCCAGCAAGGTGTAGTTGCTGACCACGCCGAACATGCGTGCCGGCAGCAATGCGAAGAGCATCGGGCCGAAGCCGATCATGCCAGCGACGAAGCCGGAGACGGCCAGAGAAATGGCCACCGGCACCCCCGCCATCATCATGGCGAAGAAGCCGATGACCATGGAGATGGCCAACCATTCGTTGGGGCTCATGGTCGCACCTCCTGAGCCTGTACAGGCATCAGCAGAGCGCATAGCGCCCGTAGGCTATCGGCAACACCTTGTAGCCCGAACAGGCCGAACCCCAGTGGCAAAAAGGCCTTGATCAGAAAGCGATAAGGCAGCCCACCTGGATCCGGCGAGCCTTCGCCCATGTTGTAGGACTGCATGGTGTAGTTGAACGCCAGGCGGGCGATGTAGAAACCGATCGCCGCGGTGGCGATCCCGCTGAACAGGTCGACGGCGGCCTTGGTCTTCACCCCGAATTTTTCGTAGAGAAAGTCCACGCGCACATCCTGGCGGTGCTTGAGGGTATAAGCGATGCCAAGTAGCGCGATGGGCGAGATCAGGTACCACTCCAGTTCCTGCAGCGCCACCGGGCTGAGGTCGAAGAGGTAACGCATCAATACATCGAACGACACCAACAGCACCAGTAGCAGCACGCAGGCGCGCGCGATGGCGCCCAGTGCCTCGACCAGTTGTTCGATGCGGGTGACGATGAACATCATGCCCCGCCCATCCCGATGTTCATGAAGGCTTTCTCACCCACCGAGGCCCAGGAAATGTATTGCTTGCGGAAGGCGAAGAAGTGCTCGTAGACCTTCTTGGTCGCTGGGTCGCTCGCTGCCATGCTCGATAGGGTGTCGTTGGTGACCTCATGCAGGCGCTTGATGATGTCGTCCGGCAGCGGCCTGGCGATCACGCCCTGGTTGTTGACCAGGTCCTGCATGGCTTCGGCGTTGACCGCATCGCACCATGACCAACTGTCGGTGTTACAGGCCTGGGCGCAGAAACGTACGATGGCCTGGAGGTCGGCGGGCAGGCTGTCCCAGGCCTGTTTGTTGATGATCAGTTCGGTAACGTTGGTCGGCTCGTGCCAGCCAGTGGTGTAGTAGTTCTTGGCCGCCTTGTGCAGGCCCATGCGGCGATCCTGATAGGGGCCGACGAACTCGGCGGCGTCGATCACGCCACGCTCCAGGGCTGGGAAGATCTCGCCGCCGGGCAGCAGGCGCACCGCCACGCCCAACTCGCTGTAGACCTTGCCGGCTAGCCCTGCGATGCGCATCTTCAGGCCTTTCAGGCTGTCGACGTTCTCCAGTGGCTGGCGGAACCAGCCGGTCATCTGCGTACCTGTGTTGCCCATGGGCATGGGTACCAGGCCGTGGGGTTCGTAGAGTTCTTCCCAGAGCTTCAGGCCGCCGCCGTTGTACAGCCAAGCGTTCATGCCCTGGGTGTTCATGCCGAACGGCACGGCGGTGAAGAACTGCGCTGCGGGGATTTTTCCGGCCCAGAAGAAGGCGTTCGCCGCGTTCATTTCCACCATGCCGCTTGAGACGGCGTCGAAGCCCTCCAGCGCAGGAATAAGCTCACCGGCGGCGAAGTGCTGGATCTTCAGGCGCCCACCGGACATTTCCTCGACGCGTTTGCAGAAGTCGGTGGGGCTGCCAGGGCCCTGTACATAGAACGGCGAGCCTGGTGCGTAGGCGTTGGTCATCTTCCAGTTGAAGGTCTTGCCGCTGACTGCCGCACTGGCCACGCTGCTAGCGCCCAGAGCCAGGCCTGCACCGGCCGCGAGGGCGCCAGCGCCGATGAAGTGTCGTCGATTGAGGCTCATGGGATTCTCCTTTCACTGTGGCCATTGCGACGGGCGTTTGCCTGCCGGATGTAAAGTCGTTACCGAATGCCTTCAGCAACAGCCATGCCAGGAGAAAATTATTTTAACTGTATGATTTTAAATGAATTATCTCATTATTCAGATTTGCCTTCGAAATGCCTAACGCACACAAAACAAGCGTGGCGGAGGTTCGTGAGGTGACGAAACGGTAACCCCAGCAGGTAATGCTGAACATTTGTCAGGTCACGCCGGTTATCCGGGTACGTTCCGGTAAGCAGGGCTGCGGTGAGCGAACGAATGTCATTTGTGCACCAAAACGCACCGAGGGCACGCTTTTGACGCAGTGCGCAGCATTACCGATCACCGGTAGCGAGCTGCCAACAACGGCTTACAGACGCGCGCCCCCACGCCGATGCTTGACCCGAGTCATCAGCGCCTTGCAATCGACCGTGAGGATTTCCGGGTGATTGAAGATGTGCTGGCGCACGAAGGCATCGAAGGTTTCGTAGCTGTCGGTCAGGGTGTGGATGTGCAGGCTTTTCAGGTCGCTCATGATGTACAGGCTGACCACTTCCATGGTCGCTGAAAGCCGCTCGGCGACTGCCTCTATGGCGTGCGGCGCGACGGTCAGGTCGACGAAGGTGGAGATGCCCTTGCCGAGTTTCTCCGGGTTGACCACTGCGGTGAATTTCTCGATCACGCCGCTCTCGACCAGGGCCTGCACCCGGGTGCGAGCATGAGCGCGGGAGATGTTCAGTTGGCGGGCGATATCTGCGAAGGAAGTGCGCGAATCCTTGATCAGGATATTCAGCAGCGCGTTGTCCAGTTTGTTCATGGCTCGCTCTGTCGGTGGTTGAGGCCGACAGAGATGCGGGTTACGTGCCAGCAGCTGCTCAGAGTAGTTTGCGGTACTGCTCGAACCCCGCACGTTCGCCGATGCGCTCATAGAGCAGCTTGGCTTTGGCGTTGCTTTCGTGGGTCAGCCAGTGCACCCGTGAGCAGTCATTTTCGCGGGCTTGTGCATAGACATGTTCGATCAACTGGCGGCCGACGCCACCGCCGCGTACGTCCTTGGCGATAAACAGGTCTTGCAGGTAGCAGTAGTCGCCGGTGGTCCAGCAAGAGCGGTGGTAAATCCAGTGCACCAGGCCGATGGCCACGCCGTCGCGCCAGGCCAGGGCGGCGAACATCGGTTCGGCGGGGTCGAGAAAGCGCTGCCAGGTAGTGGCGCTGACGTCGGCGCCGATTTCGGTCATGTAGAAGCGCTGGTAGCCCTGCCACAACGGTAGCCAGGCAGCGTGGTCGTCAGCGGTGACGGCGCGGATTTCCACGGGAATGCGAATGGTCATGGGCAAGTCTCCGAAAAGTCGATCGACTGCCATCCTGCGGTGCCTCGCTCGGCACCGCAAGCGCGTGTGAGGGTGGTGCGACTAGCGCCCGTTCAGGTAGGCCTTGCCGTAGTGCCGTTCGAGGCGCGCCTGGATCAGCTCCAGTCCGATAGACAGCAGCCAGTAGATTACCGCTGCGGTGGTCAGCATCTCGATGTAGCGATACGACGAGCGACCATAGGACTGGGCCAGGAACATCACTTCCCAGACGCCCATCACCGAGATCAGCGAGGAATCCTTGAGCATCGAGATGAACTGGCTGGTGGTCGGCGGGATGATGGTGCGCATCGCCTGCGGCAAGGTTACCCGCCAGAAGATCACTGTCGGTTTGAGGCCCAGCGCCAGGGAGGCTTCGCGTTGTCCGGGCGCCACGCCGATCAGCCCGGCGCGGAAGATTTCGCTCAGGTAAGCGCCGTAGTTCAGCGACAGGGCAATGATCCCGGCGGTGATCGCACCCGGCACCAGGCCCAGTTGCGGCAGACCCAGGTAGATCAGCAGGATCTGGATCAGCAGCGGTGTGCCGCGAAAGAACGAAGCGTAGAAACTGGCGATGCCAAAGGCCACGGCACTCTTCGACAGGCGCGCCAGTGCGGTGACGAAGCCCAGCGCCAGGGACGCCCAGATTGAGCAGAAACACAGGAACAGGGTCAGCGCCGCGCCCTGCAGAAAACCGTTGGGTGCCAGGTTGGCGCCAAGCAGGTTCGGCAGCTTGTCGAGGATGATCGAGAACTTCAGGTCGAAGCTGAGAAAGAACGCTACGCACAGGGCGAACATGATCGCCCACGTGACGTACAGGCGGGCGCGAAAGCCGAACAGGCGCTGCAGCAACGACTCGCCAGCCGCAGGGGGCGGGCGAGGGGATTCAGGTGGGGTCATTGGCTGATATCGGAACCGATCCACTTCTTGGAAATGGCCGCCAGGGTACCGTCCTTGCGCAGCTGTGCGAAGACGTCCTCGACCTTGGCGCGCCACTCGGCATCATCCTTCTCGATGGCCACGGCGTTAGGCTCGGCATACAGCGCGCTGCCTGCCAGCTTGAAGCGCTTGTCCTGGTCGATGCGCGGCTGCGCGGTAACCAGGTTGGTGAGGATCGCATCGAGGCGCACGCCAGCACCCAGGGCGAGGTCATGGAAGGCCACGGTGTCGTTGTCGTACGGGGCGACCTGCACGGCGTCGAACGGGTATTGCAGCGGCTTGTCTTCGGCGCCTTCGATGACCAGATCCTTGTTCAGGTAGCCCTCGTAGGACGAGGCGCTGGTCACCCCGACCTTGAGGCCGGAGAGATCCTTGGCGGACTGGATGCGCTCATCCGCAGCGTTGACCACGATCACCGCAGGCGAAGCGTAGTAAGTGACCGGGAAATCGAACACCTGGGCGCGTGCCTGGCTGGGCGTCATCGAGCAGATACAGATGTCGTAGCGGCCGTTCCAGCGCCCCGCGGCGATCACGTCCCAGGAGGGCGTTTCCAGGCGCAGCTTGACGCCCAGCTTGTCGGCGACCGCCTTGGCCACGTCGATGTCGAAGCCGTCGAGCTGGTTCTGGTCATTGAGGAAAGAGAACGGCGGGTAGTTTTCCATCAGCACGTTGACCAGCTCACCGTTCTTTTCGATACGGTCCAGAGTCGGGCCTGCCAGGGCCATATTGCAGAAGGAAGCGAGGGTCAGGCCGAGGGCCGCAAACAGCGTAATTTTCACAGGATTCCTTAAGCACGAAAGAGGTTGTGACAGGCGGGCATGGCGTATTAAATAGTTATAAGACAAAGCATCCAAATGAATTGAATGCATAACGATATGACTGGGGCTTATATGGGCAAGCGACCTCTGATTTTCTTGGATGGCGGCATGGGCCGCGAACTGCAGCGCCGTGGCGCGCCGTTTCGCCAGCCTGAGTGGTCGGCGTTGGCGCTGACCGAGGCGCCGGAGCAGGTGGAGGCGGTGCATGCCGCGTATATCGCCGCCGGTAGCCAGGTGATCACTAGCAACAGTTATGCCGTGGTGCCCTTTCATATCGGCGAGCAACGCTTCGCTGTAGAAGGTCGTGCGCTCGCCGAGCAGGCCGGTCGATTGGCCCGCAACGCGGCGGATCGCGCGACCTCGCCGGTTCGCGTCGCCGGTTCGCTGCCGCCGCTGTTCGGTTCTTACCGCCCCGATCTGTTCCAGCCGGAGCGGGTCACCGAGCTGCTCACGCCGCTGATCGACGGGCTGGCGCCGCACGTTGACCTGTGGCTGGCCGAAACCCAGAGCGCCATCGCCGAAGCGCGTGCGATCCGCGCTCACTTGCCGGATGACGGCAAACCGTTCTGGCTGTCGTTCACCCTGCGTGATGAGGACACCGATGACATACCGCGCCTGCGTTCCGGCGAGCCGGTCGCCGAGGCGGCCCGCGCAGCCGCGGAGCTGGGCGTCGAGGTGCTGCTGTTCAACTGCAGCCAGCCGGAGGTTATCGGTGGCGCCATCGACGTGGCGCGTGAGACCTTCGCCAGCCTGGGAGCGGAAATCGCCATTGGCGCCTACGCCAACGCCTTCCCGCCGCAGCCCGAAGAGGCTACCGCCAACGACGGACTCGACCCGCTGCGCGAAGACCTCGACCCGCCCGGTTACCTGCGCTGGGTTGCCGACTGGCGCGCCCGCGGTGCCAGCCATCTCGGTGGCTGCTGCGGTATCGGCCCTGAGCACATCAGCGTGCTGTTGCAGCGCCTGAGCTGATCGAAACCGCCCGGCAGGCATGTGCTCCAGGCTGCGATTCCGGCGTCTAGTCAGGGTCGCTCTGGCAGCTTGCCGGGCATCACTGCGAGTCCGAGCATGCAAGCGTTGCTGAATGAAGTTCTCGATCAGGTCAAGCCGCTGATCGGCAAGGGCAAGGTGGCCGATTACATCCCCGCGCTGGCCAGCGTGCCTGCCGAGCGCCTCGGCATTGCGGTGTACGGCAACGACGGCGAGCTGTTCTGCGCCGGTGATGCGCGGGTGCCGTTCTCAATCCAGAGCATCTCGAAAGTCTTCAGCCTGGTGCAGGCAATCCAGCACAGCGGCGAAGCGATCTGGGAGCGGCTCGGCCATGAGCCGTCCGGCCAGCCGTTCAACTCGCTGCTGCAGCTGGAGCTCGAGGGCGGCCGCCCGCGTAACCCGTTCATCAACGCCGGGGCGCTGGTCATCAGCGACATCAACCAGTCGCGCTTCGCGGCGCCGGTGCTGTCGATGCGTGATTTCGTGCGACGGTTGTCGGGCAATCGCGACGTGGCGGTGGATACCCGCATCGCCGAATCGGAGTACCAGCACCGTGCGCGCAACGCGGCCATGGCCTACCTGATGCAGTCCTTTGGCAATTTTCACAACGATGTGGAAACCGTGCTGCGTGGCTACTTCAGCCACTGCGCGCTGAGCATGAGCTGCGTCGACCTGGCGCGGGCGTTCTGCTTCCTGGCCAACGATGGGTTCTGCAAACACAGTGGCGAGCAGATTCTCAGCTTGCGGCAGACCCAGCAGGTGAATTCGATCATGGCCACCAGCGGGCTGTACGACGAGGCCGGCAACTTCGCCTATCGAGTCGGCTTGCCAGGCAAGAGCGGGGTCGGCGGCGGCATCGTCGCGATCGTGCCGGGGCAGTACACCATCTGCGTGTGGTCACCGGAACTCAACGCAGCCGGCAATTCGCTGGCCGGTATGGCCGCGTTGGAAGTGCTCAGTGAGCGGATTGGCTGGTCGGTATTCTGAGCGAATTCGATGGCCTGCAAGGCCATCGAATGGCGCGTGAGGGGACCGAAGCAGGTTGCCGATCCCCGGGCGAGTCAGGCTGCCAGGGCGGCAGCCTCGCCATCACTGGGCGTCGCGATGGGCTTTGCGCAGCATCATCAGGTCTTGGTCAGTGCACGTGCCGGTCACCGGGGTGGTGAGGTCGTAGCATGGGTGACGGAAACCCATCGGCCAGTAAATGATGCTGTACGGCGGCCAGAAGATCGACACGACGCGAAAACGCGTGCTCAGCTTGCCTTCCGAGAGAGGCTGGCCAGTGGTGGTGCTGGTCAATTTGTAAGGCACGCCACCAGCGCGGTTCCAGAAGAACGGACGAATCTTCACCAGGCCTTGAGGATGCTGTTCGGCGCGCTCGTTGATGCTGACGGTGCTCTGCTCCGGCAGTTTGAAATAAGCTTTGGTCGAACAGCCGGTGATGGCCAGGATGAGTAGCAGAAAAACACTTGAGCGAAGCGCGGGCATGGAACGTCCTTGTAAGGAATGAGTGAGCGTAATGGCTGACGGCTCGTCAGCGGCGCGGGACTATACCGGCTAGACGCGCCCTGATCCATGACTCATTCCACACGTTCGCCGCACAAATCCAGGCTGAACAGCTGCTCGACCTCGGCCTGCGGCAAGCCGGCGCCCAGCAACGCGAACAATTTGCCCAGCGCCGCCTCGCGGGTCATCCCGCCCGCCGAGACCAGACCGACCGAAGCCAGCTGGCTGCCCGCTGCGTAAACACCGAATTGCACATGCCCCTGTGGGCACTGGCTGATGGCTGCCAGCACCACGCCGCGCGCGTGGGCCTCACGCAGTACGTCGAGCAGCTCGGCGTTGTCTGATGGGCCGGTGCCACTGCCATAGCACTCGAGCACCAGACCCTGTACGCCGCTGTCCAGCAGTGCCCGTACGTGGCTGGCGCGCAAGCCGGGAACCAGTGGCAGGCTGAGCAGGTTGACCGGTTGGCGCGGCTGACGATAGTCGATGTGCGCGGGAAGCTCGCTGAGGCGCTTGCCCTGGCGCAAGCGCTGCACCGTCTGGAACGCATCGAACGCATCGCTGTGCAGCTTGCTGACCCGGGCGCCATGCATCAGCGCGCCGTTGAAATACAGGTGAACGCCAGGCTTGATGCCCTCGTGCAGTGCCTGCATGGCGCCGAACAGATTGGGCCAGGCGTCGCTGTCTTCTGCACCGGCAGGCTGCATGGAGCCGGTCAGCACCACCGGTACCGGCAGACCAAGTAGCAAAAAGCTCAGTGCGGCCGCGCTGTAGGCGAGGGTGTCGGTGCCATGCAGAACCAGCACGCCGTCGCAGCCGTCCTGCTCGATGCCCTGGCGGATCGCCTCGACCATGGTCAGCCAGTTGTTCTGGTTCATGTTGGCGCTGTCGATCAGCGGCAACATTTCTCGGAATATCCAGTTGGGCATCTGCCCGGGCTGCTGCGCCTGTTGGGCGCGCAGACGGGCCTCGAAACCGGACGCGGGCGCCAGGCCATCAGCGCTGAGCTGCATGCCAATGGTGCCGCCGGTGTACAGCACGAGAAGGTTGGAAGTAGCCATGGGGCACTCCTGTGTTCAAGCGGCAGGGTGGCGAATCGGGTTCGCGCGTGGATGTCGGCCTACCGGGTAGGCCGCATCGAAGGAGCCGCCTTCGCAGGAAGTGCGAAGACGGTAGCAGGCTTCAGCGCGGAGGCTGTTCCTGACTCGGCGCTTGCGGCGCTGGCAGGGCAGGCCAGGAGGTCTTGTCCAGCTTCAGATCAGCGAACTTGGCTGGATCGAATACCGGGATCTTCACGCCAGCCTTGATCTGCTCGTCGTAGTCATGCATCAGGCGCAGGCCGGTCTTGAACAGCAGCGTCATGGCGATCAGGTTGACGATGGCCAGCAGGCCCATGGTGACGTCGGCGAAGCCGAACACGGTGCCCAGATCCTGGGTCGAGCCCCACATGACCAGCACGATCACCAGCACGCGGTAGACCTGCAGCAACACGCGGCTCTTGCTGAAGAAGCCCAGGGCGTTCTCGCCGAGGTAGTAGTTGTAGATCAGCGTGGTGAACACGAACAGTGCCAGGGCAACGCTGATGAATACACGGCCCCATTCGCCGACGATGGCGGCCAGCGCGCTCTGGGTGAGAATCACGCCGCCGACTTCGCTACCGGGCGCGTAAGTACCGGACAGCAGGATGATCAGCGCGGTGCAGGTGCAGATGATCATGGTGTCGATGAACACGCTCAGCGACTGCACGATGCCCTGCGCCGCAGGGTGCGGCACTTCGGCGACTGCTGCCACGTTCGGGGCGCTGCCCAGGCCGGCTTCGTTGGAGAACAGGCCGCGCTTTACGCCCATGATGATGGCCGCGCCGATGCCGCCCGCGAAAGCCGGCTCGAGGCCGAAGGCGCTGCGCACGATCAGCATCAGGGTGTCCGGTACTTCAGAGATGTTGCTGCCGATCACGAACAAGGCCAGGGCGATGTAGGAGCCGGCCATGACCGGTACCAGAATGTCGGCGAACTTGGCGATACGCTTGATGCCGCCAAAGATGATCAGGCCGATGATGCACACCAGTACCACGCCGCTGATCCACTCCGGAATGCCGAAGGTGTCCTGCATCGAGCTGGCCACGGTGAACGACTGCAGGGCGTTGAAGCCAAAGCCGAAGGTGACCAGCAGCAGGATCGAGAACACGATCGCCATCCAGCGCTGACCCAGGCCATGCAGGATGTAGAACGCGGGGCCGCCTCGGTAGGTGCCGTCGCCTTCATTTTGCTTGTACAGCTGCGCCAGGGAGCACTCGAAGTAGCTGGTGGCCATGCCGACCAGCGCAACCAGCCACATCCAGAACACGGCGCCCGGGCCACCCAGGGTGATAGCGACCGCGACACCGGCGATGTTGCCGGCGCCAACGCGGCCGGCAACGCTGAGCATCAGTGCCTGGAACGAGCTGAGCTGTCCCGGCTTGCGTACCAGCGCCTGGCTGAAAATCTGGAACATGCTGGTGAAATAGCGGAACTGAACGAAGCGCGAACGGATGCTGAAGTAGAGCCCGAGGCCCACCAGCATGACGATCAGCACTTTGCTCCAGATTAGGTCGTTGAGTAGATCGAGCATGGCACTCTTCCTGTTTTTTATTAGGGGATGACGCGTGGCGCGGGCGATTGGCCGGTGCCTGGGACGACCGCGCTGTAACAGAACCTGGCAGTGGCCTGTACGCCTGGGGCGTGACCGACGAATAGACGGCGTAAGCGGGGTCTCCGGTCGCCATGGTTGGCTAAAGAGGCCGCAGCGGCAATTTCGCGGGTCGACTCTAAGTGATGCGACCTGATGCTATAATCACGTCACTCGCATCATCTGAGCCTGTCATGTCCCATCACCTTGGCGATAATCTTCGCCTGTTATGCAGCCACTATCGCTCGATTGCCGAGGTGTGCCGCAAACTCGACATCAACCGCGCGCAATTCAACAAATACCTGTCTGCCGAGAGCCAGCCAACGGCCTATAACCTCAAGCGCATTGGTGATTTCTTCGGCGTGGAAGGCTACGAACTGGGCTTGCCCAGCGATCAGTTCGCCCGGCTGATAGGTGCCCGGGGAGCGCAAATCGGCGCACCTGCCGAGCGAGATCCGTTACACGCTTTGTTACAGCCTCTGCGTGAGCAGTCCGGCGATCTTTCGCGCTATTGCGGTTATTACTTTGAATACGCCAACTGCATGTCGGTACCCGGCACTATTCTGGTGTCGTTGATTCACCTGCGCGAGGAGGGCGGCACCTTCCTGTTCGAGCGCCAGGAGCGCCAGGCCACATCGGCCGGTGGGCTTGCTGAAGAGTCGGCGCGCTGTCGTTACCTGGGGGCCGCGTTCCAGCTGCAGGATCGGCTGTTTCTCATCGATTACGAGTCGCTGACCATCAACGAGATGAGCCAGACCATCCTGATTCCCAGCTTCAAGAGCCGAATCACCCGCCTCAACGGCTTGAAGACTGGCGTATCCAGCGGCGACCGCCGCACGCCGGCCTGTACCCGCGTGGTCTGGGAATTTTTGGGGACGGAAATCAACCGCATCAGCACCTATCGCCAAGTGATGCTCTATCAGCCGGACGACCCGCGGATCGACGAAGACATTCGCCAACGGCTGGCTCACGCGCCCGTACGCAACGGCTTGTTCGAAGTGGAGTGACGCGTGGGGTGGGCTGCGCGCATCTGTGTTCAGGACAGCGTTACGCTGAAGCCATCGCCGCGAGACTGATCCGCATCTGAAAAGGCCGCAGCCCCTTCAACGGGAGCTGCGGCCTTTTATAGGAGGCTGATGCGTTTAGCGACGAGCGCTGCGCACGCCTTCGGCCAGTTGGCTGCATAGCTCGAGTACGCCGTCGATGGCCTGCTGGTCGTTGTCCGCCTTGGCGATCTGATCGATCAGCGCCGAGCCGACCACCACGCCCTCGGCCAGGCGGGCGATGGTCGCCGCATGTTCCGGGGTACGGATGCCGAAGCCGATGCTGATCGGCAGGTCGGTGTGGCGGCGCAGGCGGGTAACGGCTTCCTGCACGTGTTCCAGGGTGGCCGAACCGGCACCGGTAACACCCGCCACGGAGACGTAGTAGACGAAGCCCGAGCTGCCGTTGAGTACCGTAGGCAGGCGCTTGTCATTGGTGGTCGGGGTGGTCAGGCGGATGAAGTCGATGCCCGCTGCCTGGGCCGGGTCGCACAGGTCGGCGTTATGTTCCGGCGGCAGGTCGACTACGATCAGGCCGTCGACACCGGCTTGCTTGGCATCGGCGATGAAACGCTCCACGCCATATTTGTGAATCGGGTTGAAGTAACCCATCAACACCAGCGGGGTCGCCTGCTCGTCCTTGCGAAATTCGCGGACCAGCTGCAGGGTCTTGGCCAGGTCCTGCTTGGCAGCCAGGGCACGGATGTTGGCGAGCTGAATCGCCGGGCCGTCGGCCATCGGGTCGGTGAACGGCATGCCCAGCTCGATCACGTCGGCACCGGCTTTCGGCAAGCCCTTGAGAATCGCCAGGGACGCATCGTAGTTCGGGTCGCCGGCGGTCACGAAGGTCACCAGGGCGGCGCGGTTCTGTTCTTTCAGCTCGGCGAAGCGCGTCTGCAGGCGGCTCATATATGTTCTTCCTGTTCGTCGAAGTGGTGCATGACGGTCTGCATGTCCTTGTCGCCGCGGCCCGAGAGGTTGACCACCATCAGGTGATCCTTTGGCAGAGTCGGCGCGCGCTTGAAGACTTCGGCCAGCGCGTGGGACGTCTCCAGGGCCGGGATGATGCCCTCCAGGCGGCAGCACTGGTGGAAGGCGGCAAGCGCCTCGGTGTCGGTGATCGAGGTGTAATCGACGCGGCCGATGTCGAACAACCAGGCGTGTTCCGGACCGATGCCCGGGTAGTCGAGGCCAGCGGAAATCGAGTGGGCGTCGATGATCTGACCATCATCGTCCTGCAGCAGGAAGGTGCGGTTGCCATGCAGCACGCCCGGTACGCCGCCATTCAGGCTGGCGGCATGCTTGCCGGTTTCTACGCCATGGCCGGCCGCTTCCACGCCGATGATCTGTACCGACTTGTCGTCGAGGAACGGGTGGAACAGGCCCATGGCATTCGAGCCGCCACCGATGCAGGCGACCAGGCTATCTGGCAGGCGGCCCTCCTGGGCTTGCATCTGGTCACGGGTTTCTTTGCCGATGACAGCCTGGAAGTCACGAACCATTGCCGGATAAGGGTGCGGCCCGGCGACGGTGCCGATGATGTAGAAGGTGCTGTCGACGTTGGTCACCCAGTCGCGCAGTGCTTCGTTCATCGCATCCTTCAGGGTGCCGGTGCCGGCGGTGACCGGGATCACTTCGGCGCCCAGCAGCTTCATGCGGAAGACGTTGGCCTGTTGGCGGTCGATATCGGTCGTGCCCATGTAGATCACGCACTGCAGGCCAAAACGCGCCGCCACGGTAGCGGTGGCCACGCCATGCATGCCGGCGCCGGTCTCGGCGATGATGCGCTGCTTGCCCATGCGTTTGGCCAGCAGGATCTGGCCGATGCAGTTATTGATCTTGTGCGCGCCAGTGTGATTGAGCTCTTCGCGCTTGAGGTAGATCTTCGCCCCGCCGCAATGCTCGGTCAGCCGCTCGGCGAAGTACAGCGGGCTTGGGCGGCCCACGTAGTCGCGCTGGAAATAGGCCAGCTCCTTGGCGAACTCGGGATCTTCCTTGGCCTTTTCGTACTCGGCAGCCAGGTCGTGGATCAGCGGCATCAACGTCTCGGCGACGTACTGACCACCGAACGCACCGAACAGGCCGGTGGCGTCTGGGCCGTTGCGTAATGAAGTCATGGGGTTCTCCTGTGAATTCGAAGGCTGGCGGCTTACCGCGAGCATCACGGGCGCTGCCCGTGAACGATGTGATGGCAGCCAGACTAAAGCTCCGCGAGCATCGGGAAAAGCGAGTAGTTTGATTTTATATGTGAGTAAAACTCACGTGTAATCGTTTTCTAAGCCTATATCCATCGTGTTGCCGGGCGCACTGTCTCGGAACGCACGGGCTGCATTTGCGCGCAAACGGTGCATCAAGGCAGAGCTCGAAGCCCTGAATGGCTCTGTCTTCACGGCCGTGGCGGCTGGCACACATCATGCTTATGTACTTTTATTCAAGTAACTTGAATAAATATCCATAGCTTCAAGAAGAGGCCTCGCCATGAACCGTCGTGCCGTGAAAAACCTGTCACTCGCTTTGGCCACCTTGCTCGTCAGCTCGCTCGCTCAGGCTGACGATCTGCTGCAACGCATCCAGCAGGAAAAACAGATCACCATCGCTACCGAAGCACGCTTCGCCCCGTTCGAGTCGGTGGAGAACGGCAAGGTAGTGGGCTACGGCGTGGATCTGATGAATTACGTGTTGGCCGACCTGCCGGGCGTCAAGCTCAAGCAGCTGGATCTGCCGTTCCAGGGCATTCTACCGGGCCTGGATACCGGCAAGTTCGATTTCGTGGTGACCTCGGTGACCGTCAACAAGGCGCGTTTCGAACAGTTCGCCTTCACCGTACCGATCGCCGAATCCACCGTTGCGCTGCTCAAGCGTGGCAACGACGATTCGATCAGCAGCCTGAGCGATCTCAACGGCAAGGTGGTCGGCTCGCAGAGCGGGTCCGGTCAGCTGCAAATTCTTCAGGCCTATGATCAGAAACTCAAGGATGCCGGCCAGCCAGGCCTCAAGGCCATTCGGCAGTACGTCAGCTTCGACGAGGCGTACGCCGATCTCGCCCTGGGGCGCCTGGATGGCGTTGCTCAGTCGCTGTCCAACCTCGGCCCACTGATCAAGTCGCGTCCCGGTGTGTTCACCACGCTCAGCGACATGCTCGGCCCGCAGACCTACTACGGTTGGGTAGGCCGCAAGGATGCCGACAGCGCCAGCCTGGTCAAACTGTTCAGCGACGGTATTGCCCGCGCCAACCGTGACGGCACCATGAAGACGCTGCAGGAAAAATGGTTCGGCTTCACCATGGATGTGCCGGCCGACGCCATGCCTGAGCCGAGCATCTGAGTCGCTGACCATGGATGACTTCGGTGTTCGCTTCGCACTTTACTGGCCCGCTCTGCTCGACGGCGCGCTCACCACCTTGTGGCTGTGCCTGGCCGGGATGCTGCTGGGCTTCGCTCTCGGCGTGCTGATCTATCTGCTGGGCAGCAGTCACAGCCGAGGTTGCGTCGCGTTCGCCAGGGTCTACGTGAGCTTCTTCCGTGGCACGCCGATGCTGGCGCAGTTGCTGCTGCTCTTCTATTTGCCCGCCGGGCTGGGCATGGACGTGCCGGCGCTGGTCGCTGCCGGTCTGGCATTGGCCCTGAATACTGCGGCCTACCAGTCGCAGATTCTGCGCAGCGGTTTTGCTGCTATCCCGGCAGGGCAACTGGAGGCCGCTGCGGTGTTCAGCATCGGTCGCTGGCGCACGCTGCTGCATATCCAGTTGCCGCAAGTGGTACGCCTGACCCTGCCGGCGCTGATTTCCGAGTTGATCGATGTGATCAAGGTGTCGGCGGTGGTCTCGGTTATCTCCATCACCGACCTGATGCGGGTCAGCCAGCAACTGGTTTCGCAGACTTACCGTCCGCTGGAGGTCTATCTCGTCGCCGCACTGTTCTACCTGGCGTTGACCAGCCTGTTGGCGCTGCTCGGGCGCCAGCTGGAGCGTCGCTGGCAGGCGCGCAGCTGATGGAGAACTGGATGAATTACCTTCCCGATTTCGGTCAGGCGCTGCTGGTCACCCTGGGCATCAGTTTTTCCGGCGCGGCGCTGGGCCTGCTTCTGGGCTTTGCCCTCAATGCCCTGCGCCTGGCGGTACCTGGCTTCATTGGCCTGTATCGGTTGTATGTCTGGCTGGTGCGTGGCACGCCGTTCCTCGCGCAACTGCTGCTGATCTATTTCGGTCTGCCGGTGCTTGGCCTGACCCTGGACGCCATCGAGGCGAGCATTCTCGCCCTGTGCCTCTACAGCGCCGCCTATTTTGCCGAGCTGCTGCGCTCGGCCTGGGCCAGTGTGCCGATCGGCCAGCTGGAGGCCGCGCGGGTGCATGGCCTGAACGGCATCCAGACCTTCTGGCACATCCAGGCGCCCCAGGCGCTGGCGTTCGCGCTGCCGTTGCTGGGCAACCAGGTGATCCTGACGATCAAGGAAAGCGCGGTGACATCGATCATCACCGTGCCGGAGCTGACCATGACCGCCGGGCAGATCGTCTCCAACACCTTTTCCTATGTCGTGCCCTACGTGCTGCTGGTGCTCTCGTACTGGCTGCTGACGCTGCTGGTCGGTTTCGCCGCCGCTGCGCTCGGCCGTCGCGCAACGCGCTACCTGCGAGGATGACCCAATGAGCAATCTTCCCCTTCTTGAACTGCGCGGCGTGGGCAAGTCCTACGGTGCCAATACCGTGTTGCAGGGTTTCGACCTGAGTGTGCGAGCCGGCGAGATCGTCTCGCTGATCGGCCCCTCCGGCTCCGGCAAGACCACTGCCCTGCGCTGCATGAATTTCCTCGAAGCCTATGACCAGGGCGAGGTGTGGATCGATGGCCAGCTGCTCGGCTACAGCGGCCCTGGGCGGCGCCCAGCCGACCAGGACAGCGCCGCCAGCATCGCCGAGGTACGTCGACCGCTGGCCATGGTGTTTCAGCAATTCAATCTGTGGCCGCACATGACTGTGCTGGAGAACGTCATGGCGCCTCTACTATTGGGCAAACGCCTGAACCGAACCGAGGCTCGCGCGCTGGCCGAGGCGGCGCTGCAGCGGGTTGGCCTGGCAGCCAAGATTGGCGCTTACCCGGCACGATTGTCCGGTGGGCAGCAACAGCGCGTCGGTATCGCCCGGGCGCTGGCGGTGAAACCACGTTTGATGCTGCTCGACGAGCCGACGTCGGCGCTCGACCCGGAACTGGTAGAAGAAGTGCTGCAGGTGATTCGCAGCCTGGCCAGCGACGGCATGACCATGGTCATGGTGACCCACGAGATGAGTTTCGCCGCACAGATATCCAGCCAAGTGGTGTTCATGGAGGCCGGGCAGATCGTCGAAACCGGTGCGCCGGCGACGATGTTCCAGGCGCCCGCCACCGACCGCCTGCGACAATTCCTCAAACCCTGGTTCAACCGCAGCCTGACGCCACGCCAGGAGGTGTGCCAATGAATGCCGAGCGGGTGATGGCGGGGGTGCGTGCCGAGCGTCTGCATGGCCTGCTCGACACCCTGGCCGGTTTCGGCGCGCTGCCGGGCGGCGGGATGAATCGTCAGGCGCTTTCTGCAGAGGATTTCGATGCACGTGCCTGGCTGATCGGCGAGGCGCAGCGTATCGGTTGCCGTGTGTGGACGGATGCCTGCGCCAACCTGTTCATACGCCGCGACGGCTTGGAGGATCTGCCGCCGGTGATGACCGGCAGCCACATCGATACCCAGCCCAGCGGTGGTCATCTGGATGGCTGTTACGGTGTGATGGCCGGCCTGGAATGCCTGCTGGCGCTGCACGATCAGGGCCTGCGCACGCGCCGGCCAATTGAGCTGGTGGTGTGGACGAACGAGGAGGGCAGTCGTTTCAGCCCCGGCGCCATGGGCTCCAGCGCCTTCGTCGAACCCACCCGCATGGCTGCCTATCGAGACAGCCTGGATGCTTCGGGCGTCAGTGTCGGTGAGGCGCTGGACGAGCATGGCCGCCGTTTCGCCGGGCTACCGCTGCGCGAACAGATCGCTGCGCATGCCTTCGTCGAATTGCACATCGAACAGGGGCCGGTGCTGGAGCGCGCGGGTGTGCCGCTCGGCGTGGTCTCCGGCATTCAGGGCGTGCGCTGGTATCAGGTGCGCTGCCGCGGTGCTTCCGCCCATGCCGGCACCACGCCGATGGACATGCGCCAGGACGCGCTGCTGCTGGCTGCCGGCTGCCTGCCAGCCATCGACACTCTGGCCGAACGCCTGGCGGGCGCCGACAAACGCCTGACCTTCGGGCGCTGGCACGTGCTGCCCAATTCGATCAATACGGTGGCCGGGGAGGTGACCTTCAGCATCGATTTCCGGCATGCCGACAGTGCCGTGCTGAACGCTTTCGATACGGCGCTGGCCGATTGCCTGCCCGCGCAGGCCGAGCTGCAGATGCTCTTCAGTCATCCACCAGTGGCGTTCGATGCAGCTATTGTCGATGTGCTCCAGCAGGCAGTCGAGGCCACTGGCGAAGCCTCCCTGAGCCTGCGCTCGGGCGCCTTCCACGACGCCATGTACCTGGCGACGCATTGCCCGACCGGCATGCTGTTCGTGCCAAGCCGCGACGGCATCAGCCACAACCCTCTGGAATACACCGAACCTTCCCAGCTCGAAGCCGGCGCCCGTGCGCTGGCCTGGAGCCTCGTCCAACTGGCTGAACAAGCCTGACCTGTCCTTGCCCAACTAGGAGCGACCATGAGCCATTCGAACCACGCCCACGATTACCCAGCCTGCTGCCAGCCTGACAACGGCGCGTCGCTGGGCCTCAACGCCACCCTCAACGAGCCACTGTCGGCCGACGGCACGCCGGAACTCGGCAAGACCTACACCGTGCCGGCACGCTGCGGCCGTGCCGTGCGCCTTAAGGCGGGTGAGGTCATCAAGATCATCAACACCCACGGCACCCAGGTGTGCGACACCTGGCTGTTCAATGCTGAAGACCTGAGCGAATTCCTCTCCATGGAGCATGCTCGCGCACACATCGACCGAATCATTCCCAAGGCGGGTGACGAGCTGTTCAGCAACCGCCGCCGTACCATCGGTACCTTGCTGACCGACACTTCACCGGGCGTGCACGACACCCTGATCGCGGCCTGCGATCTGCATCGCTACACCAACCTCGGTGTCGAGGGTTACCACGACAGCTGCGCCGACAACATGCGTCTGGCCCTGCAGGCCATCGGTCTGCGTGCCCGCGAAGTGCCGCAGCCGTTCAACCTGTGGATGAACATCCCGGTCAAGCCGGACTACAGCATCGAGTGGCTGCCACCGGTCTCCAAGGCAGGCGACTACGTGGAAATCCAGGCGGCCATGGATTGCGTGGTGGTGATGTCGGCCTGCCCACAGGACATCGTGCCGATCAACGACCTGAATCCGGTGGAAGTGCACTTCTCGGTTAGTCTCTGAGGTCGCCCTGGACACAAGCGCTGGTTTGGTTGGTGTCAGGGGATTAATTACCCGTGTGCCTTCGGCGATACTGTGCGGCCAGCGGGAGAATTCGCTGCCGCACATGTGCCTTCAATACGGGTTATCCATTCATCGAGAAACGCATGCTCAAACCTAGCCATACACCGCCGTCGAAGGCTAATCACACCGATGGCCTGCCAAGTCTGGGAGTGCGTCTGCGCCATGCCCGCAAGGTCGCCGGCCTTACCCTCAAGCAGGTGGCTACCGTTGCCGGGTGTTCGGAAAGCCTGATTTCCAAACTGGAAAACGACGCCGCTTCTCCGTCGCTGGCCATGCTCCACCGTTTGGCAGGCGCCTTGGGCAGCAACGTATCCACTCTGACGTCCGAGGAGTGGGTATCCGATGAGCCGGTGCTGCGCGCGGGTGAGCGCCCGGTGAAGCGCTTCGTCAAACGCAACAAGGACGGCGACATCGGCCTGGAGCGCATCACCCACCTGCAAAAGGGCGGGCTGCTGCAGGGCAATATCCATATCGTCGCGCCCGGCGTGGCCAGCGATGGCCTGATCGAGCATCCCGGCGAAGAAATGGGCTATGTGCTCGAGGGCAGCATCGAGCTGACCATCGGTGATCAGTGCTACAGCCTGGCGACAGGAGATGCCTTTCACTTCCCCAGCAACCTACCCCACGGTTATCGCAACAGCGGCTCTACCGAGGCGCGCATTCTCTGGGTCAATACACCTGTGACGTTCTAATGTGATTCATTCGACTGGACTGCGCCGTTCGATGCCGGATAATCCTCGCCCTTGATGTGATGTTTACGCACAGGTCGGAGGCGGGATGAAAACAGGATGGTTGTGGCTGTTCCCAGGTATTGGGGCGCTCCTGCTGGTGATCGCCATCGGCATTCAAATCGCTCGCATCAGCGCTGAGGCGAGGATGACTCTGATCGAGGGTTCGATCGTCGATCTCGAGGACGGCTGCCCGACGGTATCGTTCATGACCCTGGACGGCACCCTTGGCGAGTATTACAGCAGCACCTGCAGCACGCCGCCGTCCTTCGATATCGGTGAGCGGGTTGCACTCTATTACGACCCGCAAAGCCCTGAGCGGGCGCACATCGACAGCTTCGGCCAGAACTGGCTGGGTAGCCTGATCGTCGGTGGCATTGGCAGCGTATTTCTGGCGATCGGTCTGCTTTTCGTGCTGCCGCCGCTGTTCGCCAAGCGCCGCGCCGCTGAGTTGCGGGTCAGCGGCACAGCGGTGCAGGCCGAAGTGGTGGATGTCGAGCTCAATGGCTCACTGAGCATCAACGGCCGCAACCCATACCGCATCGTCGCCCAGTGGCTGAACCCGCAGACCAACAAGCTGCATGTGTTTCGCAGTGAAAACCTGTGGTTCGATCCAGGCCCCTACATCAACGAGTCGCTGGTCACCGTAATGATCGACCCGAGCAACCCCAAGCGCTACAGCATGGACACCCGTTTTCTGCCCGAGTTGGTGGACTGAGATGGCCCAGGAGCTGCCCTCCCTGAATGCCCTGCATGCCTTCGAAGCAGCAGCACGGCTCGGCAGCGTAAGCCGTGCTGCGGTCGAACTGCATGTCACCCACGGCGCGGTGAGCCGGCAGATCCGCACCCTGGAAGAGCAGCTCGGGGTGGCGCTGTTCGTCAAGGACGGGCGCGGACTCAAACTGACCGAAGTCGGCATGCGCTTGCGTGATGTCAGCGGCGAGACGTTCACCCGGCTGCGTCAGGTGTGTGGTGAGATCCGCCAGCGGGAAGTCGACACACCCTTCGTGCTCGGTTGTCCCGGCAGCCTGCTGGCGCGCTGGTTCATTCCGCGACTGGATCGGCTCAACCAGGCCTTGCCCGAGCTGCGGCTGCAACTGTCCACCAGCCAGGGCGAACTGGATCCGCGCAGCCCTCAGGTGGACGCCACCCTGCTTTACGCCGAGCCGCCCTGGCCTGCGGACATGCAGGTCTTCGAGTTGGCGCGCGAATCCATCGGCCCCGTGGTGAGCCCAAGGCATGTGCGGTTTGCCGAATTGCGTGAGGCCGCGCCAGGCGCTTTGCTGCGCGAGGCCCTGCTGCACACCACCTCGCGACCGCAAGCCTGGCCGCAGTGGGCTGCAGCCATGGGGCTGGAACCGACGCAGATGCGTTTGGGCCAGGGCTTCGAGCACCTCTATTACCTGCTCGAAGCGGCGTCAGCGGGGCTTGGCGTGGCCATCGCACCCCTGCAACTGGTGGCCGATGACCTCGCGGCAGGGCGGCTGGCCGCGCCCTGGGGCTTCGTCGAAACCGAAGCGCAGCTGGCGCTTTGGGTGCCGGAGCGGCGCAGCGGCCGGCGCGCCGAGCAGCTCGCTCAATGGTTGAGAACCGAGTTGCAGCAAGCGAATTGAGTGGCTTGCAGGCGAGAACCTTCCCCGCTGTGCGCCGGTCATAGCATCGGCCCCGCGGCATGTTCAGGGCCATCATCGACCAAGAGGGATGTACCCATGAACAAGATGCTGACGGCGGCTTGCCTGCTGAGCGCTATGGTGGCGAGTGCGGCTGCTCTGGCCGAGCCGCTGAATATCGAGGGGATCGGCCTGTCGCGCGACGTGTCCTGCAAAGGCCAGGACGTGAACATCACCGGCAATGCCAACGTCATTCACCTGACCGGTGAATGTGGCGCCGTGCTGGTCTACGGTTCCGAGCACAAGGTGACGCTGGAAACGGCCAGGTCGTTGACCGTATCGGGCGCCGAGATCGAGGTCGTTGCCGAGCATGTGAATGCCTTGAACGTCGATACCAGCGACAACCAGGTTCGCACGGCGGTCATCGCAGGCGAGCAACCGGCAGTGGTCACGGTAGAAGGGGCTGAGCATGAACTGGATCTGCAGTTCGATGGCGAGGCCAAGCTGAGCGTTATCGGGGTCAGTCAGTTGGTGCGCTGGAGCGGCGATGAGCCTGAGGTGCAGTTGGGAGGCATCGACAACAAGGTCGAGCGCAAGTAAGTGAAGCGGGCGCCCCGCCGGTCAGCAGCGGGGCGACGCGTTTTCTAGTCCACGTCGGTGAACTGGATGATTTCTACCCAGTAGCCGTCCGGGTCTTTGATGAAGGCGATGTTGCTCATGCGTCCATCGGTCAGGCGCTTCTGGAAGGTCACGCCGAGGTCTTCGAAACGCTGGCAGGCTGCCTTGATGTCCGGTACCGCCACGCACAGGTGACCGAAGCCGCGCGGGTCGCTGTTGCCGCTGTGGTAGGAAAATTCTGGGTCCTTCTCGGTGCCGTGGTTGTGGGTCAGCTCCAGCACGCCGGGAATGGATTTGCGCCATTGGTGGCGAGCCTTCGGGTCAGCCGGGATCTGCGACTTGTCGGCAATCAGCGCCACGAAGTACAGGCTGAACTCGGCCTCCGGGAAGTCCTTTTTCTCGAGCAGGGTGAAACCCAGCACGCGGGTGTAGAAATCCAGCGACTTTTCTAGGTCCTTCACGCGGATCATGGTGTGGTTGTAGACGAAATCCGCCGTGGCCACGTCCGGCTTGCCGGTTACGCCGGGCAGGGTGTTGAGTTCATCGAGGGTCATGGGGATCTCCATCAGGCGGTGATTGGGCGAGTCGAAAAGTCTGTATGTGTGTAGATGGCTTCGACATACGCGTTTTTCAAGGTGGGCGGTTTGGTGTGACGTCTCAAGGCGTAGGCCGCCGGTCGTATGTCTAGGAAGGTGTGGAGCGAAGCGATACCTGTCGCACTATGTGCTACGGAATTGGGTGGTGGGTATCGTCGCTTCGCTCCTCGACCTACGCGGCCCGTGCACCGCCCCGCAATCGCAATGGTGGACAAAAAGAGCGTTGTCCACCCTACGTTCGCTTCCGGCGTGCATCAAACCTCCAGCGTGATCAGCTCGAACCGCGCCACGTCATCTTCGATGTGTAGCAGCCCTACACTGATCGGCAGCTTGAAGCGTCGCGGGCCGGCGCTGCCTGGGTTGAGGTACAGCACGCCGTCGCGTTCCTCATGCAGCGGTTTGTGCGAATGGCCGGCGATCACCACGTCGATGCCTTCGGCCTTGGGGTCGATGGCCAACTGCTTTAGATCGTGCAGCACATACAGGCTGACTGCGCCGAAGCGTAGCGTCAGCCGTTCGACAATCCCATCCGCCCAGGCGTCGCCGTCGTTGTTGCCGCGCACCACCGAGAGCGGCGCGATGCGCTCCAGCACGGCGAGGATCTGCGGCCCGCCAATATCGCCGGCGTGGATCAGCTGGTCGACGCCCTGCAGCGCCGCCAGTGCCTGGGGTCGCAGCAGGCCGTGGGTGTCGGCGATCAGGCCAATCTTCATGGGCTCTCCTGTGTGTCTTGTTAGGAGCCAGCGTGCTGGCGATCCGTTCCGTTCAAACATGTAGCCAGGGTCGAGCGAAGCGACACCCGGGACACGATGGCTAAGCACCGCTGCCGAACATCGCCAAAAACAGAAAACCCGGCGCAGGGCCGGGTTTTCATGTGTCGCGCTACGGGATCAACCGTCCAGCATGGCCTTGTTGCGCACTGCGCCCTTGTCGGCGCTGGTGGCGAGCAGAGCGTAAGCTTTCAGCGCAGTGGTCACTTTGCGTGGGCGCTGTTCGACCGGCTTCCAGCCTTTCTTGTCCTGCTCGTGGCGGCGATGGGCGATTTCCTCGTCGCTGACCAGCAGGTTGATGGTGCGGTTGGGGATGTCGATCAGCACCTTGTCGCCGTCCTGTACCAGCCCGATGGCGCCGCCAGCGGCGGCTTCCGGCGAGGCGTGGCCGATGGACAGGCCGGAGGTACCGCCGGAGAAGCGGCCGTCGGTGAGCAGGGCGCAGGCTTTGCCCAGGCCCTTGGACTTCAGGTAAGAGGTCGGGTAGAGCATTTCCTGCATGCCCGGGCCGCCTTTCGGACCTTCGTAGCGGATGATCACGATGTCGCCGGCCTTCACCTCGTCATTGAGGATGCCGCGTACCGCGCTGTCCTGGCTCTCGAAGATCTTCGCGTTGCCTTCGAACACGTGGATCGACTCGTCGACACCGGCGGTTTTCACCACGCAGCCGTCGAGCGCGATGTTGCCGTACAGCACGGCCAGGCCACCTTCTTGCGAGTAGGCGTGCTCGACACTGCGGATACAGCCGTTTTCACGGTCATCGTCCAGGGTGTCCCAGCGGGTCGACTGGCTGAACGCGGTCTGGGTCGGGATACCGGCCGGGCCGGCTTTGAAGAAGTGGTGCACCGCTTCGTCGTCGGTTTGGGTGATGTCCCATTTGGCGATGCCTTCGGCCATGGAGGTGCTGTGCACGGTCGGCAGTTCGGTGTGCAGCAGGCCGCCACGGGCCAGCGAACCGAGGATCGAGAAGATCCCGCCAGCGCGGTGCACGTCTTCCATGTGGTACTTCTGGATGTTCGGCGCGACTTTGCACAGTTGCGGCACATGGCGCGAGAGACGGTCGATATCGCGCAGGTCGAAATCGATCTCGGCTTCCTGGGCAGCGGCCAGCAGGTGCAGGATGGTGTTGGTGGAACCGCCCATGGCGATGTCCAGCGTCATGGCGTTCTCGAACGCCTTGAAATTGGCAATGTTGCGCGGCAGCACCGAGTCGTCGTTGTCGCCGTAGTAACGCTTGCACAGCTCGACGATGGTGCGGCCGGCCTGCAGGAACAGCTGCTCACGGTCGCTGTGGGTGGCCAGCGTGGAACCGTTGCCCGGCAGGGCCAGGCCCAGGGCTTCGACCAGGCAGTTCATCGAGTTGGCGGTGAACATGCCGGAGCACGAACCGCAGGTCGGGCAGGCGCTGCGCTCGTATTCGGCAACTTTCTCATCCGATGCCGTGCTGTCAGCGGCGATGACCATGGCGTCGACCAGGTCCAGGCCGTGGCTGGCCAGCTTGGTCTTGCCGGCTTCCATCGGCCCGCCGGAAACGAAGATCACCGGGATGTTCAGGCGCAGGGCGGCCATCAGCATGCCGGGGGTGATCTTGTCGCAGTTGGAGATACAGACGATGGCGTCCGCGCAGTGGGCGTTGACCATGTACTCCACGGAGTCGGCGATGATCTCGCGGCTCGGCAGCGAATAGAGCATGCCGTCGTGGCCCATGGCGATGCCGTCGTCGACCGCGATGGTGTTGAATTCTTTGGCCACACCGCCGGCCTTCTCGATCTCGCGGGCGACCAGCTGACCCAGATCCTTGAGGTGCACGTGGCCAGGCACGAACTGGGTGAAGGAGTTGGCAATGGCGATGATCGGTTTCTTGAAATCTTCGTCCTTCATCCCGGTGGCGCGCCACAGGGCACGGGCGCCGGCCATGTTGCGGCCGTGGGTGGAGGTCTTCGAGCGGTAATCAGGCATGGCGGTTTCCTGCGGCTAATCAGGTAGGCATTGATAGGGGGTGAGCGGATCAGCGGCAGATGGCCGTGACGCGAGGTGGCATGGCGCACGACGGGATCTCCGTCTACCTGCCTGGGCTCACAGGCCCGCCGAAGGGTGGATGGCGGGAAATGCCCTGATTCTACGCCGCACGGGGCGGGCGAGGAAAGGCTGGCGGCTGCCGGCCGTCCTGGCCCTAACCCCGCAGAATAGCGTTGGGGATCTGCTCCAGCGGGATCTCGCGGCTCACGGCGCCGAGTTTCATGGCCTCTCTGGGCATGCCGTAGACCACGCAGCTGGCTTCGTCCTGCCCCAGAGTGAGGGCGCCGGCCTCGTGCATTTCGCGCAGGCCGCGGGCACCGTCGTCGCCCATGCCGGTCATGATGATGCCGGTGGCATTGGCCCCGGCTGCGCGGGCTGTAGAGCGGAATAGCACGTCTACCGAGGGCTTGTGGCGGCTTACCGGCGGGCCGTCTACCACCTCGACCAAATACTGGGCGCCGCTGCGCTTGAGCAGCAAGTGGCGGCCGCCCGGGGCGATCAGGGCGCGGCCGGGCACCACGCGGTCGCCGTGCCGGGCTTCCAGCACTTCCAGTTCACACAGGCCGTTGAGGCGTTCGGCGAACGCCGCGGTGAAGCGTTCGGGCATGTGCTGGACGATGACCAGCGCCGGGCATACGCGCGGCAGACGGGTGAGGATGTACTCCAGCGCCTGCGTGCCGCCGGTGGAGGTGCCGATGGCGACCACACGCTCGGTGGTGCGTGCCATGGCGCCTTGGGCGGGCGGCAGGATCACATCGGCATTCAGCTTGCCGGGCACCGCCGCGGGCGGCGTCTTGTCCTTGACCAGGCGACGCACGTTGGCGCGCGCCGCGGCCTTGACGGCATTCAGTAGGTCGTCACTGGCATTGACGAGGAATTTGCTCAGGCTGGCCTGAGGCTTGGTAACGATGCTCACCGCGCCGGCGGCAAGTGCCTGCATGGTGGTGGCGGCGCCTTTTTCGGTCAGCGTCGAACAGATCACCACTGGCGTGGGACGTTCGGCCATCAGCTTCTTGAGGAAGGTGATGCCGTCCATGCGCGGCATTTCCACATCCAGTACGATCACGTCGGGCCACTCGCGTTGCATCTTGTCGAGGGCGAACAACGGATCGGCGGCAGTGCCAATCACCTGGATCGTCGGGTCGCTGCTTAGCACCGAGGACAGCACCTGGCGCACTACGGCGGAGTCGTCGACGATCATGACTTTAATCGGTTTCATGCGGATCGCTCTCCAGAGGGGCGGCCGGAGATCGGCGTAGGTGCCGTTTGTTTCAAGGCCAGGTGGCCGTTCCAGATATCGAAGATCAGGTTGCGGTGTCCGATGCCCCCTACGTGCTCGCCATGGCAGCTGAGCTTCTTCTCGGCGATCAGTCGCCGGGCCATGTCGATGTTCTGTAGACCCACATGCCGGCGGTTGCTGTTCATCAGCGTAGGAAACATGTGCCCACCCCCGAAGATGCGGGCCTGATACTCCGACACCCGAGTGCCGCTCAGGCCGATCGCTTCGCACAACAGGTTCATGACTTCGTCTCCGTAGCGGCCGTCCGGGTGTGCGGTTGGTCGGCCACGTGTCGGCAGCATGAAATGGCACATGCCGCCAAGGCGGGCATGGGGGTGCCAGAGCACCATGGAAACGCAGGAGCCAAGCAGGGTTCGTACACGGGTATAAGGACCGCCGAAGTGGTAGTCGCCGGGTTGCAGATAGACCTCGGCGATAGAGGGAGTTTTAGTCATCGGGTTTGCGGTAGATCGACGGTTTGACGATCTTCAGCGTGTCATTGACGCCGTTCAGGCTCTCCGAGTGACTGATGAAGAAATGCCCGCCCGGCCGCAGGTGCTTGATCAGGCGAGCCACCACCTGACGCTTGGTGTCGGCGTCGAAGTAGATCATCACGTTGCGCAGGAAGATCACGTCGAACAAGCCCAGATCCGGCAGCGCGCTGTTCAGGTTGATCTGCTCGAAACGGATGCGCTGGCGCAGCGAGGGCGCGATCATCATGCGCCCCTGATTGTCATCAACGCCCCGCAGGCAGTGTTTCACCAGCAGGTGGCGGGGAATGTTCTGGCTGTCTTCCAGGTCGTACACGCCGCCACGAGCCTGGGTGAGGATGCGCTGGCTGATGTCCGAGGCCAGAATGTCCCAGGGCCTGTCACCCAGGCGCTCGGCCAGCAACAGGGCCAAGGTGTAAGGTTCTTCGCCGCTGGAGCAGGCGCCACTCCAGACCCGCAGCGGTCGCCCGCTGGGAATGGTCCCCGGTTTCTGTAGCAACTCGCGCAGAAAATCGAAGTGCTTGGGTTCGCGGAAGAAATAGGTTTCGTTGGTGGTCAGCAAATCCACGCAGGTCTGCAGTTCGGCGGCGTCCGCCCCCAGGCGTTTGAAGTAGTCACCGTAGCTTGCAAGGCCGAAGGTGCGCAGGCGCTTGTTCAGGCGCCCGGCCACCAGCGGTTTTTTCGCGTCGGACAAGTGGATGCCGGCAATCTCGTGGATCATCTGGCGGAACTGGCCGAACTCTCGATCCGTGAGGGCTGCTTGAGCGGTATCGCGCATCAGTCGTGCTCACCGTCGAGGCCGTGATGCTGTGCCTGATCCAGTGCCGCGCGTTCGTCGGCGGAAATGATCCGGCCGATGTCGAGCATCACCACCAGGCGCTCGTCCAGCTTGCCCATGCCGCGGATGAAGTCGGCGCGGATGGAGGCGCCGAAACTGGGCGTTGGCTCGATCTGCTCGGCGCTCAGCTCACGCACCTCGTTGACGGCATCCACCACCATGCCGATTACCTGCGTGGCGGTCTGGTGGACGATTTCCAGTATCACGATGCAACTGCGCGGGCCGATGCTGGTGGCCCGGCCGCCAAAGCGCTGGCCGAGATCCATCACCGGTACCACGGCGCCGCGCAGGTTGATCACGCCGAGAATACTCGGCGGCATCATTGGCACCGTGGTCAGCCGGCCGTACTCGATGATTTCCCGTACGGCGCGGATTTCCACCGCGAACAGTTCCTGAGCCAGGGTAAAGGTCAGGTACTGGCCCGAGGTCGCCGTGGCGTTGTCGAGCAGCCGGGGTTCGGCGTTCATGGCCTACTCCTGGAAGCGCACATAGCCGGCCGGCAGGCCTGCCACGTGGCCGTGGCGATCGTCATCGTCGCGTGACTGGCGAACCGGGGCATTGCCACGACTGCTGCTCTGCGTGCGGTTGCGCGCTGTCGGCGCGACGGTGGCACGCTCGCCACTTCCGTTGAGCCGGAAGAAGTCCATCAGCTGCTGCAGCTGCTCGGCCTGGCCGCTCATTTCCTCGGCAGTGGCTGCCAGCTCTTCGGATGCCGACGCGTTCTGCTGAGTCAGCTCGCTGAGCTGGTTCATGGCCGTGCTGATCTGGTTGACGCCGCTGCTTTGCTCGTCGGACGCCGCGGCGATCTCCTGCACCAGGTCGGAGGTCTTGGCGATGGACGGCACCATCTCATCGAGCAGCGTACCGGCACGTTCGGCCAGGGCCACGCTGTTCTTGGCGACTTCGCCGATTTCCTGAGCTGCTACCTGGCTGCGTTCGGCCAGCTTGCGTACTTCCGCCGCCACGACGGCAAAGCCTTTGCCGTGCTCGCCGGCACGGGCTGCTTCGATGGCAGCGTTGAGGGCGAGCAGGTTGGTCTGGTAGGCGATGTCGTCGACGATACCAATCTTGTCGGCAATGGTCTTCATAGCGCGCACGGTGTCCTTGACCGCCTGGCCACCTTCACCCGCTTCGTTCGCGGCTTTGCTGGCCATGCCGTCGGTCACCCGGGCATTTTCGGTGTTTTGCGAAATCGAGGCGGACATCTGCTCCATCGAGGCACTGGTTTCCTCGACCGAGGCGGCTTGTTCGGAAGCCGCCTGGCTCATGCTCTGCGCCGTCGAGGAAATTTCCTCGGAGGCGCTGGACAGCGAGTCGGCGGAGCCGCGCACTTCGGCGATGATCTGTGTCAGCCGGGTGGACATGTTGTTGATCGACGCCAGCATGCTGGTGGTGTCGTTGGCCTTGAGCACGACCTGGGTGCGCAGATCCCCCTCGGCAATGCGGGTCACTACCTCGGCAGCATAGGCCGGCTCGCCACCCAACTGCTTGAGCAGGCTGCGGGTAATCAACCAGCCGAGCATAATGGAGATGAATACGGCGATGCCGCCAATCAGTAGCAGCTGCAGGCGTGAGCTTTCATAAATCTCAGTGGTCTCGGCGGCACTTTCGTCCATCAAGCCTTTCTGAAAATCGACCAGTGCATCAGCTGCGCTGAGTAGTGCGTTATTGGTGGGGATGAGCTCGGCGTAAAGATAAGCCTCTGCTCCTTGCTGATCGCTCAGCATGCCGAAAAGCTGCTCGTAACGCTTGCCTAGTTCATCGCGCGCTGTATTGATACGCGCCATTATTTCCCGGCCTTGGGTCGCATTGACAATATGGCCTAGTTCCTCGATGGCTTTTTGGCGGCGCTCACGGCTTTCTTCAATGAGCTGCTTGTTTTTAATGTCGGCCTCTGCATCGTCCCTGAGCAGAATGTCGCGCATGTATCGACCCTGATTGAGGGTTTCCTCCTTGACTAGGGTGGCGTGCTGAATCTTTACGTACCGATCCTTGATAATCATGTCGTTGGCATCGTTGATCGCACTCATGCGCGTAATACCGAGCGTCAGCGCAATCAACAGCAACACGATGACCGTGCCGAAACCAAGGCCGAGTTTTGTGGACACACGTAGGTCTTTGAACATGATTGATTCCCTCTGTGATGCGTGGCTGCCCTGTCAGGCGGACAATGCTTTGTTGCCGTCTGGCAGAGCCGCAATTTCGGCGACCGCAAGGGCGTTTTCGATGGTCAGCAGGATGATGAAGTCATCCTCGCGGTGAACCATCGCGTGGATGAAGTCGCTGCGAATCGGATTGCCGAAGGCCGGGACCGGGTTCATTTCTGTTGGCGCGACTTCGAGCACCTCACTGACGGCATCTACCAGGATGCCGAGTATTTGTGGGGCGTCCGGTTGAGCCACTTCGACGATGATGATGCAGGTGCGGCGGTCGATCTGCGTTTTCGCCTGATTGAAGCGCAGGCCCAGGTCAATTACCGGCACCACGGCGCCCCGCAGGTTGATCACACCGTGCACGCAGCGGTTGGCCATAGGCACCTTGGTGGTGCGTTGGTACTGGATGATCTCCCGCACGCACAGGCCGTCCAGGGCATAGCGGCGACCATGCAGGATAAAGCTCAGGTACTGGTGCACCGGACGCTCGGTAACCGGGCGCGCGCGGTTGGCGACCTGCCTGCTTTCAGTGGGTGCGGTGATATCAGTCATGGGCGCGTACCAGTGCGGAGTCGAAGAGCGCCGCCGTCCGCGGGGCGGCGAGTTGGGCGAGCAGTCGCGGGATGTCGAGAATCAGGGCGACCGTGCCGTCACCGAGAATGGTGAAGCCGCCGAGCTCGCTGCAGCTGGAGAAAATCTTGCCCAGCGGTTTGATGACGGTCTGGAACTCGCCGGCCAACTGGTCGACCACCAGGCCCGCGCGCAGACCTGCCTGACGTACTACCACCACGCTTTCGCGGCGTGGCGGCTGGCTTTCTTCCTCGAACAGATCGCGCAGGCGCACGACAGGTAGCATTTGCCCACGCAGCTCAAGGTGACCGCGCTTGAACGAGGTGTCGGCCGGCAGCTCGATGCATTCTTCAACCAGCTCCAGCGGGATCACGTAGCCAGCCTGGCCGACGCTGACCAAGAAGCCATCGATAATCGCCAGGGTCAGCGGCAGGCGGATGCGGATGCGCGTGCCCTGGCCCAGGGTGCTGTCCAGGTCGATGGTGCCACGCAGAGCGGCGATGTTGCGCTTGACCACGTCCATGCCGACGCCGCGGCCGGACAGGTTGCTGACCTGCTCGGCAGTGGAAAAGCCAGGTTCGAAGATCAGCGCGAAGATTTCCTTCTCCGTCAACGTCTGCCCTTCGCTAATCAGCCCGCGTTCGCGGGCCTTGGCGAGGATGCGTTGGGAGTCGAGCCCGCCGCCGTCGTCGCTGACTTCGAGGACGATACTGCCGGCGTCGTGATAGGCATTCAGCGACACGTTGCCCTGGGCGGGCTTGCCGCGTGCCCGGCGCGTGTCGGCCGCTTCGATGCCATGGTCCATGGCGTTGCGCACCAGATGCGTCAGTGGGTCGGTGATGCGCTCCACCACGGTCTTGTCGAGCTCGGTGTCGCCGCCACTGATCGATAGCGCGATGTCTTTGCCTAATTCACCAGATACATCACGCACCACCCGCTGGAAACGGTTGAAGGTGCTGCCGATCTGCACCATGCGCAGCGGGAGCGCTGAATCGCGCACTTCCTCGACGAGCCGGGACAGCAGCTCGGTGGCTTCGAGCATTTCCGGGTGGCCACAGTTCTGCGCCGTCATTCGCGCGCCGGCACCGGCGATGATCAGTTCGCCGACCAGGTCGATCAGGCGATCCAGCTTGCCGGCGTCGACTCGGATAAGGCTGTTTTCGCTGCTGCGGTTTTCCTTTATCTGCTGTTGCTTCTGCAGAGCGGCGGCGATTACCGGTGGCTGAACCAGGCTTTCCTCCAACAGCACCCGGCCGATCGGCCGCGGCTCGTCACGCTGCTGGCCCTGCACCTGGGTGTGTAGCACCTCCTGCAGTTCGCTGGCGGTAAGGGTGCCGCAGCGCATCAGAATCTCACCGAGGCGCATGTCTTCTTCAGGCAGGGCACGGATCAGCTCAAGGTATTCGTTCGACTTGCTGTTGGGCGGCAGGATGCGGATCAGGCTGTCTTCACGGACGAACTCGAAGGCGCCGTCGATGGTGGCCTTGTCGGCATCGCTGGCGAAGGCCACTTCAAAGCCCAGATAACAGGTTTCCGGGTCCATCTCGGCAGCCGCGGGAATGCGATCGAGCAGCGGCACGATGCTGATGATCCGCCCGAAGGTGTTCAGGTAGCGGAACAGGCCTAGCGGATCCATGCCATTGCGCAGGGTGTCGGGGCCGAAGCGCAGCGACAGATGCCAGTGATCGGCGCCAACGCTCGGGCCATGGCTGCGTTCAATGCGCGTGGCGGCAGCCGGTACCTGTTCTGCGCTGGGCGCGGGAGCCAGGTAATGGGTCAGGCGCTCGCCCAGTTGCACGTGCAACGCCTGGGTTTCAGGGTCCAGGCACTCAAGGTCGGTGCCCGCGTCGACCAGCGCGACCAGGCGCGCGAGGTGATCGCCCACCTGCAGAAAGAGCGCAGTCATCTCGGTGTCGAAGTGCAGCTCGCCGGTACGCACGCGGTCGAGGACACTTTCGGCGATATGCGTGAAGGCGACGATCACGTCGAGGCCAAACAAGCCCGCCGAGCCCTTGATGGTGTGCGCCGCCCGGAAGATGGCATTGATGGTGTCGGCATCGCCCGGGCTGTTTTCCAGCTGCAGCAGGGCTTCTTCCATGTGCTGCAACAGCTCCTGGCTTTCGGCGATGAAGATCTGCAGCACTTCGTCCATGTCCATGGTGACTACTCGCTCGCCGGCTTGATCAGAATGGGATCGCCGAAAAAGGTGCCGAGCCCGCTCAGTTCGAAAGCGTCGATCACGGCTGGGCTGTGGTTGGTCAGGCGCAGGTCGCAGGTCATGCGCGCGGCCTCCTGCTTGGCCAGAATCAGCAACTGCAAGCCGGCGCAGTCCAACTCGTCGACGGCGCAGAGGTCGAGCTCTACCTCGGTATCCGGCGCCAGCACCTGCATCAGTAGTTCCATATGCTCGGCGGCGCTGTAGATGGTCAGGCCGCCTTCCAGCGGCAGGATGCGGTAGAGGTTCTCCGCCGGCGCATCGGTCATGGCAGGATCAGCTTGGACACGGCCGTGAGCATCTGCGCTGGCTGGAAGGGCTTGACCACCCACGCCTTGGCGCCGGCTGCGCGGCCTTCTTCCTTCTTCGCCTCGCCGGCTTCGGTGGTCAGCATGATTACCGGCGTGAACTTGTAGGCGGGCATCTGCTTGACGTTTTTCACGAAGGTAATGCCGTCCATGTTCGGCATGTTCACGTCGCTGATGATCAGGTGCACCTTGCGGCCATCGAGTTTGCTCAGCGCATCCTTGCCGTCACAGCCTTCGATGACCTGATAACCGGCGCCCCGAAGCGTGATGCTGACGACCTGACGGATGGAGGTGGAGTCGTCGACGATGAGTACGGTCTTGCTCATGGGGAACCTCAGAAAAACGTGATTTCAGAATCGTTGCGCTTGGATGTGTCGCCGCGGTGCACGTCGTGTTGCTCGGGCGTGGTGTACGTCTGCGCCAGTTCCTGTAGCCACTGGTCGACGTCCAGGGGCCGGGGGCTGAGGCCCAGGCGCCGCTGGGCGTTGCGCTCGTGGAGGCAGGCGAGCAGCTTGTCCTGGTCGCCCGCGATGTGGCCGAGCATTTGGCTGGTGCGGTCCTGGAACTGCAGCGCCACCAGCACCTCTGCGATGTCCTGGGCGACCGCCTGGCTCTGTGCGCGCATCATGTCGTTGTGATTGACGATGTCGGTCGCGTTCTGGTTGAAACGCTGGATCACACCGGCGATCACGTCACTGGCCTTGTTCAGGGTGGCGGTATCGGTCTTGGTGTATTCCTGGGAGATGTCCAGGGTCTTGTGGATGGCGTCGTTGACGATCACCACGGTTTCGCCAATGCGCTGGCCCGTCTCGCCAGACAGCGACGAGAGCTTGCGAACCTCGTCGGCAACTACGGCGAAACCACGGCCGCTTTCGCCAGCGCGGGCGGCTTCGATGGCTGCGTTGAGGGCCAGCAGGTTGGTCTGTTTAGCGATATTGGCGACATCCTGTGCCATGTCCTGCAGCTGGTCGGTGAAGGTCGACAGCTGCGTTATCTCTTGCAGCAGCGACTCCTTGCTGGCCAGTGCTTCGCGCAGGGCGCGGATAATCATGTCCAGTTCGTACTCGCAGCTGCTCAGCAGCGCGACGAGGCGCTTGCCAGCTTCGCGTTCGGTGCTACCGCCGATACTGTTCTGAATGCGCGTGGCCAGTTGGGCAAAGCGTTCACTGAGGGCGCTGATGGATTCTTCGGTATGGCTGCGGGCGGTCTCGATGTGCTGCGACCAGAGCGGCAGAGTCTGCTCGCACAGGCGGTCGAGGTTGTCGGCTTCCGGGGGCGGGGAGACCTCCAAGGGCAGCGCCGCGTGATGGGCTGCCGATGCCGAAGCGTGATTATGACGCAGCAGCAGGACCATGACGCCGCCAGCGAGCAGCAAGCCGAACACGGTGGGAAGCGTACCCAGCAGGCCTTGGCTGACCAGCAGCACGGCAGCAACGCCAGCGGCCAGCATCAGCAAGGGGGCAATCAGGTAAGGGGGTTGATCGCGCACTGCGTGGCTCCGTGGTGGCTGGACTCAGACGTCCACGGAACGGGTATCAGTCGTGCGAAGATTCTGCGCGATGACCTGTCATTCCATTGGACGCGCGCAGCATGCATGAAGCGCTGACACAGGCGGCATCAGGGTTTGCTGATTTATGACTGTTTGCAATTCCCGGGTGAGGCTAGGGATATCCTGATCTGTAATTAGGTCAGTCCAAATTTGACGCGTACCTAATCAGGTCGGCATTGCTGGAAAAGCTCATTTTCTCCATCAGATTTATCTTATGAGTGCTGACCGTCTTGTTGCTGATCATCAGTTGCTCGGCAATGTGATTTACGGTTAGGCCAGCAGCGAGAAGTCGCATGATCTGGAACTCTCGATTGGTCAGGCTGTCGAGCCCGCTACGCTCCGGGGGCTTGAGGCTGCTGAGGGCGATCGGTTCGATCAGCTCGGGGTCGATATAGCGGGCGCCACCGTGAACTTTTCTGACTGCGTCGATCAGGGTTTCCGGTGACTGGCTCTTGGTCAGGTAACCGGCCGCGCCACAGCGCAACACGCGCATGGCGACCTGCGGGTCGCTGTACATACTGAGCACCAGGATCGGTAATGTCGGGTGATGGAGCGTGATGCGCGCGATCAGCGCCTCGCCACTCAGGCCAGGCATGCTGATGTCGAGCAGCAGCAGATCCACCGGAGTAGTACGCAAGCGCTCAAGCGTTTGCGGGCCATCTGCTGCTTCGGCTGCGATATGCACATCGTCGTACAGCTCGAACAGGCGCTTGAGGCCTTCGCGCATGATCATGTGGTCGTCGGCGATCATCAGTCTGATCATCAGAAAATTCCTTGGGCGCTGGGTTTGATCGGGAATATCGCCTGCACGATGGTGCCTTGGCCGGGGTGGCTGAAAATGATCACCGGTCCGCCGAGGCGTCTGCCGCGCTCGCGCATACCGGATAAGCCGGTCGAATCCGGCAGGGTATCGCTGAGGGTAAAGCCGCAGCCGTCGTCGGAGATTTCCAGCACGTAGTCGTTGTCGCGCTGTTCCAGGCTGACCGCCGCCCAGTTGGCATCAGCGTGACGCAGGATGTTGGTCAGCGACTCCTGCACGATCCGGTACAGGTGCGACGCTTGATCAGACTCAAGGTTGATCGGGATAGGCGGAAGGCTGCAGCGGCAGGGGATGCCGGCCAGCCGTTTGAAGTCTTCGGTAAGGCTGTGCAGGGTGTTTTCCAGGTCGTGTCGCAGGCGTCCGATGGGGCCGCCGAACTGGACATTGCGTATCGCGTCGATGGCGCTGTGGGAGATGCCGATCAGGCGCAGAATCTGCTCGCTCAGATCGGGGCGGTCGCGCTTCAAGTGGATGCGCAGCACGCCCAATCCTTGCTGCAAGGCGGTCAACTGTTGGCCCAGCTCGTCATGCAGCTCTCGAGCAATCCGTTTTCGCTCCTGCGCTCTGGCCATGGCATACAGCTTGGCTTTGCGCTTGCGACGGCGGGCTGCATCGGTTTCCTCGTTCTGCTGGGTCTTGGTCTGGCTGCATTGCTGGGAGAGCATCGTTGCGTCGTTCACGGTGGCTCTTCTCTCTTTTCTGACGGGTACCGACGCCCGGCCACCGCACAACAACCAGGCGGTCGAACATGGCAGGCTGGCACACGGCGGCGCGGCGGACGGGCACTGTCAGCGCTCGGTGCCAGTACGGGTAATCCCAGGAAGCGTTGGCCCGATAGGCCGGGCGGCACGTTCAAAAGCGGTTATCGCTAGCGCTCCGACTGGGCGGCTATGCGCGCGAGAATGGCCGGGTGGTCAGCGGAAGGGGCTGGCGCACGCACAGCTGTGGGCCTGGGTGCAAGCAGGAGGTGCGAGTGCGGTAACGATCAGGCGCCGCGTGCTGCGGAAAGAGGAGTCGCTCATCGGGTATCAACTCTGTGCTGCTGAAAACCTAGCATATCGTTCACACCGCCCGAGATGACAGCGCAAAGATGCCTCATCCCGCTGCGGGTGTGTCAGTTCTGCCATGAAGAGACCGTTACAAATCCTGTGGGTTCGACGCGGCGAGTGGTCATCGCGAGGAGGGAAGTCGATAGCGAGCCGGTACGACATGCGCCAGCTCTCTACGTATGTCGGGCTCGGAAGCTTGCAAGGCAGCCCTGCCGGCGAGCACCGGCAGGGTTGCGATCAGCTGTTGGGCAGCAGGCGTACGGTCAGGCTCTTGATGTAGCGGGTTTCGGCAATGGCCGGGTGTACCGGGTGATCCGGGCCCTGGGCGCCGCGCTCGAGCAGTTGGATGTTGCGATCCAGATGACGCGCGCTGGTCAGCAGGATGTTCTGCAGGTTTTCTTCCTCCAGGTGCATGGAGCAACTGGCGCTGACCAGAATGCCGTCCTTGTTGAGCAGGCGCATGGCGGCCTCATTGAGGCGGCGATAGGCGGCTTCGCCGTTCTTGATGTCCTTCTTGCGCTTGATGAAAGCGGGTGGGTCGGCGATCACCACGTCGAAGCGTTCTTCGGCGGATTTCAATTCGCGCAGCGCCGCGAACACGTCGCCCTCCACGCAGGTGACCTTCTCGGCGAAACCGTTAAGGGTGGCGTTGCGCTCGACACCGTCGAGGGCGAAGGCCGAGGCGTCCACGCAGAACACTTCGCTGGCGCCGAACGCCGCCGCCTGCACACCCCAGCCACCGATGTAGCTGAACAGGTCGAGCACGCGCTTGCCCTGTACGTAGGGCGCCAGGCGCGCGCGGTTCATGCGGTGGTCATAGAACCAGCCGGTCTTCTGCCCTTCGATCACCGGCGCTTCGAATTTCACGCCGTTCTCTTCCAGAGCGACCCACTCCGGGACCACGCCAAAGGCGGTATCCACGTAGCGCTCCAGGCCTTCAGCGTCGCGCGCGGCAGAGTCGTTCTTGAGCAGGATGCCGCTCGGCTTGACCACCTGAATCAGCGCGGCCAGCACATCATCCTTGTGGCGCTCCATGGCCGCCGACGCCAACTGCACCACCAGAATGTCGAAGAAACGGTCGACCACCAGGCCCGGCAGCAGGTCCGAGTCGCCGAACACCAGGCGATAGCAGGGTTTGTCGAACAGCCGCTCGCGCAGGCTCAAGGCGACATTAAGGCGGTGCACCAGCAAGGATTTGTCGAGCACGTGCTGGACATCACGCGACAGCAGGCGGGCGCAGATCAAGTTGTTCGGGCTGACGGCGACGATGCCCAGCGGCTTGCCGCCGGCGGCTTCGAGAATGGCCTGGTCGCCAGGGCCAAAGGCATTTAGCGGGGTGGCCGCTACATCGATCTCGTTGCTGTAGACCCACAAATGGCCGGCGCGCAGGCGTCGGTCGGCATTGGCTTTCAGGCGCAGGCTGGGCAGGGACATGGTGGGCTCCGTCGGGAAAAACGCGCATTCTAAACGAGGAGCCCGATGGGCGCTTGGTGGGCGATGAAAAAGCGCACCGCTATTTCTCGATCGGCGCGCTTGGCTGGCAGACGATGCTGATGCCATCTCCAGCAGCGCGGCGACCTATCGCGCTGCTGGCCTGGGGCGGTGATCAGGCGGCGAGAGCGTCGATCAGTTTCTGGTTGAACGCCGGTATGTCGTCGGGCTTGCGGCTGCTGATCAGCTTACCGTCGACCACCACCTCCTGATCGACCCAGTTGGCGCCGGCGTTTTTCAGGTCGTCGGTCAGCGAGGGCCAGCTGGTCATCGTCTTGCCCTTGACTAGGTCAGCAGTGGCGAGAATCCACGCGCCGTGGCAGATCACGGCGATGGGTTTGTCGGCGCGTGCGGCATCCTTGACCAGCTCCACGGCCATCTCGTCGAGGCGGATGGTGTCCGAGTTGACCACACCGCCGGGCAGCACGATGGCGTCGTAATCCTCGATCTTGGCGGTGTCGAAGGTCTTGTCGACCGTAAAGGTGTCAGCTGGCGTGGTGTGGTTCCAGCCGGTGACCTTGCCGGTTTTTGCAGAGAGAATCTCGGCCGTGGCACCGAGTGCTTCCAGGGCCTCCTTTGGGCCGGTCAGCTCGGCCTGTTCGAAGCCGTCAGTTACCAGCAGGGCAACGCGTTTACCGCTCAGGGACTTGCTCATGAAACACCTCCATGAATGGGTGACTGTGTGGATTTCGGGTCACCGTGGCTGCAGAAGTTCAGGCAAATCGACCGCCTGCACATTTACTCTGTAACCGTTGGGCAAAAGTCATATGGCGCAGGGTAAACTGTGCGTTCCGCCCCCTTTCAGCCCCGCCGCCTCCCATGGAAAAAGAACTCTCCGCCGAGCAGATTCAGACGTTTCTGCAGGGCATCAGCGTGCCGCCGCAGCCGCAGATCATGGTTGACCTGCAGTTCGAGCAATACATGCCCAGCCCGGATCTCAAGGCCATTGCGCGGCTGATCAGCCAGGACCCGGGCCTTTCCGGTGCGTTGCTGAAGATCGTCAACTCGCCCTATTTCGGCCTGGCCAACCGCATCGGCTCGATCCAGCGTGCGGTCAACCTGCTGGGCAGCCGCTCGGTGATCAACATGGTCAACGCCCTGTCGATTCGCGGCGAGATGAGCGATGACACCATCGTCACCCTCAACCGTTTCTGGGACACCGCGCAGGACGTTGCGATGACCTGCCTGAGCCTGGCCAAGCGTATCGGGTATGAGTCGGTGGACGAGGCCTACACCCTCGGCCTGTTCCACAATTGCGGCATTCCGCTGATGCTCAAGCGCTTTCCCGATTACATGACGGTGCTCGAAGAGTCCTACGCCAGCGCCAGTACCGAGCGGCGCGTCGTCGACACCGAGAATCGCCTGCTCAACACCAACCACGCCGTGGTCGGTTATTACACCGCGAAATCGTGGAACCTGCCGTTGCACCTGTGCGAGGCCATTGCCAACCACCACAACGCCCTGGCCATCTTCTCCGATGACAACGGCCGCGATGCGCAACTCAAGAACCTGTTGGCGATTCTCAAGATGGCCGAGCACATCTGCCGCAGCTATCAGGTGCTGGGCAACCAGGAGGAGGATCATGAATGGCAGAGCATCGAGCCGCTGATTCTCGACTATGTCGGCCTTTCCGGTTACGACTTCGAAAATCTGCGCGAAAGCATCCGCGACCTCGGCGCCGCCTGACACCGTGTTGACGGCGCAACCAGGCAGCCCCTAGGGTGGCTGCCTTGCCCTCCTGTTCGAAGTAGCCGCCATGCCCGAATTGCCAGAAGTCGAAACCACCCGTCGTGGCATCGCGCCGCATCTCATCGGCCAGCGGGTCAGCCGGGTGATCGTGCGCGAACGGCGCCTGCGCTGGCCGATCCCCGAGGACCTCGACGTACGCCTGTCCGGTCAGCGCATCGAAGCTGTGGAGCGGCGGGCCAAGTACCTGCTGATCAAAGCCGAGGTCGGTACGTTGATCAGCCATCTGGGTATGTCCGGTAACTTGCGCCTGGTCGAGGCAGGGCTACCGGCAGCCAAGCACGAGCACGTGGATATCGAGCTGGAGTCCGGCCTGGCACTGCGCTACACGGACCCGCGGCGCTTCGGTGCGCTGCTGTGGAGCGAGCTGCCGCTGGAACACGAGCTGCTGGTGCGCCTGGGGCCGGAGCCGTTGACTGACCTGTTCGACGGCGAGCGTCTGTTTCAGCTGTCGCGTGGCAAGGCGGTGGCAATCAAGCCGTTCATTATGGACAACGCCGTGGTGGTGGGCGTTGGCAATATCTATGCGACCGAAGCGCTGTTCGCCGCCGGCATCGACCCGCGCCGTGCCGCCGGAACGGTCTCACGGGCGCGTTACGTACGCCTGGCCGGGGAGATCAAGCGGATATTGGCCCACGCCATTGAACGCGGCGGTACGACATTACGAGATTTCATCGGCGGTGATGGCCAGCCGGGCTACTTCCAGCAGGAGCTGTTTGCCTACGGGCGGGGCGGGCAGTTCTGCAAAGTGTGCGGTAGCACCCTGCGCGAGGTGAAGCTGGGTCAACGAGCCAGTGTCTATTGCCCGAAATGTCAGCGATAAGCCGTTTCATCCGATAACGTGACTACTTGTTCAGCGATTGACGGCCATCACGCGACAATCGCCAGCGCACTGTTATAGTTACCGGCATCGTCCGTATACCTTCGAAGGATCGCCCCATGAAACTGTTTCGCTCTTGCGCTGCTGTTCTGGCGCTGACTGCTGCCTCACTGGCACTGACTGCCAATGCGCAAGAGGTGCAGCAGAACGCCAGCGGAGACCCGCTCTACACCGTGCAGGCCCCGGATGGCTTTGCCATGCTTGGTGACCTGCTGATCGCGCGCCCGCTGCTGATCGGTGCCACGGCCATCGGCGCGGCTGCCTTTGTCGTTGCGCTGCCGTTCTCGGCGATGGGCGGCGGCATCGGTGCCACCGGCCGTGCGCTGGTGGTCGAGCCTGGCAAGGCCGCGTTCGTGCGCTGCCTGGGCTGCACCGGCGACGGCTATAACCAGCGCCAGTAATCCCGCTCGCTCGACAGAGCAGAAAGGCCCCTCACGCATGCGCGTCAGGGGCCTTTTTCATGGGGGCGCGATTGTGGGTTGGCGGCGATTTGCCTAGCGCACGTCGCTGTTACCAACGCCACGCGGGTCGCTGGCCGCTTCCACCTCGCCGGTGGCCTTGTTCCAGCGCAGCACCTGCTGATTGCCATATTCACGTTCGACATTTTTGAGTCGGTAACCGCGCGCCTGCAGCTCGGCAATCTGCGCGGCGCTAAAGGTCTGCGGCTCGTGCTCGATGACATCCGGCAGGTACTGGTGATGATAACGCGGCACCGCCGGCCAGCGCTGGATGGGCTGACCATCCAGGTATTCGAGGATCGACAGCAGCACCATGCTCGGAATACGGCTACCGCCTGGTGTTCCGAAGCTGGTGAGCTCGCTCGGACTTTCCAGAAAGGTCGGGCTCATGCTCGACAGCGGGCGCTTGCCGGCGGCAATGGCATTGGCGTGGCTGCCAGCCAGGCCATAGGCGTTAGCGCCCTCCAGGTCGGCCGCGAAGTCGTCCATCTCGTCATTGAGCAGCACGCCAGTGCCCGGCACGGTGAAGGCGGCGCCGAATGGCAGGTTGATCGACAGGGTGGCGCTGACTGCGTTGCCATCGGCGTCCAGCACGGTGAAGTGGGTGGTGTGGTCGCCTTCCTTCCAGGTGCCGGCTGGTGGCAGCTCGCTGCTTGGCGTGGCGCGCTGCGGGTCGATGCTGTCGCCCAGGCGTTGCAGATACGCTGGGTTGAGCAGGGTGGCAGTTGGGCTGTCGACGAAGTCCGGGTCGCCCAGCAGACCGCGGTCGCGGTAGACACGGCGCAGGGTTTCCACCACCAGATGGCTGCGCTGCACCGGCTCGGCCTCGCGCCAGGGCAGGCGCTGCAGGATCAGCAAGCTTTGCGCCAGCGCCAAACCACCGGCAGAAGGCGGCGGTGCGCTGATCAGTTCGCGACCCTCGGCCAGCGGTACGCGGATCGGCTGGCGCTGCACGGTGCGGTAGTCACCCAGGTCCTGCAGCGTCCAGATGCCGCCGGCTGCGCGTACCCCGGCAACCAGTCGCTCGGCCAGCGGCCCGGCATAGAAGCCGTCGCGGCCGCTACGGGCCAGCGCTACCAAGGTGTCGGCCAGTTCCGGTTGGCGCAGCAATGTGCCTTCTGCGGGCACTGCCCCATCATTCAGGAACAACCGTGCGGTCTCTGCATCGTCGCGCATGGCAGCCAGCCGCATGCCGGCGCGTTCGCGATAAACACGGTCGACCGGAAAGCCCTCGCGGGCCAGGCGGATCGCCGGCGCCAGACTGTCGCGCAGCGGCAGCCGACCGTGGTGTTCGGCCAACTCGACCAGCGCCGCCGGCAGGCCTGGGATGGCGGCGGCGAGTGCGCCATCACGCGACAACCCTGGCTGCACCTGGCCGTCGCGCCGATACAGGTCGGCGTGGGCGGCGCCAGGCGCGCGTTCACGAGCGTCTAGAAAAACGTAGCGAGCGTCGGCGCTGCGTAGCAGGAAGAAACCGCCGCCGCCGAGCCCTGAACCATAGGGCTCTACAACCGCCAGGGCGGCGCTGATGGCGACAGCCGCATCGAAGGCGTTACCGCCAAGTGCCAGGGTTTCCCGTCCGGCAACAGTGGCGGCGGGGTGCGCGGTGGCAATGGCGCTGCGGCCAGGCTGTTCGCTGGCCTGCAAGCTGAGGCTGCACAGCAGCAACAGCGCACTGAACAGCGCCACAAGAGCGGGATTGCCGCGGGATGAGCGGCGCACCTTCAGGCCTTGCCGGTGAGGACTTGGTACTTCTTCATCAACTGATCCTTGCTCTCGACGTTGTTCTCGTCGAGGGGAATGCAGTCCACGGGGCAGACCTGCTGGCACTGGGGCTCGTCGTAGTGGCCGACGCATTCGGTACACAGGTTGGGGTCGATCACGTAGATCTCCTCACCCTGGGAGATCGCCGCGTTCGGGCACTCAGGTTCGCAGACGTCGCAGTTGATGCAATCGTCGGTGATGATCAGGGACATGAAAGGCACGCTCCTGCCGGGCCACTGGCCGCGACACATTCAAACAGGAATGCACGATTGTGCCGGATTGTCGCCGCCAGCGCACGCTCGGGCGCCGTACGGAATGACGCCCCTGCGTGATGTGTGGAATTACCGCATAGGCATGCGATCAACGCGCCTTGAAGCGCTCGCTCAAGGCATCGGCCACGGCCGGGTGCACGAACTTGCTGATATCGCCGCCGAGGTTGGCAATCTCCCGCACCAGGGTGGAGGAGATGAACGAGTACTTTTCCGACGGGGTAAGAAACAGGCTTTCCAGCTCCGGCGCCAGTTGGCGGTTCATGTTGGCCAGCTGGAACTCGTATTCAAAATCCGAGACCGCACGCAGACCGCGCAGCAGCACATTGGCGCCCTGTTCCTTGGCAAAGGAGGCGAGCAGCGTGGCAAAGCCGATCACTTCGACGTTGGGCAGGTGACGGGTCACTTCCCGGGCCAGTTCCACACGTTGCTCCAGCGAGAACAGCGGGTTTTTCTTCGGGCTGGCAGCTACTGCGATGACCACGCTGTCGAACAGGCGCGAGGCGCGCTCGACCAGGTCGCCGTGCCCCTTGGTAATAGGGTCGAAGGTGCCTGGGTATAACACTCGATTCATCGTGACGTCCTGGCAGGCGCGTTGGGGAATCGGATGGTAGCGCAGCACGCCGGGGCGGGCAAAGCCGATGGCCTGCCGGCAGTCGCGGATATGGCGTTAATCGGCTCTAAGGCTCTACGAAGGATCGTTCATGCCGTTTTAATGAGCCTCTGCCGATTTCCAGGAAAGGCTGGTAACTGCAAACTAAAAAACTATGCATCGAGTGTCTGAAACATCACAAACAACGCCTCATTGCATAAAGCCCTGGCTACAGCCTTTGGCGCTAAAAACTGCACCGGCTTATTTACCAATGTCGTTATATTTAAAATATTCCTCCATTTTTTGGTATTTTCGCTTTGCGTTTCGGCATCGCTTTCTCAGCCAGTGTTTATCGGTAACGAGGTGAAAAAATTGAACCTTTAGTTTTATTTGTATGGCCCGGTTTTACGGGCTTGGCGTGGAGGTAGAGGCCAACTTTTTCAGCTGTTTTCTTGGCGTCAAAATTCCGCAAAAGCTATAAAAAAATAATAATGGCCTTTTGCTTGCACTCTTTAAAACTCTGTGAATAATGCCGCTCCGGTTACATGCGCGCTCGTCCTGAGCGTTGTGAGATCCTATGTCCTCCGTTGTGGCATTTATTCATCAACTCAAGCTTGAAGTTGTTCGTTTGGCTGTGGCTTTCCGGTCCGGGAGTGCATTCCAGCGAAGTCTTTTCGGCTTGCTTTGCCTATTACCTGCGTTCCTGGCGAATGCCGGCAGTGCGAGTGCCTCGGAGGCAGATCAGAAGCTGCGCAGCGTGGCGTTTTGGTACGCGGACGCGCCGCCGGTAAGCGAGCTATCCCAATTCGACTGGGTCGTCCTTGAGCCCGGCCATGTCCAGGCCGCGGATATAGCCCTTCTGCGTGGGCAAGGCAGCCTGCCGTTTGCCTATCTCTCAGTCGGTGAGTTTTCAGGCGATGCTGCTGCGTTGGCGGGTGCATCACTTCAGAGTGGGGCGAGCCCGGTACGCAACGAGGCTTGGGATAGCCAGGTGATGCCGCTGTCCTCTAAGGCCTGGCGCGACCACCTGTTGCAGCGCGCTCACGAGTTTCGTGCTGCCGGGTATGCAGGTCTTTTCCTCGACACACTCGACAGCTTCCAGCTGCTTCCCGCTAATCAGCGTGAGGCGGAGCGGCTGGCATTGCGCGACTTCCTCGCCGAGCTAAAACGCCGCGAGCCTGAGCTGAAGCTGTTTTTTAACCGCGGCTTTGAGGTGCTTCCCGAATTGCCAGGGGTTGCAGCTGCTGTCGCCGTCGAGTCGATTCATGCCGGCTGGGATCCAGAAAACAAGGCTTATCGATCCGTTTCCGATACGGATCGCGAGTGGCTGGAAGGCCACCTGAAACCGCTTCGCGACCAGAATATTCCTCTGGTGGCGATCGATTACCTGCCTCCTGAACGCCGCGATGACGCCCGCCAGTTGGCGGCGCGTTTGCGCAGTGAAGGCTTCATTCCCTACGTCACGGTACCGAACCTCGATCAGTTGGGGATCAGCAGTATCGAGGTCCAGCCACGGCGTATCGCGATGATCTACGATCCTCGCGAGGGCGATATGTACCTGAACGCCGGTCATATGTACCTGGCCGGGTTGCTCGAATACCTGGGCTACCGAGTCGATTACTGGACGCCAGATCAGTTGCCAGAAAGACCGCTCAGCGGCCTGTATGCAGGTGTGGTCACTTGGATGACCAGCGGTTCGCCCGTCGAGGCCAGAGCGTTCAATCAATGGCTGGTGGCGCGTGCCGACGAGCACGTACCTATCGCATTCTTCGGTGGTCTGCCGATCGAGAATGACAGTGTGCTGCGACGCTTCGGTTTGCGCCGTACCTCCACGCCACTGAGCGGCAAGGCGGAGATCGCCGAGTACGACAAGGCGCTGCTGGGCAGTTTCGAAGCGCCACTGGTCTTGCGTACCCGTGATGTACCGCCATTGACGACCCTGCCAGGTGGCCCCAAGGCGCTATTGGCGCTGCAAGATGATCAGAAGAGGCTGTTCACGCCAGCAGTATTGGGCGAGTGGGGTGGGCTGGTGTTGTCGCCTTATGTCATTGAGGAGGGGCCGGATCAGCGTCGATGGATCGTCGATCCGTTCGCTTTCCTGCAGCAGGCACTGCGGTTGCCACCGATGCCAAGCCTGGACGCTACTACGGAAAATGGCCGACGCATTGCCACCGTGCATCTTGATGGCGATGGCTTTGTCTCCCGCGCCGAGACCCCCGGCTCGCCCTATTCCGGGGAGCTGGTGCTCAACGAATTCATCAAGCCTTACCCCTTCCTGACATCCGTGTCGGTTATCGAGGGGGAAATTGGCCCGCGGGGCATGTACCCGTATCTGGCCGATGAGCTGGAGCCCGTTGCACGCAAGATTTTCGCTGAAAAGAAAGTAGAGGTGGCCACCCACACGTTCAGCCATCCGTTCTTTTGGCAGCCGGAAAAGGCAGCCAAGCGAGAAGGCTTTAATCCGGAATACGGCTTCATGATGGCGATTCCAGGTTACAAGAAGCTGGACTTCACTCGCGAAATCGTCGGCTCGACCGCCTACATCAACCAGCGTCTGACCACACCTGCCAAGCCGGTGAAGATGGTGTTCTGGTCGGGTGATGCCATGCCCGACGAAGCGACCGTCAAGTTGGCCTATGACGCCGGGCTGTCCAATGTAAACGGCGGCACCACCGCGTTGACCAACGCGCACCCTTCCATGACCGGCCTGTCACCCCTGCTACGCCCCACTAGTGGTGGGTTGCACTATTACGCACCCATCATCAACGAGAACGTTTACACCAACTTGTGGCGGGGGCCGTATTACGGTTTCCGCGGAGTCATGGAGACGTTCGCGCTGACCGACAAGCCGCGTCGCCTACGCGGGCTCAACCTGTATTACCACTTTTATTCGGGTACCAAGCAGGCCTCGATCAGGGTCATGCACGAGATCTACCGTGCCATGCAGGCAGAGCAACCAATCTCGCTGTGGATGAGTGACTACGTTACTCGCATGCACGGCATCCACCAGGGCAGCCTGGCGCGTCAGGAGGATGGCAGCTGGCAGATCCGCGCGCTCGACGGGTTGCGTACGGTGCGCCTCGATCCTCGACTGGGCTGGCCCGACCTGACCCGTTCGAGCGGCATAGCCGGCGTACGTGATTTGCCGCAAGGGCGTTATGTGCATCTCGCGGGCGATAGGGCGGTGCTGGCACTTCGTGACAGCCGTGACCCGCGGCCGGCATTGGAGGAGGCCAATCTGCCCCTTCTCGACTGGCACTACCTGGACGATCACAGGGTGCGCTTCTCCTTCCAGGGCAACATGCCGTTGACGTTTGCCGTGCGCGCGCAAGGCACCTGTGCAGTGGAGATCGCTGGCAAACAGTACGCCGGTACTCGTGAAAGTGATTTGTGGCGATTCAAACTGCCTATGGAGCGGGTGCTAGATGCGCAACTCTTCTGCCGTTAAGCCTGCGCAGCTGCTAAGCCGCTGGACATTGTTGCTGGTAACGCTGCTGACGATTGCGTTGCTGGTGCTTACCTACAAGAGTGAGGATGTGTTCCTGCCCGACAGCGGCAAAAAGCCGGATGCGGTTTCCATTAGCTACGCGGAGCTCCTGTTAGAAGCTCACCCGGAAAATCAGGAACTACGCCTGACGCTCATCGAGCAGCTTCTCGAACTTCAGGATTACCCGCGTGCGCTTCGTCATGTACGTGAACTCGACGCCTCGAATGCCCGCAGCTTACCGTTCTACCTGGCCGAACTCGACGTGCTGGAGGCGCTGGCCAATCCGCAGGGAATAGACGCCGAGCTGCGCACTGCACTGGTCGAGCGGCTGGCCGGCCTGAACGCGCATGATTTATCCGACGCGCAGTTAGTACGCCTCGCAAAATATGCACTCTCGCTGTCTGCCCCGAGTATCGCGGCGCCGATATACGTCGAGTTGGCTGGCCGCGATCAGGAAAAGCGCTCCGAATGGCTCGCTGAGGCGGCTAAATGGTACATGGCGAGTGGCTCGGCAAAGCGTGCAAGCGAGCTGTATCTGGAGTTGATGGAGCTGACCCCCGATCCTCAACAACGGGTCGAGTTTCTGCAGCGGGCATTTTTCAGTCTGCTGGCTGCTGGGCAAAGTGGACAGGCAGCCGAGCTGATGGCCGGTCACCTCCAAGAATTGCGTGCAGTTGATTCCGGCATGTTGAAGGCCGGGGTTCAGGCTGCTTTGGGTGGCCAGCGGTTCGATCTCGCAGAGCAGCTTGTGACTCGCTGGCGCCAGTGGCGGCCCGATGACCAGGATGCACTGGAGATGGAGTTCCAAATGCGTCTGGCATTTGGCGATACCGAGCACGCCTGGGCGAGCGGGCAAGCGCTGTTGAACGCCAGTCCTGAGGACGCCGCGCTGCTGGAAAAAATGGCCAAACTGGCAGAGTGGACGGGCCACCCTCGTGAAGCGCTCGACTACTGGATTCGTCTGCTGGCCATCGACGAGGACAATACCGAGAACCGCGACCATGCCTGGCGCCTGGCTGCACAGCTATTCGATTTCGATCATGCCATTCCGCTGCTGGCACGGCTGGCGGACAAAAGGCGCTTGTCGGACGAAGAGCTGAACACCATTGTCTACAGCCATCAGTCCCGGGGCACGCCCGAGCAGGGCGAAAGCTGGCTGCGCGAGTACGTACGCCATTACCCCGACCACAGCCTGGCCTGGCAGCGGCTGCAGCAGATTCTTGAGAACACTCAGCAGTTTCGCAAGGAAGCCGAAATCTGGGCAGAGATGGATAGTCGCTTTGGGCTGACCAATGCTCAGCGCCTGAGCTGGGCAGAGGCCTACTGGCAGCTGTTTGATGTGGCTTCGGCTTACGCGGTGCTTGAGGCCGTTGATGATCCGCAGGCAGCTGGCCCCGAGTACTGGCTGCTGCGCGGTGACCTTGCCTGGGAGCTGGAGCGCGACGACGAGGCTCTTGATGCCTATGAACATCTTCAGGCTTTCGACCGGCCGCTAAGCAGCACCGCCGAGGAACGCCTGATCACGCTGTACTCCACCCGGTCGCCGAATAAAGCGCTGAAACTGCTGACTGCCAGCTGGCAGCGTAGCCATGATCCGCAGCGCTTGAGTAGTGCACTTTACCTGGCCGAGCAACTGCAGGACTGGGCCGCATTGCAGGCGTTGGTCGAGCAGGCGCAGGCCACGCCAGGCGGCGAGCGCATCGCTCCACTGCTCAGTGCCCGCGCTCTGTTAGCCACCCGGGCCGGTGACAATGCCGAGGCAGAGCGCCTTTATAAACAAGGCCTGAAGCAATTTCCGTCGCAGGGCGTATTTCGCCAGGGCTTGCTCTGGCTGTACGTAGAGCTTGGCCGCCGTGAGGAGCTGCCTGCGCTCTTGCAGCGCTGGCAGCGTATCGCTCAGCAGGACAGCGGGTTGTGGCTGCCGTTTGCCGCCGCCAATCAGCAGCTCAATCGTTCCGGGCAGGCATTGGCCTGGTTCCGACTGTATCTCGACTCGAACCCACGTGACTGGCTGGTGCGGGCCGCCTATGCCGATGCCTTGGAAAACGCCGGCTATGCAGACAAGGCAATGCGGCTGCGTAACGACCTGCTCAAACATGCCAAACCGCAACCAGGCGCAGTAGTCGAGCGCTACAGCATGTACCTGCGCCTGATCAGCAGCGCGCAGTCACCGCTTAAAGCAGGCCGTCAGGCAGTGCGCTGGCAGGATGGCTCGCAGCCGATGCTGCAGGTTTGGTTCGAGCAGTTCATGGGGCAACTCGATAGCAACAACCAGCAGGCTGTGAAAGACCAGTGGCTGGCATGGGCGCGCAAGAAGGGGCTCCAGGTCAGCGAGTATGAGCAGTTGCAGGAGGCCTTGCGAAACCAGAACCGCGGTGTGCTGGAAAAGCTTCTGGCCGGTGGCGGTCTTGACGACGCCCAGCATGTCGAAACGCTGACTCGTCTGGGGCGCAGCGGTGAGGCGCTGGGCCTGGGGCTGGCGAGCCTGTCAGACGAGCAGCCCGCCGTGGTGCGTCAGCAGTTACTTAGACAGACAGTCGAACTGCACGAGCGGATGCCTCAGGGCATTCAGGTTGGCTGGCAGAACCGTGACTTTGGCGGTCTCGACGTTAAGGGTTCGGAAATAGAAGTTGCCAGACATCTGGGCAACGACTGGTACGCCAATCTGCACCTGAGCCAGGTTCGTTATGACGCGCAGACGCTCGACGACAAGGTTCTCGGGTCTGAGCGCAATGCACGTCTGACCCTGCAGCGTGAGGTTGCTGATGGCGCTTACGGCCTCACGCTCGATAGCAGCTGGCGTGACGACAAGGACCGGCTGGGCTTCGGCCTGTCTCGCACAGTGCAGCTTTCCTCCCGAGATGAGGTGCAGCTGGCGCTCGACTGGCACCGCGAAGCTGACACGACCGGACTGATGCGTGCGTTGGGTATGCGCGATGGCCTGTCCATCGCGGGCCGGCACAACCTGACGGCACGTGATCAAGTCATCTGGTCGGCGGCGCATAACCGATACGCAACCCGCCAGGGCGATGCGCTTGGCAGCGGGCAGCAGGTCAATGTCGAGCTTAACCATACCTTGCAGTTTGAAGGGCCAACCTGGCAGCTGCGCAGCGGCCTCAGCTATCAGCGCAATAGCGTGAACGCTCGTCTGGACGAGAGCCTGCTTTCTTCGCGCTTTGAGGCGGATGCCGATGGTGACGAGGTGATCACCCCGTTGGGCGGGGCGCTGCGTGTGCAGGATGGAACACCGGCCACGCTGCTCCAGGATCGCTATGGCGAACTGTATGTCGGCAGTAGCTGGCGGCGCGGTCTGCCGGGAGCCCTCAACCGAGGGAAGCCCCAGTACACCTGGTTGGTCGATACGCTGGCCGGCTGGCAGTGGCAGGAAAAGACGTTCAACTACGCGATCAACACAGGCCTCGGTATCGAGGTGCTTGGCAACGATGAATTGGCGTTCACCGTGGGGTATCAGTCGGCACCACAGAGTGGTGATGGCGAACCTGGCGGAACACTAGGCGTGACATACAGCACCCGTTTCGGGCGCTGATCGGGAATCAACAGAAGGAGCGGACGATGTTAGCCATACGATGTGTGACTCTGGTAGTCATTGGCCTGCTGGTCGCAGGCTGTTCCAGTTTTACCCAGGAAAATTCCACGGCCTTGCCGCGTGGTGCCCAGTGGGGGCTATTGCCGCTGGTGAACTATTCGCAGGCGCCGCAAGCCGGAGAACGCAGCGAGCAGATTCTGCTCAGTGTGCTGTCAGAAGAAGGGTTGCGACCACGCGTCTATCCGGTAGTCGCGTCCGTGGACGTGGCATTGCTCGATGACCGCGAGCGCTTCAATCAGGCGCTCTCGTGGGCGCGTGAGCAGAAGCTGGATTACGTCGTCAGCGGTAGCGTCGAAGAGTGGCAATACAAAAGCGGGCTGGACGGTGAGCCCGCGGTAGGTATCAGCCTGCAGATCATCGAGCCGGCTACCGGTCGTGTTCTCTGGAGCAAAAGTGGCGCGCGCGCCGGTTGGTCTCGTGAAAGCCTGGCGGGCACTGCGCAGAAAGTCCTGCGCACGCTTGTTGGCGATTTGTCTCTCGAGTAATGGCCATGGATTCTGCGCACAAGGATTTTACCCTTGCACCCCGTGCCACGGGGCCTGTGTCCTGGCTGGAAACCTTGGGGCTCAGCGGCCTGGCGCTTGGCCTGGGCTACTGGCTGTCGCCGCAGGATCCGCTGCTGGTCAACGAGACGTTCCCCTGGCTGGTTCTGGCGCCGCTGCTATTGGGCATGCGCTACGGTTTTCTGCGTGGTTTGATCAGTGCTGTATTGCTGGTGCTGGCGCTGTTCATCTACCGCAGCAGCGGCCTCGAGGCGTACCAGGAGGTTCCGGCGTCATTCATCGTCGGCATGCTGATCGCTGGCATGTTGGTCGGCGAGTATCGTGACATCTGGGTGCGCCGCCTGGAGCGCCTGGACATGGCCAATGACTACCGTCAGCTGCGTCTCGATGAGTTCACCCGCGCTCACTACATTTTGCGTATATCCCACGATCGGCTGGAAAAGCGCGTGGCGGGCAACGACCAGAGTCTGCGCAGTTCGCTGCTTGATCTGCGCAGTAAACTGCGCGGGTTGCATCAGGGCGACGACGCTCTCGCGGCGCTGTCTGAGCCGATACTCAACCTGCTGTCGCAATACGGGTCATTTCGAGTCGCAGGCCTTTACCCGGTTTCTCCAGGTGCGAAAGTGGGAGTGGCACCGCTCAGCGCGCTGGGTGCGTGTAAGCCGATGCAGGTCGATGATCTGCTGGTGCGCCTGTGCCTGGAGCGTGGCGAACTGGTTAGTGTTCGGGAAACTCTGCTGGAGCGTGATGAGCATCGCGAGCACACGCAATTCCAGGCCTGCATCCCGCTGATCGATACCGAAGGGCGTGCACTGGCAGTAGTGGGCGTGGAGCAAATGCCGTTCTTCTCGTTCAATGAGCGGACGTTAAGCTTGCTGACCATTCTTGCAGGCCATATCGCCGATCTGCTGTCCAGTGAGCACCACGTGCTGCGTCTCGATGACAGCGATGCTCAGCATTTCAGCCAGCATGTGAAACGCTGCCTGATCGACGCCCGTAGCCATACGCTGGATGCCGTGCTGTTCGCTTTCGAAATTAGCCCGTCCGCCCATGCCAATGAGTTGCAGCGGCTTATCGAGGACAGCCAACGCGGCCTCGATTTGCAGCTCAAGGTGACCAGCGCACGAGGCGCCAGCGTGCTGGTGCTACTGCCCCTGACATCCCCGGACGGAGCCCAAGGTTATCTGCAGCGCCTGCACGGGCTGGTGAGTGAGCGCTTCGGGCTGGAACAGAGCCTCGAACTCCTTGGCGTACGAACCCGCAGCTACGACATCGGAGCGAGCAGCGATAGCGCTGCGTTGCGCCATTTTCTATTCAACGAGTGCGCGTTAAATGATCAGCAAGTGGCTATTTAGCGGCGCGTTCCTCTTTGAAATTGGCAGCTGGGCGGCGCTTTTCAATCAAGTGCCCGATAGCCAGTCGACGCTTCTGTTTGTATTAGCTCATACGCTCAGCAGCGTAATGCTCACTGCTGGCGTGTGGCTGCTGCTGCCCAAGCGCTACAAGTATCCGCTGCCATGGAGTGCCGTATTCGTTTTCAGCATCGCCTTCTTCATACCGATGCTGGGTGCGATCGGCGTTGCGGCAGCCGTATTTCCTGCGCTCTACATGCCGAGAAAACAGCATGAGCAGGTGTGGAACTCGATGGGTATACCGGACCTGCCGTTTCAGCCGCAGGAAAAAAATCACAGCCTGATGTTTCATGACGGCGGATTGCAGGACGTGCTGCGCCATGCGCCTAGCGCCGAAATGCGTGCCACTGCGCTCTTCGCGACGCGCCGCATGGTCAGCAAAGATGCTGTACCGATACTCAAATTGGCCCTGCGCGATCCCGTGGACGATGTACGGCTGCTCGCCTACTCGATGCTCGATCAGAAGGAAAGCCGGATCAATCAGCGTATCGAGATCGCCCTGCACCGGCTTTCCACGGCAATGGATGCGGAGAAGCCCGCCCTGCACACCACCTTGGCCCGCTGGTACTGGGAACTTGCCTATCTGGGGCTGGCCCAGGGCAGCGTTCTCGATCACGTACTCGAGCAGGCCCGCAGCCACGCTGACACGGCACTGGAGCTCGGAGCGGGCGACGGTACCTTCATATTGGCCGGACGCATTGCCATGGAACTCGGCAGCCTTGATCGCGCCTTGGCTCATTTCAATAGCGCGCAGGCTGCGGGGATCGATGAGGAAAAACTGATCCCTTACCGTGCAGAGATAGCCTTTTTGCAGGGGCGTTACGAGGCCATTGCGGAGCAGCTGAACCAGCTCTCCGCGGACACATTGCAGCGGCCGCCATTCGCGGCGCTGGCGAGATACTGGTTATGAATACGCATTCCTCCGAACCTGTCGCCGACATTTGTCTTCTGCTCGAAGGCACCTGGCCTTATGTGCGAGGCGGGGTATCCAGCTGGGTCAACCAGTTGATCCTTGGTCTGCCTGAGCTGACCTTTTCAGTGTTTTTCATTGGTGGCCAGCGCGAAAGCTACGGCAGCCGGCATTACGCGATCCCGGCCAATGTCGTGCATCTTGAAGAGCATTTCCTGGAGAGCGCCTGGCGTCCCGGCGATGGCGTAGTGGCAGCCAAACGGGAGGGGCCGCGGCAAGTGATGCGTGAGCTGCACGCGTTTCTCCATCACCCGGAAGAGCCGATGGCAGAACAGGGCGAGCGGGTGCTCAAGCATCTGGTGAGCGGTGCGGCCAGCCTGGATGACGTTCTGCACAGTCGGGCGAACTGGGAAGCCATCACCGAGGGTTACGGCAGCCATTGCAGCGATCCGTCCTTCATCAACTATTTCTGGACACTGCGCACCATGCAGGCGCCGCTGTTGATGCTCGCCGAGGCCGCCCGAAAGATGCCCAGAGCACGGGTTTTGCACTCGATATCCACCGGGTATGCAGGGCTACTCGGGAGCATGCTGCAGCAACACTGGCAGTGCGCCTATCTCATTAGCGAACACGGTATCTACACCAAAGAGCGCAAGATCGACCTGGCCCAAGCCAGCTGGATTTCGGAAAGCCCGGATGAGGCGTTGCGTACCGGCCTGGACGCCGAGGTCAGTTATATCCGCCGCTTGTGGATCCGTTTTTTCGAGCGTATCGGGCTGCTCGCCTATCGCTCTGCCGATCCGATCATCTCGCTGTATAGCGGTAACCGTGATCGCCAGATCGCCAGATCGCCGATGGCGCCGACGCCAGTCGTACCCGAGTGATTCCCAACGGTATTCCCCTGCAGGCCTGGTCTGACGCACTGAATCAGCGGCCCGAGGGGATTCCCAAGGTCGTAGGTCTGATTGGCCGCGTGGTGCCGATCAAGGACGTGAAAACCTTTATCCGGGCCATGCGCAGCGTTGTGACGGCCGTGCCGGATGCCGAGGGGTGGATCGTGGGTCCCGAGGATGAGGACCCGGATTACGCAGCCGAGTGCCATCACCTGGTTGTGAGCTTGGGGCTCGAGGGACGGGTCAAGTTTCTCGGCTTCCGAAAAATCGATGAGGTACTGCCACAGCTCGGGGTGACTGTACTCACCTCGATCAGCGAGGCACAGCCGCTGGTCATACTCGAGGCTTGGGCGGCAGGAACGCCAGTCGTCAGCAGTGACGTCGGTTCTTGCCGCGAACTGATTGAGGGCGCACCGGGTGAAGATCGCTTGCTCGGCAATGCCGGCGAGGTGGTCGCGATCGCCGATCCGCAGGCGACTGCACGGGCGATCATCGGCCTGCTGAGCAGTCCGCAACGCTGGCAGTCTGCCCAAGCCGTTGGGCTTGAGCGGGTCAGCCGGTTCTATACCGAAACATTGATGCTGGAGCGCTACCGCAACTTGTACCGCGAAGCCATGAGGAGCATTTGATATGGCCGGTATTGGCTTCGAATTACGCAAGATACTGGCGCATGATTCCTACACGGCGACGCTGCGTGCCTATGTGTACGCAGGGCTTATCAGCTCGGGGCCCTGGGTGTTGTCGATCATCAGCGTGATGCTGATTGGGGTGATGAGCCTGGGTGTGGTGGTGCCGGATATCATCGTGAGGCAGTTTCTGGTCACCGTGACCTACCTGATGGCCTGCTCGTTGATCTTTACCGGCGGCGCTCAACTGTTCTTCACGCGATTCATTTCCGATCGTTTGTTTGAAAAGAAGAGCGATCGTATTTTGCCGAACCTGGTAGGCATCCTGACGATCGTTACCCTCTCCTCGGGCATTCTCGGGGCGCTGGTAATGGCTCTGTTGTTTGATGAGCCGTTTGCCTACCGCGTCTTGGTGCTGGCCAATTTCGTAGTGCTGTGCAATCTGTGGCTGGTAATCATCTTTCTCTCCGGGATGAAGGCCTACAACCGCATTCTGCTGGTGATGCTCACTGGCTACAGCGTGATGGTTGGCAGCGCGCTGGCGCTACGGTTTATGAAAATGGATGGCCTGCTGCTGGCGCTGCTGATTGGTCATGCCAGCCTGTTGTTCATATTCCTGTTCGATATTCTGCGCGAGTACCCTGCCAAGCAGCTGGTCGCGTTCGACTTTCTCAAGCGCCGAGACGTGTTCATCAGCTTGCTGGCGACTGGCTTCTGCTACAACCTGGGAATCTGGATCGACAAGTTCATTTTCTGGTTCAACCCCGTCACGTCCAGCCAGGTTATCGGCCCATTGCGTGCGTCGATCCTTTATGACCTGCCGATCTTCCTCGCCTATCTGGCAATCATCCCGGGCATGGCGGTTTTTCTGGTCCGCATCGAAACGGATTTTGCCGACTGGTACGAGCGGCTCTACGCGGCCATTCGTGGCGGGGAGACGTTGCAACACATTGGGCAACTGAAAATGCAGATGATCCTGGCGATTCGTCAGGGGCTCTTGGAAATCTGCAAGGTGCAGGGCCTGACAGTGGTGCTGTTGTTTCTGTTGGCGCCGCAGTTGCTGGCCTGGCTGGGGATTTCGTCCTACTACTTGCCGCTGTTCTACGTCGACCTGATTGGTGTCAGCATTCAAGTGGTGTTCATGGCCCTGCTCAACGTGTTTTTCTACCTCGACAAGCGCGCAATCGTATTGGCGCTGTGCTTGCAATTTGTGGCGCTCAACGCGGGGCTGACATTGCTTAGTCAGTACATGGGGCCAAGCTTCTACGGGTATGGCTTCACCTTGTCGTTGTTGATTTGCGTCCTTGTGGGGCTGAAACGACTTACCCGGTCTTTGGACGACCTGGAGTATGAAACCTTCATGCTGGGCCGCTGAGCCAGTGCTCGGTGCCGGGCTTTGCATTGCAGTCCGTTCGCGTAGTGTTAGAGCGTCTTTGGCGCACGCAGCCAGCTTGGAATGCGCCGCTCCAGGTAATAACCAGGCTGGCGCGGCGTGCCGTCGACGAAGCCGACATGGCCGCCCCGGGCGTGCAATTCGAAGGTGATGCAGGGCGCCAGTTCGTCGGCTTCCGGCAGGCTGTGCGGGTATACGAACGGGTCGTCGCTGGACTGGATCAGTAGCGTCGGCGTTTCGATGCGCCCCAGGTAATAGCGGCTCGATGAGCGCCGGTAGTAGTCCTCGGCATTCTCGAAGCCGTGCAGCGGCGCGGTGATACGGCCGTCGAAATCCCAGAAGGTACGCATGCCATCCAGCGGACCGAGCTTCTCCAGGATCGACAGGCGATCGGCCTGGCCCTGGTGAGCGAACAGGCGCTGCTTGTCCTTCACGTAAGCGACCATGGCGCGCATGAAGTGGGCCTGGTAGACCCGCGAGAAACCGACGCCAATGCGGTCCGCACACTGATCGAGCCGAAACGGCACCGACGCCGCCGCAGCGCCCTGCAGTCCGCTGTCGGCACCGCTCTCGCCGAGGTACTTGAGCAGCACATTGCCGCCCAGCGAGTAACCCACCGCATACAACGGCGCCATCGGCCGTTTGGCGCGCAGGTGGCGGACGGTTTCGGCGAGGTCTTCGCTGGCGCCGGAGTGGTAGCCGCGCGGCAGCAGGTTGGGCTCGCCCGAGCACCCCCGCCAATTGAGCGCCACGCTGGCCCAGCCCTGGAGGCCGAGCTGGCGTTGCAGGCCGAGTACGTAGTGGGAGTTCGACGAGCCGGTCAGGCCATGCAGCACCAGCACGACCGGTGCGTGCGCTTCATGAGGGCCGTACCAGTCGAGGTCGAGAAAGTCGCCGTCCTCCAGCCACAGGCGCTCGCGTTGGCGATCGAGGCTGAACGGGCGGCGACACAGCGAGCCCCAGAGCGTTTGCAGGTGCGGGCCTGGCAGCCACCAGGCGGCTGTGAAGTGCGGCGTGCTGGTCATCGGCAGGCCCCGGTTGTGCTCATTACCAACCGAACTCTTCGGCCAGCGACTGCGCCGTGCCGCGCTCACCCAGTATCGGCAGCAGGGCATCGATCAAACGGTCTCGGTGCACCGGGTTGACGCTGAAGTCGTCGAGAAAGATGTCTTCGCCAGCGCTGCGCCAGGTGGCGTCGAAGCAGGCAAGACAGGCGATCATCTGTTCGAGGTCGCTAAACAGCGGTGCCGGCTGCCAGGTGCCGCCGCCGTGGCGGTCATGCAGCACCCTGCCGCTGCTGATTTCGAAGATGAACGGATCACCGCCCTGGTCGGCCACCACCAGCCAGTCGTCGTGCCAGTCCGCCAGCCGCTCGCCGCTGATGCCATGCCAGCGGTAGCCGGCCTGCAGCCGCCACAGGCGGCTCAGCGAAGGAATGAAGAAGGGGTTGCCCGCGGTCTCCAGGTTGCAGTTGTCCGGGCCGATCTCACGGTAGAACCGCGCGACATCGGCAGGCAAAGGGATATCGCCTGGCCACTCCCCGGCATCCTGCGTGCGCAGGCTCAGGCTCAGGCTCAGGCCCTGGTCGACGAGGAACTGGCGCAGCGCCTGAGTGGAGTCATGCATGGCTGCGTTGCCACAGCGCGTAATGCACCTGGCCGGCTTTCTGCTCGCGGTGCAGGCGCCAGTTGCCGGGCATGCCCAGGCTCGACGGCGGCTGTTCACTCTCGGTGTAAACCCAGGCGTCATCGGCCAGCCAGCCGCGCTGCTCGAGCAGCTCGCAGGCCGGCAGCAGCAGGTTTTGGCTGAACGGCGGATCGAGAAACACCAGGTCAAACGGCGTGACGGGTTGGCTTTGCAGGTAGGTGAGCGCGTCGCTCTGCAGCACCTGGCCGTTGTCGCAGCGCAGGGTCGTCAGGTGGCCGCGCAGGCTTGTCACGGCGGCTGGGTTGAGGTCCAGCGCCAGGGCGCTGCCGGCGCCGCGCGACAGGGCTTCGAGAAACAGCGCACCGCTGCCAGAGAACGGGTCGAACACCTTCGCAGCTTCGACGTAAGGCGCCAGCCAGTTGAAAAGGGTTTCCCGCACGCGGTTAGGCGTGGGGCGTAGGCCGTGGGCCATGGGGAAGCCGAACTGGCGGCTGCGCCATTGCCCGGCGATGATGCGCAATTGCCCGTCGCCACTGTGGGCGGCTGGGATCTTGGCAGAAACGGGTCGCTTGGCCATTAGTGCTCCGGGACGCCGGTCGGTTGTTCGGCGGGTTTGTCGGTTGGCGGTGGCAGCTCTTTCTGCGCGACTTTCGGCCCGGCGGTGACGATCACCAGCGCCTCGGGGTCGAGGTGCTTGGCCATGGCGGTTTTAACCTGCTCGACGCTCTGCGCTTGCACCTGAGCCATGAAGTCTTCCAGGTAAGTCAGCGGCAGGTCATAGAAGCCGATAGCGCCCAGCTGGCCGACGATCGCCGAGTTGCTGGCGGTGGACAGCGGGAAGCTACCGGCCATTTCGCGTTTGGCCGCGTCCAGTTCTTCCTGGGTCGGGCCGTTGGCGATGAATTCTCCGAGCAGGTCTTTGACCAGCTGCAAGGTGCCGTCGCTGAGTTCGGCGCGGGTCTGCAGGTTGATCAGGAATGGGCCGCGCGCCTGCATGGCTGTGAAGCCCGAGTAGACGCCGTAGGTCAGGCCGCGTTTCTCGCGCACCTCGGTCATCAGGCGGGTGCCGAAGCCGCCACCACCGAATACCTGGTTACCCAGGTAAAGCGCCGCGTAATCGGGGTCGCGACGGTCGATGCCGAGCTGAGCGATCAGCAGGTGAGTCTGATTGGACGGAAAGTCGATGTGGGTCAGGCCAGCCTTGGGTGCGTCCGGTTCGATGGTCTTCGGCAGTGCCGGGCCCTTTGGCAGCGCCGCGGAAACTTCGGCAGCCATGGCCTCGGCTTCTTCGCGGGATAGGTCGCCGACCACCGCGATCACTGCGTTGCCGGCGGCATAGGCCTTGGCGTGGAAAGCCTGCAGTTGTTCACGGCTGATGCCCGGAATCGATTGCGCGTTGCCTTCGCTGGGGTGGCCATAAGGATGCGTACCGTACAGTCGCTCGAACAGCTCCAGGCTGGCCAGCTTGCCGGGGTTCTGCTTCTGAAACTCGAAACCCGCGAGGACCTGATTCTTGATGCGCACCAGGGAGTCGGCGGGGAAGGTTGGCTGGCCAATCACCTGCTCGAACAGCTTCAGGGCCGGCTCGCGCTGCTCGGCAGCGCTGAGGCTGCGCAGGCTGGTCACCGCCATGTCGCGGTAGGCGCCGTTCTCGAACTGGGCGCCGAGGCTTTCGAAGCCGGCGGCGATAGCGCCGACATCCTTGCCGGGCACGCCTTCGTTGAGCATGGCGTTGGTCAGCATCGCCAGGCCCTGTATGTCGCCATCCTGGCTGCTGCCCGCAGCGTAGGTCAGGCGCACGTCGAACATCGGCAGCTCGCGGGCTTCCACGAACAGCACCTTGGCACCTTCGGCGGTCTGCCAGCTCTGGATATCCAGCTTGCGGCGCGCGGGCGCTTTGCCGTCCAGCTCGGCCAGCGACTGCAACTGGGCGTCGTCAGTTTTCGGCGCATCGGCGGCGGCCGGGGCGGCATCGGGGTTGCGCTGCACAGTGAAGGTCAGGGCCACCAGCAGGGCAATCAGGAACAGCCCCAACAGGGCGTAGCGCGGGCCGTTACGCTTACTCATCGCGCTTCTCCTCGGGCAATACATGGGCGACGCTGAGGCGATCGCGGGTGAAGTAGGTCTTGGCGGCGTTCTGAATATCGGCCGGGGTCACGGCTTCCAGTTCGGCCAGTTCCTGATCGATCAGTTGCCAGGACAGGCCAACGGTTTCCAGCTGGCCAATGGCGGTGGCCTGACTGGTGATCGAGTCACGGTCGTAGACCAGCTCGGCGATCACCTGGGCGCGCACGCGGGCCAGCTCTTCGGTCGATGGCGCGTTCTTTTGCAGGTCCTGCAGCTCGCGCCAGATACCTGCTTCAGTCTGCTCCAGGGTTTTGCCGGTCTGCACGTTGGGCGTGGCCGAGACCATGAACAGGCTGTCGCCGCGGGTGTAGCCGTTGTACCAGGCGCCTGCCCCGGAAACCAGTTCCTCGCCGCGCTCCAGGCGGGTGGCCAGGCGCGCGCTATAGCCGCCGTCGAGCAGGGCGGCGATCAGCCGCAGGGCATGCACGTCGCGTGGCGACTTGGCGGTGGCCAGGCCAGGCACGTTGAAGCCCATCATCAGGCTCGGCAGCTGGGTCTTGAGGTACAGGGTGATCTGCCGCTCGCCGGGCGCCGGCAGCTCCAGCGGGATTTTGGCAGCCGGGACGTTGCGTTTTGGAATCGCCCCGAAATAGCGCTGCGCCAGGGCCTTGACCGCGTCTGGGGTAACGTCGCCGACCACCACCAGGGTGGCGTTATTGGGCACGTACCAGGTCTGGTACCAGTGGCGCAGCTCGTCCACGCTCATGCGGTCGAGGTCGGCCATCCAGCCAATGGTCGGGATGCTGTAGCCGCTGGCCGGGTAGGCCATGGCCTTGAAACGTTCGAAGGCCAGGCCCGAGGGTTTATCGTCGGTACGCAGGCGGCGTTCTTCCTTGATCACCTCGATCTCGCGGGCGAACTCGTCGGCTGGCAGGCGAAGGCTGGCCAGGCGGTCCGCTTCGAGTTCGAAGGCGACGCCCAGGCGATCGCTGGCGAGCACCTGGTAGTAAGCGGTGTAGTCATCGCTGGTGAAGGCGTTCTCTTCGGCGCCGAGGTCGCGCAGCACGCGAGAGGCTTCGCCCGGGCCAAGCTTGCGGCTGCCCTTGAACATCATGTGCTCGAGCGCATGGGACAGGCCCGTCTGACCAGCGGTCTCGTAGCTCGAGCCGACCTTGTACCAGAGCTGGGACACCACCACCGGCGCACGGTGGTCTTCGCGGACGATGACCTTTAGGCCGTTGTCGAGCGTGAATTCGTGGGTCGGTTGGGGCGCCGCAGCCTGGGCTGCCAAGGGCAGGGCGCAGGCTAACAGCAGGCCGGCGAGATGGCGGGCAACTGAAATGGACAAACCTCTCTCCTCGTAGAACCACGTGAACGTGGCGATGGCGACGACGGCTGGGCCGCGGTCGTGCAGCAGGTACCGCGCAGCGCCAGTTGGGCTGCTTGGCTTAGCCGTGGCATGTGCGGAGGTGCTAGGATACGCATCCGTTTTACTGGCGACCACGTCTGTGCAGCGATGGTGTGCGAATCCCCTGTGCACCTGCCACTCTGCACCGCCCTCAGCCCCATCGTGCGAGGGCCTTGGCGTTCGCCCCTCTGAGATAGCCGTCCTTCATGTTTGGTTCAAAAGACGACAACAAGACCCCGGCCCCCGACGCCAGCGCCGAGCAGGGCACAGAGAAAACCACCGAGAAGCGCGGCCTGTTCGGCTGGCTGCGCAAGAAGCCTGCAGAGCCCGCGCCCGCCGCGCCAGAGGCGCAAGTGCCGCAGAGCGCGCCTCAGCCTGAGCCAGTGGAGCCCGTCGTGGCTGATCTGCCTGCGCCCGTCGAGCAGCCGGTCCGTCTCGAGCCTGAGCCTGAGGTAGAGCCCGAACCGGCCGTTATCGACCCAGAGCCGACCCGTCATGGCCCCGAAGCGTTGGCCGAGCCCGTCGCCGAGCAGCCGGCGGCGACTCTCGAACATCCTGTCGACCTCGCCACCGGCAGTGACGTGCACCACGCCGTGCCGGCGACCCCGGCTGCCGTGGTCGCCGCGCCGATCGAAGTGCCCGCGACGGTGGTCGAGCAGAACAAACCGTCGGACAACAAGGGCGGCTGGTTCGCCCGTCTGCGTCAGGGCCTGTCGAAGACTAGCGCCAGCCTGGGCGAGGGCATGGCCAGCCTGTTCCTCGGCAAGAAGGCCATCGACGATGACCTGCTCGACGAGATCGAGACCCGCCTGCTCACCGCGGATGTGGGTGTGGAAGCCACCACGGCGATCATCGGCAGCCTGACCCAAAAGGTCGCGCGCAAGCAGCTGACCGACAGCGAGGCGCTGTACAAATCCTTGCAGGAAGAACTCGCTGCGCTGCTGCGCCCGGTCGAGCAGCCGCTGCACATCGACAACGGCAAGCAGCCGTTCGTGATTCTGGTGGTCGGCGTGAACGGCGCCGGCAAGACCACCACCATCGGCAAGCTGGCCAAGAAGCTGCAGGGCGAAGGCAAGAAGGTCATGCTCGCCGCTGGCGACACCTTCCGCGCCGCTGCCGTGGAGCAGCTGCAGGTGTGGGGCGAGCGCAACAAGATTCCGGTGATCGCCCAGCACACCGGCGCCGACTCCGCTTCAGTGATCTTCGATGCCGTGCAGGCGGCCAAGGCCCGCGGCATTGATGTGCTGATCGCCGATACCGCTGGGCGTCTGCACACCAAAGACAACCTGATGGAAGAGCTGAAGAAAGTGCGCCGGGTGATCGGCAAACTCGACGACACTGCGCCCCACGAGGTGCTGCTGGTGCTGGACGCCGGCACCGGGCAGAACGCGATCAACCAGGCCAAACAATTCAACCAGACGGTGAACTTGACCGGGCTGGCCCTGACCAAGCTGGATGGTACGGCCAAGGGTGGTGTGATTTTCGCCCTGGCCAAGCAGTTCGGCCTGCCGATTCGCTACATCGGCGTTGGCGAAGGCATCGACGATCTGCGCACCTTCGAGGCCGAACCCTTCGTTCAGGCGCTTTTCCAGCAACGGGAGCAGTGATGATCCGATTCGAGCAGGTCGGCAAGCGTTACCCCAACGGTCATGTCGGGTTGCATGAGTTGAGTTTTCGCGTGCGTCGCGGCGAGTTTCTGTTCGTGACCGGGCACTCCGGCGCCGGCAAGAGCACGCTGCTGCGCCTGCTGTTGGCCATGGAGCGCCCGACGTCGGGCAAGTTACTGCTCGCCGGTCAGGATCTGTCGCAGATCACCAACGCACAGATTCCCTTCCTGCGTCGGCAGATCGGCGTGGTGTTTCAGAACCACCAACTTTTGTTCGACCGCAGCGTGTTCGACAACGTGGCGCTGCCGATGCAGATCCAGGGTCTGTCGAAGACCGATATCGGTCGCCGCGTCGGCGCGGCGCTGGAGCGTGTGTCACTGAGCGACAAGGCCGAGCTGTATCCCGGCGACCTGTCGACCGGGCAGCAACAGCGCGTCGGCATCGCCCGCGCTATCGTTCACCGTCCGGCCCTGCTGCTGGCCGACGAACCCACCGGTAACCTCGATCCGCGTCTGGCGGCGGAAATCATGGGCGTATTCGAAGACATCAACCGCCTCGGCACCAGCGTGCTGATCGCCAGTCACGACCTGGCGCTGATCGCCCGCATGCGCCACCGCATGCTCACCCTGCAACGCGGTCGCCTGATCGGCGATGGGGAGGCTGCAGAATGAGCGCCTCACGCGTTCCACCACCGCAGCCGGCCCAGCGCGTCGGCGCGGCGCCGAAGAATGCCGAGCCCCAGGGCCCGAACAATGAGCCGGATTTCCGCACCCTGACCCACGCCTGGCTGGAAAGCCACCGTGCCAGCCTGGTCGATAGTTTGCGCCGCCTCGGTAAGCAGCCGATCGGCAGCTTCTTTACCTGCCTGGTAATGGCCGTGGCATTGAGCCTGCCCATGGGCCTGTCGCTGCTGCTCGGCAATGTCGAGCGTCTTGGCGGCACTTGGGAGCGCGCCGCGCAGATTTCGGTGTTCCTGACCATTGACGCCAGTGACAGCCAGGGCCAGGCCCTGCGCGAAGAAATCGCCGGCATGGACGACGTTGCCGAAGCCGAATGGATCAGCCGCGAGAAAGCGCTCGAGGAGTTCCAGCAGCAATCCGGGCTGGGCGAAGCACTCAAGGAGCTGCCGGATAATCCGCTGCCTGGCGCTGTGCTGGTCACGCCAAAGGAAGTCGACAAGGCAACGTTGGAGGCCTTGCGCTTGCGCCTCGCCGAACTGCCTAACGTGCAGCAGGCGCAGCTGGATCTGGTCTGGGTCGAGCGCCTCAGCGCGATCCTCAAGCTGGGTGATCGCTTCGTCTTTGGCCTGACCGTTTTGCTGATCATGGCGCTGTTGTTGGTCATCGGTAACACCATCCGCCTGCACATCGAGAACCGTCGCACCGAGATTGAAGTGATCAAGCTGGTCGGCGGCACTGACAGCTACGTGCGCCGGCCCTTCCTTTATATGGGTGCGCTGTACGGCCTAGGCGCCGGTGTGCTGTCCTGGCTGGTATTGGCCTTTGGGTTGAACTGGTTGAACGATGCCGTGGTGCGCCTGTCCGGATTGTATGGCAGTGATTTCGCACTGGCCGGTGTGCCGTCGGGCGACGGCTTCTCGCTCTTGCTGGGAGCCGTGCTGTTGGGGTATATCGGTGCGTGGCTGGCGGTGGCAAGGCATCTAAGGGAGCTTGCTCCGCGCTGAAGCGCAGAATTGACGCTTCGCCAAGTTATTGATTTGGTTAATATTGACTATTGATCGGTGAACCAGGATGGTGGCTTCCGGTCATATTGCGCAGTGCTACACTGGGTACGTTTCGTGAATCGGAGGATTCAAATGTCCACTTCTTTGCAACCTGTTCATGCTCTGGTTCCAGGCGCAAACCTGGAAGCATACGTGCATGCGGTCAACAGCATTCCGCTGCTGACGCCCGAGCAGGAGCGTGAACTGGCCGGTAATCTCTTCTACAGCCAGGATCTTGAGGCCGCCCGCCAGATGGTGCTGGCCCACCTGCGCTTTGTCGTGCATATCGCGCGCAGTTACTCCGGCTACGGCCTGGCACAGGCTGACCTGATTCAGGAAGGCAACGTCGGCCTGATGAAGGCGGTCAAGCGCTTCAACCCGGAAATGGGTGTGCGCCTGGTGTCGTTCGCCGTGCACTGGATTCGTGCCGAAATTCACGAGTTCATCCTGCGCAACTGGCGCATCGTCAAGGTCGCGACCACCAAGGCGCAGCGCAAGCTGTTCTTCAACCTGCGCAGCCAGAAGAAGCGTCTGGCCTGGCTGAACAACGACGAAGTCAACGCCGTGGCCGAGAGCCTGGGTGTCGAGGCGCGTGAAGTGCGCGAGATGGAAAGTCGCCTGACCGGTCATGACATGGCCTTCGATCCGGCTGCTGATGCCGATGACGAAAGCGCGTTCCAGTCGCCGGCTCAGTACCTCGAAGACGATCGTTACAACCCGGCCAAGCAGATGGAAGACGAGGACTGGAGCGATACCTCGAGCGCCAATTTGCACGAGGCGCTGGAAGCGCTCGACGAGCGCAGCCGCGATATTCTCCAACAGCGCTGGCTGGCGGAAGAGAAGGCTACGCTGCACGAGCTGGCGGCCAAGTACAACGTTTCGGCGGAGCGTATTCGCCAGCTGGAAAAGAACGCGATGAACAAGCTCAAGGGCTCCATCGCGGCCTGATTCCGCTACGCAGCACCAGAAACGCCCCGACTCTGTTCGGGGCGTTTTCGTGTCTGCAGTATTTTCCCTGGGTATCGCTGCGCTCAACCGCAGGCTACCGGGATGGGCTCAGACGTAGCGTGAACAACGCTGTTTTTGTCCACCATTGCGATGGTAGAGCGGTGGGCGGGTGAAGCGTCGTCCACCCTACGACAGGCCTCTACGCCCTTATGCAGCTCATTGAGAGAGCGCAAATCCCGGGAGCGACTATTTACTTGGGCCGCTAGTTTGGGCGCGGCGCCTCAAGCTGGTTCAGGTAGTGGCTGCCGCCGAGCTGGCGCATCTGTCGGCGGATCCAGCTGGCGCGCTGGTTGACGTAACCGCTGGGACGGCCGGCATCGAGCTGCAGCGGGTTGGGCAGCACAGCTGCCAGCAGGCTGGCCTGGCGCGCCGACAGGTAGGAGGCGCCGGTGTTGAAATGATGCTGCGCCGCCGCTTCCGCACCAAACACGCCATCAGCCCATTCGGCGCTGTTGAGGTAGACCTCAAGGATGCGCTGCTTGGACCAGAGCAGCTCGATCAGCCCGGTGAACCAGACTTCTATGCCCTTGCGCAGCCAGCTGCGGCCCGACCAGAGAAACAGGTTCTTGGCCACTTGCTGGCTCAGGGTGCTGGCGCCGCGCACTGAACCGCCCTGCTGATTGTGCGACACCGCAGCCTTGATCGCGTCGACGTCGAAGCCCCAGTGCTGTGCGAATTTCTGGTCTTCGCTGGCGATCACCGCGATTTTCAGGTCGTCCGGCAACTGATCCCAGGAACGCCAACTGCGCTGCAGGTCGATGGGCTTGCCATCGATCCAGGATTCGATCTTGCGCTCGACCATCAGTGCCGTGCCTGGCGGCGGAACCCAGCGCAGGGCGAGCACCAGCAGGAACGATCCGGCGATGAACCAGAACATCAGCTTCAGCAGGAGGCGGCGAATGGAGCGGAGCATGCGCAGGGAGCCAGGCTGGGTTGGCCGGCCATTATACGGTTCCCGGCGCCTTTGCGGGCAAGGCTACACATGAGTGCGGCAATCGTGAGCGCGCACCGGCGTATCTGTAGGCGTAAACTGGCGCATCCATTGCTGTGAACGGTGCTGAACGATGGTTCGTCTGTGGTTGCTGCTATCGGCTTTCGCTGGCTTCTCCGGTGTCGCGTTGGGTGCCTTCGCGGCGCATGGATTGAAGAGCAGGCTGAGCGCCGACTACCTGGCGGTGTTTCAGACCGGCGTCCAGTACCAGTTGATCCATGCGCTGGCGCTGCTGGGGGTGGCCATTCTTGCTCTGGTTGCACCTGGCCGGCTGGTCAATCTGGCCGGCGGTTTCTTCGCCGTCGGTATCCTGCTGTTTTCCGGCAGCCTCTATCTGTTGACCCTCAGCGGCATCAGCAAGCTGGGTATCGTCACACCCTTCGGCGGCCTGGCTTTGCTGGCCGGCTGGGCCTGTCTCGGGCTGCTCGCCTGGCGCATGGCCTGAGACGAATGGCCGGCCTGCGCCTTGGTCATCGCTGATGATCGGGCTAGAATGCCGGCCCTTTCTCCTGTTGTGACGTGTTGCCATGCATATCCAGTTGAACGGTGAACCCCTTGAGCTGCCCGATGGGACCAGTGTTGCGGACCTGATCGAGCGTCTGGAGCTGACCGGTCGCCGCGTGGCGGTCGAGCGCAATCTCGATATCGTCCCGCGCAGCCAATACGCGACTACCGCCCTGGCCGAAGGTGATCGTCTCGAAGTGGTACACGCCATCGGCGGCGGTTGAAGCCCTGCGCCGCATCCACCCCATCTCTTGTGCAGAGGAACTCCAATGAGCCACGTTGTCAGCGACAAGCCCTTCACCCTGGCCGGCCGTACCTATCAGTCCCGCCTGCTGGTCGGTACCGGTAAATACAAGGATCTCGACGAGACCCGCGCCGCCATTGAGGCGTCGGGCGCTGAGATCGTCACAGTGGCCGTGCGACGGACCAATATCGGCCAGAACTCAGGCGAGCCCAACCTGCTCGACGTGATTTCGCCTGACCGTTACACCATCCTGCCCAACACGGCTGGTTGTTACGACGCCGTCGAAGCCGTGCGCACCTGCCGCCTGGCGCGTGAGCTGCTGGACGGCCACAAGCTGGTCAAGCTGGAAGTGCTCGCCGACCAGAAGACTCTGTTCCCCAATGTGATCGAAACCCTCAAGGCCGCCGAAGTGCTGGTCAAGGAAGGTTTCGACGTGATGGTGTACACCAGCGATGACCCGATCATCGCCCGGCAACTGGCGGAAATGGGCTGCATCGCGGTGATGCCACTGGCTGGATTGATCGGTACCGGGCTGGGTATCTGCAACCCTTACAACCTGCGCATCATTCTCGAGGAAGCGACCGTTCCAGTGCTGGTGGATGCCGGCGTGGGTACCGCGTCCGACGCCACCATTGCCATGGAGCTCGGCTGCGAAGCGGTGCTGATGAACAGCGCCATCGCCCACGCCCAGCACCCGGTGTTGATGGCCCAAGCGATGAAGTACGCCATCGAAGCGGGCCGTTTGGCCTACTTGGCCGGGCGCATGCCGAAGAAGCTCTATGCCAGCGCCTCGTCGCCCCTCGACGGCGTGATTCGCTAAGTCGTCCACGATCAGCTGCGCGTCGGCCCTGCGGCGTTGAAAACAGGCTAGGAAAGCTCATGTACAAAAGTACAGTCGCCCGCGACTCTGACCATTCCTCGCCTGTTTTTGCGGGGCCGCCTAGGCCTTGCACGGCTCTGGCTCGCAAGATCGTTATACAACTGTTCTCCCTTTATCCATTTAACGCCTGCGTTGCTGAGTACCCCATGAGCGATATCGAACAAACCCCCGCCGATGAAACCCCACGGCACATGCGCGCGATCAAGAGTTTCGTGATGCGCGCCGGCCGCATGACCGAATGCCAGCAGCGCGGCATCGATCTGGGCTGGCCGCAGTTCGGCCTGGAGCTGGCCGATGGTGCTCGGGATTTCGACGCGGTATTCGGTCGCCAGGCACCGCGCACCTTTGAGATCGGTTTCGGCATGGGTCATTCCACCCTGGACATGGCGGCAGCGGCGCCTGAGCAGGATTTCATTGGCGTGGAAGTGCACAAGCCGGGAGTCGGCGCGTTGCTCAACGGGGTGATGACTCAGAACCTCAGCAATATTCGCGTCTACAGCTGCGATGCGCTGGAAGTGCTGCGCCAGTGCGTAGCCGATGCCAGCCTGGACCGTGTGTTGCTGTATTTTCCGGACCCGTGGCACAAGGCGCGTCATCACAAGCGTCGCATCGTCCAGCCGGCGTTTGCCGAGCTGGTGCGCCAGAAGCTCAAGGTAGGCGGCGTGCTGCACATGGCCACCGATTGGGAGGCCTATGCCGAACACATGCTGGAGGTGATGAACGTCGCTCCCGGCTATCGCAACCAAGCCGCAGACGGTCGCTGCGTAGAGCGCCCGGCTGAACGCCCGGTGACCAAGTTCGAGCGCCGCGGTGAGCGCCTGGGGCATGGGGTATGGGACCTGAAGTTCGAGCGGGTCGACTGAGCGGCGCCCGGGCACACTTTCGTAGCCTGTCACTGAGCGCAGCGATGTGCAGAGGGCAATCTCGGCTGTGTTCCGCGGCTTTAGCGAAAACTGCTCCCCGGGTTTCGCGGCGCTCTACCCAAGCTACGGGTCCGGGTGGCCGTCGATCAGGCGGTAGCGCCGCGCAATTGCCGCAGCAGACGTGCACCGAAAACGTTGATCAGCAAGCCGAGCATCACCACCCCAGCCCCGATCCATTGCGCAGTGCTCAGGCCTTCGCCAAGCAGCAGCCAGGCTGAGCTGAGGCCGATTACCGGCACCAGCAACGAGAAGGGCGCAACCTGGCTGGCCGGGTAACGCGACAGCAAGCGGCTCCACAAACCGTAGCCGAGCAGGGTGGCGATGAACGCCAGGTAGGCGATGGCCAGCAGCGAGTTGAGAGAAATGTTGCGCAGCGCCGTTTCTATCTGCTCAGGTCCTTCCAGCATCAGCGACAGCGCCAGGAAGGGCAGCGGTGGAATCAGGCTGCCCCATACCACCAGGCTGACCAGATTCACCTGGCCAACGCGTTTGGTGACGATGTTGCCCAGTCCCCACATGGCCGCTGCGCACAGGGTCAGTACGAAGCCGGCCAGAGTGAAGCTGCGGCCGCTTTCGCTGCCGATCAGCAGTAACCCCGCCGCAGCGATCATCAGCCCGATCAGATTGCTACGGCGCACTCTCTCGCCAATGAACAAGGCAGCGAAACCCAGCGTGAAGAACGCCTGCGCCTGCAATACCAGCGACGCCAGGCCCGCAGGCATGCCGACATACATGGCCGAGAACAGGAAGGCGAACTGGCCCAGCGAGATGGTCAGGCCGTACGCGAGCAGCCAGCGCAACGGCATGTTCGGGCGGCGTATGAAGAGAATGGCCGGGAAGGCGGCAAGCATGAAACGCAGCGCGCCGAGCAGCATCGGCGGCACGCCTTCCAGGCCGACCTTGATCACCACGAAGTTGACGCCCCAGGCAACGATCACCACGGCTGCCAGCAGAATGTCCTTGGGTGTCATGATGCGCGGCCTTGTATGGTGGTGGAATGCGGATTCGCAGGCTAGCGCGGATGGTCCTGGCTGACACGCCACAGTTGCTGGCGATTTTCCCCATACAGCCGCACACATGAAAACGCCCCGAACAGGTCGGGGCGTTTCAATGGCGACATCGGCTACATCACGATCAGACGGTGAGCGTCCAGTCGTAGTCGACAATCAGCGGCGCATGCTGCGAGAAGCGTGGCTGACGCGGCAGGCGCGCGGTGCGTACGCTACGGCGCATGCCCGGGGTGAGCAACTGATAGTCGAAGCGATAGCCCAGGTTGAGCATCTCAGCCTGTTCGTTATCCGGCCACCAGCTGAACTGGTCAGCCTCGCGATTGACCTCGCGTACGGCGTCGATATAACCCATCGCGCCGGTGATCTCGTCCATCCAGGCACGCTCGGGCGCCATGAAGCCGGGCGATTGCTGGCAGTCGCGCCAGTTCTTCACATCCAGCTTCTGATGGGCGACATACAGCGAGCCGCAGTAGATGTAGTCACGGCGCTTGCGGCGCTGCTTGTCCAGGTACTTGGAGAAATCGTCCATGAACTTGAATTTCTGATTCAGGTTCTCGTCACCGCCCATGCCCGATGGCAGCAGCAGCGTGGCGATACTCACTTTGTCGAAATCTGCCTGCAGGTAGCGCCCGTAGCGATCGGCTGTTTCAAAGCCGAGCCCGCTGATTACCGCCTTGGGTTGCAACCGCGAGTAGAGCGCCACGCCACCTTGGCTCGGCACTTCTGCATCGCAGGCATAGAGGAAATAGCCATCCAGTTGGAGGGCTTGGTCGTCCAGCTCAAAGGCGGAGGCACGGGTATCCTGCAGGCAGATCACGTCGGCATTCTGTGCTTGCAGCCAACTGAGCAAACCGCGCTCGACTGCAGCATGAATACCATTCACGTTCACACTAATGATCCGCATAAATGGCCCCCAAAAACACGTGCGTGTATGATACCTGAGCTAGACGCCATTTAGTAATTCCAAGCCACATCCAGTGCCGCCTCAGGGTCATTCATGCAAACGTATCAGCGCGATTTCATTCGTTTTGCCATCGAGCGAGGCGTCTTGCGCTTCGGCCAGTTCACGCTGAAGTCGGGGCGCGTCAGTCCTTACTTCTTCAATGCCGGCTTGTTTGCCAGCGGTTTGGCATTGGCGCGTCTTGGACGTTTCTATGCCGCCGCGGTAGTGGACAGTGGTATCGAATTCGACGTGCTGTTCGGTCCGGCCTACAAAGGTATTCCGCTGGCAGCCAGTACCGGCGTGGCGCTGGCCGAGCACCATGATCTCGACCTGCCCTGGTGTTTCAACCGCAAGGAAGCCAAGGATCACGGCGAGGGCGGCACTCTGGTTGGCGCTCCGCTCAACGGCCGAGTGCTGATCATCGATGATGTGATCACCGCTGGTACTGCCATTCGCGAAGTGATGCAGATCATTCAGGCGCAGAGCGCTCAGGCGGCAGGCGTATTGATCGCGCTGGACCGTCAGGAGCGTGGCCGCGGCGAGTTGTCGGCGATTCAAGAGGTGGAGCGCGATTTCGGCATTCCCGTCGTGAGCATCGTTTCGCTGCAGCAGGTGCTGGAATATCTGGCCGATGATGCTGAACTGAAGCAATTCCTGCCTGCTGTCGAGGCCTATCGAGCCGAATACGGCATCTGACCCGACAAGCCGAGAGAGCGCGTTCCATGTCCAGATCGCCCGTCCTGCGTCGTACTCTGTGGCTCGGCCTGCTGCTGCCCCTGTGGGTGGGCGCCACCGAGATGTATCGATACACCAATGCCCAGGGCGTCACGGTGATCGACCGTCAGGGCGTGCCTAGCGAGTTCATTGCCAAGGGTTATGAGGTGCTCAACGACCAGGGCCGTGTGGTACGCGTGGTGCCGCCAGCGCCGACGCCCGAGGAGTTGCAGAAGCTGCTGGCCGATCGCGAGCGTGCCAAGTCGGATGCCCAGTTACTGCGGCTGTACAGCAGCCCCGAGGACGTTGATCGTGCTCGCGCCCGCAAGCTGGCCGAACTGGACGGGCTGATCGGTGTGGCCACGGGCAATTTGCAGGCTGCTCGTCTGCAGCAAGCCAACCTGCAGAAGCAGGCAGCTGATCAGGAGCGCGCCGGGCGCCAGGTGCCCGAACAGTTGCTTGGCCAGATTGTCAGTCAGCGCGATGAGCAGGTCCGCCTCAAGCAGCAAATCGAACGGCATCAGGCGATGCGCAAGAAGGCTGAAAGCAGCTTCGCGGCGGATCGTTCGCGGATAGGTGAATTGCTCGGGCAAGGTCGCTAGACCCTCGCTGAGCGAATGCCGGCGTCACGCTGCGCTTGCCGACAGGGCGGCCACACAGCCCGTTCAATGCCTGGGCGGTCGTCGCTAGCGTCGAGCAGGTACTGCGCGAGTGCGGCCGCTGCCGTCGATGGCGACAAACACGAATACCGCTTCGGTAACCTTGCGCCATTCGCTGGATAGCGGGTCATCACTCCAGACTTCGACCAGCATCTGGATCGAGCTGCGGCCGATCTCCAGTGCCTGGGTATAGAACGACAGCTGTGCACCAACCGCGACCGGAACCAGAAAGGCCATGCGGTCGATGGCCACGGTGGCCACTCGACCCGCAGCGACCTTGCTCGCCATCGCGGTGCCAGCCAGGTCCATCTGCGAAACCAGCCAGCCGCCGTAGATGTCGCCGAAACCGTTGGTCTCACGGGGCAGCGCGGTGATCTGCAATGCCAGATCGCCCTGCGGTATCGGGTCTTCCTGTTCCAAATCTTTCATCTATTCACGGCTCGCGGCGCGTTGGTGGGCCCAAGAATGCGGGCTGGGAAAGTATACCGACTGGGTAGTCGCACCGCGACCTTAGCGCGTTGCAGGCGCGCGTGCACCCGGATTCTAACTTTTAGAAGCCTCTCATCGTCGTCATCCAACTGTCATATTACGTACATAGAGTGGTCACACCGGCTGACGATACTGGGCCCCGTTCCAACCAACACCCAACACGACCCAAATCGTGAGAAGGCGGTAGACCGGGCGCTACGACTACGGCAAGCCAGCCTTCCAATGATTACCACTCTGCTAGGAGCAAGGCATGAAACTGAAGCGTTTGATGGCGGCCATGACATTTGTTGCAGCGGGCGTTGCAACTGCCAACGCGGTTGCCGCTGTCGATCCGGCTCTGCCGACCTATGAGAAGACGTCGGGCGTATCGGGCAACCTGTCCAGCGTCGGTTCCGACTCGCTGGCCAACCTGATGACTCTGTGGGCGGAAGGCTACAAGCAGTCCTATCCAAACGTGAACATCCAGATTCAGGCTGCTGGTTCTTCCACGGCGCCACCCGCGCTGACTGAAGGCACCGCCAACCTCGGCCCGATGTCGCGCGCCATGAAGGACAGCGAAATTCAGGCCTTCGAGCAGAAGTACGGCTACAAGCCGACTGCTGTCCCGGTCGCCATCGACGCCCTGGCCGTGTTCGTGCACAAGGACAACCCGATCAAGCAACTGACCATGCAGCAGGTCGACGCGATCTTCTCCAGCACCCGTCTGTGCGGTGAACCCAAGGAACTGAAAACCTGGGGCGAAGTTGGCCTGACCGGCGAGTGGGCGGCCAAGCCTATCCAGCTGTTCGGTCGTAACTCGGTATCCGGCACGTACGGCTACTTCAAGGAAGAAGCTCTGTGCAAAGGTGACTTCAAGTCCAACGTCAACGAGCAGCCAGGTTCGGCTTCCGTGGTGCAATCGATCTCCAGCACCGTCAACGCCATCGGTTACTCGGGTATCGGCTACCGCACTGCCAGCGTCCGCGCCGTTCCCCTGGTCAACAAGAAGGGTGAAGTCGAGGAAGCCAACGAAACCAACGCTCTGTCCGGCAAATACCCGCTGGCTCGCTTCTTCTACATCTATGTGAACAAGGCGCCTAACAAGCCGCTGAGCCCGCTGGATGCCGAGTTCCTGAAGCTGATCCTGTCCAAGCAGGGCCAGGATGTCGTGGTCAAGGACGGCTACATCCCGCTGCCTGCCAAAGTGGTCGAGAAGACCCGCAAGGAGCTGGGCCTGTAAGCCTACTGCTCTGAGCAATCTCGCAGCCCGCCTCTCCTTTGGAGTGGCGGGCTTCGCTGCGTCACCTTGCTGTAACTTTTCTGTCACACAAGCAGGCTAGATTGACCGGGTTCGTGAAACAGACGAAAAATACGGCGCGCTCATGGCCGCGCAGAGACGCTCTCCACTATGAATGACTTGGCAAGTGAACCCATGACCGCCTCTCCAAATTCCCTCGGGCTGGACTTCAATACTCCAGCCCTGCAACGCAAGCGGCGTATACGCGCCTTCAAGGACCGCCTGGCACGCTGGTGCGTGTCGATCGGCGGCCTGGCCGTGCTGGGCGCCATCACGCTGATCTTCTTCTACCTCGCTTATGTCGTGCTGCCGATGTTCCAGGGCGCCGATCTGGAAAAGCGTGACGCCATTCAGCCCGCCTGGTTGGCCGATGCCGGCACGCCATTGCTGATGGCGCTCGAAGAGCAGAACCAGGTTGGTATGCGCCTCGGGCGTGACGGCAAGATTCAGTTCTTCGATGCCAAGAGCATGGAGGCGTTGAACAGTGTCGAGCTGCCACTGCCGGTCGGCGTGGAAGTGGTGTCTGTGGGTGAAGATCAGCCGGGGAGCCACCGGGTCGCCCTTGGTCTGTCCAATGGCCAGGCGCTGGTATTCGAGCACACCTATCGCATCTCCTACCCGAATGACGTCAAGACCATCTCGCCGGCGATCATCTATCCATTCGGTGAGGCGCCACTGACCATCGATCCGCAAGGTCGTCCGCTCGACCACATGGGCCTGAGCGTCAACAGTGGCACGTTGCTGGTCGCTGGCTCCGTGGGTAGCGAATTGCAGGCGCTGAGCCTGAGCCGCGAAGAAAACATGATGACCGGCGAGGTCGAGGTCAGCGAAGAGCGCCTGTCGCTGCCGCAGATTGCCGAGCCCATCAAGGAACTGATCATCGATCCCCGTCAGCACTGGCTGTACGTGATCAACGGCCGCGCCACTGCCGATGTGTTCGACCTGCGCAACAAGGCGCTCAATGGTCGCTACAAGCTGCTCAACGACGGCGCTCGCGAAATCACCTATGCGACCTCGCTGCTGGGCGGCATCTCCTTGCTGACCGGCGACAGCACCGGCGGTATCCAGCAATGGTTCATGGTGCGTGACGAAGACGGCAAGTCGTCGCTCAAGCCCGTGCGCGAATTCACCATGGCCGGCAACCCGGTTACCCAGATCATCTCGGAAGAGCGCCGCAAGGGCTTTATCGCCCTGGATAACAAGGGCAATCTGGGCATCTTCCACAGCACCGCGCACCGCACACTGCTGGTCGAGCAGGTCGCGGATGGTCATGACATAGCCGCGCTGTCACCGCGCGCCAACCGTGCGCTGATTGAAGCCAATGGTAAGATCGAACGCGTATTGATCGACAACCCGCACCCGGAAATTTCCTGGAGCTCGCTGTGGGGCAAGGTCTGGTACGAGAACTACGACAAGCCGGCCTATGTTTGGCAATCGACCTCGGCCAACACCGACGCCGAGCCGAAGATGAGCCTCGCGCCACTGGCCTTCGGTACCCTCAAGGCTGCTTTCTACGCCATGTTGCTGGCAGCGCCACTGGCCATTGCGGCAGCAATCTACACGGCGTACTTCATGGCCCCGGCCATGCGCGGCAAGGTCAAGCCAGTCATCGAGTTGATGGAAGCGCTGCCAACGGTGATCCTTGGTTTCTTCGCCGGCCTGTTCCTCGCGCCTTATGTGGAGGGGCATCTACCGGGCATCTTCAGCCTGCTGATATTCACCCCCATCGGTATTCTGCTGGCCGGATTCCTGTGGAGTCGCCTGCCTGAGTCGATACGTCTGCGCGTGCCGGATGGTTGGGAAGCTGCATTGCTGATTCCGGTAATCCTGCTGGTTGGCGTGGTTTCGCTGAGCATGAGCGGGTACCTGGAGAACTGGCTGTTCGACGGCAACATGCGCGGCTGGCTGAGCAATGACCTGGGCATTCCGTTCGACCAGCGCAACGCCCTGGTAGTTGGCCTGGCCATGGGCTTCGCAGTGATCCCGAATATCTATTCGATCGCCGAAGACGCCGTGTTCAGCGTGCCGAAGAGCCTGACTTTTGGTTCTCTGGCCCTGGGCGCCACGCCGTGGCAGACCCTGACCCGCGTCGTGATTCTGACCGCCAGCCCGGGCATCTTCTCGGCCGTGATGATCGGCATGGGCCGCGCCGTTGGCGAAACCATGATCGTGCTGATGGCCACCGGCAACACGCCAATCATGGACATGAACATTTTCGAAGGCCTGCGCACCCTGGCGGCCAACGTGGCGGTGGAAATGCCCGAGTCGGAAGTCGGCGGCACCCATTACCGGGTGCTGTTCCTCTCCGCCCTGGTGCTGCTGTCGTTTACCTTCGTCATGAATACCTTGGCCGAGCTGGTGCGTCAGCGCCTGCGCGTCAAGTACGCTTCGCTCTGAGGACTGAATGACCATGTCCGTGAAACAGAACAATCTAAAAACCTGGGTCAAGAGCGGTTCGCCGTGGATCTGGATGAACGCCGGTGCGGTATCGATCGCCATCATCATGACCCTCGGTCTGTTGGCAGTGATCGCCACCCGCGGCCTGGGCCACTTCTGGCCTGCCGACATCATCGAAGCCAGCTACCAGATCCCGGGGCAGGAAGCCAAGATCATGGCCGGCGAAGTGGTGCAGAAGGAAGAGATTCCCCGTGCCCGCCTGGCCTCTGCCGGCCTGCCGGTAAACGTCGATGGCGGCGAGTTCATGACCCGCGAGCTGCTCAAGGTCGGTAACCGCGATCTGTACGGCGCAGACTTCTCCTGGGTCGTCGGCGAATGGCTCGGTGAGCAACGCACGCCGGCCGACCTGACCGCCTTCGAACGTCGTGAGTGGGGCAACTTTTACGGCTACCTGCTCAACGTCAAGGAAGCGGGCAAGTTGGTTGCCGAGGGCGATGCCGCCTGGCCCGAACTGCAGAAGCGCATCGACCGCGTCGATGATCTGCACAGCCAGATCGTGCGCCTGGAGAAGCGTGATATCGGCCGCATCAACGCCGGTCTCGAGCGCGTCCGTCTGCAGACTCGCAAGCTCGAGCTGAGCGGCAGCCTGACCGACGCCGCTCAGGCCGATCTCGCCGTCGAACGTGCCCGCTGGGATGCTGAATACAAGGTGCTGGAGGCAGAGCTGAATGCCCGTTATCAGCAGTTCAACCGCGACAGCGTAACCGTGCGTTCGGCTGATGGCCGCGAGCTGGAAATCAGCCTGGGCAAGGTGGTACGCGCGTTCCGGCCGAATGCGATGTCCGGTTTCGAGAAGCTGAGCTTTTATGGCAGCAAACTGTGGGAATTCGTCAGCGACGACCCGCGTGAAGCGAACACCGAGGGCGGCATTTTCCCGGCAATCTTTGGCACCGTCATGATGACCCTGATCATGGCCGTCATCGTCACGCCGTTCGGCGTCATCGCGGCGATCTACCTGCGCGAATACGCCAAGCAGGGGCCGCTGACGCGCACCATCCGTATTGCGGTGAACAACCTGGCCGGCGTACCAGCGATCGTCTACGGCGTATTCGGCCTGGGCTTCTTCGTCTATGTGCTGGGCGGTTCGATCGACCGCCTGTTCTTCCCCGAGGCTGCACCGGCGCCGACGTTTGGTACGCCGGGCCTGTTGTGGGCCTCGCTGACCCTAGCGCTGCTTGCTGTGCCGGTGGTGATCGTCGCTACTGAAGAAGGCCTGGCGCGGATTCCGCGGGCGCTGCGTGAAGGCTCGCTGGCGCTGGGCGCCACCAAGGTCGAAACGCTGTGGCGCGTGGTGCTGCCGATGGCCAGCCCGGCGATGATGACCGGCCTGATTCTCGCCGTGGCGCGTGCCGCCGGTGAGGTCGCACCGCTGATGTTGGTGGGCGTGGTCAAGCTGGCGCCGAGCCTGCCGGTGGATGGCAACTACCCGTACCTGCACCTCGACCAGAAGATCATGCACCTGGGCTTCCACATCTATGACGTCGGCTTCCAGAGCCCCAACGTCGAGGCAGCACGGCCTCTGGTTTACGCCACCGCGCTGCTGCTGGTAATAGTGATTGCGACGCTCAACCTGACGGCCGTTTACCTGCGCAATCGTCTGCGCGAGAAGTACAAGGCCCTGGATCATTAAGGCGGCTGCAGGCCGTAGCGCGAGGCCCAGGCGAAAGCCGGCCCGCGCTGCTGCTTGAAGCCTGTAGCCCCCGAAGGAGATTATTCATGCAACACGAAACCGCTTCCCACGGCATCGATATCTCGGCCCTTGGCCGCGACAAGCAGAGCCTGAACCTGGCCAACGAAACCGTGGCCATCGAAGTACCGGGCCTCAACCTGTACTACGGCGACAAGCAGGCCCTGTTTGACGTCAAGATGAACATCCCCAAGCAGCGCGTGACCGCCTTCATCGGCCCGTCTGGATGCGGCAAGTCGACCCTGCTGCGTACCTTCAACCGGATGAACGATCTGGTTGATGGCTGCCGCGTGGAAGGCGAGATCAACATCGACAACCGCAACATCTACCGCAAGGGTGAGGATGTCGCCGAGCTGCGTCGTCGCGTCGGCATGGTGTTCCAGAAGCCCAACCCGTTCCCCAAGAGCATCTACGAGAACGTGGTCTACGGCCTGCGTATTCAGGGCATCAACCAGAAGCGCGTACTCGACGAAGCCGTGGAATGGGGCCTGAAGAGCGCGGCGCTGTGGGACGAGGTCAAGGACCGTCTGCATGATTCGGCCCTGGGTCTGTCCGGTGGTCAGCAGCAGCGTCTGGTCATCGCCCGTACCGTGGCGGTGCAGCCGGAAGTGCTGCTGCTCGATGAGCCCTGCTCGGCGCTCGACCCGATCTCCACCTTGAAGGTCGAAGAGCTGATCTACGAACTCAAATCCAAGTACACCATCGTCATCGTTACCCACAATATGCAGCAAGCGGCGCGAGTTTCCGACTACACGGCGTTCATGTACATGGGCAAACTGATCGAGTTCGGTGATACCGATGCACTGTTCACCAACCCGGCCAAGAAGCAGACCGAGGACTACATCACCGGTCGTTACGGCTGACAGCTGCAATGGGCCGCCAGCGTCACGCGGCCATCCTGGGTGAATTCGCAGACAATGACTTGTAGCTTGAAGCTCGGAGCTTGAAGCCTTCGCGGAGCGAAACAGATGATCAACAAAGACAGCCTGACCCATCATATTTCCCAGCAGTTCAACGCCGAGCTGGAGGAAGTGCGCAGCCACCTTCTGGCGATGGGCGGCCTGGTCGAGAAGCAGGTCAACGACGCCGTGACTTCACTGATCGAGGCCGATTCCGGCCTGGCCCAGCAGGTGCGCGAGATCGACGACCAGATCAACCAGATGGAGCGCAACATCGACGAGGAATGCGTGCGCATTCTTGCCCGTCGCCAGCCGGCAGCTTCGGATCTGCGCTTGATCATCAGTATTTCCAAGTCGGTGATCGACCTGGAGCGCATCGGTGATGAAGCCACCAAGATCGCCAAGCGCGCCATCCTGCTGACCGAAGAAGGCGAGTCGCCGCGCGGCTACGTTGAGGTCCGCCACATCGGCGATCAGGTTCGCAAGATGGTGCAGCAGTCGCTGGACGCGTTCGCCCGTTTCGATGCCGAGCTGGCGCTGTCGGTGGCGCAATACGACAAGACCGTCGACCGCGAATACAAGACCGCGTTGCGCGAGCTGGTCACCTACATGATGGAAGACCCGCGCTCGATCTCCCGTGTGCTCAACGTCATCTGGGCCCTGCGTTCGCTGGAGCGGATTGGTGACCACGCGCGCAACATCGCCGAACTGGTGATCTATCTGGTGCGTGGCACCGACGTCAAACACATCGGCCTGACCCGCATGCAGGAAGAAGTACAGGGCGGCGCCAAGGAGTGATACTGGCGGCCTTGTTGGACGGCGCATGTGTGAATGACCACTCCGGCCTGTTCATCTATGCGTGCTGCCGCTGCGTTACGCTTTAGTGTTGGCCTTAGGCCAGTGCTGGCGACTATGCTAATGACCATTCGAGGGAGTGGTCGATGAGCAAAGTCAGTGTATTGGTGGTGGACGACGCCACCTTTATCCGCGATCTGGTGAAGAAGGGGCTGCGTGACCATCTTCCGGGTATCCAGATCGAAGAGGCGGTCAACGGGCGCAAGGCCCAGCAAGTGCTCGGTCGTAGCCCGATCGATCTGATTCTTTGTGATTGGGAAATGCCCGAGATGTCCGGTCTCGAGCTCTTGCAGTGGTGCCGTGAACAGGAGTCGCTCAAGGGCGTGCCGTTCATCATGGTCACCAGCCGTGGCGACAAGGAAAACGTCGTGCAGGCCATCCAGGCCGGCGTCTCGGACTTCATCGGCAAGCCATTTTCCAACGAACAGCTGATTACCAAGGTCAAGAAGGCCCTGCAGCGCGCCGGCAAACTGGCCGCGCTGATGTCGGCCACGCCGCCGAAAATGCTCAACAGCGGAGCGTTCGCCAATGATTCACTCTCGGCACTGACCGCCGGTAAAGCCGAAGTAGTGCGCCCAACGGCTACCGCACAGCCGGCAGCAGCTTTCGCCAGCCCTGCGGCTGGCAAAGCGGCTGTGAGTGCGCCTTCGGGCCGTGGCCAGGGCCAGCTGCGCCTGCCAGGCGGAACCATGGCCTGCGTGATCAAGGCCTTGAGCCTCAAGGAAGCGCTGTTGGTGGTCAAGCGCGCCGAACTGCTTCCGCAAGTATTGGAAAGCGCGGTGCTGGACCTGGAGCAGGGCGAGTCCTCGGAAGTGGCGCGCCTCAATGGCTATCTGCACAGCGTCGCTGCGTTCGAGCCCAAGCCGGACAGTGAGTGGCTGCAAGTGGTATTTCGTTTCGTCGACCGCGACCCCCAGAAGCTGGACTATCTGTCACGGCTGATCGCCCGCGGGACCACCCAGAAGCATTTCACTCCCGGCGGCTGATCGTCGCCGAACAAAAATCCCTCTCGCTGGCGCCTGCCAGCTATACCGAGCGGCCCCTCAGGCCGGCTCGGCTCTCGTCGTCAGGCCACGTTGTTGAGGTGCTGCTGCCACGCTTCGGGAATTTGCTCCAGCCGCGGGTAATGAATCGCTTCGAGCTCCAGGTGCGGCAGCAGAAATGGCGTATGGCGCAGGTGCTCCGGCAGGCTGCGCAGCTCCGGTATCCACAGGCTCACGTATTCACCATGCGGGTCGTATTGGCGAGCCTGTTTAAGCGCGTTGAAGGTGCGCTTGAGCCGAGGATCACTGCCGACACCCGCAAGGTAGGCCCAGTTACCCCAATTGCTGGCCGGGTCATAGTCGATCAAATGCTCTTCGAACCAGGCGGCGCCGTGCCGCCAATCCTGTTGCAAGTCGCTGACCAGATAACTGGCCACCACCTGCCGGCCGCGGTTGGACATGAATCCCGTCGCGCTCAGCTCACGCATGTTGGCATCCACCAGCGGCATGCCGGTGCGGCCCTGTGTCCAGCGGTCAAAGCGCTCGTCAATGTGCTGTGGTGCTCGCGCGGTCGCCTTCAGGCCGCCGGCTTCGAAAAGCGCCTGGCCGTGCCGCTGTAAGGTGCAGCGGAAAAACTCGCGCCACAGCAACTCCAGCCATAACCAGTAGGTGGATTCATTGGCGCCATAGAGTGATTCGTGGCGGCGCAGCTCGGCAGCCGTGCGGCGTGGCGACAGGCTGCCGTTGGCCAGCCAGGGCGAGAACTTCGAGGAATACTCGCTGCCGATCATGCCGTTACGGGTTTCCTTGTACTGACGTACGCCCTGGCTGTCCCACAGGTAATCACGCAGACGGGCCTGAGCGGCGAGTTCACCTCCCGAGAAGGGGAATGCACTGGGCGCGATGCTGAGGGCGTCGCCGAGGCCGAACTGAGATTGCGTCGGTAGGCTGAAGGCGTGGGTATCGACGCTCTCTGGCAGCGGTGGCAGCTGCTCAGGCGCACCTTGTGGCTGGAAAACGTACTGGCGCGCATCGATCAACGCACGGAACTGGCTATATACCGCAGGCAGTTGGTCGAGCGGGCACGGCAACTCCGCTTCGCTGAACAAGGCGTTGCCCTGGGCTATTCGCAGGGGGACGCCGCCCAAGCTCTCACGTACCCGCGCGAGCGAGGCGCGCTCCTGCGGCGCGATCTCATCGAGGGTCAGTACTTGCTGCACGTCGAACTGTTCGACCATCCGCACGATCACTTCTTCCGGCTTGCCGGTTACAACCAGGAGCTTGGAGCCGCGCTGGCGCAGGGCACTGTCGAGGGCGGTCAGGCTCTCCAGTAGAAAGCGTGCACGGTGAACGCCAATGCGCCGGCTGCCAAACTCGTCGAGTTGCAGCAGGGCCGGGTCGAGCACATAGAGCGGCAGCAGCTGATTGGCACTGAGTGCGGTCTGCAGGGCGGGGTGATCATCGAGGCGCAGATCCTGTTTGAACCAAAGCAGAGCACGCATGAAAAGTCCCTCATAGTCGACTGCATATGGATCGCCTAGAGGTATGTCAAGTTCAGAACCGTCTAGCGGCGACTGGCGGCTGTTTCACCGGCAACAGGCGTTGCATTGCCGACTGACGGCAGCTGCCGTAACCACTAGACTGGGCGGCTTTTTCAAGGAACTGCGAACCATGGACATCTTCAGCATCGCCGTGCTGCTTTTTCTGGTCACCGACCCGTTCGGCAACATTGCCATCTTCATCGCCGCGTTGAAGAACGTTTCGCCAGAGCGGCGTCTGCGAGTGGCCGCGCGTGAGCTGTTGTTCGCCTTGGGATTGCTGCTGCTGTTCCTTACCTTTGGTGACAAAGTGCTGAGTGCCCTGGGCCTGTCACGCGAGGCAACTGCGATTGCGGGCGGTATCATCCTGTTCGTCATTGCCATGCGCTTGATCTTTCCGAGCCCGAACGGGGTGCTGGGAGATGTGCCGGACGGCGAGCCGATGCTGGTGCCCTTGGCTACGCCGGCAGTGGCCGGACCTTCGGCGCTGGCGGTGTTGATGACCTTGCGCAACACCCATGAAGGTGAGCTCTGGGAGCTGTACCTTGCGCTGATCCTGGCTTGGGCCGCGACGGCATTCATCCTGTTGCAGGCCTCGTTCCTGCAGCGCTTCCTAGGCCCGCGTGGGCTGACAGCGGTAGAGCGGCTGATGGGCATGCTGTTGATCATGCTCAGCGTCGATATGCTGCTGGACAATATTCAGAGCGTATTGCATATCCAACCATGAAATTACTCAGTCTTGTCTTATCCGCCCTCCTGCTGACCGCGTGCAGCAGCGGGCCACGTATCGATCACAGCTATACCGCCAGCGGCCAGAACAGCCGCGTGCAGTACATCGTGCTGCACTACACCTCGACCGATTTGCCGCACTCGCTGCAATTGCTTACTCAGGAAGAGGTCAGTGCTCACTATTTGATCAATACCGTGCCGCCAACCATTTACCAGCTGGTGGACGAAAATCGCCGCGCCTGGCACGCCGGGGTGAGCGAATGGCAAGGGCGCACCTGGTTGAACGCCACCACCATCGGCATCGAACTGATCAATCAGGGCTATTTCGACACGCCCAAGGGGCGTTACTGGCAGCCTTATGCGCAGCCGCAAATCGACGCGCTGATCGTATTGCTCAAGGACATCATGCAGCGCCACCAGCTGCCGCCGGGCAGCATCATTGGGCATAGCGATATCGCGCCGCAGCGTAAAGTCGATCCGGGCCCGCTGTTCCCCTGGAAGCAATTGGCCGACGCCGGCCTGATGCCCTGGCCGGATGCTGCCATGGTGGCGCGTGAACAAGCCGTTTTCACCGTCAGCCCGCCGGATGTTGCGTGGTTCCAGCAGCAATTGGCGGGGCTAGGTTACGAGGTGCCGAACACCGGCGAGCTTGATGACGCCACGCGTAACGTGATCCGCGCCTTCCAGATGAAATACCGGCAAGCGCTTTACGACGGCCAGCCGGATGCGGAGACAGCCGCGCTACTGCTGGTGCTCAACCGTATGGGCAAGGCGTAGCACGCGGTAAAGGAGCCAGTGAGCATTTATTAGCTGCGCACCGGCTTCGATGCGGTCTACAGCGGCAGCGCCAGATGGAAGCGGGCGCCCTGGCCGGGCTGGGATTCAGCACCGATGCGGCCACCGTGCAACTGGACAATTTCCTTGCACAATGCCAGTCCAAGCCCGGCGCCACCTTTTTTGCGGCCGACCTGCACGAAGGGTTCGAACAGCCTGGCCTGCTGGCCGTATGGAATGCCCTCGCCGTCATCTTCCACGCTGATCAACAGGCGATCATCCTGGCGTTGTGCCGAGAGTCGGATGGTGCCGGCTTCCGGGCTGTGGCGCAGGGCGTTGTCGAGCAGATGATCGAGCACGCGGTCTATTTGCGCGCGATCCAGATGAGTGCGCGGTAGCACCTCGTCCATTTCCAGTGAAAGCTCGACGTGAGCGGCCTGCGCCTTGCCGGCGTGCCGCTTGAGCGCCTGGCCGAGCAACTCGGGAATGTCGCAGGGCGCCAGCTCGAGCTTCTGCACGCCGCTCTGGTAACGGGAGAAGTTCAGCAAGTCCTCGATCAGATGCACCAGGCGCTCCATTTCCTCATCGACGATGTGCACCAGGTCGGCTTCGCGGGATTCGGCGGCGAATTTGCTGCGCTCACGCAGCAGCCCGAAGGCCATGTGCATGCCGGTCACCGGCGTGCGCAGCTCGTGGGAGGCGCGTAGCACGAATTCGTTGCGCGCTCGCTCGAAGGTCCGCTGTTTGGTGACATCATGCAGCACCATCACGGCGCCGAGGATATGTCCTTCGCTGTGGCTGACCGGCGTCAGGCTGTAGCTGAGCAGGCGTAGCTCACCGTTCGCCTCGACCTGCAGATCAGCCAGCCGCTGGTCCAGGCTGTGGCCCTGCAGCACGTGCTGCAGTTGCTCATCCAGCTCGGGGCGGCCGAGCGCCTGGCTTGGGCTCTGGCCAAGCGGCTGATCGTCCCAGCCGAGCTGGCGCTGGGCGACCGGGTTGAAATGCCCCAGCAGGCCATTGCGGCCGAAGATCAGCAAACCGTCGTCGATACTGTCGAGCACCGCCTGCAGGCGCCGCTGCTCGGACATCAATGCCTCGACGTTGCTGCTCTTGAGATGGCGCAGGCTTTCCGCCATCAGACCGAAGCGGCGGCTCAGCGCCGACAGTTCGGCAACCGGGGTAATCGGCAGGGTCACCTGAAAATCACCCTGACCAATCTGGTCGGCAGCGCGAGCCAGCGCTTCGATGGGTTGGCCGACCCGGCGAGCGATGCTGTGGGCCGTGATGAAGCCGATCACCAGTACCGCAAGGCCCACCAGCCCCAGCAGCCCGGCGATCAGCCAGGCACGCTCGCGAGCATGCGCCTCAGAGGCCTGCACCGCTGCCACATAGCTGACCTGCAGGGCATTGAGGCGATCGCGCACGGCTTCGATGCTATTGGCGAATTCGTCGTTGTTGAGCAGGTCGTTGCGTACCGCCTGTGGATCTTGCAATAGCAGGCTGAATTTCTGGTAGGCGGACTGGATGTCGAGGATTGCCTGGCGATCACCATCAGTCGGGCTTTGTGCCAGCGCCCGATCTATCCATTGTCGGAAGTTCTGGTCGGAGGTGCGTAGCGTCTGCAGCGCCTGCTCATCGAAACGCTCACCCAGCACCAGAAACAGCTGCTTGCCGAGCTCCTGACGCAAATCGAGGCTGTCGCTGATCACGTTCAGGTTGTGTGCCAGCGTGCGGTTCTGCGACTGAGTCAGCTGCAGCACGCTGAAGATTCCCAGCATCAGGCCCAACAGCGCAACGGTCAGCAGCGCAGTGGTGCTCAGGAACAGCTTGCTGCGCAGTTTCATAGGCCGAGCTGCTTGCGTTTCCGATAGAGCGTCGAAGCGTCGATGCCGAGCGTTCGGGCAGCCTGGTCGAGCGTTTCACTGTTGGCCAGAACCGCGGCGATATGCGCTTTCTCCAACTCTTCGAGGCTGAGATCGGCACCCACCCGTGGCGCGCTGTTGGTTGTCGGCGCGCTCATGCCCAAGTGAGCCAGCTCCACCCATTCGCCTGGGCAGATGATGCTCGCGCGCTCGATCACGTTGCGCAATTCGCGGATGTTGCCAGGCCACTGATAATCGAGCAGCGCCTTCAGCGCCTCTTCACTGAAGCCGCGGGCGGGACGCGCATAATCTTTGACGAAGCGGGCCAGGAAGCGGTCAGCGAGGGTCAGGATGTCATCGGCACGCTCGCGCAGAGGCGGCAGGTTCAGGGTGATGACGTTCAAGCGATACAGCAGGTCTTCACGGAAATGCCCTTCCTTGACCATCTCGGCCAGGTCGCGGTTGGTGGCCGCGAGAATGCGCACATCCGCATGACGAGTGACCGGATCGCCGGCGCGCTCGTATTCCTTGTCCTGAATGAAGCGCAGCAATTTAGGCTGCAACGTGAGCGGAAAGTCGCCAATCTCGTCGAGAAAAAGCGTGCCGCCGTCTGCCTGATTGACGCGACCCAGGGTGCTTTCACTGGCACCGGTGAAGGCGCCGCGACTGTGACCGAACAGCTCGCTCTCCATCAGCTCGGCGGTGAGCGACGGGCAATTGATGGTTACGCAGGATTTCTTCGCGCGGCGGCTCCAGCCGTGAATGGCACGTGCCAGCTCGCCCTTACCGGTACCGGACTCGCCGAGAATCAGAATGTTGGCGTCGGTGGCGGCGACCTGCCTGGCGGTTTCCAGAATCGCCATCATCGCCGGGCTGTGCGAATCGATGCCGTCGCTCGGCTTGCGCACTTCGCCTTCCAGCGCTTCCAGGCGCGCGGACAGCTGGCGGACTTCCAGCTGCTTGGCAGCGGCCAGACGCAGCTGATCCGGGCTGCACGGTTTGACCAGGTAGTCGGCGGCGCCGGCTTGCATGGCATCCACGGCACTGTCGATGGCCGAATGCGCGGTGACGATCACTACGCGCATCCAGGGCGCCTGGATGCGCATTTGCGCCAGTACGTCGAGACCGTTTTCATCTCCCAGGCGCAGGTCGAGAAAACACATGTCGAACACTTGGCGTTGCAGCAACGACTCGGTCTGCAACGCGCTGTTGGCGGTGGTGACTTGGTAGCCCTCGTCCTCCAGGCAATAGCGGAAAGTGCGCAGGATAGCCGCTTCGTCGTCGACCAATAGGATGCGCCCGCTCTGACCTGTTGCTTCCATTTCATGCTCCATGGGGGTGAATGGCAGAGATTAGTCCAGAAATCTTCGTGCAAGTTGCACGGCCAGTATGACGCGATCTTGCATCGTGCAAGCGGTCAGCTGCTACGTCTTCGATTTAAACGACTGATTTTAGTTGGTTTTTATTTTTTTGGGCGGCTGGCATAGCGCTTGCGATAACTCTTCAGCCGCTCTAATGCGGCTTTTTTGCATTAAACAGGAGCCGTTACATGCTGTTGAGACAATCCGCACTGGCCATTGCCATCACAGGTCTGATGACCCTGGCTCCGCTCGCACAGGCGGCTGAAGGGGGCAATTCCGGACAGTTGAGCGATGCCCGGCAGCTGGGTGCCATCGATACGGCATTCGCTCTCAATCGACATTTGAACCCCTTTGACATCGACGTTTCCGTAGAAGACGGCGTCGCCACCCTGCGTGGTGTGGTCGAAAGCACTGCGGAGCGCGATTTGGCCGCGGAACTGGCGAGCATCATCGAGGGCGTGCGCGAGGTGCGTAATGACCTCGAAATCGACCCGGCGCTCGACGTATCCCCGGTCGACGTCCAGACCCGACTACCGACCGACAAGAGTCTGGCCCAGCGCTTCGATGACGCCACGCTGGCGGCTACCGTTAAGTCCAAGCTGTTGTGGAACAGCAATACCGACGGCCTGGACATTCAGGTGCGCGCAGAAAATGGCGTGGTGGGCTTGAGCGGCAACGCCGGCACGCCGGTAGCCAAGGAATTGGCCGGCGAGCTGGTGGCCAACACCCCGGAGGTCCGTGAGGTACACAACCACTTGAGCATCAGCACGGCTGACAGCACCTCAGCCGAAGCCGAGAACGCCGCCACCGACGCTGCCGCTTCGATCAGCGACTCGTGGATCAACAGCAAGGTGAGGTCGAGCTTCCTCTATAGCCGCAATCTCGATGCACTGAATATCAAGGTCGATACCAAAGACGGCTTCGTCAGCCTCAGCGGCACGGTATTGAGTAACGCCGAAAAACGCCTGGCCGTGGAAACCGCACGCAACATTCGTGGCGTGCGTGGCGTTGATGCCGACGCGCTGCGCATCACCGGTTAACAGCGTTTCAAGGAAGGTGGTCTTGCCACCGCCAGTCATGCAGGGCGCCAGCGCCGCTGCCTAAATCGAGAAAGGAACATCACCATGAGTGACAAGACTGAGCAACTGAATGAGCTGATCGCCATCATCCGTGACGGTCAACGCTTCTATGAACATGCCCATGATGAGGTCAAGGATGTACGCCTGCAGGCACTGTTCCACGACATGGCACAGACCAAGAACCAGGTGATCCAGGCACTGTCGGTGAAAATCGCTGCCAGTCATGAAGAGCCAACCACCCACGGCACGGTGGTCGGCAAGCTGCGCGTAGCTTACGCCGACGCTCGCGCCACGCTCTCGAGTGATGAAGAAGCCACCTACGTGGCGCAGCTTGAGGAAGCGGAGGACCGCATTCTCGAAGCGTTCGAAGACGCCCTGGAAAGCGCCGAACCCGACGTACGTGCGCTTTTGGCCGTAGAAATGCCGAAAATCCGTGCCTGTCATGACCGCATCCGCGACCTCAAGCACGGCATGTAAGCGACTCGGCACAGGGAGGTGCCGGTTTTGGGTCGTGCATTACGCCCGAGCGGTAACTGGTGATCGTGCAGGATGCCAATGATGGCAAATGATTTTATTTTGTAAGCTATTGATTAATAAGAATTTTATTTTTTCAAAAAGCTGGCACGTTGGCTGCAATCTCTTCTCATGAATTTGAACGCTACGGCGTACAACAACGATTTGAGGAGCTTCCCATGAACCTTCACCGCGCCCACATCCAGATGCTGATTCTTGCCGTTGCGGCAGTAGTGTTTCTGCTGATGAGCGTGTCGTTGATGAAAGCTCCAGAACCCAAGGCCGCCACCGTGACCGTGTCCAGCCAGGTTCAGCAGGCCAGCTTCCAGTACGCAGCCGCCCATGCCGCATCCGCTGGGTTGCAGACTGTGAGCACGCAGAGCACCGGCGACTGGGTACGTGCAGATACCGTGGAAGCACCGGTCAAGCAAACCCGCTGGGTGTTCTGAAGCGCCAACCAATTTCTTTCAACTGTTCCACCCGTTAGATCTTAAAAAACCAAGGAGAAACGCCATGCTGAGTTGGGCCATTACCTTTCTGATCATCGCCATTGTCGCTGCCGTATTGGGCTTCGGTGGTATCGCAGGCACTGCCACAGGTATCGCGAAAATCCTTTTCGTGGTGTTCCTGGTCATGTTTATCGTTTCGTTCATCATGGGCCGTCGCCCTCGGGGCTAGGCACACCATGACGATGAATCGATTCAAGACGCTCGTTGCCGCTCTGATGTTGGGCGGTAGCGCGGCGGCCTTGGCTGCAAACACGGATGGCGAATTCCGCCTGAACGAGCTGCTCGGGAGTAACCCGGACTATCGCGAAGCGTGGCAGGAACTGATTCATGATGAGGAACGCTTACCCGAATGGGTAATCAACCTCAGCGGCGAGGCAACTCCCATGAAGACGTTGGAGGAAGACGGTGACCAGTATCTGGTCGGTCAGCTGTGTGAGGCATCCAATTGCTCCCATCAGCGCCTCTATGTCGCCTTCAGTTGGGACAAGGACGATGCCTATGCGCTCTGGGTTCAATTGCCTGAGGGTTTACCCAAGGACAAGACGCCCAGTGAGCATGCTGACCTACGCTGGCTCGGTGAGCCGGATGATGGGATCAAGCAATTGCTTCAGGAACAGTTGAAGAAAGATCCCGACTGGTACTGATGCTGCTGACGGCGCCTTCTGGCGCCGTTGTTCCATCTGCAAGACAGCAACAAGCTCTCCTTTCACAACACCGCAAACGAATCGGCATTGCCACTTCTCGAGCCCAGCCGCGCTATCATCGGCCGCTATGTTCTAGGGGGTGATTTATGCTCAACGGCTTGTGGCTGAGCTTTTTCGTGGTGGCGGCAGTGGCGGGGCTTAGCCGATGGCTGCTGGCCGACGACCCGGCTGTATTTGCAGCGATGGTGGAAAGCTTGTTCGCCATGGCGAAGCTGTCCGTCGAGGTAATGGTGCTGCTGTTCGGCACGTTGACCCTGTGGCTCGGGCTGCTGCGCATTGCCGAAAAAGCTGGTTTGGTCGATGCCCTGGCGCGCTTGCTCGGCCCCTTGTTTGCCCGGCTGATGCCCGAAGTGCCGCGCGGTCACCCGGCCCTTGGTCTGATCACCATGAACTTCGCTGCCAACGGCCTGGGGCTGGACAACGCCGCCACGCCCATCGGCCTCAAGGCGATGCGTGCCTTGCAGGAGCTCAATCCGAGCAGCACCACCGCGAGCAACGCGCAGATCCTCTTTTTGGTGCTCAACGCGTCGTCGTTGACTCTGCTGCCCGTCACCATCTTCATGTACCGCGCCCAGCAAGGGGCGCCTGATCCCACCCTGGTATTCCTGCCGATCCTGTTGGCCACCAGCGCGTCGAGCCTGGTCGGGCTGTTTTCGGTCGCCATCATGCAGCGGCTGCGCATCTGGGACCCTGTCGTGCTGGCTTATATGGTGCCGGGAGCCTTGCTGCTGGGCGGTTTCATGGCGTTGCTGGCCGGCATGTCCGCCACGGCGCTGGCCGGCTTGTCATCACTGCTCGGCAACCTGACGCTGTTCGGGGTGATCGTCGCCTTTCTGGTCATCGGTGCGCTGCGCAAGGTGCAGGTCTACGAACAGTTCATCGAAGGCGCCAAGGAAGGTTTTGACGTCGCCAAAAGTCTGCTGCCGTATCTGGTAGCGATGCTTTGCGCGATTGGCGTGCTGCGGGCTTCGGGAGCGCTGGAGTTCATGCTCGACGGTATTCGCTGGCTGGTGGCCTGGGGTGGTTGGGACACCCGCTTTGTCGATGCGCTGCCCACCGCGATGGTCAAACCGTTCTCGGGCAGCGCCGCCCGGGCGATGCTGATCGAAACCATGCAGACCCAAGGTGTCGACAGCTTCCCCGCGCTGGCTGCAGCAACCATCCAGGGCAGTACGGAAACCACCTTCTATGTATTGGCGGTGTATTTCGGCGCAGTAGGCATCCAGCGAGCCCGCCATGCCGTGGGCTGCGCGCTGTTGGCAGAGTTTGCCGGCGTGGTTGCCGCGATCAGTGTCTGCTACTGGTTCTTCGGCTGAAGGCAGTGTATGACGCTGCTCAACTGCCCGCTGGTGGGGTCGGCTGAGCCGTTGGCTCGGGCTCCGCTTCGAGGGGCGGCTCAGGCGTAGGGGCGGGCTCGGCCGGCGGTTCGGGCTCAGACTCAGGTTGGGAAGCAGGTTGGTCTTCAGGTGCCGCTTGTGGCTCCTGCGTGTCTGACGGCGCTTCTTCCGGCTTTGCTGCGGGGCTCGCCGGCGCACCGGCATCCGGTGTGACCTCGAAGCGCAGCACGCCAATCATTTGCCCGGCCTCGGTCAATACCTGAATTCGCCAGTTACCTTCCACGTCCTGCGGGAAGTTCTTTTTGTGCGTCCAGGCGCGATAGCCTTTCTCGCGGCCGCCGTGAATGTCCAGGGCGATACGCTCCAGTTCCTTACCGTTGTGCTCCCAGACGTGATAAATGCGCTCGTCCAGGCCACGCGGTGCATTGATCGCCGTGTAAGCGTACAGACCGGTGCTGCGCAGTTGGCTGACGGTGAGCGTTTCCAGACCTTTGCCAGGCGAGCGATTCTGGTTGTCGAACTCGGTGGTAATTGCCACTTCGGTCAGCCATAGCGTGGCCGGCGGCACCCAGACGCGCCCCAGCCAGCCGGCAGCACCGATGGCCAGCGTCAGGCCGATCAGCAACAGGCCCCGCCACCATTTGCGCACGGTGATGATGCTGAACAGACTGGGGAACGACAGCACAACTGCGGCTGCCAGCGCCAGCTGATAACTCTCGGTGGTGTTCAGCTTGAGGATGATCGGCAGCGCCGTCAGCAGTGCGGCGAACAACGCCAGCATGTGGTACGCCAGAAAGATCCAGCGTCGCGGCGCCAACCATTTGTAGTACAGCGGATCGATGATCGACACCAACGCGGCAGCGGCCAGCAGCCCGCTGAACATCAGCTGGCCGCTGTTCCAGGTGGTGGTGATAAAGAAAAACGGCAGGACGAAGAACAGACTTTCCTGGTGGATCATCTGCGTCGCGTAGCGCAGCAGCGGGCGCGGCAGCTCGAAGCCGAAGCGGGCGGCGATGCGCTCGCGCAGCATGTTCTCGAGAATCAGCCAGAGCCAGCTGACCAGCATCACCAGGGCCACCACCTTGGCCAACCCGGCCTGGCGATCGACCAGCACAAAGCTGGCAACCCCCGACAGAAAGCCGAACACAGCGATGACGCCGGGATGCCGTTGCATCAAGGCAATGATTCGCGCGAGGAGACTTTTACTGGAGGTGATGAGAGACAAGGCAATTCTGGCAGTGATCGAGCACGAGACGCAGGATACTGCATTTGCTCAGGCGTAAGGCTTCCGCCGATCAGGCGTGGATGGGTTAACCGTTTTCGCACTAGCCGATCAGAGCGGAGCAGGACGAAAGGTGGCGTAGCTGTGCGGGGCGCGTCACTAACGCTGCTTTGCCTACGATTGTGATCGTGAAGCGGTGAGCGGTGCGCCGTGTAGGTGATGTTCCGTGATGTGCACCGTCACGACGAGGGAGCTGGCGCTGCCTCATGTCGGTCCTGACGTGGGCTCACGTCGAAGCGGGCGCGGTAGCGGCGAGCGAAGTAGGACGCCGACTCGAAGCCGCAGGCCAGTGCCACTTCAAGCACGTTCATGTCGCTCTGGCGCAGCAGATGACGGGCCTTGTCCAGGCGCACACCGAGGTAAAAGGTCACCGGCGTGCTGCCCAGGTGGTGGCGGAACAGCCGTTCCAGTTGCCGGGCGGTGATGCCGACGGCAGCCGCCAGCTCACCGGGCGAGCGGGGCGCCTCAGTGCTGCGCTCCATCTCGCCGACTACCTGCACCAGCTTGCGGTTGTGGATGCCGTAGCGGCTGGTGATCTGCATGCGCTGATGATCCAGGCGCGTGCGGATACGCCCCAGCACGAATTGCTCGGAGACCTGAATCGCCAGGGCCTCGCCATGCTCGCGAGCAATCAACCCGAGCATCAGGTCAAGGCTGCTGGTGCCGCCGGCACTGGTGATGCGTCGGCCGTCGATCTCGAACAGTTCCTGGGTCGGTTGCAGCTGTGGATAACGTTCGCGAAAAGCATCCAGCGCTTCCCAATGCAGGGTCACTCGCTGGCCTGGTTTCAGCAGCCCGGCTTCGGCCAGCACAAAACTGCCGGTGTCGATGGCCCCCAGCACCCGGCATTCACGCTCGGCGCGGCGCAGGCGCGAGGCCAACTGAGGCGTGAAGCCCGCCAAGGGCTCGAAACCGGCGACCACGAACAGACTGACATCGCTCAGTGGCCCATCCAGCGCGCCGTCGACATTCAGCGACATACCGTTGCTGGCCTGCACTGCGGCGCCGTCGTCGCTGAGCAGGCGCCAGCTGTAGTGCGGTGCATGGAAACGGTTGGCGACCCGCAATGGTTCGATGGCCGACATGAGGCCCATCATCGAAAATCCCGGTAGCAGGTGAAAGCAGAAGGTATGTGACATGGCGGATTCCGCGTGTGTGGAGCCCGATCTAACGGCAGGTACACGCTGGAAGCAAGTCGTTATGATCTGGTTTTGTGTCGATATAGTGCGAATTAGCGCAATGGTAAATGAGTAAGGTGGGCTCATCGGAATCCCGCTGTTCCGGTCACGGTACTAAGAACCAGACTAAACCGTTGAGGAACCTACTCATGAAAGCACTCACCGCATTCGCTGCGTGTTGCACCTTCACGCTGATCAGCTCACCCCTGCTGGCCGCCGACGATGACAGTTGCAAGACGGTGCGCCTTGGCGCCGTCGGCTGGACCGACGTGGTCGCCACCACCGCCGTCGCTGCCGAGCTGCTGCAGGGCCTCGGTTATGAAACGACCCAGACCCAGGCGTCCCAGCAGATTATTTTCGCCGGCATTCAGAAGGGCCAGGTCGACGCCTTCCTCGGCTACTGGAAACCGATCATGGACGACAACATCAAACCCTTCCTCGATTCGGGCGCGGTGAAAGTGGCCGAGCAGCCGTCGCTAAACGACGCCGTGGCGGTGCTCGCCGTACCCAGCTACGCCGCTGAGCAAGGCTTGAAGACGCTGGCCGATATTCCACGCTTCAAGAACCAGCTGGAGGGCAAGATCTACGGCATCGAGGCCGGTTCCGGTGCCAATACCGCGATCCAGAAGATGATCGACCAGAACCGCTTCGGCCTCGGTGAATTCAAGCTGGTCGAGTCCAGCGAGGCGGGCATGCTCGCGGCCGTTGGTCGCGCCGTGCGCGCCGACAAGCCAGTGGTGTTCTTCGGCTGGAAGCCGCACCCGATGAACCTGCAAATGCCCATCACCTACCTGACCGGCACCGAAGGCGTGTTCGGCCCCAACGACGGCGCTGCGACGGTGTCCACCGTGACCTCGCCGGACTATGCCCAGCGTTGCCCGAATGCCAACCGCCTGCTGACCAGCCTGCGCTTCACCAGCGAGCAGGAGGCTGCGCTGATGCAGCCGATCATGGATCGCCAGGCGCCAGAGAAAGTGGCGCGTGAGTGGATCGCGGCCAACCCGCAAGCCGTCGCCGGCTGGCTGGACGGCGTGACTACCCTTGATGGCAACCCCGCCGCCGAAGCCCTGACCGCAACCCAATAACCCTCGACCTCGTCGCTACCGTGCCCTGCACGGTGGTGGCGTTCGCCCTGAAGAAAGGAGATCGACCGTGAACCATGAAGTCATCGTCACCTGCGCGGTCACTGGCGCCGGCGATACCGTCGGCCGCCATCCGGCGATTCCCGTCACCCCCAAGCAGATCGCCGAGGCGGCCATCGAAGCCGCCAAGGCAGGCGCTACCGTCGCCCACTGTCATGTGCGCGACCCGCAGACCGGCAAGCCGAGCCGCGACGTGGCGCTGTACCGCGAGCTGGTCGAGCGCATCCGCGAGAGCGACACCGACGTGATCATCAACCTCACCGCCGGCATGGGCGGCGACCTGGAGATCGGCCCCGGCGAGCAGCCGCTGGCGTTCGGCGCCGGCACCGATCTGGTCGGCCCGATGACGCGTCTGGCGCATATCGAAGCGCTGCGCCCGGAAATCTGCACCCTGGATTGCGGCACCCTGAATTTTGGCGACGGCGATTTCATCTACGTCTCCACGCCCGCGCAGCTGCGCGCTGGCGCCAAACGCATCACCGAGCTGGGCGTGAAGGCCGAGCTGGAGATCTTCGACACCGGTCACCTGTGGTTCGCCAAGCAAATGATCAAGGAGGGCTTGCTCGACGACCCGCTGATCCAGCTGTGCCTGGGCATTCCCTGGGGCGCACCGGCGGACACCGCGACCATGAAGGCGATGGTCGACAACCTGCCGCCGGGCCTGACCTGGGCCGGTTTCGGCATCGGTCGCCAGCAGATGCCCATGGCCGCACAGGCGATGTTGCTGGGTGGCCATGTGCGCGTCGGTCTGGAAGACAACATCTGGCTGGACAAGGGCGTACCGGCCAGCAACGGCTCACTGGTCGAGCGCGTGGTGGAGATCATCGAGCGCCTTGGTGGGCGTGCGCTGAGCCCGGCTGAAGGGCGCGAGAAGATGAACCTGAAACGTCGTTGAGCCAGCAAGCGGGAGCCTGCCATGTCCTTTGTCACCGATATCAAGATTTTTGCCGCCCTCGGCACTGGCGTGATCGGCGCCGGCTGGGTCGCTCGTGCCCTGGCCCACGGCCTCGACGTGCATGCCTGGGATCCAGCGCCGGGCGCTGAAGCAGCGCTGCGCACGCGCATCGCCAATGCCTGGCCAGCCCTGCAAGCGCAGGGGCTGGCGCCGGGCGCCGCGATGGAGCGGCTGCGTTTTTTTGCTGACCTCGACGCCTGTGTGGCCGATGCCGATTTCATTCAGGAGAGTGCACCCGAACGCCTCGACCTCAAGCTCGACCTGCATGCCCGCATCAGCGCTGCGGCGCGTCCCGACGTGATCATCGGGTCCAGTACGTCGGGCCTGCTGCCCAGCGAGTTCTATGCCCAGGTGCAGCACCCGCAGCGCTGCGTGGTCGGTCATCCGTTCAATCCGGTGTACCTGTTGCCGTTGGTGGAGGTGGTTGGTGGCGAGCGTACTGCGCCTGCCGCGGTGCAGGCTGCCATCGGCATCTACAGCGCACTGGGCATGCGCCCGCTGCACGTGCGCAAGGAAGTGCCCGGTTTTATCGCCGACCGCCTGCTCGAAGCGCTGTGGCGCGAGGCGCTGCACCTGGTCAATGACGGCGTGGCCACCACCGGCGAGATTGACGACGCGATCCGCTTTGGCGCCGGGCTGCGCTGGTCATTCATGGGCACCTTCATGACCTACACCTTGGCGGGCGGCGACGCCGGCATGCGCCACTTCATGGCCCAGTTCGGCCCGGCGCTGAAGCTGCCCTGGACCTACCTGCAGGCACCCGAGCTGACCGAAGCGCTGATCGACGATGTGGTCGCCGGCACCGGCGTGCAGCAGGGCCAGCGCAGCATTGCCGAACTGGAGCGCTACCGCGACGACTGCCTGCTGGCGGTGCTGGGCGCGATCAGGGAAACCAAGGCGCGCCACGGCTTCGTCTTCGAGGAATGAGCATGTTGCCGATCACCTACCGCACCTTGGTGCAAGCCGACTGGGTCGACTACAACGGTCACCTGCGCGATGCCTACTACCTGCTGATCTGCAGCTTCGCCACCGACGGTTTGATGGACCTCATCGGCCTCGACGAGGCGGGCAGGGGCCGTACCGGGCACACGCTTTATACGCTGGAGTGCCACCTCAATTTTCTTGCCGAGGTGAAGCTTGGTGTCGAGGTTCAGGTGCGCACACAATTGCTCGGCCATGATCACAAGCGCCTGCATATCCACCACCGGATCGAGCGCTGCGACGACGGGCAGACAGTGGCCGAAAGCGAACAGATGCTGATGAATATCGACACCGCGGCTGGACGCTCGGCGGCGTTCGATGCGCACGTCGCCGGTCGCGTCGTCGAGCTGGGCGAGTCGCAGCACGGGATGCCGCGCTCCGCCTATGTTGGCAGGACGATCGGGCTGCCATCCGCCTGATCGAAGGCCGCTCGGCCCGTTTTGCGGGCCGACGCGTGCTGTAGGAATGATTGACGCAGCCCTGGGTATCGCTGCGCTCAACGCCAGACTACGGTCGAGCTGTCCCGGCATCGCATGGACGGTCACCGGCCGCCCCGGTTGGGGCGGCTTGTTACCTTAGCCTCGCATCACCCGCCAGGCTGGGGTGTTGTCGTTGGGGTTGTACTTCAGCTCGCTCTTGTCTGTCTCTTCCACGCCGATGGCCTTCAACCAGGTTTCCAGGTCGCCGGTGCTGATCTTGCCGTCGCGCCGGTCGTTCTTGGCCAGGTTGTCGAGCTGATCGAAGAAGCCCGGGTTGTCGAGCAGGAAGCGCGCCGCTTCTTTCTCGGCCTCGCTGCCATCGCCATTGGCAATCTTCTCTAGATCCTTCTTGCTGACGATGGCGTCCTTGCCGTTCCAGTCGTCCCAGCGTTCGCGGATGGTCTCGATGATGCTCAGGTTGTCGTCATAGTAGGCGCGGTCGTACTGCTCCTCGTGAGCACCGACCATCTTCAGCCAGGTGTTGAGGTCGTTGGTGCTTACCTTGCCGTCTTGGCCGCCTTTGCCCCACTGGGTGTCGAGTTGTTCCCAGAACTCACTGTTCTCGAGCAGGAACTGCGCGGCTGCTTTCTCTTCGTCACTGCCGTCGCCATTGGCGATCTTCTCAAGGTCTTTCTTGCTGACGATCGCGTCCTTCCCATTCCAGTCATCCCAGCGCTCGCGGATGGTGTGCATGACCTCGCGATTTTCTTCGTAGAACGCCTTGTCGTACGTGGCCAGGTGCAGGTCGTCATCCAAACGATTGATGGACGAGCCGCCTTCTTGCGGCGTGTCCTTGAAATTCTCCCATTCATCCTTCTGGTAGTCGTAGATGCTCTGTCCGGCGGGGGCATCGCGGCCGTCGTACTCGTAGAAGCTGTAGCGCGCATATTCCAGCTTGTCGCCCCAGTCCTCCTGGGCCAGGCCCAGCTCGGCGAGGTCCTTGAACCACTGGCCTTCCTTGTCGGTGGCTTTCTGCTTCTTCTCGTGGTCGACGAAGATGCTGACGATACCTGCGACCAGCCCAAGCACCGCGGTAACCAGAAACAATGGCCCAGTCGCGCCTGCCAGAGCGCCGATGTTGGCAAACAGGCCGACGGTACCGATGATGCCGGCCGTGGTGCCTGCAACGCCGCTGACGACAAACAACGAGCCGCTGGCTTTACCCAGATCGCTACCGGTCTTGATTGCTTCTTTGATGGCGAGCGCGCCCATCACAATGTCACTGACACTGAGAATGTCAGGCGCCACACCCAGGACCTTGGTGACCGTGCCGGCAATGCGCGCTGCCGTGCCTGGCTTGATCGAAGGCACGTCCGGCTTGCCGCCGGAAGCCACGTCAATCACGTTGTCAGTCGTGACAAGGCCTGATTGTGCAGAAGTGGTTCTTACCGCTTCATTGACGCGCTCGACGGCACCATCAATAACGTCCGAAGGCGGCGGCGTGCGATTGTCGCGCTCGAACATCGCATTGATGGATTCTCGATCAAGGTCTACATCCGCGGAGAAACCATTGAACGGTTCGCTTCCAGCTGGCGCCGGTGAGCCAGAGCGGCGTGCACGCTCCTCCAGGGTGGCATCGAAGGACTCGCGGCTGGGCGGGGTGATGTTGCGTTGCTCGAAGTACTCCACAGCGTCTTCGTAAATCGTCGACACCGCATCGGTATAAGTCGAGTACCCCGAAGAGCTTACTGACGGCGGTAGCGCGCGGTTTGCGGCATCGTCCAGATGATCCGCGAAATCGCTTACAGAGGCGTCGTTCGGAACGTCTCCCAGACCATTCGCGGCGCGTTGCTCGTTGATGCTCTGGGTGATTGTTTCTTCGCTGATGGTGAGCTTCTGTTCGGTGGCAATATCGTTAAGGCTGCTGTACTTCGAGTAATCGGCAGGCGGCGTGCCGCCCGCCCGCGTGATGATGTCGTCGAGCAGCGCACGGCTTGCCGGGTCGTCCAGCGTGCCGAGGCCGGAGGCCTCACCCGATAGCCTTATCTGGTCTAACACGTCGCTGCCACCGCCATTGTTCAGCGAGGCCAGTTCGAGGGAGCCGTTTGCACGGGTCTGGGCTGCGTCGGGAATGCCTGAAATACCCTTGTCGCGCAGAAAGCCTTCAATCTTTCTGCCCCAGGTACTCTCCTTGCCCCAGATATCCGGCAAGGTTTTGCTCAGCCCCAGCAGGTCGGCCGTGTTGGTCTTGGTGAACAAGTCGAAGATGCCAGTCTTCTCGAATTGGGCGCCGTAGCTGAGGAACGTCATGAAGTCGCGTACGATAATCAGCCGCTCCATGGGTTCGTCCGCCAACTGGCCATTCTTCGCCGAGAGCATGTAGATCGCGCCACCCAGCGAGCCGAAGGCCGATACTGTGCCGAGAACGCCGTACTTGTTCAGCGTGCCGATGGCCTTGGCGAAGTCGTTCTTGCTGACCTCGGCTGGAATGTATTTACCCTGCAGCTGCTCATTGAAGTCCGCCTGACTGATGCTGCCGTTGTTGAGCTTTTCGCTGAGTTCAACAAAGTCGGCCATCTTGGTTTTGTCGTTGAGCAGCTCGTTGAAGAATTTCTCGATGCTGTCCTGAACGCGACGAGGGATGTCGGCTGCCCTGAGCGCAGTCTTGATCAGAATGCCCATATCCCGGTAGGCCAGCTCTTTGTATTCGTCGGGGATGGAATTCGGGTCACCGACCAGTGTGTCGATCTCGACAAGAATGCTGTTTTGTTTGAGCGCCGACTCCGCTTGCCTGGCGCGCTCGGGGTCGAGCTGCTCCAGGCTCGAGGTCAGGCGGGCAACTTCTGCTTGAGCCTCGGCGCCCATGCCCTGCTTTTTCATGTCCTGCAGGTATTTGACGAACTCGGTGCTGGTCAGGGTGTTGTATAGCTGGTCTTCGAGCTTGTCCTTGTCCTCTCCGCCGATTTTCTCGATGGCCTTGTCGATTTCCGCCTGGAACTCCTTGCCGATCTTGTCGCTCTCGCCTTGGCCCGTCGTGAACAGTTCACCGAGCATCTTGTCCACGGCGTTGCCGTCGAGAATGTCCTGCATGTCTTCGGAGCTGAGCTCCTCGCCGTCACTCTTGAACTGGCGCCACGTCGTGCCGCCACGCGGGTCCTCGATATACGGCGTGATGGTGTGGCCGCCTTCCATGGTCGCCTTGGCCTCAATGGCCTTTATCAGTTTGCCGATATCGCTGTCCTTTTCGACCTTGCCCTCTTCGATGAGCTTGCGGTATTTGTCGAGCAGGTTTTTGGTCGCCAACTCGACGACCGTCATGTCTTCCTTGTCGTCTTTTTTCGCTTTTTCACCGCTGCTCAGGCCGAGTAAATCCATCGCGTCGAGATCAGGCAGCTTGTACGTGTCGCGCAATGTCTGGATCGAATCCCCACTCTTGAGGTGGTCGCTCCACATTTCACTAACCCGGTCGTACATCTCCTTGTTTTCGTGTTGGGAAACGACGTACTTCTTGCCGTCCTTGGTCTCGAATTGAATAACGCCGTTACCGAACTCGTCCGGCGAGCCAAACCAGGAAATGTCATGTTTGGCGATGTAGGTATCAGCGCCGGCGACTTCACGACCCGCGTCTGCGCGCTGTACGAGGGTGTAGCGCGACAGCCCGATCTGCTGCAATTCGGCGAACAGCTCTGGGGTGAGCGCTTTGGAAACGGTGACGGTCTCGCCGTCGGCGTCCACGTACGTGATCACCTCGGCCTTTTCCAGGTTTCCTTCCCACTTGAATTGCGTGTAGTCGCCCCAGCTTTTCACTTCTGTGTTGCGATCGGCGACTGCGTGCTCGTCGGCCATTGCGGCGACCACTTGGGCTTTCTGCTCAGGCGACTGATTGAGGGCGTGCAGGTTGACCAAAAATTTGTATAGCTCGGGATTTACCGAACGCTCCACTACCACGCCTTGACCGTTCAGCTCATAACGGATTTTTCCGTCCTTGGCTGCCTCGACCTCGGTCGTGTCAACGGGCGGCCAGGTCTCGTTATCCGTGGCGGTGCGGTCTTGTTTGGGCTTTGGATTGCCTTCGGCTTTTTGGCTCAGCCGCACAATATTGTCGAAACGATGGCGATCGCTGCCAGGCTGTTCGATGCCGCCCTTGTTCAGTGGTTTCACGCTCACGATCAGTTCCTCGCGAAGTAAAGGCGATTGGCCGAGTCGCTCTGCAAGATCCGCATGGGCGCCTAAGGCCGGGATTGCCCCGATTGTTTCGCTTACCGGCGTGAAATGCTGTGAAACGTTCCTGTCATAAACCGAACCGCCATGGAGATGCCTTGCGAAGGGATCTTGGCGCGCAGGACAAGCGCGAGCCCCACGTAGATGGGCGGCGCTGTTGGTGCACAAACGATTAACAAGGTATGCACGGGTGATACGCAGCGCGTTCTACAAGCTGACGGAAATCGGCAGGGCCTATGGCGGCTCGTTTTCCTCGATGACAAGGTTGCGGCACTGATCGGGTTGCGGCAGGGCACAGAGTCCGCCCATCTCGGGCTGCGGGTATGCCCGCTGGATTTTAGCCGTGGGCAGAAAAACCGCCGGCGGGAGGTGCTGGCGGTCGTTTGATGGGGCAGGCGTTTACTGCGCTTGCACGTCTCGCAAATAAGGCGCTGGCGCCGCACCGAGATTATTCAGCATGCGGCCGCTGTACCAGTCGATGAAGTTGACCACGCCAAACTCGTAAGTCTGCGAATAAGGGCCGGGCTGGTAAGCGTTGGAGTTGATGCCACGCTGGTTTTCTTCCGCCAGGCGACGGTCCTGGTCGTTGGTGGCGTCCCACACCTCGCGTAGGCGCGCCACGTCGTAATCGACGCCTTCGACCGCATCCTTGTGGACCAGCCACTTGGTAGTGACCATGGTTTCCTGAGCGCTGATCGGCCACACGGTGAAGACGATGATGTGGTCGCCCATGCAGTGGTTCCACGAGTGCGGCAGGTGCAGGATGCGCATCGAGCCCAGGTCCGGGTTCTGGATGCGGCCCATCAGTTTCTTGCTGCCTTGCTTGCCGTCCATGGTCATGGACACGGTGCCTTTGAGCAGCGGCATGCGCACGATACGGTTACGCAGCCCGAAGCCGGCATGCAGGTAAGGGATCTTCTCGGCTTCCCATTTGGCCGCGGATTCGGCGACGTGATCCTTAAATGACTGACTGGCGCGCGGATCGTTGGTGTCGTCCCATTCCAGCAGGGTGTTGAGCAGTTCCGGGTGCGAGCCGTTGCAGTGGTAGCACTCGCGGTTGTTTTCCAGCACCAACTTCCAGTTGGCCTTTTCGAACAGGTTGGTCTGCACCGCGACCTTGGTGTTCTCCATGTCGTACGGCTCCATGTAATGAGCCAGGGTCGCCAGGAACTCATCAATGGCGGGCGGGTTTTCGGCAAGCGAGATAAAGATGTAGCCGCCGGCAGTCTTGCAGTTCACCGGTTTGAGGCCGAACTGCTTCATGTCGAAGTCGGCGCCCATTTCTGTACCGGCAAACAGCAGGCGACCATCGAGTTCGTAAGTCCACTGGTGATAAGGACAGACCAGTTTGGCCACCTTGCCCTTTTCGCTGGTGCACAGCCGCGAGCCGCGGTGGCGGCAGACGTTGTGAAAGGCATGCACGGCGCCTTCTGCACCACGGATGACGAGGATCGGGTTATTGCCGATCTGCAGGGTCAGAAAATTGCCCTTGGTGGGAATTTCACACGTCATGCCGGCGATCAGCCATTCCTTGTGGAAGATCTCCTGCATGTCGAGCTGGAACACGCGCTCGTCGTTGTAGAACGGCTGCGGCAGAGAAAACGTGCGCTCGCGGTTCTGCAGCATCTCGGCGGCAGCGGCGCGTGCCGGCTCCAGCGGATCGCCAAGGCTCAGCGTAGAGGTGACGGTCATCGGAAAACTCCTCGTGGCGCGCGCGCTGCGAACGCCGTAAAAGTGGCTAGATGCGGTGGTACGCAAGGTGGCGCGTCGCACGCCTGATCGCCTGCCGATAGGCGCTCTGCAAAGGCATTGCGGTTAGCGCTCTTATCCTGTTCGGCTTGGAGCCGAGTGTGGAGCCGGTCGCGTCGCGATCCTTATCCATGGGCGACATGCTCGAATCATTTCCCGACTCGGCAGGCCAGTGTCTACGGGGCAGGTCGCCGTAAGTATGTCGATGTCGTTGATAGGTAAATGACAGGTTTGATGGTTACGCACAATCGCGGCAAAGACGGGGCCGGTGAGCGGCCCGTGTGTGCGAGAGAACCGATATGTCTAACGACTTCCTGTATCCCGTCACTACCCAGACCTGGAGCAACGGCCGCCACGTGGTGCGTTGCGTCAAAGTCATTCAGGAAACATGGGATGTTCGCACCTTCTGTTTCATGGCCGACCAGCCGGTGCTGTTCTTCTTCAAGCCGGGGCAGTTCGTTACCCTGGAGCTGGAGATCGACGGCCTGCCGGTGATGCGCTCCTACACCATTTCCAGCTCACCGTCGGTGCCTTACAGTTTTTCCATCACCATTAAACGGGTGCCGGGCGGCAAGGTATCCAACTGGCTGCACGACAACCTCAGCGAAGGTCAGGAGCTGGCGGTGCACGGCCCGGTAGGGCTGTTCAATGCCATCGACTTTCCCGCCGAGAAGTTACTGTTTCTCAGCGGCGGTGTCGGCATTACCCCGGTGATGTCGATGGCGCGCTGGTTCTACGACACCAACGCCAACGTCGACATGGTGTTTGTGCATAGCGCACGTTCGCCAAAGGACATCATCTACCACCGCGAGCTGGAACACATGGCCGCGCGAATCAGCAACTTCAGCCTGCACGTGATCTGCGAGAAGCACGGTCTGGGCGAGGCCTGGTCAGGCTATCGCGGTTACCTCAATCAGCCGATGCTGGAGTTGATGGCGCCGGATTACCTGCAGCGGGAAATCTTCTGCTGCGGCCCCACGCCCTACATGAGTGCGGTCAAGCGCTTGCTCGAAGCCAAGGGCTTCGACATGAGCCGCTACCACGAAGAGGCGTTTGGCCCAGTGCCGGCGGAAGTCCGCCAGGACGTCAGGGAGCTGGCCGAGTTGGCAGCCGACGCACCGCAGGTACCAGCAGCCGATCTCAACCAGGTGTCCTTTACCAGCACGGGCAAAAGCATCCAGGTTGGACCTGCCGAGACCGTACACACGGCAGCGGCGAAGCTTGGGCTGCATATCCCCAAAGCCTGCGGCATGGGCATATGTGGCACCTGCAAGGTGCTGAAAACCTCGGGCGAAGTGGATATGGAGCACAACGGCGGGATCACCGACGAGGACGTCGCCGAGGGCTACATCCTGTCCTGCTGCAGTGTGCCCCGTAGCGATGTAAGCATCGATTACTGATCAATCGGGAGTTGTCTAAAAAATAACCGACGACCCGCAATGCCGGCGGGTCGCGGGCTGTAGCAAGCGCCAAACAGCTTATCCACAGCCAGACGCACAGCAATTGTGCGTAATCGTCATTCTTGAACCCTGAACGTCTTCATTCGCTGCAACCGTTGCATACCCGGCTGCCAACTACGTGGCCGCGCATGAACGGAAGTCAGCACTTGGGATACGAAATCGGCCGCAAGTGACCTTGAACTCTTCGAGTTATGCACAGAGATGTGCACAGACTTACGAGATAGAAATCACCTGTGGCTTGACCCGCACGCCTGATTTCACTGTTCGATTTTTGATCGTTGCCTTGCAGGCACCGTCATAAAAGGGCTCTGGCCAGGTGGCGACAGGTTGTGCACAGCTTGATCCACTATCTTTGGGGGCAAACCGCCGAAGAACTACTCACCGCCGCGTAATTCGAAAAGGCGTGTGACGTAGCTGCACATGTACTGCAGAGCAAAATTGGCGTCGCTCAAAAATTGACCAGAGCGACAGAGGCCCCGCATTTAGAAGCCTGTAGCGTGTATTTAACAACTTATGCACAAGTCGGCGCACACTATCTGTGTGTAGATAACTTCTTTATCCATAACTGGTGAGTGTTTTTTGAACGAATCGCTGTAGGCCTCTGTATTCGGCAGCTGCAGTTATTTTTCAACAGCCTATCCACCAGGACATACAAGATGTCTGGGGATTATTGTCCACAACACGCCAACGCGAGTTCGATCATGCTGTGGATGATGGGATCGGTTTTGCGCTGTTCAGAAAATAGGCAGTGAGCGGAATGCTGCGTATTTACTGGGTTATAGCTGTTTATGCACAGCCTTTTCAGTGGTTGCTGCACAGTGAATGTGTGTAACCCTGAGCTCAATCATTTTCGGGTGAGTGTTTTTCGTACAGTCTGCTGCAGGCCTCGTTTTTAAAGGCCTTCAGTCTTTTACAGACAGTTTACCAACAATGTATTGCACCTAAATTGGGGATTGTGTGAACGATTTTACCCAGCCGAAGCGACGGAGCTGTTGATCAAGCCCGAGCTCAAGCTGTGCCGTGCAAACAGGCAGTGCTCTGTTGCTCGTTGGCGAACCCGGTTTCCAGTTAGCACTGCATGCTTATCCACAGGCATTGCAACGTATAGCCAGGAGGTCATTTGGCAGGGCCTGATTGATGAGCGGTAGGCCGTGGCGGCGGATCAATCGGGGATCTGATTCCACCGCCGTCGATGTTCGCTGCTAGCCAGCCATCACTTCGCGGATGGCGGCGGCCAGTTCGCGTACGCGGGCTTCTTCGGTGTCCCATGAGCACATGAAGCGTGCGCCGCCTGCGCCGATAAACGTATAGAAGCGCCAGCCGCGTGCGGTCAGGGCGGCGAGGGCGGGCTCGGACATTTGCAGGAACACCCCGTTGGCTTCCACGGGGAACATCAGGCTCACGCCCGGTACGTCCTTGACCAGGTCCGCCAGCAGCTGCGCACAACGGTTGGCATGAGTGGCGTAGCGCATCCAGGCGTCGTTCTGCAGCAGGCCGACCCAGGGCGCCGACAGGTAGCGCATCTTCGACGCCAGTTGACCGGCCTGTTTGCAGCGGTAATCGAAGTCTTCGGCCAGGTCGCGGTTGAAGAACAGAATCGCCTCACCCACCGCCATGCCATTTTTGGTGCCGCCAAAGCAGAGCACATCAACGCCGGCTTTCCAGGTCAGCTCCGCCGGGCTGCAGCCGAGAAAGGCGCAGGCATTGGAAAAGCGCGCGCCGTCCATGTGCAGGTTGAGGCCCAGTTCGTCGCAGGTCTGGCTGATCGCCTGGATTTCTTCGGGGCGGTATACGGTGCCGACTTCGGTGGCCTGAGTCAGCGTCACCACGCGAGGCTTCGGGTAGTGGATGTCCTTGCGCTTGAGGGCGATCTCGCGGATCGAAGCCGGTGTCAGCTTGCCCTGCTCGGTGTGCGCGGTAAGCAGTTTGGAGCCGTTGGAGAAGAACTCCGGCGCGCCGCATTCGTCGGTTTCGACGTGGGCGGTCTCCGAGCAGATCACGCTGTGATAGCTCTGACACAACGCGGAAAGCGCCAGGGAGTTGGCCGCCGTGCCATTGAAGGCGAAGAACACGTCGCAATCGGTATCGAACAGGTGGCGGAAATGGTCAGCGGCGCGGGCGGTCCATTCGTCATCACCATAGGCACGCTGGTGGCCCTGGTTGGCCTGTGCCATGGCTTCCCAGGCTTCGGGACAGATGCCCGAGTAGTTGTCGCTGGCGAATTGCTGGGACGTGTCGGTCATTGCAAGGTCCTTGTCTGCTTCGCCCGGGCGGGCGCATGCCGCTACTTTAGCCCGCTATGCGGGGGCAATGAACTCGCCCGTGCGACATATTCTTAAAGGCCTTTACTGTGAACTCACAGGCTTCGCTGGGCTCACAAAAGGGGAGAGTTGTTCAACGACTCGCCGATTCCCCGCTACAGGAGCCCACCATGAGCTACCGACATCTGATCGCCCTCTTCGCACCGCTCGCCTTCGCTTTGCCAGCTGCGGCAGCGCAGTCCTGGTCGCCCGAGGCCAAGGCAATGTTCGTCCAAGAGTGCGTTAAAGGCGCTCAGGCCGGCCATTCCGAGGAAAAGCTAACTGCTTTCTGTGATTGTGCAGCCACCAAGGTCAGCCAGGAATTCAGCGAGGCCGAAATGGCCGATATGAGCAAGCAGGTTCCGCCAGATCCTGCTCTGCAAAAGCGCCTGATGACGGCCTCGAGCAGCTGCAATACGCAACTGCAGTAAGCGTGCAAGGGCGGCGCCCGGTTTTTCCTCGCGCCGCCTGCTCGTTTGCTTCGCCGTGCAGTTTGCCTCTACCGTGCAGCCTCATCCTTGTGTGACGCGTACGCATGTCTACCGCCTCCCCTGTTCATCCCCTGTCGTCTAGCCGAGATGCGGCCCTCGATCTGATCAAGTGGCTGGCGCTGCTGACCATGTTGGTCGACCACCTTCGGCATGCCTGGCCGTCGCTCTATTTCCTTTATGTGCCTGGCCGCTTGGCCTTCCCGTTGTTCTGTCTGGCCATCGCCGCGAATGTCGCGCGGCCGCGAGCCGGTGTGGCCAAAGGCGTACCGCTGAGCTACCTCGGTTGGTTGCTGTTGTTCTCGTTGTTGTCGGAGTGGCCTTATCGGTTACTGGTGCCAACCACGGAATCGCTCAACGTATTGCCTACTCTGGTGCTTGGCCTGCTGATTGCCACGGCGGTGCAGCAGCCGCAGCGCCAGTCCTGCTGGCTGGGTGGCGCTGCCTTGCTGGTTGCCGTATTTGGCCACCCGTGGCTGATGTTCGGCGCTTTCGGGGCGGTACTGCCGGCGGCGTTTCTGCTGGCGCTGCGTAAGCCCTATGCCGGTTGGCTGCTGCCGATGCTTTGCTGCCTGGCGGCGAACTACTGGGCGCCGTTCTACAGCGATGCGGCCCGAGGTGACCCGTTCGCCTGGAGCGTGCTCGGCATTTGCCTGTTGGCGCCAGCTATTGGCCTCGCGCTGCTGCGGCACAAGCCGCCGTTTGCCGTGCCGCCGGTGCGGCGCTGGGCCTATCTGTTCTATCCCGGTCACCTTCTTGTCCTGGTGGCGCTGCGCGCGCTCTGACGCGCGCGGTCTGCATGCGTAATTGCGACACCTGCTTATGTCGCAAACGCAATCTCCCGTGGCGTGCATAGGCATCTGGTTGGTGAGGGCGAGTCATACCATCGCCCTACAAGACTCATATCGAGCAACCGAGCCAGATGCGGCGCCTTCAGGCGCCTCGGGGAGATACGTGATGTTCAGCAAGACAGATCAGATTCAGGGCTACGATGACGCCCTGCTCAGCGCAATGAACGCCGAGGAGAGTCGTCAGGAACATCACATCGAACTGATCGCCTCGGAAAACTACACCAGCAAGCGGGTGATGGAGGCGCAGGGCAGCGGGCTCACCAACAAGTACGCCGAAGGTTATCCGGGCAAGCGTTACTACGGCGGTTGCGAGCATGTGGACAAGGTCGAGGCGCTGGCCATCGAGCGTGCCAAGCAGCTGTTCGGCGCTGATTACGCCAATGTGCAGCCGCACTCAGGTTCGTCGGCCAACAGCGCCGTATACCTGGCGCTGCTGCAGCCCGGCGACACCATTCTCGGCATGAGCCTGGCTCACGGCGGCCATCTCACTCACGGCGCCAAGGTCAGCTCGTCCGGCAAGCTGTACAACGCCGTGCAGTACGGCATCGATACCGACACCGGGCTGATCGACTATGACGAAGTCGAGCGCTTGGCCGTCGAGCACAAGCCGAAAATGGTCGTCGCCGGCTTTTCGGCCTATTCCAAGACCCTGGATTTCCCACGCTTCCGCGCCATCGCTGACAAGGTCGGTGCCTACCTCTTTGTTGATATGGCACATGTCGCGGGCCTGGTTGCCGCTGGCCTGTACCCGAATCCGATTCCATTGGCTGACGTGGTCACCACCACCACCCACAAAACCCTGCGCGGGCCACGTGGCGGGCTGATCCTTGCCAAGGCCAACGAAGAAATCGAGAAAAAGCTCAACGCCGCTGTGTTTCCTGGCGCCCAGGGTGGCCCGCTGATGCATGTGATCGCCGGCAAGGCGGTGTGCTTCAAGGAAGCCCTGGAGCCGGGCTTCAAGGACTACCAGGCGCAAGTGATCAAGAACGCCCAGGCGATGGCCGAGGTGTTTATCGAGCGCGGCTTCGATGTGGTTTCCGGCGGCACCGACAACCATCTGTTCCTGCTTTCGCTGATCAAGCAGGGCATCACCGGCAAAGACGCCGACGCCGCCCTTGGCCGCGCGGGCATCACGGTGAACAAGAACGCCGTGCCCAACGATCCGCAATCGCCATTCGTGACCTCCGGTCTGCGTATCGGCACGCCGGCGGTTACCACTCGCGGCTTCAAGGAAGCCCAGTGCCGCGAACTGGCGGGTTGGATCGCCGACATTCTCGATCACCTCGGCGATGCCGATGTCGAGGCCCAGGTGGCTGGTCTGGCTGCCGGGCTGTGTGCCGATTACCCGGTCTATCGCTAACGCATTGTCGTCACGTCGGAGCTGCCGCTTTGATGCCGTAGGACGAAGGAAACCCATCGAGAACTGATGGGTTTCACCCTTCCTGCGGTTTAGGTGCGCTCCTTCAGCAAGCAGAATTCAGGAGTCCCTTATGCAGCGCTATTCCGGCTTCGGCCTGTTCAAGCACTCGTTCAGCCACCATGAGAATTGGCAGCGCATGTGGCGCAATCCGACGCCCAAGCCGGTGTACGACGTGGTCATCGTCGGCGGTGGCGGCCACGGGTTGGCCACCGCCTACTACCTGGCCAAGGTGTTCGGCGTGAAGAACGTCGCCGTGGTCGAGAAGGGCTGGTTGGGCGGTGGCAACACCGCACGTAACACCACCATCGTGCGATCCAACTACCTGTGGGACGAGTCCGCGCAGCTCTACGAGCACGCGATGAAGCTGTGGGAAGGCCTGTCTCAGGATCTGAACTACAACGTCATGTTCTCCCAGCGCGGCGTGTTCAACCTTGGCCACACGCTGCAGGATATGCGTGACATCGAGCGCCGCGTCAGCGCCAACCGTCTCAATGGCGTTGATGGCGAGGTGGTCGATGCCAAACAGGTGGCGGAGATGATTCCCTACCTGGATTGCTCGAAGAACACCCGTTACCCGGTCCTCGGCGCCTCGCTGCAGCGTCGTGGTGGGGTTGCCCGTCACGATGCGGTGGCCTGGGGCTTCGCCCGCGCCGCCGACGCCCTGGGCGTCGACCTGATCCAGCAGACCGAAGTGACCGGCTTCCGCAAAGAAAACGGTGCGGTAATCGGCGTGGAAACCAATAAGGGCTTCATCGGCGCCAAGCGTGTCGGCGTGGTTGCCGCGGGTAATTCCGGGCACCTGGCCAAGCTCGCCGGCTTCCGTCTGCCGCTGGAGTCGCACCCCCTGCAGGCGCTGGTCTCCGAACCGATCAAGCCCATCATCGATACCGTGATCATGTCCAACGCCGTGCACGGTTACATCAGCCAGTCGGACAAGGGCGACCTGGTCATCGGTGCAGGCATCGACAGCTACAACGGCTACGGTCAGCGCGGCTCCTACCCGACCATCGAACACACCCTGCAGGCCATCGTCGAGATGTTCCCGGTGCTCTCGCGCGTACGCATGAACCGCCAGTGGGGCGGCATCGTCGATACCACGCCGGATGCCTGCCCGATCATCGCCAAGACGCCGGTGAAGAACCTGTTTTTCAACTGCGGCTGGGGCACGGGTGGCTTCAAGGCCACCCCGGGCTCGGGTCACGTGTTCGCCGCCAGCCTGGCCAAGGGCGAGATGCATCCGCTGGCCAAGGCCTTCTCTATCGAGCGTTTCCATAATGGTGCGCTGATCGACGAGCACGGCGCAGCCGGTGTGGCGCACTGATTTTGGCGCCCTCGCTCACTGAGAGAGGGACGATGGTTTTCTGGAGGTACCGAACATGCTGCACATCTTCTGCCCTCACTGTGGCGAACTGCGTTCCGAAGAAGAGTTCCACGCCGGCGGCCAGGCACATATCGCCCGCCCGCTTGATCCGAACGCCTGCACCGACGAGGAGTGGGGCGATTACCTGTTCTTCCGCGACAACCCACGCGGCATCCACCACGAGCTGTGGATTCACGCGGCGGGCTGCCGTCAGTACTTCAACGTCACCCGTCACACGGTGAGCTACGAGATTCTCGAAACCTACAAGATCGGCGAGCGCCCCAGCGTGACTGAGGCTTCGCTCGCCGAGAAAAAGGCCGCTGACCAAGGAGTAACGGCATGAGCCAGGTCAATCGTCTTTCCCAGGGTGGCCGCATCGACCGCAGCCAGCCGCTGAGCTTCAGCTTCAACGGCCAGACCTATCAGGGTTATGCCGGCGACACCCTGGCCGCCGCGCTGCTGGCCAACGGCGTCGACGTGGTCGGCCGCAGCTTCAAGTATTCACGTCCGCGCGGCATCGTTGCTGCCGGCGCCGAAGAACCCAACGCCGTGCTGCAAATTGGCTCCACCGAGGCGGCGCAAATCCCCAACGTGCGCGCCACCCAGCAGGCGCTGTACGCAAACCTGAGCGCCACCAGCACCAACGGTTGGCCGAGCGTCAATACCGACCTGATGGGCATTCTCGGCAAGGTCGGCGGCGGCATGATGCCGCCGGGTTTCTACTACAAGACGTTCATGTACCCACAGAACCTCTGGCTGACCTACGAGAAGTACATCCGCAAGGCCGCCGGGCTCGGTCGCGCACCGAAGGAAAACGATCCGGACATCTACGATTACCTGAACCAGCATTGCGACGTGTTAGTGGTCGGCGCCGGCCCTGCTGGTCTGTCGGCTGCTCTGGCTGCTGGGCGCAGCGGTGCACGGGTGATTCTCGCTGACGAGCAGGAAGAGTTCGGCGGCAGCCTGCTCTCCACCCGCGAGATGCTCGACGACAAGCCGGCGTTGGACTGGGCACTCCAGGCCATTGCCGAGCTGCAAAAAATGCCGGAAGTGACCCTGTTGCCGCGTGCCACGGTCAATGGCTACCACGACCACAACTTTCTCACCATCCACCAGCGTCTCACCGACCACCTCGGCGAAGTCGCGCCCCTCGGTCAGCCGCGTCAGCGCATGCACCGTGTGCGTGCCGGTCGTGTGGTACTGGCCACTGGCGCTCACGAGCGTCCGCTGGTGTATGCCAACAACGACGTACCCGGCAACATGCTCGCCGATGCCGTGTCGACCTACGTGCGTCGCTATGGCGTAGCGCCGGGGCAGAAACTGGTGTTGTCGACCAACAATGATTACGCCTACCGCGTGGTACTCGACTGGCTCGATGCCGGTCGCCAGGTGGTGGCCGTGGCCGATGCCCGCAGCAACCCGCGCGGCAGCTGGGTCGAAGAAGCGCGCCGGCGTGGCGTGCGTGTACTCACCGGCAGTGCAGTGGTCGAAGCGCGTGGCAGCAAGCGCGTCACCGGTGCGCGCATCTGCGCCATCGACCTGGCCAAGCACAAGGTCAGCAGCCCCGGCGAAGTGCTCGACTGCGACCTGATCGTCACCTCCGGCGGCTACAGTCCCGTGGTGCACCTGGCTTCGCACCTCGGCGGTCGTCCGGTATGGCGTGAAGACATTCTCGCGTTCGTTCCGGGCGAAGGCTTTCAGAAACGTCATTGCGCCGGTGCGGTAAACGGTGTGTTCGGCATGGGCGACAGCCTCGCCGACGGTTTCGAAGCCGGAGCCAAGGCGGCTGCCGAGGTCGGCTTCAAGGCCGTGACCGGTACGCTGCCGAAGGCCGAGAAGCGCATCGAGGAGGCGTCGGTTGCGCTGTTCCAGGTGCCGCACGACAAGAACAGCGCGCGTGCGCCGAAGCAGTTCGTCGATCAGCAGAACGACGTCACGGCTGCCGGTATCGAGCTGGCCACCCGCGAAGGCTTCGAGTCGGTCGAGCACGTCAAGCGCTACACCGCGCTGGGCTTCGGCACCGACCAGGGCAAGCTGGGCAATATCAACGGGCTGGCGATCGCCGCGCGTTCACTGGGCATCAGCATCGCGCAAATGGGCACCACCATGTTTCGCCCGAACTACACCCCGGTGACCTTCGGCGCTCTCGCCGGTCGCCATTGTGGCGAGATGTTCGAGCCCAAGCGTTACACCGCCCTGCAGAAATGGCACCTGGAAAACGGCGCCGAGTTCGAGGATGTCGGCCAGTGGAAGCGTCCCTGGTACTTCCCCAAGAACGGCGAAGACCTGCACGCCGCGGTGGCCCGCGAGTGCCTGGCGGTGCGCAATGCGGTGGGCATTCTCGACGCCTCGACCCTGGGCAAGATCGACATCCAGGGCCCGGATGCGCGCGAGTTCCTCAACCGTGTCTACACCAACGCCTGGACCAAGCTGGACGTGGGCAAGGCCCGCTACGGCCTGATGTGCAAGGAAGACGGCATGGTCTTCGACGACGGCGTGACCGCGTGTTTGGCCGACAACCATTTCGTCATGACCACCACCACCGGCGGCGCCGGCCGCGTGATGGAGTGGCTGGAAATCTACCACCAGACCGAGTGGCCGGAGCTGAAAGTGTACTTCACCTCGGTCACCGACCACTGGGCGACCATGACCCTGTCCGGTCCCAACAGCCGCAAGCTGCTGGCCGAGGTCACCGATATCGATCTGGACAAGGACGCCTTCCCCTTCATGACCTGGAAGGAAGGCAAGGTCGGAGGCGTGCCGGCTCGCGTATTCCGCATCTCCTTTACCGGTGAGCTGAGCTACGAAGTCAACGTGCAGGCCGACTACGCCCTGGGCGTGTGGGAGCAGATCATCGCGGCCGGCAAGCAGCATGGCCTGACCCCTTACGGCACCGAGACCATGCACGTGCTGCGCGCCGAGAAGGGCTTCATCATCGTCGGTCAGGACACCGACGGTTCGGTCACCCCGGACGACCTGGGCATGGGCTGGTGCGTTGGCCGCACCAAACCGTTCTCCTGGATCGGCTGGCGCGGCATGAACCGCGAAGACTGCCGCAAGGAAAATCGCAAGCAGCTGATCGGCCTCAAACCTGTGGACCCGCATAAGGTGCTGCCGGAAGGCGCACAGCTGGTATTCGATCCCAAGCAGTCGATTCCGATGACCATGGTCGGTCACGTCACCTCCAGCTACATGAGCGCGGCGATGGGTTACAGCTTTGCCATGGCGCTGGTCAGGGGTGGTCTCTCGCGTATCGGCGAGCGCGTTTTTGCGCCGCTGGCCGATGGCAGCGTGATCGAAGCCGAAATCGTCAGCCCCGTGTTCTATGACCCGAAAGGGGACCGCCAGAATGTCTAACGTCAATGTTTATCAGCAACGCCCTACAGACATCGCCGGGCAATCGCCGCTGCACCACGCCGGCCTGCACGAGCTGGCCGGCAAGGGCCGCCAGGGCGCCGGGGTGACCTTGCGTGAGAAGAGGCTGATGGGCCATCTGGTCCTGCGCGGCGACGCCGACGATGCAGACTTCGCGGGTGGCGTGCACAAGGCTCTGGGCCTGGAACTGCCGGGGGCGTTGACCTTGATGGCCAATGGCGACACGTCGCTGCAGTGGCTGGGCCCGGACGAGTGGCTGCTGATCGTGCCGGGTGGCACCGAGCTGGAAGTCGAGCACACGCTGCGCGAGGCCCTGGCCGGCCAGCACATCTCGGTGGTCAATGTCAGCGGTGGGCAAACCCTGCTCGAGCTGCGCGGACCGAAGGTGCGCGAACTGCTGATGAAGTCCAGCAGCTACGACGTTCATCCGAACAACTTCCCCGTCGGCAAGGCGGTCGGCACGGTGTTCGCCAAGTCCCAGCTGGTGATTCGTCACACCGGCGAGGACACCTGGGAACTGCTCATCCGTCGCAGCTTCTCTGACTACTTCTGGCTGTGGCTGCAGGATGCCAGCGCCGAATACGGGCTGGCCGTGGAGGCCTAGGCGCCCGCTTCGGTGGGGCGGCAGTATGACGGCGAAGGCAGCCCCTCGTAGGGTGGACGACGCTTGCCTGCGCGGCCCGATCCGTCCACCGCATTACCATCGTGCTGGTGGACAAAAAGAGCGTTGTCCACCCTACGGGCGTGAGTGTCTGCTCCCGCCTTAGCTTTACCGTTCCCATGCGCGGCATGGGAACGCAGTCTATGACGCTCCAGGTCGTGCACTGCAGGTCAGCGCATGGGAGCGATCACTACAAGGAATCGCGTTCATGAGTCGCACCCCGGATACCTGGATTCTCACTGCCCACTGTCCCAGCCTGCTGGGCACCGTGGACGTGGTGACGCGCTACCTGTTCGAGCAGGGCTGCTATGTCACCGAGCACCATAGTTTCGATGATCGCCTGGCCAGTCGTTTCTTCATCCGCGTGGAATTCCGCGCCCCGGATGGCTTCGACGAGGCGACCTTTCTGCAGGGCCTCGGCACGCATACGGCGCCATTCGACATGCACATCGAATTGATGGCTCCCGGCTACCGCGCCAAGGTAGTGATCATGGTATCCAAGGCCGATCACTGCCTTAACGACCTGCTATACCGCCAGCGTACCGGCCAGTTGCCGATGGACATTACCGCCATCGTCTCCAACCACCCGGACCTCAAGCCGCTGGCTGAGTGGCACGGCATTCCCTACCACCATTTTCCTCTCGACCCCAACGACAAGCCGGCGCAGGAGCGCAGGGTGATGAAGGTGGTCGAGGACACCGGCGCCGAACTGGTGGTGCTTGCCCGTTACATGCAGGTGTTGTCCGCTGACCTGTGCCGCAAGCTCGATGGTCGGGCGATCAATATTCACCACTCGCTGCTGCCCGGTTTCAAAGGCGCCAAGCCTTACCACCAGGCCTATCAGAAGGGTGTGAAGCTGGTCGGCGCCACCGCGCACTTCATCAACAATGACCTGGACGAGGGCCCGATCATCACCCAGGGGGTAGAAAGCGTCGATCATGCGCATTATCCCGAGGATCTGGTGGCCAAAGGCCGCGATATTGAATGCTTGACCCTGGCCCGAGCCGTCAGTTATTTCCTCGAACGACGGGTATTTCTCAACGCCAACCGCACCGTGGTGCTTTGACTGCGGATCTGCCGCACACAGAACGGCCACTGTCGGTTTTGTGCCCACGGCGACGACGCTCGCTGGCTAGTCTGCCTACACCTGGCGACGGTTCTGCGCCGGCACTTCACTCGGTATCCGTCCTGCCCTGATCGGCGGCTGCCGACACAGACGCTTCAATGCTCCGCTACAAGGCTCGCGCGACTCGCTGTCGCGTCTTTGTATCCACAAGAAGAAGGAGATTCATATGTCTGGTAATCGTGGCGTCGTCTATCTCGGCGCCGGTAAGGTCGAAGTGCAAAAAATCGACTACCCGAAAATGCAGGACCCGCGCGGCAAGAAGATCGAGCATGGCGTCATCCTCAAGGTGGTCTCCACCAATATTTGTGGCTCCGATCAGCACATGGTGCGCGGTCGTACCACGGCTCAGGTTGGCTTGGTGCTCGGCCATGAGATCACTGGCGAAGTGATCGAAAAGGGCAGCGATGTCGAGAATCTGAAGATTGGCGATCTGGTTTCTGTGCCCTTCAACGTCGCCTGTGGCCGCTGCCGCTCCTGCAAGGAGCAACACACCGGCGTCTGCCTGACCGTCAACCCGGCGCGTGCCGGCGGCGCTTACGGCTATGTCGACATGGGTGATTGGGTGGGCGGGCAGGCCGAATACGTGTTGGTGCCGTACGCCGACTTCAACCTGCTGAAGCTGCCGGATCGCGACAAGGCGATGGAGAAAATCCGCGACCTGACCTGCCTGTCGGACATTCTGCCCACCGGCTATCACGGCGCCGTGACTGCAGGCGTTGGTCCTGGCAGTTCGGTGTACATCGCGGGTGCCGGTCCTGTTGGTCTGGCAGCCGCCGCATCTGCGCGCTTGCTGGGTGCGGCGGTGGTGATTGTCGGTGACGTCAACCCGGTTCGCCTGGCCCACGCCAAGGCCCAGGGCTTCGAAATTGCCGACCTGTCCACCGACACGCCCTTGCACGAGCAGATCGCTGCCCTGCTGGGTGAACCGGAAGTGGACTGCGCCGTCGACGCAGTGGGTTTCGAAGCCCGTGGCCACGGTCATGCCGGCGTGCAGCACGAAGCCCCGGCCACCGTACTCAACTCGCTGATGGGCGTAGTACGAGTCGCCGGCAAAATCGGTATTCCGGGCCTCTACGTCACCGAAGACCCGGGCGCCGTTGACCAGGCGGCGAAGATCGGCGCGCTGAGCATTCGCTTTGGTTTGGGCTGGGCGAAATCCCACAGCTTCCACACCGGTCAGACGCCGACCATGAAGTACAACCGCCAGCTTATGCAGGCCATCATGTGGGACCGTATCAACATCGCCGAAGTGGTCGGCGTGCAGGTCATCAGCCTGGACGACGCGCCGCGCGGTTATGGCGAGTTCGATGCTGGCGTGCCGAAGAAATTCGTCATCGACCCGCACAAGATGTTCAGCGCAGCCTGAGTAAACAAGCGGAGCCTGAGGGCTCCGCTTTCACATCCAGCCGCTGCATGGGCAACGCTTGCTATCCTGTAAGGCCAACCCTGCAAGGTGCGCATGATGAGCCTCGACCGACGTATTTCGCTGATCACCCTGGGCGTTGCCGATGTGCAGGCCAGCGCTGCATTCTACGAACGGCTGGGGTGGACGCGGTCCTCCGCATCCCAGGCGCAGATCGTTTTCATCAAGCTCAAAGGCATCGCGCTGGGCCTTTTCTCTCGCGACGAACTGGCCAGGGATGCCCAATTGCCTGAAGCCGGGCCCGCCGGTTTCTCCGGCATCACCCTCGCCCATAACCTGCAGAGCCCGGAAGCGGTCGATGCCGCCATGGCGCTCGCCATCGCAGCGGGTGGTCGCCAGGTCAAAGCGCCGGAAAAGGTGTTCTGGGGCGGGTATTCCGGCTACTTCGCCGACCCGGATGGCCATCTCTGGGAGCTGGCGCATAACCCCTTTGCGCCGTTGGATGAGTCAGGCCATATGGTCTTGCCGGACTGATCCATCCGACCTGGTCGCGGCAGGTTCAGCCATTGGCTTCCTGCTTCAGCCGTGCGATCAACGCATCCTTTTCTTCCCACAAACCGCTGACCCATTCCTGCACGTACAGGCGAAATTCCGCGTCGTTCTGGTAATCGCCCTGCCATAGCGCAGGGTCGAGCGGTCGTGTACGGATATCCATAATCACCCGCGGCACCTGGCCGCTGATCAGCTTCCAGAAGCCGGGCGGTGTCTGCTCCGCGTAGACGATGGTGACGTCGAGAATCGCGTCCAGCTGTTCACCCAGCGCGGCCAGCACGAAGGCCACGCCACCAGCCTTCGGCTTGAGCAGATGCTGGTAAGGCGAGCCTTGCTGCGCCTGTTTGGCGGGAGTGAAACGCGTGCCTTCCAGATAATTGACCACGGTGACCGGCAGCTCGCGAAACTTCTCGCAGGCGCGCCGGGTGATGTCCAGATCCTGGCCTTTGAGGTGCGGGTATTTTTCCAGCTTGGCTTGGCTGTAGCGCCGCATGAATGGGTAATCCAACGCCCAGAACGCCAAGCCGAGAAACGGCACCCAGATCAGCTGCTGCTTGAGGAAGAACTTGAAATACGGCGTCTTGCGATTGAACGCCTGCACCAGCGCCGGAATGTCGACCCACGATTGGTGATTGCTGATCACCAGATACGAGGTGTCCTGACGCAACTCACCGCCGCCGCGAATATCCCACTGGGTCGGCGTCAGCGCCGCAAAGATGCGCTTGCAGTTTTCCGCCCAGAACTCGGCAACCCACATCACCTGGCGTGAGCAGGCGGCCTTCAATGACTTACCCGGCAGCACGAATTTGCCGATAGCGATCAGCAACATCGGGCCGATCAGGATCAGCGTGTTGAGCAACAGCAAGAGGATAACGGTGATGCCGGTGAGCAGGCGGCGCATGGCAGCTCCTTGTGGGCGCGAGGCACTCATCATAAGCAGACCGCGTGCTGGCGCCAAATCGGTGCGCTGAGCAAGGTGTTAGGCGGCCACTCAACTGATCGTTCCTCACGCTCTGCGTAGGAATGCCTCGGAGTCTGCGTCCTCTTTTGCATGCCGTGCGCAGGCGGAGCAAGCGCAGAGCGCATTGGCCTGAGCTACCACGCTGGAGCGTGGGAGCCATCGTAAGGTTTCAAGCGCCTGAGCAGGGCTTCAGTACCGCTGATCGGTAGCCTGGGTCGAGCACAGCGACACCCGGGAGGTCCACTGATCTAAGGTTGATCGGGGCGCGTAGCAGGCGCCTTTTTTCATCCACTACCGCGAAGCCGGGGCTGGCAGGGCGATAAAGCACCGGCTACACGCCGAGGATCAGAATAGCCGCGCAAGCAGGGCGGTGACCGCCGTTTCAACTCGCAGAATGCGCTCGCCGAGCTGCACCGGCGGCAGGCCGGCCTCGGCCAGCTTGTCCACTTCGTAGGGGATCCAGCCACCTTCCGGGCCGATGGCCAGGGTTACCGACTGCGCGACCGCCCGCGGGCATGCCGGATAGTCGCCAGGGTGGCCCGTCAGGCCGAGCGTCCCGGCGGCCAGCTGGGGCAGGCGATCCTCCACGAAAGGCTTGAAACGCTTCTCGATGATCACCTCTGGCAGCAGCGTGTCGCGCGCCTGCTCCAGGCCGAGGATCAGCTGCTCGCGAATCGCCGCTGGCTCGAGAAAGGGCGTCTGCCAGAAGCTCTTTTCCACCCGGTAACTGTTGAGCAGGATCACCCGCGGCACGCCCATGGCGGCGACGCCTTGCAGCACCCGCTTGAGCATCTTCGGCCTTGGCAGCGCAAGCAGCAGGGTGATCGGCAGCTTGGCCGGTGGCGGCTGGTCGAAGCTGACCTGCAGCTCGGCGCTGTTGGCGTCCAGGTGCAGCAGCTGGCCGTGGCCCATGTCACCGCCGACGCGGCCGACCCGCAAGCTGTCACCGCTCTCGGCGCGGTGTACCTCATTGAGGTGAGTCAGGCGTCGACCATCGAGGCGCACGCGATCGGCGGCGATAAAGTCGCCGTCTTCAAGTAGCAGCAGGTTCATGCTTGCGTGCTGGGCGGCTGATCGGCCGGTGTTTCCTCTTCCTCGTCGTCCGGGTCACCGCGGCGCGTGCGGACCAGAGTCCCGGCGAGGATGCCCAGCTCGAACAACAGCCACATCGGCACGGCCAGCAACGTCTGCGAGAAGATGTCCGGTGGGGTCAGGATCATGCCGACCACGAAGCAGCCGATGATCACGTAGGGGCGGATCTTGCGCAGGTACGCCACGTCGACGATACCGATCCAGATCAGCAGCACTACGGCCACCGGCACTTCGAACGCGAAGCCGAAGGCGAAGAACAGCGTCATGATGAAGTCGAGATAACTGGCAATGTCGGTCATCATCGACACGCCTTCCGGCGTCACGCTGGCGAAGAAGTGAAAGATGATCGGGAAGACCAGGAAGTAGGCGAATGCCACGCCAGCATAGAACAGCACGATGCTGGAGATCAGCAGCGGGATGGCGATGCGCTTCTCATGCTTGTACAGCCCCGGCGCGATGAACCCCCAGACCTGATGGAGGATCACCGGCATGGCCAGAAACACCGCGACCAGCATGGTCAGCTTGAACGGGGTGAGGAACGGCGAGGCCACATCGGTGGCGATCATCGTCGCGCCTTCCGGCAGGTACTGGCGCAACGGTGCGGACACCAGGGTGTAGATTTTCTGCGCGAAGTAGAACAGGCCGGCGAAAATCAGAAAGATCGCCGCCACGCAGCGCAGCAGGCGCGTACGCAACTCGGCAAGGTGGGAAACCAGCGGCATTTCCTGGTCGTTGTCGGAGAGTCGACTCATGGCTGCGGCGTCTTGTCCTGGCTGGCGGCGGGCATTGGGGTAGGCGCGCTGACGGGGTCGATGGGCGGCGGTGCTGGAGCGACTGGCGCGGGCTCACCGGCGGTCGCCGTTTGCGGCGTGGGCAGTGGCGTCTCGGCCTGCGGCGCAGGTTTGCTCGGCGGCAGAATGTCGTTCTTCACCGCCTGCATCTCTTTTTCCAGCCCGAGGATGTGCTCGTTATGCAACTGGCGGCGGATTTCGTCAGCACCAATCTCGCGCTCGACCTCGGTCTTGATCGCGTTGAAGCTGCGCTTGATGCGGCCGATCCACAAACCGGCGGTGCGCGCAGCACCGGGCAGACGCTCGGGGCCAAGCACCAACAGCGCGATCAGACCGACTACCAGAAGCTCGGTGAAACTGATACCGAACATGTTCTAGCCTCAGTCTTTACGCAGCGGTTCTTCGACCTTGCTGGCCTGGCCGTCAACGGTGTGCGGCTGGTTCAGCGGCGCCTGTTGCTGGTAGGGCTGTTGCGGCTGTTGCGCTTGTGGCTCGGCCGGCTTGTTTTCGTCTTCGTTCATCGCCTTGCGGAAACCCTTGATGGTTTCACCGACATCGGAGCCGAGGTTCTTGAGCTTCTTGGTACCGAAGACCAGCACCACGACGATAAGAATGACGACCCAGTGTTTCCAATCGAAAATGCCCATATTCGTTGTCCTCGTCAGCGTCTTTTATTGAGTGTCTTGATCCGAACGCGCGGCTTTTTCCGCGTGCCCAGACAGGCCAAAACGGCGATCCAGTTCATCCAGTACCGCTTGTGGATGCTGGTCCAGTGCAGCGAGCATCACTAGGCTGTGGAACCATAGGTCGGCAGTTTCATAGATCAGGTCGCTGCAGTCACCACTGGTGGCGGCGTCCTTGGCGGCAAGAATGGTTTCGACCGATTCCTCGCCAACCTTTTCCAGAATCTTGTTCAAGCCCTTGTGGTACAGGCTGGCCACGTAGGAGCTGTCCGGGGCCGCGCCTTTGCGCGACTCCAGCACCTCAGCCAGGCGCTTGAGGGTATCAGTCATGGCGGTGTTCCGGTGCGTAGATGGCGTGTGGGTCTTTGAGTACCGCGTCAACGGTCTTCCAGGCGCCATTCTCGAATACCCGGTAGAAGCAACTCTCGCGACCCGTGTGGCAGGCGATACCACCCAGTTGTTCGACCTTGAGCACGATCACGTCGGCGTCGCAGTCCAGGCGCAGCTCGTGCAGCTTCTGCACGTGGCCGGATTCTTCGCCCTTGCGCCACAGCTTGCCGCGCGAGCGTGACCAATAGATGGCGCGCCCTTCGCTGGCTGTGAGGGTGAGGGATTCGCGATTCATCCAGGCCATCATCAGGATGCGGCCGGTCTGGTGATCCTGGGCGATGGCCGGCACCAGGCCGTCTTCGTTCCAAGTGACTTCATCTAACCAGTTGTTCATTGCTCTTCCGTATTCGAGGCGCCTGCAGTTCGTTGCAAGTGTGCCAGCCGGTGCGCCGGCTGGCTATCGGCGCAGGATCAGGTACAGACCGCTGGCGGTCATCAGCCAGGCCGGCCAGGCGATGGCGGGTTCGCTCAGGTTGGCAACACCCAGGGCCAGCACCACGCCGCCGCCAATCAGCGCTGCGCCGATCAGCCGCACCGTCCAGCCGTCGCGCTCGCGCCAGGGCGGGGGTGGGTCTTTGGCGTGGGGCTGGGCCATGCGTTCGAGCAGGCTGCGGGTCATGTTGGCCAGGTGCGGCACCTGTTCGACCTGGCTTTGCAGGTTGTGCAGCAGGTTGCGCGGGCTGACGCGTTCACGCATCCAGCGCTCCAGAAACGGCTGGGCGGTGGTCCACAGGTCCAGGTCCGGGTACAGCTGGCGCCCGAGGCCTTCGATGTTGAGCAGAGTCTTTTGCAGCAGCACCAGCTGCGGCTGGACTTCCATGTTGAAGCGGCGCGCAGTTTGGAACAGGCGCATCAGCAGCAGGCCGAAGGAAATGTCCTTGAGCGGGCGCTCGAAGATCGGCTCGCACACGGTGCGTATCGCCGCCTCGAAATCGTTGACCTGGGTTTCCTGCGGCACCCAGCCGGAGTCGATGTGCAGCTGCGCCACTTTGCGGTAGTCACGCTTGAAGAAGGCCACCAGGTTGCGCGCCAGGTAGTCCTGATCCTCGGGGGTCAGGCTGCCGATGATGCCGCAGTCGATGGCGATGTACTGCGGGTTCCACGGCGTGCGCGTGCTGACGAAGATGTTGCCGGGGTGCATGTCGGCGTGGAAGAAACTGTGGGTGAACACCTGGGTGAAGAAAATCTCCACGCCGCGCTCGGCCAGCAGCTTCATGTCGGTGCGCTGATCGGCCAGTGTCGCCAGATCGGTGACCTGGATGCCGTAGATACGCTCCATCACCAGCACCTTGGGGCGGCACCAGTCCCAGTACACCTGGGGCACGTAGAGCAGATCCGAGCCTTCGAAGTTGCGCCGTAGCTGGCTGGCGTTGGCCGCCTCGCGCAGCAGATCGAGTTCGTCGTAGATGGTCTTCTCGTAGTCGCTGACCACGTCGACAGGGTGCAGGCGGCGTGCTTCGTTGGAGGCACGCTCGGCCAGCTTGGCGAGCAGGAACAGCCAGGCCATGTCGGCCTTGATCACCGGCTTGAGGCCTGGGCGCACCACTTTGACCACCACTTCCTCGCCGCTTTTCAGCTGCGCGGCGTGCACTTGGGCGACCGAGGCGGATGCCAGCGGCTTGGTATCGAAGCGCGCAAACGCCTGGCTGACCGGCACGCCGAGCTGCTCTTCGATCAGGGCGATGGATTTGGCTGGATCAAAAGGCGGCACGCGATCCTGCAGATGAGTCAGCTCGTCGGCAATATCCGGCGGCAACAGGTCGCGGCGGGTGGACAGCAACTGGCCGAACTTGATGAAAATTGGCCCCAGCTCTTCCAGTGCCAGGCGCACGCGCTGGCCGCGGTTGAGCGGCGAGGCCTTGCGCGGTATCCAGCGCCACGGCAGCAGGAAGCGTGGTGCACGCAGCCAGAACGGCAGCGGCAGGGCGAACAGCAGGTCATCCAGGCGGTAGCGGATGACCACGTAAAGGATGCGCAACAGGCGACGAACGGCAAGCAGCTTCATGCGATGGGCTTATGGCGTTGGGCGAGGCGCTCGATGCGCGCGTCGAGACGGTCGAGGGAAAGTTTCAGGTCATCCAGTTCGGCAAAACGTGCCTCAGCCTCGCGGCGGCCGACCAGTGCACGGGTTTCCTCACTGAGGTAATCGGCCAGGTTCGAGTGCAGGCTATGCAGATTGCTCTGCGTCCAGCCTGCGCGGCTGCGCAGGTGGCTTGCCAGCAGTGGCGCGGCGATCGGGCCGAGCCAGCGCGACAGCTCGTACTCCCAGTCCAGCTCAAGATCTTGCAGCACGCCGGCGAGCTCCATCAGCAGGCCGCTGTCGCCATCAAGGTCGACCTCGGGCGCGTGCAGCACGGCCTGCTTGTCCTTGGCCACGGCCAGGCGCAGCAGGGCACTGGCGGGTGCACGCAGCGTGCAGTCGACCTGGCCGGCCCACTGACTGGCCAGGCGCAGACCCTCGCCATCCGCCAGGATGAAAAGCGTAAACGCAGGCGACCGCGACTCGACCGCAATCACCCGGCCATTCAGCCGGGCCAGGCGTGGCAGGGCGGTGCTGTCCAGCGCCAATACGCGGTTCAGGCCGCGCTCGACGCCTGCAAGCAGGGCCAGGGTTAGCATCAGGGCTTGATACCGCGGTGCAGGGCGACGATGCCGCCGGTCATATTGTGGTAAGTCACGCGATCGAAACCGGCCACTTCCATCATCGCCTTGAGGGTGTCCTGATCCGGGTGCATGCGGATCGACTCGGCTAGGTAGCGATAGCTCTCGGCGTCGTTGGTGACCAGCTTGCCCACCAGTGGCATGAAATTGAACGAGTAGGTGTCGTAGGCCTTGGACAGCAGGCTGCTTTTCGGCTTGGAGAATTCCAGCACCAGCAGGCGGCCGCCGGGCTTGAGCACGCGCAGCATGGAGGCAATGGCGGCCTCTTTATGGGTGACGTTGCGCAGGCCGAAGGCGATGGTCACGCAGTCGAAATGATTGTCCGGGAAGGGCAGCTTTTCGGCGTCGGCCTGGACGAAAGCAATGTTGCCCGACACGCCGCGGTCGAGCAGGCGGTCGCGGCCAACCTTGAGCATCGAGGCGTTGATATCGGCCAGCACCACTTCACCCGTTTCGCCGACGATGCGCGAGAATTGCCGGGCCAGATCACCGGTTCCACCGGCGATGTCCAGCACGCGGTTACCGCTGCGCACGCCCGACAGCTCGATGGTGAACCGCTTCCACAGGCGATGCATGCCGCCGGACAGCAGATCGTTCATCAGGTCGTACTTGGCGGCTACCGAGTGGAACACTTCGGCGACCTTTTCCGCCTTCCTGCTTTCGGGAATGTCCTGAAAGCCGAAGTGGGTGGTGGGTTCGCTGCCGTCGTTCTTGCGCGGATCGTTCATGTCGCCCTTCCTGAAATCCGAGAGGCCTGGAGCCTGTTTAAAAGCTTGCACTGGAGCCCTGGAAGGCCTGGGTGGCCGCAAAAGCACCATCAAGAAAGCGGAGTGTACCGAGGTAACTGAGCTTTTCGAGGTTGTTCTTGATGCCGCAGGGCCGACGCGCAGCACGGTTTTGACAGGCTCTGATAAGCCGAGTGCCGGCATTCTAAACCTAAAACCGGGGCACAGGCTGCATGCGCGGTAGTGGGCCACGGGGCGCTTCTTGTATATTCGCCCGCCCGCGTTTCAGTCAGGAGAGCCATGATGGCCAGAATTACCGTCGACCGCCCCCACAATCTGGGGATAGAGGCCGCTCGGGGCAAGGCCGAGAAGCTCGCCGAGCGCCTGGCGCGCGAATACGACGTGCGCTACCAGTGGAACGGCGACACCCTGGAATTCAAACGCAGTGGCGCCGACGGGCGGATCGAAGTCAGCGAGGATCGCGTCCACCTGCAACTCAACCTGGGTCTGCTGCTGTCGGTGCTGAGCGGCAAGATCAAAAGTGAGATCGAAGAGGTTTTGGATAAGGAGCTGAATGCGTAAGGCGGCTGCTTTCCTCTAAAACGCGCTCGGGCCAATCGCCTCGAGGTGGGCATCTCCCTTTTGAGGTAGCGATCGCCAGCACAGTGGCTGGCGACGACGACTGCTACCATCGCCATTGCCTTTTTTCGGGTTAGCGCCAGGAAGGCTCACATCCACACATGGACATGCATTGAGCAGACGATGAACAAAATTGCAGGAATAGTGGCGGGCGTTGTGGTGGCTGTTGGTGTGATCAGCACGGCCGGAGCGTGGTACACCGGAACCCAGTTGCCGGGTGTATTGCAGAACGCCGTCGAGGAGGCCAACCGGCAAGGGCAGGATGCGCTGCTGGGCACGGGCTACGCCGGCAAGCTGGAACTGGTTTCGCTGGAGACCCGTCTGTTCACCAGCACGGCGCACTACCGCTTCAGTTTCGACATGCCGGTCGAGGGGGATGCGCCCCGGCACGTGGAGATTTTGTTGGTCGACAACATCGAGCATGGCCCGTTGCCGGTCTCGCGCTTGAAGCGCCTCAACCTGTGGCCGGTAATGGCTGCCAGCAATTACGCCCTGCAAGCCACCGATTTCACCCAGCCATGGTTCGACGCCGCCAAAGGCGCGACGCCGGTGTCCGGCCAGGGTGCTGTGGGTTATGACCTGTCCACCCGCGGTACGCTGGTGTTTGCGCCGCTGGACTTCGCGCCCACGCCAACAGCTACCGTGAAGTTCTCCGGCATGACATTGGATTTCGACGCCAGCAGGCACGCCCGCAACGTGGTGGTCAACGGCAGCATGGACAGCCTGCTGGTTCACCTGGCGAACGATCAGGGAACCCCGATCACGGCCGAGCTGCGTGGCCTGACTGTGGCCAGCGATCAGCACCTGGGCAGCGGCGATTTCTATCTGGGCGACAGCAGCCTCATGCTCGCCACCCTGCAGCTCAACATGGGCGACAAGCCGGCTGTGTTGGCCAAGAACGTGTCGCAGTTCGGCAGCCTCGACGAGGCCGGTGGCTTACTGGGCGGGCGCTTCGGCTATGACGTCGGCATGGTCAGTTATGACGGCAAGGATGTCGCCGGCATGCACATGCTCTGGACGGCGAAGAACTTCGATGCAAGTGCCGTCCAGTCACTGATCGAGCTGTACCGTGACAAGGTGGCCCCGGTTCAGCACGCTCAAGCAGCGAATGAAGAGGCGCCGCAAGTAGCACTCACGGCTGCCGAAGAGCAGCGGCTGAAGACTGATCTCGAGAAGCTGCTCAGCGCCAAGCCGCAGATCGCGCTGGAGAAATACAGCATCAACACCAGCAACGGCGAAGCCTCGCTGAGCCTGCATGTCGACTTGAGCAAGCCCGCGTCGTTCGAGCTTCCGCAACCTGAGTTGGCCAAGCAGATGATCGCGCAACTGGATGCCAAGCTGTCCATCGACAAGGCAGTGATTGGCGACGGTATACGCGCTCAAGCGCAGTTCAACGGGCAAACCGATGCCAAGACCATCGAAGATCAGGCTGCAATGCTCACCGAAATGGGCAGCGGCATGGCCCTGGGCACCGGCCTGTTGACGCTGGAGGGTGATACGCTGAAGTCGTCGCTGCACTACGCCACCGACAAGGTGACGTTCAACGGGCAAGCCATGTCCGTCGAGGAGTTCGCGATGTTCGTCATGTCCAAGGTCAATGGAGTGACAGGGGGCGTCGGGGCTGGCAATCAGCCGGACGGCTCCACGCCTGGCGAGAGTTACCCTTAACGGTAGTATCGGCAGCCAGGGCTTGAGTCAGGGCACGCTGGTAAAGACGGGCGCTGGCACGCAGTAAGCCCGGCAGTTGAACGAAAAAGGCCAGTCATTCGACTGGCCTTTTTGCGGGTGCCTTGCGTGACAACAGGTTGATGCCCAGGCTAATTCGTCGGCCAGGGCTCATCGGCAGCATGTTTTAGAAACGGAATGCCTGACGACCGATCAGCAGCCACTTGCCATCCTGTTTCTGCCAGATCTGGAAGTTCTCGATTTCGGTCGGCACGATGCCTTTTTCTTTGTGGATGGCTTGCGCCGAGAAGTGGTGGCGCACCAAGGCTACGTCGCCTGACAGGGTGATTTTCTGGTCGAGCATCTTCAGCTCTTTGAAGGCGCTCTTGCCGGTCTCGATGTCCGAGATGAAGGCTTTCTTGTCCTGGATGTTGCCGCTGGAGTGGCCGTAGGTGAGGTTGTCGGCGGTCAGCGCTTCGAGTTGCGCGATGTCTTTGTGCAGCATGGCGTGGGTGAGCTTGTCGACGGCAGCGGCGACGTCGGTTTCGTCAGCAGGTGCAGCGGCTACAAAGCCAGAAAACAGGCACAGAAAACCTACCAGCAGTTTCAGCTTCTTCATGTACAAAACCCTTTTTTGTAGTTGTTGGGACTAAGCGGCTGTATGCCGCTGACGGTTATCCGTCGTCGTACAACTTAGCTGATTCTACGGTTATGACAAGCGTTATTGATCGGCCGCGTAAGGTGATGCAGGCCTTGTTTGGCGTGGCTTTTAGCCATTATTAGTGTGCCTTCGACGCGTGCAGATGGTCGCTCGCGTTGCGCGCAGTAATCGTACCTCCGGGTGTCAGTTCTTTTAGCCACGTGCGCGCATTCCCTTCGGTCGAACCGGGCCAGCCTTCGCTAAGCGTTTGCAGCCGGGCCAGTTGTTCGCGCTCGGCGTCCAGCTCCAACTGCTGGAGGCGCTGTCGCAGCGCTGCCAGGGCGGGGTCCGTCTGCGCAGTCTGGCGCCAGGCGCGTCGCAGCGTTCTCAGTGGCTCGACCACAGCCTGCTGCCAAGGCTGGGCGGCTTGTCGTAATTGCCCCTCACGTTCTGGGTTGTGAGCCACCCCTCGGCTATCCAGCCATAAGCCAGCTAGCAGCAGGCAGACATCCGCGCCAGCGTCCTGCAGGGTGAGGCAGGCCGCTTCCACGCCGGGCTTGGCGTACAGCGTAGTGGCGAAACTCCACAGATCAGCAGTCATGGCACCTTCCGAGTATGCGGCAAGGGACTCTGGTAGAATCCGCCGCCATTATGATCCGACTCCTGAACCTTACCTTACAGCGTGGCCCTCAGCGTCTGCTAGAGAACGCCGAGCTGACCCTGCACGCCGGTCATAAAGCCGGCCTGATCGGTGCCAATGGCGCCGGAAAATCTAGCTTGTTCGCGTTACTGCGTGGCGAGTTGACGCCGGATTCCGGTGATTGCTTGCTGCCCGGCGACTGGCGCATCGCGCACATGCGCCAGGAGATCGACACCCTTGAGCGTCAGGCTGTCGATTACGTGCTCGACGGCGACCATTACCTGCGCCGCGTGCAGGCTGAGCTGGCGGCCGCCGAGCTGAGCCACGACGGCACCGCCATCGCCCGGCTGCACAGCGAGCTGGACAGCGCCGATGGCTACACTGCCGATGCCCGCGCGCGCAAACTGCTGGCCGGTCTGGGTTTCGATAATGCGCAGATGGATCGTCGCGTCGGCGACTTCTCCGGCGGCTGGCGGATGCGCCTGAACCTCGCCCAGGCGCTGATGTGCCCGTCTGACCTGCTGCTGCTCGATGAGCCAACCAACCACCTCGATCTGGACGCCATTCTCTGGCTCGAAGGCTGGCTGCAAAGCTATCCCGGCACCTTGCTGCTGATTTCCCATGACCGCGATTTCCTTGATGCGGTGGTCGATCACGTCGCTCATGTCGAGCAGCGCAAACTGACCCTTTACCGCGGCGGCTACTCGGCCTTCGAGCGCACCCGCGCCGAACGCCTGGCTCAGCAGCAGCAGGCGTATGAAAAGCAGCAGGCGCAGCGCGCGCACATGGAAAAGTACATCGCCCGCTTCAAGGCCCAGGCCACCAAGGCCCGCCAGGCGCAGAGCCGCATCAAGGCGCTGGAACGCATGGAGGAGCTGAGCGCGGCGCATGTCGACTCGCCCTTTGATTTCGTGTTTCGCGAGGCGGACAAGATTTCCACGCCGCTGCTCAGCCTCAGCGAAGGGCGCCTGGGTTACGGCGACAAGACCATCCTGCAGCAGGTCAAGCTGAGCCTGGTGCCTGGCGCACGGATCGGTCTGCTTGGCCCCAACGGTGCGGGCAAGTCAACGCTGATCAAGAACCTCTCGGCGGAGCTGCAACCGCTCAGCGGCAGCCTGACCCGTGGCGAGAACCTGGTGATTGGCTATTTCGCCCAGCACCAGCTCGACTCGCTGGACGACAAGGCCAGCCCGCTGCTGCACTTGCAGCGCATTGCACCGGGCGAGCGCGAGCAGACCCTGCGTGACTTCCTCGGTGGCTTCGACTTTCGCGGGCCGCGCTGCGACGAGCCGGTGCTGAATTTTTCCGGTGGCGAGAAGGCGCGCCTGGCCCTGGCGCTGATCGCCTGGGACAAGCCCAACCTGCTGCTGCTCGACGAACCGACCAACCACCTGGATCTGGAAATGCGCCTGGCGCTGACCATGGCGCTGCAGGAGTTTGCCGGGGCCGTGGTGGTGGTGTCTCACGACCGGCACCTGCTCAAGAGCACCACTGACGAGTTTCTGCTGGTGGCGGACGGTCGTGTGGCGCCTTTCGATGGCGACCTTGAAGATTACGCGCGCTGGTTGATCGACTACCGTCAGCGTCAGGCCGCACCCGTGGCCAGCGCCGCGGCGCCAGCTGGCGCGGGCAATGACAAGCGTGGCCAGCGCCAGGCGGCTGCCGCACTGCGTCAGCAACTGGCACCGCACAAGAAGGCCGCCGATAAGCTCGAAGCCGAATTGGGTCAGGTGCAGGGCAAACTCGCTGCCCTCGAAGCGCGTCTGGGCGATAGCGCGATCTACGAGGCCGCGCGCAAGGAAGAACTGCGCCAGGCGCTCGCCGAGCAGGCGGTATTGAAGAGCCGTGAAGCCGAGCTGGAAGAGCAGTGGCTGGAAGCACTGGAGACCCTGGAAACCCTGCAACAGGAACTGGAGGCAATAGGTTGAATTTCGATCTTACCGATCTGGCCTGGCTGACGGCCTGGAGCCAACCGCTGATGCGCACCGGCCAGGTCGTGCTGATCCTGGTTCTTGCCTGGTTGGCGCAGCGCATTCTCACTCGCGGCATCACTCGCCTGGGCCATCGCTACCCGCAGTTGCCGGCAGAATTGCTGGTGCCGCTGCGCGGCCTGACGCGCTGGCTGATCCTCGGCAGCGCTTTCATGCTGGTGCTTGAGCGGCTGGGCGTTTCGGCGCAGGTGCTGTGGGGCGCGTTGACCGGTTTCGTCGCCGTCGCCGCTATCGCGTTCTTCGCCATCTGGAGCGTGTTGTCGAATCTGTTCTGCGCGCTGCTGATCTTCGCACTTGGGCCGTTCCGCATCGGTGACTGCGTCGAGGTGCTGGAAAGCGCCGACAAACCGGGCGTGCGGGGTCGTGTATTGGACATCAACCTGTTCTACACCACTCTCGAAGACCTGACCGGCGACGCGCCCGGTACCTGGATTCAGATTCCCAACAGCCTGTTCTTCCAGAAAGCCGTAAGGCGCTGGCGCAACGGCGATGTACCAGAACCCCGCAAGATCGAATCCTGATAGATAAAGCCGTTTGAAAAGCCGGCGAGGCAGTCAGCGCGAGGGCTAGGCGCCCCCACAAAAACGTGCAAGAAAGCGTAATGTACGAGTCGTACATGAGCGATTTGACTGCGGTTTAGTGCAGCGATGGCCACGCAGGTAGTGTTAACACCTTCAATGAATCGTCTGAGGTCGTCATCATGGCTCTGGAAACCTGGCTCGCTTTCTTCGTGGCCTGCTGGCTGATCAGCCTGTCGCCGGGAGCCGGTGCCATCGCATCGATGTCGGCCGGCCTGCAATACGGCTTTCTGCGCGGCTACTGGAACGCCCTCGGCCTGCAACTGGGCCTAGCGCTGCAGATCGCCATCGTCGCCGCTGGCGTCGGCGCGGTACTGGCGACCTCGGCACTGGCCTTCAGCTTGATCAAATGGTTCGGCGTGGCCTATCTGGTGTACCTGGGCTGGCGCCAGTGGCGGGCACTGCCTGCCGACATGACCGTCAGCGGCGAGCGCCCCATCGGCCGGCCATTGAGCCTGGTGCTACGGGGCTTTCTGGTGAATTTCGGCAACCCCAAGGCGATCGTCTTCATGCTGGCCGTGTTGCCGCAGTTCATCAACCCTCATGCACCGCTGACCGAGCAGTACCTGATCATCGGTGCGACCATGGTGACCGTCGACCTGATCGTCATGGCGGGCTACACCGGCCTTGCAGTGCGGGTATTGCGCCTGCTGCGCACGCCGCGCCAGCAGCGCATCATGAACCGCAGCTTTGGCGCGCTGTTTGTGGGCGCCGCGGCGCTGCTGGCCACCGTGCGTCGCGCGCCGGTCTGAGCGCGCCTCCGACGCCTGTCAGCGGCATGGGCTCGGCATCGGCATGCACAACACTGCTGCGCGTTCTCGCCTGCTGCTTGATAAGGCGCGTAGCTCCGATACGGCTTCCGCCCGCGAAACTACAGGTTTTTATATGCGCGTATGGATAGATGCCGATGCCTGCCCACGGCTGGCGCGGGATCAGGTGGTCAAATTCGCCCTCAAGCGTAATTTCGACGTGGTGTTGGTTGCCGGCCAGGCTGTTGCTCGACCGAGCTTCGCTTGTGTGAAGCTGATCGTGGTGCCGAGCGGCCCAGATGCGGCTGATGATTATCTGGTGGAACATGCCGTGCCAGGCGAGCTGGTGATCTGCAGCGATGTGCCGCTGGCTGATCGTCTCGTGAAGAAAGGTGTGCTGGCGCTGGATCCGCGCGGCAAGGAGTTCGACGAGCGCAACATGGGCGAGCGTCTGGTGGTGCGCAATCTGTTTACCGACCTGCGTGAGCAAGGGCAGGTTGGTGGCGGTCAGGCTGCTTACGGCGACAAGGATCGGCAGGCATTCGCCAATTCCCTGGATCGGTTACTGACCCGCCTTTCACGCGGTTGAACGTCTCGTCTAACCCTAGCCTGGGTTGAGCAGAGCGATACCCAGGCTACGACTGATGGTGGGTCGATGACGCGACCCACCCCATGAACTGAGCTTGTTTAACGCAACAAGGCCGACGCGAAGCTGGTCGTCATTCGTGGGTCAGTTCCAGCACGCGGTCCACCAGCTTGTTGATACCCGACGCCGCCTGAGCGATCGAGTCGGCCAGCATGTACGCCGGCGTGCTCACTAGCTTGTGCTTGGGGTCTTCGACAATATCTTCGACATTGCACTCGACGTGTTCAGCGCCCATTTTGCTGAGCTCAGCAGCCGTGTCGGCGTCATGGCCGATGGTGCAGGTCACGCCGGCGCCGAAGATGTGCGCTGCCAGGGCTGGCGCGATGCAGATCAGCCCGATTGGCTTGGCTGCGCTGACGAATGACTGCGCGGCAGCCAGGACGTCGGGCTGCACGCTGCAGTCACCGCCCTTGCTGGCGAAATCCGAAAGGTTTTTGGCGGCGCCAAAGCCACCCGGCAGGATCAGCGCGTCGAAATTATCGGCGCGCAGTTCGCGCACGTCCTTGATGTTGCCGCGGGCAATGCGCGCCGACTCTACCAATACGTTGCGCGCCGGCTGCATTTCTTCGCCGCTGAGGTGGTTGATCACATGGGCCTGATCGATATTGGGCGCGAAGCACTGCACCTCTGCGCCGCGCTGATCGAGACGCAGCAGGGTGATCACGCTTTCGTGGATCTCCGAGCCGTCATTGACGCCACAACCGGAAAGAATCACTGCGACTTTCTTGTTCATCGACCAACTCCTGAATGAGGTACGAGCCGAGCGCGGTACTGAAGGCCGGCGGTCTCGCTGGGGGATGTCTCTATCGTTTTCGACTGATGGGTCAGCTGATTGTTACAGACTTTTGACTGCGCACAATATCGTCGTCAAGCCCGCGCTTCAGCTGCTGCGCTGCCGACGACGGTACAACCAGATGGTGAGGCCGATAACCAGCAGGCCCCCAAACAGGTACAGCTGTACCTGATGCAGTTCGCCAAGCAAACCTTCCAGCGCGCGGCCAAGTTTGTAGGCCAGGGTGCCGAGCACGATGGCCCAGATGGCCGCGCCGATGGCATCGAGAATCACGTAACGGCGTCGCGGGTAGCCGGACAGGCCGATGGCCAGCGGCATCACCGTGCGCATGCCGTAAAAGAAGCGAAAGCCGAGCACCCAGAGATCCGGATGGCGACGTAGGTAAACCAGTGCTTTGTCGCTGAGCGCCTGCCACTGTGGGCGGCTGTCGAGGATTCGCCGGCCATGGCGGCGGCCAAGGTGGAACCAAAGCTGGTCGCTGGCATAGGTGCCGATGAAGGCAAACAGCATCACCAGTTCAAGTTGCAGAATGCCGCGCAACGCCAGGTAGGCCGCCAGCAACAGCGACATTTCGCCTTCGAGAAAGGTGCCCAGCGCCAACGCCGGGTAACCGAAGTGCTGCAGCAGATTTTCCAGCATGAAAGGTGACCGTAAGGAAGGGGAGTCAAGGCTACGCCGTTCGACAACGTAATACAGCATTTGTCAGAAGACTGTGAAATCGTCAGGACGGCGCTCGATCCCGGTGGTTGAGGGGCTCGGCCCAGGGGTTGCAGATTTTGGCCGGCACGATGTGCCTTATCGCGTGCGACGCGCCGTCGCAGTATTCGTTATCGCCGTCATCATTTAGTCATAATGGCGGCTTATAACTGTCACACTTCGCCCGCTCGAGCGGGCCCAGGAGTCTGCCGTGAGCTTTACCCCCGCTAACCGCCTGTTCCCAGCCACCCGCCTGCGTCGCAACCGTCGCGACGATTTTTCCCGGCGTCTGGTGCGCGAGAACGTGCTGACCACCAACGACCTGATTCTCCCGGTATTCGTACTCGACGGCGAGAATCAGCGCGAAGCGGTGGCGTCCATGCCGGGCGTCGAGCGTCTGTCCATCGACCTGCTGCTGCAGGAAGCGGAAAAGTGGGTCGCGCTTGGCATCCCGGCCCTGGCTCTGTTCCCGGTAACCCCGGCAGAGAAGAAGACCCTCGATGGCTGTGAAGCCTGGAACCCGGACGGGATTGCCCAGCGCGCCACGCGTGCGCTGCGTGCGCGTTTCCCCGAGCTCGGGGTAATCACCGACGTGGCGCTCGACCCGTTCACCACCCATGGCCAGGACGGCATTCTCGACGACGAAGGCTACGTGCAGAACGACATCACCGTCGATGCACTGGTCAAGCAGGCGCTGTCCCACGCCGAAGCGGGCGCCCAGGTGGTCGCGCCTTCGGACATGATGGACGGGCGCATTCAGGCCATTCGCGAGGCGCTGGAGCTGGCCGATCACGTCAACGTGCGGATCATGGCCTATTCTGCCAAGTACGCCAGCGCCTATTACGGCCCGTTCCGCGATGCGGTGGGCTCTTCCCTGAACCTGGGCAAGGCCAACAAAGCGTCCTACCAGATGGACCCGGCCAACAGCGACGAGGCACTGCACGAAGTGGCCGCCGACCTGGCCGAAGGCGCCGATATGGTGATGGTCAAGCCGGGCATGCCGTATCTGGACATCCTCCATCGGGTCAAAAGCGAATTCAAGGTGCCGACCTTTGTCTATCAGGTCAGCGGCGAATACGCGATGCACATGGCTGCCATCCAGAACGGCTGGCTCAGCGAGGCGGTCATCCTCGAATCGCTGACGGCCTGCAAACGAGCCGGTGCCGACGGCATCCTCACCTATTTCGCCGTGCGTGCGGCCGAACTCTTAAAACAGGGGCAGTAGCCCCTCAGGGCAATCGAATGAACAGCGAAGGTCTCAGCGAGAACGATCAGCTCGACGTCCCGGCAGCCAGTCTGCCGGTGGTCGACGAAGCACCGGTGGAAGCCATAGTGGAAGCGCCAGTAGTTGAAGCCACGGCGGTAACCGTGCCCGTGCCCAGCCTGGATGACAGCAGCCTGTACATCCACCGTGAGCTGTCGCAGCTGCAGTTCAACATCCGCGTGCTGGAACAGGCGCTGGACGAGTCCTACCCGCTGCTCGAACGCCTCAAGTTTCTGCTGATCTTCTCCAGCAACCTCGACGAGTTCTTCGAAATTCGCGTTGCCGGGCTGAAAAAGCAGATCAATTTCGCCCGCGAGCAGGCCGGTGCCGATGGCTTGCAGCCGCACCAGGCACTGTCGCGCATTGCCGAGCTGGTGCACGAGCAGGTCGGTCGTCAGTACGCCATCCTCAACGATGTGCTGTTTCCGGCGCTGGCCAAGCACGGCATCAACTTCATTCGCCGCCGCTACTGGACGACCAAGCACAAGGCCTGGGTACGCCGCTATTTCCGCGACGAGATCGCGCCGATCATCACTCCGATCGGCCTCGACCCGACGCACCCGTTCCCGTTGCTGGTCAACAAGAGCCTGAACTTCATCGTCGAGCTGGAAGGCGTCGATGCTTTCGGTCGCGACTCGGGGCTGGCGGTGATTCCGGCGCCACGCCTGCTGCCGCGCATCATCAAGGTGCCGGAAGAGGTCGGCGGCCCAGGTGCCAACTATGTATTCCTGTCGTCGATGATCCACGCGCACGCCGACGATTTGTTCCCCGGCATGAAGGTCAAGGGCTGCTACCAGTTCCGCCTGACCCGTAACGCCGACCTGTCAGTCGACACTGAAGACGTCGAAGACCTGGCGCGCGCCCTGCGTGGTGAATTGTTCAGCCGCCGCTACGGTGATGCGGTGCGCCTGGAAGTGGTCGACAGCTGCCCGAAACACCTCACCGACCAGCTGCTCAAGCAATTCGGCCTGTCGGAGCACGAGCTGTATCAGGTCAATGGGCCGGTCAACCTGACGCGCCTGTTCAGCATTACCGGGCTGGAAAGTCACCAGGAGTTGCAGCACGCGCCGTTTACTCCGGTGATTCCCAAACTGCTGCAAAACAGCGAGAACATCTTCAGCGTGGTGAGCAAGCAGGACATTCTCCTGCTTCACCCTTTCGAGTCCTTCACGCCGGTCGTGGACCTGCTGCGCCAGGCTGCGAAAGACCCGCACGTGCTGGCGATCAAGCAGACCCTGTATCGCTCCGGCGCCAACTCGGAAATCGTCGATGCGCTGGTCGAAGCCGCGCGCAACGGCAAGGAAGTCACCGCGGTGATCGAACTGCGGGCGCGCTTCGACGAGGAATCCAACCTGGCGCTGGCCAGCCGCTTGCAGGCTGCTGGTGCGGTGGTGATCTATGGCGTGGTGGGTTTCAAGACGCACGCCAAGATGATGCTCATTCTGCGCCGCGAGAATGGCGAGATCGTCCGTTATGCGCACCTCGGCACCGGCAACTACCACGCCGGCAACGCCCGCCTGTACACCGACTACAGCCTGCTTACCGCCGACGTGGCGCTGGGTGAGGACGTGTCGAAGATGTTCAGCCAGCTGATCGGCATGGGCAAGACGCTGCGCATGAAGAAACTCCTGCATGCGCCGTTTACCCTGAAGAAGACCTTGCTCGACCTGATCGCCAAGGAAACCCAGCTGGCCAGCGAAGGCAAGCCGGCGCACATCATCGCCAAGTTCAACTCGCTGACCGATGCGAAGATCATTCGTGCGCTGTACAAGGCCAGCCAGACCGGCGTGCGTATCGATCTGGTGGTACGCGGCATGTGCTGCCTGCGCCCGGGCGTGCCTGGCGTGTCGCACAACATTCAGGTGCGTTCGATCATTGGCCGCTTCCTGGAGCACACGCGGGTGTTTTACTTCCTCAACGGCGGCGAAGAGAAGATCTATCTGTCCAGCGCGGACTGGATGGAGCGCAACCTCGACAAGCGCGTGGAGACCTGCTTCCCGGTCGAAGGTAAAAAGCTCATTACTCGCGTCAAGAAAGAGCTCGAAGCCTACCTCACCGACAACACCCATGCCTGGGTGCTGCAACCGGACGGGCGCTACCTGCGCCTGTCGCCGACCGGCAACCAGAACTCGCGCAGCGCGCAGGCCAGCCTGCTGGAAAAACTCAGCGCACCGCTGATCAGCGCGCGCTAAATCGATGACGAAAAGGAAACGGGCCCGATGGGCCCGTTTCTCGTTGTGGATAAATCAACCCGGAGAGCATGTAGACGGCCCATGGCCGGCCGTTTCGGGCGTCGCTATCGTGGGGCGCCGTGTAAGCCTCCAGACAGTTTTCGGTGGCGCGGCCTGGTGGGTTACGGCGCGGCGGGAGTGGTGGTCATCGGGTCGCCGGTAACAGGCGCCTAACCCACCCTACGGTTTGCGTGAGCGCCGTAGATTCCCTGCAGGTCAAGTCGTAAGGCGGGTGAGCGGCACAATAGCGTCGTTTCGGGTGCCGTAATCATGGTACGTCGTGCAACTGACCAGGCTGTTTTTGGGGGGCGGCGTGATGGGTTACGGCGCAGCGGGAATGGCGGTCATCGGGTCGCCGTAACAGGCGCCTAACCCACCCTACGGTTGTGTGAGTGCTGTAGATCCCTGCAGGTCACGTCGTAGGGCGGGTGAGCGGCACGATGGCCGGTCGCTTTCGGCGCCGCGATCCTGGTGCGTCGCGAAACGCACCGAACGGTGTCAGGTGGTGCGCGAAGGCGACCTCTGTCGCCCGCCGTGGCTCAAAACCATGCTTCGTTCATCGCCAGGCACGTGTCGTCACGTTGCTCCAGCAGGTCCAGATCGTGATGACAGCCCGGTACCTCGCGCAGCAGGAAGTAGCGGGCTGCCTGCAGTTTGCCGCTGTAGAAGTCGACATCCGCCGGGTTGCCGGCCAGGCGGCCCTGTTCGGCGTGAGTGGCCTGTTCCAGCCAGCGCCAGCCGATCACCAGATGGCCGAACACTTTCAGGTACAGCGCCGAGTCCGCCAAGGCGCTGTTGACGCGACCCTGTTGCAGATCGCCGAGCAAGCCGAGGGTAACGTCCGACAGGCGCGCCAGCAGCTTTTCCAACGGCTGACGCAAGGCGTCCAGTTCGGTGAAGGGCTCGGCGCGCTGGCAGGTGTCGATGATCAACCGGCTCAATGCCTCGAGCGCTGCGCCGCCGTGCTGGCCTACCTTGCGCCCGAGCAGGTCAAGGGACTGGATGCCGTGGGTGCCTTCGTGGATTGGGTTGAGGCGGTTGTCGCGGTAGTACTGTTCCACCGGATGGTCGCGCGTATAGCCGTGGCCGCCGAGGATCTGGATCGCCAGCGCATTGGCCTGCAGGCAGTACTCCGACGGCCACGACTTTGCCACCGGTGTCAGCAGGTCGAGCAACTGCCCGGCCTGAATACGCTGCTCGGCATCCTCGAGGGTCTGGCTGTCATCGAACAGTCGCGCGCAATACAGGGCCAGGTCGAAGGCGCCTTCCACATAGGCTTTTTGGGTAAGCAACATGCGCCTTACATCGGCGTGCTCGATGATCGCCACCTGACCGCTCGCGGCATTCTTACCGTCGGGCAGGCGCCCCTGGCTGCGTTGGCGGGCGTAATCCAGCGAATACAGATAACCGGCGTAAGCGAGCATCGTTGCGCCCATGCCGACGCCGATACGCGCCTCGTTCATCATCTGGAACATGTACGACAGGCCGGCGTGAGGCTGACCGACCAGATAGCCGATGCAGTTGCCCTGGTCGCCGAAGTTCAGGGCCGTGGAGGTGGTGCCACGCCAGCCCATCTTGTGGAACAGCCCCGCCAGGGTCACGTCGTTGCGTGGGCCGAGGCTGCCGTCCTCGGCGATCAGCCATTTTGGCACGATGAACAGCGAGATGCCTTTGACCCCGGCGGGCGCATCGGGCAATCGCGCCAGCACCAGGTGGATGATGTTCTCGCTCAGGCCATGATCGCCGCCGGAAATGAAAATCTTGTTGCCCTTGAGGCGGTAGCTGCCGTCGCCAGCCGGTTCGGCGCGGGTGCGGATATCGGCGAGGGAGGAGCCGGCATGGGGCTCGGTCAGTGCCATGGTGCCGAAGAAGCGGCCGTCGATCATCGGCTGCAGAAAGCGCTGCTTCTGCGCGTCGTCGCCAAACGCTTCGATCAGGTTGGCGGCGGCCATGGTCAGCAACGGGTAAGAGGCTGTGGCGATGTTGGCGGCCTGAAAGTGGGCAAAACAAGCCTGTGACAGCAGGTTGGGCAGTTGCATACCGCCTGCCTCGAAATCCCTCGTAGTGTTCACGAAACCGGCATCCATGAAGGCGTGCAGTGCAGGCTTGACCTCGTCGATCAGATGCGCTGCGCCATCGACATATTGCGGCTCATGCTCGTCGCCCTTGCGGTTGTGCGGGGCGAACAGCTCTTCGGCGATGCTGCGCGCGGTATCCAGTGCCGCGTCGAAGGTCTCCCGGCTGTGCTCGCTGAAGCGCTGGCGGCTGGTGAGCGCTTCGGCGTTCAGCACTTCGTAGAGTTCGAACGCCAGGTTGCGGGCGCTGAGCAGGGTCTCGGGCATGATGGCTCTCCGGTTGAATGGGGCCAGTCTAGAGCGCTGGGTAAGCGCCGCCAGCATCATCGACCGCCGTGATGCTGCGGAACAAGCCGGACCGTCGTCGACCAATCCTTTGCAGGCGCTGCACCACGCGCTCAGGACGGCTACAATTCGTCCCCTGTTCAGGAGTCGATGATGAATTACCGCCACGCCTTCCATGCCGGCAACCACGCCGATGTGCTGAAACACCTGCTGCTGTGCCGCCTGTTCGCCTTGCTGGCGCGCAAAGAGGCTCCTTACGCCTACCTCGATAGTCACGCCGGCGTCGGTCTGTATGACCTGACCGGCGATCAGGCCAGCCGCACCGGTGAATGGCGCGAGGGCATTGGTCTGTTGTGGCAGGAGCAGCATGTGCCGGCTGCTCTTGATAGCTACCTGGAGGTGATCCGGGCGATGAACCCCGACGGCCTGCTGCGCCATTACCCGGGCTCGCCGGAGCTGGCGCGGCTGCAGTCGCGCGAACAGGATCGCCTGCAACTGAACGAGAAACACCCGGAAGACGGCCGCCTGCTCAAGGAAAACATGGATGCCGACCCGCGCGTCGCCGTGCACCTTGGCGAAGGCTGGCACGTACCGCGGGCGCTGCTGCCGACCCGCGAAAAACGCGCGGTGCTGTTGATCGATCCGCCGTTCGAGAAAGCCGACGAACTCGAGCGATGCGTGACGGCGCTCAACGAGGCGATCGGGCGCATGCGCCAGACCATCGTTGTGGTCTGGTACCCGATCAAGGACGAGCGCCAGCTCAGACGTTTCTACCGCGACATGGAAAAGAGTGCCGCGCCGAAACTGCTGCGTGCCGAGCTGTTCGTACACCCGGCGGACGACGCCCAGCGCCTGAATGGCTCGGGCCTGCTGATCAGCAACCCGCCATGGGGCCTGGAAGAAGAGCTACGCGAACTGCTGCCCTGGCTGGCCGAGCGCCTGGCTCAGAGCAAGGGCAGCTGGCGTCTGGACTGGCTGATCGCAGAGTAGGCGTGGTCGGTCTCGGCTGAGCCCAGGCCGGTTCAGTTTGAATGGCCGGTGAGCGCTGCCACGAAGCGTTGCGGATCTTCCACCATCATCAGGTGCCCACCGGGCAGGTAGCTGACGCTGGCGGCGTGCTCGAGCGCCCAGCCAGGCACGTCCCAGCTGTCTTTTGAACGCTCGCCGGAGATCAGGTGGATCGCGAGAGGGCCCTCGAACAGGGCTCTGACGGTCGCCAGGTATTCTGGCCGGCGGGTCACCTCGACTACCGAGCGCGCGGTGGCTTGGAGGGTCGAAGCAGGTTGGTTGGCCAGTAAACGTGCTGCGGTGTCGAGATGGCTCGCCGAAGCGCTTATCCCTGAGCGGGCCAGCCATTCTTCTGGTTTTTGCCGGAACTGGGCGAGCATTGCATCAGCCTCCGGAGCCTGCATCTGCGCCACATTGGCCGACGAGAATGCGTCGGCCAGCGAAAAATTCCCTTCGACGCTGACCAGTGATGCCACCCTTTCCGGGTGCGCTGCCGCGAACAGCATAGCGATCGCGCCGCCCACCGAGTGGCCCACCAGATGCACGCGCTCGATGTCATGTGCCAAGAGCCATTGGGCGAGGTGTGCCACTTGGCCGTCGAGCGTAATGCAAGAGGGTTCTGCATCCTGCAAGCGGCCGTAGCCGAGCAGGTCGGGTGCATGGGCCTGGCGGCCATGCGCGGCGAATAGCGGAACCAGGTCGCTCAGGCTGCCAATGAGGCCGTGGATAAGCAGGTAGGGATAATGTGGCATAGCGGCACATCCAGACGCGGGACGAAAGCTCGCGCCGGTTGAATCAGCGCCGGCGCGGGTCGACGTAGTAGCTTAGCTGCTGCCTTGGGTTCAAGTACTCGCGGGCTTCCGGCGGCAGTTGTGAGGCGCGCACGCTGGCGGCAATGGCCAATGTAGGTTCCGCCTCCAGGTTGACGATCAGCGCTTCTTCCTTGGGAATCTGCGGGTCGTAGATGATCAGGGTGGGCTTCATCGGTAGGGTGGGGTGCATGCCGAGCACCAGCGCGTAGCGCTCATCTGCGAGTTGCACCAGGCTGCCTGGCGGATAAACGCCCATGCAGCGAATAAACGCCTTCAGCGCGACTTCGTCGAAGCGAATGCGCAGCTGCGGCGCGAACATGCGCGCCAATGCTTCGTGGGGGCTCAGGGCCGTACGTGGGTCGAGCGGGTTGCACAGGTTGTCGAAGTAGTTGGTGATGCACACGATACGGCTCATGCGACCGATCGATGGCTCGTGCAGCTGCCGCGGGTAACCACTGCCGTCACAATACTCGTGGTGCTCGTGGATGATGCGCAACACGTCGTCGTCGAGCATCAGCTTCTCGCCCATGCGCCGGCCGAATACGGTGTGCATTTCCAGCAGCTGTTGCTCAGGGCGCGTCAGTGGTGGCGGTTTGAGCAGTACCTTGCTGGGTACTTCCAGCTTGCCGATATCGTGCAGCAGAGCGCCCATGCCGAGCACATGGCTGGCCTCGCCATCCAGGCCCAGATGACGACCGAGCATCACCGACAACACCGTAACGTTGAGCGAATGCACGTAGGCATCTTCGGCGGCCTTGCCAGTGATGCTGTGCAAGGCCACGCCATCTTCGCCCAGCATGGTTGCGACCAGCTCGTTGACCAGTGCGCCAGCCTGTTTGACCGAGTCCTCGGGCTGATTACGCAAGCTCTGGTTGAGCGTCTTGACCCGCTGGCTGGCCTGCGTGAAAGCGCGATCCACCTCGGACAGGCGTTTGCGCAGCACGCTGAGTTGCTTGACTCGCGCCTGGCGCGCCTGCTCTTGCGGATCCGGTGGTGGGGGTGGCGCCTGTTCGACCGGTTTCGTTTGGATTGCCAATGGCGGGCAATCGCTACGCGTCGGGTCATAGCGCAGCCGCTTCAAACCCAATGCCCGAAGTTGCTTGAGCTGGCTGTCGTCCTTGATCTTGAAGCTGCTGAAGGCGAACGAGTGTTCCCACCAGCTCAGATCGAGTTGGACATAAAGCCCGACGCACAATTGGTCGGGCGAAATGTACTGAGTGGTATCCGGCATTCCGTGCTTGATCTACTAGAGGCTATTCACGAAGTCTAGCGGCGTGCTGGCGTTATGGCAGCTCGTCACATCCGACTATTCCGATACTCAGGCCGGCAGGCACACTCCGGTACCGCCGAGGCCGCAATAGCCCTCGGGGTTCTTGGCCAAGTACTGCTGATGGTAGGCCTCGGCATAGTAAAACGTCGGCGCCAGGGTGATCTCAGTGGTGATTTCGCCCAGGCCGGCTTTTGCCAGCTCGCTCTGGAACTGCGCCTGGCTGCCCAGGGCGATTTCCAGCTGTTGTTCATCCATGCAGTAGATCGCCGAGCGGTACTGGCTGCCGATGTCGTTGCCCTGGCGCATGCCCTGAGTCGGGTTGTGCACTTCCCAGAACACCTTGAGCAGCGCCTCGTAGCTGGTTTGCTGGGGATCGAACACCACCATCACCACTTCGGCGTGGCCGGTCAGGCCAGAGCAGGTTTCTTCATAGGTCGGATTGGGCGTGTGGCCACCGGCGTAGCCAACGGCGGTCGTCCAGACGCCAGGCTGCTGCCAGAAACGGCGTTCAGCGCCCCAGAAGCAACCCAGGCCGAACATGGCGGTTTGCAGCCCGGCGGGGAACGGACCCTGCAGCGGGTTGCCGTTCACGTAGTGAGCCTCAGGAACCGAGATCGCTGTCTCGCGGCCAGGCAGCGCCTGCTCGGCGCTGGGCAGTTCGAGTTTGTGAGCGAGTATTTGCGAGCGTAAGACCATGCGTCATGTTCTCCGAATCGTATCTGTATTGGGGTAGACCGCGACGGCTGCCAGGCGTTTGTTGCCGTTCAGCGCGTGGGGCGCCGCGGGTAGCGCTTCAGGCTTTCTACCAGATCGCGCCCGGCAATGGGACGGTCGAACAGGTAGCCCTGACCAATATCGCAATGCTGGCGGCGCAGGAAACCGAGCTGGGCCGGGGTTTCGATGCCCTCGGCGACCACTTTGAGTTTGAGGTTGTGGGCCATGGCAATCACCGCAGAGGTAATTTCCATGTCGTCCTGGTTTTCGGGGATGTCCTTGATAAAGCTGCGGTCGATCTTGATCACGTCGATCGGGAATTTCTTCAGATAGCTGAGCGACGAGTAGCCGGTGCCGAAGTCGTCCATGGCCAGTGTCAGGCCCAGTTGCTTGAGGCGGCTAAGCTGGCTGCGCGTGTCTTCGGTGGCTTCCAGCAGCAGGCCCTCGGTAAGTTCCAGTTCGAGCAGCTCTGGCGACAACTGTTCTTCTTCGAGAATGGCGGCGATCGAGCCGACCAGGTCCGGGTCGCTGAATTGCTTGGGAGACAGGTTGATCGCCACCTGCAGGTTGCCCAGCCCCACTGCGCTGAGCTGGGTGCTCATTCGACAGGCCTGGCGTACCACCCACTTGCCGATGGGGATGATCAGCCCGGTTTCCTCGGCGACGCTGATGAACTGATCGGGACGGATCATGCCCTTTTCCGGATGCTGCCAGCGCAGCAGTGCTTCCATGCCCAGCAGTTGCCCGGTTTTCAGGCACAGTTTGGGCTGATAGAAAACTTCGAGTTCATTCTGGGTCAACGCGCGGCGCAGGTTGTTTTCCACGAAGAGCTTGTGGGCCGCTTCGGCATTGAGCACATCGGTGAATATCTGCAGCTGGTGCTTACCGTTGGCTTTGGCCTTATGCAGCGCCAGCCCGGCGTGCTTCATCAGGGTCTGTGGATCGTCACCATGCTCGGGCGAGCAGGCCAGGCCTACCGAGCCGGTAACGTTGATCAGTTGGTTGTCGACGAACAAGGGCTTGTCCAGCGTCATCAATACTTGCTGGGCAATCTGCTGGCCCCGCTCGCTCTGGCAGTCGTCGATCAGGATAGCGAACTCGTTGCTGGCGAAGCGTGCCAGCGTTCCCTCGACGCCGAAGCTGTTGCGTAGTCGCTTGGCCAGGCTGACCAGCAGTTTATCGCCGGTCTGGTGGCCAAGGGTGTCGTTGATTCGCTTGAAGTTATCGATGTCCACCAAGAGCAAGCTGGTAGGCGTACCGCTGGTGCTGGTAAAGCGTTTTTCCAGGGCGCGGATGAACGCATAGCGATTGCCCAGCCCGGTGAGGTTGTCGCTGTAAGCCAGGCGCTCGATACGTTGCTGCGATTGTTTGGATTCGGTGATGTCTTCGTAGATGCCGATGTAGTGCGTCAGGGTGCCGTCATCGGCGTGCACCTTGGAGATCGTGAACTGGCTCCAGTACGGTTCTAGGTTCTTGCGGCGGCTCCTGAATTCGCCCTGCCAGCTGTTTTGCTCGGCCAGCCCTGAGGTGCTGTCGAAAAGCAGGTCGCTGAGGTTTTCCAGGGCTGGCAGCTCCGACAACTGACGGCCCTGCACTTCGTCTGCACTGTACTGGGTGATCGCGGTAAAGCTCGGGTTGACGTACTCCACCATGCCGTCGCGATTGAGCAGGATGAAGGCGCTGGCGCTCTGCTCGACCGCCCGCTGGAACAGGTAAAGGGCGCTGGTGGCGTTGCGCCGTTCCTGGTTGCTCAGCACGTTGGCGTACTGGTCGGCCAGTTCGCCGGCGAAGGCGATTTCGTCGGCCTGCCAGATACGCGGCCCGCCAGTGTGTTCCAGGCAGAGCACGGCGACCAGCTCACCGCCGACTCGGATGCTGGCATCCAGAATGGCGGTAATCGCTTCGGGTCGCAGGTAGTCGTCGCGAAGCTCACGGGTGCGCGGGTCGTTCTCGGCGTCGTGCGCGCTCAGTGATCGGCTTTCCTGCAAGGCGCGGAAATAGCTGGGGTAACGGCGGCCGTCGATCGGCAGGGGATTCTCGTACTGATCCTGATCAAGCAGGTAGAGCGTTATCGGTTCAAGAGTATCGCCGTTGATGTGCCAGATACCGGCCCGGGCTACACCGTAAATCTCACAGGCGCTGCGGGTAATCAGCTCGGCGGCTTCGCGGATGGTGTTACTGCTCTGGTAGCGCTGGCTGGCCAGGCGCACGATCAATTGCTGCTGGGCCAGTGAGCGCAACTCGTGTTGGTGCAGCTCGGCCTGGCTGCGCTGGAACTGCTCCAGCGCGTCGAGCAACTCGATCGAGGCAGGTGGCTCCGGTGTAGGCGGGCGGCCACTGGCTTCTTCATCGTCACCGGTAACCATCAGATAGCCGCGTAGCAGGTGCCGGCCACGCTGCTTGAAGGGCTCGCCGAGCTCCATCAGATTCAGCGGGCCTTGCGGCGTATGCAGGGTGTAGCGCACCACGTAATGCGAGCTAACTGCCAGTTGCTGCTGGATGGAATCGTGAAGGCGATAACGCGCTTCCGGCTCCATCAGGCTGGCATAGGGAGTTTCCACCAGGGTGCAAAGATCGCTGGCGGGGATGCCGAACTGTTTTTCGCAAGACGCGTCGAGAAACAGCAGAAGCCAATTGGCCTCGTTCATCCGCTCGAAACGCATCATGCCGAGCCGCGAAGGCACGGGCAGTTGCGTCACAACCTCGGCCGCTAAACGGCTCGCGGCATCGGGATGGCTTTTCATCGAATGGTTGTATTCCATCTGCTGGCGCAGGCAAACGCCTGGCCTTGTCACTATAGCGCTAACGAGGGGTATTGCCGTATCGACCCTGCCGCAGCGAAGCGGTAGTGGTGCCTAGGTTGCACGATGGTGTGATGACTGACAAGGAATCTAGTGGCAATGTGATTTCTTTCTTCTAACTAATTGGTTTGGAGTAGGTAATTATTTCATCCTGATGTCGGCCAAGCCCCTTTGGCGGGGTGTTTGCACGCTTTTTTCTGACAGGCGCGCAAAAAAAACCCCACCGGTTTGGGTGGGGTTCAGGAGACGAGCGTAACGCTCGAATCGAAATCGCTTACAGCAGCATGGTACGGATGTCGGTCAGCACATCGCCCAAGCGCTTGGTGAAGCGTGCAGCGGCAGCGCCATTGATCACCCGATGATCGTAGGACAGCGACAGCGGCAGCATCAGCTTGGGCTGGAAGGCCTTGCCGTCCCAGACCGGCTGGATGGTCGCTTTGCTGACACCGAGAATCGCCACTTCCGGCGCGTTGACGATCGGCGTGAAGCCGGTGCCGCCAATGTGACCGAGGCTGGAGATGGTGAAGCAGGCGCCCTGCATGTCGTCAGCGGAAAGCTTCTTGGTGCGCGCCTTTTCTGCCAGGGCAGCGGCTTCGGCAGCCAGTTGCAGCAAGCTCTTCTGGTCGACGTTCTTGATCACAGGGACCAGCAGGCCATCCGGGGTATCGACGGCGAAGCCGATGTGCACGTATTTCTTGCGGATCACCGCCTTGCCGCTTGGCGCCAGCGAACTGTTGAAGTCCGGCAGCTCCTTGAGCAGGTAGGCGCAGGCCTTGAGCAACAGCGGCAGCACGGTCAGCTTGACGCCGGCTTTCTCGGCAACGGCCTTCTGCGATACGCGGAAAGCTTCCAGCTCGGTGATGTCAGCCGAGTCGAACTGAGTCACGTGCGGCACGTTCAGCCAGCTGCGGTGCAGGTTGGCAGCGCCGACTTGCATCAGGCGGGTCATCGGTACTTCTTCGACTTCACCGAACTTGCTGAAGTCGACGTTCGGGATCGGCGGAATGCCGGCACCACCGGTTGCACCGGCAGCTGCTGCGGCAGGGGCCGATTTGGCTTTCTGCAGCTCAGCCTTGACGTAAACCTGCACGTCTTCCTTGAGGATACGGCCTTTCGGGCCGCTGCCAGCTACGGCGCTCAGCTCGACGCCGAACTCGCGGGCCAGCTGACGCACGGCCGGGCCGGCGTGAACCTTGCTGCCGTCGCGGCTTGGCACGGCTGCCGGAGCGGCCTGCGGTGCAGCTTTGGCAGGTGCCGTGCCCTGAACGTTGGCTGCTTTGGCCTGTTCTGGAGCGGCAGCTGGCGCCTGGGCAGCAGGAGCAGCTTTGGCGGCCGCCTTGCCTTGCACCTTCATCACCAGAATCAGATCACCCGTTTTGGCCTGATCGCCGACCTTGATGGAGATGCTTTCGATAACGCCAGCCTTGGGAGCAGGAATCTCCATGCTCGCCTTGGCCGACTCCAGCACGATCAGCGATTGCTCGGTCTCGACGCTGTCGCCCACCTTGACCAGCACCTCGATCACGCCAGCGGTATCTTCGCCGATGTCCGGGATACGCACTTCTTCGCTGCTTTCGCCGGCCGGCTCTTCAGCTTCTGCAGGCGCAGCGGCTTCGGCAGGTGCGGCACTCGGTGCAGCTGCCGGCGCGCTGGCCGCTTGCTTGGGCTGAGCGCCACCCGCGCCCTTGAGCACGAGGATCAGGTCGCCGGTGCCGACTTCGTCACCGACCTTGATCGATACGCTTTCTACCACGCCGGCAGCCGGCGAGGGGATCTCCATGCTGGCCTTGTCGGACTCCAGGGTGATCAGCGACTGATCTGCCTCGACGGTGTCGCCTGGCTTGACCAGCACTTCGATCACGCTGGCTTTGGCGTCGGAACCAATGTCCGGCACCTTGACTTCCTGCGGCTCAGCATTGCCGGCCGCTTCAGCCTGAGGCTCGGCAGCCGGCTGCGGGGCAGCGGCTGGAGCTTGCTGGGCGGGCGCTGCTGCCTCGGCCGGAGCGGCCTCGGCATTGCCTTCCACGTCCAGTTCGAGCAGCTCGTCGCCTTCTTTCAGGTTGTCGCCCAGCTTGACCTTGAGGCTCTTGATGACGCCGGCCTTGGGGGCCGGAATCTCCATGCTGGCCTTGTCAGACTCGAGGGTCAGCAGGCTCTGGTCGGCTTCGATGCGGTCGCCGACCTTGACGAATAACTCGATGATTTCACCCTCACCGCCGCCGATGTCGGGTACGCGAATCAATTCACTCACAATGCGTCTCCTCAGCAGTCCAGTGGGTTGCGTTTTTCGGGGTCGATACCGAACTTGACGATGGCTTCGGCCACCGCTTTGCGTTCGATTTCACCACGGTCGGCCAGCGCTTCGAGCGTAGCCAGAACGACCCAGCGACGGTCCACTTCAAAGAAGTCGCGCAGTTTGCGGCGGCTGTCGCTACGGCCGTAGCCGTCGGTGCCGAGCACCTTGAATTCCTTGACCGGTACCCACTGACGAATCTGCTCGGCGAACAGCTTCATGTAGTCGGTGCTCGCCACGACCGGACCTTTACGGCCGCTCAGGCACTGCTCGACGTAGCTCTGCTTGGGTTCGTCGCCCGGGTGCAGACGATTGCTGCGCTCTACGGCCAGGCCGTCGCGACGCAATTCGTTGAAACTGGTCACGCTCCACACATCGGCACCGATGTTGTAGTCGTTGCGCAGGATCTTCGCCGCTTCGCGAACTTCGTTGAGGATGGTGCCGCAACCCATCAGCTGCACATGGTGGGCGGCTTCCTTGGTGTCCTCTTCAAGCAGGTACATACCTTTGATGATGCCGTCTTCGACACCTTCCGGCATGGCAGGCTGCTGGTAGTTCTCGTTCATCACGGTGATGTAGTAATAAACGTTTTCCTGCAGCGTCATCATCCGGTGCGTGCCTTCGCGCATGATCACCGCCAGCTCGTAGGCATAGGTGGGGTCATAGCTGCGCACGTTGGGGATGGTGCTGGCCAGAATATGGCTGTGGCCGTCTTCGTGCTGCAGTCCTTCGCCGTTCAGTGTGGTACGGCCGGAAGTGCCGCCCAGCAGGAAACCGCGGGTCTGGCCGTCGCCAGCAGCCCAGGCCAGGTCGCCGATACGCTGGAAGCCGAACATCGAATAGAAGATGTAAACCGGCAGCATCGGCTGGTTGTAGTTGCTGTAGGCAGTGCCCGCGGCGATGAACGAGGAGAACGCGCCGGCCTCGTTGAGGCCTTCCTGTAAAATCTGGCCGTCCTTCTCTTCGCGGTAGTACATCACCTGATCGCGGTCGACCGGCTCGTACAGCTGCCCCACCGGGGAGTAGATACCCAGCTGGCGGAACATGCCTTCCATACCGAAGGTACGCGCCTCGTCGGCGAGGATCGGCACGATGCGCTTGCCCAGCTCCTTGTCCTTGACCATGGACGCGAGGATGCGACCGAAGGCCATGGTGGTGGAGATTTCGCGGTCGCCCGAGCCATCGAGAACGGCTTTGAGGGTTTCCAGCGGCGGCGTCGGGATGCTCATGGTGCCGCGGTTACGTTGCGGCAGGTGGCCACCGAGCTTCTCGCGGCACTTGCGCAGGTATTTCATTTCCGCGCTGTCTTCGGCAGGGCGGTAGAACGGCAGTTCTTCCAGCTGCGAATCGTTCAGCGGAATGTCGAAGCGATCGCGGAATTTCTTCAGCGACTCGATATCGACCTTCTTGGTGTTGTGTGCGGTGTTCTTGGCTTCGCCGGCACCGGTGCCATAACCCTTGATGGTCTTGGCCAGAATGACGGTCGGCTGACCCTTGTGGTTGACCGCCTGGTGGTAGGCCGCATAGACCTTGTACGGGTCATGGCCGCCACGGTTGAGCTTCCAGATTTCGTCGTCGGACAAGTTCTCGACGCGCTTGAGCAATTCTGGATCATGGCCGAAGAAGTGTTTGCGCACGTAGGCGCCGTCTTTGGCCTTGTAGTTCTGGTATTCACCATCGATCGCCTGGTCCATGCGACGCTGCATGCGGCCGTCTTCGTCCTGGGCGAACAGTGGGTCCCACATGCGGCCCCAGATGACCTTGTTGACGTTCCAGTTGGCGCCGCGGAACACGCCTTCGAGTTCCTGGATGATCTTGCTGTTACCGCGAACCGGGCCGTCGAGGCGCTGCAGGTTGCAGTTGATGACGAAGATCAGGTTGTCGAGGTTCTCGCGGCCGGCCAGGGAAATGGCGCCCAGGGTTTCCGGCTCGTCGGTTTCGCCGTCACCGATGAAGCACCAGACTTTCTGCTTGCCGGCCGGGATGAAGCCGCGGTTTTCCAGGTACTTCATGAAGCGTGCCTGGTAGATCGCGGTGATCGGGCCCAGGCCCATGGAAACGGTCGGGAACTGCCAGAAGTCCGGCATCAGGTGCGGGTGCGGGTAGGACGACAGGCCGCCACCATCCACTTCCTGGCGGAACTTGAGCATCTGCTCTTCGCTCAAGCGGCCTTCCAGGAAGGCGCGAGCGTAGATGCCGGGAGAGGCGTGGCCCTGGTAGTAGATCAGGTCGCCGCCATGCTCGTCGGTCGGGGCCTGGAAGAAGTAGTTGAAGCCGATGTCATAGAGCGTCGCGCTGGAGGCGAAGGTGGAAATGTGGCCGCCCAGATCCGGATCCTGCATGTTGGCGCGCATGACCATGGCCAGCGCGTTCCAGCGAACGATCGAACGGATGCGACGTTCCATGAACAGGTCGCCCGGCATACGCGCTTCACGGGTGACCGGAATGGTATTGCGATAGGGCGTGGTCATCGAATAGGGCAACTGCGTGCCGCTGCGAGTGGCCAACTCACCCAGGCGCGTCATCAGATAGTGGGCACGGTCTTCGCCTTCCTTGTCGAGGACGGATTCCAGTGCGTCCAGCCATTCCTGGGTTTCGATTGGATCGAGGTCTTGCATGGCTTGCTCCAGAGCGGAAAGGCTTCCAGAATCGGAAGCCAGGATGCGTGGCCGGCTTTTTGAGCGGGCACATTAATTCTTGGACATACCGGTTGGGTAGATCCGGCTTTGTGTAGTTTTACTACATTTCGCAGGCGATTTCAGCTCTTACGATTGATTCAGCCGTAGCAAAACCACAATCAAATCAGGCGCGAGCCATACGCAGCGAGCCCTCGCGAGGGCTTCGCCGGTTTTCCATCAGGCCTCGCAGCCCGCCGAAAAGGATAGACCATGAGCTTGCCCGCGCTCGTCTCTTTGCCTGCCATTCTAGCTCCACTGGCCCAGCGCGCCGAACAGTCGTTGCACCAGGCCTTGCATGAGCTTTCTGCGCAGGCGGCCGCTGATTTTGCAGCCTGGCCGCCCTTGCTCAAAGAGCAGTTGCAGCGCGTAGCGGCGGCGAGCGACTTCGTGACGCAACAAGGCGTACGCGATCCGCAGATGTTGCTCTACCTGGCCGCCAGTGGCGAGCTGGAGCGGCGCCTGGCACCCGGCGAGTTGCGCGAACAGCTGGCGCAGCTACTGAGCGAGTGTGACGATGAAAACGACCTGGCGAGAAGCTTGCGGCGCTTTCGCAATCGTCAGCAACTGCGCATCATCTGGCGCGATGTCAGTCGACAGGCGGATCTGGTTGAAACCTGCCGAGACCTCTCTGACCTGGCCGACGCCTGCATCGATCTGGCCTATCACTGGCTCTACCCCCGGCATTGCGAGCAGTTCGGCACCCCGGTCGGGCGGCGCACCGGCGAGGCGCAGCATATGGTCATCCTCGGCATGGGCAAGCTTGGCGCCTTCGAGCTGAACCTGTCGTCGGACATCGACCTGATCTTCGGGTACCCGGAAGGCGGCGAAACCCAGGGTGTCAAACGGCCGCTGGATAACCAGGAGTTCTTCATCCGCCTGGGCCAGAAGCTGATCAAGGCGCTCGACGCCATCACTGTCGACGGCTTCGTGTTCCGTACCGATATGCGCCTGCGCCCTTACGGATCGTCTGGAACGCTTGTGTTCAGCTTCAATGCGCTGGAGCAGTACTACCAGGACCAGGGGCGTGACTGGGAGCGCTACGCGATGATCAAGGCGCGGGTGGTTGGTGGTGATCAGGAGGCCGGCGCGCAACTGCTGGAGATGCTGCGCCCGTTCGTTTACCGACGTTACCTGGACTTCTCGGCCATCGACGCGCTGCGCACCATGAAGCAGTTGATCCAGCAGGAGGTGCGCCGCAAAGGCATGGCCGAGAACATCAAGCTCGGCTCCGGGGGCATTCGCGAGGTGGAGTTCATCGCCCAGGCATTCCAGCTGATCCACGGCGGGCGCGATCTCAGCCTGCAGCAGCGCTCGCTGCTCAAGGTGTTAGAGACGTTGAAGGGGCAGGGTTATTTGCCGGCCGAGGCGGTCGACGAGTTGCTCGCCGGGTATGCCTTTTTGCGGTACACCGAGCATGCGCTGCAGGCCATCGATGACCGGCAGACGCAAATGCTGCCGGACAACGATGAGGACCGCGCCCGGGTAGCTTTCATGCTCGGCTTTGCAGACTGGGACGCCTTTCATGAGCGGCTGATGCACTGGCGAGGCCGGGTCGACTGGCATTTCCGCCAGGTCATCGCCGACCCGGACGAGGATCAGGACACTGGCGAGGAGCCCATGGTCGGTGCCGCCTGGCTGCCGCTGTGGAATGACGATCAGGACGAAGAGGCGGCGTGCCGGCAGCTCGCCGAAGCCGGTTTCAACGATGCTCAGGCGGCCTGGCAACGGTTGGTGGGCCTTCGCAATGGCAATCAGGTGCGTGCCATGCAGCGCATCGGCCGCGAGCGTCTGGATGCCTTCATCCCCCGGCTATTGGCCGCCACGGTGGAGCAGGAAAAACCGGATCTGGTGCTCGAGCGGGTGCTGCCGCTGATAGAAGCGGTTGCCCGGCGCTCCGCCTATCTGGTGCTGTTGACCGAAAATCCCGGTGCACTGTTGCGCCTGCTGACGCTGTGTGCGGCCAGCCCGTGGATCGCCGAGCAGATCAGCCGCTTTCCCCTGTTGCTCGACGAGTTGCTCAACGAGGGGCGTCTTTTCAGTCCGCCGCAGGCACCAGAACTGGCCGCCGAATTACAAGAGCGGTTGACGCGGATTCCCGAGGAAGACCTCGAGCAACAGATGGAGGCCTTGCGTCATTTCAAGCTGGCTCACGGTCTGCGCGTGGCGGCGTCGGAAATTGCCGGCACGCTGCCGCTGATGAAGGTAAGCGATTACCTGACCTGGCTGGCCGAGGCCATTCTCGACCAGGTGCTGGCCCTGGCCTGGCGGCAGATGGTCACCCGCCACGGCACGCCGCAGCGCCCTGATGGCAGCCTGTGTGCGCCGGACTTCATCATTGTGGGCTACGGCAAGGTTGGCGGTATCGAGTTGGGCCACGGCTCGGACCTCGACTTGGTATTCATCCACGATGGCGATCCTCAGGCCGAGACCGATGGCGCCAAGTCCATCGACGGCGCGCAGTTCTTCACCCGCCTGGGCCAACGCATCATTCATCTGCTGACCGCGCAGACCAACTCGGGCCAACTGTACGACGTCGACATGCGCCTGCGGCCTTCCGGGGCCGCCGGCTTGCTGGTCAGCTCGCTTGGCGCCTTTCGTCGCTACCAGGAAGGCGAGGCCTGGACGTGGGAGCACCAGGCGCTGGTGCGTGCGCGGGTGCTGGTCGGTTGTCAGCGGGTCGCGGCGGCCTTTGCCGAGGTGCGTGTCGCCGTGCTGGCTCGCGAGCGCGATCAGGCCAAGTTACAGGCCGAGGTCAGCGAGATGCGCGCCAAGATGCGCGACAACCTGGGCACTCGTGCCACTGCCGCCGGCACCGCAGAGAGCGCCTTCACCGCAGCCGCCTCCTTCGACCTCAAGCAGGATGCCGGAGGTATCGTCGATATCGAATTTATGGTGCAATACGCGGCCCTGGCGTGGTCGAAACAGCACCCGGTGCTGCTCGAGTTCACCGATAACATCCGCATTCTGGAAGGCCTGGATCGGCTCGGATTGCTCCGCGATGGCGAGGCGACCCTGCTTCAGGACGCTTACAAAACCTACCGCTCTGCAGCCCACCGACAGGCGTTGCAGAAGCAGCCTGGGGTAGTGGGTGGCGACCAGTTCCACGAGCACCGACGCAACGTGATGCGTATCTGGCGTGAACTGGGTCTGAGTTGATGGCAGCCGTCCGCCCTCGGGCTTCTCTATCGAACTGAGCGTATGAATATTCTGATCATCGGCCCTTCGTGGGTAGGCGACATGGTGATGGCGCAGACATTGTTCCAATGCCTGAAAGCGCGCCACCCCGATTGCGCGATCGACGTGCTGGCGCCGGAATGGAGCCGGCCGATCCTCGAGCGCATGCCCGAGGTGCGTGAAGCCTTGAGCTTTCCGCTCGGCCATGGCGTGCTGGAACTGGCCACGCGGCGGCGCATCGGCAAGTCGCTGGCGGGCCGTTATGACCATGCGATCCTGCTGCCCAACTCGCTGAAGTCGGCACTGGTGCCGTTTTTCGCCGGCATCCCCGTGCGCACCGGCTGGAAAGGCGAGATGCGTTACGGCCTGCTCAATGATGTTCGCACCCTGGACAAGGCCCGCTATCCGCTGATGATCGAGCGTTTCATGGCGCTGGCCTATGCGCCGGGCGCCGAGCTGCCGCAGCCGTATCCGCGACCGTCGCTGCGCATCGACCCGGCATCCCGCGACGCGGCGTTGGCGAGTTTCGGCCTAGTGCTGGATCGCCCGGTGCTCGCGCTGTGCCCCGGTGCCGAGTTCGGTGAGTCCAAGCGTTGGCCGAGCGAGCACTATGCGCGCGTCGCCGAGCACAAGATTCGTGAAGGCTGGCAGGTTTGGCTGTTCGGCTCGAAGAAGGATCATCCGGTTGGTGAAGACATCCGTTCGCGGCTGATTCCAGGATTGCGCGAGGAAGTGGTCAACCTGTCTGGTGAAACCAGCCTGGCGCAGGCCATCGACTTGCTGTCCTGCGCCGCCTCGGTGGTGTCCAATGACTCCGGCTTGATGCACGTGGCGGCAGCGCTCAATCGTCCGCTGGTGGCGGTTTACGGTTCGACGTCGCCGCAATTCACCCCGCCGCTTGCTGAACAGGTGGAAATCGTCCGGCTGGGTATCGAATGCAGCCCGTGCTTCGATCGCACGTGCCGCTTCGGCCATTACAACTGCCTGGTGCAGCTCGAGCCGCGTGTTGCCAATGAGGCACTGGATCGGCTCGTTGCCCGTCCGGTCGAGGTATAGCGCCGGATGCGAGTGTTGTTGATCAAGACGTCATCGCTGGGCGATGTGATTCATACCCTGCCGGCGCTGACCGATGCCGTGCGGGCCAACCCCGGTATTCGTTTCGATTGGGTGGTGGAAGAGGGCTTCGCCGAGATACCTGCGTGGCATCCGGCGGTGTCGCAGGTGATTCCGGTGGCCATTCGCCGCTGGCGCAAGCACCCGCTGCAGACCCTATGCAATGGTGAGTGGTCACGCTTCAAGCAGCGCCTGCGCGATACGCCGTATGACCTGGCCATCGACGCCCAGGGGCTGCTCAAGAGCGCCTGGCTGACGCGTTACGTCAACGCGCCGGTGGCCGGGCTGGATGCCAAGTCAGCGCGCGAGCCAATCGCTGCGCGCTTCTACGACCGATGTTACAGCGTGCCGCGTGCCCAGCATGCGCTGGAACGCACCCGTCAGTTGTTCGGCCAGGCACTGGGTTACAGCGTGCCTGCCGGTCTGGGCGACTATGGTTTGAACCGCGCCCAGCTTGCAGATCCGTCACCGCGCCCTTATCTGGTGTTTCTGCACGGCACCACATGGTCGAGCAAGCACTGGCCGGAAACCTACTGGCGCGAACTGGCCGAGCAGGTCAGCGAGCAGGGCTGGTCGATTCGCCTGCCCTGGGGCAACGAGGTGGAGAAGGCGCGCGCCGAGCGTATCGCCGCTGGCATCGACGGTGCTGCAGTGCTGCCGAAGCTCAATCTCGCCGGCGTTGCCAAGGTGATCGCCGGCGCTCAGGCCTGCGTCGCGGTAGATACCGGCCTCGGTCACCTGGCAGCCGCGCTCGATGTGCCCTGCGTGTCGCTGTACGGGCCGACTTTGCCAGGCCGCGTTGGCGCCTATGGCCGTTCGCAGATTCATCTGTGTGCCAGCGGCCCGGATGCTGGCAAGGGCGACCGCGACAAACCGTGCTTCGATGATTTACTGCCGCAGCGTGTGTTCACCGAGTTGCACGCGCTGCTGCTGGACATGGGGATAGACTGATGCCACTGAGCGAAGGGCCGATGCGCCTGGCTTTCATCCTCTACAAATACTTCCCGTATGGCGGGTTGCAGCGTGATTTCATGCGCATCGCCCTGGAGTGCCAGTGTCGTGGCCACAGCATTCGCGTGTACACGCCGATCTGGGAAGGTGAAATACCCGATGGTTTCGAGGTGGTGGTGGTGCCGGTCAAGGCGCTGTTCAATCATCATCGCAATGAGAAGCTCACCGCCTGGGTGCAGGCAGATCTGCGCAAGCGCCCGGTCGATCGCGTGATCGGGTTCAACAAGATGCCGGGGCTGGACGTGTATTACGCCGCCGACGGCTGCTTCGAGGACAAGGCGCAGACCTTGCGCAACCCGCTGTATCGCCGCTGGGGTCGTTACAAGCATTTCGCTGAATACGAGCGGGCGGTGTTCTCCCCCGAGTCGCACACCGAGATCCTGATGATCTCCGAGGTGCAGCAGCCGCTGTTCGTCAAACATTACGGCACGCCTGCCGAGCGTTTCCACCTGTTGCCGCCGGGGATTTCCCTGGATCGCCGCGCACCGGAAAATGCCGCCGAGATACGCGCCGAGTTCCGCCGTGAGTTCAATCTGGCCGACGACGACCTGTTGCTGGTGCAAATCGGCTCCGGCTTCAAGACCAAAGGCCTGGATCGCAGCCTCAAGGCACTGGCCGCGCTGCCGCCCGAGCTGAAGAAGCGCACCCGACTGATCGTCATCGGTCAGGACGACCCCAAACCATTCCTCTTGCAGATCACCAAGCTCGGAATAGGCGATCAGGTGCAGATCCTCAAGGGGCGCAGCGACATTCCGCGTTTCCTGCTGGGCGCTGATTTGCTGATTCACCCGGCCTACAACGAAAATACCGGCACGGTGCTGTTGGAGGCGCTGGTCGCAGGCCTGCCAGTACTGGTGACCGACATTTGCGGCTACGCCCATTACATCCGTGGTGCCGATGCGGGGCGCGTAGTGCCCAGTCCTTTTGCGCAGGAAGTGCTTAACCGCACCCTGGCGCAGATGCTGGCAGACGACGAGTCGCGTGCAGCCTGGCAGCGCAACGGCCTGGCATTCGCCGACAGCGCAGACCTGTACAGCATGCCGCAGCACGCGGCCGATGTGATTCTGGCGCCGCGCCCTTGATGAGGAGTGTCCAGCCATGAAGCTGTTTCTCGAACAGCCATTTGCCACCTTGTGGCAAGGCAAGGATGCCTTCGAAGAAGTCGAGCGCCTGCAGGGGCAGGTTTACCGTGAGCTGGAGGGGCGCCGTACGCTGCGCACCGAGGTCGACGGCAAGGGTTATTTCGTCAAGATTCATCGCGGCATCGGCTGGGCGGAGATCGTCAAGAACCTCTCCACGGCGCGCCTGCCTGTGCTGGGCGCTGGCCAGGAGTGGAAAGCCATACAGCGGCTGACCGCGGCCGGCGTGCCAACCATGACCGCCGTCGCCTATGGCGAGCGCGGCAGCAATCCGGCGCAGCAGCATTCGTTCATCGTCACCGAAGAACTGGCGCCGACTGTCGACCTGGAACAGCTCACCTTGAACTGGCGAGAGCAGCCACCGTTGCCGCAGCTAAAGTGGGCGCTGATCGAGCGTGTGGCCGAGATGACCGGACGCATGCACGCCGCTGGGGTCAACCATCGCGACTGCTATATCTGCCACTTCCTGCTACACACCGACAAACCGTTCGATGCCGCTGATTTCCGCCTCTCGGTGATCGACCTGCACCGCGCTCAGCTGCGGGCTGCCGTGCCGCGGCGCTGGCGCAACAAGGATCTGGCCGGGTTGTATTTCTCCGCGCTTAACATTGGCCTGACGCAGCGTGATTTTCTGCGCTTTCTCAAGGGCTACTTTGCTGCAGCTGGGAATGGCCGCTCGTTACGACAGATCCTGCGTGATGAAGCCGCTCTGCTGGCCTGGTTGCAGCGCAAGGCGCATAAACTGCTGACGCGCTATGCACGCAAGTATGAAACAGAGGTGAGCCATGAGTGAGTGGCGCGTCACCGCATTGGCGACACCTGGAGCCGCTAGGGCCTTTGCGACCCTGGACGCGGTGTTTGCCTTGCACGGCGAGGCGATTACCCACGATCCGCTGTCGGATGTAATCCGCGTGGAATTCGATGGGTTGCGTTATTACGTCAAGCGCTATCACGGCGCCGGCAAGGGCGCGCGGCGCTTCATCGGCAGGCCACGAGTCAAGGCTGAGTGGCAGAACCTCAAGCACTTCGCCGCCTGGGGCATTCCGACGGCGCCGATCGCTGCCTACGGCATGGAGCGCAAGGGCAGCAGGTTTGACCGCGGAGCGCTGATCACCCAGGAGCTGGTCGACACGGTGGACATGTGGCGCCTTGCCGACAGCGGCGACGCGCGTTTGCGCGACCGCGCCTGGGTGCACGACGTCAGCTGCCAGTTGGCCAAGGCTACACGCACCCTGCATGACCATCACTTCACGCACAACGACCTGAAGTGGCGCAACCTGCTGGTCGACGAGCACCGCCGCCTGTTTTTCATTGACTGCCCGACCGGGGCGTTCTGGTGGGGGCCGTTCCTGCGCAGGCGTATCGTCAAGGACCTGGCCTGCCTGGATAAGGTTGCCAAATACCACCTGTCGCGTACCCAGCGGTTGCGCTTTTACCTGCAGTACCGGCGTCGAGAGCGCCTGAACGACAGTGACAAGCTGCGTATCGGCCAGATCGTGCGTTATTTCGAGGGAAGAGAATGAAGGACTTCATCGACAGCGAGGATCGCTCGCTGCTCGAACGTCACAACCTGGCCAGTTTCGAGGCGCTGTGGGCGCTCGAGCTGCATGCGGTGGACGAGCCCAATGAATCGCCTAGCGGTGGCTGGAGTTCAGTGTATCGGCTCGACCTGGACGGCCACGGCTTCTACCTCAAGCGCCAGAGCAACTACCTGACCCGTAGCCTGGAGCGCCCCCTGGGTGAGCCGACCCTGGCGCGCGAATTCCGCAGCATCCGTCGTTACGACCGTTTGGGTATTCCGGCGATGAGTGCAGCGTTCTATGCCGAGCGCCGCGTAGCCGGTGAGCGCCGGGCCGTTCTGCTGACCCAGGCGTTGGACGGCTGGCGTGATCTCGACAGCTGGCTGCCGGGTTGGGCGCAATTGGCTGGCGAGCAGCGCCAGGCCATCGTCAGCGCATGCGGTGCGCTCGCCCGCCAGGTACATGAAAAGGGGCAAGTGCATGGCTGTTTCTATCCCAAACATATCTTCTTGAAACCCGATGCCGATGGTTTCGCTGCGCAACTTATCGACCTGGAGAAGACCCGCCCGCTGTTCTTCGGCGAACGTGACCGCACCAAGGATCTGGAACCCTTGTTGCGTCGCGCTAATCCATGGAATGACGATGATATCGTTGGGTTTCTGACCGCCTACTTGGGCAGCGCCCAGAATGTGGACCATTGGCTGCAGCGCCTGACGGCGCGGTTCAAGGACAAGGCGCAACGCCCATGAAACTGACTTCCCTGAGCGAGGCCGGGCGCAGCCCCGCGTTACCTCTATTGATCGTACTGCCGAGCGGCCAGCCGCTTGAGCTGCACAGCCTGCTGCGTGTGCTGCCTGGACAGCGTTATGTGGGCAAGGCGCAGTGGCAGGATCGTGCGGTGCTCGCCAAATTGCTGGTCGGCAGTAAGGCCGAGCGGCATTTCAGTCGTGAACTGCAGGGCGCGCAGTTGCTGGCCCAGCAAGGCTTGCACACGCCAGCGTTGCTCGACCACGGGACTCGCGCGGGCGAGGGTGGCTGGCTGTTGTTCGAGTTCCTCGAAAACGCCCGTAGCCTGGCTGATGACTGGCAATCGGTGGCCGACCAGCCCTGGCTGAGCGACGCCCAGCAGCAGGTGATTGGCGAAGCCCTGGGTGTCATCGCCGAGTTGCACGGCAGGGGGCTGTGGCAAGAGGACCTGCACCTCGACAACCTGCTGCGTCAGGATGAACGTCTGTACCTGATCGATGGCGGTGGCATTCGTGCCGAGACCGCCGGGCAACCCCTGTCGCGCGACAGAGTGCTGGCCAATCTCGGGTTGTTCTTCGCGCAACTGCCTGGCGCCGTCGACGATTTCATCGAAGAACTGCTGGTCCATTACCTGCTGGTCAATGGCGAGCACGCCCTGCCGCTTGAGGCGCTGCTCAAGGCCGTCGCGAAGGCACGAGTAACACGCATGCAGGCATACATGGCCAAGATAGAGCGTGATTGCACGACCTTTCGGGTCTGGCGCAGCGCTTCACGGTTGCAGGTTGTACGCCGTGAAGAGGAGGCGCAACTGGCGCCGCTGCTGGCGGCCCCCGACGCAGCGATCGAGGCCGGCCAACCGCTCAAACTGGGCGGATCGTCGACTGTGGCGCGCGTCGAACAGGGCGCTCGGCAACTGGTCATCAAGCGCTACAACATCAAGGGTTTCGGTCACTGGCTAAGGCGTTTCTGGCGCCCGAGCCGTGCGTGGCACAGTTGGTGCGAGGGCAATCGCCTGGAGTTTCTCGGCATCGCCACGCCCAAGCCGCTGGCTGTGTTGGAGCGACGTACCCTGTGGCTGCGCCGCCAGGCGTATCTGATTACCGAACACTCTCCGGGTGTGGATATAATTACCCGTTTCGCGCCCTACCAGGCAGACGAATTGCCGCCAGAGGCGGACCTGCAGGCGCTGCAGACCTTGTTCGCGACGCTGATGCGTGAGCGCATCAGTCACGGCGACTGCAAGGGCACCAACATTTTGTGGCAGGCCGGCCGCTGGGCATTGATCGATCTGGATGCCATGCATCATCACGGCAACGCCAGCAGCTTCAATACCGCCTACGCGCGGGATCGTGCGCGCCTGTTGCGCAACTGGCCGGCCGGGAGCGCTCTGTATCAAGAGCTGGACCGGCGTTTACCGACTATCACCTGAGCCCGCTCCAGGCGTGCTTGGCGAAACCAAACAATCGCGGTTGTCGACGCTCGGCAAACGCACTAAGAGGCTTTATCCGTGGCATTGACGATTCTTGGCCTATCCGGCGCCCTCAGCCATGACCCATCCGCTGCGCTGTACATCGACGGCAAGTTGATCGCGGCCGCCGAAGAAGAGCGCTTCGTGCGCGACAAGCACGCGAAGAATCGCATGCCCTATGAGTCGGCCAAGTTCTGCCTGGAGCAGGCTGGCATCAAGCCCTCGGATGTCGATGTGGTGGCCATTCCCTTCGCCCCCATCAGTTTGTTCGGCAAGGAGCGCTGGCACTACGCCAAGCGCTATTGGTATGCGCCCGATCGCGCGCTTGACGCCATCCTGATGGGCAACCGCCGCTACAAGCGCTATCGCAAGAAGATCGTCTGGTGCCTGGAGCAACTGGGCTTTGACGCCAAGAAGGTCAAGATCGAGCCGGTCGAGCACCACCTGGCACACGCCGCCAGCGCCTACCACTGCTCGGGCTTCACCGAGAAGACCGCCATCCTCGGTATCGATGGCAAGGGCGAATACGCCACGACCTTCTTCGGGTATGGCGAGAACGGCCGCATCCACAAGATCAAGGAGTTCTACGACCCGGATTCCCTGGGCGGTCTGTATGGCGCGGTCACCGAATTCCTCGGTTTCGAGATGCTCGACGGTGAATTCAAGGTCATGGGCATGGCGCCCTATGGCGATGCCAGCAAATACGATTTTTCCCGCCTGGCCAAGTTCGAGAATGGCGAGCTGGTGATCAACACCGACTACGCCAACGTCATCGGCCTGCGTCGCTACAAGGAAAAGGGCAAGGGCTTCTACTTCTCGCCCAAGCTGATCGAGTGGCTGGGGCCCAAGCGGGAGGGCGATATCGCCGACGATCCCTATATCCACTATGCCGCCAGCATGCAGGCGCTGTTCGAGAAGCTGGCGCTGGAGATGATGGATTACTACCTGGGCGACATCATCCGCGAAACCGGCAAGATCGCCTTCGCCGGCGGCTGCGCGCTGAACGTCAAGCTCAACCAGAAGATTATTGCCCGGCCCGAGGTCAAGGAACTGTTCGTTCAGCCGGCCTCCGGTGACGCAGGCACCGCGGTCGGCGCTGCCGCCTACGTGTCGCACAAGCGTGGTGTGCCGGTCGAGAAGATGGAGCACGTGTACCTCGGCCCGGCCTATAGCAACGAAGACGTGATTGCCGCCTGCGCACGCCATCCGAACGCGCCGAAATGGCAGAAGATCGAGGACACGCCGCAGCGCATCGCCCAGATCATGGTCGACGGCAACCCGGTGGCCTGGTTCCAGGGCCGCATGGAATTCGGTCCGCGCGCCCTCGGCGGCCGCTCGATCATTGGTTGTCCGAGCATCCCCGGCGTGGCCGACCGTATCAACGAGCAGATCAAATTCCGCGAGCGCTGGAGACCCTTCTGCCCGTCGATGCTCGACACCGTTGCCGAGCAGATGCTCAAGGTCGATCACCCGAGCCCGTTCATGACCTTCACCTTCGAGGTTAACGACGAATGGAAAGCGCGCGTGAGCGAAGTCGTCCACGAAGATGGCACTTCCCGCGCCCAGGTGCTCAAGCGTGAATACAACCCGCGCTGGTACGACCTGATGCTGGAGCTGGAAAAACTCACCGGCAACGGCGTGTCGCTGAACACCTCGCTGAACCGTCGCGGCGAACCGATGATCTGCTCGCCGACCGACGCTCTGAACATGTTCTTCGGCTCGGATCTGCAGTACCTGATCATGGAAGATATTCTGGTGATCAAGGACGATGTCGTTGCGCCGAGCAGTGACCCGTCCGGTAGCGTGGAGTCCTAGGTTTGGCTGGTAGCCAGGCAGGGTTGAAGACGCTGCTGTTCAACGACACGTCTTCGGAAGGTCACCACGGCTGCCATTTGGTGATGCAGCAGATCTACACGCTGGCCGAGCAGGCTGGCATGGAGATTCTGCGCGCCTGCCCCATGCACCATGACTGGCAGACAGATGAGCAGCTGCAACGTGACATTCGCGCTGCAGATATCTGTCTGGTCAATGGCGAAGGCACCATGCACGATGATGCGCCGCTGGCCCTGCGTTATGGGGCACTGGCGCGGTATTGTCGGGAGCATGGCGTGCCCTGTTTTCTGATCAATTCGGTGTGGCAGAACAATGTGCGGCTCAATGCCGATGCGCCCTTGTTCACGCGCATATTCGTGCGCGACGTGCTGAGTCAGGCTGCGTTGGGTGAGATCGGTGTGTCGGCCGAGGTTGTTCCGGATCTGACGCTTTCTTATCAATACCAGGGGGCTGCGCCCGCTCGTCAGGGCCTGCTGATCAACGGCAGTGTGCTCACGGAGCGGTTGCGCGAGGCGTGGCGCATCAGCTGTGCCAATCCTCACCTGCGCTATCCGCACCCTTGCAGCTGGACAAGGGCTTCAACGTCTATCTGCGCAAGAATCTGCGCAAGCGGCTGAAAGCCTATCGGCGTATCGCCGCCAGTTATCTGCACCGTTATCCGGCCGAGTTGCCCGGTTCGCGGATCGACAAGTTGCGCTGGCGTTATGCCGTGCTCGCGCCGCGCCGCTTCCTCGGCCTTTTGCGCCGTTCGCAGGGAGTGATCACCGGGCGTTTTCATCTGGTGACCTTGTGCCTGGTCACCGGCACCCCTTTCTATGCCATCGCTTCGAATACCCACAAGATCGAAGCCTTGCTTAAGCAGGTCGGATTAGGCGAGCGCCTGCGCTCCTCGTATGAGGAGGCTGTTAGTGATGCGCCGCGCATCGTATTCAGCGAAGCGGAGCAGTCGGGTATCGAAAGCTTCCTGCAGGATGCTCGCGGTCAGGCCTGCGCGATGTTTGCCGGGATGGCCCAGGTAGCCAGAGATCGGCGCGCTACGCGATAGCGGTGCAGAGAGCAGCCGCGGGCTGTTTTGCATGTGACCGAACGGTCAGAAAAATCCGCTCGGGCGCCGCTCATCAAATTCATTGAACGATGCGAATTCATGCATCTCCGACTGTGATGGTCGAGGTTTCGGCTGCGCGAAAATCAGGCTGGCATGCCTGATTTTCAGCTGCAGCCGATGCGACTTTGCCGGGTGCTTACCTGCACCTGAATCGTTGCCGTGAAAAGAGTTGGATCGATGAATACTAATAATATGAGCCAGGCATGGGTGCTGCAGATCTGTCATGGCTACGACGGGCCGTTTCTCGACTGTGCTCGACAATATGCCGTGCTTTTTGCCGACAGCCCTTACAAGGTCATGACCGTGTACCTGAGTGGCAAATATGACGCTCAGGTTGAAGCAGGGTCGGCCTCCGATGAGGTGGTCTTTCTCGAATACAGCAGCAAGGCGCTCAGAGGGCTGAAGCTCGGCGCGATTCGCGCGATTCGTCGGATCGCTTCTGAGCGCAACTTCACGCTGTGCATCGCCCATCGCTTCAAGCCAACCTATATCGCCTGTCTGGCCACGCGGGTACCCGTCATCGGTGTGAACCATGCCTTCGGTGTATATCACAGGCGATTTCGCCAATGGTTCGCCAATGCCTTCAGCAAGCGTCTGATGCTGCTCGGTGTGTCCAATGCCGTGCGTGACGATCTGCGTGCGAGCCTGCCTGCTTGGCCTGAGGCGCGCATCGAAACCTTGTACAATCGCATCGATATCGAGACCTTGAAGGCGCAGCAGGTAACGCGCGAGGATGCCAGGGAGTACCTCGGCTTGCCTCAGGATGTGTGGGTCGTCGGTAACGTAGGGCGTTTGCATCCAGACAAGGATCAGGAAACGCTCATTCGCGGCTTCGCCAAGGCCCTGCCGGATTTGCCTGCGGGTAGCCTGCTGGTGATCGTTGGTCGCGGGCGCCTCGAAGCCAGGTTGCGAGCCTTGACTGAAGAATTGGGCGTGGGGCACGCCGTACGCCTGCTCGGGCAGATCCCCAATGCCAAATACTATTTCAAGGCATTCGACGTCTTCGCCTTGACCTCGGATCATGAGCCCTTCGGCATGGTGCTCTTGGAAGCAATGGTGGCAGGGGTGCCGCTAATTTGTTCTGATTGTGGGGGCGGGCGTGAAGTGGTCGACAGCGTTGGCATACTGTTCCCTCAAGGCCAGATCGATGCGCTCTCGCAGAAAGTTGCAGCGGTCTGCACTTCAGCAGATGGCGAACTCAAGAACTACCGATCATCAATGATTGCTCGCCTGAATGATCAATTTTCCGATCAGGCGGTCGAGTCGCGCTTTTGGTCCTTGCCCTTCCTTTCCCGCTTATCCTGATTGACCCGGACGCGTATTAATGACATTGCTGCGAACCGTTGAAAACGGTTTACCACGTATCCGTTTTCTCATTCCGTATTTCGGGCGATGGCCATTCTGGTTTGCGTTTTTTCTGGAAAGCTGTCGACGTAATCCGAGCATCGACTGGCTGTTGTTTACTGATTGCGAAGTGCCTGAAGAAGCACCTGAAAACGTGCAGTTCGTTCAGATGTCCTATGCAGATTATTGTGCAAAGGTTTCTGAGCGGCTGGGTATCGATTTTCACCCTGGCAATGCGTACAAGCTGTGTGACATAAAGCCAGCCTTGGGTGCAGTGCATCAGGACGCGCTAGAAGGCTACGACTTCTGGGCGTTTGGTGATATCGACATCGTTTACGGAGACCTGCGCAGATATTTTACGGCGCAACGCTTGAGCACCAAGGACTTGTTTGCAACTCACCCGCGACGCATTTCAGGCCACTTGTGTCTATTGCGTAATACTCCGCTCATGCGCAACGCCTTCCGGCTGATACCGGGTTGGCAGAAGCGTTACGAGGATGAGAAACACCAGGCCTTGGACGAAGGGGCGTTCAGCCGCCTGTTCATCCGCCACAAGAACTGGCCTGAGCCGTTGCGCCGGCTCGCATCTCGATTTAATTCCTGGAACAGGCGTAGTGAATTTATTGAGGCACATAGCACCTACACGCTCCACGCCGATGGCCGTCGGGTTGTTGCAGATAGCTGGTTCTATCGTGATGGACTTTTGACCAATAGCGAGCAGGGCGAACAGATTCTTCCGTATCTACATTTTATGGTCTGGAAGAACGCGGACTGGAAAGGTCGGGTACCGGAAGAACTGCTGGGGCCAACGAACTTGCATCTTGCCAATTCTTGGCGAATCGATACTCAGGGCTGGCATGCCTGGCCGCAACAGGAGGCTGGCGCGTGAGTGTCTTAGAGCGGCCGCTCGTTTCAGTAATTGTGCCTTGTTATAACTATGCCGCCTATGTCGCCGATGCGCTGCGCAGTGTCTTGGCCCAGGATTATGAGAACTTCGAGCTGATCGTCATTGATGACGGTTCTTGTGATGAGAGCGCCGAGGTCATTGAGCAGGTTCTGCAGGCTCATCGTCAGTCGAGCAAGGTCAAGCGAATCGAGTTTGTCAGGCAGGAAAACCAGGGGGTAAGTGCCGCGCTTAACACCGGCCTGGCCTTGGCCAGCGGGGTTTTCGTGGCGACCTTCGATGCTGACGATGTAATGCCGGCTGGTCGCTTGGCGCTGCAGGCCGCCTATCTTGAAGGGCATCCGGAGGTAGGGTGCCTGGGAGGGGTGGCCGTGAGGATCGACGAGCACGGGACGGTTCTGCCCAAAAGGGACAAGAAACGCTTGGTTCGTCGCTATGACTTCCACGCAGCCCTAGCCATAGCGCTTGTGGTAGGTGGCAACATTGCCGTCTATCGCCGTGACGCCATGCATTCTGTTGGGGGCTACGATCCGGCGATCAAAGTGCAGGATTTCCAGATGACGCTAAAGATCGTCCACGCGGGATTTTACGTGGATGTGCTGCCCGACGTGGTAACGCTCTACCGTAAACATCCACACAGTTTGTCGAAGCAATACAAGTCTGAGTACGACTATGGAATGCAGGTGATAGAGGCATACCGTGATCATCCAGCCTATCCGTCTGCCAAGGCGCGGCTGATTACCAAGGCGCTACGTATGGCTGTCACCGACGACAAGGCATATGCCTGGCAGCTGTTGCGCCAGGTTCCGCTTAGGCAGTGGGATCGGCAGTTGCTCAAGCGCGTGAGGCACCTGCTTTTGAAAAAGGGCAGGGTAGAGAGAGAAGAGCATGTGTGAAACCATGGTTCAAGTTCGAGCACCATCAGATCAAGCTGTCTCTCTGGACGTAGTAATACTCAGCTTCGCCAAAGACGCGGCCTTGCGACAGGTCACCGAGCATTGCCTCGATTCGCTGGTGGCATCCGAAGACCCGGAGCGGATTCGCCTCCGTATCTGGGTGCTCGAGTCCAATGCTCAGGCACCGGCTTATACACAGCCGGGGGTTGCAACGCTCTATCCCGAGGCGCCCTTCAACTACCACGCCTACATGAATATTGGCATTCGCGAGGGGCAGGCGCCCTTCGTGGCTATCTGCAACAACGATCTGTCTTTCCATCCCGGCTGGGCTTCGGAACTGCTGCGCGTGTTCGAGCAAGATCCGAGCGTCAGCAGCGCCAGCCCTGCCTGCTCCCTGCACCATCCTCGCAATGGTTTCGCGCTCAACAGCGGTGTCTATCCAGGCTATGGGGTGCTGAAGGAAATTTCCGGATGGTGCCTGGTCTTTCGCCGCTCCATCCTCGAGGTGATCGGCGCTCTGGATGAGCGGTTTTTCTTCTGGTACGCGGACAACGACTATGCGCTGACGCTCCAGTCCAAGGGATTGCGGCATGTGCTGGTCACTTCTTCGGTCGTCGATCATCTCGACAGCCGCACGCTGCGTACACACACCTCGGCTCGGCAGTGGTTGATGACCAAGCGCGCCAAGTACACCTTCGAAGAAAAATGGCTTGGTCGCAGCAAGGGCTACCTGATGCGCAAGAAACTCAAGCTGTACCTCAAGTTTCCACTCTATTACCTAGGGCTGAAGAAAGTTAAATGAACGAGCGTTTTTCGCGGTGCCGGAGTTGATCTCCGTCATCATCTGCAGCGCCCAGCCCGCGCGGTTACAGACAGCGACCCGCAATATCGAAGCCACGATCGGTGTCGAATACGAGCTGATTGCCGTGGACAACAGCGTCGAGGGCCGAGGTATCTGCGCGGTCTACAATGAGGGCGCCTCCAGGGCGCGCTATCCGTTCCTGTGCTTTGTGCATGAGGATGTGGAGTTCTTGAGTCAGGATTGGGGCGTGCGGGCGCTCGCTCATTTTTCGCACGACGAGGGTCTTGCCCTCATTGGTCTGGCGGGGAGTCGCTACAAAGCGTTAACACCTTCTGGCTGGCACAGCGGTGATGACGACGATCTCTGTATCAACGTGCTGCATGGTGCGTCGAGAGCAAGTGCCAAGGCGGCTTTCTTCAAACCAACCGACAGCGGTTCGGCGACCTGTGTACCGGTCGTGGCGCTGGACGGTGTCTGGTTGTTCGCTCGTCGTACGGCGTGGGCCGAAACACGCTTCGATGAGCGGTTGGGCGGCTTTCATTTTTATGACGTCGATTTCAGCCTGCGTGTTGCCCAGCGAGGCAAGATCGCCGTCGTCTTCGATATCGAACTTTTGCACTTTTCCCTGGGCAGCTTTGCTGAGGCGTGGGCTAGGCAGGCGCTCGCCTATGCCGCTGCGGCACCAGTGGCACTGCCGTTTTCTTGCGCCACGCCCTCGAACCCGGGCCTGATGTGCCGCAAGGAGGCGGCGGCAGTGCGTTACTGGCTGCGCCTGTTGAGGCGAGCGCAACTGCCATGGGCTTTGCGGATTCGCTGGCTCCGGGCTGTCGGTATCCTGCGCTACCCCGCCCAGTGGCGCGTGGCGCTCAAGTTTCTGCTGCGTTGATGATTTCAGCGTAGCGGAAGCAGGATGCCCCCAGGATGTAGTCGGCGAGCTGGTGCGTGTCGATGGGGGCATCCGCGAGTTGCGCCAGTTCGTCGGCAATGGAAAAGCTGGGTATGCCATCGGCTATCAGGTTCAGGCTGCTCGCTTGGTACATGGCACAAGGTACGCCGAACAGCGTTGCTTCAAACAGGCTGGTGGTATTGAACCCAACTGCCAGGTCATAACCTCCGGCACGTAGCGCGTGTGCGAGGGTTGGGCTGTCGTCGAGCGAGGCGCTTGATGGCAAAGCAGCCATCAGTGCCGCGTCTTTGGCGAGCAGCGGGTGCAGACGCACCGTCAGCCGATAGTGCGCAGGCAGCGACGCCAGTAGATGGAGCAGTTGGATGCTGTCGGCCACATAGCGTTTGCCCGGCAGCACGCAGAGCAGGTGTTTGTGCAGTGTGGGCGATGGCCGCGACCCAGGCTGAGGCGCGGGTGGGTCGATATAGCCGGCGATCTGTATCCGGTAATCGGGAGTGCGGCCGATTTCACGGTGGAATGCAGCAATTTCGGCGCGGCAGAACTCGCTCCAGACCAACAGGGTGCTGGCCGTGACGTTTTCATAGTTGATGATGTCGATCGGTTGCTCGCCGCGATAACGATGATAAAGCCCGTGCTGCAGTGAGTAGGTCGGCAGGCCGTGATGTCGGCAGGCGGCGACCAGAAAGCACTCGGGAATGTTGGCGCTGTTGAAACTGACCAGTGAAGTCAGCTGTTGAGGGATCTGCAGCCTGTCGATGGCTCTGAAGTGCTTGATGGTATGGCACAGCGCGCTGAATACGTAGAACTGCAGCAGCAGGGGCAGCGAACAGCGCCGTGTTATCCTCCAGGCCGCGTACATGGCGCGCCAGTCCAGCGATTTGCTGGCGTCCTCCTTGATGGCAGGCATGTAACTTATGTTCCGAGGCTGCTTTTCGCTAAGCCGGTTGCCGATGCTCAGGGCAAGCTTGGTCTGGTCGTCGCGATCGCAGTGCCAGATGTAGGCGTCACCCTTGAGCTGATCATGGTGGCGGTAACGCGGGGTCAGGCGGATCAGCTTGAACGCGTTGCGGATCTTTTTACGGGCCGAGCGGTTGTCGAACAGCAGGTGCGCCAACACCGCTGCCGTTGGGTTGCAGAGGTTGTAGCCGCGGTAGGTGGCGAACCTGAGCTTTTCTTTTGTCTGGGCGTAGAGGCTATACATGAACCGGTCCATGGGGCAGCGGCATGCTGCACTGCAAGCACCTGATGCTCGCGGGGAGGCTTGAGGTGGGCAAGACCCTAGTCTTTCAAAATGAGCGCATCGGGCGCAAACAGATCCGGGCTTTATTGGCGCTTCTCATCGACCTCGAGGATTTTGCACCCGCCCGTGCGGTTGCCAGGATAGGCCAGGGAGACGAGGCGTTGTTCGTCAAACGCTATCGACGCTCCATGAAGCCCTGGTGGAAGCGGATCCTGCGCCGGCCCTATCAGTCTCCGCTGCGCAACGAGGCGATGCTGCTCGCCAGGCTGCAAACGCTTGGTTTTCCAGCGCCTGAGCCGCTGCTGTACACCGAGTCTCGGCATCCGGGGTTTCATCAAAGCCTGCTGCTCACGCGCTTCTTGCCAGGTGTGCCACTGGCTACGCTGACGGGGGAGGCATTGCAGCGAGGTGCGCACCAGGCACTGAGCCTGCTTGCCCAGTTGCATGCCCATGGGATCGCCCACGGCGACTGTAACCCATATAACTTTCTGGTGGCCGAGCAGGCTTATCTGCTGGATTTCGAGCGGGCGGATGATTTCAGCCGGGAAGCTGCCATCGATGACTTCAAGAAGATCATGCTGCGCCTGCGTGACCTGGGTTTGAGTGACCAGGTGCTCGAAGCGCTTGCCGCAAGCTACGCTTCAGAGGCCGATTCGCCTGTGCTCGATGCCAGGGCGATACTGGCCGAACTGCAAGGGTTGAGTGTGGTTCGCAAGCCAACGCGTTGGCGGCCACCCCAGCAGTTGCAAGGTTTACTCTGAACAGCAAGCCGGCAGCCATGCATTTTGCGGTGCGTGGCTCGCCGGCGTTCAGGCGCATTTGGTTGCGTGGTGCCTGATGGTACAATCGCAGGCTTAATCCTAGAGCCAGCATCTTATGCCTGATTCAAGCGCCAAATCGCCTTCGATCTCCAGCTTCAAGTTGTACATGCGGCTGTTGAGTTATATGAGGCGTTACTGGTTCATGTTCGGCGTCAGCATGATCGGTTACATCATCTTCGCCTCGACTCAGCCGATGCTCGCCGGGCTGCTCAAGTACTTCGTCGACGGCCTTGCCGCGCCCGAAGCCGGTATGGTCGAGTTACCGCTGCTGGGCAACATGCAACTGCTCTATGGTGTGCCGCTGGCGTTGTTGCTGATCACCATCTGGCAAGGCTTAGGCTCCTTTCTCGGCGGCTATTACCTTGCCCGGGTGTCGCTGGGGTTAGTGCAGGACTTGCGCATCGCGCTTTTCAACAACCTGCTGACACTGCCCAACCGTTATTTCGACAACCACTCCACGGGCTACCTGATTTCCCGCATCACCTACAACGTCGGGTCGGTTACCGGGGCGGCGACCGATGCCTTGAAAGTCATGGTGCGCGAAGGTCTGACGGTGGTTTTCCTGTTCGGTTATCTGCTGTGGATGAACTGGAAGCTGACCATGGTGATGGTGGCGATCCTGCCGCTCATTGCACTGATGGTTAAGAGCGCGAGCAAGAAATTTCGTAGCCAGAGTCGCAAGATCCAGAGCGCCATGGGCGAATTGACCCACGTGTCTTCCGAGACCATCCAGAACTACCGCGTGGTGCGCAGCTTCGGTGGCGAGCGCTACGAGCGTGAGCGCTTCTACGAGGCGAGCGAGGACAGCACCCGCAAGCAGCTGCGCATGACCCGTACCAGTGCGATCTACACGCCCAGCCTTCAACTGGTGAACTACGCCGCCATGGCGTTCCTGATGTTCCTGGTGCTGTTCCTGCGCGGCGATGCCAGCGTGGGTGATCTGGTGGCCTACATCACTGCGGCAGGGCTTCTACCCAAGCCGATTCGCCAGCTTTCGGAGGTCAGCTCAACCATCCAGAAAGGCCTTGCCGGCGCCGAGAGTATCTTCGAGCAGCTGGACGAAGTGACGGAGCCTGATAACGGCACGATCGAGAAAGAGCGGGTCAGCGGTGCGCTTGAGGTTAAGCACCTGAGTTTTGTTTACCCCGGAACCGAGAAAATCGTTTTGCAGGACATCAGCTTCACCGTCGAGCCCGGTCAGATGGTGGCACTGGTGGGCCGTTCGGGCAGCGGCAAGTCGACCCTGGCCAACCTGATTCCGCGTTTTTATCAGCATGATCAGGGACAGATTCTGCTCGACGGCACGCCGATCGAAGACTATCGCGTGGAAAACCTGAGAAAGCATATCGCCCTGGTCACCCAGCAGGTTTCGCTGTTCAACGACAGCGTCATGAACAACATCGCCTATGGCGACCTTCGTAACCTGCCGCGCGAGGCGGTCGAGCAGGCCGCCGAAGCCGCTTATGCCCGCGAATTCATCGATCTGCTGCCCCAGGGCTTCGAAACCCGGGTAGGTGAGAACGGCGTCATGCTGTCGGGCGGCCAGCGTCAGCGCCTGGCGATTGCCCGGGCATTGCTCAAGAGTGCGCCCGTGCTGATTCTCGATGAAGCGACCTCGGCCCTTGATACCGAGTCCGAGCGCTATATCCAGGCGGCGCTGGACAGGGTCATGGAAGGTCGCACGACGCTGGTCATTGCGCATCGGCTGTCGACCATCGAGAAGGCCGATCTGATCCTGGTCATGGATAAGGGACGCATCGTCGAGCGCGGTACTCACGAATCGCTATTGGCGCAAAACGGTTACTACGCCCGCCTGCATGCCATGGGACTCGAGGACAAGGATGAGCCGCAAGAGCAAGAACAGGCCGAGACCTGAGCCCGGCTTGGACGTTGAAGTAATAGCTCCATGGCGCTTCTAATGAGCGGATGCGCCCCGGTGAAGGTTTGCAGTACTTGATCATGGACGATTGTGGATTATGCGGGGAGTTCTGATGGCCGAGGTTTTAACGCACACTGATGCCCATCTATCAGTGTTGCCGGCTGATTGTCGGATCGCATTGGTGCCTTCTATGGGGCTCGGTGATGGATGCATTTACCTGGTGCTGGCGGCCAACCTGGCGCGTGCTGGCTATCAAGTAACGGTGTTGAGCAATCACTTTGGGGCGCTTAACGACTGGTTTCCGTTGTTCGAGGCTCGACCGTTGCCGGCGCCTGCGGAAACCTTTGCGGTGCTCGATGATTTCGATCTGGTCATCTCCGACCTGGGCAGCATGTTGACTCGCCATGCCGAGGCTGCCGAGGTGTTGGCCAGGCGCTATGTTTTCGTCGGTACGCTGAAAGTCGATTCACGATTCGTGCAGGAGCCGGCGGCCGATAGCCTGGCTCGACTGCCTGCGCAAAAGGCTCGTCTTCTCGGGCCCCTGGCTGCAGCCGCCGGGCCGCTGCGCTGCCTGCCGGATGATAGCGTCAACATGGTCGAGCAGGCCGTCGCCTTTTGTCGCACCCGTTTGGGGCTGGCCGAGGCCCACAGCGATATCGGGCTGCAGATGCCTTCCACACTCCGGCACCGCCGCCATGCAAAGCGGGTGATGCTGCACCCGCTTTCATACAACGTGAAAAAGAACTGGCCGGCGCATAAGTATCTGGCCTTGGCCAGGCGCCTACGCGCAGCGGGCTATCAGCCGCAGTTCGTGCTGTCACCCAAGGAGCGATGTGACCATCTCGAGGTGTTCGCGTCCGAGTTCGAGGTTCCCGAGTTTGCAGATGCCAAAGCCTTGGCCGCCTACCTGTACGAGTCCGGTTATGTGATTGGTAACGACTCGGGGGTTGGCCATCTTGCTTCGGCGTTGGGTGTGCCGGTGCTGACCCTGTACCGCAAGCGACGCGATGGTTTCTGCTGGCGGCCCGGTTGGGGGGCCGGCCAGGTCGTGCGCCCGATCCTGTCGCTAAATTTCATGCGTGATCAATGGGCTATGTTCATGAGCGTCAATCGGGTGGCCAGGGGTTTCCAGGTTTTGATTCAAAAGGTCGGAGTGGACCAATAATGAGTGGGTCTACCGCGATCACCATCGTCATTCCGGCGTACAACTATGCCAATACACTGGGGCGCACCGTTCGCTCAGTCGTGCCGCAGATGAATGATGACGATGAGTTGCTGATCATCGATGACGGTTCCAAGGATCACACGCCGCAAGTCATCGAGGCGCTGAAGGTCGAATTCCCGGGCCGGTTCACGGCGTTGCGCAAAGACAACGGTGGCCTGGCCTCTGTGCGCAATCTCGGTATTGAAATGGCCCGTCATGACTGGCTGATCTTTCTCGATGCGGATGATGAAATGGCGCCAGGCAGCCTGGCGCTGATTCGGGCGCATCTGGCAGCAAATGCTGAGTCACGAATGGTCATCGGGGGGCACTGGTCGGTCGATCAGGCGGGGCGACGCCGTCAGCACTCGCCCGACAAGCTGCCGCAGACGCCCATTCAACGGGTAAAGAGCTATCTGCTCGACAAAACCCTGAGCATTTCCAACGGGGCCTGTGTGATGCACCGTTCGATCTTCCAAGTCGGTAACTATCCCGAGCGTTTTCGCAACGCCGAGGACATTCCGGTATTCGCGCAAACGCTCGCCGCCTACCCGGTTACGCTGCTGCCAGAACCCCTGGCGATGATCCACAAACACAGCGACAGCCTGCGTCATGATTTTGGCTCAAGCCTAGCGGGCGGGGTTGAACTGGTCGATGAGGTGTTCGGAAGATTGCCCGCAGAGTTGCAGCAGCTACGTGCCGCGTTCTACCAGCAGCGTTGCCTGTCGCTGTTTCGCAGTGCCTGCCTGGCGGGTGATCCGGTTGCCGCCAAGCAGTTCTACTGCCAGGCGGTAACAAGCGACTGGCGCGTGCTCCTCAAACTGTCTTATTTGCGCAAGGCGATCCGCCTGTGGATGGGCCGCCTGGATGGCTAAAACGTTAAAAGTCCTGCAACTGCAGACCCGTTACAACGCAGCGGACACCAACTCTGACCTGGGTGAACAGATCCTGCAGGGGTTGCCTGCGGAGCGCTTCGAGGTGGTCAATGCCTATCTTGAAGGCCGGCCGGCAGACGATGCCGTGGACCCGCCGGGTCGCCGCCAGGTGTTCTTCGAGTTCAGCGAGAAGGACATGAGTGGTCTGCGCCGCAAGGTGCAGGCGCGCCTGCTGGCGTTCTGCCGGGAGGAACGTTTCGATGTGGTGTTGCTGCACCGCTTCAAAGCGGTCAATTTGTTCATGCACCTCAACAAGAAGCTGCGCATCGCCCGGTGTATCGGCGTATCCCACGGTTTTGGCGAGTACGACCGCTTCTATCGACGCTGGCAGGCCAGGCGTCTGATTGATGAGTGCTGGCGTTTTGTCGGCGTATCACCGGCGGTCTCCGATTATCTGGTCTCGTTGCGCTGCGGTTTTACCAATGCGAATACGGTCGCAATCACCAATGCCCTGGATATCGACCTTGCTGAGTCTCTTCAGCTGTCGCGAGAGCAGGCTCGGCAGGCTTTGGCGTTGCCGTCTGACGCGCTTGTCGTCGGGGCGATAGGCCGGCTGGTTCCTATCAAGGGCCATGTGCACCTCATCCGTGCGTTCTCAGCCTTGAGTGGCGAGTATTCGAACGTGCACCTGGCCATCATTGGCGGTGGTCGTGAGGAGGCGAACCTGTCGGCGCTGGTTGCCGAGCTGGGCCTGCAAACGCGTGTGCATCTCTGTGGCACTCGACCAGATGCCATGCGTTACGTGAAGGCGTTCGACGTTTTCGTCATGCCCTCGCTGCAGGAGGGGCTGGGCCTCGCGTTGCTGGAGGGTATGTGTGGTCGGTTACCTGTGCTCGGATCCGACATTCCAGCGATGCGCCCGTTGCTGGACGGGGCGCGAGGGCGCACGTTCGCACCGGGTGATGTGCCTGCGCTGACCGAACAATTGCGTGCCTGCCTGGCTGACAGCGACGAGACACGTGCGGAGCATGGCGAGCGTGCCTATCAGTATCTGCGGCGCGAGCACGACATCAATGATTTTCGTAACAAGTACCGCGCACTCCTTGAAGGTGATCGGCCGGTTCAAGGAGCGCCAACATGACAGAGGTTCAAAGCGGGCTGCCGTTGGTTTCAGTACTGATTTCGTCCTACAACCATGCCAACTTCATCGAAGCGAGCATTCGCAGCGTATATGCCCAGGATTATCCCTGCATCGAGTTGCTGGTTGTCGACGATGGCTCGCGCGACGACAGCGTTGCGGTGATACAGCGGCTGCAAGAGGAACTCGGCTTCAATTTGCTTGTGCAGGAGAACAAGGGGCTCTGCACGACGCTGAACGAGATGATTGCGCGCAGTTCCGGGCGTTACATCGCCCCGTTGGGCTCTGATGACGTCATGCTGCCCGAGCGTTTGTCGCTGCAAGTCGCCTTCATGGAGCAGCATCCTGAAACCGGCATCTGTGCGGGTGGTATCCTGCTGATCGATGGTGAAGGCCAGCCATTGCCTGACAGGAAGCAGCGTCACCGTCCTGCACGGCGTCTCGATTTCGATGATCTGTTCATGGACCGTCAGCCCGGCCCTCCGGCCCCAACCTTGTTGTTTCGCCGTAATGCACTTGAGGAGGTGGGTGGCTTCGATCCATCCATTCGCATCGAGGATTATTACGTAGAGCTTCGCATCGCTCATGCCGGGTACTTCATCGACATTCTGGAAGAGCCGCTTGCCCTGTATCGCGTACATGGAAACAACACGTACAAGAATCGCCGGTTGATGATCGATACCGAACTCGCCATCTACAAGCGTTTTGAAGATCACCCGGGTTATGAAGCCACCCGCTTGCGCTACCTGAATGCAATGTTTGCAAAGGTGGCAAGTGAGGACAAGGCCCTGGCGGGCGAGTTGCTAGCCCAGATTCCCTGGCGTTCGCGCAATCTCAAGACGCTCAAAGGATTCTGGCGCTACTGTTTCAAGCGAATTGCCTAGCAGCCGAGCGGCTGGCAGCGCGCTGGGAGATGCAGGTGCTTGTCTCTCTTCCGGCTGGTGAGCAGCCCTGCTGCAGGCGGGCGCGGTGTTATCGTCTCGTGGCGAGCCACTTGCCCACGTCGAGGCTGAAGCGCTCGCCGCTGCGAGGGCTGACGCTTTTGCGGTAGCCAGCCACCCACTCTTCGCGGTGCTGCTCGGTCAGCCATCCGATGTCTTCGGCATATCGCAGGATGTGCTGCAAATTGCGTCGGCGCTTCCAGGGTGCCAGCGCATTGCGCTCAAGCTTCATGTCCGACAGGTCGATCAGGCCGAAGCAGCCATCTGGTAGTAGCAGCACGTTGCCCAGGTGCAGCGAGCGAAAGTAAACGCCGGACTCATGCAGTTCGCCAAGAAAGGTCCCGAAGCGCATCACGTCCCGCGAGCGTTCCTCGGGTGTTGACTTGCGCAGGTGATTGCGCAGGGTATCGCCAGGCAGTGGTTGATAACGTACCGCACTGAGGCGGCGCTCGTTGATTATCAACACCTCCAGTACGGTCGGTGCGGTGATGCCCAGACGTAACAGGCCATTGGCATTGTCTGCAAACCGCTGCGCAGGCAGATCCCAGAGGTCGGAAGATAGCAGTCGCTTGCGCCGATAGAGCTTTAGAAACTCACCGCCCTGGAGTTGCGCGACCTTGATGCCCAAACCGTCTTCTTCGATGGTTTTGGCGTTGTCGAGCAGGGTGTCCAATTGAGCGGGTTCTATGCGCTTCATGCTTGTGACTGCCTATGCCGAATGGAAAGAGCGCACAGCAGCGCCAGAGGTATCCAGATCAGAAACCAGCTTTCATTGGGGCGCGAGAGGTAATTGCCACCCTCTGTCAGGCCGGCACACAGCCCGTAGATCAATAGCGCCGATGCGATCTGGAACTGTGGCTTGGCACGCAGGCGCAAGCAGCGCAAAAGCGCAAAGGCATACATGACGGCCCATAAACCAAGGCCGATCAGCCCAAGTTCGAGAAGCACGGCGAGTTCGACGTTGTGTGGATCATGCAACAGATAACCAATCTCGGGAATGTTGAACTCGAACTTGCTCTCGTAGCCAGCGCCAAGCCAGAGGTGCTCGCCCGCCTGGCGCACCGCATCGCTCCAGAGTTCCGGACGATATGATGTGCCGCGCTGCAGCAGTATTTCAGGAAAGGCCAGGTATACCGTGCCGGCACCGACCAGCAAGGCGCCGACCAGAACCATGGCGCGCTTTCCGCTCAGCAGCAGCATCCAGGCGCTGGTCAGGGCCAGGCCCATCAATGGCGTTCTCGAGCCTGTGGCGAGCAGCGCTGCCAGAAGAGGCAGCGTCATCAGTATTGGCAACCAGTCATGACGTTCGCTGCGTGATAGCCATGCGGCCACCCAGTACGTGCACAAGAAGCCCAGTACGTGAGATGTCAGCAATGGATTGCGCAATGCCCCGCTACCGATCAGGCGCTCACCTGGGGCAGCATGCTGCAGGAACCAAACGACATTGATTAGCGCCGCGAGGGCGCCCAGCGCTGCACCAATACGCAACGTTTTCATCAGCAACGATTCGCTTTTTAGCGCTATGAGGGCGCAGCCTGCGAACAGCATGAATACATAGAGAGGACGCTTGGCCAAGCTGCTGAAGCCGTCTTCGGCCTGGGTCCATCCCATGCTGATCAGCAACCAGGCACTCAGGGCCAGAAAACTCAATAACACCGGCTCATGCAGGATAGGCTTGATTTGTTGGGGCGCCAGTACGAGCCCAAGCAAGGCCGGCGCCGCGAACAGTGCGTAATAGACTTTTGTATAAAGGCTCCCGTCACCAACCCAGAACATGCCCGTGATTAAAACCAGATACCCGGTTACGAGCCAGCGGCCAGCAATGAAATCATGTATTCGGGGGCGTAAGGGATTCGGCTGTGAGTTCGATACCTGCACTAGAGGGTCCAGTGTGTTTATAAAAAAGGGCGCTATCTTAATGCATCCCCGCACAACTGCCAGCGAATGCCGTGCTAGTCTTGCCGGCTTTTTGGCCGGTACAGGCTTGGGTGCATGGGAGATCCGCCTTGCGGCAGATCAACTGCGTTGCTCAACGAGTAGTTTTCAAGCCAACCTGCCCGGCAGGCTAATGCACGATTTGTTTAATCGCGCCGTTCAATAACACCCCAGGCAGGATGCTTGATGTTCAATCCCATACAGCGTTGGCGTGAACGCGGTTGGCGCTCAATCAGCGCCCAATGTTACAGCGAGACCTGGTCGCGCCTGGGCGGAAGCGTTGCTACCCATCCTCAAATTGTCTCGCGGCTTTCCGCGTTGGCCCAGATTCCCGTGCGGTATCTCGGCTGGCCGCTGGACGGCGAGCTGCAGGCTGCTGTTCCTGTATGGGGTGCGACGCTAGCCCTGTCCCGCGACGTGCTCAAGCGCGCGGGACAGCGTGATTTGTTCGATCTCGGCAATGCCGAAGTGATCCTGCCGGTTGCCCAGGGTGCCATGGCGCCGGTACGGCAGCGCATGCGTTACGTTTCGGCGCTTCAAGAAACGAGCATCTCGACGCTGCGCAAGCAGCCCGAGGCGCTGGCAATCGCTCGGCAGCCCGAGGAGTACAGCAAGAAGTTTCGTTACAACCAGCGCCGCGAGTTGCGGATGCTGGAAGAGGCGGGCGGGCAGATATTGCCGGTTTCGCAGTTGTCGGCAGATGAGCTGGCGGCCATCTATACCGAGTTGTTCGAAAGTCGCTGGGGCTTCGCTGTGCCAGGAAAAGGACACCTTGCCGAAGTTTTCGAGGCGCTGCGTGACTTTCTATGGGGAAGTTATCTGCTACTCGACGGCAAGCCTGTTGCCGTTCAGGTTCTGTACAGGGTCGAGTCGCCAGAATGGATCAGCATCGAATACATCAATGGTGGAGTCGACCCTGCGTCCCGTGATTTCAGTCCGGGCAGCGTGCTCAGCTTCATCAACACGCAGTCGGCGTGGGAAGAGGCACGTTTGAAGGGAAAAGCATTACGCTATTCATTCGGCCGTGCCGATGTTGAATACAAGGATCGTTGGTGCAATCGCCAACCTGTTTTTCGAGTGTAAAGTGAATGGAAGCACGCAAGCAGCAGTTGGTACGTCGACATCGACGTAACAAGCGCATTCTCATGGTCGTGGCGTTGCCAATTCTGGTGGCCCTTGACTGGTTCGGTTCGTGGGGCACCGCGCCGGTTGTCCTGCTCCTGGCATGGATTGCCCACGAAGCCTGGTTTTCCGACCATCTGTTCTATTCGCCTAAAGATGACTATCACTACGACTTTCCAGCAGACAGCCTGAGCCTCTCGGTACGGATCGGGCGCGACGGAGTTGTGTCTCCCGCCACGGCTTCATTGCCTGGCACTGCAGATACCCTGATGTTGGCCGTGCATATTCGCAGTAGCTGGCTGGGACGTTGGCTCGACCCGAATGTGCTGGTTGGAGAGGGCGTGCATCGCGATCGCCAGGATTTCGAAAGGAGTGTGAACGGGGTGCGATTCGTCAACCTGTCCGGTTGCCTGGATTCGCTTCGCGATGGTCGTCTTAGAGTGCGAGGCCGTTTCTGCAGGTTATCCAGCGAGGCCACCCTGCATTGCTTCAGCAACCCCGATTACGCCGGGCGCCGGGTGATGGTCATCGCGCCACACGCCGACGATGCCGAGTTAGCCGCGTTTGGTCTTTACAGCCGCTGTATAGAGGCGTCCATCGTGACCCTCACGCAGGGGGAAATCGAGGCGAAGTTCTATCGGCGTCTCGGGCTGAGCGATACGGCGGCTGCGCGCTTGAAAGGGCGCTTACGCAGTTGGAGCAGTCATACCGTGCCGCTCTGGGGCGGTGTGCCGCCCAGCCACTGCGTCCAGTTGGGGTACTACTGCATGCAACTGACGAAGATGGAAGGCGAGCCTTGTATGCCGTTTGCTTCAAGGGAGTCCGGTGACTCCGACATCCGTAGCGTAAGGCGCTTCAATCCATTCAAGTTGCCCGGTGATGTCGATGGGTTACCCACCTGGAGCAACCTGGTGGCCGATATGGCTGCTTTGCTGAAGCATTTCCGGCCCGAGGTCGTGGTGCTGCCCCATCCGCAGCTGGATCCGCATCCTGACCATATTCAGTCCAGTCGGCTCCTGCATCAGGCTATCGAGCTCAGTGGGTGGCGTCCGGATGTGCAACTGCTGTACGCCAATCACCTTGTCGACAACGACCGTTGGCCAATGGGCCCTGCTGGCAATGGAGTGGCATTGCCTCCCTGTATCGAGGCGTTGCCTGCCGACATGCTGTGGAGCCCGCTGCTTGACGACCAGGTGCTGGTCGACAAGAGTCAGGCGCTGGCGATGCAGCACGATCTGCAAGCGCCGCTACCCTTCAAGAAGCGTTTGCGCCGCTTCATTCAGTGGTGTCTGGCCGCTCGCCGCTGGCCTTTAGAGGGGGAGGATGAATTCTTCCGCAAGGCGGTACGGCGGCACGAGCTTTTTTGGGTACGGCCTCTGGAACGCGACGTATCGCAGTAGCAGCCTGGCATCTCGGTGGCTGTGGCCGATATGCTATTCTCGCCGCCGATTTTGAAATTCCGGAGTTTCAGCATGAAGTTATCCATGCCCCGTTTCGATCAGGCCCCCGTTCTCGTGGTGGGCGATGTCATGCTTGATCGTTATTGGCACGGCGCTACCTCGCGTATCTCGCCTGAGGCTCCGGTGCCTGTGGTCAAGGTCGAGCAGATCGAGGATCGCCCGGGTGGCGCGGCCAACGTTGCGCTGAATATCGCGGCGCTTGGCGCACCGGTGGTGTTGGTGGGGGTTACCGGCCAGGACGAGGCTGCAAAAAGCCTGTATGAGAGCCTGGAGGCAATTGGCGTCAAGACCCATTTCCAGCGCATCGAGAGCCAGCCGACCATCGTCAAGCTGCGGGTGATGAGCCGTCATCATCAGTTGCTGCGTATGGACTTCGAGGAAGCGTTTCACACTGATGCCGACGCGCTGGCGCGCCAGGTCGAGCAGTTGCTGGATCAGGTCAAGGTGCTGGTGTTGTCGGACTACGGCAAGGGCGCGCTGCAGAATCACCAGGCGTTGATTCAAGCCGCCAGGGCGCGTGGCATTCCGGTGCTGGCCGATCCGAAAGGCAAGGATTTCTCCATCTACCGCGGTGCCAGCCTGATCACACCGAATCTCAGCGAGTTCGAGCTAATCGTCGGGCATTGCGAGGACGAAGCCGAGCTGGTCAACCGTGGCGCCAGCCTGATGCGCGAGCTTGATCTTGGCGCTTTGCTGGTCACCCGTGGCGAGCATGGCATGACCTTGCTGCGACCTGATCATGCCCCCCTGCATTTGCCAGCCCGGGCGCGCGAGGTGTTCGACGTGACAGGTGCTGGGGATACGGTGATCTCGACGTTGGCAGCGGCCATTGCTGCGGGCGAGGACTTGCCGCAGGCCGTGGCATTGGCCAACCTCGCTGCCGGTATTGTTGTTGGCAAACTGGGTACAGCAGCCATCAGCACGCCTGAGCTGCGCCGCGCCGTGCAGCGCGAGGAAGGTTCCGAGCGTGGCGTGTTGAGCCTGGAACAGTTGCTACAGGCAACAGAAGATGCCCGCGCGCACGGTGAGAAGATCGTGTTCACCAATGGCTGTTTCGACATTCTGCATGCCGGCCATGTCAGCTACCTTGAGCAGGCCCGCGCTCAGGGAGACCGCTTGGTGGTTGCGATCAATGATGACGCCTCCGTCAGCCGCCTCAAGGGGCCGGGGCGACCGATCAATGCAGTCGATCGACGCATGGCGGTGCTGGCCGGTCTGGGCGCCGTGGATTGGGTGGTGAGCTTCAGTGAAGACACGCCCGAGCGCCTGCTCAAGCAGGTTCAGCCTGATGTGTTGGTCAAGGGTGGCGACTATGGCGTCAATCAGGTAGTCGGCGCCGATATCGTGTTGGCCTATGGCGGCGATGTGCGGGTGTTGGGACTGGTCGAGAACAGCTCGACCACTGCCATCGTCGAGAAGATCCGCAGCCGCTAAGCACAGCAACCCCGCCCTTCGGCGGGGTTGTTCTTTCTAGTCTCCTGCGCTCATGTATGTCGCTGGCTTAGACTGCTGCGGCGGTTTCAAGGCGCACGCTGGGCGGCTCTGCGGTGCCAACTCGGCCAGCAGCAGAGCCGGATTTTTGCGCCTTCGGCGTGAGATTCTGCAATGTCAGCCAGTCTTTCCAGCGAATCCGCTCATCACGTACCAGCCATCCTTCTTGAGCAGCGAAGCTCTCTGCCAGCCATAAACCGCGAGTACTAGCCGGCACCAATTGGCCACTGCGAAGGGTCAGCAGCTCTGCGGTTGGGCGACCCTGCTCCAGGGGAATCAAGTAGAGGTCTGGACGGCTGTGGTCCAGGCGGGCGATCAGCTTGCCGTTCTCCAGGTACTCGTCCACGTGCAGCAAGCTCGGCAGTTTGGCTTCCTTGGGCAAATCCAGCTGCAGGTCGTAGACCAGTTGCAGTGAGGCTGTCGGTACGTGCACGTAAGCACGTGGACGTTCGAGCAGGGTCCGGTTACCGCATTGCACCGGGCGTGCAGCGCCAGACAATGGGCTAAGCCGGAAATGCACGCCGTCGCGGTATTTGAGCGCGCCCTCGTAAGGGGCTGGCAGCCAGGTGTCGCCGAAGCGGCCGTGCAGCCAGCCTTCGCTGGTTTCCAGCAGGCACTCTTCGGCCACCTCCTGGATAGCGGTCATCAACGGCAAGTTGAGTTCGTGGGCCGGCACGTAGCCAGAAATCAGCTTGAGCACCACGTCACCACGGTCGAGACGTCGCTGACGCACCAGCAACCAGTACTCGCGGCCTTGCCAGTTCAGGGTCAGGCGCACCGAGACGCCGAGGTTGGCCAGCTCCACCGCGAAGCGCTGGCTGTCATTCAGCTCAACCGGTTTGCGCCGTTCGAGCATCTCGCTGAAGTTCAGCGGGCGGCCCAGGCTCTGGTAGGCGATGGCGTCGGGCGAGGCCTCGACGAACAACGGCAGTGTCTTGAACGTGGCAGGGTCTTTGCGGGAAATAATGCGCGGCATGTCGGCTCCTTCTTGCGTCGGGGTCGGCCGCATAAGCGGCATTAACGGCGTGCAGCGCACGCCAGTCCATCACTCTCCTTGTGCTGTGTTACCGATAGTCGTGCCCATGATGACTTCCGCCGCCATGGCGACGTTGTGCGCCAGGTGCAGTGGATTGATAGTGCCGACGATGGCACTGCCCACGCCAGGATGAGCAAAAATCAGTTCAAAGCTTGCTCGTACCGGATCAACGCCGCTTTCCAGGCAGATGTGGCCGCTGGCCAGGGCTTTTTTGATCAGGATGCCTTTGGCGTGACGGGCAGCATAGTCCAATACTGGTAGCTCCTGCTGCTCGCCAAGGTTGTAGGTCACCATCGCGCAGTCGCCATGCTCGAGGGCCTGCAGGCCACCTTCGACGGTCTTTCCGGAAAAGCCAAAACCGCGAACAAGCCCGGCCTGCTTGAGCTCGGCGAGGGTTTCGTAGACCGCTTCATCGCGCAGGATCGACAGGTCATCACCATTGGAGTGCACCAGAACCAGGTCGATGTAGTCCGTTTCCAGACGTTTCAGGCTGCGCTCCACCGAGCGGCGGGTATGCGCCTTGGAGAAGTCGAAGTGCGACAGGCCGTTGTCGAACTCCTCACCGACCTTGCTGACAATCACCCAGTCCTGACGCTGGCCGCGCAGCAGCGGGCCGAGGCGCTGTTCGCTGATGCCGTAGGCGGGCGCGGTGTCGAGCAGGTTGATGCCCAGTTCGCGGGCCAGATCCAGCAGGCGGCGCGCTTCATGATCATCGGGAATGGTGAAGCCGTTGGGGTATTTGACCCCCTGATCACGACCGAGCTTGACGGTGCCCAGCCCCAGCGGTGAGACAAGCAGGCCGGTCGAGCCGAGTGGGCGGTGCAGCGCGTGCAGGTCGTGCATCAGAATGAGGTCTCCCAGGGGGTGCGGCCGATGACGGGGCGCGGCAGGTCGGGCGGCGCGTCGTGATCGGCAGGGCGGATGCCGTCGCGTTCGAGGCTGTTCAGCACCCGATCTGCAAAATCCGGTGCCAGGGCTAGCTTGGTCGGCCAGCCAACCAGCAGCGGGCCCTGATCGCTGAGAAATGCGTTGTCCGGGCGAACCAGGCCGCTTTGTGCCGGCTCGGCGCGCTCCACCCGCAAGGTGGCAAACTTCGCGCTGGAGAGGTCGACCCAGGGCAAAAGCTGGCCGAGTTCCTTACGCGCCGCGTCGATCTGCGCCGCTTCGTCGCGCGCCACGCCATCCGCTTCGGCCAAGTCACCGCCCAGGTACCAGACCCACTCACCATCAGCACTCGGATGGCTGGTGACGGTGATCCGCGGCTTGGGCCCGCCGCCCAGGCAGTGGGCATACAGCGGTTTCAGGGTCGGACCCTTGACCATCACCATATGCAGCGGGCGCAATTGCTGGCCGGGTTGCGCGACGTTAAGGCTGGTCAGCAGATCGGCATTGCCACGGCCGGCGCTGAGCACGATGCGCTGGGCACGGATGTCTCGGCCATCGACGCGCAGGCCAACCAGTTGCCCGTTTTCGTGCAGGGGCTGGATATCGTCAGCAGCGAGCAGGCTGTCGCCGGCAAGCTCGGCCAGGCGTGCGATCAGGCTCGGTACGTCCACCACCAGCTCTGCCAGGCGGTAGACCTTGCCCTTGAATTTCGGATGCTGCAGCGCAGGCGGCAATTGCTCGCCCTTGACCTGATCAACACGGCCGCGCACTGCCTTGCTGGCGAAAAAACTGGTGAGGTTGCCGGCCAGGGTGCCGGGCGACCACAGGTAATGCGCGTCGGACAGCAGGCGCACGCTCGAAAGGTCCAACTCACCATCGCCATCAAGGGCTTCGCGCCAGCGCCGCGGCATATCGGCGATGGCTTCGGAGGCGCCGCTCAGCGCGCCATGCAGGGCATATTTGGCGCCGCCGTGGATGATTCCCTGCGACTTGACGCTCTGCCCGCCGCCGAGGCTTTCCCGTTCCACCAGCAATGTGGCGTAGCCCTTGGCCCGCAGGCGCGCGTTCAACCAGAGGCCGGCGACACCGCCGCCGACGATCAGGACGTCTGTGCTCAGAGCTTGGGACATGCGGGCGCCTCGTCAGAAAAACAGGTGCGCAGTATAACCCGTCGCGTTCAGTGGCCGGTGACCCGGGAGAACAGCTGAATCACCACCACGCCGCTGACGATCAAGCCCATGCCCAGTACTGCCGGCAGATCCGGCTTCTGGTCATAGACGAACATCGCCGCGATGCTCACCAGCACGATGCCCAGCCCCGCCCAGATGGCATAGGCAATGCCCACCGGGATAGTGCGCACCACCAGAATCAGCATCCAGAAGGCGATACTGTAGCCAACGATCACCAGCAACAGCGGCAAGGGTTTGTTGAAGCCATCAACGGCCTTCATGGACGTAGTCGCCACCACTTCGGCGGCGATGGCCAAGGCGAGATAGAGATAACCATTCATCGGCAGCACTCCTCTTGATAGGCGATCGATTCTACCCGCCCATCTTGTTAGGTAAACTCATTGCCTATCTGATCTGGAGATGGGTTATGCGCTGGGGTCTCGAGCAGCTTGAGGTATTTGTCGCTGTAGCGGATGGCCGTTCGTTCTCGGCCGTGGCGCGACGCTTCGGCCGTGTGCAGTCCGCGGTCAGCAACGCCGTGGCAGCGCTGGAAGATGATCTCGGGGTGCGCCTGTTCGAGCGCAGCAGCGGTCGTCAGCCGCGGCTGACGGAGGCCGGTCAGGCATTGCTTGAGGAGGCGCGCGAGCTGCTGCGTCAGTCCGAGCGGTTGGAGGGCCGTGCGCTCGGGCTGTCGCGAGGCGAGGAAGTGTGTTTGCGCCTGGCGCAGGACGAGGCGCTGCCGATGCCGCCAGTGCTCGACAGCCTGGAGGCGCTGGCCCAGGCATTCCCTCGCGTCGAGGTGCAGATGACCAGTGGCGGGCAAGGCGTAGTGGCGCGGCAGCTGCTGGAGCGCCGCGCCGATCTCGGCCTGCTGTTTCAGCACGAAGGTATGCCTGCAGAGCTGGAGCGCCGCCGCCTGGGCATGGTTGATATGGTCATGGTCTGCGGGGCCGGTCATCCGCTGGCAGCGGTACGCTCCGTTGGCCGCCGTCAGTTGGCCCAGCACCGGCAGCTATTGATCACGCTGCAGGATAGCCACTACCCCGGTAACGAGCGGATCAGCCCCACGGCCTGGCGTACTGACAGCTTCTATGTGATGGCCGAGCTGTTGATGCGCAACCTGGGCTGGGCCTGCCTGCCTCGGCACGTGGCGCAGTACCCGACCTACCAGGGGCACCTGGTCGAGCTCAGCAGTGATTGGATCGCGCCGCCGCTGCCCGTGGAGCTGGTGTTTCGTCGCGATGAAGCGCTCGGCCCGGCCGCGCAATGGCTGGCCAACTATCTGGCAGAGCGCTTGCGTGTGCTGGCGCCCTGACGCGGGCCATACGGCCGGCTTGTGCTGCAGCCGCCACAGCCCCTAAGCTTCGCCGCCATGAACCGATCTCTCTATACCCTGCTGTTTCATCTCTGCCTGCCGCTTGTCGTCCTGCGCCTGGTGTGGCGTGCCTGGCGCGCGCCGGCGTATTCGCGACGGATCGGCGAACGGTTCGCGGTTGGCCTGCCGCCATTGCGTACCGGCGGCATCTGGGTGCATGCCGTCTCGGTTGGCGAAAGCATTGCGGCGGCGCCACTGGTGCGCGAGCTGCTGGCGCGTTACCCGGATCTGCCGATCACCCTGACCTGCATGACGCCCACCGGCTCCGAGCGTATCCGCGCGCTGTTTCCCGAGGCGCAATTTGCAGGTCGCGTTCAGCATTGCTACCTGCCTTATGACCTGCCCTGGGCTGCGTCGCGCTTTCTTGCGCGGGCGCAGCCCAGGCTGGCGGTCATCATGGAGACCGAGCTGTGGCCCAACTACATCCACCAGTGTGCCCGGCGGGACATTCCGGTCGCGCTGGCCAATGGGCGTTTGTCCGCGCGCTCGGCGAGGGGCTACGGGCGCTTTGCCAAATTAACGGCGCCGATGCTCGCTGAACTCAACCTGCTGGCTGTGCAGAGCCAGGCCGAGGCCGAGCGTTTCATTGCTCTGGGCGCTCGGCCCGAGACGGTCGAGGTCACCGGTTCGATCAAGTTCGACCAGCAGGTGGATGCCGGTGTGCTGGCGCGCGCTATGGCGCTACGTGAGCAGTGGCAGGCGCAGCAGCGGCCGGTGTGGATCGCTGCCAGTACCCGCGAAGGGGAAGACGCGCTGGTGATCCAGGCGCACCGGCAACTGCTCGCCACACAGCCGGATGCCCTGCTGATTCTCGTGCCGCGTCATCTGGAACGCTTCGACAGTGCCGCCACGCAGCTGCGGGAGGCGGGCCTGGCCTTTGTGCGACGCTCATCCGCTGCGGCGGTTGGCCCCGAAGTTCAAGTGCTGCTCGGCGACAGCATGGGCGAGTTGATGTTTCTGTATGCCCTGGCCGATATCGCCTTCGTTGGTGGCAGCCTGGTCGAGACCGGTGGTCACAACCCACTGGAGCCGGCGACGCTTGGGCTTCCAGTCATCATGGGGCCGCACCGTTTCAATTTTCTGGAGATTACCGCCAAGTTGCTTGAGCGCGGTGCGCTCTGCGAAGTGGCTGACGCCGAGGCGCTCGGTTCGCAGGTGGCGGCGCTGCTGGGTGAGCCGGCGCGGGCTGTGGCGATGCGTGAAGCTGGGCTGGCGGTCTTGAAGGCTAATCAAGGTGCCTTGCAGCGTCTATTGGATGGGCTGGGGCGGCTGATCGGTTAGGGCGTAGCTGCCAGCACCAACTCCCTGGGTGTCGCTGCGCTCGACTTAGGCTACGGGTTGCGGCCTGTGTGTGGGGTGAATGGCGCCTCACCCGTCCACCCTTTGCAGCGCCGGTCGCGGATTATTCTTCGCCCTGCAGTCGCGCTTCGCCGGCCTTGGCCAGGTCCGTGGGCAGGAAGTCGCGGTCCGGGGTGTAGTCCGGCTTCAGGTAGGCGCCCAGGGCTTCGAGATCGGCGGGGCTGAGGGTACCGGCAGCCTGTTTCAGGCGCAGGTTGTTGAGGATGTAGTCGTAGCGGGCGTCGTTGTAGTTGCGCACCGCACTGTACAGCTGACGCTGGGCATCGAGCACGTCGACGATGTTGCGGGTACCGACCTGATAGCCGATTTCCGTGGCTTCGAGCGCGCTCTGGTTGGAGATGATCGACTGCCGGCGCGCCTGCACGGTTTCCACGTCGGTATTCACCGCGCGATACAGGTTGCGGGTGTTCTGCACGACCTCGCGGCGCAGCCCCTCGCGGCGCTGCTCGGACTGGCTGAGGCGCTGGTAGGCCTCGCGGGCCTGGGAACTCGTCAGGCCGCCGCTGTACAGCGGAATGTTCAATTCCAGACCGATGCTGCGCTGCGATACGTCGCTGCCGTAAATCGGCTCGTTCGGCCTGCCCGAATTGGTGAAGCCCAGGCTGTCGTTGTCGCCACGCTGATAGCTGGCCACGGCGTCCAGGGTTGGCGCATGGCCGGCCTTGCGCTGGCGCAGGGTTTCCTCGGCGGCGTTGACCGCAAAGTTGCTTGCCTGCAAGTTGAGGTTCTGCGCCGCGGCGGTGTTGACCCAGGCGGTGGCGTCATTGGGCATCGGGGTAAGTATCGGCAGGCTGTGTTGAATGCCTTCGACGCTGCGGTATTCTCGGTTGGTCAGGGTGATCAGGGTTTCGAAGGCATCGTCGACCTGGCGCTGCGCGATGATGCGGTTGGCCCGCGCGGTGTCGAAACCGGCCTGGGCCTGGAGCACGTCGGTCTTGTCCGACAGGCCGACGTCGAAGCGCTCGTTGGCTTGATCCAGCTGGCGATTGAAGGCCGCTTCTTCGGCCTTGGTCGAGGCCAGGTTGTCCTGGGCGCGCAGCACCGAGAAATAGGCTTCGGCACTTTGCAGGATCAGGTTCTGTTCGGTCGCCGACAGCTCCAGCGCCGCCTGCTCGCTAACCGCCTCGGCGGCCTGTAACTGGAACCAGCGGTCGGCACGGAACAGTGGCTGGCTGAGGTTGGCCTGATACACCGTGCCGCTGCGTGACAGGGTGGCGGCCGGTTGTTCCAGCGCAGTGCGCGTGTCCTGTACCTGGGCGCCGGCACTGAGGTTTGGCAGCAGGCCGGCGCGGGCCTGGGGCACGCCTTCGCGACGGGCCTGGAAATCGGCACGGGCGGCGGCGAGATCGGCATTGTTGGCGGCGGCCTCCTGGTACACCGACATCAGGTCGGTGCGCACCGACAGCGGGGCGGGATCTGCCCAGGCCGTGGCGGTTGAGGCGGCAGTCACGGCAACGGCCAGGGAGAGTCTGCGCAGCATGTCAGCGAGTCCTAGAATAAGCAGTAGGCAGCGAGACTATGCCGGGCCATCGGGGTGGTCAAGGCGCGCTGCGCCGGCGAAGCCAACGTCACTATCCGACCTGCGGGTCCTGTCCTCATTGCTGCCGCTGGCCGCTGTGCGTATGCTGATCGAGTTCTTGTCGGGGTGCCTCGAAGCAGAGGCTGAGATCGGAGAGTTCCGGATCCCGTTGAACCTGATCAGGTTAAGGCCTGCGTAGGGAACAAGAGGTCTCCACCTCTACAGATCGTTTGAAAACGTAGGCGAGGCAGCCAGCGCAAGGCGAAACGGCGAAGAAGCGGAGTGTACGAGGAGTACATGAGCAATTTGAGGCTGTTTTTTACGCCGCGATGGCAACGCAGATAGTTTCTCAGCGACTTGCAAGTGGATACCCCCGCACCGCGTTCGTGGTGCGCCCGCGCCCTGGCTGTTTGATCATGCCGGCGCTCTTCACGGCTCCCGCATGTTCAAACAGCCCTGGCGTGGCGTTGCTTCATCACGTCTATCAGGTTCGCTCCGACATCATGCCGAGGAGCCAGCCGATGAGCAGCAAACAACAACAGCAAAATCTCAGTGAGTCCGCCCAGGTCGACCAGCAGTCGATCCAGCCTTTTCCCCGCTCGCAAAAAATCTATGTGCAAGGCTCACGCCCGGATATCCGCGTGCCGATGCGCGAGATCAGCCTGGATGTCACGCCGACAGACTTCGGCGGCGAGATCAACGCGCCGGTCACCGTCTACGACACCTCCGGCCCTTATACCGACCCGAGCGTGACCATTGATGTGCGCAAGGGCCTGCCCGACGTGCGCAGCGCCTGGATCGAAGGCCGCGGTGACACCGAGCGCTTAGGCGGCCTGTCCTCCGAATTCGGCCAGCGCCGCCTGGCCGATGAAGAGTTGACCAAGATGCGCTTCGCCCACGTGCGCAACCCGCGCCGCGCCAAGCCGGGCAAGAATGTCAGCCAGATGCATTACGCGCGGCAGGGCATCATCACCCCGGAGATGGAATACATCGCCATCCGCGAGAACATGAAGCTCGCCGAGCACCGCGCCGCCGGCCTGCTCAAGGAGCAGCATGGCGGCAACAGCTTCGGCGCCAGCATTCCCAAGGAAATCACCGCCGAGTTCGTCCGGGATGAAGTGGCCCGCGGCCGCGCGATCATTCCCGCCAACATCAACCACACCGAGCTGGAGCCGATGATCATCGGCCGTAACTTCCTGGTGAAGATCAACGGCAACATCGGCAACTCGGCGCTGGGCTCGAGCATCGAGGAGGAGGTCGCCAAGCTCACCTGGGGCATTCGCTGGGGCTCGGACACGGTGATGGACCTGTCCACCGGCAAGCACATCCACGAAACCCGCGAATGGATCATCCGCAACTCGCCGGTACCGATCGGTACTGTGCCGATCTATCAGGCGCTGGAGAAGGTCAATGGCGTCGCTGAAGACCTGACCTGGGAGCTGTTCCGCGACACGCTGATCGAACAGGCCGAGCAGGGCGTTGACTACTTCACCATCCACGCCGGCGTGCTGCTGCGTTACGTGCCGCTGACCGCCAAACGGGTTACCGGCATCGTCTCGCGCGGCGGCTCGATCATGGCCAAATGGTGCCTGGCGCACCACAAGGAGAACTTCCTCTACACCCATTTCGACGACATCTGCGAAATCATGAAGGCCTATGACGTCAGCTTCTCGCTCGGCGATGGCCTGCGCCCCGGCTCGATTGCCGACGCCAACGATGCCGCGCAGTTCGGCGAGTTGGAAACCTTGGGTGAGCTGACCAAGATCGCCTGGAAGCATGACGTGCAGTGCATGATCGAAGGCCCCGGCCACGTGCCGATGCAGCTGATCAAGGAGAACATGGACAAGCAGCTCGAATGCTGCGACGAGGCGCCGTTCTACACCCTTGGCCCGCTGACCACCGACATCGCACCGGGCTACGACCACATCACCTCGGGCATCGGCGCGGCGATGATCGGCTGGTTCGGCTGCGCCATGCTCTGCTACGTCACGCCCAAGGAACACTTGGGCCTGCCGAACAAGGATGACGTGAAGACCGGCATCATCACCTACAAGATCGCCGCCCATGCCGCCGACCTGGCCAAGGGGCATCCTGGCGCGCAGATCCGCGATAACGCGCTGAGCAAGGCCCGCTTCGAATTTCGCTGGGAAGACCAGTTCAACCTCGGGCTGGACCCGGATACCGCGCGCTCATATCACGATGAAACGCTGCCTAAGGATTCGGCCAAGGTCGCGCATTTCTGCTCCATGTGCGGGCCGAAATTCTGCTCGATGAAGATCACTCAGGAAGTGCGCGAATACGCCAAGGAGAACGGTCTGTCCGACGAGAGCAAGGCAGTCGAAGCCGGCTTCAAGGAGCAGGCCGAGCGCTTCAAAGAGGAGGGCTCGGTAATCTACCGACAGGTGTGACGCTCGGCCGGGTGAGCGGCAGATTGCCGCTCACCCGACTTTCACTCAGCGTGCCGCGGCGCTCGGCATATAGGCCGGGCGCAGGATGCCCTGCAGCTGGTTGTAGGGGATCTTGATCTCGGGGTGGCCGTCGGAGTAGGGCGCCAGCCGCGCGACATCGTATTTGAGCATCACTGCATCGCGGTTCAAGGCGATGTTTTGGGTGCGCTCGAACGGCCAGGTCTGGCGGTATTCGGCGTCGTCACCATGGCCTTGGGCGATCAGCCAGGCCTGATGGGCGCGCTCGGCGATCCGCCAGAACGCGGCTTCCTCGCCAGGCACCAGCATGTCCTGCAGGCTCAGCACCTGATTCAGCTCGCGGTCGTAGTTCAGGTAAGTGCGGCCCGGCACGCCGTGGGCGCCGCCGATGAAGTGGTAGCTGGACAGCTCGATCACCACCAGACGGTCATGCTGGTCGAGTACCTTGGCCTGCAGATAACTGACCCAGCCGGGCTTGCCGTTGGCCAGGAAGTCGCGTTCGTGATCGGCCAGCGATTGGGGGCGCGCGCCGGTGGCTGTGCTTACCAGGCCGAGCAGGGTCGATTCGATCCGTGCGTTGAGCTCGGGTTTGTCGACCAGGCGCTGCAACTCGACATTGACCAGCGGACAGTCCTTGGCGGCGCAGCCTGGCGTTTTGTGCTCCCAGCGCTCATGGCTGGTGGCAAGGGCTGGCTGCGCGTCCGGGCCGGACAGGCTCTGGCAGGCGCCGAGCAGCAGGCTCAGGCTGAGGATCGCGCCGAGGCGGGCAATGGTCGATGGTTTCATGCAAAAAGGCCGTTGGCGAAGGACGGGGGTTCGACTGCCTGGCGGCAGCGGAGTTCGCGATTATTCGTCAATGCGAGCGGATCGGCCAGGCTTTCCATACGTCGCTTGCGGGACAGCCTTAACAGCCCCTAGGATGCGCTTAATGTGCATGTAACCGAGAGAACAGCAGATGACCGAAACCTTCAAGCCCAGCCCGGATGCGGTGGAAATCATCGAGCGCGAAGAGTGCTTCCGCGGTTTCTATCGCCTGGATCGCTTTCACCTGCGCCACCAGCAGTTCTCCGGCGAAATGGGGCCAGTGCTAAGCCGTGAGCTGTTCATCCGCCACGATGCCGTGTGTGTGCTGCCCTACGATGCAGTGACCGACAGTGTGGTGTTGATCGAGCAGTTTCGCGTCGGCGCCATGCACAAGGCGGCCAACCCGTGGCTGGTCGAACTGGTTGCCGGGCTGATCGACAAGAATGAAGAGCCCGATGAGGTGGCACTGCGTGAAGCTGAGGAGGAAGCCGGGCTGACGCTGACGTCGTTGTGGCCGATCACCCGCTACTTCCCGTCGCCGGGTGGCTCCGACGAGTTCGTGCACCTGTTCCTTGGCCGTTGCGACAGTGCGGGCGTGGGCGGCATACACGGGCTAGAGGAAGAAGGCGAAGACATCCGCGTGCAGGTGTGGCCGCTCGAGGATGCCTTGCAGGCGGTCAAAGACGGCAAGATCAATAACGCAGCGAGCATCATCGCGCTGCAGTGGCTGGCGCTGAATCGCGCCGAGGTAAGGGGGCTATGGGGTTAAAACTGCTGCGTGAGCGCTATCGGGTCGATCTGATCGAGCTGCAGGCGGCTTGCGAAGCCAATTACGCGCGCTTGATGCGATTGCTGCCCGGCATGCGCGAAGCCTCGGGTGCGCGCCGTGTGGCGTTGAGTCAGGGCGAGCGCCAGCTTGGCGTGATGGCTCTGGAGGTGGTGGAAAACTGCCCGTACACCTCGACGGTCAAGGTGCGCCAGGAGCAAAGCCTGCCCTGGTTGCCGGTGCCGCAGCTGGAAGTGCGCGTCTACCATGATGCCCGCATGGCCGAGGTTACTGGCGCTCAGAGTGCACGGCGTTTCCGCGGTATTTATCCCTACCCGAATGCGGCCATGCACCAGCCCGACGAGAAGACTCAGCTCAATGTGTTTCTCGGCGAGTGGCTGAGCCATTGCCTGGCCTGCGGTCACGAAACCGAGCCGCAGGTGTGAAATAGCGTTTCGCCACCCTAAAGCTTCGGTTTTCTGTGAACCAGTGCCTGTTAGTGGCTTTACCCGGTTCACCCGACCCTTCCATAATTCACGGATACCTTCCAGGGAGAAGCACCTTGCTGAGTGCGTCCGTGTCGACCCCCGCCGAGTCTTCGGTCCTGCTAGTGCAGCTGACCGACAGCCACCTATTTGCCGACACCGGCGATACGCTGCTGGGTATGGACACCACCGACAGTCTGCAAAAGGTGATCGATCTGGTGCTCCAGGAGCAGCAGGCGGTCGATATGATCCTTGCCACCGGTGACCTGTCACAGGATGGCAGCTCGGCCTCCTATTCGCGCTTTCTCGAGCTGACCGCCGGGTTGAATGCGGCGAGTCGCTGGATTCCCGGCAACCACGACGACGTGCCGGCCATGCAGGCGGCTTGCGTCGGCACTGATCTGCTCGAGCCGGTGCTGGATATCGGCAATTGGCGCCTGACCATGCTCGACTCATCGATCCCTGGCGCGGTGCCCGGTTATCTGCAGCAGTCGCAGCTGGCCTTGCTGGAGAGGGCGTTGAGCGAGGCGCCGGAGCGTCATCACTTGATCTGTCTGCATCACCACCCCGTGGATATTGGCTGCCAATGGATGGCGCCGATCGGGCTGGGCAATCCCGACGCGCTGTTTGCCGTTGTGGATCGATTTCCGCAGGTTCGGGCGATTCTCTGGGGCCACGTTCACCAGACCATCGATGAAGTACGCGGCAAGATGCGCCTGCTGGCGTCACCGTCGACCTGCGTGCAATTCACTCCAGGCAGCGAAGAGTTCCAGGTCGATAGCACGGCGCCCGGTTACCGCTGGCTGCGCCTGCACAGCGACGGGCGTCTGGAAACCGAGATATCGCGGGTCAGCGGTATCGTTTTCGAACCCGATTACAGTGTCGGCGGCTACTAGCGAAGCGCACGCTGCTTGCGGCGCCTAGGGCGGCGCTAGTAGCCTCCCGTTATGACTACAGCCATTCTTTATATCCACGGGCTCAATAGCTCGCCGGCCTCCACCAAGGCCAGCCAGCTAACCGCCGCCATGACCTCCCTGGGGCTGCAGGCGCAACTGCGCGTACCGGCCCTGCATCACCACCCACGCCAGGCGATTGCCCAGCTCGAGGCGCTGATCACAGAGCTCGGGCGCCCCGTGCTGGTCGGCAGCTCCCTGGGCGGCTACTATGCGACCCACTTGGCCGAACGGCATGGCCTCAAGGCGTTGTTGATCAACCCGGCGGTGTGCCCGCACCGGTTGTTCGATGGTTACCTCGGTCCGCAGCGCAACCATTACAGTGGCGAAACCTGGGACCTGACAGCCGATCACGTCACGGCCCTGGCAGAACTCGAGACACCGCCGCCTGCGGACCCCACCCGTTATCAGGTGTGGCTGCAGACCGCCGATGAAACCCTCGACTATCGTCATGCCCAGACGTACTACCGGCACTGCGCGCTGCGCATCGAGGCAGGTGGTGATCATGGCTTCCAGGGTTTTGCCGAGCGGCTGCCGATGCTGTTTGCCTTCGCCGGCATCGCGCCCGCGTCCTGACCGGCCGCGCCCGACCCCCGTTTAATCAGAGCATTTCAGAGACCTATGGCCCAGCAAAACGCCTACAACGCAGATGCCATCGAAGTCCTTTCCGGCCTTGATCCGGTGCGCAAGCGGCCGGGGATGTACACCGATACCAGCCGCCCCAACCACCTAGCCCAGGAAGTCATCGACAACAGCGTCGATGAAGCCCTGGCCGGCCACGCCACCTCCATCCAGGTGATTCTCCACGAGGACAACTCCCTGGAAGTGAGCGACAACGGACGCGGCATGCCAGTGGACATTCACCCGGAAGAGGGTGTGCCGGGCGTCGAGTTGATCCTCACCAAGCTGCACGCCGGCGGCAAGTTCTCCAACAAGAACTACCAGTTCTCCGGTGGCCTGCATGGCGTCGGCATCTCGGTGGTCAACGCCCTGTCGACCCGCGTCGAAGTGCGGGTCAAGCGCGATGGCAATGATTACGCCATGGCCTTCGCCGACGGTTTCAAGGCCAGCGACCTGGAAGTGATCGGCACGGTCGGCAAGCGCAACACCGGCACCAGCGTGCATTTCTGGCCGGACGACAAGTATTTCGACTCCCACAAGTTCTCGGTCAGCCGCCTCAAACACGTGCTCAAGGCCAAGGCCGTGCTATGCCCCGGCCTGGCGGTGAGCTTCCATGACAAGGCCAGCGGCGAACTGGTTGAGTGGCTGTACGAAGATGGGCTGCGTTCCTACTTGGTCGACGCGGTCAGTGAGTACGAACGCCTGCCCAACGAGCCGTTCTGCGGCAGCCTGGCCGGTAACAAGGAAGCGGTCGACTGGGCGCTGCTGTGGTTGCCGGAAGGCGGCGACTCGGTGCAGGAAAGCTACGTCAACCTGATCCCTACCGCTCAGGGCGGCACCCACGTCAACGGCCTGCGCCAAGGCCTGCTCGATGCGATGCGCGAGTTCTGCGAGTTCCGCAACCTGCTGCCACGTGGTGTCAAGCTGGCCCCGGAGGATATCTGGGAGCGGATCGCCTTCGTCTTGTCGATGAAGATGCAGGACGCACAGTTCTCCGGGCAGACCAAAGAGCGCCTGTCTTCGCGCGAGGCCGCTGCGTTCGTCTCCGGTGTGGTCAAAGATGCGTTCAGCCTGTGGCTCAACGCCCATCCGGAGTTTGGCCAGCAGTTGGCCGAGCTGGCCATCAGCAACGCCAGTCGCCGCCTCAAGGCCGGCAAGAAAGTCGAGCGCAAGAAGATCACCCAAGGGCCAGCATTGCCCGGCAAGCTGGCCGATTGCGCCGGTCAGAACCCGATGCGCTGCGAGCTGTTCCTGGTCGAGGGCGATTCCGCCGGCGGCTCGGCCAAGCAGGCGCGCGACAAGGAGTTCCAGGCGATCCTGCCGCTGCGCGGAAAAATCCTCAATACCTGGGAAGTGGACGGCGGCGAAGTGCTGGCCAGCCAGGAGGTCCACAACATCGCCGTGGCGGTGGGCCTCGATCCCGGGTCCAGCGACCTCAGCCAGCTGCGCTACGGCAAGATCTGCATCCTCGCCGACGCCGACTCCGACGGTCTGCACATCGCCACGCTGCTGTGTGCCCTGTTCGTCCAGCACTTCCGCCCGCTGGTGGATGCCGGCCACGTGTATGTCGCCATGCCGCCGCTGTACCGCATCGACCTTGGCAAGGAAATCTTCTACGCCCTCGACGAGCCGGAGCGCGACGGTATCCTCGATCGCCTGGTGGCCGAGAAGAAACGCGGCAAGCCGCAGGTCACCCGTTTCAAGGGTCTGGGTGAGATGAACCCACCACAGTTGCGCGAAACCACCATGGACCCCAATACCCGGCGTCTGGTGCAACTGACCCTCGAGGACTTCGAGGGCACCCGTGAAATCATGGACATGCTGCTGGCGAAGAAACGCGCCGGCGACCGCAAATCCTGGCTGGAGTCCAAGGGCAACCTGGCCGAGGTGCTGCTCTGATGCGGCAGCTGCTCGGCGCCCTGCTGCTGGCGTCGGTGATGCCAGCCTTCGCCGACACCCCGGCGCTCGAGGAGCTCAAGCTGCTCAGCGAGCACCCGGTTGCCGGCATGGACACCGGCAATCTGTCGGGGCTGGCGTGGTGCGGCGACGCCCTGTGGGCAGTGTCCGACCGTGACGATGATCGCCTTTACCGCCTCGATGCCTCCGCACCAATCTGGCAGGCCGAGGCTGAGTCGTTCGTTGCGCCCCCCGCGCCAGTGATGCCGTTGCCCTGGGGCCTGCGCATGCGCGCCTGGGTGTCCGGGCTGGTGCGTGGCGGGCACCTGGATTTCGAAGGTATCGCCTGCGACGCCAAGGGCAACCGTTACCTGGTCAGTGAAAGCCGCGCCGCGGTGTTGCAGGTGCCACCCGCCGCGGATGCCCATTGGTTGGCTCTACCCGAAGGCATGGTGCGCCAGGCGCGAGCCAGCGGCATGTTGCTGCATTTCAACTCGCTGCTCGAAGGCATCGCCATCGACCCGGCCGGCGAGCGCCTGTGGCTCGCTGCGGAGAAGGAGCGACGTGGCCTGTTGGTGGTGCATCACCGTAATGCCACCTGGCGCTGCGAAGGCGGCTGCGTGCTGCTCAGCGAAGGCGGCCAGGAGCAGTCCCCGGCCGCATTGGGCGGCTCGCTGGCACCGGTGGATTTTTCCGGCCTGGCTTTTCACCAGGACAAACTCTTTACCCTGGAGCGCCAGGCGCATCGCATCTGCCGCCGCACAGCGGAAAGTGGTGACGTGGAGCGCTGCTGGTCGTTCGCCGCCGAGGCGCTGACCGATGAGCGCCGTTACCCGCTGCACTATGGTGTGGCGGAAGCGCTGGCGATCGATGCCGACGGTGCCTGGGTTGGCGTCGATAATGGCGGTCATGCCCGCGGCGACGGCGAGAATCGTCCGGTGGTCTGGCGCTTTACAGCGCCTGCTGGCGGCTGGGGTGCGACGCAGTGAGCGAGCAGACCGCCGGCCGCCGCGCGGGTCGGGTGATGCTGGTGCTGGCCTGGGGCGCGGGGTTGCTGCTGGCCACGCATTTCTTCGGTAAATGGGAAGATGAAAAAAGCCATCCCAACCGTCAGCCGCAGTCGGTGCATGGCAGCGATTACGTTGAAGTGCACCTGGCCAGCAGCCCTGGCGGACATTACCTGGTCGATGGACAGATCAATGGCGAGGCAGTGACGTTTTTGCTCGATACCGGCGCCACGCAGGTTGCTATTCCCAGCCAGGTTGCCCGCAGCCTGGGGTTACAGCCGGGGGCGCCGGTGCAGATCAGCACCGCTAATGGCCGCGCTACGGCACACCGCACGCGCCTGCAGCGTCTGCAACTCGGCGATATCGTCCTGCATGACGTGTCCGCGCTGATCGCGCCGGGCATGGACGGCGATGAAATCCTGCTGGGCATGAGTGCCTTGAAACAACTCGAATTCAGTCAGCGCGACGGCACCTTGATGCTGCGCCAATCAACCTTGCAATGAGGCACGCATGAGCGAAACCCTCGATCTGAGCCTGGACGGTGTCGAACGCCGCTCCCTTGCCGACTTTACCGAGCAGGCTTATCTGAACTACTCGATGTACGTGATCATGGATCGCGCGCTGCCGCACATCGGCGACGGCCTCAAGCCGGTCCAGCGGCGCATCGTCTACGCGATGAGCGAACTGGGCCTGGACGCTGACTCCAAGCACAAGAAATCCGCGCGTACCGTCGGTGACGTGCTCGGTAAATTCCACCCCCATGGCGACTCGGCCTGTTACGAAGCCATGGTGTTGATGGCCCAGCCGTTCAGCTACCGCTACACGCTGGTGGATGGCCAGGGCAACTGGGGCGCGCCGGATGATCCCAAATCCTTCGCCGCCATGCGTTACACCGAGGCACGCCTGTCGCGCTATTCCGAAGTGCTACTGACCGAACTCGGCCAGGGCACGGTGGACTGGGTGCCGAACTTCGACGGCACCCTGAACGAGCCTGCGACGTTGCCGGCGCGGTTGCCAAACATTCTGCTCAACGGCACCACCGGTATTGCCGTGGGCATGGCCACCGACGTGCCGCCGCACAACCTGCGCGAAGTCGCGACGGCCTGCGTGCGTTTGCTCGATGAGCCCAAGGCCACGGTCGAACAGCTCTGTGAACACATCCAGGGCCCGGACTACCCGACCGAAGCGGAAATCATCACGCCGCGCGCCGACTTGCTGAAAATCTACCAAACCGGCAAGGGCTCGGTGCGCATGCGTGCCGTGTACAGCATTGAGGACGGCGACATCGTGGTCACCGCGTTGCCGCATCAGGTGTCTGGCGCCAAGGTGCTGGAACAGATTGCCGCGATGATGCAGGCCAAGCCGTCAAAGGCGCCGCAGATCGCCGATTTGCGCGATGAGTCCGACCACGAGAATCCGTGCCGCATCGTGATCATCCCGACCGGTAGCCGCGTCGATCATGACGCGTTGATGCAGCACCTGTTCGCCAGTACCGATCTGGAGTCCAGTTACCGGGTCAACGCCAATGTCATCGGTCTCGACGGCAAGCCGCAGGTCAAGGATCTGCGCACCCTGCTGGTCGAGTGGCTGCAGTACCGCGTCGGCACTGTGCGCCGCCGCCTGCAGTTCCGCCTGGACAAGGTCGAGCATCGCATGCACTTGCTGGAAGGTCGCTTGATTGCTTTCCTCAACCTTGATGAAGTGATTCACATCATTCGCACCGAGGATCAGCCCAAACCGGTGCTGATGGAGCGCTTTGGCCTCACCGAAATCCAGGCCGAGTACATCCTCGAAACCCGCCTGCGCCAGCTTGCCCGTCTGGAAGAGATGCAGATCCGCGGCGAGCAGGACGCGCTGGCGAAAGAGCGCGACAAGCTGCTGGCGCTGCTGGGCAGCGAAACCAAGCTGAAGAAGCTGGTACGCAAGGAGATCATCGAAGACGCCGAGAAGTACGGTGATGACCGCCGTTCGCCGATCGTCGAGCGCGCGGAAGCCAAGGCGCTGTCCGAACATGATCTGCTGCCGAACGAAAAGATCACCGTGGTGCTCTCGGAGAAAGGCTGGGTGCGCTCGGCCAAGGGCCATGAAATCGACGCCACTGGCCTGTCCTACAAAGCCGGCGACGGCTTCAAGACGGCTGCGCCGGGGCGTTCCAATCAGTACGCGGTATTCATCGACTCCACCGGGCGTAGCTATTCGCTGGCCGCGCATACCTTTCCGTCTGCCCGTGGGCAGGGCGAGCCGCTGACCGGTCGTCTGACGCCGCCGCCGGGCGCCACTTTCGAGTGCGTGCTGCTGCCCGATGATGATGCGTTGTACGTGATCGCTTCGGACGCCGGTTACGGTTTCGTGGTCAGGGGCGAGGACCTGCAAGCCAAGAATAAGGCCGGCAAGGCCTTGCTCAGCCTGCCCAATGGCGCGCGGGTCGTGGCGCCAAAGCCGCTGGTCAGCCGCGAGGAAGACTGGCTGGCAGCGGTCACCACCGAGGGCCGCCTGCTGCTGTTCAAGGTCGCCGACCTGCCGCAGCTGGGCAAGGGTAAAGGCAACAAGATCATCGGCATTCCCGGTGAGCGCGTCGCCAGCCGCGAGGAATACCTCACTGACCTGGCCGTACTGCCGCAAGGCGCGACCCTTGTATTGCAGGCTGGCAAGCGTACCCTGTCCTTGAAGGCCGATGACCTTGAGCACTACAAGGGCGAACGCGGCCGGCGCGGCAACAAATTGCCGCGTGGTTTCCAGCGCGTCGACGGCCTGCTCGTCGAGTAGTCATCTGCTGGCAAATGGCCTGCCACTAGAGTTGCAGGCCGGTTTGGCGGATGATACTGCCCCTTGCGTGCCGTCCTGAGCGGACGGCCGTATGCCATATTTTCGGGTCAGCGCGCTCCGTGGCAGGCGCATTGCATATAGACAGGGATTCTTGACACCTTGCCGGAGTTCCTCTGGCGCGGTGATTTGCATATTTTTTTGTTTTTGACCCTTCACCTGTAGGCACGCTCGCTGGCGATAGCTGCCAGCTGGAAGACATTGATGATTGTTAGACGGCTTCCTCTCACGCTTCTCCTGGCTGGTCTGCTGACGCTGACCGGCTGTTCGCATTTCATGCCCGTGTCGCTCTACCAGTTGGACGGCGGCCCTAGCGCCACTAAAACCGCTGACAAGGACGGCATGAGCGTACTGTTGGGCCCCATTACCGTTGCCGACTACCTGCAACGTGAATCCCTGCTGCAGCGCCAGGAAGACGGTAGCCTGAGCGCCGCCGGTAATGCTCGCTGGGCAGGCAGCCTGGCGACCGACCTGGACCGCCAGGTGCTTCGTCAGTTGTCGAGCCGGATCAACAGCCAACGGCTGGTGCTGGCATCCGACAACCCCAGCTTCAAGGCTCAGGTGCAAGTGCTGCTGTCCGTGACTCGTCTCGACTCCGGCCCTCGCCAGCCTGCGGTGCTGGAGGCGCAATGGCGTCTGGTGGGGCGCGACGGGCAACTGCTCGACACCCGCCTGGTGCGCCTGGAAGAGAAACACCAGGGCGCCGTCGCCGATCAGGTGCGGGCGCAGAGCGTGGTGGTACAGGAGCTTGTCGAACAGTTGGCGACCGCCGTGAAGGCGCACGCCAATACGCCAATCGCAGCCGAGGAGCCGCGCCGAAAGGCGCCGACTCCTGCCGCGCGTCAGGAACCACCGAGAATGCCGGTGGCGGAGCCGATCCGTATCGATGCGGAAGTGTTTCGTTTCTAAGCGCTGAGGAGTGAGTCAGCAGTTGCCTGGCTCACTCGTGGTTTCGACCCTTTGATAGCCCTCCAGCACGCCGGCCGTGCGTAGTGCCTCATCGAGGAATACGGTCACGGCTGGATGTTTGCGCTCGCCCTTGCGATAAGCCAGGAAAATCTTCCGCTGAATGGCCGGAGCCAGCCGCACCGCGGTGACATTGTCGACGGGGCGCACCAGGCGCAGCCCCGAGACCACCGAGATCGAATTGCCAGAGGCGACCATCGCCGCGACCATTTCGAAGCCGGCACAGTGCGCGTTGATGCGCGGCACGAAGCCGGAGCGCCGACACAGGTTGCCGATGAACTCGCCAAACGAGCTGTTGGTGGAATCCAGCGCCCAGGCCTCGTCCTGCAGGTCGGCGATGGTCAGGGTGCTACGCGACGCCAGCGGGTGGTTTGTCGGTAACAGCACATGCAGGCGATCCTCGGTGAGCGGGATCAGCTCGTAGTGTTCCTGACGCGACTTCACCGCCCCCGCCAGGTCGTCGACCACCGCCACATCGATCTGCCAGGCGCTCAGGGCGCTGAGGCTTTCCTGCGGCTCGAGGTCTGCCACGATCACCTCCAGGCGCGGATAGATCGCGCGCAGGTTGCGCACGATGGGTGCCACCAGCGCCACGGCGATCGAGGGAAATGCCGCGACCCGCAGTTCCCCGGCAATTTCGCTGCGCATTTGTGCCAGCTCCGAGCGGGCTTCATCGAGAATTACCAGGATGCGTTCGACATGCGCCACCAACCGCCCGCCTGCTGGCGTCAGTACCACGCCGCGGCCGCGCCGCTCGATCAGCGCTACGTCTGTCTCGCGCTCCAATTGCGCGATCTGCTGGGAGACCGCTGATGGCGTGAGGTGCAGAAACTCGGCGGTAGCTGCCATGGTGCCGCAGCGTGCCAGTTCTCGAAGCGTACGTAAGCGAATGAGATCCACGATGGCCTGCTTTAACGGTTAGTTCTGCTAATCAATATAGTAAGGATAAATCAGTATACATAACGGAAAAGGCGTCTTAGTTTCGTGGTACCGATGGTGCGTAACCGGGCACTGTCTTCACCCCAATAAAAGAAATCATCGCCATGGCCGTTAGCGTATTCGACCTGTTCAAGGTGGGCATTGGCCCATCCAGCTCACACACCGTCGGGCCGATGCGTGCGGCGGGGTTGTTCACCCATGCCCTGGAAAACCACGGGCATATGCCGAACGTCGTGCGCGTGGTCGCCGAGCTGTATGGCTCGCTGGGTGCCACTGGGAAGGGCCACGGCAGTGACAAGGCGGTGTTGCTCGGCCTCAGCGGCTACGAGCCGGATACTGTGGATGTCGAGCAGGTGGCTGGCTATATCGAGGCTATCCGCACCGACAAACGTATAACGCTGCCAGGCGGCCATGCCGTCGCGTTCAACGAAAAGACCGACCTGAAGATGATTCGCAAGGCGCTGCCACTGCACGCCAACGGCTTGCGCTTTGCCGCCTTCGATGCGGCGGGCCTGCAGGTGCACGAAGCAACGTACTATTCGGTAGGCGGCGGTTTCGTGGTCAGTGAGGCGATTCTTGCCGACGGTTCCAAGCACAAGGTCATCGCCCCCGATGCCACAGCGTTGCCACTGCCGTTCCTTAGCGGCGCCGACCTGCTGCGCCTGACCCGTGAGCACGGCATCGGCATCGCCGAGGTGATGCGTCGCAACGAACGGCATTGGCGCACGGATGAGGAGATCGATAGCGGTCTGTTGTCCATCTGGCGCGTCATGCAGGCGTGTGTCGATCGTGGCTGTCGTACCGAAGGCATCCTGCCAGGAGGGTTCAAGGTGCGCCGTCGTGCCGCGATCCTGGCGCGCAAACTGGGCGGCTTCCAGCGCAGCTACACGGAAGACCCGCTGCGTATGCTCGATTGGGTCAACCTCTGGGCGCTGGCAGTCAACGAAGAGAACGCAGCCGGTGGCCGTGTGGTCACCGCGCCCACCAACGGCGCCGCCGGTATCATCCCAGCGGTACTGCATTACTATGCCAATGCCATTTCAGGCGCCAGCGATCGCGGCATCATCGACTTCCTGCTTACCGCTGGTGCGATCGGCATCCTGTACAAGGAGAACGCTTCAATCAGCGGCGCCGAAGTCGGCTGTCAGGGCGAGGTCGGCGTGGCCTGTTCGATGGCGGCTGGCGCGCTCTGTGCGGTACTCGGCGGCACGCCCGAGCAGGTCGAGAACGCCGCTGAGATCGGCATGGAACACCACTTGGGGCTGACCTGCGACCCGGTCGGCGGGCTGGTGCAGATTCCCTGTATCGAGCGCAACGCCATTGCCTCGGTCAAAGCCATCAACGCCGCGCGTATGGCGCTTTACGGCGACGGTTCGCACCACGTCAGCCTGGACAAAGTCATCAAGACCATGCGCGAAACCGGTGCTGACATGATGACCAAATACAAGGAAACCGCGCGCGGCGGCCTGGCTGTAAACATCATCGAATGCTGATCCGTTCGCTTACCTGAACACGCCAGTGGCACGGTCCGGCGGGCCGTGCCACGTCTGCAAGCTTTTACAACAATAACAAGCGAGACCTCCCCGTATGACCCCCAATACCACTTGAGTGGCGCTGATCCTGCCTGCCTCCCTTATAATCGACGGCTGTCGTGGTGGTGACCTGCCCGGTTTGGCCTGGCTCACGCCCTGCCTCACCTGTCCCCTCATGCCGTCAAGCCTAGAATCCTGGACAGCGTCTATTACATGAATACTCTAAAACGCATTGCTTCCGCCTATTCCAATACCAGCCTGGTGCTGCGCATCTTCATCGGCCTGGTGCTGGGCATCCTGCTCGCCTATTTCGCACCTGCAGCCGCCGTCAAGGTGGGCCTGCTAGGTGAACTCTTCGTGCTGGCCCTGAAAGCTGTGGCGCCAGTGCTGGTGCTGGTACTGGTGACCTCTTCGCTGGCGGCTCATCAGAGCGGGCAGCCTACTCACGTGCGTCCCGTGCTGGTGATGTACCTGATCAGTACCTTCAGTGCCGCTGCCCTGGCGGTGTGCGCCAGCTTCCTGTTCCCCACCACGCTGGCGCTGGACATCAGCTCGGCCGAAGGCAACCCGCCGAGTAGCATCATCGAGGTGCTGCACAACCTGTTGATCAGCATCTTCGTCGGTCCAATCCAGGCGCTCAACACCTCCAACTACATCGCCATTCTGGCCTGGGCAATCGCGTTGGGTCTGTTTCTGCGCCATGCTGCACCGACGACCCGAGTATTTCTCGCCGATATGTCCGATGCCTTTACGCGCATCGTGCGTTTCGTCATCGAGCAAGCACCGATCGGTATCTTCGGTCTGGTCGCCAGCACCCTGGCAGTGTCCGGCTTCGAGGCGCTGTATGGTTATGCGCGTCTGCTGATGGTGATGGTCGGCTGCATGCTGGTGGTGGCATTGCTGGTCAACCCGCTGCTCGCCTTCCTCCGGATGCGCCGCAATCCCTATCCGCTGTTGTTTACAGCCCTGCGCGAAAGCGCGTTGACCGCCTTCTTCACGCGCAGCTCGGCCGCCAACATTCCGGTCAACCTGCGCCTGTGCGAAAAGCTCAAGCTGAACAAGGACACCTACTCGATCACCATTCCGCTGGGCGCCACCATCAACATGGCGGGCGCGGCCATCACCGTATCCGTGATGGCGCTGGCCACCACCCACACCCTGGGTATCACCGTTGACCTGCCGACCGCATTGCTGCTGTGCATCGTGTCGTCCCTGGCAGCGGCCGGGGTTTCTGGCGTGGCCGGTGGCTCGTTGTTGCTGATTCCGATGGCGACCAGCCTGTTCGGCGTGGATACCGAAATCGCCATGCAGGTGGTGGCCATCGGTTTCATCATCGGTGTGGTGCAGGATTCCTTCGAGACAGCCCTGAACTCGCACACCGACGTGGTATTCACCGCCGCGGCGTCGTACGGCAGTGAGCATCCGGTGGCGACAGAACAAGCGGTTCGCTCGGGACCTCAAGCGTCACGCGAATAATTTCGCCGATGCTGAAAAAAACGCGCCTTCGGGCGCGTTTTTTTATACCTGTCTTCCTGTGGCTGGGCGGGGCGAGATCAGCAATTGCGCCCCGAGGCTTTGCAGGCGGCTCGACGCTACACGTATTGGGCTGCCGCGTAGCCCGACGCCCAGGCCCACTGGAAGTTGAAGCCGCCCAGGTGCCCGGTGACGTCCAGCACTTCACCGACGAAATACAGCCCCGGCGATTTCAGCGACTCCATGGTCTTGGACGACACCTCGTTGGTATCGATACCGCCCAGCGTCACTTCCGCCGTCCGGTAGCCCTCGGTGCCGGCGGGTACCAGCTGCCAGTCGGCCAGGCGTTCAGCAACGGCTTTAAGCTCTGCCGGGGTGTATTGCTTCATCGGTTTGGAAGCGAACCAGTGCTCGGCCAGCAGGCCGGCCATCTTCTTGGTGAACAGCTCGCCGAGCAGCGTTTTCAACTCGCTGTTGGGGCGCTCGCGTTGCTGTTCCTGCAGCCACTCGGGCAGGTCGATATGCGGCAGCAGGTCGATGCTCACGGTATCGCCAGGTTGCCAGTAGGAAGATATCTGCAGGATTGCCGGGCCACTGAGGCCGCGGTGGGTGAACAGGATGTTTTCGACGAAGCTCTGGCCGTTGCAGCTCACCCGGCAGTCCTCCACCGACGTGCCTGATAGTTCCGTGCACAAGGTCTTCAGTTGTGGGTCGGTCAGCGTGAAGGGCACCAACCCCGCGCGTGTCGGTAACAACGTATGGCCGAACTGGCGCGCGATCTGGTAACCGAAGCCGGTCGCGCCGAGGGTCGGAATAGACAGCCCGCCAGTGGCGATCACCAGTGATTCACAGCTCACCGGACCCAGGCTGGTGTTCAGTCGATAACCCTTTTCACTGCGTTCGATGGTGTTTACCGAGGTGTCGAGGCGGAGGTCGACGCCGATCTGCTCGCATTCGTCCAGCAGCAGGCCGAGGATGTCGCTGGACTTGTGGTCGCAGAACAGCTGGCCGAGCTTTTTCTCGTGGTAGGGCACACCATGCTTGGCGACCAGGGCGATGAAGTCCCACTGTGTGAAGCGCGCCAGCGCGGATTTGCAGAAGTGCAGGTTGTTCGAGAGAAAATTGCCGGGCTCGCAATACAGGTTGGTGAAATTGCAGCGCCCGCCACCGGACATGAGGATCTTCTTGCCCGCCTTGTTGGCGTGGTCGAGCAGCAGTACGCTGCGGCCACGCGCGGCGGCGCTCATGGCGCACATCAAGCCGGCTGCGCCTGCGCCGATGATGACGACCTGGGATGAAAGCACGGAATGTCCTCGCAGATGCTGGGCGCCAGACATTACTGCGGGCTGGCGCGAAACGACGCAGTTTACCTGAAGGCGGGTGCGGCTCGCGTGGCGGTGCCACCGCAATCTTTTCGACGCCAGTGCTGAGGGTTCGTGATTATGCCAGGGCGGGTATTTTGTGAACTGGCCTTGTCGGGGCAGGTCTAGCCATTATTCTCAATCAATGCCGAATATGGCGATTCGCTAGTAATGGATTTGCCGCTATGGTGTGTGTCTGCCAGACGCTGTCTGCGCAGCAGCTTTCCTTCCTGCTTGTCGAGGCCTGTCATCGTTGAAAAGCTGGCCAGCATGTTGCTTTTTCCTGCTGTTATTGGCTTGCGGCGCTGAAGCCGACGGCACCCAACCCCTGCGTCTTGTCGCCGATAGCTGGCCGCCGTTCACCGACAAACGGCTCCCGGGCAATGGTGCGGCGGTTGAACTGGTGGCGACGGCGTTGAGCCGAGCCGGCTATCCCAGCGAGTACCACGAGGTGCCGTGGAATCGCGCGATCCTCGGTCTGCGCAGGGCTAACTACGATGTGCTGGTGGATTCCTGGTTCAGTGACGAGCGCTCCGAATGGGGCCACTACTCGCAGCCATACCTGATCAATCGAATCCGGCTGGTGCAGCGCAAGGGCGCCGACTTCACCTTCACCCAACTGTCCGATCTGTATCCCTACCGCATTGCCGTCATGCGTGGCTATGCCTATTCCGGTGCCTTCAACGCCGACAAGAATCTGCAGACGATTGCGGTCAGCAGTTTCGAAAGTGCCGCGCACATGTTGCAGCTTGGCCGTGTGGATCTGGCTGTGGAGGATGAATACGTTGCCCGGTTTCAATTCAGCGAGCAGCTCAAGGATATTGCCGACCAGCTGGAATTTCTGCCGGTGCCGCTGAGCGAGAATGAGCTGCACATCCTTATCCGCCTCAGCCACGGCCAGCATGCCGAGATTGCCAAGCGCTTCGATGCGGCGATCGCGGCCATGCGCGCCGATGGCAGCTATGCGGCGATCATGGCGCGTCACGGTCTTTGAGAGAGGTCACTGCCAGAGCGTGCGGGCGCGACCCTGACGTTTGGCCTGATAAAGCTGCTGGTCGGCCAGGTGCAGCAGGCTTTCCAGGTCTTCCGGGGCGCCATGGTGGACGCCCGCGCTGAATGACAGCGGCGGCGCGCCGACGGCGTACTTGAGCTGCGCGCATTGCTCTCGCAGCCTGTCGAGTGCCTCGCTCAGTTGCTCGGCATTCTGCTGGCTGACCATGGCGAACTCTTCACCACCGAGACGCCCGAGCAGGGCATCCGGGAATGCCGCACTGAGCGCGCGGGTAAAGGCGATCAACGCTGCATCGCCAGTGGCGTGACCATGCTCATCGTTGATCTGCTTGAAGAGGTCCAAGTCGAGCATCGCCACGCTCAGTTCATAGCCACTGCGCTGTGCCAACTGGAACTGTTGGAGGCCTTGCTCGTAGAACGCGCGGCGGTTGTTCAGCCCGGTCAGCGCATCGAACTGCGCAGCCTGTTTCAGCGCGCGCATCAGGTCGCGGCGCTCCAGGGTCGAGATCACCCGGCAGTTCAGCTCTTCCGGGCAGAAGGGTTTGCGCAGGAAGTCATCGGCGCCGTGCTTGATGAACATCGCGCTCAGCGAGCCTTTGGTATCGGCGGACAGCCCGAGGATGACCAGCTCATTGCGCTTCATCTTCTGGCGCAGCAGCTTGACCAATTCGAAGCCGCTGATGCCGGGCATACTGTGATCGACCACCAGCATGTCGATGTCCGGCTGGGCCTGGAGAATGCGCAGGGCTTGCTCGCCATCGCTGGCCTCGAGAATCTGGTAGCGATGGGGTGCCAGTACGTGGCGAATGAAATGCCGCGTGGCTTCCGAATCCTCGGCAACCAGAATCTTTACCTGGCTGTTGCTTTGCAGGCGATGCAGCAGGCGGAAGGCATATTCGTAGGAGTGCTGGCTTTCCTTGAGCACGTAATCGACTACGCCCTTGAACAACAGCTCGTCGCGCCGCCGTTCGTTGTACGAGCCGCTGAGCACGATGCACGGCAGGGCGTAACGCATCACCAGATCGACGCTTTCGCCATCCGGCGCATCGGGCAGGTGCAGGTCGACGATGGCGGCGAAGAACAGCGACGCCGAGGTGTCCAGCATCACCTCGGCTTCAGCCAGGGAGGCGCAGAACACCGGTTGCAGATCCGCTTCCTGGCGGAACAGATGGTCGAGGATTTTCAGTACCAGCGGGCTGTCTTCGATGACCAGAATATTGCGCACGGAACCCCCTGTGCGGATCTGCAGTTACCTTGAGTCTACAACGTGCGCACGCGCAACGAGCGGCCTTTGATCTTGCCTTCGCTGAGGCACTTGAGCGCCTGCACGGCCAGGCTGCGCTCAACGGCTACATAGGCCTGGAAGTCGAAAATAGCGATCTTGCCGACCTGCGCGCCAGGGATACCACCCTCGCCGGTGAGTGCACCGAGAATGTCGCCGGGGCGCAGTTTGTCTTTGCGCCCGGCGCCGATACACAGGGTCATCATGAGCGGTTGCAGTGGCGCGCCGCCTTGATGTTTCAAGCTGCTCAGCGGGTGCCAGTTGAGTGGCGACTTTTGCAGGGTTTCGATAGCTTGGGCACGATGGCCTTCGGCGGGTGCAACCAGGCTCATCGCCAGGCCTTTCTCGCCTGCGCGGCCGGTGCGGCCAACGCGGTGAATGTGAATTTCCGAATCGCGCGCCAGTTCGACGTTGATCACCATGTCCAGGGCATCGATATCCAGACCGCGTGCGGCCACGTCGGTGGCGACCAGTACCGACAGGCTGCGGTTGGCAAACATCGCCAGCACCTGATCACGGTCGCGTTGCTCCAGATCACCGTGCAGGGCGGCTGCGGACATGCCTTTGGCGGTAAGGTGGTCGACGACTTCCTGGCACTGTTGCTTGGTGAAGCAGAAGGCCACGCAGGATGTCGGGCGGTAGCTATTGAGCAGTTTGACGACGGCGTCCATGCGCTCGTCAGGCGTGATTTCATAGAAGCGTTGTTCGATCTGGCTGTCGTCGTGCAGGGCTTCGACCTTGACCTGCTGCGGGTTGCGCATGAAGGTCGCCGACAACTGCTTGATGCCGGCCGGATAGGTAGCCGAGAACAGCAGCGTCTGGCGGCGTTCCGGGGTGTGCCCGATGATCTCGGCGATGCTGTCGTAAAAGCCCATGTCGAGCATGCGGTCGGCTTCGTCGAGCACCAGGGTATTTAGACCGTCCAGTTTCAGCGTGCCCTTGGCCAGGTGCTGCTGCACGCGACCCGGCGTGCCGACGATAATCTGCGCACCATGCTCCAGGGAGCCGATCTGCGGACCGAACGGCACGCCACCGCAGAGGGTGAGGATCTTGATATTGTCTTCGCCGCGCGCCAGGCGACGCAGCTCCTTGGCGACCTGATCGGCCAGCTCGCGGGTCGGGCACAGCACCAGCGCCTGGCAGCCAAAGTAGCGCGGGTTGAGCGGTGCCAGCAGGCCGATGCCGAAGGCGGCGGTCTTGCCGCTGCCGGTCTTGGCCTGGGCGATCAGGTCCATGCCCTTGAGCATGACCGGCAGGCTTTGGGCCTGGATCGGCGTCATCTCTGCGTAACCGAGGGACTCGAGGTTCGCCAGCATGGCGGGCGACAGGGCAAGCGAAGAGAAAGCGGTAGCGGTCACGGTAAAGAGCCTAAAGCGAACAGTCGAAGGCGCCTAGTGTAGCAGGCGCAGTGCCGGGGCCTGCGCCTATCGCTGTGCCTACTCGTCGACCTCGACCTTGACCCGCCGGGCGCTGCGGCCATCATCCGGCGACAACTGCAGGAATATCCCCGCAGCCAGGATCGTCAGCAGGCCGATGCACAGGTAGGTGGACTGGAAGGCGCTCAGCACGCCGTCGGCGGCGGCCTGATTGTCCAGGCTGAAGCCGCTCAGTAACGCGGCGCCTGTGGCGATGCCCATGCTGATCGACAGCTGCACCACCACCGACAGCAGGCCGTTGCCGCTGCTCGCTTCGCTGTCGGGCACGTCGATCAGGGTCACGGTGTTCATGGCAGTGAACTGCAGGGAGTTGAAGGCGCCGATCAGGCTCAGTTGGATGGCCAGCTGCAGGTGCGAGGTCTGCCCGTCGACCAGTGCCATGCTGGTGATCAGCAAGCCCAGCAGCACGGTGTTGAAGGTCAGGATGCGTCGGTAGCCAAGGCGGTCGATCAGTGGTTTGGCCAGCGGCTTCATGGCCATGGCGGCGAGTGCCAGGGGGATCATGCTCATGCCGGCCTGGGCCGGTGAATAGCCCATGCCCAACTGCAGCAGCAGCGGGGTAAGAAACGGCAAGGCACCGGTGCCAAGACGCGCGAAGATATTGCCGAAGATGCCCACCGCGAAACTGCGCGTGTTGAACAGCCGCGGCGGGAACAGCGCGTTGGCCGTACGTCCGGCGCGCAGCCAGTAGGCCGCCAGGCACGCCAGACCGCCGAGCAGCAAAAGCACCACGCGCATGTGCGGCAGGTGCAGCTCACCCAGGCCTTCCAGTGCCATGGTAATCAGCAGCATGCTGGCTCCGAACAGCAGGAAACCTGCCAGGTCGAAGCGCGTCCGCTCGCTGCCACGCAGCTCCGGCATGAAGCGATAGGCGGCCCAGCAGCCAACGGCGCCGACCGGCAGGTTGAGCAGGAAGATCCAGTGCCAGCTGGCGTACTCCACCAGCCAGCCGCCCAGGGTCGGGCCGATCAGCGGGCCGAGCAGGCCGGGCAGGGTGATGAAGCTCATGATGCGTACCAGTTCCGTGCGCGGGTAGGCGCGCAGGACCACCAGCCGCCCTACCGGCATCATCAGCGCGCCACCAAAACCCTGGATGATGCGTGCGATCACCAGCATGTTCAGCGACTGCGAGACCGCGCACAGGAGCGAGCCGAAGCTGAACAGCAGGATAGCGCTGAAGAAGATGTGCCGGGTACCGAAGCGATCCGCCAGCCAGCCGGATGCCGGGATCAGCAATGCCACGGTGAGCATGTAGGCAATGATTACCGACTGCATGCGCAGCGGGTCTTCGGACAGGTCGGCGGCCATGCTCGGCAGGGCCGTGTTGAGGATGGTGCCGTCCAGGGTCTGCATGAAGAACGCAATGGCGACGATCCAGGGCAGCAGGCGGGCAGTACGGGCATCGAGCAGGGTCATGGTGGTCTCACTACGGGGTCATACGCTATCCATGCCGGTCATCGAGACATGGGTGCTAGGATGAACGGTGGCCAGCACGGCCAGTGTATCGGGCTGCGGATGGTTCGGTGCAGCCCATGTCGCCGAGGGAAATATCGCTAGGTCAGGCCAAAGGTGTTCCGGCGCTGCCGTTGCGAAGAATCAACAGACCTCAGGGAGGATTGATATGCGTTGTCTGTTGTTGCTCGTTCTGCTCTGGTCGTGCCAGTCCTTGGCGGCCGGGTTCTCGCAGCCAGTCGTTATCGATGGTCAGTTGCGTAGCTATCAGCCCACAGGCGCCGCTAGTGAGCCCTGGCGGATCTGCGTGCTGATCCCGAATGCCAAGGACCGTTACTGGTGGGGCGTGACATGGGGGTTGCAGCAGGAAGCGCAACGCCTGGGCGTCCGACTCGGTATTTACGAGGCGGGTGGCTACGACCATCCCGACGTTCAAGTGAGGCAGTTCGACCATTGTGTTGCTAAAGGTGCCGATGGCTTTCTGATTGCTGCTATCAATCCTTCCGACCTGTGTTCGCGTATTGCGGTTCAGCAAAGCGCCGGACGCCCGGTGATTGATCTGATCAATGGCCTGGGCTGTGAGACGCTGAGCTCACGCTCGCGCGTTGACTTCGCCGATATGGCCAGCGCGACCGTGACGTACCTGAGCAAACTCAGCGCAGGTCGGCCCATTCGCGTCGGCTGGTTGCCAGGGCCGGTCGACGCTGGCTGGATAAAAGATGCCGAGCGCGGTTTGCACGCAGCCCTGCACGGCACAGCCATCACCCTCGTGCATGGCGGCTACGGTCCGCTGGACCGCAGCCGTCAGGCGCAGTTGACGCGCAAGCTGTTCAAGGCTGAGCCCAAACTGGACTACGTGATCGGCAACGCCGAAGCTGCCTTGTTCGCCACCGAGCTGGTGGGCAGTGCCCATTCGCGAACGCGGGTGCTGTCGCTTTACGCGACTGATCGCGTGCTTCAGCAGATACGCGAAGGTGATTTGCTGGCCGCGCCAACCGACTCGCCAGTAACTCAGGCACGTATCGCCCTGGATCTCGCGGTCCGCGGTCTCAAGGGCGAGGCGCTGCCCGCGATCATCAGCCCTCAGGTAGAGATGCTTGATATCCGTACCTTGCAACGCTTTGACCTGCAGCGCCTGGCTCCCCCAGGAGGCTATCGGATGACAACCCAGGAATTGCCCAACTAACTGGCCGAGCGCATCGCTTCGACTGAGCGTAGCGGCGTGCCACGCACCGGTGTGCCGTTGGCCTTGTAATACGCCGCTTTGCTGCGTGGCAGCGGTTGCTGGCCACGAATGCGGTCGGCGATCTTCTCGGCGATCATAATGGTGGTGGCGTTGAGGTTGCCGGTGATGATCTCCGGCATGATCGACGCATCCACCACACGCAGGCCCTGCAGGCCGTGCACGCGGCCCTGGCCATCGACCACCGCCATGTCGTCTTCGCCCATCTTGCACGAGCAGGACGGATGGAAGGCCGTCTCTGCATGTTCACGAATAAAGGCGTCCAGCTCGGCATCGCTCTGCACATGGGCGCCTGGGCTCAGTTCACGACCGCGGTACGGGTCGAGGGCTGGCTGGTTGATGATCTCGCGGGTCAGGCGGATGCCGTCGCGAAACTCCTGCCAGTCCTGCTCATGTGCCATGTAATTGAACAGGATGCTCGGGTGCTGACGCGGGTCTTTGGACTTGAGCTGCACGCGGCCACGGCTTGGCGAGCGCATCGAGCCGACATGGGCCTGAAAGCCATGCTCCTTTACCGCATTGCTGCCGTTGTAATTGATCGCCACGGGCAAGAAGTGATACTGCAGGTTCGGCCACTCGAACTCTTCGCGCGAGCGGATGAAGCCACCGGCCTCGAACTGGTTGCTGGCGCCGATACCGTCGCCGGCCAGCAGCCATTTGGCGCCGATCCCGGGCTGGTTGAGCATCTTCAGGGCCGGGTACAGCGACACCGGCTGGGTACAGGCGTACTGCACGTACACCTCCAGGTGATCCTGCAGGTTGGCACCCACGCCAGGCAGGTCATGCACGACATCAATGTCCAGGCCACGCAACAATTCACCGGAGCCGACGCCGGAGCGCTGCAGGATCTGCGGCGAGGCGATGGCACCTGCACACAGAAGTACTTCACAGCGTGCCGTGGCGACGGTGGCATCGTTCGAGTTGCCAATCAGGTAGCTGACGCCGCTGGCGCGCTTGCCGTCGAACAGGATGCGGTCGGTGGTCGCATGGGTGACGATGGTCAGGTTGGCGCGCTCGCGGGCCTGGTCCAGATAGCCGCGTGCGGTGCTGGCGCGCCGGCCTTCCGGGGTCACGGTGCGGTCCATCGGGCCAAAGCCTTCCTGCTGGTAACCGTTGAGGTCATCGGTACGCGGGTAGCCAGCCTGCACGCCGGCTTCGACCATGGCGTGGAACAGCGGGTTGTTGTCGGCCTTGGGCGTGGTGACGCTCACCGGGCCGCTGTCGCCGTGGTAATCGTTGGCACCGATATCACGGGTTTCCGCCTTGCGGAAGTACGGCAGGCAGTCCAGGTAACTCCAGTCTTCGAGACCGGGCTGCTTGGCCCAATTGTCGAAGTCCATGGCGTTGCCGCGGATGTAGCACATGCCGTTGATCAGCGATGAACCGCCCAGGCCCTTGCCGCGCCCGCATTCCATCCGGCGGTTGTCCATGTAAGGCTCGGGGTCGGTCTCGTAGGCCCAGTTGTAGCGGCGACCCTGCAGCGGAAACGCCAGGGCGGCGGGCATCTGGGTACGGAAGTCGAGGCGATAATCCGGGCCGCCGGCTTCCAGCAGCAGCACGCTGACGCTGGCGTCTTCGGTCAGGCGGGTTGCCAGTACGTTGCCGGCAGAGCCGGCGCCGATGATGATGTAATCGAATTCGTGGGACATGGTGGCCTCCTGGTAGGTGGCTGAGCCTTGGGCCAAGCGGATCGCAGGCCCGTGTCCGGCTCATGGAGCAGGTTGTGCCGCGCTGCCGGGGCGCCGGTTGGCGCCGCTCGGCAAACGCATTCAGAACACCGAGGCGTATTCGCCGAGTTCGACCTGCACGGATTTGATGCGGGTGTAATGGGCCAGCGTGGTCAGGCCGTTCTCGCGGCCGACGCCGGATTGCTTGTATCCGCCCACTGGCATTTCGGCAGCGGACTCACCCCAGGTATTGATCCAGCAGATACCTGCTTCCAGCTTGTGGATAACCCGGTGCGCGCGGTTCAGATCGCGCGTGACGATGCCAGCGGCCAGGCCGTAGTCGGTATCGTTGGCGCGTCGGATGACTTCCTCTTCGCTGTCGTAGATGAGGATGCTCATCACCGGGCCGAAGATCTCCTCGCGCACGATGGTCATATCGTCACGGCAGTCGGTAAACACCGTCGGTGCCACATAGGCGCCATTGGCGTAGTCGCCCTCGATCACGCGTTCGCCGCCGGTTAGCAGGCGTGCGCCTTGCTGGCGACCTGTTTCGATGTAGCCCAGCACGCGCTCCATGTGGGCGAAGCTGACCAGCGGGCCGAAGTTGGTCTGATCGTCCTGCGGACTGCCCAGGCGAATGCGCTTGACGCGCTCCAGCACCTTGCTTTCGAAGCGTGCCTGCAGCGCACGCGGCACGAACACGCGGGTGCCGTTGGTGCACACCTGGCCGGAACTGTAGAAGTTGGCCATCAGCGCGATGTCGGCGGCGCGATCCAGGTCGGCGTCTTCGAAAACAATCAGTGGCGACTTGCCGCCCAGTTCCATGGTCACTTCCTTGAGCGACGAGCTGGAGGCGCTGGCCATGACCTTTTTGCCGGTGACGGTGCCGCCGGTGAAGGAGATCTTCTCGATCCGCGGATGCTCGGTGAGCCACTGGCCGACTTCGCTGCCGGTGCCGGTCAGCACGTTGAACACGCCATCCGGTAGGCCGGCTTCGCTGTAAATCTCGGCCAGCTTGAGGGTGGTCAGCGAGGTGACTTCGCTGGGTTTGAAGATCATTGCGTTGCCGGCGGCCAGGGCTGGGGCGGATTTCCACAGGGCGATCTGAATCGGGTAGTTCCAGGCGCCAATACCGGCAACCACGCCCAGCGGCTCGCGGCGGGTGTAGACGAAGCTGGTGTCGCGCAGCGGGATCTGTTCACCCTCGATGGCCGGGATCAGACCCGCGTAATACTCGAGCACATCGGCGCCAGTGACGATGTCGACGTAACGGGTTTCGCTCAGCGGCTTGCCGGTGTCGAGGGTTTCCAGCTCGGCCAGCTCGTCGTTGCGCTCACGCAGGATATCCACGGCGCGGCGCAAGATGCGCGAACGCTGCATGGCGGTCATCGCCGCCCAGACTTTCTGGCCCTGCTCGGCACTGGCGACGGCACGTTCGACATCGTCCCGGCTGGCGCGCTGGATGTTGGCCAGCACTTCGCCGTTGGCCGGGTTGATGCTTTGCAGCGTCGCGCTGCTGCTGGAGTCGACGTAACGGCCGCCTATGTAAAGCTTCTGGTCTTCGAATCGGGCCATGGGGCGTTCTCCTGATCGGGCCAGGACGCTGCAGGCGCTCTGGCGGATGAATCGGCGTGAACGAGGTGAAAAGACATGCCAGCCGATTTGGTTAAAAAACAGCCTACTTTATTTTTATTGATCGATCAATCAATAAAAATCCTGCGGGCGACGAGAAGCGAGCCGAATACGACATGTGAATCAGTGTCGGGGTGAAGCTGGCAGGGTGCTGCCATGTAGGCGCCGCGGCCCTGCGGCGTATGGCGCGGGCACTACCGATGGCGCGGCAAGGCCGTTATCGAGTCGCGCCGAGGTGGACGCTCCTACCTGGCCGGGGCTGCCGTGTAGGAGCCCGCTTGCAGACGATCAGCTGAGCGCGGTTTCTGCCTTGGCCAATTGCAGGTCGAGGTAGTCGTAGGCGATCTGCGCCGCCTGGCGAGTATCGAAGCTTTCCCCCGACAGCGCGCCGCGCAGCCACAACCCATCGATCAGTGCGGCCATGCCGCGCGCGGCTGCGCGAGCCTGCGGTTGCGGCAATACGCGGCGGAACTGGCCGCACAGGTTCGAGTACAGGCGCTGGTCGTTGACTCGCTGCAGGCGGCGCAGCGAGGGTTGGTGCATGCTGCTGGCCCAGAACGCCAGCCAGGTTTTCATGGCCGGCCCGCTGACTTGGGTTTCGTCGAAGTTGCCGTCGATGATCGCGCGCAGGCGTGCCTGGGGCGTGTCTTCACGCAGCAACCGGTAACGGGCATGGACGGCTTCGCTCAACGCCTGCATCAGATGACGCATGGTTGCTTCCAGCAGGCCGTTCTTGTCCTGGAAATAGTGACTGATGATGCCGTTCGACACGCCGGCGAGACGGGCGATGTAGGCGATGCTGGCATCGCTCATGCCCACTTGGTCGACGGCTTCGAGGGTCGCGGCAATCAGTTGCGAGCGGCGGATCGGCTGCATTCCGACCTTGGGCATCATGTTCTCCGGCAAGGGTTGTGGCGGCAGTCTAACAGAGGCATCCGGGGGCGGATCGTTCAGGCGTCCCGATCAACCAGCCGATAGCCGACCCCTGCTTCGGTGACGATCAACCTTGGCGCTGCAGGATCGTCGCCGAGCTTTTGGCGCAGGTGGGCGATGACGATGCGCAGGTAGTGGCTGTGCTCGATATGGCTGGGCCCCCAGATGTCACGCAATAGCTGCTGCTGGGTGACGACCATGCCAGGATGGCGGGCGAGCGTTTCCAGCACGGCGTATTCCTTGCGCGTCAGGCCGATGTCCTGGTCATCCAGGCTGACCCGGCGAAAGGCGAAGTCGACCCGCAACGGGCCACTGATCAGCGCGGCGGCAGGCCGTTGCGTCGAGGGACGGTTGCGCAGCAGGGCGCGTACCCGGGCGAGAAATTCCTGCACGCCGAAGGGTTTGCTGACGTAGTCGTTGGCGCCCTGGTCAAGGGCCATGACCTTGTCCTTTTCCCCGGCGCGTACCGAGAGCACCAGCACCGGTACACTCGACCACTCGCGCAGCCGCGCCAGCACTTCCTGGCCGTCCATGTCCGGTAGGCCGAGGTCGAGCACCACCAGGTCGGGTTGCTCCAGGGCTGCCAAACGCAGTGCCGCCTCGCCGCAATCGGCTTCGATCACTCGGTAATTCTGGGCTTGCAGGCCGATCCGCAGGAATTTGCGAATGGCCGCTTCGTCATCGACCAGCAGGATGCTTGCCGCATTCATGTTGGCGCGCCCTCGTGTTCGGCAGGTTCGCCACCCGGTGCGGCAGCCAGTGGCATGTGCAAGGTCAGTGTGCTACCGCGGCCGAGCACCGAGGCGACGCTCACGTGACCGCCGTGGGCGGTAAGCATGCCCTGACAGATCGCCAGGCCCAGGCCGGTACCACCGCCACCGCGGTCACCCCGCGCAGCGGTGTAGAACATGTCGAAGATGCGCGCTTGCTCATCCTCGGGAATGCCAGGGCCCTGGTCGCTCACGGCGATGTTCAGCCAGGCGCCATGGCTGCTGACACGAATACCGATTTCACCGCCCGGCGGCGAGAAGCGTGCGGCGTTTTCCAATACGTTGATCAAGGCCTGCTCGATCAATGCACCTTGTGCCCACAGCAGCGGCGTATCGTCCGGTACGTCGTAGCTGACACGCAGCGGCTGCAGCATCGGTCGCAAACGTTGCAGGGCCACGGCGATCAGGTCGCCAGCGCTCACCCAGTCGCGCTCCAGCTGCAAGGCGCCGTGGCTGAGGCGGGTCATATCCAACAGGTTCTGTATGTAACGATCCAGGCGGGCGGCCTCGGTGCCGGTGTCCTGCAGCAGTTCGTCGCGGACTGCCGCGTCGAGGTTGTCCGCGAACAGTTGCAGGGTTTCGATATTGCCGCGCATGGCCGTCAACGGGGTGCGCAGGTCGTGGGAAACCGAAGCCAGCAGGGCGCTGCGCAAGCGCTCGGTCTCGTGGTGCAGGCGTGAATGGGCCAATGCCTCGGCGATCCTTACGCGGGCCAATGCGTTACTCAGCAATGGCAGCAGGGTACCGATCAGGCGGCGCTGCTCAATGGGCGGCGCATCGCCTTGGCCGGTGCGCACGCCAAGCAGCGCCAGCGGTTGATCGACCTCCAGCAGCGGCCACCACCACCAGTGCGGGCGCGCCAGGCTGTGGCTGTCGTAACCACGGGGCTGGCCATTGCGCCAGGCATGTTCGGCACTGATCCGCTCCAGCTCGCTGAGGTCGGGAGGGCTGCCGTCGAGCGCCTGCCAGTGGCCGTTCTCGTCGAGGCTGAGCAGGCACAACTGCTGATCGGGAAGGTCCAGCTGACGAGCCATGGCGTGGAACAGGTCGCTGTGATCCCGTGCATTGCTCAGGCGTTCGGCGAACAGCAGCAACTGCTGGGTCTGCGCCTGCGCCTGCTGCAGGTCCTGATACTGCCGGCGCTGGCGGGCGGCAAGGTTGCCGGTGAGCAAGGCCATCAGCAGAAAAAAAACCAGAGTGAGGATGTCCTGCTCGCGGTGGATCACTACCGACCAGGCCGGCGGCAGAAAGTAAAAGCCATAGGCGCCGAACGACAGCAGCGCGCAAAGCAGCGCCGGGCCGGTGCTGCTGCGTACCGCCACCAGCAGCACGGCGGCGAGGAATACCAGGGAGATGTTCGGCAGGTCGAGCCAGCCCGAGACGGCCTGCGCCAGCAACGCGCCGACGAATGCTGCCACAACCGCCAGTAAGTACTCGGAGAACGGCGCGGTCGCTTGCGGCGGGCGCCTCTCGCTAGGCTTGCCCGGCAGGTTGAGCGCGCCGATCTCGAAGCCGTCGGCGTGGCGCAGCAAGGTCTTCACAAGCGCGCGTCGACCGCTACCAGCGCACCAGAGCCCTGCCGCCTGGCGGCTATGGGCGAACTCCACGAGTGAGGTTGCGCGGTTGCGGCCCTGCAGTTGCACGTAGCTGCCGCCGAGCTGTTCACAGAGGTGTTCCAGCGCGCCCATGGCCTGATGCCGGGCGCTGTCTGCAACCGCTACGGCGATCCACGGCCGACCGCGCAGCCGTGCCAGTTCGGCGACGTGGCTGAGCAGTGCCTCATCATTTGCCTGGCCGCTCAGGCAGGCCAGCAGTGGCCCCTGTGAATAACGCAGCGTGGAGGGTGCAGCGGTAGGCATGGTGATTTCCGTGGCCGGGGCTGTGCCGATCATGGCCCGCTGCAAGGTTGGCGTAAAGAACTGCGGATGGCCGTAAAAATGCCGTAAAACTTTGCCGGCCGGTGCTGTGGGTAACGGGCTTCAGGCGTATATCTGCAGGCATCTGCAGTCCCCGAGAAATCACTGTGAGCACCACCACACCCCGCACATCGTCCATCGCGCTGTTGGTCGGCGCCGTCGGCATCGTTTATGGCGATATCGGCACCAGCCCGCTGTACGCGCTGAAGGAAATCTTCTCGCCACATTACGGCGTCGACCTCTCCCAAAGCAGCGTGCTGGGCATTCTCTCGCTGATCTTCTGGTCGCTGACCTTGGTGGTCTCGGTCAAATACGTGATGTTCATCCTGCGCGCCGATAACGGCGGCGAGGGCGGCATCATGGCGCTGACCGCGTTGGCTCAGCGCGCCGCCGTCAATCATCCACGGCTGCGCGCGGCGCTGATCATGCTCGGCCTGTTCGGCGCCGCGCTGTTCTATGGCGATAGCATGCTCACCCCCGCGGTGTCGGTGGTTTCCGCCGTGGAAGGGGTCGGCCTGGTGGTCGACGGCATCGATCATTGGGTCGTGCCGGTGGCGTTGCTGATCTTGGTGCCATTGTTCCTGTTGCAACGGCATGGCACGGCCCGCATCGGTTATCTGTTCGGCCCGGTGATGGTGATCTGGTTCGTGGTGCTCGGTGCGTTGGGCGTGCACGGCATCGTGCAGCGGCCGGAAGTACTCCTGGCGCTGAACCCCTACTGGGCGCTGCAGTTTTTTATCAGCAATCCGCTGCTCGGGTTGACGGTGATGGGCGCGGTGGTGCTGACCATCACTGGCGCCGAAGCGTTGTATGCGGATCTTGGCCATTTCGGCCGTCGGCCCATCGTGCACGCCTGGCTGTTCCTGGCCTTTCCAGGCCTGATGCTCAACTACCTGGGGCAGGGCGCCGTGCTGCTCAGCGACCCTGAGGCGGTGCGTAATCCCTTTTACCTACTGGCGCCGTCGTGGGCACTGATACCGCTGATCGGCCTGTCCACCCTGGCCACCATCATTGCCTCCCAGGCGGTGATCACTGGGGCCTTCTCGGTGACTCGTCAAGCGATCCAGCTCGGCTATGTGCCGCGCATGCAGATCCTGCATACCTCCAGCGCCGAGCAGGGGCAGATCTATATCCCGCTGATCAACAGCCTGTTGCTGGTCGGCGTGGTGTTGCTGGTGCTGGGCTTCCAGTCATCCAGCGGCCTGGCAGAGGCCTATGGCGTGGCTGTGACCGGCACCATGTTGTGCACCACGTTGCTGGTGTCGGCGGTGATCCTGTTGTTGTGGCGCTGGCCGAAGGTGTTGGCGATACCGCTGTTGGCGGTGTTTCTGTTGGTCGATGTGGTGTTCTTTGCCGCCAACGTACCGAAAATCCTCGGTGGCGGTGCGGTGCCGATGATCGTCGGCATCTTGCTGTTCGGCCTGATGACTACCTGGAAGCGCGGTCGCCAATTGGTCCTCGAACGCCTCGACGAGCATGCGCTGGTGCTGCGTGACTTCATCGCCAGCATTGCCCTGCAGCCGCCCCATCGTGTGGTCGGCACCGCGGTGTTCCTGACCAGCCGGGTCGACGTGGTTCCCCACGCGCTGCTGCACAACCTGCTGCACAACCAGGTGCTGCACGAGCGGGTGATGTTGCTCACCGTGCTCTACGAGGATCGTCCTCGGGTGCCGCTGGCCGAGCGCTTCGAACTCGATGCCTATGACCAGGGGTTCTATCGCGTGCGCCTGCGCTTCGGCTTCCTCGAGGCGCCGGACATTCCTCAAGCACTGGCCCAGCTCAGCGACAAGGGCCTGGATTGCCCACCGATGCAGACCACCTACTTCCTCAGCCGGGAAACGGTGATCCCCTCCGAGCGCATCGGCATGGCGATGTGGCGTGAGCGGCTATTCGCCGTGCTGCAGAAGAACGCCGGCAGCTCCCTGGGCTTCTTCCGCCTGCCGGTGAACCGGGTGATTGAACTGGGCACGCAAGTGGAGATTTAGACTGTGAAGGCGAGAGCGGCCGGTCGTGGGGTGGACGACGCCTCACCTACGCGGCCCGATCCGTCCACCGCTCTGCGATCGCAAGGGTGGATGAAAAGAGCGTCATCCACCCTACGGCTGCTTCCGCCTTATATCGGTCACCGAGTCAGGTATGGCTGCGCCGCCACACGCTGGCCAGCCAGGGCTGCTGCTCGCGGGGCAGGCCGGCAGGGCGGTAGTAGTGCTCCAGCTCGTCGAAGCCGGCGGCCATGAGCAACTGACGCCAGCTCTCTAGGTCATGCCAGGCGCCGTAACGTTCACCGCTCCAGCCTTCCTGGTTGTCGCCCCGCGGGTTGGAGCTGAACAGCACGCCGCCCGGCTTCAGGCTGGCCCGCAGCTCCTTCAGCACGCGCGGCAGTTCCTGACTGGGGATGTGGAACAGCACGGCGTTGGCGAAGATGCCGTCGAAGTGGTCGGCGGGCAAATCCAGGGCGAGAAAATCCTGCTGCCAGACCTCGCAGCCGCTGTCGGCGCGGGCCATGGCGACGAACTCGGGGCAACCGTCGATGCCCACCGGGCGGTGGCCGAGGCGTGCGAAGGTACGCAGGTCACGGCCGGGGCCACAGCCGAAGTCGAGGATGCTCAGCGGTGCCGTGCCATGGGTGTGGCGCAGCAGCGCGTCGATGTTCTGGCTGACATCATGGTCGCGGGTGCCCTCGCGAAAGCCCTCGGCGCTGGCCTGGTAATGCGCCAGCGTGCGGGTGGTGATCTGTTGCAGCTGATCGGGGTCGAGTGGCATGGCGGCCTCGTCGCGGAACGTGGGCGTCTATTTAACCGTATTGCGCAGGCTTTGCGCGGGCGGGCTGCGGCCAGGCGCGATAACATCGCACCCTCAACAACAGGCGAGGTGGCAGGTGGATCTACAGCAGGGCTTCGTCCTGACCCGGCACTGGCGCGACACGCCGGCTGGCACCCAGGTGGAATTCTGGCTGTCGACCGACAGCGGCCCGCGCCTGGTTCGCCTGCCGCCACAGACCTCGGTGGCCTTCATCCCGGTCGAGCAACGCGCCCGCGCCGAGGCGCTGCTGGGCAAGGGCACGGACATCGAGTTGCGCCCGCTGCAGCTGCGCGATTTCCATCAACGGCCGGTGCTCGGCCTCTACAGCCGCCAACAGCGCCCGCTGATCCAGCTCGAGCAGACCCTGCGCCAGGGCGGGGTGGACGTCTACGAAGCCGATATCCGCCCGCCCGAGCGCTACCTGATGGAGCGCTTCATCACTGCGCCGGTGCTATTCGGCGGCACCCCAGGCGATGACGGCGTGCTGATCGATGCGCAGCTGAAGCCGGCGCCGGACTATCGCCCGCAGCTCAAACTGGTGTCTCTGGATATCGAAACCACTGCGCGCGGCGAGCTGTATTCCATCGCCCTGGAAGGCTGCGGGCAGCGTCAGGTGTACATGCTCGGGCCGCCGAATCGTCAAGCCGAGGTCGACTTCGATCTCGCCTACCTCGATAGCCGCGCCGAATTGCTGGAGGCCCTTAACGACTGGCTGGAGCGCCATGATCCGGACGCCATCATCGGCTGGAACGTGGTGCAGTTCGACCTGCGCGTGCTGCACGAGCATGCCCAGCGCCTGCAGGTGCCGCTGCGCCTCGGCCGTGGTGGGGAAACCCTGGGCTGGCGCGAGCACGGCTCCAAACAGCATTTCTTCGCCAGCGCGCCGGGGCGGCTGATCATCGACGGCATCGAGGCGCTGCGTTCGGCGACCTGGAGCTTTCAGTCCTTCAGCCTGGAAAGTGTCGCCCAGCAATTGCTCGGCGAGGGCAAGGCGATCGACAACCCCTACCAGCGCATGGACGAGATCAATCGCATGTTCGCCGAGGACAAGCCGGCCCTGGCCCGCTACAACCTCAAGGACTGCGAGCTGGTGACGCGCATCTTCGCCAAGACCGAGCTGCTCACCTTCCTCCTCGAACGGGCCACGGTCACCGGCCTGCCGGTGGACCGCAGTGGCGGTTCGGTGGCCGCGTTCAGCCACCTGTACATGCCGCTGATGCACCGCCAGGGCTTCGTCGCCCCCAACCAGGGCGAGCGCCCGCCCGAAGCCAGCCCGGGCGGCTTTGTCATGGACTCGCGGCCGGGGCTCTACGAGTCGGTGCTGGTGCTCGATTACAAGAGCCTCTATCCGTCGCTGATCCGCACCTTTCTGATCGACCCGGTCGGGCTGATCGAGGGCCTGCGCGAGCCTGACGATGCCCAGTCGGTGGCGGGTTTTCGCGGCGCGCGCTTTTCTCGCACCCGGCATTGCCTGCCGGCCATCGTCGAGCGCGTGTGGCAGGGCCGCGAGGCGGCGAAGCGTGCGGGCAATACGCCGTTGTCCCAGGCGCTGAAGATCATCATGAACGCCTTCTACGGCGTACTGGGGTCCAGCGGTTGCCGCTTCTTCGACACGCGCCTGGCGTCCTCCATCACCCTGCGCGGCCACGAGGTGATGCGCCGCACGCGCCAGCTGATCGAGGCCGAGGGGCATACGGTGATCTATGGCGACACCGACTCCACCTTCGTCTGGCTGCACAGCGCCCATGCCGAAGCGGACGCCGAGCGGATCGGCCGTGGCCTGGTGCAGCGCGTCAATGCCTGGTGGCGCGAGCATCTGCAGGCCGAGTTCGGTCTGCAGAGCGCGCTCGAGCTGCAGTTCGAAACCCACTTCAGCCGCTTTCTGATGCCGACCATCCGCGGCATGGAGGAGGGCAGCAAGAAACGCTACGCCGGGCTGATCCGCCAGGCCGATGGCCGCGAGGAGATGGTCTACAAAGGCCTGGAGACGGTGCGCAGTGACTGGTCGCCGCTGGCCCGGCAATTCCAGCAGGAGTTGTACCTGCGCATCTTCAAGCGTCAGCCTTACCAGGATTATGTGCGCGACTATGTACAGCGCACCCTGGATGGCGAATTCGATGAACGCCTGGTGTACCGCAAGCGGCTGCGTCGGCGCCTGGACGACTATCAGCGTAACGTGCCGCCTCACGTACGGGCCGCGCGCCTGGCCGACGCCCACAACGATGAGCAAGGGCGGCCGCGGCAGTACCAGAGCGGCGGCTGGATCAGCTACGTGATGAGCGTGGCCGGGCCGGAGCCGCTCGAATTGCGCCGCGCGCCGATTGATTACGGCCACTACCTGAGCAAACAACTGCAGCCGGTGGCCGACGCGATTTTGCCCTTCGTGGACGATGATTTCAGTGCGTTGATTGGCGGACAGCTGGAGCTGTTCTGAAGCCCGCACGCCAGGTGACGGGGCACACGAATTGATGCAATACCGCGCGGCTGATCGCCGGAACCCATGGCGGCACGAGGGTTCTCTACTTCACATTCGTGAAGGAGCAACGCGCTATGGCACTCGGTGAAAAATACAAGATGCTGACCGGCGAACTCTATCTGGCCAGCGATCCCGAGCTGCAGGCCGAGAGCGCGGCTACCATGGCGTGGCTGGCACGCTACAACGGCAATCTTGGCCTCTCTCCGGCCGAGCGTAGCCAGGTGCTGGGCGAGCGCCTGGCAGCAATCGGCAGAGGCGTGGTGGTGCGCTCGCCGTTTCATTGCGACTACGGTTTCAACATCAGCCTGGGCGATGAGGTGTTCATCAACTTCAACTGCGTGATTCTCGATGTGGTGGCCGTGAGCATCGGCGACAAGACGCAGATCGGCCCGGGCGTGCAGATCCTTACCGCCGACCACCCTCGTGATCCTGCCGAGCGTGAATCCGGGCTGGAGTTCGGCCGCCCGGTGACCATCGGGCGCAATGTGTGGATTGGTGCCGGTGCACTGATTCTGCCGGGGGTGAGCGTTGGCGATAACGCGCTGATCGGCGCTGGCAGCGTGGTTACCCGCGATGTGCCCGAGGGCACGACGGTGGTCGGCAACCCGGCTCGGGTGCGCGACTGAGGCAGTGCATCACTGGCCCGCTGGAGGCGGGTCAGTCGAATGTTATTTTGGTTATAAATAAATCGTTATTTATTCTTTTTAATATTTTTCGCTTCTGAGCATAGTGAGTCCCACGCAAGCACTTACCAGGAGCAACCGTCATGAGCATCCGCCTGGGCGATATCGCCCCCGACTTCGAGCAGGACTCCAGCGAAGGCCGTATCCGCTTCCACGAGTGGCTGGGTAGCCAGTGGGGCGTCCTGTTTTCCCATCCTGCTGATTTCACCCCGGTATGCACTACCGAGCTGGGTTTCACCGCCAAGCTGAAGGACGAGTTTGCCAAGCGCAACGTCAAGGCCATCGCCCTGTCTGTCGACCCGGTGGACTCCCACCTGAAGTGGATCGGAGACATCAACGAGACCCAGAACACGGCGGTCAACTTCCCGATTCTCGCCGATGCCGACCGCAAGGTGTCCGAGCTCTACGATCTGATCCACCCGAACGCCAACGACACCCTCACTGTGCGTTCGCTGTTCGTCATCGACCCGAACAAGAAGGTGCGCCTGACCATCACTTACCCAGCGAGCACCGGGCGCAACTTCCACGAAATCCTCCGGGTGATCGATTCCCTGCAGCTGACCGATAGCCACAAGGTGGCCACGCCCGCCAACTGGCAGGACGGCGACGAGGTGGTGATCGTGCCGTCGCTGAAGGACGAAGACGAGATCAAGCAGCGCTTTCCGAAAGGCTACCGTGCGGTGAAGCCTTACCTGCGCCTCACACCGCAGCCGAACAAGTAAGGGGCGCCCCATGCTGGTGGTTTTGCTGGGCGGTAGCCCGAGCCTGAAGTCGCGTTCCAACGCGTTGCTCGATTGGTCCCGGCAGTGGCTGCAGGCCCGCGGTGTCGAGGTGGTCAGCTATCAGGTGCGCGACTTTGACGCCGAGGACCTGCTCCATGCCCGCTTCGGCAGTTCGCGCATTCAGGAACTGCAGGCCCATGTGGCAACTGCAGACGGGTTGATTGTGGCGACGCCGGTGTACAAAGCGTCGTTTTCCGGAGCCTTGAAAACCTTGCTCGATGTACTGCCCGAGCGCGCCCTGCATCACAAAGTGGTGCTGCCCATCGCCACGGGCGGCAGCAGTGCCCACTTGCTGGCGGTGGACTACGCCCTCAAGCCGGTGCTGTCTGCGCTCAAGGCGCAGGACGTGCTGCACGGCGTGTTCGCCGAGGACAGCCAGATCGCCTACACCGACAGCGGTGCCGACCTGCTGCCGTTACTGGAACAGCGTCTGGATGACGCCTTGCAACAATTGATTCAGTCGCTCAACCGCCGACCGCAACCGATCGAACCGGGGCTGTTGAACGAACGCCTGCTTAGCGGGCGCTGGAGCGCCTGACGTCACTCACCCGTACTTGTCCAACCCCCACCTTACTTGCCCGCCAACGAGGCAGCAGGTGGCCAAACACTCAATGCAGAGGAGCGTGCCATGCGCACCATCACTTTGCGTCGGAGTCTGGTCGCCCTGTTTGTCGCGACCCTGTCTTTCGGCGCCACCCAGGCTCACGCCGCTGACAGCAACAAGGTGTTGCGAATCGGCTATCAGAAATACGGCACTCTGGTGCTACTCAAAGCCAATGGCTCGCTAGAGAAACGTCTGGCGTCCCAGGGGATCGAGGTCAAGTGGACCGAGTTTCCCGGCGGCCCGCAGCTACTCGAAGGCCTAAATGTTGGCTCGGTGGATTTTGGTACCACGGGCGAAACGCCGCCGGTGTTCGCGCAAGCCGCTGGCGCTGATCTGCTGTATGTCGCCTACGAGCCGCCAGCGCCCACCAGTGAAGCGATTCTGGTCGCCAAGGATTCGCCGCTGCGCTCGGTGGCGGATCTCAAGGGCAAGAAGGTCGCACTGAACAAGGGCTCCAACGTGCACTACTTGTTGGTGCGTGCGCTGGAGGAGGCCGGCCTGAAGTACAGCGACATCCAGCCGGTATACCTGCCACCGTCCGATGCCCGCGCCGCGTTCGAGCGCGGCAGCGTCGACGCCTGGGTCATCTGGGATCCCTTCCAGGCAGCTGCCGAGCAGCAATTGCAGGCCCGCACGCTGGTCGACGGCAAGGGTCTGGTGAGCAACCACCAGTTCTACCTGGCAACCCGGCCATACGCCGAGCAGCACCCGGAAGTGATCGAGACGCTGGTCGAAGAAATCCGCGCCATCGGCGAGTGGGTCAAGGCGCACAACGACGAGACCGTCGCTCAGGTGTCGCCCTTGCTCGGCCTCTCTCCAGAGATCACACGCCTCGCCGTGCAGCGCCAGAGCTATGGCGCTCAGTTGATCACGCCGGAGGTGGTCGAGGCGCAGCAGAAAATCGCCGACACCTTCACCGACCTCAAGCTGATCCCCAAAAAGCTGAGCATCAAGGAGGTGATCTGGTCTGCGCCCGATGCGCCGCCGCTCACCGCTGCCCAGCACGCCCAGCAGTAAGTATTCAGCTGCGTGGCGGGTCGTCATGCAGCGAGCAATCCCAAGGAGATCACTTCATGAGCCTGAACATTTTCTGGTTCCTGCCGACTCACGGCGACGGCCATTATCTCGGCACCTCGCAAGGCGCTCGCGCCGTCGATCATGGTTACCTGCAGCAGATCGCCCAGGCTGCCGACCGCCTCGGCTTCGGCGGCGTGCTGATTCCCACCGGCCGTTCCTGCGAGGATTCGTGGCTGGTCGCCGCCTCGCTGATCCCGGTGACCCAGCGCCTGAAATTTCTCGTCGCGTTGCGGCCGGGAATCATCTCGCCAACCGTGGCTGCACGGCAGGCCGCGACACTGGATCGTCTATCCGGTGGCCGCGCGCTGTTCAATCTGGTCACCGGCGGCGACCCGGACGAATTGGCCGGCGACGGCTTGAACCTGTCACACGCCGAGCGCTACGAGGCCTCTGTCGAGTTCACTCGCATCTGGCGCCGTGTGCTGGAAGGCGAAGTGGTCGACTACCACGGCAAGCACATTCAGGTAAAAGGCGCCAAGCTTCTCTACCCGCCGATCCAACAGCCGCGTCCGCCGTTGTATTTCGGTGGCTCGTCCGAGGCCGCGCAGGATCTCGCTGCCGAGCAGGTCGAGCTGTACCTGACCTGGGGCGAGCCGCCGGCCGCGGTGGCCGAGAAGATCGCCGCCGTCAGGGACAAGGCCAAAGCCCAGGGCCGCGAGGTTCGCTTCGGCATTCGCCTGCACGTGATCGTGCGCGAAAGCAACGAAGAAGCCTGGAAAGCCGCCGACAAGCTGATCGCTCATCTCGACGATGACACCATCGCTCGTGCCCAGGCCTCACTGGCGCGCTTCGACTCGGTCGGCCAGCAACGCATGGCCGCCCTGCATGGCGGCAGCAAGGACAACTTGGAAGTGTCGCCCAACCTCTGGGCCGGCGTCGGCCTGGTACGTGGCGGCGCCGGCACTGCGCTGGTCGGCGACGGCCCGACGGTAGCCGAGCGGGTCAAGGAGTACGCCGCCCTGGGCATCGATACCTTCATCTTCTCCGGTTATCCGCACCTCGAAGAATCCTATCGCGTCGCCGAACTGCTGTTCCCGCATCTGGACGTGAACCGCCCCGCGTTGCCGGAAGGCGCGGGCTACGTCAGCCCATTCGGTGAAATGGTCGCCAGCGACATTCTGCCCAAGGCTGTTTCGGCCAGCTGATTACGCGCCGGGCGCGGAGCGCTCGGCCAACCTGCGATGAATGAGGTATGCGATGAGTGACACATCTTTCAATCGGCTGGCGTTACGCCTGGCGCCCTGGGCCTTGCCCGTGGCGCTAGTGGCTGCCTGGCAAGGCGCAGTGGTGGCAGGGCTGCTGTCCACGCGCATCCTGCCGGCGCCCAGCGCGGTGCTGGAGGCAGGCTGGCAGTTACTGGCCAGTGGCGAGATCTGGACACACCTGGCGATCAGCGGCTGGCGTGCCGGTGTCGGTTTCGCCGTCGGTGCCGGTATCGGTCTGGTGCTGGGCTTCATCACCGGCCTGTCGACGTGGGGCGAGCGGCTTATCGACAGCTCGGTACAGATGATCCGCAACGTACCGCACCTGGCGCTGATTCCGCTGGTCATCCTGTGGTTCGGCATCGACGAGAGCGCGAAGATTTTTCTGGTCGCCCTCGGCACGCTGTTCCCGATCTACCTGAACACCTACCACGGCATTCGTAACGTCGACCCGGCGCTGGTGGAGATGGCGCGCAGCTACGGTCTGTCCGGCTTCGCCCTGTTCCGCCAGGTGATCCTCCCTGGTGCGCTGCCGTCGATCCTGGTCGGCGTACGCTTCGCCTTGGGGTTGATGTGGCTGACGCTGATCGTTGCCGAAACGATTTCCGCCAGCGCCGGGATCGGTTACCTGGCGATGAACGCCCGCGAGTTTCTGCAGACCGACGTCGTGGTGCTGGCGATCCTGCTGTACGCGGTACTTGGCAAGCTGGCCGATGTCGCCGCCCGCGGACTGGAGTATGTCTGGTTGCGCTGGCATCCGGCCTATCAGACCAAGGCAGGTGGCAAATGACCGCTTTGCATCGCCTCAATCGCGGCACGCCGCTGACCATTCGCGGCATTCAGAAATCCTTCGGCGAGCGCCAGGTGCTCAAGGACATCGACCTGCGCATTCCTGCCGGGCAGTTCGTGGCCGTGGTCGGCCGCAGCGGTTGCGGCAAGAGCACGCTGCTGCGCCTGCTGGCAGGCCTCGACCAGCCCAGTGGCGGCGAACTGCTGGCCGGCAACGGCACGCTGGCCGCCACCCGCGGGGCTACGCGGCTGATGTTTCAGGAAGCCCGCCTGCTGCCATGGAAACGGGTGATCGACAACGTCGGCCTTGGGCTTACCGGCGACTGGCGCCCCAAGGCCCAGCAGGTGCTGGACGCGGTCGGCCTGGGTGAGCGCGCCAATGAGTGGCCGGCGGCGCTATCCGGCGGCCAGAAGCAGCGTGTCGCCTTGGCCCGGGCATTGATCCACGAGCCTCGCCTGCTGCTGCTCGACGAGCCATTGGGCGCACTCGACGCGCTGACGCGCATCGAGATGCAGCAACTAATCGAACGCCTTTGGCAGCAGCACGGCTTTACCGTGCTGCTGGTTACCCACGACGTCAGCGAAGCCGTGGCAACCGCGGACCGGGTCATCCTGATCGAGGATGGCCAGGTCGGCCTCGATCTGCAGGTGAATCTGCCGCGCCCGCGCAACAAAGGGTCTGCCCATCTCGCCGCGCTGGAAGCCGAGGTGCTCAACCGCGTTCTGCAACTGCCCGCGCTACCTGCGCAGCCCGATCCCGTATCACCGCTCCCGACGCAATTGCGCTGGGCACTCTAACCCGACCTCATGCCCCGTTCCGGGGCCATTCAACATGCCAGGAGATTCGCCATGACCATTAAAGCCATCAACGTACGCAACCAGTTCAAGGGCACCATCAAGGAAATCGTCGAAGGTGACGTGCTGTCGGAAATCGACGTGCAGACCGCTGCCGGCATCGTCACTTCGGTGATCACCACCCGTTCCGTGCGCGAGCTGGAACTGGGCGTAGGCAGCGAAGTGATTGCCTTTGTGAAGTCGACAGAGGTATCCATCGCCAAGCTCTGATTGCCTGGCGGGAGAAGGCCGGCCTTGCGCCGGCCTTTTTGTGGGCGCTGTGTAATGCCTGACAGGCCGCCTAGCTCGTAGGGTGGATGACGCTGTTTTCATCCACCTTGGGAGTCGCGGCCGGCGCACGCAAAAAGCGTCACCTGCCGCCTTGCCGCTTTTGCATTCCTGCGGTCGAACATACTGCTTCTGCAGCTGACACGCAGCGGACCGCGAGCAGGCTCCTAGCGCTCTTCGCGCAGCCGGGCGAGTTGCCGTTCGAGCAGCGCTGGGTACGGTTCGAGCAGGCGCTCGACGCAGCTGGCACCCTCGGGGCTGGCGATAGCGCGGATGCGTGCGCGCTGACGCAACGTTGTATCCTCGCCTACCCGACGCTCAACCAGCAGCAGGTTGCGGCTGTGCTGCGACAAGGCCAGCGCACTCTGCGCGGTCTCGCTCAATAACAGGTCACCCTGGCTCAGGCCCTGCAGGTCTTCACCCAAGGTCAGGCCGAGCTGCAGATGCAGCGTAATGCCGCTGTCTGCCACTTCGATTTGCAGCGCATGACCGAGGGCACGCAGTAGTTCGCCGCAGCAGATGGCGTGGGTCAGGTAATCGTCGCCGCTGTCCTGGTGGTGGAACAGCAGCAGGCTGCTGCCATCGTTCAAGGTATGCAGCTGCGCCTTGTAAAGTGTCGCGGCCTTGTCCAGGCAGTCGCGGTAACGCTGCAGCAGCTCCATCAGACGGGTACGCGGCAGGCGACGTAACTGCTCCTGGGCGCCCAGCTGGACGGCCAGCACCGCGCTCTTGCGTGGCGCGGCTGGCAGCATGGGCGGCAGAGACTCGGGTGTTTCGTCATCATCGTGCAGGTCGGCGAACGCGTCGTCGTCGATGTCCACGTCACGTCGACGGCTCGGCGGGTCGTAATCATCGGCGTCGAAACGCTCATCACGCAGATTGCGCATCTCGAAACGCGGTTCGTCGTCGCGCAGGTCGTCATCCTCGTCCTGCACGTCATCGAGGAACTGCTCGTTCAGATCGTCGAGGTCGTCGAATTCCGGTTCCGGCTCCGGTTTCTCGGGCACCAGCCGCGCTTGCAGCTGGCGCGCCAGATCACCGATTTCATCCTGGCGCCCAGCACCAGGGGCAGGATCATCCGGGTCGCGCAGCCACACGCGCATTTGCAGCAGCGGCGTAGAAATCTGCCGGCCCAGGCGCAAGCTCAGGGACAACGTCAGCGCCAGCAGAATCAGGCTGAGAATGCCCATGCTTTGCAGACTGATGGTCATCGGCTGCTCGAACTGCTGCATATCGAGGCTGATGCGCAGTTGCCCGGCCATCACTTCCTGGAAGGTGATGGGTGTGGAATACAGGCCTTCGTTCTCGCCCAACATGCTCTTGCTTGGCCGCGTGCCGGCTTCAGCGAGAGTGCGATTGTCCACGCTGTAGATGGCCGCGTGGGCCACCAGCGGGTTCTTCACCAGGTTGTTGAGCAGCACGTTGAGGCTGAGGATGTCGTTGGACACCAGCAACTCGGTCGCCGAGGCGGCCGTCTGGGTTATCAGGCTACTACCCAGCGCTTCAGCCTGCTGCTGCATGGCCTGCTTGAACTGCATGCCGATCACCCAGGCGTAGATCACCAGCGCCATGGCCACCAGCAACACGCTGTGACTGACGATGCGCAACACCAGCGGCACGCGACGTTGACGCAGTGCGCGGAAAAGCAGAAGGAAGAAATTGTCGGGCTTTACGGGGGCGGGCCGGTTCACAGAGCTCGGCTCTCGTTGGCTGGAAGTGGCGCGCAGTATAGCGAGCGGCCCGCGCAGGGCAAAGCGCCGCGCGTGTCCCGAGGGCCTTGAAAGCGGTTAGAATGCGGGTTTTTTCACCGGCCCTGCTGCACATTGCCGTTCGGCAGACCATTCATAGTCCTGCGAGCCCGGAGTACGCCTTGCGCGAAATCGTCCTGATCAACATTACCGGTGAAGATCGGCTTGGCCTCACGGCTGCCATCACCGGCGTTCTGGCCCAAGGTGGCGTGACGCTCCTCGATATCAGCCAGGCCGTTATTCACGGTGCCGTGACGTTGGGCATCCTGGTTGAAATCGCCGATGACGCTCAGGCTTCTCGCGTGCTCAAGGACGTTCAGTCCACCGCCCATGAGCTTGGCCAGCAGGTGCGTTTCACGCCCGTGTCGGAAGCTGACTATCTGAGCTGGGGCGCCGACCAGGCGAAGATGCGCTACAGCGTGACGCTGCTGGCCCGCAGAATCACCGCCGAGCAACTGCAGCGCGTCAGTTCGATCACTGCGCAGCATGGCCTGAATATCGAGCAAATCGACCGCTTGTCTGCGCCTCAGCTGGGCGTCCCGGGCGAGCAGGGCAATGGCTGCATCGAGTTTTCGGTGCTGGGCGAGCCGCAAGATGCGGTGGCCTTGCGCGCTGAGTTCCTTGGCGCGGCCGAAGCGCTGGACGCGGATATCGCCTTTCAGGCTGACTCGCTGTATCGCCGTAACCGCCGCCTGGCGGTGTTCGACATGGATTCGACGCTGATCGAGGCGGAGGTCATCGACGAGCTGGCCAAGGCGGCCGGTATCGGTGAGCTGGTATCGGCTATCACCGAGCGGGCCATGCGCGGCGAGCTGGATTTCCGTGCCAGCTTCAAGGAGCGCCTGGCGTTGCTCAAAGGTCTGGATGTTGGCGTGCTGGACGACATCGGCGCCTCGTTGCGCCTGACCGAGGGCGCCGAGCGGCTGTTTGCCGAGCTGAAGCGCCTGGGCTACAAGACTGCCATCCTGTCGGGCGGCTTCACCTACTTCGCCAAACAATTGCAGGCCAAGCTGGGTATCGACTATGTGTTCGCCAATGAGCTTGAAGTGGTCGACGGCAAAGTGACTGGCGTGGCGGTCGAGCCGATCGTCGACGCCCAGCGCAAGGCCGATCTGTTACGCGAACTGGCGCACAAGGAAGGCCTGAGCCTGGAACAGACAGTCGCGGTTGGCGACGGCGCCAACGATCTGCCGATGCTGGCTATAGCCGGGTTGGGCGTCGCGTTCCGTGCCAAGCCGCTGGTCAAGCAGTCCGCCAAGCAAGCGATTTCCACACTGGGCCTGGACGGCGTGCTGTATCTGCTGGGCTTCCGCGACCGCGACGGTCAGCGATAAGGCGCATAAAACGGGGCGGTTCGGCTGCCCCGTTGGCTCATTCGTCCGATGAGAAGTTGTAGTTCATCGACTGGCTTGGGCCCTGCAGGTAGTAGCCCTGGATGTAATTGGTGCCGGCCTGCCACAGCGTCGCCAATACGCTCGCGGATTCCACGAATGGCACGATGGTCAGCTTGGCCTGCCCATGCAGGCTGGCCAGCATGGCTTTCAACGCTTCCTGATTGGCCGGGTCATTCAGGTCCTTGGCGAACGAGCCGTCGACTTTGACGAAGTCGACCGGCAGATGCCGCAGCGTGTTGAAGGGGTTCAAGGCGCAGCCGAACTGGCTCAGCGCGATGTGGCAATGCAGGTCCTTGAGGCCCTGGACCATCGCTCTGGCCTGCTTCAGGTAGGCAATGGCATCCGGCTCGCTGAGCTGGAAAACCAACGCATCAGAAGGCAGGCGTGCGGCTTTGAGGGCGACGCTGAGCCAGGGCAGCAAGGTTTGATCCTGCAGGCTGGCGCTGGAAAGATGGATGAACAGGCGCGTGGCGTGCCCTTTGGAGCGGTGGTCGGCGAGCAGTTTGATCGAGTTGAGGATTACCCAACGGTCGATCTTCTCGCCCATCCCCGACTCCCGAGCTACCGCCAGGAACTGGTCTGGCGGTACTTCCTGCCCTGACGGACTTAGCAAGCGCAGCAGCACTTCATAGTGTTCATGCTCATCGCCGCGCAGGCTGATGACCGGCTGGAACAGCAGGCGGAAACTGTTCTGCTCCAGTGCTTGCTGAACCATGGCCACGACGCTGCCGCGGCTGGCGGCTGCGGCCAGTTCTTCGGCGGGATCGAACAGCTTGAGGGTGCCAGGCTCGTCGAGTTGATCGGCGCAGCGTTGCGCACGATCAATCACTTCGCCAGCTTTGGGCGTGGTCTCGTTGAGACCCGCAACCCCGATCGACAGCGTGGTCTGCGCAGTGCGCCCATTGATATCGAACAGATGCCCTTCGGCTTTTTTCAACAAGGCCTCGAGCTGCGGGCGCTGTTGTTGCGGCGAAATACCGCTCTGCAACACGGCAAACACATCGTCGCCGAAGCGCGCCAGTTGCGCGTCCTGCGGGAAATGTGAGCGCAGCAGGCCGGCCAGGTCGGTGAGCAGCAGGTCGATGGCGCCGAGGCCCATCTCGGCAAGCAGCGCGGCGTAACGATCAACGCGGATGTAGGCCAGGCTCGCCGGTTGTTCGTCGTTGACGGCGCGATGAGCGGCCTTGTCCATCAGTTCGATGAAATGGACGCGGTTGTACAGGCCGGTGACCAGATCCAGGCTGCTGATTTCCCGCAGTTTCTCTTCCAGCTCGGCGTTGGCGCTTTCCGCACGGATCACCACCTGGATGCACGGCTCGCCATCATAGGCTGCTGGAGACAGGTTGACCCGCGCCGAGAAAGTGCTCTCGTCGGTGCGCACACCCGAGCAGGCCAGCTCGTTGTTATCCAGGTTTTGGTGGTTCTTGAGGAAGTCCTTGAAGGCGCTCTGATCACAGCTACCGATCAGGTCGATCATCGGCAGGCCTTCCAGCTCTTCAGCGTCGTCGAAACCGAACAATTCCAGGTAAGCGCGGTTGGCATAAATATGCATGCCATCGTGCACGTAGGCGATGGCATCGACCGAGCTGTCCAACAGCAGCTGGCAACGCTTTTCCACTTCGCGCAGGGCGACATCGGCAGCACGGCGGGCGCGTCGCTCTTCGAGGTTGACCAGTTCACGACGTGCGACCAGCACCAGGCGCTCGTCTTCGCCTTGCGGCAACGCGTCCTGAGCACCCAGCATCAACGCTTCGGTGACGCTGTCGGTGTCGTTGTCTGCCAGCAGCAGGATCACCGGAATGTCCTTGCCGTGATGCCGGACGCAGGAGAGCGCCTCGTGAGGATCCAGGCATTCGCTGGTGGGCGCACACACCAACAGGTCCCAGTTGTGTTCGAGGGCTTCGAGCAGATCGTCGCGGGAGACCAGGCGATGGACGCGGGTAGCGTTGCCGGCATTGCGGAACAGGCTGACGAGACGCTCGGCCTCGTTCTGCGAATCTTCGAGAATCAGCAGGCGGATGGTTTTCTTTTCGATGGCCATTAGCGAAGTCGAATCTGCGATAAAACAGCAGAAGAGAGCGGGAAAGTAGAGGTTTTCGGCAATCTACAGCGACTTCCAGAGTGAGTCAAAGTCTTCCTCGCCGGCCGGTCGATGGCTGCCGGAGGCTGTGACAGAGGTCGCGTGATCCGCGGGTTTCTGCTCAAGATCGTGGTACACGAACTGGCTGAAACTGCCGGTGCTGGTCTGTTTCTGGCTGAGTACCGCGCGACGTTCCTTGCCGTTGATATTGATCAATACCTTGTTGCCTTCCTGAAAGGGCAGGCGCGGTGTGATCAGCGTGGCAGGGCGGGAAATGGCAGAGATTTCCGGCAGCAGCAGGGCACGCAGGTACTGGCTGTTCTGCTCGGCCTTGCGCACCAGCTGCAGCCCACAGGACTGTGCATGCGGGGCAATCAGCTCGATGCCCATCTGGGTGCCACCACCGCGTACTTGGCGAATCCAGCGCACCACCGCCACGCTCCAACCTTGCTGCGGATTGTCGCGGATACCCAGAAGCTCACCAGCCTGTAATTGGCTGGGCACCTCTTTGGGCCAGGACAGGCAGTAGCCGCCGGGGCTGTGATTGACGATCGACAACACGTAGGTGGGGTAGCTGTCAGCTGCTCCAGACTCCGCCTGCTCCAGCTCTGCAACCGGCTTGGCATATTCGATCTCTTCGAAGGCAAGGCCGTTTTCCCACTCGTTGCCACGCCGTGCGTCATGGGCGCTGGCCCATATATCCGGCTCATTGTTGGCCGGTTTGAACGAGGCTGTGGTTTCTCTCGGCTGCTTGAGAATCTCGCTGAACGCCCGGCCATTGGCCAGGTAGTAGTTAAGTGCGCTCATGCCGATGCACAGCGTCATGCCACCCGTGCCCTCGGTACGCTGAAACGTGCGCTCGGAGATATCGCCCCAGGCGGCTGCCGCGTGTTGCAGCATGTCGAGGGTAAAACCATCCGGCACGCGCAAGCGCGACTGGGTACGTTCCTCGGGCAGCAATTGCAGGTGATCCTTGATGGTGTCGACCAGTGGCGTCGGGTCGATACCCAGCGCCCCTTGCAGTTCGCTGGGTTGAAACAGCGAGGTGTAACGCGGCGGGCCATCCAGCTGCGGGGCGACGGCAAAAATGCTCGACGGGTGGCCACCTGCCTGCAGGTTGACCAGTGCGCTCCACGGCTCCAACGCTTCGGCCAGGCGGGCGATGGCGCTTTGGCGCATCTGGTTGCAGCGCGAACAGCCGATCAGCAACGCCACAACATAGCTTTGTTCGACGCTCAATCCCTGGGTATGGCGCGCCAGCGGATCACGGATCACCACCTGATGGAGGTTCTGCTTGCGCGCGATCAGGTACAGCTGATGCAGCTCCAGCCACAGGCCTTCGGGAACCGGGCAATACAGCTGGCTGGTGCGGATCAGCGGACCGTTGAGGCTGTGCACGGCGCGTTGCAGGGCGATGCCGAACAGCTGATTGCGTTCGCGGCTGGGCTGCGAAGCGAGACGCGAAATGATCAGCTTGTAGCCGATAGCCAGGTGGTTTTGTAGGGCCTGACAAAGATTCGCGACCTTGCGCGGGCGCTCGTCGAGCACGATGGCCTGGTTGAGGAAGTGCCGCTCCAGGTGCTGGCAGACGAAATACACTTCAGGGCGCAGCAATTCGAGCAACTGCACACGGTTGTCCGAAGGCGTCAGCAGCTGGTTGAGTTCGATCAGCGCCTGGTACAGCTGGCGGGCGGTTTCGCCGATATTGGCCTTGGGCAGGCCGGCGATCCAGCGTTTCAAATCACGTGGCGTGGCGTCGCAGAAAGTCAGGCCCTGCTTGGTCGGCGTTGGCACGCGGAGCAGTAGGTGGGGACTCTGTTTATCCATCTAACTTGGTTACTCCAGCGCCAGCGTGCGAGCGAATCATTTAATAATCGTGGGGCGACTGTAGCAGCATCCTGCCATCCTCGCAGCCTGAGCGGGGTGGACGGCAGGCCTGCCAGTTGCCTGCGCGGCTCAGTTACCCAGCAACTGACCCATGCGAACCGGGCTGTTGGCGCCGAGCTCCGCAGCCCATTGCACCTGCGCGGGGCCAAACAGCACGATGGCGGTAGAACCAAGTTTGAAACGACCCAGCTCAGCGCCTTTTTCGAGGCTGATCGGGGCGCGGGCGGCTTCATCGTAGCGGACTGTTTTCAGCTCGCGCTTGGGCGGTGTGATCAGCCCGGCCCAGACGGTTTCGATGGAAGCGACGATCATCGCGCCAACCAGCACCACGGCCATCGGACCGCGCTCGGTATCGAACACGCAGACCACGCGCTCGTTGCGAGCGAAAAGCTCGGGCACGTTTTCGGCGGTCGTCTGGTTGACCGAGAACAGGCGACCTGGCACGTAGATCATTTCCCGCAGCGTTCCCGCCAGTGGCATGTGCACACGGTGGTAATCCTTGGGAGACAGGTAAACGGTGGCGAAGTCGCCGCCCATGAAAGGCGCGGCGCGATCACTGTCGCCGCCTAGCAGCTCGGTCACGCTGTAGCTGTGACCCTTGGCCTGGAAGATGCGGCCGTGCTCGATGCGGCCGAGCTGGCTGACGGCGCCATCGGCCGGGCAGAGAACCGCGCCGGGCTGGTTATCCAACGGGCGAGCACCGTCTTTCAGGGCGCGGGTGAAGAACGCGTTGAAGTGTTCATAAGCAGTGGGCTCCTCGACCTGCGCCTCGCTCATGTCCACCTGATACTGCTTGGCGAACCAGGTGATCAGGCGATTCTTGAACCAAGGGGCGCGGCACTCGGCAGCGCAGCCGATCAGGCGCGACAGCAGGTGATGCGGCGTCAGGTACTGGCTGAGGATAAACAGGCGTTCTTTCATCTTTATTCCTTGGCGGCCCGGCGTGTGTTTCCAGGCGAATTAACGAGTGGACAGTCAGATCGCACTCAGTGTTCGATAGGTGTATCGGCCAGGTTGCCCCATTCGCTCCACGAGCCGGCATAGGCCTTGACCCGCGGGTAGCCCAGGGCTTTGGCGACCAGGTAGGTGAAGCCGGAGCGGCGATGGGTCTGGCAGTGGGTGATGATTTCCTTGTCGGCGCTGAGGCCCAGTTGATTCAACTGTTGCTGAATGTCCGCACGAATGCGCAGGCCGCGACTCGGATCCATGCCGGCAGTCCACTCGAAGTTGATCGCGCCGGGAATATGCCCGCCACGGGCCGCCTGTAGCTTCTCGCCGCGGTATTCCTCTGCCGAGCGGGCGTCCCAGACCGCCATGTCATCGGCGCCGAGGCGTGACTTCAGGTATTCCAGGCTGGCAGTCGGCGCGTCGCTCAGCGACAGCGATACCGGGGTGTTTCTCGCGTCGGTAACGTCCTGGCTGAGCGGTCGTTGCTCTGCTTCCCAGGCGGTCAGCCCGCCGTTGAGGAAATGGTAGCGGTGATGGCCGATCACATCGAGCAACCAGATGAACCGCCCGGCCCAACCGCCGCCTTCATCGTCGTACACGACGTAGGTCGCCTGCGGCTGATGGCCGAGTTCGCTGAACAACTGCTCCAGCGCCTCGCGTGGCGGCAGCAGGCCAGGCGCTGGCGGCTGGCCCAGCTGCGTGCGCTTGGGGTCCACCCAGTGGGCGCGGGGAATGTGCCCAGCCCCGTAGCGAGCGCTGCTGCTGAGGTCGACCAGAATCAAGCTAGGCTCGTCCAGCCGTGTGGCGAGATCCGCCGGCTCGATGACCAGCGGCAGTTCGGCGAAGGCAGTCATGCGGGCCTCGTGGGGAAAATAGGGGCGCGATTGTAGCGCAGGCAGGGCTTGGGAAAAGAGCCGTTGCTCAGCGGTTACGGTTGCTGAACGTGTCCAGCGCGCGCTCTACGCACTGGGCGGTCTTCGTGAACGCTTGCAGTGCGGTGTCGCCGATGGGTTTTCCGTGCTGGTCGGCGAATAGAATCATCACCACGCGCTCGTTGCTGGCCAGGGAGCGGATCAGCAGATGTTCACTGGGCAACAGAGCTTTCAGGTCGCCCGGCAGCAGGGCGGAAAACTGCGCGATATTGGTCGGCGTCAGGCGCAACTGCGCGGGCTTCTGCAGCAAGCGACGCAGCACTTGGCTTTGCGCCGGGTCAAAGGTCAAACCGCTGGCGGTCACATCGACACCGGCATGTTGCTGCACCTGCAGGCGGCTGTGGTTGCGATCAGCGAGCAGCATTACCAGGCGCGACAGGCCGGCCGCCTGCAACGCCTGGTTCGCGCAGTGCGTGAGTTGCTGGACGTTGGCGAAGGCGCTGGGCTGAGCAAGCAACTGCGTGCATAGCTGACGCCAGTCGGCTGCTTGCGGTATGGGCGCCGCTTTGGGCGGCTGAATATGTCGAGCATTCCAGGGCCAAAGCAGGGCCTCGGCAGGGTGCCAGAGCCCGACTGTGTCGAGCTGTCGCGCGCTTTGCGCAGCGTTCTGGTGGATATGCTGATGCAGCTCCGGTAGCGGCATTTGCAGGTAGAGGCTGTTCAACCGTTGCCAGCGCCGCGTGTGGGCGCCGCCCCAGGCATTATGGGCCGAGACGGCGAGTACGTTCGCCAAGAGGATGCTATTGGCTGGCTGGGTGAGCCAGCGCTGCAAGACTGGATCAGCGTCCAGCTCCTGTTGCTGACGAAGCGGCTCGTCATGCCGGCGCGCCAGGCGCAGCGCCTTGGCCAGCAGGCGGCGATCGTTGAGCAGCAACTGATAACCCTGGATGATCCACGCCGGCAGGCGCCACTGCTCGGCCAGCGCCAGGCACAGCGCGAACAGCGGGATGCCGAGCAGGTCGCGCTCGACCCGCGCTGGCGGTTCGCCGTCTATCAGCACTCGGTGTTCCCATGCATCGAACAGCTGTGGGTGCGCAGCGACCAACGCCCAGATCGGTGAGAGAAACAGCAGGCTGCCCCAGTGGATTTCCTGCCAGAGGCGCGCTAGGCGGGCCGCGAACAGACCGTTGGCCTGCTGGGCGGCGTGTTGGCTGATCAGCTGGATCTGCCGCAGCGGCCGAGGGATTTCTTCGAGCGGCTTGGCCGGAATGCGTACCAGCAGTTCTTCGGCGCGCTTTAGGCCCAGTCGATTGAGGGCCGTTTCCAGGCTCTCCGCCGCTTCACCGAGGCTGCTGGTGCTTTTGCGATTGGCTTCGCGCAGCACGCACAGCACCAGCGCGGGGCTGTCCTGCATCAAGTCGGCGATCTCGCGCAACGAGCGGCGGCTGTCGCCCAGCGCGCGGCGGACTTGCTGGTGATGGTGCGTCGAAATGGGCAGCACCTGACCGTCCAGCTGCTTGAGCCAGGCATCGAGGGTGCGCGGTAACGGCGTGCTTGCGACCATGGGGATATGCCAAAATGGCTTTTTTTAGACTTAACTGACTATAGTCTCGCGCATCTCTTCCGATAAGTAGAAGGGATGTTTCGCACGCCCTTTCTCTTTCTGTTCACTTTCGTAGTTTTCTTATGGCCAAAATCATCGGCATCATTGTTGTCTTCGCCTGCGTCTTCGGCGGTTTCGTTCTGTCCGGCGGTAACCTGATGGCGCTGGTGCACCCCTTCGAGGTGCTGATCATCGGCGGGGCAGCGCTGGGGGCGTTCCTGCAGGCCAACCCCGGCAGCATGTTCATGACTGTCTTCAAGAAATCGCTGAAGATGTTCAAGTCGCGCTTCACTCACGACTACTACCTGGAAGTGCTGCGTCTGCTCTACGAAATCCTCAACAAGGCCCGTCGTGAAGGCATGATGGCCATCGAGGCTGACCTCGAAGACCCGGCCGCCAGCCCGATTTTCAGCAAGTACCCGGCAGTCGTGGGCGATGAGCGTATGGTCGCCTTCATTTGTGATTACCTGCGCATCATGTCCTCGGGCAACATGGCGCCGCATGAGCTGGAAGGCTTGTTCGACATGGAGCTGGTGGGCCTCAAGGAGGAGCTCGAACACCCCTCCCACGCCGTGGCGAAGATCGCCGACGGCATGCCGGCCATGGGTATCGTCGCTGCGGTACTGGGCATCGTGATCACCATGTCGATCCTTGCCGAAGCCGATAACGCGCAGATCGGTGAAAAGGTCGGTACCGCACTGGTTGGTACCTTCCTCGGTATTCTCGCCTCCTACGGTTTCTTCGGCCCGCTGGCCGCCGCCCTCGAGCACGATGCCAAGGAAGAACTGAACGTCTACGAGGCCATCAAGGCCGGTCTGGTCGCTTCGGCCTCCGGCATGCCGCCGTCGCTGGCGGTCGAGTTCTCGCGCAAGACCCTCTACCCGGCGCACCGCCCGAGCTTCAGCGAGCTTGAGCAGGCTATGCGCGGGAGCTAAACAGCATGGAAAACAACCAGCCAATCATCGTCAAACGGGTCAAGAAGGTTGCCGGAGGCCATCACGGTGGCGCCTGGAAAATCGCCTTCGCCGACTTCGCCACGGCGATGATGGCCTTCTTCATGGTGATGTGGCTGATGTCCTCGGCCACGCCCGAGCAGAAGAAGTTGATCTCCGGCTACTTCAAGGACCCCATCGGCTTTTCCGAAAGTGCCAGCCCCTATGTGATCGATCTCGGCGGCTCGCCGACGCCGTCGCCGGACCGCACACTCAACGATCAGCCGCAGGAAGCGCCGGGCGAGCAGGCCGATGCCGATCCCAAAGATCCAGCCGAACTGGACGCCGAGCAGGCCGAAGCCAAGGCGGAAGAAGTCGAGCGTGAGCGCCTGGAGCTGCTGCTGCAGGAGCTGCAGAACAAGGTCGAACAGGATCCGCAGCTACAGCGCTTCAAGGATCAGATTCTGTTCGAGATCACCCAGGACGGTTTGCGCATCCAGATCGTCGATGCCGAAAACCGGCCGATGTTTGCGCTGGGCAGCGCGCAACTGCAGCCCTATTTCGAAGACATCCTGTTTGCCCTGACCGACACCATCAAGGCGGTGCCGAACAAGATCAGCATCAGCGGCCACACCGATGCCAAGCCGTTCGCCGGTGCCGGCGGTTTCGGCAATTGGGAGCTCTCGGCCAACCGCGCTAATGCGGCGCGGCGCGTGCTGATCGCCGCCGGTTACGATGATGCGCAGGTCGCGCGCGTTGTCGGCTATGCGTCGTCGGCACTGTTCGACCGCAACGACCCGTTCAATCCGGTCAACCGCCGCATCGACATCGTGGTGCTGACCAAGAAAGCTCAGCGAAATATCGAAGGTGAGCAGGGCGGCGGTGAGCTGCCGCCCGATCCGGCAACGGACGCGCCAGCGCCGGACTCCGGTGCTGCGCCTGCTGGCGAACCGTTATCCGGTGACCAGGTGCGCGAGCGGCTGAACATTTTCGAAGACGGCACGCTGCAGATGGATCAGCCCAAAGAGTAACCAGGCAGACAGGCTGTTACGCAATTAAAAGGGGCGCCCAATGGCGCCCCTTTTGCGTATCGCAGGCATCCGCCGTTGCTCAGTACTCCGACTCCGGCAGGCTGGCCAGAATATGCCGGTAGCTGTTCATCCGCTGCGGTTGAATACGCCCGTCCTCCAGCGCTTTGAGCAGCGCGCAGCCGGGCTCTCGATCGTGCTTGCAGTCGCGGAAGCGGCAATGGCCAAGCAGGTCGGCGAATTCGATGAAGCCTGCCTCGACGTCGTCACGGCTGACATGCACCAGGCCGAATTCACGGATACCCGGTGAGTCGATCAACTGGCCGCCGCCGGGGAAATGGAACAGCCGCGCCGTGGTGGTGGTGTGCGTGCCCTTGCCGGTCAGCTCGGACAGCGGCCCGACCCGTGTATCGACACCCGGCAGCAGGCTGTTGACCAGCGACGACTTGCCCACACCGGACTGGCCGACGAACACGCTGATGTTGCCGTCCAGCTGCTGCTTGAGCTGCTCCATGCCATCGCCTTCAAGGGCGGACACTTCCAGCAGTGGATAGCCCAGCTGGCGGTACACGCCGAGCAGCGCGTTGAGGGCCGTTTCGTTCTGCGCGTCGATCAGGTCGGCCTTGTTGAGCAGCAGCAGCGGTCGGATGCCGGCGTGCTCGGCCGCCACCAGATAGCGGTCGATCAGGTTGGCGTGCGGCTCCGGCAGGGGCGCGAAGACGATGACGATGAGGTCGACGTTGGCCGCCACCGGCTTGAGTTGGCCACGGGTGTCCGGGCGGCACAGCTCGGTATCGCGTGGCAGCTGCGCAACGATCACGCCGATGCCTTGGTTGCCCGGGCGCCACACCACACGGTCGCCGGTTACCAGCGTCGGCAGGTTGGCACGCAGGTGGCAACGAAAGACTTGTCCCGACAGCTCGCCATCGGTTGCCTCGACTTCCACCTGCACACCGAAGTGAGCGATTACCAGGCCGGTCTGTTCCGGACCCAGATCGCCGCCTTCCAGAGTTTCCACTACGCGTGATTCGCGTTTGGCTGCGCGTGCGGCGCGTTCACCCTGGATCTTTTCGATGCGCCAGTTTTGCCGGCGGTTGAGTTGGCGTTTGGCCATGGGGCTTCCGAGTGTGTGATGCGCTGAAAATGAACGCCAGTCTAGCATGCCCGGTAAGGCGGTAATTTGCTGATGCTGGCGCTAGACTGGCCGTCTCTCCGTCATTGAGCCGCTTGGGCATGGTCGACTTTCATTGCACGCTGCACCGCCTCGGGAATCGCTACCCGGCGTTGCTGGCACTGCTTATCCAGCTGTTCGTGACGCTGTGCCTGGGTGTGACAATCGTGGCTGCGGTGCACCTGTCCAGTTGGCGGCCGAGCCCGCTACCGGCCGGGCTGTTGCACGGTTTGCTGGCGGCCGGTCTGGCTCGCTGGCTTGGTTTGTCGCGCTGGTGGTGGTGGCTCAATCTGCTGTTCGTGCCGGCACTGTTGCTGGCCAGTGGTGCGCCGCTGCCGTCCTGGCTGTTTTTGCTCGGTTTCCTGCTGGTGCTGCTGCTCAACTGGAACAGCTTCGGTGAACGCGTGCCGTTGTATCTCACTGGTGCAGGCAGCCGGCGCGAGCTGGCGCGGCTGCTCGAGGAACGTGGTGAGCGTTTCGCATTCGTCGATCTCGGCTGTGGGCCGGCCGGTACGCTGTTGTGGCTGGCGCGACGCTTTCCCCACGCGCAGTTCACCGGCGTGGAGACCGCGCCGCTTTCCTATGCCATTGCACGACTGCGCAGTGTGGCCCAGCGCAATTGCCGGATTCGCTACCAGAACCTGTGGCGCAGCGACCTGGCCGCCATCGATGTCGCTTACTGCTTCCTGTCGCCTGCGCCCATGCCGGCGCTGTGGGACAAGGCCCGCGCTGAGCTGCCGCCCGGTGCCTGGCTGATCAGCAATACCTTCGAGATTCCCGGCGTACCGCCGCAGCGTTTAGTAGCGTTGAAGGACTGGCGTGATTCGCGCCTTCTTCTCTGGGAGATTGGCTAGAATGGCGGCACTACAGAGGAGCGCAGCATGCAGAATCCACAGAACCTGATCTGGATCGACCTGGAAATGACCGGCCTCGACCCCGAGACGGACGTGATCATCGAAATGGCCACTATCGTCACCGACACCGAGCTCAACGTGCTGGCCGAAGGCCCGGTGATTGCCGTGCACCAGAGCGATGAGCGCCTGGCCGCCATGGACGAATGGAACACGCGCACCCATGGCGAAAGCGGGCTGACACAGCGTGTGCGTGAGTCCCGAATCAGCCAGGCCGACGCCGAGGCGCAGACCATCGCCTTCCTGGAGCAGTGGGTGCCGAAGGGCAAGTCGCCGATCTGCGGTAATAGCATCGGCCAGGACCGCCGCTTCCTCTACAAATACATGCCGGCGCTGGAAGCCTACTTCCACTACCGCTACCTGGACGTGTCGACCTTGAAGATCCTCGCCGAGCGCTGGGCGCCTGGCATCAAGGATGGTTTCGTGAAAGCGGGCAGTCACCAGGCGTTGGACGATATTCGCGAGTCGATTGCCGAACTCAAGTACTACCGCCAGCACCTGCTCAAGGTCTGAAGGCTAAAGGATCGCCAGCTCAGCGCGATCCTGTGTGAGCGCTGCTTGTAGCCTGGGTTAGCCGAAGGCGTAACCCGGGTAGCTTGGGTCACGCAACGCCCTGGGTATCGCTGCGCTCAACCCAGGCTACGGGACAGCGGTGCTAAGCGCGCTTCGCGTGTTGCTCCAAGGCCCACTCCACGTGCTCGCGCACCAGCTCCGATGGGTAGTCGCGACGAGCTTGCAGTGCCTCCAGCACCGGGATGCTCGACGGGGCATTGCCCAGGCCCACGGCCAGGTTGCGCAGCCAGCGTTCGTAGCCGGCGCGGCGCAGCGGTGAGCCCTCGGTGCGACTGAGAAACTCGTCCTCGCTCCAGCGAAACAGCTCGGCCAGCTCGGCATTGTCCAGGCTGTGCCGTGGCTGGAAGTCGCTCTGCTCGGTGGCTTTGGCGAAGCGGTTCCAGGGGCAGACCATCTGGCAGTCGTCACAGCCGAACACGCGGTTGCCGATGGGCGCGCGCAGCTCCTCGGGGATCGGGCCTTTCAACTCGATGGTCAGGTAGGAAATGCAGCGTCGCGCGTCGAGCAGGTAGGGACCGACGAATGCGGCCGTCGGGCAGACATCCAGGCAGGCGCTGCAGCGACCGCAATGTTCGCTGCCGTGGGGCGCGTCCTCGGGGAGCGGAATGTCGACGAACAGTTCGCCGAGAAAGAAATAGCTGCCGGCCTTGCGATTGAGTACCAGGGTGTTCTTGCCGATCCAGCCAAGACCGGACTGTTCGGCGATGGCCTTCTCCAGTACCGGGGCGCTGTCGACGAAAGCGCGGTAGCCGAACGGCCCGATGGCCTGCTGAATACGCTCGGCCAGTTGCTGCAGGCGTTTGCGGATCAGCTTGTGATAATCGCGGCCCAGGGCGTAGCGCGACACGTAGGCCTTTTCCGGCTGTTGCAGGCGCTCAGCCATTTGCGTATCGCCGGGCAGGTAATCCATGCGCAGCGACACCACCCGCAGGGTGCCGGGCACCAGCTCGTCCGGATGTGAACGTTTGCGGCCATGCGCGGCCATATAGTCCATCTCGCCCTGGTAGCCGGCGTCCAGCCAGCGTTGCAGGTGTGCTTCGTGCTCGCCGAGCTCCAGGCCGCTGATGCCCACTTGCTGAAAGCCCAGCTCACGGCCCCACTCCTTTATGGACTGGGCGAGGTGGGCGAGGTCGGGGGTGGCATCGGTCATGCTGGGCGGGAATCTATAATGAGCGGCGTATAATTCTGCCAGACATCGGAGCACAGGCATGCGGCATTCATCAGACGATCTTCCCACTGCGCTCTACAGCGGCGCACAAGTGCGCGCGCTGGACGCCCGGCTGATCGCTGCTGGCACGCCGGGATTCGAGCTGATGCAGCGGGCTGCACATGCCATCTGGCGGGCGCTGCGCCGCCGTTGGCCGGATGCAGGCGCCGTCACCGTGCTGGCCGGGCACGGCAACAATGCGGGCGATGGTTACCTAGTGGCCACGCTGGCATTGCGTGCGGGGTGGAAGGTTCGGGTATTGGCCGTGAGTGAGCCGCAGTGCCTGCAGGGTGACGCAGCCCTGGCGCGCGATGAGGCCCTGGCCGCCGGGGTTGAGGTGCTCGCCTGGCAGAAAACACACGCGCCGCAGGGCGTGCTGGTCGATGCGCTGCTTGGCACAGGCCTGTCTGGCGCCGTGCGCGAGCCTTACGCTGCGGCGATCGAGTGGATCAACGGCAGCGGCAGCCCGGTGCTGGCGGTGGATATTCCTTCAGGGATTAGCGCCGATACCGGCGAGGCGCTGGGCGCAGCGGTAAAGGCGCAGCTCACCGTGACCCTGATCGGGCTGAAAATCGGTCTGTTCGTCGGCCAGGCGCTGGATCATGTTGGCTCGCTGCTGTTCGACGACTTGCAGGCCGAGCCGGCAATCGTTGCCGATCAACAGCCGGTGGCGCAGCGCTTGGCCGGGCATCTGCTGCCGCGTGTGCCAGTTCGTCAGCCGACTGCCCACAAGGGCCAACTCGGCCATGTGTTGGTGGTCGGCGGTGATCACGGTACGGGCGGCGCCGCCCTGTTGTCTGCGCAGAGTGCACTGCGCAGCGGCGCGGGTATGGTGTCGCTGGCGACACGCGCGGAGCACCTCGCGGCGGCGCAAACCCGCCTGCCGGAAGTGATGAGCTTGGCGGCCGCCTCGGCCAATCAGCTGCATGAGCTGGCGGGCAAGGTCAGCGTATGGGTCGTTGGTCCGGGTCTCGGTCAGGGCGCCTGGGCGCGCAGCCTGTTGTCGTTGGTGTCGATAGCTTCTTCCGCTCAGGTGTGGGATGCCGATGCGCTCAACCTGCTCGCCGCCGGTGCCGTGAGCATCGCCCCCGGACAGGTGATCACCCCGCATCCCGGCGAGGCGGCGCGTCTGCTGGGCATCTCGACTCGCGAGCTGCAAGCTGATCGGCCCGCTGCCGCCAGGGCACTGGCTCAGCGTTATCAGGTGGCTTGTGTGCTGAAAGGGGCCGGCACGCTGGTCGCGGACCCGCACGGTCGCCTGTTGGTCTGCGATCGCGGCGACCCGGTGATGGCCGGCGCCGGGCTCGGCGATGTGCTGGCCGGGTTGATCGGCGCGCTGATCGCTCAGGGTTGCACACCCTGGCAGGCGGCCGGGCTCGGTGTATGGGTGCACGCCGGGGCGGGCGAGTACCTGGCAGCTAAAGGAAATGGTCTGGCGGCCGGCGATCTGTGCGACGCTATCCGCCATTTGTTACAGGAGCGAGCCGCTTGTCCGAAATAGAATTGTTCGCCGCCGATGAGGACGCCATGCTGGCGCTCGGCGCGCGCATCGCCGCGGTCACCGAAGGCCGCGGGATCATTTACCTCGAAGGCGACTTGGGCGCAGGCAAGACCACGCTTTCACGCGGCCTGTTGCGAGGTCTTGGGCATCAAGGTGCGGTGAAGAGCCCGACGTTTACCTTGGTCGAGCCCTATGAAATCGGCGCGATCCGCGCCTACCATTTCGACCTTTATCGGCTGGTCGATCCTGAAGAGCTGGAGTTCCTAGGTATTCGCGATTACTTCGAGGGCGACGCCTTGTGCCTGATCGAGTGGCCGCAGCAAGGCGCTGGCGTTTTGCCAAAGGCCGACATGGACATTACCATTAGCCCGCGAGCGGGCGGCCGTTCGCTGTTGCTACGTGGTCAGACCGCAAAAGGTGAAGGCTGGTGTACCGCATTGGTTGCCAGGGCATGAGTGAAAAGGTGGGGACGGGTATGCGCATAAGCGCGCGATTGATTGCGGTCGGGTTGATGTGGGCGGTCATGGCTGCCGACGTGTGGGCCGCATCGGATGTGCGCAGCGTTCGCCTGTGGCGCGCGCCAGATAACACACGTCTGGTTTTCGACCTCTCCGGGCCCGTGCAGCACAGCGTGTTTACCCTGTCGGCCCCGGACCGTATCGTCATCGACATCAGTGGCGCCAAACTGGCGACGCCGCTGGACAAGTTGGCGTTGAACAACACCCCGATCACCGCAGTGCGCTCCGCGCAGCGTACCGCCGATGACTTGCGCGTGGTCATCGATCTGTCGTCCCAGGTGACCCCGAAGAGTTTTACCCTGGCGCCGAACCAGCAGTACGGCAATCGTCTGGTCGTTGACCTGTTCGATCAGCCCTCGGACGCGGCGCCAAGCCTGCCTTCCACCACCACTGCCAGCGCCCCGCCTGTGCCGGTCACGCCGACGCAGGCGCCGCCCAAGCTAGCGCCGGTGCCCGGCGGCAAACGCGACATCGTGATCGCCATCGACGCCGGTCATGGCGGTGAGGACCCGGGCGCCCTGGGCCCGACCAAGGGTCAGTTCGAGAAGAACATCACTTTGGCCATCGCCAAGGAACTGCAGCGCCAGATCAATGCCGAGAAGGGCTTCCGTGGTGAGCTGGTGCGCACCGGCGATTATTTCATCCCGCTACGCAAGCGCACCGAGATCGCCCGCAAGAAGGGCGCCGATCTGTTTGTTTCCATCCATGCCGACGCGGCGCCCCGCGCCGCAGCGTTTGGCGCGTCGGTGTATGCCCTGTCTGATCGCGGCGCCACATCGGAAACCGCGCGGTGGCTGGCTGATGCGGAAAACCAGTCCGATCTGATCGGTGGTGCCGGCAATGTCAGCCTCGAGGACAAGGACCGGATGCTCGCCGGCGTGCTGCTGGATCTGTCGATGACCGCCTCACTGTCGTCGAGCCTGAACGTTGGCCAGAAGGTGCTCGGGCAGATGGGGCAGATCACCCCGCTGCACAAGCGGCGTGTCGAGCAGGCCGGGTTCATGGTGCTCAAGTCGCCGGACATTCCATCGATCCTGGTGGAAACCGGGTTCATCTCCAATCCCAGTGAGGCGCGCAAGCTATTCACCTCGTCACACCAGCAAAAGCTGGCGCGCTCGATCGTCACCGGGGCCAAGCAGTTCTTCGAGCAGAACCCGCCGCCCGGTACCTATATCGCCTGGCTGCGCGACAACGGCAAGATTGCTCAGGGGCCGCGTGAGCACAGGGTAAGTCCGGGTGAAAGCCTGGCCCTCATCGCCCAGCGTTACCAGATCAGCCTGGCCACGCTGCGCAGTGCCAATTCGCTGAAAACCGATGTCATCAAAGTCGGTCAGACGCTACAGATTCCCGCCACTTCGCTGGCTGCCCAGCCATGAATGATGCGCTACGCATCCAGCTGCTGAGCCCGCGGCTGGCGAACCAGATTGCCGCTGGCGAGGTGGTCGAGCGGCCCGCTTCGGTGATCAAGGAGCTGCTGGAAAACAGCCTGGATTCCGGCGCCAAGCGTATCGACGTGGAGGTCGAGCAGGGCGGTGTGAAACTGCTGCGGGTGCGTGATGACGGGCGTGGCATCGCCGCTGACGACTTGCCCCTGGCACTGGCGCGGCATGCCACCAGCAAGATTCGCGAGCTCGAGGACCTCGAGCAGGTCATGAGCATGGGCTTTCGCGGTGAGGCGCTGGCCTCCATCAGTTCTGTCGCACGTCTGACCCTGACCTCGCGTACCGCCGATGCCGATCAGGCCTGGCAGGTGGAAACCGAAGGTCGCGACATGCAGCCTCGCGTGCAGCCCGCCGCACACCCGGTTGGCACCTCGGTTGAAGTGCGCGACCTGTTCTTCAATACCCCGGCGCGCCGCAAGTTTCTGAAAGCCGAGAAAACCGAGTTCGATCACCTGCAGGAAGTGATCAAGCGTCTGGCCCTGGCCCGGTTCGATGTGGCCTTCCACCTGCGCCATAACGGTAAGAGCATCCTCTCACTGCACGAAGCCAATGACGATGCAAGCCGTGCGCGGCGGGTCGCCTCGGTGTGTAGTACCGGGTTTCTAGAGCAGGCGCTGCCCATCGATATCGAGCGCAACGGCTTGCATCTGTGGGGCTGGGTCGGCTTGCCGACGTTCTCCCGCAGCCAGGCGGACCTGCAGTATTTCTACGTCAACGGCCGCATGGTGCGCGACAAGCTGGTCGCCCACGCGGTGCGTCAGGCCTATCGCGACGTGCTGTTCAACGGTCGACATCCGACGTTCGTGCTGTTTCTGGAAATCGACCCGACAGCGGTGGACGTGAACGTGCACCCGACCAAGCACGAGGTGCGCTTCCGCGAGGGGCGCACCGTGCATGATTTTCTCTACGGCACCCTGCACCGGGCGCTGGGCGAGGTACGGCCCGAAGATCAGCTGGCGACGCCTGCTGCGGTCGAGACCATGCTGCGGCCCACCGGCCAGGCAGCGGGCGAGTTCGGTCCGCAGGGCGAAATGGGCCTGGCCGCCAGCGTGCTGGAACGCCCGGCTGAGTCAGTCTGGCGCTCGCCAGGCGCCGGCTACCAGGGGCAGCGCAGCGAGTCGTCACTGCCGGCCGCCGAGGCGCAAGGTGTTTACCGTGAGTTCTTTGCGCCGATGCCGGCCGGCAGCGCGCCGGTCGCCTTGCCCGACGCTCAGGGCGATATTCCGCCCCTGGGCTATGCCATCGCACAGCTCAAAGGCATCTACATCCTTGCCGAAAGCGCACATGGCCTGGTCATCGTGGATATGCACGCAGCGCACGAACGCATCATGTACGAGCGCCTCAAAGTGGCGATGGCCAGCGAGGGGCTTCGCGGCCAGCCGCTGCTGGTGCCTGAGTCGATCGCGGTGAGCCAACGTGAAGCGGATTGCGCCGAAGAGCACGGCCAGTGGTTTCAGAAGCTGGGCTTCGAATTGCAGCGCCTGGGCCCGGAAACCCTGGCGATTCGGCAGATTCCGGCGCTGCTCAAGCAGGCCGAGGCGACGCGACTGGTCAGCGATGTGCTCGCTGATCTGCTCGAATACGGGACCAGCGACCGAATCCAGGCTCACCTCAACGAGCTGCTTGGCACCATGGCCTGTCACGGCGCGGTGCGCGCCAACCGTCGCCTCACGCTGCCGGAGATGAATGGCCTGTTGCGTGACATGGAGCAGACCGAGCGCAGCGGTCAATGCAACCACGGTCGGCCGACCTGGACGCAGATGAGCATGGATCAGCTGGACAAATTGTTCCTGCGCGGCCAGTAAGCAGCGGCCCGTGCTTGCGAGCGGCGGCCCGTGCCGTGAAAATGGGCCGCCGTTTTATCCGAGTTCCGCCGATGTCTTCCCTTCCTCCCGCCATCTTTCTGATGGGCCCGACTGCTGCAGGCAAGACCGATCTGGCGCTGGCGCTGGCGCGCGTGTTGCCGTGTGAGCTGGTCAGTGTGGATTCCGCGCTGGTTTATCGCGGCATGGATATCGGTACGGCCAAGCCGGACAAGGCTACGCTGCAGGCTTTTCCGCATCATTTGGTGGATATCCGCGACCCGGCTGAGGCTTATTCGGCTGCCGAGTTTCGTCGCGATGCGTTGGCCGCCATGGCGGACATATCTTCACGTGGGCGGATTCCGCTGCTGGTCGGCGGCACCATGCTGTACTTCAAGGCATTACTCGATGGCCTGGCTGACATGCCGGGCGCAGACGCAGAGGTGCGTGCCGGGCTTGAAGTGCAAGGGCTGCGTGATGGTTGGGGCGCGTTGCATGATGAGTTGCTCGCGGTGGACCCGCAGTCGGCAGCCCGCATACATCCCAATGATCCGCAGCGGCTGGTGCGTGCGCTGGAGGTCTTTCGGGTCAGCGGCGTCACCATGACTGAGCTGCGCCAGCGGCAGAACGAAGCCAGCTCAAGCGCCGGGCATTTCCCCTATACTGTGGCCCAGATAGCGGTGGCGCCGGCGCAACGCCAGGTACTCCACGAACGAATCGCACAACGATTTGATCTGATGCTGGAACAGGGCTTCGTTGCCGAGGTCGAACGCCTGCATCAGCGAGGTGACCTGCACGCCGAATTGCCGTCTATAAGGGCAGTCGGCTACCGGCAAGTATGGGATCATCTGGAGGGGCGACTGAGTGCGCCGTTGATGCGTGAGCGCGGTATTATCGCTACCCGTCAGCTGGCCAAGCGGCAGTTCACTTGGTTACGTAGTTGGGAAAATGTGCACTGGCTGGACAGTCTGGATTGCGACAATCTGCCACGTGCCTTGAAATACCTCGCGACGGTCTCCATATTGACCTGAGACCTTGCCGCAGGCCGTCTATCCTTTGAAGGTGCGCGCGCCAAAGCCGTTCTTTGGTTACTCACGTTGTTCAAAAAACTATTCTTTATCGATCCATTTAGGAGTGCGGCACATGTCAAAAGGGCATTCGCTACAAGACCCTTACCTTAATACCCTGCGTAAGGAACGCGTCCCGGTTTCCATCTATCTGGTCAACGGCATCAAGCTGCAGGGCCAGATCGAATCGTTCGATCAGTTCGTCATCCTGCTGAAGAATACTGTCAGCCAGATGGTCTACAAACACGCTATCTCCACTGTGGTGCCGAGCCGTCCGGTTCGTCTGCCCACTGCATCCGAGACCGATCAGGCTGAATCCGAGCCTGGCAACGCTTAATCCAGGGGGCTGCATTGTTCTTCGAACGCCATGAAGGGGGTGAACGGGCTATTCTGGTTCATCTGGATAGCCAAAACACCGAGGCGAGCGAGGATCCCCAGGAGTTTAAAGAGCTGGCTCTTTCTGCTGGCGCCGATACGGTGGCTTTTTTCAGTGTGCCGAACAGTCGGCCCACGGCGAAATTCCTAATCGGCAGCGGCAAGGTGGAAGAGCTGCGTGATCAGGTTCACGCCCACGAGGCTGACCTGGTCATCTTCAATCATGTCCTGACGCCCAGTCAGGAACGCAACCTCGAACGCGTGTTCGAGTGTCGCGTCCTGGATCGTACCGGGCTGATTCTCGATATCTTCGCCCAGCGCGCGCGTACCCACGAAGGCAAGTTGCAGGTCGAGCTGGCTCAGCTTGACCACATGAGCACGCGGCTGGTGCGTGGCTGGACTCACCTTGAGCGTCAGAAAGGTGGTATCGGCCTGCGTGGTCCAGGTGAGACCCAGCTGGAAACCGACCGTCGCCTGCTGCGTGTGCGTATTCGTCAGATCAAACAGAAGCTGGACAAGGTGCGTAGTCAGCGTGAGCAGGCTCGTCGTGGGCGCAAGCGCGCGGATATTCCGTCGGTTTCCCTGGTTGGCTATACCAACGCCGGCAAGTCCACGCTGTTCAATGCGCTGACCGAGTCCGATGTCTACGCCGCCGATCAGCTGTTCGCCACGCTCGACCCCACCCTGCGCCGTCTGCAGCTCGATGACCTGGGGCCGGTAGTGCTGGCCGATACTGTGGGATTCATTCGCCATCTGCCGCACAAGCTGGTTGAAGCCTTCCGCGCCACGCTCGAGGAATCGAGCAACTCCGATTTGCTGCTGCACGTGATCGACGCCCATGAGCCCGAGCGCACGGCGCAAATCGAGCAGGTACTGGACGTGCTGGGGGAAATCGGCGCGCAGGATCTTCCGATCCTCGAGGTTTACAACAAGCTCGATCTGCTGGAAGGTGTCGAGCCGCAGATTCAACGTGACGCCAACGGACGACCGGAGCGGGTGTGGTTGTCCGCTCGCGATGGGCGCGGTTTGCCGCTGCTCAAGCAGGCCGTAGCCGAGCTGCTGAGCGACGACCTGTTCGTCGCGACTCTGCAGCTGCCGCAGGAGCTGGCGCGCCTGCGCGCACAGTTTTTCGAGTTGGGCGCGGTGCAGCAGGAGTCTTACGCCGATGATGGCAGCAGCCTGTTGCAGGTACGCATTCCGCGCGTCGAATTGAATCGTTTGGTCAGTCGCGAAGGTTTGCAACCGCTAGAATTCATTGAGCAACACACTTTGCAATAAAGCCTGCGGCGGTGATTTTGCCGCTGGATGCGGGCATTCTGTAGCATTGGTGGGCGCGCCGTTGGCGCGTCTTTGCTTTATCAGTATGGAGAGCGCTATGGCTTGGAATGAGCCGGGTGGCAATTCGAACAATCAGGATCCCTGGGGTAACGGCGGCCGTCGTGGTAATGGCGGCGGTGGCGGCGGTGACCGCAAGGGACCACCGGATCTTGACGAAGCCTTCCGCAAGCTACAGGACAGCCTCACTGGCTTGTTCGGTGGCGGCAAGAAACGCGGCAGTGACAACAATGGCTCCAGAGGCAAGGGTGGCGGCTTTGGCCTGCTGTTTGTTGCGCTGGCCGTGGTGGGCGCCTTTTGGCTGTACAACGCTATCTATGTGGTCGATGAGCAGGAACAGGCCGTCGTGCTGCGTTTCGGTAAATACCACGAGACAGTCGGCCCGGGTCTGAATATCTATTTCCCGCCGATTGATCGCAAGTTTCAGGAAAACGTCACCCGGGAGCGTGCTTACAGCAAGCAGGGGCAGATGTTGACCGAAGACGAAAACATCATCGAAGTGCCGTTGACCGTGCAGTACAAGATCAGCAATCTGCAGGATTTCGTACTCAACGTCGACATGCCGGAAACCAGTCTGCAGCATGCGACCGACAGCGCCGTGCGCCACGTGGTGGGTTCCACCGAGATGGATCAGGTGCTGACCGAAGGTCGTGAGCAGATGGCGGGCGACGTGCGCGAACGTCTGCAGCGTTTCCTCGACAACTACCGCACCGGTATCACCGTGACTCAGGTGAACCTGCAGAGCGCTGCGGCGCCGCGTGAAGTGCAGGAAGCGTTCGATGACGTGATCCGTGCCCGTGAAGACGAGCAGCGCGAAAAGAACCAGGCCGAGACCTATGCCAATGGCGTAGTGCCGGAAGCGCGTGGTCAGGCTCAGCGTCTGATCGAGGACGCCAGTGGTTATCGCGATGAAGTGATCTCCCGCGCCCAGGGTGAGGCGGATCGTTTCACTGCATTGGTGGCGGAATACCGCAAGGCACCAGAGGTGACGCGTGAGCGTCTGTATCTGGACACCATGCAGCAGATGATGAGCAACACCAGCAAGGTGCTGGTGACTGGCGACAAGGGGCAGAACAACCTGCTTTACCTGCCGCTGGATAAAATGATCGACAGCCGTGGTGGCAGCAGCTCGTCCACTGGCGCGACAGGTGCCGGCGCAGCTGATCTCGGTGCGCGTGTTGGCAACAATGCAGGGCAGACTGACTTGCGCACAAGGGAGAGCCGTTGATGAGCAATAAATCACTGGTGACCCTGATCGTAGGGGTGGTGCTGGCACTGATCGTCTGGAGCAGCTTCTACATCGTGGCGCAAACCGAGCGCGCGGTGCTGTTGCAGTTCGGTCGTATCGTCGAGCCCGATGTGCAGCCCGGTTTGCACGTGAAGATTCCGTACGTTAATCAGGTGCGCAAGTTCGATGCCCGTCTGCTGACGTTGGATACCGTCAACTCGCGCTTTTTGACGCTCGAGAAGAAAGCGCTGATGGTTGATGCCTATGCCAAGTGGCGTGTGCTCGATGCTGAGCGTTACTACACGGCAACCTCGGGCATGAAACAGATCGCTGATGAGCGTCTGTCGCGTCGTCTCGAAGCGTCGCTGCGTGACCAGTTCGGTAAGCGCACTCTGCACGAGTCGGTTTCTGGCGAACGTGATGCGTTGATGGCTGACGTGACCGCATCGCTCAACCGTGCGGCGCAGCGCGAGCTGGGTATCGAGGTGGTGGACGTTCGCGTCAAGGCCATCGACCTGCCCAAGGAAGTCAACCGCAGCGTCTTCGATCGTATGAGTTCGGAGCGTGAGCGTGAGGCTCGTGAGCATCGCGCCAAGGGTAAGGAGCTGGCTGAAGGTATTCGTGCCGACGCTGATCGTCAGCAGCGTGTACTGCTCGCTGAAGCCTATCGTCAGGCAGAAGAGCTGCGCGGTGAGGGTGATGCCCAGGCCGCTGCGATCTACTCCAAGGCGTACGGTCAGGATCAGGAGTTCTACTCCTTCTACCGCAGCCTGAACGCCTACCGCGAGAGCTTCTCCGACAAGCGTGATGTGTTGGTGCTGGATCCGAGCAGCGACTTCTTCCGTTACCTGGAAAAGTCCAAGCCCTGATGGCTCTCTGAGCCACCAGCTGCAGGCCACAGGTAGCGCCTCGTGCGCGCCTGTCGCTTGAAGCTTGTGGCTTGAGGCTTTTCACGTGGTATGATGCGGCAGCCGGGAAAATCCCGGCTTTTTTACGCCTGTGGGAATCATGCGGCACGAACTGAGCGTTACGTTCTGTCTTTCAAGGCTTTTGACCTTGCCTCTTTCCGCGCCGCTGGCGTGGGGGCTTCGTGCAATCAATTCACTGATCGTATCGATGCCCGCTCCTGGAGCTGACCGGCCTGTTGCCGCGCTCGGCTTTCCATCCGCTTCACTGAAGGCTTGTGCCGCCCGAATCAAGAGGGAAATGGCGAAATGGCGACCGTAGACCGCTGGCTGCTGCCAGATGGGATCGAAGAAGTATTGCCTCCAGAAGCGGCGCGCATCGAAGTCGCGCGTCGTCAGGTGCTGGATCTTTTCCAGCGCTGGGGCTATGAATTCGTGGTAACCCCGCATATCGAATACCTGGAGTCGTTGCTGACCGGTGCCGGTCAGGACCTGGATCTGCGCACCTTCAAGGTGACCGATCCACTGTCCGGCCGGCAGATGGGCTTTCGTGCCGACATCACGCCGCAAGTGGCACGCATTGATGCGCATACGCTGCGTCGCGAAGGGCCGAGCCGCCTGTGCTACGCCGGCAGCGTGCTGCATGCACAACCGCGTGCATTGACCACCTCGCGCAGCCCGATTCAGTTGGGCGCCGAGTTGTATGGCGATGCCAGCCCGGCCAGCGACGTCGAGGTGATCAGCCTGCTGGTCGATACCCTCGAGTTGGCCAAAGTGCCGGACGTGCATATGGATCTCGGCCATGTCGGTATCTATCGTGGTCTGGCGCGTGCCGCCGAGCTGTCCGGGGAAGTCGAGCAACAGCTGTTCGACGCGCTGCAGCGTAAGGCCATGGACGAAATCGATGCATTGACCGATGCCCTGCCGGACGCGCTGCGGCGCATGCTGCGGGCGCTCGGCGAGCTGTGCGGCGGGCGTGATGTGCTGGATCTGGCGCAAGCCTGTCTGGTCGATGCGCCGGACGACGTGCACGCCGCGCTGGATGATTTGCTGGCCATCGCCGATTCGCTGGAGTTGCGCTATCCAGAGCTGCCGCTGTACTTCGACCTGGGCGAGCTGCGCGGTTATCACTACCACACCGGTGTGGTGTTCGCCGCGTTCGTGCCGGCTGTTGGGCAAGCGATCGCCCAGGGCGGCCGCTATGACGATATCGGCGCTGACTTTGGTCGCGCTCGTCCTGCCACCGGCTTCTCCACCGACCTGAAAACGCTAGTGACGCTGGGCAATATGCCGCTTGGCGAAGAGCCGGCTGGCATCTGGTCGCCGGACAGCCATGACGTTTACCTGTGGCAGGCGGTTCGCCGTCTGCGTGCCGATGGTGAGCGCGTGGTGCAGGCGTTGCCGGGGCAGGAGCTGGGCGAGGCTGCGCAAGCGCGCTGTGATCGCCAATTGTTATTGCGTGACGGTCGCTGGCAAGTGCTGGCGCTGGACTGAGACGACCGCCGTGGTCGTCTATTCTGAATTACTTTCGCCGGCCGTGACCGGCTCAAGCTTGCGCGAAGAGGACCAATGTTATGGGTAAGAATGTCGTCGTCCTGGGCACCCAGTGGGGTGATGAGGGCAAGGGCAAGATCGTCGATCTGCTGACCGAACATGCTGCCGCCGTAGTGCGCTATCAGGGCGGTCACAACGCCGGTCACACCCTGGTGATCGACGGTGAGAAGACCGTGCTGCACCTGATTCCCTCGGGCGTGCTGCGCGAAGGCGTGCAGTGCCTGATCGGCAACGGCGTGGTGGTTGCACCTGACGCCCTGCTGCGCGAGATCACCAAGCTGGAAGAGAAAGGCGTACCGGTGCGCGAGCGCCTGCGTATCAGCCCGTCCTGCCCGCTGATCCTGTCCTTCCACGTGGCGCTGGACCAGGCTCGTGAAAAAGCCCGTGGCGAACTGAAGATCGGCACTACCGGTCGCGGCATCGGCCCAGCCTACGAAGATAAGGTCGCACGTCGTGGCTTGCGTGTGGGCGACCTGCTCAACATGCCGCGCTTTGAAGACAAGCTGCGTGAGCTGGTGGATTACCACAACTTCATGCTGGTCGGTTACTACAAAGAGCCGGCCATCGACTTCGAAACCACCCTGGCCGAGTGCAAGGCCTACGCCGAGCTGCTCAAGCCGCTGATGCTCGACGTGACCGCCGAGCTGCACGACCTGCGTCGCGCCGGCAAGGACATCATGTTCGAAGGCGCTCAGGGCTCGTTGCTCGACATCGACCACGGCACCTACCCCTACGTGACCAGCTCCAACACCACCGCTGGCGGCGTTGCGACCGGTTCGGGCGTGGGCCCGATGTTCCTGGACTACATCCTCGGCATCACCAAGGCTTACACCACTCGCGTCGGTTCGGGTCCGTTCCCGACTGAGCTGTTCGACGACGTCGGTGCGCACCTGGCCAAGCAAGGTCATGAATTCGGCGCCACCACTGGCCGTGCCCGTCGTTGTGGCTGGTTCGATGCAGTGATCCTGCGCCGCGCTATCGACGTCAACAGCATCTCGGGCATCTGCCTGACCAAGCTGGATGTGCTCGACGGCCTGGAAACCATCAACATCTGTATCGGTTATAAAGATGCAGAAGGTAACGCCGTTGCGCCGACCGACGCTGATAGCTACGTCGGTCTGCAGCCTGTGTATGAAGAAGTGCCGGGCTGGAGCGAGTCGACCGTGGGTGCCAAAACCCTGGAAGAGCTGCCGGCCAACGCTCGTGCCTACATCAAGCGCGTGGAAGAACTGATTGGTGCGCCAATCGACATCATCTCCACCGGGCCGGACCGCAACGAGACCATCGTGTTACGCCATCCGTTCGCCTGACAGGTGCTGGCTCCCCTGGAGCCGTGACTGCAAACGATGAAAGCGGGCCGCCCTTGTGCGGCCCGTTTTTCGTTTGACGGGTGCTCGTTATCGGGCGCAATCTGGCCATGTGCCGCCATTCGGCACGCGCCTTGCTTTGTCTTGATCCTACCTTGAAGTCGCCGCTCCTCTGGCGGTCGGAGGATTCACCCGTGGTTGCTGTTCTGTCGTTGTTTCGAAGCCGTTTGCTGCTGCCCGTGTTCATTGCGCTGGGTGTCGCGCTGTTTGTCCAGGTGGTGCTGGTTCTGGGCTTGACCCGCAGCACGGTAGACGCGCTGGTGATGGACCTCGAGCGGCAGCTGGGCAGTGATGCCAGCCGTCTTTCCAGCGAGCTTGAACAAGCCAATCGGGACGTCTCCGCCAGCCTGGGCAGCCTCTCGACGCGCACGCGCGAGAGCCTTTCCGCCGGCTTGTCGAGTCGACTGGGCGAGGAGCGCGTGCAAATGCGTGCCAGCCTGGAGAAAAGCCTGAAGGATTCCGCCAACGATCTGGCGCAGTTGCTCGCTGCCGTCGCGCCACGAGCCATTTGGGATTCCGATATACCCGCGTTGTCAGAGTTCGCTCGGCGTGCGCAACGTAATCCCAATGTGCTGTTCGTCATTTATGACGACGCCGAGGGCAATCACTTGACCCGTTACCTCAACCGGCAGAACGAGCAGGTCAAGGTGCTGCTCGACAAAGGTGCCGGTGAGCGTGCGCTGGACAAAGTGATCGATGCAGCCAAAAACGACCCGACGGTGTATTTCGTGGAGGCCGGTATCAACCCCAGTGGCGTGGAAATCGGCAGAGTGCTGATGGGCGTGTCCACTGCGGCGATCGATGCCGAGCTTGCCGCCATCGACTCACGCTTCGAGGCGCTACTGGCCAGTGGCGGGCAGCTGGTCGCTGATAGCCTGGCGGGTGCGTCCACTGAAAGCGCTGCGGCACTATCGGCACGGCTGGCCGCGGCACAGCAGGCTGCGCAAGGCATGTCGGCGAACACCAGTGCTGCGGTCGACGCAGCCGCTTCCAATCTGCGCTGGCGCATTGGTTTGGGATTGGCGGTGGTCGGCCTGGTTGTATTGTTGGTTCTGGCGATTGTGTTGGGGCGCCGCGTGGTAGTCCGCTTGCGCACCCTGATCGCTGCCCTTGATGACCTGGCGGCAGGCGAGGGCGATCTGACCCGGCGTATCCAGATCGACAGCCGGGACGAAGTTGGCGAGATGGCCTCGGCAGTCAATCGGTTCGTTGCCAAATTGCAACCCATCGTGCGCGAGGCGGGTGATGTCGCGGTGCGTACCGGCCAGGAAATCAGCGCGTTGACAGCGCGCAGTGCGGCCGCCGAGTCGGCGGCCAAGCGGCAGCGTGATGAAGTGGCGGCCAGCCTGCAGGCGTTGGCGGCGATGGCCGATGAGGCGCAATCGGAAAGTCGTGCCATGCAGGAAGCCTTGCAGCGCGTCGAGGCGATTCGCCAGGCGGCCCAGGAAAACGCCACCATTGCCAACCGGGTCGGCGCCTCCATTGATGAGCTTGTTCAGCGTGTCGAGGCCGGTTCAGCGGTGATCGAACGGCTGGCGGAGCAGAGCGAGCAGATCGAGGTGGTGCTGACCGTCATTCGTTCCATCGCCGAGCAGACCAATCTATTGGCGCTCAATGCCGCCATCGAGGCGGCACGTGCTGGCGAGAGTGGTCGTGGCTTTGCAGTGGTTGCCGATGAGGTGCGCGCACTGGCCAGCAAGACCCAGCAATCGACTGGCGACATCCAGTCACATATCGTTGCTCTGCAGCAGGGCGCTCGCGAGGCGGTCGACGCAATCGGGCAGGCAGGTCAGCAGGCTGATCAGGGGCTGGCGGCGCTACGTGAGAGCGCGCGCATTCAGCAGACGGTGCAGCGCTCGGTGGAAGAGGTTCATGGGGCGATCAACGCAGCGACCCAGGCTGCCGCTCACCAGGCCGAGGGCGCCAATGCGGTGCGTGGGCGAGTCGAGGTGATTCACGTCGAGGCCCAGCGTGCGGCCGAGGCGGTGGCTGCGACGGCCAATAGCGGGCGTGTGCTGGATGGGCTGGCGGGGCAATTGAAAGCCAGCCTCGGGCAGTTCAAGGTCTGACCGGGAATCGCTGGCGAGAGAGATCGGCAATTGCCGGTCTCGTTTGCCGATCACTTTTCAGCAGGCAATAAAAAACCGAGCCATTGGCTCGGTTTTTTGAATTTGGTGCCCAGGAGAAGACTCGAACTTCCACGACCTTGCGGTCACTGATACCTGAAACCAGCGCGTCTACCAATTCCGCCACCTGGGCACTGCAGTAATGTTCACCGTTGCCGGTACGGATCATTACGTCCGTTATTTGCAAAGTAGGTTATCAAGCTACTTCACGAAATTTGGTGCCCAGGAGAAGACTCGAACTTCCACGACCTTGCGGTCACTGATACCTGAAACCAGCGCGTCTACCAATTCCGCCACCTGGGCACTGAAACGGATGATTGCTCATCTATTCCGTGTTACAACGTCTCCTCGACGCTGTGGGCGCGAACTATACGGTCGTGCTTTTACCTTGTAAACCCCTGGCGGCGAAAAATTATTCGCGCGGAAAGCTGACCCGAAGGGCGCTTTCGCGCTTCAATAGACACATGGCAAAACCGACTCTAATAGATAAGGTGAACAGGTTCTAATGGCCGATTGGCAATCCCTCGATCCCGAGGCCGCTCGTGAAGCGGAAAAGTATGACAACCCTATTCCAAGCCGTGAGCTGATTTTGCAGCACCTGGCTGAACGCGGCTCGCCCGCCAACCGGGAAGAGCTGCTCGACGAGTTCGGGCTGACCACCGAAGAACAAGCCGAAGCGCTGCGCCGCCGGCTGCGCGCCATGGAGCGTGACGGTCAGCTGATCTACACCCGCCGTGGCACCTATGCGCCGGTGGACAAGCTGGATCTGATCCTCGGCCGCGTCAGCGGTCATCGTGATGGCTTCGGTTTTCTGGTGCCGGATGACGGCAGTGATGATCTGTTCCTGAGCCCGGCACAAATGCGCCTGGTGTTTGATGGTGATCGCGCGCTGGCGCGGGTTTCCGGTCTCGACCGCCGTGGTCGCCGCGAAGGCGCCGTGGTCGAAGTGATTTCCCGTGGGCACGAGACCATTGTCGGCCGTTATTACGAAGAGAGCGGTATCGGCTTCGTGATCCCTGACAACCCGAAGATCCAGCAGGAAGTGCTGATTACCGCCGGTCGCAATGGCGGTGCCAAGCAGGGCCAGTTCGTCGAAGTGGCGATCACCCATTGGCCGACGCCGCGTTTCCAGCCCCAGGGCGACGTGACCGAAGTGGTCGGCAACTATATGGCGCCGGGCATGGAAATCGACGTGGCGCTGCGCAGCTACGACATTCCGCATGTTTGGCCCGAGGCCGTGGTCAAGGAAGCACGCAAGCTCAAGCCGGAGGTCGAGGAGAAGGACAAGGAAAACCGCGTCGACATGCGGCATATCCCCTTCGTCACCATCGACGGTGAAGATGCGCGCGATTTCGACGATGCGGTGTACTGCGAGAAGAACGGCAGCAACTGGCGCCTGTTCTCCGGCGGCTGGAAGCTGTATGTCGCCATCGCCGATGTATCGCATTACGTGAAAGTCGGCTCGGCGCTGGATGCCGAAGCGCAGGTGCGCGGCAACTCGGTGTACTTCCCGGAGCGGGTCATCCCGATGCTGCCGGAAGAGCTGTCGAACGGCCTGTGCTCGCTGAACCCGAAGGTCGACCGTCTGGCCATGGTGTGTGAAATCACCATCTCCAAGACCGGCAAGATGGCTGACTATAAGTTCTACGAAGCGGTGATCCACTCCCACGCGCGCCTGACCTATAACAAGGTCAGTGCCATGCTCGAGCAGCCCAAGAGCAGCGAAGGCAAGGCCCTGCGCAGTGAATACAAGGAGGTGCTGCCGCACCTCAATCAACTGTACTCGCTGTATCAGGTGCTGCTAGCGGCGCGTCATGAGCGTGGCGCGATTGATTTCGAGACCCAGGAAACCCGCATCATCTTCGGTTCCGGTCGCAAGATTGCGGAAATCCGTCCGACTCAGCGCAATGATGCCCACAAGCTGATCGAGGAATGCATGCTGGCGGCCAACGTGGCCACCGCTGCGTTCATGCAGAAGCACGGCATTCCTGCGCTGTACCGCGTGCATGACGGTCCGCCGCCTGAGCGCCTGGAGAAACTAAAGGCGTTCCTGACCGAGCTGGGTTTGTCGCTGCATCGCGGCAAGTCCAAGGATGGTCCTTCGCCCAAGGATTATCAGGCGTTGCTGGAAAGCATTCGTGGCCGTGACGACTATCACCTGATCCAGACCGTGATGCTGCGCTCCCTCAGTCAGGCGGTGTACAGCGCTGATAACCAAGGCCACTTCGGTCTGAATTACGACGCGTACGCACACTTTACCTCGCCGATTCGTCGTTATCCGGATCTGCTGATCCACCGTGCGATCCGCAGTGTGATCCGTTCCAAGCAGGACACACCACACGTTCAGCGTGCCGGTGCGGTCAGCATGCCCAAAGCGCGCATCTATCCGTACGATGAGGCGATTCTCGAGCAGCTCGGTGAGCAGTGCTCGATGTCCGAGCGGCGTGCCGACGAGGCCACCCGTGACGTGGTCAACTGGCTCAAGTGCGAGTTCATGAAGGATCGCGTTGGCGAAACCTTCCCAGGCGTGATCACTGCGGTGACTGGCTTTGGTTTGTTCGTCGAACTCAAAGACATCTATGTCGAAGGCCTGGTGCACGTCACGGCGCTGCCGGGCGATTACTACCATTTCGATCCTGTGCACCATCGCCTGGCCGGTGAACGCAGTGGGCGCAACTTCCGCCTGGGCGACAGCGTGTCGGTGAAGGTCATGCGTGTCGACCTGGACGAGCGCAAGATCGATTTCGAAATGGCTGAGGGTGCCGATCAGGCGTCAGCTCCGCGGGCCAAGCGCCGTGATGGTGGCAAAGATAGCCGTGGCGGCAAGAGTTCGCGTGGTGGTTCGGCCAGCAACACCGATGTGCAGAAGAGTCGTGACGTGAAGAAGGCGCTGCTCGCCGATTCCAAGTCGTCAGGCAAGGGTGCCGGCAAGCCAGCGGACAAGGCCGGCAAGCCAAGCCGGCACCGCAAGGGGCCGTCGAAGAGCAAGGCTAAATCATGAGTCAGCTGGAAAAGATCTACGGCCTGCATGCCGTGGAAGCGCTGTTGCGTCATCACCCCAAGCGTGTGAAGCAGATCTGGCTGGCTGATGGTCGCAGTGATCCGCGCGTTCAGCCGCTGCTCGAGTTAGCCGGCCAGGCACGTGTTGCCGTCGGTCAGTGCGAGCGTCGCGAGATGGATGCGTGGGTCGAGGGCGTGCATCAGGGCGTTGTGGCTGACGTCAGCCCAAGCCAGGTGTGGGGCGAGGCAATGCTCGAAGAGCTGCTCGACCGCTGTGAAGGCCCGCCGTTGCTCTTAGTGCTCGATGGCGTGACCGACCCGCACAATCTCGGTGCCTGCCTGCGTACCGCCGATGCGGCGGGTGCGCTCGCCGTGATCGTGCCCAAGGACAAGTCCGCAACCTTGACGCCGGTGGTGCGCAAAGTCGCGTGTGGCGCTGCTGAGGTGATTCCTCTGGTGGCGGTCACCAACCTGGCGCGTAGCCTGGAAAAGCTTCAGCAGCGTGGCCTGTGGATCGTCGGTACTGCTGGCGAGGCTGAGCAGGAGCTGTTTCAGCAGGACATGACCGGCCCAACGGTGCTGATCATGGGGGCTGAAGGCAAGGGCATGCGTCGCCTGACGCGTGAGCATTGTGATTACCTGGTCAAGCTGCCCATGGCCGGTAGCGTCAGCAGCCTCAACGTGTCGGTGGCCACTGGTATCTGCCTGTTCGAAGCGCTGCGCCAGCGGCGTTCGGCCAAGCGCTGAGGGGCTGGTCGGCGCGACGTCGATCATCAAGCCCAGGGCTCCCCCTGCAATGCACCAGCGCTGCAGGGGAGTAGCGCTTCATTGTTCAAAATATCACCAGTTCATCTTGCGTGCGCTTGGGGGCTTCTCTAGAATGTCGCCCCTTGCCGTCGCGGCAGGTGCGTTCGCGCCCCTTCGTTTCAGCAAGTCAACAGTGTCATTCACTCCTTGCCTGACCGCATTTCGCGGCAGGCTACAACCCGTAAGGAGCATTCATGCGTCATTACGAAATCATCTTTCTGGTTCACCCGGACCAGAGCGAGCAAGTCGGCGGCATGGTCGAGCGTTACACCAAGCTGATCGAAGAAGACGGCGGCAAAATCCACCGTCTGGAAGATTGGGGCCGTCGTCAACTGGCCTACGCAATCAACAATGTTCACAAGGCTCACTACGTGATGCTGAACGTTGAGTGCAGCGGCAAGGCCCTGGCCGAGCTGGAAGACAACTTCCGCTACAACGATGCCGTGATCCGTAACCTTGTCGTCCGTCGTGAAGAAGCCGTTACTGGCCAATCCGAGATGCTCAAGGCCGAAGAAAACCGCAGTGAGCGCCGTGAGCGTCGTGAACGTCCTGAAAACGCCGAGTCCAACGACGGCGATGACAGCGACAACAACGACAGCGACAACGCTGACGAGTAATCACCGGATCTATTGAGGAGCCAATCCCATGGCACGTTTCTTCCGTCGTCGTAAATTCTGCCGTTTCACCGCTGAAGACGTGAAAGAGATCGATTTCAAAGATCTCAACACCCTGAAAGCCTACATCTCGGAAACCGGCAAAATCGTTCCTAGCCGTATCACCGGTACCAAGGCTCGTTATCAGCGTCAGCTGGCTACCGCTATCAAGCGCGCCCGCTTCCTGGCCCTGCTGCCCTACACCGACAGCCACGGCCGATAAGATCAGACGATCGACAAGTAGTAAGGGATAAACCGCATGCGCGCCTTGGCAGAATTCATTATGCGCGGCCGTATGCAGGCCACTCTGGTAGTGGTCGGTTCTGCGGCATTGCCGCTGCTGTTCTGGTTGAGTGCTGCCGCAGGATGCCTGGTGCTTCTGCGGCGTGGCCTGAGTGATGCCGCTGGCATCCTCGTCTGGGCGTTGCTGCCGGCCATTGGCTGGTGGTACTTCGGCGAACCGCGCACCTTGTTGGTGTTGCTGGGCGCGCTGGGGTTGGCGTGTGTACTGCGCGCCAATCAGTCCTGGAGGCGGGTGCTGTTGTTCAGCATCGCGCTGGGCCTGGTGTATGGACTGGTATTGGGGTCGACGTTCCGCGAGCCTATCGAAGCCATGGCGCAGGAGCTGAACAAGCTGCTGCCGCAAATGTTCGATGGCGTTCACCAACAGATGTCGGTGGATGATCAGGCGCGTCTCCAAGGTCTCATTGCACCGGTGTTAACCGGATTGCTGGCAGCTCTGCTGCAGGTGGTCAGTTTGCTAAGCCTGATGCTTGGGCGGTTCTGGCAAGCGACGTTGTACAACCCTGGAGGTTTCGGTTCCGAGTTTCGTGAGCTGAGATTTCCGCCGATGCTGGCGATGTTACTGCTGGTCGGCATGCTGCTCGGGCCCAGTCTGGGTATCGAGATGGCGATGCTGACGCCGTTGTGCAGTGTTCCGCTGGTGTTCGCGGCTATTGCCCTGTTGCACGGGCTGGTAGCCAAGGGCCGACTGTCGAAGTTCTGGCTGGTCGGGTTGTACATAACGCTGCTGCTGTTCCTGCAATTGATCTTTCCCTTGCTGGTGGTGTTAGCCATCGTCGACAGTCTGTTTGATTTTCGTGGTCGTCTGGCGGACAAGCCCGGTTCGGGTCCCGCCAACGGTGAAGGTTAAAAGTTAAGAGGTAACACCCAAATGGAAGTCATCCTGCTGGAAAAAATCGCCAACCTGGGCAACCTGGGCGATAAAGTGAACGTTAAAGCCGGTTACGGCCGTAACTTCCTGCTGCCGCAAGGCAAAGCCACTGCTGCCACCGAAGCCAACGTTGCTGCTTTCGAAGCACGTCGCGCTGATCTGGAAAAAGCAGCTGCTGACCGTAAAGCCTCGGCTGAAACTCGCGCTGCTCAGCTGGCCGAGCTGGAAGTCACCATCACCGCTACTGCGGGCGATGAAGGCAAGCTGTTCGGTTCCATCGGTACTCACGACATCGCTGACGCCCTGACCGCCTCCGGCGTTGAAGTGGCCAAAGCTGAAGTTCGTCTGCCGAACGGTACCATTCGCCAGGTTGGCGAATACGACGTAGCCGTGCACCTGCACAGCGATGTCGAAGCGACTGTCAAAGTAGTCGTAGTAGCCGCCTAAGAACCTGTCTGCGATCTACTGGATCGCAGTAAGGCTCTAATCGCGCTGCTCAGCGGGCTTGCACTCAGGTGCGTTCCCGCTAACATCGGGCACGGCATTGCGAAAGCGATGCCGTGCCTTTTGTTTTCCAACGCACGCATATTTTCCAGGCTCTCATGAACGACATCAGCATCACCGAACAGTACGACCTGCAAACCTCTGCGCTGAAAGTGCCGCCGCACTCGATAGAGGCCGAGCAGTCGGTGCTCGGAGGCCTGATGCTCGATAACAACGCATGGGAGCGGGTGCTCGATCAGGTGTCCGATGGCGATTTCTACCGCCACGATCACCGCCTGGTCTTCCGCGCCATCCACAAGCTGGCTGAGCGCAACCAGCCGTTCGACGTGGTGACCCTCTCCGAACAGCTGGACAAGGAAGGTCAATTATCCCAGGTCGGCGGCATGGCCTACCTGGGCGAGTTGGCGAAGAACACGCCGTCGGTGGCCAATATCAAGGCCTATGCGCAGATCATTCGTGAGCGGGCCACGCTGCGCAAACTGATCGGCATCAGCAACGACATTGCCGACAGCGCCTATGCGCCAGAAGGCCGTACCGGCGAGGAAATCCTTGATGAGGCCGAGCGTCTGATCTTTCAGATCGCCGAGGCGCGGCCGAAGACCGGTGGTCCGGTGGGCATCAACGACATCTTGGTCAAAGCCATCGACCGCATCGACGAGCTGTTCAATAACGGCGACGCGATTACCGGTCTATCGACTGGCTTCTCCGATCTGGATGACCTGACCAGTGGCCTGCAGCCTGCCGACCTGGTCATCGTCGCCGGGCGCCCGTCGATGGGTAAGACCACGTTCGCCATGAACCTGGTGGAAAACGCGCTGATGCGCAGCGACAAGTCGATCTTGGTGTATTCCCTGGAGATGCCCTCGGAATCCATCGTGATTCGTATGCTCGCGTCACTGGGGCGTATCGACCAGACCAAGGTGCGTGCCGGCCGCCTCGATGACGACGATTGGCCGCGACTGACCTCGGCGGTCAACCTGCTCAATGACCGCAAGTTGTTCATCGATGACACCGCCGGTATCTCACCGTCGGAGATGCGTGCGCGCTCGCGCCGTCTGGCCCGTGAGCACGGGGAGATCGGCCTGATCATGGTCGACTACCTGCAGCTGATGCAGATTCCCGGTTCGAGCGGCGACAGCCGGGTGAACGAGATTTCCGAAATTTCGCGCTCGCTCAAGGCTCTGGCAAAGGAATTCAACTGCCCGGTGATCGCGCTATCGCAGCTCAACCGCGGCCTCGAACAGCGGCCCAACAAGCGCCCGATCAACTCCGACTTGCGTGAATCCGGGGCGATCGAGCAGGACGCCGACATCATCATGTTCGTGTACCGCGACGAGGTGTACCACCCCGAAACCGAGTACAAGGGCGTCGCCGAGATCATCATCGGCAAACAGCGTAACGGCCCGCTGGGCACCGCGCGCCTGGCATTTCTGGGTAAATACTCGCGCTTCGAAAACCTGGCGCCGGGCAGCTACCAGTTCGAAGACGAATAACCCGGCCTACGCCTCGCCGTATACCGCTGTGCCTGAGCGACCGGCCGCCTTGGCCTGGTAAAGCGCCTGGTCGGCCGCCTTGTAGAGGCCGGCAAACTGCCCGGCGTGCTGGGGATAGAACGCCACGCCGATACTGATGCTCACCGTCAATGCGTGTTCGGCGTAGGCGACGGGTCTGGCCAGCTCGGTGAGCAAGCGGCCTGCAATATCGTGCGCATACTCCTGCGCATCTGCGCCCTCGATCAATACCGCAAATTCGTCGCCGCCGAGCCGCGCCACTGTGTCGGTGGTACGCACATGCTCCCGTATCCGCCTGCCGATTTGCTGCAGCATCAAGTCACCGGCGTCGTGGCCGTGTCTGTCGTTGATCGGTTTGAAGTGATCGAGATCGATCAGCAGTAGAGCCAGCGTTTCCTCTGTCTGGCTGGCTTCGCGCGCTGCACGCTCGAACTGCTCGATCAAGTGGCGGCGGTTTGGCAGCTCGGTCAGCGCATCGTGGAACGCAGCGTGATGCAGTTCCTGCTCGCGCTGTGATAGCTGCAAGTTGGTCGCCTTGAGTTCCGCCGTGCGTTTTTCCACTGCCCGCTGCAGTTCGTTGGCGCTGGCCTGCACATGTGCCAGGCGTGCGGTTTTTTCCTGATCGGCTTGCAGCAGTGCTTCGGCACGCTGGTTCTTCAGCAACTGGATGCGATATGCCAGAGCGAAAGAGAACAGGATCGACTCGGCGGCGACTGCAATGGGAAATACATAGGTGCTCCAGGACGCGGGCTGGACTATGCCAGTGGCGCGCAACAGCAGCAGGTTGATGCTGGCCAGGATCATTCCGTAACCGCAAAAATACAGGCACGCCGGGAAATAGCCCTGACGCCAGCGCACCAGCGACGCCCAGATGGCAGACGGAATGGCGGTGAATGACAACAGTACAAATATCCATGCACCCACCGCGCGGTACCCAAGCACATCGGCGATCACGGCGACGACGTACAGCGCGCAACTGATGGTCAGCAAGTGATGGGCCCATGGTACGTGTCGGCGTGTTTGCAGTAGCGTCTGGGTAAAGCGACAAGCGCCGAAGCCCCAGAGTGCTGGCAGGCTGATGCGGTCCAGCCAGAACGGCACAGCTGCATTCGGCCACAGGTACTGGAAGCCATGCCCGGTCATGCCGAGGATCATCAGCAGAGCCCCGGTGGTAGTGACCACGTACCAGAAGTACGCCGAATCGCGCAGGGCGAGAAAGATGAACAGGTTGTACAGCAGCAGGGCAGTGATCACCCCGTATATCACGCCGAGCCAGAGATTCTCGTTGGCCGCCAGCTCGTTCAGGTCGTTGAGTTGCCAGACCTTCAGCGGGAAGGAGTTACCCGCAGGGTCATAGCTCCGCAGGTAGAAGGTCAGCGGTTGCTCGCCAAGCGCCGGCAGCTGGAATAGCAGCCGGCGGTGGGCGTGGTCGCGGCCTTCGTCGAAGGCCACCGCTTCGCCCGACCGGCGCTGGCTCCAGCCCTGTTTGCCGTCAGGCAGGAACAGTTGCAGGTCGAGCAGGCTGACCGCCGCAACCTCCAGCCACCAGGCGCCTGGCGAAGGCTCGCGGGCCTGCAGGGTAACCTTGATCCACCAGGGGTTGGGGCTCTGGCCGACGCTGCCCTTGCCCTGCGCTGGAACGAAGCGCTGTTGCACCGCAGGATCGGCCATGTCATCGATGCTCAACCTCGCGCCGGGGTCTTCGAGCAATTCGATGTGCGGATTGAGTGCTCGGCCGCTGCTGTTGGCATCGAGGGTAATGACATCAGCCCGGGCAGCAAGGGTCAGCCCGGAAAGCATGCACAGCGAGATCAGGAAAATGGCTAGCCGCTGCAAGCGGAGACTCCTTGGCGGTCGGCGCCTGGCGGTCATGTTGTGGGCAAGAGTATACCCAGCGGGCGTGCGTTTGATGACGTACGCGCGTGCATATTGCATACCGTCGGATTAAGGCTCCGGCCGATGGATTAGCCCAGCGACACGGTCGGGTTTGGTTAAAATTTGTGCTATATTCCGCGCCCCGTGAAATCCCTGAATAAATCGGTTATCACCATGCAAGCCGCCAAGCCGCTGTTCGACTATCCAAAATATTGGGCCGAGTGTTTCGGTCCTGCGCCGTTCCTGCCGATGAGCAGGGAGGAGATGGATCAGCTCGGCTGGGATTCCTGCGACATCATCATCGTCACCGGTGATGCCTATGTCGATCATCCCTCGTTCGGCATGGCGATCATTGGCCGGCTGCTGGAGTCCCAGGGCTTCCGCGTCGGGATCATCGCTCAGCCGGATTGGACATCCAAAGACGACTTCATGAAGCTTGGCGAGCCGAACCTGTTCTTTGGTGTCGCGGCCGGCAACATGGATTCGATGATCAACCGCTATACCGCGGACAAGAAGATCCGCTCTGACGATGCCTACACGCCTGGCGGCCTGGCCGGCAAGCGCCCGGACCGCGCCAGCCTGGTCTACAGCCAGCGCTGCAAGGAAGCCTACAAGCACGTGCCGATCGTGCTCGGTGGCATCGAGGCCTCGCTGCGCCGCATCGCCCATTACGATTACTGGCAGGACCGCGTGCGCAATTCGATTCTGATCGACGCCAGCGCCGACATCCTGCTCTACGGCAACGCCGAGCGCGCCATCGTCGAAGTGGCCCAGCGCCTGTCCTATGGTCAGAAGGTCGAAGACATCACCGACGTACGCGGCACCGCGTTTATTCGCCGCGACACGCCGAAGGACTGGTACGAAGTCGACTCCACGCGCATCGACCGTCCGGGCAAGATCGACAAGATCATCAACCCGTACGTCAATACCCAGGACACCCAGGTCTGCGCCATCGAGCAGGAAAAGGGTGCGGCCGGCCCAGGCAACGTCGAGGACCCCAACGAAGCCAAGGTCGTGCAGATCCTCGCCAGCCCGAGGATGACCCGCGACAAGACGGTGATCCGTCTGCCTTCGATGGAAAAGGTGCGCAACGACCCGGTTCTGTACGCCCACGCCAACCGCGTGCTGCACCTGGAAACCAACCCGGGCAACGCCCGTGCGCTGGTGCAGAAGCATGGCGAGATCGACGTGTGGTTCAACCCGCCACCCATCCCGATGACCACCGAAGAGATGGACTACGTGTTCGGCATGCCGTATGCCCGCGTTCCGCATCCGGCGTATGGCAAGGAAAAAATCCCGGCCTACGACATGATCCGTTTCTCGGTGAACATCATGCGTGGCTGCTTCGGCGGCTGTACCTTCTGCTCGATCACCGAGCACGAAGGCCGCATCATCCAGAACCGTTCCGAAGAGTCGATCATTCGCGAGATCGAAGAGATCCGTGACAAGGTGCCGGGCTTCACCGGCGTGATCTCCGACCTCGGTGGCCCGACCGCGAACATGTACCGCATCGCCTGCAAGAGCTCGGAAATCGAATCCGCGTGCCGCAAGCCGTCCTGCGTGTTCCCCGGCATCTGCCCGAACCTGAACACTGATCACTCCTCGCTGATCCAGCTGTATCGCAGCGCTCGCGCCTTGCCGGGCGTGAAGAAGATCCTCATCGCCTCCGGCCTGCGCTACGACCTGGCTGTTGAGTCGCCGGAATATGTCAAAGAGCTGGTCACCCACCACGTTGGCGGCTACCTGAAGATCGCCCCGGAACACACCGAGGAAGGTCCGCTCAACCAGATGATGAAACCGGGCATTGGCAGCTACGACAAGTTCAAGCGCATGTTCGAGAAGTACTCCAAGGAAGCGGGCAAGGAGCAGTACCTGATCCCGTACTTCATCGCCGCCCACCCGGGCACCACCGATGAAGACATGATGAACCTGGCTCTGTGGCTCAAGGGCAACGGCTTCCGCGCGGATCAGGTGCAGGCCTTCTACCCGTCGCCGATGGCCACCGCCACTGCCATGTACCACTCGGGCAAGAACCCGCTGCGCAAGGTCACCTACAAGAGCGACGGCGTGAACATCGTCAAGAGCGAGGAGCAGCGTCGCCTGCACAAGGCGTTCCTGCGTTATCACGATCCGAAGGGCTGGCCGATGCTGCGCGAGGCTCTGTTGCGCATGGGCCGTGGTGACTTGATCGGTGATGGCAAGCAGCAGCTGATTCCCACCTACCAGCCGAAGACCGACGAGTACCAGAGCGCCCGTCGCAAGAACTCCACGCCGGCCGGCAGCAAGAAAGTCGCCGGCAATGGCGGCGGCAAGCCTGCCGCTGGGCGCATCCTCACCCAGCACACCGGCCTGCCGCCGCGTGGCAGTGACGGCAGCAAACCCTGGGACAAGCGCGAGCAGGCCAAGGCCGCCGCTGAAGCGCGTAACCAGCAAGCCGCTCGTGAGCGCGCAGGTGCGGGCAAGGGCAAAAAACCGGTGAAAAAGCCCGCTGTGCCGCGTTAAACGGTTGGCTTAAAGGCGCAAGCGGACGCTCACCCCGTAGGGTGGATGACGCTTTTTCATCCACCATTGCGATCGCAGAGCGGCGGACGGGTGAAGCGTCGTCCACCCTACGAAAGGCTGCTGCCGCTTTTTTTGCGGTCGCGCAGGCTCAGTCGGCGCTGAATATGCAGGTCAGATAGCGATTGCTCGGGCCATAGCGGAGGATCGCGAACAGTCGCTTGAACAGATACAGCGGGTGCTGGCGGTAGTAGGCCAGCACCGCGTTGCCGACGCCTTCCGAGCGATGCTGACGGGCCTTTTCCCGGGGCTTCTTGAACAACCCGGAAAATTCCCAGCGCTGGATCTGCTCGAAGTGCTCCCTCGGCTTCAGGCTGTGGCGACTGAATAGCCTGAAGAAACTGCGCGGGCTGAAGTCATGCAGGTGATGGGGGTTGCCGTCCAGGGTCGGCGTGGTCGGCACCGAGGCGATAATGCGACCGCCCTTGGCCAGCAGGCTCGCGTAGTTGGCGATCAGGCGAACCGGGTTGGGCAAGTGCTCGATGGTTTCCAGACTGACGATGCTGTCGAAGCCTTCGGCATCAGTGTAGGTTTCCGCGTTCGCGCACACGTAGCGCAGGTTGGCGAACTGATAGTTGGCCTGGGCATAGGCGATCGCCTCCGGGTCGATATCAACGCCGGTGATCTGCTTGTCCGGGTGTTGTTCGGCCAGCAGCGCACTGCCGTAGCCGCAGCCACAGGCCATGTCGAGTACGCGCGGGCCCTGCAGTGAGCGGCTGGCAAACGCGTAGCGCTGCATATGCAGGTCAAGCGTCGCCTGGTCGGCGGCCAGCCTGTCGTCCATCTTCAACGGGTAGATACGTTCGAGGGTATGCACAGCTGACCTTCCATGGACCGAGATCGCGAATATAAAGCAGCCGCGATCCCTTGTCCTGATCTGGTCGACATCAGCCGTAACGTTTCTTCGCCTCGATGGCCAGCCCGCTGCCGATACTGCCGAACGTGTTGCCTTCAACGTGGCGCGCGTTGGGCAGCAAGGCGGCCACGCTCTGGCGCAGCGCCGGCACGCCACTGGAGCCGCCAGTGAAGAATACCGTGTCGACCTGTTCCAGCCTGACTCCGGCGTCGCTCAGTAGCCCGGTGACGCTGCCGCGAATTCGCTCGAGCAGTGGCGCGATGCTCTCTTCGAACAATGCGCGGGTCAGCTCGGCGACCAGGCCGGCCTCGATGCGCTGCAGGTCGATAGGGTGCTGGTGATGCTCGGTCAGGGCGATCTTGCTCTCTTCTACCTGCATCGCCAGCCAGTGGCCGGCACGCTGCTCGATCAGGCGGAACAGCCGGTCGATACCCGTGGGGTCGACGATGTCGTAGCGCATGTTCTGCAGCGCCCGCTGCGAGGCGGCGGAATAGACCACGTTGATGGTGTGCCAGGTCGCCAGGTTGAGGTGGAAGCTGGTCGGCATCAGCGCTTCGCTCTTCATCCGGCTGCCATAGCCGAACAGCGGCATCACGCCTTGCAGGCTGAGCTGCTTGTCGAAGTCGGTGCCGCCGATATGCACCCCGCCGGTGGCCAGAATGTCGTCCTGCCGGTCGGCCTGCTGACGGCGCTCGGGCGCCAGGCGTACCAGGGAGAAGTCCGAGGTACCGCCGCCGATATCGACGATCAGCACCAGCTCTTCGCGCTCGATGGTGGACTCATAATCGAAAGCCGCGGCAATCGGTTCGTATTGGAAGGAAACGTCTTTGAAACCGAGCTTCTGCGCCACGGCAATCAAGGTGTTCTCGGCTTCCTGGTCAGCCTGCGGGTCGTCATCCACGAAGAATACCGGGCGGCCCAGCACCACGGCGTCGAACGGCCGCTCGGCAACTGCTTCGGCACGCTTTTTCAGTTCGCCAATGAAAAAGCCCAGCAAATCCTTGAACGGCAGCGCACTGCCCATCACTGCGGTTTCGCTTTTCAGCAGCTTGGAGCCGAGCAGGCTCTTCAGGGAGCGCATCAGGCGCCCCTCGTAGCCTTCCAGGTATTCGTGCAGGGCCAGGCGGCCATAGACCGGGCGGCGCTCTTCGAGGTTGAAGAACACCACCGAAGGCAGGGTGATCTTGCCGTCTTCCAGCGGGATCAGCGTTTCGCCACCCGGGCGCAGCCAACCAACCGTGGAGTTGGAGGTGCCGAAGTCGATACCGCAGGCGCGGGCAGGGGTGGAAATGGACATGGACGCGCGGCTCCTGAAAAACGGCCGCGCATTCTAGGCGAAATGCAGGAGCAGCGCTGCCCGATTCGTCAGATGGCTTTCAGGGCAGCGGAGGATTTTGCACTTCGCTACGTTTGAGGCGCCACTGACCCCATTCGAAGCCCAGCACCACGATCAGCGAGAGCGCGAACGGCAGTAGCAGATAGAAGCCGCGGAACACGATCAGCGCGGCGAGTACATCGGAAGCGGGAATCTCTGGCAACGCCGCGAGAAAGCTGACTTCCAGTACCCCAAGGCCGCCCGGTGCATGAGACAGCAACGCGAGGGAGAAAGACGCCAGGAACACACCGAGCACCACTGGATAGCCCGGATTGTAGGCGGCCGGCAATGCGAAGTAGATGATTGCCGCTGCACAGGCCAGCTCCAGCGGACCGGCCAATAACTGACGACCCACGATGCGCAGGCGTGGGTATTCGACATGCAGCTTGCCGAACTTCCAAGGCTTGAACTGCAGCCACGAACCCAGCACATACAAGGCGACCAGCAGTAACAGTGTGGAGCCGACAGCCACCGATACCAGCGGGCTGACGTCCAGCACGCGATGGATCAGCTCCGGTTGCAGCACCAACACGCAGCCGCTGGCAAACAAGGTGCCGAGGGCGAATGTGAAGGAGCAGAAGACGATCAGAATACCGATTTCATGAGGCGTGAGCCCCTTGGTGCGGTAGGCGCGATAACGCACCACAGCGCCGGAGAATACCGAGGCGCCAATGTTATGGGCGAGGGCGTAGGTGGTGAAGGAGCACAGGGTGATGAACCGCCAGGATATTTTCTTGCCCAGGTGAGCAATGGCAATGCGGTCGTACCAGGCAAGGGCGCAATAGGCACCGAAGGTCGCAGCACCGGCGAGTAGCCAGTTGAGGTGCGGGATGGCTTTGAGGCTTTCAGCGATCTCGTCGAGGGAGATGTTGCGTACTTCGCGGTAGAGCAAGAAGCAGGACGCCACCACGGCACACAACCCGATCAGCGTCCAGATCAGGTCACTGCGTTTCATCGTGGGTTTGGTACCTTGCAACTGCGATCCCCTGTTTCACGTCGCTACGGACACTCGGCTCTGAATTCGATGACCTGCGGCAGGCATCGTTCATTCCATATCCTGCGCACAAATACCGTCAGGATGTAGGTGTATTGGGTGCGCAGTATCACGGAGGCGGGCCGGTTGCTCAACTGGCACCGTTCTGCAGGCCGTTACCGAGTGTGTCTTTTCATGCGCTTAAGCCCAGTGTCAGCGCGGCCAGCACGGCATATCGAATGGTTTTCGCGAGGGTGACGATCAGCGTGAAGCGCCACAATGGTTCGCGCATGATACCGGCCACCAGCGTCAGCGGGTCGCCGATGACAGGCAGCCAGCTGAGCAGCAGCGACCAGCGCCCGTAACGACCGTACCAGGCCTGGGCCTGCTCCAGCCGCGTGGCGCTGACCGGAAACCAGCGGCGCTCACGGAAACGCTCCAGGTAGCGCCCCAACCACCAATTCACCAGTGAGCCCAACACATTGCCCGCGCTGGCCACCAGCAGCAGTGCCCATACCGGATGGTTCGAACCCAGCAGCAGCGCTACCAGCAGCGCCTCGGATTGCAGCGGCAGCAGCGTCGCCGCGCCAAAGGCGGCGACGAACAGCCCTGGGTAAGCGTAGAGGTCCAGCAAGGCGAGGCAGCGTCAGGGCTTCTTGTCCGCCTCGACGTTGGCCATGATTTCTTCCAGCTTCAGCCCGGTGAGGCCATGGATGGTGCGCCACAGGTAATAGAAGATAGCCATCAGCATGATCATCGACGGAATGGCGATCATCGGGTAGCTGAGCAGCGTCATGCGGCCCAGCTCATCGTTGAAGGCTTCGCTGCCGGCCGGGCTGGTGACGATCCACTTGGCGAGAATGTAGTTCATCGCCGAGGAAAAGAAGAAGGTGCCGCTGAGCCAGTAAGTGGCGAGCATCAGACGCGACTCGAAGCGCTCGGTATGCCCACCCTGTTCCAGGCGATCATGAATCTTGTCGACGTTGAGCACGGTCTTGTTGAACAGCAGTGTGCGGATCAGCGGGTAGCGGGTGCGCGTCGACACCAGTACGGCAATGCCGATCAGGCCGGGAATGGCCGCTTCCTTGATCGCCAGCCACTGGTTGTCCAAGTGCAGCAGACCGATGCCGCCGGTCAGCATCACGCTGACCAGACCGAGCAGGGCGACAAAGTTGAATTTGCGGTATTTCAGCAGTTCGAAAGCGCCCCAGCCCAGCGGAAAGGCAAGGGCGAGTACCAGTGCGCCATCCGGGCCCAGTCGCGCTTCACCGCTGAGTTTCATGAGGATCAGCGATGGAATCACGATGCTGATCAGCAAGTCGACGAAGGGGCGGGGTTTGTGTGGTACGGGAGGCGTCTGAGTGGTATCGGTCATGTCATTCGGCATAGGTGGACGAGCGTCGATGATCGCCTGCCTGAGGTTCATGCGCCAGCCCGATTGTCGCTGCAATCATCACAAAGTCCTTCTCGCCGGCACATTGCAGTGGCAATGCCCTGCCTGGCGCGTGATGGCATAGCGGCATTGTTAGCTGAAATTCGCGTGTCAGTGGGTTAAAATTGGCGGTCATCGCAGCCAGGGTTCGCGTCGGCAAATCACTGGTGTTGGCTTCTGTACCCGGCTGAGTGATTTCATGACGTATCTGTGGGAATCGCCGATGGATCTGTTGCGCCGCTATGTTGTGCTGGTTGTCGCCATGCTGATTTGTGCGCAGGCAAATGCCGAACTGCGCATCCTCACCGAGCCTGGTCCGCCCACCGCGTTCATGAAAGACGGCGAGTTGCATGGTTTCGGCGTTGACGTGGTACGCCAATTGATTACCCGCACTGGCGGGCACGCGCAAATAGAGATGATGCCCTGGACGCGCGCCTACACCATCGCCCAGCGTGAGCCTGATGTCGGTTTGTTCGCGATGGTGCGTACACCGGACCGGGAAAAACGCTTTCAGTGGGTCGGGCCACTGCTGCATGGCAAGGTGCGATTCTACTCATTGAAATCGAACGGCTTGCAGGTAAACACCCTTGAGGATGTTGCCGCCAGCGGTCCGCTGGCGGTGCCCAAGCAGTGGTACAGCTACGAGGTTCTGAAAGATCAAGGCTTGAACAATGTTTACGGCGTGCCGACGCCAAAAACCATGGTCACCATGTTTCGCCATGGTCGGGTCAATCTGATCATGCTTGAAGATATCCTGCTCGGCGACATGCTCGCCCCGGCCGGCTTGAAACCCGCGGATGTGCAACCGCAGATGGTGTTCATGGAATCGTCGTATTACATCGCGTTTTCTCTGGATACCGACCCCGCCATTGTTGCCACCTGGCAGAACGAACTGGCGGAAATGCGCCGTGACGGCAGCTTTTCGGCGATTTTCCGCCAGTGGCTGCCCGATATAGAGCTGCCTGAAGCCCCGCGCTGAGTTGGCGGGATAATTGCTGCTAGGACGCTCATATTCACCAGGGGCCGGCGGTACGGAGCGTACCGGCAGCCCTGCCGCTGCCAGCACATTCCTATCCGCAACTGCAGGACACAAGAATTAGCTCACGAGGCCAGCAAAAGGGCCACTGGGCACCCGATTCATCTGACGTTTTGGACAATGCCTTATGTCGAACATGCAACGTGCTTCCCACCATGAGCTGCGGCGCGCCTTCCGCGCGCTGCTGGCCTCCGATTCCTGTTACCACACCGCCTCGGTTTTTGACCCGATGTCCGCGCGCATTGCTGGCGACCTGGGTTTCGAGGTTGGCATCCTCGGTGGTTCAGTGGCCTCGCTGCAGGTGCTGGCCGCGCCCGATTTCGCGCTGATCACCCTCAGCGAATTCGTCGAGCAGGCCACCCGTATTGGCCGGGTCTCCAACTTGCCGGTGATCGCTGACGCCGACCATGGCTATGGCAACGCTCTGAACGTGATGCGCACCGTGGTCGAGCTGGAGCGTGCCGGGATCTCCGCGCTGACGATCGAAGACACCCTGCTGCCGGCGCAATTCAATCGCAAGTCGACGGACCTGATCAGCGTGGCCGAAGGTGTCGGCAAGGTACGTGCGGCCCTCGAGGCGCGAGTCGATCCGCAACTGGCGATCGTCGCTCGCACCAACGCCGGCGTGCTCAGCACCGATGAAGTAATCAAGCGCACCGTCGCCTATCAGAAGGCTGGTGCCGATGCGATCTGCATGGTCGGTGTCGAGGACTTCGAGCACCTGGAAAAGATTGCCGAACACCTCAGCGTGCCGCTGATGCTGGTCACCTACGGCAATCCCAAACTGCGTGACAACGTGCGCCTGGCCAAGCTCGGCGTGCGTATCGTGGTCAATGGCCATGCCGCCTATTTCGCGGCGATCAAGGCCACCTACGATTGCCTGCGTGAACAGCGCAGCGCGATTGCCAGCGACCTTAGCGCCTCCGAGCTGTCGCAGAAATACACCCAGCCGGAAGATTACGTGGCCTGGGCCGACGAGTTCATGAACGTCAAGGAATAACACCGCTTCACCCGCCACGCCGGACAGCGGCCGCGCAACGCGAGCCGATTCGTCCGCCGTCGGCTGTCGCTTGCCAAGCGTGCCCGCGTGCTCCTATCTTCCAGTCAGCACCACCCATTGGGAGAGCGATATGGCCACCGGTTGGGCGCAAGACGGCGCCGTGCAGGAACAGATCGACAGCACCATCGAAGAGGCCGTGCAGCGCGCGCGCAGCCAGTTACCGAAGGGCGAAAGCCTGCAGCACTGTGAAGAATGCGATGCGCCAATTCCTGAAGCGCGGCGCCAGGCTGTGCCCGGTGTGCGCCTGTGCGTGAATTGCCAGGCCCAGGAAGACAGGGAGCAGGCCAAGGCCGGTGGTTTCAACCGTCGCGGCAGCAAGGACAGCCAACTGCGCTAGTCAGGCAGGGACAGGGTCTTATAGTAGATGGCATTGGCACGGTACTTACCGTCCGGCCCGCAGGCATAGCCCGGCAGACCGCCGATGCAGGTGTAACCAAGGCTGCGATAGAGGTTTTCGGCGTCACTGCCGGCTTCGGTATCCAGATAGAGCAGGCCACGCTGCAAGGTCGCTGTGTGCGCCTCTAGGTGTTGCATCAGCAGACGCGCGATGCCCCGGCGCCGCGCGCTGCTCAGCACCAGCAGCTTCTGCACTTCGCCGCGATTCAACCCGTTGGGCTTCAGGCACAGGCTGAGCTGCACCGAGCCTACGAGTTGCCCTTGGTCTTCGGCAATCCAGATTGCCAGCGCGCCGCTGCTCAGGGTGTGGTGCACCTCGCTGAAATAGCGATCGGCTTGCGCCGAATCGATATCGCCAAGAAAGCCAACCGAGGCACCGTTCTTTACCGCATCGAGCAGCAGGGTGATCAGGCCTTGCCGGTGACCGTCGAAATCGGCCACGTCGAGCTGGCGTACCTGCACGCTCATGGCGTGCTCCGCTGCGGCGTCAGGATCAACTGCATGAAGGTCAGGTCCAGCCAGCGGCCAAACTTGCAGCCAACCTGCGGCATCTGTCCGGTGATGTTGAAGCCCAGCCGTTCATGCAGGCGAATCGATGCCGAATTGCCGCTTTCGATGGCCGCGACCATCACATGCTTACCGACGCCTTGCGCCTGCTCGATCAGCGCCTGCATCAGCAGCGGGCCGAGGCCCTGACCGCGGGTGTCGCTGCGTACATAAACGGAATGCTCGACCGTGTTGCAAAACCCCTCGAACGGCCGCCAATCGCCAAACGAGGCATAGCCCAGCACCTCCTGCGCCTCATTGATCGCTACCAGAATTGGATACCCTTGCGTGGCGCGCGCCCCGAACCAGGCCTGACGATTGGCCAGGTCCACGGGGCGCTCGTTCCAGATCGCCGTGGTGTTGAGCACGGCATCGTTGTAGATGGCGAGGAGGGCGGGCAGGTCGCCGGCAATGGCGTGGCGGATCGCGATGGGCATGGGCTCTCTCAGGCGCTGATTAGGAGGTCTCGGATAGCGCCAGTATTACGGGGCGAAGCATGCCTGGGCAATCTTTGCATGCGGCACATGTAGGCACGTTAAAAAAAACCGCTACAGCGAAGCCGGTCGAGCCATGCGGGGGCGTTTTATCTGTACGGATGGCGATTCTCGTGTGTGGCTCGCCGGCCTGCCGCAACTGGCCCTGCCGGGCGCAGTGTGGCTTGGCTAGAGTGGCGGCATCGTTCCTGGGTGATTCGCCATGCTCATGCTTCTGGCCGCATTCGCCGGTCTGGTGCGCGGTTACAGCGGCTTCGGTTTTGCCATGATCCTGGCGCTGGGGTTGCTCAGCGTACGCTCGCCCGCCGATGTGATTCCCGTGGTGCTGCTGCTCGACCTGTTGTGTAGCGCCGGCCTGTGGCCGCGCGCATTGCGCGATGCTCATGGGCCACTGACGATGCGCCTGGTGGCCGGTATGGGGCTGGCCGTGCCGCTCGGCGTAGTGATGTGGGCATGGCTGCCGGGTGAGTGGTTGGCCCCGCTCATCGCTTCGCTGTGCCTGATTGGTGGTGTGCTGGTGCTCAGGCAGCCGCCGACGCTGACCGTCTTGCGTAACACGGCCTTGCGTGCAGCGTTCTGGGCTGGTCTGGGGTCTGGACTGGCCACTACCCTGGCGTCCGCGGGCGGGCCGCCGCTGATGCTCTACCTGCTGCGTTGCGGTCTGTCGGCATCGGCTTTGCGGGCGACGGCCATCCTGTTCTTCGCCGCCAGCAGCGGAACCGCGCTAGCGGCCATGGGGTTGTCTGGGCTGGTTGGTCCGACGCATCTGCATCTTGCCGCAACCCTGTTGCTGCCGGCGCTGGTCGGCAATCTGCTCGGGCAATGGCTGCATGCACGCTGGGAGGTGTGTTCCCTGCATCGGCTGGGTGGGGCGCTGTTGGTGGGGTTGTCAGCGATGTCGCTGTGGAGCAGCCTGGCCAAACCATGACTGCTGGAAGCCGGGCGCAGGGCGCGCCCGGCGTGGCCGTTATTTGTCGCGATCCACTGCGAACGGGCCCCAGGCCTGGCGGCTGGGCATGATTTCCAGACGATTGATGTTGATATGGTCGGGCAGGGTGGCAACGTAGAAAATCTGCTCGGCGATATCCTCCGCGCTCAGCGGCGTGGTGGTGCTGTACAGCGCATCGGAGGCCGCCTGGTTGCCCTTGGTGCGTACCAGGGTGAACTCCGTCTCGGCCATGCCCGGCGCGATGTCGGTGACGCGCACTCCGGTGGACACCAGGTCGCAGCGCAGGTTGAAGCTGAACTGTTTGACGAACGCCTTGCTGGCACCATACACGTGGCCGCCCGGGTACGGCCATTCGCCGGCCACCGAGCCGATGTTGACGATGCTGGCGCCCTTGCCGGTTTCCAGCAGTTTGGGCAGCACGGCATGGGTGACGTTGACCAGGCCGGTGATGTTGGTGTCGATCATCGTGTGCCAGTCTTGCAGGGCCACCTTCTGCGCAGCCTCTGGCGCCAGCGCCAGGCCAGCGTTGTTGATCAGCGCGCGAATCTTGTCGAACGGTGCGGGCAGCGAATCGACCAGTGCCTGCACGGCGGTGGCGTCACGCACGTCGAGTGTGGCGATGTGTACCGGTACCTTGCCGTCCAGCTCGGCCTTGAGTTCGTCCAGGCGTTCCTGGCGACGGCCGCTGAGCACCAGGCCCCAGCCTGCTTCGGCGAAGCGGCGAGCGGTGGCGCGGCCGAAACCGGAGGTGGCACCGGTGATGAAAACTACCTTGGTCATGTTCTGCCTCTTTTCAGGGGTTCAATGGCAGCCAGCGGGTGGCTGGCGTATCCGTCAGGCGGAGAGTTCGAGGAACTTGCGTACCCGCTCGGTCTCCGGGTTGCTGAAGAATTTTTCCGGGGCGGACTTTTCGATGATCTTACCTTTTTCCAGGAACACCACCTGATCCGACACCGCGCGGGCGAATTCCATTTCGTGGGTGACCACGATCATGGTGTAGCCCTCGGCGGAGAGGTTCTTCATCACGGTCAGCACTTCGCCGACGCGCTCCGGGTCGAGTGCCGAAGTCGGCTCGTCGAACAGGATCACCTCCGGGCTCATCGCCAGCACACGGGCTATCGCCACGCGCTGCTTCTGGCCGCCGGAGAGGGTATAAGGATAACTGTCCTGCTTCTCGCCCATACCGACTTTTTCCAGCAGTTCGATGGCGATCGCACGGGCTTGCTCCTTCGGCATGCCCTTGACCTGTACCGGCGCCTCCATGACGTTCTGCAACACGCTGAGGTGCGGCCACAGGTTGAAGCCCTGGAACACCATGCCGGTCTTGGCGCGAATCGCCGCCAGCTCGCGGTTGGTCATCTTGCGGCCGGCTTCTTCGTTGATCCCGATGCGTTGCCCGGCAATATGGATGCTGCCACGGTCCGGTTCCTCCAGCCAGTTGATGCAGCGCAGCATGGTCGACTTGCCCGAGCCGGAAGAGCCCAGCACGCTGACCACTTCGCCTTTGTTAACGGTCAGTTCGATGTCGCGCAGCACCTCGATGTCGGAGAAGCTCTTGGACAGGTTTTGAATGCGTACCGCCGGGATGTCAGCCATGTTCGAATCCTCGTTTCGCTCCGAAGCGCGCCGCCCATTTGAGCGCCAGTTCCAGGCAGATGCTGATGAGCCAGTACAGAACGATCACCACCACGAAGGCTTCGGTGGGAATGAAGTAGGTGGCCTGTACCGAGTTGGCGGCGGCGGTCAGTTCTTGCACGGTGATGATGGTTAGAAAGGCGGTGTCCTTGAGGGCGATGATCAACTGGTTACCCAGCAACGGCCGGGTCTTGATCACCAGTTGCGGCAGGATGATGCGCATGAACAACCTGAAGGGCGTGAAGCCGTGCGCCTTGGCCGCCTCGACATAACCGGCCGGCAGTACCAGGCGGCTGCCGCGCAGGATCTCGGTGAAGTAGGCGCCGTGGTAGACGATCAGGGCGACCAGCCCGGCCGTCCAGGCGTCCAGGCGCAACCCCAGGCGCGGCAGACCGTAGTACAGCAGGTAGGCAAGGATCAGGAACGGCAGCATGCGCATGCCGTTGACCAGCCAGCGCACCACGATCGACAGCGGCGTGCGTTCTTCCAGGCTGTAAAGCATCGCGCAGCCAAGTATGAAGGCGCAGACGATGGACAGCCCGAACAGCGCCAGGGTGGTGAGGAAGCCGTTGAAGAAGGCTTCGCGGGCGTCCCAGATAATGCTCCATTCGGTCATGCTGAAATGTCCTTACATGGCCAGTCGGTTGGCTTTCTTCTCGGCAATCGCCTGCAGCTTGAGCAGTACGCCGATGATCAGCATGTACAACAGCGCGGCAGCGAGAATCGGCGGCAGCGGGTCGTAGGTGACCGCTGCGATACGGTTGGTCACTCGCGTCAGGTCGACGATGCCGATGATGGCGATCGCCGGGCTGCCCTTGATCAGGAAGGACATTTCGTTGACCAGGCCGGGCAGGCTGCTGGTCAGCATCTGCGGCAGCATGATGCGGCGGAAGAACACGCCCTGGGTCATGCCGCAGGCCAGGGCTGCTTCCTTCTGCTCGCGGGAAAAGCTGATGAACGCGGCGCGCCAGATTTCCGCGTTGAAGGCCGTGGTATTGAGCGTCAGAGCGAGGATGGCGGCGGTGTTGCGGTCGAGGTTGATGCCGAACATCGGCGCCGAGAGAAAGATGAACAGCACCAGGGTCACCAGCGGCGTGGCACGTGCCAGGCTGGTGTAGAGAATCAGGAACTGTTCCAGAAAGGGGATGCGCGCCATGCGCAACAGGGCGATGCCGAGCCCGCAGAACACACCGATGGCAATGGCGATGCCGGATATCCACAGGGTCGTCCAAGCGCCCTCCAGCAGCAGTAGCCAGGCTTGTCCGTTCATGGCAGCTCCTTAGGGGCGAAATGAATGAGGCGAGCAAATCAGGCGCGGCTGGTAAATCCCGGCGCCTGTTCGCTGTCTGCCGTGATGCGTCGGGTTACTTCATGCCCGCCAGGGTATGGAACTGATCGACGTCGGTGATGGGCTCTTTGGGCATCGACGGGAAGGCCTCGCCGAACCATTTGGTCTGCAGTTCGGCCAGGCGGCCGTTGTCGCGGATCTGGTTCATGAAACCGGTGATCAGCTTCAGCAGCTCAGGGCTCTTCTTCGGCACTGGCCAGGCGGCGAAACCGTCACCGGATACCGCGATGCCCTTGGCGAAGGTGTCGCCACGGGTCTTGACCAGGTCGTTGACCGAGATCAGCGCGTTGATCACGTAGTCCAGGCGGCCGTTGGCGAGATCGGCATAGGCTTCCGGGTAAGACTGATACTCGACCACGTCGCCGATCTTGCAGCCGGCATCGGCCATCATCTTCTTCAGTTCCGGTAGACGGGCGAGCAGCGCGCTGCCGGCTTGTAGGCCAGCGGTCTTGCCGCACAGGCTGGCGATATCGCTGAGGCTGTCATCGCCGGCACGCTTGACGTAGAAGTGCTGGGCCGAGGCGAAAGGCGGCGCGAAGTTGAACACGCGCAGGCGGTCGTCGGTGACCAGGGCGCCGGTGAAGGCCATGTCGTACTGACCGGAAGACACCGAGGCGAGCAGGCCGGTCCAGGGCAGGATTTCCTGCTTCACGTCGAAGCCTTTTTCCTTGGCGTAGGCTTTGAGGTCTTCGAGCAACTCCTTGTGGAAACCCTCGGGCTTGCCGTCGACGATGTAGTTGAACGGCGCGTAGTCGTCCTCGGTGGCGACGCTCAGGTAGCCGCGTTTTTCGACGTCGGCCAGATCGGCGTGAGCGCTGGTGGCACTGGCCAGCAGACAGCCGGCCAGGCCTGCAAGTGCCAGTTTGCGCAACTGGGCGAATCCGTTCATGGGCGTTGCGGTAGCGATGCCTGCATGGGTCATGGTCAGAGCTCCAGGGGTCGACAGATCAATTGGCTTGCGATGGGCGTGCCAGGTGGCTGTTTTTCACCATAGAGAGCGCAAAGCGTCGGGCAATAGGTGCAGTTTGGCGCATTCGCCTGGCCAGCCCGGGGCGCGGGCCATGGCTCACTAATTGCTTCGTGGTGGGTACAGCATGTGGAGCGGCAGTGACCATGATCGACCACTTCTACCACCTGAATTTCGACCAGCAGCGTGGGCTGCAGGAGCAACTGCGCGAGTCGCTGGTGTCCGCCATTCTTGCCGGCGGTTTCCCCCAGGATGAGCCCTTGCCGTCCTGCCGGCGCCTGTCGCAGCAGCTGTCGGTGTCCCGCAATACCGTGGCACTGGTCTACGAGAGCCTGCTCGACAATGGCTACCTGGTCAGCCGTCCGCGCAGCGGCTATTACCTGCATCCGGATTACTGCGGTAGCCAACGTGAAGGCGCCCTGGCGCGCCTGGCGCCGGCCCATAGCGACGCCAATCCTCAGGCCGTTGGTGCACCAGGATGGAGCGGCCGCTTCAAGATCCAGCCGAGTTTGAGGCATGGTGTGCTGCGCCCCAGTAACTGGCAGCGTTTCACCTATCCCTTCATCTACGGCCAGCCGATTGCCGATCTGTTTCCCCTGGAGCGCTGGCGCGAGGTGTCGCGCAACAGCATGCGCAACGAACGCAACCCGGAGTGGCTGCGCGACAGCCATGACCAGGACGACGCCATGCTGATCGAGCAGTTGCGCACCCGGGTGTTGCCCAAGCGCGGCATCTGGGCCGGCGCCGATGAAATCCTTATCACCCTCGGTTCGCAAAATGCGCTGTATCTGCTGGCCACCCTGCTGATGAGCAAGGGCACCCGTGTGGCGCTGGAAAACCCGGGGTTCGGTGATGCCTGGAACGTGTTCGATCTGCAGGGCGCGGATATCCATCTGCAGGATGTCGACGAGCAGGGCATGCGTGTCGACGAGCGCCTCAATGACTGTGAGTACCTCTATGTCACGCCCGGCCACCAGGTGCCCACCGGGGTGAGCATGAGCGCAGCGCGGCGCAGCCAGTTGCTGCAGCAGATCCGCCAGCACGACCAGATTCTCATCGAGGACGACTACGACGCCGAACTGAATCTCGACAGCCATCCCCAGCCAGCCCTAAAGGCCAGCGACAGCAGCGGTCGGGTGGTGTACATGAGCAGCCTGTCCAAGGCCTTTTCACCGGGATTGCGGCTGGGTTATCTGGTCGCCGACGCGGAACTGGTCGAGGAGCTGCGGGCCTTGCGCCGCTTGATGTACCGCCACCCGCCACTGAACAACCAGCGCATGCTCGCTCAGTTTCTCGCCCAGGGGCATTACGATGCGCACCTGCGGCGTTTTCGCGAGGAGCACGGGCGCCGTCGTGAAGCGCTGCATGGCGCGCTGGATAGCGTTCTGGATGGTTGTCGACATGTGAGCAGTGCTGGCGCTGGCGCCTTCTGGCTCAGTGCACCAGCCGGAATCGACAGCCAGCGGCTGGCTTGGGCAGCGGCTCAGCAGAGTGTGCTGATCGAGCCGGGGGCGCAGTTCTTCTTCAATGAAGATCCGCCGCAGCGCTACTTCCGCATGGGCTTTCACGCCATCGACGTGCCGCTGATCGAGCCGGGTATCCGACTTCTCAATGAGGTGCTGCAGGGGCAGTGATGCCGCTGCAATCTGTGATAAACCACGATCTGCACCGCCACGGATATCGTTCGGTGGGTTACGCGGCGCTCCATCACCGTGTCGACTGAGCGTACAGAGCCCAGCGCCGCTAACCCACCCTACAGGATGTGTTCCCGGCGCCGGTAACCTGCGCGGCCCGGCTCATCCGGTTCGCGTCTGTTACAGGTGCTTTGCGCTGAACTCGCCGATCACTTCGTCGAAGATTGCCAGCGCCTGCTGTACCTGGGCCGCGTTGACCATGCAAGGCGGCACCACGTGGATGCGGTTCTCCACCACGAAGGCCAGCAACCCGCGCTCCAGTAGCGCGGCTTTCATCTGCGCCATGATAGGCGCGGCCAGTGGCGTTTTCTTCAGCGGGTCGGCGACGAACTCCAGCGCCTGGAACAGGCCGATGCCGCGCGCTTCCCCGATCAACGGGTATTTGCCAGCGAGCGCCTTGAGGCCCGGGCCAAGCAGTTCCTGGCCGATCTGCCGGGCATTGTCGACCATGCTTTCCTCGGCCATGGTGTCGAGGGTGGCGACGATGGCCGCCATGGCCAGCGGGTGACCGGAGTAGGTCAGGCCGCCAGGGAAGAAGTGGCTGTCGAAATACTCGCAAATGGGCTGGGAAATCATCACCCCACCGGCCGGCACGTAGCCCGAATTGACGCCCTTGGCAAAGACGATCAGATCCGGCACCACGTCGAAATTGTCCAGCGCGAGCCAACTGCCGGTGCGGCCGAAACCGGCCATCACCTCATCGAGTATCACCAGAATGCCGAACTCATCGGCCAGGGCGCGTACGCCCTGCATGTAGCCTTTCGGCGGCACCAGAATGCCGGCAGTGCCGGGAATGGTTTCCAGCAGAATCGCGGCGATCGACGCCGGCCCCTCGCATTCGATGACCCGGCGCAGGTGCTGCAGCGCGCGGGCACATTCCTCTTCCTCGCTGGCGGCATTGAATTCGCTGCGGTACAGGTACGGATTGAAGAAGTGCACATGGCCGCGGGCGAACTCATTGGGCACCCGGCGCGGATCGCCGGTGGCGACGATCGCCGAGCCGGTGCTGCCGTGGTAGGAGCGGTAGGCCGAGAGAATCTTGTCGCGGCCGGTGTAGGTACGCGCCATGCGCATGGCGTTTTCGTTGGCGTCGGCACCGGCATTGGTGAAGAACACCTTGCTGAAGTTGGCTGGCGCGTGGGAGAGGATGCGTTTTGCCGCCTCGCCACGCATCAGGTTGGCAGTGGCCGGGGCGATGGTCACCAGTTGTTCGGCCTGCGCCTTGATCGCGGCGATCACCTTGGGGTGCTGGTGGCCGATGTTGGTGTTGACCAACTGGCTGCTGAAGTCCAGGTACTCGCGGCCGTCGTAGTCCCACAGCATGCAGCCGGCGCCGCCGGCGATCACCAACGGATTGAGCGCGCCCTGGGTCGACCAGGAGTGGAAAACGTACTGGCGATCCAGTGCGTGGACATAGTCGTTGCTGATCGGCGTTGGGCTGCTCATGGCCACCTCGTGACGTGAAGAGAGCGTCGGCTGAGTTGCCGACGGTAGGCTCACCATAGAAATAAAGGCGCGGCCCGCTGTAGGGCCAGATGCCTGGAGTCGGCGGGTCAGCCATCTGGCCCGTCGACTGCCGCTATCTGTCCCTGGCGCGATGGGGGCAGCTTGCTAGGGTGAAGTCATCTGCACACTTGGAGAATCAGCACTCATGGCACATGCATTCGAGGTCAACGCCACGCCACTCGATCCGCGCCTGGTCGACAGCCCGGCGATTCGTCAGGCGCGTATCGACCTGGCGGCCTGCTTTCGTATGGCCGCGCGACTTGGGATGGGCGAGGGGATCTGCAATCACTTCTCCTTCGTGGTGCCTGGTCACGACGACCTGTTTCTGGTCAATCCCTATGGGTTGGCGTTCGCCGAGGTGACGGCTTCGTCGCTGTTGATCTGCGATTTCCAGGGCCGCGTGGTGGCTGGTGAGGGCACGCCGGAAGCCACGGCGTTCTTCATCCATGCACAGCTGCATCGCCTGCACCCACGGGCCAAGGCGGCGTTCCATACGCATATGCCCAACGCTACGGCGTTGTGCATGCTCGAAGGCGACCCGTTCATCTGGGCGGGGCAGACGGCCTTGAAGTTCTATGACCGCCTGGCCGTGGATGAACACTACAACGGCCTGGCGCTGAGCGACGCCGAGGGCGAACGCATTGCCGGGGCTGTGGGCGGGGCGGATGTACTGATGTTGAAGAACCATGGCCCGCTGGTACTGGGCGCCTCGATTGCCGAAGCCTGGGACGACCTTTACTACCTGGAGCGTGCCGCTGAGGTACAGCTCAAGGCCATGTCCAGCGGCCGGCCCCTGAAAGCCGTGCCCCATGAGGTGGCGCGCAAGGCCTGCCGGGTCATGCTCGATGGCAATGCCGAGAGCGCACGGCTGCACCTGGAAAGCGTCAAGCGGCAGATCGCCCGGCTGGAGCCGGAATTTGCCGAGTGAGGGGGCCGACGGTAGCGGCCTTCCGTAGGGTGGACGACGCCTCACCTACGCGGCCCGACCCGTCCACCACTCTGCAATCGCAATGGTGGATGAAAAGAGCGTCATCCACCCTACGTCTGCTTCCGCCTTTAAGCGGGCATGACGACTGATCCTAGATCGCCACCAATCCGCGCACGCCGTCCGCGTCCATGGTCTCGCCACGGCCCTGCTGGACGATTTCGCCGCGGCTCATCACCAGGTACTGGTCGGCCAGTTCGGCAGCGAAGTCGTAGAACTGCTCGACCAGCAGGATGGCCATGTCGCCGCGGGCGGCGAGTTTCTTGATGACCACGCCAATTTCCTTGATCACCGAGGGCTGGATGCCTTCCGTGGGTTCGTCGAGGATCAGCAACCGCGGCTGGCTGGCCAGGGCACGGCCGATGGCCAGCTGTTGCTGCTGACCGCCGGACAGGTCGCCGCCGCGGCGCTGTTTCATTTCCAGCAGCACCGGGAACAGCTCGTAGATGAACGCGGGGACCTCCTTGGCCTGGCTACCGGGAAAGCGCGACAGCCCCATCAGCAGGTTTTCCTCGACCGTCAGGCGGCCGAAGATTTCGCGGCCCTGTGGCACGTAGGCGATGCCGGCGTGCACCCGCTGGTGCGGCTTGAAGCCGGTGATCGGCTTGCCTTCCCAGTTGACCTGGCCTTGCTTGGCCGGCAGCAGGCCCATCAGGCATTTGAGCAGGGTGGTCTTGCCCACGCCGTTGCGGCCGAGCAGGCAGGTGACCTCGCCGACCTTCACCTCGAACGACAGGCCGCGCAGGATATGGCTGCCGCCGTAGTACTGATGGAGCTGTTGGACTTGCAGCATGTCGATGTCCTTCATTCAAATGGTGGGATGGGGGGAGGGTGGATGACGCTTTACCCATCCACCGTGCGGATGCCTGGTGGATGAAAAAAGCGTCATCCACCCTACTGACCGAAGCCCCTCCCACGGGTATGCATTACCGACCGAGATAAACCTCGATCACCCGCTCATTGGCCTGCACGGCGTCCAGGGAGCCTTCGGCCAGTACGCGGCCCTGGTGCAGCACGGTGACGTGGTCGGCGATGCTGCCGACGAAGCCCATGTCGTGCTCGACCACCATCAGCGAGTGCTTGCGCGCCAGCGACTTGAACAGTTCGGCGGTGAATTCGGTTTCCGCGTCGGTCATGCCGGCCACTGGCTCGTCGAGCAGCAGCAACTGCGGGTCCTGCACCAGCAGCATGCCGATCTCCAGGAACTGCTTCTGGCCGTGGGACAACAGCCCGGCCGGGCGCTGGCGCGAGGCGTCGAGGCGGATAGTGGCCAGTACCTCGTCGATGCGGTCGCGCTGCTCGCCGCTGAGCCGGGCGCGCAGGCTGGCCCACACGGACTTGTCGGTCTTCTGCGCCAGTTCGAGATTCTCGAACACGCTCAGCGCCTCGAACACCGTGGGCTTCTGGAATTTGCGACCGATCCCGGCCTGGGCGATCTCGACTTCGCTCATCTGCGTCAGGTCGAAGGTCTCGCCGAAGTAGGCGATGCCGCTGCCCGGGCGGGTCTTGCCGGTGATGACGTCCATCAGCGTGGTCTTGCCGGCGCCGTTGGGACCGATGATGCAGCGCAGCTCGCCGACACCGATGTACAGCGTCAGGTCGGTCAGTGCCTTGAAGCCGTCGAACGCGACGTTGATGTCTTCCAGGGTCAGGATGGTGCCATGGCGCACGTTCAGGCCGCTGCCGGCACTCTGGCCGAGGCCGATGGCATCCCGGCTGCTGCCGGCCGGGTCGATCATCGCTTCGGGGATGGGTGCACTTCTCATGATTTATCCCCTCGCTTGATGAGGCCGATGACGCCCTTGGGCAGGAACAGGGTGACCACGATGAACAGCGCGCCGAGGGCGAACAGCCAATACTCGGGGAACGCCACGGTGAACCAGCTCTTCATGCCGTTGACCAGGCCGGCGCCGAGCAGCGGGCCGATCAGCGTGCCGCGCCCGCCGAGGGCCACCCACACGGCGGCTTCGATGGATTGGGTCGGGGCCATTTCGCTGGGGTTGATGATGCCGACCTGGGGCACGTACAGCGCGCCGGCCAGGCCGCAGAGCACGGCGCTCAGCACCCAGATGAACAGCTTGTAGCCGCGTGGATCGTAGCCGCAGAACATCAGCCGGTTTTCGGCGTCGCGCAGGGCGGTCAGCACCCGGCCGAACTTGCTGCGTGCCAGGCGCCAGCCCAGGTACAGGCTGCTGACCAGCAACACGACGGTCAGAAAGAACAGCGTGGCGCGGGTATTTGCCGCGGTGATCTCGAAGCCGAGGATGCTGCGGAAATTGGTGAAGCCGTTGTTGCCGCCGAAGCCGGTCTCGTTGCGGAAGAACAGCAGCATGCCGGCGAAGGTCAGGGCCTGGGTCATGATCGAGAAATACACGCCCTTGATCCGCGAACGGAAGGCGAAGAAGCCGAACACCAGAGCCAGCAAGCCTGGCGCCAGTACCACCAGGCACATGGCCCAGAGGAAATTGTCGGTGCCGTACCAGTACCACGGCAGCTCGGTCCAGGCGAGGAAGCTCATGAAGGCGGGCAAACCGTCGCCGGCGGCTTCGCGCATCAGGTACATGCCCATGGCGTAGCCGCCGAGGGCGAAGAACAGGCCGTGGCCGAGGGACAGCAGGCCGGCATAGCCCCAGACCAGATCCAGCGCCAGGGCGACGATGCAGTAGCAGAGGATCTTGCCGACCAGGGTCAGCGTGTAGGCCGATACGTGCAGGCCATGATCAGCGGGCAGCAGGTGCAGCAGCGGCATGGCGAGCAGCACGACGAGCACCAGCAGGCCGATGACGATGGAGACCTGCGGGCCGAGTTTGGCCGTGGCGCGGGCGAGAACGGTTTGATTCAGTGGCATGGTCATCAGTCGATCACCCGTCCCTTGAGAGCAAAGAGGCCTTGCGGACGTTTCTGAATGAACAGAATGATCAGCGCGAGGATGAGGATCTTGCCGAGCACGGCGCCGATCTGTGGTTCGAGGATCTTGTTGGCGATGCCCAGACCGAAGGCCGCCATGACGCTACCGGCCAGTTGGCCGACGCCGCCGAGTACCACCACCAGGAAGGAGTCGATGATGTAGCTCTGGCCGAGATCGGGGCCGACGTTGCCGATCTGGCTAAGCGCCACGCCGCCAAGGCCGGCGATGCCGGAGCCGAGCCCGAAGGCCATCATGTCCACACGGCCGGTGGGCACGCCGCAGCAAGCGGCCATGTTGCGGTTCTGGGTGACGGCGCGCACGTTGAGGCCCAGGCGGGTCTTGTTCAGCAGCAGCCAGGTCAGTAGCACTACGGCTAGGGCGAAGCCGATGATCACGATGCGGTTGTATGGCAGCACCAGGTTGGGCAGCACCTGGATACCACCGGACAGCCAGTAGGGGTTGGCCACCTCGACGTTCTGCGCACCGAACAGCACGCGCACCAACTGGATCAGGATCAGACTGATGCCCCAGGTGGCGAGCAGAGTTTCCAGTGGCCGACCGTAGAGGTGACGAATCACCGTGCGCTCCAGCGCCATGCCGATGACGGCGGTCACGCAGAAGGCCACCGGCAGTGCCACCAGCGGGTAAAGCGCCAGGGCTTCGGGGGCGAAGCGTTGGAACAGGATCTGCACCATGTAGGTGGAATAGGCGCCGAGCATCAGCATCTCGCCGTGGGCCATGTTGATCACCCCGAGCAGGCCGAAGGTGATGGCCAGACCCAACGCGGCGAGCAGTAGGATCGAGCCCAGGCTCATGCCGCTGAAGGCCTGACCGAGCAGCTCGCCGATCAGCAACTTGCGCTTGACCTGCGCCAGGCTGGTTTGCGCTGCAGTGCGCACGCCAGCGTCACTTTCCACGCCGGGGTCCAGCAGGTTTTCCAGGCGCGTGCGCGCCAGTGGCTCGCCGGTCTCGCCGAGCAGGCGCACGGCGGCCATGCGTATCGCCGGGTTGGGGTCGACCAGTTGCAGGTTGGCCAGGGCCAGGGTCAGGGCGTCGCGAACGGCGTCGTCGTCCTCCCGGTCGAGGCTCTGGGCGAGCAGCGGCAATTGCGCCGGCTGGGCGCTCTTCTGCAGTTGCACTGCGGCGGCGAGGCGCTGCGCGGGTGCCTCGGCAAGCAGCTGATGGCTGGCCTGGGCGTTGGCGATCAGGCCACGCAGGCGATTGTTCAGGCGCAATTTGCGCGGGTTATCCACAGGGGAAGCGTCACCTTCGGCAGCCTGGTAGCCGTCGTCGGTTTCAATGAACGCAGTCTTTTCGTTATCCGCAGCTACACGGCCCTGTTGCAGGGCGTCGAGCAGCGGCTGGCGCGTCAGGTCAGGCATGGCGGCCCAGCTTTCCAGCAGTTTGGCCTGCTGCGCCGGGCTGGCAGCCACGAAGTCGGCCGCATCGCCAGCTTGGGCGGCGAATGGCACTACCAGCAGCAGGCTGAGAAGTAGTCGGACAAATGCGTTATGCATGGGGTAATCCTTGGTGCCCGATAAACCGGGGAGCTGTAGGAGTCAGCTGCCGGCGATTGATCTTCAGAGCAACGCGCTCTTGGGATTGCTCGCCGGCAAGCCGGCTCCTACAGGAGGAGCCGGGCGAGCCCGTGGATCAGTTCGACTTCACCGGGGTGTCGCCTTTTTTGTCGTTGCCTTCGATGTACGGGCTCCACGGCTGGGCGCGAACCGGGCCGTCGGTTTCCCAGACCACGGAGAACTGACCGTCGTCCTGGACTTCGCCGATCATCACCGGCTTGTGCAGGTGGTGATTCTTCTCGTCCATCTTCAGGGTGAAACCGCTGGGTGCGGCGAACTCCTGGCCGGCCATGGCCGCGCGCACCTTGTCGACGTCGGTGGTACCGGCCTTTTCGACGGCCTGGGCCCACATGTGAATACCCACGTAGGTGGCTTCCATCGGGTCATTGGTGACCACGGTGTCGGCGTTCGGCAGCTTCTTGGCCTTGGCGTAGGCTTTCCAGTCGGCGACGAATTTCTCGTTGACCGGGTTCTCCACGGACTGGAAGTAGTTCCATGCGGCCAGGTGACCGACCAGCGGTTTGGTGTCGATACCGCGCAGCTCTTCTTCACCGACCGAGAAGGCCACCACCGGTACGTCGGTGGCTTCGATGCCCTGGTTGGCCAGTTCCTTGTAGAACGGCACGTTGGAGTCGCCGTTGACGGTGGAGACCACCGCGGTCTTGCCGCCGGCGGAGAACTTCTTGATGTTGGCGACGATGGTTTGGTAATCGCTGTGGCCGAACGGCGTGTAGACCTCTTCGATGTCCTTGTCCTGAACGCCCTTGCTGTGCAGGAAGGCGCGCAGGATCTTGTTGGTGGTGCGCGGGTAGACGTAATCGGTGCCGAGCAGGAAGAAACGCTTGGCGGCGCCACCATCTTCGCTGAGCAGGTATTCCACCGCCGGGATCGCCTGCTGGTTCGGCGCGGCGCCGGTGTAGAACACGTTCGGCGACATTTCTTCGCCTTCGTACTGCACGGGGTAGAACAGCAGGCCGTTGAGCTCTTCGTATACCGGCAGCACCGATTTACGCGATACCGACGTCCAGCAGCCGAAGGTCACCGCGACCTTGTCCTGGGTCAGCAACTGGCGGCCCCGCTCGGCGAACAGGGGCCAGTTGGAGGCCGGGTCGACCACCACCGCTTCGAGCTGTTTGCCGAGTACGCCGCCCTTGGCGTTGATCTCGTCGATGGTCATCAGCGCCATGTCTTTGAGCGATGTTTCCGAAATGGCCATCGTGCCGGACAGCGAGTGCAGAACGCCGACCTTGATGGTCTCGGCGGCGTGGATGCTCCAGCTCAGGCCCATGGCGGCGATGGACGCGGAAAGGGTGAAGGCCTTGATCAGGCTGCGACGTTGCATAGGACGATCTCCATTGACTGACGAGTTTTATGTTGTTGGCAGTGGATCAAGGGACACCACATCAGCCCTGCGCCTGTACGGCCCGCTCGCGGGCGTTGTGCAGCATGTGCAGGGTGATCTTGCGCACTTCCGCCTTGCTGACCTCTATGTGGGTCTTCAGCAACAGCTGTGCTTCTTCGCAACGACGCGACAGGATCGCGCCGAGGATGCGTGCGTGCTCTTCGTAGGTGGCTTCCACCCGAGGCGTTTTGGTGAAGTCCAGACGACGGACGATACGAATCTTTTCGCTGATTTCGCGGTGCAGGCGAGCCATCTCGCGGTTGCCGGTGGCCTCCACCAGCTGGCAGTGGAAGCGTTCGTCGAGCAGCGACACTTCGCGGCCTTCTGGTGGGCGTTGTTCGGGCGGTGCCGTCCAGATCTGGCGCAGTTCTTCCAACTGCGCTGGCGTTTCACCCGCCGGGCGATCGCACAGGCGCCGAACCGCCGCCAGTTCGAGCACGATGCGCACGTCGTAGAGCTCTTCGAAATGATGGAAGTCGAACGGCTTGACCTGCCAGCCGCTGCGGAAATACACCTCCAGATAACCTTCGCGCTCCAGGCGATAGAGCGCCTGGCGCACCGGTGTGCGGCTGGCGGCCATGCGCTCGGCCACTTCACCTTCACTGAAACGGTCGCCCGGCAGCAGGCGGAACTCGGAAATGTCGTCCTTGAGCTGCCCGTAGATGCGCTCGGCGAGGTTCTCCGGGCGTTCCTTGCCGCGCTTGATCGGGTCGACCAGTTGCATGTCAGGCCGCCTCGCTCGGATCGAGGATCAGCAGCACGTCGCCCGGAGTGACCGCCTTGCCCGGCTGGCAGCGCACGGCCTTGACCGTTCCCGCTACTGGCGCGAGCACGGCCAGCTCCATCTTCATCGCCTCGACCACCAGCAACGGCGTACCAGCTTCGACGTACTGGCCCGGCTCGACCAGCACCTTCCAGACGCTGCCGCACATGTCAGCGCTGACCGCCTGACCATCGACGGCTTCGTCCTCCTCGCTGCTGGCAACGGGCGCGGCGTGGCTGTCGGCGTCGTCGTCACGCCACAGCTGTACTTCGGCGTCGAAGGCCTGCTTCTGCAGTTGCTGGAAGCTGGCGATGCTGCTGGCGTTGTCGGCCAGGAAGCGCTGGTATTCGGCGAAATCGAAGGTGCTCTGCTCGATCTTGATGTGCGCGCGGCCTTCACGGAAGGCGTCGCGGAATTCGTCGAGTTCGGCTTCGCTGACCGGGTAGAAACGCACCTGATCGAAGAAGTGCAGCAGCCACGGCTGGCCGCCCTCGAACTGGGCGTTCTTCACGAACTTGTTCCAGATCGGCAGGGTACGGCCGACCAACTGGTAGCCACCGGGCGAGTCCATGCCGTAGATGCACATGTACATGCCGCCGATACCCACGGTGCCTTCGGCGGTGTAGGTGCGTGCCGGGTTGTACTTGGAGCTGAGCAGGCGGTGGCGCGGGTCGAGCGGTACGGCGCAGGGCGCGTCGAGGTAGACGTCGCCGAGGCCGAGGATCAGGTAGCTGGCCTCGAAGAGGATGTCGCGCACTTGCTCGCGGGTGGCCAGGCCATTGGCACGCTGGATGAAGTCGACATTATTTGGCAGCCATGGCGCCTGGCTGCGCACGGTCTCGCTGTAGCGGGTGACGGCCGCCAGGGTGGCGCTGTCTTCGAAGGCCATCGGCAGGTGGACGATGCGGGTCGGCACCTTGAGATTCGCCACATCGCCCAGCTCGCGCTCGAGGCGCAGCAGGTGATCGAGCAGCGCCTGCTGATGCAGTACGCGGCTGTCGTAACGCAGCTGCAGCGAACGCACGCCCGGCGCCAGCTCTTCCAGACCGGTGAGCGGAGTCGCCTTGAGCGCCTCCATCAGCAGGTGCACGCGCAGGCGCAGCGCCAGGTCGAGCACGTTGTCGCCGTATTCGAGCAGGATGTACGCATCGCCAGCCTGGCGGTAGACCGCGCGCGGGCGGCTGCCATCGGCCGGCAGTTCAGCCAGCACGGTGGCCGACACGGTGTCGCCTGGCTGCAGGCTGGGCGCCGGCAACTGTACGGCGTTGACTGCGCTTAGCCGTTCCAGGCTGCCCAGTTGGGCCTGTTCCAGCGCCTGAGCCTGCTCGAAGCTGATCGGATGAAAGCGCAGGGTGTCGCCTGGCTTGACCTGGCCGACCTTCCACAGCTCGGCCTTGGCGATGGTTACCGGGCATACGAAGCCGCCCAGGCTCGGGCCGTCCTTGGTGAGAATCACCGGGAAGTCGCCAGTGAAGTTGATGGCGCCGATGGCGTATTCGCAGTCATGCACGTTGGACGGATGCAGGCCGGCTTCGCCGCCGTCAGCGCGTGTCCAGCTCGGCTTCGGCCCGCTCAGGCGCACGCCGAGGCGGTTGGAGTTGTAGTGCACCTGCCAGTCGGCGGTGAAGAACTGCTCGATCGCCTCGGCAGTGAAGAAGTCCGGCGCACCGTGGGGGCCGTAGAGCACACCGATGTTCCAGGTCGTGCCGTACTCGGGAATCAGGCTGGCATCCAGCGCCTGGGGCTTGCTGACCGGCGCTGGCGTGGTGCAGGCGGGCAGGTTCTGGGAGATGGCGAGCATGTCGGCGGTGCGCAGAGTACGCCCGGCATGGCCGCCGAACTGGCCGAGGGCGAAGGTTGAGCGGCTGCCCAGGTACACGGGCACATCGAAACCGCCGCGCACGGCGAGGTAAGTACGGCAGCCGCTTTGCGCGCGGCCGAGCTTGAGCACTTGGCCTGCCTTGATGGCGATTGGCGCCCAATAGGGCACGCTCTCACCATCCAGCTCGGCCGGGCAGTCAGCGCCGGCTAGGGCGATCAGCGCATCGCTGTGGAAGCGCAGGCTTGGGCCCTGCAGGGTGAACTCCAGCCCGGCAGCGCTCTGGTGGTTGCCGACGATGCGGTTGGCCAGGCGGAAGGCGTAATCGTCCATCGGCCCGGACGGCGGCACGCCGATGTCCCAGTAGCCGAGACGACCAGGGAAATCCTGCACGCTGCTGTAGGTGCCAGGCTCCAGCACTTCGACCACCTGGGCGGCGTAGCTGAAGGTGTCGAGCAGGCGAGTCCAGATCTGCGCGGCGTGGAAGCGCGGCTCCGCGACCACCTGGCGCAAGTAATCGAGGTTGCTGGCGATGCCGTGCAGGCGGGTTTCACCGAGCGCTTTGCTCAGCTTGGCGATGGCCTCGTCGCGGGTGGCAGCGTGGACGATCAGCTTGGCGATCATCGGATCATAGAAGGCCGACACTTCGCTGCCGGTGCTTACCCAACCGTCGACGCGTACGTCATCCGGGAAGTGCACGTCGGTCAGCACGCCTGGGCTGGGCTGGAAGTTCTTCAGCGGGTCTTCGGCATAGATGCGCACCTCGATGGCAGCGCCCTGCGGCGCGCGGTTCAGGGCGACCCAGTCCAGCTCGTCGTCTGCGGCCACGCGCAGCATGCATTCGATCAGATCCAGGCCGGTGACCATCTCGGTCACCGGGTGCTCGACCTGCAGGCGGGTGTTCACTTCGAGAAAGTAGAAGTCGTCGCGAGCGGCGTCGTAGATGAACTCCACGGTGCCGGCACTGCGGTAGCTCACCGACTCGCCCAGCTCGACAGCTGCGGCATGCAGGCGCTCGCGGGTGGCTTGCGGCAGGTTCGGTGCGGGGGTTTCCTCGACCACTTTCTGGTTGCGCCGCTGCAGCGAGCAGTCGCGTTCTCCCAGGGCTGCCACGCGGCCTTTGCCATCACCGAAGATCTGCACTTCGACATGGCGCGCCTGGTCGACGAAGCGCTCGAGAAATACCCCCGAATCACTGAAGAACTGCTCGCCCATGCGTTTGACGCCGTCATAGGCGCTGGCCAGGGCCACGGCGTCGGCGCAGCGGGTCAGGCCGATACCGCCACCGCCAGCGGTGGTCTTGAGCATCACCGGGTAGCCGATGCCTTCGGCGGCCGCCAGGGCCTCTTCGAGGCTTTGCAGCAGGCCGGTGCCGGGCGCCATCGGCACCTGCGCTTCGGCGGCCAGTTCGCGAGCCCGGTGCTTGAGGCCGAACTCGCGGATCTGCGTCGGCGTCGGGCCAACGAAGGCAATACCCGCGTTTTCGCAGGCCTCGGCGAATTCGGCGCTTTCCGAGAGAAAGCCATAACCCGGATAGATCGCTTGGGCGCCAGTTTCCTTGGCGGCGGCGAGAATCTTGTCGATACGCAGGTAGCTGTCGGCAGCCTTGTCGCCGCCCAGCGCTACGGCCACGTCGGCATCACGTACATGCTGAGCGTTGCGGTCGGCGTCGGAGTACACCGCCACGCTCTTCACGCCGAGACGTTTGAGGGTGCGGATGGCGCGGACGGCGATCTCGCCACGGTTGGCGATCAGTACTGTTTCAAACATGGCAATTCTCCGTGGCGAGATCGCCGTGACGGGCTGCGCCAGTCCGGCACTTTGACGTCGTCGCTGCGCTGCTGAGCAGCTGGTCACCACGGTTGGCGATCAATACTGTTTCAAACATGGCAATTCTCCGTGGCGAGATCGCCGTGACGGGCTACGCCAGTCCTGCAATTTGACTTCGTCGCTGCGCTGCTGAGCAGCTGGTCACCACGGTTGGCGATCAGTACGGTATGGAACATGTTCGTGTCCTCAACGTAGGGTGGAAAACCGCGAAGCGTTTTCCACCAGCTGTTCGTTGGTGGATGGCTTCGGCCATCCACCCTACGGTTTCAGTTCTTGGCTGCTTGCTGGCTGGCAATAAAGGCGCGCCAGCCACCGAAACTGGTGATGTCTCGTGCATCACTCAGCGCCCAGGGCTCGCAGATGAAACCCTTCACGCTGCGCCCGTCCGCCAGGGTCAGGTTGCCGATACCCAGAGGCGCGGGGATTTCGGCGACGAATTCGCCGAAGCGCGCCAGAGGGATGTCCCATAGCTCGACGATGATCGACGTACCATCGCTGCTACGCGCCAGGCCCGGTTTGGGCGGCACGGTGCCGGCCAGGGCGTAGAGGCGATAGTCCGGCGAGGTCAGGGTCTGCTCGACCAGCACCGCGTTGCGGGTGGTCAGCTGGAAGTTCAGCGGCATGCCGGTCAGGTGCGCACCTACCACGGCGACGCGCACGCTGCCGGCAGGCACTGCCGTGGCCGGCTTTTGTGGAGGCAGCGCGCGACCGGTGGCGCCGAGTGGCAGCTCCAGGCTGGCCTGCCAGCGTTTGCCGAAGGCCGCCAGGGCCAGGTCGTGCCAGGCGGGGGCGAGCAGGGTGATGCCGGCGGGCAGGCCGTCGTCGCGCAGGCCGGCGGGTACGGCCAGGGCAGAGAGGTCGGCGAGGTTGGTGAAATTGGTGTAAGTGCCGAACTGGCTGTTGAACAGCACCGGCTCCTGGCGCATTTCGTCGAGGCTGCGAATGGTCGGCGAAGTCGGCACTACCAGCGCGTCGAAACCTGCCAGCGCGTCGTTGATCTTGCGGCTCAGCTCGGCGCGCAAGTACTCGGCCTTGTAGGCGTCGCAAGCGCTGTATTGGTGGCCGCTGTCGACGATACCGCGTACCACCGGGTCGAGATGCTCCGGCGCCACGCCCTCCACGGCGACGGTGCGCTCGGCGACCCAGGGGCCGTAATACAGCTGTTCGGCGAGCTTACGGAAGGGGCTGAAGTCGATGGGTTGCAGGGTGACGCCCAGCTCGCGCAGTTTCTCCAGCGCTTGCTCGAACACGGCCTGGGTCTGGGTATCGGCAAAGAACTCCAGGCTGTCGGGCACGGCAAAAGTCGGTGCGGACTTCATGCCGACAGGGGCGCTGTTGGGATTGCTGCGCGAGTAGGCGTCCTCGGCATCGTAACCGCCGGCGAGACGCGCGACGGTTTCGGCGTCGCTGACCGTGAGGGCGAACACCGAGATGCAATCGACCGTGCGGCAAGCTGGCACCAGGCCGCTGTTCGGTAGCCAGCCCTTGGTCGGCTTGAGCCCGACGATATTGTTGAAGCCCGCTGGCACTCGGCCCGAGCCGGCCGTATCGGTGCCCAAGGAGAACGGCACCAGGCCGCGTGCGACCACGCTGGCCGAGCCGGAGCTGGAACCACCGCTGACGTAGGTCGGGTCGAAGCTGTTGACGACTGCGCCGTGGGGCGAGCGGGTGCCGACCAGGCCGGTGGCGAACTGGTCCAGATTGGTCTTGCCGATGAGGATGGCCCCGGCGGCGCGCAGGCGCGCCACCACCGTGGCGTCGGCCTGAGCCTCATAGGCGAATTCGGGGCAGGCGGCGGTGGTGGCCCAGCCGGCGGCGTCGATGTTGTCCTTGATGGCGAACGGCACGCCGTACAGCGGCAGCTTGTCCTGCTGGCCTTCGGCCTTGTCGAGCAGGGTCTGCAGATTACTCAACTGGGCGTCGAGCTGGGCTGTGCTGGCCAAGCAGATCCAGGCGTTGTCGTCACGGCTCAGTTGCGCGAGCAGGGCGTGCAGCAACTCGGCTGGCTGCGCAGCATCGCGGTAAGCCTGTTGCCAGTCGGCGAGGGTAAAGGCGAAAGAGGCGCTGGACATACTCTGAGATTCCATCTTGTATCCAAGTTGAAATCTTTAGAGCAAGAGCGGTGCCAGTTTTTAAGTATTTGATTTATATGGTTTTATTTTAATGCTAATAGATTTTAAGCGTGTTTCTGCACCGAGTCAGGGCCGGAGTGAAGCCTTTTGGTGCGCAGAGAATTCGATGATGCGAGATGAGATAAGCGGCAGGAAAAAGGCGGAAGCGGCCGGTCGTAGGGTGGACGACGCCTCACCTACGCGGCCCGACCCGTCCACCGCTCTGCGATCGCAATGGTGGATGAAAAGAGCGTCATCCACCCTACGGCCGCTTCTGCCTTTCAACAGCCTCTCGTGCCACCTACAGGCCGTTTAATAGCGCCCGATAATCCCTGACGGCCTCGAACTCTTCGGTGTCTTTCGCGCCTTTGCGGCTATCCGGTTCATGGACCGCCAGCAAATGCTGGACGCCGAACTGCCGGGCGCTGCGCAGGATGGGTACGTTGTCGTCGATGAACAGGCTGCGCGCCGGGTCGAACGTCAGATCCTGCTGCAGGGCCGACCAGAACTGCGCGTCTTCCTTGGGGAATCCGTAATCGTGGGAGCTGATCATACGGTCGAAATAGGGCGCCAGTTCGATGCGCTCCAACTTCAGGGACAGCGAGTCGCGGTGGGCGTTGGTGATCATCACCACCTGTTTGCCGGCCTGGCGGATGGCCGCGAGAAAGGTGTCGGCGTCCGGGCGCAGGGCGATCAGGTCTGCGACTTCGCGCTTGAGATCCTTGATCGACAGTTTCAGCTCACGGCTCCAGAAGTCCGTGCAGTACCAGTTCAACTGGCCGGCGTGCTGGGTAAAAAGCGGATGCAGCTCCGCATCGGCCAAGGCACGGCTGATGCCGTGGTGTTCGGCGTAGCGCTGCGGCAGGTGCTCGAGCCAGAAGTGGTTATCGAAATGCAGGTCGAGCAGGGTGCCGTCCATGTCCAGCAGTACGGTGTCGATCTCGGGCCAGGGCAGGTTCATGGAAGGGCAGTTTCCTGATCAGTGGACGGGGAGCGGCGCAGCAAGTCATCGATGCGCTCGTTTGGGGCAGACAATCCAGGCAGCCGCGGTATGATAACCCTTCCGGTCAGCCCAGCAGCAGGACTCACCCCATGCGTCAGAAGCCCACCGTCATCGCCCGAGAAATCGTCGCCAGCAGCCGCCTGTTCCGTGTCGAGGAAATCCAGTTGCGCTTCAGCAACGGTGCCGAGCGCACCTATGAGCGCCTGGTAGGACGGGGCACGGGGCACGGCGCGGTGATGATCGTGGCCATGGCCGATGACGAGCATGTGTTGCTGGTCGAGGAGTATTGCGGCGGCACGGGCGAGTACGAAATTTCACTGCCCAAGGGGCTGATCGAACCGGATGAAGATGTGCTCGACGCGGCCAATCGTGAATTGCAGGAAGAAGCCGGCTTTGGCGCGCGAAGGCTCGAACACCTGACCGAGTTGAGCCTGTCGCCGGGCTACATGAGTCAGAAGATCCAGGTGGTGCTGGCCCGTGATTTGTATCCACAAACGCTGCCTGGCGACGAGCCGGAGCCGCTACGTGTGGATAAAGTCAGCCTGCGCGAGTTGTCTGCCTTGATTCAGCATCCGCAGTTCAGCGAGGGTCGCGCCCTGGCCGCGCTGTATCTGGTGCGCGATCTGCTGGAGCAGCGTGGGGAGCTGAGCCGATGAACCATCCGTTGTTGCCAGGCGTGCTGGAACTGGTGCAGCAGGCGGGTGCCGCGATTCTGCCGTTCTGGCGCCAGGGTGTTCAGGTGGTCGAAAAGGCCGATGCTTCGCCGGTAACCGCCGCCGATCTGGCGGCCCATCGTGTGCTGGCCGACGGCCTGCAGGCGCTCGACGCGAACATTCCCGTGTTGTCCGAGGAAGACGCCGATATCGCCCTGAGCGAACGGGCGGGCTGGGATCGCTGGTGGCTGGTCGACCCGCTCGACGGCACCAAGGAGTTTATCGCCGACAGCGAGGAGTTCACCGTCAACGTGGCGTTGATCGAGCGTGGGCAGGTGGTGTTCGGTGTGGTTGGCATTCCCGCCTCGGGCGTCATCTATTATGGCGGCAGCGGCCTGGGCGCCTGGCGCGCTGACGTGGGTGGCGAGCCGCAGGTGATCGCCGTGCGAGAGACCCCGGCTGACGGCCTCACTGTGGTCGCCAGCCGCCGCCATGGCAGCGCCGAACAGGAGCAGTTGCTGGCTGCCCTGGTTGCGCGCTTTGGCGATATAGAACGAATCAGTGTCGGCAGTTCGCTGAAGTTCTGTCAGCTCGCCGAAGGCAGCGCGGACTTCTATCCGCGCCTGGCACCGACTTCACAGTGGGATACCGCCGCTGCCCAAGGCGTACTCGAAGGCGCAGGCGGCGTGGTGCTGAACCTGCAGGGCGAGCCGCTGCGCTACGAGGCGCGGGAGTCGCTGCTCAACCCTTTCTTTCTGGCACTGCCGGCAAATGTCGAATGGCGTGAGCTGCTGGTCGAGGAAGCAAAGCGGCTAACGCCAGTTAATTAGCGCCTCCCCCTCAACTGCCATTTGCCGAACATCGTAGGAGCCGCGACCCCGCGGCGAATCGTCTGGCCGACGCGAAAATCGCGGTATGGCTGCAACCGTTCGCGCCGAGGGTGACGCTCCTACAGTCATTGCCCAGGCATACTGCAGGGAGGCCAGGCTTGAATCAGTCGAGCATGTCGCGGTAACGATCATCCTGCTTGAACACCAGCGGCTGGGCGAAGCCCGGCACTTTGATCTGTTCACTGCCGATATCGATTTCAGTGTCGTCGATCAGGTCGTTGCCGAAGTTGTAGATGATATCCAGCTGACCTTTCAGCGCCTGCTCGTCATAGGCACGTGCCGTAGCGCGGGTCTGTTCGCGGCGCTGCTGGTAAGCGCTGAAGGCGGCCTCGCCATGGCGCTTGCGCAGCATGCGTTCGACCACGTGAGGGGCCAACACCACAGCGCTGGCGTTGTTGCCCCCAAAACCCTTGGAGTTGACGAAACACACATCCATACGCTGGTCGTGGCGGTCGACGTTGCTGATGCTCAGATGCTGCTGATGCACATCCGCCGCTACTGCATCGATGGTCTTGATGCCGGGAATGATGCCGTACTTGAAGGTGCCCAGCGCGGAGATTACCTGGTCGCCACTGGCGGTGGCCAGGGAGTGGCCGACGAAGGCCTTTACCGCAGCCACCGGCCAGCTGTCGATGGCGAATGCTGCGGCGACGCGATCCAGCAGCTCGGATTCGGTGACCCGGTTGGCTGGCGTGCTGGAGCCGTGGGCATGCACGAAGCTGCGCTGGCGCACGGCCTCGACACCCAGCAGTTGCACGGCGCTGGCTACGGCCTTGGCCACGGTCAGGTAGTTGCCCGGCCCTGGCGCGGAAATGGATTTCTTGAAGCCGTCGGCGTTGATGAACACGTCGGTGGCGGCGCCATGGATATCGGCGCCCAGCTGCAGGGCCAACTCGTCATCCATCAGCACCACGAACTGGCAGGCTTCCGACAGGGTGAAGCCGCAGTTTTCACCGAACGGGCGGCTGGCGCGGCGGAAGTCCACCTCGTCTGCGCCTTCGATCAGGCGCAGGCCGTCTTCGGTGGCCAGTGCGCCCATGGCGCCGTAGCCCTCGATGCACTCGGCGTTGATCGGCGCTTCGCTGTTGCCGACGATCACCACCCGTGCCTTGCCGGCATTGATCTGCTCGATGCCTTTCTGCAGGTTGTAGAGGAACGTGGCGCAGGCGCCGGTGACGCTGCCGGTGGTGCCGACGCTGCCCAGCACGTAGGCGTTGATGAAGTCCGCAGGCATGGTGTTCAGGCCCAGGGCCAGCTGCTTGGAGCTGACGCGGTGGCCCTTGAGGCGCGACTGCATCAGACCGCCGAAGCCGTTCTCGTCGAGCTGGCTCATGATACTGCCGGCGAATACCGCGATCTCGTCCGGCGCAACCTGGTCGACGATGGTCTGCCACGGCACACCAGTAGCGCGCAGGGCATCGGTGACGCCAACCACGGCCATCTGCAGGCCACGCGGGTGGAAGCGCGAGTTGTACAGCTCGCCTGGCTCGAAGCCGGTCGGCAGTTGCCCCGCGGACTTCACCGGCAGGGCGCGGTAGCTGTCGACCTTGAATTCACAGCTGTCATGCAGGGTGACGCGCACGTCGTTGCCTTCGAGTTCTTCGACCGACCAGTTGGCTGGCAGCGGCTCGGGCAATTGCTTGCGGGTGCTGACGAAGGTCAGGCTGCCGCCTTCGCCGTTCAGGGCGATGCTCTTGTGCCAATGGGCGGCGTCGGGGTCGAGGTGCTGCTTCTCGATGCGCCGAACCAGGGTAGAAGCGAGCACCTGTTTGGCGTAGCGGCTTTCGATCTCGGCTGGTGACAGGGCTTCGCCATCCTGGTCCTGGTAGGCGCCATCGACTACACGTACCAGTTTGCTCATCACGGCGAGGCCGACGAGGGTTTCGCGGCGTGCCTGTTCGTCCAGCGATTCGATCACCGTGCGGCGGAAACCGTGGTGGAAAGAGCTGCGGCCAGCGGCGTTATAGCCACCGAAACCGACGATCACAGGCAAACGAGACTTCACGCAGACACTCCTTCAACTAATTAGATCGGCGCGCGGGTCGGGCGCGTCGGGTCAGCGGATCCAGGCGAGGGGCGCGGTTTGCCGGGCAAAGGGCGCAAGATCGACTTTATTGAGATGCCTATGCTGACGCGATTCATGACTTGCAAGTCACGACTTGATACAAGGTTAACCGTTATCGGCAGCGGCAGCACGACCCGGATGCATCGGCCGATAACAAACAAGCCCGGCACTGAGGCCGGGCTTGTTTGCAGAGCGTGATGACGGGCGTCGGTTACATGCCCAACAAGTTCGGCAGGCCGAGCGAGATGAACGGCACGTAGGTGACCAGGAGCAGGAAGCACAGCATCACCAGCAGCCACGGCGATACCGCGCGCACTACACGGGTCAGCGGCATGCCGGTGACCGCCGAAGTAACGAACAGGTTGAGTCCGGTTGGCGGCGTGATCAGGCCGATCTCCATGTTCACCACCATGATGATGCCTAGGTGGATCGGGTCGATGCCCAGCTGCATGGCGATCGGGAACAGGATCGGCGCCAGGATCAAGATGATCGCCGACGGCTCCATGAAGGTACCGGCGATCAGCAGCACGATGTTTACCACGATCAGGAACTCGATCGGGCTGAAGCCCTGCTCGACGACCCAGCTGGTGATCGACTGCGGGATCTGCTCGGTAGTCAGCACGTGGGCGAACAGCATGGCGTTGGCGATGATGAACATCAGCACCACGCTCAGCTTGCCGGCCTCGATGATCACCTTCGGGCACTCGCGGATGGTCATGTCCTTGTAGACGAAGATCGCCACGAACGCCGCATAAACGGCCGCCACGGCAGCCGCTTCGGTCGGGGTGAACATGCCCGAGTAGATGCCGCCGAGGATGATCACGATCAGCAGCAAGCCCCAGCCTGCCTTGCGGCCGGCGACGAGGACTTCCTTCATCGAGGCGCGGG
>NZ_FNBM01000001.1:0-953979 GCF_900102335.1 Phytopseudomonas seleniipraecipitans
ACGATGCATCGCCGATGGTAGTGTGGGGTTTCCCCATGTGAGAGTAGGTCATCGTCAAGCTTCTACTAGAAACCCCAGATCTCGACAGAGGTCTGGGGTTTCGTCTTTGTGGCGGCGGAAAAGTAGGTCAGCCGCCAGGGGAAAAGAAAAGGCGGGGCCGTGGGCGCAGACAAAAGCCTAAAGTGCGACGCTTTTGTGGCACTTCCGGGTGTCGCTTCGCTCGACCCAGGCTACGCAGCACGCCCAGGTGAGGGCAGTGGCGATCTTGTGGTGGAAGGGTGGAGCGTCTTCCACCCTACGCGAGCGTGGAGGTTTTATAGCCTGGGTTAGCCGAAGGCGTAACCCGGGACTGTGAGGTTCTGGCGCTCATATGAGTTATCGAAGAGCTTAGCCCGGCGAGCACGGCGCTAGGCTGGAAATGTCAGCAAACGCAAATAATCGCTACAACTGTGCGCCGTTTCCCGGGTCTCGTTTAGAATGATTCGATACTTCCGAGAATTCATCCATGCCCGAGTCGGCCGAGCAGCAATCGTTAGCTGAAATACCTCTGACGGAGCTGGTCGCCTGCCATGAATGCGATCTGCTGATGCGCAAGCCGGCGATCAGTGATGGGGAGAGTGTCGAGTGCCCACGTTGCGGCTATGAACTGTACAACCATCGCCATCAGGTTGTTCGCCGTAGCCTGGCCCTGGTGGTGGCTGCGCTTCTTCTGTACATCCCCGCTAATTTCCTGCCGATCATGCACTTGACCCTGTTAGGGCAAACTGCCAATGACACGGTATGGAGCGGTGTGCTCGGTTTGTACGACAGCGGCATGCAGAGTATCGCCGTGGTGGTGTTCCTAAGCAGTATGGCGGTGCCGCTGCTCAAGCTTGTTTGTCAGCTTCTGGTGCTCTTGAGTATTAGCCTGAAAGTCGGCCGTGGTTACGGATTGCTGCTGTATCGCATTTATCACCACATGCGCGAGTGGGGGATGCTGGAGGTGTACCTGATCGGCATTCTGGTATCGATCGTCAAACTGGCCGATATGGCGGCTTTATCGGTGGGCTTTGGCTTGGCCTGTTTTATTGCGCTGTTGTTGGTGCAGGTCTGGCTGGAAGTGACGATGTCACCTCACCAGATCTGGAAAGCCCTCGCTGGGGAGGATATCAGTGCGCGCCATTGATGCCGGTCTGCTGATCTGTCACGAATGCCACCAGTTGAATCGCCACCAGCCTGAAGTGAAGAAGCAATTCTGTACGCGTTGCGGTGCACGGGTACACCCGCGCCAACCCAACAGTCTGGTGCGCACCTGGGCGTTACTGATCACCGCAGCCATTCTCTATATTCCCGCGAACCTGCTACCGATCATGACCGTTAACTCCCTCGGCAAGGGACAACCGGACACCATCATGTCGGGTGTCATCAGCCTGGTCGAGAATGGCATGCTGCCGATTGCTGCGGTGGTATTCATCGCCAGCATCCTGGTGCCTACCTTCAAGCTGGTGGGTATTGGCCTGTTGCTTTATTCGGTGCAGCGACATCAGCCGATGTCGGTGCGTCAGCGGATATTGATGTATCGCTTCATTGAATGGATCGGGCGCTGGTCGATGCTGGATATTTTTGTCATTGCCATTCTGGTGGCCGTGGTTAGATTCGGCAGCCTGGCAAGCGTCGAGCCGGGGATTGGCGCTGTGGCATTCGCCAGCGTGGTGATCTTGACAATGCTCGCGGCGCTTACCTTTGACCCTCGATTGATTTGGGATAACACGGAATCGGATGACGACCATGAATGATCTGCCCACCGCCAGGACGCGTCCGGCTTCCAATTGGTCTGCCATATGGGTACTGCCGATCATCGCCTTGCTCATCGGTGGCTGGCTGGGCTGGCGTGCCTACAGCGAGGCCGGTATCGAGGTCCAGGTGGTATTTGCCAGTGGCGAAGGCATCGAGGCAGGCAAGACCGAAGTGGTGTACAAGGGCATGTCGGTCGGCAGGGTGACCGCTTTGGGACTGGATCAAAGCGAAGCGCAGCGGGGTGTTATTGCGACCCTGGCAATGAGCAAGGATGTCGAGTATCAGCTCCGCTCCGGGACACGTTTCTGGCTGGTCAAGCCAAGCGTCAGTCTGGCTGGCATTACTGGATTGGAGACCCTGGTTTCCGGCAATTACATTGCTGTGAGTCCTGGGGACGGGGAGCCTGCCTATGAGTTCAAGGCGTTGCCGCAAGCGCCGCCGTTGTCGGACAGCCAGCCTGGCCTGCACCTGGTGCTCAAGGCCGAGCGGCTTGGTTCGCTGAACAAGGACAGCCCGATTTTCTACAAGCAGATCCAGGTCGGCCGGGTGAAGAGTTTTGCCCTGAACGACGATCAAACGTCGGTTGATGTGAAAGTGTTCATCGAACCGGCGTATGCCGATCTGGTACGCAAGCACACGCGCTTCTGGAACGCCAGTGGCATCAGTATCGACGCCAATTTCTCCGGGGTGAAGGTGCGTAGCGAATCGCTGACCAGCATCGTCGCCGGTGGTATCGCCTTTGCGACACCGGAGCATCGCAAGGACAGCCCGCCTACCGATCCAAGCAAACCCTTTCGGCTCTACGAAGACTTTGATGCCGCGCAGGCGGGAATCAAGGCCGTAGTCAAACTGACTGACTTCGAGGGCCTGCAGGCAGGGCGCACACCAGTGATGTACAAAGGTATTCAAGCCGGTACGTTGAAGAACCTGAAGGTCGATGCGGATCTGAAAAGCGCCACGGCCGAGCTGGCCATGGATCCGCTGGCGGAAGACTACCTGGTCGAAGACAGCCAGTTCTGGGTCGTCAAGCCGTCGATCTCCCTGGCAGGGATCACGGGTTTGGAGGCGCTGGTCAAAGGCAATTACATCGCCATGCGTCCGGGCAAGTTGGGCGGTACGCCGCGCCGCGAGTTTGTGGCACGGACCAAGGCGCCACCTCTCGATCTCGGCGCGGAAGGTCTGCACTTGGTGCTGTTTAGCGACACGTTGGGTTCAGTGGACGTCGGCAGCCCGATCCTCTACCGGCAGATGAAAGTGGGTACCGTGCAGAGCTACCAGTTGTCCCGGGACAACAAACAGGTGGTGCTCGGTGTGCACATCGAGCCGGAATATGCCGGGCTGGTGAACCGTACCACGCGTTTCTGGAACGTCAGCGGTATCACCCTTAAGGGTGGGCTTTCCGGTATCGAGGTCAAGAGTGAGTCGTTGCAGACGCTGATGGCGGGTGGCATCGCGTTCGAAACCGATGACCTGAAAGCGCCGGCCGACAAGAAGCGCGTGCAACGCTTTGGCTTGTATACCGATCGTGATGCGGCCATGCAGCATGGCGATGCGCTGAGCATCCGCGTGGAGCGCGGCGACGGCCTCTCGCCAGGCACCGAGATCCGCTTCAAGGGCTTGCAGATCGGCACGATCGACGGCGTCGAGTTAACCGCTGACCTGCAGGCGGTGATGCTCCATGGTCGTCTCACCACTGCTGCCCAACAGGTGCTGCGCCCTGGCTCGCGCTTCTGGGTTGTGAAGCCTGAGGTGAGCCTGGCCGGAGCGCAGAATCTCGATACGCTGATCAGTGGGCAATATATCGAGGTCCTTCCGTCAGAGCAGCAGCAAGGGCGGCAGACCGAATTTTTCGCCTTGAAGAGCGCGCCCAAACCGGTCGTCGATGAGCCGGGGCTGCGGCTGGTATTGAGCGCCGCCAGACTCGGTTCGCTGAAGGCTGGAGCGCCGGTCACCTACCGGGAAATTCAGGTCGGCCAGGTGACGGGCTACGAGCTCGGGGCTACTGCGGATCGGGTGCTGATTCAGGTACTTATCGAGCCGCGTTACGCCGGCCTGGTAAGAACCGGCAGCCGCTTCTGGAACAGCTCGGGTTTCGGTATTGATGTGGGCTTGTTCAAGGGTTTGACGGTGCGTACCGAGTCCCTGGACACCCTGATTGCTGGTGGCGTTGCCTTCGCGACGCCAGAGACCGACAGCAACACGGCAAGAGCCGGGCAGACCTTCGCGCTATTCGATGAAGCGCAGCCGGAGTGGCTCGAGTGGGCGCCGAAAATCGCCTTGCCGAAGTGAGGGCAGCTGCGCCTCGCTCCTGCGATGTTGAACACAGGCTTGTAGGCCTCTAGCTCGAAAGCCTTCAGGCAATATGAACGTAAAAGGCCCGCGTGAAAACGCGGGCCTTTTACGTTCCAAAGCGATATCAGGCGGGCTCGATGCTCGCCGGCGCCTCGGCTTGCTCACGGCGCTTGATGTACTTCCAGTCGGCTTCGTCAATGTAAATGCCGTTCGGCCCGCTGCCACCTTCCAGGTCGATGGCCACAGTGGCCGACACCTGCGGTTTCACCGAGGCAAGGATCGGCACAAAGCCCAGTTGCAGGCTGGTCTCGATCAGCGCTTGCTGGTTGCGCTCATCAATATCCGCTGCCTCGTCGAGGTAGTAAGGCAGGCGCACACGACCGGCCTGATCGCGATCCATCAGGTGCAGCAGCAGGTACATGTTGGTCAGCGCCTTGATGGTCATCGTGGTGCCGTTCGAGGCAGCGCCGTCGATGTCGGTGTGAATCACCGGCTGGCCATGCACCTTGGTGATCTCGAAGGCCAGCTCGAACAGGTCCTTGAGGCCCAGCTGGTTGCCATTGGCGGCGACCAGGCGCGCCAGGTATTCCTTGGCCTCTTCGTTCTTGGCATCCTGATCGCTGCTCTGCTGCAGGTCGAATACCGACAGCGTTTCGCCTTCTTCGTACTGCCCGGCGCTGTGGATGATCTGGTCGATGTGCCGCAGGGCATCCTTGTTCGGCGCGAGGACGATGCGGAAGCTCTGCAGGTTGGACACCTGACGCTTGTTGATCTCGCGGTTGAACAGCGCGAGCTGGTGCTCGAGGTTGTCGTAGTCGCTACGGATATTGCGCAGGGTGCGGGCGATGTCGGTGACCGCCGCACGTCTGGCCTTTGCCAGGGTGAGGGCTTCGTCCTGGCGGTGAGCGTAGGCGTTGACCAACAGTTGCAGGCGGCGCTCCATGTCATCTTCGCTGTCGAACTTGGCGACGCCCTTGAGGCGCACCTGGGCGTACAGCGCCTCGATATGCCCATCCACGCGCTGCAGACCCTGCCAGCTATCCTGATAGTCGTTGAGCAGCGGCTGCAGGTTGTCCAGCGAGTCGTCGACCGGCTCCATGTACGGCGTGCCGAAAGGCAGGTTGGCGGGCAGCAGCTGGCGGCGGCGCAGGGCATCTTCCAGCGTGCGCTCTTTGGCCTCGAGATCGGCGATCTGTCGACCGATCAGTTGCAGCTTGGCGGAGAGTTGCTGGACGCGCTCGGTGAAGGCATCACTGGCGCGCGTGAGCTCGTCCTGGGCGGCTTCCAGTTGTGCCAGCTTTTCCAGCTTGCCGTTTTCCTCGGCGGCCAGTGTCTGGCTGCGGCGGAATTCTTCCAACGCCTTCTGGGCATCCAGTACCGCCTGGTACAACTGCTCGGCCTGGGCTTTGCTCGCGGCGCGGTCGGCGGCGACCGATTGCTGGGTTTTGAGCTGCTTGTATTCGCGGTCGAGGCGGTCTTTCTGGTCACGCAGGGCGGCGCGGTCGGCCAGTGCCTGCAGGGCCGGCGGCTCGATGTGCGACAAATCGATGTCCAGGCCGGGCACCTGAAAGCGCTCGCCTTTGAAGCCATCGAGGATCGCTTCCAGGGATTTGACCCAGACGTCGCCGTCGTCGAGCTGAATGCCTTTTTCGCCCAGCGGCAGGCTGAACAGTTGGCCATTGAACAGGCGCATCAGACGGTCGACGTCAGCCTGGGAAAACTCTTCGCGCAGGCGCGAGTAGCTGTTGTTATCGGCGTGGTCGAGCTGCTGCTTGACCGACTTGAGGCGTTTTTCCAGATCGCGCAAGCGTTCGTCCAGATCCTCGCTGGAGAACTGGCGAGACTGCGCAAGCGCACCCGCCAGCTCGTCGTGGGCATCCTTGGCGGCTAGTAGCTGGGCTTCCAGCACCTTGACGTCGTCGACCAGGGCAAAGCGATTCTTCAGCACCGCAAGCTCGCCGAGCCAGCGCTGGATTTCGCTGATCTCGCGCTCCATGCGCATCAGTTCCTGAGTGCCGCCGCGCTGGTCGTTCTGCAGGCCGTCCTGCTCGTTGCGGTAGTGCTCGGCCTGGATCACCAGCTCTTCCTTGCGGGCACCGGCGTAGTCGTGCCAGGTGCCGAGCAGCGAGTCGAGCAGCGGCGACAGGCGATGCAGCTTGCCGCGCAGGTGTTCGCGCTGGGCAACGCCGGACGCCAGGGCTTCGATCAGCGGGCCAGCGGTAACCAGTGCCTGGTAATCCTGCTCCATACGGCGTACATCGCGGAAGGCTTCTTCGGTAGCGGCGATGTAGTCGACGCTGCCGGAGCGCAGGCTGTGCTCGAAGGCATCGAGGAACAGCTGCTTGAGCTTGGCGGCGGTGATCTCGCGCATGTGCAGCAGGTTGATGAATAGCGCGCGGAAGGTCTTCAGGCTCTGCTCGCTGGTCGAGCGCAGCGGAATCAGGGTCAGGTCCAGCGGGATGCTGGTGTGGCCGCCGACCAGCAGGCGGCGCAACTCATCCGGCTTCAGCTCGTAGGCGGTGATGCCGGCCTGGCCGAGGTTCTTGAACAGTTCGCGCTGCCGCAGGCAGGTGCCGTTCTGCTGGTAGTGATCCAGATCCAGTTCGCCGGCATAAGCGAAGAACTGGTGGCCGAAACCACCGCCCGGGCCGCGACCAGCCACACCAATCACGTGTGAACCGTGGGGCAGGACGACTTCGACGAGGATGTAGCTGGTGTCGGTGGCGAAGTAGAACTTACGCGACTGCTCGAGGCTGTACTTGCCGAAACTCATGTCCGACATGCGCGCCAGGATCGGAAACTGCAGGGCGTTGATCGATGCCGACTTGCCGAGGTTGTTGGCGCCGTACACCGACAGCGGATTTTCCAGCGGGAACAGGCCGAGGCTGTAGCCGGCGGTGTTGAGCAGCGCGAAGCGGCGGATGCCGTAGCGTTCCTGGGTCATGCGTCTTGCTCCTGTGCGGCGCGTTCTTCAGCCAGAGCACGAGCTATGGCCTCCTCCTCGGATTCTTCGATGCCCTCGTCGAGGGTGATGATCGGGTCACCACTGTCGTCGTCGATCAGCACCGGAGCCGGCAATGGCAGATCGGAGCTGTGCAGGCTGGCCGCCAGGTCGCGGTCGTGCTGCACCGACAGGCAGACATCGAGGAAACGGTGCATCGGCGGCAGGAAGCGGTACACGCCGTTGCTGTCCTCGGCGAAACCGAGTTGGGTCAGGCGGCGGATGATTTTGTCTTCGAGTTCTTCGTGGGTGGTCACTTCCGCCTGCAGGAACAGGTCGCGGTATTTGTCGAGCAGCGCCGGCAGCTCATCACGGCCGATGGTGCCGCCGTCGAGCACGGAAAGCGGGTCGCGCCCCTGGTCGGCCAGGTGCTCGACCAGGATGAAGGTGAACAGCGCCAGACGCTGGGCGGTCTTGTTGACCTGCGCAGCGGCCTGCTCGGGCACGAAATAGTAGAAGCCGCGCGGGTCGCATACCAGCTCGAAGCCCATGGCCTTGAACAGGGCGCGGTACTGGTCCTGCAGCGTGGAGAGCTGGGCGTAGCATTCCGGTTCGCTGCGCGACAGGTGATAGCCCTTGAACAGCTCGCGGAAGATGGCCGCGAGCTGGGTCATTTCTTTCAAATCAATGTTCATGCGTCATGCTCACGGGCAGTCTTAGGGTGAACGGCGCGAAGCGCTTTCCACCTGAGAATTTGATAGGGCTGATGGCGGGCTGGAGTAGGGTGGGCGACGCTTCATCCGTCCACCGCCCGGCAATCGACAAGGTGGACAAAAAAAGCGTTGTCCACCCTACGTAAAAATCAGCCATTGGGCCGGCCCACCAGGGCATAGGAGCTGATGCTGATCTCGTGCTCGCGGGTCAGGTAGACCTGGCGCTCCAGGCGATCGCGCTGGAAGCGGCCTTCGCGTGACAGCCGCGAGAACCAGTAGAGCAGCTCGTCAGTGGCGCCTTCGGGCTCCTGCTCCAGCAGCCAGGTCATCAAATCCGGCAGCGGCAGCGACTGTTCGCAGCGTTCGATCATCTCGCGCGCGGTCTTCGGGGCGCGTGGGTTGTCGCCCTTGCGCTTGCCGGTGGCTTTCGGGAAGTGATTGGGCTTGGCCTCGAAGCGCGCCAGGGCATAAACGTACGCCTCGACCTGCGATGCGCTGCCGAGGAAGTTGCTCTGTGGTCGGCTGAACAGCGGCATGGCCGCTTGCGGCACGGCGTCGATGCCTTTCTTGCGGATCACCGACAGCGCCAGGGCCGCACCGCGGGTCACGGCGTTGTGGCGGCGCGCTTCCTCGCGCAGCGGCAGCAGCAGCTCACGGGCCTTGCGCAGGGTCAGCTGGGCGGTGGTCTGCATTTCCAGGATGCGCGCGTGAGTACGCAGCAGCAGGTCATCATCGACCAGTTGGCCGAGGCGCTGCTGTTCACCGAGCAGCTTGAGCAGCACCTGTTCGACACGGCGTACGCCTTGCTCGAAGGCGCCGTCGGCGGCGACCAGCTGGATCATCGGTTCGACGTATTCGTCCCAGGTGGCCAGCACTTCGGCGTAACGCTGACGCAGGGGAATCTGCCGGTCGCTGGTCTTGGCCCGTTCGGCCACGCCCATCAGTGCCTGCTCATCGTTGCCCAGTTTCTTCAACACGTCGCGTACGCGCATGTCGAGCAGGCGCAACTGGCGCGCCAGATCATTACCGTCGCGGACCTCGAAGGCGTCCTGGATATAGCCGGCGAGGCGCTCGAGGTGGCGCAGGTAGGCCTCGATTTCCAGGCACAGGCCGAGGCGGTGCTCGCGGCGCAGGTAGGCGAGAAAGTCGTGGATCTGCGCGTTGAGCTCGAAGCGGTTGGGGCTCTTTGCCACCGGCACCAGAATGTCCAGACGAATCCACTGATCGAGCAAGGCAGTTACGTCTACCGGCGTGCTTTGCGGCGGAAGTTGGGCGGTGAGCTGGTTGCGCAGCTCCACCAGGCTCAGGGTGCCGGCGTCGAAGTGTTCGCAGAGCGGTTCGAGCAGCGCCCAGTGCTCGGCAAGGGCGCGCAATACGCGTTTGGGATCGATCATCGCGGGGCGGTCGCTCGATTTTGAAAAAACGCCGATTGTACGGGAAAGCCATTCGATTCTCTAAGTCACGACCTCACGTGCCGACTGTCATGCCTCCGTCATCGCCGATGGGCATGCTCGGCGGCGAATCGACGGCTATTGGTCCGCGCTGCGGCGTCACATGTCTGCAAATGGACAAAATATGCCCAGTGGCCTTTCGATCTGCAGCGGTTGTCGGCACAATTCGCGTCCGCTTTTTTCAGGAGGCTGGCGGGCTCCTGTTGGCCGACCTTTATTACGGACTGCGCAATGATCAAAACGCCGTACTACCTCATCGACAAACAGAAGCTGCTGGGCAACATGGAGAAGATCGCCTACGTGCGCGAACACTCCGGTGCCAAGGCGCTGCTGGCACTCAAATGCTTTGCCACCTGGTCGGTGTTCGACCTGATGCAGCAGTACATGGACGGCACCACATCGAGCTCGCTCTACGAGCTCAAACTCGGCCGCCAGAAGTTCGCCGGCGAGACCCATGCCTACAGCGTGGCCTGGGCCGATGACGAGATCGAGGAGATGTTGGCGAACTGCGACAAGATCATCTTCAATTCCATCGGCCAGCTCGAGCGCTATGCCCAAGCGTCGGCGGGCAAGGTGCGCGGCCTGCGCGTGAATCCGCAGGTGAGCAGCTCCGATTACCTGCTCGCTGATCCGGCGCGTCCGTTCAGCCGCCTGGGCGAGTGGGACCCGGAAAAGATCGAGGCGGTGATCGATCAGATCTCCGGCTTCATGTTTCACAACAACTGCGAAAACGGCGATTTCGGTCTGTTCGATGGAATGCTCAGCCATATCGAAACGCGCTTCGGCCACCTGCTGCACAGGGTCGGGTGGGTCAGCCTCGGTGGCGGCATTCACTTTACCGGCGAAGGTTATGCGCTGGACGCCTTCTGCGCGCGCCTCAAAGCGTTCTCCGAGAAGTATGGCGTGCAGGTCTATCTTGAACCGGGCGAAGCAGCCATCACCGGCAGCGCCTCACTGGAAGTCACCGTGCTCGACACGCTCTATAACGGCAAGCACCTGGCCGTGGTCGACAGCTCCATCGAAGCGCACATGCTCGACCTGCTGATCTATCGCCTCAACGCCAAGCTGGCCCCCAGCGAGGGTGAGCACACCTACATGGTGTGCGGTAAATCCTGCCTGGCCGGCGACATCTTCGGCGAGTACCCATTCGCCAAACCGCTGCAGATTGGCGATCGCCTGTCGTTCGTCGACGCGGCGGGTTACACCATGGTCAAGAAGAACTGGTTCAACGGCCTGAAGATGCCGGCTATCGCGGTCAAGCAGCTCGACGGCAGCGTCGAGGTGGTGCGTGAATTCGGCTTCGACGATTACCTGTCGAGCCTTAGCTGATCAGTAGGGTGAACGGCGCTTCAGCCGTCCACCACAGCATCACCATTTTTAAACCGGTGGATGAGAAAGTGTCGGCTTCGCGCCGCCCCGATCCACCCTGTAAACGTCTCTAAAACGCAGTTCCCTGGGGGTGAAACAATTGAAGAAGAACGTTCTTATCATTGGTGCAGGAGGTGTCGCCAAGGTGGTGGCCCACAAGTGCGCGCAGCACAACGACGAACTCGGTCGTATTGCCATCGCGTCACGGAACATCTCCAAATGCCAGGCCATCATCGACAGCGTCAAGGCCAAGGGTAGCCTCAAGGTTCCCGCCGACATCCAGGCCTTCTCGCTCAATGCACTGGATATCGAGGCGACCAAGGCGCTGATCCGCGAGACTGAATCGCAGATCGTCATCAACGTCGGTTCCGCCTTCCTCAACATGTCGGTGCTGCGTGCCTGCATCGATACCGGCGTGGCCTACCTGGACACCGCCATTCACGAAGAACCGGGCAAGATCTGCGAAGCGCCGCCTTGGTATGGCAACTACGAGTGGAAACACCTCGAGGAATGCCAGCAGAAGAACGTCACCGCCATTCTCGGCGTGGGCTTCGACCCGGGTGTGGTCAATGCCTATGCGGCACTGGCCCAGCAACAGCATTTCGACCGCATTGATTCGATCGACATTCTCGACGTCAATGCCGGCTCCCACGGCAAGTATTTCGCCACCAATTTCGACCCGGAAATCAATTTCCGCGAGTTCACTGGCCAGGTCTACAGCTGGCAGAACAGCCAGTGGACGACCAACACCATGTTCGAGGTCAAGCGCACCGATGACCTGCCCGTCGTCGGCGAGCAGAATCTGTACCTGACCGGCCATGATGAAGTGCATTCTATCTCCAAGAACCTGGGCGTGCCCAACGTGCGTTTCTGGATGAGCTTCGGCGAGCACTACATCAACGTGTTCACCGTGCTGAAGAACCTCGGCCTGCTCTCCGAGCAACCGGTGAAGACCGCTGAAGGCCTCGAGGTCGTGCCGCTGAAAGTGGTCAAGGCCGTGCTGCCTGATCCCGCCTCGCTGGCGCCGGGCTACACCGGCAAGACCTGCATCGGTGATCTGGTCAAAGGCACCAAGAATGGCCAGTCGCGCGAAGTCTTCATCTACAACGTGGCCGACCACGAAGACGCCTTTGCCGAGACCGACAGCCAGGGTATTTCCTACACTGCCGGCGTACCGCCCGTGGCGGCTGCTCTGCTGGTCGCGCGCGGCGAGTGGGACGTGCAGCGTATGGTCAACGTCGAGGAACTGCCCGCTGAGCCGTTCCTCAAGGCGCTGGACGTGATGGGCCTGCCGACGCGTATCAAGGACGAGCACGGCGACCGTCCCTGGGATCAGTCGCTCTAAGCCTTGTTTGCGTAACGGCTGCACAAAAAAGGATCGCCTCGGCGATCCTTTTTTTATTGCGCGATAGGTCGGGTTAAACGCTGAAGCGACCCACCAGGCGATTGAGGTCTGCGGCCAGGCGCGACAGCTCGTGGCTCGACGCGCTGGTCTGGTGGGCGCCGGTGGCGGATTGCACCGACAGGTCGCGGATGTTCACCAGGTTGCGGTCGACCTCACGGGCGACTTGGGCCTGTTCTTCCGCCGCGCTGGCAATCACCAGGTTGCGTTCATACATTTCGCTGATGCCGTTGGTGATCTCGTTCAGTGCGGTGCCGGCGCTTTGCGCCAATTCGCGTGTCGCCTGAGCCCGCTGGTTGCTGGCCTGCATCGAGGTCAGTGCCTGGCTGGCACCGGTGCGCATGCTGGACACCATCTGCTCGATTTCCTGAGTGGAGTTCTGGGTGCGATGGGCCAGGGCGCGCACTTCATCGGCCACCACCGCGAAACCGCGGCCTGATTCGCCTGCGCGCGCCGCCTCGATGGCCGCGTTGAGTGCCAGCAGGTTGGTCTGCTCGGCGATAGCGCGGATCACGTCCAGCACCTTGCCGATTTCCTGGGATTGCTCGGCCACTCGCTGCACCAGCGACGAAGTACCTTCCACTTCACCCGACAGGTCGCTGATCGCTGCGATGGTTTCCGCGACGCGTGTCTGACCGACCTGAGCCGACTGGTTGGAGGCTTTGGACGCTTCCGAGGTGGATACCGCATTGCGGGCCACTTCGTCGACCGCGGCGCTCATCTGGTTGACGGCCGTGGCCGCCTGTTCGATTTCGTCGTTCTGCTGTTGCAGGCCGCGCCCAGCTTCCTCGGTCACGGCGTTGAGCTCCACCGCCGCGGCGGCAAGCTGGGTGGAGGAGCCGGAAATCTCTGCAAGGGTTTCGCGCAAACGCTGCTGCATACGCGCCAGCGCGGCCTGCAATTGACTGACCTCGTCGCTGCCGGTGACTTCGATGCGTTTGGTCAGGTCACCGTCGGCGACGTGCTGCGCCGCTTGCACGGCATTCTTCAGCGGCCCGACGATGCTGCGGGTCAGCAACCAGGCCAGCAGCACGGTCACCAGGGCGGCCAGCAGGATGACGGCCATGACGATAAGGCGCGACTGAGCGTATTCATCCGCCGACACCTTGCCTTCCTGTTCGATGCCCTTGCTATAGATCTCGCCGAGTTCGGCGAGCTGGGCGCCGGTGCCATCGACCACCGGCTTCATGTCCACCAGCAGCAGCTTGTTCAGCGCTTCCCGATCACCGTTGCGCGCCAGTACGAAGGACTCGGCCATGCCGCGTTGGTAGGCCGCGAAGTCCTTGCGGAACTGATCGTAAATGCGCTGCTCTTGCGGCGTGTCGATGAACGGCTCGAAGTCCTGGATGTTCTGCATCAGGATCTTGTTGCGCGCCTCATACTGGCCCACATAGGTATCGATGTTCTTGGGGTCGGGATCGAGCGCCACGCGCAGGGAGATGGTGCGAATGCGCAGCATGTTCTCGCGAATGGTGTCGACGGTACGGATGCTCGGTACCCAATCGGTTTCGATGGCTGACGCTCGGTCGCGGATGCTCGACATGGTGGCGAGCGAGAAAATACCTAGGAACGCGACCATTAACGCGATCAATGCGAATCCGCAGGCAGCCCGCGGGGCGATGGTGAACTGGCGTAAAGACATGAAGGGCCTCTTGGGCAGACAACTGTTGTTTTAGTCAGGCAGCGTATCGGCTGAGGCTGCTTGGTCTTGAGGGGGCAGGGCGTCATCTGGCTGCCGGCGAAAAAGGAGTGCACATGACGCTTGCGGTAACAATTACGGGGTCATACGATGACTGACCACAATAATCACAACAACAAGGCCACCCATCATGTTCAAGCCGCTCCTGCTCGCCACCGCACTCGCTTCATCGCTGGCGCTTCCAGCCCACGCCGCTGCGCCCTTTGCCTACATTTCCAGCCCCAACGACGGGCTGATTTCCCAGTACCAGTTGGATGAAAGCAGTGGGGCCATCTCCCTGGTCGAGCAGACCAAGGCGGGTGACAAGGTCAATCCCATGGCGCTGTCGCCGGATGGCACCACGTTGTTCGCGGCACAGCGCGTCGCGCCGTTCACGGTGCTGGTCTACAGCATCGACGCGAAGACCGGGCATCTGCAGAAACGCAGCCAGGCGCCGCTGGCGGACAGCCTGGCGTACATCTCCACGGACCGTAGTGGCCGTTTTCTGATGGGCGCTTCCTACGGTGGCGCGGTGCTTACCGTGCAGGCCATTGATGCCGAACAGCAGGTGTCGGAAAAGGTTGCGGTGTATAAGACCGGCCCGTTCGCCCACTCGATTCGCAGCGATATCAGCGACCGTTTCGTCTATGCCGGCAACCTGGGCGCCGACAAGGTGCTGCAGTTCAGCCAGGACAAGAAAACCGGCGCGCTTACGCCCATCGGCGACGGCTACGCCAGCACAACCGCCAAGACCGGGCCGCGGCACATCGTGTTCTCGCCCAACGGCAAGTTCCTCTACGTGGTCGGCGAACTCAGTGGCGCCGTGACGGGCTACGCCATCAACCCTGATAGCGGCGCGCTGAAGCAGGTCAGCCATGCTGACGGTATTCCTGCCAGCCTGGGCCTTGCTCAGGGTGAGGCGCGCAGCGCCGCCAACAACGACCTCAAGGATGACCCGACGCCGCGCATCTGGGCCGCCGACATCCGCCTGTCGCCAGACGGCACGCTGCTGTACATCACCGAGCGCACCACCAGTTCGGTGTCGGCCTTCAAGGTCGATCCCGACAGCGGCAGCCTGAGTTTTGTCGGCAACTACCCGGTCGAGGAAAAGCAGCCGCGTAACATCGCCTTCTTCCCCAGTGGCAAGTGGCTGCTGGTGACTGGCGAGAAGAGCCAGACGGTGGGCAGCTATGCCATCGGTGATAAAGGCAGCCTGAAGCGAGTTGGCGAAGCGAAATCGGGTGATGGCGCGCTGTGGATCGAGATTCTGCAACCCAAGCCCTGATCTGTTTTCACCTTCAACAAAAAAGGATCGCCTCGGCGATCCTTTTTGTTGCTGTCTCGGGCTTTTTATACGGTGACGACGCCCAGCAGCACGGCGCTCGCCAGCATTACCAGACTGATACCCCAGGCCCACAGCACCGTGTAGCGGATGTGCTTGTAAAGCTCCACGCCCGCCAGGCCAATGGCCAGGTAAACACTGGGCACCACCGGGCTGACGCCGAAACCGGTGTTCTCGCCGATCAGCATGGCATTGGCCACGGATGCCGGATCAACACCGGCTGCCACCGCAACATCACGAATCACCGGCAGCAGCGCGAAGTAATAGGCATCCGGCGAGAACAGCATGCCCAGCGGTACACCGAAGGCGCCAATGATCACGTGCAGCCAGTTGGCCGAGCCCTCGGGCAGGATGTTGATCATCCAGTGCGCCATGCCCTCGGACATGCCAGCACCGGCCAGCACGCCGAGCAGAATGCCTGCCGCGAGCATGACCAGGGCCATCTGCATGGCATCGCTGGCGTGGCGCAGCACGGCTTTGTTCTGTTGCTCCAGGCTCGAATAATTGAGCACCAGCGCCACGCCGAGGCCGACCATGAAGCAGGCGAACAGTGGAAACGCGCCAGTGAACAGGCACACAAGAATGATTACGGTCAGCGTCAGATTGGCCCAGTAACGCCAGTCCCTTGGGCTGAGCAGGTGTGCGGTATCCGCAGCAGGGGTTTGATCTGGGGCGTACTGGCCCGTCACCACGCCACTGTTGGCGAGATGGCGCTGAGCGCGCAAACCGAGGAATACCGCCAGGCCCATTACCAGTGCCAAGCCGATCAGCTGGATCGGGATCAGCGAGATCCACAGTTGCGAGGCATCGATGCCGGTCACTGCCGAAGCGCGGGCAGTGGTACCGCCCCACGGCACCATGTTCATCACCCCGGCGCTGAGTACCACCAGGCACAGCAGCATCTCGCGGCTCATGCCCAGGCGTAGGTACAGCGGCAGCATGGCGGGGATGACCAGCAAGAAGGTCGCCGCGCCGATGCCGTCCAGGTGCGTGACGGCAGTCACCGCCACCGTGACGATCGCCACTGCCAGTGGGCGGCCTTTGGTGCATTTGAGCAGGAAGGTGACCAGTGGAGCGAACAGGCCGCGCTCGCGCATCACGCCGAAATAGAGGATGGCGAAGATGAACAGGGTGGCCGTAGGCGCGACTGCCTTCAGGCCTTCTGTGATGAACTTGCCGATCTCGCTCAGGCCGAAACCGGCGATCAGGCAGGCAATCACCGGCAAGGTGACGAACGCCACCAGCGGGGTAACGCGGCGCATCAGAATCAGCGCGACGATGACGAACATCAGGGTGAAGCCGAGGGCGGTGATCATGTTGATCTCTCCGATTTTATTATTGTTGGAGTCGCAAGGCTGAACGCGCGGGCGCTATGCAGGCGCGGGTAGCCTCAGGTCGAGCAATAGGTAGCTGAGGCTCTTGCCGTGCCGGTCGATGCCGGGGCTGGCATTCACGCCACCCTCCAGGGCGTTTTCCACCACGAAGTTGAAGCCGCCCAGATTCGGTAGCTCATAGCGGCGCACGCGGCCGATCTGCCGGTGAGCCAGGCAGCTCGCCACGCGCTCCACGGTGAGCTCGGCGGCCAGCCAGGCGTAATGCGCCGGGTCGTAGGCGAATATCGCGACGCTCAGAATGTTGCCCTTGTCGCCCGCGCGGGCATGGGCGTAATCACACAGCACTACGTTTTCGGTCATCAGAACCACTCCACCCGTTGCTGCACCTCGGTGCGTGGGATCAGAAAACTCGCGGTACCCAGCGACTCGCTCAGGTGCCGCCGCACGCCGCCGCCGCCTGCCGGGCCATTGGTGTACAGCGACTCGGCGTCGAGCAGCAGGTTTTCCAGCAGGGCCTGATCCTGGTCGACGAAGCTGATGCGCAGGCGCACGTCCTGCGGGTCAGGCGTCTGGGCCAGGCGCTGCTGCAGCCATTCGCCGCGGGCATCGTTGAACAGGCTGGCGACGCCGATCAGGTCGATCCAGGGTGTGAGCTGCGGCGCCAGGCGCGCGCAGCGTTGCAGCAGAATGTCGCGGGCCAGCACGGCGCGGGGCAGGGCGCCGGGCCCAGCGTAGGAGATTTCCGCTTCGGCAAACCATTTCCCGCGCAGGCCGACCAGCCCCTTGAGTTCGGCTGGGCGTGGATGGCCGCGCACGCCTTCGACCTCGACCCGGTCGGGGCCGACCTGGCGCACCCGTGCCTGGGTGAGATCCAGGGTCACGTCGGGGGTCAGGTAAGCGGCCGGGTCATGCACTTCGTAGAGCAGCTGTTCCTTGACCGTGCGCTCGGTAACGCAGCCGCCAGTGCCAGCCGCTTTGCCGATGGTCAGGCGGCCATCGGCCTGGATGCTGGCGATCGGGCAGCCGACATTGGCCAGGTCCGGCACGTCCTTGAGACCGGGGTGGGCGAAGTAGCCACCAGTGACCTGGGTGCAGCATTCGAGCAAGTGGCCCACCGTAGTGGCCAGGGCGACGCGGTCCCAGTCATCGGCCTGCCAGCCGAAGGCATGGCGCAACGGGCCGACCGCCAGGCTGGGGTCGGCCACGCGACCACAAAGGACGATATCGGCACCTTCGTCGAGGGCCTGAACGATACCATCGGCACCGGTGTAGACATTGACCGACACCACTTGGCCGTCCAGAGACTCGGGCAGCCAACGTTGCAGCGCGTCGTTCGAGTCGAGCAGATCGTCACCCAGTACGCAGGCGATGCGCGCCGCGGCGAAGCGGGTGCCTTGCAGAAGGTGGCGCAGGCGTCGGCCGGCGGCGCTGGGATTGGCCGCGCCACCATTGGTGATGATCGGAATGCCGGCCGCCAGGCAGGTCTCCAGCACCGGCTCGAGAAAGTCGAACAGGCGTGTGGCGTAACCGCTTTCGGTATCAGCCAGGCGGCGCAGTTGCGCTTCAGCAAGGGTGCGTTCGGCGAGCAGTTCGAAGAACAGGAAGCGGCGGCCGTCACGCGCGGCCAGGTCGCTGGCCAGCGCCAAGGCAGCATCGGGCCGGTCATTGGCGAAGCCGGCCCCACAACCGATATGGACTGTTGTCATCGTTATTGATCCGGGTCGAGGTCTGCTGGCAGGGTGCAGCGTGCGGATTTAGTTGTGAATTCGAAATGTGATATCAATTGATAAGTTAATTTTATAAGAGCGGTGATCATGGACATCAGCTTCCGCCAGCTGCAGGCCTTCGTATTGATCGCCGAGCAGCGCAGCTTCAGTCGCGCCGCCGAGCAGATTCACCTGTCGCAGCCGGCGCTCAGCTACAGCCTGCGCAAGCTGGAAGAGGCGCTGGGGCTGTCGCTGTTCGCGCGCAACACGCGCAGCGTGGAGCTGACCGAGGCCGGGGTGCGCTTTCTGGAACAGGCGCGGCGGTTGTTGCGCGACATGCACAACGCGGTGCACGACGCTCACGAGCAGGTGCACCTGCAGAGCGGCTCGTTGCGCATCGGCGTGCTGCCGTCGGTGGCCATCGAGCCGCTGCCTCGGGTGCTCGTTGAGTATCGCCGGCGTTATCCGGGTATCGAGATCAGCCTGCGCGACGGTCGTGCCGGGGAAATTCGCCAGTGGGTCAGCGCTGCCGAAGTGGACTTCGCCATCACCTCGGTGGCCGAAGAGCCCGGCGTACTGGATTTTCAAGCGCTTTATGACGACAGCCTGGTTCTGCTGGTTCAAGGCTTGAGTAAGCTGCCTGCAGGCGGCCTGGTCGCGGCCGTGCGCGAGCTGGATTACATCGCCACTACCCGAGATACCAGCCTGCGCACCATGGCCGACCAGACTCTCGAACGCATGGGCCTGGTGCCCGCGCCGCGCTGGGAGGTGGCCTACATGAGCAGCGCAGCAGCGCTGGCGCGTGCGGGGCTGGGCTATGCGCTGCTACCGGCAAGCGTGGCGGATACCTTCAATGCCGGCGGCAGCCTGTCCGTGCATCCGCTGCCGCATGCGCCTTTGCGCGGCATTGGCGTGCTGCAGCGCAAGCCCTGTTACCTGAGCCCGCCGGCTCAGGCGTTCGTCAGTCTGCTCAAGCAACATGCAGCGTGCGCCGATGATTAGCCTGGCGAGAGGGCTACCCGCAGCCGGCGATTCACGCGACAATCAGCGCCCTTGAAAATCGATGTGCCGGGTACCCAAGATTTGAACACCGAGCTGCGACGCCGCGCTTATCTGGATGCCATGCAAGTGGCCAGCTGGCTGCCGCGTGTCGAACTGCCCTTCGCGGCGCCGTCGCGGCCCGAGCTGCTGGTTGCCTTCGAGCCGGAGCCCGAGCCTCAAGTAGCCGCAGCGCCTCAGGCGAAGGCGCCGCCAGCCTCGCCGGGGGTGGCGCCCGCTAGCAACGATGCGGTCCGCGAGCGGCCACGCATCGAAGTGCCCAAGCCTGGTGCTGCCAAGGCCAGCGAGCCCGCAGCTGCTGCCGAAGTCAGTACGCCGGTACGTGAGCGCCCGGTACCGCCGCCGCGGTTCGCCCTGCAGCTGTTGCGTGCCGGCAGCTGTGCGTTGCTGGTCGAGCTGCCTACGGGCGAGCCGTTCCAGAGTCGCGACCCGTCCTACCTGCTGCTCAAGGATCTGCTGCGTGCTGCCGGCCTGCCGGATGCGCCGCAGATTATCGGCGAGCCGGTGCGTTGGCCCTTGCTGGTGCGCGGCAATATGGATCAGGGCCCGCAGGCGGCCCTGGACTTCGTGCAGAGTTTTATCGGCGCGCGGCTGGAGGAGCAGGAACCCTGCGCCTGCCTGTGGCTGATCGGCCTGCCGGCGATCCGCTTCGCCGGCGACGCGGATGCCGAGGCCTACAACCGCGAGCTGCAAGTCGAAGAACTGGGCGCCGCGTGGGCGTTGCCGGGGCTGGAGCTGCTGATGGACGAGCCGCAGCGCAAGCGCGAGTTGTGGCAGGCCATGCAGCGGGTACGTCGTCGCTGGCTGGAGGCTTCGGCATGAGCGAGGCAATTTCCTTCCGCCGGGCGACCGAGGCGGATATCGAGGCGGTGTTGAAGATCGAATACGCGGCTTTCAGCCATCCGTGGACGCGCGGCATCTTTCTCGACAGCCTGAAATCCTACGAAGTGTGGCTGATGTTCGAAGGCAGCCAGCAGGTCGGCCACGGGGTGATCAACGTGATCATCGATGAGGCGCACCTGCTCAACATCACCGTAAAGCCAGAAAGCCAGGGTCGCGGATTGGGCCTGCGGTTGCTCGAGCACCTGATGGAGCGCGCCGCTCAGCTCAAGGCTGGCGAGTGTTTCCTCGAAGTGCGCTCAAGCAATCAGTCGGCCTATCGTCTTTATGAGCGCTACGGCTTCAACGAGATTGGCCGGCGCCGCGATTACTACCCGGCGCCGGGTGGTCGTGAAGATGCGCTGGTGATGGCCTGCACCCTCGTCGAGTGATACATCAGCGGCGCGCCTGACGCCGCAGTTCGCGTTCCTCATCGACCAGGCTCAAATCGTATTTGTCCAACAGCGCGGGTGCGCCATCGCTGTCTTCTTGCTCATCGGCTGGCTTGCCCGCGCACGGCTGTTGCCTGGCGTGCGCGTCGCTATGCGTCTGCCCCGCTGGACACTGGCCACGGGATGAAAAGCTCCCCGACCGTGAATGGCTCTCGGGTGGTTCGCTGTTTTCCGGCTGTTTGTCAGTCATGACGACCTCTTATCTGTCGATGGCTACCCGCTATGGACGGTCATGCAGACGCAAAGATTCAGCGTTTCGTCGGGGCAGCCCTGCCCGCAGTGCTCAGCCGGCGCAGAAATCGTCTTGTCAAAAAGGCCGATGCATCCGTATGGTGCGCATCGACCTTTTCCGGAGCGACTGGGATGAGCGACCTTAAGCACCTGTTCGACAACAATGAGCGCTGGGCAGAGAACATTACCCAGAACGATCCGGACTTCTTTCCACGCCTGGCGCGCCAGCAGACGCCGGAGTACCTGTGGATTGGCTGTTCGGACGCCCGCGTGCCGGCCAACGATATCGTCGGCCTGCTGCCTGGCGAGCTGTTCGTGCACCGTAATGTGGCGAACGTGGTGCTGCACACCGACCTCAATTGCCTGTCGGTAATCCAGTACGCGGTCGATGTGCTCAAGGTTCGCCACATCCTGGTGACCGGCCACTACGGCTGTGGCGGTGTGCGTGCGGCCATGCACGACACCCAGTTCGGTCTCATTGATGGCTGGCTGCGCAATATCCGCGACCTCTATTACGAGCAGCATGAACACCTGGCCGGCTTCACCGACGAGGAAGCGCGGGTGGACCGCCTGTGCGAGCTGAACGTGATGAAGCAGGTCGGCAATGTCAGCCGCACCAGCATCATTCAGAACGCCTGGCACCGCGGTCAGTCGCTTTCTGTGCACGGCTGCATCTACGGCCTCAAGGATGGTCGCTGGAAAGACCTCGACGTGACCGTGAGCGGTGCCGAGCAGTTACCCGAGCAATACCGCCTGCGCCCATTGCAATCATGAGCACGACAGGATCATCTCGCTCGCTGGCCATCGCTGGGGTTCTGGTGGCCGTGTTGTGCTGGGCCGGCAACGCGCTCGTAGCGCGCGCGTTTGCCGGCGAAATCCCGCCGTTTGCGCTGGCCTTCTGGCGCTGGAGCCTGGCCCTGGTGATCGTGCTGCCCTTCGTGGCGTTACCCATCTGGAGACATCGCGCCGAGGTGCGACATGCAAGCTGGCGCCTGCTGCTTATCGCTGCATTCGGTATCGCCGGCTACAACACCTTCTTGTACAGCGCCGCGCAGACCACCGCCGCCATCAACATCACTCTGGTCAACACCTGCGTTCCGCTGATGACCTTCATCTTTGCCGGGTTGCTGCTCGGCGCGTGGCCAACCCGCCGCGCCTGGTGGGGCATGGCGGTGGCGGTATTGGGGCTGCTGGTGCTGATCTGTCGTGGAGACTGGCAGACCCTCGCCCGGCTGGAGTTCAACCGCGGCGACCTGATCATGTTGATGGCGGTGGTCGACTGGGCGCTCTATACCGTGCTGCTGCGCCGCTGGGCAGCATACCTGGCACCCATCCCGCCGCTGGCGCTGCTGGGAATATTCATGCTGCTCGGCGTGCCGTTGATTCTGCCGCTGTATCTCTATGAGCTGTCCACTGGCGCGCAATTGCTTGCAACGCCGGCGAATCTGGCCGCCATTGGTTACACCGCAGTGTTCGCATCGCTGGTGGCTTATCTGGGCTGGAACAACGGCGTGAAGGTGCTCGGCGCGTCGACGGCGGCCATGGGCAATTACCTGATGCCGGTGTTCACGGCGATTCTTGGCTGGGTATTGTTGGGCGAGGCGCTGCAGGTCTTCCATTGGATCGGCGGCGCGATGATCTTTGCCGGCTTGCTGCTGGCCACGTTGCCGAAACGTTCACAGCACCGGGCGGCCTGAGCTCGCGCAACGTGCGACACCCAAGGCAATGCCCTGGGTGTCGCTTCCATCGAACCGCGCAGAGGGGCTGTCAGTCGCTAGCGGTATGCCGCGAGCACCTGATCGATTTGCAGATCGAGGCTCTGCAGACCACCGCCGGACAGGTACCACAGCGGCGGATCGAGGTAGACAATGCGCTTGGCCTGGGCGGCTGGCGTGCTGGCCAGTGGCGAGTCGGCCAGCGTGGCGACGTCCAGCGGCGTGGCACCGATGGCTGCGCTGCGGTCGATGATGAATATCACCTCCGGGTTGGCGGCCGCGATGTTTTCAGCGCTGAGCGGCTGTGGGCGCTGCCGCGGCGCATCGGGCGCCTGTGCTGGGGGAGCCGGCAAGGCGCGCGGCGCTTGCAGCAGGGAATAGATCACCGACTGTTCGGTTGGCGCGAAGCGACCGTCGTTGTGGGTCAGCACCAGAGTCCTTTTGCCGGATGCGGCGATGGCTTGGCGCGCGCTCTCGGCCTTGGCGCCGAGCCTTGCGAGTGCCTGGTTGGCCTCGGTGGCCTTGCCGAACAGCTGCCCGAGCAACGTGACGTTGTGAGCGACCCCCGCGAAGTAGTCGTCACCGGTAATGGCCATATCCAGGGTCGGTGCGATCTGCTGCAGCGCGGCGCGGCTCTCACCCTGGCGCCCGGTAATCAGAATCAGCTCGGGTTGCAGGTTGCGCACCGTGTCGACCTCAGGTTTTTTCATCCCGCCAGCATCGCGAAGCGTGCCGGTCTTATCGGCCAGGTAGGGCGGCACGCTTGCAGGCGTTGCGACCACTCGGTCACCCACGCCCAGCGCGATCATGGTGTCGTAACTGCCGAAATCGAAACTGACGACTCGCTTGGGATTGGCGGCAATTTCGACCTGCTCACCGGCCTGGGCTACGCGGACGCTACCAGGTTGTTGTGAACTGTTGTGGCTGCAGCCGGCAATTGCCAGTGCCAGCACAGTAATTAGAGTGGCCTTGTTCACCTGAATGATGCTCCTTGGTGGTGATGGATCGCGGACGAAGTGCCGGAATCTTCAGGGCGGGGAAACATAGCATTGCAGGTTGATCGAGAAGCTTTCTCAATGGGTAAAGATTGCAAACATCAGCCGTATCCCTGGGCTTAGTAAGGCTAATTTCAGGGGCAGGAAAACTTTGCCGGGCTGTCGAGGGTCTATCCCGTGACGGGTGTACGTGACAAACGTGACGCCGTAACGGGCATAAGGGCAATCTGCTTGCTAGTGTTATGCCATCTGCAGAAGGATGGGCCGTGAGTTAATGGATTACTCGCACGCTTCTTTAGCTATCGAATCACCCGCCGTCACCCCGCTGACGGCGTCTTGCGTGCCGCGCCGCAGCACCTGCTGGCAGGGCCTGGTTTTGATGGCGATGGTGCTTTGCCTGAGCGGGTGTGCCCGTAATCAGAATAACGGCGCCTTTATCAGCAACAGTGCTGCTGCCACGCCCGGTGAGCTGTTCCAGACCAGTTCGGACCGCGTTGCAACCATCGGCATGCGCAACAACCTCAACAGCTTGTACCGGCTGATGGACAAGCTCTACCAGCGTAACCCGCGGGAATGGCGCAAGAGCGGGTTGGGTGACCGCGACGCGACCCAGCGCGCCGTGCAGCAGGCCATCGAAGAGGGGAGGCCGCCGCCATCGCTGGCCGGTCGGCAGGATATCGTGGCGCTCAGCTACGCATTGAGCAGCGAATTCGAAGGCGACCGCGTCGGCGCCTTCATCTATGCCATCGGCAGCATGCTGGTGACCGCCCATGGCGGGCGTACGCAGTTCTATCTCACCGACTCCATCGACGCGCAGTTCGTGCACAACGCGGCGCGTAATATCGAGAAAGCCACCTGGCTGCTTGCGACCCGGCGCGATGCCCAGGGAAACCCGCTGCTGTTGTCCAACGAGATCTCCGAGCAAGGGCGCAACCTGAGCTTCGCCGTCGAGTTCGGCAAGATCGTTGCCCGCCTTGATTACCTCAGCGATGTACTCGACGAGCGCTACCGACGCATCGGCGTCAACTATGCGCACAGCTTGCTGTTCCTGAACTTCCTGCCCGTGCAGTGAGTCGGCGCCTGTGCAGCGCGCTGCTCGCAGTCAGACCTTTCTGACGAACTCGGATTTGAGTTTCATCGCGCCGATGCCGTCGATCTTGCAGTCGATGTCGTGATCGCCATCGACCAGGCGGATACCCTTGACCTTGGTGCCGACCTTGACCACCAGCGACGAGCCCTTGACCTTGAGGTCCTTGATCACGGTGATGGTGTCGCCGTCCTGCAGCACGTTGCCAACCGAATCCTTGATCACCTTGGCGTCATCGCCAGACGCTTCGCTGGCGGTGGCCGACCATTCATGGGCACATTCCGGGCAGACCAGCTGGGTGCCGTCTTCGTAGGTGTATTCGGAGTTGCAGGCGGGGCAGGGAGGCAGCGTGCTCACGGGGAATCCTTCTGAGGCCGGTGATAAAAAGGCCGCAGATTATATAGGGTTTTTTGACTGCCCGCAGAAGCGCGGCGTCAGGCGTCCGGCAGCAGCGCTTCGGCTTCGATCTCGACCAGCCACTGCGGCTCCGACAGGCCACTGACCACGATCCAGGAGGTGGCAGGCGGCTGCTCGGGAAAGTATTCGCGCAGCGTCTCGACGATGCACGCCTGGTCGTCGCGGGCTGCCACGGCAATATAGATGCGCATCACCAGCACGTGCGCCATGTCGCCGCCGGCGTGTTCGATAAGCCTGCGCACGTTGTGCAGGGCTGCGCGGGTCTGGCTGGCCAGGTCATCACCGACCAGGCGCTCGTGCTCATCCACGCCGATCTGCCCGGAAAGGTGCAAACGCCGCCCGCCCTGGCTGATCACGGCCTGGCTGAAGCCATACTGCAGGGTGTCGAATACGCAATCCGGATTGAGCGTTTGTCTGTGCATCAGTGCCTCCTTGGCAAAACAGCCAGCCAGTCTAGAGCGCCCTTGCGCAGCAATTAAGCGTACAACTGTTACCAGCTGTACGCTGCGCAGTGCGGATAAGCCGAACTCATGCCGGGTTCGGTACCTCCAAGCGAGAGCGGGGGGCTGATCGGTAATCGGCCGCTGCACCTGTCGACGATTCAACCGGCCGCACGCAGGCGGCCAGCCATAGCCAGCGGAGGCGCTATGTTTTTACCCAACTTGCAGGGTGTCAGCCTGTTCCAGGTGATGAAGAAGACGGTGATTGACTTCATCGAGGACGAGCTGCCTACCTACGCGTCGGCCCTGGCGTTCCAGATGTTCTTTTCGCTGTTTCCCTTCCTGTTGTTTCTGGTCGCGCTGATCAGCCTGCTGGATATGCAGCCGTTCTTCGACTGGCTTCGCCAGCAGGCCGAGCTGGTGCTGCCACTGTCGACGGTAGAGCTGGTCAATCCGGTGATCGATCAGTTGCAAACCCAGAAGGCCGGGCTGTTCTCGATTGGTATCGTGGTGGCGCTGTGGACGGCTTCTTCGGCGGTGCGCTCGACCATGGACGCGATGAACAAGGCCTATGGCGTGAAGGAAGGCCGCAAGCCCTGGAAGCGCATTCCGCTGTCGCTGTTCTACACCATCGGCATCGCCGCCGCGCTGCTCACTGCAGCGGCGCTTATGGTGCTTGGGCCGCAAGTGATGAACTGGCTGGCGCATCAGATCGGTATCGAGCAGATCGTGGTCACGCTGTGGAATTGGCTGCGCTGGCCGGTGGCGATTTCTCTGTTGATGATCGTGGTGGCGGTGGTGTACTTCGTGGCGCCTGATGTGGAGCAGCGGTTCCGCTTCATCACGCCTGGCTCGGTGCTGGCCGTGGTGGTGTGGATTGGCGCATCACTGGGTTTTGCCTACTACGCGCAGAATTTCGCCAACTACAACGCCACCTACGGCAGCATCGGCGCAATCATCATTTTCCTGCTGTACCTGCACATCTCCTGCGCAGTACTGCTGTTCGGTGCCGAGCTCAACGCAGTCATCGAGCATTTCTCGAAAGAGGGCAAAGAGCCCGGCGACAAGCAGATCCTCCCGGAAAACGAGCCCGCTACCTGACGGCGGGCTGCGCCGGCGGCCACGTCAGCTGGCCGCTGTCACTGAAGCGGCGGGTACCGAAAAGGCCATCGGCGAGTTTGCCACGCAGTTGGTACGGCAGGCTCTGCCCAGGCTGATGGCCGCTGGCGCCCCACGCCTGGCGAAGCACCGAGTAAGCGGAAATGGTTACCGGTACGCGGATGATCGCCTCGCCAAAACGCGGCACCTGACCTTGTTGGTCGCTGACGCCACGGGCTAACGGCTGATCGTTGATGTCCAGCTGCAGCGATACGCCGTTGAAGTCGATAGCGCTTTCGTTGGGGTTCTGTACGCGCAACTTCACTGCAAAGCGCATCTCCAGGCCCTCGCCAGGCAATGGCTCGAGGCCGACCAGGTCGATATGCAGCGGGTCGCGCGGCGTCAAACTGGCGCAGGCGCAGAGGCCCGTTATCAGTAAAAGAACAGTCAGATGGCGTAGCCGGCCAGCAAAGCGCATGGCGTTTCTCCGGTTATCGAACGTGCTGTTGTGACCACTCCGGGCTGTGTTCGGCTCAGGCCTTTGCGCGTTGCCGGGCGCCGAGTACCAAGGCGATGCCACCGAGTACGGCCAGCGAGCTGAGGCTCAAACGCAGAGTCAGGGCTTCGCCGAGAAGCAGGCTGCCAGCCAAGGCGGTGATGATCGGCACGCTGAGCTGGACGGTTGCCGCCTGAATGGCCTTGAGCTCGCTGATGGCCGTGTACCAGATCGCGTAACCAAGGCCGGACGCCAACGCGCCGGAGGCCAGGGCGTAAAGAGCACCGGCCATGTCCCAGCGGGCGCTGTACGTCAGTACCAAGCTGAGCAGTATCGCGATGGGTACGCAGCGCAGAAAGTTGCCGGTAGTGGCGGCGAGTGCGTCGCTGTTGCCGCGGCCCAGCAGCGAATAGGCGCCCCAAGCCGCGCCTGCGATAAGCATCAACAATGAGGGTGCGAGGGCCGGCGCACTGGCGCCCGGCAGCAACAGCACCAGCAGCCCGGCAAACGCCAGCGACAAGCCGGCAAGGCTTGCCGAACTCGGCCGCTCCCCTTGTCGCCATCCCCACAGCAGCATGCTGATCTGCACCGCGCCGAACAGCAGCAGTGCGCCTGTGCCGGCATCGAGGCTGACATAGGCGAAGGAAAACGCTGCCGCATAAATGAACAGCGCGGCGGCGCCGTACCAGCTGCCTCCGACCGGGAAGCCACGCTGGCGCAGACGCAGCAGCAGCGCCAGCATTAAGGCTCCGCTAAGCAGGCGCAGGTTGGTAAAGGTGGCAGGGTCGATCTGCGTGGTTTTTAGAGCCAAGCGGCAGAGCAGCGAGTTACCCGCGAAGGCGAGCATGGCAACGGCGGTGAGGAGCAGGGTGCGTGCTGACATGGGCCATCCTTTTGCGCAGGTCTGGCAGTGAGTCGAGCCGTTCACGCGCGGCGGCATTCTGCCGCTGCGCTGATGGGTGGGGTGAGTGTAAGCAACGCAGGCATCGACGGGTATGCACAGAAGGTCTTACAGCGGGACGATGTGATTAGCTCAGGCGCTGCGCAGGGCGCGGCTGTGCAGCAGCATGTCGATCATCGCCTCGACCATCGCGTGGGCGTGGGCGCCGAGGTCATAGGCATCGGGATTGAGCAGCCAGTGCGCCTGGATGCCATCCATATAGGCGTGCAGGCAGATGGCGGCCCGTTGGCAATCCAGATCGGCAGGCAGCTGGCCTCGGTTGACTGCATTGCGTAACGTTTTTGCAATGCGCTGGTCGCAATCTTGGTTGAAGGCTTGCATCTGTTGACGCAGATCGCCGAGTTCGGCGGTGTATTCGCACTTGTACTGGAGGATTTCCCCAACGCGCCGGCATTGAGCGTCGCTGTGCATGCGCATGAGCAGTTGCACCAATAGCTGGCGCATGTGGCCCAGCGGGTCGGGCTCGTCTTCGCTCTCACAGGCCTGCGCCAGTTCTTCCTGGGGCAGCATGAGGCGGTCGAGCATGGCCTGGAAAACGTCGACCTTGTTCTGGAAATGCCAATAGATCGCGCCGCGTGTTACGCCGGCCGATGTTGCGATATCCGCCAGCGAGGTGCTGGACACGCCTTTGTCGTAGAACACACGTTCGGCTGCATCAAGGATGTGCGCCCGGGTCTCTTCGGCTTCCTCTTTGGTGCGTCTCGCCATTGAGCAGTTACCACACAGAAAAAAATGGATGTACAGCCTGGGCTGAAGTCTTAGATCGCCACAGTGTTACACAAAAGATGCGTTTACAAACATTCTCGAATGTAAGTATATTTACCGTCTATTCCTACTATTCACCTCGGCTATCTGCCAGGTACCGCCCGCGCGGCTCGAATCAATATGACAATGAGGTTCTTTCAGATGCAGAAGAAGCCAGCCTTCGCCGCTATGGTTTCCGCTATCGCTCTGGCCACGCTGATGCTCGCTGGTTGCAGCGAAGAGGCAGCGCCACCACCGCGCCAGGCGCCTACCGTCGGCATCGTGACGTTGCAGGCTGAGCCCTACACGCTGACCACCGAGCTGCCCGGCCGTACCGCTGCGTACCGGATTGCCGAAGTACGCCCGCAGGTCGATGGCATCATCCAGAAGCGCCTGTTCAAGGAAGGTTCGGAAGTCAAAGCCGGCCAGCAGCTGTATCAGATCGATGCGGCGGTATACGAGGCCGCTGCCAAAAGCGCCCAGGCCACCCTGGCGTCTGCAAAATCCCTGGCAGAGCGCTACAAGGACTTGGTCGCCGATCAGGCAGTGAGTCGTCAGGCTTATGACGAAGCCCAGGCCTCTCGCTTGCAGGCGGAAGCGGCGCTGGAACAGGCGCGCATCAACGTGCGATACACCAAAGTGCTCGCGCCAATCGCTGGCCGCATCGGCCGTTCGGCAGTCACCGAGGGTGCGCTGGTCAGCAGCGGCCAGACCAACGCCATGGCCACCATCCAGCAGCTCGACCCCATTTATGTCGACGTGACCCAGCCGAGCAGGGACCTGCTACGCCTGCGCCGTGACCTGGAAAGCGGTCAGTTGCAGAAAGTGGGTGAAAACGCCGCGAAGGTGCAATTGCGCCTGGAAGACGGCAGCACCTACCCGCACGACGGCAAGCTTGAATTCTCTGAAGTGTCGGTTGATGAGGGCACTGGCTCAGTCACCCTGCGCGCCGTGTTCCCTAACCCGGACCACACCCTGCTGCCAGGCATGTTCGTGCATGCGCGCCTCGCCGCTGGCGTCAATCAGCAGGCCATCCTCGCGCCGCAACAGGGCGTGACGCGCAACGCCAAAGGTGAGCCCACCGCGCTGGTGGTCAATGCCGAGAACAAGGTCGAACTGCGTCAGCTCCAGGCTGAGCGCACCGACGGTAACCGCTGGGTGATCCGCGAAGGTCTGAGTGCCGGCGACAAGCTGATCACCGAAGGCCTGCAGTTCGTGCAGCCGGGCGCCGAGGTGAAAACCACCGAGGCGAAGAACGTGGCCGAGCCGAAGCCGGCCGCTGACCAGGCTGAAAGCCGCTAAGGAGCGATTACACGATGTCGAATTTCTTCATCGACAGGCCGATTTTCGCCTGGGTGATCGCCTTGGTGATCATGCTGGCAGGCGGTCTGTCCATTCTCAAATTGCCGGTCAACCAGTACCCGAGCATCGCGGCGCCGGCCGTGAGCATCCAGGTCAACTACCCGGGTGCCTCTGCGCAGACCGTGCAGGACACCGTGGTACAGGTGATCGAGCAGCAGATGAACGGTATCGACGGGCTGCGTTACATCAGCTCGGCGAGCAACTCCGATGGCAGCATGGAGATCACCGTCACCTTCAACCAGGGCACCAACCCGGACATCGCTCAGGTTCAGGTGCAGAACAAGCTGCAGCTGGCGACGCCGCTGCTGCCTCAGGAAGTGCAGCAGCAGGGTCTGCGGGTTACCAAGGCGGTGAAGAACTTCCTGTTGGTGATCGGTGTGGTTTCCACTGACGGCAGCATGACCAACCAGGATCTCTCCAACTACATCGTCGCTAACATGCAGGACCCGATTTCACGTACCTCGGGCGTTGGTGACTTCCAGGTGTTCGGTGCTCAGTACGCCATGCGTATCTGGCTGGATCCGGCCAAGCTCAACAACTACCAGCTGACCCCGACCGATGTGCGCAGTGCCGTCCAGGCGCAGAACGTGCAGATATCCTCGGGCCAGTTCGGCGGTTTGCCGGCATCTCCGGGGCAGCAACTCAATGCCACGATTATCGGCAAGACGCGCCTGCAGACTCCCGAGCAGTTCCGCGACATCCTGCTCAAGGTCAACCGTGACGGCTCCCAGGTGCGCCTCGGTGATGTCGCCAAGGTCGAACTCGGCGGCGAGAACTACAACATCCGTGCGCAATTCAACGGCAACCCGGCATCCGGCCTGGCGATCAAGCTGGCCAGCGGTGCCAACGCCCTGGACACCGCCAAAGCCATTCGCGCCACCATTGACGAGCTGAAGCCGTTCTTCCCGGCCGGCATGGAAGTGGTAATGCCGTATGACTCCACGCCCGTGGTCGAGGAGTCGATTCACGGCGTGGTCATGACCCTGATCGAAGCCTTCGTGCTGGTGTTCCTGGTGATGTACCTGTTCCTGCAGAACTTCCGTGCCACGCTGATCCCGACCCTGGCCGTGCCAGTGGTGCTGTTGGGTACCTTCGGCGTGCTGGCGGTGTTCGGCTACAGCATCAACACCCTGACCATGTTTGCGATGATTCTGGCCATCGGTCTGCTCGTGGACGATGCCATCGTGGTGGTCGAAAACGTCGAGCGGGTGATGCGTGAGGAAGGCTTGTCGCCGCTCGAGGCCACACGCAAATCCATGGGCCAGATACAGGGTGCGCTGGTGGGCATCGGCGTGGTGCTGTCGGCGGTACTGCTGCCAATGGCCTTCTTCGGCGGCTCGGTGGGTGTGATCTACCGGCAGTTCTCGATCACCATCGTTTCGGCCATGGTGTTGTCGGTGATCCTCGCGCTGATCTTTACCCCGGCCCTGTGCGCCACCATGCTCAAGCCGATCGCCAAGGGCGATCATCACGAGAAGCGCGGTTTCTTCGGCTGGTTCAACCGCACCTTCGAGCGCAGCGTGGACAGCTACGAGCGCGGCGTACGTGGGGTGGTCAAGCGCAAGGCGCCGTTCCTGATCATCTACGCAGTTATCGTTGCAGTCGCCGGCTGGCTGTTTACCCTGATTCCGTCGGCGTTCCTGCCCGAGGAAGATCAGGGTGTGCTGTTCGCCCAGGTGCAGACGCCGTCCGGCTCCAGCGCTCAGCGTACCCAGGCGGTCGTCGACGACATGCGCAAGTACCTGCTCGAAGACGAAAAAGACGTGGTCAACTCGGTGTTCACCGTGACCGGCTTCAACTTCGCCGGCCGCGGCCAGAGCTCGGGTATGGCGTTCATCATGCTCAAGCCGTGGTCCGAGCGTACCGCTGACGGCACCAGCGTGTTCGACCTGGCACAACGGGCGCAAGGCCGATTCTTCGGCGGCGAGTTCCGTGACGCCATGGTCTTCGCCTTCGCCCCGCCAGCTGTCATGGAATTGGGTAACGCCACCGGCTTCAACCTGTTCCTGCAGGACCGCGCCGGTGTTGGCCAGGCCACCCTGAACGAGGCCCGTGACAAGTTCCTGCAACTGGCCAACCAAAGCCCGGTGCTCAGCAGCGTGCGCGCCAACGGGTTGCTCGATGAGCCGCAGTACAAGTTGCTGATCGATGACGAAAAGGTTCGCACCCTCGGTGTGTCCCTCGCGGATGTGAACAGCACCCTGCAGATCGGTTGGGGCGGCAGCTACGTCAACGACTTCATCGACAAGGGTCGGGTCAAGAAGGTCTATCTGCAGGGCGAAAGCGACGCGCGGATGAACCCCGAGGATCTGAACAAGTGGCACGTGCGTAATGATCAGGGTCAGATGGTGCCGTTCAGTGCCTTCGCCTCCGGTGAGTGGACTTACGGCTCGCCGAAGCTCTCGCGTTACAACGGCGTAAGCGCAATCGAGATTCTCGGTGCACCGGCACCGGGCCACAGCTCCGGTGAAGCAATGGCCGAGGTCGAGCGTATCGCTGGCGAATTGCCGCAGGGCATCGGCTACGACTGGACTGGGCAATCCTACGAGGAGCGTCTGGCTGGCTCGCAGACCCTGGCACTTTACGCGCTGTCGTTGCTGGTAGTGTTCCTCTGCCTGGCGGCGCTGTACGAAAGCTGGTCGATTCCGTTCTCGGTGATCCTGGTCGTTCCGCTCGGTATCCTCGGTGCGCTGCTGTTCACCCTGGGCCGCGGCTTGTCCAACGACGTGTTCTTCCAGGTGGGGCTGATTACCACCATCGGGTTGTCGGCACGTAATGCGATCCTGATCGTCGAGTTCGCCAAGGCGCTGCACGAGGAGGGCAAGAGCCATCTCGAGGCAGCGGTCGAAGCGTGCCGTATGCGTCTGCGTCCGATCATCATGACCTCCCTGGCGTTCATCCTCGGTGTGGTTCCGCTGGCCATCTCCAGCGGTGCAGGCGCCGGCAGCAAGCACGCCATCGGTACGGGTGTAATCGGCGGTATGCTGACTGCGGCGGTGTTGGCGATCTTCTGGATTCCGCTGTTCTACGTGGTGGTCAGCTCGATGTTCAAAGACAAGAGCGTCAAAAAACCTAATGATGAGGAGGCGGTCCAGTGAGGCAGTCCCTGTTGTCTCTGGCGGTCGCGAGCATCGTGCTCAGCGGCTGCAGCATGATTCCCGACTACCAGCGTCCTGAAGCGCCAGTAGCCAATGCCTGGCCGCAAGGTCAGGCCTATGAAGGCAGCGCAGCTCAGGGGACGGTCATCGCGGCCGATCTCGGCTGGCGCGAGTTTCTGCGTGACCCGGCGTTGCAACGGCTGGTGGAAACCGCGCTGGCCAACAACCGCGACCTGCGCGTCGCCGCGTTGAACGTCGAGGCCTACCGCGCCCAGTACCGCATCCAGCGTTCCGAGTTGTTCCCCAACATCTCGGCCGATGGCAGTGGCACGCGCCAACGCACACCCGCTGATTTGTCGCAGACCGGCCGTTCGACCGTTGGTGGGCAATACAGCGCCACCGTCGGTGTGAACTCCTGGGAAGCCGACTTCTTTGGTCGCCTGCGTAGCCTCAACGAGCAGACGTTGCAGCAGTACTTCGCCACAGAAGAAGCGCAGCGCAGCGCTCAGATCAGCCTGATCGCCAGCGTGGCCAACGCCTACCTGACGTTGCAGGCCGACGAGGCGCTGCTGAAGGTGACCCGCGAAACCTTGGGCACTTTCCAGCGCAGCCTGGAGCTGACTCAACGCAGCTTCGACGTTGGCGTCACCGACGCACTGGCACTGAGCCAGTCGCGTACGTCGGTGCAGACCGCGCAGGCCAACCTGGCCCAGTACACCCGTCTGGTCGCTCAGGACCGTAACGCCCTGGCAGTATTGCTTGGCGGCCCGGCCCCGGCCGATCTGCCGCAAGGTGAGGGGCTGGACAAGCAACTGCTGGCTGAGGTCCCGGCTGGTCTGCCGTCCGACCTGCTGCAGCGTCGCCCGGATGTGCTGCAGGCCGAGCGTGAATTGCTCGCCGCCAACGCCAGCATTGGCGCCGCGCGTGCGGCGTTCTTCCCGAGTATCAGCCTGACCGCCAACGCCGGCACCGCCAGCAGCCAGCTTTCCGGATTGTTCGACGGTGGCTCGGGCACGTGGCTGTTCCAGCCGCAGATCAACCTGCCGATCTTCACGGCTGGCCGTCTGCGCGCGAACCTCGACTATGCCGAGATTCAGAAGAACATCCAGGTGGCGAACTACGAGAAAGCGGTGCAAACCGCCTTCCAGGAAGTCGCCGATGGCCTGGCGGCTCGCGGTACCTTCGAAGAGCAACTGCAGGCTCAGCGCAGCCTGGTGGAAACCTCGGAAAGCTACTATGACCTCGCTGACCGTCGCTTCCGTACCGGCGTGGACAGCTACCTGACGCTGCTCGATGCTCAGCGTCAGCTGTTCACCGCGCAGCAGCAGTTGATCGGCGTTCGCTTGTCGCAGCTGACTAGCGAGATCAACCTGTACCGTGCGCTTGGGGGCGGCTGGAGCGAGCGCACTCAGACCGCACCTGCTACGGCTGCCGCACCACAGTCCTGATCGGTTTCGGTCAGGCGAAAAAAAGCCCCGGACTTCCGGGGCTTTTTCATATCTGCAGCTAGCGGCTCGGGGCAGGAATCTGCAGTTCGGTGGTTTGCGCTTCCTTGGCAGGCATGGCGAGCGGCTCGCGACCGCTGGGATCCTTCAGCGCACGCTGCCTGGCATTGGCTGCCATTTGCTCGGACCAGGCGAATTGCAGGTCGCGGTATTGAGGCGCCACAGCAGCGCTGTTGAGGCGCGCCTGTTCTTGCCAGAACGCGGCGTCGCCGCGCCACCAGGGATCTTCGCCAGGGGCGGGCGGCTCTACCATCAGCGCCTTGACGGTCGCCTTGCTCGGGGTCACCTCGATTACTGTCGGCGCTGCGGGCAGCGGCATGGGGCGCAGCACCGTAAACAGGCAAGCACCGCCATACGCCATCGCGGCGCCTACGGCAATTGCCGCGACGCCGCGAACGAGCTCATTTGGCGGGCTGAAGGATCGATCAATTGAAGCTTTCATCATCCATCCCTAGAAGAGAAAGAACCGGCGCTGACAGACGGCGAGAATGTCTGTGAATGATAGCCAGCTGCACGATATTGACGAGGCTTTTTTACGTCACTATCACGCCTTTTATCGGTTACTTGGCCTTGATAATGCGCTGAATGGTACCGGTATTGTTATTAAGCAACACATAGTCGGTGCCAATCTTTACCCAATGCTCGTGTTCCTTGTCTTCAGGCTCGGGCAGGTCGTGTTTTTTCAGATCCTTGATGGCGTAATCGTCGCGCCAGTATTTGTGGGGCGCAGGCGTGCCTTCCTTGAGATGACCGATATGCATCGGGTCCTTGGCTTCCGGATCTTCTTGATCAGGTTGTTGCTGCAATACCTGGTCTTGATAGACCTCACGGGCCGGCTCCTGCTTTGCCGGGTCGGCGGCGTGGGCGAGGCCGGTCATCAGTAGAGCGCCGAACAGTACGCTGAGGGTAGGCGTGGTTTTCATGGTGACTCTCCTTAATCCGTGTGCATGTTTATGGACACGGGCAGGTTGCAGAAAACTCAACCTAAATTTCAGGTGCAGCGGCAACCTGCCGTTTCGCCTGTGCTGGGGCGCGAGGCTGTACGAGTTGCGGGCCGCCGAACGGTGATCGTTTTCAATGAACCTTCGTTGCGCCTGAAGCGCCTATTGTTGATCTTAATTGTTCGAGTCCGTCATGCCTGTTTCCGTATTTCTCGCCCTGGTCTTTGGTTGCGTCGGTGCCGTGCTGATGGGCATCGGCTTGTCCCGCCGCCGGGCCAGCCGTGACTGGCAGCAGGCCCAGGGGCGGATCATCGCCAGCGACTGGGGGCTCAACACCTCGAGCCGCTACCCACGTTTCGAATGGCGCGACGAAGACGGCAACCTGCACATGCACGAAAGCAGCATGAGCAGCTGGCGCCACTACCGCAAAGGCGACCCGGTGCCGGTGCGCTACGACCCAACGTTTCCCAAGCGCGCCGTGATCGACACACCGGTGCAGCGCGGCGCGTCGTTCTTCTGGCTGGGCGTGCTGCTGTGCAGCGTTTCCGGCTCCTTCCTGCTCGTCGAGTTGCTGCTCGAATAGCCCTTCCGGGGCCAACTGCCGTTGGCCCGCGACGATCCAGCACATACGTCCAATCGATAGCCCGCCCCGGGCGGCATAGTGACTGCACGGTCAACGCGGCCCTGTGCTCGCTGATCGCTATGCCGCCGGCCCCTGCATTGCCGCGTGGATCGCCGATTCGATCACGGGAATATCTTCTTGAAGCCGCTGCTCTGCTGCTCATCATCCTTGCTTGCCCAGCGCCTCAGACGCGCCCGATACGTCCGCGTGCTCGCAACGGGAGTACGGTGATCCATGGCCGCCATCGAACCGGGCAACGTGGTAACGCTGGTCATCCAGCACAAGGTGCGCCCCGGTCATGTGCCGGCCTACGAGGCCTGGCTCAAGCGTGCGGTGAGCGCCGCCGAGCAGCAGAACGGCCATCTGGGCGTCAACGTGATTCGCTCGGACGGGCAGAACGACACCTTCACCACCGTTCTGCGTTTCGCCGAAAGCTGGCAGCTGGATGAGTGGATCGCCTCCGACCGTCGCCGCCTGCTGATCGACGAAGTACTGCCACTGCTCGAAGGCGGCGACCAGACCCAGGTCAGCCGCGATCATGAGTTCTGGTTCACCCCCGAACACGCCCAGGCGCCGCAGCCACCGAAGTGGAAGCAGGCGGTACTGACCTATCTGGTCATCTGCCCGCTGACCATGCTCATCCCGCAATTGTGGCTGCCGTTGTTCCAGCAGTACCCGGCCCTGGGTGGAGTGGTAGCGAGCAACCTGCTGATCACCCTGTGCATCGTCGTGCCGGTGGTGTTCTGGATTATGCCGGTGGTCACCCGCTGCTGCGCGGGCTGGCTGAGCGCCCGTTGATTTCCCCATCCATTGCGATACCCGAGAGGACACGCCCATGAGCACTTTCACGACCCGCGACGGCACCGAGATCTATTTCAAGGATTGGGGCAGCGGCAAGCCCGTGCTGTTCAGCCACGGCTGGCCACTGGACGCGGACATGTGGGAATACCAGATGGAGTACCTGAGCAGCCGCGGTTACCGCACCATCGCCTTCGACCGTCGCGGCTTTGGACGTTCCAGCCAGCCGTGGACGGGCTACGATTACGACACCTTCGCCGACGACATTGCTGAGTTGATCGAGCATCTCGATCTGCATGACGTCACCCTGGTCGGCTTTTCCATGGGCGGCGGCGACGTCAGCCGCTACATCGGCCGTCACGGTACCGCGCGGGTCGCCAAGCTGGCGCTGCTCGGCGCGGTCACGCCGATCTTCGGCAAGACGGCGGATTTCCCCGAAGGCGTCGATGCCTCGGTGTTCACCGGCATCAAGGACGGCCTGCTGAAAGACCGTGCGCAGTTCCTCGCCGATTTCGCCACCCCGTTCTACGGCATCGACAAGGGCCAGCAGGTCTCCGACGGCGTGCTCAGCCAGACCCTCAACATCGCCTTGCTGGCCTCGCTCAAGGGCACCATCGACTGCGTGACGGCCTTCTCGCAAACCGATTTCCGCGCCGACATGGCCAAGGTCGATGTGCCGACCCTGGTGATCCACGGTGACGCCGACGCCATCGTGCCGTTCGCCACCACCGGAAAGCTTGCCGCGCAGATGATCGAGGGCGCCGAGCTGAAGGTGTACGAAGGTGCTCCCCACGGTTTCGCCGTGACTCACCAGCAACGCGTCAACGAAGACCTGCTGGCCTTCGTGTCCCGCTGATCACTTGGAGCGCCAGCCATGACGTCTGATCCCAAAGACCCCAAGCGCCGCCAGATCGTCGCTGCCGGCAGCCTGCTCGGCGCCGCTGGTGCGCTCTGGTCCGCCTTACCTTTTGCCGGTCGCGCCGGCTATGCATTCGGAGCGAACATGAACGACGCCGACCTGATCCTGCTTAACGGCACCTTCCACACCGTCGACCCCGAGCGCCCCCACGCCACCGCCGTGGCCATCAAGGGTGGCCGCTTCATCGCCGTGGGCAGCGATGCCGAAGCGATGGCCACCAAGGGCGCCGGTACGCAGGTCATCGACCTGAACAAGCGCACGGCGATTCCGGGTCTCAACGACTCGCACCTGCACCTGATCCGCGGTGGCCTGAACTACAACTTGGAACTGCGTTGGGAAGGCGTGCCATCGCTGGCCGACGCCCTGCGCATGCTCAAGAACCAGGCCGATCGCACGCCGACTCCGCAGTGGGTGCGCGTGGTGGGCGGCTGGAACGAATTCCAGTTCGCCGAAAAACGCATGCCCACCTTGGACGAGATCAACCAGGCCGCACCCGATACCCCGGTGTTCCTGCTGCACCTCTACGACCGCGCCTTGCTCAACCGCGCCGCGCTGCGCGTGGTGGGCTTCAACAAGAACACGCCTAACCCGCCGGGCGGCGAGATCCAGCGTGACAGCAAGGGTGAACCGACCGGCATGCTGATCGCCCGGCCCAACGCCATGATCCTCTATTCGACCCTGTCGAAAGGGCCGACACTGCCGCTGGAATACCAGGTCAACTCGACTCGCCAGTTCATGCGCGAGCTCAACCGCCTGGGGCTGACCAGCGCCATCGACGCCGGTGGCGGTTACCAGAACTACCCGGACGACTACCAGGTGATCCAGCAACTGGCCGACAACGACCAGCTCACCGTGCGCATCGCCTACAACCTCTTCACCCAGAAGCCCAAGGAAGAGCTGGCCGACTTCCAGAAATGGACCAAGACCGTTACCTACGGCCAGGGCACCGACTACTTCCGCCACAACGGCGCCGGTGAAATGCTGGCCTTTTCCGCCGCTGACTTCGAGGACTTCCTCGAACCGCGCCCGGATCTGCCGCCCGGTATGGAAGCCGACCTGGAGCCGGTGGTGCGTCACCTCGTCGAGCACCGCTGGCCGTTCCGCCTGCACGCGACCTACGACGAATCCATCACGCGCATGCTCGACGTGTTTGAGAAGGTCAACCGCGACATCCCGTTCAATGGCCTGCCGTGGTTCTTCGACCATGCGGAGACCATCACCCCGCGCAACATCGAGCGGGTCAGGGCGCTGGGCGGCGGTATCGCCATCCAGCACCGCATGGCCTTTCAGGGTGAGTATTTCGTCGACCGCTACGGCGCCAAGGCCGCCGAAGCCACGCCGCCGATCAAACGCATGCTCGCCGAAGGCGTACCGGTCGGCGCCGGCACCGACGCCACCCGCGTGGCCAGCTACAACCCGTGGACCTCGCTGTACTGGCTGGTCAGCGGCAAGACTGTCGGCGGCACCGCGCTGTACCCCGAAGGCCTGTCCCGCGCCGTTGCGCTGCAGTTGTTCACCCAGGGCAGCGCCTGGTTCTCCAGTGAGCAGGGCAAGAAGGGCCAGGTCAAGGTTGGCCAATTGGCTGACGTGGCGGTGCTCTCGGCGGATTACTTCAGCGTGAGCGAAGAGGCCATCAAGCACCTCGAGTCGGTACTCACCGTGGTCGGCGGCAAGGTCGTGTATGGCGCCGGCGAGTTCGACAAGCTCGGCACACCACCGTTGCCGGTACTGCCGGAATGGTCGCCGGTCGCCTTGGTGCCCGGGCACTGGAAGCCGTCGGCGCCGCTGCAGGCTACCGTGCACCAGTGCATCGGTTCCTGCGCGGTGCATGCCCACAGCCACGAGCGCGCCCGGCAGAGCAAGGTGCCGGTGAGCGACTACGCCGGCTTCTGGGGCGCCTTCGGCTGCTCGTGCTTCGCCTTCTGACGCCTTCCACCTGATCGCACTGCGATCGGCATGTAGTGGTGCGCCCCGTAGGGTGGATCGGGGCGCGTCGCCGACGCTTTTTTCATCCACCACACGATCGCGGCTCCGGTGGATGGGTGAGGCGTCATCCACCCTACTGGGTTTGTAGGAACGGGCTTGCCCGCGAAAGCGCTGGTGGGTTTCGCGCAGGCGTCGCGGCTGAAATCGCTTCGCCGGCAAGCCGGCTCCTACGGGGGCTGGCGTCTCCACCGCAGGCACGCGCATTTTTTCAACGAACACCGATCGTCATTGGGCGGTTTACGAGAGTAGCCATGGAAAGCGTCACCAAACAGAACCCCGCCAGCCCCTGGAGCCCGTTGCGCAACAGCGTATTCCGCTGGTTGTGGCTGGCCAGCATCGCCTCCAACATCGGCACCTGGATGCACGAGGTGGGTGCCGGCTGGCTGATGACCTCGCTGTCTGCCAGCCCGCTGGCGGTGGCGATGGTGCAAGTGGCGGCCGCCTTGCCGATGTTCTTTCTGGCGCTGCCCGCTGGCGCCCTGGCGGATATCGTCGACAAACGTCGCTACCTCCTCACCGTGCAGCTGTGGATGGCCACGGTCGCGGTGCTGCTCGCCGGGCTGACGCTGCTTGGCCTGATGAACGTGCCCCTGCTGCTGTTGCTGACGCTGGCCATGGGCATCGGTACCGCGTTGATGATGCCTGCCTGGTCGGCGCTCACCCCGGAGCTGGTCGGCAAGCATGAACTGCCCGCTGCGGTGGCGCTGTCGAGCTTGGGCATGAACGTGGCGCGGGCCATCGGCCCAGCGATCGCCGGGGTGCTGGTCAGCCTCAGCGGCCCCTGGCTGACCTTCGCCCTCAACGCCGTGTCGTTCTTCGCGGTAATCGCCGCCCTGTATGCCTGGAAGCGCACGCCCACGGCGAGCATTCTGCCGGCCGAGCGGCTGTTCGGTGCCGTGCGCCTCGGTGTGCGCTATGCGCGCAGTGCCAAACCGCTGCAGGCGGTGCTGGTGCGCACCCTGGCGTTCTTCGTCGGCGCCAGCGCGGGCATGTCGTTGCTGCCGCTCTTGGTGCGCCGCGAGCTGCAGGGCACGGCTGCCGACTTCGGCATCCTGCTCGGCTGCGTCGGCGCCGGTGCCATTGCCGGGGCAATGTTCCTGCCCAAGCTGCGCGAGCGCCTGCGCAGTGACGTGATCGTCGCAGGCGCCAGCGTCGCCTATGCCGGGGTGTTGTTCGGCCTGGCCTTCATCCGCGAATTCGCTCTGCTGATCCCGGTGATGCTGATCAGCGGCGCCGCCTGGATCGCCGTGCTGTCGAGCCTGCAAGTGGCCGCGCAAACCTCGGTGCCGAGCTGGGTCCGGGCCCGCGCGCTGGCGGTGTACATCCTGGTGTTCTTCGGCTGCAGCGCCCTGGGCGGCATCGTCTGGGGGACGCTGGCCAGCGAGTATTCGCTGACCGTGGCACTGGCCGGTGGCGGGGCGATGCTCCTGCTCGGCGTGCTGCTGTCCTGGCGCTTTGGGCTGCCGGTCACCGACGCTGAAGACCTGGCGCCCTCCGTGCACTGGCCGGCGCCAGTGCTCAGCGCCGATATGGACCGCGAGCGCGGCCCGGTGATGGTGACCCTGGAATACGACATCCCCCAGCAAAACGCCGAGGCCTTCAGCCAGGCCATGCTGGCCGTGCGCGCCATGCGCCGGCGCAACGGCGCGTTGTCCTGGGGGCTGCTGCAGGACAGCGAGAACCCCAACCTCTGGCAGGAATTCTTCTTCGATGCCTCATGGCTCGAGCACCTGCGCCACCACGGCCGCGTCACCGTCGCCGAACAGCGCATCGAAGCCCACGCCCGGCAGTACCAGCGCGAGGGCGTGGCCGTGCGCATTCGCCACCTCCTCGGCGTGCCGGCACCGCGTGGCCCGCACACCCCTTCATCAAACACCCCGCATGCAACCACAGGAGTTTCACCATGACCGTTCCCTACAAGCGCCTCAACAAAGATGACGCCGTCGTTCTGCTGGTCGACCACCAGGCTGGCCTGATTTCCCTGGTGCAGGATTTCACCCCGAGCGACTTCAAGAACAACGTGCTGGCCCTGGCCGCCTGCGCCAAGTTCTTCAACCTGCCGACCATCCTCACCACCAGCTTCGAACAAGGCCCGAACGGTCCGCTGGTTCCCGAGCTGAAAGAGATGTTCCCGGACGCGCCGTACATCGCCCGCCCTGGCCAGATCAACGCCTGGGACAACGAAGATTTCGTCAAGGCGATCAAGGCTACCGGCAAGAAGCAGATCATCATCGCCGGCGTGGTGACCGACGTCTGCGTGGCGTTCCCGACCCTGTCGGCGATCGCCGAGGGCTTCGACGTATTCGTGGTGACCGACGCTTCCGGCACCTTCGACAAGACCGTGCAGCAGGCCGCCTGGAACCGCATGAGCGCCTCCGGTGCCCAGCTGATGAATTGGTTCAGCGTAGCCTGTGAACTGCATCGCGACTGGCGCAACGACATCGAAGGCCTGGGCGCCTTGTTGTCCAATCACATCCCCAACTACCGTAACCTGATGACCAGCTACTTCACGCTGACTGCCGGCAAGTGATACCACCCGGCCGCAGCGTTCAACCGCCGCGGCCGGCTCCGGAGCACCGTCTTGAACCGTAACGATCTACGCAAAGTCGACCTGCAACTGCTGGTCGTGTTCGAAAGCCTGATGCACGAGCGCAACCTAACGCGCACGGCTGAAAAGCTGTTTCTCGGCCAGCCGGCGATCAGCGCCTCGCTGACCCGTCTGCGCGACTATTTCAATGATCCCCTGCTGGTGCGCAACGGCCGTGAAATGGAGCCGACGCCACGGGCAATGGAAATCTTTCGCCGCCTGCCGTCCGCCCTGGATGGCATTTCCCAGGCCATCAGCGAAGTCCGCGACTTCGACCCGAGCAGCAGCACCTCGGTGTTCCGCATCGGCATGTCCGACGACGTCGAATGCGGCCTGCTGCCCCAACTGCTCAGCCACCTGCGCCAACAGGCGCCCGATTGCGTGCTGGTGGTACGCAACGCCAACTTCCTGTTGCTGCCGGGCCTGCTCGCCACGGGTGAGGTGTCCATCGGCATCAGCTATACCACGCAGCTGCCGGCCAACGCCAAGTGCCGCAGCTTGCGCGACATTCGCGCCATGGTCATCCGCGCCGCCGATGGTTCGCCGCCGTTGAGCCTGGACGACTACTGCACGCGCCCCCATGCCCTGGTGTCGATGTCCGGCGACCTGTGCGGCAATATCGACCAGGACCTGGCACGCCTCGACCGCACCCGCAAGATCGCCCTGGCCGTGCCGCATTTCAATGGCCTCGGCGCACTGCTGCGCAACTCGGACATGATCGCTACCATCCCGGACTACGCCGCCGAAGCGCTGTTACAGGGCGGTGGCCTGGTGATCGAGGAGCCGCCGTTCGACATTGTGCCCGCGCAGCTGACCATGGTCTGGCGCGCCGCCCAGGACCAGGACCCCGCCGAACGCTGGCTGCGCGAGCAGATCCTGCGTTTCATGGGCACCTGATCCGCGCTGGCGGCGCCTGGCCGCCTGCCATCAACACTTTAGTGTGGCTGCACGTCAGCCCTTGCGGGTCTGCCGCTGCGGCTGTCCTGCCTCGATAATCGGCGCTACGATTTACAACCTGACAGCTGCCCAGCCTGGGCCGCTGCCTGTGTCCATCCGTGCGCCGAGACCCCCGATGACCACCAAGACCGTCGCGATTCTGCTGTTTACCGACGTGCTGATGCTCGACGTGGCCGGCCCGATCGAGGTGTTTTCGGTCGCCAACCGCTACCTGCCCGAGAGCGACCACTACCGGATCGTCACCCTGGGGGCGACATCGCTCAGCGTGCGCGCCTCCAATGGCATCGTCATGCAGGCCGATCAACTGGCCGCCGAGGCGCCGGTCGCTTACGACACGCTGCTCGTGCCGGGCGGCCCTGGCGCCTACAACGCCAATCACCCGCACCTGCACGGTTGGCTGCGCGAAGCCGCAGTGGCGTCGCGGCGCCATGGCGCAGTGTGCACCGGCGCTTTCATCCTCGGTGAAGCCGGCCTGCTCGATGGCCATCGCGTCACCACGCACTGGCATTACCTGGATCGGCTCGCCAAGCGCTTCCCCAAGGCCTGCCTGGAAAGCGACCAGCTGTTCACCAAGGACGGCAAGCTGCTCAGCTCCGGCGGTGTAACGGCAGGCATCGACCTGGCGCTGTCGATCCTCGCCGACGACCACGGCAAGAAGCTGGCGCTGGATGTCGCCAAGGTGCTGCTGGTGGTAATCAAGCGCCAGGGTGGCCAGGCCCAGTTCAGCCCGCTGCTGCCACCGACCGGGCAGGGCGCCACGCCGCTGGAGCGGGTGCAGCAGTACGTGCTGGAGAACATCCAGGAATCGTTCAGCGTCGAGCAACTGGCCGCGCTGGCGGCGATGAGCGTGCGCAACTTCGCCCGCGTGTTCACCCGTGATCTGCAGATGACGCCCATGGAGTTCGTGCTCAACGCGCGGATCGACCACGCCCGCACCTTGCTGGAAAGCACTGACCTGCCGTTGAAGACCATCGCCTTTCGCAGTGGCTTCGGCAGTACCCGCTACATGCGGCAGATGTTCGACAAGCGGCTGGGGCTCACCCCGGTGCAGTACCGGCACCAGTTCGGCTAGTGGCAGAGTGCCCTGGCGCGAAACGGTGTAAGGCCCGTGCCAGAGCGGTTGGCGCTTGTCCGTGATGCGCACCGGTATGGCCGGATCGAGTCCCCCGCGGCGATGTCGCCCGGCAGGGGAACAGTAGAGAATGATTCTCTTGAACACGGGAAGGAGCGGCGTATCGCCGCGAGCCGGCGCGCTGGCTTGGCGGGATGCTGAAACGATCATGCACGATCTCGATACCGACGGCGAAGAACGCGTCCTGCGGTTCGGCCGCTTCGAACTGCACCCGCAGCGACGCCTGCTGCTCGACGGCGACCGCGCCCTGCCGATTGGCGCCCGCGCCCTGGATATCCTGCTGGTGCTGGTGGAAAGCGCCGGCAAGATCGTCAGCAAGGAATCGATCATTTCCCAGGTCTGGCCGAAGACCTTCGTCGAAGAAATCAACCTGCGCGTACACATCTCGGCCCTGCGCCGCGCGCTCGGCGTGTGCCCGCAATCGCGGGACTACATCACCAACGTGCGTCAGCGCGGCTACAGCTTCGTCGCCTACGTCGAGCAGGTCAGCCGGCGCACCGGCGACGTGGCGCTGCAGCCCTGCGATGTACCGAGCCTGCCGAGCCGACCGGTGCGTATCGAAGGCCGCGACAAACTGATCGAAGACCTGACCCGCCGCCTGCACGCCCGTCGGCATATCACCCTGATCGGCCCCGGTGGCGTCGGCAAGACCACCGTGGCGTTGCGCGTGGCCCAGCAGCAGTTGGGCCGTTTCCGTGATGGCGTGCGTTTCGTCGACCTAGCGCGCGTCAGCGACCCGGCCTGCCTGGCCAGCGTGCTCGCCTCCGAACTGGGCCTCGCTGTGCCGACGGACGTGGACGCCCAGACTCATCTGCTCGCCACCCTGGCCGACCGCCACATGCTGGTGCTGCTGGATAACTGCGAGCACCTGATCGATGCCTGCGCGGTACTCTGTGAAGCGCTGCTGCACGCCGGTCCGGCGCTGCACATTCTCGCCACCAGCCGTGAGGCACTGCGCACCTGCGAGGAGTACGTGCAACCGCTGGCGCCGCTGGAGTCGCCGCCCATGGGCAGCCACCTACGCCTGGCCGCGGCCTTGCGCTACCCGGCGATCAAGCTGTTCGCCCGCCGCGCGCGGGCGCGGCAGTCAGGCTTTCGGTTGCGCGAAACCGATGTACCGCGGGTGGTCGAGTTGTGTCGCCGGCTCGACGGCTTGCCGCTGGCCATCGAACTCGCCGCTGCGCAACTGGATGCCCAGAGCCTGGAAGGCATCCTCGCGTTGCTCGACAACCACGGCTACCTGAGCCTGCTCGGCCGGCGCAGCACGCCGGCCCGCCAGTCCAGCCTGATGGCCTCGCTGGACTGGAGCTATGCGCTGCTCGACGAGCACCAGCGCAGCTGCCTGCACGGGCTGGCCGCGTGTGGCGAGTACTTCACCGTCAGCGATGTGCGCGATGCGCTAGGTCGCCTGCCGATCAGCGACACCGAGCGCTGCGGCTCGATTTCCCGGCTGGTCTCGCTGTCGCTGATCGGCCTGCGCCGTGATGGCGACAACGTCTATTACCACATGCTCAACAGCACCCGCGCCTACGCCGCCGAGAAGGGCCGCCAGGCCACCATCGCCGCGCAGTAGCCCAGCGCCACGGCGGCCTAGCAGGCAACCTGGTGGAGCACATCGGCGACTGCCTGCTGCGCCAGTTGCTCACGTTTCCAAGCCAGCGGGCTCATGCCGATGCTTTTGGCGAATACCCGGCAGAAATGCGCCTGGTCGAAGAAGCCGCACTCCATGGCGATATCGGTCAGCGACAGCGATGACCGCAGCAACAACTCCCGAGCCTTCGTCACCCGCTGCTGGCGCAACCACACGTGAGGCGAGAGGCAGGTGCTTTCCTTGAATTTGCGGGTGAAGTGGCTGCGCGACATGGCGCAGGCCTCGGCCACTTCAGCGACCGAAATCCCGGCATCCAGCCGATCAAGCATCAGCCGTTTGGCAACCGCTTCCTGCCAGGGCATGAGCTTGCCAATCGCCGCTGGGCTGATGGCAGGGACAAGCGTGGGGGCGGCGCGCAATACTCGATTCATGCTGATATCCGTATGGGCAGCTGGCGTCACCGCGGAGGCGGAACGGCGCGGCGTCAGGTGCGCCGCGGGCAATACGGATTGTTGAAGGGTGGGGCGCTGGGGGCGAGTTGCGTAATGTTAATTAAGGTTAAGAACGCGGCCTTAACCTTGGGGCCAGCTGTCGATGATGCCGCGTTGCAGGGCAATGGCCACGGCATGGGTACGGTTACGTGCCTTGAGCTTGTCCATGATGCTGCGCATATGGCCCTTCACCGTGTCTTCGGATATCGCCAGCTGCGTGGCGATATCAGCGTTGCCCAGGCCCTCGGCGACAGAGCGCAGCACCTGGACTTCGCGGGTGGTGAGGGTGTCCTGGGCGATGGCCTCGAACAGCTCGCTGGCGATCGGCTCGGGAAAGTAGCGCTTGCCTGCCGAGAGGGTGCGAATGGCGCTGACCAGTTCCTTGCGCAGCATGCTTTTCAGCAGGTAGCCGCGGGCGCCGGCCTGCACCGCCTGGAGCGCACGGGCATCGCCGCTGTAGGTGGTGAGCACGGCGATGCAGGCGTCGGGGTAACGCGCGCGAATCGTCTGGATCGCCTCGGTACCGCTCACGCCAGGCATCTGCAGGTCCATCAGCGTCACGTCCGGGCGCAGCTCGCTGAAACGCTCCACGGCCTGCTGGCCATCGGCAGCTTCGCCAACCAGCAGAATGTCGGGGTGGGCCTCGATCACGGCGGCGATGCCCTCGCGCAGCAGCGCATGGTCGTCCACTACCAGCAGGCGGATGGGGGTGTCGTTCATACCTCGTCTTCCGTTGGTGAGCGCGGGCCCAGCCAGCGCCGCCAGAAACTGCTCGTTCGGTCGGCATAGGCCAGACTCGCGCTAAGTTCCAGTTGCACGCGGGTGCCGCCGCTGACCAGCTGTTGCACGGTGAACCGCGCGCCGATAGCGTGGGCCCGCTCATGCATGCCACGAATGCCCCAGCGCCCGGGTCGGCCCTCAGCGGCGGTGTAGTCGGGCGCAATGCCCTGGCCATCATCGTCGACACGCAGCTGGAAGCGCCGCCCACCATACACCAGGCGCACCTCGATGCGTCGCGCCACCGCATGGCGCACGGCATTGCCGATGGCCTCGGCGGCGATGCGGTAGGCCTCGTCGTGTACCAACGGATGCAAGGGCCGTTTATGGCCGCTGACCTGCACGGCGAAGGTCAGGCCGGGTTCGTCCAGCATCTGGCCGAACTGCGCCAGCTCGGCGGACAAACCAATGCCCGGCGCGCCCGGCAGCCGCAAGGCCTGCACCCGCTCGCGGCCTTCGTTCATCACCTCGTCGGCGCGGTCCAGGGCGCGCTCCAGCCGTGTTCGTGCCGGGTGTTCCACGGGTAGCGTGTCCGCCGCCGCCTGAAACCGCAGCATCAGGCCCTGCAGTCCTTGCAGCAGCGTGTCGTGCAGTTCGCGGGCGATGCGCTCGCGTTCGGCCTGCTGGGCCTGCAGCCGTAACTGCAGGCCCTGGATGTCACGGCGTACCACGCGCCGGTGCAGCCACCAGAGCCCGAACAGCAGCGCGGCGCCGAGCGGCAGGTAGAAGAGCGGGCGCAGGTAGAACACCGGCTCGACACTGAACGCCAGCACGGTCGGCGCGGCAGGCACTGCGCCGCTCTGGTCGAAGGTCTGCACCTCGAACCGGTAGCTGCCAGCCGGCAATCCGGTGTAGGTGGCGCGCCGCTGGCGCCCGGCCTCGATCCAGTCGCGGTCGTAACCCTGCAGGCGATAGCGGAACGATAGGCTTTGCGGCGCGCGCAGGTTCAGCGCCGTGTAGTCGATCACCAGGCGTTGCGTCGCCGCTGGCAGGTTCAGCGGTGCCGTCAGCGGCTGCGGGGCGCCATCCACCTGCACGGCTTCGATCACCACCGGCGGCACGGGCGGCGCTGGCGGTTGGCTGGCCGGGTCGATCCAGCTGACCCCGGCGCTGGTGGAAAACCACAGCCGGCCGTTCTGCCCACGCACGGCGGTGGGCAGCGGCAGCACCCGGTAAGGATCGTTGGCCAGGCTGCCGTCCAGGCCGACGGAGCGGTAACGCAGGCGATAGCCCGGCTCGTCCAGCGCGCGCCGCAGCTCGGCAGCCGGCAGCTGGATGATGCCCGCCTTGCCATGCACCCACAGGTCACCGCCGTGGCCGGGCAGGATCGCATAGAGGTTGTCGAACTGGCCGTTATCCGGCAGTTGCAGCGTCTGGAAGCGCTGGCCGTCGAAGCGCGCCAAGCCGTGCTGGCCGCCCACCCAGTCGGCGCCCTCGTGGTGCAGCTGCGCGGTGACGTGACCGATGTCCAGGCCCTGCGCAGCGCCCCATTGACGAACCTCGTCACCCTGATAAGTGACGATCAGGTTGTCCCGGTAGCCGAACCACAGGCGCCCTTCGGCATCGCTGCTCGCACTCACCGGCATCACCTGGCTCGGCGCCTCGCTGGGGTGCGGCAGCGCCTGCCAGCTGTCGCCGCGCAGCACGTACAAACCGAGGCGGTTGATCGACACCCACAGCGCGCCGTCTGCGCCCACTGTCATCGCGCGGATCGACGTGTCATCCGCCGCCTCTGGTGGCAGCTCGGCCTGGTGCTGGATGCCGCTCGGCGTGCCGCGCCAGATCCCGTGCGGGCCGCCGGCCCACACCGTGCCATCGCGGCCAGCGATCAGGCTGGTGACCGGTTCGGCAATCGACCAGCGCTGCAACGCCTTGCCGTGCAGGCGCATCAGTGCGTGGTGGTTACTTGCCGCCCACAGTGCGCCGTCGCTGCTCACTGCCAGGGCCGCGTTGAGCGTGTCGGCCGGCAGAGGGGCAGGGGTCATCTCGCGCAAGCGGAAGCGGTCGAGCCCGCCGCTGCTGCCGGCCCACACAGTGCCGTCGCGGTCTTCCAGTAACGGCCACAGGTAATCGGCGCTCAGCCCCTGGGCGCTGGTAAGCCGCTCTTCATACAGGTCATCGAGCTGCTCGCCCGCCGTTTCGTAGCGGCGCAACCCATTGCCCGGCGTACTGGCCCACAGCCCACCGCGGCGGTCGAACAGCAGGCCATTGATCGGCGAATCCACCACCTGGCTCTGCAGACGCTGCTGCGCTACATGGTGCAGACGATTGACGTAACGTTCGCCCACCCAAATAGTGCCATCCGCCGCCTGGGCGATCTGGCTCGCCCAGTCGAGATCGCCGGGCACTTCCTGGAAGCGCTGGGCACCCGCTGGACGTTGGTACAGCCGCGTGCTGCTTGCCGCCCATGTGGCACCCGAGCGGTCGACGAACACCGCGCGTGCCCCATGCCCCGCAAAGCCCTCGGCCTCGCCGACCGAGTGCCAGCGCTGGCCATCGAAGCGCGCCAGGCCATCGTGAGCGGCCGCCCAGATCACCCCGTCTGCATCACGGGCGAACCCGTACAGCGGGCCGCTCGGCAAGCCCTGGCCCGGCGCGAAGTAGCGGGACCTCGGCCCCTCGATGAGCCGCGCGCCACCGGCCCGCAACCCGACCCACAGGCCATCGTCCACCGCCAGCAGGCTGGCCACCGTACCCAGCGGCTGGTCGTCACCCGGCAGGTAGCGTATGAAGTTGAAGCCGTCGAAGCGCAGCAAGCCGTCATCGCTGCCCAGCCACAGGTAACCGTCCGTCGTCTGCGCCAGGGCACCGACCTGATTGGGGCCGTCATCGTCGGCGTTGGTCCAGCGGTGGTGCTCACGCAACGCCAGCGGTTCGGCCTGGCTCATCGCAGCTACCACGCTTAACGCACCCGCCAACAGCCAGGCACAGCAACGCCGCGTCAATGCAGGCAGGCTGGCGGTTTCGGGCAGGCGAGGGGGATTCACGGCAGTCAGTCAGGGCAAAGTGGAAACGGCGATTGTGCGCCCGGCGCTACGTTGATGCCAGCGCGGGGCAGGCCGAACAAAGAATGTAAGTGGTACTTAAATCACAGCGCGGACAGCCGGCGCGCGCTACGCTGTTTACGCCTGTACACTGAACTCGTAGCTGCCAACGCAGCTCTGAATGATCGAGTGGAAAGATCATTACCAGCCAGGAGGGCTGATCATGGGATTGGAAGACCGAGAGTGGTGGCGAGAGGGCCGCCGACAGCAAGGCCACAACGCTTCATGGGAAAACTTCAGGGCCAAACCTGATCCCGACGCCGCCACGCCAGAAGGTGGCAATATCCTCAGAATTCAACGCCCCGCCAAACTGCGCGTAGCGCCATCCTACCTACAGCTGCACGCCCAACAACTCCTCGAAAAACGCGAACGCTCCGGTGTCAGCCGCTTGTTGCTGATTCTCGGCCTGGTTGCCTGCGGCTCGATGGTGACGGTGGGGTATTTTGTGTTTTAGGTGGGTCACTGCCGGGCATATGCGGCAGTTGTTAAAAAGGCTTATCGATTGATAAGCCTTTTTTGTTTCTGGGGCGTGGAGAGCGCCGAGTGTTATGAAAAAGCGCAACTGGCTGTCAAGCATGCTGGATTCCGCTAAAACCGATACACGCAGCCGCCAAAGCTACCCGCTTGTTCCCACTGAATGGTGAAGTGCAGTCCAAAGGGGACACCTTTTTACGGCATCGTCTGGCCTAAGTGCTTGAGTGAAAAGCGCTTTCAATCTTATGCAAAATGGTGCTTTTAAAAGTGCTTTTTGCCGTGCTATGGTGCCAGCGCTTACCCCGTGTTCGCACACAACCATACGAAGACAAGTCCTGCATACGATAGCTCGGCCCATAGAGATGAAAGCCCGGATAGGCCCAATGAGGCACGGTGGCTGGCCAGTACAGAGAGCTCAGGCGCATTTAGAGATAGAGATAGAGAGCGAGAACAGGTGGCTATGGCGATGACATACGCGGTGCTGGCTGACGTTGCGGCGTCGGTGACAGACCTTAAAAAAGACCCTATGGGCACCATCCGTGAAGGCGGCGGCGAAACGGTCGTGATCCTCAATCGAAATGAGCCAGCGTTCTATGCCGTGCCCCCCGCACGCTACGAAGCCATGCTGGAGCTGATTGATGATCTGCGTCTGGCTGAGATCGTGCGTGAGCGACGTGGTGAATCCACTGTACGAGTAGATATCGATGACCTCATCGCGCAAGCCGGCGGATCCGACTAAGTACTCCCTGGAGTTCAACGTCCAGGCACTCAAGGAGTGGGACAAGCTTGGCAACACCATTCAGTTGCAGTTCGCCAAAAAGCTCAAGGAGCGTCTAGATAATCCCAGGATCGAGGCCGACAAGCTTCGGGATATGCCCAACTGCTACAAGATCAAGCTGCGCTCTATCGGTCACCGCTTGGTGTATGAGGTGATTGATGCTCGTCTGGTTGTCACCGTGATTGCGGTAGGCAAGCGAGAGCTAAACAAAGTCTATGGCAGTGCCGCCAAGCGTTTGTAATCGGCTTCGAGCCATTCACGGCCCACGCATTCAGCCTGAGAACCGTTCTGATGCGTGACGAGCGGATCGCAGTCAACCAGCATTTTCACGCACGCACAAAAAAGGGCTTACCTTTCGGTAAACCCTTGTTTTGTTTGGTGGCTACGCAGGGACTTGAACCCCGGACCCCAGCATTATGAATGCTATGCTCTAACCAGCTGAGCTACGTAGCCGAGTGGCGCGCATTTTCCGCAGAAGCCCTTAGTGTGTCAACCCTTTCTGCATAATAAATTTACGCACTTTCAAACGCTTAGCCGTTTTTCCGCTAGGAGTGGCTGTGTTTCGCCCTCGGCTCGTGCGAAATGGACTGTTTAGCCGAGAACGGGATCACTACAGGGGTAGGGCGTTTGCTCGATGGCGCGCTGTTGTTCGGCAGTTGGCGCCGCTCGGCAGAGGTCCGGTTCCTGACCGTGCGGATAACCGCCTACTACGAGGAAATCATCGCTGCTGCCAACGTTGCAGTGTCCGGTGCCGGCCGGTAGCACCAGCACATCGCCTGCCTGCACGTTCAGCTCCTGGCCGCCAGGGCCGCCCACCATCACTCGCGCATGGCCCTGGATGACGCCTAGCACCTCGTGCGCGTTGCTGTGGTAGTGGTGGTAGTCAAAGATGCCATCTACCCACTGCGCAGGCCAACCGTGGGCCTTAAACAGCTGCTGCGTGCCAGCTGCGCCCGGTAGCCCCTTGAGCACCTGTCGGTAAACCCGCACGGGATGCTCGCTGTTGTTGGGCATCCAGTCGTTGCGCGTCAGGTGCAGTAGCTCGGCGCTCTCTGGAGCGTGTTCGCTGTGTGGCGATGCCCCAAAGTCGCCCGAGGCTTCGCCCAGGTTGGCGAGGTAGTGCAGCATCAGGCGGTGGGAAAGCATATCCATGGCAAGCGCCCTCTCAAGGCATTGGCTTCACCTTAATAGAGGGTCCTGTAGCGCGGGTGTTTAGATTATCGCTGGCTTGCAAAAGCAAAGCCCCTCGAGAGCGGGCTCTGGAGGGGCTTGGTGTCGCGCAGGGCGGCTTAGACGTTGAAGCGGAAGTGCATCACGTCGCCGTCCTTGACGATGTATTCCTTGCCTTCCAGGCGCCATTTGCCGGCTTCCTTGGCACCGGCTTCGCCCTTGTACTGGATGAAGTCGTCATAGGCGATGACTTCGGCGCGGATGAAGCCTTTCTCGAAGTCGGTGTGGATCGCGGCAGCAGACTGCGGTGCGGTAGCACCGACCTTGACGGTCCAGGCGCGCACTTCCTTCACGCCAGCGGTGAAGTAGGTCTGCAGGTTGAGCATCGAGTAACCGGCACGAATCACGCGGTTCAGGCCTGGCTCGGTCATGCCCATGGTTTCGAGGAACATCTGCATTTCTTCCAGATCGTCCAGCTCGGCGATCTCGGCCTCGATCTTGTTGCACACCGGTACCACGATGGCGCCTTCGGCGTCGGCGATGGCTTGCACCACGTCGAGCAGCGGGTTGTTCTCGAAGCCGTCTTCGGCGACGTTGGCGATGTACATCACCGGCTTGGTGGTCAGCAGGTGGAAGGTCTTGACCAGGCGCTTCTCGTCATCGCCCAGGGTCTTCATCAGGCTGCGAGCCGGCTTGGCTTCGGTGAAGTGGGGGATGAGCTTTTCCAGCAGCGCTTTCTGCGCCACGGCTTCCTTGTCGCCGCCCTTGGCGGTGCGGGTGACGCGCTGCAGTTGCTTCTCGCAGCTGTCGAGGTCGGCCATGATCAGTTCGAGGTCGATGATCTCGATGTCACGCTTGGGGTCGACGCTGTTGGCGACGTGGATGACGTTCTCGTCTTCGAAGCAGCGCACCACGTGGGCGATGGCGTCGGTCTCGCGGATGTTGGCGAGGAATTTGTTGCCCAGGCCTTCACCTTTCGACGCGCCTGCTACCAAGCCGGCGATGTCTACGAATTCCATGGTGGTGGGAATTACGCGCTCGGGTTTGACGATTTCCGCCAGCGCATCGAGGCGCGGGTCGGGCATCGGTACGATGCCGCTGTTCGGCTCGATGGTGCAGAACGGGAAGTTCTCGGCCGCGATACCGGATTTGGTGAGGGCGTTGAACAGGGTGGACTTGCCGACGTTGGGTAGGCCGACGATGCCGCAATTGAATCCCATGGTGTGTCCCTCGCGCCAAAGGCGGTAGATAAAATTTAGAGAGTGGCTTTCTGGCTGTGCAGCTTGCGCATCGCTACCGTCCAGTCACCGGCAAGAATCTCCGGGAGGACGTCGAGAGCGAAACCGATGCTGGCATCCAGCAGTTCCTGCTCGCCACGCGGTGCGCGGCCCAGCACGAAGTTGGAAACCATACTGGCGTGCCCGGGGTGGCCGATGCCAAGCCGCAGGCGGTGGAAATTATTCTGGTTGCCGAGTTGCGCGATAATGTCGCGCAGCCCGTTATGCCCGCCGTGCCCGCCACCCTGTTTGAGTTTGGCGACGCCGGGAGGCATGTCGAGTTCGTCGTGGGCCACCAGGATTTCTTCGGGCCCCAGCTTGAAGAAATTTGCCAACGCCGCCACGGACTGGCCGCTGCGGTTCATGAACGTGGTGGGGATGAGCAGACGAACTTCGCGGCCCTCATGGGCGAATTTGCCCACCAGGCCGAAATACTTGCGATCAACGCTGAGGTTGACGCGCTGGCTGTCTGCCAGGCGCTCAACGAAAAGGGCCCCTGCATTGTGCCGGGTCTGGTCGTATTCGGGACCCGGGTTACCCAGGCCAACGATCAGTTGTACGGCAGTCATACAGGAGCCCTTTCTTGAAGCAGTTCCTCACCGAAGTGAGGAGCTCGCCAATTACTCGGCGGTGCTTTCGCCTTCGCCTTCGGTATCTTCTACACGAACGCGCGGCAGGTGGATGCTGGCAACCGGCAGATCGCTGCCGTGGGCCAGAGCAACCAGCTCAACGCCTTTCGGCAGTTTGATGTCGGACAGGTGAACGGTCTGGTCGATTTCGACATTGGCCATGTCGACTTCAATGAACTCCGGCAGGTCTTTCGGCAGGCAGGAGATTTCGACTTCGCTCAGGCTGTGCAGGATTTCGCCGCCGCCTTTCTTGACGCCAACTGCAGAGGCTTCGTTGATGAAGTGCAGAGGAGCGTGAGCGGTCAGCTTCTGGCCGGCAATGACGCGGATGAAGTCAGCGTGCAGAACGAAGCCCTTAGACGGGTGACGCTGCAGAGCTTTGATCAGTACGTTTTCTTTCTTGCCGTCAACGACCAGGTTCAGCACGTGGCTGAATGCGGCTTCGTTTTCCAGCAGTTTGGCGAAATCCTTGGCAACCAGGCTGATCGATACAGGGGCTTTCTCGCCACCATAGATTACAGCCGGAACCAGGGCGGCGTTACGACGCAGGCGGCGGCTCGCACCTTTCCCCAGGTCGGAACGCGCTTCGGCATTCACAGTAAATTCAGCAGTCATTTCACTTCTCCAAAATAACCAAACCGCCCGTTACGCTTGCGACCAGCGACGGGGCGGTTCAGTGAAATGCCAGGCCACGCGGCCAGGCGTTTTTTATCAGTGCGTTGTTCTTAACGGAACATCGCGCTGATCGATTCTTCATTGCTGATGCGGCGTACCGCTTCAGCGACAACCGGCGCGATGTCCAGTTGGCGAATGCGCGAACAGGATTGCGCGGCGGCGGACAACGGGATGGTGTTGGTCACCACCAGTTCGTCCAGTACCGAGTTCTCGATGTTCTCGATGGCGCGGCCCGACAGTACCGCGTGGGTCGCATAGGCGAACACCTTGGCAGCGCCGTGTTCCTTCAGAGCCTTGGCCGCATGGCACAGGGTGCCGGCGGTGTCGACCATGTCGTCGACCAGGATGCAGGTACGGCCTTCCACGTCACCGATGATGTGCATCACCTCGGAGTGGTTGGCTTTCTCACGACGCTTGTCGATGATCGCCAGGTCCACACCCAGGGATTTGGCGACGGCGCGAGCGCGCACCACACCGCCAATGTCCGGGGAGACGATCATCAGGTTGTCGAAACGCTGATCTTCGATGTCGTCGACCAGTACGGGCGAGCCGTAGATGTTGTCGACGGGGATATCGAAGAAGCCTTGAATCTGGTCCGCGTGCAGGTCGACGGTGAGAACACGGTCGATGCCTACAACGGTCAGCATGTCGGCCACGACTTTGGCGCTGATTGCCACGCGGGCGGAACGCGGACGGCGATCCTGGCGGGCATAGCCGAAGTAGGGGATGACAGCAGTGATTCGAGTGGCTGAGGAGCGGCGGAAGGCATCGGCCATCACTACCAGTTCCATCAGGTTGTCATTGGTTGGCGCGCACGTCGGCTGAATCAGGAATACGTCTTTACCGCGGACGTTTTCGTTGATTTCAATCATGATTTCGCCGTCGGAAAACTTTCCGACAGAGGCATCGCCGAGGGGGATGTGCAGCTGACGAACGATACGTCGCGCCAGATCGGGGTTAGCGTTCCCCGTAAAGACCATCATCTTGGACACGCGCAGTACCTGCCGGCTGAGGGTAACCTGGATGAGTATAAAAATGGCAGGGGCGGCTGGATTCGAACCAACGCATGCCAGGATCAAAACCTGGTGCCTTACCGCTTGGCGACGCCCCTGTATCGTGTGTGACGCAATGCTGCTCAATTCGGTAGTACGAGCCACCCTTGGGTGGTTATGGCAGGGGCGGCTGGATTCGAACCAACGCATGCCAGGATCAAAACCTGGTGCCTTACCGCTTGGCGACGCCCCTGTAACGTATAACCGATGCTACGCATTCACTTCCTGGCCAGTTCTTGCAACCTGTGATGCAACATCGAAACGTTGGCACCGCGTGCGACAAAACTTGGCAGTGTGGCTGGAAGTTGGCGGGCGACTTTATCAGCATCGTCCTTGTTTGGGAAGCTCCCAAACACACAAGCTCCAGTGCCGGTCAATCTTGTTGGAACAAATTTGTTCAGCAAGATCAGTGCGTTACGTACAGCTGGGTAACGCTTCTCGACGACCGGCTGGCAGTCATTACGACCACCCCCCTCAAGAAGGCTGCGAACTTTAATGGGCGGCGTATCGCGTGTCAACTCGCCATCGGAGAAAACTTCTGCTGTGCTGACAAGCACTTGCGGTACGGCAACGAGAAACCAGGGCTCGGGCAGCTCGACCGGTGTGAGTTTCTCACCGACGCCTTCGGCGAATGCGGCGCGGCCGCGCACGAATACCGGCACGTCCGCGCCCAGGCTCAGGCCCAGCGCTGCCAGGCGATCTTCACTCCAGTCCAGCTGCCAGAGGTGAGCGAGGCCGAGCAGGGTGGTGGCCGCATCCGAGCTGCCGCCGCCTATACCGCCGCCCATCGGCAGGCGTTTGTCCAGCCAGATATCAGCACCCAGCCGCGTGCCGCTGTGTTCCTGCAATTGCCGCGCCGCGCGTACGATCAGGTTGGCGTCGTGAGGTACGCCGTCGATCTCGGTGTGCAAGCGGATAACGCCATCATCGCGCTGGCTGAACCCAAGCTCGTCACCGTGGCTAAGAAACTGGAACAGGGTCTGCAGCTCGTGATAACCGTCATCGCGCCGGCCGAGGATATGCAGCATCAGATTCAGTTTGGCCGGAGCGGGCAGGACGAGTTCGGCGTGAGCAGGTATGGCGTCGGTCATGGGAGCAATGGCTGGCGAGGGGAGATAAGAGGTAGCGCAGGCTAACGCAGCCCGATGCCTGGGTCGAGCGCAGCGACATCCGGGAATACGCTCTGGGCATCGCTGCGTTCAACCGCAGGCTATGCGTGATGTAGGGTGATGACGCTTCACCCATCCACCATCGCCATATGCATGCATTTACCCAGGGCGCCATCCGCCCTGGCTGCAAGCGCTTTACTGGCCGAGCTGGCGCGGTTGCCAGTCCTTGATCACTAGCGTCACCTGGATGTCGTGGCCTTCGAGGCGCAGGCGTTCTGGCAGCCAGTAACCATTCTGTTCGACATAGCGGGTGTAGCTGACTTCCCAGCCGTCCTGGCTCAACTGTGCGAGCCGGCTGTCGGCATCGAGCGTCAGGCGGCTTTTGCTGTCCGGCGCGGGCAAGCCGCGAATCCACCAAAGCAAGTGGGAAACCGGCAAGTTGAGGCCCAGTTGCTGTTGCAGCAATTCCTCGGGGGATTCGGCCTGGTAGCGGCCCTGATTGGCGACCTCCAGTTGCACATCACCTGGCCGCCCGGTGAGGCGCGCCGCACCGCGACCCAGCGGGCCGGACAGGCGGATGTCCGCATAATCCTGGCGTTGCAACCAGAACAGCGTGCCGCTTCCGGAATCGCGCGGTGCGCGGATGCCGACCTTGCCGTTGATCTGCCAGCCATCGATGGTGCCGATCTGCTGTTTGTGCGCCTGCCAGCGAGCCGGGTCACCCAGGCCTTGTTCCACCGCCTCATGGGTTGCCAGGCCGGAACAGCCGGCCAGCAGGGTTACCAGAGCGAGTACGAGTAAGGGGCGAAACTGCATCAAGGCCTCTCTGATCCGGTCAGGCGCAGCACTGTGCTGCGCAGGATTTCACTGTCTGGTTGTTCCTTGAGCGCGTCGCGCCAGATTTTCCTGGCCTCGCGCTGCTTGTTCTGCGCCCACAGGGTTTCGCCCAAATGGGCCGCGACTTCATGGTCCGGGAAGCGCTCGAATGCCTGGCGCAGCAGTTTTTCCGCTTCGGCCAAGTTGCCCAGGCGAAAGTTTGCCCAGCCCAGGCTGTCGAGAATTGCCGGGTCTTCAGGGTTGAGATCATGTGCCTGCTGAATCAGCTGCAGGCCTTCCTGGTGGCGATCGGTGCGGTCAACCAGCGTGTAGCCGAGCGCGTTGAGGGCCATGGCGTTGTCAGGTTGGCGCTCGATGATGGTGCGCAGATCACGCTCCAGCTGCTTCAAGTCATTACGTGGCTCGGCGAGCATGGCGCGTGTGTACAGCAGATTCACGTCGCCAGGGTATTGCTTGAGCGCATCCTGGATGAGCGCCCAGGCCTGGTCCGGCTGGTTCTGCTTGGACAGTGCCTCCGCCTCGATCAGGTACAGCTGCAGGGCGTATTCCGGCTCGCTGTCACGAGCTTCTGCCAAGTGCTTGGAGGCTTCGGCGCCACGGCCGTTGGCGACCAGTAGATCGGTCAGGCGCGCCTGGGCGGGCAGGTAATCGTTGCCCCCACCCACCAGCGAGTAGGCGAGTAGCGCTTCGTCGACATTGCCGAGGGCTTCATGGGCACGGCCAAGGTTGTACTGCGCCGGATCGACGTGTGCGTCGCGCTGGATCAGCTCCTCCAGGTAAACGATGGCCTCGCGCCAGGCTTCGGCTTCCAGGCACACCAGTGCCAGGGAGAAACGCAGGTCGTCGTCTTCGGGAAACTGCTGCAGCAACGAGGAGAATTCGCTGCGTGCGTCGTCCATGCGGCCCAGCTCGACCAATTGGCGGGCGTAGGTCAGGCGCAGGCGCTTGTCGTTGGGGCTGCGCTCCATGCCTTTCTTGAGCAGTGGCAATGCTTCTTCGCCGCGACCCAGGCTCTGCAGCAGGCGCGCACGGAGTAGCAGCGGCGCCGACTGGTCATGCTTGGCGGTACTGGTTTCGAGCAGCTTCAGGGCTTCTTCGGGGCGGCCGTCCTGCTGCAGGAGCAGTGCCTTGCCGAACAGCAACTGGCCGTCGTTCGGGTACTTGCCAAGCAGGCGGTCGAAGCTTTGCAGCAAGCCGGCACGGGTGTCCGGGTCGGTGTCCGCTGCAGACAGCGCGAGGAAGTCGAAGTGGGTGTTGCCTTGGCGCTGCAGCACGCGCTCCATGTACACCATGGATTCGTCGTAGCGGCCGGCGCGCGCCAGTTGCAAGGCGGCGGCGCGTTGCGCGTCGACACTGGTAGGCGCGTTCTTGGCCCAGACCAGCGAGGTGTCCAGCGCTTCCTGCTCGGCACCCAGGTACTCGGCGATGCGGAAACCGCGCTCGGCGATGCCAGGGTCCTGCGTCGAGTTGGCCTGCTGGACGTAATTGTTCAGGGCAATGTCGAAGCGGTTGCGCTGGCCGGCCAGTTCGGCGGTCAGCAAGGCCAGCATGGTTTCCTGGCTGAACGAGCCGTACGCCTCAGGCGCCTCGGCCTGTGCTTCGCTGCCCGGTTCTTCAACAGGCACGTTGCCGTCCGGAGCGGACGGCGAGAAAGTCTGGCAACCGCCCAAAAAGGCAAGGGCGGTCAGCAACGCGATGGGTCTATTCATAAGGGAAAATGCGACTAACCTGCGGTTTTGGCCATCATGACACAAGCCGTTGGGCAAGCCCATGGGCAGGCCGTGTGTCCTGGCGATGAGAGCTTTGACTGTCTCAGGCGGGCTGTGTTGCATCGGATAAATGTCTGTCGTTTAACAGCAGTGGGCTGGCCGCGATGGCGGATTGATGGTGCCTTGCGCCGATACGTTCCCCGAGCCGCACTTACCGGTGTTGAGAGCTACCTGTAAAGCGCTGGCGTCAGCCAGGTTGAGTAATTCTCATTGCCTGCGATCAATGCGGACTATCGTCGCCATGCGCTGGCCAATGGTTGTCCTGCACCGATCGAAGTAGGACAATTACCGGCTTCCACCCCCCTGTCAGCGACGTGCATGGCCTTTATCGCCCTCGGTATCAACCACAAGACCGCTTCGGTGGACGTCCGCGAGCGCGTGGCGTTTACCCCAGAGCAGCTGGTGGAGGCCCTGCAGCTGCTGTGTCGGCACACGCCAAGCCGTGAGGCGGCGATTCTGTCGACCTGCAACCGCAGCGAGTTGTACCTCGAACAGGACGGGGAGGGTGTCGATGCGGTGCTCGGCTGGCTGGCCGATTATCACCATTTGAGTGTCGATGAGCTGCGTGCCTGCGCTTATATCCATGAAGACGATGCGGCAGTTCGTCACATGATGCGCGTGGCTTCCGGCCTCGACTCGATGGTGCTGGGCGAACCGCAGATTCTCGGCCAGATGAAGTCCGCCTTTGCCGTTGCCCGTGAGGCCGGCACCCTGGGCCCATTGCTCGGCCGCCTGTTTCAGGCCACCTTCAGCACCGCGAAGCAGGTGCGCACCGACACCGCCATCGGCGAAAACCCGGTGTCGGTGGCTTTTGCTGCCGTGAGCCTGGCCAAGCAGATCTTCACCGACCTGCACCGCAGCCAGGCGTTGCTGATCGGCGCCGGCGAGACCATCAGCCTGGTCGCCCGGCATCTGCATGACCAAGGCATCAAACGCATCGTCGTGGCCAATCGTACCCTTGAGCGCGCCAGCAGCCTGGCCGAACAGTTCGGCGCGCACGCCGTGCTGCTCTCGGATATTCCTCAGGAGCTGGCGCACAGCGATATCGTCATCAGCTCCACTGCCAGCCAGTTGCCAATTCTCGGCAAGGGCGCGGTGGAAAGTGCGCTGAAACAGCGCAAGCACAAACCGATTTTCATGGTCGACATCGCCGTGCCGCGGGACATCGAACCCCAGGTTGGCGAGCTGGATGACGTGTATCTGTATACCGTCGATGACCTGCATGAAGTGATCGCCGAAAACCTCAAAAGCCGTCAGGGCGCTGCTCAGGCCGCCGAAGAGCTGGTCGCCGTGGGCGCCGACGACTTCATGGTGCGCCTGCGTGAGCTGGCCGCGGTGGATGTGCTGCGTGCTTACCGTCAGCAGGCCGAGCGCTTGCGTGATGACGAGCTGGCCCGCGCCCAACGCATGCTCGCTAACGGCGCCGCTGCCGAAGAGGTATTGGCCCAGCTGGCCCGCGGCCTGACCAACAAGTTGCTGCATGCGCCCAGCGTGCAGCTGAAAAAATTCTCTGCCGATGGGCGCGTCGATGCGCTCGGCGTGGCCCAGGAACTTTTCGCCCTCGAAGAAGGCGCGTCGTCCGGCTTGGTCAATAAATAGAAGGCATGCAATGAAAGCTTCGCTGATCAATAAACTCGACGTGTTGCAGGATCGTTTCGAAGAGGTCACGGCCCTGCTCAGTGATGCTGACGTGATCGGTAATCAAAGCCAGTTTCGCGCCTATTCCAAGGAATACGCCGAGATTGAACCGGTGATCATGGCGTTTCGCGAGTTCCGCAAGGTGCAGGCCGACCTGGAGGCTGCCCAGGCGCTGCTCAAGGACAGCGACCCGGACATGCGTGAAATGGCCGAGGAAGAAGTCGACACCGCCAAGGCGCGCCTCCTCGAACTGGAAGACAGCCTGCAGCGCATGTTGCTGCCCAAGGACCCTAACGACGGGCGCAACGTGTTTCTCGAAGTGCGCGCCGGTACCGGCGGCGACGAGGCGGCGATTTTCTCTGGCGACCTGTTTCGCATGTATTCGCGCTATGCCGAGAAGCAGGGCTGGCGCGTCGAAGTGTTGTCCGCCAACGAGGGCGAGCACGGCGGTTTCAAGGAGGTGATTGCCCGGGTAGAGGGTGACAATGTGTTCGCCAAGCTCAAATTCGAATCCGGTGCGCACCGTGTGCAACGCGTGCCGGAAACCGAATCCCAGGGGCGCATCCACACCTCGGCCTGCACCGTGGCAGTATTGCCGGAGCCAGACGAGCAGATGGCCATCGAGATCAACCCTGCCGATCTGCGCGTCGATACCTACCGCTCTTCGGGCGCCGGTGGTCAGCACGTCAACACCACCGATTCGGCGATCCGCATCACCCACATTCCCACCGGCACTGTGGTGGAGTGTCAGGAAGAACGCTCGCAGCACAAGAACCGCGCCAAGGCCATGGCCTGGCTGGCGGCCAAGCTCAAGGATCAGCAGGAGTCCGCTGCGCACAAGGAAATATCCGACACGCGCAAGCTGCTGGTCGGTTCCGGTGATCGCTCCGAGCGCATCCGCACCTACAATTTTCCCCAGGGCCGGGTCACCGATCACCGCATCAACCTGACGCTGTATTCGCTCAACGAAGTGATTGCCGGCGGTGTCGACGCGGTGATCGAACCGTTGCTCGCCGAATACCAGGCCGACCAGCTGGCGGCACTCGGCGATTGAGCCGCGGCAGCGCAGGTCTGTTAGCCGTCGGATGATGAGGCGCGTAACCGACGCGTTTTTCGTCCGCCGCTGCTAGCGATCTGCGGCACGTCTCACCCGAGCTGCCCCGAGAGAGAACCATGGCGACCATCGAATCCCTGCTCCACGCCGCCTACCTGCCGGACTCGCCCAGCGCCCGTCTGGACGCCGAGCTGCTACTGGCCGATGCCCTCGGCAAGCCGCGCAGCTATCTGCGCACCTGGTCTGATCGTGAGGTCGAGGCCGATGCGGCTGCGCGATTCGCGGCCAGCCTGGCTCGCCGCGGCAACGGCGAGCCGGTGGCTTACATCCTCGGCCGGCAGGGGTTCTGGAGCCTGGACCTGGACGTCGCGCCGCACACTCTGATTCCGCGCCCGGACACCGAGTTACTGGTGGAGACCGCGCTCGCGCTGTTGCCTGGCAGCCCGGCCCGTGTGCTCGATCTGGGAACTGGCAGCGGCGCCATTGCTCTCGCGCTGGCCAGCGAGCGCCCGGTTTGGCAGGTGACCGGCGTCGACCGGGTCAACGACGCCGTGGCTTTGGCGGAGCGCAACCGCGTACGCCTGGGGCTGAGCAACGCCGTGCTGAAAACCAGCAACTGGTTCGACGCGCTGGCCGGCGAGCGTTATGGATTGATCGTCAGCAATCCTCCTTATATAGCCAGCGACGACCGCCACCTCGGCGAAGGTGACGTGCGTTTCGAGCCGAGCAGCGCATTGGTTTCCGGCCGCGATGGGCTGGACGATATCCGCTTGATCATCGACCAGGCGCCGGCGCATTTGGCCGCGCCGGGCTGGTTATTGCTCGAACATGGCTTCGATCAGGCCGAAGCGGTGCGCGAACTGCTTGTCACGCGCGGTTTCAGCGAGGTTCACAGCCGGCGCGATCTGGCCAATCATGAGCGCATCAGTGTGGGACGGTGGCCGCATGAATGAACAATTGAGTGACGACGAACTGCTGCGCTACAGCCGGCAGATCCTGCTGTCGCAGATCGATATCGATGGCCAGCTGCGCCTCAAGGGCAGCCGGGCGCTGATCGTCGGCCTGGGTGGCCTTGGCTCGCCAGTGGCGCTGTACCTGGCGGCCGCAGGGGTGGGCGAGTTGCACCTGGCGGATTTCGACACGGTCGACCTGAGTAACCTGCAGCGGCAGATCGCCCATGACACCTCCAGTATCGGCCAGAGCAAGGTGGACTCGGCACTGGCGCGGCTGGCCGCGATCAATCCGAGCATCACCCTGCGTGCTCATCGTCATGCATTGGACGCGGATTCCTTGGCCGGGGCAGTAAGTGCCGTCGACCTGGTGCTCGACTGTTCGGACAATTTCACCACCCGCGAAGCGGTCAACGCGGCCTGTGTGGCGGCCGGCAAACCGCTGGTCAGCGGCGCGGCGATCCGTCTGGAAGGGCAGTTGTCGGTGTTCGATCCGCGCGTCCAAACCAGTCCCTGCTATCACTGCCTGTATGGTCATGGCAGTGAGGCTGAGCTGACCTGCAGTGAAGCTGGCGTTGCCGGACCGCTGGTCGGCCTGGTCGGTAGCCTGCAGGCGTTGGAAGCCTTGAAGTTGCTGGCCTGTTTTGGCGAACCGCTGGTGGGCCGACTGCTGCTGATCGATGCCCTGGGCTCGCGCTTTCGCGAGCTGCGGGTCAAGCGCGATCCCGGGTGCGCCGTGTGCGGACACCATGCCGATGAGTGAGGCGCCGATCGGGGTTTTCGATTCCGGTGTGGGTGGCCTCACGGTGCTGCGAGAAATCCGCACATTGTTGCCCAACGAGTCGCTGCTGTACGTCGCGGACAGCGGACACGTGCCTTATGGCGAGAAAAGCGCCGAGTACATTCGCGAGCGTTGTCGGGCAATCGCCGAGTTCCTCCTTGCGCGGGGTGCCAAAGCGCTGGTGCTGGCATGCAATACCGCAACCGTGGCGGCTGTGGCAGAGCTGCGCGCGCTCTATCCACAACTGCCCCTGGTCGCCATGGAGCCAGCAGTCAAGCCGGCGGCTGCGGCAACTCGCTCCGGCGTGGTCGGTGTGCTGGCCACTACCGGCACGCTGAAAAGCGCGCGTTTCGCTGCGCTGCTCGACCAGTTCGCCAGCGATGTGCGAGTGGTCACGCAGCCCTGCCCAGGGCTGGTTGAATTGATCGAGGCGGGGGATCTGCACAGCCCGGCGTTGCATGCGCTGTTACGCGGTTACGTCCAGCCGCTGTTGGATGCCGGTTGCGACACGCTGATTCTCGGCTGTACCCATTACCCTTTTCTCAAGCCGCTGCTGAGGGAGTGGCTGGATCCGTCCATCAGCCTGATCGACACCGGTGCGGCCGTGGCGCGGCAGCTTCAGCGGCTGTTGAGCGAGCGCCAGCTACTGGCCAACGGCCCGGCCGCTCCTGAGCATTTCTGGTGCAGTGGCGAGCCGTTGCTGATGCAACGGGTACTGCCCACGCTTTGGGGCAGTGCTGCGTCTGTAAGCCGATTTTCCTGACGTGTCTTTGGAACGAGCTGCCAGGCAGGCGGCTAATCTTGCAAGGCTTGCTTGCCGTCCTCATCGATGCACTTCACTCAGATCCACTATGCGCAGCTAGCAGCGTTTGGCACGACGTTCGCTTGGCACTCTATATCCGTGGCGGGAGTAATGAGCGGAGCCATTGGCCATCAAATATTTTTAGAACAAATGGAACTTGGCTAAAGTCTGTAACTGTAGTTTTCACATGCACACACTTAACAAATCCCTGATCCATATAAAAAGGATATTTCGATGAAGAAGCTGGTTGGCTTGGCCGCTGCAGTTGCGTTGTCTTTTGGCTCGGTATCAGCAGTTCAGGCCGCAGGCTTGACCTTTTCCGTAGGTCAGTCTGGCGACTCCACCATGGTTTACCGCATCGGTACCCAGTTCGATTTCAACACTCGCTGGTTCGAAAGCAGCGTTGGCCATTTGGGCGGCTACTGGGATGCTGGCTACACCTATTGGCAGGGCGACGATACCGCCACTAACCATAGCGTGTCCTTTGCGCCGGTCTTTGTTTACGAATTCGCCGGGCAGAACGTCAAACCCTATCTGGAAGCAGGCATCGGCGTGGCGGCATTCTCCAGCACGCGTCTGGAGTCCAATGATTTGGGCTCGTCGTTCCAGTTCGAAGACCGTATTGGCGCTGGCTTGCGTTTCACCGGTGGCCACGAGATCGGTATTCGCGCCATGCATTACTCTAATGCGGGTATCAAACAGCCTAACGATGGTGTCGAGTCCTACGCGGTGCACTATCGCCTGAATTTCTGACCGTAACGCGCGGTTGGTCGCTTGCTGAGCCGGGCCTTGTGCCCGGTTTTTTATTGCGTGCGATAACCCGGGTTCAGCGGTAGATGTCAGCGATGCCGCGGCGTTCCTCGAGACACTCCGGGGCGCCCATTTCGAATTCACGGCAGATCAGAGGGCGCACCGCGTAAATGGTGCAGCGCATGGTGTCGCGATCCAATGCCGCGCACCAGCCATCGTCGAGTCGGCGCATCACTTCACCACCCCATTCGTCATTGTCGATAAAGCGCTCCGGCACGCCGGTATCGGTGATCAGCATCACTTCCAGCTGGCAGCAACAGGCCGCACAAGTGCTGCAGGTAACTTCGCTGGTTTCGGGGATCTGCGTGTGGGGAATATAGGGGCTGGCGCTCATGGCGTTAGTGTACGTCAGCTGGCGTTGCGTTGAGGGTATTCAAGCTGGGCGGTTATCTGGCGAGTACAACGTGGCGAAGCCATGCAGCACGGGCAGCAGCGCCGCCCAGATCAACCCCATCAGGAGCAATGTTGGCGCTGTGCCGTGAGGGAAGCTGAGGTCGGCAAAGATCGCGTTGGCATAGTAAGAAAGCGGTGCGCCGATGGCGCCCAGCACGCTTGCGCGCCACCAGGGCCGTGCTGACCAGGCCAGGCAGTGGCGCAACGTGGTGCCAAGCAACAGCCACTGTAGTGCCAGCGATGCCGGGACGAGCTGGCGGTGCTCGCCAAAATCGAACACGCCGAGCTGCAGCAGAAAACTGTCCAGTGCACTGCCGGCAAGAAACACGCTCACCAGCAACTTGCCTTCACGTTTCCAACTGCCGAAATACAACAGATGCACCAGCATGATCGCCGCGATCAGCCACAGCCAGGCGCCGCCACCCAGCACACAGACCGACCAGCCGATTACAACGAGCAGAGCGTTTAGCAGATTTTTCTTGGCCACAAATATTCCACAACACGATGAGCGAGCTTTTGCTTTGCTCGACAATTCGAAGGCCGCGATGGTGCCTGCCCAGGCATGATCCGCGCAACTGCAACGCACCCGAGGGTGTCTTCAGCGATCCGCTCAGGTCTGCTTCGAACGGCTTAACGCCTCTCGCAACCGGCGTAGAACATCCAGCGCGCCGTTGACGCGGGCAGGACAGACGATTTCCAGTGGTCGTGCCTCGAGCTTGCTGACGATACGGTTGGCAATCTGGCTTGCCGAGCGGTGCCTGGGCGCAAAAAAGGCTCTCTTCGCTCTAGGGGCAGTACCGATCACGCCGGGTTTGACCACGGTGACGGCGATGCCTTCGTGAGCAAGGTCCACGCGCAGGGATTCGAGCAGGTAACGTAGCGCGCGATCACTCGCGCCATGGTCGCCCGTGAACGACGGCATGGATGGGTCTGCGGGACTGGCGATTCCAACCAAGTGCCCTGACTTGGCCTGACGCAGCAGCGGCAGCGCGGCGATGATGCAGCGGCTGGCCGAGAACAGTTCACTGCGTACGGAGGGTTCGAGCGAGTCGGCCTGATCAGGTACCTGGCTGGCGCTGTCGACGTTGAGAATCATGCAATCGAGAGCACCCCATTGCTCGGCCAGATGAGCGCTGATGGCGGTAATCTCGAGTGTGTCATTGAGGTTACCGGGCAGGATCAGCGCCCGGCTCGGATAACGCCCGGCCAGCGCCTGTAGCGATGTGCCGTCGCAGGCGCTCAGCGCCAGGCAATGGCCGTCGCGCAACAGGCGCTCGGCAAGTGCCTGGCCTAGCGCGCCGGCTGCGCCGGTGAGCCAGATCCGCTTGCTGAAGGCGCTCATGGATGTCGGCCCTGGTGGTCAAGGCTTTCATCGCGCTGAGAGATGGCCATGCCAGGCACTGAATCACGTGTACCCAGCCAACCGGGCAGCGCACGCGGCATCTTCAGCAGACAGGAGCTGGCGAGGCGCCCACAGGCGCTGTTCATGCGAGCTGGCTTGCTGACGGCAGGTTCTTGAATGCATCCAGGGCGTGCTGACGGCTGGCGCGCAGGTCGACGATAGGCAGCGGATAGTCAGGGCTTGCACCGAACAGGCTGCTCTGGCCCTTACGCCCGGCGTGAGGATCGTGAATGGCTTTGTCACTGAGCGCTGCCAACTCCGGCAGCCACTGGCGGATAAAGCGGCCGTTCGGGTCGAAGCGCTGGGACTGGCTGACCGGATTGAAAATGCGGAAGTAGGGCACCGAGTCTGTCCCCGTCGACGCACTCCATTGCCAGCCGCCATTGTTGGCGGCGAGGTCGCCATCGATCAGGTGACGCATGAAGAAGCGCTCACCCTCGCGCCAGTCGATCAGCAAGTTCTTGGTCAGGAACATCGCCACCACCATGCGCAGACGGTTGTGCATCCAGCCGGTTTCCAGCAACTGACGCATTGCCGCATCAATGAGCGGGATGCCGGTACGCCCTTCCTGCCAGGCCTGCAGATCCTCGGCGGCATTACGCCAGGGCAGGGCTTCGGTTTCCGGACGGAACGCGCGGTGCATGGAAACCCGCGGATAGCCAACCAGGATGTGCGTGTAGAACTCGCGCCAGATCAGCTCGTTGACCCAGGTAACCGCGCCCTGGTTGCCGCTCTCGAACTCACCCTGATTGTGATTCAACGCGGTGTGCAGGCATTGCCGTGGCGATACCACGCCGGCTGCCAGGTAGGCGGATAGTTGGCTGGTACCCGGCCGGGCCGGGAAATCGCGGGCCTCGTGGTAATCCTCGATCCATTCATCGGCGAAGCGCTGTAACCGCTCGCGGGCGGCCTGTTCGCCGGCCGGCCAGGCATCCCGTAGTGCCTGGCTCGGCGGCTCGAAGCCGGTAGCGCAAGTGGGCACTTTGTCAGCGACGATGTCTAGCGCAGCCTGCGCTTTGGGCAGTGCCACAAGTGGCGGCAGGGCGCTGTGCAAGCGTTGGTAGCAAATGCCCCGAAACTGGCTGTACACCTTGAAGTAAGTGCCGGTGCGCGTCAGCACGCTGCCGGGTTTGAACAGCAACCGGTCGAGGTGGCTGCGAAACGCCACGCCAAGATCGTCCAGCGCCGCCGCGACCTGCTGATCACGGCGGGTTTCATGGACGCCGTACTCCTCGTTGGCGTGCAGCGCGGTCGCTTGCAGCTCTTCGGCCAACTGGCACATCACCTTCGGCGCCTGGCTCCAGCTATCCGCCTCGCGAATCAGCAACGGGACGTTGAGGCGTTGCAATTGCTCGCTCAGCTCAGCCAGGTTGCGCAGCCAGAAGTCCACCTTGCTCGGTGCATCATCATGCTGGCGCCATTGGCCGGGGCTCATCAGGAAGACCGCTACCGTCGGGCCAGCCTGCATCGCTGCGGCCAGTGCGCTGTTATCGGTGACGCGCAGGTCGGTGCGAAACCACATCAGTTGAAGCATGAGTCGTCCTATTCGAGCAGATGGCGATCGGCGAGCGTTTGCAGCGCGGCGAGAGGGTCGGCCATGAATGTGATATCGGCCCCGTTGGGTGCATTGGCCACCAACTGGCGGCCGCGCATTTCGTCTTCGATGCCGACCAACAGGCACGGTATGCGGTGATCGCTCAGCCAGTGGTGCAGCGACGACTCGGCGTTGGTATTGGAGTCCGCTTCGCAGAACAGCAACAGTGCACGCGGCTGCAGGCGGGCGATGGCCAGCGGCAGTTCGTTCACCGGAATCGGCCCGTCGAAGGCATCGACCGGGCAGCCGGCGGTGGCGATCAGCCAGGCGCACAGCCACAGCTGAGGCGACATCGGCATCTGGCACAGGTTGATCAACAGCAGCGGTTTGCCGGTGTGCTGGCGATTGTCGTGATAAACCCGAGCGCCGAGCTTGCTGCGCAGCCAGCTATGCAGGAACAGCCGTTCGGTGGTCGCGCCGGGGCGCTGCGACCAACGTTGTTCCAAGGTCACCAGCAGTGGCAGCAGCAGATGCTGGCAGAGGATTTGCGGTGGATAAAGCGCCAGCTCAGCGTTGAAGCGTTCGTCCAGCTGACGCTCGTCGAGCAGATGAATGGCGTGGCACAGCTGTTCGCGTTTCTCTTGCCATTGCGAGGCCTGGTCGGCAGGCAATGGCTGATCCGCACGCAGCAGCCCCTTGACCTGGCCCACCGAAACACCGCGGTTGAGCCAGCCCAGTACGGCGTGGATGGTCTGCACCTGATCCGGTGAATACAGGCGATGGCCTTTGGCGGTGCGATGAGGCACCACCAGGCCGTAGCGGCGTTCCCAGGCGCGCAGGGTGACCGGGTTGACGCCCGTCAGGCTGGCAACGTCGCGAATGGGCAGGTAACCGCCAGCCAGTGCGTCGCGATAGGCGTCCGCATCCGGCTCGGGAGAGGTTGGCTGGTTCATAGGGCGTTCCGCAGGCTGAGGTTTTCCGGGTGCGGTTGCAGGTAGACCTGCTGGGCGATATAGCGATCAGGGTGCTGACGGAAGTGGTGCTTGAGTAAGGTCAATGGCACGACCAGCGGCACGATGCCTTGGCGGTATTGGCCGATGAGCTGCTGCATCTCCTGCTTTTCCGCTGCGCTCAAAGCGCCTTTCAGGTAACCACTCAAATGCTGCAGCACATTGCTGTGGGTGCCGCGCGTGGCGCAGCGCTTCAAGGCAATCATCAGTTCGCTGATGTAGTGGGCTGCGAGGCTCTGCAGGTCTTCCCCGGACAGGTCACCCAGCAGCCGGCCAAGGCGCTTGTAGCGCAGCGGGTCAGTGGCCATCAGCAAGTATTTGTGGCGGGCGTGAAACTCGATCAGCTTGCCGCGGCTTAGCCCGGACTGGCAAAGCGTCTGCCACTGGTAGTAGGTGAACACGCGGGTCATGAAGTTCTCGCGCAACACCGGGTCGTTCAGGCGACCATCTTCCTCGATCGGCAGGTCAGGGTGACGCTCGCAGAGCACCGCGGTGTATAGGCCGCGGCCCTTGGGCTCACTCGGGTGGCCATTGTCCTGATAGACCTTGACCCGCTCCAGCCCACAGGAGGGCGACTGTTGCATGACGATGTAGCCGCTGATGGGCGGCAGCTCCGCCGCCACCTGCTCGCCATAGGCGATCAGCGCATCGGTATGGTCCTGATCAGGGTGTACGGTGCCCACCGCGCGCGGGGCGTCGGGGTCGCCAACAAGGCGAATCGGTTCACGCGGAATACCGAGGCCGATAGCAACCTCGGGACAGAACGGCACGAATTCGAAATATTCGCTCAGTTGATCCATGCACAACCGCGAGGCTTTATGCCCGCCGTTGTAGCGAACCTCTGCACCCAGCAGGCAGGCACTTACGCCAAGCTTGGGTTTGTCGCGGTGGGACAGGATGACTGACATGGACGCACCTTTGAAAAGATCTTGTACAAGGATTTATTTTTGTACAAGTTTGATTTCATCTTAAGCACGTTCTTGTACAAGTCAAATGCTATGTACAACAATTTCCGGGGTCGGCGGATGTGGCTGAGCGTCAACGCCAGCCCATTTTCCAGGCCTCGGCATTTTGAAGAACGCGCCAGTCGAGGCGCTGGACGCGCTTGCTAAGTACCGCCTGCAGTTCTATTTCCAGGACAGTGCCTTCTTCGTCGCAGAACAACTCGGTGACAAGAAAGTGCTTTTCGCGGTTTTGCGGCACGGCTGCGGTCCACTTGGACAGCAGCAGTTTTCGCGGGGTGAGGCGGTGCTTGGCGTTACTCACTGGTTATGCGCGATCAATTTGCGGGCCGCTTCCTGGCCGCTGAGCCAGGCGCCTTCGACACGGCCGGACAGGCACCAGTCGCCGCAGGCATACAGACCCAGGTCGGCATCCGCCAGTGCGCCGAGCTGGTGCGCCGCGCTCGGCCGCGCGTACAGCCAGCGGTGGGCGAGACTGAAGACTGGTGCGGGCACGGCGCAGCCGATCATTTCCGCAAAGGCGCCGTGCAAGTGTTCGATCACCTGTTCCTTGGAGAGATCAAGGTGCTGACGACTCCAGCTGCTGCTGGCGTGCAGCACCCAGGTGTCCAGCGTGGTGTCGCGGCCTGGTTTGCTGCGATTGCGTGCGGTCCAGTCCAGCACGTCATCCTGCACGAAGCAGCCTTCGAGTGGCGTATCCAGCGGCTTTTCAAATGCCAGGGCCACCGCCCAGGTCGGGTCCATGCTCACGCTGGCCACCGTGCCGGCAAGTTTCGGCGCGGCGGCTAATAGCGCGCTGGCCTGAGGTGCTGGTGTGGCAACGATGACGTGGCTGAACGGGCCGTGGCTCTCGCCCTCGGCATCGAGCAGGTGCCAGTGCTGCTCGCCGCGAAACACCTCGGCGATGCGGCAGGAAAATTTCACCGGCAGGGCACCCAGCATGGCGCGGGTAATGGCGCTCATGCGCGGTTTGCCGACCCAGCGAATCTGCTCATCTGCAGAGGGGTTGAGTGTGCCGTTGGCAAACTGATAGAGGCTGGGCGTCCACTCTTCGACCCATCCGCGTGCCTGCCACTGTTGGACGGTTGCGGCGAAACGGCGATCACGGGCGGTGAAATATTGTGCGCCCAGATCCAGGGCGCCCGCGTCGCTGCGCTTGCTGGCCATACGGCCACCGCTGCCACGACTCTTGTCGAACAATTGCACCGAATAGCCGGCGGCATGCAGCGCCTCTGCGGCAGAAAGCCCGGCGATGCCGGTGCCGATGATGGCGATGGGAGCTGTACTGGTCATCTCTACCTCTTGTGCTGTCGGGGCGCCGTCACTGCATCGGCATCCGCTGGGCCAAGGCTACGCTCTGGACATGGCTCGTACAATGTACAATTTCTGTATAAGCTCGCGTCCCGTGTCGACGGGTAACTGTGGCCAGGGCATCTATTCTTCAGAATAGGCACGGGCCGCAATAGTTTCCCCGTTTCTGTCGGCCGGCTGCTGGCCTGCATGAAGGTGCTGCAATCGTGCCATCCACAGCGTCGACCCCGGACATCACACAGTGAGGAATCTGCCATGCATATCCTGATCACCGGCGGCACTGGCCTGATTGGCCGCGCGCTCTGTCATTACTGGATCGAGCAGGGGCACCAGCTGACGGTATGGAGCCGCCGCCCCGAGCAGGTTGCGGTGCTGTGCGGCACCCGCGTGCGCGGTGTTGGGCGTCTGGAGGAAATTGGCGATGAGCCACTGGATGCCGTGGTCAACCTGGCGGGCGCGCCGATTGCCGATCGCCCCTGGAGCAAGGCCCGCAGGCAATTGCTGTGGGAAAGCCGTGTTCACCTGACCGAGACATTGCTGGCCTGGCTACAGGCCAGCGAGCAGAAACCGGGCGTGCTGCTGTCCGGTTCGGCGGTCGGTTGGTACGGCGATACCGGTGAGCGGCATGTTGATGAGCAGGCCGCCCCCGGTGCGGATTTCGCTGCGCAGCTCTGCGTTGCCTGGGAAGACACTGCGCAGCGGGCCGAAGCGCTGGGCATCCGGGTAATTCTGTTGCGCACGGGGCTGGTGCTGGCGAAAGACGGTGGCATCCTCAAGCGAATGGTCACGCCATTTCGTTTCGGTCTGGGCGGGCGCATCGGCAACGGACGCCAATGGATGCCATGGATTCATATCGCCGATCAAATCGCCCTGATTGATTTTCTCTTGCAGCAGGAGCAGGCACGCGGTCCTTATAATGCCTGCGCGCCGCAACCGGTGCGCAACGCCGAGTTCGCCAGCGAACTGGGCCACGCCGTGAATCGCCCCGCCATCGTGCCGCTACCGGCCTTCGCCTTGCGTGCCGGGCTCGGTGAAATGTCGCTGCTGTTGCTAGGCGGCCAGCATGCCCAGCCAGCCAGGGCGCTGGAGGCCGGCTTCGAATTTCGCTTCACGCATCTGGACGTGGCTCTAGTGGATTTGCTGAGCCTTCACTAACAGGACAACATTGCATGACCGATCACGCCTTACTGCTGGTCAACCTTGGCTCTCCAGCTTCCACGGAGGTCGCCGATGTGCGCAGGTATCTCAACCAGTTTCTGATGGACCCTTACGTAGTCGACCTGCCATGGCCGCTGCGACGACTGCTGGTGTCGCTCATCCTGATCCGTCGCCCTGCGCAGTCTGCCCATGCCTACGCATCAATCTGGTGGCCGGATGGCTCGCCGCTGATCGTGCTCAGCAAGCGCTTGCAGGAGGCGATGAAAACGCAGTGGACTCAGGGCCCGGTGGAGCTGGCCATGCGCTATGGCGAGCCGTCGCTGGAAACCGTGCTGACCCGCCTTGCCGGCCAGGGCATCAAGCAGGTGACGCTGGCACCGCTGTACCCGCAGTTTGCCGACAGCACCACCACCACCGTCATTGAAGAAGCCAAGCGCGTGGTACGCGAGCGCAAGCTGCCGATTCGCTTCTCGATTCTGCCGCCGTTCTTTCAGGACCCCGATTACATCGACGCCCTGGCCGATAGCGCCCGGCCGTACCTGGAGAAGGATTTCGATCACTTGCTGCTGAGCTTCCACGGCCTGCCGGAGCGGCACCTGCGCAAGCTTGACCCGAGCAACCATTGCTTGCGCGGCCCCGACTGCTGCCGTACGGCTTCGGCGCAAGTGCTTGCCACCTGCTACCGCGCCCAGTGCATGCGCAGCGCCGAAGCATTCGCCGCGCGCATGGGCCTGCAGCGCGAGCAATGGTCGGTGTCGTTCCAGTCGCGCCTTGGCAAGGACAAGTGGATCGAGCCCTACACCGAAGCGCGCCTCGACGAGCTGGCTGCTCAGGGCGTGAAGAAGCTGCTAGTGATGTGCCCGGCCTTCGTGGCCGACTGCATCGAGACGCTCGAGGAAATCGGCGATCGTGGTCGCGAACAGTTTCTGCAGGCGGGCGGCGAAAGTCTGGAGCTGGTGCCTTGCGTGAACGACCACCCGAGCTGGGTGGCAGCGCTCAAGCGACTGTGTGAGCGAGCGCCACAAAGCCTATGAAAAATGCCCGGCTAGAGCCGGGCATTTTCTTTCTCAGATGTCAGGCGCCTCGTCGGCGCTTTTCTTCTTCCAGCCATCGTTACCCGGCAGGATCAGGTTCAAGGCAATGGCGACGATGGCGCACAGGGCGATGCCCTTGAGGCCGAAGTCATCCGGACCATCACCGGTGCCGACCAGCACGCCGCCGATGCCGAATACCAGCGTTACCGAAACGATCACCAAGTTGCGCGCTTCGCTGAGGTCGACGCTGTGGCGGATCAGGGTGTTCATACCGACTGCCGCAATCGAGCCGAACAGCAGGCAGAGAATGCCGCCCATCACTGGCACCGGAATGCTCTGCAAGATGGCGCCGAACTTGCCGATGAACGCCAGGCTGATGGCGAAGATCGCCGCCCAGGTCATGATCTTCGGGTTGTAGGCCTTGGTCAGCATCACCGCGCCAGTAACTTCCGCGTAAGTGGTGTTCGGTGGGCCGCCGAGCAGGCCGGCCGCCGAGGTAGCCAGGCCGTCGCCAAGCAGGGTGCGGTGCAGGCCCGGCTTTTTCAGGTAATTCTTGCCGGTGACGCTGCCCACGGCAATCACACCTCCGATGTGCTCGATGGCCGGCGCCAGTGCTACCGGCACGATGAACAGAATCGCCTGCCAGTTGAACGCCGGAGCGGTGAACGCCGGCATCGCCAGCCAGGGAGCCGCGGCCACGTGGGCAAGGTCAAGGGCGCCGAAATAGATCGATAGTGCGAAGCCCACCAGAATGCCGGAGATGATTGGCACTAGACGGAAGATCCCGCGACCGAACACCGCGACAATTACCGTGGTGAGCAGCGTCGGCATGGAAATCCACATCGCCGTGCTGTAAGGCAGCAGCACGCTGCCGTCACCGGCTTTGCCCATCGCCATGTTGGCCGCGATAGGCGCCATGGCCAGGCCGATGGAGATAATCACCGGGCCGATGACCACGGGCGGTAGCAGGCGGTCGATAAAGCCCGTGCCCTTGATCTTCACGGCAAAGCCGAGAAAGGTGTAGACGAAACCTGCAGCGATGACCCCGCCCATCGTTTCGGCGAGGCCGAATTGGCCCTTGGCGAGGATGATCGGGGTGATAAACGCGAAGCTGGACGCCAGAAAAACCGGCACCTGGCGGCCTGTGACCATCTGGAACAGCAGCGTGCCCAGGCCAGCGGTGAACAGCGCCACGTTGGGGTCGAGGCCGGTGATCAGCGGCATCAGTACCAGTGCGCCGAAGGCCACGAAGAGCATCTGCGCGCCAGACAGCACCTGACGCCACAACGGGTCGTTGAATTCGTCGCGCATCGATCAGGCGTCCTTCTGCTTGGTGCCGAAGATCTTGTCGCCGGCATCACCAAGCCCAGGAATGATGTAGCCGTGTTCGTTGAGGCACTGGTCGATGGACGCGGTGTAGATCTGCACGTCCGGGTGCGCGTCGTTCACCGCCTTGATCCCCTCTGGCGCCGCGACCAGCACCATGGCGCGGATCTCCTTGCAGCCGGCCTTCTTGAGCAGATCGATGGTGGCGACCATGGAGGCGCCAGTGGCGAGCATCGGGTCGATGATCATCGCCAGGCGCTCGTTGATTTCCGGCACCAACTTCTCCAGGTAGGTGTGCGCCTGCAGCGTTTCCTCGTTGCGGGCAACGCCGACGGCGCTTACCTTGGCACCAGGAATCAGGCTGAGCACGCCGTCGAGCATGCCGATGCCTGCGCGCAGGATCGGCACCACGGTGATCTTCTTGCCGGAGATCTTCTCGACCTGCACGGGGCCTGCCCAGCCTGCGATCTCGTAGTTTTCCAGGCGCAGGTCCTTGGTTGCTTCGTAAGTGAGCAGTGCGCCCACTTCCTGGGCCAGTTCGCGGAAATTCTTGGTGCTGATATCCGCGCGGCGCATGAGACCGATCTTGTGGCGAATCAGCGGATGGCGGATCTCGAGGACTGGCATTGCGGTGGGTCTCCGGCAAAAGTGGGCAAAAAACACGCTAGATTAAAGCATTGCGCGGTGCTGTGGGCGCTGTAACGGCGGAACTTTTTGTTCTTGCCGATGATCCGCAGCCATTGCTGGGCTGTCTCGAGCATGGTCACGATCGGTACCCGCGGGCAACGTGCGCCGCGTGTCGAGCGCGCTCGGGCGCTTGCGCCACAGCGGCCGGATGCGTAACGTTGCGGCCTTTTTTCTGACCGGTGATGCGCTTGCGCGCCGGTGCCATCAACACCGCGGGTCGAGGCTCTCGTAGAGCCAACACTGTCACCCGCCAATGAGGACCTGATATGCCTGCCGATCTCGCTCACATCCGCCAGGTAATGGCCGAAGCCGATTGCCTGTACAGCGAAGCCGAGGTGGAGGCCGCCATCACGCGTGTGGCCGCTGCCATTAACGCTGAACTGGCCGACCGCAACCCGGTGGTGTTCTGCGTCATGAATGGTGGGCTGATCTTTTCCGGCAAGCTGTTGACCCAGCTCGACTTCCCGCTGGAAGCGTCTTACCTGCATGCCAGTCGTTATCGCAACCAGACCAGCGGCGGTGAGCTGTTCTGGAAGGCCAAACCGGAAGTTTCGTTCATCGACCGCGACGTGTTGATCATCGATGACATCCTTGATGAAGGGCACACCCTCGGCGCGATCATCGACTTTTGCCATCACGCTGGCGCCGCCAACGTGCATACCGCCGTGCTGATCGACAAGGATCACGACCGTAAGGCACGCCCGGATCTGAAGGCCGACTACGTGGGGCTGCCGTGCATCGACCGTTACATCTTCGGCTACGGCATGGACTACAAGGGTTACTGGCGCAATGCGCCGGGTATCTACGCGGTGAAGGGGCTTTAACCCACAGCACCCCAGACCTCGCAGATGGTTCGGGCGCGGCGTAGGTCGCGAGCGTAGCTCAAGCGATCATGGGCACTCTGCAGGCCGGCACGGCGCAGTTTCAGGCGCAGCGATGGCGAGGCGCCGCTGATGATCAGGGCGATGCCATGCCGGCGGTACTCCAGCACGATGCTGTGCAAGGCCGCTAGCGCGGTCATGTCGAGCATCGGCACGGCGCTGAGGTCGAGAATCACCACGCGAATATGCGGGTCGAGCCTACGTAGTGCGCCGAGCGTGCGTTCTGCCGCGCCGAAAAACAGCGGGCCGCGGATGGCCAGCGCCAGCACATGCTCTGGCAAGTCGTTCAAGGCTTGATAAGCGTGCCGTGGCAGGTTGCTGGTATCGGTCAGCTCACTCATGCGCTTTATGAACAGCCCGGCGGCCAGCAGCAGGCCGACACCCACTGCCAGCACCATGTCGAACAGCACCGTGAGCAGCAGGCAGGTCAGCAACACCAGCACGTCGCCGCGTGGTGCGATGCGCAGGGTGTGAACTACGTGGTGCGCCTCGCTCATGTTCCACGCGACCATCAGCAGCAGGGCGGCTAGCGCGGCCATCGGCAGGTAGCTGAACAGCGGGGCGAGAAACAGGATCGCGGCCAGCACCACCCCAGCATGGATGATCGCCGCCAGCGGCGAGCGCGCACCAGCCCTGACGTTGGCGGCGCTACGGGCGATGGCGGCGGTTGCGGTGATGCCGCCGAACAGCGGCGCGAGCAGATTGCCGATGCCTTGGCCGAGCAATTCCGCGTTGGGGTCGTGCTTGCTGTCGGTCATGCCGTCAGCGACTACCGCGCAGAGCAGCGATTCAATGGCACCCAGCATGGCGATGGCAAAAGCCGGAGCCAGTAGCTGGTGGATCAGTTCGAAGGACAGCACCAGAGGCTGGCCGTCCGCACCGGGCAACTGCCAAGGCCAGGCGAATGTTGGCAGGAAGGGCGGGATGCCGGGGTAATTAACGCCATCGACGCTGTAACTGAAACGCTCGCCCAGGGTTGCCACCGACAGGCCGCCACGCTCCAGCAACACGCCCAGCAATGCACCGACGGCCAGCGCCGCTAAGTGCCCGGGAACGCGCGGCACCAGCTTTGGCCATAGCAGCAACACGCCAAGGCTGGCCAGCGCCACCAAGCTGTCGCCAAGTTGGAGGCCCGGCAGCGTCTCGACCAGCAACTGCAACTGCTGCAGGTAATGGCTCGGCTGGGTTGCCAGGTGCAGGCCGAGCAGATCCTTGACCTGCAGCGTGGCGATGACGATACCGATGCCGGCAGTAAAACCGAGGGTGACGGGGTAGGGCACAAACTCGATCAGGCGGCCTGCTTTGAGCAAGCCCAGGGCGATCAGAATCACCCCGGCCATCACCGTACACAGCAGCAGGCCGCCGATGCCGAACTGCTGGGTGATGGGCAGCAGAATCACCACGAACGCCGCGGTAGGCCCGGAGATGTTGAAGCGTGAGCCACCGCACAGGGCGATCAGTGGGGCGGCCACCAGCACCGTGTACAGCCCATGCTGCGGCGCCACCCCGACGGCGATCGCCAGCGCCATGGCCAGGGGAATGGCGATGATACCGACGGTAATGCCAGCAGCCAGGTCACCGCGCAGGCTGGCCCAGGAATACCCGCCGCGCAGGCTTTGGCGGAAAGCGGCAAACAGGGTCGGCATCGGGGCGCTTCCTGAAAGGTTGCTGCCAGTATAGGAGCTGCAAGCGGGGGGCGATGTTGACTTAAGTCGCGTACCGAAGCGATGTGGCCGGTGCTAGAAAGGCCGGCCTGCGTTGAGCGCTTGTGGCGCCGGCGTTACACTGCCGGCCCCGTGTAGGCTGGTTTGCTGGAGTGAGCGATGCGTAAAGACAAGAAGCAGGTGATTGGCGATGACGTGAGCGATGAGCAGATCAAACTGTTTCTCGCTGTAGAGCCGGCTGATGCTACGCCGCCCTCGCTGCACAAGCTGGTCAAGGCCTATCGCGGCTTGCGCGACCATGACTTCGAGCGTTTCATTGGCTTCTTCGTCGAAGCCGGCTTTGACCTCGACGCGAAGGATGCCGACGGCAATGACTTCGTTGCCCTGATCAAGGATCAGCGTCAGGCCGAGCCCTATATTCAGGCGGTCAACGCCGCTCGCGGCTGATCGCTCTGATACCCGGGTAGCGGTGTCCTGCCGCTGCCCAGCGCGGACCGGCTAGTTGCCGCGTTTGCTGTCGATCTTCTCCAGGCGATTGCCCTCGAAGCGCAGAAAGTAGCTCATGCCGTTGCGCGGGCCGTAGCTCCATTCTTCCACCTGCACCTCATTGACGAACCCATACTGATCAGTGACTTCCTTGTAGCCGAGGAAGGCGCGGTTGTTGGGATCGCCGCATTTGGACTGGACTTCGCCCGAGCTGTCACCGGTGCTGACCAGCGCGCTGCCGCAGCGCCAGCTAGCCGCGTTTGCCGTGCCAGCCGCGAGCATAATCAGGATGCAGGAGAGGAGTGCTTTCATCGTCATTGGCGGCGTTTGCGCTCGATGCGCGTCAACCGATTGCCCTCGAAGGTCAGGATGGTGAACATACCGTTGCTGGGCTCATAGGCCCATTCCTCGATGTTCGTTTCACGCCGATTGTAGGGGCCAACGGTGTAACCCACCGGGTCGCGAAATGCCGGTTCGCCGCATTTCTGCATGACCTCGAAAGTGCGGTCACCGAGGTTCACCAGCTTGCTGCCACAACGCAGCGTATCGGCATGGCTCAGCAGCGGGCTGGCGCACAGCACCATTAGCAGACTCAATCGCTTCATACCCATTTCACTCACTGTCCAGGTGCAGCGGAGTTGCCACGTGACCATCCTTCTCGGCTTCGCCAAAGATGACGTCGAGCAGATAAAGGCGTTCACCTGCCAGTTGGCCACGGTCGACCAGATAACCCTTGATCATCGCCGCGCGGTCCTGGGCCAGCTGGCGCTGCAGGGCGCGGCTGTCGCCCCAGGATTGCAGCACCGCATCGCGCAGGCGCACCGTTCGCTCATCGTCGTCCAGGTCTGCCCATTCGGCCGGCGGTTGCTGTTTCAGGCGCGCGCGATAGATGCCTTCCAGCAGCGGCGCTTTGTCGTCATCCGGCACTGCCAGCAGATCGGCGCTGGCCGGCACTTCATCACCACGGCGCTGCATGATGCGGTACAGATAATTCTGGTACTCACGCTCCAGGCGCTGCTGGGCAAGGAGTGGGCCATCGCTGCTCTGGGCGCTGAGGCCTTCGATCTCCAGACGCAACGCCGGGCGTTCACGCAGTGCGTCGGCAAGCAGGTCCAGGGATTTCTGCGCCTGGCCATCAAGCTCCGCACTGCCGGGAGCGAACACCACGGAGCTCAGGTCCATTTCGCTGCCGCCGCTGACCAGGCCGCCGATGAATTTGAATGGCGCCTGGGCGGCACGCAGCACCAGGTTACGCAGGGTTTGCCAGACAATCGGCATCACGCTGAATTCGGGATTATTGAGATCGCCCTGCAGCGGCAGCTCCAGGGAAATCCGCCCCTGGGTGTCCTTTAGCAACGCCACGGCCAGGCGGATAGGCAGGTCGACGGCATCCGGGCTGTCGACCTTCTCGCCGAGCTGCAGCTGCTCGACCAAGACCTTGTTCTGCGCGTTCAGCTTGCCGTCGTTGATACGGTAATGCAGGTCGAGATTCAGCCGGCCCTTGCGGATGCGGTACCCGGCGAACTTGCCAGAGTAGGGCGTCAGGGTGGTCAGCTCGACCTGCTTGAACTGGGTTGCAATATCCAGGCTCTGCAGCGGGTCGAAGGGCGTCAGGCTGCCCTTGATGCTGACTGGCGCGTAGCGGTCGACCTTGCCACTGACATCAACGGTGGCCGGCTTGCTGCTGGTGCTGTCGAGCGTGCCGATCCGCCCGTTGAGTTGCTGCACGGCGGTGGCGAAGTTGGGCCTGAGACTGAAGTCGGCGAAGTTTGCCGAACCATCCTTCAGGTTGATCCCGCCGACACGAATGGCCAGCGGCTTCTCGGCAGCGGCTGAAGCCTGTGCTTCGCCGGCGTTGCCAGCGGGCTGCTTGACGATCAGCTCGTTGACGTTGGTGCTCAGGTCCTCGTTGATGATGAATCGGGCATAGGGCTGTTGCAGGTCGATGCGTTCGATATCCAGCCGATCGCCATGGCGGTAATCGACACCGCCGAGATCGAGCTGCTGCCAACGCAGGAAATCCCGGCCCTTGAGCGTGTCGAGGGTATGCAGTTGAGTGACCTGGGCCTTGCCATGTACACGCAGACCCAGAGGCTCGGTGGAGGCCAGTTCGACATCCAGGTCGCTGTTCAGCAGGCCGCTACGCAGCTCCAGGTGCATGAAGGGAGTGATGTAGGCCTGAGCCACGCGCAGGTCGATGTTGCGGGTAGTTACCTTGAGGGCCGCAGTGGTCGGGCTCATTTGCACCTGGCCTTCGGCCTGCAGCTTGCCCTGCTTGCCCACGCCGGTATCGACTTTCAGGGCGAAGGGCGAGGTGCCCAGGCTGTCGAAGTTCTGCACGTCGACGTTGAGTGGGCCGAGTTCTAGCGCTACTGCTTCGCTGGGTACCCGGTCGACGAGGTGCGCGTGATACTCACGCAGTTGCATGTCTTTGACCTGCACGCGCCAGGGCTTCGCCGGCTCGTCCGGCGTGCGTTGTACCGTAGCGGTCGAGTCGCCGGCAGGCTCCGCCGGCTCACCTGTGTGTGCTGGCGTCTGCGCCGGTTGATCGCCCGGCTTGCCGGCCAGCAGCTTCTGCCAGTCAAGCTCGCCATCGTTTTCTCGGGCGGCCCAGGCCTCCAGCTTCTGCCCACGCACCTTGCCGATCACCACCTGTTGCTTGGCAAAGTCGAGCGAGGTGTCGCTGACCTCGAAAGACTCCAGCTTGATCAATGGCTTGCCATCCGGCGACTGCATGGCGAAGGGCGCGATCTTGACGCGGGCATTGCTCAGTAACAGCTCGGTACCGTCACGCAGGTTCAGCTGGTAGTCGGTCGACAGGCTGACAGCGCCTTTCTCCAGGACTAGCGGTACGGCGTCGCGTACGTACGGCCAGAACGCCTGCATCGGCTCGTCGGTGATTTTCAAGGTGCCGCGGGAGCTGATCGGGCTCAGGCTCAGCTCGCCGATCCAGTCGATACGCCCGCCCGCCGGGCCGGTGGCGACCAGGGTCATGTCGGCGTTGTCGTCGGGTAGCGTGCTGAGGTTGTGCAGCTCCAGGTTGAGATCGTCGTAATGGATATCGATCGGCTCCTGCGGGCGCAGGTCCTGAAAGTGCAGATTGCCGCCCAGCAGCTCGATGCGATCGATGCGCAGCGCGAACGGCTCGCCGGGCTCCGGCTCGGGCTGCTCACTGGCGGGCAGCTTGAACAGCTGCGTCAGGTTGAGGGTGCCGTCCTTGCTGAAGCGCACCTCGGTATGCGGCTTCACCAGCGTGACGTCCGCCAGGTGCAGCGCGCCGCTCCACAGGCTGTCGATCTGCAGGTCCACGGCCAAGTGCTCGAAGGCTAGCTGTTCCTTGCCGGGCTCACCGATGTGCAAGCCCCACAGGTCCAGCTGCAGCGTGAAAGGATTGACTTGCAGGCGATCCAGCCGCGCCGGCTGTGTCGCGTACTGCTCCAGCTGCTGGTTGGCAATGCGCAGCGCGATGCCGGGCAAGACGAGAAAGCCGATCAGGCTGTACAGGCCGATGGCAATCAGCAGGGCGGTAACGGCGCGTCGCAATCCTTTGAGCATGGTCTTGCTTCATCTTCCTGGCGAGAGTGCCTTGGATTATGGCATGAGCCCCGGGTTCCGCGTGACGATGCGCCCGCTCAAAAATGCAGGACGAGGGTTTTTAGCGGAGGATTGTTATCCGACGACGGGAAATCCGCGGCAGGCAGCAGCTGTTCATGCTCGCGCACCGGTCGCCCGAGCTTGCTGGCGCAGCGCAGCACGTGCTCGCGCCACTCGGCCATTGGCACCTTTGCCAGGTTGTTGCAGCACACCAGGGTGCCATTTTCGGCGGTGGCGAGAATCGCCGGCTTTAGCAGGCTCTGGTAATCGCGCAGCAGATCGACAGTGCCAAAGGCGCTCTTGGCCCACGCGGGCGGATCGAGAAACACCAGGTCGAACTGGCGCTGTTCGAGGCGCGGGTAACTCGGCAGCTTCTGTCCGCGGCGCGCGGCGATGGGCAGTCCGGCCCACTGGCGGATCGCCGGGAAATAATCGGACTGCACGAATTGCATCGGCGCTAGCGCGGGGTTGAGCGCACCGTTCTCGCGGCCGACAGCCAGGTTGCCTTCGGCGAAGTCCAGGTTGATCACTTCGCTCGCGCCACCGGCCGCGGCATTTAGGCCGACACCGCAGGTGTAGGCGAACAGGTTAAGCACACGCTTGCTGGCGCTGTGGCGCTGGATCCAGCCGCGTGCGTTGCGCAGGTCGAGAAACAGCAGCGGGTCCTGACCTGCGTGGCGACCGCGTACCCGGTAGCTGAGGCCCCACTCGCGGCCAACCAGGTCAGCCAACGCCTCGTCGCTGGCGCTGTGCACGGCATCGTTGCGGTCGACCCGCGAATTACCTTTGCAGCGGTCGTTGTAGACCAGCAATGTTTGCACAGCGAGTGTTTCGTTGACCTGCTCATGCAGGGCCAGCAGCTCATCGCGGGTCAGCGACTGATGAAAACTCTGCACCATCAATTGTTGGCCGTAACGGTCAACGGTCAATCCGCCGGCCCCTTCCTGGCTGCCATGGAACAGGCGATAACAGTCGGTGTGCTGTTCATGCAGTTCGGCGATCAGGGCGTGGCGATTGGCAAGTGCGGCGCGCACTGCCTGGTCAAGAGACGGCATGCGCGGCGACTCGAATATGAGGGGCGCGCAGTTTATCACCTCTGCAGGCGTCAGTAGGGCGGCAGCCCCATGCGGATGCGCGAGCGGTGCAGCGAGCCGCTACGCACTGCCCAGCGGATAACCGGGGCGATGCTGTGCACGCCGGCGCGGGTCAGGCGGCTGCGCACGGGTGTCATCTGCTGATCCAGAAGGGCCTGCGCCCAGTCCGGCAGCAGGTCGATACCTGCGAGCAGAAACAGCTTGCCGACCGGCGCTGCCAACGCGCTTGGCGCCGGGGCGGCCAGCAGGATGCGCAGGATTTCCCGGGAGCGGTCATCGCACAGCAGCTGACCTTGCATGGCGCCAAGGTAGGCATCGATCTCTACCCGGCTGCGCGGGACGTCGCGTGCCCCCAGGCGTTCGGCGACCAGCGCGATCTCCGCGTAATAGCGATCCTGGTCGGCTGTGCTCAGCCGTGGGTTGAGGTAGCGCAGGTGCGCCTGCATGAAACTGTGTACTTCGGCGACGTGTACCCAGGTCAGCAGATCCGGGTCGCTGGCGGCATAGGGGCGGCCGTCCGGGGCGGTGCCAACCACCTGCAGGTGGATGCGCTTGACCTTGTCGATCAGCCAGTCAGCATCGGCGCGGCTGGCAAAGGTAGTGCCGGAGACGAACTGGCCGGTACGGCGCAGGCGGCCGAGCAGGTCGTCGCGGAAATTGGAGTGATCCCACACTCCTGCCAGTGCCAGTGGATGCAGGGCCTGCAGTAGCAGAGCGCTGACCCCGCCAATGAGCATGCTGGTGAAGTCGCCATGAATGCGCCAACAGACCGAATCCGGCCCGAACAGGCCGGGGTCGCCCTTGGGGTTTTCAAAATCGATCTGGCCCAGGGCGATGCCACTGAGGCTGAGGACCTGGCTTTCGATACGGCGGCGGATGACTTCCATGGCGCGAGCCTAAAGCGCCGGGCTGCGCACCACAAGTCATTGATGGCTCTCTCGCCTGGTGGCGCAGAGCGTCCTGAATGCATTCGACGCGGAGCGTGAGCAACGATCTGCATTCAGGGTTCGGGCCTAACGCGCCGGGCTGCTGTGATGCTGCTCGGGAATGCACCCGGGTATCGCTTCGCTCAACGCCGGGCTACAGGTCGTTGCCTGGCGTAGCCTGTGGTTGAGCGTATCGATACCCAGGGAGCCTGCGTCAGCTGTTGAGCCGTTCTGCCACCAGGCTGTCGACCACTGCCGGGTCAGCCAGGGTCGAGGTATCGCCGAGGCTGTCCAGTTCGTTGCAGGCGATCTTGCGCAGGATGCGGCGCATAATCTTGCCCGAACGGGTCTTGGGCAAGCCCGGCGCCCACTGGATCAGCTCGGGTTTGGCGAAGCTGCCGATCTCCTTGCCGACCAGGCTGAGCAGCTCCTTCTTCAGCTCGTCGCTCGGCTCCACGCCATTCATGGTGGTGACGAAGGCATAGATGCCCTGGCCCTTGACGTCGTGGGGGTAACCCACCACGGCCGCCTCGGCCACGGCCTCGTGCAGCACCAGCGCGCTTTCCACTTCGGCGGTGCCGATGCGGTGGCCGGAAACGTTGATCACGTCATCGACACGCCCGGTGATCCACCAATAGCCGTCCTCGTCGCGGCGGGCGCCGTCACCGCTGAAGTAGTAGCCGGGGTAGGCGGTGAAATAGGTTTCCAGCATGCGTTTGTGGTCACCGTAAACGCTGCGGATCTGGCTCGGCCAGCTGGCTTTGATTGCCAGCACACCCGCGCCCGCGCCGTGGATTTCCTTGCCTTGTTCGTCCAGCAGCACTGGTTGCACGCCAAAGAACGGACGAGTCGCCGAGCCGGGTTTGAGGTCGGTGGCGCCGGGCAATGGGGTGATCATGATGGTGCCGGTCTCGGTCTGCCACCAGGTGTCGACGATGGGGCAACGTTGTTCGCCGACCACATTGAAATACCACTCCCAAGCTTCCGGGTTGATCGGCTCGCCGACGCTGCCGAGCAGGCGCAAGCTGCTGCGCGAGGTTTTCTTCACCGGCGCTTCGCCTTCGCGCATCAGCGCGCGCAAAGCGGTGGGGGCGGTATAGAAAATGTTCACTTGATGCTTGTCGATTACCTGCCAGAAACGCGAGGTGTCGGGATAGTTCGGCACGCCTTCGAAGATCAGGCTGGTGGCGCCGTTGGCCAGCGGGCCATAAACGATGTAGCTGTGCCCGGTGACCCAGCCGACGTCGGCGGTGCACCAGTAGATGTCACCGTCGTGATAATCGAACACGTATTTGTGCGTCATCGCCGCCTGCAGGAGATAGCCGGCGGTGCTGTGCAGCACGCCCTTGGGCTTGCCGGTGCTGCCAGAGGTGTAGAGGATGAATAGCGGGTCTTCGGCGTCCATCGGCTCGGCCGGGCAGTCGGCGCCCACCTGTTGCACGGCCTCGTGGTACCAGAGGTCGCGCTTTGCTTGCCAGTCGACCTCTTTGCCCGTGCGCCGTACCACCAATACAGTGGACACGTTAGGGCAGCTGTTCAGGGCTTTGTCGACGTTGCTCTTCAGTGGAATCTGTTTGCCGCCGCGCACGGCTTCATCGGCGGTGATTACCGTGCGGCAATCCGCATCGAGAATGCGGTCACGCAGCGCATCCGGCGAGAAGCCGCCAAACACCACCGAATGCACAGCGCCGATGCGCGTGCAGGCGAGCATCGCATAGGCCGCCTCCGGCACCATCGGCATGTAGATGCACACCCGGTCGCCTTTCTTCACGCCGCGGTCTTTCAGCACGTTGGCCAGGCGACAGACCTGCTCGTGCAGTGCTTTGTAGGTGATCGTGGCGGATTCGTTAGGGTCGTCGCCCTCCCAGATCAGCGCGACCTGGTCGCCGCGCTTGGCCAGATGACGATCGATGCAATTGTGGCTGATGTTCAGTTCACCGCCGGAGAACCAGCGAATGTCGCCCTTGCTCAGGCTGCCGCTGCAGACCTCGTCCCAGGGTTTGAACCATTCGAGAAAAGCTTTGGCCTGCTCGCCCCAGAACGTTTCCGGATCATCGACGGATTGCCGATAGAGGCGCTGATAATCAGCGTCATCGAGATGAGCGCGCTGGCGTACGTCGTCACTGACCGGGTGGCGGCTGATCGTGAACATGGGCGGTTCCCCTTTTGTTGTTTGTCCGCATAGGACAATAAGGGTAGCAGCCAAGTTTTATAGGGCGACTCCAGCGACCCCCGGAGTGCCGCAAAGTATTGCAGGCGCCCGGCGGACAGCGGGCACCTGCACTCGATCAGCCGCGGTGACGGCCGCGGAAGTAGTTGATCAGCCCTTGGGTGGAGCCGTCTTCGGCGCCGCTGTGGTCGCTGCCGACCATGCGCGAATAGACCCCTTTACCCAACTCTTTGCCAAGCTCCACGCCCCACTGATCGAAGGCATTGATGCCCCAGATGGCGCTCTGGGCGAAGACCTTGTGCTCGTACATCGCCACCAACGCGCCAAGGCGACGTGGGCTCACGCGCTCCATGACTAGCGTGTTGCTTGGTCGGTTACCTGGAATCACCTTGTGCGGAGCGAGGCGCTGTACGTCATCCTCGCTCATGCCCTTGGCGCGCAACTCCACTTCGGCTTCTTCGCGGGATTTGCCGAGCATCAGCGCCTGGCTCTGCGACAGGCAGTTGGCATACAGCCATTGGTGATGGTCAGCGACCGGGTTGAAGCTGACCACCGGAACGATGAAGTCCGCCGGAATCAGCTGGGTGCCCTGGTGCAATAACTGGTGATAAGCGTGTTGGCCGTTGCAGCCGACGCCGCCCCAGATTACCGGCCCGGTTGCGCCGCTTACCGGGCTGCCGTCCTGGCGCACGCTCTTGCCGTTGGACTCCATGTCCAGCTGCTGCAAATGCTTGGTGATGTTACGCAGGTAGTGATCGTACGGCAGGATGGCCTGGCTCTGCGCCTCCCAGAAATTGCCATACCAGATGCCGAGCAGGGCCAGCAGCACCGGCATGTTCTGTTCGAAGGGAGCGGTCTTGAAGTGCGTGTCCATGCTGTAGGCGCCGGCCAGCAGCTCCTTGAAATTGGACATGCCGATCGACAGCGCAATCGGCAGACCAATCGCCGACCACAACGAATAGCGGCCGCCGACCCAGTCCCACATCGGGAAGATGTTCTCTTCGCGAATGCCGAACGCGACCGCCGCCTCGCGGTTGCTCGACACCGCGATGAAGTGACGATAAAGCTCGGTTTCCGAACCACCCTGAGCCAGGTACCAACCCCGCGCGGCCTGGGCGTTTTTCAGGGTTTCCAGGGTGCCAAAGGACTTCGACGAGACAATGAACAGGGTGGTCTCGGCGCGCAATTTGGCCGACAGCTCGTGGAATTCGCTGCCGTCGATATTCGCCAGATAGTGACAGCGTACGCCGCGCTGGGCGAACGGCAGCAGGGCCTCCGATACCAGCTGAGGGCCGAGGAAGGAACCGCCGATGCCGATGTTCACCACGTCGGTGATCGGCTTCTCGGTGTAACCGCGCCACAAACCATCGTGAATACGCCCGACCAGTTCGGTCATCTGCTGCAGTACGCGCTGCACGTGGGGCATCACGTCGACGCCATCGACCAGCACCTTGTCGCCCAGCGGCCTGCGCAACGCAGTATGCAGGGCCGGGCGGCCTTCCGAGGCATTGAGCTGCTCGCCGTCGAACATGGCGCGGATCGATTGCTCCAGGCCGACTTCGCGGGCCAGCGCCATCAGCAGGGCGATGGTCTCGTCACTGGCCAGGTTTTTCGAGTAATCGAGGAACAGGCCGCAACTGCTCAGGGAGAACTGCTCGAAACGCTGCGGGTTGCCTGCGAATGCCTCGCGCATGCTGAAATGCTGCATCGCCTGGCGATGCCGTTGCAGCGCCTGCCAGGTGGGGAGGGCGAGGACATCGAGCGGCTGCTGGTAATACGCCATGGGGCTTCCTTGTTGAGGCATCGGTGGGCAGGCTGCAATAGTGAAATGTCAGATACCAAAAAGCCCGGCGAATTGTCCGGGCTTTTGCAGTGTATCCGGGTTCTGAGGCCCTGTGCAGCTATCCTCAGTAGCCCTGATCCAGGGTGAAACTCAGGTTGTCGATCAGCCTGGTATTACCGAGGTAGGCTGCGACGAGCACCACCAGCTCACGATCACCGGCGCTGACCTCGCGCAGACTCTGTGCTTCGCGCACCTCCAGATAGTCGGCGCGCAACCCTGCCTCGGCATGCTGGCGCTGGGCATGCGCAATCAGCTCCGGCAGGTCCCGGCGGCCTGCCTGAATCGCCAGCGCGATGTCCTGCAGCGAGCGATACAGTACTGTGGCGGTATCACGCTGCTCATCACTCAGGTAACCATTGCGCGACGACAACGCCAGGCCGCTGTCGGCGCGTACGGTCGGCTCGCCAATGATCTGGATCGGCATGTTCAGGTCGCGTACCAAAGTACGAATGACTGCCAGCTGCTGAAAGTCCTTCTGGCCGAAGACGGCGAGATCGGGCTGCACCATGTTGAACAGCTTGGCGACCACAGTAGCCACGCCTTCGAAGTGACCGGGGCGGCTGGCACCGCACAGACCCTCGGAGACGCTGGGCACGGTGATACGGGTCTGCTCGCCCATGCCGCCCGGGTACATCTCCTCGACGTCCGGGTGAAACAGCAGGTGGCAGCCAGCATCGATCAGACGCTGTTGATCGGCTTGCAAGGTACGCGGGTACTTGTCGAGGTCTTCCGCCGGGCCGAACTGCATCGGGTTGACGAAGATACTGGCGACCACGAAGTCAGCCCGCTGGGCCGCTTTTTCCACCAGCGCGGCATGGCCGGCGTGCAGGTTGCCCATGGTCGGCACCAGGCCGATCTGCTTGCCTTCGGCACGCGCCTGGGCGACGGCAGCGCGCAACTCGCGCACGGTCTTTACGGTGTTCATGCGGAAAATCCATGCTCGGCGGCAGGGAAGGTCACGGCCTTGACCTCGTTCACGTAGGCGGCGAGGGCGTCCTGGATGCTTGCCTGGCCGGCCATGAAGTTCTTCACGAACTTGGGCACCCGGCCGCTCAGCGACAGGCCGAGCATGTCGTGCAGTACCAGGACCTGCCCGTCGGTTTGCGAGCCGGCACCAATGCCGATTACCGGCACCTTCACTGCGCGACTGATTTCGCCAGCCAGGTCGCTCGGCACGCATTCGAGCAGCAGCATGGCCGCGCCAGCCTGCTCCAGGGCTATGGCATCTGCCACCATCTGGCGTGCCTGAGCCTGTTCGCGACCCTGCACCTTGTAGCCACCCAGAATGTTCACCGCCTGAGGCGTCAGGCCCATGTGCGCGCACACCGGAACACCGCGTTCGGCAAGGCGGGTAATGGATTCGGCGAGCCACGCGGCGCCTTCGACCTTGATCATGTGCGCGCCAGCCTGCATCAGCAGGCCGGAATTGTGCAGCGTCTGATCCAGCGTGGCATTGGCCATGAACGGCAGGTCGGCAACGATCAGCGCGCCCGCATTGCCGCGTTTCACGCTGGCAGTGTGGTAAGCGGTGTCCGCCATGCTCACTGGCAGGGTGCTGTCATGTCCCTGGAGCACCATGCCCAACGAGTCGCCGATCAGCAGCACTTCGACGCCGGCCTCGCAGCAGGCACTGGCGAAGGTGGCGTCGTAGCAGGTCAGCATGGTGATCTTTTCACCCTTCTGCTTGAGCGCTCGCAGGGTGGTCAGGGTTACATCAGGCATGAACGTATCCTCACTCGGAACCGGTGCGGGCCTGTCGATTGCAGGCTCTTTGATGCAGGTTCTCTGGCATTCGAGAGGCGGCAAGGCTGCCTCGATTCGGCCTGTTTAGCGGCCCTTTCTCCCCGTTTGGGGGCAATGGGTGGCTATAGTCCCGATGGCGGGAGGGCAAGTCAATCGAAGTGTTACCGCATGGTTACGTGGCTGCCGTCTTCTACCGGAGTCGTCCGCTTCAGGGCGTCAGGCGTTCCAGGCCTTCGAAGGGGCAGGCCGCCAGCAGCGCGTCGAGGGTGCGGCCGTCGGGCAACTCGAGGCCCGTGGCGATTTCCGCGAGCGGGTAGAGCACGAAGGCGCGTGCCTGCAGGTGGTAATGCGGCACGCGCAGGCGAGGCTCGTCGATCAACCGTTCGCCGAACAGCAGAATATCCAGGTCGAGGGTGCGCGGGCCCCAGCGCTCGTGACGCTCGCGACCCTGGCCGAGTTCGATGGCCTGCAGGGCATCCAGCAACTGCAAGGGCTGCAGGTTGCTGTCCAGCGCGGCGACCGCGTTGGTGTAGCGCGGCTGGCCGGGGAGCAGCGAGTCGCTGGCATAGAATGAAGAGCAGGCCAGCAGGCGCGTGAGCGGCAGTTGTTCCAGCGCGGCGAGCGCCTGACGCAACTGCTCGGCAGGCTCGGCGAGGTTGCTGCCCATACCGATGTAGATGCGTTCCATGGGCTTACTCGGCGGCGCCGCCCTGAGGGCTGCGTTTGCGCTTGCTACCGCCACTGCGGCGACGTTTGCGCGGGGCGCCTGGACCATCGTCCTTGCTGGTGAGGTTACGGATCATCACGCGGCGATCACTGTCGCTGGCATCCTGGTACTCCGTCCACCAGTCGCCCAGGCCGTCGGTTTCCTCGCCGGCGCTTTCACGCAGCAGCAGGAAGTCGTAACCGGCACGGAAACGCGGATTCTCCAGCAGCAGGTCGGCGCGTTTGCCGCTGCGCCGTGGCAGGCGCTCCTGCATATCCCAGATCTCGCGGATCGGCAGGGTGAAACGCTTCGGCACGGCGATGCGCTGACACTGCTCAGCGATCAGTTCGTGAGCCGCTTCCTGCATCGCCGGGATTGCCGGCATGCCGCGTTCCTGCAGGCGAATTATCCGCGCGGGTAGTGCCGGCCAGAGCAGCGCCGCGAACAGGAAGGCCGGGGTGACCGGCTTGCCTTGTTGAATGCGCAGGTCGGTGTTGTCCAGCGCGTTGCGGATCAGCGTGTCGGTGTATTCGGGGTTGTGTTTCAGCGCTGCCGCGCTGGCCGGGAACAACTGGCCGAACAGGCCGTAGTCCACCAGCAGGTCATAGGTATAGATGGCATAACCGCTGAGAAACAGCTTGAGCACCTCGTCGAACAGGCGCGCCGCAGGAATGCCACCCAGCAGCGGGGCCAAATCGTAGATCGGGTCGGCGCTGTGCTTTTCGATATCGAAATCCAGCTTGGCCGCGAAGCGCACCGCGCGCAGCATGCGCACCGGGTCTTCCTGGTAACGCTGGGTCGGGTCACCGATCAGCCGCACCAGGTTGTTGCGAATGTCGTGCATGCCATTGGCGTAGTCGAGAATTCGCTCGGAAACCGGGTCGTAGTACAGCGCGTTGATGGTGAAGTCGCGGCGCTGCGCATCGTCTTCCAGCGTGCCGTAGACGTTGTCACGCAGGATGCGACCGCTCTCGTTGCGCGAGGACTGATTGGTGTCCTCTTCCTCGTCACCCTGAGGGTGATTGGCGCGGAAGGTCGCGGTTTCGATGATCTCGCGGCCAAAGTGCACGTGGACCAGCTTGAAGCGACGGCCAATGACCCGCGCGTTGCGGAATTCGGCACGCACCTGTTCCGGGGTGGCGCTAGTGGCGACGTCGAAGTCCTTGGGCTCGATGCCCAGCAGCAGGTCGCGAACACAGCCGCCGACCAGATAAGCCTCGTAGCCTGCGTTCTGCAGACGCTCGACCACGCTGATGGCGTAGCGGCTTATCTGCCCGCGCTGGATCGGGTGCTGGTTGCTGTTCAGCACGTGCGGCTTGCTATGAGGCTGGTGCGCGCGGCGCAGCGGAGAACGAAGGGACTTGAACAGCTTTTTCAGCATGGAGTGCACTGTATGACGAAATGAGTGGCCAGAATAATGTAAAGGCGCAGAAATAGCGCGGATTCTAGCATTGAGTCGTGCGAGGGTGTAAGCGGGGAGGGAGGCAGGCCGGGGTGGAAGCTACTGGGGGAGCCGAAGCTCCCCCATAAATGTTGCTGTGCGTTTTTCTTGTTATGCAGGCTGTTGTTTTTGTTTTCGCCTGTTCCGGTATCCATGCTGTCCGGAAATCTCCCGATACCGGGAGCAAGAGCAAACGGATTGCTTTGGATGCTGATGCTACCTCGGGCCCATGGCCCAACCAGAACGGGTGCTGTCTGCTGACAGTTTTATTGTTCTCTATCTGGCCACAGGGCGATGCCCGTGAGGCGATCCTTTCCAAAAAAATCAGTTAGCTGCGTCTCCTGCCATCTTGTTCTTATTGTGCTGGAGCCGTTACGTCTTATTTTTATTGTCGTGGGTCTTACTTGTTATTGTTGTTGTGCCAGACATGAAGCATTCGCCGTGCCAGTTTTATTTTTTCATTTAAAAACAAAGGTTTGAATGTGCTGCGTATTTTTGCGAGCAAAAAAAAGCCGGGATTCCGTTACCGTAAACCCCGGCTTTGTTACGTCTTGTCGTAAAGGCGGTAACACCCGCTCTAGAGCCCTCGCGGCTCCTGTCTTGGTTATTCGCTGGTGACGCTCGATTTGCGCCGTGGAATACCCAGGCGCTGACGACGCTCCCACAGGCACTTGCGGCTTATGCCCAGTTTGCGGGCCAGCTCCGTCTCGGTCATGTGATCCTGGTGTTCGAGCACGAAATGCTGGAAATAGTCTTCGAGCGACAGGTCCTCATTGGGGTCCTGGCTGGTGGCACTGACCGCGCCGCTCTGTGGTGGCAAGCCGGCAAAGGCATCGTCGTCCAGGTCTTCCAGTTCGATATCGATGCCCAGCAGCTCAGCGTTGATGGTGCTGCCTTCGCAGAGAATCACTGAGCGTTCGATGGCGTTTTCAAGCTCCCGCACGTTACCGGGCCAGCTGTAGTGATGGATCGCTTGTTCGGCATCCGGCGCGAAGTGCAGGTCATTGCGGCCCATACGAGTGGATTGGCGCAGCAGAAAGACGCGGGCAATTTCCAGCACGTCGCTGCCGCGCTCCCGCAGGGGTGGCAGCTTCAGGGCGATCACGTGCAGCCGATAGTAGAGGTCTTCCCGGAACTGGCCGGTTTTCGCCAGGGTTTTCAGGTCGCGGTGGGTCGCTGCGATCAAGCGTACGTCGACCTTCTGTGACTGCACCGAGCCGACCCGGCGAATCTCACCCTCTTGCAACACCCGCAGCAGGCGTGCCTGGGCTTCCAGAGGCAGTTCGCCAATCTCGTCGAGAAACAGCGTACCGCCGTCCGCAGCTTCGACCAGCCCGGCACGGCTGGCGCTGGCTCCGGTAAACGCGCCTTTTTCATGGCCGAACAATTCGGACTCGATCAGGGTTTCCGGAATCGCCGCGCAGTTGACCGAAATCAGCGGCGCTTTGGCGCGCTTCGACAGATTGTGCAGCGCGCGGGCGACCAGTTCCTTGCCGGTACCGGACTCGCCCTGCACCAGCACATTGGAGTCGGTGGGCGCGACCTTGCGGATCTTGCTGTACAGCTCCAGCATCGCCGGGCTTGAGCCAATGATGCCGATTTCACCGTTGCTGGCCTTGTCGCCTTTCTCGGCTGCGCGAGGCGCAGCGGGTGCACCGCCGGCCTGCGTGCGAAGCGTTTCGCGGTCACGCAGAATGCGCGCTACGGCTTGCAACATTTCGTCATGATCGAAGGGTTTGGCGATGTAGTCGACGGCGCCCATTTTCATCGAGTCGACGGCCGAGCGCAGGCTCGCGTAGCTGGTCATGATCAGCACCGGCGCGCCCTGGGCCAGCTTGATCAGCTCGGTGCCCGGTGCGCCAGGTAGGCGCAGGTCACTGACCACCAGGTCGAACCCGGGAATATCGAAGCGTTCCTGGGCTTCCTGCACCGAACCGGCCTCGCTGACCTGGTATTGGTTGCGCTCGAGCAGGCGGCGCAGGGCAGTGCGGATGATGGTTTCGTCTTCGACGATCAGGATATGAGGCATGTAATCGAATTCTCTCGACGGTCTCGGAACCTGCTTCCATGGTGCCCGTAGCCAAGCCGGGCCACGTGCGTCACCGGGAATGCGGTTCTTCGGTGTTTAGGTTGCCAGTGGCATTGCCTCGATATGCCGGGGCAGCGTCACCCGAATGCGGGTGCCACGTTGCTGCTCAAGGTCTATCGGGCTGTCGATTGTTATCTGTCCATAATGCTCTTCCACGATGGAATAGACCAGTGCGAGGCCGAGCCCGGTCCCTTTTCCAGGATCTTTGGTAGTGAAGAACGGCTCGAATAACTGATCCATTACACCCTTGGGAATACCGCTGCCTTCGTCCTCGACGATCAGGTCGACGGTATGCTCCGAGGCTTCGCTGCGCACGCGAATGGCGCCGCCGGCTGGTGTCGCGTCGCGCGCATTGCTCAGCAGGTTGATCAACACCTGAGCGAGGCGCTGCGGGTCGCCGTCCACCCAATGCTCGGGTGTGCAGAGGTTGAAGAACTGAACGTCCACGCTGCGCCGGTTGAGGGCCAGCAAACCAATGGCTTCCTGGGCAATTTCGGCCAGACACACCGGCTCATCGGTGTGCTGATGGCTACCGGAGTGAGCAAAGTTCATCAGCGAGTGGACGATGCGTGTAACCCGCTTGGTCTGTTCGAGTATCTGCTCACTGATTTCGGTCAGCTCGACGTCGCCTTCGCGTTCTTCGCGCAGGTTCTGCGCCAGGCAGGCAATACCGGTGATCGGGTTGCCGATTTCATGGGCCACCCCAGCAGCGAGGCGTCCGATGCTGGCCAGGCGCTCGGAGTGCACCAGCTTATCTTCGAGCATCTGGGTGTCGGTGAGGTCCTCGACCAGCAGCACCAGGCCGCTGTTACCGGGGGCCAAAGGCTCGTCGATGGCAGCTTTGTGCAGGTTGAGCCAGCGGGTTTGTCCGTCGAGGGCCAGGCGCTGTTTGTGCAAATGTTCGTCGGGGATTTCGGTAAAGCGTTGCAGCAGGTCGCGCCAGGGCTCGGCGAGGGTCGACAGCCGTGAGCCGACGATGCGCTGCGCAGGGATCTCGGTGAGTTCTTCCATGGCCTTGTTCCACATCAGGATCTCGTGATCCTTGGCCAGCGAGCAGACGCCCATGGGCAGCTCCTGCAGGGTCTGGCGGTGGTAGCGGCGCAGGGCATCGAGTTCGGCCGCGAGACCGGTGAGGCGCGAGTGATAATCCTCGAGGCGGCTCTCTATGAAGTGAATGTCCTCGGTCACGTAGCTCTCGCTGCCGGACTTATAGGGCAGGAAGGACTCGACAATATCCTGAGCCACGCTCGGCCCCATCAGGCCTGACAGATTGGCTTCCAGACGATCACGCAAGCGGCGAAGCGCGTAGGGGCGTCTTTCATCGAAGGGCAGATGCAGGTCGCGCAGGGCCTGCTCGACCTCGCGTTGTGCGGTTTTGGCGCCCAGCGGCTTGGCCAGCTGGGTGGCGAACTCCTGCGGTGACAACGCCAGCAGTTCACGGCGTTGAGGCCTGCGCACATTGTCCACTGCACAGGCTTCGGCGGCGCTGTCTTCCTCCTGGCTCGAGTCGGTGAATACCGAGACCAGGGTGAATACCAGCACGTTGGTGGCCAGCGAGGCGATGGCGGCAAGGTGCCAACTGCTGTCGTCGAGTACATAGACCAGATCGAGGATGGGCACATAGAGGCCGGGCAGCGTACCTAGCAGCGGCATGAGCATGCTCACCGCCCACACCGCGATACCTGCCAGCAGGCCGGCAATAAAGCCGCGCCGGTTGGCGGTCGGCCAATAGAGCACCGAGAGCACGCCCGGCAGGAACTGCAGGGTGGCGACGAACGAGACGATGCCCAGGTTGGCCAGGTCCTGCTGGGCGTCGAGCAGCGTGTAGAAGGCGTAACTGGCGAAAATGATCGCGACGATCAGCGCGCGGCGTGTCCATTTCAGCCAGCGGTAGATATTGCCCTCTGCCGGCGGCTGATAGAGCGGCAGCACCACATGGTTGAGCAGCATGCCGGACAGCGCCAGGGTGGTGACGATGATCAGGCCGCTGGAAGCCGACAGGCCGCCGATGTAAGCAATCAGCGCCAGCGTCGGGCTGTCGACGGCGATCCCCAGGCCGAGGGTGAAGTACTCCGGGCTGGTGGTCGATCCCAGGCGTAGGCCGGCCCAGAGAATCAGCGGAACGGCGAGGCTCATCAACAGCAGAAACAGCGGCAGGCCCCAGCTGGCGCTGACCAGCGCACGGGGATTGAGGTTCTCCGTGAAGGTCATGTGGTACATGTGCGGCATGACGATGGCCGAGGCGAAGAACACCAGCAGCAGGGTGCGCCATGGGCCTTCCTGCAGCGGTGTGTGCAGGCTGGCCAGGGCCGCCTGGTTGAGCACCAGCCATTGTTCCAGATCGCGCGGGCCGTCGAACACGGCGTACAGCGCATAAAGGCCAATGGCTGCCATGGCCGCCAGCTTGACCAGGGACTCGAAAGCGATAGCCAGTACCAGGCCCTGGTGTTTTTCCCGAGTGGCCAGGTGGCGTGCGCCGAACAGGATGGTGACCAGGATGAACAGCCCGCAGAACGCCAGGCCGACTTCTGGCTGCACCGGCTCGCGGGTGAGGATGCTGATCGCGTCGGTAACCGCCTGGATCTGCAGGGCCAGCAACGGCAGTACGGCGATCAGCATGCACAGGGTGCTCAGCGCGCCCGCCCAGGTGCTGCGAAATCGGAAAGCGAACAGGTCGGCGAGTGAGGAAAGCTGGTAGGTACGGGTGATGCGCAGGATGGGGTAGAGCAATACCGGCGCAAGCAAGAAGGCGCCGGTCACCCCCAGGTAGCTGGCGAGAAAACCGTAGCCGTACTGATAAGCCAGGCCGACGGTGCCGTAGAACGCCCAGGCGCTGGCATATACACCCAATGACAGGGTGTAGGTCAGCGGGTGACGAATCAGCTTGCGAGGGATCAGGCCGCGGTCGGCGCACCAGGCGACGCTGAACAGAACGAGCAGGTAAGCGGCACTGATCAGCATCAGCCCGCTGAGGCTAAAGCTCATCGGCATCACGTTGGCTCTGTAGGATGAAGGTCACCACGATAAGGATCAGCCACAGCATGTATGGCCGGTACCAGGCGCCGTTGGGGTCGATCCACCAATCCATGATGGCAGGCGAAAACAGGTAGATGCCCACTACCAGGATCAGAACCAATCGATAGATATACATGCCGCGTCTCGCTGCTGAGTGTGCCGATGGTAACGGAAGCGCTCCGCGCTGGCTAAAGAACTGCTCGGCTCCTTGCCGTAGCGATCAGCCCTTGCAACACGACTGATTGAGCAGCAGATAAGCGTCGCATCTGGCGCTATTGTCGGCCCTGCCTGGGCACGCAGCAGCATCCGATGCGCTGCGCGTTCTGCCGTTCGACGAGCCGCCTGCCTCAGCCGACTATTACCCGAATTACCGCGATCAGTTGAAAGGCACAGAAGAAACCCAGCGCGATACGCATCGGCTTCGACAGGTTGCTGCCCAGGCTTTCGCGCAACGGCTGCAGCATGAACCGCGGCGTTAGCGCCAAACCGATCACCAGAGACACCACCGCAAACATCGAAAAGAATTCGCTGCTCAACGGCGGTACACCCGAGGTGAAACCGTACAGCAGGCAGCCGATGGCCACGGCGAAGAATGCCCCGGAAATCAGGCGCTCCCTGGGTGTCCAGGAGGAAAAATTCACAGGCATGTGCTCCACAGGCGAAAAACGATGGAGCGCAGTATAAGGAATGGCGCGGCCGTAGGCAGTAGCTGGAAACAAACAGGCGATGGCCTCTGGCATCGACGATGCTAGGCTCCAGGCCAATGCCGCTGCGCTCGCCCCAGGCTACTGGGGTACTTGGAGCGCCGCAGCCTGCGGTCGAGCGCAGCGATATCCAGGACAAAGTTTTTGGGATATCACGGCAGCCAAACTACAGGGGCGCCGCTTACAGCACCCCAGCTTTTTTCCATGCGAGATAACGGTTTACCAGCTCGGGGCCAAGCTCGCCCGGCCGTGCGTCGAGCACCGGCACGTTGTGGGCAACCAGGCGCTCATGCAGCGTGTTGCGTGCGTTGAGGTAGTCCACGGCGCCGCAGTAGTTGAGGGCCGACTCGTAATCGCGTACCGGGGCGTGGCGCAGGTTGTCGAGGACGTCCTCACGCAGGCTGGCGATCAGCACCCGGTGGCGCCGTTCCAGGCGCTTCACGGCACCCAGCAGCTCTTCGTCGTCTTCGTCACGCAGGTTGCTGATCAGCACCACCAGGGCGCGGCGGCTTTGCCGGCTGAGCAGGGCATCTACCGCGGCAGCGTAGTCGGCGGGGCGCTGGGTACTCTGCAGGTCATACACCGCGTTGAGTAGCACGTTCACCTGCGCCTGGCCTTTCACCGGCGCCAGGTAGCGGCTGTGCTCGCCAGCGAAGGTCATCAGGCCGACGGCATCGCCCTGGCGCAGGGCCACGTAACTGAGCAGCAGGCTGGCGTTGAGGGCGTGATCGAAATGCGACAGCTCGCCATCCTGGCTGCGCATGCGCCGGCCACAGTCGATCAGGAAAACGATTTGTTGGTCACGTTCGTCCTGATATTCACGGGCGATTGGCATGCGCTTGCGGGCGGTGGCTTTCCAGTCGATCTGGCGAAGGGTGTCGCCGTCGCGAAACTCGCGCAACTGGTGAAATTCCTGACCCAGGCCGCGACGCTGCTGCTGGCGCACACCCAACTGGGCGAGCCAGTCATCCACGGCCATCAGCTGTGCGCCGTACAGGCGCGCGAAGTCCGGGTACACGCGGGCCTCGTCGTGGACTTCCAGGTAACGCCGTGACTGCCACAGGCGCAGCGGGCTGGGCAGGCTGATTTCACAGCGCGCAAAGACGAAGTGACCACGCACCAGTGGCCGCACACGGTAGCTGAAGGTGGTCTGTTCGCCTGGGCGCAGTTCGACCTGTTGCGGCAGGTGTTCGACGGCCATGCCCTGTGGCACGTGATCGATGACGCCGAGCTGCAACCCGCGCGAGTAGCTGTGATGAGCGGCCAACTGCACCTCGCTCCAGCGGCCCAGCGGCAGGTTGCCAGGCAAGTGCCGCTGCAGACGCGGCGAGGGGCGCCGGGAAAGCCGCAGGGCATCGACCAACGCAGCGCTTGCCAGCACCAGCAGGGCGCCCCACCACAGCGCGGTGAGGCGCTCCGGGACGGCGACCGACAGGGCATCCAGCGCGCCAAGGACGATGGCAACAAACAGCAGCCCGGTCAGCAAGCCGAGCAGAATGGAGGAGGGCTTCATGCCGCGCTATCCAGAGTCGAGGCGTTCATAGACGGGGCGCGGGAACCTGATCGAGCAACTGCAGCAGTACCTGATCGATGGACAGTCCTTCGATATCCAGCTCCGGCGACAGGCGCACACGGTGGCGCAGCACGGCCAGGGCACAGCCCTTGACGTCGTCGGGCAGCACGAAGTCGCCGCCGCGCAGCAAGGCGCGCGCCCGGGCACCACGGACCAGTGCAATCGAGGCGCGAGGGCCGGCACCGATGGCCAGGCCCGGCCAGCTGCGCGTGGCGCGGGCCAGGCGCACGGCGTAGTCGAGCACCTGCTCGTCGAGCGGTAGGTCGCTGGCAATTTTCTGCATGATCAGTACGTCTTTAGCCTGCAGCAGCGTGCGCAGCGGCGTGACCTCGAGCATGTCTGCCTTGGTCGAGCGGCTAACCTGGCGAACCATGCTCAGCTCCTCGTCCTGCTCGGGGTAGTCCATGTGCAGCTTGAGCATGAAGCGGTCGAGCTCGGCTTCCGGCAACGGATAGGTGCCTTCCTGCTCGATCGGGTTCTGAGTGGCCAGCACCATGAACGGCAGCGGCACTGCAAGCGGGCGGCCCTCCAGCGTTACCTGGCGCTCCTGCATGACTTCCAGCAGGGCTGCCTGGGTCTTCGCGGGCGCGCGGTTGATTTCATCAGCCAGCAGCAGGTTGGTGAAGATCGGGCCCTTGCGCAGCTTGAACTGTTCGCTCTGCAGGTCGTACACGGCGTGGCCGGTGATGTCGCTGGGCATCAGGTCCGGGGTGAACTGGATGCGTGCGAACTCGCCGCCGAAGCAGCGGGCCAAGGCACGTACCAACAGGGTTTTACCGAGGCCCGGCACGCCTTCGAGCAGCACGTGACCGCCGGCGATCAGGGCGGTGAGCACGTCGTCGATCACCGCTGTCTGCCCGATCACGGCTTTCTGCAGCTCCTGGCGCAGCGCCTGGGCGAGCTGGCTGGCACGCTGGCGCTGCTGGGCGATATTGCTGACGGCTGGTGCGGAGGTGCTGCTGGCAGGCTCGCTGATCGGATTGCTCGGCTGGTCGGGCGTATGTTCGCTCATAGGGCATTCCTGAGTGTTTGCAGGTGGGCGACCTGACGGGTGAAGTCGCTGGCGGAAAGGCGTTTCTTGCTCAGCGGGCGCATGGCCTGGCTGATGGCTGCGGAAGGCTGGCGGCTGAGGCGGCCGAGAATCTGCCACTGATCGGCGACGCCCAGGCGCTCGAAGCCGGGATGACGGCGTCGGGCGCGGCGCAGGATATCCTGCTGCAGGTTGCTCAGCAGGCGCTGCTGGCCACCGTGGCGGAGCAGGAAGTCGGCCGCGCCGCGCAGGTGTTCCTGTAGCTGTCGACGGCTGGCCGGCTGCGGTTGTAGCAGCGGCCCCTGGCGCTGGCCGACGTGCCATAGGACCAGCACCAGCAGCACGCCGAGAGCCAGCAGCGCGGGCGTGAAGTGGCGCTGCAGCAGGGTCAGCAGGTTGTCGCGATCGGCGTTGTACACCAGGGTCACGGCGCTGTCCTGGGTGAGGTACCAGAGCAACCAGGCGTTATCGACATTGCCGAGCTTGTCGTTCTGCCAGATCCAGGCGTCGGTGACGATGCTGATCAGCCCGTCGCCGTGATAGATCTGCAGCAGATGGGTGGCTTCGCCGCTGTTGGCCCAGACATGAGCCAGGTTGTTGGCGTCGTAGAGGTGGAAGTCGGTATCGAAACCGATGTACGCCGGGGCCTGTTCATTTTCCAGGTACAGCTTGGTCAGCTCGGGATAGGCATCCGGCGCTTCGTCAGTGCTTTCTTCGCCGCTTGGTTCAGCCGTTTGCGCATCGGCGGCACCGTCCGCTTCGTCCTCGTCGAGGGTTTCGACCGGATACTGCTGCACGTTCAGGGTATCGAGCAGCCGGTCGCCGCTCTTGCCTTCTTCCTCGTCCCACATGCGTTCGGCGATGAACAGCAGGTGGCCGCCCTTGGCCGTCCACTTCAGCAGGCGCTCGTTCTGCTGCGGCGTTAGATTGCTGCGGTTGGCGAGCAACAGCAAGGTCTGCCCGCGGCTGGGCAGGGTAGCGAGGCCTGCAAGATTATCGGCACGCGTTACCTCGATGCCCCGTTTGCGCAGGTAATATTCGGCGGCCAGGTATGGATTGGCCCGGGCTTCGGGGGACGGGCCGTGGTTTACCACCTCTTCGTAGGATTCGGCGCGGCTCAGTAGGTAGCTGCCCAACAGGCCAAGGCCCAGTACCAGCAGCGCGCCAAGGGCGAAACGGGTAGTGCGGTTCATGGCTGACCACCGTGTTCGATCAGCCGTCGCCAGTCATCGCATAGCAACGTGCGCAGCTCGGCCGGCGGCAGGCGATGGCCGTAGGCGAGATTCTGCCAATGGCGGGTGAGCGTCTGGCTGAAGTTGCTCAGCTCGGGGTCGTCGAGGCCATCAACCAGCGGCAATACTTCGGCTTCGGTGTGGGAGCTCTTGAGCGGCAGCTTGTGGTCATGAATCAGGCGGCTCAGCAGGGCGCGGTAGAGCAGACCTAGTGCGGCGCGGGGATCATCCAGCCAGAGGCGTTCCGCGGTGCTGGCAACGTCATCGGGCAGGCTCTGCGGTAGCACTTCCAGGCCAAACAGCTGGCTGGGAAGCTCGTGGTGCGTCGGTTTGCGCAAGCGAACCCGGCCGGCGAAGGTGCTCAGCCATTCACGGTAGCGCCAGATCACCAAGGCGATGATGCCAATGACCAGCGCCCACAAGAGGGCTTCGAAGAACAGGGCAAGGCCTTTCAGTGCGCTCCAGTTCTCGATCATTTCGAGCAGCGCCTCGACGGCCTTGGTTCTGTCTGCCGATGATTCGCTTTGGGCCTGTTCGGTGTCATCAGCAAAGCGCCAACGGGTTACCGTCTCGCGGTTCTCGAACGGCGGCTCGTCGAGAATCGCCAGCACCGACGTGCGCGAGGCCTCGCTGGTCAGCGGTTGGGCGAGCAGCCGCGCCGCTTCCGGGCCATGCGGGTCATTGTTGGGCAACGGGCAACTGTGCGACGTATCGGTATCGGCGAGCGCCGGTGTGGGCGCGTGCAACAACAGCATGCCGAAGCCCAGCAGCAGGGCGTAGGCAACGCCGGTGAGGCGTTGGCGCAGGCGGCGGAACGTTAGCTCGATGTCCCAGCCTTCCAATGCGGTGCGGCGGTTCAAGTACAGGGTAAACCCGCAGGCGACGTAGATCGGCTCCCAGAAGATCAGCAGCAGCACGTAGAACAGGTTGGACAGGTGCTCAAGCCAGAGCCACTCGCTGGTGTCGCCATTGATCAAGCTTTGCCAGTCCCAGTCCAGTTCCATCTGAGCGGGCAGAAACAGGTAGACCAGGCTGCCGAGGCCGATCCATAGGGCAATTTCCAGGTTAACGCCTATCAGTGTCAGCCAGGTCGCGGCGCCTGCGTCGCGCTGCGCCAGCACGTTCAGTCGCTGCGTGCGTGCCTGGCCCTTGAGGCCTTCGAGCTGCAGCACCGGCAAGTCGAAGCTGCGCGTCGGGCTGAAGCGGCGCCAGGTCAGGCTGGCCAGCAACTGCGGTTTGAGCAGACCGGGAAACGCCCTGAGGGCCTGCTTCACTGTTGGCGTATCGCCAAATAGCGAGCGCGACAGGACGTACAGCGGCAGCCGCTCATAGGCTGGCTTCAGCCACCAGAACACGAACATCGCCCAGGACGGGTACTGCCACAGCAGTGCACTGAGCAGAGCGAATACCGGCAACGTGACGGCAGCCCAGCTGGCCATCAGCAGGCCACGATGACGGGCCGCCATGAGCACACCCAGGTCGATGGCTTCCCAGGGGGTACGTGGGCGGATCGCCACGCTGGCGTCAGTCAGGCGCATGTTGCTCCCTACCGGCCAGGCACAGGTAAGCCAGCACCAGCGCCCAGAGCCCGGCGCCTACGGCATATTTGATATGAGGCGTGGCGAATGTCATGGAGGACCAATAGGCCTCTATAAAAGCCGCAATCAGCAAAAACAGCGCCGCGCCGCCGAGCAGCCGTATCGCGCGGACGGCAGCAAGGCGCAGCGCTTCGCCCCGGCGCAGGCGGCCAGGGGCGAGCAGTGCCCAGCCGAGTTTGAGGCCGGCAGCGCCGGCCAGGGCGATGGCCGTCAGCTCGAAGGCGCCGTGACCGATCACGAACGACCAGAAGGTTTCGCTGTAACCCAGTTGCGTCAGGTAACCGGCCACGGCGCCAATCATCAGGCCGTTGAACAGCAGGAAGAACAGGCTGCCGACGCCAAACAGCAAACCGCTGGCAAAGGTCTGAAAGGCGATGCCGATGTTGTTCATGATGTAGTAGCCGAACATCATCCAATCGTCACCGGAGTCGCGCTCGCCGAAACGGCCCAGGCGCGTGGTGTCCGGATCGTACATGAGCTCCATCTCGCTGACGCGGTCAGGATCCATGACGCTGTAGACCAGATCGGGGAACAGATAGACGAGGGTGCCCATGACGGCCAGGCTGCCGAAGAACAGCAGGCTGGCGAGGGTCACCAGGCGCCACTCCTCGCGAACCAGACGCGGAAAACCGGCCAGTATGAAGCCAATCAGCTGCGGACCAATGGCGCTGCGGTGCCGATAGAACTGCTGATGCCCGCGCAGGGCCAGCTGTTGCAGTTCGTCGATCAGGTGGTTGCTGTAACCACGCTCCCGGGCCAGGGCAAGGTGCTGACACAGGCGTCGGTAGTCGGCTGCGAAGCTGCGACTTTTTTCCGCATCGGCGTTGCCAGCCTCGAGGCGCTGGAGGTGCGTATTGAACGCTTGCCATTGAGTCTGGTGTCGGGCTTCGAAAAGGCTCTGTTTCATGTCGGCCCCAATAAGCCGCGGGCGATGCCGTTGATGTGGCGTTCGGCGTGCTCGGGATCGACGTGCAGCGGCTCGGCGAGAATGGCTGCCAGCTCTGCCCGGCGTGCGGTGGAAAGGCTTTCACCCCGTTCGGCGAAAGCGAGCATGGCGCGCTGTTCGGCAAAATCAAGAACGATGGGCGCGCGCAGCGCCTCGGCTTCGGGCAAATTGGGGCGCTCTATGGGCTGGTCCCGATACACCACCAGGGTGCCGGCGGCTATGTCACCGAGTCGTTTGAACGCGCGGTTGCTCAGGCAACTGATGATGCCCAGGGTATAGGCGAATGGCAGCAGGTCGACAAAGCGCAACAGGTTGCGAGTCAGCGAGGCGGGCCAGCCAATGGGTGTACCGTCGTCATGCACGACCCGCAGGCCGAGCATTTGTTTACCTGGCGAACGTCCCTGGTTGAGGACCTCGAACAGCACCATGTACCACCAGGTCACCAGAAATAGAATGATGGTCGCCAGCCCCATGCCGAATTGGCCGAGAAAGCCGAGCACAAGGTAAACGACGCCGAGAATCACGCCGCGTATCAGCAGGTCGATGGTGAACGCCAGGGCGCGCGGCACCAGGCCCGCCGGGCGTAATGCCAGGTCGATGCCTTCTGGAGTTTCCACCTGATAGCGCGTATCCAGCATGGGCTGCTGCAGTCGGTTGAGAGGCGAAGAGGAGGAGGGCGGCATCGTCACGTCATATGAGCAAAGCCCGATGCTAGCCAGCAGCGAGGCAGGAAGCAACTTGACCGCGCAAGCGTGGTCAGGTGCGAGGGATCAACGTGCGATAGAGCGCACACCAAAGATCGTGCGATACAGCACGCCACAGGCGATTACAAACAGCGGCATGCTCCAAATCAGGCCAATACCCAGCGGAATCGCGCTGATCAGGATGATCAGACCGAGCAACAGGAACAGGCCGAACGCCTTGAACCAATGCTGGGTGATTGCCTTGCGCGAGGCTTCAAGTGCTTGCCAAGGCGACAGACCACGCTCCACCACCAGTGGAATGGCCAGCATGTAGGCGACGCAGAGGTACGTGAAGGGGATGAAGATAAGGCCAAAACTGACGCTGCCAAGTGCAATGGCAAGAAGGGTCAGCACGAGGTAAACAACGCCAATGACCAGCAATGGCAAGGTCGAATTGAAGTGATTGAATATCTCGTTGAAGCTGAACGGCTGGCCGGCGGCGCGTCGAACTCCAATGATGCTGAGCCCAGCCAGAATAGGGTAGGTCACCAGTGACGAAATGATCCCGGAGAGAAGCTGGGAAGTAATGAAAATGATCAGGGCATTAGTCGTCAGCACATTGAAGAGCAGGCCGAGCACGAGATTGGCAATGAGCGATGTTACGAACATCGCCACATAGAACACCAAGAAACCCGCAACGATGATTCCTTTGGTGCCCTTCACCATAATCCATGCTTCGTTGATCAGCAGACCGATACTGAAGGTGTAACCACGGCTTAGCGCCTGTTCGATGCTCAGGTGCTCGCTCTCGGTAGCCTGCTCCTGCAGGTTGCTGGCGGGTACGGCGTAGGGGTTTTGCGACGTGGCGTCACTCATGGCTCTTCCTTGATGAGTGTGGATAAGATTGTTTCGCAATATTAATGACGTAGGGTGAATGCTACAAGCGGCGTGCATCTTGTGCTTAACCAGGTGTGCGGGCGATCAAGCTTTTGATCAGCCTTTGGTTTGTGATCAGGCAGTTTCAGGCCATAGACTGCGGCATCCATTCTTCACAGGGAGCTACACGTGCCTTCGAGCCTGTTCTGGTATGACTACGAAACCACTGGAATCGACCCGCGCCGCGATCGGCCGTTGCAGGTCGCAGGCATCCGCACCGACGAGCAGCTCAATGAAATCGAGGCGCCGCTCAACCTCTACTGCCAACCCAGTGACGACATCCTCCCGCATCCTGCGGCTTGCATGATCACCGGCATCGGTCCGCAGCGTCTGGCACGTGAGGGTCTTGGCGAAGCCGAGTTCATGACCCGTGTGCATGCCGAACTGGCGCGTCCTGGTACCTGTGGGGTGGGCTACAACAGTTTGCGTTTCGATGACGAGGTCACGCGCTACAGCCTGTATCGCAACTTCTTCGATCCCTATGCGCGAGAGTGGCAGGGCGGCAATAGTCGCTGGGACCTCATCGACATGGTGCGAACCGCCTATGCCCTGCGCCCGGAAGGCATCGAGTGGCCCCGGGACGATGCGGGTGTGAGCCTCAAGCTCGAACGCCTGACTGCGGCCAATGGCATCGACCATGGCCAGGCGCACGACGCGTTGTCCGATGTGCGTGCGACCATCGCGCTGGCGCGCCTGGTGCGAGAGCGCCAACCCAAGCTCTACGATTATCTGTATGGCCTGCGCAGCAAACAGCGAGTGCTCGATCAGATTCGTTTGCTGCAACCCCTTGTGCATGTATCCGGGCGTTTCGCCGGGGCGCGGCATTATCTGGGTGTGGTGCTGCCGCTGGCCTGGCACCCGCGCAATCGCAATGCATTGATCGTTTGCGACCTGCACCTCGATGCCGCACCACTGCTCAACGAAGACGGCGAGACGCTACGACGCCGGCTGTATACCCGACGCGATGACCTGGCGGCCGGAGAACTACCGGTGCCGCTCAAGCTGATACATATCAATCGCTGTCCGGTGGTCGCCCCGTTGAGCGTATTACGCGCGGAGGATTGCCAGCGGCTGCAACTGGACAAGACGGACTATCTGAATCGCGCCCGGATGCTGAGCGATTGTCAGTCAGAATGGCAGGACAAATTGTCGCAGGTATACCAGGAGGAAAGTTTTTCTGCAGTTAACGATCCCGAGCAGCAGTTATATGAAGGCTTTATCGGAGACCGTGACCGTCGATTGTGTGAACAAGTCCGCAGCGGTGATCCCCAGCAGTTCGATACGCAAAGCTGGCCCTTCGATGATCCTCGGTTACCCGAGTTATTGTTTCGTTATCGAGCGCGTAACTTTCCCGCCACCTTGAGTGCCGATGATCAGCAGCGCTGGCAACAATTCTGTCGGCAACGCCTCAGTCAGCCAGAATTTGGTGCGCCGAATACCTTGGCGAGTTTCCAGACAGACATGGCGCATTACCTGACCACTGCGACCGATGCGCAGCGAGTGATATTGCAGGCATGGGCCGAGCACGCCCAGCAAGTGGGTCAGCGTTATGGTTTGTAGATCAGAGTGATAGGGTGAAAGAAATCACTGTAAGACGAGGCGCGCCGGATTCACGGCGCTTGCGGTGCTGCTGATCATTTCCAGCCATTATGAGCGCCCATAAAAAACGCCAGCAGTGCTGGCGTTCTTCATGGACTCACAGCCCCGATTTTGTATCAGCCCAGCAGGGTAGCCCAGCCTTCAACAACGTCAGCGCCCCACTTGGCTTTCCATTCCTTGAGGGTCTTGTGATTGCCACCTTTGGTTTCGATGACTTCACCAGTGTTCGGATTCTTGTACTGCTTAACTTTGCGAGCACGCTTGCTGCCAGTCGGGGCCGCTTTGCTATTGCGTGCTGCTTTGCCTGCCTTGGCTTCTGGATCCAGCAGGGCAATGATGTCGCGCAGCGACTTCTGGTATTCGCCCATCAGGCTGCGCAGCTTGCCTTCGAACTCCAGTTCTTTCTGCAGCTTGTCGTCTTGCGACAGGCTTTTCAGACGCTCTTGCAGTTCTTTGATGTTTTCTTCGAGAGTACGGTATTCGCTAACCAGGGACATGTGTTTACCTTTAATGCGGTGGGGTGATAGCCATGTGTTGCTTATAGTAGACATCGCTAAGTTATAAGTAAACAGCTTTGCAAACCTGACGTTGTTTAGTAATTGAAGTTTCACTGCGTAACAGGAATTTACCTTTTTAGTGCCACTTCAAATTGGGTGGGAATTAATCGTGTTGGTGGCCGCTACAGAAAATTCAGCTAACAGTCCGCATTAGCGGTTCCAGTGGCTGGCGCATGCCATGTGCAGCGAAGGTGCAGCGAGGGGCGTCGAACTACTGCAGTTTTCCGGTAGTGCAGCTAAAATGCGCGCCTTCGCTAATTCTCTGGAGTTGTTCATGCGCACTTTTCGGCTGGTCATCGCCTGCCCTGACCGTACCGGCATCGTCGCCAAGGTCAGTAACTTTCTGGCGACCTACAACGGCTGGATAACCGAGGCGAGCCATCACTCGGACACGCAGAGCGGCTGGTTCTTCATGCGCCACGAGATCCGCGCTGATTCGTTGCCGTTCGATCTGGACGGCTTCAATCAGGCGTTCTCGCCGATCGCCCGGGAGTTCTCCATGGAGTGGCGGATCACCGATTCGGCGCAGAAGAAGCGTGTCGTGCTCATGGCCAGCCGCGAGTCCCATTGTCTGGCCGACCTGCTGCATCGCTGGCACAGCAATGAACTCGACTGCGAAATTCCCTGCGTGATTTCCAACCATGACGACCTGCGCAGCATGGTTGAGTGGCACGGCATTCCGTTCATTCACGTTCCGGTGGATGCACAGAATAAACAGCCGGCATTCGATGAAGTCGCACGTCTGGTTGCAGAGCACCGCGCCGATGTAATCGTGCTGGCCCGCTACATGCAAATCCTGCCGCCCGCGCTGTGCCGGGAATATGCCCAGCGCGTGATCAACATTCATCACAGCTTTCTGCCGTCCTTCGTGGGCGCCAAACCGTATCACCAGGCGTCGTTGCGTGGTGTGAAGCTGATCGGCGCGACGTCCCACTATGTAACCGAAGAGCTGGATGCCGGTCCGATCATCGAACAGGATGTCGTGCGTGTCAGCCACCGCGAGAGCATCGAAGAGATGGTGCGCCTCGGCAAGGACGTAGAGAAAATGGTGCTTTCCCGCGGCCTGCGCTATCACTTGGAAGACCGGGTATTGGTGCATAACAACAAGACGGTGGTCTTCGACTGATCCAGCGGGTCTGGTCCCGCGATGATCAGCGGTTCGCTTAGGCCAGGCCTGATGGAGTTAATGATGAGCAACGACGATCTGCCCGAGCCTGGCACGGCAACGCCGCCACCCACGTTGGGTGAGGGGTGCGTCAGGCGCTACGATTCCGAGGCATTGAGCGAGGAAGACGGTACCGAATTCGAGGGTGCCGAAGCGCTATGGCAGCGTCTGCAGCGTGAGCGACTAGACAAGTCAGGCGGTGAGTGAAGCTGAGAGGGCGCCATTGGCGCCCTTTTTATTGCGTCGATTTAACTGAGCAGGCAGTTGCCTCGACGCATCGCTGCCAGGTCCCTTTAGCTGGATGTATGCTGCTACGCTGAGGCTGTCGTTGGGCAGGCTGAATGCACCGAGGCGGTGAGGCTTTAATCCAGAGGATGGCGTTATGTCTGTGAACCGGCAATTCGTGTTGGGCGCTGCCAGCAATGGCCAGCCGATCGAGCAATCACTGCGCCTGGCCAACCGCCACGGTCTTATCGCGGGCGCTACGGGCACCGGCAAAACGGTAACGCTGCAGCGCCTTATCGAGAGTTTCAGCGATGCGGGTGTGGCGGTGTTCGCCGCCGACGTGAAGGGCGACCTATGCGGGCTGGGCGCTGCTGGCGTACCCCAGGGCAAAATCGCCGAGCGCATCGCCAGCATGCCTTGGCTGGCGCATAGCCCGGCGGCCTATCCGGTGAGCTTGTGGGATGTGCACGGGCAAAGCGGTCACCCGTTGCGCACCACCTTGAGCGAAATGGGGCCGCTGCTGTTAGGTGCCTTGCTGGAGCTCACCGACAGCCAGCAGGCGGCACTGTATGCCGCCTTCAAGGTCGCTGATCGTGAAGGGCTGCTGCTGCTCGACCTCAAGGATCTCAAGGCACTACTCGCTCACCTCAAAGCGCAGCCCGACGTGCTGGGCGCCGACAGCGCGCTGTTTACCAGCACTTCCGCACAGGCACTGCTGCGGCGCCTGGCCAGCCTCGAACAGCAAGGCGGCGACGTACTGTTTGGCGAGCCGGCCTTGCAGCTCGAGGACATCCTCCAGCCAGACCGTGATGGTCGCGGGCGTATTCACCTGCTCGACGCACGTCGGCTGGTTCACGAGGCGCCCAAAGTCTATGCGACCTTCCTGCTGTGGTTGTTGGCAGAATTGTTCGAGCAGTTGCCCGAGCGCGGAGATGCCGATAAGCCCGTGCTGGCGCTGTTTTTCGACGAGGCGCATCTGCTCTTCGCTGACACGCCCAAGGCGCTGCAGACGCGGCTGGAGCAGGTGGTGCGGTTGATCCGCTCGAAAGGTGTGGGCGTCTATTTCGTGACCCAGTCACCGAGCGATCTGCCGGACGAGGTACTCGCCCAGCTTGGGCTGCGCATTCAGCATGGCCTGCGCGCCTTCACCACACGTGAGCAAAAAGCACTGCGTGCGGTGGCTAGCGGATTTCGACCCAACCCGGACTTCGATTGCCTGTCGGTGCTGACCGAACTGGGCATTGGCGAGGCATTGGTGGGTACGCTGGAAGATAAAGGCACGCCGGCGATGGTGCAGCGCGTAGCCATTGCGCCGCCGCAATCGCGTGTCGGGCCGCTGTCGGATGCAGAACGGGCGATGCTGATTCGTCAGTCGCCATTGGCCGGCCGTTACGACAAGGCATTTGATCGCGAATCGGCCTATGAGGTGCTGACCGCACGTGCCACCGCGGCAAGCGAGCAGGTACAGGCGGGCAAGGAAACACCTTCCACCGTCAGTGTGGCAGGCGAGTTTCTCGGTGGCTTGGCTGGCCAGGCGGTAAAAAGCGCGGTGCGCCAGGTTGCCAATCAGCTGGGTAGGCAACTGGTGCGCGGCTTGCTGGGTTCTCTGCTGGGCAGTAAGTCGGCTTCCAAGCGTCGTTAGCGTAGGCGTGATTAATCACGTGCTAGTGCGGGTTGGTTGCGCTCGAGCGAAGGCTCAGGCGCTTTCGGCTCTGGCATCTGCCTTGCTGGATAGGTCTTTCTCGATCTTCTCGATTTCTTTATCGAATGCCTGATCGAGCAGGCTGGCTCGCTTGCGCCACGGCTTGCGTTCCGGATCCGGTTGAGCGGCGTAGGTGATGACTTCACCGCCGTATACATCCTTGTAACGCTGCGCCTGGCGCTCGAGTTCGGCGCGCAGTTCGTCTTTCGTCACGATAGTTTCCATAGTTTCTAATAGGAGAGGGCAACAACGTAAGACCGGGCGGTCTTACTGATACGGTTGCCACACCTGCTTTGAAGCGTTTGCCCCCATTAAAGTTCCGGCTATTCACTCACGTGCAGCTGGCAATGGGGGCAGACGGCTGATTATCACCAACGCGCCGCGAAAGTCCAGCGCCGTTGCAGGCCGCGATCGGACGTATCAGTGCATCGAACGGTATTGCAGGCTGAAGGTCAGGCTGTGGCTCTGGCCCTGATGAAGCAGAACCAAACCGGGCTTGCCAGGCATATGGTGGGCATTGACCGGATGGCTGACCGGTTCAAAGCAGAAGAATGGTTTCCGTTCGGGGCAGAACAACAAGTACAGCTCGCAGCCTTCGGCACTGATGTCCAGGCGGTAACCGGCATCGGGCTGGAGGATACTTGCCTGAGCGTTCCAGTTGGTAAAGGCATTGTCGGTGTGCCGTTCTGGCAGCTCGTTGGGTTCGGCGAACGTCCAGTCTGCCGGCAACTCGCTGAGCTGGGTTGGCATGCTGTCGCTGCCGCATTCCCAGACCTTTTGCGCACCTGCCTGCAGGCGCGTGTTGGCGAGCCTCGGGAAATACGGGTGCAGACCCAGGCCATGCCACATCGGTGTATCGGCCTGGTGGGTCACTTGCAGATGAATGTCCAGGCGGCCTTCATGCAGGCGAATGCGCTGTTCGGCGACATAGGCGAACGGTACGTGGCTATCGAGGCGCAACAGCGCTGAGTTGTCGCTGTGCTCAACCACCTGCCACGCTTGCTGCCAGGCGCTGCCGTGGATGGGCAATGGCGAGTTTTCCGCGTTGGCTTGCAACGCCAGCCAGCCGTCTGGATTGGCGAAGCCGCCGTCACTGATCCGGTTCGACCAGGGCGCCAGTGGATAGCAGCCAAGTTGACGAGGTGTACCCGCCAGCAAGGCCTGCTCATCGTTGTGGCGCAGCAGTGGTTGACCGGTGTCGATGGCCGTCCAGTTGGCGATGCTGCCGCCGATTTTCGGCGCCAGGGTAAGGCGAGTCAGGCGGTCCTGCAGGAGCAAGGTGTCGAGCGACATGGGAGGCGATACCTGTGGAGTTGGCGGTGACTTTTGAGAGACAACTAACAGCGTGTCATCATACAACCGCTGATATATGATGTGTTTTGGCCGTCCAGACGATAACGATCTTTTATGGAAAATCAGAATACGCAGCCACGTGCACGCCGCAAGCACCGCAGCCTGGCGCAAGAATTGGTTGCCGAGCTGTCCCAGCGCATTCGCGATGGCGTGATCAAACGTGGTGACAAGTTGCCGACCGAGTCGGCGATCATGGAAGAGCAGGGCGTCAGCCGCACTGTTGTGCGTGAAGCCTTGTCGCGTTTGCAGGCTTCGGGTCTGGTAGAGACCCGCCACGGGATCGGCACCTTCGTGCTGGACACGCCAAATCCCGGCGGTTTCCGTATCGATCCGGCGACCATCGTGACACTGCGTGAAGTGCTCGCGGTGCTCGAGCTGCGTATCAGTCTGGAAGTCGAATCCGCGGGCCTGGCAGCGCAGCGTCGCACCCCCGAACAGCTGGCGTCGATGCGCTCTGCCCTGGATGCTCTAAATGAAGGCGCGGCTCACGAAAGCGATGCGGTGTCGTCTGATTTCCAGTTTCACCTGCAGATCGCGCACGCCACCGGTAACCGCTACTTCACTGACATCATGAGCCACCTGGGCACCAGCATCATTCCACGCACCCGACTCAACTCGGCGCGTATTGCCCATGATGATCACGCCCATTACATGGCACGCCTGGAGCGCGAGCACGAGCAGATTTTCGAAGCCATTGCTCGCCAGGACTCGGATGCCGCTCGCGCCGCCATGCGTCTGCACCTGACCAACAGCCGCGAACGCCTTCGCCAGGCTCACGAGTCGGCGGAAGTTGCTGTCAAGCAAGCCTGAGCTGTTCATCCCGTTCACAGGCGTCTTTTGAATCTGTTTACGATCTTACACGCTAGAACACTGCAAAGCAGGAACAGGCTCGGACGCGGCGTTTACTTTCGTAAATAAGCGTCCGAGCCTGTTTCTAGCACAGCAGGGCTGACGCGCGGCTGCTTGTAGATGGATTCTCAGGCGTCTTTGCGATAGGTCAGCAGCACAATCCCCGCCAACACGATCGCGCCGCCGATCATCTGCATGCCGCTCAATACCTGATCCAGCAACAACCAGCCAAACAGCAGCGTGGCGATGGGCTCCATGTTCATCACCGGCGCGTTCTTGGCCATGTTCAGTCGTGGCACGGTAACGAACAGCATGCAGAAGGCGATGCCGTAGAGCAGCACCAGGGCGCCCAGTGCCAGCCAGCCAGTCTCGTTGCTCGGCAGGTTCATGCCGCCGGGAATCAGGTCGGCGCTGCCCGCCAGCGCCATGCTGCTGAACACGATCATCAGAGTCAGCATGCTGCGTACCGAACCGCGCAGGCTCGACAGCTTGTGGTCGGTGATCCACAGCGCACAGGCGAATACACAGGCTGCCAGGAACGACACGCTGACGCCGACGATCCACTCAGGGCCGGCTGGCTCGCTGGCGCCAAGGCGCGCCGGCAGGTCGAGGGCGAACACCAGGCCGAGCAGGATCAGCCCCATGAGCATCACCGTACGCCGCGTCGGCGCCGAGCCGCCCAGTGCCCAGGTGAGCAGGGCGAGCAGGATCGGGAAGGTGTTGCCAATCAGCAGCGCCAGCGCTACCGGAATACGTGCTACCGCTGAATACAGACAGATGCTCTGCGTGGCGATCAGCAGGCCTAGCAGCAACTGCCAGCGCCAGGCGCCAGCCGGCATCTGCAACGCCTGACGCTGCCAGAGCACGATGCCGACAAGCACCAGCATGGTCACGCCAGAGCGGCACAGAATCGCCAGTAGCAAGCCGGTGTCGTTGTCGAAGGCAATACGTGCAGCAATGTGGTTGCCGGCGAAGGAGCAGGCCAGCAAGGCCAGTAGCATTACAGCGATATGACGGGGAAACAGGGCAGGAGAAGTCATGGCAGCAATTTCCGTATCGGGTTTAGCCTAAAGCGCCTGACGGTCTGTTGGCCGTTCTGGTTGCGCTAAAAAAAACGGCGGATCGCGTTATGCACGCGACCCGCCGCGGGTGTAGCAGTATCAGAGTACGACGCTAGGCAACCACAGCGAGATTGCCGGGATGTAGGTAACGGCCATCAGTACCATGAACAGCGCTGCGTAGAACGGCAGCAGTGCTTTTACGGTTGCCTCGATGGTCACTTTACCGATCGCCGCACCGACGAACAGCACTGCGCCTACCGGTGGCGTGATCAGACCGATACCCAGGTTGACCAGCATGATCATGCCGAAGTGCACAGGATCGACGCCGAACGACGTCACCACTGGCAACAGGATCGGGGTCAGGATCAGGATCAGCGGCGCCATGTCCATCAGGGTACCGAGCACGAGCAGCATGAAGTTGACGCACATCAGGATCACGTAGCGGTTGTCCGAGAAGGTCAGGAACGCGGTGGTGATCTTCGACGGAATTTGCATCAGCGTCATGATGTAGCCGAACGCCGCAGCGAAGGCGATGAGTATCATCACGATCGACAGCGTACGGACGGTGCGATGCATCATCTTCGGCAACTCGTGCCACTTGTAGTCGCGGTAGATGAACATGGTCACGAAGAATGCCCAGATCACAGCCACGGCCGCCGACTCAGTGGCGGTGAATACGCCAGAGAGAATGCCACCGAGGATGATGAACATGGTCATCAGGCCCCACAACGCGTCAATACAGATCTTGATCGCCTGACGCAGCGGGATCACTTCGCCTTTCGGGTAGTTGCGCTTCTTGGCGAACCACAGGCACAGCGTCGCCATAGTGGCGCTCATCAGCAGGCCTGGACCGATACCCGCCATGAACAGCGCGGCAATGGACACAGTGCCGCCAGCGGCGAGGGAGTAGATCACCGAGTTATGGCTAGGCGGTGTGAGCAGCGCCTGCACCGAACCGGAAACGGTCACGGCGGTGGCGAACTCGCGTGGATAGCCCTTCTTCTCCATTTCCGGAATCAGTACCGAACCCACCGACGCGGTGTCGGCCAGGGACGAGCCGGAAATCGCGCCGAAGAAGGTGGACGCTGTGATGTTGACCAGTGACAGACCGCCGCGCACGAAACCAACCAGCACGCCAGCAAAGGCGACCAGACGACGAGCCATGCCGCCTTCGGCCATGATCGCACCCGCGAGCACGAAGAAAGGGATGGCCAGCAGGGAAAACTTGTTCACGCCACCCGCGATCTGAATCATCACGGCATGGAGTGGAATATCGATCCACCAGGCGCCAATCAGCGCCGAAATGCCAAGGGAATAGGCGACGGGGACGCGCAGCAGAATCAGGACGATGAAACTGCCTACGAGAATGGCGGCATCCATTACACGGCCTCCTTGGAGTCTTCGACCGCTTCGAAATCAACGACGCGACGCTTGTTCTGGTCGCCGTAAAGCAACTGTTCGATGACGAACATGAGCGTGATGAAACCCCCCAGCGGAATCGGCATGTAGCTAATGCCAACGCTGACCGAGGGGAGGGTGCTCAGGTACTGATGCCAGGTAGCAACGCAGAGTTTGTAGCCCCAGATCAGCATGAAAAGTGCGACTGTTCCCATGGTCAGGCGCACAAAAAGGGTGATCACCGGTGCGGTAACTTGCGGCAGGCGATCGGTCAGCGAAGTCACAGCCATGTGAGCGCCCGCGCGGTAGCTGGCGGCAGCACCAATGAAGGTGAACAGCACCATCAGCAGGATGGAGATGGGCTCGGGCCAGCCCAGTCCTTGTCCCAGCACATAACGGCTGAAGACGCCCCAGGGGATTATCGTGGCCATGATCACGATTGCCAGACCGGCAACTATGATGCAGGCGCGGTAAATGGCGTCGTTGACGCCTAGAACCAGGTTTTTCATGAGACTTCACCGGATGGCATGGAGCCGGCAGCAGCCGGCTCCATGCGCTTGCGCGAGAGGATTACTGGACGGCTTCGATGCGCTTGATCAGATCGGCGTACTTGGCACCGTACTTCTCACGAACCGGAGCGGTCGCTTCGTAGAACGGCTTGGTGTCAACTTCGATGAACTCGACGCCTTCGGCTTTGAGTTTCTCGTCGCTGGCCTTTTCTTTGGCTACCCACAGGTCACGCTCTTCCAGCTGTGCTTCCTTGGCCAGTTTCTTGACCAGGGTCTGCTGCTCAGGCGTCAGCTTTTCCCAAGCGGTCTTGGACATCAGCAGCGGCTCAGGCAGGATCAGGTGGTGAGTCTGGGTGTAGTACTTGGCTACACGGAAGTGGTTGTGCTCGAGCAGGGTTGGCGAGTTGTTCTCGGCACCGTCGATAACGCCGCTTTGCAGGGCGCTGAAGATTTCACCGGTATCCATGGCGATGCCGTTGGCACCCATGGCATTCAGAGTGTCGATGAACAGCGGGTTGCCGATCACACGGATCTTCATGCCCTTGAGGTCTTCCAGCTTACGCACTGGCTTCTTGGTGTAGAGGCTGCGGCTACCGGCTTCCATCCACGCCAGGCCGACCATGTTGAAGTCGGAGTTGGTGATGGCGTCGAGAATTTCCTGACCGATTTCACCGTCCACCACTTTGCGCATGTGGTCAATATCGCGGAACACGAAGGGCATGTTGAAGACGTTGGTGGCCGGAACAACTGGGCCGACCGAGCCGAGGCTGACGCGAGTCAGTTGAACGGCACCGATCTGGGTCTGTTCGATCACTTCCTTCTCGGAGCCCAGAACGCCACCGGCGAACATGCGGCCCTTGATTTCGCCGTTGGTGGCGGCTTCCAGTTTCTTGCCGAGGTTTTCCATGGCCACTACGGTTGGGTAGCCTGCCGGGTGGATTTCCGCAATTTTCAGGGTGGTGTCAGCCTGAACCAGGCCCGACAGGCCGATGGCCAGCGGGAGTGCAGCAATGAGCAACTTGCGCTTGAAATTCATGTGAATCTCCATTTTGTTGTTGTTGGTGTGCAGCGTTATGAAGCTCCAGAGTGACCCCGCGGGTAGCCGGGTTCCCCAGATGTTGGTAGTCAGAGTGGGAACGCGCTTTCCTCGAGGCCGCTAACACCGGGCTGCAGCGCGAACACGCCGCCTGCCAGCGGTTGATCGTCGAGATTGCCGCCCGGGCGAATCGACGTCACGTACAGGGTATCGAGGTTAGGGCCGCCGAAGGCGCACATGGTCGGCTTCTTCACCGGCACGGTCAGCGAACGGTCCAGCCGGCCATCTGGCGTGAAGCGGTGTATCTGGCCGGCGTCATTACCGCAGATCCAGTAGCAGCCATCCACGTCCACCGCGGCGCCATCGGGGCGGCCGGGGTAGTCGTTCATGTCAACGAACAGGCGACAGTTATGTGGGGTGCCGCTGTCGATGTCGTAATCGAAGGCCCAGATGGCCTGCACCGATGGGTGCGAGTCGGACAGGTACATGGTGCGGCCGTCCGGGCTGAAGCCCAGCCCGTTGGGGACGATAATGTCATCGAGCAGTACCGGGAGGGTGTTCTGCTGGGCGCCATCATAGCGATACAGCGCGCCGACATTGGCGCCTGCCGCCATGTCCATGAGCATGGTGCCGGTCCAGAAACGGCCCTGGCGATCGCAGCGGCCGTCGTTGAAGCGCATACCCTCGCGGGCATGGGCGACGTCGACCAGGCGCTTGCCGGTCAGCCGGCCGTCAGCAGTGGTGGTCAGCTGGAAAATTCCGCTTTCCATGCCGGCGATCCAGCTGCCGTCCGTCCCGCGGGCGATGCAGGCGAGCATTTCGTCCGCTTGCCAGCTTTGCGTGGTGGCATCGGCAAGGTTCCAGCGATACAGGCGCTTGTCGGGGATGTCGGCCCAGTAAAGGGCCTGTTCCTTTGCGCTCCACACCGGGCTTTCGCCCGTTGCGTTGCGGGCGTCGAGAATCAGTTCGGCTTGCATGGGCATGTCCGATCTCTTGTTATTGTTATCGAGCGTTGGTTATCAGTTGTCGCCGAACGGGCCAGCTGCCGTGAACGCACCGCCGTGATAGAGCGCGTTAGGGTCGTCGGCAGCCACTGGCGGCTGGGCTTCGACCTTGTCGCGGAATACCTCGGAGCTGTCTTTGGGCTCATAGCCCAGGTGAGCGGCTTTGCTGTTGTCCCACCACACGGTTTTGTTGGCCGATGCGCCGTACACCACGGTGTGGCCAACGTTCGGGGTGGTCAGGCCGCGCTCGATCAGCTGCATCAGGTCATCGTAGCTGAGCCAGGTGCTCATCATGCGACGGTTCAGCGGCTCGGTGAACGAGGAGCCAATGCGGATGCTTACGGTTTCGATGCCATAGCGGTCGAAGTAAAAGCTGGCCATGTCTTCGCCGTAGGACTTGGACAGGCCGTAGTAGCCATCCGGGCGGCGTGGGGCATTGGCGTCGATGGTGTCGGTCTGCTTGTGGAAACCGATAACGTGGTTGGAGCTGGCGAAAATGACGCGTTTCACGCCATGGCGACGCGCAGCTTCATAGATGTGGAATACGCCGCTGATATTCGGGCCGAGAATCTCTTCGAACGGACGCTCTACGGAAACGCCACCGAAATGCAGGATGGCGTCAACGCCTTCCACGAGCTGATGAACGGCCTGTTTGTCGGCCAGATCGCAGATTTGCACTTCGATGTGCTCACCTTCGGCAGGTGCCATTTCGGCGATGTCCGACAGGCGCAGAATCTTGGTTAGGGGTTGCAGGCGTTCGCGCAGCACCTTGCCCAGTCCACCTGCAGCGCCGGTGAGCAGCAGGCGATTGAAGGGAGGTTGGGTGTTGGAGGTTGTAGTCATGGGCGGGGCCTGTTCTCTGCTTGTTTTTATTTAGAGACTGTCATCTGTTGTCGTATGACATCGCTCGATTATCGACATCCTCGGATTCATTTGTCAACGCGCTCACAAAACACCGAGGACACTGTCGAAGATTGTTCAACAAGCCTATAAAGGGCAGATTAGACGGCTCGAGTGCTCAGGCTAGCAACAAACGAAGGCCGGCAGCGGAGCACCCTGCTTAAGTCTAAGGTTGTCTGATGACATCGCTTGGCCAGTACTGTCAGGTTGCTAATGCCCTACGGTGTTTGTCTCGCGAGGCGCCACGCATTCTCCGGGTTCACTGCACCCTCGGGAACACGTCCGGCGAGTATCGAACGTGCCTGCTCAACGGTGCGGTCTACCTGATAGCTAATCGCTTGCGGCACCATGCCGCCAATATGCGGGGTGGCGAGCACGCCGGGCTGGCGGGCCAGATCAAGGGTTGGCTGGTCATCATGGCCACGGCCGACATCGATTGCCGCTCCGGCCAAGTGACCGCTGGTCAGGGCTGCGGCTAGCGCGCGTTCATCCACCAGAGCGCCGCGTGATGCGTTGATGAAAAAGGCGCCGGGTTTCATTTGTGCAAGAAAGCGGGCGTCGACCATGTTTTCGGTCTCGGCGCTGTGGCGGGCCAGGCAGATAACGTGATCCGCCTTCCTCAGCAAGGTGGCAAGGTCCACTGCGGTCACGCCGTCTGCTGGCTGCGTCAGGTACGGATCATGGACGAGCACCTGGATGCCCAGCGCCCTCAGCACAGGCGCAAGCGTGGTGGCGATGGCGCCGAAACCGATGATGCCCGCCGTGCTGCCTGCCAATTGGCGGCCCATGCGCGGGGTGGCCTGCTGGCCATCTTGGTAGGTGCGGAAATACTGCGGCAGGCCGCGCGTGAGGTTGATCATCTGCGCCACAATCAGTTCGCTGACGGCGTGGACGAAGCCCGGCCCGGCCTGTGTGACCAGTACGCCGTGGCGCGACGCAGCCTCGATATCGATGCTGCGGGTATCCATGGCGCAGCGTATGAACGCGAGCAGGGCAGGCCTTTCTCTGAACAGCCGTTCGGTGCCCGCGGTGGGTTTGTCCGAAATGATCAGCTCGCACCCTGCGGACAGTTCGATCAGTTGGTCTTCACTGAGATCATCGTCCTGTTGGCGCAGGATCACTTCGCCAAGTTCGGCCAATTGCGCCAAAGCGTTTTCGCCGTACCAGGTATGCAGTTCAGACGGCGGGTAGGTGATCAGGATGCGTGCCATGGGTAGCCTCCAGAGTCATTTGCATAGCCATAAGCCGTTGAAAAATAGCCTGCCGTTATCGGTTGTCATATAACGGGGGAGATGATCGAATTCGACGTCCCTAGCGTCTTGACGCCAGGCTGAAGATCCCTGATATAGAGCGTCCGCCTCATTGTGGCAAGAAAAGTATGGCTTTCAATAATGTCGTACGATAACGTATCTCTCACAGCCTAGGCTGCTCCTTTTTCCATACGCGTTACAGGTGTTCGAAGAATGACCCCACAAGAATTAAAAACTGTCCTCTCCTCCGGTCTGCTGTCTTTCCCGCTGACCGATTTCGATGCCCAAGGCGAATTCAATCCAGAAGGCTACGTTCGTCGCCTCGAGTGGCTGGCCCCGTACGGCGCCACCGCCCTGTTCGCCGCTGGCGGTACCGGTGAGTTCTTCTCCCTGGCAGCTGACGAGTATTCGTCGGTGATCAAGACTGCCGTCGACACCTGCGCCGGTAGCGTGCCAATCCTCGCTGGCGTCGGTGGTTCCACGCGCCAGGCGATCCAGTACGCACAGGAAGCCGAGCGCCTGGGCGCCAAGGGTCTGCTGCTGCTGCCGCACTACCTGACCGAAGCCTCGCAGGAAGGCGTTGCCGCTCACGTCGAGCAAGTCTGTAAGTCGGTGAAGATCGGTGTGGTTGTGTACAACCGCAACGTCTGCCGCCTGACCGCTCCGCTGCTGGAGCAGCTGGCTGAGCGCTGCCCGAACCTGATCGGTTACAAGGATGGCCTGGGCGACATCGAGCTGATGGTGTCGATCCGTCGTCGTCTGGGCGACCGCTTCACTTACCTGGGCGGTCTGCCGACTGCTGAAGTGTACGCAGCTGCCTACAAGGCCCTGGGTGTGCCGGTTTACTCCTCGGCGGTGTTCAACTTCATCCCGAAAACCGCGATGGACTTCTACCACGCGATCGCCCGTGAAGATCACGCCACTGTTGGCAAGATCATTGACGACTTCTTCCTGCCGTATCTGGATATCCGCAATAAGAAATCCGGCTACGCAGTGAGCATCGTCAAAGCTGGCGCCAAGATTGCCGGTTACGACGCAGGCCCGGTCCGCGCCCCGCTGACCGACCTGCTGCCGGCCGAATACGAGCAGCTGGCTGCGCTGATCAAGGCGCAGGGCGCTCAGTAATCTCCGCGTGATGCTGTAACCCGAGGTGCCGCCCACACGCGGCGGCACCTCGGCGCTTCACCCGCTAAATCCCTGTCAAAAAGAAAAACCGGGGACACACCATGCTTCCTTTCTTTTGCCATGCCGCTCGCCGGGCAGGCTTCGTCGCACCTGCCATTTCTTTTTTCGGCGTTAACGCCCTCCAGCAGGGAGCGTGCCGCACATGACCATCCAGCGTATCGAGATCATCCGCGTCGCCATTCCGTTCTCGGCCGGTGGGCGCGTGAACGAGTCCGTCGAGGACGACGATGCCTTCAATGCGGCATCGCCGAATATCAGCCGCATGGAAAGCCTGCTGGTTCGCCTGCAAACCGATGATGGTCGGGTCGGTTGGGGCGAGGCCTTTGGCCACGGGCTCAATCCGGTCACCTTCAGCGCATTGCGCGATCTGGTCGGGCCATTCTTTCTCGGCACATTGCTGGCGGACCGTGAGGCCACCATGGAAAAGGCCATGCGCGCGTTCCACGGTTTCGGTCGTACCGGCGCAGTGCTGTACGCGTTGTCAGCCATCGATATCGCCCTTTGGGATCTGGCCGCTCAGCAAGCGGGCTTGCCGCTGTGCCGCTTCCTGGGTGGCGAGTCGCGGCAGCTGGAGTTGTACGCCAGCCTGGTCAGTTACGGTAACGACCCTGAGGAAGTGGCGCGCCAGGTTCGCCGCGTCTACGACCTCGGCTATCGCCGCCTGAAGCTGCACGAAACCGCACCCGCCGCGATTGCCGCCGCACGCGAGGCATTGCCAGCGGATGCCCAGTTGATGGTAGACACCAACTGCCCGTGGCGCGCTGACGAAGCGGTGCAGGTCGCCGAATCGCTGCGCGGCCTGAACCTCACCTGGCTCGAAGAGCCGGTATGGCCGCCGGATGACTTCGCTGGCCTGGCCCGCGTGCGGCAGACCGGCGTGCCGATTTCCGCAGGCGAAAATGCCTCCGGTATCGAAGGCCTGCGCCAACTGCTGGCCGCTGGCGCGGTGGATGTGGTGCAGCCCAGCGTCGCCAAGATCGGCGGGGTCAGCGGCATGCTGCAGGCCTTCGCCATGGCGCGCGATGCTGGCGTGCACCTGGTGCCGCACTGCTTCTATTACGGGCCGGGGCTGATGGCCGCTGCGCACCTGACCGCGACGCTGGGTGCCGATGTCGCGCTGGAAGTGCCACTCATCGAGTTCGAGCGCAACCTGCATGCCTGGCTCGACTTCCAGCCGCACATGCACCTGCCTGACCGACCCGGTCTGGGCTTCGAGCCCGATGCTCAGGTGCTGCGCGAAGCGACTATCGATAGCTACACGCTGACGCTGTAACAACACTAACCGACAACAATAAAAGGGCTTTACCTATGACTTCCATGAAGTGGATCCCAGCGCTCGGCCTGGCTGCGCTGTTCGCCGTGGGCAGCACTGCCGCTCACGCTGCCAAAACCATCAAGGTCGGCAACTTTTTCCCGGACAGCCATCCGGTCAATATCGCCCTCAACGAAACCTTCAAGAAGGAAGTGGAGGCGCGCTCCAACGGCGAACTGAAGGTACGCATCTTCTCCAACGCCGTGCTCGGCGGCGACGAGAAGCTGTACAACTCGGTGCGCGGTGGCACGCTGGAAATGGCCATTATCGGCAACATCATGGAGAACGAGGTCGAGCATGTCGGCATCATCCAGCTGCCGTTCCTGTTCAACAACTACGCCCACGCACAGGCCGTATTCGCCAGCCCGATCGGCGAAACCCTGGTCTCGGACATGACCGAGAAAACCGGCCTGCATTTCCTCGCATACGGCGTGCAGGGTTTCCGTGTCATCGCCAGCAATCGCAGCATCCAGAGCATGGATGACTTCAAGGGCCTGCGCCTGCGCTTTCCCGGCATCGAGAACATGATCGCCATCGGCAAGGGGCTGGGTGCCAACATCACTCCGCTGCCGATCTCCGAGGTGTTCAGCGCGCTGGAACAGCGAGTAGTCGATGGCGTGGAAAACCCCTACCCGAACATCGTGGCGTCCAAATGGTACGAAGTGACCAGCCATATTCTGGAAAGCAACCACGTGTTCACTCCGAACCTGTACATGATGAATGACAAGTTCTGGAATGGTCTGAGCGAGAGCGAGAAAACCATCGTCAGCGAAGCTGCCAAAGCCGCCGCAGAGCAGGAGTGGAAACTGCTGATCGCGTCCGAAGAGAAGGACAAGCAGGTGCTGAGCGACGCCAAGGTCGAGATCATCGTGCCGGACGCAGCCTTCAAACAGCAGATGATCGACGCTGTGCAAGGCTCGTACGACAACTTCTACTCGGGCCACCCGCGCGCCCGCGAGATCGTTGAAGAAATCCGCGCAATCAAACCCTGAACCAATGACGAGCGCCCACGACGGGCGCTTGTTCATTTCCTGTGAAGGTACGTTCGATGACTGAGCAAAAGATCACCCCGTTGCAGCGGCTTCTCGCCGTGTGCATGGCGGCCTGCCTGAGCGTCATGGCGTTGCTGGTATTCGGCAATGTGGTGCTGCGCTACGTGTTCAATTCCGGGATCACCTGGTCCGAGGAAATGTCCCGCTACCTGTTCGTGTTCATGATCTTTTTCGGTGCGGCGCTGGCGCTGATCCAGCACAAGCACCTGGCCGTGGACATGCTGGTGGAACGCCTGCCGCAACCGCTGCGCAAGGCGTGCATCCTGATCAGCAGCGCGTTGATGCTCTACGCCCTGTGGTTGATGGTCGATGGCGCCTGGACGCTGGGCTGGATCAACCGCAACAGCTACGGCCCGGCAACCGGGTTCCCGATCTGGGCCTTGTACGCCGGCTGCCTGGTAATGGGCATTCTCATGGCGGGCAGCATCCTCATGAGCCTGGTGCGCCAACTGGCCACCGAGCGTAACGACAGCGCCGACTAGCCGGACAACTCCGCAAGGTATAACAACCATGGAACTTGCACTCTTTCTTCTCGTGCTGCTGGGCTGCATCGCCATCGGCATGCCGATCGCCTTTGCGCTGCTGATGACCGGCATCGCGCTGATGCTGCAGATGGACATGCTCGACAGCCAACTGGTGACCGAGAACCTGGTCAGCGGCGCGAACAATTTTTCCCTCATGGCCATCCCGTTTTTCATCCTCGCTGGCGAGTTGATGAATGCCGGCGGCATCACCCGGCGCATCATCAACCTGGGGCTGGCCATCCTTGGGCACAAGCAGGGCGGAATGGGCTATGTGGCGATCGTCGCGGCCATTCTGTTCGCGTCGCTGTCCGGCTCGGCCGTGGCCGATACCGTGGCGCTGGGGCTGGTGATGATTCCGCTGATGGTCAAGGCGGGCTATGACCTCAACCGCTCCTGCGGGTTGATCGCCACCGGCGGCATCATCGCGCCGATCCTGCCGCCGAGCATCCCGTTGATTCTGTTCGGCGTGACCAGCGGTGTGTCGATTTCCAAGCTGTTCATGGCCGGTATCGCGCCCGGTTTGATGATGGGCGTGATGCTGGCGTTCACCTGGTGGCTGGTGACCCGCCGCGAGAAAACCGTGCTGCTGCCCAAGCGTGATCGCAAGGAAGTGCTGCAGGCAGCGCGCGATTCGATCTGGGCGCTGTTCTTGCCGGTGATCATTGTTGCGGGGCTGCGTTTCGGTATCTTCACGCCGACTGAGGCCGGTGTGGTTGCAGCGTTCTATGCGCTGTTCGTCAGCACGGTGATCTACCGTGAGCTGAGCCTGGTGGCGTTGTATGAAGTATTGGTGTCGTCGGCGAAAATGACCGCAGTGATCATGTTCCTGGTGGCTGCTTCGGCCGTCACGGCCTGGATGATCACCATGGCCGATGTCTCCGGTATCGTCACCGACATGCTCAGCGGGCTGACCAGCAACCCGATTCTGCTGCTGCTGGTGATCACCGCGCTGGTGCTGATCATCGGTACGGTGATGGACCTGGCTCCGGTGATCCTGATCCTCACGCCGGTGTTGATGCCGGTGGTGATGAAGGCCGGCATTGACCCGGTCTATTTCGGCGTGTTGTTTGTCCTCACGCTCAGCATCAGTCTGCTGACGCCGCCGGTCGGCACTGTGCTGGCTGCCATCAGCAGTGTCGGTAACAGCACCATGATCGCGGTGTTCCGCGGCATGTGGCCGTTTCTGATCGCGCAGCTGATCCTGCTGCTGCTACTCATCGTGTTTCCGCAGCTGGTGCTGTTTCCGTTGGGGCTGTTGCACTGACGCAGTAGGGAAGGGCGGGTGAGCGGGCGCAGATGCTCCGGCTCACCCGCAACGAGCGGCAGCCCCGGTGTGCGGGGCTGCTTCACGCTCAGAAGGCAGGAGTGCGCACCTGGCCCTCGTTGAAGAATGCACGCAGGTTTTCCAGTACCAAATCCTCCATCGCCTCGCGCGTTTCCACGGTGCCGCTGCCCATGTGCGGGGCCAACACCACGTTGTCCAGGCTCAAAAAAGCCTGCGCAATGTTCGGCTCGTGCTCGAATACGTCGAGCCCGGCGCCGGCGATTCTGCCCTCGAGCAAGGCCTCGAGCAGCGCCGCTTCATCGACCACCGAACCGCGAGAAACATTCACCAGATAGCCATTGGGGCCAAGGGCCTCTAGCACGCGCGCATCGATCAGGTGATGGGTGTCGGCACCGCCTGCCGCGGCAATCACCAGAAAGTCGCTCCAGCGCGCCAGCTCGACCAGTTCCGGCTCGAAGCGATATGCCACGCCGTCGGCGCGGCGGCGGTTGGTGTAGGCGACCTGCATGTCGAAGCCGCTGGCGCGCTTGGCCACCATGCGCCCGATCTGACCGAGGCCGACAATGCCCAGGCGTTTGCCGCTCAGGCGGGTGGTCAGCGGGTAGCGCGCTTGCTGCCATTTTCCGGCCCGTACGTAGCGATCAGCCGCGCTGAGTTGCCGAGCACAATCGAGAAGCAGCGCAAAAGCCAGGTCGGCGACGCAGTCGCTAAGGGTGCCAAAGGTGCCGGCGACCTGGATGCCACGTTGCTGCGCGGCCTCCAGGTCAATCTTGTCGAGGCCGACGCCGCGGCAGGAAACCACTTGCAGCGCCGGCAGGGCAGCCATGATCGAGGGCATCACACCGGTTGGCGCAGCGGTGGCGACCCCGGTGATTCGCTGCCCGTGTTGCTCGAGGTAGCCCGGCGCATCCGCCTGTTCCCACAGGCGGTGAATCTGGAAGTCGGCGGCCAGAGCGGCATCCAGTTTGGGAGAAAGCGGGCACATCTGCAGAATTTCAGGGGGCATGCGTGTTCCTCCGCTCAGGAGCCGATAACGGCGCGGTTGTTGGGGTTGCGGGACTTTGCAAATTCCTTGTAGGCGGTTACAGCCACGACAATCAGGGTGCCCAGGAGCACGAATCCGGAGATCGGCTCGGTGATGAATGGCATCAGGTCACCCTGGCTGCTCATCAGGCCACGGCGCAGGTTGACCTCGATGATCGGCCCCAAGATGAAGCCCAGCAGCAGCGGGGTCACCGGAATCGAGGCCTTCTTCATCAGCCAGCCGATCAGCCCGAACAGCAGCATGCAGCCCACGTCGAACAGGCGATTGTTGATCCCGTAGGCACCAATGACGCAGAGCATCATGATCAGCGGCAGGAGAATGTGCTTGGGCACCGAGAGCAGGCGCACGAAACCGCGCATGAAGCTGAACAGGCCTACCACCATTACCAGGTTGGCGATCACCAGCGCGGTGAAGATCCCGTAAACCAGCAATCCCTGGGTTTCGAACAGCATGGGCCCTGGGGTGATGCCATGGATCATGAAGCCCGCCAGGAGGATGGCGGCGGTGTTGTCGCCGGGGATGCCGAGCGTCATCAACGGCACCAGCGCGCCGCCTGTCGAGGCATTGTTGGACGACTCGCTGGCCACCAGGCCTTCGGTGACACCCGTGCCGAATTTCTCTGGGTGCTTGGAGTACTTCTTGGCAGCCCCGTAAGCCAGCAGGTTGCACACCGAACCACCCAGGCCGGGCAGAATGCCGATCGCGGTGCCGATGACCGAAGAGCGCAGCCAGTTACCAAAGTGGCCAAAGCCTGCGCGCAGTGAAAAGCCCATCTGACGCAGGTTGAAGTTGGCCGTGGCGGGCGCCTGGCTGCTGTCGCGAGATTCCGCTTCTTCCAGCACCTGCGACACCGCGAACAGGCCGATCAGTGCGGGGAGCAGGGCGATGCCGCCATCGAGCTCGGCCCAGCCGAAAGTAAAGCGCGGGAACGCGGTGATGGGCGCCATGCCGACGAACGCGATCACCAAGCCAATGGCCGCCGCGCCGAGGCCGCGGGCCAGCGAGCCGCCGCTGAGCCCGGCGACCAGTGTCAGTGAGAACAGGGCGATGGCGAAGTATTCGTAGGGGCCGAATTGAAGCGCCACCTCGGCGAGCTTCGGTGCGATCAGGAACAGCACGCCGAGGCTGAAAACACCACCGAAGAACGACGACAGGATCGACACCGACAGTGCTTTGCCAGCCTGGCCCTGCGCAGCCATCGGGTGGCCGTCGAAGGTGGTGGCGATGGAGGACGGCGTGCCGGGAATTTTCAGCAGGATCGCTGAAATCAAGCCACCGGAGGTGCCACCGATGTACAGGCCCATGAGCAGCGACAGGCCATCTACCGGAGACATGGCGAATGTCACGGGTAGGAACAGGGCGACGCCCATGGTCACCGTCAGGCCGGGTATCGCACCGATGATGATCCCCAGCAGCGTGCCGCCGGTAATCAACAGCAGGGTCTGCATGTTGAGTACGGAGAGAATGCCTTCTATAAGCATGTGGTGCTCCTCAGCCCAGGATTCCCGCGGGCAGGCTGATATCGAATAAATTGACGAACAGGTAGTAGAAGCACGTCGCCGGCAGCGCGGCGATCAGCGCGAACTTCAGGTAGGCACGCTTGGCATCCTTGGCCAGGATCAGCATCTGCGCGAACCCGTACAGCGCGGAGGCGGGCAGAAAGCCCAGCGGATCGAGCAGGGCCATGTAGATGACCATGCTGATGACGCTGGCCGCCACGGCGGGCAAACCCACTAAACCGGATGAGGTGGTCTGTTGTGATTCGGTCGTTTCGGCTTCGGCGGCGCGGGGTTGCCGCCAGCTATCGATCAGCAGGGCCAGGCCCACCACCAGCAGGAGCCCAGCGGTGAGGCGCGGCACGAAGGCCGAGCCGACGCCGATGGCTGCGAACTCCTTGATGTTCATGCAGGCCCAGAACAGCAGGGCGCTGATGGTCAGAAAAAAGATGCCGGTATACCGGTCCGGGCTGGGTAGTCGTTTCGCTACACGCATGTTTTCTTCCTCGTCATGACGGCCGCCTGGCCCACGGAGCCCAGGCGGCACGGCGCATCACTGCCCAGTGAACAGCTTCTGGAACTGCTGGAAGTAGCTGTACTGCTTGTCCGCGTAAGCGGTCGCTGCAGCCGGCGCCATGTAGGTAGGCGTGAGGAAGAATTTCTTGGCTTCCTGCTGATACTCAGGGTTCTCCACGACTCGTTTCACCGCCGCCGAGAACTTCTCGACAATTGGCTGCGGTGTGCCCTTGGGCATGGCGAAGAAGAAGAACTTGTTGAATTCCAGCGGGAAGCCCGCTTCGCCGGTCGTCGCGACATCGGGCATCAGCGGATTACGCTCCGGCGAGAGCAGGCCGAGGTTGATGAAGTCGCCGGAGCTGAAATAGTCCTTGGCGATGCCGTACTGCACGTTGATCAGGTTGATCTTGTGGCCACGCAGCGCGACGATCTTCGCCGAGTTGCCGCCGACGTCGACTAGGTTCATGTCGATGCCCAGTTGCTTCTGCATGGCAACGCCGACCAGGTGCGGATAGCCGCCGGTGAGCATGCCGAAATCCACCTTGCGTGGATTGGCTTTGGCGTACTCGACGAGCTCGGGCATTGTCTTGAACGGCGCGTCTTTATGGGTCGCCAGCACGGTGGTGTTGTCGAGCAGGGCGATGGCGACCATTTCCATGGAGTCGATGCCAACATCGACCAGCCCGGCGAGCTTGGGAACCATGGCCTCGCCATGGAAGAACATCGCGGTGTAGCCGTCTTTCTTGGCCGACATCACGCGGCGCATGCCGATCGTGCCTCCGCCGCCGTCGACGTTGACGACCACCAGCGATTGGCCCAGCTCTTTTTCCAGGTACTTGTTGAACAGCCGAGCATTGGTGTCGGTGTCCCCACCCGGAGCGACGGGGACCACGACCTGGACGGTTTTGTTGGGGTATTTGTCATCAGCCTGCACATAGCCGGCTGATGCGCTGAAGGTGAGGGCGGCCAGCAGGCCGAATGTGGTGAGTAGGGCATTGTTTCGCATCATCGTATTTTCCTTCTCTTGTTATTGTGCAGCGAGGATGGCGCTGAAGCGGGTTTCTGAATGGGCGGTTTACAGCAAGATTTTTGGGTGTTTTATCGGCTGCCTCTTCGAGGCGTTAGTGGGTGGAAGCAGGGGGCTTGCTTGACCAGATGGCGGTTGGCATTTGTGCTGAAGCGCCCCTCCGAATGTTCAATCTGCGATTGTTGTCATACGACTGGCAGGTCGCCGATGACTGCTTTAGCAGCCGCTACCTGCCATTTACTGGTTGGCGATAAGCAGCTTTCAGTCAATCTAAAGTAAGGATTTGCCAATGTAATTGGACATTTGCGCAGGTTTTTGCTGTTTTTTGGACAATTCATTGGATTCTGCAGTTATCCGCAGGACGACCCGGTAGCGACAATAAAAATGTCACAGAGGCTTGGATTATTTTTAGTTGTACGATAACGTATGACTTCAGGGCCAGCGTTGGCCGCCTCAAGCATTTGTCTCGAAAGGGTGTAAGAAGAATGACTCCACAAGAACTAAAAACCGTCCTCTCCTCCGGCCTGCTGTCCTTCCCGCTGACCGACTTCGATGCCGCTGGTGAATTCAACCCGGCTGGCTACGTTCGTCGTCTCGAGTGGCTGGCCCCATACGGCGCCAGCGCTCTGTTCGCAGCCGGTGGTACCGGTGAATTCTTCTCCCTGGCTGCTGACGAGTACTCGTCGGTGATCAAGACTGCCGTCGACACCTGCTCCGGTAGCGTGCCAATCCTCGCTGGTGTGGGTGGTTCCACTCGCCAGGCGATCCAGTACGCACAGGAAGCCGAGCGCCTGGGCGCCAAGGGCCTGCTGCTGCTGCCGCACTACCTGACCGAAGCTTCGCAGGAAGGTGTTGCCGCTCACGTCGAGCAAGTCTGTAAGTCGGTGAAGATCGGTGTGGTTGTCTACAACCGTAACGTCTGCCGCCTGACCGCTCCGCTGTTGGAGCAACTGGCCGAGCGTTGCCCGAACCTGATCGGTTACAAGGATGGCCTGGGCGACATCGAGCTGATGGTGTCGATCCGCCGTCGTCTGGGCGACCGACTCACTTACCTGGGCGGTTTGCCGACTGCTGAAGTCTACGCAGCGGCCTACAAGGCACTGGGCGTACCGGTTTACTCGTCGGCGGTGTTCAACTTCATCCCGAAAACCGCGATGGACTTCTACCACGCGATTGCCCGTGAAGATCACGCCACCGTGGCCAAGATCATCGATGACTTCTTCCTGCCGTACCTGGATATCCGCAACCTGACAGCCGGCTACGGCGTGAGCATCGTCAAAGCTGGCGCGAAGATCGCCGGTTACGACGCAGGCCCGGTTCGTGCACCACTGACCGATCTGCTGCCTGCCGAGTACGAGCAACTGGCTGCGCTGATCAAGAAGCAAGGTCCGCAGTAAGCGTTTAGCCTTTTCAGGCTGCACCGCAAAGCCCAGGCGCCATCGCCTGGGCTTTCTGCTTTCTGCTTTCTGCTTCTGGAGCTGGCGCTGATGACTCGGCGGTGAATGCCTGCCGCTAGTGGGTGGGGCGCTTGGCTGGTTAAGATGCAGTTTCTCTCACGCAACCCACGGCCCCTCATGGCAAAGAAATCCTCCCGCTCTGCATCCTCGTCCTCGCCAGTGAACAAGGGTGCGAGCATCACGCTGATCGACGTGGCCAAGGTGGCCGGCGTTTCGCCGATCACCGTGTCGCGCGCCCTGCACCGGCCTGACGTGGTCAGCGAGGATGCACGCAAGAAGGTCCTGGAAGCGGTGCGCGTGACCGGCTATGTGCCGAACATGCTGGCCGGCGGCCTGGCGTCGAACAAGAGCCGCCTGATTGCCATCTTCGTGCCGACCATCGCGCACTCGATCTTCGCCGAAACCGTGCAGTCGCTGATGGATCACCTGACCGCTGCCGGTTACCAGACCATGATCGGTCTGACGGGTTATTCCGCCGAGCAGGAAGAGCGATTGCTCGGCGCCGTGTTGGGTCGCCGGCCTGACGGCATCGTACTGACCGGTACGCTGCACACCGAGGAAAGCCGCCTGCGTTTACAGGCCGCTGGTATTCCGGTTGTCGAGGCGTGGGAGCTGGGGGTATCGCCGATCGACATGCAGGTGGGCTTCTCCCATGAGAAGGTTGGTCAGGCGATTGCCAGCCACCTGCACGGCAAGGGGTATCGACGTTTCGCCATCGTTTCGGTCGACGATTCGCGCGCGCTCAAGCGCGGCAGCAGCGTGGTCGCGCAGCTCAACGCGCTGGGCGTGGAAGAGGTGCCGATGGCGGTTCTGGCAGCACCGGCCACCTTGCAGAGCGGTAGGGAAGGGCTACGCCAGTTGCTCGACGCCGGGCATCAGCCGCAGGTGATCGTCTGCAGTTCGGACACGGTGGCCCAGGGAATCCTGGCCGAGGCGGCATGCCAGGGCATCGACATTCCCGGGCAACTGGCGGTGATGGGCTTTGGCGACCTGTCCAGCGCCGCTCATTTTCACCCGGCGCTGTCGACGGTGAATGTGGATGGTGCGCGCATGGGCAAGCTGGTCGCCAGTGCCCTGTTGCAGCGTTTTCGCGACGACTCGGAGCTGCAGCCGGTAAGCCTCGATACCGGGTTTACGCTGGTCGATCGGGCCACTACCTGACCTCTCATCAGACAACTGACAACGTAACAAGAAATTACTTGAATGATTGCGCAATCATAGTACAGTCGGCTCTGTAGCGAACTGCGTGGTGCCTTTTTAACTGCCGGATTGATTGCGCAATCATAGAATTGCCGGTTACCGAGCGGGGGCGCCGTCAGCCAATAAGGATAATAAAGCCGTGAATATCAGTATCCGCACACCGTCTCCATGCCCCGCCGCGGGCCGTTTCCGTCTGCGCGCGTGCGCGCCACATGCCTTGAGACCCAGCCCCGGTTTCAGGATGGCTGCTGCCGCGGGCTAACCCGCCAGCCGCGACCCTTTCAAGCATTCACGATCCGCCCACGGGCGGCCGGCGCGTCCGTACGCGCCTGTCGGCAACCGTTAGCAATAAAAACAACACTTGAGGTGAATCTCCATGGGAGACGCTAAGAAGACCCACGTCCGTTACCTGATACTGCTGATGCTGTTTCTGGTCACGACGATCAACTACGCGGACCGCGCGACCATTGCGATCGCGGGCTCCAGTATGCAGAAGGATCTGGGCATCGATGCGGTAACCCTCGGCTATGTATTCTCGGCGTTCGGCTGGGCTTACGTGATCGGTCAGATTCCAGGCGGTTGGCTGCTCGACCGTTTTGGCTCCAAGCGCGTATATGCCGCCGGCATTTTCATCTGGTCGCTGTTCACCCTGTTGCAAGGATTCGTCGGCATGATGCCGGTGGCCTGGGCCGTGGTGACGCTATTCGTGCTGCGCTTCATGGTCGGCTTTGCCGAAGCGCCCTCGTTCCCCGGTAATGCACGCATCGTCGCGGCCTGGTTTCCAACGGCAGAGCGGGGCACCGCTTCGGCCATCTTCAACTCCGCGCAATATTTCGCCACCGCGCTGTTCGCGCCGCTGATGGGCTGGATCGTCTACGCCCATGGCTGGGAGCACGTGTTCGTGGTCATGGGGGTGTTCGGTATCCTGTTCGCCGGGCTGTGGATGAAGACTATCTACAACCCCAAGGAACACCCACGCATCAGCGCCGCGGAGATCGAACACATCGCCAGCAATGGCGGCCTGGTGGACATGGACCAGACGAAAAAGAGCGACGGCGGGCCGAAGTGGAATTATATCGCCCAGTTGCTCACCAACCGGATGATGATCGGCGTTTATCTGGGCCAATACTGCATCAACGGCATCACCTATTTCTTCCTCACCTGGTTCCCCGTTTACCTGGTGCAGGAGCGTGGCATGACCATCCTCAAGGCCGGCTTCATTGCTTCGTTGCCGGCGATCATGGGCTTCGTGGGCGGCGTGCTTGGCGGGGTGATCTCCGACTGGCTGCTGCGCCGTGGCCACAGTCTGACCCTGGCGCGCAAACTGCCGATCATCGGCGGGTTGCTGTTGTCGACCAGCATGGTGCTGTGCAATTACGTGTCGGCCGAGTGGATGGTCGTCGGTTTCATGACCCTTGCATTCTTTGGTAAAGGTCTCGGTGCACTCGGCTGGGCCGTGGTATCGGATACTTCGCCAAAGCAGATCGCCGGCCTGTCCGGTGGCCTGTTCAACACCTTCGGCAACATCGCGTCGATCACCACCCCGATCGTCATCGGCTACATCATCAGCGCCACCGGTTCGTTCAAGTGGGCACTGGTGTATGTCGGTGCCAACGCGCTGGTGGCGGTGTTCAGCTACCTGTTCATCGTCGGCCGTATCCAGCGCGTCGTGCTGAAGGATGAAAACGGTCTGGCGATCAACGATCAGGCGTCGCCTACGCTGGCAACCTGACTCCGCTTATGGCCTTGCCTGGCACCGGCAGGCGAGGCCTCGAACATGTCAAGACAACAAGAAAAGGATTAGCCCCCATGGAACTCATTCAACATCTGGACTCCCCGCGTTACATCCGCCTGCACCCCGAAGACAACGTCGGCGTGGTGGTGAACGAGCAGGGCGTGGCAGCCGGTGGCCGCTTCGCCGATGGTCTGGAAGCGCTGGAAGGTATCCCGCAAAGCCACAAGGTGTCGCTGGTGGCGATTCCCGAAGGTGGCAACGTGGTGCGCTATGGCGAGGTAATCGGCTACGCCCTCAAGCCGATCGCCGCTGGCACCTGGGTGACCGAGGCCGTGCTGCGCATGCCCGAGCCGCCTGTGCTGGACAACCTGCCCAAGGCGACGATCAAGGCCCCTGCGCCGGCGCCGCTGGAAGGCTACACCTTCGAAGGCTTCCGCAACCCGGATGGTACGGTCGGCACGCGCAACATCCTTGGTGTGACCACCACCGTGCAATGCGTGGTCGGCGTGCTCGACCATTGCGTGGACCGCGTGCGCAAAGAACTGCTGCCCAAATACCCCAACGTCGACGACGTGGTCGCGCTGTCGCACAGCTACGGCTGTGGTGTGGCGATCAACGCGCCTGATGCCGTGGTGCCGATCCGCACCCTGTACAACATCAGCCGCAACCCCAACCTCGGCGGCCAGGCGCTGGTGATCAGCCTGGGCTGCGAAAAGCTGCAGGCCAACCAGTTGATGGATGGCGACCAACTCACCAACGGCATGAACGAGGAGGACTGGCTGTTCCGCCTGCAGGACTCCAGCACCGGCTTCACCGGCATGGTCGAAGAAATCATGGCGATGATCGAGACGCGCCTCAAGGTGCTCGATCAGCGTCGCCGTGAAACCGTCCCGGCCTCAGAGCTGGTTGTCGGCATGCAGTGCGGCGGCAGCGATGCGTTTTCCGGCATCACCGCCAACCCGGCGCTCGGTGTGGCATCGGACCTGCTGGTGCGGGCCGGCGCCACGGTGATGTTCTCGGAAAACACCGAGGTGCGTGACGGTATTCATCTGCTGACGCCACGGGCCGCGACCCCGGAAATCGCCGATGCGCTGATCCGCGAAATGGACTGGTACGACCGTTATCTGGAACGCGGCATGGCTGATCGCAGCGCCAACACCACGCCAGGCAACAAGAAAGGCGGCCTGAACAACATCGTCGAAAAGGCCATGGGTTCCATCGCCAAGTCGGGCAACAGCCCTATTGTCGGCGTCGTCTCGCCCGGCGAGCGGATTCGCGGCAAGGGCCTGTACTTCTGCGCCACACCGGCCAGTGACTTCATCTGCGGCACGCTGCAACTGGCGGCGGGCATGAACCTGCACATCTTCACCACCGGTCGCGGCACGCCCTACGGCCTGTCCATGGTGCCGGTGATCAAGGTGGCGACCCGCACGCAACTGGCCGAGCGCTGGCCGGACCTGATCGACGTCGATGCCGGGCAGATCACCTCGGGCCGCATGACCCTGGATGAAATGGGCTGGCACATCTTCCAGCTGTACCTGGATGTCGCCAGCGGCAAGAAGCAGACCTGGGCAGAGAAGCATCGCCTGCACAATGATCTGGTGCTGTTCAATCCGGCTCCTGTAACCTGATTACAGGCAGGCCTAAGACCCGTTACACCGCTGCTGCGGTGTAACGGGTTTCTGTTTATAGGCCGCAGTGGCATGCCGCTCGGCTTAGGCGCGATGGGTCAGAAGCCCTGATGCGTTCTCTACCTTGAGCAATACCCGGTGCGCCACAAGCGCGCCGGTCCTTCCTTATTACCGCCTCTTGCCGGTACGCGCGTTGAAAGCGCCTTGCCGTTCTGCAAGTCATCTGTACCGATCCCGGCCCGAGAGGGCATTGGTCGCCTTGAGCTATCCCGGTCACCCATAGGGCTAGAGTTGATTTACCTCGGAGCGAACATGCGCCCGAGCGTAATCAACGACTGGAGGATAGCGATGAATACCATCACCCAGAATGCGGCGGATCACGTCAGTATCGAACAGACGCTGAACCGTTGGAGCCAGGCCGTCAGCGACAAGGATCTGCCCCGTATCGGCGAGCACTACAGCAGTGATGTGTTGGCGTTCGATGCGGTAGGGCAATTGCAGTTCAAGGGCCGCGACGCCTACATGGCTCATTGGCAGGCGTGTATGGCCACGTGCCCGGGCCCGACCTTGTTCGATATGCAGCAACTGCATGTCGAGTTGGGGCAGGATCTTGGTTTCGGCCATTTTCTTTGCCACTGCGGCGGGACAAACGAGCAGGGCGAAATGCAGTCATCGTGGCTGCGGGTCAGCCAGGGCTATCGAAAGCAGAATGGCCAATGGCTGATCGCCCATGAGCATTTCTCCCTCCCTTTCGACATGCTCACGGGGCAGACGGCGTTCAATTTGCAGCCTTAAAGGCGGTCAGGCGCCTGGTTTGCTGTCCAGCGCTTTGCAGCTGGCCGCGTAGTTCTGCCGGCAAGCACTTTGGAACAGGCGGCGCGCCTGATTCGGGTCGCGCTCAACGCCCTGAATGCCGCGCATATAAAGGTTGCCAAGAATATGCTGGGCCATGGGGTTGCCGCTGCTGGCGGACTGGTTCAAGTACTTGAGCATGGCCTGCGGATTACCGAACTCCGGGTTGTCGCGCCCGGTGTACAGGTAGGCCAGGCTGACAGCCGCCTCGGCATGGCCGCGATCTGCCGCCTGCTTCCACCAATATTCGGCCTGCTTGAGGTCCTTCTGTGGCTTGCCCACGAAGTAGAAGCTGCCAAGCTTGAACTGGCTGTCCAGATCGCCGCGCTGTGCCAGGCTGCTCAGGCGCTGAAAATCGTCCTCGCTGGCCTGCTGTTCAGGAGTGGCGCCAGTGGCGGGCCCCTGGGTGGTGGGCGTTGTGGCAGCATCATCGCGGCTGGCGCAGCCGGCAATCAGAAACGTGGCGAATGCCAATAGCAAGGCGGTGGCGAGATGGGAAAGTCGGGTCATGCGAGGGCTCCTGGGCAACGCGAGCTGCGTTTTATCTGGCCGGTTACGTCATGTGCTGGCCAGCGTTTCGATTGTTGTCGATGTTCGACCCGTTCGCCGCTTAACCGTTCGTTCGCTTCGTAGCGGAGTCGTGACAGGCGATCCATGCCTTGCCTAATGAAATTAATGCTGTATTTTTTCACGGATGATAACGGCGCAGTCAGAGGCATCGGTTGGGGCAAGCTGATCGACCGATGGCCCCGTGCAGGGGCGTATTGTGAGGCTTGCGACAGCACAGCCAGGATGGTGGCATGGACATGCAGGAAGAAATCGAAGGTTTGGCGATCCTGATTCGCGACCTTCGCAAGCACAAGAACCTGACCCTGGGTGAGCTGGCGGCGCGGATCGGGCGTTCGGTAGGCTTTCTGTCCCAGGTGGAGCGCGGTTTGTCACGCCCGACCGTGGCCGACCTGACCGCCATTAGCGAAACCCTTGGCGTGCCGACTACTTACTTCTACAGCCCCAGCAAGCCGCGGGCGCTGCCCTGGGTCACCCGTCCCGCTGAGCGCCGAACGCTTTATTACGCCGGAGGCATCACCGATGTCCTGGTCTCGCCCAGCATGTCGGCCGGCTTCGCCATGCTGGAAAGCCATCTGGCACCCGGCGCCACCAGTGGCGAAGGCCACCTGGACGACAGCTCGGAGCAGGGCGGTTTCGTACTTGAAGGGCATTTGAGCATCTGGCTGGACGACCAGCCAGAGCCGGTCACCCTCGGCCCCAACGACAGTTTTCAGCTGCCGCGTCACAGCCATTTTCGTTATGCCAACCTTACCGACCAGCCCGCACGGGTACTCTGGGTGTTCCGCTGAGCGGGCACAGGATCTCCACATGACCACCGATAACCTGCTCGATGAAGTCCGTACCTTTCGCGCCGCACACCCTGACGTGCGTTATGTCGATCTGATATGCCTGGACATCCCAGGGCACTTCTACGGCAAACGCTACCCAATCGACATGCTCGAGAAAGTGGCGGCCGGCGGTCTGCTCAAGCTGCCGCAAAACTGCGTGCTGCTCGGCGCCCAGGGCGGCCTGCATCCGATTGGCGACTACTGCTTCAACGATGGTGACCCCGATGCGACCCGCCGTCTGATTCCCGGTACGCTCAAGCGTGTGCGCTGGGACAGCCAGCCGCTGGGGCAGATGCTGATCAGTTCCGACGGCACCGAGTCGCCAATCGAGTTCGAGCCGCGTGAGGTGCTTTCGCGGGTTTTGCAGCGTCTGGCCAGGAAGGGCATTCGCCCCGTCGTTGCCTTCGAGCTGGAGTTCTATCTGTTCGACCGCGTGCTCAAGGACGGGCTGCCGCAATACCCCCGTGACCCGCTGTGTGGCGACGAGGACGACCAGCCGAACCTGCACATCGATCGGTTATCGAAGTTTTCTGCTGTGCTGCACGAGATTGTCGAGGCTGCCAACGAGCAGGGCATCGACGCCAACGTGATCACCGCCGAAATCGGCCCAGGGCAGTTCGAAATCAACTTCAGCCATTGCGATGATGGTCTGCTGGCTGCCGACTGGGCGGCACTGTTCGGTCGGCTTACCCGTGGCGTCGCACTCAAGCATGGTCATCGCGCCAGCTTCATGAGCAAACCGTATCTGGATGCGCCCGGTAGCGGCATGCATGTGCACGTCAGCCTCTACGACGAGCAGGGCAATAATGTCCTGGCGCTCGACGAACAACGCCCATTGCGCCATGCGGTAGCCGGTTGTCTGGAATGGCTGCCGCATTGCATGCCGATCTTCGCCGCTCACCACAATGCCTATCGCCGTTACGGCTCTCGGGTGAATGCGGCGAGCCGTGCCAGCTGGGGATACGAAGACCGTGATGCCTGCGTGCGGATTCCTGATTCGGACGCTCGCAATCTGCGTATTGAACATCGCCTGGCGGGGGCCGATTCCAATCCCTATCTGGTGCTGGCGGCAATTCTGGCGGCTATGGAGCAGGGCCTGGAACAGCGGCTCGAACCCATCGCGCCGCTTAACGAGGACCGCCAGAGCGGCATCGACTTCCCCATGGACATACTCTCGGCAATCGCCGCGATGCGGCATCATCCGGCCGTGAACAGCGGGCTTGGCGAAGAGTTCGTAATGGTCTACTGCGAAAACAAGCGCCACGATCATCTGGCATTCATGGACAGCATCAGTGCCCGCGAGTATCGATGGTTTCTGTGAGCCGTAAAAGAAAACCCGCCAGCGGCGGGTTTCTTGTCATTGCAGCTGCGCTTATCGGAACAGCGACCAGCTCACCGCATAGTCGTCGAAGCCGAGGCCCCACAGGGCGACCGTCAGCGCGATTATCAATTCGAGTACCAATACGCCGATGGCCAGGGTGCCACCTGAAATGGTCAGCCCTTCATTGACTGGAATACGCAGGAATGCCGGCATGCCTACATAAAGCAGGCGGGCGCTGTAAGCCAGGGCGATAATGCCGACCATCAGCAACAACCAGGCTTTCGGATACAGCAGCGCAATACCTGCAATAAAAAGTGGCGTAGCCACGTAGCCGGCGAAAATGATGCAGCGACGACGGCTCGGGCGGCTTGCAAATGAATCCGACATCCAGTGAATGACGTTACCCATGATCGCGACGCCGATCAGCATCAGGATGTAGAACACGATGCCTAACGCCGCCGCCGTCGGCATTGCCACCTTGTACGCTTCGCCACCGAGGTGCCAACCGATTTGGGTGGTACCGATAAACGCACTGACGACCGGGATAAGCGCCATCAGCAGAACATGATGAGCATAGAGGCGAGTGATGCTCTCCTTTTCTCGGTCGATATTGCGCCACTCGCGGCCCGGATGGGCCAGCAGTCCCCAAATGTGATTGATCATGACTCTTCTCCTCTGGCTCCAGCTTTCCCGCTGGCATGAGTACCCGAGAGCTGATCAGCCATCAACGTGCGGCCATCATTACAATTCAGCCCTCACAGGATATGAGTGAAGCTCACCGCAATAGGTTTGACTAGAAATTTGCCGCTTGCCCCGTTCGGCTCTTTCACGGCAGGCATCCGGTTGAGCGAATGCGGCGGCTGACGGGCCGCTGGAGCCGTTGCGCCTGTCGCTGAGCGCCTCGTAACCGAGTATGTCGGAGCGGGAGTGATGTCGTATTTATCATGTATCGGCAGGGTGCAGTGTTGCTGGTCTAGACGGCCCCAGGGCAGGGGAGGGCTATAACCACTATTTTTGTATGTGCTTTTTTGGCCCTGCCGCCGTAGGGGCAAAAATGCTATGTTCCGCACCCTCTTCGGCGGGGGTGTAGACCATGAGCGACGACCAGGCATGCAATCAATCCACAGATCGAGCAGACACCGGCAAGCGCGGCGGCTGTCTGTGGCTGACGCTGCTCGGGCTGGCCTTTATCGTGCTGGTCTTCGGCATCATCATCTATTCGATCACCCGTGAGCAGACTGCTGATATCCAGGCCAACGAACTGGGCGCCATCCAGACGTGCTGGGACAAGGCTAACGACCCGTCTGCCACGCTGACCTCGCGCTCCTTCGCAACCGACAGCTGCAAGGAAATGGAAAAGCAGTTCCGTATCAAATACGGACGCGAGCCAAAATAATGAGCAAGATACAGACGGCCCCGTCCAAGCGCTTTCTTATAATCCTCTGCCTGCTGGCGTTGGCAGTCATGCTGGCAATCGGCGCCTGGGCCTGGGCACGTTTTGGTGTGGCCTATCTGCGGCCATTCAGCGATCAGGAGCAGGCGGTGTTCTTTCAGGGAGGCGGGCTCAAGCTTCCGGCCGAACTGGCCGGGCCGGGCAATATTCGCGTGGTGCATTTCTGGGACCCCCAGTGCCCTTGCCACAAGGAAACCGATGCCCACCTCAATTACCTGATCAGCCTTTACCGTTTCTCCGGGGTCGAGTTCTACAGCGTGCAGAAGCCGGGAAGCGAAGGTGAGATGCTGCCTTTTCTGCGCGGTAAGTTAACGCCGCTGGAGGCTCTGGAAGGGATGGAGTCAATCCCGGCCAGCCCGGCTATCGCCATTTGGGACCAGCAGGGCCGTCTGGCTTATGCCGGACCTTACAGTGAGGGCCTGGTGTGCAACTCGTCGAACAGTTTCGTGGAGCCGATTCTTGATGCGCTTTCCGACAATCGTAGCGTGTCTGCCGCCAACACTATGGCCGTTGGTTGCTACTGTGACTGGGAGCCTGTTGAAGGATCTTGATTTGTTGCAGTAGCGCTCATTGTCGAGCGTTTCGGCTCGTGCGACATATTGCCGCGCAATTTGTTCGATATGAGCCACTATTATAGGTCGCAACTCTCCTGTTTATTGGCAACCCGTCAGCTGGCCGAGGTATCACCTCGCGCTACAGGTACGGCCATCCGGGGGCTTTGCGAGCTTAGCGAGATGTCGTCAGTCGCAGGGTTGCGACTGGTGGTGTAGGGCTGGGGCAAGCCGGGGCAAGAGACACACCCCGACTATTTGTAGGCCCATCGTCGTTATGCGGTTGGTTTTTTTGGCTGCGTAACCGAAAATGACGCCCCCTCCGTTTAGTAGTTTCGATGCAGAAACGATTTCGGTGTGCGAATGCACCGTTTTCCTGGCATGCCCTGCGTATTGGGTATCAGGCTGAACAGAACGCTATGTGGGATATCACTTTGCTGAAGGTCGTGAAATGAGAGAAGAGAAGTACCACCGCTTGTTCCGCACGCTTCTGACGATTGTCGTGGCCGTCTCCCTGAGTGGCTGCGATTGGGTTCTTTTCGATTCGAAAGGACAGATCGGCATCGAGCAGCGCAACCTCATCATTACCGCCACCCTGCTGATGCTGATCGTGGTGGTTCCTGTCATCTTCATGACCATTCTGTTCGCCTGGCGCTATCGCTCCTCGAACAAGGACGCGACCTACGCGCCCGAGTGGGCTCACTCGCACAAGATCGAGGCCATCGTTTGGGGTGTTCCTTGCGTGATTGTTGTCGTGCTGGCAGTCATCACCTGGAAAACCACCCACGAGCTCGATCCGTACAAGCCGATCGAGTCCGAAGTCAAACCGCTGGTCGTCGAAGTGGTTTCGCTGGACTGGAAATGGCTGTTCATCTATCCGGAGCAGGGCATCGCGACCGTCAATGAGCTGTACATCCCGGACAACACGCCGGTCAGTTTCCAGATCACCTCGCAGTCGGTGATGAATACCTTCTTCATCCCTCAGCTGGGCGGCATGGTTTACGCCATGGGCGGCATGCGCACCCAACTGCACCTGATCGCCAACGAGCCAGGCGAGTTCTTCGGCCTGTCGGGTAACTACAGCGGTCACGGTTTCACGGGCATGAAGTTCGCTGTTCACGCGACCAGCAATGAAGAGTTCGAGCAATGGGTGGCCAAGGCCAAACAGTCGCCGAACACGCTGGACTTCAATGGCAGCTATCAGATGCTGGCCAAGGCGAGTGAAAACAACCCTGTCGAGTACTTCAACGCTCAGCCCGGTCTGTTCCGGCAGATCCTTGGTCAGTACATCGACTACAAGAGCACACATGTGAGCGGAGCCGCGCACGATTCAGGTGCGGAGGAATAAACGATGTTCGGAAAGCTGACACTAGACGCAATACCCCTGCACGAGCCCATCCTCGTGGTCACGATGATTGCCGTGGCCTTGGGCGGGTTCGGTTTGGTTGCCGCACTGACCTACTTCAAGAAGTGGGGTTACTTGTGGACCGAGTGGCTGACTTCGGTCGACCACAAGAAAATCGGCGTGATGTACATTCTCGTCGCCCTGGTCATGCTGCTGCGTGGCTTCGCTGACGCCATCATGATGCGTACGCAACAGGCGCTCGCGCATGGCGGCTCCGAGGGCTACCTGCCACCGCACCACTACGATCAGATCTTTACCGCTCACGGTACGATCATGATCTTCTTCGTAGCGATGCCGATGGTTATCGGGCTGATGAACATCGTCACGCCGCTGCAGATCGGTGCGCGTGACGTTGCCTTCCCCTTCCTGAACTCGCTGAGCTTCTGGCTTTTCGCGATCTCCATGGTGCTGATGAACATGTCGCTGTTCATCGGTGAGTTCGCCATGACCGGCTGGGTTGCGTATCCGCCGTTGTCAGGGATCGAGTACAGTCCGGGGGTAGGGGTCGACTACTACATATGGGCGCTACAGATATCCGGTATCGGTACGCTGCTCACAGGTGTCAACTTCTTCGTAACCATCATCAAGATGCGTGCCCCTGGCATGGGCCTGATGAAGATGCCGATCTTCACCTGGACCATCCTGTGCACCAGCGTGATCATTTGCGGCGCGTTCCCGATCCTGACCGTCACTTTGGCGATGCTGACCCTGGACCGCTATCTGGATTTCCACTTCTTCACCAATGAAGCCGGTGGCAACCCGATGATGTACGTCAACCTCATCTGGGCCTGGGGCCATCCTGAGGTGTACATCCTGATCCTGCCGGCCTTCGGTGTGTTCTCCGAAGTGACAGCAGTGTTCGCTCGCAAGCGTCTGTTCGGTTATGCCTCGATGGTCTGGGCTACCGTGGCCATTACCGTACTGTCGTTCGTGGTATGGCTGCACCACTTCTTCACCATGGGCTCTGGCGCCAGCGTCAACGCCTTCTTCGGTATCGCGACGATGATCATCGCCATCCCGACCGGTGTGAAGATCTTCACCTGGCTGTTCACCATGTACCGCGGTCGCCTGGAATTCACCACGCCGATCTTGTGGACCCTGGGCTTCATCATCACCTTCTCCATCGGTGGTATGACCGGCGTACTGCTGGCTGTCCCGGGCGCAGACTTCCTGCTGCACAACAGCCTGTTCCTGATTGCCCACTTCCACAACGTTATCATCGGTGGTGCGGTATTCGGCTACCTGGCAGGTATTACCTACTGGTTCCCGAAAGCCTTCGGTTTCAGGCTGCATGAGGGTTGGGGCAAGGCGTCGTTCTGGTGCTGGATCATCGGTTTCTACCTGGCGTTCATGCCGCTGTACATCCTCGGCTTCATGGGTATGACTCGCCGTCTGAATCAGGTGACCAACCCAGAGTGGGTGCCGATGACCTACGTGGCCGTTTGTGGTGCCGCGCTGATCGGTATCGGTATCCTGTGCACCCTGATCCAGTTCGTCGTATCGGTGATCAAGCGCAAGGAACTGGCCGACGTGACCGGCGACCCGTGGGACGCTCGTACGCTGGAATGGTCGACCTCGTCGCCACCTCCGTTCTACAACTTCGCGGTCACCCCGCGTGGTAATCGCATCGACGAGTTCCACGAGATGAAGCGTGACGGTCTGCCACCTGCGCCGACCAAGTACGCGCCGATCCACATGCCGAAGAACACCGGCGTTGGCCTGATCATGTCCATGGGCGCTCTGGTCTTCGGTTTCGCCCTGATCTGGCACATCTGGTGGCTGGCGGGATTGAGCTTCGTGGGTATCTTCGCCGTCCTGATCTACAACAGCTACAACACGGACGTCGATTACTACGTGCAGCCCGATGAAATCGAACGCATCGAGAAGGCACACATTCAAGCAAAGGCTAAGCAGGCGTAAACCATGTCCAGTGAAGTTTTGAGCAACCACGCTGCTCATGCCGATGAGCATGAGCACGAGCATCACCACGACGCGGGTGAGATGAAGGTCTTCGGGTTCTGGATTTACCTGATGACCGACTGCATCCTGTTCGCGACCTTGTTTGCTGGTTACGCGGTGCTGAGCACCGCGTACGCTGGCGGTCCTACACCGAAGGATCTGATCGACCTGAAACTGGTTCTGGTCGAGACCTTTGCCCTGCTGTTCTCCAGCATTACCTACGGCATGGCCATGTTGGCCATGTACCGTGGTGACAAAGGCAAGGTACTGGGCTGGCTGGCGGCGACCTTCCTCTTTGGTGCGGTGTTCCTCTCGATCGAGCTGTATGAGTTTCATCACCTGATCCACGAAGGCGCCGCTCCGCAGGTCAGCGCCTACTGGTCCGCGTTCTTCACGCTGGTCGGGACCCACGGTCTGCACGTCAGTGCCGGCCTGGTGTGGATGGCGGTGATGATGCACCAGGTCGCCAGCCGCGGCCTGACGCCAGTCACTCAGACCCGTCTGAGCTGCCTGAGCCTGTTCTGGCACTTCCTGGACGTGGTCTGGATCTGCGTGTTCACCGTTGTCTATCTGATGGGGGCTCTGTAATGGCTCATGATCACCACACTGCCGCTGGCGCTAGCCACGGCAGCACCAAGGATTACGTTGTCGGTTTCGTACTGTCAGTAATCCTCACCGTGATCCCGTTCGCGATCGTGATGAACCCCGTCATGTCGAAAGCGGCCACGTTGTTCACCATCGTCGCGTTCGCGGTCGTGCAGATCTACGTGCACCTGGTGTACTTCCTGCACATGAACACCTCGTCCGAGCAGCGCTGGAACACGGTTGCCTTCGCGTTCACCGTCCTGATCTCCATCATCGTCGTAGCGCTATCGGTCTGGATCATCTGGAGCATGCACTACTACATGATGGTCAACTAAAGAGAGCAGCCTGATGTTCAAGCAATACCTGCTCCTGACCAAGCCGGGCATCGTCTTCGGAAACATGATTTCTGTGGCCGGTGGCTTCTTCCTGGCTTCAAAGGGGGATATCGACCTGATGCTGTTCCTGGCAACAGCATTCGGCGTCGCTCTGGTGATTGCTTCCGGTTGCGTGTTCAACAACTACATCGATATGGACATCGATGTAAAAATGGAGCGGACCAAGAACAGGGTGCTGGTAAAAGGCCTGGTTCCGCCGACTTATGCCATTGTTTACGCCTGCCTCCTCGGGATTGCAGGCGTTGCCTTGCTCTATAAAGCCACGAATCTGCTTGCAGTCGCCTTGGTCCTGATGGGCTTCGTCGTCTACGTCGGGCTGTACAGCCTGTACCTCAAGCGCAATTCGGTTTATGGAACGCTGGTTGGCAGTCTGTCGGGCGCCGCTCCGCCTGTTGTGGGCTATTGCGCTGTAAGCAACGAGTTCGACATGGGGGCAGCCATCCTGCTGCTGATTTTCAGTCTCTGGCAGATGCCCCACTCGTACGCTATTGCCATCTTTCGCTTCAATGACTACCAGGCCGCCAACATTCCGGTGTTGCCGGTGATCAAGGGCATTCCTGCTGCCAAGCGCAGCATCGTCCTGTACATCGCCGCGTTCCTGGTCGCAACGCTGATGCTGACCCTCAGTGGTTACGCCGGCTACAGCTACTTTGTCGTAGCTGCGGTCAGCGGTGCCTACTGGCTATGGATGGGTGTGTCGGGCTACAAGGCAGTCGATGACAAGGTCTGGGCACGCAAGTTGTTCGTGTTCTCCATCGTCACCATTACCGCCCTTAGCGTGATGATGTCGGTGGATTCTCAGTCCACGCCTAGCCAGCTGCTGATGACATCGGTCAACCACATCTGTGGTGCCGATAATGTCAGTGGGTTCTGCGCGGCGTTCGCCTCGCGCTGAGCCTCGGCAAGCGAAACGAGCGGGCCCGGTCATCCTCGATGACCGGGCCCGTTTTCGTTCAAGGCTGCTAAGGTGTCTGCCATGAGGCATTCAGCTATTTGGAGAAGTAACCGTGAGTGAGCAAGATGCCTTCGTAAAAGGCCTCAAGGAACGTCTGCCTGATGATCTCAGGGATTCCTTTAGTAACGAGCAGCTCAGCGCGCTGAAGGTGGCTTTTGGGGCACGCCAGTGGGGACGCCATCCGGTGGATCTGCGCGGTACGCTCAAGCTGTGGCGTTGGCGCTATTATTTTGTACTGCTGGCCGGGCGTAACCAGCGCGATCTCAGCAGGGCACAGCAAGAGCTGTCGCTGACAGCCAAGGCGCTGGGCGTCAGCGTCTTTCTGATGATTTCGCTGCTGGTGGGGCTGCTGTTTCTCTATCTCATCAAGTCAGCCCTGGGTATCAATCTGTTTTCCGGCTATTCGCTGGGCCTGTGGGACTGGTTCAAGAGCGGCTGAACAGCAGCGCTTTGAGCCCGCCCTCGCGATCGGCATCCGGGAACTCGGGCGGGTTGTCCAGACGCCGCTCGAAGCGCAGCTCCGGCGCTTCGGCAGCCATACCGGTGATCAGGAAGTCGCTGCCGGTGTTTGGGTCATTGACGCAGGCCAGCACGCGACCTGTCGGGCTGAGCAGTTCAGGGAGCTTGCGCAGAATCTTCTGGTAGTCGCGAGTGAGGGCGAAGCTGCCTTTCTGAAAGGAGGGTGGATCGATGATGATCAGGTCATACGGGCCGAGCCGTTTCACCTTGCCCCAGGATTTGAATAGCTCATGGCCAAGAAAGCTGACCCGGCTCAGGTCGTGCTCATTAAGACGATGGTTATCGCGCCCGCGGCTCAAAGCCGCTTTGGCCATGTCCAGATTGACCACCAGCTCGGCGCCGCCAGCAATAGCCGCTATCGAGAACCCGCAGGTGTAGGCAAACAGATTGAGTACCCGTTGACCGTCGGCGTTCTCGCGCACCCAGTGCCGGCCCATGCGCATGTCCAAGAACAAGCCGGTGTTCTGTTTGCGGCCCAGATCGAGAAGAAAGCGCAAACCACCTTCCGTGATAACCCACTCGTCCGGGAGCTTTCCCACCAGGCACTGCATCGGGCTGTCGGCCTGATACCGATACTGCACCAGAAGGCTGTGGGCCTGGCTGCGCTGCCATTCGCCCGATTGGCTCAGCTGCTGCAGCATGGCTTGCAACGCTTCCAGCTCGTCTATCGGGGGTTCTCTGAACAGACAAACCAGCACGACGCCCTGTAGCCAGTCGACGGTAATGTGTTCAAGCCCTTCCCAGCAGCGGCCTCGGCCGTGAAACAGCCGCCGGGTTTCTGCTGGTGCCTCATTCAAGGCACGGGTCAGGTGTTGCTGAAGAAAGGCGAGGTTGGCGGGAGTCATGGAGGGATCTTTCGTTTGCCGAGGCCCAGCAGTTTAAAACAAAGCAGCGACCGCTGATGCCTGCAGTGCTTTTGCAGGGGGCATAAAAAGGCCCGTCACGAGGACGGGCCAAAGGTGTCATTACACTGGGGAAAAACGATGCGATGTAACGCTTACAGGATCGACAGCGGGTAGTTGATGATCAGGCGGTTTTCTTGTGCGTCGACGCCCACGCCCGTGTCACGACGGACGTCGGAGTTACGCCAGCGGATGTTCAGGTTTTTAAACGTACCGTCTTGCACGGTGTAGGCCAGTTCGGTTTCACGAGCCCATTCTTCGCCATCTTTATTGGTGGCGCTTACACGGACGTTGTCGCCTTTGGTGTAGCGGTTCATCAGGCTCAGGCCTGGAACGCCGAGAGCGGCGAAGTTGTAGTCGTGACGAATTGCCCAGGAGCGCTCGTTCACGCCGTCAAACGCACTTGTGAAACCATCGTTGACCAGCAAACCGCCGCTCGTGCCATCGACTTTGATGAACTTGTTGTCACCGCTTAGCTTTTGGTAGTTAACGGTGAAGGTGTTCATGCCGGTCTTGGCGGAGAAGCTGCCCTGGTAGACCTTGTTGTCGAGGTCGCCAGCTTTCGAGGAACCGTCGTCTTTGGTATTGACGTAGCCAAGGTTGGCGCCCAGCACCCAGTCACCGACTGGTTGGCTGTGGGTCAATTGTAGGTAGTTCTGCCGATAGATGTCGTTCAGCTCACCGCGCCACAAGCCAACCATAGTGCGTTTTTCGTTGAACTTGAACTCACCGCCTGCGAAATCGAAAGCGTTGGTATTGACACCGGAGTAAGACATGCGCTCAAGGCTGGCATCGTTACGCTGGCTGTTACCGTTGAAGCGACCGCCATACAGGGACAGGCCTTCAATTTCGTTGGAGGTGATCTGGCCGCCCTTGAACGTCTGTGGTAGGGCACGGCCGTCATCGGCGCGCAGGACCGGCAGTACGGCGAACCACTCACCAACCTTCAATTCGGTTTTCGACACCTTGGCTTTCGCAGCTACAGCTGTGCGACCAAACTCATCTGCGGCATGTCGATCGTTTCCGGCGCCGTGCGTAGGTAGCAAGCCGCTGCCGATTGTGCCCCGGCCGCCATCCAGCTTGACAGCGTACATGCCCAATACGTCGATACCGAAGCCGACGGTGCCAGCGGTATAACCGGAGCGTGCATCAAGAATGAAGCTCTGAGTCCACTCAGCTGCCTGGCCTTGATCATCGCCTTGGACGCTTGGGCCGGTGTGGTTGAGGAAGTTGCGGTTGTAGTAATAGTTACGCAGATTAAGGTTGACCTTGGCATCGTCAACAAAGCCTTCGGCGTGGGCCGTGAAGGGCAGGGCGAGGGCCATGCTGCCGGCGCTGATGAGGCCCAGCGAGATGATTTTGCGTGGTGTCATTGTTGTTGTGCTCCCGTTTTTTGAACAGACCGTTCTCTGCTGAGTAGTTATCAACATGCCGTGAGGACGGTATTAAAAGCCCTGTGCAGGGCGACAGACCAACGTGCGAACACGCGGGACTCTGCCTCAGGCCCTAGCCGTCGGCGAATAAGTGGCGCGCAGATATTGAGATGAGTGCGACCCGTTGGGCGAGGAAGCCCGGGTGAGATGACACGGTGCAAAGACGATGATTGTCTTCATGGTGCGACCTTTTTTGTTTTTATAAGGCTTTGTTGTCATACAACATTGCGCCGATTATCTGCAGCTCTGAATCGGCTTGTCAACGCACTCCGATGAAAAGTTCCTTCACCATCGATATTTAGCGCTCTGTCGAGCGCTCGACGGGCAAGAGGCCGCGGCGTTGCAGGCCGTGTGGCCAAGGTAATAATTCATTTTTACGCATCGCTATCGGGTTGCGTATACGACCTTGGCCGCAGACCATGCACGAGCCAAGTCGTGTGATAACGTATGACGATTATTCAGAGCTGTGAGGTTGCCCATGCCACATTGTCTTATCGAAGTCTCGCGCGCCTTGGAAAATGTTCTCGATCCGAAGGAGTTGGTGGCCTTGGTGCACGAGGCTGCGATGGGCAGCGAGCTCTTCAAGCCAGGCGAAGTGAAAGTCCGGCTCAGCCTCTATGACCACTACAGCGTGGGGGGCAGTCAGAGCGATTTCATCCACGTGATTTTCTATCTGCTGGCGGGGCGCACGGACGAGCAGAAGAAGGCGCTGTCGATGGCGGTCGTGGGGGCATTGGTGGAGCGTCTGCCCGACGTGGAAAGTGTGTCGATGGACGTGCGCGATATACGCCGCGAAGCCTTCAGCAATCGGCGCCAATACCTGGACGCTCGCTGATGGGAAACTTCGGGGCGGCAGAGCCACCGCCCCGATGCAACTTAACCGCGGTAGTAGCGCTGTTCCACGAACGGCGTCTTGCTGACTTTCATCGCTACGCGCTTGCCGCGTACCACGGCCCACACGTCACTGCCGACCGCCATGTGACTGCTTTGCACATAGCCCAGTGCCAGCGGCGCGCCCAGGCTCGGACCGAACCCGCCGCTGCATACCTGACCGATGCTCTCGCCGTCGGCATTCACCAACTCGGCGCCCTCTCGCACCGGTGTGCGTTCCTGCGGCAGCAGTCCGACACGCTTGCGGCTCACGCCCTCGCGTTGCTGCGCGAAGATCCGCTCGGCACCCGGAAAGCCGCCTGGACGTGCTCCATCAGCACGGCGAGCCTTGGAAATGGCCCACAGCAGGCTCGCTTCGATGGGCGTGGTTGCCTCGCTCATGTCATGCCCGTAGAGGCACAGGCCGGCCTCCAACCGCAGCGAGTCGCGGGCCCCCAGGCCAATCGCCTCGACTTCTGGCTCGGCCAACAGGCTGCGCGCCAGTGTTTCAGCCTGTGCGGCAGGTATCGATATTTCGAAGCCATCTTCGCCGGTATAGCCGGATCGGCTGACATAGCAGTCGACGCCGAGCAGGCGCACGGCCTGGAATTGCATGAAGGTCATTTTCGCCACTTCCGGTGCCAGGCGGGTAAGCACGTCGACGGCCTTGGGGCCCTGCAGCGCGAGCAGGGCGCGGTCGAAACGCGACTCGATCTGGCACTGGTTGGCGATGTGCTGCTGCAGGTGCATCAGATCCTGATGCTTGCAGGCCGCGTTAACGACCAGAAACAGGGTGTCATCGCCCAGGTTGGCGACCATCAGGTCGTCAAGGATGCCGCCGTTGTCGTCGGTGAACATGGCGTAACGCTGCTGGCCGACGGGCAGGTCGATGATGTCGACCGGTACCAGGCTTTCCAGCGCTTTGGCAGCGCCTGCGCCACGCAGAAGGATCTGGCCCATGTGCGAGACATCGAACAGACCTGCGGCCTCACGGGTGTGCAGGTGTTCCTTCATCACGCCCAGCGGGTATTGCACCGGCATCTCGTAGCCGGCGAACGGCACCATGCGGGCGCCCAGCTCCAGGTGCAGCGCGTGGAGTGGGGTTTTAGCGAGAATCTCGGAAGTCATTACGCTCTCCTGTATAGGTTGCGAGCGGCCTGCCGCAGCGGGCAGGCAGTTACGAGTCGGGGCTACGGCTGCCGAATCGACCGGCAGCCCTATAGCGATCAGGCGTCCTGGTACGCCTCGATTGGCGGGCAGGCACAGACCAGGTTGCGGTCGCCGAAGACGTTGTCGACACGACCGACTGGCGGCCAGTATTTGCCATCGATCAGACTGCGCGTCGGGTAGACCGCCTGTTCGCGGCTGTACGGGTGCGTCCACTCACCGACCAGTTCGGCGGCAGTGTGTGGCGCATTTTTCAGCGGGTTGTCATCGGCGTTCAGTTCGCCACGCTCTACGGCGCGAATTTCTTCACGGATGGCGATCATGGCGTTGCAGAAGCGATCCAGCTCTTCCTTGGATTCGCTCTCAGTCGGTTCGATCATCAGCGTGCCCGCCACCGGGAACGACATGGTCGGCGCATGGAAGCCAAAGTCGATCAGGCGCTTGGCCACGTCGTCGACGCTGATGCCGCTGCTGTCCTTCAACGGACGCAGATCAAGAATGCACTCGTGTGCCACCAGGCCGCCTTCGCCGCTGTACAGCACCGGGTAATGTTCTTCCAGGCGGCGGGCGATGTAGTTGGCATTGAGAATCGCCATCTGCGAGGCCAGGCGTAGGCCGGTGCCGCCCATCATGCGGATGTACATCCAGGTGATCGGCAGGATGCTGGCGCTGCCGAATGGCGCAGCACTCACCGCGCCTTCCTTGCGCTGCATGTGCGCGTGACCGGGCAGGAACGGCGCCAGGTGGGACTTCACGCCAATCGGGCCGACGCCCGGGCCGCCGCCGCCATGCGGGATGCAGAAGGTCTTGTGCAGGTTGAGGTGCGAGACATCGCCGCCGAACTTGCCGGGTGCGCAGAGGCCAACCATGGCGTTCATGTTGGCGCCGTCGATGTACACCTGGCCGCCATTGTCGTGGACGATGGCGCAGATCTCGCGGATGCCTTCCTCGAACACGCCATGGGTGGACGGGTAGGTGATCATGATGGCGGCCAATTGATCGCGGTGTTGCTCGGCCTTGGCGCGCAGGTCGTCAATGTCGACGTTGCCACGTGCGTCGCAGGCGGTCACTACCACGCGCATACCTGCCATATTGGCAGTCGCCGGGTTGGTGCCGTGGGCCGATTGCGGGATCAGGCAAATATCGCGCTTATCGTCGCCACGGCTGTGGTGATAGGCACGGATTGCCAGCAGGCCGGCATATTCGCCCTGGGAACCGGCGTTGGGCTGCAGCGAAACGGCGTCGTAGCCGGTTGCAGCGCAAAGCATGGCTTCCAGCTCGTCGGTCAGCTCCTGATAGCCGGCGCTCTGCTCGGCCGGCGCGAAGGGGTGCAGGTTGCCGAACTCGGCCCAGGTCACCGGAATCATCTCGCTGGCCGCGTTGAGTTTCATGGTGCAGGAGCCCAGTGGAATCATGCTGCGGTCCAGGGCCAGGTCCTTGTCGGCGAGCTTGCGCAGGTAGCGCATCAGCTCGGTTTCCGAGTGGTAGCGATTGAATACCGGATGCTCGAGGATCGCCGACTGGCGCAGTTGCGCCACTGGCAGGCCGCTGTCTGCCGTGTTGGCCAGGGCCTGGAAGTCCGGCAGGGACTTGTCGTTGGCGAACAGGCTCCAGAGCTGCTCGATGTCCGCCTGGGTGGTGGTCTCGTCGAACGACAGGCCGATGCGCTCGGCATCCATTTCACGCAGGTTGATCCCGGCTGCGCGGGCTTTTTCATGCAGGGCGGCGGTTTGCGCAGCGGTGCGCAGGGTCAGGGTGTCGAAGAACGCCTGCTGCTCGACGTGCAGACCTAGTGTCTGCACGCCGCGGGCGAAGATACGCGTCAACTGGTGAACGCGTTTGGCAATCCGGATCAGCCCCTCTGGGCCGTGGTAGACGGCGTACATGGCAGCGATGTTGGCCAGCAGCACCTGGGCGGTGCAAATGTTACTGGTGGCCTTCTCGCGGCGAATGTGTTGTTCGCGAGTCTGCATGGCCAGGCGCAGGGCCGGGTTGCCGAAGCGGTCCACCGAGAGGCCGACCAGTCGACCCGGCATGTCGCGCTTGAACGCATCGCGGGTGGCGAAGTAGGCCGCGTGCGGGCCGCCGAAACCCAGTGGCACGCCGAAGCGTTGCGCGCTGCCCAGGGCCACGTCAGCGCCGAACTCGCCTGGTGCCTGCAGCAGGGTCAGGGCGAGCAGATCGGCTGCGACAGCGACCAGGGCGTTGGCGCTATGGAAACGCTCGACCACCTGACTGTAATCAAAAATGTCGCCATTGCTTGCCGGGTACTGCAGCAGGGCGCCGAAGAAGGCGCTGGCGTCGTCGATGGCGGCTTCGTCACCGACCACCACCTCGATGCCCAGCGGCTCGGCGCGGGTGCGCAGCACGTCGAGGGTTTGCGGGTGGCAGTGCTGGGAGGCAAAGAAGGCGTTGGCGGCCTTGTTCTTCGACAGGCGTTTGCAGAAGGTCATCGCCTCGGCGGCGGCGGTACCTTCATCGAGCAGTGAGGCGTTGGCGATCGGCAGCCCGGTGAGATCGCTGATCAGCGTCTGGAAGTTCAGCAGTGACTCCAGACGGCCCTGGGAAATTTCCGGCTGGTAGGGCGTATAGGCGGTGTACCAGGCGGGGTTTTCCAGCAAATTGCGCAAGATCGGCGACGGCGTGTGGGTGCCGTAGTAACCCTGGCCGATGTAGTTGCGAAACAGCTGGTTCTTGGCTGCGATGGCTTTGATGGCCGCCAGCGCGTCGGCTTCGCTCTGGCCATCGCCAGCCGGCAATACGTTGGTGTTCTTGATGCTGCCCGGGATGACGCTGGCGGTCAGCGCGTCGAGGTCGCTGAAGCCCAGGGTTTCGAGCATCGCAGCGGTGTCTTGGTCACGCGGGCCGATATGGCGCGCGATGAATTCGTTACGGGTGGTCAATTCAGTCATGGTTCTCTCTCAAGCGTCGGCTTTGGCGTTGAGCAGGCGCTCGTAGGCGTTCTGATCGAGCAGGCTGGCCAACGCATTGGCGTCGGCAGGGCGGAAGCGGAAAAACCAGCCCTGTCCGAGCGGTTCGGCGTTGACCAGCTCGGGGCTGGCTTCGAGGTCTGCATTGACTTCGACCACTTCACCGTCGATGGGCATGCCGATGTTGCTGGCGGCTTTCACAGATTCCAGCACGGCCACTTCGTCACCTGCGACATAGGCCTGCAGGTCGGGCAGCTGAACGAACACCACGTCGCCCAGCGCGTCTTGAGCGTAGGCGGTGATGCCTAAAGTGACCAGCCCATCGGCTTCTTGACGCAGCCATTCGTGCTCGACGGTAAAACGCAATTCGCTCATGGAGACTCCTACGTGGTCGTTGTGCCCATCTATGCGGGCGCGGCTAATGGGTAAGCCGTTAGCAAGGGCAGTGCCAGTTTATTTTTATGTTATAAAACAATGGCTTACATGTATTAATGGAGATGCTTGCGAATCATCTGTATCGATATTGATACGCCAAAGATAGCGGTATACCGCAATGGCAGACGACGCGGGGATGTCGGCTTTAAGATATGGCGTGTCGTATTGAATACGATGTATTGAAATCAGTACGATTGGTGAGGGGCTTTCAATGCAACGCGGTTGCTGCGGTTAGCTGGCGCAGTCGGTCAGCGAGCCGCACGCGCAGAGCGGGGTCGTCGCACAGCAGCAGGGCGCGTTGTAAATCGAAACGCTCCGCTTGTGGGCAGTCGACCCGCTGGTACAGGTCCGCCCGGGCCAGGTGGTCAGCCACGTTCGGCGTGGCCAGTTGCAGCACGCGTTCGGCATCTTTCAGCGCGTACAGATAATTTTCATCCTGCAGGTGCAGGTGACGCAGGTTGCGTGACAGGCGAACGATCATGCTGCGTGCGTCGCACGCCTGCATGTGTTCCGCACCGAGCTGGGCCTGGGGGCCGATGTAGCGCAGCAACAACTCCCGGCAGTCACGGGTATACAGCCGGCGGCCGCCACAGGGGTCGAGCAAATGATCGGCGCCGGGCACGCGCAACAGAAAGTAACCGGGAAAGTTGACGCCTTGCAGTGGAATGTTCAGCCGCCGTGCCAGCTCCATAGCGATCAGCGCGATGCTCAGCGGTTGGCCGCGGCGTCGTTGCAACACGGTATGCAGCAGTGCAGCCTGGGGTCGCACCGGGCTGTCGTCGTCTTCATGGAAATCCAAGTCGTTGAGGCGGCGCAACAGCGGTTGTGCGAGCTCTTGCGGGGGCAGGCTGGGAAGACCGGAATCGACCTGATGCTTGAGACCGTCCAGTTCGTGCAGCAGTTGCTTGGGTTGTACCGTGGGGTCATGTTCGGCCGCGACCCACAGTGCAGCTTCAAAAAGGGCCGGCTGTTCGCTGTTCAGACAGGCAAGGCAGTGGTCGCGCGCACTCATGGTCACCTCCGATGGGTGACCCCTGTTTTAACTGTGCGCGCGCCTGCCGTCCAGAGCCTGTGGCGCAGATATGTTGCCGGCGATTTTCAGCTGCCGGCCAGCGGTCATTCGGCTTGCGGGTCGCTGCCTAGCTCCCCAAGCGCATCGGGCTGGTTCTTGAAGGCCTTGGCGAATACGTCGCGATTGCGAGCCATGTAGATGCCCAGCTCCTCTCCCTGCTCTTCACTGAGCGATGGCACGGCCTTTTGCAGCACATCGCTGAGCAGCTCGGCGAGCTCCAGCATCTTGTCGTGACGGTCGGCTTCGGCTTTATCCATAAATAAACGCTCCGGATCGCGACTGCTGCGGTACACCACTTCGACGGCCATTCATCACCTCTACGCCTTCACGCTAATGAGTAAAAATACTGTTCATGCATACAGTTTCGCCAAGCATAATCAACCCGGCTGCATTTGAACAGGGTAAACGCGATTGCCGAGGCGCGCGGCATCTTGTCACGTACCGCAATCGGGTATGAGCGTGCCTTTTCGGCAGCGCAAGGCTTCTCTGTGGCGTGGTAGCCATTCACGCTGGTCTTGTTCCTGCATGGGACTGTCATGCGGGCGCGCCATGATGGCTGCGTTTCGGCTGCATCAATCGTCAGAAGGGGAAGGGTATGAAGTGGATAGATAACGGCCGGAAGCAGATGCACAAGGGCGCGAACTCGATTGGTAATCTGTTCGTCGAAGGCTTCCACTATCTGGGCTTGTTCGTCATCGGCGGGGCGACGGCCTGGGCGTCGGTCGCGGCCTTTCTCGGCATGCTGGAAAAAGGCAGCGCCAGCGTGGACGACATTCTGCTGCTGTTCATCTACCTGGAGTTGGGTGCGATGGTCGGCATCTACTTCAAGACCAATCACCTGCCGATCCGCTTTCTGCTGTACATCGCCATCACCGCATTGACGCGCTACCTGATCGGCGACGTATCCCACCACAAGGCGCCGGATATCGGTCTGCTGTACCTGTGTGGCGGAATCTTCTTCCTGGCGCTCTCGGTACTCGCGGTGCGATTCGCCTCGCACAGATTTCCGTCCAGCAAAGCTATCGATTCCACCGGTGAAGTAGTCGGAGAAAACTATTCAGAGAAGTGAGGGTGCCGTTCAGTCACTCAGCGGAGCGAACAGCGCCTGCAGGTCGTCTTCGCTGAGTTGCCACTGCGCCTGGCTGCCGCCTTCCTCCAGCAGGCCGCGAGCTAGACTGGCCTTGGCGTGCTGCAATTGCTGGATTTTTTCTTCCACGCTGCCACGGGCGATCAGCTTGTAGACAAACACCGGCTTGTCCTGGCCGATGCGGTAGGCGCGGTCGCTGGCCTGGGCCTCGGCAGCCGGGTTCCACCAGGGATCGAAGTGGATCACGGTGTCCGCAGCGGTGAGGTTGAGGCCCGAGCCGCCAGCTTTGAGGCTGATCAGGAACACCGGAAACTGCCCCGCCTGGAACTGCTGCACCGGTGTGCGTCGGTCGCGCGTGCTGCCGGTCAGCTTGGCGTAGGCAATGCCGCGTGCCAGCAGTTCGGTTTCGATCAGCGCCAGCATCGAGGTGAACTGCGAGAACAGCAGCACGCGGCGGCCTTCGCCAATCAGCGCTTCGAGCATTTCCAGCAGGCTGCCGAGCTTGCCGGAATCGCTGCTGGCAAGGTCTTCTGGCGCGTCGTTGAGCAGGCGCAGGTCACAGCACACCTGGCGCAGCCGCAGCAGCGCCTCGAGAATCACGATCTGGCTGCGGGCCAGGCCCTGGCGGGTAATTTCCTCGCGCACCTTGCGGTCCATGGCCAGGCGCAGGATTTCGTAGCGGTCACGCTGCGCCGGGGTGAGTTCCACCCACTGAATGATCTCGGTCTTTGGCGGCAGTTCGCGGGCCACCTGTTCCTTCTTGCGGCGCAGCACGAAGGGCTTGATGCGTCCGCGCAGGTGCGCCAGACGCTGCTCGTTGCCGTGCTTTTCTATAGGCGTGCGGTAGTCGCGAGTGAAGCCTTTGCTGTCGCCGAGCCAGCCCGGCATCAGGAAATTGAACAACGACCACAGCTCGCCCAGGTGATTTTCCAATGGCGTGCCGCTCAGGCACAGGCGTTGGTTGGCAATGATCTGCCCAGCGGCGAGGGCCGCCTTGCTGCGTGGGTTCTTGATGCTCTGGGCTTCGTCGAGAATCAGGAGATGGAAACGCTGCGCGGCCAATGCCTTGAGGTCGCGTGGCAGCAGGGCGTAGGTGGTCAGCACGATGTCGTGCTCATCGATCCGTTTGAACAGGCTGCGCCGCTTGCTGCCGTGCAAAGCCAGCACCTTGAGCGTGGGGGCGAAGCGTGCAGCTTCGTCCTGCCAGTTGGGGATCAGGCTGGTGGGCATGACGATCAGGGCCGGCTGTTGCAAGCGCCCGTGCTGTTTTTCCAGCAGGATGTGCGCGAGGGTCTGCAGGGTTTTGCCCAGGCCCATATCATCGGCCAGTACGCCGCCCACGTTGAGTTCACGCAATGCCTGCATCCAGCCCAGCCCCTGGAGCTGATAGGGGCGCAGTTGTGCCGCCAGATCGTCCGGCGCGGTGACCGTCTGTACCGTGGTGTGCTGCAGGCGCTCAGCGAAATCGCGTAGATCGGCGCCGCCCTGCCAGCTCAGCGCTGGGCCTTGCTGCAGCACATTGAGCCGCGTTGCGTCTGCGCGTGGTAGGCGCACGCGCGTGCCGATATCGTCGCCGTCGCCTATGAACAGTTCGCCCAAGGCTGCCAGCAGTGGCTTGAGTCGCGCATAGGGCAGTGCTACGCGGCGCTGGCTGTGGGGCAGGGTGACCAGGAGCATTTCTTCGTCCTGGCGCTGGGCCAGGGCTTCTCCAGACAGAAGCCAGGGCGTGCGACGAATGGCCACCAGCAGAATCGGCAGCAGGCTGATGCGCTGCCCTTCGACTTCGATGCCCAGCTCCAGGTCGAACCAGCCGTGCTCCGGCACCTCGTCGACATCGGCGTACCAGTCATCGATCTGTGCCAGGTTGTAGTGGAAGTCAGGCTGCACCTCAATCCGCCAGCCTTCTTCGCGTAATGCGAGTACCTGCTGTTGCATGAAGGCCAGCCAGGCAGCGTCGCCCTGCAATTCGAAGTGCTCACCGGGATGCTGGGCCAGTGCCTCACTCTGCCGCAGAGCGGTACGCAGACCTGTATCCTCCAGGCGATGACGCAGCTCGGCTTCACGGCCGGCATCGCGGACGATGCGCAACTGATGGGTGGGTCCCAGGCGATACAGCAGGTCCTTGGCCGGCTTGCCCGCGGCGCTGTGGCCCTGGTAGTCGAAGGCCAGCGCTGCGCGGTGCTGGGTCTGCTCAAGCATACGGCCCTTGCGTGCATCGAAGTGCACACGCACATGGCTGCCCAGCGTCAGCACCGGAATCGGTGGAACATCGTCGATGCGGGTTTCTTCCATCGGTTTTTCGACGACGATCAACGAGCCGAGGTCTTCGCCGGAACGCTGACGGGCTTCCAGCGTGAGCAGGGCGGCGGCGACGTGCTTGCAGTTGAAGCCGACCGGGCAGCTGCAATGGCCCGTCACGCCCCAGCCCTGGCCATAAGGGTGCAGGGTGATGCGCTGCTGGTAAGGGCGCTCGCCGCTGCCCAGGCAACTGGCGAGCAGCGATAGGTCCTTGAGGCTGAGCAGGCGGCTGAGGCCTCGTGTGGCGTAATCCTGGCCGCGGCGCATTGCACCGTCATCGAAGTCGCCGCGCCAGTCGGCCTGCTGCAGGTGCAGGATGTCTGGCATCAGGCAAGCTCTCTGAAGTCAAAAACGCGGTTCGGCATGGCAGGACAGAAACGATGGCAAGCCGCCGATAGTCTCATAGCCCGGTGCCGATTGGCAGCACTGGGGTGGCCGTTACGCCGCTCGCTTATCGGTTTCAGTCTTGATCGCGCCGCGAATGTTCATCGCGCCCAGGCACAGCTGCAGCACGATCAATGCGTACGCGTGGCTGTACAAACCCCAGATGATCCACAACACATTGCTGACCATGAACACCCAGAAACCCAGGTTGCGACGTCGCAGCTGCTTGGACGCGACCAGCCAGGCCGCGGCGACGGTGATCAGCATGGCCGGCCATTGCAGCCAGTCGATGTACTCCATGAAAGCGCCCGTTTAACGAGGATGACAGGGAGTGCGACTGGTCTGGCGAGCGAGCGTTCGACCTTTCAGACCGGCTCACTCTCGCGCTGGGCCTTGTCGGCGTACATCTCGGCATCGGCCATGCGCAGCAGCTCGCTGGCGGTTTCACCGTCCTGAGGGGCGATGGCGATGCCGACGCTGATACCGATTTGCAGGGTGTGCTGGTTGAACGTGATGGGCTCGCTGAGCGCTTCCTCGATACGCTGGCCGAAACGAATCGCCGCGGCGCGATCGAGGCCGGGTAGCAGGACGGCAAACTCGTCACCGCCAAGCCGCGCCGGCATGTCGATCCGCCGGAGCAGGCTGCGCAAACGATTGGCGCTGATCTTGAGCACTTCATCGCCAGCGGCATGGCCGTAGCGGTCGTTGATCAGCTTGAATTGGTCGAGGTCGATCATCATCAGTGCGAACGGCGTGCTGCGTCCTTTGTCGCTCAGGGCATTGGCGACGCTGCGGTCGAAGAGACGGCGATTGGGCAACTCGGTCAGCGAATCCAGATGAGCCAGGGCGTTGAGCGGGCGCAGCAGATGGCGGCTGATCAGCACAATCACCAGCGCCGAGAGCAGCAGGCTGGCGATTAGCAGGTAAAGCTGCAGGGTTTCGATGCGCTGGTAGGCAGCCACGCTCTGGCCCAGGGATTTGCCCATGATCAACAGCACCTCGCGGGTGCCTTGGGCATTGACGCGGCTGAGCGATACCGAACGCATCTGATAGTCACCGCGCTCGTCCTGTAGCGTCCATGTGGCGCCATCGGTCAGTGCTGCCGGGTTGCCGAGCAGCCGGTCGAAGGTGCTGCTCAGGGTGTTGCCATGCAACTGCCAGGCGCCATTTTCACCGCGCGAAAGCAGCACGAATTCGGTGTCGGTAACCCGCTTCAGCTCTTCGGCCAATGCATCGTCAATGGCGAAGCCCAGAGTCAGTTCGGCCTGGGGAGTCGGCATGTTCACCACGCTGTGGACCAACTGATAGAGCATGCCGCTCTGGGTGCGCAGCATGGCGATGGGCATCTGGCCGTCGACGCTGCCGGACAGCGCTGCGGCTTTGAGCAGCGGGGCTATGTCCGCCTGCTGCAACTCGCGGGGCACGCTGGCGATCAATTGGCGATCGAGGGTGTTGAGCACGGCGATGTCGGCCTGCAGGCGGCTGCCGTGGTTCTGCAGCATCGACTCGATGGTCGCCCGTTCTCCAATGGCGATGGCTTCCTTGAGGCCATAATCTGCGGCCAGTACGGCAGCGCCCTGGGTGAGCTGGCGCTGGCGCAGTTCGAGCAGTTGGTCGACCACTTGGGCGGTGGTCTCCAACTGGGTGCTGACGGTGTCTTCGACGATACGGCGGTTGCTTTGCACACTCACCAGATAAATCACCACCTGAACTGTCAATAGCGCAGCGAGCAGGGCCAGAATGATGCGCCGCTCCTGGTTTTTGATGTGCCGGCTGATTCTCATCTACTACCCGATCAGGTTTATTAATGTCGAGTGTAGAACAGCGTTTTCCCCGCAAGTGCCGCAGGCTATGGCATTCGCTTGAATATTCGCTCCGAAAACAGCAGCTGCGCGAGCAGCGGATAGCTCAGGTAATGCAGTGCGAAGATCACCACGCCCATCGGGCTGGGCTCGTTCTGCAGGGTCATCATGGCCAGCAGGCCGGCGTACAGGATGGCCAGCATGCCGCCGTATAGCCATACCAGCCGACGGCGTTCACCGCGCGTCGGCGGGCGGCGCTGTTGCCAGGCGAACAGCAATGCCATCAGCGCGGCGACGCTGGCGGCGATCACCAGCGTTGCCAGCACCCCGCCGAGCTTGACGAAACTGCGCAGCAGCAGGTTGATCAAGATGGCTGCCACGACCCCGACGACAGCGTAGCGGGTCATGGCGACGGGTACGGGAGATGCAGGCATGGCGGTGCTCGGTCAAGAGGTTGATAGCTGAGTCTCGCCGCTGATGCTGGCTTCTACAAGTTCCGATCAAGGCCAAAGCGACGGCTCAGCACACGGTCCAGCAGTGCGCCAGGCAGAAGCGCAGCGAGCAGCGGCAGGGCACGGCTGCCATTGCCGATGCGCAGCACCCGCGGGTGCTTGCCGCTGCTGACCGCAGCGAACACATTGCGCGCGACGTGGCTGGCCGGTGTCGGGTTGTCCTGAGACGCGGTGGCACGCGCGCGGATACCGTCGCGCATCGGCCACCAGGGCGAATGCTCGCTGATCAATTGTTCGGCCTGGTGGCTGGCATGGCGGCCGAAACTCGACTCGATGGCGCCGGGCTGCACCTCCAGCACGCCGATACCGAAGGGCGCGAGTTCCAGACGCAAGGCATCACTGAGCGCATGCACGGCGGCCTTCGAGGCGCAGTAGGCGCCGGCGAAGGGGGTGACCAGCAGCGCCGAGACGCTCCCGATGTTCACCACCTGCCCCTTGTTCTGCCGCAGCAGTGGGAACAGCGCGCGCGTTACGCTGACAAGCGAAAACACATTGGTTTCGAACTGTTGGCGCATCGCTATGGCGCCGCCATCTAGCAGCGGGCCCATGGCACCATAGCCCGCATTGTTGATCAGTATGTCCAGGCCACCGATGTCGTCCTTGAGTCGTGCGGCCAGCCGCTCGACTGCTGCGTCGTCGTTCACGTCGAGCAGCACGGCGTTGAACCCAGCTGCGCTCAGGCGTGCCACGTCTTCCTCGTTACGGGCACTGGCCCAGACCTGATAGCCCTGTTGCGCAAAGGTATCAGCCAGCGCCCGACCGATACCACTGGAGCAGCCGGTGATCAGAACCGAGGGAGAACTCATGGGCGAATCCTTGTGCTTGTTGTCATCGGATCTGATTTAGCGGCTGAACGTGCCCTGCAGTTTCTCCGCACGGAACTCCAGCGTGCTGGCGCGATAACCGCTACGCAGGGTAGGCAGAGGCAGGCACGTTTGCCAGTCGGCGCCTGGCAGCAAATCACCGGGGCCGCTATAGCGTGGGGTTTCATAGAACCGCTGCGCCAGGTTGACGCTGTCGCCGGGGCGGTAGGCGGCGACCTGCCAACGCAGGTCGACCAGCGCCGAGTCACTGCCGTTGTGCAACTGCACGCTTAGCGGGCGATCTGCCGGGCAGCTTTCGGGGGCGTGTGACAGGCGTATCTCGAGGTGGGCAAGATGACGATTTTCACGACTTTCCTGCCACAGCACCCAACTCGCCACCAGACCCAGGCCGACCAGCGCGGCGAGGGAAATGGGCAGGGCCTTGGCGGGGTAGCGAATCAGCAGGATGAACCAGCTGAGCACCAGAATCGCACCGAAAATCATCTCAATTCCTTGGGCAACAGAATGTCCGGTAATCCTACACAAGCCAGGTTGTGTGGGCACGCATGCAGGGATTGGCGGATGTTTCCGGCTATCGGTCAGTCTGGCGCGTGGTCGCGCAAAAACACCAGCTTGTCGACGCTGGAATCCTTGGCCGAGAAGCGATAGCCCTGGTCGTCGAACGCCTTGAGGTCCTGTGGGTTTTTCACGCGTTCCTTAATCACATGGCGGGCCATCATACCGCGGGCCTTTTTGGCGTAGAAGCTGATGATCTTGTATTGGCCGTTTTTCAGGTCCCTGAATTCGGTATCGATGACGCGCGCCTTGAGCACCTTGCGTTTCACCGCCCCGAAGTACTCGTTGGAGGCCAGATTGAGCAGCACATCGTCGCCCTGAGCCTGCAGCGCCTCGTTCAGCCATTCGCTGATGTGCTCGCCCCAGAATGCATAAAGATCCTTGCCGCGCGCGTTGGCCAGCTTGGTGCCCATTTCCAGGCGGTAGGGCATCATCAGGTCCAGTGGACGCAACAGGCCGTAGAGGCCCGAGAGCATGCGCAGGTGCTGCTGGGCAAAGTCGAAGTCCGCTTCCTTGAAGCTCTCTGCGTCCAGGCCGGTGTACACGTCGCCCTTGAAGGCCAACAGCGCCTGTTTGGCGTTGTGCAGATCGAAGGCCGGCGTCCAGCTGCCGAAACGCGCGGCATTGAGGCCGGCGAGTTTGTCCGACAAGTGCATCAGTTCGGCGATCTGCGCGGGAGAAAAGTCGCGCAGTTGGGCAATCAGCTGCTGGGAGTGGTCGAGGAATTCGGGTTGGGTGAAGCGTGACGTCACCGGCGCGGTGTCGTAGTCGAGGGTCTTGGCGGGTGAAATCACCATCAGCATGAGTCGTCTCCTTCAGCGAAGCGCCGATTCTAGCCGATTCGATAACTGGAGCAGTGTCCCGGTTGAGCTGAGAGCGAAGCGCTTCGCCTGGCGGCGCGATGCTGCAGAACTTCTGACTGTAGCGGTGGGATGCAGGAGCGCCAAGGGTCATTCGTCTAACCGAAAAATAAACTTCAAAAATCTGAAAAGATCATTTTCCTGTCATATCTTTTGGAGTATCAACACGGTGTGGTTTGCCGCGAATCGATCAGTTTGATCGTCGCCGCAGGCCTCGTCTGAATGACCGCCGAACCCTGCAGACAGGTGGCGGCCCTTGGCCCTCATCGGTGTGCACCTCTCCGCTCAGGCGGGGAGTCGGTGGCCCTGTGTGGCGGAGCGCCGTCCTGGCATTCCGTCGCTGGATCCGACCTGAGGTGACGAGTATGGATGACCACGGACGCATCAAGCCCACCGCCCCAACCTTGTATGCCCTCGACACCAATGTCCTGATTCACGACCCCAACGCGTTACTCAACTTCCAGGAGCACCACGTCGCCATTCCGATGACGGTGCTGGAGGAGCTCGACAAGCTGAAAACCGGCAAGCAGGGCGTTGCCGCCGAATGCCGTCAGGCGATCCGCCTGATCGACAAGATCCTCGACGGTGCCAGCCCTGAGGAAGTCGAGCACGGCGTGCCGATTCAGCGTGGCAAGGGCGATCCCAGCGGTTTTCTGTCGATTCTCATGAGCAAGAGCGCGGCGCCGGTTACCTGGCTGCCGGAAGACCTCAATGACAACAAGATCATCAACCAGCTGGTCGAGCTGAAATCACGCCGGCCGGGCATGTCCGTGGTGCTGGTGACCAAGGACATCAACATGCGCCTGAAGGCGCGCGGCTGCGGGCTGGATTCGGAGGATTACCATACCGATCAACTGGTCGACGATATCTCGCTGCTCTCCAAGGGCTACCACAACGTCGAGGGTGCTTTCTGGGATCGCGTCGCCAAGGTCGATACCCGCCAGGGGCACGGCCGCACCTGGCACCGCGTGCAATTGAGCGAGGAGCTGCCAGGGGTCAACGTCAATGAGTTCATCATCGACGAGCAGGGCTTCGTCGGCTGGGTCAAGGAGGCCGAAGGCGGCGAGCTGCTGATTCTCGATCTGCACCAGGAGCCGCTGTTGCACCAGGAAGCCTGGGGCCTCAAGCCGCGCGATATCTACCAGGCGCTGGCGCTCTACGCGCTGCTCGACCCGGATATCCACCTGGTCAACCTGACCGGCGCTGCCGGTTCTGGCAAGACCATTCTGGCTCTGGCGGCGGCCATCGAGCAGACCATGGTCAACAAGCGCTATCGGCGCATCATTGCCACCCGCTCGGTGCAAGGGCTGGATCAGGAGATTGGCTTCCTGCCGGGTACCGAAGCCGAGAAGATGGAGCCCTGGCTGGGCGCCATCACCGACAACCTCGAAGCCCTGCACATGGACGACGAGAACACCCACGGCAGTGTCGATTACATCCTGCAGAAGGTGCCGTTGCAGTTCAAATCGCTGAACTACATTCGCGGGCGCAGCTTTCAGCAAAGCCTGATCCTTATCGACGAGTGCCAGAACCTCACCCCGCACCAGATGAAAACCATCATCACCCGCGCGGGTAGCGGCTCCAAAGTCATTTGTCTGGGCAACCTGGCGCAGATCGACACGCCCTATCTGTCCGCGCCCAGCTCCGGCCTGACTTACCTCACCGAGCGTTTCAAGGGGTTCGAGCACGGCGTGCACATCACCCTGCAGGGCGTCCCGCGTTCGATCCTCGCCGAGTACGCAGAAAGCCACATGTAACCCCTATGTCCGGAGCCGCTGAGCGGTTCCGGGTGTTTCTCTCCGCGCTCGCGGTTTGCACGGGCGGGCGCGGGGCCTACAATCGCCAGGTTTTCTACTTGGAGATTGCCCGTGCTGACCCATCTCGATTCCCAGGGACGCGCCAATATGGTCGACGTCAGCGACAAGGCGCTGACCGTGCGCGAAGCCGTGGCCGAGGCCCGTGTGCGCATGCGCACCGAGACCCTGCAGATGATCGTCGACGGCGAGCATCCCAAAGGCGATGTGTTCGCCGTGGCGCGTATCGCCGGCATTCAAGCGGCGAAGAAAACCTCGGACCTGATCCCGCTGTGCCATCCGCTGATGCTGACCAGCGTCAAGGTCGAGCTGCAAGCCGACGGTGACGACGCCGTGCTAATTCGTGCGCGCTGCAAGCTCACCGGCCAGACTGGCGTGGAAATGGAAGCGCTGACCGCTGCCAGCGTCGCCGCGCTGACCCTCTATGACATGTGCAAGGCGGTTGATCGCGGCATGGTCATCGAGCAGGTGCGCCTGCTGGAAAAAGTTGGCGGCAAGAGCGGCCATTTTCTGGCTGAAGAGGGCGAGCGATGATCCGCGTGCAGTACTTTGCCCGCTATCGAGAAGCTCTTGGACTGGACGCCGAAGAGCTGCAGCTGGGCTTTGCGACCCTTGATGAACTGCGTCAGCACCTGCTGGCGCGTGGCGGCGCGTGGGAGGTGCTCACCGAGCGTGGTTTGATGTGCGCGCGCAATGAAGAGCTCTGCGCGCTCAGCGAGCCACTGGTCGACGGTGATGCAGTGGCGTTCTTCCCGACCGTCACCGGAGGCTGAGATGGGCATTCGCGTGCAACAGGCGGTGTTCGATCCGGGGCTGGAAACCAATGCCGTGCATGCGGCCAATACCGGAGTGGGCGCGGTGGCCTGTTTCGTCGGCTATGTGCGTGATTTCAACGATGGCCAAGACGTGTCCGGCATGTTTCTCGAACATTTTCCCGGTATGACGGAAAAGGCGCTCGCCGGCATCGAGGTTCAGGCACGAGAACGCTGGCCGCTGCTCGGCGTCGAGGTGATTCACCGTGTCGGCCGGCTGGAACCGGGCGAGCCGATCGTCTTCGTCGGTGTGGCCAGTGCCCACCGGCAAGCAGCCTTCCAGGCATGCGAATTCATCATGGACTACCTGAAAACCCGCGCGCCGTTCTGGAAGAAGGAAGACACCGCCGACGGCCCCCGCTGGATCGAGGGGCGCGACAGCGATCAGGCTGCCCTGCAGCGCTGGCAGGCCGGCAGCTAGGGCTTAGCCAAACTCGATAAATACCTTGAAGAACAGCGGCGCGAACATCGACAGCGCGCCGAGGCCGGTCAGCCAGATGCCCCACTCCTGTTCACGGTTATTGAAGCCGATGCCCAGCAGCAAAAAACCGCTGATCAACAGCACGATCATGATGTGGAACGCGTCCATGGCGACCCCTCCTTTGCAAATGTGCCAGGAGCTGCGCCGCTGCATCTGCGGATGATGCCGCGACGACATCTACCTTGAGCGTAGTCGAGGCCTCGCCACGGCGCCCTGATCCACGGCAATTCGCAGCATCAATAATGGGCGCTCGGAGCTGTCGTCGTCGGCGCCCTGGAGTACCGCGCGCCGATGAGTGTGATGGCTGGCGCGCCGATTTAAGTCGCGGTCGGCGCCCGCGGTGATTAAAATCCCCGCCTGAATTCTTCCTGCTACCCAAGGATCCTGTTATGCCCCGTATCGGAACCCCCCTGTCGCCCAGCGCGACCCGCGTGTTGCTGTGTGGCTCGGGCGAGCTCGGCAAGGAAGTGGTGATCGAGCTGCAGCGCCTCGGCGTCGAAGTCATCGCTGTCGACCGTTACGCCAACGCGCCGGCCATGCAGGTGGCCCATCGCAGCCACGTGATCAGCATGCTCGATGGCGCAGCGCTGCGTGCCGTGATCGAGCTGGAGAAGCCGCACTACATCGTGCCGGAGATCGAAGCGATTGCCACCGCGACTCTGGTCGAGCTGGAGAACGAAGGCTACGCCGTGATCCCCAGCGCTCGCGCCGCTCAGCTGACCATGAACCGTGAGGGCATCCGTCGCCTGGCGGCCGAAGAGCTAGGTGTGCCGACTTCGCCGTATCAGTTCGCTGACTCCTTCGAAGAGTTTCAGACCGCCGTCAGCGCCATCGGCTTCCCCTGTGTGGTCAAGCCGATCATGAGCTCGTCGGGCAAGGGGCAGTCGGTGCTCAAGGGCGCCGATGACGTGCAGAAGGCCTGGGATTACGCCCAGGCTGGCGGTCGCGCCGGCAAAGGTCGGGTGATCGTCGAAGGCTTCATCGACTTTGATTACGAAATCACCCTGCTGACCGTGCGCCACGTCGGCGGCACCACCTTCTGTGCGCCGGTTGGTCACCGTCAGGAGAAGGGTGATTACCAGGAATCCTGGCAGCCCCAGGCAATGAGCCCGGCGGCACATGCAGAGGCCGAGCGTATTGCCCTGGCGGTTACTGGTTCGCTGGGCGGGCGTGGCTTGTTCGGCGTCGAACTGTTCGTCAAGGGCGATCAGGTGTGGTTCTGCGAAATTTCGCCGCGTCCTCATGACACCGGCCTGGTGACGCTGATTTCTCAGGATCTGTCCGAGTTCGCCCTGCATGCGCGGGCCATTCTCGGTCTGCCGATCCCGGCGATCCGTCAGTTCGGCCCGTCGGCTTCCGCAGTGATTCTGGTGGAAGGTGAATCGCAGCAGGTCAGCTTCGGCAACCTGGGCGCGGCACTCACCGAGCCGGATACCGCGCTGCGTCTGTTCGGTAAGCCGGAAGTCAGTGGTCAACGCCGCATGGGCGTGGCGCTGGCACGCGACGAGTCGCTGGATGCTGCGCGGGCCAAAGCGCTGCGTTCGGCGCAAGCGGTCAAGGTCGAGTTGTAACTGCTGGGCGCGGGCTGCGGCCCGCGCCTGATGCTCAATGCGCCAGGCGATGCCCGATCTGGGATTGCCTGAGCGCTGACAGCAGCTGACTAGCCTTCGCTCAGTCGCTCACATCAGTCGGCGCATGGTTTTCCGGCAGGTCACTGGCCTTCCAGATGCGCACGCTCTTCACCCGGTTTTCCGACGATTGCAGAATCTCCAGCCGGTAGATACCCATTTTCAGGCATACCGCACTTTCCGGAATGCTTTCCATGGCTTCGGTGATCAGCCCGTTGAGGGTCTTGGGGCCGTCGACCGGCAGATGCCAGCCCAGTGCCTTGTTGATCTCGCGAACATAAGCCGCACCGTCGATGACTTGAGTGCCGTCGTCCTGGGGCTGGATCTCCGGGCTGCGCGAAGTGTCCTGTTCGTTGAAATCGCCGACGATCTCTTCAAGGATGTCTTCTAGGGTGACGACGCCAAGCACATCACCGTATTCATCGACGACCATGCCGATGCGCAGCTTCTGCTTCTGGAAGTTGAAAAGCTGGGTCGACAGCGGTGTGCTTTCCGGGATGAAGTAGGGTTCGCTGCACGCGCGCAGCAGCGACTCTATGGTGAGTTCATCGTGGGTCAGCAGCTGCGTAAGCTCTCGCATGTGCACGATGCCTTCGACCTGATTGATGTCCTGCTTGAACACCGGCAGGCGGGTGTGGGTCGTCGTGCGCAGCTGTTCAATGATGGTCGTCAAGTCATCCTGCAGGTTGATACCCACGACCTCGTTGCGCGGGATCATGATGTCGTTGACCGTGACCCGCTCCAGGTCGAGGATGCCCAGCAGCATGCTCTGGCGATTTTTTGGCAGCTCATGGCCCGATTCTCTCACCACGCTGCGCAGCTCCTCGGTGGTCAAGGCGTCATCGCTTTTACTGGCCGGGTCGACACCCAGCATGCGCAGCAGCCCATTGCTGATCCAGCCGAGCAGAATCACCAGCGGATAGAACACCTTGAGCAGCAGTTGCAGCGGCAGGCTGGCGGGGTAGGCGACCTTTTCCGGGTGCAGTGCGGCGAGGGTCTTGGGGGTGATTTCGCCGAAGATCAGCAGGACGATGGTCAGGCCGATTGTGGCAATGGCGATGCCCGCTTCGCCATATAGCTTGATGGCCAGTACCGTTGCGATCGATGAGGCGAGGATGTTGACGAAGTTGTTGCCAATCAGAATGGTGCCCAGCAACCGGTCGGGGCGGCTGAGCAGGCTGCTAACGCGCTTGGCGCCGCGGTGCCCTTCCTTGGCCATGTGGCGCAGGCGGTAGCGGTTAAGGCTGAGGATGCCGGTCTCGGAACTGGAAAAGAATGCCGAGCAAGCCAGCAAGAAAATCAGCAGGCCGATCAGCAGGCCAGGGTGTACGTTATCCACGAAATTGCCTCGTGCTCGGATCAGACGTGCAGGATGAATTCGCGGACCAGTTTGCTACCGAAGAACGCCAGCATCAGCAGGCAGAATCCGGCAAGCGTCCAGCGAATCGCCTTTTGCCCGCGCCAACCAAGCTGATGGCGGCCCCACAGCAGCACGGCGAAAACTACCCATGCAAAGCAGGACAGGATGGTCTTGTGCACCAGATGCTGAGTGAACAGGTTATCGATGAAGATCGCCCCGGACAGCAGCGACAGCGACAGCAGCGCCCAGCCGCACCACAGGAAGCCGAACAGCAGGCTTTCCATGGTCTGCAGGGGCGGGAAGTTGCGGATCAGCCCGGACGGATGCTTGTGCTTGAGCTGATGGTCCTGCACCAGCAGCAGCAGCGACTGGAACATGGCGATGGTCAGCATGCCGTACGCCATGATCGACAGCAGAATATGGGCGAGGATGCCTGGGCCTTCCTCCAGGGGCTGAGTGGTGCCGCTGGGCATGAACTGCGCGCACAACACCGTCAGGCCGCCGAGCGGAAACAGGAACAGCAGCAGGTTATCGACCGGCATGCGCTGGCTGGCCAGCAGGATGAGCACGATGACGGTGTAGGCGATCAGGCTGGCGGCGTTGAAAAAATCCAGGGTCAGGCCGACGCTGTCATACATCTGCATGAACAGGCTACCGCCATGAAAGAAGATGGCGATCACACCAAGCAGCGCCAGCAGGCGTTTGCTGGGCGTGCTGCGACGGGTCAGGTGCAGGCCTTGATAGCTGGCGGCGCCAAAATAGAAAACGGCCGCGGCGAGGCTGGGCAACAGAGGGTGCATAGATCCTGGATTACAAGGCCTGAAAGGCGCTGAGTGTGGCACACAACCGTGGCCGTCAAAAGACCGCAAGTGCTATCAGCTCTCATATGTCGCAGGGCTCCGATAAAGAAGCCTCAACAGCGCGACAGTCTCCGTTATAATCCGCCGTTTGCTGCCAGCCCATCCCGGCCCGACGGCCTGAAAGGAACGCGCATGTTCGAAAATCTAACAGATCGCCTCTCGCAGACCCTGCGCAGCGTCACTGGCAAGGCCAAGCTGACCGAGGACAATATCAAGGACACCCTGCGCGAAGTGCGCATGGCGTTGCTCGAAGCCGACGTGGCATTGCCCGTGGTGAAGGACTTCGTTTCCCGCGTCAAGGATCGCGCGGTCGGCACTGAAGTGTCGAAAAGCCTGACCCCAGGCCAGGCGTTCGTGAAGATCGTGCGTCTGGAGCTGGAAAGCCTCATGGGCGCGGCCAACGAAGACCTCGACCTGAGCACCACGCCACCGGCGGTCGTGCTGATGGCCGGCCTGCAGGGCGCGGGCAAGACGACCACGGTCGGCAAGCTGGCGCGCTTCCTCAAGGAGCGCAAGAAGAAGAGCGTGATGGTGGTGTCTGCGGACGTCTACCGTCCTGCGGCGATCAAACAGCTGGAAACCCTGGCGGGCGACATCGGCGTGACGTTCTTCCCGTCCGACATCAGCCAGAAGCCAGTGGCCATCGCTGAAGCGGCCATCCGTGAAGCCAAGCTCAAGTACATCGATGTGGTGCTTGTGGATACCGCCGGTCGCCTGGCTATCGATGCCGAGATGATGGCTGAGATCCAGGCCCTGCACGCGGCGGTCAAGCCGGTGGAAACCCTGTTCGTGGTCGACGCCATGACTGGCCAGGACGCCGCCAATACTGCCAAGGCCTTCAACGACGCACTGCCGCTCACTGGCGTGGTGCTCACCAAGGTCGACGGTGATGCTCGTGGCGGTGCGGCGCTGTCTGTTCGCGCGATTACTGGCAAGCCAATCAAATTCATTGGTATGGGCGAGAAGAGCGAAGCGCTCGAGCCGTTCCACCCCGAGCGGATCGCCTCGCGCATTCTCGGCATGGGCGACGTGCTCAGCCTGATCGAGCAGGCCGAGCAGACTCTCGACCGTGACAAGGCCGAGAAGCTCACCAAGAAGCTCAAGAAGGGCAAGGGCTTCGACCTCGAAGACTTCCGCGACCAGCTCGTGCAGATGAAGAGCATGGGCGGCCTCGGTGGCCTGATGGACAAGCTGCCGCAGATGGGCGGCGTCAACCTGTCGCAGATGGGCGGCGCTCAAGGTGCAGCGGAGAAGCAGTTCAAGCAGATGGAGGCGATCATCAACTCGATGACGCCCGCCGAGCGCCGCGACCCAGACATCATCAGCGGCTCGCGCAAGCGGCGCATCGCCATGGGTTCCGGCACGCAGGTGCAGGACATCGGCCGGCTGATCAAGCAGCACAAACAGATGCAGAAGATGATGAAGAAATTCACCGCAAAAGGCGGCATGGCCAAGATGATGCGCGGCATGGGCAGCATGATGCCGGGCGGCGGCATGCCGAAATTCTGACCTGTCTGTGGCGGCCTATCGACGGTCGGCGGAAAAAGAGATTTGCAAACAGTCGCATAATCCTTAGAATATGCGGCCTTTCGGGCCTAGGCCCATTTTTGATGTGTGCCTCAAGTTAGCACCGACTACAGGAACGATGTTCACATGGTAACTATTCGTCTCGCTCGTGGCGGCTCCAAAAAGCGCCCCTTCTACCACCTGACCGTGACCAACAGCCGCAATGCGCGCGATGGTCGCTTCGTAGAGCGTATTGGCTTCTTCAATCCGGTCGCTTCGGGTGCTGAAATCAAGCTGTCCGTGAATCAAGAGCGCGCTACCTACTGGCTGGGCCAGGGCGCACAGCCGTCTGAGCGTGTTGCTCAGCTGCTGAAAGAAGCTGCCAAGGCTGCTGCCTAAGCACTTTATGAGCACGACGCCGGCTCCCGCCGAGGATTTCATCGTTCTCGGCAAGATTGTCTCGGTGCATGGCGTCAAAGGTGAGGTGAAGGTGTTTTCCTTTACCGACCCTATCGATAACGTGCTCGATTACCCTCGCTGGACGCTACGGCGCGACGGTGAGGTGAAGCAGGTTGAACTGGCTGGTGGACGCTTGCAGGGCAAGGTTCTGGTCGCCAGGCTGAAAGGGCTCGATGATCGTGAAGTGGCGCGTACTTATGCGGGCTTCGAGATCACCGTTGCGCGCAGTCTGCTGCCCGAACTGGACGACGGCGAGTTCTACTGGTACCAGCTGGAAGGTCTCAAGGTTATCGATCAGGCGGGGCAACTGCTCGGCAAGATCGATCATCTGTTCGAGACCGGTGCCAATGATGTGATGGTGGTCAAGCCGTGCATCGACAGCCTCGATGATCGCGAACGCCTGTTGCCGTATACGCAGCAGTGTGTGTTGTCGATCAGCCTCGAGGCTGGCGAGATGCGGGTCGACTGGGATGCGGACTTCTGACGCCATGCCGAGCTTGCGCGTCGATGTCATTACGTTGTTCCCGGAAATGTTCGCCGCCATCGGCGATTACGGCATCACCAGCCGTGCGGTCCGCCAGGAGCTGTTGCAGCTTACCTGCTGGAACCCACGCAGTTACACCACGGATCGTCATCACACGGTTGACGACCGCCCCTTCGGTGGTGGTCCTGGCATGGTGATGAAGATCAAGCCGCTCGAAGATGCTCTGGCTGATGCCAGGCAGGCCAGCGGCGGTCAGGCGAAGGTGATCTACCTCTCGCCGCAAGGCCGCCCGCTGACGCAGGCGGCGGTACGCGAGCTGGCGAAGGAGGAGCGTTTGATCCTCATCGCCGGCCGCTACGAAGGCGTCGACGAGCGTTTCATCGAAACGCATGTCGACGAGGAATGGTCGATTGGTGACTACGTCCTGTCCGGCGGTGAGCTGCCGGCCATGGTGCTGATCGATGCGGTAACGCGCCTTTTGCCTGGTGCATTGGGTCATGCAGATTCGGCCGAGGAAGACTCCTTCACGGATGGCTTGCTCGACTGCCCGCACTACACCCGTCCGGAGGTGTATGCGGATAAACGTGTTCCTGAGGTGCTGCTTGGCGGTAACCACGAACACATCCGGCGCTGGCGTTTGCAGCAGTCCCTGGGACGTACCTGGGAACGCCGTGTCGATCTTCTGGATAGCCGCTCGCTTTCTGGAGAAGAGAAAAAGCTGCTGGAGGAATACATCCGCCAGCAGGACGATAACTAAATATCGATGGCCGGCCTGACGGCCCGTCTTAGGAGCGCAGCATGACCAACAAAATCATTCAGCAGATCGAAGCTGAGCAGATGAACAAAGAGATCCCGACCTTTGCACCGGGCGACACCGTAATCGTCCAGGTAAAAGTAAAGGAAGGTGACCGTCAGCGTCTGCAGGCGTTCGAAGGTGTGGTAATCGCCAAGCGTAACCGCGGTCTGAACAGCGCTTTCACTGTGCGTAAGATCTCCAGCGGCGTCGGCGTTGAGCGTACTTTCCAGACCTACAGCCCGCTGGTTGATAGCCTGTCCGTGAAGCGTCGTGGTGACGTTCGCAAGGCCAAGCTGTACTACCTCCGCGACCTGTCCGGCAAGGCAGCACGCATCAAGGAGAAGCTGGCTTAAGCCACGCTTCCCTCTCGAAAAAAGCAGCCTTGAGCTGCTTTTTTCGTTTCTGGTGTTTGTTCGTTCGATCATCGAGGTGTCGTTTCATGAGTCCCAGAGAGCAGGAAATCCAGTTCGTAGGGTGGACGACGCCTCATCCGTCCACCGCTCTACTATCGCAATGGTGGACAAAAAGAGCGTTGTCCACCCTACGGGGATGAAAGGCTGCTTCCGCCTTGTAGAGGCCCTTCTTATTAGGTGCGATTTTTGTATCTACTACGCACGACCAAAGTCGTGAGCAGGTTCTGAGTGATGACTCCCAGAGAGCAGGAAATCCAGCGGCGTACCGAGCTGTCGGAAACACGGGTGGCCAAGGCAGTATTCCCACCGACTACCAATCATCACAACACGCTGTTTGGCGGCACGGCCATGGCCTGGATGGATGAAGTCTCTTTCATCGCCGCCACGCGCTTCTGCCGGTTGCCGCTGGTCACGGTTTCGTCCGACCGTATCGACTTCAATCATCCGATTGCGGCCGGCACCATCGTCGAGCTGGTTGGTCGCGTCAGCGCGGTCGGCAACACCAGCATGAAGGTGCAGGTAGACGTGTTCGTCGAGGACATGTACGGCGCGGGCCGCGAACTGGCCATCCAGGGTGCCTTCAGCTTTGTCGCCATGGGCGAGGATGGCAAGCCGTTAGCGGTGCTGCCGGGTTTCTAGGCGCACATGCCGCTCACCGATTCGCAGTTGCAGGGGTAACCGATGTCCGCAGTCGACCATCCGCTGATCGAGCGTTTTATCGAGACGCTCTGGCTGGAGAAGGGCTTGTCTGTCCACACCCGTGCGGCGTACCGCAGTGACTTGGCGTTGCTCAATGGCTGGCTACAGAGTCGCGGCGTCGAGCTTCCCTCGGTGGGCCGTGAGGTGTTGCTCGATCATCTGGCCTGGCGCATGAATGAAGGCTACAAAGCGCGCTCCACGGCTCGGCTGATCTCCGGCATGCGCGGCTTCTATCGGTTTCTGCTGCGCGAGGGCGTGATCGAAACCGACCCCACCTTGCAGGTGGACATGCCGCAGCTGGGGCGACCGCTGCCCAAGTCATTGTCCGAAGCGGATGTCGAGGCGCTTCTGGCAGCCCCCGATCTGGATGATCCCATCGGCCTTCGTGACCGTGCCATGCTCGAGGTGCTGTATGCCTGCGGGTTACGGGTCAGCGAGCTGATCGGCCTGACGCTCGAGCAGGTCAACCTGCGCCAAGGTGTGCTGCGTGTGTTCGGCAAGGGCAGCAAGGAGCGCCTTGTGCCGATGGGCGAGGAGGCGATCAGCTGGGTCGAGCGCTATTGCCGCGACGCGCGCCCATTGTTGTTGGCCGGCCGTCCGGGCGATGTGCTGTTTCCCAGCTTGCGCGGCGAGCAGATGACCCGGCAGACCTTCTGGCACCGCATCAAGCACCAGGCCAAAGTGGCCGGCATCGCCAAGTCGCTGTCGCCGCACACACTGCGCCACGCTTTCGCGACCCATCTGCTCAACCACGGCGCGGACTTGCGTGTGGTGCAGATGCTCCTGGGGCACAGCGATCTGTCCACCACACAGATCTATACCCATGTGGCGCGGGCGCGTCTGCAGGCGCTCCATGCCCAGCATCATCCGCGTGGATAATTGCCCGCCTGCGGTCCTCGCTTTGCGTTGTCGGTCTAAGGCCCGGGCCGCCGGTTATGGTAGTCTTCGCTCTTCCCTCGTTACCCGTCGCTCGATAGGAGTACTCATGCGTGTGACCCGCATTTTCGCGGCCATGGCCCTCGGTCTGGTCAGCACCCTCGGCCACGCTGCCGATCCGGACAAGACGATCCGCGAGAACCTGTTGTCGATCCAGCCTGATCTGCCAATCGAAGCCATTGCCGAAAGCCCGATGCCTGGCGTCTATCAGGTGCAACTCAAGGGCGGGCGTCAGCTGTATGCCAGCGCTGACGGGCAATTCGTCATGCAGGGCTACCTGTTCCAGTTCAAGGACGGCCAGGCGGTGAACCTCACCGAGGTCGAAGAGAGCCGCGCGGTGGCCAAGCAGATCAACGCCATTCCTGCCAAGGACATGGTGGTGTTCGCGCCCAAGGAGCCGAAGGCCCACATTACCGTCTTCACTGACACCGACTGTGGTTACTGCCAGAAGCTGCACAGCGAAGTGGCGGAACTCAACAAGCAGGGCATCGAAGTGCGTTACCTGGCCTTCCCGCGTCAGGGCCTGGGCAGCAAGGGCGCCAAGGATCTGGCCAGCGTCTGGTGCGCGAAAGATCGCCAGGCAGCCATGAATCAGGCCAAGTCGCGTCAGTCGGTGGCCGAAGCCACCTGCGATAACCCGGTAGCCCAGCAGTATCAGCTCGGCCAGACGATTGGGGTCAATGGCACGCCGGCAATCATCCTCGAGAACGGCAAGATGATTCCGGGTTATCAACCCGCCGCGCAGCTGGCAAAGCTGGCGCTGGAAGCCAAATGATTTGAACGGCTAGTCGATTGACTATCCATTGGCCGCTTCGTAATGTGCGGCCTCTTTTTCACGGCTGGCGCCGGCGCTAGCCGTTTACGCAGTGCAGTTTGGGAGTCTAGTGTGAATCCGGTCAAAGTAGGCATCTGTGGGCTGGGCACCGTCGGTGGCGGTACCGTTAATGTGCTCAAGCGCAACGCCGAGGAAATCGCGCGTCGTGCCGGGCGTGGCATCGAGGTGGTACAGATTGCCACCCGTACACCCAAGCCCCAGTACCAGACGACCGGCATTACCATGACCGATGATGTCTTCGCGGTGGCCAGCAACCCCGAGATCGACATCGTCGTTGAACTGATTGGCGGTTACAGCGTGGCCCGCGAGTTGGTGCTCAAGGCCATCGATAACGGCAAGCATGTAGTCACCGCTAACAAGGCGCTGATCGCTGTGCACGGCAACGAGATTTTCGCTCGCGCCCGCGAGAAGGGCGTCATCGTCGCCTTCGAAGCTGCGGTAGCCGGCGGTATTCCGGTGATCAAGGCGATCCGCGAAGGGCTCGCCGCCAACCGCATCAACTGGCTGGCCGGGATCATCAACGGCACCGGCAACTTCATCCTCAGCGAAATGCGCGAGAAGGGTCGCACCTTCGAAGACGTGCTGGCCGAAGCCCAGGCGCTGGGTTATGCCGAAGCCGATCCGACCTTCGATGTGGAAGGTATCGACGCCGCCCACAAGCTGACCATTCTGGCGTCCATCGCCTTTGGTATTCCGCTGCAGTTCGACAAGGCCTACACCGAAGGCATCACCAAGCTGACCACCGCCGACGTCAACTATGCCGAAGCGCTGGGCTACCGCATCAAGCACCTCGGCGTGGCGCGTCGCACCGACGCCGGCATCGAACTGCGCGTGCACCCGACGCTGATTCCGGCCGACCGCTTGATCGCCAACGTCAACGGCGTGATGAACGCGGTGATGGTCAATGGCGACGCCGCAGGCAGCACGCTGTTCTACGGCGCTGGCGCCGGCATGGAAGCCACCGCTTCGGCGGTCGTCGCCGACCTAGTGGACGTGGTGCGGGCTTTGACCACCGACCCGACCAACCGCGTGCCGCACCTGGCCTTCCAGCCGGATTCGCTGTCGGATCATCCGATCCTGCCGATCACCGATTGCGAAAGCGCCTACTACCTGCGCATTCAAGCCAAGGATCGTCCCGGCGTGCTGGCCCAAGTGGCAAGCATCCTGTCGGAACGCGGCATCAACATCGAATCGATCATGCAGAAAGAAGTCGAAGAACAGGATGGCCTGGTGCCGATGATCTTGGTCACTCATCGCGTTGCCGAACAGCGCATGAACGACGCCATTGCCGCGCTGGAAGCGTTGAACGACGTGGTTGGCAACGTCGTCCGTATCCGCGTCGAACAACTCAACTAATTCAGCCGCACGCCGCGATTTGGCGGCGTGACGCTCAACCGAAGGTTTGCAGACAATGCGTTATATCAGCACTCGCGGCCAGGCACCGGCCCTGAATTTCGAAGAGGTTCTGCTGGCAGGCCTGGCTACCGATGGTGGCTTGTACGTGCCGGAAAACCTGCCGCGCTTCACCCAGGAAGAAATTGCTTCTTGGGCCGGCCTGCCGTATCACGAGCTGGCTTTCCGGGTGATGCGCCCATTCGTTACCGGCAGCATTCCGGATGCCGATTTCAAGAAGATTCTCGAAGATACCTACGGCGTGTTCGAACACGCCGCCGTGGCGCCATTGCGCCAGTTGAACGGCAATGAGTGGGTGCTCGAGCTGTTCCACGGCCCAACCCTGGCGTTCAAGGATTTTGCCCTGCAGTTGCTCGGCCGCCTGCTTGATTACGTGCTGGCCAAGCGCAACGAGCGCGTGGTGATCATGGGTGCGACCTCCGGTGACACCGGCTCGGCGGCCATCGAAGGCTGCAAGGCCTGCGATAACGTGGACATCTTCATCATGCACCCGCACCAGCGTGTGTCCGAGGTGCAGCGCCGGCAGATGACCACCATCTTCGGCGACAACATCCACAACATCGCCATCGAAGGCAACTTCGACGACTGCCAGGAGATGGTCAAGGCCAGCTTCGCCGACCAGGATTTTCTCAAAGGCACCCGCCTGGTCGCGGTCAACTCGATCAACTGGGCGCGGATCATGGCCCAGATCGTCTACTACTTTCATGCGGCCTTGCAGCTTGGCGGGCCGGCACGTTCAGTGGCCTTCTCGGTGCCGACCGGCAACTTCGGCGACATCTTTGCCGGTTACCTGGCGCGCAACATGGGTCTGCCGATCAGCCAGCTGATCGTCGCCACCAACCGCAACGACATCCTGCACCGCTTCATGAGCGGCAATCAGTACGCCAAGGGCGAGTTGTACCCGACGCTGTCGCCGTCGATGGACATCATGGTGTCGTCGAACTTCGAACGTTTGCTGTTCGACCTGCACGGTCGCAACGGCCCGTCGATCGCCGCGTTGATGACCGAATTCCGCCAGACCGGCGGCTTTACCGTCGAAGATGATCGCTGGACCGAAGCGCGCAAGCTGTTCGATTCGCTCGCGGTGAGCGACGAGCAGACCTGCGCCACCATTGCCGACGTGTACGCCGCCACTGGCGAGCTGCTCGACCCGCACACGGCTATCGGCGTGCGGGCTGGCCGCGAATGCCGCCGCAGCCTGACGGTGCCGATGGTGGTACTGGGCACCGCGCACCCGGTCAAATTCCCGGAAGCGGTGGAGAAGGCTGCTGTCGATCAGTCGCCTGCACTGCCGCCGCACCTCGCCGATCTGTTCGAGCGTGACGAGCGCTGCACCGTGTTGGCCAATGACCTGGCGACTGTGCAGCAATTCGTCGCCGCACACGGGAACCGCGGCAAGCCGCTTTAAGCGATAGCGCTGCAGTTCGAAAGGCCGGTCACCGTGAGGTGCCGGCTTTTTGCGTTTTCAGAGGTAAACAGATGGCGGGTGTAGAGCTGAGTAGAGGTGCACCGTCGTAGCCTGTGGTCGAGCGAAGCGATACCCAGGTTGTATTTGCGGTGCAGCCGGCCTTGTGATCGCTCCCGGGTTTCGCCTCGCTCAGCACGGGCTATAAAGGCGAGACGCGGGGATCGTCTGTCACGTCGCGACGCGTTCAGTGCCGGTTGAGTGCGGCCATCGGCGCTTGCTGGCAGAGGCGCTTGTCGAGCTGCCCGACGTAGGGGTTGGCCCAGCCCATCACACAGCCCACCAATTGATTGCGCTGGCGTTCCCAGGCCTGAGCCGGGTAGGTCTTGTTCCAGGCGGCGAAGAGCTGCCGATTCTGCTTCGACAGGCGCAGCCCGTAGCGGTCACCCATGTACAGGTAGGTGCGGGCGATCATGCCGCGAATTTCCTTGCGCGGCATGACCTTGCGCGCCTTGAAGTCGACTACCGTCGGGCAGGCGCCGTACTGGCTGGGCGCTTGAGGTAGCCAGCCGAAGTCATAGTTGCTGCGATCGCCATTGACCTCGCCGATTGCCGGCACCAGATTGTGCAGATCAGCCTCGGCACGGCGATAGACACTGTCATTCTTGCTGCAGTTCTTGCGCCCGCCATTCTGCCAGCACTGTCGCTGGTGGCCGATTTGCCAGGCCGGCACGATGTGCTCCCACTCGATACGCGCTGCACGGTTGGCGTTCTTGCGTGGGGTGTAGCCGCAGCTTTTCAGGTCGACGCGATTGCCATTGAAATTGCAGCCGCAGTAAAACTCTACCGACTGCCGCTCGTAGAGCTTCCAGCCGATTTTCTTGGCCTGGCTGAACGATTGTGGTGGTGCTGCGGCGAGAGGCGTGGAGAGGAAGAGGCAGAGCAGAACGAGGAGGTGGCGAGACAGCATGCGACTTTCCGGAAAAGTGCCGCATCATACCGATTCGCTTGCAGATGCCAAGGCTAGCCATTTGATGGCTCGGCGTGGCCGTGTGCTTTCTCTAACTCATTGTTTGCGGGGGCAATTTAACTATCAGCTCGATACCCGCTCAAGCGGGTACCCGAAGCCCGCGACCTGCTGACGACCTGGGCCTGGTTGTCGATGATGTAGATGCATCGCACACCCTATGCGCCCGCTGCCCACTCGCTGTTATCAGCGCCGTAGTGCGGGCAGGATCGCTTGCCAGCTAGCCGGGATGCGCTGGCGCAGGGCGTGGGTCATGGACTCACGATGTTTCTGGTAGAGCATGCCCATGCCGATCACGCCCAGGCCGATCAGGCTGACCACCACCGGGAACAGCAGCGAATCCTCGAACACATCGTGGGCCAGGTAGCCGAGGTAGCCCGCGACCCCGATGGCGCCGAATACCATGAACAACGGTCGGCGTAGCAATACGGCGAGACCGATCAGCCCCAGATTGATCAGGCAATAGAGCGCCTTGCCCAGCTCGCTGCCGCTGTCCATCAGGCTCAGGCCGCCCCAGAAGGCAATGAGGCCGGCCAGGTAGCCCCAGAAAGCGAAGTCCTGTTTGCTGCGGCCGTCGACCAGAAGGCTGCCGAGGAGGATCAGCAGGCCGAACCACAGAGACACCTCGCGGCGCTGTTCCCAGTTGAAATACTCGCCGTGAAGCAACTCGCTGAGGTCCATCGACATGAACCAGAGAGCCACAGCCACCGGCATGACGATGAAGGGGAAGGGCGTTAGTCGCAGCACCAGTAGACCAACGATGACAGTAGCCACCTCCATCACCAGCCAGCCGCCTTGTACGTACCGGTAGTAATCGACGTAGTTGGTTTGCGTGTCGTCCATCGGCCAGAGACCGAACACGCGTTGTACAGCGAACGCCACCAGTGGCGTGAGACTTACCGCCACGGCTGCCAACAGGCCGCCGGGAATTGTCTGGCCGCGTTGCCAGAGGCTGCGGCCACCGAGCAGGAACAGCAGCAGATAGGCACCGCTGATCAGCAGCAAGGCGACGTCGCCGATGCTCATCCAGGCTTCGGTCATCAGCCAGCCCATAGCGCCAATGATCAGCAGGGCGCCGAAATAGTAGGCCACGTGAGACAGCTGAAAACTCGGGCGGTCGTGTGGGGCATGCTGAAGGAAGTCGAGCAGCGCCTGGTCCTGACCCGGTTGCAGAACGCCGGCCTGTACGGCGCGGGTCAGGTCACTGCTGTCGATCTTGAGTGTCATGCACGAGTCCCTGTTATGGCAACGCCCTGTCGGCCATTCCCGGACAGGGCGTTAAGTGGTGGCGCTGTGGTTGGGTCAGTGGCTAGAGCCTGACCAACGCGGGGCGGCAAACGGCATGCCGTCAGTGTTTACGCGGCACAGGCCTGAGCAGCGTTTCGGGCGGCATTTCGCACTGGATCTTGCGGCCCATCAAGGCTTCGATGGCGGGCAGGGCATAGGCGTCGTCTTCACCCGCGAAACTGATCGAAGTACCGCTGGTGCCGGCACGACCCGTACGGCCGATACGGTGCACGTAGTCATCCGGAGTTTCTGGCAAGGTGAAGTTGATCACGTGGCTGATCGCATCGACGTGGATGCCACGGCCAGCCACATCGGTGGCGACCAGTACGCGAATGCTGCCCTCGCGGAAGCCTTCCAGCACCTTGATGCGCTTGTGCTGCGGCACATCGCCGGACATCTGCGCGGCGCTGATGCCGTCGCGGGTCAGGCGCTCCTCGATGCGACGTACTTCGTCCTTGCGGTTGGCAAAGACCATCACTCGAATCCAGTCGTTCTGGGCAATCAGGTTGTAGAGCAACTTGTACTTGTCGGCCGAAGCGACGGCGTAGACGTGCTGTTCGACGGTATCGCTGGCGACGTTTTCCGGTTCGATCTCGACGATGGCTGGGTCGGTAGTCCACTGCTTGGCGAGGTTCATCACGTCCTCGGTGAAGGTCGCGGAGAACAGCAGAGTCTGGCGTTCACCTTTCATCGGCGTCTGGCGAATGATCTGCCGGACCTGCGGAATGAAGCCCATGTCGAGCATGCGATCGGCTTCGTCGAGCACCATGACCTCGACCATGTCCAGGTGGACCTCACCGCGCTGGTTGAAGTCCAGCAGGCGGCCCGGTGTTGCCACCAGGATGTCGCAGAAGCGCGATTCGAGCAGCTTGAGCTGCTTGTCGAAATCCATGCCGCCGACGAAGCTCATGACGTTGAGGTCGCAATACTTGGTCAGCTCGGCAGCGTCCTTGGCAATCTGCACCACCAGCTCGCGGGTCGGCGCGATGATCAGCGCACGCGGCTCGCCCATGTAGCGGTCTTTCGGCGGCGGGGTTTGCTGCAACTGGGTGATGATCGAGATTAGGAAGGCTGCGGTCTTGCCGGTGCCGGTCTGGGCGCGGCCAATGGCGTCGCGGCCCTTGAGCGTGTAGCCCAGTACGCCGGCCTGGATCGGCGTGCAGTAAGGGAAACCCAGATCATGGATGGCGTGCATCAGCTCCGGCGACAGTTTGAAGTCGTGGAAACGCGTCTTGCCGGGGGCGGGCTCGACGTTGAAATCTTCGAGTTTCCAGGTGTCGACCGGCTTGGGGGCGCGTTCTCGGCGCGGTTTTGCGGGCTTGTTGTGGGGCTTCTGGGCCGCAGGTGCCGGCTCTTGCGGCGGCATTGGCTGGCGTTCCTCGCGAGCCGGGCTGGCGCTAGGCGAAGTGGGCTCGATGGCCGCGGAGACTGAGCTGTGTGGCTCATTTTCGGTTTTGCCGAATATTTTTTTGAGTGCTTTGAGCACGGTCATCTCGTCGGTTGGCTAAGGGATTAACGACGATCAGTGTAAAGCAAGACGCGCGCAGGGCGAAGTACCCGGCGGGCGCCGCGATTACGGGGCTCACGATCAGCCTGGTGGCAGGCTGGCGAGCAACAGACGCTGGACGTTGCCGCCCATTATCGCGGCGATATCTGCATGGCTGAAACCTGCGCCGAGCAGCCCGTCGGTCAATTGGGCGAGCCCGGTGACGTCGAAGGGCGCATGAATGGTGCCGTTGAAATCGGAGCCGAGGGCTACGTGATCCAGGCCCACCAGATCCACGATGTAGCGAATCGCTTTGACGATAGCGGCAACCGAGGTGGCGCAGACGGCGGTGTCCCAATAGCCGATGCCGATCACCCCGCCGGTGGCGGCTATCGCGCGTAGGTGCCTGTCGCTCAAATTGCGGGTGCCAGGGCAGGTGCCTTCCACGCCGCCGTGAGACACCAGCACCGGACGCGTGGCCATAGCCAGTACGTCGTCCATCAACGGGCGCGAGGCGTGGGCGAGGTCGATCAACATGGATTTCTCTTCGAGACGGGCAATCACCTGCCGACCCAGCGGCGTCAGGCCTCCCTTCTTCAGGCCGTGGGCTGAACCACCCACCTCGTTGTCGAAGAAGTGGGTCAGGCCGGCCATGCGAAAGCCTGCGTCATACAGACGATCGAGGTTTGCCAGTTGCCCTTCCAGTGGATGCAGACCTTCGGTCGCCAGCAGGGTCGCGACGCGCCGTGGATCTTCATTCCAGGCATGCAGGAAGTCAGTCAGGTCGGCTCGCGTTCTGATCAGCACCAGGCGGCCATCGCTGCCGTCAGCGGCTTCACGCAACTTGTCGGCCTGATACAGGGCGCGCTGCAAGAGGCTGCTCCAGGTCGCGCGCGGCCAGCGCTGGGCCATGGCAAGCAGGGTGATGGTGTCGCTGTCGGCGCCGTTGCTCTCATAGTTCAGGCCGCGCGGTGACTTGGTTACGGTGGAGAACACCTGCAACCCGACTCGGCCATCGAGCATGCGCGGCAAATCTGAATGACCGTAGTCATAGCGCTTGAGCAGGCCGCGCTCCCAGAGCAGCGCGTCGTCATGCAGATCGGCGATGAACAGCGTGTCGTGCAGGCGGGTGGCGGCTTGGCTGGCTGGGTAGGGCGCCGGTGACTCGACGCTGTTCATGTGCCGGTCGAGCAGGCTGGGTAGGGTGAAGAAAATGCCCGCGGCGACGATCAGGAGGGTGGCAACGATGAGCAAGCGCTTACGCATGAAGACGGTATCCGCAGTGGACGGCAAGGTTTCAACAGCGTGTCATGTGGCCGCGGCATTTCAATGACAGAGGCGGTTGCGACCTTCGTCCTTGGCCCGATACAACGCCTGGTCGGCGCGTGCGATCAGGCTGTTCAGGCTGTCCTTCGGCATCATCTGAGTCAGCCCGAGGGAAATGGTCACGCCGGGTTGGGCGCCCAGCGGCGAATAGAAAGCGCCGATTCTTTCCAGGCTTTCGCGCAACCGTTCGGCCACGTCCGCCGCTTGCTGCAAGGTCATTTCCGGCAGCAGGACGACGAATTCCTCGCCACCGAAGCGCACCAGGCTATCGCGGGCACGCAACTGCCGGCGCAGGGTGTGGGCGACCAGGCACAGCGCATAGTCGCCAGCCAGGTGGCCGTGCAGGTCGTTGTAGTCCTTGAAGTAATCGACGTCCAACATCAACAGGCTGAGCGGCTGGCAACTGAACAGACAGCGCGTGCGCTCGCGCTCGAATACATGCTCCAACCAGCGTCGATTGAAGGCGCCGGTGAGTTTGTCGATATTGGCGTTCTGTTCGCTGTCGATCAATTGCCGATTGCCTTGGCGAACACGGCTGCAGAGCATCTCCAACAGGTTTTGCATCAGTTGCGGAGACTGCTGAAACAGCGTGCTCAGCGCGTCACGGTGCAGGCGCAAGGCACTGCTCGGCTCGTTTGCCACGACGTAAGCGCAAGGGTGTTCGTTGTCGATAAAGCTGACCTCCCCAGCGCAATCGCCGACTCGCAGGGTCGTGACCGGCTGATTGTCCAGGGAGCCGAGGTACACCTTGAGGCTGCCGGTGATCACTATATAAAGGTATTGATTGCGGTCGAAGGGTGACAGCAGCACCTCGCCGGTATCCAGTTCGCAAGGCCGAAAAGAGTCGAGTAGCTTTGCCAGGCTGCCGAGGGCGACGTTGTTGAACAGTCGCAGATGACGGATCTGGTGGAGGTCGGTTTGCCAGTGGGCTGCCTTCATGGCATCAGCATCCTTGCGTGAAAAGCTTAACGATTGGCACCGCTAACGCTCTCATGGGCGATAACCCGACTTGGGGCCTCAGTCGCGAAACAGTATCCGTAGGTCTTGAAGCTTACAATGCTCTCATGTTACAGCGACGACAGACGGCATGCACGGTGGTAATAGGTGGGCACCATCCGGCATGCCGCCACCATTTGCCCTTACAGACGGGCTGCCAACCAGTTGCCGATATCGCGTATCTCCTCCGGTAACACTTCGTGGCCCATGGGGTATTCCTGCCATTTCACGGTGACCTCATGGCTCTGCAGCCAGTCATGAGCGGCGCGGCCCATGCTCGGCAGCACCACGCCATCCTGATTGCCGTGTAGGCACAACACGGGTATTGCGCGTTGCAAGTCGCTCAGCTGCGCCTGATCTGAAAAGGTTGGGGCGTAGGTCGACAGCGCCAGAACACCGCCCAGCGGGCCTTGCCAGCGCAGAAAGCCGGTGTGCAGCACGACCGCGCCACCTTGCGAGAAGCCCGCCAGGAAGATGCGCGACGGATCGACGCCGGCGTCGCGCTGCGCTTCGATTATGTCGATGACCTGTTGCGCGGACTGCTCCAGTTGCTCGCGATTGATCGCTCTGGCAGGGCTCATTGCCAAAATGTCGTACCAGCTCGGCATCTGATAGCCGCCGTTGATGCTCACTGCTCGTGTCGGCGCCTGGGGCAACACGAAGCGTGTGCTGCCTAGCGACTGTTGCAAGGCTTCGGCTACCGGCTGGAAATCGAAACGGTCTGCACCCAGGCCATGCAGCCATATGACACAGGCGTCTGCGGGAAGTGGGGGCTCAAGTACCAATGTGGTGTCCATGTACTGCTCCAATGTGGGGCTGTTGCTCTGTTTTGGTGCGGCACGATTTTAATGTGCCATGCGAATCCGTGAACAAGATGTCGCAAGGTTACAAGTTCTGCCCTTGACCTGCCCATGCTGCAGGCCAAATTCAAGGATGGTATGGGCTTTGCTATAAACATAAAGACTGATGTCGTTGGCCGTGGGCGGTAACACCGCTTACGGTTACGGAGCAGACGGGGAAGCCGATTTGATGGGGTTTCCAAAAGGTTCGTTGGGGCGCTGCATGCCTCCGCGATGTGCAAATTAGCTATCCGTCTCAGGCTCGTCTACCGACGGGCTGGTGCGAGAGTTGATGACCCACGATCGAATAGGTCGCTACACTCGTGCCGAGGTCTGGTCACCGGTCACACCGTTGCTGCCGACAGTGCTGACATGCCCCAAAAGAGTACGGCGATCCGTCCGAGACTCCAACACAACAAAAGCAACCGGAGAATGTTCAATGAAGATGGTTAAAACCACCCTGGCGATGTTGACCGCCGCTGCTGTACTGGGCGTAGCTGGCATGGCCAACGCAGGCGCCACCCTGGACGCCGTGCAGAAGAAAGGTTTCGTACAGTGCGGCGTCAGCGATGGCCTGCCTGGTTTCTCGGTTCCCGATGAAAAAGGCAACTACCAGGGCATCGACGTCGACATCTGCCGCGGCGTAGCTGCAGCGGTATTCGGTGACGCGACCAAGGTCAAGTACAGCCCGCTGACCGCCAAAGAGCGTTTCACCGCGATCCAGTCCGGTGAAGTCGACATGCTCTCGCGCAACACCACCTGGACCAGCTCCCGCGACGGCGGCATGGGCCTGGTATTCACCGGCGTGACCTACTACGACGGCATCGGCTTCCTGGTTAACAAGAAGCTGGGCGTTGCCAGCGCCAAGGAACTGGATGGTGCGACCATCTGTATCCAGGCCGGCACCACCACCGAGCTGAACGTCTCCGACTACTTCCGTTCGAACGGCCTGAAGTACACCCCGATCACCTTCGACACCTCCGACGAGAGCGCCAAGTCGCTGGAAGCTGGCCGTTGCGACGTGCTGACCTCCGACCAGTCGCAGCTGTACGCACAGCGCATCAAGCTCGGCGCGCCGGATGATTGGGTAGTACTGCCGGAAGTGATCTCCAAGGAGCCTCTGGGCCCGTTGGTTCGTCGTGGCGACGAAGACTGGATGGCTATCGTCAAGTGGACCCTGTTCGCCATGCTCAACGCCGAAGAACTGGGTGTCGACTCCAAGAACGTCGAAGCCCTGTCTAAGGAAACCAAGAACCCTGACGTCGCCCGTATGCTGGGTGCCGATGGCGAGTACGGTAAAGATCTGAAGCTGCCGAAAGACTGGGTCGTCCAGATCGTCAAGCAGGTCGGTAACTACGGCGAAGTCTTCGACCGTAACATCGGCAAAGGCAGCGAGCTGAAAATCGAGCGTGGTCTCAACGCTCTGTGGAACAAAGGCGGTCTGCACTACGCTCCTCCAGTGCGTTGATTGACCTGTCGCCCGGCAGTGCACTGCCGGGCGATTTTCGTTCCGTTATACCTGGGGCATTCCCATGCAGAAAAACATCGGCGCACCGCAGGGGTTCTCCCTTAGCGATCCACGTGTGCGTGCCTGGCTATTTCAGATCCTCACCGTCGTTGGGGTGGTCGCGCTAGGCTGGTTCCTGTTTCACAATACGCAAACCAACCTGCAACACCGGGGCATCACGTCCGGTTTCGACTTTCTCGAGCGCAGTGCCGGTTTCGGCATCGCCCAACACCTGATCAGCTACACCGAAGCGGACAGCTATGCCCGCGTCTTCGTTATTGGCCTGCTCAACACCCTGCTGGTGTCCATCATCGGCATCGTGCTGGCGACCATCCTCGGCTTTATCATCGGTATTGCCCGGCTCTCGCCAAACTGGATGATCAGCAAGCTGGCAACCGTCTACATCGAGGTTTTCCGTAACATCCCGCCATTGCTGCAGATTCTCTTCTGGTACTTCGCCGTGCTGTTGCCGTTGCCCGGCCCGCGGGCCAGTATCAATGTTGGCGATAGCTTCTTCCTCAGCAACCGTGGCCTGAACATGCCGGCAGCCGAAGGGACGGGCGCGTTCTGGCCGTTCGTGGTGGGGCTTGTGCTGACCGTGGTTGCCATCGTGCTGATGACCCGCTGGGCCAACAAGCGCTTCGAAGCTACTGGCGTGCCGTTCCACAAGTTCTGGGCAGGTCTGGGCCTGGCAATCGTCATCCCGACGCTGTTCGTGTTGATTTTCGGCAGCCCGCTGCACTGGTCGTTCCCGGAGCTCAAGGGCTTCAACTTCGTTGGCGGCTGGGTGATGATCCCGGAACTGCTGGCGCTGACCATCGCGCTTACCGTCTACACCGCGGCCTTCATCGCCGAAAACGTGCGCTCCGGGATCAACTCGGTCAGCCACGGTCAGACTGAAGCGGCCCGCTCTCTGGGCCTGCGCCCGGGCCCGACGCTGCGTAAGGTGATCATTCCTCAGGCCATGCGGGTGATCATTCCGCCGCTCACCAGCCAGTACCTGAACCTCGCGAAGAACTCGTCTCTGGCGGCCGGTATCGGCTATCCGGACATGGTATCGCTGTTCGCCGGTACGGTACTCAACCAGACGGGGCAAGCCATCGAAGTGATTGCGATCACCATGAGCGTGTACCTGGCGATCAGTATCAGCATTTCCCTGCTGATGAACTGGTACAACAAGCGCATCGCGCTGATCGAGCGGTGAGGACCTAGCGCAATGAGCACACATATTTTCAAACCTGACCAGCCACCACCCAGCGCCAGCGTTGGCGTGGTGGCCTGGATGCGCGGCAACCTGTTCTCCAGCTGGCTCAATACCCTGCTGACCTTGTTCGCCATCTACCTCATCTGGCTGATAGTGCCGCCGCTGCTCAAATGGGCGTTCATCGACGCCAACTGGGTAGGCAGCACTCGCGCCGATTGCACCAAGGAGGGCGCCTGCTGGGTGTTCATCCAGGCGCGCTTCAGCCAGTTCATGTACGGCTTCTACCCCAGCGAGCTGCGCTGGCGTGTCGACTTGACTGCGGTTCTGGCCATCATCGGTGCCGCACCGCTGTTCATTTCACGCTTCCCGCGCAAGGCGGCGTACGGCATTGGTTTCCTGGTGATCTACCCGGTCGTCGCCTGGTGCCTGCTGCACGGTGGCGTGTTCGGCCTGGAAACCGTGCCGACCAGCCGTTGGGGCGGGCTGATGCTGACGCTGGTGATCGCCGCCGTCGGTATTGCTGGCGCGCTGCCGCTGGGCATTCTGCTGGCGCTGGGGCGACGCTCCAACATGCCCGCGGTGAAAGTGGTCTGCGTGACGTTCATCGAGTTCTGGCGTGGCGTGCCGCTGATCACCGTGCTGTTCATGTCATCGGTCATGTTGCCGCTGTTCCTGCCGGAAGGCATGAGCTTCGACAAGCTGATGCGTGCGCTGATCGGGGTGATCCTGTTCCAGTCGGCCTATATCGCCGAAGTGGTACGCGGTGGTCTGCAGGCGATTCCCAAAGGGCAGTACGAAGCAGCCGGTGCCATGGGCCTGGGCTACTGGCGGATGATGGGTCTGGTGATCCTGCCGCAGGCGCTCAAGCTGGTGATTCCGGGTATCGTCAATACCTTCATTGCTCTGTTCAAGGACACCAGTCTGGTGATCATCATCGGCCTGTTCGACCTGCTCAACAGCGTCAAGCAGGCGGCTGCCGACCCGGCTTGGCTGGGCATGGCCACCGAAGGCTACGTGTTCGCCGCCCTGATTTTCTGGATTTTCTGTTTTGGTATGTCGCGCTACTCCCTGCACTTGGAGAGAAAGCTAGACACTGGCCACAAGCGTTAGGAGTCACTTAGATGAGCGAAGCAAACAAGCAACCCAGCGCCGAGCCGATCATTCAGTTGCAGGGCGTGAACAAATGGTACGGGCAGTTCCATGTACTCAAGGACATCAACCTGGACGTGCGCCAGGGTGAGCGTATCGTGCTGTGCGGGCCGTCGGGTTCGGGCAAGTCCACCACCATCCGCTGTATCAACCGTCTGGAAGAGCATCAGGCCGGGCGCATCGTGGTCGATGGCACCGAGCTGACCCGTGACCTGAAGCACATCGAAACTGTGCGCCGCGAAGTGGGTATGGTGTTCCAGCACTTCAACCTGTTCCCACACCTCACCGTGCTGCAGAACTGCACGCTGGCGCCGATGTGGGTGCGCAAGATGCCCAAGCGCAAGGCCGAAGAAATCGCCATGCACTTCCTCGAGCGCGTGCGTATTCCGGAGCAGGCTCACAAGTTTCCGGGGCAATTGTCCGGGGGCCAGCAGCAACGTGTGGCCATCGCCCGCGCGCTGTGCATGAAGCCGAAGATCATGCTGTTCGATGAGCCGACCTCGGCGCTCGACCCGGAAATGGTCAAGGAGGTACTCGACACCATGATCGGTCTGGCGCAGGACGGCATGACCATGCTCTGTGTAACCCATGAAATGGGCTTCGCGCGGACCGTGGCGGATCGGGTGATCTTCATGGACAAAGGCGAGATCGTCGAGCAGGCCGAACCCAACGCCTTCTTTGATAATCCACAGAACGAGCGTACCAAGTTGTTCCTCGGTCAGATCCTGCACTGAGAACGCGCTTACGATCTGCTGCGCGTCGGCCCTGCGGCGTTAAAAACAGGCGAGGAAGCGGCGTGTACTTTTGCACATGAGCATTCCGAGCCAGTTTTTGCCTTGCAGGCCTCTAGCTCGCTGGATCAAAAGTGCGTTCTTGATGATGGGCGCGTATTAAAAGGGAGCCTTCGGGCTCCCTTTTGCATTTTGATGTGAACGTATCAATGGCCGATATGCCCATCGTCGGCGCGGTGTTTTGCGGCGATACTTGGCGCCTTGCCAAGGAGGTCAGCCATGTCCCACCCGAATGTCGATGTGATCACTCGTTTCTACCAGGCTTTTCAGCGGCTGGACGCCGAGGAAATGGCGCGCTGCTACGCGCCGGATGTGCGTTTCAGCGATCCGGCCTTCGGTACCCTGATCGGTAACGATGCAGCTGACATGTGGCGCATGCTGACCACCCGCGCAAAGAACTTCTCGCTGACCTTCGATGATGTGCAAGCCGACGCCAATGGCGGCAGTGCCAATTGGGTGGCCACCTACCTGTTCAGCCAGACCGGCCGCACGGTGGTCAACCGCATCCACGCCTCCTTTGTGATTCGTGACGGGCTGATCGTCGAGCACCACGATCACTTCGATATGTGGCGCTGGTCCAGCCAGGCATTAGGTTTCAAGGGCATCCTGATCGGCTGGACGCCGCTGCTGAAAAACGCCGTGCACAAGCAGGCCAGAAGTGGCCTACGGCAGTTTCAGGCTGCCCGCGCGTCAGACGGGCTGCACGGCGTAGAAGCGCGCGGGTGAACGGAGTGGTAGGCTCTCCGGTCTCAATCTTCATCGACGAATAGCCGAGCCTATGTGAAGGCTGCATTCGTTGCGTGAAAGTCCGTCCGTCAGAGTATTTCGATCATGAGTGTTATGTCGCTATCACCCAGTAAAGCCAAGGCATGGAGCGTGCACGCAGTAACCGCCAGTGGAGTGATCCTCGGCATGTTGGCCTTGCTTGCGCTCATCGATGGGCGGGCCGAAAGCTGCCTGCTTTGGTTGGGGCTGGCACTATTGGTCGATGGACTGGATGGCACCCTGGCACGCAAATATGACGTCAAGGTGGTGTTGCCGCATTTCGACGGCTCGACCCTCGACCTGGTGATCGACTACCTCACCTACGTGTTCATTCCGGCGATCTTCGTCTACCGCTTCATTCCATTGCCCGAATACACGCTGCTGCTATCGGTCGGCATCATTCTGCTGTCGTCGCTGTTCTGCTTCTGCAACACCAACATGAAGAGCAAGGACAACTACTTCGTCGGTTTCCCGGCGGCGTGGAACGTGGTGGTGGTGTACCTCTATCTGCTCGACTTCGAGCCGTGGGTGACGTTCCTCGTCATTCTGGTGCTGGCGGCTCTGACGCTGACCCGCATGAAGTTCCTTCACCCATTCCGGGTCAAGCAGTTCATGCCGTTGAACATTGCCGTGACCATGGTGTGGATGTTCGCCTGTGCGCTGCTGATCGTGCAGTTCCCGACCCAGCCGCTGTGGCTGCTGGCGCTATGGGGGCTGTCATCGGCGTATTTCGTCGGCATGTGCGTATGGCGCTCTGCCCGCGAATGGTTCGCCTGATCGTCGGCAATGAGCGTCACGCCGGATAAAACCTGGTTTGTCTACCTCGTGCGCGCCGCCAATGGCGCGCTTTATTGCGGGATCAGCGATGACCCGCAACGCCGCTTCGCCCAACATCAGAGCGGCAAAGGTGCGCGTTTCTTCTTCTCCAGTCCGGCAGTGGCCCTGGTCTACAGCGAACGCTGTGCCGGCAAGGGCGACGCCTTGCGCCGTGAGCGGGCTATCAAGCGACTCGGTAAAGGCGCCAAGGAAGCAATGGCCGCCGCAGGAAGCCTGATGCACCTGCCTGATGAGTTGCCATCACCGACAGGCTGACGGGCTGGGCCGCAGGCTTTATGGGGCGTAAGCTGCGCCTTCATTCGGTTGCCGGAGGCCCACCATGCACGATTTGATTCTGCACCATTACCCCACGTCACCCTTTGCCGAGAAGGCACGCCTGCTGCTGGGCTTCAAAGACCTGGCCTGGCGTTCGGTGCAGATCCCGCCGGTGATGCCCAAGCCGGACCTGACCGCCCTGACTGGCGGCTATCGCAAGACACCGGTGCTGCAGATCGGTGCCGACATTTACTGCGACACCGCATTGATCGCCCGTCGCCTGGAAGCGCATCAGGCGCGGCCGGCTCTGCTGCCCGATGACCGCAGCTTTGCTATCGCTACGTTCGCCCAGTGGGCCGATTCCGTAGTGTTCCAGCACGCAGTCAGCCTGGTGTTCCAGCCGGAGTCGATTGCTGTGCGCTTCTCCAAGGCGTCGCCTGAATTCCTGCAGACGTTCGTCGCCGACCGCTCCAAGCTGTTCTCTGGTGGTCAGGCCACCCGCATGCCGGCCGAGCAAGCCAAGCATCAGTGGCCCGTCTTGATGGCGCGCCTGCAGGCGCAACTGCAGGCCGGTGGTGGCGAGTTCCTGTTCGGCGAGGCGAGCCTGGCCGATATCGCCATGGCGCACCCGCTGTGGTTCCTGCGCGGCACGCCAGTGACCTCGCCGCTGGTCGATGATTATCCGGCTGTCGCCTCTTGGCTGGATCGCGTGCTGGCGATCGGGCATGGCAACGCCGAGCCGATGAGCAGCGAGGACGCCGTCGAGGTGGCGCGTCAGGCGAGCCCCGCAGCGCTGCCGGACGATACGACCAGTGACCCCAATGGTTTCGTCGCCGGCCAGGCTGTGGCGATTTCCGCTGTGGATTACGGTGTGGAAGCTGTTGAAGGCGAGTTGCTGTTCGCCGGCGTGGAAGCGCTGATTCTGCGCCGTGAGGATCCCCGTGCCGGGATCGTGCACGTGCACTTCCCGCGGCTGGGGTTTCGTCTCGAGGCGCGCTAAGCCGACTCAGCTATTGTCCGGCAGTAGGAAGTTGCCCGGCCCGGCGTTGTCCAGGGTCGGCACTTCGGCTTCATCCTTGAGGTCGACACCCGACAGCTGGCGCCGGCAGGCCTCACGCATCAGGTACAGCAAGCGGAAGGTCGCCATGCTGTAGCTGAGGCCCTCCAGGCGCACATTGGAGATGCAGTTGCGGTAGGCGTCGTTGAGGCCGACCCGGGGCGCATAGGTGAAGTACAGGCCCAGGCTGTCGGGCGAACTCAGGCCTGGGCGTTCACCGATCAGGATCACCGTCATCTTGGCGCCCAGCCGCTCGCCGACTTCGTCCGCCACCGCGACCCGGCCCTGTTCGACCAGGGTGATGGGTGCCAGCTTCCAGCCTTCTTCGCCAATCTGTTCGAGCAGTCGTTCCAGAAATGGCAGGCTGTGGCGGCGCACGGCCAGGGACGACAGGCCGTCGGCGATGACGATGGCCAGGTCATAACCGCGGCCCTTCTCGCTGGCGTAGTCATCCAGGGCCTGTGCCGATTCCTCGTTGAGGCGGCGGCCCAGATCCGGGCGCTGCAGGTAGATATGCCGGTCCGCTGCCGCGCTTTGCACCAGCAGGGTGTCGAGCCCGCGCCCCTGCAGCTCCTCGCGCAGACCTTCATGGTCGAACGGCAGGTGCACGGCGTCACGGGCCTGGGCGTGGGCGAACTGGAAATCCAGCTGGGCAGCGGTCGGCAGGCTGGTACCCGCCCGCCCCAGGGCGATACGCGCCGGCGTGAGTTGCCGCAAGTGTTGCCAGGGGTTTTCGGTAGCAGGGGATTTGTCGTCTGGCATGGAAACCTCGAGGCGAGCGAGAAGGGTGAGTCAGGCGAGTTGCGCCAGGGCCTTGCGGAAGGCCGGCGGCAGTTCATCGCCCATGCGCAGGCGGCCACCCTGTTGCTGGAAGATGCCCATGCGCGCCAGCCACTCTTCAAATTCCGGGGCGACGTGCAGGCCAAGCACCTTGCGCGCATACAGCGCGTCATGGAACGAGGTGGTCTGGTAGTTGAGCATCACGTCGTCGGAACCGGGAATACCCATGATGAAGTTGATGCCGGCGGCGCCGAGCAATGTCAGCAGTGTATCCATATCGTCCTGGTCGGCCTCGGCGTGGTTGGTGTAGCAGATGTCGCAACCCATCGGCACGCCAAGCAACTTGCCGCAGAAATGATCCTCCAGGCCCGCGCGGATGATCTGTTTGCCGTTGTACAGGTACTCCGGCCCGATGAAACCGACCACCGTGTTGACCAGAAACGGATTGTAGTGGCGGGCCACCGCATAGGCGCGGGTTTCGCAGGTCTGCTGGTCGACGTTGTGGTGAGCGTTGGCGGACAGAGCACTGCCCTGGCCGGTTTCGAAGTACATCAGGTTGTTGCCCACGGTGCCGCGCTTGAGGCTCAGGCCAGCTTCGTAACCCTCCTGCAGCACCTTGAGGGTGACCCCAAAGCTGGCATTGGCCGCCTCGGTGCCGGCGATCGACTGGAACACCAGGTCCAGCGGCGCACCACGCTCGATGGCCGCGATGGAACTGGTGACGTGGGTCAGTACGCACGACTGGGTGGGTATTTCATAGCGCTGGATGATCGCGTCGAGCATCTCCAGCAGGGCGCGGATCGAGCTTGCGCTGTCGGTGGCCGGGTTGATGCCGATCATGGCGTCGCCATTACCGTACAGCAGGCCATCGAGGATGCTGGCGGCGATGCCGGCCGGGTCGTCGGTGGGGTGGTTGGGCTGCAGCCGCGTGGACATCCGTCCGCGCAGGCCAACGGTGTTGCGAAAACGGGTAACCACCCGGGTCTTTTGAGCCACCAGTATCAGGTCCTGCACGCGCATGATCTTCGACACCGCGGCTGCCATTTCCGGCGTCAGCCCGGGAGCCAGGGCGCTCAGGCTGGCCTCGTCGGCGGCTTCACCGAGCAGCCAGTCGCGCAGGCCGCCCACCGTCAGGTGGCTAACGGGGGCGAAGGCGGCGATATCGTGGGTGTCCACAATCAGCCGAGTGACTTCATCCTGTTCATAGGGAATCAGCGCTTCCTGCAAAAAATGTTTGAGCGGCACGTTGGCCAGCGCCATCTGCGCCGCGGCGCGTTCGGCATCGCTCTGCGCGGCGACCTCCGCCAGGTAATCGCCGGAGCGTGCCGGGCTGGCCTTGGCCATCAGCTCGCGCAAGCTGTCGAAGCTCCAGGTCATATTGCCGATGGTATGGGTAAAGCGAGCCATAGCATGTCTCCTGTCGTGGCCGCCGGAGCGGCCACTTGGGGTGGATCAGCGCAGGGAGCGTTCGGCGGCCTGGATGGCAGCGAACTCTTCCTCCGGCGTGCCGGAAACCAGATGGTGACGGCTGTACAAAGCGAAGTAAGCGATAAACAGCGCGTAAATGACCGCAGCGCCGATCACGACCCGTGGGTCGACCAGGAAGCCGGCGACCAGTGCCACGGCAGCCAGTACCAGTGCCACACCCGAGGTCAGGGCACCGCCAGGCGTGCGATATGGGCGCGGCATGTCCGGGCGACGCACGCGCAGGGTGATGTGCGCAGCCATCATCAGGACATACGACAGCGTTGCGCCGAATACCGCCACCAGAATCAGCAGATCGCCCTGGCCGCTCAGCGACAGGCCGAAGCCGACGATGCCCGGGACGATCAACGCCATCACCGGCGCCTTGTTGCGGTTGGTCAGCGACAAGCCGCGTGGCAAGTAACCGGCGCGCGACAGGGCGAAGATCTGCCGCGAATAGGCGTAGATGATCGAGAAGAAGCTGGCGATCAGGCCGGCCAGACCAACCAGGTTGACGAACTGGCTCATCCACGTCGAGCCGCCGTAGACCTTGACCAGCGATTCCACCAGCGGGTTGCCCGAAGCGATCAGCGACTGGGCGCCGGCCGCGCCAGGGCCAACCAGCAGGATCAGGCCGGCGAAGGCCAGCAGCACCAGCATGGCGCCGATCAGGCCGCGGGGCAGGTCGCGTTTCGGGTCTTTGGTTTCTTCAGCGGCCAGGGGCACGCCTTCGACGGCCAGGAAGAACCAGATCGCGTAGGGCAGGGCAGCCCAGATGCCCAGGTAGCCAAACGGCAGGAAGCTGCTGGCGCCGGTGGCCTCGGTGGCCGGGATGTCGAACAGGTTGGCAACCTGGAAGTGCGGAATCATGGCAACGATGTAGACGCCCAGCGCGATTGCCGCCACGGCGGTGATGGCGAACATCAGCTTCAGGGCCTCACCGGCACCGAGAATGTGAATGCCGATGAACACCACATAGAAGACCAGGTAGATGATCCATCCGCCGATGCCGAACAGCGACTCGCAGTAGGCGCCGATAAAGCAGGCGATGGCTGCGGGGGCGATGGCGTATTCGATGAGGATCGCCGTACCGGTCAGGAAGCCGCCCCAGGGGCCGAACGCGGTACGGGTGAAGCCGTAGCCGCCACCCGCTGTCGGAATCATCGAAGACAGTTCGGCCAGCGAGAAGCACATGCACAGGTACATCGTCGCCATCAGCAACGTGGCGATGAACATGCCGCCCCAGCCGCCTTGCGCCAGCCCGAAGTTCCAGCCGGCATAGTCGCCGGAAATCACATAGGCCACGCCGAGGCCGATCAACAGGATCCAGCCGGCGGCGCCTTGCTTCAATTGCCGGTTGGCAAAGTAGTCGGCGCTGACTGCTTCGGTTTCCACACCGCCCTGAGAGGGTGTGGTCAGTGTCTCTTTGGACATTTCAGACTCCTTCATGCCCGCCACGCGGTGGCGGGCTCTGCTTTATGGGTTGGCTAGCTAGGGCAAATCGGCAGATCAGAAGAAGCCCAGTGGGTTGATGTCGTAGCTGATCAGCAGGTTCTTGGTCTGCTGATAGTGGTCGAGCATCATCTTGTGGGTTTCGCGCCCGACCCCGGACTTTTTGTAGCCGCCAAAGGCAGCGTGCGCCGGGTACAGGTGATAGCAGTTGGTCCATACGCGGCCGGCCTTGATGCCACGGCCCATGCGGTAGGCGCGGTTGATGTCGCGCGTCCACACGCCGGCGCCCAGGCCAAACTCAGTGTCGTTGGCGATGGCCAGAGCCTCGGCTTCGTCCTTGAAGGTGGTCACGCCGACCACTGGGCCGAAGATCTCCTCCTGGAATACGCGCATCTTGTTGGTGCCCTTGAGCAGGGTCGGCTGGATGTAATAACCGCCTGCCAGGTCCCCTTCGAGTTTCTCGGTGGCGCCGCCCGTGAGCAGCTCGGCGCCCTCCTGCTGGGCGATCTCCAGGTAGCCGAGGATCTTGTCGTACTGCTGCTGCGAGGCCTGGGCGCCGACCATGGTTTCGGTGTCCAGCGGGTTGCCGCGCTTGATGGCCTTGATCTTCTTCATCACTTCGACCATGAACGGCTCGAAGATCGACTCCTGCACCAGCGCACGCGACGGGCAGGTGCACACCTCGCCCTGGTTGAAGAAGGCCAGCACCAAGCCTTCGGCAGCCTTCTCGATAAACGCCGGCTCGGCCTGCATGATGTCTTCGAAGAACACGTTCGGGCTCTTGCCGCCCAGCTCCACGGTGCTCGGGATGATGTTGGCGGCGGCGCATTTCATGATGTGCGAGCCGACCGGCGTGGAGCCGGTAAAGGCGATCTTGGCGATGCGCGTGCTGGTGGCCAGGGCCTCGCCGGCCTCACGGCCAAAGCCCTGGACGATGTTCAGCACGCCCGGCGGCAGCAGGTCGCCGACCAGTTCGGCGAACACGCTGATCGACAGCGGCGTCTGCTCGGCGGGCTTGAGTACCACGCAGTTGCCGGCAGCCAGGGCCGGAGCCAGTTTCCAGGCGGCCATCAGCAGCGGGAAGTTCCAGGGGATAATCTGCCCGACCACGCCCAGCGGCTCGTGGAAGTGATAAGAGGCGGTGTGTTCGTTGATCTCTGCGGCGCTGCCTTCCTGAGCGCGGATGCAGCCAGCAAAGTAGCGGAAATGATCGGCAGCCAGCGGCACGTCGGCATTGAGGGTTTCGCGTACGGCCTTGCCGTTGTCCCAGGTTTCGGCCACGGCGAGCAGTTCGAGGTTGGCTTCGATGCGGTCGGCAATTTTCAGCAGCACCAGCGCACGGTCCTGCACGGAGGTTTTACCCCAGGCATCGGCGGCGGCATGGGCGGCGTCCAGGGCCTTGTCGATGTCCTTGGCGTCGGAACGGGGAAATTCACCGATCACCGACGCATCCACCGGGCTGGTGTTGGTGAAGTACTGGCCGGCGACCGGCGCGACGAACTCACCGCCGATGTAATTGCCATAGCGCGGCTTGAGGGTGACGACGGCGCCTGCGGTACCGGGTTTGGCATAGATCATAAAATTCTCCCAAGGACGATTTCTTGTAGTTGTGCCGCCGAGCAGGCCGGCTGGGGTCTCGCTCGAACTATGAGACGAATTCATGTGGCCGACTTGACGCTAGGCGAGGCTGGCTGTTCTGCAAAGTCAAATTTCACTTATGACCTGCACCGTGTCGTGGTGGGTCAATTGGTGTGCGCCGTTTCGGTGCGAGTGTTTCCGAACGACTCGTTTTAGGGCCATAAATCGCGTCGCTGTTTACTGCCTGTCGCCCGCTGTTGCTCCATCAGCGGCCATGCGGGCATCTTCGGAGTAGCGGCGTGTTTCTTGCTTCAAGACATAAATTGTCACGAAGGAGGCGCCGATGAGCTCCGTTCTCACCCAGCCTGATTGCTCTGCCGGCTTGTCGTTTCTCGCGGGCGGGCAGACCAATACGGGCGTACTGGCGGCAGCCGCCAGCGGCCTGTGTGGTTTCATCGAAAAGCACGGCGGCGACCCGGATCGCATCCTCGGCGTATCGGGCATTGACCCGGAGTCCTTGCGCCACCCGACGCTGAGCCTGGCCCTGCCCAATTACTGCCAAGTGCTGGAAGAGGCCTCGCGGCAGTCCGGCTGCGACAACTTCGGGCTCTATTACGGGCAGCAGTTCAAACCACAGGCGCTGGGGCTGCTGGGCTATATCGGTTTGTGCTCGGCGACTGTCGAGCAGGCGTTGATCAACTTCGCGCGCGCTTTCCCGCTGCATCAGCGCAACAGCCTGATCCGCCTGGTGGACGAGGGCGAGTGCTACCGCTTCGACTATCAGGTTCGCCACGGTGCGATCCTGTGCCGCCGTCAGGACGCCGAGCTGACCCTGGGCATGGCCCTCAACCTGGTGCGTCACGTACTGGGCAGCCAGTGGGCGCCGCGCGCGGTGCACTTCGAGCATCCGCGGCCCGAGCACTGGCACGAGCACTGCAAAGTCTTCGATGCACCGGTGTATTTCGAGCAGCCATTCAATTCCCTGGTCATCCCCAAACGCGGCCTGGACCGCGCCATGCCCCAGGGTGACGCGGTATTGCTGCTGGTGATGCAGGACTCCCTCAGCCAGCTGAGCAACCTGAGCGGTCGCGGTACGCGGGATATCGTCGATGACGTGCGCGAGCAGATTCGCCAGCAATTACTGTCTGGCGAACCCGTGCTCGAGCAGGTGGCCGAGCAGTTGGGCATGAGCAACTGGTCATTGCAGCGGCGGTTGCGTGAGCAGGGGCTGAATTTCTCCGCGGTGGTGGACAAGCTGCGCTGCGAGCTGGCTACGCATTACCTGCGCCAACACCAACTGCCCATCTCCAACCTGGCGCCGCTGCTCGGCTACTCGGAAGTCAGCGCATTTTCACGCGCTTTCCGCCGCTGGTTCGGCGTCAGCCCGCGGCAGTGGAGACACGACAGCGATGGCGTAGGTGGGCGCCGGCACTGAGTGACTGGCTGTGTGGCCCTCCGATGGGCATCTCGCAAAAGAGCTGGCTTGGTTTTGGCTGCTAGTGACCAGAAGGCCAATACGCCAGCCCCCTCTATATATGGCACCCGTTACAAACGGTGCATCTAACCGGCTCCCGTCCAGAAGTGGGAAAGGAAGTCCCCTTGCCTCGAGTCTGAACCCTGCTCGGCAAATGTTGGCAGCGAGTCTTGACCGAAGTGCGCCGTTCAGCCGGCTTTGCGATGGCTTACGGGTCGCTTTTTCGAGCGTCGCGATCAACGCCGTTATCTCGTGGCCCATGGAGCCTGCGCATGAATATCGATTTTCGACGTGGCGAATGGCTGAATCGTCCCGACACCTCAGAGGTTTCGGAACACAGCCTGACGATGACCACCGAGCAAAAAACGGATTTCTGGCGCGAGACCCATTATGGCTTTACCCGCGACACGGCGCATTTTCTAGGTATTGCTACCACCGACGGATTCACGGCGACAATCCGCATTCAGGGCGAATTCCGCTCCTTGTACGACCAGGCCGGCCTGATGGTGCGGATCGACGAGAAACGTTGGGTGAAGACCGGGGTGGAGTTCACCGACGGGCAAGCGTTTCTCAGCACTGTCGTCACCGACGGAAAATCGGATTGGTCGGTCTCGCAGCCATTCAAAGAGTTGGAAGACTTCTATATCCGCGTCACGCTTTCCAATGGCGCGATGCGTATCCAGGCATCCCGCGACGCAAGCTTCTGGCCACTGCTGCGGCTGGCCCCGTTCCCGCTTGCCAATACTTACCAGGTTGGCCCCACGGCCTGTACCCCGGAACGAAGCGGGCTTGTCGTGCGCTTCTCGGAATTTGCAATTGACCCGGCCACCAGCAAAGATCTTCACGACCTGACGTGATGGCTCCGTGCGGCCACCGCGACCCTTTACGCCTAGAAAAGCGAGCAGATTATTTATTGGCACTGTCGGCTCTTGGCGCGAGGCGCGAGGCGCGTTTCATGACCGGCAGTAAACGGCCAAAAACGGGCCAAAGTAGGGGCTGCAGGGCTGGGCGAACGTCTACTCGACGCAGGCATTGGATGATGAAGGTTGCGGTTTGGGAGTCTGCTCGCATCTGCGTGCCATACCCTCAGGCTGCAAACAACTGGGGGAGATAGCCCGAAGGCGGACGGTCGCAGGGTTTGCTCAGTGCTGTCCTGCCGTTATGCCATCGGTGCCTCGCCCACTCACCGAGGTTTGTCGCGGCCACTTCTATGTCATTGCCACTGCGCTGTTGTGTCAACATTGGTTAATGTCGCCTCACTTATTGCCTGTCAGATGATCCGCCTCCATTAGGGCCTGTGCATGCTATCAGCTGAACTCAAGTCGTTTCACATGGTGGCCCGCGTGGGGAGCATCACTCACGCGGCGAAGAAGCTCGGACTCAGCCAGCCCACCGTCACTACGCAGATTCGTAACCTCGAGTCGCAGTATGGGGTCGAGCTGTTCTACCGCGGCGGCAGACGGCTGACCGTCAGCGAGGAAGGCGCACGCTTGTTGCCGATGGTGCAGAAGCTGTTGGAGCAGGAAGCCGATATCGAATTTTTCCTGCGCAACAGCGGACACATGCAGGGCAGTTTGCGCCTGGCGGCCACGGCTCCATATTACGTGCTGGATCTGGTGCGTCGCTTTCGCGAAGCCATGCCGCAGATTCAGGTGACATTGGAGATTGGCAACTCCCAACAGGTGATCGAAGCGCTGGAGGAATACCGGGTCGACCTGGCCGCCTCGTCGCAACTGGAAGAGGATGCACGCTTTAGCCGGCTGACACTCGGCCACGACCCCTTGGTGCTGGCCGTCCACCGCAGCCACCCGCTGGCGATCCATTCGCGCTTGCTGCCATCGGCATTGGCGGGGCATGCCCTGCTGATGCGTGAAGCCGGCTCGACGACGCGCACGCTCACCGAGGGGATACTCCAGCGGGCGGGCGTCGCTCCTGGCCCGCTGCTTGAGATTGGCAGTCGCGAGTCGATTCGCGAGGCGGTGTTGCGCAATATCGGAATCAGCGTCATTGCCCGCCATGAAGTGCCGGACAACCCAGATCTGCGGGTTATCGAACTCGAGGATGCGCCGGTGATACCGGAGTATCTGTATTGCCTGCGGGAGCGAAAGCAGGCTCGCCTGCCAGCCGCGTTCCTTAGCATCGCCCGTGAGGTGGCTGAGGGCTGAGTCGGCCTCCATCGGTCACAAATATACTGATGCCACTATCGGCAGCTTTTGCCCAACTGCCATAAAGCCTTAGTACACCTCGCCCAATATGGACCTCGTTCGAATCAAACGAGGTTCCGCTGATGGCCACCGTCGATCTGCAACTGCACGATATACAAAAGGGCTTCGGCACGTTCAAAGCACTCGATGGCGTCTCGCTGGATGTGGCCGCAGGTGAATTGGTCTGTCTGCTCGGCCCGTCCGGCTGTGGCAAGACCACGCTGCTTCGCTGTATCGCCGGCCTTGAGCGGCAGGACCAGGGTCGCATCCTTTTCTCCGGCCGTGACGTCTCCCTGCTGCCGCCACAAGCGCGCGATTACGGCATCCTGTTTCAGTCGTATGCGCTGTTTCCGAATCTGACCGTCTCCCAGAACATTGCCTACGGCTTGACTGCGCTGGGGCGCGAGGCGAGTAGAAAGCGGGTTGCCGAAATGCTCGATCTGGTTGGCCTGACCGGCAGCGAGCACAAATATCCCGCGCAGCTCTCCGGCGGCCAGCAACAACGGGTAGCGCTGGCACGCGCACTGGCGCCAAGCCCGTCTCTGCTACTGCTCGACGAACCCATGTCTGCGCTTGACGCACAGGTGCGCGAGCACCTGTGCGGTGAGCTGCGCAGCCTGCAACGCCAGCTCGGCATCACCACCCTGATGGTCACGCACAATCAGGATGAGGCCATGCTGATGGCCGACCGGATCGCGGTGATGAATCAGGGCCGGGTCGAGCAGTATTCAACGCCTCAGGCGATCTACGATGCGCCGGCGACGCCCTTCGTCGCCGAATTCGTTGGCCAGGGTAACTGGCTGCCGTACCAACGTGATGGTGCCCATGCGCGTGTCGGCGGGCTTAGCCTGCGCCTGACCACACCCGGGCAGAGCGAGCAAGGTCGCCTTTTCTGCCGGCCTGAGGCGGTGCTGGTCAACCCCGTGTCGGAACAGGACAACCTGTTCTCGGCGCGGATGCGGGACATAACTTTTCTGGGCAACCGCTGCCGCCTGAGCTTCGAGCTGGATGATCTGCCAGGCCATGCCCTGTTAGCCGAAATGGCGCCCGAGGCCATGCCGCCGCTGCACGGCAAGCAGATTCGCGTCGCCCTGCCGCCGCACTCCCTGCAAGTGTTTGCCTGATGGAACAGGTGATGGCGATGATTCGCGGCTCGGCACGCCAGCGCCCGGCAGATCGGGCTGATAGCGTGTTCGTTCAGGGCGGCCAGTGGCTGATGCTCGCGTTGCTGTTGTTGGCGGTGCTGCTGCCGTTGCTGGCCATGCTCTGGCGCGGCATTTTCGGCGACCCGTCACAGGGCGGAGGGCTTGCCGCCGCTGCCGAGTTGTTCGGCAGCGCCAATTTCCGTTGGTTGCTGGGCAATAGCCTGAAAAGTGCCTTGGCGGTTGTATTGATTGTGGTGCCGCTTGCTTACGGGTTCGCTTATGCACTGCAGCGTACGTGTGTGCCGGGTAAAGGTGTGTTCCGTGGCATCTCCCTGCTGCCTCTGTTTGCGCCTTCGATGCTGCCCGGCATCGCGCTGATCTACCTGTTCGGCAATCAGGGCGTGCTGCGGGAAATCTTCCCGGACAGCATTTACGGTTTCTGGGGCATCGTTCTGGGGCAGGCTATCTACACCTTTCCTCACGCACTGATGGTGCTGCTCAGCGCCTTGGCGCTGGCTGATGCTCGTTTGTTCGATGCGGCATCAAGCATGGGTGCCTCACCCTGGCGTGCCTTTCGCAGCATCACCTGGCCGGGCAGCCGCCAGGGCGTATTCGCCGCCGGGTGCCTGGTGTTCACCCTGTGCATCACTGACTTTGGTGTGCCGGTGGTGGTGGGTGGTGACTATCAAGTGCTTGCACTGGAAGCCTACAAAGCAGTGCTTGGCCAGCAGCAGTTCGGGCGAGGCGCGCTGATCGGGCTGTTCCTGTTGTTGCCAGCCCTGTTGAGCTTCACGGTCGACCTGTGGCTGCGACGTCGCCAGCGCGATGCCATGGGCGGTCGTGCTCAAGCCTATGTTGCCAAGCCGCATCGCAGGCGTGACGGCGCCTTCATGCTGCTGGTGTTGTCCGTGTGCGCCGTGCTGCTCGGGGTTTTCGGCATGGCGGTGTATTCATCGCTGGTGAAGTTCTGGCCCTACGATCTGTCGCTTTCGCTGCACAACTATGCCTTTTCCGAGCTGCCTGGCGGTTGGCTGGCCTACCGCAACAGCCTGACGCTGGCGATTGCGTCTGCCGTGTTCGGCAGTGCCTTGATCTTCACCGGCAGCTACCTGCTGGAGAAGACCCGGCAGAGCCCGCTGACGCAAACCCTGCGTCTGCTGTGCTTCATCCCCATGGCGGTACCGGGCTTGGTGCTTGGGCTTGGCTACGTGTTCTTCTTCAACCTCCCGAACAACCCGTTGAACGGTCTGTACGGCAGCCTGACGCTGCTGGTGATCTGCACCGTTGCGCATTTTCTGACCACAGCGCAGATGACCGCCGCCACCGCCCTGCGCCAGCTCGACAGTGAATTCGAGGCCGCCGCCCTGTCGCTGAAGGTGCCGCTGTTCAGCCACTTTCTGCGGGTGACCTTGCCGATGTGCCTGCCGGCCTTGCTGGACATCGTCCGCTACTTGTTCGTCTCGGCGATGACCACCGTGTCGGCGGTGATTTTCCTCTACAGCCCAGACAGCCTGGTGGCCTCGGTCGCCGTGCTGAACATGGACGACGCCGGCAACGTTGGCGGTGCCGCGGCCATGTCCACCCTGATCCTGCTCACGTCCACTGGCGTCTCGCTGCTGCTGGCCGGGGCCTCGCGCGGCTTGCTGCGCCGGTCCCAGGCCTGGCGCGGCGCTGCCAATCATTGATCCCGGAGAATCCCATGCGCTATCAGCACCCTGACCGGCTACAAGCCGCCATCCTCGATTGGGCCGGCACCGTCGTGGATTTCGGCTCCTTTGCGCCGACCCGCATCTTCGTTGAAGCCTTCGCTCAGTTCGATATCGAGATCAGCCTGGAAGAGGCACGGGGGCCCATGGGCATGGGCAAGTGGGATCACATCCGCACGCTGTGCGACCAGCCGGCCGTGACCGAGCGCTTCATGCATCGCTTCGCTCGGCTGCCGACCGACGAGGATGTCACCGCGATCTATGAGCGCTTCATGCCCCTGCAGATCGAAAAAGTCGGTGAGCATTCGGCGCCCATACCTGGCGCGCTGGAAGCGGTGGCGGATCTGCGCGAGCGCGGTTTGAAGATTGGTACGTGCTCCGGCTATCCGCAGGTGGTGATGCAAAAGGTCGTGGAACTGGCCGCAGCCGCCGGCTACCAGCCCGACCACGTGGTCGCCACCGACGAGGTACCCAAAGGGCGCCCCAGCCCGGCACAGGCGCTGGCCAACGTCATCGCTCTGGGGCTCGACGATGTCGCCGCCTGCGTCAAGGTCGACGATACCGAGCCCGGCATTCTCGAAGGGCGCAGTGCCGGCATGTGGACCGTGGCGCTGCGTTTTTCCGGCAACTTCCTCGGGCTGAGCTGGGCGCAATTCCAGGCGCTGCCTGCTGAGCGTCTGGCCGCTGAGCGCGAGCGCATCGATGCGCTGTTCGAGGACAGCCGACCGCATTACCTGATCGACACCCTGGCGGATCTGCCGCCGGTGGTGGATGCCATCAACCAGCGCCTTGCACGGGGGGAAAGCCCGCAAGGCTGCTGACCTGATTCATGGGCCGTCTCTGAGCCGGCCTACCCAGACAACCAACGCCGTTCCAGGAGCTTCATCATGTCCAAATTCACTGTACTGGCCGCCGCATTGCTCGCCGCCGGCGCACTGCACGCTCAGGCCGCAACCGAGCTGACCGTTTACACCGCTTTGGAAGTGGAGCAGCTGAACACGTACCAGAAAGCCTTCGAAAAGCAGAACCCGGACATCCGCATCAAGTGGGTGCGTGACTCCACGGGCATCGTGACCGCCAAGCTGTTGGCCGAAAAAGACCGTCCGCAGGCTGACGTGGTATGGGGGCTGGCTGGCTCCAGCCTGGCCGTGCTCAAGCAGCAGGACATGCTCGTGCCCTACGCGCCGGCCAACCTCGACAAGATCGGCGCAAACTACCGCGACCCGGCCAACCCACCAGCCTGGGTGGGCATGGACGTCTGGGCTGCGACCATCTGTTTCAACACCATCGAGGCTGAAAAGCAGGGCTTGCCCAAGCCGGTCAAGTGGGAAGACCTGACCAACCCTGTCTACAAGGGCAAGATCGTCATGCCCAACCCGGCGTCGTCCGGCACTGGCTATCTGGATGTCAGCGCCTGGTTGCAGACCTTTGGAGAGGACGGCGGCTGGGCCTACATGGACAAGCTGCACCAGAACATCGGCCAGTACACGCACTCCGGCTCCAAGCCCTGCAAGCAGGCGGCGGCAGGTGAATTTCCCATCGGAATTTCCTTCGAGTACCCGGCCGTGCAGCTCAAGCGCAAAGGCGCGCCGCTGGACATCGTGCTGCCTAAAGAAGGCTTGGGCTGGGAGATCGAGGCCACTGGCATCGTCAAGGGCACCGATAAGCTTGAAGCCGCCAAGAAGCTTGCCGATTTCTCGGCCAGCCGCGAGGCAATGGACCTGTACAAGGTCAACTTTGCGGTACTCGCCCAACCGGGCATCGCCGAACGCTTCCAGGAGCTCCCTGCCGACTACGAGCAGCGCCTGATCAACAACGACTTTGCCTGGGCCTCGGAGAACCGTGAGCGGATTCTGGCCGAGTGGCGCAAGCGTTATGACGGCAAGTCCGAGCCCGTCGCCAAGTAACCGTACCGGGCGGTATCTGCGGGTACCGACACGGTTTTGTAGCGGGCCGCTCATTGCGGCCTCTGGTTTGGATTCAGGAGTTTTCTATGAGTCAGCAAGATTGTGACCTGCTGATCGTTGGCGCCGGCATGCTGGGGCTCGCCCACGCCTGGGCTGGTGTTAAACGCGGCCTCAAGGTTCGCGTGTTCGAGCGCACCGACACGCCACGTGGCGCATCCATTCGCAATTTCGGTCAGGCATTGGTCACTGGCCAGGCACCGGGTGTAATGCTCGATCTAGCCCGTCAGTCACGGGGGCTATGGGGCGATTTGGCCCAGGCAGCGGGTCTGTCGCTCAAGCAGAAAGGCTCGCTGCTATTCGCCCGCAGCGAGGCTGAAGAGGCACTGCTCGACGCTTTTTGTGCCGGCCGCGCTCGGGAAATGGATTACCGTGTCGACCTGCTGCGCGGTGCTGAGCTGGAGCAACTGTACGACGGCCGTTTTGCTCACCATCGGGCTGCGCTGCATGGGCTCGATGATCAGCAACTCTACTCACGCGAGGCGCTGCCGCAAATCGTCGAGCACCTGAGCAGCCTGGGCGTGCAGTTTCACTTTTCGACCCTGGTGCGTGACGTCGAAACGGGAAGCGTACTGACCACCGCAGGCCGATTCCGCGCGCCACGGATCCTGGTCTGCTCGGGGCATGACTACCAGACGCTGCTGGCCGAGCCCTTGGCGGCGCTCAAGCCGCAGGTATGTCGTTTGCAGATGCTGCGTGCGCGCCTCAAGCAGCCGCTGGCGCTGGAGCACGCCGTGCTCACCGGGCTCAGCTGCGTGCATTACAACGCCTTCGCCGACCTGCCGGAAGCCGAGGCGATACGTGCCGAGATCCGCCGCCAGCAGCCGGCCTTGGAAACCTACGGCATTCACTTGTTGGTCAGCCCAACTCCCTATGGTGAACTGATCATCGGCGATTCTCATGATTACGGCAGTGATGTAGGGCCGTTCAACGGCGAAGAAGTCGACCGTATGCTGATCGACCTCGCTGAACAAACGTTTGCAGGCGAACTTGAGGTAGTGGAGCGCTGGCAGGGCGTTTACGGCGCTCGCGGGCCAGGGCCGTTCAGCGTGCTCAAGGCAGCCGAAGGCGTTGCTGCCGTTCTGATGCACACCGGCGTCGGCATGAGCGTTGGTCTTGGCTTGGGCGAGCGAACCGTTGCTGCGCTGCTGGGCGAAGGCCAATGGCCAAACGCGCAGGCCGCATGACTGCCGAGGCGGCGGTGGCCGAGCTGTTCGCGCTGCGCCGTCTGCAAGCCGACCTGGATTACATCGGTGAGCCGATCAGCCAGCTCGAACATATGAGCCAGGCTGCCGAGTTGGCCCTGGCAGAAGGGGCAGATGATGAGCTGGTGCTGGCTGCCTTTTGCCACGACATTGGCCACTTCTGCACCCCGCCGGCGGATCACATCAACATGGCTGGGCTCGGCCGCGTGGGGCATGAGCACGTCGGCGCCCATTGGCTTCGCCAGCGGGGTTTCCCTGACCGGCTCTGTGGTCTGGTCGCGCGGCACGTCGATGCCAAGCGCTACCTGTGCCTGCGCGAAGCAGGTTATCTGGCCAGGCTGAGCCCGGCTAGCTGCCAGACGCTGGCATGGCAGGGTGGGGCGATGAGTGATGCCGAAGCGGATGCCTTCGAGCGCAACCCGTTATTTAACGACAGGCTACAACTACGCCGTTGGGATGAGGCCGCGAAGATGACTGGCAGACCCTTGCTGGATCTTTCTGATTTTGAGCGCACAGCGGTGAAGGTTTTCATTTGTGCTGCCAGAGGCGGGTCAGCCGATCTTGCAGCGCTAGCGTCAAATTCCTCTGACTGATTGCCAAACATTGCAAGGCAGTGAAAATCTCTTTTCATCCTAAAAAGGTATGATACGGTACCGTACCAATTGAGGTGAGGAGCCTATTGAATGTCTGTCAGATTGGTTCAGCAAAGCGCTGCTCATCGCACCGCCAAAGGGGCGCAGCGAATTAACGACTTGGTGGTGATCGCCGCGCAGATGTTTCTCGACAAGGGCTTTGAGGCGGTTGCCGTTGATGACCTGATTGCACGAGCAGGTGGCTCGAGGCGCAACGTGTACAGCCATTTCGGTGGCAAGGAGGGGCTGTTTGAAGCAGCGATGTTGCATGTCTGCGCTGAAATGGCCAAACCTTTGGAAAACCTCAATATCAACGGACTGGACCCGGCCGATGTGCTCCCGGAGTTCGGTCGGGAGCTAGTAGCAACCGCGCTCTCGCCTCGCACGCTTGCGGTGCACCGGCTGCTTACCACCGAAGGCAAGCGTTTCCCGAAAATTGCCCAGGCGATGCTGGCGGCCAGCTACGAGAAAGTGATCGATATTCTGGCGACCTGGATTACCGCGCATCAGCAGTCGACGAACCGCAAACTCACTGCCGAAATACCAGCCAAGGTGCTGGCGGTGCAGTTCGTGAGCATGATTTCAAGCGATCTCAAATTGCGCGCCATCGTCGGTTTGCTCGGTGACGACCTGCCCGCTGCGAAAGTGGATGAAGTGGTGTCTAGCGCCGTGCATACGCTTTTGTACGGAGCCGCCTCGCGCCCGCCGGTATCCGGGTCCCGCAATGCGTAGCGATAACTCCCGGGTCAGGATAGTAGCGCTGGTGCGGGCGTTGCTGACCCTCAGCGTTGCCGTGCTACTTGGCGCGTGTGTGTTGCCGCAGAAACAGGCCAACGCCGCTACGGATTTTGCCAACTATCGGCTTGCAACCCTCGAGCAGCTGCGCCTGAAACGTAATTATCAAACCGCAGATCCTCGGGCCGAAACGGAGTGGAATGCACCACGGGAATGGCGCGCGGCAACTAATGTCCTTCCCAGCAGGGGCATCCTGTTGGTTCACGGTTTGGGAGACTCGCCATGGTCGTTCAATGACCTCGCTCCGGTGCTAGCTGCTCAGGGCTTTCTGGTGCGCACGGTGTTATTGCCCGGTCATGGGACCCGCCCGGAGGACTTACTGGATGTCGACATTTCGCAATGGCGCGACGTGGTCCGTGAGCAGGCGCAAATACTTCAGCGCGAAGTCGAGCTCGTGTACCTGGGTGGCTTTTCCACGGGCGCCAATCTGGCGCTCGAGTATGCCTACGCCAATCCCGATATCGCTGGACTCCTGCTGTTTTCACCGGGGTTTCGCTCGTCCAGCCAGTTGGACTGGCTGGCGCCGATGGCCGTTCACTTCCGGTCCTGGCTGATCGCGCCTGATGAACAACGGCCGATGCAGAACAGCGTTCGTTATCTCAATACCCCTACCAACGGCTTCGCTCAGTTCTACCGCAGCAGCCACGCGGTACAGCGACTGCTTGATGAGCGCTTTTACGACAAGCCAGTGTTGATGGTGGTTGCTCAACACGATTCGGTGCTCGACACGCGGTATCTGCTGGAAGAATTCCAGCATCGCTTCACCCACCCCGCCAGCCGGCTGGTCTGGTATGGAACAGAGCCTATCGAGCTGTTCGACCGCAGGCGAGTATTGGTGCGTGAGGACCACCTGCCATTGCTGCGTATCAGCCAGTTCTCCCACATGAGCCTGCTTTTCGCGCCAAGCAATCCGTTGTACGGCGAACGGGGCAGTTTGCGGATATGCCTGAATGGCCAACTGGCCGAGGTGACGCAAGCCTGTGAGGAGGGTGCTCAGTCGTGGTACTCGGATTGGGGCTACCGCGAGGAAGGCAAGATTCACGCGCGGTTGACGTTCAATCCCTATTTCGATTGGCAGGCCTCGGTCATGGCAACCGTGCTCGCTGTGCAACCTGCTGACTCTTCGTCGGAGTTGGCGCTTTCTTCCCGTTCCTTACAAGAGAGCCAACCATGAAAGCTGTCCGTATTCACGCTTACAAGCAAACCCCTGCTGTGGAAAACATACCCATGCCCGAGGTCGCTGCGGACCAGGTGCTAGTGCGTATTGAAGCAGCCGCGCTAAATCCACTCGATGCTCTGGTGGTATCCGGTGGGGCCGCGCAATTCTTCAATATCCAGTTGCCGATCACGCCGGGTACCGATTTTGCGGGCATGATCGTCGAGGTAGGTTCCGCCGTGGAAAACTGGCAAGCAGGTGACCGGGTCATCGTCTGGACGGATGCCGGCTCGGGCGGAGGCTTCGCTCAGTTTGCCGCCGTGCCTGCTAGCGCCTGTGTGACATTGCCGCTGAAGCTTTCCGCCGCTGAAGGCGCGGCCATTCCCATCGCTGCAACAACCGCGTGGCATTCGCTATTTTCCACCGCTGGCCTGAAGGCTGGCGAGACGGTGCTCATCCATGCAGCAGCCGGAGGTGTGGGGACCTTTGCGATTCAATTCGCCAAACGTGCTGGTGCTCGGGTGATCGCCACTGCGTCGGGCGACGGTATCGAACTGGCGGCGCGGTTGGGCGCCGATCAGGTGATCGATTACACGTCGCAGGATTTCGTGGAGCTTGTGCATGATGTCGACCTAGTGCTGGATCTGGTCGGAGGTGAAACGCAGCTGCGTTCCTTTGAGGTGCTGCGCAGAGGCGGGCGGCTGATATCTACCGCCATGCCTCCGGATACCTCGATTGCACAATCTTTCGGCGTCTCGGCAAGCATCTTCTATGCAGCGCCTTATGCAGAGCGGCTAGGGGAGCTGGTCTCGGCAGTCATCGAGCAGGAGGTAACGGTGGTCATTGATCGTGAGGTGCCACTGACTGCCTTTGCTGACGCATGGGCACGGCTGACCTCCGGACATGCACGAGGAAAGATCATTCTCAAATCCGAAATCTTCAACTGATTTGTGGGTTCGTGACGGCTGATCGTTAGCCAGCCGGAGGGCGTAGAGGCACGCCCTCTTTTCATCGATACTCGACTGCGCAAGTTTTCACCGCGAGCCGTGCGGTTCTAGTTTGATGTAGTCAATCAGTGCTTTAAGAGGCGAGGGTAGGTGCCGTCGGCCCGGGTAGTAAAGATAGGGCCCGGAAAAGTCCTGCCACCAGGGCTCCAAGATCGGCACCAGGGCTCCGCTGTCAATGTGTGGACGCAGCCACTCTTCGAAAAGATAGATGATACCCAGGCCGTCTATAGCGGCATAAACTTGAGGCATACGGTATGAGTAACGCGGAAATAGCCGGTACGTTCAAATTAGGCAATCGGATGGTCAATCGTATGGGTTACGGCACCATGCAGTTGGCCGGCCCCCATGTATACGGCCTCCCGAAAGACCCAGAGGCAGCTGTTGCTGTGCTCCGGGCGGCGATTGATGCGGGCGTTAACCACATCGATACAGCCGACTTTTACGGCCCTCACGTCACCAATCAGTTGATCCGTGAAGCGCTGGCTCCTTATGCGGAGCAGTTGGTTATCGTCACCAAAGTGGGTGTGTCACGCGGTACGGATGGCTCCTGGAATCCGGCACTGACCCCTGAAGCCCTTGTCAGCAGTATCCACGACAACCTGCGCAATCTGGCTTTGGATGTGCTGGACGTGGTGAACCTGAGAGTCTGGGGTACGCAGGGCGCGCCTTGTGAAGGATCTATCGAAGAGGCTTTCACCGCACTAGCCGAATTACAACAGCAAGGTCTCATACGTCACCTGGGTGTGAGCAACGTTACTGCAAATCAGGTCAGGGAGGCTCAGGCCATTGCCCCAGTCTCCTGCGTGCAGAACCATTACAACCTTACCCATCGCGACGATGAGGCGTTGATCGCCGAGCTGGCGAAGCAGGCCATCGCCTACGTGCCGTTCTTTCCATTGGGTGGGTTCAGCCCGCTGCAATCGGATGCGCTTTCAGCGGTGGCCAAAGAGGCTGCTGCTTCGCCCTTGCGAGTCGCGCTGGCATGGCTGCTACAACGCTCGCCCAATATCTTGCTGATTCCGGGTACGTCCTCGATTGCCCACCTTCACGAGAACATATCCGCAGCTCAATTGACGCTTACCCCCGAGTGGTTGGCCAGACTCGACGGTCTTGCTTGAGGGCTTGGCTACACGACCGCAGAATGGCAGCAGGTTGACTGCCTGGAAGGACGTGTGCGGAAGGCCAGCCGATAGGCGGCGCGGGCTTTCCCTGCCGCCAGTGCTGCGTTAAGACTCGGTTTAGCGATTGATCATGCTGGTTGCTTGCAGTGTGGCTTCTGTAGTGCGCGTGGCGAGTTTGCGCACCTCGTCGGCCACGACTGCGAACCCGCGTCCTGCTTCGCCGGCCCGTGCTGCTTCAATAGCAGCATTGAGTGCCAGCAGGTTCGTCTGGGTGGCGATGCTCTGAATGGTGCTGACTATCTGAGTCAGTTTGGTGATGCTTTCTTCAAGCGTGCGTTGGTGTTCGGCCTCTTGCTCACGCCTGGCCTCCTGCTCGTGCAGAAGATTGATGTCGACGAGCGCACCAACCACGCGCAACGGCGTGCCTTGGCGGTCTCGGCGAGTTTGGCCGCGGGCTCGGAACCACCTATATTCGCCGCTTTTCATCTTGAGCCTGTACTCGATATCGAACGGCGTTTTACCGCTACGATCAGTCAGGTGCGCGCCGAACGCGGCCAGGCTTCGTTCCTTGTCGTCAGTGTGCAGGCGTGAGGCCCAGCTATCCAGAACATCGGGGAATTCTTCGACCGTTTCAAATCCCAGAAGGCGCCTGAACTGCGGAGACCACCAGAAGGGATTGCGGGGGTTGATCGGGTCCCCGGCGATGACTTCCATGTCCCACAAGCCGTCCGACAGCATCTCCCGAGCAAGTTCGAACCGGGTGAGCATCACCTCATGTTCGGCGTTTCGCTCCAGCTCGTCGTGGATATCGCGCAGGGAGCCAGCCACCCTCAGAGGTACGCCCCTCGAGTCGCGTAGCGTCTCGCCCTGCGCATAGAACCAGCGATACGTGCCGTCCTTCATCATCAGTCGGTTCTTCACGCGGTAGGGCGTCATGCCGGACTTATCATTCAAGTGCCTGGCAAATGCATCGAGCGAGCCCTGCTTATCTTGAGGGTGCAGACGATCGGCCCAGCTCGCCAGGACGTTGGGGAAGTCCCTTTCGTCATGGAAACCCAGCAAGCTACGAAACTGCTGGGACCACCAGAAGCGATTCCTGGGGTTGATAGGATCGCCCGCGATAACCTCCATGTCCCACAGACCTTCACTCGAGGCTCTGTTCACCAGGTCAAAACGAACTTCCGCGGTAGCGGTAGATGAAGCGGCTTCGCCAAGCTGACTCTGGGCTGCCTGGAGCTGGTGTTCAAGCTCCTCAATGCGAGTCTGTTGACTCTGCTCGCGCGATTGCAAGGCCCGCCATGCCTCATTGACTGCGGGTTCTTCAACGCACCCTTCAAGATGCATCTTCTCGCCGCTGGTGAGACTCTTTAGAAGTTGCTGCAGTGCTCGCCGGTCGTTGCGCGGGCGGAAAATGCCAAGCATGGGTGTGCTCTCTGGATGGACTGGGAGGCTCGATCATGGGGCCTTGACACGTATATCGTCAGAGCCTGGGAAACCTGTACAGCTCCTATACAAAAATAAATCAGTGGATTTAACGGCGCGATTCTCTATCTGCACGCAACTCAACGATTGCCTACACAGGACGGTGGTGGAAAGGGTTGCTGCGTACGCGTCTACTGGCTTTCTGAATAGGGCTAAGCAGCGGTTGAAGCAGGCTGCCTGAAGAGCGTCGGCATTTCCTCGGTAGCTGTCGACTGTAAAGAGCTTGCATAGGTTTGGGCGTTTCTATGGCAATACAAAAATGCCCAGCCACTTTAGGGATGGCTGGGCATTGCGAGTATCGGCACGGCTGGGCGTGGTCAGGACTGCTGTGCTGCTCCAGCGGTCTGCTCGTCATCCTGACTGTTGATGCGCATCATCAGGGTCATGATGAAGGCTATGGCCAGTAATACGCTGAGGAACATCAGGCCAGCGGCTGCGCTGTTGGTTGTGCCTTTAACCATCCCGATCACGAACGGGCCAACGAAGCCACCCAGGTTACCGATGGAGTTGATCACAGCAATGGAAATGGCAGCGGTGGATCGGCTCAGAAACAGTGTCGGCAGTGCCCAGAAGGGTGATTTGAAACTATACAGGCCGGCCAGCGCCAGGCTGATCATGGTGATGGCAATTACCGGGCTGGTGACCAGGCCGGCGCCAAGCATCGCCACGGTGGCAACCGCCAGTGGGATGGCCGAGTGCAGCTTACGCTCACCGTGACGATCCGAGCTGCGTGACCAGCCAATCATCACAACGGTCGCAACGATGTACGGCACCATGGCGATAAGGCCAATCTGCGTATGGGTCAGCGATTCCGAGAAGCCTTTGATGATCTGCGGCATCCAGTAACCGACACCCAAGCTGCCGCACTGATACACAAAGTAGATGAAGGAGAGATACAGCACCTTCGGGTTAGTCATCGCCTTCATGACCCCGAAGTGCTTGACGTTTTTGCGCGATGTGCGATCACGCTCGAGTTCCGCGAGCAGCCACTCGCGTTCCTCACCCTTGAGCCACTTAGCCTGCTCTGGCTTGTCGGTCAGGTAGAAGAAGCACACCACGCCCAAAAAGACGGCGGGAATACCTTCGAGAAACAACATCCAACGCCAGCCACTCCAGCCGTACCAGTGAATGTTATCCATGATCCAGGTGCTCAGTGGTGCGCCGATAATGTATGAGACCGGGATTGCTGCAGTGAACAGCGCTACTGTGGTCGCCAGCTCCTTGGAGCGGAACCAGTAGGTCAGGTAAACGATGATGCCTGGAAAAAAGCCCGCTTCTGCGACGCCGAGCAGGAACCGAAGAATGTACAAGTGCGTGGCGGTTTCCGCAAAGGCGGTAGCTGCGGCAATTACCCCCCAGGTCACCAGGATTCTGGCTATCCACACGCGTGCACCGTAGCGATTGAGTAGTACGTTGCTAGGCACTTCGAAGAGGAAGTAGCCAATGAAGAATATTCCTGAAATGAACCCGAACGCCTCGGCACTCAGAGCGAGCTCGGCATTCATCTGCAGGGCCGCGTAGCCGATATTGGCGCGGTCCAGATAGGACACGATGTACAGCAGGAAAACGAAAGGGATGATGCGCAGAGTAACCTTGCGTACCACGGTCTTTTCCAGACCGTAACTCTCAGTTGTCATACGGGCCTCGCTTGGCCGTTGGACGCGGCCAGTATTGTTATTGTGGGTTAGTTGGTGCCGAATCGTGATGAACGCCTGTTAGGCAGGCAGGTGCTTGGAAGCCTTGATCAAGGCGCGAATACCATGCAGACGGGGCTGCCGCTGATGGTCTCGAACCCGGTCGCTTCCAGCGTGCCGAACTCCTGATTGACTGCGAATGCGGCAATGCTGTCGCTGTCCTCGTTAAGGGCAAACAGATAGCGGCCGTTAGGCGTCAGGGTGAAGAAGCGCGGTGTTCGTCCGGCGCTTGGTGTTGCCTCGATGAAACTAAGCAACGCGGTTTGTGGGTCGATGGAAAACACCGCAATGCTGTCGTGTCCCCGGTTCGATGCGTACAGAAAGCGCCCTCGTTGATCGACCTGAATGCCTGCGGCTCGGTTGTTCCCGGTGTAGCTCGCTGGCAGCGAAGATAAGATCTGAAGCGCTGACAGCTCACCGGTTCTGGCCTGATAACGGTAGGTGGTCACTGTCGAGTCCAGTTCGTTGATCACGTACGCCATGGCTCCTTGCGGATGAAAAGCCATATGGCGTGGCCCTGCAGTTTCACGCGTAGCAATCGATGGCTCGTCTGCAGCACTCAGGTGACCGGCATCGAAGCGAAAGCTGAAAATTTGATCTAGACCTTTATCGGGCACCAAGACGTGCTGTCCATCGACCGAGAAAAGGTTGTAATGCGGTTTGGCATGTGGCTGCTCGATACGATGCGGACCAGGCTCGCCGCTGAGTTCGAGCAACTGGCTCAGTTCTCCTAGACAGCCATCGCTGTTGATTGGAAAGACGGCGAGGCTGGCACCGATGTGATTGGTCACGACCAGATGCTTCCCAGCTGGTGCGATGGCCAGGTGGACCGGATTCTTGCCCTGGGTGTCCTGGGTGTTCAAAAAACTCAGGCGGCCGCTGCTGCTATCGATGCGAAACGCACTGACATCGCTCTCGTCACCGTGTACGGCATACAGCACGTCAGCTCGTTCATTGAGGGTCAGGTATGAAGGATTGACGTGCCCCTTGAGCAGCTGCACCAGCTCCAAGATGCCGCGTTCCTGATCCAACCAATACACGCTGATTCCTTCACCGCGCGCATTGCGGTCGCGGGTTGTGCGGCTACCGACGTAGGCGTACATAGCATTCTCCGCAGTCATATTGATAAAAGGTCAGGCGCTGCCGCGGTGCTCAGGGAGCTCGGTCAGCCTGGTGTCGCTGGAGGGTCGGCAGGATTGGAGGAGGCTGTCTTGCTTGAAACGCTGCTGAAGATGGCGAGCGACTGAGTCCGCTGCGGGCGCGTTGCAGCTGATGGTCCTGGCCTGCATGCCGATGTAGAAGACGTTCACGGTCATATCGCTCCAGGTTCTTATTGGACGCGCCGGCAGATCACGCAGCGCTCTATGGCCAACATCCTAGGGCGATAGCAGGTAAGGGGAAATTGACGATTCGGCAAGCTAGCGTTCTTGAAGCGAGAACGCTGTTGGCGCTATCGGCCTTGTTCGAGGTGCTCCACGAGCGTTCTGACAGTGGGCGACAGCAGACTCATATTGCGCACGCCGATGACCAGCTTGCGTGTTGCCCAGTCTTCGTCGAGCAGTGTCATCTTCAACTTCAGGGGTTGCAGATACTGACCGATCGCAGCCTTGGGGAGGATCGCGATTCCAACTCCGGCCGCCACCAAACGGCACATGCACTCGAAGCTGCTTACCCGAATGCGCACGCGCATCACCGCTCCTGACTCCGCCTGCTTTTGCGCGAACAGGGTGTACAGCGAGCTATCCAGGTGCGGGCCGATGAACTCATGGGCGAGGGCATCGCGGAAAGAGACCTTGGCATTGCCAGCCACCAGGTGATCGCGGGAAGTAACCACTACCAACTGGTCCTGACGGTAGGGCCGCACCTCCAGCCCTGGAGCCTGGGTGTGCTCAGCAAATATGCCGAGGTCTGCCCTACCTTCGATTACCGCTCTGGCGACGGCAGAGCCGACCCGCTCTTCAATATCGAAATTGATCAGCGGGTAGCTGGCCAGGAAACGCTCGAGATCGGAAGGTAGAAACTGCGCGAGTACCGACGTAATCGCGTGGATGCGAATGTGTCCTTTGACACCCGCCGCGTAGCTGGCCAGTTCATCTTCCATCTGTCCCAGCACCAGCCGCAGTTCGTGAGCGTAATGAAGCAGCGATTGGCCCGCAGGCGTCAGTTCTACACCGCGGGCATAGCGCAACAGCAGAGGCGAGCCGACCTGTTCTTCGAGCTCGGCAATCCGCTTGCTCACTGCAGATACTGCGAGATGTAGGCGCTCGGCCGCTCGGGTCAGGTTGCGTTCTTCGGCGACGACGATGAAGACATCGAGTGTGATCAAGTCATAGCGCATGAGTTAGCTCTGGCAAGGGGCATGCTCGAGGATTCCGGTGCAGTGGTGCAAAGATGGTGGAGCCTGTTTATGGCTTCGCAGATACCAACCCCCGTAGACATCTATGTACCGGCTCCAAGCCAATGGCACTATCTGGCTGCGGTGATTGATCTTTATGCGCGTCGCGCAGTGGTCTGGAATCTCCCAAAGCCAGATGCCGACTTGGCTATCAGGGCGCTAGACATGGTCCAACGCGTCGCTGGCGCAACAGCGTGTCAATCGCCATAGCTGGTCGAAAACTACCTCTTACAGGAAGCCCTCTAAGATCACCGCTTTGAGCAGCATCGTCAAAAGTGCGCTGCGCTTATTCTAAGATTGCAGTATGCAAAGGTCGGCTCTTACAGCTGACCTTTGCACCCTGACTTGGAGATCTCGATCCCGACCTTTTACAACACCGCGTCGGCTTTGCGCTGAGCGCGCTTACGCCAGGTGCGGTAGAAGGGAAGGGCGATCATCAGCACGATCAGTGCCCACACACCCCAGGTGATCGGGCTTGCGAACAGGATGCCCAGCTCGCCGTTGGAGATCGACAGCGCACGGCGCAGGTTCTGTTCCATCAGACCGCCGAGGATGAACCCGAGCAGAATCGCCGAAAGCGGGAAGTCCATCTTGCGCAGGATGTAGCCAGCCACCCCGATACCGATCATCAGGAACAGATCGAACGCCGTGGCATGCACCGCGTAGACGCCGATCGAGGTGATGATGGCGATAGCCGGCACCAGCGCCCAGTACGGCACGGCAAGGATCTTGGTGAAGATCTTGATCATCGGCACGTTAATGACGATCAGCATGATGTTGGCCACGAACAGCGAGGCAATCAGACCCCAGACGATATCCGGTTGATCGCGGAACAACAGCGGGCCGGGCGTGATGTTGTACAGCGTCAGCGCGCCGAGCATCACCGCCGTGGTGCCGGAGCCGGGCACACCCAGCGTCAGCATCGGCACCATGGAGCCACAGGCCGATGCGCTGTTGGCGGTTTCCGGTGCGGCCAGGCCACGCAGGTCACCATCACCGAACTTGTTGTCTTTGACCGCCAGGCGTTTCTCGGTCATGTACGACACAGCACTGGCCAGGGTTGCGCCGGCGCCGGGAAGAACACCCATAAAGAAGCCCATGACGCCGCTGCGCAGGTTGGTCGCCAGTACCGACATGCCTTCCTTGAGGTTGAACAGCATGCGGCCGCTGGTATCGAGGGCCTTCTGGCCGTGGTGGGTACGCTCCAGCAGAACCAGAATTTCGCTCACCGAGAACAGGCCCAGCACCAGCACCACGAACTGAATACCATCGGCCAAGCCCAGGCTGCCGAAGGTGAAACGGTACACGCCGCTGTTGGAGTCGATGCCGACACAGGACAGGAACAAGCCGATACAGGCGGCAATCGCGGTCTTCATCGGTTTGTTGCCGGCCATGCCAGCCAGGCAGACGATGGCGAACACCATCAGCACGAAATACTCAGCCGGCCCAAATGCTACAGCCCATTTGGCCAGCAGAGGGGCGAAGATCACCACGCCGCATGTGGCCATAAGACCGCCGACGAACGAGCTCCACGCCGAGATCGACAGGGCCACGCCAGCTTTGCCCTGACGGGCCAGTGGGTAGCCGTCGAGGGTGGTCATCACCGCCGAGGCTTCGCCCGGGATGTTCAGCAGAATCGAGGAAATACGACCGCCGTATTCACAACCCAGGTACACAGCCGCGAGCAGGATCAGCGCGGTTTCCGGCGGCAGGCCAAGGGCGAAGGCGATCGGGATCAACAGCGCCACGCCGTTGATCGGGCCCAGGCCCGGCAGGAGGCCGACGACGGTACCGATCAGGGTGCCGCACAGGGCGGTGAACAGGTTGTAGGGGCTCAGGGCAACACCGAAGCCCTGGCCGAGGTAGCTAAAAGTATCCACGGATCAGATCTCCAGGCTGGAAAGGATGCCGAGCGGCAGCGGGACATCGAGGATCTTGTCGAACAGCACGAACAGGCCAACGGCCAGCACCACACCAGAGATCACGCTGGTCTTCCAGGTGCCCTCGTAAAGGCGTGCCATGGCGATACCGAAGATCAGGCTGGCCGGAATGAAGCCCAGCGGTTCGAACAGCGCGGCGTAGACGGCGAAGATCACCACGCAACTGGCCACTTTGCGGACCACGTGGCGGTCCAGTGGTGGCTCGTCATCCTGAGAAACGCTGCTGGATGGTTTGATCAGCAGGTAGATGGCGCCCAGGCCCATGAGCGTCAGCAGTAACAGCGGGTAGGCACGTGGGCCGACGGGCTCGTAGGAGAAAGGCGCGTGATAGCCCCAGGCGACGATGCCCAGCCCGGCACACGCCAGCAGCAACACCACGCCGAAAATGCGTTGAGACATGAGGAGGTCCTCGTAATGTTGCCGGCCTCGCTGCAGGGCAAGGCCGGTGGTAGTGCCCTCGCCTAATAGGGGGCGGGGCTGCTTGCGTTTACTTGACCAGCCCGAACTCTTTCGCCAGTTCCGTATATTCAACGGTTTGCTTTTTCACGAACGCGTCGAGTTCTTCACCCGTCATGGCGAACGGGTAAAGCTGACGCTGCTTGCGCAGCTTGGCGAAGTCCTCGGAGGCGAGCAGTTGATCGAAAGCGCTTTTCCACCAGTTGTAAGCCTCGTCGCTTACATCTGGCCCCACGTAGAAACCGCGGATCACCGGCCAAGTGACGTCATAGCCCTGCTCCTTGGCGGTAGGAATGGCTGATACCACATCACCTTCGAGGCGCTCGTCGGACAGCACAGCGAGAATGCGCATGTCGCCGCTCTCGATATAAGGAACAGAGTCAGCGATGTCGGTACTGCCAACCTGGATATGCCCGCCCAGGAGCGACGTTGCGATCTCGCCACCACCTTCCATCGCGACGTTGCGCATCTTGCCAGGGTCGACCCCGGCTGCGCGGGCAATCAATGCAGTCTGCATCCAATCCTGCCCACCCACCGAGCCGCTGGTACCAATGACCACTTTGCTGGGATCGGCCTTGAACGCAGCGATCAGGTCGTCGAGGTTTTTCAGCGGTGAGTCGGCACGCACAGCCAGCGCCCCATAACTGGTTCCCAGCCCCACTAGCCACCTCACCGAATTGACGTCGTAACGGCCGTATTTGCCCTGCGCCATGCTCAGTAACGAACCGCTGGAAAAAGCGGTGATAGTGCCGGGCTCGGCAGAACGTTGAGCCGCTACGGCGTTATAGGCGACCGCGCCACCACCGCCTGGCATGTAGGTCACGCGCATAGGCGATTTCAGCAGTTTGCTTTCTACCAGCGCGCTTTGCGCCAGCTTGCAGGTCAGGTCAAAACCACCGCCCGGCGCAGCCGGGGCGATGCATTCGGGGCGACGTGGCTCATCCGCCATCACCGGCCCAGCGAGCAGCAGACAGGATGCGGTGAGCAGAAGGGTACGCAGGGATGTTTGCATGGGTGTTCTCCAGTGGAGTCTTTATTGTTCGGTGCTGGCGAGCAATCCTTCTGCATCCATATCGATGCGGTGTTCATGGCCTCACTGCCAGCATTTGCGTTCACTGATCGTTGTCTTATCAGGTTGAAAACAGATGATTGATCTGTGCCTTCAATCCCAATAGGATTACATTTCTATCACAAGAAATGTAATCCTGGTATCCCATGGAAAACACAAATAGCTATCCGAGCGAGCATCTTGATATCGGCGCAGACCGGTATCGATACATCGATTTGCCTGCTATCTGCGGGGATCGCCTAGAGAAATTGCCGGTGGTTCTGCGCCTGATGCTGGAAAACGTTGTGCGCAACAACGACGGTGCAGAGCGCGATGCTTACGTAGCAGCCATTTTCGACTGGCTCGAAACCGGCACCAGTGAGGCTGAGATTGCATTTCGCCCTGCACGAGTGCTCATGCACGACACCACAAGCACGCCTGCGCTGGTCGATATTGCTGCAATGCGTGATGAGCTAGCGGAGGCGGGCGCCGATCCTGCGCTACTCAATCCGACCCTGCCAGTCGATGTATCGATTGATCACTCGCTGGCGGTGGAAGCGTATGGTCGCCCCGATGCCGCAACCATCAACATGAGCTACGAGATCCGCCGTAATCAGGAGCGCTACCGATTTTTGCGTTGGGCATCGCAATCGCTCGACGGCGTTCGCATCAACCCGCCAGGTACCGGGATCATGCACACCATTAACTTGGAACAACTGGCGACCGTGGTGTGCACCAGCAGAGCCGCGAGTGGCGAACTCTGGGTGATGCCAGACATGATGATCGGCACCGACAGCCACACGCCGATGATCAATGGTATTGGCGTATTGGGCTGGGGCGTGGGCGGGCTGGAAGCGCAGACCGTAATGTTCGGCATGCCGACAATGCTGCGTGTGCCGGATGTAATCGGTGTCGAGCTGACCGGACGCCTACCTCCAGGTGTGTTGGCAACCGATCTGGCGCTAACAGTGACTCATCTGCTGCGCGGTATAGGCGTATCCGGTGAGTTCGTGGAGTTTTTTGGCACCGGTGTACCCACTCTGAGTGCTGGAGAAAGAGCGGTGGTCGCTAACATGGCCCCCGAATACGGAGCCACTACTGGCTACTTCCCGGTAGATGAACGGACACTCGATTACCTGCGGCAGACGGGGCGCAGCGAGCGGGCTATCGAACTCGTTCGCACGTACCTGCAACGCAACGGGCTGTGGCTGAACCCGCAGGCTCGCCCGCGATACACCAAGTTGCTGCATATCGACCTGAACAGCATCGGTATGCATGCCGCCGGGCCTCGCCGGCCTCAGGATCTCCTGGCCTACAGCGATATTCCAGCTTCCTTGGAGACGCTGAATTTTCATCCCAGCAGCACTTCACAATTACCGCGGTACCCGGTTGCGGTCGCCGCGATCACCAGTTGCACCAATACGTCCGATCCTGCCTTGTTGATCGCCGCCGCGCTGGTCGCACGCAAGGCCAGGGCATTTGGACTGAAGGCCCCCGCTTGGGTGAAGACTTCGCTGGGCCCGGGTTCTCCAGCGGCGGCGGCCTATCTGGAGCGCGGTGGTTTTCTCGAGGATCTGACAGCAACAGGCTTCGACATCGTCGGTTATGGCTGCACCACCTGCATAGGTAACTCGGGGCCGTTGCCCGAGGTGATCGTCGATGAGGCAAAGGCTGGCCGCATCCATCCCGTCGCGATGCTTTCGGGAAATCGTAATTTTACCGGGCGAATTCACCCTGATCTTGATCTGGGCTTTCTAATGTCTCCTCCCTTGGTGGTTGCCTACGCCTTGGCGGGTGATGCTCTGCGCAACTTGGAGAACGAGCCTGTCGCGCATGGTCCTGACGGACAACCGGTATTTTTAAAGCAGTTGTGGCCATCGCACGAGGAGGTCGCTGATGCACTGGCGCAGTCTGTTGTGCCGGAGGATTTCAAGCGGTGTTTCGAGGCTGCGCAACGTAATCCTTTATGGCATCAGCTGATTGTCGGCAACACGCCACAATTCCCTTGGGAAGAAAAATCCACAACCTTGCGCCGCCCGCCCTTCGCTTCGCTGAAGTACGGCTCGCAATTGGGTGACTACAGCGCCACCCCGTTAATGGTCTTGGGCGACGACGTAACCACTGACCATATTTCGCCGGCCAGCGCTATTCCATCTGACAGTCTGGTAGCGGACTTTCTGGTCGAGCGCGGTGATGCTCGTAACGATCTCAACGTATTCGCCTCACGCAGAGGCAACTGGGAAGTCATGTTGCGCGCTGCCTTTCACAGCAAATCGCTGGTCAACCTGCTGGCGCCTGAGGCCGCGGTTGCACATACCCTGCACGCGCCCTCAGGGCAGCTAATGCCGATCTGGGAGGCGGCGCAGCGATACCGGGACGAGGGCGAATCCATCGTGTTGGTCGCCGGCGAACGCTATGGCACAGGATCATCACGTGACTGGGCTGCGAAAGGGCAACGGCTGCTTGGTGTTCGCGCGGTACTGGCGCTGAGCTTCGAGCGAATCCATCGCTCCAACCTGATCGGCATGGGCGTTCTCCCGCTGCGTCTGCCGGCGGGCTCGGGTCCCGAGGTGCTGAAACTGCAAGGCGGTGATCGCATCCACATCAAGGCTCAAGAAATTCAGCCACGCACTGCTGTCGAAGTGACCATTCTCAGGCGCAATGGCACGCAGGTCGAACTGTTGGCGACAGCAGCTGTGGAGACCCAGCTGGAGGTCGAGTTGTTGCGCCGAGGCGGCGTGATCCCCGCCATTCTGCGCAAAACCCTGGCCGAAGCAGGGCACTCCGTAGAGACCTGATACTGTCAACAAAGGGGCAGGTAAGTGGGCCCAATCCGATCATCAAGCAATTCTGAGTGAGGCAGGCGATGAGTGTTTCTGCATCCCTACGACAGGCCTTCGCGCCTTACGGGTGTCTAAGGGCTTCGATCAATCTAGGCAATCCTATTCTGGCCGGACTTGATCCGGCCAACGGCAAACCATGCGGTGTCTCCGTCGATATTGCGAGGGCTCTGGCCGAACGACTTGGCGTGGAGCTCGAGTTGGTGGTTTGGGACGCCGCAGGCAAGTCTGTAGAAGCCGTTCAGCTTGATCAGGCCGATTTTGGCTTCTTCGCCATCGATCCCAAGCGTGGTGAGCAAATCGCTTTCACTGATGCCTATGTGCTGATCGAAGGTGCCTACTTAGTCAGCGAGCATTCGTCTCTGCGTAGTAATGAGGAAGTGGATCGGCCGGGTACTCGAGTGACTGTCGGCAAAGGTAGCGCCTACGACCTTTACCTCAGCCGCGAGCTGCAACAGGCGAGTATCGAGCGGGCACCCACATCGCCTGCTGTGGTGGAGCATTTTCTCACCCATGGCCATGAAGTGGCAGCTGGAGTACGCCAGCAATTGGAGGCCGATGCCTTGCGTTTCGGCGGTTTGCGCCTGTTACCGGGTCGCTTCATGGTGATTCGCCAAGCCATGGGACTGCTGCGGAACCGTGGAGACGAGGCCCAGAGCTTTCTTGCAGGTTTTGTAGAGGAAATGAAGGCCTCAGGATTCGTTGCCGATGCCCTGAACCGGCATGGCATTAAAGGCGCGTCGGTTGCGCCTCTTCAAGAAGCGGGGTAGCGAAAAGCCTGGTCTAGTTACCTTCGGGCCGAAGAATGTCGTTTATCTCGCTGAGATTCCTCAGCGTCGCGTGCAAGTGATCCCTTAGCGCATCAGAGGCCTGCTGCGGCTTGCTCTTTTCGAGCAGTGCGAGTATTTCCAGGTGCTGCTCGCAGTGCTCGACGTAGCGTGCACGGTTCTTCATTGAACGGTAGGAGAGTAGGCGGCGTACTTTGTTGATCCGCTTGATGGTGTCAATGAAGAAAGGGTTGCCCGAAGCCTCAACCAGGGCTTCATGAAAACGTACGCCACGGTCGTGCAGCTCATCGGCGCTGGCGGTTTCGATACCGCCGTTGATCAGTTCCAGTTCGACAGCACGGCAACGTTCGATAATAGCGGGCTCTATGTAATACCCCGGCTCTAGGAGAGCTGCTGGTTCAAGGGCCAGACGCATTCGATAGGACTGCAACAGGCTGTCGGGCGTGGTTAGCATCGACGAAAATTCCCAGCCGTAACCGGGCTTTCGGTTCACCCAGCCTTCGCTGGATATTCGCGCCAGCAGCGTTTGTAACTGCGTACCCGTCAACTTGTAGCGCGCCTTCAGTGCACTTTCAGATACGGCCATCGGCAGCTTGCCAGTAAGCAGATCATCCGCTACGGCAAAATATGCTTGGCCAACCAGGTTTTGCGTGGCCGGCTCGCGTGGCGGGCTGTGGACCTCAGGATCTTGAGCCAGGAAATAGCCACGATTTTTCATGCGTACCAGCAAGCCTGATTCGCAAAGCGATTGCAGCGCGTCGTTCACTGGCGAGCGAGAGACGTTCAAACGGTCTGCAATCTTTTGCGCCGCCAGGTGACTACCAACGGGCAGCTGTTCTTGGGCAAGCAGTTCGACGATTTTGGGGATGATGGCTTGTGCCGTATTCATTTGGGTGCTGCCTCGATCAAGCTGGACACTGTAATAGGCTGTCCCGCTGCGTTCAATCGGCAGGCGATCTAGCCCACGTGTGCCTTGATGAGATAGATGAGCCAGAGGCTGGGCAGGGACTGGGCCCATTTACTCCCTGCGAGTGCGTGCTCTAGAAGGCGTCAGGAGTCATACAGGATGAATAAGAAAAAATGAAAGGAGGATTTGGTTTCCAGCGACTGCTCGTAGTTGGTAGCGGAAACTGGTGACGCTATCCGCTAGACGCAGCCGGTCATGACCATCCGCTCCGCTATCAGCAACGGCTTTATTTCGCATCCCCGGCAGATGACAGCGACAGTCACCTGCTCTCGGTCACCGGTAGGTGTGCATGTGGCCCGAGTTGGTGCTTGTGCAGGACTGCTTTTACAAATACCAACCTCAACCCTGTCTGGTACTCGCGCTTTTGTCCTTCAGCCAAGCCACCAAATCCGCTGGTGGCAGCGGCTTGGCGAAGTAATAACCCTGACCTTGCTGGCATCCCCAGCCGCGCAATAGGTGGTAATGCAGTTCGGTTTCGATGCCTTCGGCCACCACCGTCAGACGCAGGTCTCGCACCAGGCTGATCAGGCCGCGGATGATGTGCCATTCGCTGTTGCCCGGTTGCAGGTCGGCCAGCAGCGAGCGGTCGAGCTTGACGGTGGTGGCGGGGATCTGCCGCAGGTATGCCCAGTTACTGTAGCCGCTTCCGAAATCATCGATGCCGATGGCCACACCCAGGTCACGGAATCGTTGCAGTTGCACGTGCACCAACTGGAAGTCGGTGACCAACACGCTTTCGGTAAATTCGAGCTCGACGTGCTGAGGCGCTAAATCGAACTCGTGCATGGCCGCGACCAACTCATCGAACAGCAGACCATCGGTCAGATCCAGGGCCGAGACGTTCAGCGATGTGGTCATTTCCAGGCCCTGGCCACGCCATTGAGCCAATTGCTCGCAAACATGCCTGACCACCCAGCGAGTGATGTTGCGTATCGATGCGGTGGTTTCGGCGAGCGGGATGAATTCGGCGGGGCTGATTTCCCCCAACGTTGGGTGGGTCCAACGCAGCAACGCTTCGACCGCCACGCAGCGATTGCTCGCCAGGTCCACGCGCGGTTGGTACACCAGCCTGAGCTGGTCGGGGGCCACTAGCGCCGCTTCGATGGCGTTTAGCAATGCCGTGCTGCGGCGCAAGCTGGAATCGATCACCGGGTCGTAATCGAGCCAGCGGCGTTCGCTCCTGCGTGCTGCGTCGGTGATGCTGGCCATCAGGCGCAAAATATCCATTGGCGTACCGGCTTCACGATCAAGCTGCAGCACGCTGATCCCCACATCGGGAAATACGGGTACGTCCGCGCTATACAGCGGCCGCTTGAAGGCCGTGACGACTGCGTTGAGTAACTGTTGCACCGGCAGCGCTGGGGAGGGCTCGAATAGCGTCACGAAACCCAGGGTGCCAGAGCGATACAGCCGCGCGCCCGTGGGGAGTGTTTCCACCAGCAGCTCTTTGACAGCCAGCATGAAGTTGGCGAAGAACTCCAGCCCCAACGCCTTGACCAGCCCATCCATACCGGATGCGGATAGCGGCTCGACGAGGATGGCTACCCGGTTAGCCGTTGACGGTTCATTGAGGATGTCCGCCTCGAAGCGCTGCCGGTTGGGCAGGCCGGTCTGGGGGTCGGAGAAATGTTGCCGATGAATCGATTGCAGGCGCGCCACTACCACCTTGGCCGCGTCCAGCAACAAGGTTTTGCCTTGCTCGTCCATCGGGCGGCGTGTCTGATTGTCGATGATGCACAGTCTGCCAAGGCTCAGCCTGGGCGTGATAATCAGCGGCGCGCCGGCGTAATAGCGGATAAAGGGCTCGCCCGTGACCAGTGGGTTGCTAGAAAAGCGCGGGTCACCGACTGGATCGCATATCTCCAGCACCGCCCCGGTTTCGAGGTTGTGCGCACAGAATGACATCTCCCGCGGCGTGCACTCGGGCTCCATGCCAACCCGTGCTTTGAACATCTGGTAATCACGATCAATGATGCTGACCAGTGCAGTCGGCACGCCAAAGTAGGCAGAGATCATGTTGACGATACTATTGAGCACCGGATCCGATCCACTTTGCAGGTCAGACGTCAAACGGTCCACTTCAGCCAGACGTGCTCGTTCTTCTTGCGGGGAAATGAGATTGCACAGGGTCATATCAGCTACTTACCGCGAAATGGCAGGGAATCAGCGAGTTGCGGGCTCCCTTTGTATGCTTGAGCTTAGCCATACTAGTTGGCTCTCGACAATTTAGCGTGCCCCAACCTCGGGCAGACAGATGCTGCGGTGCGCTCGGCCGCTCAGGCTAAAGCGGCCTGGGTATTTGCCGATAGCCTTATATAATGGCAGTTCGAGCGGTTATCCTCACGCTCACAGTCTGCCAGCTCTTGCGCATCCGAGATTCCGGATCTGGCCCCATGGAGCCACACTTGATCAGTATTTTTTCCCGGAGCCTTGAGCGAGTCCGCCGGCTTACGCGTACTCAGCTAAGCCTGCCGGTGCGCTATGCAGGCGCCGCCGTTGTGGTCGCGCTGTGTTGCGCGCTGCGCGTGCAGCTGCCGTTTACCGAGTTGCCGTACCTGTTTTTCATACCGGGCCTGATGTTCATCGGCTTCTGGGTTGGCGTCGGGCCGTCCCTGCTGGGATGCGTATTGGCAGTATTGGCGGCGCATTATTTCTTTATCGGCGAAATCGGCCTTCAGGACCCTTTGCACACCTGGGCCAGCAGCGCGAGTTTCGGGCTGGTGACTTTCGGCATGGCGGTGGTCTGCGCACTTTTCCGGAAAAGCCTGGACGCACTCTCCGATATTAACGAGCGCCTGGAGCACGAGGTTGAGCGCCGTACGCTGGAACGCGACGGCATCTGGAACGTATCGCCCGACCTGATCTGCGCCTTGTCCGCAAGCGGGGAAGTGCTGGCGATGAACCCGGCCTGGCAAACCGAAACCGGGCACAGCGATCAAGCACTCAAGGATGGCGCGTTTTTCAGCTTCATCTCTCCGTCACAACTGTCCGATGCCCTGCGCAGCCTGGGCGAGGGGCCCATTGCCGAACTCAATACCCAGGGTGCTCGTAGCAATGGTCTGCCGCTGCATCTGAACTGGCGAATTGCACGCCGCCAGGGGCATTACTTCGCGGTCGCCCGGGACATCACGCTGCACAAGGAGCGCCAGGAGGCATTTGAGCAGGTCAGGTCGCAATTGCAGCAAAGTCAGAAAATGGAAGCGGTGGGTCAGCTGACGGGCGGCCTGGCTCACGATTTCAACAATCTGCTCACCGTGATCACCAGTAGCTTGGACATGCTCGAGCAGCGCCTTGCGCAAGGCCGGCACGGGGATCTTCAGCGATACGTCGGGCTGGCCCGCAATGCTTCCGGGCGCGCCGCCTCCCTCACACACCGTCTGCTGGCCTACGCCAGGCGTCAGACATTGGCGAGTACGGTTGTCGACCCGGTGTCGCTGGTCCAGGACATGAAGGAGCTGATCAGCCGCACGCTCACGCCGCGTATCGAGCTGGAAGTGTTGCCACCCGAGCAGGCGGTGTTGTGCTTCTGCGACGCTCATCAATTGGAGAATGCGCTGCTAAATCTGTGTATCAACGCACGCGATGCCATGCCTCAAGGCGGTCGGTTGAAGATCGAGGTCAGCCAGCTGCGTATCGAGCCTGCGCAAGCTACCGCTACGCTGAACGTCGGAGATTACGTGCGCTTCCGCGTGACGGATACCGGCGTGGGTATGCCAAAGAGCGTGCTGGAGCGTGCGTTCGATCCGTTCTTCACGACCAAGCCGCTGGGCTCCGGCACGGGCCTGGGGCTGTCGATGGTGTATGGCTTTGCCCGGCAATCCGCCGGGGACGCGCAGATCGAATCAACGGTAGGTGAAGGCACCACCGTGAATCTGTTTCTGCCATTGCACCACGGCGTGCAGACAGCCACCGAGGTCGCTGCGCCATTGATTGCGGAAGAGGCTGCGCCTGCGCCAAGTGGTTTGATCCTGCTGGTGGACGATGAAAAAGCCATTCGCGATCTTGTCGGCGAAACCCTGGAAGACATGGGTTATCAGGTCGTGAAAGCGGCAGCCGCCGCGGATGCGTTGCAACAGCTGGAACGGCTGCCTCAGGTGGGATTGCTGATCACCGATATCGGGCTGCCGGGCGGCATGAGCGGCGATGAACTCGCGGTGGCTGCGCTGCAGGCGCGGCCGACGCTCAAGGTGTTGTTCATTTCCGGTTTTGCCGAAAACAGCGTGCCTGCGATCGCATTCAAAAGCGGCCAGACCGAACTGCTCCTCAAACCATTCGCCGTCAAACAACTCAAGACGATGGTTCGGCAACTGCTGGTTCCACGCTGAATGCTCCGCTTCCGTTCGTAGGCAGCTCACACTCATGCCGGAGCGCTGCATATCAGAAAAGGCGAACGGCGCCTCTGCACATGGCTGGCGTGTCTGTTGAGACGGCTAACGCTGTCAATGTTGACGGTTGCCAGCGATGTTCAGTAAGCGGCCAGAATCCCCTGTGGGTCATAGCCGTGGATCACCTTGCCGTTGACCTTGAGCACCGGCACGCCACGGCCACCGAGTGCGTCGTAGGCGCGGCGTGCGTCGGTGGACGTTTCGATGTCCCGTTCGGTGTAGGCAATGCCGCGCTCGTCGAGGAACTCGCGGGTCTTGGCGCAATAGCCGCACCAGCTGGTGGCGTAGAGGATGACCTCACCGTGGCCGGCGACCTGCTGGTTATTGCCAAACAGCATCGGCTCGATGCGATCCCATTGTTGCCAGGTCGCCAGTACCGCAAGAATCAGCAAAATCCGTTTCATGGTGCAGTCCTCTTTGGCATAGGCAACCTTACGCGATGGCTCAATCCTTGCGACGTTTCAACTGATCAGTCAACTGAGTCGGTAGGTTGCGGATGGTCAGCGTGTCTGACGCTTCATCGTATTCAACCTTCGAGCCCAGCAGGTGGGCCTCGAAGCTGATCGACAGGCCTTCGGCACGGCCGGTGAAGCGGCGGAACTGACTCAGGGTACGTTTATCGGCGGGGATTTCCGGCGACAGCCCGTAGTCCTTGTTGCGGATATGGTCGTAGAACGCCTTGGGGCGCTCTTCGTCAATCAATCCCGACAGCTCTGTCAGGGTCATTGGCTCGCCCATCTTGGCCTGGCTGGTGGCGTAGTCGACCAGGGTGTCAGTCTTGGCGCGCGCCTGTTCTTCGGGCAAGTCCTCGCTTTCGACGAAGTCGCTGAACGCCTTGAGCAGAGTGCGCGTCTCGCTCGGCGAGTCGACGCCTTCCTGGCAGCCGATGAAGTCGCGGAAGTATTCCGAGACCTTCTTGCCATTCTTGCCCTTGATGAACGAGATGTACTGCTTGGACTGCTTGTTGTTTCGCCATTCGCTGATGTTGATCCGCGCCGCCAGGTGCAGCTGGCCGAGGTCCAGGTGTTTGGCGGGTGTCACGTCCAGCGCGTCGTTCACGGCCACGCCTTCGCTGTGGTGCAGCAGGGCGATGGCCAGGTAATCGGTCATGCCTTGCTGGTAGTGGGCGAACAGCACGTGGCCGCCGGTGGACAGGTTGGATTCCTCCATCAGCTTCTGCAGATGCTCAACCGCCTGGCGGCTGAACGCAGTGAAATCCCCGCCTTCTTCCAGATAGGCCTTCAGCCAGCCGCTGAACGGGTAGGCGCCGGATTCTTCGTGGAAGAAGCCCCAGGCTTTGCCCTGCTTGGCGTTGTAGCTGTCGTTGAGGTCGGCGAGCATGTTCTCGATGGCTTGGGAGGCCGCCAGTTCGCTGTCGCGGGCATGCAGTACGGCAGGGCTGCCATCAGGCTTCTTGTCGATCAGGTGGACGATACAGTGACGGATCGGCATGGAGGGTCTCTTCCGGCGTTACGCAAAAAAAATGGGGCCGGCAGAGGCGGCCCGCGTTGCGCAGAGTTTACCCGACTGGCATCACTGCGGTCGCCCGTCGCGCAGTCAACCGAGGGCGATCGCCGTGCGACGCGCCTGGCGCCGACGGTCGAGCAGCATGAGAATGCCGAGTAGACCGATGGCGTACAGCGCATCGAGCCCGAGCATCAGCAAAATGCCGATGCACAGCAGTGCGCTGATGCCGGCCAGCCAGCGCCAGAAGCCCTCCAAAAGCACCCAGCCGGCGGCCATGCTGAACAGGTAAATGACGATGAAATTGCCGTTGGCATAGCGGATCAGCTGATCCAGTGGCAGCGACAGGCACCAGATCACCGTGGTACTCAGCGCGCAACTGAGCACCACCACCAGCAAGGCACTGGCCGGCACGCCATTGCTGTTGCGGCTGGCGAGGCGGCGTGGCAGCTTGCCTTCGTCGGCCAGGCTCCAGATCAGCCGCGCGAAGCCCTGGATATACACGTTCATCGAGGCGAAACAGGCCAGGTAGCCGATGCTTGCACTCAGCCAGCGCGCCTCGTCGCCCAGCAACAGATCGAGCATGCGTGGTAGGGATGCCGCATCGGTGCGCACATCGCCGTAGGCATGGAAGCTCAGCACCGCCACCGAACACGCCCAGTACACCAGGCCCGCCAGCAGCACGCCGAGTAGCAGCGCCAGGGGGAAATCGCGCTGCGGGTTCTTGAACTCTTCGCCCAGGTGCGTGAAGGCCTCGATGCCGACGAAACACCAGAACATCACCCCGAGCGCCACCGGCATCAGTTGCCAGTTGCCGGCCAGCGGCGGCAGCAACGGCTGCTCGGCGTGCGGCAGGTCGCCCTTCCACCAGATCAGCGCGATGGTCGCGATAATTGCCAGGGCGATGGCGATCTGTACGCCGCCCGAGGTGCGTGCCGGTCGCTGACCGAGTAGCAAGATGATGCCCAGGGTGACCAACTGGACGGCCAGCACCGCCACGTCACTCAGTGTGAAGAGCGCGTGCCAGAAGCCGCTGGCGATATTCAACGCTGCCGGCAGCCCTACTGGCAGAACGGCCAAAAACAGAAAGGCACTCAAACGCTCCATGCGCCCGCCGAAAGCGCGACCGATCAGGTGAGGCGCCCCGCCGGCATGCGGGTAGTGGCGGCCAAGCTGAGCGAAGGTGAACGCCATCGGCAGGATCAGCACGATGAGCAGCAGCCAGGCCCACAGGGATATCTCGCCAGCGGCCGTGGCGGCCAGCGCCGGGATCACGAAAATACCGGTGCCCAGCAGCGAGGTGGACAACAGGCCGATGCCCTGCAGCAGCCCCAGTTCCTTGTTCAATCGACTCATGTTGTATGCTCTCGCTCGTCCTGACGCGCCATTGGCAGAGCGCCTGCTGGCCCATGCCGCCATGGTAAGGCCGCCTCGCCTGTGCGGCTGCTGGCGAAGCGTCGTCGATGACCGACGAAACGGCGGGAATACCCGTCATCCTGTTTGTGCAGAGTGGTGCAGAGAGCCCAGTGGATAAGTTCGATCAACGCATCATCGCCCTGCTGCGCGCCGACGCGCGCCTGAGCGTCACCGAAGTGGCCCGCCAGGTCAGCCTGTCACGCTCAGCTGTGAGCGAGCGCATCCGTCAGCTGGAAGCATCCGGCGTGATTCAGGGCTACCACGCGCGCATCGCCGAACCCACCAGCGTCGCGGTGCGCGCCTACCTGGAATTGTTCTATACCGGCGGGCGCTGCGAGCAGTATGTAGAGCGCATGCGCGTGTTTCCGGAAGTGCGCCGCTGTTCGGGTATCAGTGGCGAGACCGACATGATGGTCTACGTGGAGGCGCCTTCCATGCAGCGGCTGGCCGAGGTGCGTGGCGAGATCGAGAACTTTCCCGGCGTCTACAAGGTGAAGACTCATGTGCTGGTCAAAGACTGGCTGATGTGAAGCCAGGCAGGCGGTGGATCACGCCTTTGATCCATCAGGCACTCGCTACCCTAAACGAGGGCCCAACCACCGTGCCCATGGCAGACGGTTGAAAACCACCATCCGGCCTCTGGATCGAGGCACGCCACGGGCGAGGCAGGGCTCAATGGGCAGGTGCGGGCAGTGGCCCAACAAAAAGACTTCAAGCGGGATGGCACCATGAGCAAAGCAATCGCAGCCGCCTATGTCGTGGCAGTTCTGATACTGATGGTCGCTGCCAGCCGTATTGGGTGGCTTCGCTGCGAAAATTTCGGCTGCATGGGCATTGGCGTCGCCTGGTTTGCCTGGAGCATGGCGTTTATGCCTGTCCTGGCCGTTGGTGCTGCACTGCGGTGGCGCTGCGCACTCGGTCCAACCCTTGGCAAGGTCGTGCGCGTGTTTCTATGGGCCCAGGTAGCGGTAGGCGTTGCGCTGTTGGCTACCTGGGTGGCACGCGCATAGCGGCCTGATTGCACTGGAAAACGCTGCCTTTACGCGAGGCGCAGGTGCGTTGCAGTGACCAGTCAATCAGCCAGCGGCGTGCACCGGCGTTTAGGGGCGCATCAACGCTGCATAGGTCTCCATCAGAAGGCTCCAGTCCCCGTCGGGCATCGCACCAGAATGGCGTCGCAACTGGCGCATGTCATGGCGGGAGGCATTGCCCGCGCGCCAGCGACGGCGACTTTTTTCCAGATCGAGGAGGGCGATTTCGGCGGCAGGCGGCGCGCCGTCATTGCTGCTGACCTTGACGAAGATGTGCTTGGCATAACAGCAGCCATGTTGCCATCGGCCGTGGTGCAGGCGCGCCAGGGTGTTGGCCAATGCCGTCAGCATAACTGTCACGTGCTCGGCGCTTCGCTCCACGGCGTACCACTGCTCAAGGCTGATAAAGCCTGGCAAGGCCTGGGTGATCAGCAGCGCTTGCCAGTCGCCTTCATGCTTTCTGGCTGCGCCATAGACGATCTTGGGCACGCTGATGCCGAGCCGCGCGAAGGCCCGGTAGGCCTCCAGCTCGCGCATGATGGTCGGGCGGCCCAAGGGGTGGCGAAGGCAGCGGTACAAGTGGCCGGTCTGGCGTTTGCTATACAGGGCTGGATAAGACGGATTGCGCGGGTGCAGCAGCTGCACACCGCTTTCACCGTCGCGGCGCTGGTTGAGGGGCTCCACCCACGCACCGTTGCATTGCCACCAGCGGTCGAAGGTCGAGCTGGCCTGTACCGCCGAGTGATAGCCGATTAGCGTTGCCATCATTGCACCTCACGCTTGCGCAATGTGTAGGTACGCCACATGGCGTAGCCAGGCAGGAAATCGCTGTAGCCGAGTACCTGGAAACCGGCCGTGAGAAATTCAAGCTCGATTGCCTGGCGTCTCACCACGAAACGGTTTTCGCCGCCCCCGCGCCGCTGTTCCAGTCGGTTGCGCCGCCATGCCTTGTAGTTACCGTCGACCCACAGGGAAACGATCACCGTGTCCCTGGTAACCCGGTGAAATTCGCGCAACGCCGCGAGGCGGTGCTCTGAAGACTGGAAGTGGTGCAGCAAGCGAATGCAGAACACGCAGTCGACCGAGTTGTTGCCCAGTGTGATATCGAACGCTGACGTCTTGAAGGTTCGTACCCGCCTGACCACCTCGGGTGGCTGGGCGGCGAGGGCGGTTGCAATCATGTCGGCCGAGTTGTCGGCTGCCAGGATCACTCGGTTGGGGTGCTCGGCAAGCATCGGCCAGAAGCGCCCGGCGCCGCAGGGAAGATCGAGCACCAAGTTCGGGTCACCGGCCATGCGCAGCGCGGCGCGCCCGACCTGCACGTCACGCCAGTGAGACAGGCGCCGGGCCGGGCCGGCCTGGTGCTTGTGCAGGTAATGTTGCGCATGTTGCTGATCGTATTTGCTGGAAAAGGGCAGAGCGACGGGGCGCGGCTTGGACATGGCGAGGCACCTGGATGGAAGTGCCTCGATGTTACGAAGCGGATTCTGATGAACCCGTTAAGCGAACGTGAAAAAAGCGTTAGGTCGGCGCCGCGAGCGACACCTGAAAACAGCTACCAGTAACGGGCAGGCTGTGCACCGAAATCTGCCAGCCCTGATGAGCGCAGATGCGTTTTACCAGCGACAAGCCCAAGCCCAGCCCTTCTCCGCGGGCCTGCTCGCCGCGCACGAAGGGATCGAAGATCTGCTCATGCTGTTGTTCGGGAATGCCCACGCCGCTGTCGTCGACGCGAAAGCCGTCGGCCAGCAGGGTCAGGGTCACGAAGCCGGTTTCGGTGTAATGCAGCGCGTTGCGCAGCAGGTTGGCCATCACCGTGCGCAGCAAGGTTGGGTTGTAGACGGCATCGTTCTGCGCCTCCACAACCAGGCGGAAATCGAGACCTTTCTCGCGCATCAGCGGTGACCAGATATCGACCTGCTCATCGGCGATTTGCCGCAGGCTGGCGCTGCCTGCGAACAGGCTTTCGTTGCCCTTGACCCGAGCCAGTTGCAGGAACGTCTGCACCAGATCCTGCATTTCGGCGCTGGCTCTTTCGATGCGCTCCAGTTGTTTGCGTTGGGTGGGTTCGAGGGCGACCTGGGAAAGCAACTCGCACGAACTGGCGATGACCATCAATGGCGTGCGCAGCTCATGGCTGACGTCGCTGGTGAACAGCCTTTCGCGCTCCAGAGATTGGCGCAGTCGCCCCAGGGTGCTGTCGAACGCAGCGGCCAGTTGGCCGACTTCATCGTCCGGGTACTCGGGTGCCAGAGCGGGTGCCAGCGGCAGCAGCTGGTCGCGGTGACGCACCTGGTTGGCCAGCTTGCTGACTGGCCGCATCACCCGCTCGGACATGAACCAGCCCAAGGCCAGAGCACCAAGCACGGAGAGCAGGAAGCCGGCCAGCACGACGTTGAACAACACCTGCTCGCGTTTTTCGAATTCGCTCTGCTCCTGTACCAGCAGGTAGCGCTCACCGTTACTGATCTGGGTAAACAGGTAATAGGCGCGTTCGCCCTCGACCTGCTCGCTGAACCCTTTCGGCAGGTCGGCGTAGCGATCAGGAATCCTGTATCCAGGGTAGCTAGATGCGTAGAAACGGGTCTTTGCGTCCAGGCGTGGAGCCTGCCCGTTCTTCAGATCCTGCTCGATTACGGTGTCCAGTTCGAGCGCGAGCTCTTCGGAAACCAGATGCTCTTCGATCAAGTGAACGATGGCGACGATGCTCAGGGAAAATATGCCGCTGACCAAGATGGTCATGGTGACGAACGCGATAAGGATGCGCCGGCGGAACGGCTGTTTAGTTTCCATCACGATTCGCTGCCAGGCGATAACCGACGCCATGCAAGGTGTGCAGCAGCGCTGTGGTGAACGGCTTGTCAATGGCCTGGCGCAGTTGGTGAATGTGGCTGCGCAGGCTGTCGCTGTCAGGGCAATCGTCGCCCCACAAGGCCTCTTCAAGCGCCTCGCGGCGCACCACGGCAGGTGAGCGCTGCATCAGCACGCCGAGCAGCTTCATGCCGAGTGGGTTAAGTTTGATGAGCGCCCCGGCGCGGGTCACGCTGAGGGTGTCGAGGTCGTAGCTCAGGTCGGCGACTTCCAGCACGCGACGCCGATTACCTTGGGAGCGCCGCAGAATGGCTTCGATGCGCGCGACCAACTCTGACAATGCGAAGGGTTTGATCAGGTAGTCATCGGCCCCGGCGCTCAGGCCCTGCAAACGGTCTTCGAGCGCGTCACGGGCGGTCAGCATGAGAATCGGAATGCTGCTGCGCGCTTCCTCGCGCAGGCGCCGGCACAGCTGGTAGCCATCGAGGCCGGGCAGCATGATATCCAGCACGATCAGGTCGTAGTGGCCTTGAGTAGCCAGATGCAGACCGGACAAACCGTCCTGCGCACAATCGGCCGTATAGCCCTTCAACTGCAGGTAATCCAGGATATTGGCCAGGATGTCGCGGTTGTCTTCGATCACCAGAATGCGCATTGCTACGTTCTCTTCACAGAATTGACGCTTTTTTCACGAAGCGATGACGATGCCCTCACAGGGCAGCCGCGAGACTGTGCTCGTTCATCCAGCCAGGATCATACGATGCCACAGCTCCGATACGCCTCACCACGCCCGTTGTCTTTTATCTGCTGGTTGTTGGTGGCCGTACTCGGCATGCCCACAACGGCTGCCTGGAGCGCAGTTCGGCAAGCGGGCGCCGATCCGCACTGGGCACAGCCAGTGGACCAAGCCTTCAACCTCTATCGCATGCAGCCCGACCTGTATCGCAGTGCCTTGCCCAGTGCCGAGCAACAGGGCGAACTGCAGCAGTTGAAGATCGCCACCGTGATCAATTTTTACCAGCGCAGCGATGCGGACTGGCTGAGCGTGCCGAGCATCCGCCAGATCCATCAGCCGCTACATGCCGACCGCATGGACGACGCCGATGTGCTGCAGGCGCTGCGCAGTATTCGTCAGGCCCAGGCGGACGGCCCAGTGCTGATTCATTGCAAGCACGGGCAGAACCGTACCGGGATGATCGCGGCCATGTACCGCATCGTTTACCAGGGCTGGAGCAGGCAGCAGGCCATCGACGAAATGCGCGAGGGCGGTTTTGGCGGAAGAGAGCGGTTCGAGGATGCCGAGCGCTACCTGCAACAGGTCGACCTGGTGCGCTTTCGCGCGGCGCTGGACAGTGGAGCCTGCAGTACAAGCCCGTGGGCTTATTGCGTGTTGAAGGAGAAAGTGTTCCAGGCACTCAACGAGTGAGGTAATCATGACCGTGATGATGTGGCGTCGATTGCTGCTGCCAGCAGTACTGATCGCATTACTGGGCGGTTGCCAAAGTACCCGCGACTACATGCTCGCGCAGGGTTACTCGGCCGCGTTCGCGTCGGGCTATGCCGACGGTTGCACCAGCGGCGATAGCGCCGCCAAGGCACTCGGCGCGTTCCGCAAGAATGTGCCGGTGTACCTGGCGGACGCGCAATACGCGACTGGCTGGGACGACGGATTTAGACAGTGTCAGGCCAGTGCGAACGCTGACATTGATCGTCGCCTGCAGCCTGACAGTCGAGAGGACCGTGCCTGGCGCAGGCAGGTTGATCAGGACATGGCCAAGGCGCTGAGCCATTCGAGGAAGAAAGGCTAGAAAGCGCAGATGCCTTAAAATTGTCATGCAGCTGTCGCAAACTTACTCGTTTGGTAGGTGATCGGCTGGCAATGGCTGGCGGTTACCCACATTTGCGCAGCCCGCGTGTCGATCTGTTGCCTGGAACCCTTTGCGTGCCTGAAGCCTCGCGTACCCCCGCCACCTCGTGGTCGATCTTTCTGATTTTCCTGCGCCTGGGGCTGACCTCCTTTGGTGGCCCGGTCGCGCACCTGGGCTATTTTCGCGAGGCGTTCGTCACGCGTCGCCGCTGGCTGAGCGAGCAGGCGTACGCTGAGCTCGTTGCGCTTTGCCAGTTCCTGCCTGGTCCGGCCAGTAGCCAGGTGGGTATGGCGATCGGCTTGTCGCAAGCCGGTTACCGCGGTGCGCTGGCGGCATGGGCTGGCTTCACGTTGCCGTCCGCTGTGCTGCTGATGCTGTTTGCACAAAGCATCGTCGATCAGGGCGATTCGCTCGCCTCGGGCGCCCTGCATGGGCTGAAGATCGTCGCCTTCGCGGTAGTTGCCCAGGCTGTGTGGGGCATGGCCCGCACGCTCTGCCCGGACGTTCCGCGGCGCGGGATGATGCTCGCCGCGGCCGTTCTGGCATTGCTGATGCCCGGCGCCTTGGGGCAGGTTGCAGTGATCGTCGGCGCCGGGGTGCTGGGCTGCATATTCTTCATGCCCGCGGCCAACAGCGGTGCAAACTCGCTGCCCGTCGGCATCACTCAGAAAACCGGTGCGCTCTGGCTGGCCCTGTTCGTCGCGTTACTGCTAGGCCTGCCGGTGCTCGCGTACAGCCTGCAGAGCACGACCCTCAACGTGCTGGATGCGTTCTACCGGGCCGGAGCCCTGGTGTTTGGCGGTGGCCATGTGCTGTTACCGCTGTTGCAGGCCGAGGTGGTGCCGAGCGGTTGGGTCAGTAATGATCTGTTCCTTGCCGGCTACGGGGCCACCCAGGCGGTGCCCGGCCCGCTGTTTACCTTCGCGGCATTTCTCGGCAGCGCGATGCAGGCGCCGTTATCCGGCTGGACCGGCGGGTTGTTGTGTCTGCTGGCGATCTTCCTGCCATCGTTTCTGATCCTCGCCGGCGTATTGCCGTTCTGGGCGCGCTTGCGCGGCCGTCCGCGTATTCAGGCGGCGATGCTCGGGGTGAACGCCGGCGTGGTCGGCCTGTTGCTGGCCACGCTGTATCAGCCGGTCGGTACCAGCGCCATACACGGTTTACTGGACCTTGCCCTGGCGATCATCGCGCTGATTGCCCTGATGGCCGGCAAACTGCCGCCCTGGCTGGTGGTGCTGGGTGGTGCGGTTGTGGGATGGTTGGCGCTCTGAGCCGCCCGGCAGTGACTGCCGCAGTGGATTTGCCTTTTCTTTGGTTAAAGGAAGCAGCTGATGGCGTTTGACTGGCATAGCGGCACGATCGAGCGCGACACGGTGATTGACGGCACGTATCGCAATACCCAGAAAGTGCGACGCTTCATGCTGCAGCAATGCGGTGCTGATTTCCGCTTCGACCGACCGTTCATGGCATGGATTAGAAGCGGTGCGCCGAGCACCATGGGCGATGTGGTGGATGAGTGGAAGCGCCGCCACGGCAGCTCATCTACGCGGCCCGCTATCTGACGCCGCAGTCCAGCGGGGTATCGGTGAAAATGCCAGGCACTGCTTTAGCAGCGTTGGCATCGCCGCTTAGGTTTCACCGTTCTGAACACGCTGCACGAGGCCCGGCAATTCATCCATACGCCCGATAAGGTGCTCGACACCCAGCTGGCGCAGGGTTTCGCCATGTTCTGGCGGAATATGACTGGCGCCGAGGAAGCCGATCACCTGCATACCCGCGGTAAGCGCAGCAGTAGCACCCGTAACGCTGTCCTCCACGACCAGGCAATTGCGCGGGTCGACGCCAGCGGTTTCCGCGGCCAGCAGGTAGAGGTCAGGGGCGGGTTTGGGGCGTTCGACCTGATCGGCGCTGAACACGCCACGGTTGACGCGCTCGACCAGCTCGCAACGCTGCAGAGCGAAAGCCACAGCATCTGAAAGACTGTTGGACACCACCGCCAGCGGCAGGTCGATCTTCATCAATGCATCACGCACGCCAGCGATGGGCTGCACTTCAGCGCGAATACGCGCCTTGATGATGTTGCGGTTCTCTTCAAGAAACCCGGTGGGCAGCGGCTTGCCGAAATGCGCTTCGACGCGTGCCAGGATGTCGCGGCTCTGCAGCCCGAAAGTGCCAGCCAGGACCACGTCCAGCTCGTGAGCCGGGTAGTATTCGGCGAGCGCTGCGTGCAGGTGGCGCTCGGCGATGATCTCGCTATCGATCAATACGCCGTCGCAGTCACAGATCAGCAATTCGATAGAGGGTTTCGGCTGCATGGCGACAATCTCCAAAAAGCGGGAGGGCTTGTTTATCACAGAACTGCTGTCAGTTAGAACCGGGTGCCAGCGCGCCTGCCGGCCGCTGCAGCAGCAACAGCGGCAGCCCCGCGCCAAGTATCACCAGCCCCAGCAGTGCGCCAGCGCCGGCGTACAGCGTGCTCGCCCAGAACAGACCGAGGCAGCTGGCAGCGAACAGCAAGGGCATCAGTGGATACAGCGGCACACTGAAGGGACGCATGCGATCGGGCTGCAGGCGACGCAGACGCAGCAGTGAAAGGGCAGTCACGCACATGAACAGCCAGAACACTGGGGCGGTGTAGGCGACCATGCTTTGCACGCCGTTTTCGCTGAGCGCGCCGAACAGAATCAGCGGCAAGGTGATCAGGCATTGCGCCAGCAGCGCACGCACCGGAGTGGCCGCACGGTCGTTCCAGGCGCCAAGCATCGACAGCTGCGGCACGTCGCGACCCAATGCGTAGTACACCCGCGATCCAGTGAGAATGGTGGCGTTCAGCGTGCTGATCGCGGTGATGCAGATCAGCACGCTGAGCAGTACGCCACCCCACGGGCCCGCGACGATGGTCATCAGGTCGGCACCGATCGCGCTCGACTGGCGCAGGCCTTCGAGCCCGAAGATGTTGATGAACACCAGGTTGGCCAGCAGGTACACAGCGGTCACCACCAGCGTGCCGAGCAGTAGCACACGGCTCATGTTGCGGCCCGGGTTGCGCAGCTCGCCAGAAAGATAAGCCGCCTCGTTCCAGCCGCCGTAAGTGAGCAGCACGAACACCATACCCATGCCGAGCATGCCGGCCAGGTTACCGCTGAACTCGTTGTCGACCGGCGCGACTGCTTCAATCGGTTCGGCCAGCAGCAGGCCGGCGAGAATCACAGTGATCAGCGCCGCGAGGGTGATGCCGGTGAACAGCACCTGCAGGCGCTTGGATTCGTGGGTGCCGAGGATATTCAGCGCGGTCAGCGCCACCACCACCATGGTCGCGTGCCAGGCGCTGCCGTACTCACCCAGCGGCAGCAGACGCTGCGCATAATCGCCATAAATGAACGCCACCACGGCGATCGCGCCGGTCTGGATCACCGTGCCTCTCGCCCAGGCGAACAACAGGCTTAGCTGCCGCCCCCAGGCCAGGTGCAGATAATGGTATTCACCACCGCGATCCGGGTAGCAGGCGCCGAGTTCGGCGTAGCACAGCGCGCCGACCAGCATCAGCAGGCCACCGGCCAGCCACAGGGCGATATACAGCACGCTGTTGTCGGCGTGCTGAGCCACCAGCGGCGGGAAACCGAAGATGCCCACGCCGATCACCACGCCGACCAGCAGGGCAACGCCGTCGATGACCGACAGGCCGGGTTGTCGTGTCGTTGTGCGTGCGTTCATGGCTTAGCTCCGTCGCGCGCTCCAGCCGGGCACCGCGCCCTCGGCGGAGATCGGCTCGATGCGATCGCCGTTGACCTGGCCGACATACAGTTTGCCGTCGATCTCCAAGCGCAGTTCAGTGCCGTTCAGGCGACCGCGCAGCCTCTCCTGATGCTGGGTGACGCCGGTGATTTCCTGAAAGCTCTGCTGCAGATCGACATTGAAGGTTTCGCCCTCGCTGTCGATCTCCCAGTTACCTGCCACCTTGGCCGGCACGATCCATAGGTAGATGCGCGCGCCTTCGACGATGTCGCTGCGATCAGGCTCCCAGTCATCCATGCTGAACGCGTGCGATACCACGCGGGTGCCGGGCTTGAGTGTGTCGAGAATCACCGGGCGCAAGCGCATGTTGACGGTGTTCAGCAGGTACATGGTCAGCACATCGGCGTCGGCAATGTCCTTTTTGAACAGGTCACCCTGCTCGAACACCACCTTGTCCGCGACCCCTGCCTGCTGCGCGTTGGCCTCGGCTTCCTCGATGCGCTGCGGGTTCAGGTCGATGCCGTAAGCCGCCTTGGCGCCGCGATCCTTCACCGCCGAGATGGCGATGCGGCCATCGCCCGAGCCGAGATCGACCACGTAGTCATCAGGGCTGACGTTGGCCATTTCCAGCATGCGCGCCACCACCGGCTCGGGCGTTGGCACATAAGGCACATCCAGAGCGATGGTCTGAGCGTGGGCGGCGCTGTGCAGCAGGCCACACAGGGCCAGCGCTGTGGCGCACAAGGACAGCGGGCGGGCGGACGCGGTGCTCATCGGCGTTTACTCCTCAACAGGGTCGGTAAGGGGAAGGGCAACGAATTTTCCGACCGAGGCCTTTTCGCAATGGTTCGACCCGTGGAACGGCCAGTGCCAGACGGACGGCCGTAAAGTGCCGCTCAGGGCAGTCAATACGCCGCCTGCAGGTGTGTTACCTGATGTGAAACCATTGCCTTGATGGCGGTGAGAAGGCATGGTGATCGGATTTTTCAGTCACGGGATCGGGCCGTCATGCGCCTTCTGCACACCTCCGACTGGCACCTGGGCCAGCACTTCATGGGCAAGACGCGTCAGGCCGAGCATCAGGCGTTCTGCGCCTGGCTGATCGAGCAGGTGCGCGAGCACCAGGTGCAGGTGGTGCTGGTCGCGGGCGACATTTTCGATACGGGTTCGCCGCCCAGCTACGCCCGCGAGCAGTACAACCATTTCGTCGTCGCCCTGCGCGACACCGGTTGCCAGTTGGTGGTGCTCGGCGGCAACCACGATTCGGTGGCCATGCTCGGTGAAAGCCGCACCCTGCTGGCCCAACTCGGCACCCGGGTGATTCCAGGTGTCGGCGTGCAATTGCAGGATCAATTGCTAGTGCTCGACGGCGCCGACGGCGAGCCGGCGGCGCTGCTCTGCGCCATTCCCTTCATCCGCCCGCGCGACGTGCTGCGCAGCGAAGCGGGGCAGAGCGCGGCGGATAAACAACTGTCGCTGCAGCAGGCCATCCACGGGCATTACCAGGCGCTCTTCGAGCTGGCCCTGGCGCGGCGGGGCGAACTCGGCGGCAGCGTGCCGATCATCGCCACCGGGCACCTGACCACCGTGGGCGCCAGTGCCAGCGAGTCGGTGCGGGAAATCTACGTCGGCGCGCTGGAAGCCTTCCCGACGGCGTCTTTTCCAGCCGCCGATTACATCGCCCTGGGGCATATTCACCGGCCTCAGAAGGTCGGCGGCCTTGAGCACATTCGCTACAGCGGATCGCCGATCCCTCTGAGTTTCGACGAAGCCCGCCAGCAGAAGGAAGTGCTGCTGGTCGAGGTCGACGAGACGGGCTTGCGAGATGTAAGCGCGTTGCCGGTGCCGCGCTTCCAGGTGCTGCAATCGCTACGCGGCACGCTCAAGACCCTGCCCGCTGCGCTGGCCGAAGCGGCCGCTGAAGGCAGCGCTGAGCGACCAGTGTGGCTGGAAGTGCAAGTCGAGGGCGACGATTACCTCAGCGATCTGCAGGTGCGTATCGCCGCACTGTGTGAGGGGTTGCCGGTGGAAGTGCTGCGCATTCGCCGCGCCCGCGGCAGCGCAGTCGCCAGCCTGCAGAGCGAGCAGGCGACCCTCGACGAGCTGACGCCGGAGCAGGTGTTCGCTCAACGCGTGCAGCAGGAAACTCTCGACGAAGCGGATGTGCAGCGGCTTGGAACGCTCTATCGCGGGGTGCTGGAAAGCCTTCGCAACCAAAGCTGATGGCGGGCGCTGCATCAAAAACGCCACCTGAGCAGGTGGCGTTTTTGCTGGGGGCACTGTTAGATGCGGAATTGCCCCAGCAGGCGGCTGAGCTGCTCGGCCAGTTGCTTGAGGTGCTGGCTGGCAGCACTCGACTGCTCGGCCGACTCGGCGGCGCTGTGAGCCAGCGCTGCGGTGTGGGTGACGTTCTGGTTGATGTCGTCGACCACGTGGGACTGCTGCAGGGTGGCACTGGCGATGGAGGCATTGAGGCCGGTCAGGTTGCGCAGCGACTGGGCGATCTGCGCCAGGCTTTCGCCGGCCTGGCTGGCCTGGTCGACCGTCAGTTGCGACGCGCGGCTGCTGTCACTGATTGCTTTCACAGCGGCCTCGGAATTGCCCTGCAGACGTTCGATCATGCCCTGGATTTCCGCGGTGGATTTTTGCGTGCGCTGGGCCAGCAGGCGCACCTCGTCAGCGACCACGGCAAACCCGCGGCCCTGTTCGCCGGCCCGCGCGGCTTCGATGGCGGCATTGAGTGCCAGCAGGTTGGTCTGTTCGGCAATCGAGCGGATCACTTCCAGAACACCGCCGATCTGCGTGCTTTCCGTGGCCAATGACTGAATTACCGTCACGGCTTTATCGATGGTCCCGGATAGCTGATCGATCTGCTGCAGGCTGGCGTCGATATTGCGCTGGCCTTGTTTGGCCTGCTCTTCGGCGGTGTGCACTTCGCTGGAGGCATGTTCGGCGTTCTTTGCCACGTCCTGCACGCCGTATGTCACCTCGTTGACGGCGGTCGCAACCAGCTCCATCTGCTGGGCCTGCTGCTGGCTGTGCTGTTGGGCCGCCGTGGAAATATCGCCCAGCGAGCGCGCGGCCTGATCGAGCGAGCCGGCGGATTCGAGCAACTGGCGGATCACCTGGCGCATCTTGCCGGTGAACGCGTTGAAATGACCGGCCAGCGCCGCCAGCTCATCACTTCCCTGATCATCCAGGGCGTGGGTCAGGTCGCCGTTGCCGCTGGCAATGTTCGACATTGCCGTCACCGCTTGTTGCAAGGGCAGGGCGATACTGCGCGAGATCATCACCACCAGCGCGATCAGCAGCAGGGTCGCGGGTATGCCAATAGCCAGCGCACGCAGCGCCTGGGATTTGAACTCGGCCTGCACGTCATCGACATACACGCCCGAGCCGATGATCCAGCCCCAGGGCTGGAACAACTCGACATAGGAAATCTTCGGTACCGGCTCGCTGCTGCCCGGCTTGGGCCAACGGTAGTTGACCGCGCCAGCACCTTGAGCACGCGTGATGGCGACCATGTCGTTGAATAGCGCCTTGCCGTCCGGGTCCTTCAGGCCAGAGAGGTGCTGCCCTTCGAGCTTGGGATTGGTCGGGTGCATGATCATGGTCGGCGTCTGGTCGTTGATCCAGAAGTACTCCTGGCCGCCGTAGCGCAACCCGCGGATCACTTCCATCGCCTGCTTCTGCGCCTGTTCGCGGCTCAGGCTGCCGTTGGCTTCCAGGCCCTGGTAGTGCTTGAGCAAGCCAACCGCACTCTGCACCACGTGCTGGGTTTTCTCGGCCTTGCCGGCATACAGGCCGAGGCTGATCTGGTTGAGCATGTAACCGCCCAGTAGCATCAGCATGAGGACTGGCAGCACTATGATGAGCCACAGACGACGATTTATGGGCAAGCGACGCAAGCTGTTCATGGGCGCATTCCTGATTATTTTTATTGTCGATGTTGCAGCGCGACATCTTTCTTTCAGCACGTGATAGCACTTCGGCAGCAGCGCGTAAATCTAAATAGTGGCACTTCGAGAGTTGGCTGCGCAGGCAGGGATTCAAGCCGCGGGTGAGCCTCAATATGATGAGTTTTGCGCAGGCGCGGATGCGCTGCTTGGCAGCGCATCCGCGTGTTGTGCGAGCAACGCCCAAAGCGTCGATGCAGGGAGCAGGACGGTTGCCCGTTTGCGCGCCACAGGCATGGCGCCGAGCTGGTCTGTCAGCAGATATCGATCTGGTAGTGGAAGTTGTTCGCCGCTGCCCGCGACAGGCGATATTCCAGCGGGCTGCGATCGTAACCCAGCGCCGTGCGTTCGATTATCACGATGGGATTGCCGGGCTCGATTGAAAGTGTCCGTGCAACTTCGGCATCGGCCGAGCCGACCGTGAGGGTCTCCCGCGCCGAGGCGATGCATTGGCCGCACTGCTTTTCGTAGAAGGGATAGAGCAGGTCACCAAAGGTGGTCGAGTCGATATCCAACAGCACGATAAAGCGCGAAGCGGGCAGCCAGATTTCCTCATGAAACAAGGTGCGGTCATCGATCACCCGCAGGCGTTCCATGCGCAACACCTGTTCGCCGCTCTTCAGCGCCAGTGCCTTCGCCACCGCCTTGGAAGGCTTCTGCAACTCCTTGGAAAGAATCCGGCTGCTGGGGATTTCCCGGCCCCCGCTGGCGTTCACCTGGCGGAAGAAGCGTGCCAGCGACGCATCGAAATTAGGCCTGCGCACGAAGGTGCCGCGGCCCTGGCTGCGTAGCAGCAACCCTTCGCTGACCAGCGCATCCACTGCCTTGCGTACCGTACCGATGGCCACGCCGTAGAGCTTGGTCAGCTCCGCTTCGGTGGGAATGGGCGCGCCGGGCGACCACTCACCCGCAGCGATCTTGGCGAGCATTTCCTCGCGCAGGCGCTGGTACAGCGGCAAGCGTTGATCGTATCCGAGTGTTGAAGGCTTCATCGCGTGTTCATGTCCGGTTGCCACAAGCAGGCGCCACTCTACCACTGGCGTATCGATTGACAGAATGTCCAACGCAGATATATGGTCAACTATTCATATATATGACTGCATGTCGTAATAACAACCGGCGGCTTCGATGCCGACCGCTACAACAATCGATCAGGTACCGCTTTCATGAGCACCCGCAGCCTTGCCATCACCGGCATCGACACCCATGCCCATATCTTCCGCCAGGACTTGCCGATGGTGCCCAACCGTCGTTACAGCCCGCATTACGACGCGCTGGTGGAGCAGTACCTGGCGCATCTGGACCGCCACGGCCTGTCCCATGGCGTGCTGATCCAACCGAGCTTCCTGGGTACCGACAACAGTTTCCTGATGGAGGCGCTGCGCCGCTTTCCCGAGCGCCTGCGCGCCGTTGCAGTGGTGGATGTAGCAGTCAGCGACGAGGAGCTCGACGAGCTGGCCGAGGCCGGTGTCGTGGGCATTCGGTTGAATCTGATCGGCAAGACGCTGGCGGATTACACCGGGCCGCGGTGGAGCGCGCTGTTCAAGCGTCTGGCGAGTCGAGGCTGGCAGGTGGAAATTCAGCGCGGCATTGATGATCTGGCGCTGATCGTGCCGGCCATCATAGCCACCGGAATGAACGTGGTGATCGATCATTTCGGCCTGCCAACCGGCGGTATCGACCCTCGCATCGCCAATCACCAGGCACTCCTCGAGCTGCTGGGCAATCCACGTGTTTGGCTCAAGCTCTCGGCCGCCTACCGCAGCAAATCGGATCCGCTCGTGGCCGCTGCATTGCTGGCCCAGGTTCGCCAGGCGGCCGGCGGTGTCGAGCGCTTCCTGTGGGGCAGCGATTGGCCCAACACCCAATTCGAAGATCAGACAAACTATGTCGAGCAGTTCGAATTGATCGAGGCGCTGTTGCCGGACGCGGCCGAGCGTCACCAGGTGCTGGTCGAGAACCCCTCCCGCCTTTTCGGCTTTTCCAGCACGCGCTGAGCCCATTCGAACAACAACAGGAAACCTTCATCATGATGAGCATGCTCGTCGTCGCGGCCATCGTCGTCGCGGTCGCCCTCGGCTACAAAACCAAGATCAACATCGGTTTGTTCGCCATCGCCTTCGCGTACCTGATCGGTTGTTTCGGCATGGGCCTGAGCCCGTCCGAGGTCATCGGCATGTGGCCGGTGAAGATCTTCTTCATCATCTTCTCCGTGTGCCTGTTCTACAGCTTTGCCACCGTCAACGGCACGCTGGAGAAGCTATCCGAACATCTGATTTACCGCTGTCGTAGCGTGCCGCAGTTGCTGCCGTTTGCGGTGTTTTTCACTGCGACGGTGATCTCGGCGATGGGGGCGGGCTACTACACCGTGCTGGCGTTCATGGCGCCAATCACCTTGCTGCTCTGTCAGCGCACCGGCATGAGCCTGATCGTCGGCGGCATGGCGGTGAACTATGGCGCCCTGAGCGGCGCCAATTTCATGTCCAGCCAGAGCGGCATTATCTTCCGCGGGCTGATGACCAACGCCGGCCTCAGTGACAACGATGCCTTCATCAACGCCATCGGCATTTTCGCCAGCACGCTGATCATCCCGTTGTTGGTGATCTCCGCCTTCGTTTTTCTGACCCAGCAGGGCCGAGCGATGAAAACCTCGGTGTTCGATGTCAGTGAGCCAACACCACTCAATCGCGAGCAGAAGATTACCCTCTGGCTGACCCTGGCCATGATGGCCATCGTCCTGGCTGCACCCATCGCTCACATCGCACTGCCGGCCAATGCCACCATCAGCTTCATCAACGCCAAGATGGACATCGGCCTGATCGCCAGTATTTTCTCGGTAATCGCGCTGCTGTTGAAACTCGGCGATGAGCGCAAAGCGATGGCCTCGGTGCCCTGGGGCACACTGATCATGATCTGCGGCGTTGGCATGCTGATTTCGGTGGCGATCAAGGCCGGCACCATCGATGTACTGGCCTCGTGGATCGGCGGCAGCATTCCGCCCATTCTGGTGCCGCTGGTATTCGGTATCGTGGCGGCGTTCATGTCGCTGTTTTCCAGCACCCTTGGCGTTGTGACCCCCGCATTGTTTCCCATGGTGCTGCCGATTGCCTCGGCTCTGGGGCTGGAGCCGATGGTGCTGTTCATCGCCATTGTGGTCGGCGCTCAAGCCACCTCGATTTCGCCATTTTCGTCGGGCGGTAGCCTGATTCTTGGCTCCTGCACGTCGGAGCAGAGCCGTGCTTCGCTGTTCCCGCAACTGCTGTTCAAGGCCGCGCCCATCGGCTTCGTCGCCGCCCTGGTGTTCAATGTGCTGCTGACATTCGTCTATTGAAGCCAGCGTCAGGCATAAAAAAACCGCAGCCAGGGCTGCGGTTTTTTTGTGTGCGACGTATTTATGTAGGCAGGTGTTGAGCGCAGCGATACCCAGGGGCGGGCCGCGCTATTTAGCTACTTGGGCTGCAGCTCCAGCAGCCGGCCGCCGCTGCCATCCTCCAGCAGCCACACGCTGCCATCCGGGCCTTGCTCCACTTCACGGATGCGTGCGCCCATGTCGTAACGCTCGGCTTCACGGGCGTTGTCGCCGTCGAAGGCAACCCGCACCAGTGCTTTTGAGGACAGCCCGCCGATCAGGCCGGCGCCGTCCCAACCGGGGAAATGCTCGCCCTGATAGATGACGAAACCGGCGGGGGAGATGACTGGCGTCCAGGTGATTTTCGGCGCTTCGAACTCGGGGCGAGTGTCGTGATCCGGGATCGGCTTGCCGCCGTAGTGATCGCCGTTGGAAACCTCCGGATAGCCGTAGTTTTCGCCACGCACGATCAGGTTCAGTTCGTCACCACCGGCGGGGCCCATCTCGTGCACCCAGAGTTTGTCCTGCGCGTCGAAGGCGATACCGAGCATGTTCCGATGGCCCAGCGACCAGACCTGAGCGGCAACGCCGCCTTGGTCGGCGAACGGATTGTCGCCCGGCGGGCTGCCGTCGTCGTTGAGGCGCAGCAGTTTGCCGAGGTTGGCCTTCATGTCTTGGGCCGGGGTGAATTTCTGCCGCTCGCTAGAGGTGATCCACAGCTTGCCATCGGGGCCGAAGGCCAGGCGATGACCGTAGTGGCCGGCGCCGCTGACCTTTGGTGTCTGCTGCCAGATCACGCTCAGTTCGGTCAGTGCGCCGCTGCCGTCTTCGTTCAATTGCAGCTTGGCGCGGGCGACTGCGGCGCCGCGGGTGTCACCATCACCGGCCTCGGCGTAGCTGATGTAGACCCAGCCGTTGTCGGCGAAATCCGGGTGCAAAATCACGTCGCCAAAGCCGCCCTGACCACCGTAGGCGACCTCCGGTACACCGGCGATATCACTGGTTTTGCCGCTTTTCGGGTCGACATGCTTGAGCGCACCACGCTTCTCGGTCACCAGCAGCGTGCCATCGGGCAGGAAGGTCATGGCCCAGGGTTCGTCGAGCGTGGCACGCGGTTCTGCGGTAAACGGCCACTGCGCCTGGGGCAGTGCCTCGGTGGCCTGAGCGCTAAGGGTGGCGAGACTGAGTGCGATGCCACCGAGCAGGTGGTGAACGGGACGGACCATGGCGAATCTCTCTCCTTGTGAGCGGATCTCACACGTTACCCGCGCGTAGCGGGGGGCGGCGGAACGTTTTTGTTACTGCCCGCGACATGGGGCGATTTACCCGAGTCGCTGGTGAGTTCGGGCGCTGCCTGGCAAGAGCGTGATTTTAGAAAACAATCTCCGTTAGGGCATCGAGGGAAAGTCGGTTGTACAGAGTATTGATTAGCTGCATGTAGGAACTTACACCGCTACCGTCTCTCCTTAATGCCAGCAAGTTCAACGCATGATGGTGCGTGATCTTTCTTCAGCTGAAAGGAATTCTGTCTGGTTGTGTATGACTGCATCGCCTGATGCACACCTAACGTTCAGTGATTGATTAGTTCGAACCTGACGTTCAGCGGGCTTGGCTGGCGAATGATGTCTAGATTTGTTTCGAGCGCGCCAAGTTTTATAAGCCCGGGCGAGTACGTGAAGCCTTTGTAGAAAATCGCAATATTGCCCCATGGGGCGTAATAGGCGAAATCTCCCGTTACCGGCGTTATACCTGGTGCTGCGTCTTGAGTGCTCAACTTGCGAGATAGCGTGGTGATCTTCTCGCTGCCGGCATAGTCTTCCAGCGTTAGGTCGAGTGGCAGCAGAGCGACGAAGTCTCTGGAGGTCTGATTATTTTCGAGGCTGATGGTCACGGACTCACCATTGACTAGCATTGCAACACGCATGGCTTGTTCTCGGTTGGTGGGCTGAGCTGTTTCTGCATAGGCCTGAGGCTGCAGGGTTGCGGCAAAAACACTGAGCCGCAGCAGGATAGTCAACCATCTCCCGGCACAGTGTGTGCTCAGTGTTTTTTCGATCATAGGGCGTACCCTGAAGCATGAGCGCTAGGAGGACGCAGCATATGTCACTACTGAGTAATTCATTACCTCGCCGGTCTTGTATGAGTATGTGAGGGTTACTCAATAATCACCCATACAGTGATAGTCAACATGCTCTGCGTACTGTCGTAATGTCGCCTCGCAGGTTAAGCAATAGTCACACTTGTTGCGATGACGCCCATCCACTAAAGGTGTGGCTACGCTGGGCTATCTATTTTCCCTGCCCTGGCCCGAGTTCAAACGGCTTGCGAAACCCGGACAAGTTCTCGGCAAGGCCAGCGCCGAAGTTCCTGTCATCCCCGATATCTGATTGCATCCACAAATGCCGTGAACGCGGGGGATGCCTGGCGGCGATTGGGATAATAGAGGTGAAAACCTTCGAAGTAGGGACTCCAGTCGGCGAGTACTTCCTTGAGGCGTCCGCTGGCCAGATGCGGTTCGGCTAGAAAATCCGGTACATAAGCCAGCCCTACGCCATCAAGGGCAGCGTTCAGGACGTGGATCATGCTGTTGGAGGTGAACTGGCCGCTGACCCGCGTGTTCAGCTTGCGGCCGTCCTTTTCGAATTCCCAGGCATAGCAGTTGCCATTCGGTGAGTGGCGGATGTTGATGCAGGTGTGCTGGGTCAGGTCTTGGGGCTGCTGCGGTGCGGGGTGCTTCTCGAAATACTCGGGGGTGCCGACGACCGACAGGCGCCAGTCCGGCCCCAGGCGTACAGCGATCATGTCCTTGCTGATCGACTCCCCGAGACGTATCCCCGCATCGAAACGCTCGCTGACGATATTGGTGAACCCGTAGTCGATGCACACCTCGACGTGAATGTCCGGGTACTGGGCCAGAAAACCCGTCAGCTTGGGGCGGATTATGTTCTCGGCGGCGTCATCGGAGCAGGTCACACGGATGGTGCCCGCGGGCTTGTCGCGCATCTCGCCCAGCACTGCCACTTCTGTAGTGATCTGATCCAGCAGCGGTCCGATTGCATTCATCAGCTTCTCGCCCGCTTCGGTCGGCGCCACGTTGCGCGTAGTGCGAGCCAGCAAGCGCACCCCCATTTTTTCTTCAAGACCGCGAATGGTGTGGCTCAAGGCCGAGGCGGTGACGCCAAGCTTCACGGCTGCGCGAGTGAAGCTCTGATCCCGCGCCACTGCGAGGAAGGCTTGCAGGTCATTTAGTCTGGGTGTGCTCATTGTTGAGTTTCTCTCACAATCGCATGGAAATTGTGTCGTCTAATCATGGTAATCCCTTTGCTCTAGCCTGTGCTTCACATTTTTACGGTCGTCGGGCTGGCAGCGGATGGCATGCGTTGCGTCAGTTTGTCGGCCGGGTTCAGACAGGTCATTGGTGCATGAAAACAATTGCTTCATCTACGGGACACAATGCGGCTGCGGCCTATCCTCCTGCTTGGGGTGCAGTCTTTTCGATGGCGCTGTGTGTGGTCGTGCTGATTGCCTCGGAGTTCATGCCGGTCAGCCTGCTGACGCCCATCGCGCAGGACCTTGGCATCAGCCAGGGGCAGGCAGGTCAGGCGATTTCCATTTCCGGCTTCTTCGCGGTGTTGACCAGCCTGCTCAACACGCCGCTGACCGGTCGCTTTGATCGCAAAAGAGTGCTGCTCGGTTTCAGCTTCCTGCTGCTGTTATCGGGTGTGACGGTGGCGTTTGCGCCCAACGGCGTGGTGTTCATGACCGGTCGGGCCTTGCTGGGTGTCGCCATCGGTGGCTTCTGGTCGATGTCGACTGCCACAGTCATGCGTCTAGTACCGAAGGATTCGGTCGCCAAGGGACTGGCGTTGATCAATGGCGGTAACGCGTTAGCCGCGACTGTCGCCGCGCCGCTGGGCAGTTTTCTGGGGCAGTACATTGGCTGGCGTGGCGCGTTCTTTCTGGTGATCCCGCTCGCGGTGCTGGCCTTCGCGTGGCAGTGGTTGAGCGTCCCGGCGATGAGCAGCCCGCAGAACAGCCGGGCGACCAATCCTTTCAAGCTGCTGCGCAATCCGCAGGTGGCCATCGGCATGCTCGCGATCATGCTGCTGTTCATGGGCCAGTTCGCGGTCTTCACCTACCTGCGTCCGTTTCTGGAAAGCATCACCGGCGTGAGCGTGACCACGTTGTCGCTGATGTTGCTGCTGCTGGGCCTCTGCGGTCTGGCAGGGACCTGGATGATCGGAGGGCTGCTGCAAAAACGCATTTACGCCTACCTGATCGCAATCCCGCTGGCAATGGCCGTGCTAGCTGCTGTGTTGATTGCGCTGGGGCATTCGCCTGTGGCCGTCGCTGTTGTGCTCGGTGTCTGGGGACTGGTGGCCACGCCTGCGCCGGTGGCCTGGGGTTTGTGGCTCAGCCGCACGCTGCCAGACGACGCCGAAGCCGGTGGCGGCCTGATGGTTGCGGTCATTCAGATGGCGATCACCGTGGGTGCTGGCGTGGGTGGCGCGTTGTTCGATCACCTCGGCTGGTGGAGCCCTTTCGCATTTGGCGCCGTGGTGTTGTCCGGTTCGGCCGCCTTTGCCCTGGCCGCAATGCGTCACGCTCGATTCAGCGCATGAAGCAATAAAGAACCTTTGTTTATCCCTCGATTCAGGAAACCGCAAATGAAGAGACTTCTGGTGATGCTTGGGCTTTTAGTGGGCTCCCATGTGGCAATGGGAGCAGATATGTCCAACGGCGCAAACAACTTCTACAAGAGCGACACCCTCATTCAGCAGAAGGTGACGTTCAACAACCAGTACAAGATGCGCGTGGCCGGGAACCTGTTCATTCCGAAAGGCTGGGACCCGGACGTAAAGGGGCCGGCCATCATCGTCGGCCACCCCATGGGGGCAGTGAAAGAGCAGAGTTCCAACCTGTATGCACAGAAGCTGGCCGAACAGGGTTTCGTGACCCTGTCCCTGGACTTGTCGTTCTGGGGCGAGAGTGAAGGCCGACCACGCAATGCCGTATCACCGGACCTCTACGCCGAAGACTTCAGCGCGGCAGTGGATTTCCTCGGCACCCAGACCTTCGTCGACAAAAACCGCATCGGTGTTCTGGGTATCTGCGGCAGCGGCAGCTTCGTCATCAGCGCTGCCAAGATCGACCCGCGCATGAAAGCCATCGCCACCGTCAGCATGTACGACATGGGCGCTGCCAACCGTAACGGACTCAAGCACTCGCAGACGCTGGAGCAAAGAAAGAAGATCATCGCCGAAGCGGCGGCGCAGCGTGACCTGGAATTTGCGGGCGGCGAGACCAGATACACCAGCGGCACCGTGCACGAGATCACCGAAAAATCGCATCCGATCGAGCGCGAGTTCTACGATTTCTACCGTACGCCGCGTGGCGAGTTCACGCCTGAAGGCCAGTCGCCCAAGCTGACGACGCACCCGACGCTGACCAGCAACGTCAAGTTCATGAACTTCTATCCATTCAATGACATCGCCTCGATCTCGCCGCGACCGATGCTGTTCATCGCAGGCTCCGAAGCGCACTCGCTCGAGTTCAGCCAGGAAGCCTTCAAGCTCGCTGGTGAGCCTAAACAACTGGTGATTGTGCCAGGGGCTGGTCATGTCGATTTGTACGATCGGGTCAAACTGATCCCATTCGACTCGCTGAGCGAGTTCTTCAGAAAGAACCTGAAGTAACAGGCTCGACCGACCAAAACCCTGCTGGTGAGACGCGTATTGAGCCGATATCCCAGCTGATCACTCTCCTCAACAAGCAGGGTCCCCGGCATGGGCGACAGCCTCGCAACGGTGCGACAATAGCTGTTCTGCCGTGACCCGAGCTCAGTCCCCGTCCATGAAAATCCTCAGCCTGCGCCTGAAGAACCTCAACTCGCTCAAGGGCGAGTGGAAGATTGATTTCACCGCCGAGCCGTTCGCCAGCAATGGGCTGTTCGCCATTACCGGACCAACAGGCGCTGGCAAGACGACGTTGCTCGATGCCATCTGCCTGGCGCTGTATCACCGCACGCCGCGTATGGAACGGGTCGGCGGCGAGAATGAGCTGATGACCCGGCACACCGCAGAATGCCTGGCCGAGGTCGAGTTCGAGGTGAAGGGGCAAGGTTATCGGGCGTTCTGGAGCCAGCGCCGCGCGCGGGATAAATCCGACGGTGCGCTACAAGGCGCCAAGGCCGAGCTGGCGCGGCTGGATGGCGAAATCATCACCGACAAACTCAGCGAAAAGCCCCGCGAAGTGGAGCGCCTGACCGGCCTGGATTTCGGCCGTTTCACCAAGTCGATGCTGCTGGCGCAAGGTGGTTTTGCCGCGTTTCTCGAAGCCTCGGCCAACCAGCGCGCCGAGCTGCTGGAGGAGCTGACCGGCACCGATATCTACGGGCTGATCTCTCAGCGTGTGTTCGAGGACACCCGCGAGGTGAAGACCCAGCTCGATCAGCTGCGCGCCCGTGCCGATGGTGTCGAACTGTTGAGTGATGAACAGCGCCAGGCCCTCGCAGACGAATCCGCGCAGTTGGCGGTCGAGGAGGGCGAGACGCAGCACGCCTGTGCCGAGGCCGGCCGGCAACGGCAATGGTTGACCGATCTCGCACGCGTGGCAGGGCAGGTCACCACCGCCGCGGCGCAGCTTGAGGCGGCCGCTCAGGCCGAGCAGCAGGCGGCAGGCGAGTTGATGCGTTTGCAGCAGAGCGAGCCGGCGCAGCGGCTGCAGCCGATGTATCAAGCCAAACGCGAAGCGGGCCGTGCACTGGCGGCCAGTGAAGAGGAACAGCAAGCGCATCAGCGTGAGTGGGTCGAGGTCAATGCGCGTTTGCACGCTAGCCTGAAGCAGGCGGCGCAGGCCAGCGCCGCCGTCGCCCTGGGCAAACAGCAGACGCTGCAGCAGCTGGAGGATGAATGCAGCACCCTCGATGCGCAGTTGCAGGCCTCTGCCGATCACCAGCGGTTGGCCGCGCAACTCAGCGGTTGGCAGCACGCCTTCGAGGTGCGCGAGCAGGCGCAGCACGCCATCGCCGCGCTGCAGGCACGTCAGCAGACGGGCGCCGAGCAGGTGCAAAGGCTTCAGCTCAGCCTGGGCGGCGTCGCTCAGTCGGTTCAGGCTGCGGCGCAAGCCAAGGCCGATGCCGAGCAGCGGGTTGCCGATGTCGAGGCGCGCTGGCAGGAGGCGCTCGCCGGGCGCACTGAAGCGGACTGGCGGGACCACTGGCAACAGGTTCATGCCCGCGGCAGCGCGCTGGAGCAGCTGGCGCAACTGGCTGAGCGGCGCGCTCAGCTCACCCGGCAACAGCAGCGCGTAGCCGCCAATCTGGCTCGCCAACAGCAAGGCCTGAGTGAGCGGGAGACCGAGCGCATGGCGTTGCGCGAGCGTTATCGCGAGGTGAAGCAACGGCTGACCGATCAGGACAAGTTGCTCGAGCAGGAGCAGCGTATCCAGGCGCTGGAGGCGTACCGGGCGCAGCTTCAGGCCGAAGAGGCTTGCCCGCTGTGCGGCTCCACCGAGCATCCGGCCATCGCGGCGTATCGGGCGCTGGATGTCTCGGCTACCCAGCGTGAACGTGACGAGGCGCGGCAGACGCTCGATGCACTGACCGAACAGGGACAGAACCTCGGCAATCAGGTCGCGACCTTGCAGGCTCAGGTGGCGCAGTGTCAGGAGCAGGCGCAGGAACTGCAGCAGCACCTCGACGCGATCACTACCGCCTGGCAGCGCCAGGGCGAGGTGCTGAAGCCGTTGCCCGAAGACGAACCGGCGCTTGCCGCCGCACAGACCCGGCAGATCGCCGAGCGAGTCGAGGTTGACGGCACGCTGAAGAAACTCGATGGCCTCAAGCTGGAGCTCGACCGCGCCCGCCAGGCCGCCAATATCGGCAATCAGAAGCACACCGCCGCCCAGCAGCAACTTGGCGCCGTCGAGCGGGATCGCGACCTCGCGCAAACCACGCTGCAGGCGCTGGACGAGCAACTGGACGCACAGCGCGCGCGGCAGCAGCAGGTCGAGGCGGAGTTGACGACGCAACTGGCCGCCTTCGGTCATTCCCTGCCCGTTGACGGCGCCGCCTGGCTGGCCGCGCGCCAGGCCGATGCCGAGTGCTGGCAGGCGGCGCAGCAGCGGCGTCAGGCGTTGGCGCAACAGCAGCCTACTCTGCAGCACCAGCTCGGCGAGGCGCAGAAACAATCACAGCAATGGCTGGCACGCTGGCAGGCCGCAGGCGGTGAAGCATTCGACGCGCAGCGGCTGGAGCAGGCCGAGACACAGCTCGACGCGGCCGAAGCCGACTGGCAAAGCGCGGAGCGGCGCGGTATGGAACTGCGCATCACCCTCGATAACCTGACTCAGCGGCAGGTCGGGTTGCGCGTCGCCGAGCAGGCCGCCGCCGCGCAGTGGCAAGCGGCCCTGACCAGCAGCCCGTTCAGCGATGAACAGGCGTTTCTCGATGCGTTGCTCGATGACAACCAGCGTGAGCAGTTGCAAGCACTCAAGGAGCGCCTGCAGACATCGCGCACCGAAGCCCAGGCGCTGCACGCCGCGGCGCATGCGCAAGTGGCCGAATTGCAGGCTGCCCCGCAGACCGAGCACAGTGCCGCGTACCTGGACGAGCACCTGCAGGCGTTGCAGGCGACGTTGAAGCAGCTCGGTCAGCGCCAGGGCGAAATTCGCGGACAGTTGCAGGGCGATGACGCACGGCGGCTGAACCAGCAGGCGCTGTTCGAAGCCATCACCCGCCAGCAAGGTGAATACGACAGCTGGCAGCAGCTCAATAGCCTGATCGGCTCAGCCGATGGTGCCAAATACCGACGCTTCGCCCAGGGGCTGACCCTCGGCCACCTGGTGCACCTGGCCAATGGTCAGCTGCAGCGTCTGCACGGGCGCTACCAACTGGCGCGTAAATCCCAGGGCGAGCTGGAGCTGGAGGTCATCGACACCTGGCAGGGCGACGTGGCGCGCGATACCCGCACGCTGTCCGGCGGCGAAAGCTTTCTGGTCAGCCTGGCGCTGGCGCTGGCGCTGTCCGATCTGGTCAGCCACAAGACGCGCATCGACTCGCTGTTTCTCGATGAAGGCTTCGGCACACTCGATGGGGAAACCCTGGAAGTGGCTCTCGATGCACTCGACAACCTCAATGCCAGCGGCAAGATGATCGGCGTGATCAGCCACGTCGAAGCGCTCAAGGAGCGCGTGGCGGTGCAGCTCAAGGTGAGCAAGGGCGTGGGCATGGGCTACAGCACACTGGAGAAACGTTATGCGCTTTGACAAGCCACTGATACCTCACCGTGTTCGCCGGACCTTGTCTGCCTCGCCTGGATTTTTCCAGCTGCCTGTTGGGTTAATGGGGCTGTGCCTGCTGGTCGGCGTTGCCCAGGCCGAAGATGTGCAGAACGATCACGGCCTGCAAGTGATGGATGAACGCGGTTGTGTGCTCGGTAACGCATCGATGCAGGCGCCGACCCTGACGCTGATGGCGGCAGCCTACGGCGAGTCCGAGGCGCGCAAGGACATGGCACTGGCGCAGATGACTCAGGCGCTCGATGCCGGTTGTCCGGTCGATGAACCTGACCAGATGGGTTTATCTGCGCTGAATGGTGCGATTCTCTATGGCGAACCGGCGCTGGTCACCTTGCTGCTGGAGCACGGCGCCGATCCGCGGCGCAAGATCGTCAGCCCGAAAACCACCCTCAACGGCCTCGACTCGTTCGCCTTCCTCGCCATGCTTACCCAGCGTGACGGCAAGCGTGACCGCACCGCTATCAGGGCGCTGCTGGAAAAGAAACGCTAGCCGTTTCGCTTGTGATCGCGCGGCGCAACACCAATGGTTGCAAATACGCCGTGGAACCATCTGGCGAGTAGGGCTCTCTGTTGTAGGTCTTTTTAATCGCCTTCGTGCAGATTCCTTACCGACTCAGGGATGCCCATGCAACGACGTAACCTCCTTAAAGCCTCCATGATGCTGGCCGCCGTCAGTGGCCTGCCAGCTGGCCTGTTCAGCCTGCGCAGCTTCGCCGAAACCGCTGATGGCAAGGCCGAACCGTTCGATTTCAAACAGCTGCAGGCTCGGGCCAAAAGTATGGCCGGCCGCGCCTACCAGAGTACTGCCGAGGTGCTGCCCAAGACCCTCGCCGAGCTGACGCCGCAGCAATTCAACGCCATCCAGTACGACCCGGCGCATTCGCTGTGGAACGAACTGGACGGACAGCTCGACGTGCAGTTCTTCCACGTCGGCATGGGTTTCCGCCAGCCGGTGCGCATGCACGCCGTCGACGCCAAGAGCCGGGTGGCGCGCGAAGTGCATTTCCGCCCTGATCTGTTCGAATACGGCAAGAGTGGTGTGGAGGTCGATCAGCTCAAGGGTGACCTGGGTTTCGCCGGCCTGAAGGTGTTCAAGCAGCCGAATATCGACAAATACGACATCGTTTCCTTCCTCGGTGCCAGCTACTTCCGTGCGGTGGATAACACCGGCCAGTACGGCCTGTCGGCCCGCGGTCTGGCGGTCGATACCTTCACCGACAAACCCGAGGAATTCCCCGACTTCACCGAGTTCTGGTTCGAGACGCCGGACAAGGATGCGACCCGTTTCGTGCTCTACGCACTGCTTGATTCGCCCAGCGCCACTGGTGCCTACCGCTTCGACATCGACTGCCTGGAAGACCGTGTGGTGATGGACATCGACGCGCACATCAATGCGCGCAAGGCGATCAAGCAGCTGGGCGTTACGCCGATGACCAGCATGTTCGCCTGCGGTAGCCACGAGCGTCGCATGTGCGATTTCGTCGCCACGGCGATCCACGACAGCGATCGCCTGTCCATGTGGCGGGGCAACGGCGAGTGGTTGTGCCGGCCGTTGAACAATCCGGAAAAGCTGCAGTTCAACGCGTTTGCTGACAACAACCCGAAAGGCTTCGGCCTGGTGCAGTTCGACCACGACTTCAAGTCCTACCAGGACACCGTGGTCTGGTACAGCCGCCGGCCGAGCCTGTGGGTCGAGCCGACCACCCAATGGGGCGAGGGCAGCATCGATCTGCTGGAAATTCCCACCACCGGCGAGACCATGGATAACATCGTCTGCTTCTGGAATCCCAAGCAGGCCATCGAGCCTGGCACCTCGCTGAACTTCGGCTACAAGCTGCACTGGGCAGCGCTGCCGCCGGTCAAGCCGACCCTGGCGCAGGCCCAGGCTACCCGATCCGGCATGGGTGGTTTCACCCTCGGCTGGGCGCCGGGCGAGCATTGGCCGAAACAGTGGGCACGACGCTTCGCCATCGATTTCGGCGGCGGCCCACTGGCCAAGATGGATGCCAAAGCCCAGGTCGAAGTGGTGGTCGAGGCGTCGCATGGCGAGGTCAAGGATTTCAGCATTCTTGCCTTGTACCCGGATGTCGAAGGCTTCCGCGCTCAGTTCGACTGGTTCCCGACCAGCGACAGCGTCGAGCCGGTGAACATGCGTGCCTACCTGCGCCGCGTCGACAACAAGGAAGTGCTCAGCGAAACCTGGCTGTACCAGTACTTCCCACCGGCGCCTGCAGAACGTCGCTACCCGGACTGGAAGGCCTGAGAGTCAGGCAAGTGAGCCGTGGCAGACGCCCCTTTGGGCGGCGCTCTGCCCACGGTTCCGGCCGGCCTGATAGACTGGCGCACTTTCCCGAATTCCAAGAAGTGCGCAATGGCCCAGCCGTCCACGACCTACAAGATCGATCTCAACCTCACCGATATCGATCGCAGCATCTATGAAAACCTGCGTTTCACCGTGGCCCGCCATCCTTCGGAAACCGAGGAGCGTCTGGCGTCGCGGCTGATCGCCTATGCGCTGTTCTATCAGGAAAGCCTGGCCTTCGGGCGCGGCCTGTCGGATGTCGACGAGCCGGCGCTGTGGGAGAAAAGCCTGGACGGTCGTGTGCTGCACTGGATCGAAGTCGGCCAACCGGACAGCGAGCGCATCACCTGGTGCTCGCGACGTACCGAAAAATTCAGCCTGGTGGCTTACGGCAACCTGCGCGTGTGGCAGACCAAGTGTCTCGACCCGGTGCGCACCCTGAAAAACATCAATGTCGTCGCCCTGGGCCAGGAAGCGCTCGCCGATCTCGCTCAGGATATGCCCCGTGCGCTGAGCTGGAGCGTGATGATCAGTGATGGCGAGCTGTTCGTGACTGACGAGCGCGGCCAGCATGAAATCCCCATCGAGTGGCTGGCTGGCGAGCGCACTACAGGCAATTGATCCACAGGCGTCCGTTCGGCTGGCGCCTCCCGTTTTAACCGCACGAGTAGAATCCGACCTCCATGCGTATCGAGTCCCGCCCGCTTCCTGCTTCGCTGCCCGACCTGGGTAACCTGCCACCGTTGTTGACCCGGCTTTATGCGGCCCGCGGGGTGCTGTCGGCAGTTGAGCTGGAGAAAGGCCTTGCGCGGCTGATCCCGTTCACGCAGCTAAAAGGCATCGAGGCCGCAGTGGGCTTGCTGGTCGAGGGCTTGCGCCTGCGCCAGCGCCTGCTGATCGTTGGTGATTTCGATGCCGACGGTGCCACCGCCAGCACCGTCGGCGTGCTTGGCCTGCGCATGCTCGGCGCCGCCCATGTCGATTACTTGGTGCCAAACCGCTTCGAGTACGGCTACGGACTGACCCCGGAAATCGTCGCCGTGGCGCTGACCCGCGAGCCTGAGCTGCTGATCACCGTCGATAACGGCATTTCCAGCATCGAAGGCGTGGCCGCTGCCAAGGCGGCCGGCCTGAAGGTACTGGTCACCGACCATCACTTGCCGGGCAACGAATTGCCGGCTGCCGATGCCATCGTCAATCCCAACCAGCCGGGCTGTACGTTCCCGAGCAAGTCGCTGGCGGGCGTGGGGGTGATTTTCTACGTGCTGCTGGCGCTGCGCACGCGGCTGCGCGAGCTGGGCTGGTTCACCGCCGAGCGCCCCGAGCCCAATCTCGGCGAGCTGCTCGACCTGGTGGCTCTCGGCAGCGTCGCCGACGTGGTGCCGCTGGACGCCAACAATCGTATTCTCGTGCACCAGGGCCTGGCGCGCATTCGTGCTGGCCGGGCGCGGCCGGGGCTGCGCGCATTGCTGGAAGTCGCCGGCAAGCAGCATGGGCGCATTACTTCGACCGACCTGGGCTTCATTCTCGGCCCGCGCCTGAATGCCGCCGGCCGCCTTGACGACATGAGCCTGGGCATCGAGTGCCTGCTCTGCGAAGACGAAGCTCTGGCGCGCGACATGGCCGTGCAGCTCGATCAGTTCAACCAGGACCGCAAGGCCATCGAGCAGGGCATGCAGCGCGAGGCGCTGGCTCAGCTTAAAGACCTGCCGCTGGAAAACCTGCCGTTCGGGCTCTGCCTGTTCGAGGCGGATTGGCACCAGGGCGTGATCGGTATCCTCGCCTCGCGGCTCAAGGAGCGCTATCACCGCCCGACCATCGCCTTCGCCGATGCTGGCGATGGCCTGTACAAGGGCTCGGCGCGGTCGGTACCGGGGTTTCACATCCGCGACGCACTGGACGCTGTGGCGTCACGCCATCCGGGGCTGATCAGCAAGTTCGGCGGCCACGCCATGGCCGCCGGTCTGTCGTTGCCAGCCGAGCACTTCGAGACCTTCGCGGCGGCGTTCGATGAAGAAGTTCGCCGCCAGCTCTGCGAGGATGACCTGACCGGCCGGCTGCTGTCCGATGGCGTATTGAGTATCGATGAATTCAACCTGCCGTTGGCCCGCGAGCTGCGCAATGCCGGCCCGTGGGGCCAGCATTTCCCGGAGCCGCTGTTCCATGGCGCGTTCCAGCTGGTGCAACAGCGCATCGTCGGTGAGCGCCACCTCAAGGTGGTGCTGAAGAGCGAGTGCGGCAGCCTGCAACTGGACGGCATCGCCTTTGGCGTCGACCGCGAGGTATGGCCCAACCCGACCGTGCGCTGGGTGGAGCTGGCCTACAAGCTGGACGTCAACGAATTCCGTGGCCAGGAGTCGGTGCAGTTGTTGATCTCCCATCTGGCGCCGCGCTAGCAGGTCGTTGAAAAACTACTTCGGCTTTGGCGTCCTGCGTCGCTCTACCTTCTGCATCCATGCAGTAGTGCGTTGCCATCGCTGCGTTAAAAACAGGCTCGGTAAGCCGCTTGCGGCTAACGCGCTTTAGCGCGGCCCGAAGGGCGAGCGAAGCGAGTCATGCTCATGTACAAAAGTACATTCCGCTTCCTCGCTTATTTTTGCCTTGCGCTGGCTGCCTCGCCTACGTTTTTAAACGGCCTGCTGGTACGAGCTTGAACGACGCTTGCTCTGACCGGTCTATTTGACGAGGCTTGAGGCGCTTGCCTGCGCAATATCTTGACGCAATCTGTAACCAACGGCGGCCAGGCTTCGCAGTAGATTCGTTCGTTCTTGAACCATTGGAGATTTCCATGAATACGCGCGGCTTGCTCGATCAACTGCTGAAGTCCGGGCAGGAATTGCTGCAACAGAAAACCGGCGGCAAGTCTTCCTCGTCGGGGCTGGGCGGTGCGCTGGGTGGATTGCTGGGGAGTAGCAGTGGCGGCCTTGGCAAAAGCGACAATGGCGGTATCGGCTCGATGCTCAAGGGTGCTGGTGGCGGCGCGGCGCTGGCCATGCTGCTGGGTAACAAGAGCGCCCGCAAGATCGGCGGCAAGGTCATCACCTACGGCGGCCTGGCTGCACTCGGCGTGATCGCCTACAAGGCTTATGGCAATTGGCAGGCCAAGCAAGCCGGCGCACCACAGGGCGAGCCACAGACCCTCGACCGATTGCCTGCTCCACAGGTCGAACTGCACAGCCAGGGCATCCTCAAGGCGCTGGTAGCCGCGGCCAAGGCCGATGGTCATGTTGACGAGCGTGAGCGCGAACTGATCGAAGGCGAATTCAGCAAGCTGGCAAGCGACGCTGAAACCCAGCGCTGGCTGCAGGCCGAGCTGAACAAGCCACTGGACCCTGCCGATGTGGCGCGTTCAGCCACTACGCCGGAAATGGCCGCTGAGATGTACGTCGCCAGCGTGCTGATGGTCGATGAGGAACACTTCATGGAGCGCGCCTACCTTGAAGAATTGGCGCGCCAGTTGAAGCTCGATCCGGCGCTCAAGGCAGAACTCGAAGCCCAGGTTCGCCAGGATCTGCAGTAACCCCGCCTTAGTCAGCTGCCGACGGCATGATCGCCGTCTGGCAGCGACATTCCCCTTTTCGCTGACAGCGAGACGCCTGTTGCTACAGTAAATAGGTTCGGTCTCGCTTGCGCTGCAATCGCAACGCCCATAGAGTCCGGCGCATGACCTGCGGGCATTGCTCGCAGGCTCCGTTGAGAACCTTTTCACGATCTGCATCGCGTCGGTCCTACTGCGTAAAAAACACGCTCGGAATGCTCATTTACAGCTCGTAAACTCCGCATCCTCGCTCGTTTTTGCCTTGTATGCCTCTAGCTCGCACGATCCTGAACAGGCTGTCAGAGTCTCGGTAGATGGGGTTGAATGTGAAGAACTGGACTGTTCGCCAGCGTATCCAGGCAAGTTTCGCGATCATTATTGCGATCATGCTCATGATGGCCGCTGCATCCTTCGAGCGTCTGCTCAAGGTCGAAGGGGGCGCGACTCGCCTGCTGGACGATGCCATGCCTGGCATGTTCCACATCACTCAAGTGCGCAGTGCCTGGACGGAAATGTTCCACCAGACCATCGTGCAGGTCAGCATTCAGGAGCAGCATACGCTTACCGATGACGACCGGAAGTCGATCAAGGCGGCCGGCGATATGCTGCTCGGCTCCCTGGCTGATTACCATCGCACTATCGGCGTAGACGCTGATCGCAGTGCTCTTGAGGCATTCGAGCAGACCCGCCAGCGCTTTGCCGAGCAGCAGGCCAGCGTGCTCGGTCTTTACCAGGAGGGTCGCCAGAACGAAGCGAGGGCCGAGCTGGCCGGGCCGCTGACCGATACCTGGAACGCCGGGCGCGCCCAACTCACCTCAATGATCGAACTCAACCGAGACGTGGCCTACACGTCTGCGGCCGGCATCGTCTCCGCGGTCAACCTCGCCGAGGTGAGCATGGCCATTTCGGTGGTGCTGGCGATCGTCGCTGCGTTCGTTTGCGGCTACTTCCTGATGCAGGCGATAACCCGCCCGGTGCAGCAGGTCGTGCGCACCTTGCAAGCCCTCGCCAGTGGCGACCTGACTGCGCGCCTGGATCTTGGCCGGCGCGACGAATTTGGCGCCATCGAGACGGGCTTCAATGGCATGGCCGAAGAGATCAAGACACTGGTTGCCCAGGCGCAACGCTCTTCCGTACAGGTCACCACGTCGGTCACCGAGATTGCCGCCACCTCCAAGCAGCAACAGGCCACTGCCACAGAAACCGCCGCGACCACCACGGAAATCGGCGCGACTTCGCGCGAGATTGCCGCCACGTCGCGGGATCTGGTGCGCACCATGACCGAGGTGTCCGGCGCTGCCGAGCAGACCTCGACCCTGGCTGGTGCCGGACAACTGGGCCTGGCGCGCATGGAAGACACCATGCATCAGGTGATGAGCGCCGCCGAGCTGGTCAACGCCAAGCTGGCGATCCTCAATGAGAAGGCCGGCAACATCAATCACGTGGTCACCACCATCGTCAAAGTGGCCGATCAGACCAACCTGCTGTCGCTCAATGCCGCCATTGAAGCCGAGAAAGCCGGTGAATACGGTCGCGGCTTCGCGGTGGTCGCCACCGAAGTGCGCCGCCTGGCCGACCAGACTGCGGTCGCCACCTACGACATCGAACAGATGGTCCGCGAGATTCAGTCTGCAGTGTCGGCCGGCGTGATGGGCATGGACAAGTTCTCCGAAGAAGTGCGCCGCGGTATCGGCGAAGTCGGCCAGGTCGGCGAGCAGCTGGCACAGATCATCCATCAGGTGCAGGCGCTGGCGCCACGCGTGTTGATGGTCAACGAAGGCATGCAGGCGCAGTCCACCGGCGCCGAGCAGATCAACCAGGCGCTGGTGCAGCTCAGCGAAGCCTCGTCGCAGACCGTGGAATCGCTGCGTCAGGCCAGTGCCTCGATCGACGACCTCAATCTGGTGGCGAACGGTCTGCGTACCGGCGTCAGCCGTTTCAAGGTCTGAGCCGGTGAGTGAAACGTCCAGGTCAACGCCGGGGCGGCGCAGCCCTGGTCAGCTGTTCCTGTTGTTCAGCATGGGCACGGATCGCTATGCCCTGGATGTACGCGAAGTGATCGAGGTCATGCCGCTGCGCCGCTTGAAACACATTCCCGCTGCGCCTGACTGGGTGGCAGGTCTATTCGCCTTTCGCGGCAAGCCGGTGCCGGTGCTCGACCTCTGTGCTCAGGCGCTGGGGCGGGCTGCCACCGTGCGTACCAGCACTCGGCTGGTCGTGGTCAATTACCAGCCGCAGGCGAGTGAGCCGGCGCGCTGGCTCGGGCTGATTCTCGAACAGGCCAGCGACACCCTGCGCAGCCCGGTCGAGGCGTTCGCCGATGCCGGGGTCAGCGTGCCCAATGCCCGCTACCTGGGGCCAGTGCTCAAAGCTGAGCAGGGGCTGGTGCAATGGGTGCGAGTGGCCGACCTTCTTGATGTGACGGTGCGCGAGCTGCTGTTCACCGCCGCAGCCGAGGTCAGCGTATGAATGGCCGTTTCGAGCAGCTGCTGCACGGTTTGATCGGCCTGGACGCCGAGTCGGTGGGCCAGGTGGTGATCGAGCGCGCGGTTCGCCAGCGCGTCGCCGCTCTGGGCTGTGCCGATGAAGACGCCTACTGGCTGCAGCTGAAGGCTTCCGCTACCGAACAGCAGGCGCTGGTCGAAGCGGTGGTGGTACCCGAAACCTGGTTCTTCCGCTACCCGGAATCCTTCGTCGCCCTGGTACGGCTGGCCCGTGAACGTATCGGCCAGATCATGGGTGTGCGCCCGCTGCGCATTCTCAGCCTGCCGTGCTCCAGCGGCGAAGAACCGTATTCGATTGCCATGGCGCTGCTCGATGCCGGCCTGCCGAGCGAGTCGTTTCGTATTGATGCCATGGACATCAGCGAGCTGATACTGGTGCGCGCCCAGCGAGCGTTGTACGGGCGAAATTCGTTCCGGGGTGACGACCTGAGTTTCCGTGACCGCCACTTCGTTGAGACGCCTGAAGGCTTTCAGCTGAAGGATGAGGTCTGCCGCAAGGTGCGCCTGCTCGCCGGCAACCTGCTGGCGCCCGGGCTATTGGCCGGCGAGGCGCCTTACGATCTGGTGTTCTGCCGCAACCTGTTGATCTATTTTGACCGGCCGACCCAGCACGCGGTGGCCGCCGTGTTGCAGCGGCTGATGCGCGAGGATGGTGCATTGTTCATTGGCCCGGCCGAGGCCAGCCTGTTCAGCCAGGTCGGCATGCGGGCGCTGAACATTCCGCTGGCCTTCGTCTTTCGCCGCGGCACTGCCACGCTGCCGAGGCTAGTCGCTTCGCAGAGCACCGGCCTGGCGGCCACGCCCGTTCGTGCGCGAGCCGCGCTGCCCGTTACCCCTGTGGGCAAGCCGCCAGTTCCTCGTGCGCCGTCGGCCACGCCACTGCCACGCGCCGGGGCTGGTGATGCCGCACTGGATGAAATCGCCGGGCTGGCCAACGCCGGGCGTAGCGATGAGGCGCGCGCCGCCTGCGAGCGCTACCTGGCGGCTCATGGCCCGACGGCGCAGGCCTTCTACTGGCTGGGCCTGCTCAGCGATGTTGCCGGGCGCAGTAACGAGGCTCAGGACTATTACCGCAAAACCCTGTATCTGGCGCCCAAGCACGCCGAGGCGCTGGCGCATCTGTCGGCGTTGCTTGCCGCTCGGGGCGACCTGGCCGGAGCCAAGCGCCTGCAACAGCGTGCTGGACGTGGAGTGAGCCGCGATGACCGATAGCCTTCTGCCGTTGAGCGATGTCGAGCGCGAGGCTGTCGACGACTGCTGGAACCGTATCGGTGTACAGGGTGACAAGTCCTGTGAGCGGCTGGTCAAGCACATCCATTGCCGTAACTGCGAGGTGCATGCCGCCCTCGCGACCCAGCTGCTGGATCGTTTCGCGCTGCAGCGCAGCCAGGAGCCCGAGCACGAGTGGGTAGAGGAGGCGGATTGCGAGCGCCGCTCGCTACTGATTTTTCGTGTCGGCGAAGCCTGGCTAGCAGTGGCGACCCGGGCGTTGAGCGAGGTGGCGACGCGCTCGGCGATTCATTCGCTGCCGCATCAACGCTCGCTGGGCCTGATGGGCGTTACCAACGTGCGCGGTGCGCTGGTGGCCTGTGTCTCATTGGCGGAAATGCTCGGCCTGGATAGCGCCGAAGCCGCCACCGAAAGGCGTGTGGTACCCCGGATGTTGATTTTCAACCTGGTTGACGGCCCAGTGGTAATGCCGGTCGATGAGGTCGAGGGCATCGAAGCCGTCGAGGTCAGTCAGGTGGTAGAGGCCGGCAATGGCAGCGTGCCGATGGCACGGCGTTTCGCATCCGGCGTTTTGCACTGGAAGGGCCGCAGCGTGACTTTGCTCGATGAGCAGATATTGCAGCAAACCATCGCCAGGAGCCTCGGATGACGCCCGATCAGATGCGCGACGCGTCGCTGCTGGAGCTGTTCAAGCTCGAGGCCGAAGCGCAGACCCAGGTTCTCAATAGCGGCTTGCTGGTGCTCGAACGCGATCCGCGACATGCCGACAGCCTTGAAGGCTGCATGCGCGCTGCCCATTCGCTCAAGGGCGCTGCGCGCATCGTTGGTCTCGATCTGGGCGTGAAAGTCGCCCATGTGATGGAGGACTGTCTGGTCGAGGCGCAGGAGGGGCGCCTGTTGCTGCAGCCCGAGCACATCGATGCGCTGCTGCAGGGCGCGGACATCCTGTTGAGCCTGGGTTCGCAATCGAGCGGGCCGGGCGCCGCCGTCGATGAACTGATCGAGCGCCTCGGCATCCTCGCCCGCGGCGGGCATGTGCCGAGTCGGCCTTCGGTAGCACTGTCGACGCAAGCGCTTCTGCCTGAGCCTGAACTGCCGGAGGCCCCTTCACTTCACGCCGAGCCCGAGGCAAAGGCGGTGCCTGGCACTGCTCTGAAGGCCGAGAACAGCGATGTAACCAGCGAAGGGCGAGGGCGCATTCTGCGCGTCAGTGCCGAGCGCCTCGACCATCTGCTGGATATTTCAAGCAAATCGCTGGTCGAGTTCCAGCGTATCAAGCCGCTAGGTGAAGGCCTGCAGCGTCTCAAGCGTCTGCAAACCACCGCGCGGCGGGCGCTGGACGTGGCGCGTGAAGCGCTGCCCGAAGGCAGCATCGACGCCCAGGCCGAGGCCATGCTGGTGGAGACCCGCCAGGCACTCGCGGATTGTCAGCAAGTGTTGGCCCAGCACATGACCGATCTGGACGATTTTGGCTGGCAGGGCGGCCAGCGTGCCCAGTCCTTGTACGACGCGGCGCTGTCGTCGCGCATGCGCCCGTTCGCCGATGTGTTGTCGGGCCATGAGCGCATGTTGCGCGACCTGGCCCGCGCGCTCGGCAAGCAGGTGCGGATGGTGATCGAGGGAGAAGGCACTCAGGTCGACCGCGATGTGCTCGAACGTCTGGAAGCGCCCTTGACTCATCTGCTGCGCAACGCGCTGGATCACGGTATCGAGTCGCCCGAGACGCGCCTCGCTCACGGCAAGACGGCCGATGGGCAAATCCTCATTCGCGCCCGTCATCACGCCGGCATGTTGTTGCTGGAGCTGAGCGACGACGGCGGCGGGGTCGATCTGGATAAGCTGCGTCGTGCAGTGATAAGCCGCGGTTTCGCTACCGAGCAGACCGGCGAACAGCTGACCGAAGACGAGCTGCTGGCCTTTCTGTTCCTGCCGGGTTTCAGCATGCGCGATCAGGTCACCGAGGTGTCTGGCCGTGGCGTCGGCCTCGATGCAGTGCAGCACATGGTGCGCCAACTGCGCGGTGGCGTGCGTATGCAGCAGCTCGAGGGCAAGGGCTCGACGTTTCATCTTGAGGTGCCACTGACGTTGTCAGTGGTGCGCAGCCTGGTGGTCGAGGTCGGCGGCGAAGCCTACGCCTTGCCCCTGGCGCATATCGAGCGGATGACCCGCCTGCAGGCCGAGGATATCGTTCAGCTCGAAGGCCGTCAGCATTTCTGGAGCGAAGGGCAGCACGTCGGCCTGATCGCCGCCAGCCAGATTCTCCAGCGCCCGGAGGGCAAGCCCAGCGACAACGGCATCCCGGTGGTGCTGATTCGCGACCGGGACAGCCTGTTTGGCCTGGTGGTCGAGCGTTTCGTCGGTGAGCGCACCCTGGTGGTGATGCCGCTCGACCCCCGCTTGGGCAAGGTGCAGGACGTGTCCGCCGGTGCGCTGCTCGACGATGGCACTCCGGTACTGATTCTGGATGTCGAAGATATGCTCATGTCGGTATCCAAGCTGCTCGGCAGCGGCCGTCTGGAACGCGTCGATCGTAGTGTCCGCCAGCTCGCCGGTGCTCAGCGCAAGCGTGTGCTGGTGGTCGATGATTCGCTGACCGTCCGCGAGCTGGAGCGCAAACTACTCCTCGGTCGCGGCTACGACGTGGCAGTGGCGGTCGACGGCATGGATGGCTGGAACGCTTTGCGCGCCGAGCACTTCGACCTGCTGATCACCAATATCGACATGCCGCGCATGGACGGCATCGAACTGGTCACTCTGGTGCGGCGCGACAGCCGCCTGCAAGCCCTGCCGATAATGGTGGTGTCTTACAAGGATCGTGAAGAAGACCGCCGGCGTGGCCTGGATGCTGGCGCCGACTATTATCTTGCCAAAGCCAGTTTCCATGACGAGGCGTTGCTCGACGCCGTGGTTGATCTGGTAGGGGAACCACACGAATGAGGATAGCTATCGTCAACGATATGCCGCTGGCCGTCGAAGCCTTGCGCCGTGCGCTGGCTCTCGAGCCTGAGCATCGCATCGCCTGGATTGCCGGCAACGGCGCAGAGGCGGTGCAAAACTGCCAGGTCGATCTACCGGACCTGGTGTTGATGGACCTGCTGATGCCGGTCATGGATGGGGTCGAGGCGACCCGGCTGATCATGGCACACACCCCCTGCGCGATCCTGATCGTCTCGGTGGACATCGAGCAGCACATCAGCCGTGTATTCGAAGCCATGGGCCACGGTGCGCTGGACGCCGTCAACACGCCCTCGCTGGGCACTGACAAGTCAGCCGACGCGACCGCGTTGCTGCGCAAGATTCAGAACATTGGCTGGCTCATCGGCCAGCACAGCAACCGCAAGCGCAGTGCATCGGTGCCGACGCCGGGGACGGCAGCCCGCCGGCTGGTGGCGATCGGCGCCTCGGCTGGCGGGCCGGCTGCGCTGGCTGCGCTGCTCAAGCAGCTGCCCGGCAATTTCAATGCGGCGGTGATGCTGGTGCAGCATGTCGACGAAGTGTTTGCCGCCGGCATGGCCGACTGGCTGGCCGGCGAGTCGGCCATGCCGGTGCGTCTTGCCCGGGCCGGCGAGCAACCGCAGCCGGGCGTGGTGCTGCTGGCGGGCACCAACAACCACATGCGCCTACTGCGCAATGGCGAACTGGACTATACGGAAGAGCCTCGCAGCCATGTTTATCGCCCATCGATCGACGTGTTCTTCGACAGTGTCGCCGAGCACTGGCGGGGTGAGGCGATTGGCGTTCTGCTCACCGGCATGGGAAGAGACGGCGCGCAGGGACTGAAAAACCTGCGCGGTCACGGCTTTACCACCATCGCCCAGAGTCAGGCCAGTTGCGCGGTATACGGCATGCCCAAGGCGGCTGCCGAGCTCGACGCGGCGAAGGAGATCCTCGCGCTAGAGCGCATTGCTCCGCGTATCGTTGAGCTATTCGGCTGATAGACTTACCCTGCATCCAGTTTCTTTGGAAACGTGCCTTCAACCCCAGGTCTGGAGACCTACATGCAAGCCCCCCTCAACTCACCTGAAGAACGTGGCTCCCCCAAGGATGGCGCAGTCATGGTGCTGCTGGTCGACGATCAGGCCATGATCGGCGAGGCCGTTCGCCGCGAATTGCTGGGCGAGGCGGGCATCGACTTCCACTTCTGCTCCGATCCGACCCAGGCAGTCGCCGTGGCCGAGCAATTGCGCCCGACGGTCATTCTTCAGGACCTGGTGATGCCCGGCATTGACGGCCTGACATTGCTCGGTGCCTACCGTGCGCGACCTTCGCTGCGCGATGTGCCGATCATTGTGCTGTCGACCAAGGACGACGCCACGGTGAAGAGCACTGCCTTTGCCAGCGGCGCCAACGATTACCTGGTTAAGCTGCCGGACACCATCGAACTGGTGGCGCGCATTCGCTATCACTCGCGCTCCTACACCGCGCTGCAGCAGCGCGACGAAGCCTATCGCGCATTGCGCGAAAGCCAGCAGCAGTTGCTGGAAACCAACCTGGTGTTGCAGCGCCTGATGAATTCCGATGGCCTGACCGGGCTGTCCAATCGCCGGCACTTCGACGAATACCTGGAAATGGAATGGCGTCGCGCGCTGCGTGAGCAATCGCCAATGTCCTTGTTGATGATCGATGTCGATTTCTTCAAGAGTTTCAATGACAGCTTCGGTCATGTGGCGGGTGATGATGCGCTGCGTCGCGTCGCAGAATCCTTGCGCGCCAGCTGCAGCCGTTCCACCGATATGCCGGCCCGTTACGGTGGTGAAGAGTTCGCCATCGTGCTGCCGAGCACCTCGGCCGGCGGCGCGCGTCTTCTTGCCGAGAAGGTGCGCCGTGCGGTTTCCGATCTGGGCATTCCCCATGACCAACCCGCGCCCGGCTCGGTGTTGACCACCAGCCTGGGCGTTGCGACGTTGGTGCCGCGCGCTGGCCAGAGCATACTGCAACTCGTCAATCTGGCGGACCAAGGCCTGTATATGGCCAAACAAGCGGGCCGTAACCAGGTTGGCCTGGTCAACGACACCAGCTCGCTGGCCTGAATCACGCCAGCGGGGCGTTGGGCTGCGGTTCGCCGTGAAAGGCCGCACGGCCACGGCCCGCCTGTTTGGCCCGATACAGCGCCTGGTCGGCTAATTCCACCACCTGCTCCAGGCTGCCATCGTCGCGTGGCCACAGCGCGCCGCCGATACTGCAGCCCACCTGCAGGTGCTTACCATCCCACTCGATTACCGATTCCAGCGCGCGGATCGCCCGCTCGGCAATCTGCCGTGCTTGGCCGGCGGCTCCATCGAGCGGTACCTGCAGGATCATCAGAAATTCATCGCCGCCCAGGCGTACCACCAGATCGCCTACGCGCAGGCAGCCGCGCATGCGTAAAGCAGCTTCGCGTAGCACCTGATCACCAGCGCCGTGTCCGTAGCGGTCGTTGACTGGTTTGAAGCCATCGAGGTCCAGATACAGCACCGCCAGCCCAGTGCTTCCGGCCTGGCTGCGTTGCTGTGCCAGTGGCAGGTACCTGGCCAGAGCGGCGCGGTTCGGTAGCCCGGTCAACGGGTCATGGTGGGCGCGGTTCTCCAGGGCGTCGAGTTCGGTATGCTGGCGCGTCAGACTTTCCACCAGATGACGGATTGACTGGCTGAGCTGGGCGACCTCCCGCGGGCTGCGTACCTCCGGTATCACGGTGATTTCGCCATTGGCAAGCCGGTCGGCTGCCTTGGCTATGGTGCGCAGCGGGCGGGCGAGGTACAGCGTCAGCACCCAGCCGCAGGCCGCGAACAGCACTGCCAGCGAGATACCCCAGAGCATGATGGTGGTGTGCATGTCCTTCACGGGCGCATCGGCCTGTTGCACATCGCGGCGGGCGACTACCATCCAGCCCAGCCCCGGGTAATCCAGATGGCCCTGGCTGCGGGCCAGACCGGTCAGGTAAAGCTCGCCGTCCGGCCATTGCTCCACGGCCCAGCCGATGTTGCTGCCCGGCAGATTATCCATCATCGACAAATGCAGGCGCTTGCCTATCAGATTGGCCGGGGCCAGCAGCATGGTGCGATCCTGGCCAACCACGAAGAACTCGATCTGTCGGCGGTCCTCGGTGGGTTTGAGGATTGCCTGGCGTACCTCATCGGCCCATGACCAGGACAGGTGCGCGGCGAGCACGCCGGTGAGACCGCCGTCCTGCGCATACACCGGCAGGCTGATGTCGACGAACTTCATCGCTTCGCCGGTCGGGTTGGGCAGCAGCTTGGCGAGCAGCACCGCCTCGTGCACATCGCCGATGAACAGGCGCTTGCTACCCTCCAGAAAGACCGGGCGTTGGGCGATGCTGGCGCCCTCCAGTACGCGGTTGCTGGATGCCAGTACGTTGCCCTGCGGGTCGGTGAAGCCGATCCAGGCGATGCTCGGGAACTGACCCTGCAGGTGATCGAGCAGCCGCCGGATGTCGTCGACGTCGTCCGGTTGGCGCAGTACGCGCAGGCTGCCGATTACCTGCAGCATGCTGGCGCGGCTCTGCATGTCACGATCTAGACGGTCGAGCATCATGTACGAAGCTTCAGCCAGTTCCCGGCCCGCTTCCTCGCGGATGCGCTGGCCGGCGTCATGGCTGATCAGGCTGCCGAACAACCAGCTCAGCATGCTCACCAGCAAGGCGATCAACAGGGCATAGCGGCTGCGCAGGCTTTGGACGGGAAACATGATGCGGTAGTCCTCAGGCGGCTGTGGCGGGCTGGCCTTCAAAGTATAGATGGCCGTCGGTCTGTGGCAGGCTGATTGATACGCCTGATCCTGCTGCCAGCGAATTCGGAGTCAGGTATACTCAGCGGCTTTTCCGAAGTTTTACCTGCGAGTGCCGACAGCCATGGAAATCAACCCGATCCTGAACAGCATCAAGGACCTGTCCGAGCGCACCCAGACTATTCGGGGGTATCTTTGACTACGATCACAAGCATGATCGTCTCGTCGAAGTAAACCGCGAACTCGAAGACCCGAACGTCTGGAACAAGCCGGAATACGCCCAGAGCCTGGGCCGTGAGCGCTCCGCCCTGGCGCTGATCGTCGAGACCATCGATGACCTGACCGGCAGCCTGGCCGATTCCCGCGACCTGCTCGATATGGCCGTCGAAGAAGACGACCAGAGCGCCGTCGACGATGTCGCCAGCGAGATTGAGCGCCTGCGTGGCATCCTCGAGAAGCTCGAATTCCGCCGCATGTTCAGCCACGAAATGGACCCGAACAACTGCTACCTGGATATCCAGGCCGGCTCCGGTGGTACCGAGGCGCAGGACTGGGCCAACATCCTCCTGCGCATGTACCTGCGCTGGGCCGACAAGCGCGGCTTCAGTGCCGAAATCGTCGAGCTGTCCGAAGGCGAAGTCGCTGGTATCAAAGGCGCCACCGTGCACATCAAGGGCGAGTACGCCTTCGGCTGGCTGCGCACCGAAATCGGCGTGCACCGTCTGGTGCGCAAGAGCCCGTTCGACTCCGGCGCTCGTCGCCACACGTCGTTCTCGGCGGTGTTCGTGTCCCCCGAGATCGACGACAAGGTCGAGATCGACATCAACCCGTCCGATCTGCGCATCGACACCTACCGCTCCTCCGGTGCGGGTGGTCAGCACGTCAACACCACCGACTCGGCAGTACGTATCACCCACGTACCCACCAACACCGTGGTGGCGTGCCAGAACGAACGCTCCCAGCACGCCAACAAGGACACCGCCATGAAAATGCTGCGGGCCCGGTTGTACGAGCAGGAGATGCAGAAGCGCAACGCCGCTTCCCAGGCGCTGGAAGACACCAAGTCCGATATCGGCTGGGGTCATCAGATCCGCTCCTACGTGCTCGATGATTCGCGCATCAAGGACCTGCGAACTGGCGTGGAGCGTAGCGACTGCCAGAAAGTTCTCGATGGCGACATTGACCAGTACCTCGAAGCCAGCCTGAAACAAGGCCTGTAATACCTTTTGGTTCCGCCCCAACGAGGGGCGGCGACTACCCCGTGATGGAATCCCGACGAACATGAGCGACCAACAAGCCGACCAGCAGCAACTGCAACAGGAAGAAAACAAGCTGATTGCCCAGCGCAAGGAAAAGCTTGCAGCCATCCGCGAGCAGGGCAATGCCTTCCCCAATGACTTCCGTCGCGACAACCTCTGCGCCGACCTGCAGAAACAGTACGCCGACAAGACCAAGGAAGAGCTCGAAGCCGCTGCCATTCCGGTCAAGGTTGCCGGTCGCATCATGCTCAACCGTGGCTCCTTCATGGTCATCCAGGACATGAGCGGGCGCATCCAGGTCTACGTCAACCGCAAGACCCTGCCCGAAGAAACCCTGGCCGCAGTAAAAAGCTGGGACATGGGCGACATCATCGCGGCTGTCGGCACCCTAGCGCGTAGCGGCAAGGGCGACCTGTACGTTGAGATGACCGACGTGCGCCTGCTGACCAAATCGCTGCGCCCGCTGCCGGACAAGCACCATGGCCTGACCGACACCGAGCAGCGCTATCGCCAGCGCTACGTCGACCTGATCGTCAACGAAGAAGTGCGCGAAACCTTCCGCGTGCGTTCCCAGGTGATCGCTCATATCCGCCGTTTCCTCGCCGAGCGCAACTTCCTCGAAGTGGAAACGCCGATGCTGCAGACCATTCCCGGCGGCGCCGCAGCCAAGCCGTTCGAAACCCACCACAACGCGCTGGACATGGCCATGTTCCTGCGCATCGCGCCGGAGCTGTACCTCAAGCGGCTGGTGGTTGGCGGCTTTGAAAAAGTCTTCGAGATCAACCGCAACTTCCGTAACGAAGGCGTCTCGACCCGGCACAACCCCGAGTTCACCATGCTCGAGTTCTACCAGGCTTACGCTGATTACGAAGACAACATGGACCTGACCGAGGAGCTGTTCCGCGAACTGGCGCAGAGCGTGCTTGGCACCACCGACGTGCCATACGGCGACAAGGTGTTCCACTTCGGTGAGCCGTTTGTGCGCCTGTCGGTGTTCGACTCGATCCTCAAGTACAACCCGGAGATCACTGCGGCCGATCTGCAGGATCTGAACAAAGCGCGGGAAATCGCCAAGAAAGCCGGCGCCAAGGTGCTGGGCTTCGAAGGCCTGGGCAAGCTGCAGGTGATGATTTTCGAAGAGCTGGTCGAGCATAAACTTGAGCAGCCGCACTTCATCACCCAGTACCCGTTCGAAGTGTCGCCGCTGGCGCGCCGCAACGATGACAACCCGAACGTCACCGACCGCTTCGAACTGTTCATCGGTGGCCGCGAAATCGCCAACGCCTACTCCGAGCTGAACGACGCCGAAGATCAGGCCGACCGCTTCCAGGCCCAGGTGGCTGACAAGGATGCCGGCGACGACGAAGCCATGCACTATGACGCCGACTTCGTGCGTGCGCTCGAATACGGCATGCCGCCGACGGCGGGCGAGGGCATCGGTATCGACCGCCTGGTGATGTTGCTGACGAACTCACCGTCGATTCGCGACGTGATTCTGTTCCCGCATATGCGCCCGGAACTCTAAGGGTTTACCAGAGCCGCCTTCGGGCGGCTTTTTATTGTCTGCGATTCAACGCCTATCCTGTTCAAAGACGTCCAGCGGGATGCTTGACGCGCCGCGTCGCCGGAATGGACTATCAGCCCGGCAGCCCACGATTGTCTCAAGGAGAGCAAGATGAAAGCCTGGCGTGCACTGATGGTGCTGTCGTTTCTGCTGTTGAGTGGCTGTCTGGTGACCTTCAAGGAGCCGATCCCGGCCAATGAAGCGGCGCCGATTCCGCTGCTCGGGGTCTGGTCGCGTACCGATGAGTGGGGCGAACTGCGCTACCTGGACGTGACCCGTTCCGGCTCCAACCTGTACAAGGCCGACACCTATGTCGACAGCCCCGATAATGTGGCCAGCCTGCAAAGCTTCAGTTTCACCGTCGCCCACCATGGCCGCCGCTGGTACCTGTCGGCAGGCGTGCCCAAGCGCATGGGCGCGAATTTCGCCATCGGCGGCTTCGAGCTGACCCACAACAACGAGCTGGTACTGTTCAAACTGGACGTCGGGCAAATTCTGCAGGCCATCGACAGCGGCGAACTCAAAGGCAGCGGCGTGGACATGCCGCAAGGCGAGGGTGTGTTGGTGTCCAGCAAGCTGGAGCAGGTGTTCGCGTACCTTAACGACCCTGCCAATTCCGATGTATTTGTCGAAGTGGCACGCTATCAGCGATCCGCTCCTTGAGAATCGCTTAGGCAATTTCAATGAACAATCAGCAGTGACGCAGAGAGGATCTCCATGAACAGCCACACAGGACTCGACGGTTACCAACTGGTCGTGCGCGCGCTGTCCGATCGTATCGTCGAGGCGCAGACGCCGATCCGCGTACTCGACGCGGTGAAATGGGACGACTCCATTCGCCAGGCTTTTCTCAAGCACAAGGGCCGCGAGCTGCCGGCCGTCGACCGCGCCTACTACGACAGCCGCCCGCTGGCCTTCGACCCGGCCGCAAAGAAGCTCGAATTCCAGAACATCGAGCGCGACATCACTCGCCAGCTTGGCCAGTTCAACCCGGTCGGGCAGATCATGCGGCGCATGTGCCGCGAATACCGCATGGTCATCCGCATGCTGGAGGCTCGCGGCACGGCGGATTTCGGGCTGATTTCCCAGGAGCTGTACGGCGCCGCCTCCGACGCTTTCCACGCCGGCGATCCAACCCTGGCGGACCTTGGGCTGATGTTCTCCGGCTACCTGAACAACATCGACAGTCGCGGTGATCTCAAGGATGAACCCAAGACGCTCAGCGCCAAGGACGCGGTGGCGTTACTGCAGAGCCGGCTGAACTTGGTGTTCGGCGAGAGCGACAGCACCATCCGGGTGTTCGAGTCGGACGGGATTCTGGCCGACGCGGCGGCGGGCGCTGACTACATCAAGATTCGCACCGACGCGATGTTCAACGAGCGCGACGTCAAGGCGCTCGAAGTCCATGAAGGCCTGGTGCACGTGGCGACCACGCTCAATGGCCAGAACCAGCCAATCTGCACGTTCCTTGCCAAGGGGCCGCCCTCGTCGACGGTTACCCAGGAAGGGTTGGCCATTCTCATGGAAGTGATTGCCTTCGCCTCTTATCCGAGCCGTCTGCGCAAACTCACCAACCGCACCCGCGCTATCCACATGGCCGAGCAGGGCGCCGATTTCCTGCAGGTCTGCGAGTTCTACCGCGAGCAAGGCTTCAGCCTGGAAGACAGTTACAGCAACGCCAGCCGGGCCTTTCGCGGCTCTGCGCCGGATGGCCTGCCCTTCACCAAGGATCTGTCCTACTTGAAGGGTTTCATCATGATCTACAACTACATCCAGCTCGCCGTGCGCAAAGGCAAGCTGGAACAGATCCCTTTATTGTTCTGCGGCAAAACTACGCTCGAGGATATGCGTACGCTACGCCAGCTGGTCGATGAAGGCCTGGTAAGCCCACCGAAGTATTTGCCGCAGCAGTTTCGCGATCTCAATTCGCTGTCGGCCTGGATGTGCTTCTCCAACTTCCTCAACCACCTGAGCCTGGACCGGATCGAAGCCGACTACGCCAACATTCTCTGACTGTGCAGTGGAGGAGGGCGGCGTTGCGGTTTGCCGGCCCTCCCTTCACCGATCCGGGTCGCTGCGGCCTGATCGCTTTCGAGATGTTTAGATGAGCGAGCGCAACCCCATTCCCCTGATTCTCACCGCGATCGGCAGCATCGCCGGCACCGTTGCGGTGCTCGGTTTCTATGGGTATCTGCACGTCGCCAAGCCGCAGGATGCCCTGCTGCTGTCGGAGTTCACCATGCTCAAGACCATTCCCAGCGAGGATTATCGGGTCAGCTTGAAGGCCGCCGATCAGTCAGCTCAGTGCATCGACGGCGTGCTGGTGTTATTCGATCTGCAGCAGAAGGGGCTCAGCGGCGTGCTGGTGGATGACCGCAAGCGCGCGGTTCGTTGCAACGGATAGGATACCGCTGGCGTCCAGTGTGGAGCGGCAGGAGAAAGGCGCAAGCAGACGTAGGGTGGATGACGCTCTTTTCATCCACCATTGCGATCGCAGAGCAGTGGGCGGATCGGGCCGCGTAGGTGAGGCGTCGTCCACCCTACGAACGGCCGCTTGCGCCACGCAGCTGTCTTTTACTGGCGCGGCATTCTCCAAAAACAGCGAACCCCGCCGAGGCGGGGTTCGCTGTTTTTGGGTTGTCTGCCTCTAATGAAAGCAGGCAACCCAGGCAGGCCGGAGCCTTAAAGGGTGGCGCTTAGTTGCTCATCGAAGAGCGCGGAGCAACCGGCTTGTTGTCGTTGGAAATGGTGACTTCCACGCGACGGTTCATGGCACGGCCGGCAGAATCAGAGTTGCTGGCAACTGGGTATTCCTTGCCATAACCCTGAGCGACGATGCGCTCCGGGCCTACACCCTGACGTACCAGCGCGGCACGTACGGAGTTGGCGCGACGCTCGGACAGGCCCTGGTTGTAGTCAGCCGAACCGGTGCTGTCGGTGTAGCCTTCGACAATCACCTTGCGGTCCGGGTTTTCCTGCAGGAACTGGGCAAGTTTGGTGATGTTGTGCATGCCGCCTGGCTTCAGCTCAGCACGGTTCAGGTCGAACAGTACGTCACCGAAGGTTACCAGGGTGCCTCGTTCAGTCTGCTTGGCGTTGAGGCTGTTCTGCAGCTGCTTGATCTGTGCGTCACGGGCTTCCAGGCGAGCCTGGGCGCGCTGGGCGCCGCTTTTTTCCAAGTTCTGCTCGGTGGTGCGCAGCGCGATAGTCTGCTGAGCGAGTTCGATGCGCTTGTTGGCCAGGTAGGCGAGCTGGTCGACTTTCTTCTCGTCTTCCTTCTCACGGAAAGCACGTTCGGCTTTCTCGAGTGCTTCGCCTGCATCCTTGGTTTCCAGCGCCGCCACTTTCACCGACTCTGGGTCAGTTTGCAGGCTGGAGTAGCTGCTGCGCGCCTGTTCCAGGTTCACGTTAGGTTGGGTGGAGCAGGCAGCGAGGCCAACGCTCAGAGCCAGCAGAGCTGGAATCATCACTTGTTTACGCATGATCGTTCATCCTTTATTCAATTGGCGAAGTCTGACGAGGCTGTTACTGACCCTGGGTAGGGGTCTGTTGAGCGCCGCGCATACCTTCCTGACGCAGCTCTTCGATACCTTGCTGGGCATCCTTGAGAGCTTTGTCGGCTTTTGCTGCCTGAGTCTTGCGAACGGCGACGCGGGCGTCCCACTCGGCTTGTTCAGCCAGGCGCTTGGCTTCTTCGTAATTCTTCTCGACGACTTCCAGCTCGGCCTGCTTCAGCTTGTCCTGAGCGGCTTTGGTTTCAACGGCAGCGAATTCGGTACCGCCGGAACTTACAGCTTCGTTGACGGCAGACTTGGTCACAGCGAGTTGTTCACTGGGCGGGTTGCCTGCGCAACCGGCGAGCAGCAGGCTGCTGCCGATGGCCAGTGCCGCGACCTTCCAGCCGGCCAGTTGAGTACGAGCGTTTGGGGCAGTTTTAGTGGTCATGGTGTGCAACTCCATTGGTAAATTCCTGGCAAACAGTGGGTTTCCACGTGGGTCACCTGCCGTGCGGAGACTCAGGAGCAAACGCGGCTGAGTAAGTTTTTCTCCGGCGACCAGTGGTCATAACGGCATAACTCTGTGAGTTGACTGGGCAACGAAACGTTCAGCAAAAAAAAGCCTCACGCCAGGAACGCGTCGTCAGAAAAACGACACAGGCCGCGTGATTCGCTGCTTTGCCGGTCTCTGATGAGTTGCGCAGAAATGCGTTTCATTGGCCCGTTTCGCTCGCTCCAGCGGTCATTTCCTGCAGGTAATGACGCGCCAGTTCGAGAAAACGCGGGGTCGGGCCGATGTCTTCGTAGACCGGGTTACCTTCCTCGTCAGTCGCCACGACCTGGGTGCCCTGCACATAGGGCAGGCTCGCCTCGAGGTCTTCCAGGGCAGCGCCCAGCAGCTCGGCCAGCAGTTCTTCCGGCCGCCGCTTGGGATACATGTGGCTGAGTGCGGACAGCCGTGCGGCAGCCTCGACATCCAGATGCACTTGGTAGGGTGTGCTGACCATGCGGCCGGTCGCATTCTGTTCCCATTGCTGGACGAGTTCGCGGATCTTCATAGGTACCTCGGGTGGGGCGGGTTCTCTGTTACTGACCTGAGCCTCCGGGCTGCGTTCCGCTTGTTCGCAGGGCGGCGAGAGGCCGTCAGATAACGACAAGGTCCCAGGGGTGATCTGCTGCTTTGGTCGCAGGCCGGCTTGTCAGGCGCGCCAAGGCTGGGCACTCTGCAGGCTCATGCAGCGGCGCAGGGGCACTGGTATGACGCAAATCGACGCACGTCTACGCGAGGACGTTCACCAGCTCGGTGAGCTGCTCGGCACCACCATCCGCGAGCAATACGGCGATGCCTTTCTCGACAAGATCGAGCGCATCCGCAAGGGCGCCAAGGCAGCACGACAGGGTTCTGCCGATGGCGCTCGGCAGCTCAGCGAGACGCTCGATCAGCTGAACGACGGCGAACTGCTGCCCGTGGCGCGCGCGTTCAATCAGTTCCTCAATCTGGCCAACATCGCCGAGCAGTACCACCGCGTACGCCGGCGTGATCCCGGTGAAGCGAAGCCTTTCGAGAACCGCATTCTCGACGAGCTGCTGCAGCGCCTTCTCGCTGATGGTCACGACCGCGAAGCCCTGGCGCGTCAGGTCGGCCAGCTGGATATCGAACTGGTACTGACCGCGCACCCGACCGAAGTCGCGCGGCGTACCCTGATTCAGAAATACGACGCCATCTCCGCGCAATTGGCCGAACAGGATCATCGCGATCTGTCGGATGCCGAGCGCGACGCCATCGCTGGCCGCCTGCAGCGGTTGATCGCCGAGGCCTGGCACACGGAGGAAATCCGCCGTGTACGCCCGACTCCGGTGGACGAGGCCAAGTGGGGCTTTGCGGTGATCGAGAACTCGCTGTGGCAAGCGGTGCCGACGGTGCTACGCAAGGCCGATCAGACGCTGCAGCGGGAAACCGGGCTGCGTTTACCGCTGCAGGCTGCGCCGATTCGTTTCGCCTCGTGGATGGGCGGCGATCGGGATGGCAATCCCAACGTGACCGCCAAGGTAACCCGCGAGGTGCTGTTGCTGGCGCGCTGGATGGCCGCCGACTTGTATCTGCGCGATATCGACAGCCTGGCTGCCGAGCTGTCCATGCAGCAGGCCAGCGATGAATTGCGCACCCGCGCCGGTGATAGCGCAGAGCCCTATCGCGCATTGTTGAAAGGCCTGCGCGAGCGGCTGCGGGCGACACGCGCCTGGGCGCACGAGTCGCTTGCCGGCCCGGTCAAGCCATCTGCGGCGGTACTGAGCCACAACGACGAACTCTACGAGCCATTGCACCTGTGCTATCGCTCGCTGCATGACTGCGGCATGGGGGTGATCGCCGATGGGCCGCTGCTCGACTTCCTGCGCCGAGTCAGCACCTTCGGTCTGTTTCTGGTGCGCCTGGATGTGCGTCAGGACGCTGCCCGTCATGCCGCCGCGCTGGGTGAAATCACCGAGTACCTGGGTCTCGGGCGATACCAGGAGTGGGACGAGGAGCAGCGCCTGGTTTTCCTGCAAACCGAACTGAGCAGCCGACGGCCTTTGCTGCCTGCCGACTTCTGCCCGGCTGAAGACACGGCCGAGGTATTGGCTACTTGTCGCGAAGTCGCTGCGGCGCCAGCGGCCTCTCTCGGCTCGTACGTGATCTCCATGGCCGGTGCCGCTTCCGACGTGCTCGCGGTTCAGTTACTGCTCAAGGAAGCCGGGCTGCGGCGTGCGATGCGTGTAGTGCCGTTGTTCGAGACGCTGGCGGATCTCGATAACGCACCCACGGCGATCGAGCGTCTGCTGGCGCTGCCGGATTACCGTGCGCAGCTGCAGGGGCCGCAGGAGGTAATGATCGGCTACTCGGACTCTGCCAAAGACGCCGGTACTACTGCCGCCGCGTGGGCGCAGTACCGTGCCCAGGAGAGCCTGGTGGATATCTGCCAGCGGCACGAGGTCGAGTTGCTGCTGTTTCATGGCCGCGGCGGCACGGTCGGGCGAGGCGGTGGCCCCGCTCATGAGGCGATTCTGTCGCAGCCGCCGGGTTCGGTGAACGGGAGTTTTCGCACCACCGAGCAGGGCGAGATGATCCGTTTCAAATTCGGCATGCCGGACATCGCTGAGCAAAACCTCAATCTCTATCTGGCAGCGGTACTGGAAGCCACCTTGATGCCGCCACCGGCGCCAGAGCCGGCCTGGCGGGCGCAGATGGATCGGCTCGCTGCCGACGGCGTGGCGGCCTACCGTGGCGTGGTGCGTGAACATCCGCAGTTTGTCGAGTATTTCCGCCAGGCTACGCCGGAGCAGGAACTCGGGCGCTTGCCGCTGGGAAGCCGCCCGGCCAAGCGCCGTGAGGGTGGCGTGGAAAGCCTGCGGGCGATCCCGTGGATTTTTGCCTGGACGCAAACGCGCCTGATGCTACCCGCCTGGCTCGGCTGGGAGGCGGCGCTTAGCGGCGCGCTGGAACGTGGCGAAGGCGAGCTGTTGCAGGATATGCGCGAGCACTGGCCGTTTTTCCGTACCCGCATCGACATGCTTGAAATGGTTCTGGCCAAGGCCGACGAGTCGATTGCCAGCCTGTATGACGAGCGGTTAGTTGACGCTGAGCTGCGTCCATTAGGTGCGCATTTGCGCGACCTATTGTCGCAGGCCGGCGATGTGGTACTGGGCCTGACCGGACAGACGCAGTTGCTCGCTCATAGCGCGGAGACGCTCGAGTTCATCACCGTGCGTAATACCTATCTGGATCCACTGCATCTGTTGCAGGCCGAACTGCTTGCCCGTTCCAGACGGCGTGAGCACGAGGCGGGAAGCGCTCTGGAGCAAGCCTTGCTGGTCAGCGTGGCAGGTATCGCGGCGGGATTGCGTAACACCGGCTAGAAAAAGAGCAGCTGGGAAACGGCAATTAGGTTTCACCAAGTATCTTGTCGCCAATAGCGGCGAAAATCGGTTAAAAGATGATGTTTAGTCAGCATGTTGAAGGTTTCGAGGCGTTTTCAGTTAGTCGTTCTCTCCATTCGCAGGCCGTGACAGGGGTTGGCGCCTGGAAATGCGGCCTTGGTCGCATTTGTCTGCGACTTTCGACGGCTTGTGCGGCATTGGGGCGCTGTGTATCTTGATCGACCTTCTGGCAGTTCAGCCCTGGCTGGCCTGCCGAAACTTTTTTGAGATTGGCCCCACGAGGCGAGTCCACCATCACTACCAAGAACTTGAGGAGCACATCGATGCGCGTGATTCTGTTGGGGGCGCCCGGTGCCGGCAAAGGTACTCAGGCTGGTTTCATTACCAAGAAATTCTCGATTCCACAGATCTCCACCGGTGACATGCTGCGCGCCGCGGTCAAGGCCGGCACCGAGCTGGGCCTGGCTGCAAAGAGCGTGATGGATTCCGGTGGCCTGGTCTCTGATGATCTGATCATCAACCTGGTCAAGGAACGCATCGCTCAGCCAGATTGTGCCAACGGCTTCCTGTTCGACGGCTTCCCGCGCACTATTCCCCAGGCTCGGGCCCTCAAGGACGCTGGCGTACAGATCGACCACGTGATCGAAATCGCTGTCGATGACGAAGAAATCGTTGGCCGCATCGCCGGCCGCCGTGTGCACCCGAACTCCGGTCGTGTGTACCACACCGAGCACAACCCACCGAAGGTCGCCGGCAAGGATGACGAAACCGGTGAGGAGCTGATCCAGCGCGACGACGACAAGGAAGCTACCGTGCGTCATCGCCTGTCGATCTACCACTCGCAGACCAAGCCGCTGGTGGATTTCTACCAGAGGCTGTCGGCTGCCGAAGGCACCCCGAAGTACAGCGCCATCGCGGGTGTCGGCTCGGTCGAGCAGATCACCGCCAAGGTCCTCGAAGCGCTCAGCTGAGTGCAACTGACCTGACATCAACGGCCCGCTTGCGGGCCGTTGTCGTTTCCGGGGCTATTCAGAGGCTATATGAGCGCGATTGGACCTTTATCCGCTGATCTATCTGGTTAGTATGTGTAGCCAGCAGCGGCTGGCCGGTTACCGGAACCGCAATATCTGGCTCATCGCGCACAGTCGCTTTCGGCTTTCAAACGTCACTTCAGCGCCTCGCTTACACGCGAGGAAGGCAGCTTTACATCATCAACCCGCAATAGAGTGCATTCCATGACCAAGAACAGAAGATTTGCCTGCTTGCCCATCGCCTTTGTGGCATCGGCATTGAGCGCATCCGTCGCATTGGCCGACGGCGCCCCTGAGAAAAAGGGCGAGTGCTCGGTGGCCGAGTTCACCATGGGGCTGCGTTACCAGCAGCAATCAGCGGAAGTTCGCGCCTTGCAGATGCAGGCTTACAACATTGCCACCGAGAAGCTGGATGCAGCGGTGGCCGCAGCAGAGGACCCGTCGAAACTGGCGATCGTCACCGACGTCGATGAAACGGTGATCGATAACTCCGCGCTGCTGGCGCGTGACCTCGCCAATTGCCACACCTACGACGGCTGGGACACCTGGCTGCCCTGGGAGCGTGACGGCAACCCGGTGTTGATTCCAGGCGCCAAGAAATTCCTCGAGCACGCCGACAAGCTGGGCGTGGTCATTCGTTATGTGTCCGATCGCTCGGAAGAGCAGAAGGACTACACCCTCAAGGCGTTGAAGAAGCTCGACCTGCCGCAGGTCAGCGCAGAAAGCGTGATGCTGCTCGGGCCACCGAAGATCGAGCGCCGCGCGATCGTTGCCAAGGACTACCGCATCGTGATGCTGCTCGGCGATACCCTGCACGATTTCGATGCGCGGTTTCGCAAGACGCCAGTGGCTGAGCAGCGCGCGACGGCCGAAGCAGAGTCAGCGAAGTGGGGCACCGAGTGGATCGTGTTCCCGAATTCCGGCTACGGCACTTGGTCGAAAGAGCCGCTGAAGGGCTGGGACGCCAAGCCTGTCATCGAGAAGTGGTAAACGCGTTGGTCCTTAGCCACACCGGCTGACTTGCGATGCGCCGCTGCTTTCCTCAGGCAGTGGCGCTCGACTGTATCGCCCATATGCTTATTCTCTGACGCTCTGGCCAGCCGCTGGACCTGCCATGCTGGAAAAAACCGCCTCAAACCGTTTTAATGCCCGCCCGCTCAGCCACCTCGTTAGATCACCATGACCACTCTGCTGGCCCTCGATACCGCCACTGAAGCCTGTTCCGTCGCCTTGCTGCATGACGGTCGGGTAACGAGTCACTACGAGGTGATTCCGCGCCTGCATGCGCAGCGTTTGTTGCCGATGATCAAGGCGTTGCTCGACAGCCAGGGCGTGACGTTGTCCGCGCTGGATGCCATCGCCTTCGGCCGCGGCCCCGGTGCGTTCACCGGTGTGCGTATCGCCATTGGCGTGGTGCAGGGGCTGGCGTTCGCGCTGGATCGTCCGGTGCTGCCGGTGTCCAACCTGGCGGTGCTGGCGCAGCGCTCCCTGCGTGAACACGGCGCCAGTCAGGTCGCCGCTGCCATCGATGCACGAATGGATGAGGTCTACTGGGGCTGTTACCGCGCCGAGCAGGGCGAGATGCGCCTGGTCGGTGCGGAGGCCGTGCTGGCTCCAGAGCAGGCGCAATTGCCGACTGATGCGACCAGTGAGTGGTTCGGCGCCGGCACCGGTTGGGGTACCTTTGCGCCGCGAATCGCTGCGCAGGTTTCAGCGCGCGATGACGGCATGCTGCCCCACGCAGAAGACCTGCTAAGCCTGGCCCGTTTCGCCTGGGCGCGTGACGAAGCGGTGGTGGCCGACCAGGCGCAACCGATCTATTTACGTGACAAAGTGGCCACACCGAAGATGCCACCACCGGCTGGTTTTTAAGTCACCGACCGACGGCGCCCTTAAAGCCGTCCTTTTGTCGTCAACTTCCCGACATTAGATTGCCAATGGCCTGCGGTGCGGCTAAATTGCCAGCACTTCCGCACGTCTTCCTGCCGAGCCTGCATTGATGCGTATCGACGGTAACATCGCGCCTTACTCACCGGATCGTGGCCCCCGCTCGGGGACTGCGGTCACGCCCTATCGTGAGGCGAACCGTGAGCAGGAAGTAAAGCGCGAACAACCGACCCCCGCGTCGGCCTCTCAAGGCTTCGAGCAAACTCCGCAAATACGTCGCGTGCAGCAGACCAACGCCAGCACTGATTATTTCCCAGTGCGTTCACAGGACACCAGCTACCAGCCTGCCATGAGCAACCGTGCTGCCCAGGCCATCGCCAGCTACAGCAGTACCGAGGCTTACCTGCGCGACATGGATGCACAGCAGGTGCTGGGCCTCGATCTCTACGCCTGATCGACTGGCGGCCTGCGCCATCGCGTCACACAAGGCACAATAGCGGCCTGTGACCTATCAGCGAATTGCAATGCTTCCCTATTTTCTTGGCTGCCCCTCCTGGCATGAAGCCGCCTGGCGCGGCGGCTTCTATCCTCCCGATCTCAACCTGAGCGACAGCCTCGAGCACTATTGCCGTGTGTTCAATACCGTGGAAGGCAATACCACGTTCTACGCTCGCCCCAAGCCGGAGACGGTAGCCAGCTGGGTGCAACGCATGCCCACAGACTTTCGCTTCTGCGCCAAGGTGCACAAGGACATTAGCCACGACGGCGATCTGCGCGGCCAACTGGACAACACCCAGGCTTTTCTCGACGAGCTCGCGCCATTGGCTGAGCGGATAACTCCGTTGTGGTTACAGCTGCCGGCGATATTCGGCCCGTCGCGGCTGGGTGAGCTGGCGGTGTGGCTGGATCAGTTCGCTGATCGGCGACTGGCTGTGGAAGTGCGTCACCCGGCATTTTTCGACAAGGGTAATGAAGAGCGCATGCTCAATCGGCTGCTTCATGAACGGGGGGTTGAGCGTATCTGCCTGGACTCGCGCGCGCTGTTCAGCTGCCAATCGAGAGACCCGGCAGTGCTGCATGCGCAGTCGAAGAAACCGCGTCTGCCGGTTCGTCCGGCGGCGTTCAGCGAGAGCCCGCAGGTACGTTTTATCGGCGGGCCGGATCTCGACGCCAATCAGCCGTTCCTCGAACCCTGGCTGGACAAGGTGGCGGCGTGGATAGAGCAAGGCCTGACCCCTCATGTGTTTTTGCACACCCCGGACAACCAGCTCGCCGCCGCCCAGGCGTTGCGCTTTCACCAGGCCTTGAGCGAACGCCTGCCAGGTTTGCCAGCGCTGGCCCCGTATACCGACAGCGAACCGCGAGCCGAGCAGCTCGGTCTGCTCTAAACAGCAGGGCAGGCAACGCAGAGACAGGGCGAGAGCAGCCTCTCGTAGGGGGGACGACGCTTGCCTGCGTAGCCCGATCCGTCCACCGCTCTGCGATCGCGATGGTGGATGAAAAGAGCGTCATCCACCCTACGTCTGCTTCCGTCTTTTTTTTGCTGCTCAAGCCAAGCGCAGGTGGTTGTCCCAGAGCCCTGCGGGCAGCTCCAGTGGCTGCATGGCGATGCGCTCACTGCGGCAGTCATACAGGCGGCAGCGGCCGATGCCAGCGCTGACCACGAAACCATTTTCCACCGCGCCGACGCCGGCGCAGTCGGGCAGGGCGGCATCCAGACGCACCGCGCCGCTGTCGAGGTCCCAGATGAACAGACGATTACCGCGCGGCGCGGTCATCGCCAGCAGGCGCAGGTCGCTGTGCACGGCCACACTGGCGGTGTACTGGCTCATCATCTGTCGTTGCGCATCGGCCATCGGAAAATGCTGGAAGGGCTGGCCTGGCCGTTTGATGGCGACCAGCGGCACGATATCCATGGCATCACCCATGTACTGCTGGCCGCTGACGATGGTGCCGTCGCTGGCCACCGCCAAATGGCGCACGCTGTTCATCCGTTCGGGCAATTGCTCCTTGCTGTGCAGCGTGCCGTCGCGCGCCATCAGCACCAGGCTGGCTTCCATGGCGTCGAGGTTCATCTCTACCCGGCTTTCCGCCTCGGTACGGATGCCGCCATTGGCCACCACCAGGGTTTCGCCATCGGGCATCCACAGCACCTGGTGCGGGCCCAGGCCATGGGTGGACAGCTCGGTACGGCGCACAAGGCGCTCGCCTTCCAGCTGATAGGCACCCATCACGCCGCGACCGGGGTCGGTGGTGTCGTTCTCGGTGGCGTACAGCCACTGGCCGTCCTTATGGAACACCGCATGGCCGTAAAAGTGCCGATCCTGTGCGCTATGCAGTGTCTGCAGCAGGCGGCCGTCTCGTGTGTCGATCAGGTAGCTTTCGGTGCTCGGGCGGCGACCCACGAACAAGGCCATCGGCTGGCTCGGGTGTGGCACGACATCATGGCAGCGCTCGCTGACCTGAGTGGCGAAGGCGCGCTGGCCATCAAGCCGGTAGCCGACCGCATAGTGCTTGCCGCCTTCATCATTGCGCGCCGACAGCAGCAGCGGCTGGCCGCCGTCGTGGCTCAGCTTCCAGCCGCCCACAGCGCCAGCGGCCAGAACCGCTGCGCTCAGGCCGAGAAAGGCTCTGCGTTTGATCGCCATGAATCAGTCTCCGTCGTGCGCGTTGAAGCCCAGCTGGATGCCCAGCGCCCGTGCCAGCTCGCCTTCATGCAGGCGATGCAGCACGTTGAGGCTGTCGTAGAAGGTGTTGAGCGCCTGCCTGCCGGCATCGTCTGCGAGCAAATCGCTGAGCGGTTGCTTCAGGCCCGCGAGCTTTTGCCGGGCATCGGCGTAAGCGGCATCGATGCGCTGCTTGAGCGCGTCCTGATCGCTATCGAGCAGGGCTTGGATGCCGTCCTTGTTGGCGCCATGCCAGAGTTGTTCGGCACTGGACAGCGCTGCGCCCAGGTTCGCCAGGCTGGCTTGGCTGCGCCAGGCCTCGGCCTGGTAAGGCTGCGGCGCGCCCTTGCTCTGCCGGCCCAACGGTGCACCGAGCTTTTTCTTCAGGCCGTCGAGGGCGCTGACCTGGGTGCGCAACAGATCGGATATGGCTTCGCCGGCCTCCGCGTAACGATCGTTGGGGAACAGCTTGAACTGGTTCAGCGCGCCCGTTTCGCCCTGCCATTGCGCGACGACGGTACTTGCCAACGCCTGCTGATGTTCGCCGATGGCCACCAGCAGCGGGCAGTAGCGGGATTTTTGCGTGGCGTCTTGCAGGTTGATGTCAGGATCGAACATCAGGTACTCGTAGGCCGTCAGCCCTTGAACGACGACACTGGATTTCTCCAGATCAGCGGCAGTGAGCGCAGGCTTGGTGTTGATCAGCGCCTGCACCTGGCGGGCTACCAGATTTTTCTTGTCCGGCCAGAACTGCACCTGCCAGGCGCGGTTGCCCTCGGTAAGCGGGCCGACAGCCAGCGGTTGCAGGCTTGCCCAGGCGCTCTGGGCAGTGAGGAAGGCCTGGCGTGCGGTAGGCAGATCCTCTTCGCCCGCGCAGAACGCCTTGGCGCTGGTGGCCAACGCAACGTCGGCTTCCTTCCAGACCGTGTGGGAGGGCAGCAGCACGCCATCGGCGAGTGCGCCACTGACCGTGGTTTGCGGATCGGTGGGTGAGCAGGCTGCCAGAGCCAGGCCCAGCAGGGTGATGGTCAGCGGAGAACGGATCATGCGCGACTCCTTACAGTGAGTTCAGAAACGCCAGAAGCGCGGCGCGCTCCTCGCTGGAAAATGTCAGTACGTGGCGCTTGGCCGCTTCAGCTTCACCGCCATGCCAGGCGATGGCTTCGAGCAGGTTGCGTGCGCGGCCGTCATGCAGAAACTGGTTGTGGCCGCTGATCGTCTTGGTCAGACCGATGCCCCACAACGGCGCGGTACGCCATTGTCTGCCGTTAGCGCGAAACTCGCTGCGGCCATCGGCCAACCCATCGCCCATGTCGTGCAGGAGCAGATCGGTGTAGGGGCGAATGGTCTGGTTGGCCAGCTCCGGCTCAGCAGCGTCGGCGGCGGTGACGAAGCTCGGCGTGTGGCAACCCTGGCAGCCTGCACGGTGGAACAGCGTCTTGCCGACCAGCACCTCGGTGTCGTCCACTTTACGCCGCGTCGGTACGCCGAGGTTGCGGGTGTAGAACAGCACCAGGCGCATGATGTTGTCGCTGACCTCCGGTTCGCCGCCGTTGGGCGCCTGGCCACAAGCCGTCTGCGCCTCGGTGCACTGATCCTTTGGCACCAGGCTGCTGGTCAGGCCCATGTCATGGGCGAAAGCATGCGCATTCTGCTGATTGAGGGTCGGCTGGCCGGCCTTCCAGCCGAAACGGCCTAGTACGGTCTTCTGCTGCGCATCGTCCCAGACCCAGTTGGGTTGGCCGGCAATACTGTCGCCGTCCCGGTCTTCAGGGTCTGCATGGGCCAGAATGGCCGACTCGGGTATCGCTTCAAGCAGCCCCAGCCCGATCATCGGTGGCGCGATTCGCGCTGAGAACAGCGTATCCGGGTGCATCGGCCCGTAGCCCAGCTGGGTGATAGTCAGCTGCGGCGTGCGCAGCTCGACGTTGAAGCCATCGGCGAACTGTACGTTATGCGTGCTGTACTCGACGCGCACCTTGCCCTCGGGCGCGACGCCAGGGTTGGCCATATCCTGCAATTGCGCGCCGTACTTGGGCTCGGGCAGAACACCCTGGCGCTCGATGATCCACGCATCGACATCACCAGCTGGAATCGACAGGCGCACCAGCATTGACACCGCATTAACGCTGCCAGGTTCGGGCGGGTGGCCACGGCCGTCGCGAATGTGGCAGTTCTGGCAGGCGTTGGTATTGAGCAGCGGGCCCAACCCGTCTCGTGCCGTAGTGGTTGACGGTGCGATTACCCAAGGGCTGCGGAAGAAGCTATTGCCTACGCTGAAATCCAGGCGGCGTTCGGCCTTGAGGTTGGCCGAGGGCAAGGAGAAGGCGTTGTGGTCGTTGCGTGACACGCTGGCCGTACCGGCGGACAACGCTTCGCCAGGCTCGGCAGCAGTAAAGGTCGGGGATTGGTCGCAAGCGGCCAGCGCACAGGACAGTGCCAGTAGCGACAGCAGACGACTGGGTGACGCAGGCATCAAGAGACCTGAAACAGCTGATCAGAAGGGCGAGAATCTTAGCAGCCTATGGAGATTTAAATAAGATGGATTTGCATGTGCAGCGGTAATGGGCACATAAAAAAGCCGATGCGAGGTGAGTCGCATCGGCTTGTTACGTTACAGCTGAGCGTTTTCGATCAGAACTCGTGATCGGCGGTGTCCGGGTTCAGATCGCTGATGCCCAGTTTGCCGGCAGCCTGCTCGATGGCGCCGGTCTGCTTGACCAGAGCAGCAATGGCGTCACGTACCAGTTGCTGGCCTTCGGCATTATCAGCAGCAATCAGCTGGTCGAAATGCTGGCCTTTCTCGGCGCTGTCGACCAGAGCCTGCAGCTTGGCTTCGGTGGCTTCCAGGTCTGCTTTCAAGGTGCTGTCGGCTGCGGCGTCTGCCTTGGCGACCAGCGACGACAGGCCCGGGCCGCTCAGGGTGCTGCCGTCGGCCTTCTTGTACTCGCCCAGGTAGACATTGCGAATGCCTTTGCCGTTGTAGAAGTGCGAGTTGTGGGTGTTGTCGCTGAAGCAGTCGTGCTCGTCTTCAGTGGAGTTGGCTTCCAGCGCGACCTTCATGCGTTCGCCAGCCAGCTCGCCGAGGGACAGGCTGCCCATGCCGAAGAGCATCTTGCGCAGACCGTTCTCGGCGGATTCGCTTTCCAGCGTGGCGCGGTAGTTGTCGGCAACGCCGGCTTTCCACTGGCCGGCCATCTCGTCGAGGTCGGCGACCAGCAGCTCGGTAGCGGCCTTCAGGTAGGCACGACGACGCTCATTGTGACCGCCGGTGGCACCATCGCCTACCACGTAGTCGGTAGCCGGACGCTCGCCTGCACCTGGGCCGGTGCCGTTCAGATCCTGGCCCCAGAGCAGGAATTCGATGGCGTGGTAACCGGTGGCGACGTTCGCTTCGGAGCCGCCCAGCTCGTTCAGGCTGGCGAGCAGATCGGGGGTGATTTCAGTGACGTCGAGTTTGTCTTCGCCAACCTGAATCTCGGTGTTGGCGATGATGTTGGCGCTGGCGCCCGGGTTGCCCAGCGCGTGCTGGTAGTCGCTATCCACATAGTCGATCAGGCCTTCGTCCAGGGGCCAGGCGTTAACCTGTCCTTCCCAGTCGTCGACGATGGTGTTGCCGAAACGGAACACTTCGCTCTGCATGTACGGCACGCGGGCTGCCAGCCAGGCTTGGCGGGCAGCCTTGAGGGTTTCGTCATTCGGCGTGGCGAGCAGGGCGTCGACCGCCTGCTGCAGGGTCTTGGCGGTGCTGGCGGCGTCGTCGAACACAGCGGATGCGATGTCGGCGTAGTGCTTGACCACGGCCTGTGCAGCGGCTTCGTCGAAAGCGCTGGCTGCTGCTGGCGCGCTGCTGGTGCTCGCTTGCTCGGCCGGGGCGGCGGCTTGGTTGGCAGGCGCTTTGTCTTCGCCGCAGCCCGCCAGAGCGATGGCGATGGTCAGCAGGCTGGCAGAGGCCAGGGGCATACGAATCATGACGAAATCCTTTGCTGTTAATGGGGAGCGCGAGTGGTAGGCCACGCGAGCTGCGACATAATGCGAAAGATTTTCATTTTACGCAAAGGCTTGATGTGCGACCGCCCATTCAGCGCCCGCTGATTCTTGGTCAGCAGGCGCGGCGCTGGTATTACAGGGTGGCGGGGTTAATGCGTTGCAACGTGCGGGTGGACTGCTTGAGGTATTGGGTCAGTTCGCGAGCCGGCAACGGTCGGCTGTAGAAGTAGCCCTGACCTTCGTGGCAACCCTGGGCGATGATGTACGCCTCCTGCTCGGCGGTTTCCACGCCTTCGGCAATGACCTGCATGCCCAGGCTTTTGCCGAGCTGAATGATGGCGCGAACGATGGTCGCATCGTCCTCGTCGTCGAGCAGGTCCTGCACGAAGCTCTTGTCGATCTTGATCTTGTCCAGCGGCAGGCTCTTCAGGTAACTCAGTGACGAATAGCCAGTGCCGAAGTCGTCGATGGCGATCAGCGCGCCGGAGCGGCGCAGGCTGAGCAGGTGTTGGGCCGCTGTGCTGATGTCTTCCATCAGGCCGGTTTCGGTGACTTCCAGCTCGAGGCTGCGCGCCGGCAGGCGGTACATCTGCATCAGGTTGTGAACCACCCGCGGCAGCTCGGCGTGATGAAGCTGCACGGTGGACAGATTGACTGCCATGCGCAGGTCGTCGTAACCCTGATCGTGCCACTCACGCAACTGCCGGCACGTCTGGTCCAACACCCACTCGCCAATCGCGATGATGCTGCCGTTCTGCTCGGCCAACGGAATGAACAGATCCGGCGCCACCAGGCCATGCTGCGGATGCTGCCAGCGCAGCAGCGCCTCGACACCCACCACGCGGTGATCGGCATAGCTGACCTGCGGCTGGTAGACCACGTGCAGCTGGTTCAGCACCAGCGCATCACGCAGATCCTTTTCCAGCTCGCGGCGGCGACGCATTTCACTGTCGACGCTGGCGATATAGAACTGGTAACGGCTGCGCGACCGGCTCTTCGCCAGGGTCATGGTCTGCTCGGCTTTCTGCAACAGCTTCTCGGGGCTGTCGCCGTCCTCCGGGAACAGGGTAATGCCGATGGTGGCGCGCAGCTGCACCTGATGGTCATCGAGCACGAATGGCGCCTCGAGATCGTCCAGCACGCTCTGCGCCAGTTCCGCTGCCTCGTAGGGCTGCTCGATATCGGCCTGAACCAGAACGAATTGGTCGCCACCCAAACGTGCCAGGGCACCCAGCCGACCGCTGTGGCTGCGCAAACGGTCAGACAGTGCCAGCAGCAACTGGTCGCCGGTCTGGTAGCTGAACTGTTCGTTGATGCCTTTGAAATCGTCCAGCCCGACACACAGCACCGCGACGCGGCGCTGCAGGCGCCCGGCATCTTCGAGGATCTGATCGAGCTGCTGCTGCAGCTGTTGGCGATTCGGCAGGCTGGTGAGGAAGTCGTACTGGGCCATGCGCTGCAGGCTGTTCTCCGCATCGTGGCGCAGGCGGGTGTTGCGTTCGATCGAGGCGAGCAGCTGGTTCGCCGTGTTGATCCATAGCCCAAGCTCGTTCTTCTCGTTGCCAGCGAGCATCGGCAGCTTGTGCTCGCTGGGGCGGTCCGGGTTGATACGGCTCAGGTGTTCGATGATCTTGGTCAGCGGCTTGGTAAGCAGCCAGTAATACACCAGGTACAGCACTAGGCCCATGGCAAGTGCGCGCAATACGCCGGAAATGAAGATGATCACCGAGTTGGTGACGAAGCTCTCGCCGTACAGAGCGGTGTCGAGTGTGATGTTCAGGTCGCCGTAGTATTCGTTGTATGGCTCGCGGCCGACCAGGCGAATGGAGAAGTGCTGTTCTTCACCGAGGATGGGGTCAGTAAGCCAGCGAGTGGGCAGCTCGGCCAACGGCCGGTCTCGCTGCGCGAGCATCTGTTCGCCGGGGTGGCCGATTGAGGCCTGGCGCACCGATTCGTGTTGAAACAGGCCTTCGACGACCTGCATGCCCATTTCCCGGTCCAGGCTGTAGACCGCTTGCGTCGAGGGATCGCGGAACATGCCGAGAATGCGCTGGGCATCGCTGGTGATCGAGTGGCGGGTCTTGTAGACATCGAAGACGATCTGCCCAAGGCTCAGCAGCACACCGACCGCAAGCGCGGACAACAGCACCACGCGAAGCAGTTTCACGGACAGGCTGTGCTTGAGTTCCAGCTTCAAATGGCAGTTCCTTATGCGTTACCTGATCGCGTGATTGAGTTGAGTATTGGCAAAGTCGCGGTGGCAGTCAAAGACTTGAGTGGTTGCGCATGCTGGTGCGTCCTCTTGACCACGCCAACCCGCATTGTTTCGGAGACTGTAACCAGTACTTGAGGACCGTCTGTCGATACTTTCAGATCACCACCTGTCGCACCCTGTAACCCCTCAGGCAAAAATGCCCCCCTGACTCGCATCAGGAGGGCATCTCTATGTAACACCGCGGGCTTGCTGGCAAGCGTTGCGGCTGGGATCAGGCCGTAAAGTTCTTCGCGACGAAGTCCCAGTTGACCAGATTCCAGAACGCCTCGACATATTTCGGACGGACGTTGCGGTAGTCGATGTAGTAAGCGTGCTCCCACACATCGCAGGTCAGCAGCGGGGTGTCGCCAGCGGTGAGCGGGCAACCGGCGCCGATGGTGCTGGACAATGCCAGGGAACCGTCAGCTTTCTTGACCAGCCAGCCCCAGCCGGAACCGAAGGTACCGATGCTGACCTTGCTGAACTCTTCTTTGAATTTGTCGAACGAGCCGAAGGCCTTGTCGATCGCCGCGGCCAGTTCGCCGGTAGGCTGACCGCCACCGTTGGGGCTCAGGCAGTTCCAGTAGAAGGTGTGGTTCCACACCTGGGCAGCGTTGTTGAAGATGCCGCCGGAAGAGGTCTTGACGATTTCTTCGAGGCTCTTGCCTTCGAACTCGGTGCCAGGCACGAGGTTGTTCAGGTTCACGACATAGGTGTTGTGGTGCTTGTCGTGGTGGAACTCCAGAGTTTCCTTGGAGATGTGCGGCTGCAGAGCATCGTGTGCATAAGGCAGCGGCGGCAATTCGAAAGCCATGGTGATTCTCCTAATCAGGTCAGTTGCGATGAGCGCAAGGCCGATCACGGGCGGCCAAACATGCGTCGGCGGGTTTATACCCTTTGCGACGCAGGGCAGCGATCATAGCACCGGGGCTAGCGCATAACCACGCGGCAACTGTGCGGGAAAGCGGTGCTAGAGGGCTCGACGACGACTTAAGCGTTTCGCTTGTCAGGCCCTCAGGCGAGCTTCATCAACGCGACACCCGCAAGGATGATCAGGCAGGCGAGCAACCGAATCGGCGGCAGGCTTTCGCCCAGCCACAGGCGACCGATCAGCAACGCGAACACCACGCTGGTTTCGCGCAAGGCGGATACCAGCGCCACAGGCGCCTGAGTCATTGCCCAGATGACGATCGTGTAGGCAAGCATTGACATGCCGCCGCCCACCAGCCCGGCGCGCCAGTGCGGGCCCAGTTCGCGAACGACACGTGGGCCGCGCTGGCCGAGGATCACCAGCGCCATCACCAAGCCGTTCACGGTGAACAGCCACAGCGAATAGGACAGTGGATCACCATTGGCACGCGCGCCACTGGCATCGGCGAGGGTATAGCTGGCAATGAACAGGGCGGTCATAAGCGCACACAGCAGCAGGCCGCGACTGGCCTTGCCGCTGCCGCCACGTACCGCCATCAGCCAGATACCGGCAACCAGCACAGCCAGCCCGAACAGTTGCCCGCCTGGCAGCACCTCACCAAGCAGCAGAACCGACAGCCCGGCCACCAACAGTGGCGAGCTGCCGCGCGACAGCGGGTAGACCTGACCGAGGTCGCCGTACTGATACGCGCGGCTGAGAAATACGTTGTAGCCGATGTGTAACAGCGCCGAGAGCACGATCCACGGCCATGCCGCGGCATTAGGCATGGGCACGAAGGGCAGGGCGAGCAGCGCGATGGCACCCGCGCCGATCTGGATCAGCGAGGCGGTGAGGAAGCGATCCAGACCGATTTTCAGCAACGCGTTCCAGCCGGCATGCAGCGCGGCCGAGGCGATCACCATGACAAAGACGCTGGTTGGCACAGGCACTCCGGCAGGTTTCGACGGGGCCGCAGCATATCACCGGCGTGCACGCCGGGCCTGCCCCGGCGCCGGTTACAGCGGGTTGGCGATCAGCTGCCAGGCGATGGCGAACATCATCGCCGCCACGCTCAGGTCGATGATTCGCCAGGTCAGCGGGCGGGCCAGCCAGGGTGCCAGCCAGGCCGCGCCAAGCGCCAGGCACGAAAACCACACCAGCGACGCGCTGGCTGCACCGGCTGCATAAGCCTCGGGGACACTCTGCTGAGCGCCGAGCGAGCCAATCAGCAGCACTGTATCCAGATAGACGTGCGGGTTGAGCAACGTCACGGCGAGCGTTGCCAGCAACACGGCGCGCAGCGAACGCGGCGCGGCACCCTCGACCTGCAGTGCGCTAGGCCGGCAAGCGCGGTGCAGGGCCTGGGCGCCGTACCAGAGCAGAAACGCCGCGCCGCCCCAGCGGGCAACGCTCAACAGCAGCTCGCTCTGCAGCAGCAGGGTGGCCAGGCCAAACACGCCGGCGCTTATCAGCAGCGCGTCGCAGACGATGCACAGCAGCGCCACCGGCAGATGGTGCTCGCGGCGCAAGCTCTGAGCGAGGACGAAGGCGTTCTGCGCCCCGAGGGCGACGATCAGGCCGGCGGTGATCAACAAGCCATTGCTGTAGCTCTGCCACATGTTCAGTGCCCCTGTAGCGGAGTGGAAAATACGAAGTTGCCGAAACCTGACATGCGCGATGACATCCTGAGCAGAAATGAGATGGCTGTCAGTCTGCGAGGATTGCTTGTATAAGGAAAAACAATATTGCTGATCACGCATTAGGAAAATCGATTGCTCGATTACAAGTTGCTGGCCGCCCTTGCGGCGGTCGTCGAACAAGCCGGCTTCGAGCGCGGCGCCCAGGTGCTGGGTCTTTCGCAGTCGGCGGTGTCGCAGCGCATCAAGCTGCTGGAAGCACGTGTTGGCCAACCGGTATTGCTGCGCGCGATGCCGCCGACGCCTACCGATGTCGGTCGGCGTCTGCTTAACCACGTGCAGCAGGTGCGACTGCTCGAGCGTGACCTGCAGGAGCAGGTACCCGCTTTGGAGGCCGAGGGTGAAACCCAGCGGCTGCGCATTGCGGTCAATGCTGACAGTCTGGCCACTTGGTGGGCGAAGGCCGTAGCGGAGTTCTGCGCGAGCCACCGCGTGCTGCTGGAATTGGTCGTCGAGGATCAGCAAGTCGGCCTCAAGCGCATGCGCGCTGGCGACGTCGCCGCCTGTGTGTGCGCCGCGGAGCGACCGGTGTCCGGTGCGCGCAGCCTGGCGCTCGGCGCCATGCGCTATCGGGCCATGGCCAACCCGCAGTTTATCGCCCGGCACTTTCCACAGGGCGTGACGGCCGAACGATTGGCGCGGGTGCCGGCTATCGTGTTCGGCCCGGACGACCAGTTGCAGCACCGCTACCTGAATGAACTCGGCCTGACGGGCAGCTTTCTGCATCACCTGTGTCCGTCCTCGGAAGGCTTCGTTCGCCTGACTGCCGAAGGGCTCGGGTGGGGCATGGTGCCCGAGCCACAAGTGCACGAAGCGATGGCCAGCGGCGCGTTGGTCGAGCTGCTCGCCGACCGGCCCATCGACGTGCCGCTGTACTGGCATCACTGGCGCAATGGCGGCGAACTGCTCGACCGCCTGACCGGGCATTTGCATCGTCATGCCGGCGATTATCTGGTGCCGTTGGCGTAAGAGCCTGCTCGATGCCTGCTGCACGTCGGTGATGCTGCGTTGATGTCGGGCTCAGAAAGCTCGGTATAACAAGCAACTGCACTTCTTCGCCCGCTTTCGCCTCGCCGGGCGCCGGCTGTGGCTCGCGAGGCTTGGACAGGTTGTACTTGGTCTGCCCCGTAGCGATAGTTTTATAGTGCGCCGACGAGCGAGCGGAGAATGTAATGAAGATTTTAGTCACCGGAGCAAGCGGTTTCATCGGCGGGCGCTTTGCTCGGTTTGCCCTGGAGCAAGGGCTCGACGTGCGTGTGACCGGGCGCCGCGAAGACGCGGTGGAGCACCTGGTGCGCCGCGGCGCGCAGTTCGTGTCCGGTGACCTGAGCGATCCAGAAGTAGCCCTGTCGCTGTGCAGCGACGTCGAGGCTGTGGTGCATTGCGCCGGGGCCGTCGGCGTTTGGGGCCGCTACGACAGCTTCCACCGCGGCAATGTACTGCTGACCGAGAATGTCATCGAGGCGTGCCTCAAGCGCCGGGTCCGCCGGCTCGTTCACCTGTCGTCGCCGTCGATCTATTTCGATGGACGCGATCATGTCGGCCTGCGCGAAGAACAGGTGCCCAAGCGTTTCTCCAGCCATTACGCACGCACCAAGTTCCTGGCTGAACAGCGGTTGTTTGGTGGGCAGGAGTTCGGTCTGGAAGTAATCGCGTTGCGCCCACGCTTCGTCACCGGCGCGGGTGATGTGAGCATCTTTCCGCGGTTGATCGCCATGCAGCGCAAGAAGCGCCTGGCGATCATCGGCAACGGGCTGAACAAGGTCGACTTCACCAGCGTGCACAACCTCAACGAGGCACTGTTCAATGCGTTACTGGCCGCCGGGCCGGCGCTAGGCAAAGCCTATAACATCAGCAACGGCGCGCCAGTGCCACTCTGGGATGTGGTCAATTACGTGCTGCGCCAGCTCGAACTGCCAGTGGTCACCCGCCATGTGCCGATCAGCCTGGCGCGCAGTGTGGCAACGCTCAACGAAGGCCTTTGCAGCGTGCTGCCAGGGCGTCCCGAGCCTGCGATATCGAGGCTGACGGTGGACGTCATGAGTCGCAACTTCTCTCTCGATATCAGCCAGGCGCGGGAACAGCTGCACTACGAGGCCAAGGCCGATCTGTGGTCGGCGCTGGACGAGTTCTGCCGCTGGTGGCGGGCGCAGAGTTAGGCAATGCCGTTCCGGTCGGCAGGCTGCCACGGAACCTCAGCGGCTCCATGCAGGTCTTGTGGCATTGCCGCGCTTCCTTCGCGAGGTGCGACACTGAAGCGCCCCGTGCGAATCGGTATACTGCGCGGCAATCTGCCCCCACCGTGGTTTTCTCAAGGTCTTTCTCATGCGTAACGATGCCCACGACGACTTCGATGACGTGCCCAGCCTGAAGCCGGATCCGCGTGATCAGGATGATTTCGACCCCGAGCCGCAGCCCTACGCCCGTGCCGCGGCGCCCGCCAAGGCGGCAGCCGCACCGCGTGCGCCCAGCACTGGCCCGCTGTGGGCGCTGGTCGGTGCGCTGAGCATCGCGCTGGGCGCCGTAGGCTGGTGGAGCTTTCAGCAGATCAACCTGATGGAACAGCAACTGGTCGCCACCCAGGAGAGCTTCGCGCGTATCAGCGAGGAGGCGGCAGGCCGCATTCAGGACATCTCCGGCAAGGTGGTGGCAGCTGAATCCAACGTCACCACCGGCAGCGAGGCCTTGCGCCTGCAAGTGCGTCAGCTGGAGAACAAGGTCGCCGAACTGACCAAGCAGCAACAGGCCGCGGGTGGTCAGCAGAGTGGCCAGGACAAACGCATCGAACAGTTGGTCGCCGACCTCAAGGCGCAACAGGGCGACAGCGGCAAGTACGACGACAGCCTGAAAACGCTGAGCACCGAGCAGGGCTCGCTGAAAAGCGAACTGGCAGCCGTTAAGAGCGAGCTGGCCACGTTGAAAAGCGTCCAAGGGGACGCCGGCAAGCTGGCCGCTCAGGTCAAGAGCCTGACGGGTGAAGTCGACGCCTTGAAGAAAGCCGGCAACGCAACCAATCCGGCCGTCGACCGCCTGGAGCAGGACTTGCTCGTGCTCAAGAGCCAGCTGGATAATCGCCCGGCGCCCAGCAACAACAGCGGCACGGCCGAGTTCGATGCGTTCCGCGCGCAGACCACGCGCAGCGTGAATACCCTGCAGGCGCAGATACAGAACCTGCAGCAGCAAATCGACGCTCGCTAAGTCGGATTGGCGCCGATACGAAAAGGCCCGCGTGAGAACGCGGGCCTTTTTTATTGCGCAGTGAATGTCACAGGCGCGGGTAGTCGATATAACCAACCGGGCCGGGGGCGTAGAAGGTATCACTGTGTGCTTCGTTCAACGGCGCGTCCTGGCGTAGGCGCTCGGGCAGGTCCGGGTTGGCGATAAAGGGCACACCGAATGCAACGGCATCCGCTTTGCCGCTGGCCAGCCAGGCATTCGCTTGCTCCTTGGAGAAGCGCTCGTTGGCGATGAATACGCCGCCAAAGGCTTCTTTCAGGCTTGGCGACAGGCTGTCGTCGGCTTCCCGTTCGCGGGCGCAGAGGAAGGCGATGTTGCGTTTGCCGAGCTCACGGGCCACGTAGGTGAAAGTTTTCGCGCGGTCGGAGTCGCCCATGTCGTGGCTGTCCGCACGTGGCGCCAGGTGTACGCCGACACGGCCCGGTTGCCAAACGCTGAGCACCGCATCGGTGACATCCAGCAGCAGGCGTGCACGGTTTTCCAGCGAGCCGCCGTAGTTGTCGGTGCGCTGGTTGGTGCTGTCCTGCAGGAACTGGTCGAGCAGGTAACCGTTGGCAGCATGGATTTCCACGCCATCGAAACCGGCCGCCTTGGCATTTTCCGCACCCTGGCGGTAGGCCTCGACGACATCGGCGAGTTCTTCGCTTTCCAGGGCGCGCGGGGTCACGTAATCCTTCATCGGACGAATCAGGCTGACGTGGCCGGAGGGCTTGATGGCGCTCGGCGCGACGGGTAGCTCGCCGTCCAGGTAGGACGGGTCGGAAATCCGCCCGACGTGCCACAGCTGCAGCACGATCTTGCCGCCGTTGGCATGCACGGCCTTGGTCACCGCGCTCCAGCCGCGCACCTGGTCATCGGACCAGATGCCCGGGGTATTCGGGTAGCCCACACCCATCGGCGTGACCGAGGTGGCCTCGCTGATGATCAGGCCGGCCGAGGCGCGCTGTACGTAGTACTCGGCCATCAGCGCATTGGGCACGCGGCCTTCGTCGGCGCGGCAGCGGGTCAGAGGCGCCATGATGATGCGGTTGGCGAGTTCCAGGTCGCCGATCTTGATCGGGTCGAACAATGTGGTCATAGCCTTGATCCTCGGGGTTATTCGTTGAGTACGGTGTGCAGAGCGGGTGTTCGGGTGGAAAAGGTCAGCAAGGTGGCGATCAGCGCCAGGCCGGCCAGCAGGGCGGCGGCCAGCGGCACGCTGGTAAGGCCGTAGCCACCGGCGATCACCAGCCCGCCGACCCATGCGCCCAGGGCATTGCCTAGATTGAAAGCGCCGATGTTCAGGGTCGACACCAGGGTCGGCGCAGCGGCGCCGTAGGTGACCACGTTGACTTGCAGAGCAGGCACGGCAGCAAAGGCGGCCACGGCCCAGAGAAACAGGGTGATTTCTGCCGGGATCAGTGCCTGGCTGCTCCAGCTGAATAGCGTGGATATCACCGCCATCGCGAGGAACACACCGAGCAGCGTGCGCTTCAGGTTGCGGTCCGCCAGGCGGCCGCCGAGCACATTGCCGAGCGTCAGGCCGAGGCCGATCAGTAGCAGCGTCCAGGTCACCCCGCGCGGCGATACGCCGGTGACTTCACCGAGCAGTGGCGCGATATAGGTGAACAGCGTGAACATCGAGGCGGCGAACAGCGCTGTGGTGCTCAGCGCCAGCCACAAGCCGCCGCCGCGCAGTGCTGCAATCTCACGGCGCAGGTTGGCGCGCGGCTCGTCGGTACGGCGCGGCAGGGCCAGCCACAGGCCGATCAAGGCAATCACGCCGATCAGGGTCACCGCCCAGAAGGTCGAGCGCCAGCCGGCTGCCTGGCCGAGGGCCGTGCCCAGCGGAACGCCCAATACGTTGGCCAGGGTCAGGCCGGTGAACATCATCGCCACCGCCGAGGCGCGGCGGTTGGCCGGTACCAGGCTGGCGGCCACCACCGAGCCGATGCCGAAGAAGGCGCCGTGGCACAGGGCGGTAATCACCCTGGCGACCATCAGCATCTGGTAGTCGCTGGCCATGGCACAGAACAGGTTGCCGGCGATGAAGATGCTCATCAGTGTCAGCAATGCGGCCTTGCGCGGCCAACTGGAGGTGACCAGGGCCATGAACGGTGCACCCAGCGCTACGCCCAGGGCGTAACCGGTGACCAGCCAGCCGGCGCCAGGAATCGACACGCCCAGGTCGGCGGCGACTTCAGGCAGCAGGCCCATGATGACGAATTCGGTGGTGCCGATCGCGAATGACGACAAGGCGAGGACGAGTAGGGCGGCGGGCATGCCATCAGCTCCTTGAGTAGGGGGCGTGGTTCAGAGTTGTTCGCCGAGCAGGCGAAGGAAGGCGGCGATGGTGGCGTCGTTGCGCTTGAAGAAATTCCACTGGCCGACCTTGCGGCTGGTCACCAGGCCAGCGCGCTGCAGGGTGGCCAGGTGCGCCGATACCGTGGATTGCGACAGCCCGGTGCGTTCGTCGAATTTGCCGGCACACACGCCGATGTCGAACGCGTGGTCCTGCTGGACGAAGTACGCCTCCGGCTCCTTGAGCCAGCGCAGGATGTCCCTGCGTACGGGGTGGGCAATGGCCTTGATCACCTCGTCGAGATCGATGTCGGCAGCGCTCATGAACTCTCCTGATATCGGTGCAACGCAATATCGCGATGCGGCGAACTGTATATCGGAGCTTGGCGATATACAGATCGTTCAGGCAGATAGTGCCTATCGACCGGCGTGATGGACGGGCACTCGCTACGCGCAGCCTGAAGATTTAAGCTGCCCGACATGAATTACCTCGCACACTTGCACTTGGGCGGCGACGCGCCCGCCGAGCTACTCGGCAGCCTCTATGGCGATTTCGTCAAAGGGCCGCTGGCCGGGCAATGGCCGGCCGCCATCGAGGCGGGCATCGCGCTGCACCGGCGAATCGACGCTTTTACCGACAGTCACCCGCTGCAGGCGCAGGCCCGTGCGCGTTTTCCGGCACAGCGTCGGCGCGTTGCCGGAATTTTCCTCGATTTGTTTTTCGATCACTGCCTGGCGCGCGATTGGCAGCAGTACAGCGATCAACCGCTGCAGCGTTTTACCAGCCGTGTGTATGGTGTGCTGGCCGCCGAGGCGCAGTTGCCGGGCAACCTGCAGCACATCGCCCCGCGCATGGCTGCGCAGGACTGGCTCGGCAGCTACCGGGATTTCGAGGTGTTGGAGCAGGTGATCGCCGGCATGTCGCGGCGTTTGTCACGACCGGGCTTGCTGGACGGTGGGCTGGAAGATCTGCGTGGTCTGTATGAGCCGCTCAGTGATGACTTCAGCGCGTTCTATCCAGCGCTGATGCGCTTCGCTCGCGAGCAGCGCGCCCAGCTGTAGAGCACTTCAGTCCTCGCTCTGCAGGCCGAGCCGTTCCAGTAGCGCCGGATTGAGCTTGTTACGTCTGGCACCTTCGAGGTGGGCGCGCAGCCTATCTGCTGCGCCAAGGCGATCGCCACGTTCGATCAGGTCGAGGATTTCCAGGTGCTCCAGCACCTGTTTGCGGCGCGTCGGGCGCGGCAGATCAACGCGGTACTCCACCAGCCTGCGCAGGCCGTTCAGGCGTTTCAGCGATTGCAGCAGAAAGCGGTTGCCCGAGAACCCGGCAAGGATTTCGTGGAATTTCGAGTTAGCCTCGAACAGCTCCTGGGTGGTCATGCTCAAATAGCCCGTCTCGGCGATGTATTCCTGCTGCTGGCGACACAGCGCCAGCACCTTCTGGTCGACCTGGAAGGTCGGTGACAGCAGGCCCGCCGGCTCGATGGTCACGCGAAAGGTGAAGCTTTCCTCGTAGGCTTCCACCGAGTCGATCACCGGCAGCATCTTCCAGCCCTGGCCGGTGCGTTGCTCTGCCCAGCCTTCTTGCTGCATGCGCAGCAACGCCGAACGCAGCTCGCTGCGCGACACATCGAACTGGCGCATCAAGTCGATTTCGCTGATGTGCTCTGGGAGCTGCCGCGCCACGCGCAGCTCGACGAATTTCATGTACACCGAATGCTCTTCGGCCTCGGCGATTTCCAGCACCAGATCGTTGAGGTCGTCCGCGGCGCGGGCGAGGAAGAAGCCGCGGTTGCGGTCATGTTTGAGCATGCCGCGTTCGGTGAGGTGGCCCAGCACTAATTTCACCGGTGTACGCGAGGTGTTCAGCGTTTGCGCCAGCTGTGATTCGGCAAGGTGGTGGCCCACCGGCAGCCGCTCGTGGCGAACGTAGGCGATGATCTCGCGGGCGACACGTTTTTGCAGGGCAGTGAGCGTCATCGAATGGGTGCTGTCCTGGGCCTTGGCGTGGGAAGTGAGCATTGCCGCATGGCTGATCGTCACCACGCAGGGACAGCATTCTGCTACGGAATCAGCGCTTCGCAAAGTGGCAGTGGTGGCAAGATTGCTCGGTCTTTTATTGTTTTATATTTCAATTAAGAGCAATATTGTTGCCGTCGATCACTGATCGAAACGCTCTATATCGATGATCCGGTTCGATATGGCGGATTCCGACCTGAACGATATTGCGACAAAGATCAGCAAAGTTATTGGTCAAGGTGCTTTCAAATCCCCGCCGCGCCCGATCAGCCTGAGCACCCTCGCGCTCGGGCCCCGATCAGCAACACCAGACAAGCGCGCCTGAGCGCAAGGCCAGGCCGCAGCACACACCATCTGAGAGGACTGCATGCACAAAAGCCACTGGCTGAACTACCTCGGAACGCCTCTGGTAGGCGCACTTGGCGCGTTGATCGCCAGCGCCATCGGTTGGCCGCTGCCGTGGATGATCGGCTCGCTGGTGGCGGTGATTGTGCTGCGCTGCATGACGCCCTGGCAGCTGCAGCCGTTCCCCGGTGGCCGCAAGTTTGGCCAATGGATTATCGGCATCGGCATCGGTCTGCACTTCACGCCCGCACTGGTGGCGCAGATCGCCGGGCACTTGGTGCCCATCGTCATCGGTGCGTTGATCACCGTACTCAGCAGCATCATCGGCGTGTGGTTCATGCGCCGTACCGGCGAGACCATGGCCACCGCCTATTTCTCCAGCATGCCCGGTGGTTCGGGGGAGATGGTCAATCTGGGTGCCCGCAATGGCGCCGAACTTACTCGCGTCGCTGCGGCGCAAAGCCTTCGCGTGGTTGCCGTGGTGTTGCTGGTGCCGGCGCTGTTCAAGTTTCTGGTGGGCGAGGGCGAGGTATACCAGCATGCCGCCCACGCGGACTGGCCGTGGCTGGCGCTGATCCTGCCGTTGGCAGCAGGGGCAGGCTGGATCATGCATCGCTGCAAGCAGCCGAACCCCTGGCTGTTCGGGCCGCTGCTGGTCAGCGCCGCGTTCAGTATCGGCTTCGATCTGAGCAGCACGCTGCCCGCAGGTGCCAGCCAGGCCGGGCAGTTGATGATCGGCAGCGCCCTGGGCTGCTTCTTCAATCGCGCGTTCTTCCGCTACGCGCCTTCATTCCTGGCGCGCACCCTGATCACTACGCTGGCGATGATGTTGGTGGCGTTTCTGGCGGCGCTGCTGATCGGCTGGTTGAGCGGGCTGGATTTCCAGTCGCTGACCCTGGGCATGATGCCGGGCGGCATTGCCGAGATGAGCCTGACCGCAGAAACCCTGCAATTGGCAGTGCCGTTGGTGACCGCCATGCAGGTGATCCGGCTGTTCCTGGTGTTGTTTTTCGCCGAGCCGATCTACCGGCGCTGGCTGCGCGCCGACAACCCGTTGCCCGCGCGCTAGCGTAGCTCAGGCGGCCTGGGCGGCTACCTCTGGACTGTCTGCCGGGCCATACAGCGCGGCGTTGATCGCTGCATGGGCACGGCGGGCCAGCTCGTTGCGATTGCCCGACTGGCTGTCGATCGGCTCCAGCAACTGGATCTCCACCTCGGCAACCTCACTGTTCATCAGACGCAGCAGGTGCGAGAGCATGTCATCGTCACCGATGAAGGGCGCCACGGTGCACACCTTGCCATCGCGCAGATACCGAATGGCCACGGGCTGCAGTTCGATACCGCTTTCGATGGCGCTGCTCAACAGGCGGCCATGGAACGTGCGCAATGCTGTGCCGTCGCAGGTGGTGCCTTCCGGGAAGATCAACAGGTGCCGGCCACTGTTCAGGTGGCGGCCCAGCTGTTGATTGAGCAGGCCGCCATCGCCGGCGCCGCGGCGGATAAACAGCGTGCCGGCCTTGTGCGCCAGCCAGCCGGCCACCGGCCAGGTGCGCACCTCGGCCTTGGAGAGGAACGACAGCGGCGCGAGCCTGCCGATCAGTGGAATGTCCGTCCAGGAAATATGGTTGCTCAACCACAGCATCGGCTTGTGCGGGACTTGCCCGTGCACGCTGACGCGAAAGGGAAGGGCGTTGCTCAAGCGTGCCATGAACCAGCGAGTCATGCGCTGGCGCACGCCCATCAGTTCACGATGGCTCAGGCGCTCCATGGGAACCAGCAGAGCCGCGAGCAGGGTGCCCAGTGCGATCACCGCCAGCAGGCGGATCAGGCGCGAATACAGACGCAATTTGCTCATCGGGGCGGAACCTGCACGAACTGAATAGATAAAAGGGCCCAGCGCTGGCGCTGGTCAGGCAGTCGCTGCGACCGGCGCGGCATTATTTACCGCGCCCAGCCGCTGTCGGCAAGCCTGCGCTCAGACCGCCGCCTTGAAATGCCTTGCGTAGCGCGGGCACAACTCGTCGCGCTTGAGCAGGATGAACACGTCGGCGACCTGGAAGTCCTTGTCCCAGCACGGCTCGCCGCACACCTTGGCACCCAGGCGCATGTAGGCCTTGAGCAGCGGCGGCATTTCGGCGATGACGTTGCCGGCCAGCTCCAGCGCGGGCAACGGCGTTTTCGGTTCGGCGCGCAGGTTCTCAGTACACAGGTGGCGTTCGCGCAGGCGTTGCATGATGGCTTGCGCCTGGATGCCGCCGTCCTGCATGGGGATGCTGGCGCAGCCCATCAGGTAGCGGTAGCCGCCCTCGTTGAGCACCTCGGCCAGCTCGGCCCACAGCACGGCGATAGTGCCGCCATTGCGGTAGGCAGTGTCCACGCAGGTACGGCCAATTTCCAGAATCGGCCCTTGCAGGTGACGCAGACCGTGCAGGGCGAACTCCTCTTCGCTGTAGAAACGGCCAAGGCCTGCAGCCGCGTGGTGATCGAGCAGTCGGGTGGTGGCGACCAGCTCGCCGCTGCTCAGGTCGCGTACGCCGATGTGTCGGCAGTGCAGGTCATAGTCATCCATGTCCAGGCCCAACTCGGCGCCTTTCAGCTTGGCGTTGAACTCGGCGCTGAACACACGGAAGCGCAGCGCCTGAGCTTCACGCAGGGCGTGAGGGCTGGTCAGGCGCTCTGCCTGCAGGCGACGGGGAGCGGTGCTGCGCGCGGGTGCGATGGCGTTCTGGGTCATGCCTTACCTCCGTTGCCGGTCGGGGCAGCGCTGCTGCGCACGCGAACCGGTTAGCCTGCTGACCTGAGCACACTCAGGAAACAACTGCAGGCTAGGCAGGGCGAGTGTCACCACTGTGAAGCTTCGGTGATGCTTGTGTGACAGGCATTCAGGTACAGATGGATGGTTTAAATCAGCCCGTGGGTTCAGTCCGCTGGCGACCTTGCTTACCATGTGCGCCCGATTGCCCACGAGTGCGTCATATGTTCTTCATCAGAAACCTGGGGTTGCCCTTCATCCTCATCTTCGCCGGGCTGGTCGCGATGATGGGTTTGCTGGTGCTGTCGCAGCAAGGCGGCTCGCTGGCAGGCTGGGCACAGGCTGCACGGGCGATCTTTCCGTGGATGATCGTGCTGCCTGCCAGCGGGGCGTTGTGGGTGGCACTGCGGTTGCTGCAAATCTGGCAATGGCGTCGCGGCACCTTGAACGGTGGCTGCCCGCGCTGCACGGGGGTGATGGCTGGCGATCGCTGTCGTATGTGCGGCCATCGCCAGTGAACCATCACCCGCACACAGGCGGCCTTTGCAATGCGCACGTAGGCAGCTATCGTGGCGCATCCCCAGCACCCGGCCGAGATGTCATGCGCCTGTCGTTCTACTTTTTGCCTTCTGTGAGTGATTGATGCCCGGTCAGGTATTTCCCTGGCGGGAAGGTAATCGCTTCACCCTGCTCAACGACGGCCCGGCCTTCTTCCCGCGGATGATCGCCTGCATCGACGCAGCCAGCGCGACCATCGAACTCGAGCAATACCTGGTGATCAGCAGCGGCTGTACCGATGCCCTGTTGCGCGCCCTGTGCGCGGCAGCGCAACGCGGCGTGGCGGTGCGCTGCCTGTTCGACGCGTTCGGCAGTCAGGGTCTGAACAGCACTGATCGACAGGCCATGCTCGATGCCGGCGTGCAACTGCGTTGGTACAACCCGCTGCGTTGGCAGCGTGGCGGGCGCAACCTCTACCGCGACCACCGCAAATTATTGGTGGTCGACGACCACGTGGCGTTCGTTGGCGGCACCGGTTGCACCGATGATTTCTGGCTGCCTGGCGAACCAGAGAGTGCATGGCACGAGGTGATGGTGGAAATCGACGGCCCGCTGGTGGCTGACTGGCTGCAGCTGTTCGACCGCCAATGGCAGGCCAATAATGCTCGATTCGCCTGGCGGCCCTATCTCACGCCGCACCGCAAGCCGCTGCCGCGCTTACCCGCCGCCGGGTCGGGCTGGGGCAGAGTGGCCTACGCCGACTCCCGTCAGCACCGCGATATTCTGCAATCGCTGATCCGTGCACTGAACGCAGCCGAGCAGCGGGTATGGGTGGCTACGCCGTATTTCCTGCCGACCTGGAAGGTTCGCCGCGCCCTGCGCAAGGCCGCCGCGCGCGGCGTGGACGTGCGCCTGCTGCTCAGTGGCCGGCACACCGACAACCCGCCCGTGCGTTTCGCTGGCCAGCGTTATTACCCGCGGCTGCTCAAGGCCGGTGTGCGCATCTTCGAATTCCGCCCGCGCTTTCTGCACCTGAAGATGGTGCTGGTGGACGACTGGACCAGCGTAGGCTCCTGCAACTTCGACCACTGGAACCTGCGTTTCAATCTCGACGCCAACGTCGAAACCGTGGATGCGGATTTCACCCTGGCCGTGCAGCAGAGCTTTGAAAACGATTTTCCGCAAAGCCGCGAAGTCGACCTCGACATGTGGCAGGCCAGGCCATTGTGGCAACGCCTGCGTCAGCGCCTGTGGGGCTGGCTGGATCGTGTGGTGGTCAACTTGCTTGATCGGCGACGCTGATGCGGCCCAGCACCCGCAGGTAGATATTCATGGTGGTGCCGGCACCGGGCGCGGTGTCGACGCGCACGTCACCGCCGGTGTTGTTGGCGAACTCGCGGGCTTGCGCCAGCCCCAGCCCTGTTCCGTGGCCGGCCTGCTTGGTGGTGAAGAACGGCGCGAAGATCTTGCTGGCCAGCTCCGGCGACATGCCGGGCCCATCGTCTTTCACGCTGAGGATCAGGTAAGCGCCATCGTTGAGCTGTAAATCACTGCTGACCTGTTGCAGGCGCGTGGCGATATGCACCTGGCCGCGGCCGTGCATCGCATCACGCGAGTTGCTCAGCAGGTTGAGTAGCACGGCCTGCAGCTGCACCTCATCGCACATCACGCCGACGTCCCTGGCAGCGAGGTCGAAGCTCAGCTCGATGGCCGCGCCCACGGTGCCCGCCAACAGGCTACGGGAGCTTTCAATACGCTCGCTGATGTCGATGCAGACCAGCTCCGGTCCGTCCTGACGCACATTGGCCAGCAGTTGGCGGATCAGCTCACCACCTTGCTCCACCGCCTTTAGGCCGGTCTGGCAGAAGCGCTCTACATCCGCAGGGCGCCGTGCGCGCAGATTGGCCATCTGCAGGCTGGCGCTGAGCACCTGCAGCAGGTTGTTCACATCATGGGCGATGCTCGCCGTGAGCATGCCCAGCGACGATACGCGGCGAGCATGGCGCAGCGATTGTTCGGCCTCGCGGTGCTGGGCCTGAGCGTGTTCCAGTTGCTCAAGCAGCTCGCTGGCGCGCTGCTCGCGGTGCGCTTCGTGCAGGCGCAGCTGGAGCAGGGCAGCGGTCTGCCGCGCCAACGCCTGCAGGGCCTTGCGCTGCGAATCGCTAAGCGTGCGCGGGCGCGTATCTATCACGCAGACGGTGCCCAGCGGATGGCCTGTATCGGTGCAGATCGGCGCGCCTGCATAAAAACGGATATAGGGAGGGCCTAGCACCAGCGCGCTGTGCTGGAAGCGCGGGTCGATGGCCGCATCCTCGATTATCAGCACCTCGTCTGGTTCCAGAATCGCATGGGCACAGAACGCCAGGTCACGGTGAGTCTCGCTGACCGGCAGGCCGATGCAGGCCTTGAACCACTGCCGTTCCCGGTCGACCAGGGAGACCAGCGCAATGGGCGTATCGCACAAGGTGGTCGCCAGCAGCACGACATCGTCGAAGCCTTGCTCCGGGGCAGAGCCGAGCACATCGAGGTGCTCGAGCGAGAGCGCACGCTCTTCCTCATTAAGCGGGAAAGGGGCTGGGCGATGAGGCATCGAAGGGGGACCGCAGATAAGGGGTGGCGGCATGATGCGCCGTGCCCAAATCGACAGCAAGCGACTTATTCCGCGAGGCAGCGGGCAACGCTGTTACCTGCGGCGACCGACGGACGACTCACTGGCGGTGGCTGCATGGCTCCGGGTGGGCAGCGCTGCCGGCGTCAGGTGCTGATCGCGGCCGAACGTAGATGGCCAGGCACGCCGCAACGGCAAAGATCGCCAGCGCGCCGACTGTGCCGGTCACGCTCAGGGTTGCGCCGAATAGCGGCGTACCGACAGCCTGGCCGAGCGCCAGGCTGAGAAACGGGATGCCCAGCCCCAGGTCCGGGCGATCGGCGAGCAGCTTGATGCCCTGAATCAAAAACGTCCCGGACGACACGATATAGGCCGCGCCGAACAGGCCCATGGCGGCAAAGCCGTACCCCGGCGAGAAGGCGGTCGCCGCCAGGCCCAGGGTTCCAAGGGCAATTCCGAGTAGCGCGCAGCCGTGTACCCGTGCGGCGCCAAACCGATTGGTCAGCACGCCGGTGAGCGAGCCGCTGATACCGGCCGCGCCCACGACAACCCAGACCCAGGCCAGGCGCTCATCACTAAAGCGAAAGTCATTGCGCAGGATGTCAGCGCCAAACGTCCAGATAGCGGTGCTCGACAGTCCCATCAACGCTGCGCTTGCGCACAGGGTAAGTACGCCAGGCCGGCGCAGAATTACCAAGGAAGGCTTGCTGGCACCTTGCTCGCTCTTGCACGACGGCACCGCGAACCAGATCCATACCGTGACTCCTGCGCCGATCAGCGCAAACAGGCCATACAGCTCGCGCCATGCACCTGCAGCCAGCAGCGCCGCCATGCCGGAAAAAACGATCCCCGCGGCTGTGCCGGCGTTGATGGTGCCGTTGGCCTTGGGGCTGTCGCGATCATTGAACCGGGCAGCGACGGCGGTCGCCAACGGTGGTGAGGTCAATCCCGTGCTCAACCCGGCCAATCCGATGCCCATGCCCAGCGTCCACCCTGAGGATGCGACGGTCACCAGGCCCATGCCCAACGTGGCCGCCACGCCAGCTGACAGCGCGATGCAACGAGCGCCTACTACACCGATGGCGTAGAAGGCCAGCATGATTCCCACGCAATAAGCCGCGAAGGCGCTACCGCCAATCCACCCTGCGGTGGTGACGTCCAGCGACAGTTCATTGCGAATCTGCGGCAGCAGCAGCCCGTAGGCGAACCGTGCCAGCCCATAGGACAGCGCCGTCAGGGCAAAGGCTGCCGCGACGAGGTTCAGGCCGCGTTTCATGGTCGACCTGCTTTGGCGAGAGCCAGCAGGGCAGATGCAGCGTCCCTGGCATCGTCAATGACCGATGCGCCGGCCACGCTGGCCGCAGCCGTGGCGCCTTCGAACAACAGCCAGAGCTGCGTGCACAGGCGCTCATCGTTTCGACCCAGGGCGAGCTCCACGCGTTTTGCGATGTCCTCGCGGAACTCGACTTTCTGGCCCTGCACCAGTGAAACGATCTCGGTGCTCGCTTGAGCATATTCGGCGCGAGCGCGCAGCAACATGCAGCCAAGCGTGCCGTGTTCTATCACCCAACCGCGCAGCGCGTTGAACAGCGTCTCGATGTCGCCTGGCTGCGCTTCGAGCCGTTCCATGAAAGCACGGTGGCGCGCTTCAAGAACGGCGAGAACCAGTCCGTCACGCGAGCCGAAGTGCTTGTAGAGCGTGCGGGTCGAGACGCCGGAAGGCGCGATCACCCGGTCGACACCGATGCCTCGGAACCCCTCTGCCTCGAACAGGCGGGTAGCCCCTGCGATTATTTCAGTACGTTTATCCATGGCTTGAGTGTAAAACGATCGCTTTACTTGTCAAGCGCATGGCTACCCACTCCGGCACCGGGTCGATACGTGGTGGGTAATCTGTCCCGCTCGATCTTTGAAGTTGTACGGTACGGTCAGGCTCGGGAAATCCTGCCGCGGACTCGGGCACGCTGCGTCGTTCATAGCTCTGACCTGACCTCGACACTGCTATCCGTGACGACAGCCGTGACGGTGGTGGCGGTGGTGAAATAAACCGGCTTGCTACTTATCTGTCGGCCGTCGGGATAATTCACCACGAACCCCATGGCCGACTCACCGGCTACTTTGAAGCGGCGCTTGGCACCCGGTGAAAGGGCGGGAAGCTGTTTTCGCTGAGCATCCCACCGCGCTTCAACCTGCACCTCGACGCCTGAATGGTTGTGAATGACCATGGTCGGCGTTGCCCAGTAGAGCGCGCCCAGGAACAGCGCGGCGTAGACGGCTGACAGGGTGAGGAGGACGACGGCAAGCCGCCGCAACAGTGTCCATGATCGGGTCATATCGGGTCCGTTAACGGTGCATAGCTTCGCTTGTACAGCTTATTGCCTGCCAACTTCAGCAGGGGAATACGCCCCCAGGCGGGTAAGCCGCGCATCTTGTCGCGCGCGACACATTGCTTCTGTACCCAGTCGACGCGGGGCTTGCGGCGGCGCATATAGGCGGCGAATGCGTCCTTGAGGGTTGCCGTGGTAGCCAGCGTCTCGGCCAGCACCAGCGCATCCTCCATGGCCATCGCTGCACCTTCCGCCATATTCGGCGAGGAGGCGTGTGCCGCATCACCGATGAGCACCACCCGGCCCTTCACCCAATCGTCCATGACCACCTGCTCTACACGACTGAAATGGACCTGAACGTGAGCGGGGTTTCATGTATCGATGGCGGCGCTCGGGCCCGGCGCAATGGCCACTGCGGCATGCTGATGGCGCGCCGCAATAAGTGCGTTGAACTGTTGTAACGACTGCGGGCGGCCCAGGTAGTGACCCTGCGCTTCGTCGCAGCGGATGCTGGCGAGATCCTTTAGCTGGCTTTCCGATTCAATGCCTTCCGCTGTCACCGTCATTGCCAGCGCCCGGCCAAGCCCGATGATCGATTCGAGAATAGCGATCGCCGTGCTCTTGGTTTCCCCCTGCAGATCGGCAATAAAGCTGCGATCGATCTTGATCGCATCAAAGGGATAGGTGCGCAGGTAACTGAGCGACGAATAACCCGTGCCGAAATCATCCATCGACAAACGAACCCCCAAACGCTTGAGGCCGATCATGATCTCCAGCGCAGAAGCAGAGTCCCTGAGCATCACGGTTTCGGTGATCTCGAGTTCCAGGCGGCCGGCATCCAGGCCTGTTGCTTCGAGCACACGACGAACGCGCGTGATGAGATCGCCTCGCTGGAACTCGACGGATGACAGGTTGACGGAAATCAGCAGCTCGGCAGGCCATTCGGTTGCCGCTTTGCAGGCTTTTTCCAGCACCCAATCGCTGAGCGCAATGACCAGCCCGGTCTCTTCGGCGACGGAGATGAAGTGGTCCGGCATCGTTCGTCCCCGTACCGGGTGTTGCCACCGCACCAAGGCCTCTGCTCCTGAAACCACCTTCGCGCCAACCGAGAAGCGGGGCTGAAACTCCAGAAAAAACTCGGACCGGCGCAGTGCATTGCGCAGGTCGGTTTCGATCAGGCGGCGGTCAATCACACGTTGATTCATTTCTGCCGCATAGAACTGCCAGTTGTTCCTTCCCGCGGCCTTGGCTTCGTAGAGCGCAATGTCCGCGTAGCGCAACAAATCACCGGCATGCACGGCATCCTTCGGTGCGATTGCCACCCCGATGCTTACGCCCAGGGAAATTTCATGGGCTCCACTGACGATAGGTTCGCCGATAGCCTCACAGACCTGCGCGCATAACCTTTCGAGACCGCGCTCATCAGCCAGCCCTTCGATGACCAGAACGAACTCATCGCCACCCAGCCGCGCAACCACATCCCCTTCGCGCACGCAGTGTTTCAAGCGTAGCGCTACTTCACAGAGCACCTGATCGCCGATCGAGTGGCCGAAGGTATCGTTAACCGGCTTGAATCGGTCCAGGTCGAGACTGAGCAGGCACAGCGGGCGGCTGGTGACCCCGAGCCGCGTGTCCAGGTAGGTGTGGAGATAGCGACGATTGGCCAGGCCAGTCAGCGCGTCGTGCTCAGACATGTGGGTTATCTGCCGCTTGGCTTCGACCTCTTCGGTGATATCCGTGACGGTCCCTCGGTAACCACACACGTCTCCATCCTTGAGAATGCTGCGAATCGAGAGCAGGCAGTGGTGCATGCTGCCCAGGGCGTCAGCGTATGAGCACTCGATCTGCTGCCGTGCCGCTGGCGCGTGCTCGGCCGAAACGGTTGGAGCACTGCAGGCAGCAATATCCACCCCCAGCAGATCGCCGAGCTTTTTGCCTGCCCATTCGCAGCTTTGCAACCCGGTCATGACCGAGAAACGTCCCGACACGAAGGTGAGGCGGCCGTGCGTGTCAGTTTCCCAAATCCAGTCCGATGAAGACTCAGCCACCGATCGGAAGCGTTCCTCACTGAGAAGCAGCGCGTCCTGGCCGGCATCAAACAGTCCTGATGCGCGTAGCAGCCGCCGCTGCAGGGCCCAAAGGAGTACTGCGAACAATACGGCCGTCAGCACTAGCAGCGGCAATAGCGCCAGCAGGAAGGCATCACCGGGTCGTGTCGGCGTCCAGGTGAGGAGCAGCTCTTCACCGAATGCTGACTGGAGCGACACGAACAGCAGGCCATCCTCTCGCTGTTGAAGGGTACGCAGATCAGCCACTTTGGCATCGAGCCCGAGCGCTTCGATATCCAGAATATCTACAAAAAGCATCACCGAGGTATTGGCAAGAGCTGCCCTGCCAACCACCTCATCCGATTTGATCGATGCGGCGTAGACGAGAGCCTCCGCGCCGTTGACCAGGTAATAGCCGTATACGGCTTGGTCGAGGTCAGCGCGATCTCGGGCCGCCGCCAGGAGAGGCGTCAGGTCAGCGGAAACGTACTGGGTGGCAGTCACCGAGCTCAATTCGCCTTCGACCACTGCATAGCGAGTGTCCTGGGCGGGGCCCACGATGAACACCCCGTCGATGGAGTAGCTGTTGAACAGCGAGCCCCCCATATTGTCTCGCTCATAGGCCCAGTCGACGTCCACGGTATCGCCACCCGCGGATGCATAGGCATCGTTCCAGAAGGCGTAGTCCTTCAACGCAGTTCCGGTCGACTGCACCTTGGAGCTGACGGAGCGCAATATGGAGGACGTGTTCAGCTCAACTTGCGCAACGTTCTGTTTGAGAGCGATCGAGATCAGTGCCGCGCAGGCGATAACCAGCAAGCTGGCCATCAGTATCGCGAAGCCAACAGCGTATCTTCTGGTGACGTCCGTGTAGCTACGCATGGCGCCGAAATCTTCAGGCATTGTGATGACCACCTTGTACTGTGCAACCAGAGCCTGGATCGACATCGCCGGGCAGCTTGACGTTGTCGGCGGCTAGCCGGATTACATGAGTCTAGTGTGGTTATCGGCTCGTTCGTGTGCTGATTTCGGAGCATTCATCAGGTGCGCTGTCGCCAAGTGTCATTGACGCGCGAGCGACGGCCGCGACGGCGCTGGTGGGCAGGGTAAACAAAGGGTGGGTCGTGGACTGATCCACCACTGGCTGGCGCAGCCTGCTCTCTGCACAAACGAGTTCGCCGGCTACCAGGTAGCCGGCGAGTTTACTGCCACCCGTTAGCGGTAGCGTTCAAGCCAGTGTGCGTAGGGCGCGGGCAGCGTCCAGGAGGCCTTGTCGACGCCCAGTTCCTTGGCAGCGAAGTACGGCCAGTGCGGGTCGGCGAGGTGGGCGCGGCCGATCGAGACCAGGTCGAGGTGACCGGCTTTCACTGCTTCTTCCGCCAGTTGCGGCGTGCCGAAGCCCCAGGCCGAGGTCACCGGGATGCCGGCTTCGCGGCGCACGCGCTCGGCGATCGGGCCCATGAAGGCCGGGCCCCACGGAATGTTGGTATCGGGGATGGTGAAGCCGACGCTGACACTCAGCAAATCCAGGCCGCCGGCCTTGAAGCGGCGAGCCAGTTCGATGGACTCTTCGAGGGTTTGCTCGTCGCGGCCGTCGTACTCGATCACGCCGAAGCGGGCGGTCAGCGGCAGGTGCTCCGGCCACACTTCACGCACGGCAGCGAGGGTTTCCAGCAGGAAGCGGCTGCGGTTGTCGAAGCTGCCGCCGTAGGCATCGGTACGCTGGTTGGAGTGCTCTGAGAAGAAACTCTGGCCGAGGTAGCCGTGAGCAAAGTGCAGCTCGATCCATTCGAAGCCGGCATCGCGGGCGCGGCGGGCGGCGTCGACGAAGTTCTGGCGAACCCGTGCGATGTCTTCCAGGGTCATGGCGCGCGGTACTTTCGGCAGGTTGGCGCCGAAGGCAATCGCCGATGGGGCGATGGTTTCCCAGGCACGTGCATCGTTGTCGGCGATGTGGTCGTCACCTTCCCACGGGCGGTTGGCGCTGGCTTTGCGGCCGGCGTGAGCGATCTGGATGCCGGGCACCGAGCCGGCCGCCTTGATGGCTTTGACCACCGGCACGAACGCCTGGGCGTGCTCATCGCTCCAGATGCCCGCGCAGCCTGGGGTGATACGGCCTTCTGGCGCCACGGCGGTGGCTTCAACGACCAGCAGGCCAGCGCCGCCGCGTGCCATGCCGGCCAGGTGAACCTGATGCCAGTCATTGATGATGCCGTCTTCGGCCATGTACTGGCACATCGGCGGGATGGCGATGCGGTTGCGGAGGGTGACGTCTTTCAGTTTGAAGGGTTCGAACAGCGCAGACATGGGTTAACTCCGAGTGGATATCGTTCGTTACTGTTGTTCGATCATAATCGAACTATGGCAAATAACGATAGCCCCGTTATCATGTGCAGCATGCGAGCCTTCAAACATCCCGATCCCAGCGACCTGACCCTTGAGCGTCTGCTTTACGCCTTGAGCGATCCGGTGCGCATGGAAATCGTCCGCTGCCTGGCCGGCGTGCCGGAAGCCACCTGCGGTGAGCTGGACGGCGGCCGCCCAAAGTCGAGCATGTCGCACCATTTTCGGGTGTTGCGCGATGCCGGCCTGGTGCACACGCGCAACATCGGCACCACGCACATGAACTCGCTACGGGCCGATGAACTGGACACACGCTTTCCCGGTCTGCTGAGCGCCATTCTGGCGCAGCATTGAGCCGACGGCTTCTTCTGCATCTCGCCAATTGCCTCGGCGGATGGTCGGTCATCAGGCGTGGCGCAGCGCCACTAATTGGTTGAACCACAATTTCGCCGCTTCGGTCAGAACCCTTCAGAGGGCCTCGAAAGGCCACGGACAGCCCGTAATCTGATGAGGAAACTCCATGCAAATTTTCGAAGCCTTGCGAGAAAGCCACGACCGCCAGCGTGAACTGGCCGAAGCGCTGGTCGGCACCCAGGGCGACTCGCCCGAGCGTGCCCAGTATTACAAGGATCTCAAGGAAGAACTGCTGGCCCACGCGCGCGCAGAAGAGCGGTTTTTCTATTCGCCGCTGATGAAGCACGACGCTGGTGTCGACCTGTCTCGTCATGGCGTTGCTGAACACCATGAAATGGACGAGCTGCTGGAGACTCTGGAAGAAACCGACCCGTCCAGCCCGTCGTGGATTGCCACCGCCCGCAAGCTCAAGGACAAGATCTTTCATCACTTGGAAGACGAAGAGCACACCTTCTTCCAGCAGGCCGGAAAGATGCTGACCCAACAGCAGAAAACCTCGTTGGCCACCGACTACGTAAAGGATTACCAGGACGCCCTGAGCTGAGCGGTGCGCCGCTAGCCAAACGCTAGAATGACAAACGCCGTGCAGGTTTTCTGCACGGCGTTTTTTATTGAGGCGTCGCCAGCGCTTGGCTTGAAGGTGCCTGGATTCATGCCTCTGGAGAGGAGGTTGTCGGGGTGTATCCGCTCAGGCTCTCTTCATGCCCGAGCAAGCATTACCCGGTGTGAACGGGTAAGCGCGATCGATGCAAGACAGCTAACCTGCACGTGACGCCGATGATCATGCCGCTCATTGGCGGCGGTCTCTCCAATACCGCAATTGCTGACGGCTGGCGCTCCCCACAAGCACTTGCAAAGTTGTACAGGTTGCTAGACTTGTAGAACTTTCTGATGGCCATTTGCTCGAATTATACAGAGCGGCCGTGTACTGGCTGCGCCCTCTATATAGGTAATGCCGATGTCTACGAGCGGCAAACAGAACTTCCGCGTCGACAACACTTCATCTGGCGACATCACCGGTTCCGGCAAGAACATTTTCTTCGCGGCGGTTGAAACCACGCGGATGCCGATGATCATCACCGACCCGAATCGTGATGATAATCCGATCATCTTTGCCAATAACGCGTTTCTGGAGATGACCGGCTATGACGCCGACGAGATCGTTGGCACCAACTGCCGTTTTCTGCAGGGGCCGGAGACCGATCGTTCGGTGGTTACGCAGGTGCGTGACGCAATCGCCCAGCGCCAGGAAGTCTCGGTCGAGCTGATCAATTACCGCAAGGATGGCTCGACGTTCTGGAATGCGCTGTTCATATCGCCGGTCTACAACGACGCTGGCGAGCTGATCTATTTCTTCGCCTCGCAGCTCGACATCAGCCGTCGCCGCGATGCTGAAGAAGGCCTGCGCCAAGCGCAGAAGATGGAAGCGCTGGGGCAACTTACCGGCGGCATTGCCCACGACTTCAACAACCTGCTGCAGGTGATGATCGGTTATCTCGAAGTGCTTGACCGCACGGTGGCCAAGCCCGAGTACGATCAAGTGCGTATGCAGCGCTGCGTGGGTAACGCACGCAATGCCGCTGACCGCGCCGCCACGCTGACCCAGCAACTGCTGGCATTTTCCCGCAAGCAGAAGCTCGAGGGCCGGGTACTCAACCTCAATGGGCTGATTACCGGCTTTCAGGAGCTGGGCGAACGTACGCTGGGGCGCACCAACATGCGCCTGAAGCTCGATCAGGCGCTGTGGAACTGTCGCATCGACCCAACCCAGGCCGAGGTTGCGTTCCTCAATATCCTGATCAATGCCCGCGATGCGCTGGAAGGGCGCGATCAACCAACGGTGCATATCGAGACCAAGAACGTGCTGGTCGAAGACCTCGGCAGCATGGCATACGACGGTCTGATGCCAGGGCGCTATGTCAGTGTGGCGATTACCGACAACGGTATCGGCATGCCGGAAAGCGTGAGTACGCGGGTGATGGACCCGTTCTTCACCACCAAGGAGGAGGGCAAGGGATCGGGGCTCGGCTTGTCGATGGTCTATGGCTTCGTCAAACAGTCCGGAGGGACCGTACGGATCTACACCGAAGAAGGGGTTGGCACCACGTTGCGCCTGTATTTCCCGGCCGACGACAGCCAGATCGTCCACAACCTGACGAAAGAGCGGCTACACGAGCGCAACGGCACCGAGCGTGTGCTGGTTGTCGAAGACCGTCCCGATGTAGCGGACCTGGCGAAGATGATTCTTGAGGACTATGGCTATATGGCCGAGATCGCCCTGAACGCCCGTGAAGCGCTGCAGATGCTGGAGGTCGCCGATTACGATCTGCTGTTCACTGACCTGATCATGCCCGGCGGCATGAACGGCGTAATGCTCGCCCGCGAAGCCAGACGCCGTAAGCCCGGATTGCGGGTGCTGCTGACCACCGGCTACTCCGAAAGCTCCCTGGAGCGCACCGACGCCGGCGGCAGCGAGTTCGACGTGATATCCAAGCCCTATGTGCCAACCGATCTGATACGCAAGGTGCGCCAGGTGATTGAAGGCCCGACCGGCGTCGGCTGAAGATAGGCCCGCGGCGGGCAGGGCGCACGCAGCTCGCCTCACCTAAACAAGCGAATGACGAGACGAGCGGTCTGAATACAATGCGAACGGATGTGCCTGTATTCGCCTCACAAGGTTATGGACAAATATATAAATAGATTCATCGCGGACACCGGCTGCCAGCTTGACCTTGATAGAGGCCCAACTGGCATATGCTTCATGGCCATGTCTGATGAGGGGCAGTGCATTGGACGCCGCTACCTCAGTACCGCTCAGCTGGCCAACAACTCATTGGTGCAGGCGGTGATGCTCGATTTCATCGCGCAGACCAAGCGTCTGTTAGAGTCCGGTGGCGCGAATATCAGCAGCAATCTGCACCCCTGTGAGAACCATGTTGATGGGGTGGCAGTGCCTACTGCACATCGCGACGGGATCAGTGATCAGATTTGATCCTGAAAAAGTAGAGCGGGGCGCTCGACCGGGCGCGGTGTTCTTTCGCATAAACCCCCTTGAGTAAGGCAGTTCTGCAACTACTTGGCTGGGAAGGGCATTGATACAGTGGATGCCTCTTACTCAATCAGGTACTGGCCCGATGAACCTCTGGTTTCGCCTTCTGCTCATGCTTCTCCGCCGCCCATGGCGTAAGCCGGTCTCTGCGTTCGATACCACGGTTGTGCGCATGCGTGTGTGGCCGCTGGACCTGGACCTCAATCGCCACGTTACCAATGGCCGCTATTTCACCCTTTCCGATGTCGGTCGCATGGACTATGTGCTGCGCAGTGGCGCGTTTCGCGTGGCTCTGCGCCATCGTGCCGTGCCGATTGTTGGCGATGTATGGGGCAAGTTCCGCCGCGAATTGAAGCTGTTTGAAACGTTCGAAATCCATACCCGCATGCTGGGCTGGGATGAAAAATGGAGCTTCATCGAGCACCGTTTCGTGAAGGATGGCCGCGTGCTCGGCATAGTTATCATGCGCGGCCTGTTCCGCAGCTCGAAAGGCACCGTCTCGCCTGCTGAGTTCGCGGTGGAGCTGGGGTTGCCGGAGCAGTCCCCAGCCTTGGCAGATTGGTTGGCCGCCTGGTCTGCCAGTTGTGACCAGTTAAGTGGCCAGCTGCGTGCCGAAGAGCAATAGCGTTTTACCCATGCAGCACGACCGCGCTGCATGTGTAGCAAGCACATCGAGGCGTCTTCTCCCGCTGATTAATCACCGTCTCGCTGCAGATAAGCGAGGCGGTGAGCCTGCCGCTCATCTTGGATCGTGATTGTTACTGGCGTTTCATAACTTCAGACATCGTCCGCAATATGGGTTGGCCTGACAGTACCGCCAGTACATGACGCCGTACCGTTACTCCAAACGGTTGAACTTCATTTCGACGGTTCGCTTCCTAACTTAACGTAAGTAACGCTGGTGCCTGTCGGCGCTTATTCAGTGTGCCTCGCGTCAGCGCTCGCGAACATTGCTTGCGCTATGAGTTATGGACGGTGCATGCCCAGTGTCGTCCCCATTGAATGGGGAAGGCTTTATTCAATCAGGTACTGGACGGTTACCGATGAGCAGAAAAGCAGCTGTTGCATTGATCGCCATGGGCACGCCGGTGCCTGAGCACGATGCGGCAATACAGTACGTGCTGGGCGAGAAGATAGCGGCGTTGCTGGCGATACCGTTTCTCGGCTGGCAGCGCCCAGGTGATCGGCAAGACTGCTATTGGGTGCCCGACGAAACCGTAACGAGCGAGCAGAGCAGGGTCGATCTGGGCATAGCGGATGCGGAGGATTTCTTCGGCGGCGCGGTGCCCCATGCCTTCATGGCGACCAAGGCGATCAGTCACCCCTTGATAGACAAACCGGCGCGAGCGCCCGAGGGATGGTGTGCAGCGTTCCATCAGCGCGTCGCCTCGGCGGTGCTGCAGGGCTACACGGTATTCGACCTACAGGACGCCCAGCGGGCTGCGACATTGCTTCTGCGCGATGGCCCGGTGAGGGTCAAGGCGGTGCGCGGCAAGGCCGGACGAGGCCAGTCGCTGATCACCGACGAAGCGCAGTTGGCCGCCTGCCTGGCCGGCCAGGATGCCGCGGAGGTCGCTCAGTGGGGGCTGGTTATCGAAGAGCACTTGCAGGAGGTGGCGACGTACAGCGTCGGTCAGGTGACCGTCGCGGGCATCACCGCCAGCTACTTCGGTACCCAGCGGTTGACCGAAGATGACGACCACCAGGAGGTGTACGGCGGCTCGGCACTGACTGTGGTGCGTGGCGATTATCAGGCGCTGCAGTTGCTGCCGCTCGACGCCGCGGCGCGCCAGGCCATCAGCCAGGCACAGCGTTACGAGCAGGCGGCGCTGGCGTGCTTCGGGTTGATCGCCTCTCGGCGTAATTACGATATCGCCCAGGGGCTCGGTGCTGATGGTCGCCCGCGCTCCGGTGTGCTTGAACAATCCTGGCGCCTTGGCGGCGCCAGCGCAGCCGAGCTGTTCGCTGTGCAGGCGCTACTGGGCGACCCGCAACTGCACAGCCTGCGCGCCAGTACCTATGAATCTTTTGGCGACGATGCCCCTGACGGCGCGCACCTGCTGCAGCGATGCCAGGTGAAGCCCCACGGCACGCTCAGCCGGTATGTAAAGGTGGAAACCGATGCCCGCGCACAGTGAAGTCATCACCATCGCAGTCGATAACGAACGTATTGCCGGCACGCTGATGTCCCCGGAGCGCAAAGTGCCGGGCGTGCTGTTCGTGCATGGCTGGGGCGGTAGTCAGCAGCGCGATCTGGCCCGTGCCAAGGGCATTGCCGGGTTCGGCTGCGTGTGCCTGACGTTCGATATGCGTGGCCATGAAAACACCGCCGCCAGCCGGCAGATGGTGTCACGCGAGCATAGCCTGGCGGACATCGTTGCGGCCTACGACAAGCTGGCGAGCCAGCCTGGCATTGATCCCGACAAGATCGCAGTGATCGGCACCAGTTATGGCGGTTACCTGTCGGCGATTCTCACCGAGCTGCGTCCGGTTCGCTGGCTGGGCCTGCGTGTTCCGGCACTCTACTGGGACGAAGAGTGGGACCGGCCCAAGCAGGCACTGGACCGGGCCGGCCTGGCAGATTATCGACGTACCGCCATGGGGCCGTTCGAGAACCGCGCGCTCAATTGTTGTTCACGATTCAACGGTGATGTGTTGTTGGTGGAGTCGGAGTTCGATGACTTCGTGCCGCACACGACATTGATGAACTATCGCGCTTCGTTTGATCAGGCACACTCGCTCACGCACCGCATCATGAAAGGTGCCGATCACGCATTGAGCGAAGACAGCGATCAAAAAGCGTATACATCGATTCTGACTAGTTGGTTGAGCGAGATGATTATCGGCGCGCGTACTGCCGAGTATCCGTATTACTCGCCTTATTATTCATGAGTACATGATTTTTTGAGAAGTTATGCAAAAAGTTGGGCTGTACAACATTATTTAAAGGCTAAATGTAGTGCTGTTTTGATATCGCGCTAAGCGTAACTTGGCGCCGGGTAAAGTTGGCGTTTAGTGGCGCCGTACCCCGCGCCAATGCTCATTGAGTGTGATAAAGTCGACACACTTGATCCCGCGCAATGATGCAGTCTCCGCTGCCTATTCGGTGTAAAAAAGACGGCAAAGAAGTTCGCTGATAGCTGCCATCAATCAGGTAAACGTGGTCCACCCTGGATTCCTCCTCTCAGGACAAAAAATTAGGACGATTGATGAGCAAGCCCACTCGATCCAAAAGCAGCTCAGTAGCGCCAGTCGAGCCCAGTCATTTGAAGTTTCCCATCGTTGGCGTAGGCGCGTCTGCGGGTGGCTTGCCTGCGTTGTTGCGCTTGTTCGAACAGATGCCCAGTAAAAACGGCATGGCGTTCGTGGTGGTGATGCACCTGTCGCCGACCCATGAAAGCAACGCCGACAGCATCTTGCAGAAAGTCACCAAGATGAAGGTGCGACAGGTCACTACGCCGGTGCCCATTGAGCAGAATTGTATTTACCTGATATCGCCGGCCATGCAGTTGACCATGAGCGATGGCCATCTGCGCGTGACGGAAGTGGGCACGACGCAGCCTCGGCATATCGCCATCGATCTGTTCATGCGCACCTTGGGTGATGCGCACCAGGAGCGCGCCATCAGCGTGATTCTCACCGGCAGTGGCAGCGATGGTTCGGCCGGCCTGGTGCGAGTGAAGGAACAGGGCGGCGTGACCATTGCGCAAGCCCCTGACGATGCCGAATACGACAGCATGCCGCGTAGCGCAATTGCGACTGGTCAGGTGGATTTCGTGCTGCCGCTCTCGGACATACCGCAGAAGATACTGGAACTGTGGGAAACCATGCGTAGCATCCAGCTGCCGTCGGATGCCGACTTACAGGCGCCGATCCAGGGCATCCAGGACCCGCAACAGGCTAGTGCTGCCGAGGCGGCACTCAAGGACATTCTGACCATTCTGCGTACGCGCACCGGTCACGACTTCAAGCATTACAAGCGGGCCACGGTGCTGCGGCGTATCGAGCGGCGCATGCAGGTCAATCGACTCAGCGATCTGCCGGCTTATCGCACATTTCTGCAGGAACACAGCGACGAACCCAAGAAACTGCTCGACGACATGCTGATCGGGGTGACCAACTTCTTTCGCGATCGTGAGGCCTTCGAGGCACTGGAGCGCGACATCATTCCCCGCCTGTTCGATATTCCCTGCGACAGCGAGAACGGCGTGCGGGTATGGAGCGCCGGTTGCTCGACGGGCGAGGAAGCCTATTCCATGGCCATGCTGCTGGCCGACCAGATCGAATACAGCCAGCGCGATTGCAAGTACCAAGTGTTCGCCACCGACATTGACGAGCACTCGATTGCTGCCGGCCGTATCGGCCTGTACCCCGAAGCGTTGCTGCCGGACGTTTCGCCGCCGCGCTTGCGCCAGTATTTCACCAAGGAGCAGTCGCGCTACCGGGTGAAGAAGGAGATCCGCGAGCGGGTGCTGTTCGCCATGCACAACCTGCTGCGCGACCCGCCGTTTTCCAAGCTGCAGCTGATTTCCTGTCGCAACCTGCTGATCTATCTGGACCGTGAAGTGCAGATGCAGATTCTGCAAATGTTCCACTTTGCGCTGTTGCCCGGTGGCTATTTGTTTCTCGGCAGCTCCGAGTCGGCCGACATCTGCCTGGAGCTGTTCACCCCCGTCGACAAGAAGAACCGCATCTACCGGGCCAAGCCCGGCGCTGCGCAGATTCGCCCCAGCACGCCGATGCCGTTCGAGTCCTACACGACGTCGCAGCGTGCCAGCCCTGGCATTGCCCCGGAGCGTCGCAAGATATCCTTCGCCGACCTGCACCAGCGGGTGTTGGAGCAGTACGCGCCGCCCAGCGTGATCGTCAATCACGAATCCAACATCGTGCATATGTCCGATCAGGCCGGGCGCTTCCTGCGTTATGTCGGCGGTGAGCCGTCGCACAATCTGCTGTCGCTGATCCATCCGTCATTACGCCTGGAGTTGCGCACCGCCCTGTTCCAGGCGTTCCACACCGGCAAAAGCGTCGAGGCGCGCCGGGTGCACCACAGCCGTGGCGAGCGCAGCTATTACATCAACATGATCGCCCGGCCGTTCCGTGACATGGATGCCGACTTTGCCCTGGTGCTGTTCGACGAAGTCGAAGAAACCATGAGCAACGACGCCGCCTCCCCGCAGAAGGAAGCCAAGGATAGCGTGCTGTCGCAGCTGGAAAGCGAGCTGCAGAGCACCAAGGAACAGTTGCAGGCAACGGTTGAGCAGGCGGAAACCTCGACCGAGGAGCTGAAGGCCTCCAACGAAGAATTGCAGGCCATCAACGAGGAGCTGCGTTCGACCACCGAGGAGCTGGAAACCAGCAAGGAAGAGTTGCAATCGATCAACGAAGAGCTGATCACCGTCAACCAGGAGCTCAAGTCCAAGGTCGAGGAAACCGGCAAGATCAACGATGACCTGCAGAATTTCATTGCCTCGACCGACATCGCCACGGTGTTCGTCGACCGCCACATGCGCATCAAGTCGTTTACGCCGCGGGCGACCGAGATCTTCAGCATCATCAATTCGGATACCGGGCGTTCGCTGCTCGACATCACCCATCGCCTCGATTATTCCGATATGGCCGACGATGCGGCGACCGCCTTCGAGTCGCTGCGGGTCATCGAGCGTGAAGTACCAAGCTCCGACGGGCGCTGGTACATCACCCGCATGCTGCCGTACCGCACCACCGACAACCTCATCGATGGCGCGGTATTGACGTTCATCGACATCACCCAGCGCCGCCTCGCCGAAGATAAAGTACGCGAAGGCGAGGAGCGCCTGCGCCTGGCCGCGGAAACCACTCAGGACTACATCATCATCACCATGGACCCCAAGGGCCAGGTGACCGGCTGGAACCTGGGCGCCGAACGCACCTACGGCTACAGCGAAGCCGAAGTGCTGGGGCTTTCGGCCGATCTCATCCTCAGTGAGGAGGATCGCCGCGGCGAGGTTCTCGCCCGTGAACTGCAGATCGCCTCGCGAGAAGGGCGCGCCGAGGACGACCGCTGGCACGTGCGCAAGGACGGCTCGCAGTTCTTCTGCAGCAGTGTCACCACCAGCCTGGCCAACGGTGGCTCGCATGGGTATGCGCGAATTGGCCGCGACATCACCGACAAGAAGCGTCGTGAGGCCGAGCAGGAGAACCTGCTGGTGGAAAACCAGGCCAACGACAAACTCAAGGATGAGTTCTTCGCCATGATGTCCCACGAGCTCAAGCACCCGCTCAACCTGATCCAGCTCAATGCCGAGTTGATGTCACGCTTGTCGGTGGTGAAGACCCAGGCTATCGCGGCCAGAGCCGTGGACACCATCCTCGCCTCGATTCGCAGCCAGGCGCGGATCATCGACGACCTGCTCGACCTGTCACGCATCAACACCGGTAAATTCAAGCTCAACCACGCGCCGGTGATGCTGCAGCCGTGCATCGAAGAAATTGTCGGTGTGCTGCAGGCCGAGGCCACCGAGCGCGACATCGTCATCGAAATGCACATGCCGCCGGCCTGCAACGATCCGCTGGTAGCGGACGCCGATCCGATCCGTGTTGAACAGATCATCTGGAACCTGCTGAACAACGCGATGAAATTCAGCGATGACGGCGGGGTCATGCATGTCGGCCTCAGCCAGGACGGCGATTACGTGAAGTTCTTCGTGCAGGATCAGGGCGAAGGTATTCCAGCGCAATCGCTGTCGAAGATCTTCGACCTGTTTGGCCAGGTGCCCGAACACCGCCGCTCGGCCCGCAAGAACGGCCTGGGTATCGGCCTGGCGTTGGTCAAGGAGCTGGTCGACGCGCATCAGGGCCGCATCGAGGTGGTGTCTCCTGGCGTGGGTCTCGGCACGACCTTCAGCGTGTGGCTGCCGCTGTATCAGATGGAAGGTGAACCACTGCTTCTCGAGGACATCACCGACGGGGTGTTTACCGACCTGAGTGTGCTTATCGTTGATGATTCGGCGGAAATCTGCACGATCATGGAGGCCCTGCTGGAGATGGAAGGCGCCGCCGTCACCGTCGCTGACAGCGGTGCGGCAGCCTTGGCCCTTTTGGAACACAAGGCCTTCGATCTGATCCTCTCCGACATCGGCATGCCGGTGATGGACGGCCACGAGCTCATGCGTGCCGTGCGCAGTCTGCCCCAGCACGCTAGAACGGCGGCCGTGGCGTTGACCGGTTACGGCGGCGCAAGCGATATCGACAAGGCCTACGAGGCGGGTTTCAACGCCCACGTGAGCAAGCCGGTGTCTCTCGATGCGTTGGAAAAGCTGCTGGTAAAGCTGGACCTGCGCAAGGGCAAGACCTCGTAAGCCCGGGGCAGGGGCGCTTGCGGGGATGGAAACAGCAGCCGCCCAGTATCTTGCGGGCAGCCTTTTGGTACTCGCTGCCGGTAGTGGGCTGCTATCAGCAGGCGTTGGCTTGGGTGGTGTTGCGGGTTGGCGCCGTTTTCCGGCGCCTCGCTGCGTAAGCGCAGCGGCCGCTTGGCTGAGGACGTGGCCTGCTGTCAGTTACCGGGGCGCTGCTTGGTGGAGTCCAGCTCTGACTTGGCGGCGGTGGTGAGTTCGGTGATCTGCGCAGACTTGGCAATGGCGTAGTCGAAGGTGTCCTGCATCTTGGCGATCGCCTCGGTTGGCGTACCCTTCAGCCCGCCTTCGGCTGCCCAGTCGAAATTCCACACGCCCGACAGGTCGTCGGCACCCGCCACATCATGGGTTTCGATCGCGGTGAATACATCCGGGTGGCGCTGCATGTACTTGGCCGCCTCGATGACTTCACCAGGCACCTTGCCGGAAGTGTCGTTGGCCAGCTGCGTGATCTCGCGCCCGGTGATCGCCGATTTGCCGTTCTGGCGCAGGTAATCGGCGATGGTCTTGCTGGACTTGGCGATATCGAGCTTGGCATCGAATGCCGTACTCGGTGAGTGCTGTGTGCTCGGATTGCCGCCAGTGGGTGATACGGTCGTGGACATCGGCTGCTCCCTCAGTGGATGCATGTGGCGCGTGGATGTTGCCTTCCTGGCGAACGTTAGCAGCAAGCAAATGGCCAGTGCGCAGCGCCTTCACAGCAATTCGCAACTTCTTGAAGATTTCACGGCGTTTCACAAGGCGGGGTGCGTTGCCGGGGAAGCAGGCAGGCAATTTCGTGTGGCGAGGACGTCTGGGGTCGGGCGGCTATTGGAGCTGCATAGCCGCACCGCGCACATCAGGTCAAAGGCGTGGGGCGCTTTTCACCGTCGACAGCGCGCGTTCCAGCGCCTCGTGCGGGGTGGAGGCCTGAGGTTGCTCGACGTGGTTGTACTTGCTGTTGTCGAGAATCAGCATCTGCGCGTGCTTGGCCAGCTTGTCGACGTCATAACCCAAGTCGATACATGCACCCAAAACAGCCAACATGGCCTGTTCCAGCACCATCTCACTATGCGTCGCCATATCTGTACCTCGGTCATGGCCTGTAGCCGGCCGGAAGAAGATCGATGTATCTGCTGCTACTGGTGAGGTATGACTGTGCGGGAGGCATAAGGATTCCGCTGATATGAGCCCGCAAAGCGCTTCGCCGATGAAACGACATGCCCGCGCTGTGTAAAGTGCGCTACGGCTGTTTTTCAGGGGCCTCATGAGCGTGTCGCCGATGGGCTGTGCGAGAATCGCGCGAACGGCTGTCGATATCATCGCGTTGGCAGCCAGCGCCGCATCCTGTGCAGCGCAAGGTGCGATTCATGGGGCATTCAATGCCCACGAGCAGGGTCCTGTCAGGCATCTGGTTCGAGCGGTGGCAAGCCCGAAGTGCAAGGCGTCGCGTAGCAGATCAGCGTTGGAGTAGCAGGAAGACCATGGATAAGTGTGAGGCAGAACTGAAAAATCTCGATCGGGACGCGCTCGAAGCCGAAGTCGTCCGCTTACGGTCGACGCTCGCGGGCATCGATGCGGCTGATGCCTCGGGCGAACTCGCATTGCATGCTTTTGACGCTTCTCCAGTGATGCCGACCAGCCGAGACGCACAGGCCAGGAAAGCAGCGCGTCAGCGCGCGATATTCGAGAGCGACATCGACTTCGCCATCATCCTCAGCGACCCAGCCGGGGTCATCACCGACTGGAATGCCGGTGCTACTTATGTGATGGGCTGGACTGCAGAAGAAGCCTGTGGGCAGAGCTCGGCGTTTTTCTTTACGCCGGCAGACCGAGCCAATGGGTGGGTCGAGCGTGAAATGCACCAGGCCTTGCAAAACGGTCGGGCCTCGGATGAGCGCTGGCACCTGCGCAAGGACGGCCGCCAGTTCTGGGCCTCTGGCGATACAACGCCGCTTTACGGTGACGACAACCTGCACCTGGGCTTCATGAAGATCGTCCGCGATCGCACCAGGGAGCACCTGGCAGATCAAGCCATCGAGGAAACCAAGGAGCGCTACCGACTGGCGGCCAAGGCCACCAACGATGCGATATGGGACTGGGACCTGGCCGGCAACCACGTGCTCTGGAACGAAGCGCTCGAAGAGGCTTACGGTTATCCCGTGGCGAGTACGGAAACCAGTGGTGACTGGTGGATGGCGCAGATTCACCCCGATGACCGGGCGCGTGTCAGCGCGTCGATCCATGCGGTTATCGACGAAAAGGGCAGCGACTGGACCGACGGCTATCGCTTCAGGCGCGCCGACGGCACATACGCCGAAGTGCTTGATCGCGGCCACGTGATTCGTAACGCCAAGGGCCGAGCCGTGCGGATGATCGGCGCCATGCTCGACCTGACCACGATGCGCAGCGCCGAGACCGCACTGCGCGAAAGCGAGGAGCGCTTCCGGACCATTCTGGAAACCATCGAGTCCGCGTTTGCCATCGTGCAGGTCAAGTTCGATGCCGACGACGTACCGGTGGACTACCAGTTTGTCGAGGTGAACCCCGCATTCGAGCGGCAGACCGGCGTGGATTTGCGCGGCAAGTGGGTCACCGAATTTGCGCCGAACCTGGAGAAATTCTGGTTCGAGGTGTACGGGCACGTGGCCAAGACCGGTGAACCGGCCAACTTCGAAAACTACGCCGAGGCGTTCCAGCGCTGGTTCGATGTGCGCGCGGTGCGTGTCGGCGCGCCCGAGGACCGCAGAATCGGGATCTTTTTCAACGACGTGACCGAAAGGCGCAACGCTGAAGATCGCCTGCGCGTCAGTGAGCGGATCGCTCGCGAGAATATCGAGCGCGTGCAGCTTGCCTTGGCGGCGGGCGCGATCATCGGTACCTGGCACTGGGACATGCAGGCCGATCTATTTTCTGTCGATGAAGCGTTCACGACCGCGTTTGGGCTCGATCCAGCGCTCGCCGAGCAAAGGCTCAGCCTCGAGCAGGTGGTCGTCAACGTTCACCCTGACGACCGGGACGAGTTGACCCGGAAAATCAACGAGGTCGCCGATCGCGGCGGTGCCTTCGCCCATCAGTATCGGGTACGGCGCGCCGACGGCAAGTATTACTGGATCGAGGCGAACGGGCGCGTCGACCATGCGGCGGATGGCACGCCGCAGAACTTTCCGGGCGTGTTGATCGATGTTGAGGAACGGCGCGCGGTGGAGGCGGAACGCGACCGTGCCATCAGCGCCCTGCGCACGCTCAATGAAACCCTCGAACAGCGCGTGGTGGAGCGGACCGATGAGCTGATGCAGGCAGAGGAAAAGCTGCGTCAGTCGCAGAAAATGGAAGCGGTCGGCCAGCTGACCGGCGGCCTGGCGCACGATTTCAACAACCTGCTGGCCGGCATTTCCGGCTCCCTGGAGATGATGGGCATTCGAATCGCCCAGGGGCGGTTGAACGATATCGACAAGTACATGACGGCCGCCCAAGGTGCCGCCAAGCGCGCGGCGGCGCTGACCCATCGCCTGCTGGCGTTCTCTCGGCGGCAGACACTGGATCCGCAGCCCATCGACGTCAACCGGCTGATGACCGGCATGACCGAGCTGATCCAGCGCACGGTCGGGCCGAGCATCGTGCTCGAGACGGTCGGTGCAGCGGATGTCTGGGTCGCGCTGGCCGACGCCAGCCAACTCGAGAACGCCCTGCTGAATCTATGCATCAATGCACGTGATGCCATGGCCGATGGCGGCCGTATCACCATAGAAACCGCTAACCGCTGCATGGACCGCGGGACCGCCCGCACCCACGATCTGCCGGAAGGCCAATACCTGTCGCTGAGTGTCACTGACACCGGTAGCGGGATGACGCCCGAGGTGATCGCCAAGGCGTTCGATCCGTTCTTCACGACTAAACCTATTGGGCAGGGCACCGGCCTCGGCCTGTCGATGATCTATGGCTTCGCCAAGCAATCCGGTGGGCAGGTGCGCATCCAATCCGGGGTAGGGCAGGGCACCACCGTGTGCATCTACTTGCCGCGCTATCACGGTGAGCCGATCGAGGACCGCAGTGAGGTCGACAGCAAGTCGCCGCTGCCGCTGGAAACCGGCGAAACGATCCTGATCGTCGATGACGAATCGACCGTGCGCATGCTGCTGTCAGATGTGCTCAGCGAGTTGGGTTACACCGTTCTCGAAGCAGCCGACAGTGTTGCCGGGCTGAAAATCCTGCGCTCCAACGTGCACCTCGATCTGCTGATCAGCGATGTCGGGCTGCCGGGTGGCATGAACGGGCGGCAGATGGCCGATGCCGGGCGCGAGATTCGCCCGAGTCTGAAGACCCTGTTCATCACTGGCTACGCGGAAAAGGCGGCTATCGGCAATGGTCAGCTCGGGCCCGGCATGCAGGTGCTGACCAAACCGTTTGCGGTCGACATACTGGTGGCTCGCGTGCAGGAATTGATGAAGTCATAGGGCCGGGCAGCGGCAGAACCAGGTGCTGACCAGGCGCTGCGAGCGCTGTTCATCACGGGCAGCCATGAGGCCGTAACGGCTGCCGCCAGCGCCCCGGCACGTGCTGGCCCAGGGTTCGAATGATGACCATCGCCGGCGCATATCGAGTAGCCTTGCAGCTCTTTTGGGTTGGATCGGTTGGTAGGAGTCGAGCATTGAGTCACAAAAGCAAAGCGATCATCTGGGGCAGCATGGGTTTGAGCCTGCTGTTGCTGGTTGTCGTGCTTCGTTTGTTTTTCGTATGGGCCACCACGCTTCCGCTGGACGTACCGGTGCGTCTCGACAAGGGCGACACCCTGGATCTGCCGGTCAAGGTGCGAACACTGGAGTTCGATACGCTGGCTGTGGTGTTCTCCACCGGTGAGCTGCCGCTGTTCACGGTGCGCAAGCTGTCCGGCGGGCCGATCTGGGAAAACGAGCAATGGGTGGAGTATCCGCCCGCACCCATGACCCTGGCCTGGAAGCTGCTGACTCCGGGTGGTGAGCTGCTGTCCGAAGGGCAGAGCGATGTCGGCAAGGAATTGATCAGCTATGGCAGTGACGAGATCACCCGTGCCGTGACACGTATACCCATGCAGCCTGGCGATTATCGGCTGCAGGTGACGGTGCTGAACCCGGATGCCCGCTTTGGCGAGGTCGCCACACGGCTGGTGTTCGTGGCGGAAGGCAGGGGCAAGACCTGGCAATCAGGCGTCGCCTGGTGGGGCTCGGTGCTCTCCGGCGTGCTGCTGATCCCGCTAATCCTCATCTGCGCGCTGCTCACCCTGCATCACTACACGCGCTGGCGTTACGGGGCCCCGACGGCGGATTGAACGCGAGCGAGGCGCTTTCGGCTTGCCCGGGCGGGTAACCTCAAGCAGGCGAGCGGGCAGCTCGCCGCGCCTTCGGCTGGTGCAGTGATCGTCAGCTCTCGGCGTCGCTCAGGACGCCGCGAATGAGCGAGGTGAAGGCTCTGATGGCCTCGGATTCGCTTACGCTGCCCCTGACATTGGCGGCCGATAGGCTTTCTCCGGCACCTACCAGCCCCAGGCAACGGTGCTCGAGTTCCAGGCGGGGTATCCGGCAATACGGCTCGAGTACGGTCAGGAACATCTGAACGCTGTTATCCAGCAACTCCTGGAAAACCAGCGCCTTTTCTTCGCTGCCTGCCAAGGCAGCGCCCACCGCATGGAACTCCCCCTCGGTGTCGCTGGCGCAACGGATGTAGGCCGCGGCCAGCACCTCAATGGTTTCTTCCCGGCTGGCGCCGCTGGTCACCAGCGCCTGGCCGAACGCGTTCACCACTTGCGTATCCAGCCACCGATACAGCGCGATCAGTAACCCCGAACGGGTGTCGAAATGATCATACGCAACCGGCTTGGAGACGCCGGCCCGTACCGCCAGATGGCCCAGTGTGAGCTGATCGGCACCTTCCTCGCGAACGATAAGCCGCGCTGTGTCAAGCAGTTGCTCGCGTCGCTCGTCCCGCGTTAGCCGGCGCCGCCCACCGCTATCTGCACGCTCGGTAACCTTCACTTCGTCGGACTCCCGTTGAAAAACTACCAATAGTAACTTACGTTGAATTTAAACCTACCTTTGGTAGGTAACGTCAATGTGAGGAGATTGATCATGGTACAGAATCCTGTCTTGCTCGTCGGTGGCTCCGGTGTGATCGGTGTGCAAACCGCGCAGTTGCTGAGAGCCCGCTACCCCAACTTGCCGCTGCTGATCGGCGCCCGCAATCTCGACAAGGCCAAGGAAGTGGCGCAACAGCTGGGCAACGCCGAAGCCCTGTGCATCGACCTGAACGCCGAAGACCTCGGCGTCGGGGAGCGGGCGATCAGTGCCGTGGCGGTGTTCTTCATGGACGAACGCATGACCACGCTGCGCTACGCATTGTCGCGGCGAGTGCCCTACGTGAGCATTTCTTCGGGGATTCAGGAAATGTCCCTGGAAGTTGCCTCCTACCTGCATGCGCGCGACGCTGCGCCGGTGGTGCTGGGTACCGAGTGGCTGGTCGGCGCCACGACCCTTCCTGTGCTGCATCTGGCGAAAACCTTCAAGCGCATCACTGATATCACGGTCGGTGCGCTGGTCGATGAACAGGACATCAGTGGCCCGACGACGCACGCGGACCTGGACCGGCTGGCCAAGATACATCCCGCGGCATTGGCTCGCCGTGATGGCGTGTTCTATTGGCGGCTCGGTGACGGCCCAGCGCCAAAATTCCGCGCCATCGATGGTATTGAAATTGACGCAGCACCGTTCTCGGCCTACGACGTGGCAGGGCTGGCGGCGGCGACCAATGCACCCAACATCCACTTCAATCTGGCGACTGCAGTGACCTCGTCACGCCGCCGTGGTGAGCCGGCATCGACGGAAATCATCATTGAACTGCGCGGCATCGATCATCAGGGCCAACCGCGCCAGACCCGCCATGCGGTATTCCACCCCGAGGGGCAGCGCAAGGTCACCGGCAGCGGGGTCGCCATGCTCATCGAGCGCATCCTCGGTCTGGAGGGCGAGCCGGTGCCTGAGCCCGGCCTGTATTTTCCTCACCAACTCATCGATACCCAGCGGTACCTCGATCGCCTTGGCGAGGTTGGCGGAGAACTGCTCGAACTGCAGCCGTGAGGAACTGCAAAGGCAGCGTCGGGTTACAACCCATCGCTATCCGGCAGCCCGGCTAGCCGCCTGTTCAGGCTTTCTGCTGGGCTGGGTCGGTGATGCGATCCTCATCGAACAGTCGGGATAATTCCAGCCGCGCCTCCTGGGCCGTTTGCAGCACTTTGGCGCGGTCTTCACGCACGGCGTGCTGAGCGGCGAGCAACTGTTCGTCGTGCTTGATGAACTGCTGGATCTTGTGTTCCACATCGGCAGCCTCAAGGCCCAGGCCTTCGAGGGCGCGCCGGGTGATTTCCAGGCTCGAATAGAGCATTTCGCGCACCGGCTCGGCGCCTGCATCGAGCAATTGATGCACATGCTGTCGATTGCGCGCGCGGGCGATGATTTTCAGGTGCGGATACAAGCGCTGCACCACGGCTGCCGTCCGGGTTGCCTGCTCGGCATCGTCTATGGCGATGATGAAATACTTCGCCTGGCCGACCTTGGCTGCGCTGAGGATTTCCGGCCGCGTCGGGTCGCCGTAGAACACCGGCACCTGCTCGAAGGAGCGGGTCATTTCGATGGTTTCGACCGAGGTATCCAACGCCACATAGGGAATGTCCTGAGCACGGAGGATGCGCGCAACGATCTGCCCCATCCGGCCCATACCGGCAATGACCACCTGCGGCCCGTCGCTCTCGATGGCCCTGAGATTTTCAGGGACGACCTTGGCCGGCTGCGGCCTGGTTTTCAGCCATTGGCTGATCGCCAGCAGCAGCAACGGGGTGATGGCCATGGACAGGGTGATGGTCATGACCAGCGTGTCGTAGCTGCGGCTATCGAGCAGGCCATTGTTCTGCGCCAGCTTGAACACCACGAAAGCAAACTCACCGCCAGCAGCGAGTACGGCGCCCAGGCGTAACGCCGACAGGGTTGGCAGGCCACCCAGGGTGCGCCCGAGCAGCATGAGCAATGGGAATTTGATGGACACCAGCAGCAAGGTTAGGCCGAGGATCAGCCCAGGTGACTCGAGCAGCAGGCTCAGGTTGGCGCCCATGCCTACGCTGATGAAGAACAGCCCCAGCAGCAGGCCTTTGAACGGCTCGATCTGCGATTCCAGTTCATGCCGATACTCAGAATCGGCGAGCAGCAAGCCTGCCAGGAACGCCCCGAGCGCCATGGAAACGCCTGCCGTTTCCATCAACCACGCCGTGCCGATGACCACCAGCAAGGCTGTAGCGGTGGAGACTTCCGGCAGCCCGGTCTTGGCGACGATACGAAACACCGGCCGTAGCAGGTAGCGGCCACCGATAACCACGATGGCAATGCTGCCGAATACCTTCAAACCGGCTACCAGCCCGCTGTCACCACCTTCTACGGCGCCGCCGATGGCCAGCAGTGGAACCAGCGCGATCAGCGGAATGGCGGCGATGTCCTGAAACAGCAGAATGGCGAACGCGAGACGGCCATGGGGGCTGTTCAACTGCCGGCTCTCCGCCAGGCTTTGCAGACCAAGCGCGGTAGACGACAGGGCAAGGCCCAGACCGAGCACCGCCGCAGTCGCCAGTGACTGACCGAACGCGACAACTGCCAACACGCCGATAATCAACCCGGTCACGGCCACCTGTGCAAGGCCGACGCCAAACACAGCTTTGCGCATTAGCCACAGGCGTTTCGGCGACAGCTCCAGGCCGATGATGAACAGCAGCAGCACGACACCCATTTCAGAGAAGTGAGCGACGCTTTCCGGGTCGCCGACCAACCGCAACACTTGCGGGCCGATGATTACCCCGGCCAGCAGGTACCCAAGCACCGCCCCCAGCTGCAGGCGTTTGGCGAGTGGGACGGTAATCACCGCGGCTAGCAGGAAGATTACCGAGGCCTGGAGAAGGCCGCCTTCATGGGGCATGTCGAGTTCCTTGTCATGACGAATCCCGGGCGCTGCCGGGCTGTAAGCATCTAGGCAGATGTGCGTGGCAAACGAGCACGTTCCCGACAGCGGGCCACGCCGCTGCGGGAAAGCACTCGGTCATTCAGTTCAGGTGAGCTTTCAGTTCACCGGCGGCCTGGCGCATGGCCGCCTTGACCTCGGGGATGTCGCTCAACGGGTTGAGCAGGCCGTAGTCGTGAATCATGCCGTTATACCGCACTGCCGTGACATCGACGCCTGCCGCATCCAGTTTTTGTGCGTAGGCCTCGCCTTCGTCGCGCAGCACGTCCAGGCCGGCGGTCTGTACCAGGGCTGGCGGCAGCCCCTTCAGCTGTTCAGCGCTCGCCCGCAGTGGAGAGGCATGGATCTCGGCACGTTGCTTGGGATCGGTGGTGTAGTTGTCCCAGAACCACTTCATCATCCCCGTAGTAAGGAAGTGCCCCTCGCTGTACTGACGGTACGACGCGGTGTCGAAGTTGGCGTCCGTGACCGGCCAGAGCAGCAGCTGGAAGCGCAGTTTGGGCGTGTTGCGCTCCTTGGCCATCAGGCTGACCACCGCTGCCATGTTGCCGCCCACGCTATTGCCTGCGACTGCCAGGCGGCTGCCGTCGACGCCAATTGCCTTGCCATTCTCCGCGACCCAGCGGGTTGCGGCGTAAGCCTGATTGATGGCGGTCGGGTATTTCGCTTCCGGCGATGGCGTGTAATCGACATACACCGCGACGGCGCCAGAGCCGACCACCAGATCACGGATCAGTCGAGCGTGGGTGGGGTAGTCGCCCAGTACCCAGCCGCCGCCATGGAAGAACATGAACGCAGGCAGGTCGCCGGTCTGCTTCTCGGGGCGAACGATGGTCAGTTTGATGGTCTGGCCATCGGCGTTGATGCTGCGCTCGCTGACGTCGGTGCCGGACAGGTCCACGTTGACCGAGGCCTGGGCACCGGTCAGAACGGCACGCGCCTCTGTCGGGCTCATCTGCTCGATTGGCTTGCCGCCGCCGGCGTTAAGCGCATTCAGAAAGGCCTGGGTCTGGTGCTCGGCGACCGGCTCGGCGGCATAGGCATTGCCGATGGAGACGGCGAGCGCAAGGGCGGTCAGGGTGGTTCTCATGGCGTTCATCGCAAGTTCCTTCAAGGCGTGGGGTTCTAGTGAGTAGCAGCAGTGCCGGTAAGCGTTGGCCTGTACCAGCGGTATGGACGCTACTTTAGAGCTGGCCTTGATTAGGGACAATTGCCTAAAATAGGGAATCATTGATTCTTAATTGGAAACAGTCGTGGACCGTATCGATTGCATGCGCACCTTTGTGGCCACGGTAAATGCCAATGGCTTTGCGGCAGCGGCTCGGGTGTTGGCGGTGCCGCGCTCGAAGGTCAGCAAGCAGATCCAGGCGCTTGAAGAAGCGCTCGGTGTACAGCTGCTGTTGCGCACCACCCGTAGCCTGCACCTGACGGAAGCCGGCAGTGATTACTACGACGCCTGCCGCGAGCTGCTCGCCTCGCTGGATGAAGCGGAGCAACGGGCACGCAGCGGGCTGGCCGAAACCCAGGGCGTGCTGAGGATCAATGCGCCGATGTCGTTCGGGTTGTGTCGGCTTGGGCCGCTGATCCCGACGTTTCACAAGCTGCACCCGAAGGTCGAGCTGCAACTGGTGTTCAGTGACCAGCAGGTTGACCCGGTGAAGGGCGGCTTCGATGTGACGATCCGTATCGCCAGCCTGGCGGACTCATCGCTGGTGGCCCGGCACCTGGCTCCCGCGCCGCGCGTGCTGGTCGCCTCGCCCGGTTATCTGGAGGCCCACGGCACGCCACGGGTGCCGCGAGATCTGGCGGCTCACCAATGCCTCAATTACGGCTACCTGCAAGGTGGCGTCAGCCTGCAGCTGAGCAACGGACGAGAGACGCAGAGCGTGCTGGTAACGGGGCCGTTGCATGCCAATAACGGTGACCTTCTCGCCCAGGCGGCTGAGGCGGGTATGGGCATTGCGCTGCTGCCGACATTCATCGTCGAGAAAGCGCTTGAAGAGGGCCGCTTGGTCGCGGTGATGTGCGACTGGCACGCGCCGCCCATTTCCATCAATGCGGTCTATCCCTCGGCCCGCCGAGTGCCATTGAAAACGCGGGTTTTCCTGGATTTTCTCGCCGAGCAGTTGCGCACTTGAACCACGCGGCCTGACGCTGATACCGCCCGCTGACCTGCTATCGGGCTGATGACCGCAACGCTACCCGTCTCAGCGTGTCGGCGTGTTTTGCATCAGGCGTTGCAACGGCGCGTATTCGACATGGCTGACAGGCGTTATACCCGAAGCATTCTGGGACGCCAGGAAGGCGGCAAGGCCTTCCGGCTCGGTGAGCATGGCGGTCCGAATACGCGCTTTCAGTTCGGGGCACAGGCTGCCGCTGAAAACGTAGGGGTCGTAATAGATCGGCTCGGAGCGCCACAGCACATTGAACGTGTCGCGCTCGATCTTGGCGCTGCTCAGGTAATCGTCTGCACGCACACTGGCGACAAACGCGGCATCGACCTTGCCGTCGAGCAGGGCGTCCAACGATTTGTCGTGCGAGCCGGTGTAGATCACGGTCGCGAAGAAATCCGCCAGCGCTGCGCCTTGTTGGGCGCTGAACTCGACGTTGGGCACCAAGCTCCCGGAGGTACTGGCCGGATCGCTCAGGGCGACACGCTTGCCGCGCAGTGCGGCCAGGTCGGCAGCGGTTTCTCGGCGTGCCAGCAGCAACGCCTGGTAATGGTGCCCGGCGGGTGTGAAGTAGCCGCGGTTGATGGTCAGGCTGGCGAACGGCTCGATACGTAGGTCGCGCTGGTGGGCCAGCAGGTAGGACGCCGGGCCCAGCCAGGCGATATCCACGCCACCGGAGACGATGGCGTCGACCACGCTTTCATATGAAGAAGCCGGAACGATCTCCACCGCCATGTTCACGGCCGCGCGCAAACGATCGATCAATGGCTGATGTTCCTCAATCAGCACAGCCATGCTCTTTTTGGGGATTACCCCAATCCGCAGGCCGTGCTGCGAACACTGGGCCTGCACCTGGGTGGTCAGGGACCAGGCCAGCAACAGGCCGAACAGCAATTTCAGGGCTCGCATGGCAGCTCCGCAGCGTTGCTGAAAGGGGCGTATTCGCGCAGTTGCGCGGAGGTCAGCGGGCGGCTGAAGTGGTAGCCCTGCGCCAGATCACAGCCTGCCAAGCGGAGGCATACCAGTTGCTCGCGTGTTTCCACGCCCTCGGCGACGACCTCCAGCCCCAGGCGTTTGGCGAGGATGATGGTGGAGGTGACGATAGGGCTGTCGTCGTGGCTGTTGGAGAGCTGGGCGATCATCGTTCGGTCGATTTTCAGGCGGTTGAGCGGCAGTGCCTGCAAGTGCGAGAACCCGGCGTATCCCTGACCAAAATCGTCCAGGCTGATACTCAGGCCGGCGGCCCGCAGCCGGGTGAGGTTTTCGATCGCCTGGCCTTCATAATCCAGCACGGCGGTCTCGGTTATTTCCAACTCCAGGCTGTTCTCGCGGATGCCGTAACGCTGCAGCTCTTGCAGCAGACGGTGACTGAAGTCGGCATGGCGCAGTTGCAGCGGCGAGACATTCACCGCCAGCCAGGCCTGTACCCCCAGCGCGTTCCAGCGAGCCAGTTCCTCACAGGCCAGGCGTAAAACCTCCCAGCCCAGCGCCACGATGAAGCCGCTGCGTTCGGCCAGAGGAATGAAACGGTCCGGGTAGAGCAGGCCGAATTCGGGATGTTGCCAGCGCACCAGCGCCTCGTAGCCCTCGACGCGCATCGAGTCGAGACGGATCTGCGGTTGATAGTGCAGAACGAACTGGCGCTCCTTCAGCGCCTGGCCGAACGCCTGCTCCAGCGAGAACTCTTCGATATCCACCTTGTTCAGCGACGGGTCGAAGAAGCGGTACTGCCCGCGCCCGGCCTGCTTGGCCGAGTACATCGCCGCGTCGGCGCAGCGGATCAGCTCGTCGACGGCCTGCCCATCGCGCGGGCAAATGCTCACGCCAATGCTGGGGCTGGTGTTCAGCTCATGTTCGTCGAGGGAGAACGTCTCCGAGAGCTTGTTCACCAGGGCGCGTACCCAGGCGCGTATCTGTTCCTCGCTGCGCTCGCCGGCCAACAGCACCACGAATTCGTCGCCACCAAAGCGCGACGCTTCATCGCCCGGCTCCAGAGCACGGCTGATGCGGCCCGCTACCGCCTGCAAAAGCAGGTCTCCAACCTTGTGGCCGAGGGAGTCGTTGATCGACTTGAAGCGGTCCATGTCGATGAACAGCATGGCCATCAGGCGCCGCTTGCCGCGCTGCTCCGCCAGCACCCGCGCGGCCACTTCCATGAACTGTCGGCGGTTGTGCAGGCCGCTGAGGTGGTCGGTGGCGGCGGCGTGGCTGCTGCGTCGGTGCTCCTCTTCCAGGCGGTGGATCAGTTGCTGGTTGATCTGCTGGGCGTGTTCCAGGGCGCTGAAGGCCTCCTGGCGCCTGCCGAGCGCACGCCAGGTCCAGAACAGCCCGGTGAGAATCAGCAGCGTCATGCCCACGTTCAACCATAATTGCCGCGCGTAGGTGAGCTGCGAGGGGGCGAGAATTTCCTCTTTGCGCTGGCTCATGGTGATGCTGAAACCGCGTTGTGGCACGCGGCGGTACAGGCTCTGGTACTCGTCGCCGGCACTGAACTGGGTGTGCTTGCCGGACAGTGCCGTGCCAGCCGGCAGACCGGGGCTCAGTGGTGAGCCCGCTACCACTACGCCACTGCTGCTGACACGCAGGCGCTCTTGCCCTTCAGCGTCGAGCAGGCGCATCAAGCCGCTGCCGCCGAGGTCGATGTTCTGGATCAGCACGGCCAGATAACCAATATCCAGCTGCACCAGCAGGACGCCATCGAGCGTGTCTGTTGCCGGGTTACTCAGCGGTAGCAGAAAGGGCAGGCGCCAGTGGGGCTGAAGAGAGGCCGGTGAATCGATCTCCTCGAGCGGCAGGAGTGGTTTGAAGCCATATTGAGCGATGTGTTCGTGCAGGCGTGACAGCCATTGCTCGGGCAGCTGCGCAGGCTCGTCGCTGTGGCTGGAGGACAGTTCCTGACCGGCGCTGTCGTAGAGGCTCATGCGCTTGAGCACTGGGTCTTCGGCGAGCATTCGCACCAGGCTCCAGTGGCTTTGCCCGGGGTCACGCAGGTCGATCTGCGCGACTCGGCCGATCGCCTGCGCGCGATCCACCAGTTGCGTGAGGTTTTCCGCGGCCATGGTCGACAGGTTCAGGTGCTCGGCAACCTTGGCCGCGAGAGCGTCTTGCTCGGAGGTGGCTTGCTGCTGGAAGTACAGGCCCCAGAGAAAAACCAGGGTGGTGGCGCACAACGACAGCAGCAGGAGCTGCAAAAAGATCAGGGATGATAAAAAACGCCGGATCGTCACTGCTCATCCCCGCTAATCGATAGTGGCAAATTAATGTCATTGGATGACAGTTTGGTGACAGGGAATGGGCCCGCGAGGTAAGCGCCGAAATGGTGGATGACGCGCACGCGCGCTCGCGGCCATTTGAAATGCGCCCGCAGGCTCGCCACAATCGCCGCCCACGCGGCCCGTAGAGGTCGATGTCTTCGCAGAGAGGGGCGGCAGTTGAGCCAACAGGTTTTGTCCAAACGCCTGGAGCGGGTGGCCGCGCAGGTGCCAGCGAATGCTCGGCTGGCCGATATCGGCTCGGATCACGGGTACCTGCCGGTAGCGTTGGTAAACCGTGGCGTTATTGCGACTGCGGTGGCCGGTGAGGCCGCGCTGACGCCTTATCGTGCGGCTCAACGCAGCGTTCGCGAGCACGGTCTTGAGCAGCGAATCAGCGTGCGCCTGGCGGATGGCCTGGCGGCAATCGAAGCGGGCGACGGCATTACCGCGGTCAGCCTGTGTGGAATGGGCGGGGAGACCATTCGCGACATTCTCGAGTGCGGCAAAGCCCGTTTGAGCGGCGAAGAGCGCCTGATCCTGCAGCCCAACGGCGGTGAGCAACCGTTGCGCCACTGGCTGATGGACAACGGCTACTGCATCGTCCACGAGGAAGTGCTACGCGAAAATCGCTTCTTTTACGAAATCATCGTCGCCGAGCCCCGCGGGCCAGTGAGTTACACGGCTGGGGAGCTCTACTTCGGCCCTTTGCAACTGCAGGAGCGCAGCCCTGCGTTTCTGGCCAAGTGGCAACGCCTGTTGCGCCTCAAGCAGCGGACCCTGACCAACCTTGCTCAAGCGCGGCAGGCGGTACCCGAGGCGAAGGCGCAAGTCCTCGCGCAGCAGGTGCGCTGGATAGCCGATTTGCTGGCAGGCGAGCCGGGTTCGGCGGATTAGCTCTGCGGCCCTCCATGCGACTTTTATTTGCCAGCTGGATCAGGGATCAGTTGCTCAGTTGTGGGCAGGCCCATTCAACGAAGGCGCGAACCCGTGGCGATAATTGCAGGGTGTGGGGATAGACCCGTTGAATCGGCAGGTCCGCCGGTTCGAAGGCCTCGAGAACTCTCACCAGGCTGCCGTCAGAAAGCTCGTCGGCCACCTGATATTGCATCAGTCGGGTGATGCCGACACCCGTGCACACACGCCAGGCTGGCGGCCCTGATCTGGTTGCACACCAACCTGATCTTCAATGGTGTGCGCGTTCCCCGCGCTCGCAACGCCTTGCTGGATGTACCGCTCAAACTGCCCGGCATGACCCACCCGGCGTTCATCGTCGACGATCTCAAGGCGCTGCAGCATTGGCTGGAAGCGCAGGGAATCCTCATCACCGAGGGGCCGCACCACATCGGCCCCCGGCGCATCGCGCTGTTCATCCGCTAAGGAGACGCCGCATGAAACTCCATGATCTCGATGCTTCTGGTAACTGCTACAAGGTCCGTCTGTTTGCTGCGCTGGCCAACATCGAGTTGGATATCGAAGCGGTAGACATGGCCAACGGCGCGCACAAGCAGCCGACGATAGTCGACCTGAACCCGCTGGGGCAGCTGCCTATCCTGCAGGATGGCAAGCACGTGCTGCGCGACTCCCAGTCCATTCTCGTCTACCTGGCTGGGGCCTACGGCGGTCTGGCCTGGTGGCCGGCGCATCCACAGGGCCAGGCAGAAATCGTTCAGTGGCTGGCGTCTGCCGCTAACCCCGTACCGCATTTGGCGCGCTGGATGCAGCGCATCGAAGAGCTGCCGGGCTATCTGCCCAAGCCCTGATCCGGGCTGCTGCTTGCGCGGATGATGCCGCAGTATCGCGGCTGTAAACGAGTGGCAGACTGGTGCGGTTGCGCTTCAGACTGCCCTGCATCGACCAGCGCTCCGCTTAGGGGGATCGCCGTTTTGCAAAATATTTCGGCCCAGAAATGGAGGTGAACTAACGCTCGGCGCTCACGATCCGTTTCTATGCGCAGTCAGCGCGAGCCTGAGGGGCCGATGCATCCGCGCCGAGCCTTAGTCCAGGGTTGCTGAATGATAAGGAGCCGCCGTGACCGTTACCGCCCACCCCGTCTATCGACATACGCCAAGCCCGCTGCATGCGATCTTGCTTGGCGGCACTGTCCCCCTGTTTCTCGGCGCCTTGCTGAGTGACATCGCCTACTACAAGACCTTCCAGATTCAGTGGAGCAACTTCGCCTCCTGGCTGATCGCCGGCGGCCTGCTGTTCGCCGGCCTCGCGCTGTTGTTCGCGCTGGCCAACCTGATCCGCGCCGACCACAAGTCGGGGCGCCCGGTCATGTATTTCCTGTTGCTGCTGATCACCTGGGTGCTCGGGTTGGTCAACGCTTTCGAACACGCGAAAGATGCGTGGGCGATCATGCCGGCCAGCCTGGTGCTGTCGGTGATCACCACCGTGCTGATCAGCATTACCGCCTGGATTGGCCTCAGCAACCTGCGTTCGGGAGGCGAGCGATGAGAACTGCACGTGCACTGACAACCTTGAGCGTGGCGCTGTTGCTGAGCGCCTGTGGTGGCGAAGCGGAAACAACGCTGGACCGCGGCCCCGATCCCAAGCTGCCGGACCCGCAGCGCGGCCTGCTGCCCAGCATGAAAATCGCCGAGCCGGCAGAGTGGGGCGATCAGAAGCCCACAGTGCCGGACGGTTTCAGCGTGACGGCCATCGCCACCGACCTGAAGATCCCACGCCAGACCCTGGTGCTGCCCAATGGCGACATCCTGGTGGCCGAAGGCCGCGGTGGCAACGCCGCCAAGCTCAAGCCCAAGGACGTGATTGCCGGCTATATCAAGGCCCAGGGCAACACCCAGGTCAAAGGTGGTAATCGCCTGACCTTGCTGCGTGACGCCGACGGCGATGGCACTTACGAGACGCAGGCGGTATTCGCCGACAACCTGAATGCGCCGTATGGTCTGGCCTTCTTCGAAGGCAAGCTCTACGTGGCCAACCAGGATGCGCTGGTCAGCTTCGATTATCAGGATGGCCAGACTGAAGCCGGCAGCCCGCCAACCACGGTCACCAAACTGCCCTCCGAGATCAACCACCATTGGACCAAGGCGCTGACCATCAGCCCCGACGGTCGCTATCTGTATGTGGGCATCGGCTCCAACAGCAATATCGGCGAGCGCGGCATGGAAGTCGAAGCGGACCGCGCACTGGTCTGGCAGATCGACGCCGAGACGGGCGCGCACAAGCCGTATGCGACTGGCCTGCGTAACCCGACGGCGCTGACCATCCAGCCGGAAACCGGGCAGTTGTGGGCGGTGGTCAACGAGCGCGACGAGCTGGGGCCTGACCTGGTACCCGACTACCTGACCTCCGTGCAGGAAGGCAAGTTCTACGGCTGGCCTTATAGCTACTGGGGCACCACCGTGGACACTCGCGTAAAACCCGGCAACCCGGACAAGGCGGCAAGCGCCATCAAACCGGATTACAGCCTGGGCTCCCACGTCGCCGCACTGGGCGTCGACTTCTCCATACCGGAGATGGGCGAGCAGTTCGCCAACGGTGTGTTCGTCGGCGAGCATGGCAGCTGGAACCGCAAGGACCCCGTCGGCTACAAGGTAATCTTCGTGCCATTCGACGCAGGGCGCCCTGCTGGCGAGCCGATCGACTTCGCCACCGGCTTCCGCGATGACAACGGCAAAACCCGTGGCCGCCCGGTTGGCGTCACCGTCGACCCGAAAGGCGCGCTGATCATCGCCGACGATCTCGCCAACACCGTGTGGCGCGTGACCCGCGATCAGTAACCCATGACCCGAGGCGGGCAATCCGCCTCGGGAGTTATCGGCAAGGCTACCGCTCACCCCGACAGGGGTTTCCTGCGAATGCCAGGTTGCCTGCCAACGCTGCTTATCGGCCTTGGCTACTCTCCGACTCAAGTATCGAAAGACTTCCTCCCCAAGGCGATTTACTGTTGTTGCGTTAGCCGTGCGACAGGAGAGAGCGGGCAATGGGCATGACGATCAACGGCCGCGACTGGGTGCTGCGCAGCCGCGCGCCGGGCCGGGTGGAGCGCATCGAGGCGTTTTTCAGCGGTCACGGGTACGATCCGCATCGCCATGATTCCTACGCGATTGGCCGCACGCTGTCCGGGGTGCAGAGCTTTTGTTACCGGCGCGCGATGCGTCATAGCGTTCCGGGCGGCACACTGGTCCTGCACCCGGATGAGCTGCACGATGGTATGGCGGGTACCGAGGACGGTTTTCGCTACCGCATGCTGTACATCGATCCGGTGCTGATCCAGCAGGTTCTGGGTGGTAAGCCGCTGCCTTTTGTTGCGGGCGGGTTGTCCGATGATGTGCGCCTGCAACGCGCCATCGGGGCATTCATGCAGGCGGTGGATCACCCCCTTGAGGCGCTCGAGGAGGATGACGCGATCTACGACCTGGCGCACGCACTCAACGCCGTCGCTGGCACCAGGCGTGGTCGCCGCGCGTTCGATTATCCGGCAGCACAACGCGCCCGCGAGTACATCCACAGTCGCAACGGCGCGAGCATTACCCTGGAGGAGCTGGAGCATGTCAGCGGGCGCGACCGTTGGAGCCTTTCCCGGGACTTTCGCGCGTTGTTCGGCACCAGCCCTTACCGCTACGTGACGATGCGTCGACTGGATCGCTGCCGCGAGCTGGCGTTGGCGGGGATCGGCTTGGCCGATGCGGCGTTGATTGCTGGCTTTTTCGACCAGAGCCACATGACACGTCATTTCGTCAGCAGCTTCGGCCTGCCGCCGTCGCGCTGGCTGGGCATGGTGAAGTTGCAGGATCGTACAAGATAGCGCTCGCGGCTCCTCGCTAAGGTGATGAAAACCAACCGAGGAGTCTCTTGTGAGCCAGCCGACCCCATCCACCCAGCACGCCATCAACCTGATCCGCAAACTCGATCTGCTCGCCGAGCAATGGCAACCTCGCGTGGTCGCGGAAATGAACGACTACCAATTCAAGGTGGCGCGCCTGCAGGGCGATTTCATCTGGCATTCCCATGCCGAAACCGACGAAGCCTTCCTGGTTCTTGATGGCACGTTGCGCCTGGATTTTCGTGACGGATCGGTGACGCTTGGCAGCGGCGAGCTGTACGTGGTGCCCAAAGGTGTCGAGCACAAGCCTTGCGCCGAGGAAGAGGTCAAGCTGCTGCTCATCGAACCACGGGGTGTATTGAATACCGGTGAACAGGGCGGCGAGCGTACGGCGCTCAATGACCTCTGGATCTGAGCGCGAGGCCAGGCGTTCATTGCGAACGCCTGGCCTCCACCGTTACGTAAGCTGCCTCAGGTGCCGCTCTTCACTTTCGTCCAGATCCGCGTGCGGATGCGGTCAACCTTCAGCGGCATGGCTTCCAATGCGTAGAGCTTTTCCATGACGTCATCGGGCGGGTAGACGGTGGGGTCTGCCTTGAGGGCCGGGTCGACCAGGCTGTCGGCCTTGCTGTTGCCGTTGGCGTAGTGCACATGGTCGCTGATGCCGGCGATTACCTTGGGCTCAAGCAGGTAGTTCATGAAGGCGTAGGCGGCCTTCTCGTTGGGCGCGTCCTTGGGGATGGCGACCATGTCGAACCACATCGGCGCGCCTTCCTTGGGAATCACGTAGGCGATGTCGACGCCATTGCCGGCCTCTTTCGCGCGGGCGCTGGCCTGCATGATGTCGCCGGAGAAACCGACCGCCATGCACACGTCGCCGTTGGCCAGTTCACCCACGTACTTGGAGGAGTGAAAATAGGCGACGTTCTTGCGCATCTCCATCAGCAGTGCTTCGGCTTTCTTGTAGTCCTCCGGGTTCTGGCTGTGGTGCGGCAGCCCCAGGTAATGCAGGGCGATGGGCAGCATTTCCGGGCCATTGTCGAGAATCGCCACGCCGCATTTGCTCAGCTTGGCCATCAGCTCGGGCTTGAAGATCAGGTCCCAGGAGTCCAGCGGCACGTCGTCGCCGAGCACCGCCTTGACCTTCTCGACGTTGTAGCCGATGCCGGTGCTGCCCCACAGATAGGGGAAGCCGTGCTGGTTGCCCGGGTCGTTACCCTCCAGGGCCTTGAGCAGCGTCGGGTTGAGGTTCTGCCAGTTGGGCAGTTGGCTCTTGTCCAGCTGCTTGAGCGCGCCGCCCTGGATCTGTCGAGCCATGAAGTGGTTGGAGGGAAACACCACGTCGTAGCCGGAGCGCCCGGCCATCAGCTTGGCATCGAGGGTTTCGTTGCTGTCGTAGACGTCGTAGTGGGGCGTGACGCCGCTGGCCTGCTGGAAGTTCTTCAGCGTGTCGGGGGCGATGTAGTCCGTCCAGTTGTAGATGCGCACGTCTTGCGCCGCCTGGCTGACCGAGGCGACGAGCATCAGCGGGATGAGCGATTTCAGCATGAGAGACCTCAACGATTGTTGTGATGTTTTGGAGGCAGCAGTCAGAAAATCAGTACATAGGTTTTGCGCAGCGTTTCTTGTATGTCCCAGATCCCCGTTGTATTTGCCGGAAAGAGGATTGCGTCGCCGGCCTTGATGTCGATGGGCTCGCCCACGTCGGGAATGAAGGTGCAGCGCCCGGCGATGAAGTGGCAGAACTCCTGTTGCACGATCTGTCGGCGCCAGCGCCCCGGTGTGCATTCCCATATGCCGGTTTCCACGCCGTCGTCGCGCTCCACGCACGTTACCGAGGTGATGGCGGCAGGCTCGCTGAGCGGGACCGCGACCGGGTTGTGTTCGTCGAGTGCGACGCTGGCGGTATTACGAAAATGCGTGATGGTCATGGCATGCAACCTGAATGTCGGATAAGGGCGTTCATTTCATGAAACCTTCCATCAGGCTGGCCACGCGCTGCGCCATATAGCGCTGCCACGGGCGGCTGGATGGATCGGCAAGCAGCTTGTCTTCACGCACGAAACTGCGAATCACCGCGTTGTAACCCAGCCAGCGGCAAGGCTCTGGCTCCCAGCGCGGCAGGTCCTGCACGCGGGTGTCGTGGCGCACCCAGGGCTGGCGGGTGAGCAGGCTGTCGGTGCCGAGAATCAGGTCGGCCAGGGTGCGCCCACCCAGGTTGCTGGCGCCAACGCCCTCGCCACCGTAGCCACCGGACAGGGCGATGCCGTTGCCGCGGTCGCAGAGCATGTGCGGATGAAAACGCCGTGCCATGCCCAGGTTGCCGCCCCAGGCGTGGGTGATGCGCACGTTGCGCAGTTGCGGGAACAGTTCGCTGAACAGGTAGCGGCGCAGGCCGCGTTCTTCATCGTTGAGGTTGAAGTCATTACGCAGGCGGCTGCCGAAGCGATAGCCACCGCGGGCACCGAAGATCAGCCGGTCATCGCGGCTGCGCTGGCCATAGGTGACCTGGCGGCTGGTTTCACAGAACGCCTGGCCGCGCTCCAGGCCGATCTCGGCCCAGGTCGAGGCCGGTAGCGGTTCGCTGGCGACGATCAGGCTCTGCACCGGAATCTGGTGGCGGCCGAGTGGCGGCAGGTTGGCGGCATAGCCTTCCACGGCCGGCACGATCCAGTTGGCGCGCACCTCGCCGGCCTCGCAGCGCACGCTGCCGGCCTGCCAGCTCAGGGCTGGGGTGCTTTCATAGATGCTCACGCCCATGGCTTCGACGCAGCGCGCCAAGCCGCGCACCAGGCGCGCCGGCTGGATGGTCGCGCAGTGGGGCGTGTACAGCGCGCCATAGGCGCCGGGAATGCGCAGCTGTTGCGCCAGCTCTTCGGCGGGCAGCCAGCGGTAATCGTCCTCGCCCAGGCCCTCTTCGCGGTAGCCGCGCAGGTACTCGCGCAGGCGCAGTTCCTGCTCCGGGTAGCGGGCTGCGCAATACAGCACGCCGCCTTTGCGGTAGTCGCAGTCGATGCCCTCGCGCTGCAGCACCTGGCCGACTTCATCGGGAATGCCGTGCAGCAGGTCGTAGGATTGACGCCGCGCTTCGGGGGAAAGGCCGGCGAGCAGGCGATCCTCGCCGAGCAGGTTGCCCATCAGCCAGCCGCCATTGCGTCCGGACGCACCGAAGCCGGCGATCTTCGCCTCGACGATGACGATGCGCAGCTCGGGAGCCTGGCGCTTGAGATAGTAGGCCGTCCACAGCCCGGTATAGCCCGCGCCGATGATGGCGACATCGGCCTGGATATCGCCTTGCAGCGATGGGCGCGGTGACAGCGGCTCATCCAGTTGGTCCATCCACAGGCTGATGTTGCGCCAGTCGTTCATGCACCGCTTCCACGCAGAATGTATGCGCCAAGACTAGAAGCCCAGTCAGCCGTTGTCTTGCGTGCGTGCCCGCGCGTAGAGGTCTTTCAAGTAGGCTTTGGGCGAAAGGCCGGTGTGGCGGCGGAAGGTGCTGTAGAACGCGGTCAGGGAATTGAAGCCGGCCTCGAAGGCCAGTTCGTCCATGCGCCGCAGGTCATTGCCGGCCTGCAGGTGTTGCAGCAGATGCTGCAGGCGCGCCTGATTGACGTAGCGGTAGAAGCTCTGGCCGAGCACCTGGTTGAGCAGGTAGGAAATCTGGTTGCGGCTGTAACCGGTGGCCGTCGCCACCTGCTGCAGGCTCAGCGCCGGGTCGAGAAAGGGTTGGCGGCACTGGAAATAGTCCTGCAGGTCCTGCGCCATGAAGCCCAGTTGCCGCGTTGACAGCCCTAGCTTGCTGATCGCTGCGCTGGCCTGGCTCGGTGGGCGGGTGTCCTGGCCTTCATGCACCAGCGAGGCGTACTCGTTGACCCGCCAGATCAGCCCGTCGCGCACGGTGATGGCTTCAGCGGTACGAAACGACACCAGGCCCTCGCCGCCATGCAGTGTGGTGCGGTACTGGATGAACGCGGTGTGGCCGTCGATACGGATGCGATCGGTGTGCTCCAGCGCTTCGTCCGGGTGGCGTGGCATGGTGCTGAGCACGTACTCGCGCAGCTCGGCCAGGCCCATGCTGCGGTTGAGGAAGAAGTCGTGGTACTCGACCTCGGGATGATAGAGCGCCATCACCGCGTCCAGGTCGCGGTACTTCCAGCTGTAGTGGTAGCGCAGCACGGTCTCGCGGGTGCGTTCGGTCTGGGCGGGGTCATCGGGGAGCTCAGGCATGCCGGTTTCGTCCAGGAAGCAGGGCTCAGCTTGCCCGACTGTGCCCGCCACCTCAAGTCGACGGTTTTGGCGAGACACATGAACAGCACGTCTTCAACATGAGGGAAACTTGTTATTAACGTTAGTACGTTGAGTTTGTTTCATTCGGCAGGGATCTCGACAATGCACGCCATCATTTATGCATTGGAGATAGCGCCATGGCCCTGGCACACAGCCTCGGATTCCCCCGAATCGGACGTGACCGCGAACTGAAGAAAGCCCAGGAAGCTTTCTGGAGAGGCGACCTGGACGAAGCCGGCCTGCGAGCAGTGGGCCGTGAACTGCGCGCACGCCACTGGCAGGTGCAGAAGGATGCCGGTATCGAGCTGCTGCCGGTCGGCGACTTCGCCTGGTACGACGGGGTGCTGGCGCATTCGCTGACCTTCGGGGTGATACCCGAGCGTTTCCGCCCGGCCAGCGGCAAGCCGACTCTGGATACGCTGTTCGCCATGGCGCGAGGGGTGAGTGGCGACAGCTGCTGCGCCGGCGCCCATGCGCAAGAGATGACGAAGTGGTTCGATACCAACTACCACTACCTGGTGCCCGAATTCAGCGCTGACCAGCAGTTCGCCCTGAGCTGGGAACAGCTGTTCGAGGAAGTGGCTGAAGCCCACGCGCTCGGCCACAGCGTCAAACCGGTGGTGATCGGTCCGCTGACCTACCTGTGGCTTGGCAAGCTCAAAGGCGACGCCCAGGGTGTCGACAAGCTGGAGCTGCTCGAACGCCTGCTGCCGCTCTACGGGCAGATATTCCAGCGCCTGGCCGAGCAGGGCGTGGAGTGGGTGCAGATCGACGAGCCTATTCTGGTGCTCGACCTGCCGCAGGATTGGAAGAACGCCTTCGAGCGCGCCTACAACAGTTTGCAGCGCGAACCGCTGAAGAAGCTGATCGCCACCTACTTCGGCGGCCTCGAAGAGAACCTCGGCCTGGCTGCCAACCTGCCGGTGGACGGCCTGCACATCGACTTGGTGCGCGCGCCACAGCAGTACCCGACCATTCTCGACCGTCTACCGGCCTACAAGGTGCTGTCCCTCGGCGTGGTCAATGGCCGCAACGTGTGGCGCTGCGATCTGGAAAACGCCCTGGCGGTGATCGGCCATGCCCACAGCCGGCTTGGCGAACGCCTGTGGATCGCGCCGTCCTGCTCGTTGTTGCACAGCCCGGTCGACCTGCAACGTGAAGATCAACTGGATGCCGAGCTGAAGGGTTGGCTGGCCTTCGCCACGCAGAAATGCGCCGAGGTGGCGCTGCTGGCGCGTGCCGTGAATCAGCCGGACGCCCTCGAAGTACGTACGGCACTGGCTGAAAGCCGCGCCGTGCAGGCTAGCCGAGCGGCGTCACCACGCATCCACAAGCCGCAGGTGCAGGCGCGACTGACAGCAGTGAGCGCAGGCGATTGCCAGCGTAGCTCGCCATTCGCTCAGCGCATCGCCAAACAGCGCGCTGGCCTGGCCCTGCCGCCGTTCCCGACCACCACCATCGGCTCGTTCCCGCAGACCTCGGTGATCCGCCTCGCGCGCCAGGCTTTCAAGCAGGGCAAGCTGTCGCTGGGTGATTACACCGACGCCATGCACAGCGAGATTCGCCATGCGGTGGAGATTCAGGAGCGTCTGGGGCTCGACGTGCTGGTGCACGGCGAGGCCGAGCGCAACGACATGGTCGAGTATTTCGCCGAGCAGCTCGATGGCTACCTGCTCACCCGCTTTGGCTGGGTGCAGAGCTACGGTTCGCGCTGCGTGAAACCAGCGGTGATCGTTGGCGACCTGTGCCGCCCCCAGGCGATGACCGTGGAGTGGATCCGTTATGCGCAGAGCCTCACGGGCAAGGCGATGAAGGGCATGCTGACTGGCCCGGTGACCATGCTGATGTGGTCGTTCCCACGTGAAGACGTCAGCCGCGACGTGCAGGCGCGGCAACTGGCGCTGGCGCTTCGTGACGAGGTGGTGGACCTGGAAGCGGCTGGCATCAAGATCATCCAGATCGACGAAGCGGCATTGCGCGAGGGACTGCCGCTGCGCAAGGCCGACTGGCAAGCGTACCTAGATTGGGCGACCGAGGCGTTCCGCCTGTGCGCCAGCGGCGTGCGCGACGAAACGCAGATCCATACCCATATGTGCTACAGCGAATTCAACGACGTGATCGAGTCCATCGCCGCCATGGATGCTGACGTGATCACCATCGAGACGTCGCGCTCGGACATGGAGCTGCTGCAGGCTTTCGAGGCCTTCGAGTACCCCAACGAGATCGGCCCGGGCGTCTACGACATCCACTCACCGCGGGTGCCGGACACGGCCGAAATGGTCAAGCTGATGCGCAAGGCGGTGCAGCGCATCCCGGCCGAGCGCCTGTGGGTCAACCCGGATTGCGGTTTGAAAACCCGCGGCTGGCCCGAGACCGAAGCGGCGCTGGTCAACATGGTCGCCGCAGCGCGGCAGCTGCGCAAAGAGCTGGCGTGAGTCTGGTCGCGAGGATTGCCTATTCGGTAGCGCAGCGACACCCGGGACGGTTGCCCTGGGTATCGCTGCGCTCAACCACAGGCTACGGGGTGCCGTTTAGCCAGCCAGGTATTGTTCGGTCGAGGTGACGGTCGCATAGGCGAATGCCAGTGCGGCCATGTAAGCCGCCTGCACCTGAGTTGCCGCCACATGGCTGCCTTCGAATTCCTGGTCGCGGGTCGCGCAGGCGTCGTGAATCACCGTGGTGGTGTAACCGTAGTCGGCGCTGGCCCGAGCGGCGGCGTCGATGCACATGTGGCTCATGGCGCCGACCAGGGTGATCTCCTTGATACCCGCGTTGTCGAGCAGGGCCTTCAGGTCGGTGCCGATGAACGCGTTGACCTTGTGCTTGAGCACCTGGCTTTCGCCCTCCAGGGGTTTCACGCTGGTGTGGATATGCGCGCCTTGCGAACCGGCGACGAAGAAGGGTGCGCCATCGCCTTCGAATTCATGGCGCACATGAATCACCATCAGGCCGGTCTGGCGGGCGGCAGCCAGTACCCGTGCGGCGTTCTGCGCGGCTGCGTCCATGTCGTGCAGCGGCCATTTGCCGCCTGAGAAGTAGTCGTTCTGGATGTCGATGAGGATCAGGGCGCGCGTGCTCATGGTGTTCTCCGTGGGATATATGCGATACACCTTAGCCCTGACGCGCTCAGCTGGGCATAGGCAGGGCCGACATTCTGCAGGGAAAAACTGACAATGAAACGATACGTGGAGATCGGGCTGCTGCTGTATCCCGGTGTTCAATTGGCGGCGGTTTATGGCCTGGGCGACCTGTTCACGGTGGCCAACCGCATGGCGGCCAGCCAGGGCCGCGAGGGTGTGCCGGAGCTGCGCGTCAGCCACTGGCAGGCAAACGATCAGGGATCGCTGCAGCGCGTCTATGACAGCGCTCCACAGCAGACCGGTTGCCCGCAGGTGGTGATCCTCGCGCCGAGCCTGGAACCCGTGCACGGCCGGCAGGTGGGCGAGCCATACTGCAGCTGGCTACGTGAGCGCCACGCCGCCGGCGTCACCCTCGCATCGGTGTGTGCGGGGGCTTTTCCGCTGGCAGAAGCGGGGTTGCTCGATGGCCGCTCGGTCACCACCCACTGGGGGCTTGGCGCCGAGCTGTCGGCGCGCTATCCAGCGCTGCGTGTGCTGCCGGAGCGGATGCTCGTGGATGACGGCGACGTGATGACCGCCGGGGGGCTGATGGCCTGGACCGATCTCGGCCTGGCACTGGTGACGCGTCTGCTGGGGGCGACCATTGCAGCGGAAACCGCGCGCTTTCTGGTAGTCGACCTGAACCGCACATCACAGCGACACTTCAGCAGTTTCACCCCGGTCTTCGACCACGGCGATGCACCGATACTCGCCGTTCAGCATTGGTTGCAGGGACAGGCGGTGGTAGAGGCCAGCCTGGGCACCATGGCCGAACGGGCCGGCCTGGGCGAGCGCACGTTCCTGCGCCGCTTCCGCGCCGCCACCGGCTTCAATCCCACGCAGTATTGCCAGCAGCTGCGGGTCGCCAAAGCGCGGGATCTGCTCGAATTCACCCGGCAGAGTATCGATCAGGTGGCCTGGCAGGTCGGCTACCGGGACAGCGGCGCCTTCCGTACCGTGTTTGCGCGCCTGGTCGGGCTCTCGCCTGGCGATTACCGTAAACGCTTTGCGGCAGCGGCGCGCTAGGGTCTGTTGACGTTTCACGCACGGCCGCGCCGGAGCCAGTTTTATCGCGAGGCAAGGCACGAGGTGCGAAGTTTGGCTGGCCAAATGAGTCACCGAGAAACGCAGCATCGCGATAAAACTGGCCCGGCCCTGCGGGTTGCGCGGGAAATCTCGCCATGCGTTGTTGGAGGACTTGGCAAGGGAACAACCATTCCCTGCGTCCTCCGCCTAGCCTGGCGAGATTTCTCGCAGCAACGCGGCTCGCGCTGAAACGTCAACAGACCCTAGACCGAGTCTTCGGCGGCCTTGCCTGCCGGATTGTCACGGGTCGGCATGGCGAGAATTTCCGGCAAGACGTCGCGGGCGAATACGCCATGCAGGCGCCACAGTTCGGCGACCGGGTCGCGGTGGTGGTCGACGCGGATGTCCCACAGCGGGTATTCCTCTTGATCGACGATATAGATGACTGCCGAGGATTCGCCATGGCGATCCCCGCCGCGGTCATCGCCGGCCTCCAATGCGTCGATCAGGCGCTCGACCAGTGCCCGATCCTCGCCGAGGCGAAAAGCATCGGCCACGGCATCCAGCACCTGCGGTCCTGCCAGGCGATTGCCCTGCACGGAGAACTGTTCGCCGGATAGCGAACCCGCCCACGGAATGCATTCATCACCTGTCCAGCACACGCTGTCACCGTTGCGATCGATCAACGCCAACTGGCGCAACTGCATGCACGGGTCGGTGTCCATCAGGCGTTTCAGAGCGGCAGGTGCCGAATGGCCCTGACGCAACAGCGCCAGCCCATCGAGCCCCAGGTACGGGTTGACCTGGGCCTGGGTCGCCACGGCGCCTGCTCCGGCGGCGGCATGGCTAAGCAGTTTGCCCACGGCCGGCATGGCGGTAGCGGCCGCAACCCCGAACTGGCCGGTGCGTGGGCAGCGAGCAACGATGGAAAAGGTCATGGGCAACTCCTGTGTGCGCGTGTGGCTTAGGCCACAGGCGGGCCAGTATCGTTCCGCTTGCCTGAGGTCGTGCTGCTATCGGCTTTGTTTGATAAGCATTATCATTCGCTGCTTGCGGCCAGGCGTCTGGCGCATCGTCACGAGCAATTCACCCCGATGGTCGATCTCCCGTCTTCGCCCGAGCCTCGCCAGCCCGACCCGTCCGCAACGGAGCCGGTGCAGCGCGACGCCTTTTTGCGCACTTTTCTGGCCCGGCGTGAGCAAATGGAAGCGGTGCTGCGCCGGCGCGTCGGTTGTCGGGCGACCGCTGCGGATCTGATTCAGGAGCTGTTTCTGCGTTTCTGGCGCCGGCCAAGTGCACCCCTCGAGGATCTCGGCAGTTACCTGATTCGCAGCGCCCACAACCTGGCAATCGACCACTTGCGCAGCGAGGGTGCCCGCAATCGCCATGAGGCCGGCTTGCATGCCGAGCAGTGCGGTGAGCGGAGCGCCTCGCCAGACGCGGGGTTGGAGGCGAGCAGCGATCTGCGCCGCGTTGATGCGGCACTGCGGGCACTGCCCGAGCGAACCCGGCACATCTTCCTGCTCAACCGCATCCACGGGCAAACCTACGGGCAGATAGCCCGCAGCATGGCGCTTTCCCAGAGTGCGGTGGAAAAACATATGATGCGCGCCCTGGAAGCCTGCAAGGCCAGCGTTATCGACACGCCGGCCGGCCCCTCACACGGAAACGTCGCCCCATGAGCCACGAGCCACCTCGTCAGGAGGGGTCACTGTCGACCCTCGAGCAGGACGCCTGGCTGTGGCTCGGCCGTTTGCAGGGGCAGCCAGGCGACAAGGTGCAGATGGCCTTCGAACAGTGGTTGGCCGCGGCGCCCGAGCATGTCGACACGTTCGTGCGCATGCAGTCGCTCTGGCACCTCAGCCGCCCGACTGCTCAGCGCCTGGCCCAGGAAGAGGCTGTCGCTTTGCAGCGGTACTTGCATCCGCCGGCGAGTAAACGCCCCTACTGGTCCGCCGCACTGGCGATGGCCGCCTGCCTGCTGATCGTAGTGTGGGGCGGCGGTTGGCAGCCACTGCGCTGGGCCGACGACCTGGGCGCAGATGTGGTGTCAGCGCCCGGGCAGGTGCGCAGCGTGACGCTGGACGACGGCTCCACCGTGGTGCTGGATGGCGACAGCGCCATCGCCGTCGATTACGGTGCAGGCGAGCGGCATGTCGAGCTGCGCCGTGGCGCGGCGTATTTCAGCGTAGTGCCAGGAGAAATTCCCTTCACCGTGGCGGTTGCCGGTGGCGAGGCACGCGTACTCGGCACCCGTTTCGAAGTCCGCCGCATCAATCAAGGCGCCCGGGTTTCGGTGTTGCAGGGTCGGGTCGCCGTGCGCGGCGGGCCGCTGGAGGCGCCACGGGTGTTGGCCGCTGATCAGCAGCTGAGCTTTGCCGATGGCGCCAGCGCCAACCTGCGCAGTGTCGACGCCGAGGCGCTGACGGCGTGGCGTGATGGCCGCTTGAGTTTTTATCGCGCGCCGTTGGGCGAGGTGCTGGATGAACTGCGTCGCCACTACCCGGGCCGCATTCTGCTGCTCAATGATGAGCTGCGTGAGCGGCGAGTCAGCGGCAGCTTCGCCAGTCACGACCCGCTGGCGATTCTCGATGTGCTGCAGAGCGTGGTCGGTTTCGAACAACACCGTGTTCTGGGGCGACTGGTCATCCTGCGTTGAAAATATTTCGCCAGTTCGCTGAGGTAAATCCCTCTGGCGTTCGTGTAGTGCTTGAAATGCGAGAAGTTCGCAGATGAGAGCCACTACAGCTGGGGTTGAAACCACGATGAATGATCGCACGACGCGCCGGCAGGATGCCTTCTGGAAACGCCTGAGCCTGGCAGTGCTGCTCAGTACCACGAGCCTGCCGCTGGTGCAGCCAGCCCTGGCTCAGGCTGCGACCGACCAGGCCGCGACCTACGCGTTCGCCATCCCGGCGCAGGCCCTGCCGCAGGCGCTGGATGCCTTCAGCCGGGCCACCGGCATCAATGTGGTGTACACCGATGAAGCGCCATACCGCATGCAGGCGCCCGCACTGAATGGGCGCATGACTGCCGAGCAGGCGCTGGCCCGATTGCTGGCCGGCTCCGGCTTTAGCTACCGCCAGCCTAACGCCGGCACCGTGACGCTGCAGGTATTGCGCACCGAGGGTGCGGTCAACCTGGGCGCCGTGAACATCCAGTCGCAGCGCGCCCCGAGCTACAGCTACCAGCCGCCGGAAACTACCTCCCTGACGCGCAGCGATACGCCGCTTTTGGAGATTCCCCAGGCCGTCGCCGTGGTACCGGCACAGGCGCTGCAGGATCAGCAGCCGCAGAACCTCGACGACGCCCTGGCCAACGTCAGTGGTATCACCCAATCTAATACCCTGGGCAGCACACTGGATGCGGTGATGAAGCGTGGCTTTGGTGATAACCGCGACGGCTCCATCCTCCGTGACGGCATGCGCACCATTCAGGGCCGCAATTTCACCGCCACCGCCGAGCGCGTCGAAGTGCTCAAGGGCCCCTCGTCGATGCTCTACGGCATTCTCGATCCGGGCGGCGTGATCAACGTGGTCAGCAAGAAACCGCAGTTGGAAAGCTACCGCGCCATTACTGCCCGGGCTTCGACTTTCGGCCATGGCAAGAACGGCAGTGGTGGCACCCTCGACCTCACCGGCCCACTGGGCGATTCCGGCCTGGCCTATCGGTTGGTCGCCGATTACGACGACGCCGACTACTGGCGCAGCTTTGGTAATAACCGCGACAAGACCTTTGCGCCGTCCCTGGCCTGGTACGGCGAAGACACCACGGTGACCCTCAGCCACGAGTACCGCGAGTACTCGGTGCCCTTCGACCGTGGCACGCTGTTCGTCAATGGTAAACCGTTGAATATTCCCAGCGAGCGCCGCCTGGATGAGCCCTACAACGTTACCGAAGGCCGTTCCAATCTGAGCATCTTCGACCTGTCTCATCAGCTCAGCGAGGAGTGGAAGGCGCACTTCGCCTACAGCTATAACCGCGACACCTACGATGACTATCAGGCGCGGGTAACCAGCGTGAACACCAATAACGGTACCGTTGGGCGCCGCCTGGATGGAACCCGGGGCGCGGTCAGTACCTCGCATTTCGCGACCTTCGATCTGGACGGCAAGGTGGCGTTTGGCGGTATGCAGCACGACCTGTTGATGGGTGTGGATCACGAGTACCGCAAGTTCTACCGCGAAGACCTGATCCGGCAGACCACCACGCGCCGGCTCGACTACAACCAGCCGGTTTACGGGCTTGATCCGGTGCCCACCACGGTGGTTGCCAGCGACAGCGACCAGACCGACCGCGTCGTGACGCAATCGGCTTTCATCCAGGATTCGATTCACCTCAATGAACAGTGGATCTTCGTGGCAGGTGCGCGCTATCAGCTGTATGACCAGCTTGCCGGGCGCGGCCGACCGTTCACCAAGAACACAGATATTGATGGCCAGGTCTGGGTGCCGCGCGTTGGGCTGGTGTACAAGCTCAGCGACGAGTTGTCGCTGTACGGCGGCTACACCGAGTCGTTCAAGCCCAACTCGACCATCGCCCCGTTGAGCAGCGGCGCGACGATCAATGGCGTGCCATCGGAAGAGGGTACGTCCTGGGAGCTCGGCGCCAAGCTGGATATGCCGGGGCGCATTACCGGCACCCTGGCGCTGTTCGACATCGTTAAGGAAAACGTGCTGGTGACCCAAACCATTGGCGCTGAAACCTTCGCGACCGGAGCCGGTGAAGTGCGTTCTCGCGGCGTGGAACTGGACGTTACCGGACAACTGACCGACCGCCTCAGCCTGATCGGCACCTTCGCGCTGACCGATGCCAAGGTGACCAAAGACCCGGACCTCAAGGGCAACGGGTTGCAGAACGTCGCCCGCCAGGCAGGCTCACTCTCCGCAGTGTACGATTTTGGCACGCTGTTCGGCGCTGACCGCTTGCGCGCGGGCGCCGGTGCTCGTTACGTTGGCGAGCGAGAAGGGGACGCCGGCAATACCTTCACCCTGCCTTCCTACACGGTGGCCGATGCCTTCGCCAGCTACGACACGCGCCTGGGCGAAAACAAGCTCAAGCTGCAGCTCAACGTAAAGAATCTGTTCGACAAGACCTACTACAGCTCTTCGGTGAACAGCCTCAACGTCTCCATCGGTGATCCCCGCCAGGTGCAGTTGTCCAGCACCCTGGAGTTCTGAACCCGCTCATTCCCCGAGAGCCAGGTAGCCGGCGAATGGTGGTCGTGACGCGATGTTGCGGTACGGCTGCAATCGTTCGCGCCGAGGGCGGCGCTCCTACGCGAGCGGTGGTGATGCCGCTATCCCCTGTAGGAGCCGCGACCCCGCGGCGAATGGTGGCCGTACCGCGATGGTGCGGTACGGCTGCAATCTGTCCCGCAGGGGAACGCTGCTACGCGATAGGATCGAACGCGCCAAAACGTAAAAGCCCGGCACTAGGCCGGGCTTCTGGTTACTGCTGCGCGGTGCTTACTGCACTTCCACCGCCAGGCTTTCACTGATCTTTTTCTGCCAAATGGCAGGACCGGTGATATGGACGGATTCGCCGTTGCTGTCGACGGCAACGGTGACCGGCATGTCCTTCACGTCGAACTCGTAGATTGCTTCCATGCCCAGTTCGGCGAACGCCAGGACCTTGGACTTCTTGATCGCCTGAGCCACCAGGTAGGCGGCGCCGCCGACGGCCATCAGGTACACGGCCTTGTTGTCCTTGATCGCTTCGATGGCGGTCGGGCCGCGCTCGGATTTACCGATCATGCCCAGCAGGCCGGTCTGCTCGAGGATCTGACGGGTGAACTTGTCCATCCGCGTGGCGGTGGTCGGGCCGGCTGGGCCAACCACTTCGTCGCCGATCGGGTCGACCGGGCCGACGTAATAGATGAAGCGGCCTTTCAGGTCGACCGGCAGTTCTTCACCCTTGTTGAGCATCTCGACCATGCGCTTGTGTGCGGCGTCGCGGCCGGTGAGCATCTTGCCGTTAAGCAGGATGGTCTCGCCCGGCTTCCAGCTCTGCACGTCTTCCGGGGTCAGGGTGTCGAGGTTGACACGACGCGCCGACGGGCCGGCTTCCCAGACGATTTCCGGGTAGGCGGAGAGGTCCGGCGCTTCCAATTCGGCCGGGCCGCTGCCGTCGAGCACGAAGTGGGCGTGGCGGGTAGCGGCGCAGTTGGGGATCATGCACACCGGCAGGGATGCGGCATGAGTCGGGTAATCCATGATCTTCACGTCGAGCACGGTGGTCAGGCCACCCAGACCCTGGGCGCCGATGCCCAGTTGGTTGACCTTCTCGAACAGCTCCAGGCGCATCTCTTCGATACGGTTCTGTGGGCCGCGCTTTTTCAGCTCGTGGATGTCGATGGATTCCATCAACACTTCCTTGGCCATCACCGCAGCTTTCTCGGCGGTGCCGCCGATGCCGATGCCGAGCATGCCCGGCGGGCACCAGCCAGCGCCCATGGTCGGCACGGTCTTGAGCACCCAGTCAACGATCGAGTCGGACGGGTTGAGCATGGCCATTTTCGACTTGTTCTCGGAACCGCCGCCTTTGGCTGCGACATCGACCTCGACCTTGTTACCGGGGACGATGGAGTAGTGGATCACCGCCGGGGTGTTGTCCTTGGTGTTTTTACGCGCACCGGCCGGGTCGGCGAGGATCGAGGCGCGCAGGACGTTTTCCGGCAGATTGTAGGCGCGACGTACGCCTTCGTTGATCATGTCGTCGACGCCCATGGTGGCGCCGTCCCAGCGCACATCCATACCCACACGGACGAACACGGTGACGATGCCGGTGTCTTGGCAGATCGGGCGGTGGCCGGTGGCGCACATGCGCGAGTTGATCAGAATCTGTGCCATGGAATCGCGGGCGGCAGGCGACTCTTCCTTCAGGTAAGCCTCGTGCATGGCCTGAATGAAGTCGACGGGATGGTAATAAGAAATGAACTGCAGGGCGTCGGCGACGCTCTGGATCATATCGTCCTGTTTGATCACGGTCATGCGGGGCGCTCCTTTATAGGGCAGGAACTTCATGGGGCACCGGAACCTGGCCGGGGCCGTCGAAAAGGCGCGGCATTATACCGCGGGGCTTGCACACCGGACACCCGTACAGTGAAGGCCTCAGGTCGCTGATCGGGTGTTGTATCGGGCGAATAAACGCCCGCTAGGCAATTGTTCGAGGCGCGAGTACAGTGACGGCTAGTTGCCACTATGGGATGGAGCCCATGACCTCCAGCAATCGCCGGGTGACCCAGAAGACCTTGCAGAGCCTGTTGCTTAAACGCTTCGGGATGGCTGTCGCCACCTACTTCATGATTGCAGCCCTGGCAGCCGTTGCGCTTTACCAGGAACTGTTCGCGGTCTCCGCTTCCGCGGTATTGGTTTTGCTCTGCATTACCGTGGTCAGTCAGCTGGCATTTCTCGGTCTGTTCGTCTCGGGTCGCAACCTGCGCCTTGGCGATCCCAGCCTTACCGAGGCCCAGGTATTGGTTGGCCTGGGGCTGCTGACCATCTTGATCGCCATGCTCGACAAGGGGCGCGGCAGCTTCTTGGTGATCTATCCCCTGACCTTGCTGTTCGGCATGTTCCAGCTGCCGCCGCGGGTGTTCTTCCGCTGCACCGCGCTGGCCTTCTTCGGCTTCGTCGCCATCAATCTCTACGATGCCTATGTTTTTAGCATGAGTGATCCTGGCATTGCGACGTTGCAGGTGTGTTCGCTGGGGTTGGTACTGTTCTGGCTGAGCCTGTTCGCGTCTTACATGCAGAGCATGCGCCAGCGTATGCGTCAGCGGCGCCTCGCGTTGCAGGCTCATCAGGAAACCTTGCGCGGAATGATGCGCCAGCTGGAAGACCTTGCGGCGACCGACGAGCTCACCGGGCTGTACAACCGCCGGCACTTCCTGCGCATCGCCGCCCGCGAGCTGGAAGGGCTGACAGCCAAACGCAGCCACGGCCTCGCGCTGATCGATCTTGACCATTTCAAAGGCATCAACGACAAGCATGGTCATGCCGTAGGCGACCGCGTGCTACAAGCGTTCGCCGGCATCGCCAGTGCATGCTTGCGCGAGGGCGACATCATTGCCCGCTATGGCGGCGAGGAGTTTGTGCTGATGGTGCCGAATACCGACGCGGATGCCTTTATGGCCTGCTGTGAGCGGGTGCGCCTGGCCTTCGGTGAGACCGAGCTCGCGGGTGTTAAAGTGCAGAACCTCAGTCTTTCGGTGGGAATGACCCTGGTGTCCATGCACGATGATCTCGATGAAGCGCTGCAGCGCGCTGATCAGGCGCTGTACCGAGCCAAGCGCACCGGGCGCAACCGCTGTATCGCGACCTGGGAACAGGCGGATGCCTGAGCTGCAAGTCGGTGATCGGCGGATAATGGTGGAAACGGGCAGCAACCTGCTCGATGCGCTTTTAGGCGCAGGCATCGCGGTGCCTTACAGCTGCCGCGCCGGCAGTTGCCAGGCGTGTCTGCTGCGTTGCCTGGCGGGCGAGCCGCTGGATGGCAAGCCTGAGGCGCTGGATGAAAGTCGGCGGCAGCAAGGGTGGCGTCTGGCCTGCCAATGCCGAGTGGTAGGGGACTTGCAGGTGGAGGTCTTCGACCCGGCGACGGATGGAATACGGGCAGACATCCAGGCGTGCGACTGGCTCAGTGATCACGTACTACGCCTGCGCTTACTGGCGCAGCAACCCTTACGCTACCAGGCGGGCCAGCACCTGCTGCTGTGGACTGATGGCGGCATCGCCCGGCCTTATTCGCTGGCCAGTTTGCCTGCGGAGGACGCGTTTCTCGAATTCCACATCGATTGCCGGCAAAAAGGCGTGTTCAGCGATGCCGCTCGGCAGTTCAAGGTAGGCGAGTCGTTGCGCCTGGGAGCACTGAGTGGCGGCGCGCTGCGTTACGACCCGGACTGGCAGGCCTGCCCGTTGTGGTTGCTCGGCGCCGGTACGGGGTTGGCTCCGCTGTATGCGGTATTGCGTGAAGCGTTGCGTCAGGGGCATCAGGCGCCGATTCGAGTCATGCACGTGGCGCGATCGAGTGACGAGCATTACCTGGCCAATAGCTTGGCCGAGTTGGCCCACTCTCATCCACAGGTCCAGCTCGAATTGATCGAGGCTGCCGCCTTGCTGGATTTCCTGGCGACCCTGCGGCCTGCCTCGCGGCAGACAACCGCCTTGCTATGTGGTCGCCCTGAAACCATCGAAACCGTCGCCAAGCGGCTGTACCTCGCCGGCCTGCCGCGCAGCCAGTTGTTCACCGACCTGTTTCTGCCTCACGCCTGACGCGCGATGCAAACGAAAAGGCCCGCGATCAACGCGGGCCTTTTGCTTGAGCGGCGGGTGCTTAGACCAGCGCGTCACCGACATGCAGGATCTTCATGCCGTTGGTGCCACCGATGGTGTGGTAGCTGTCGCCCTTGGTAAGGATGACCCAGTCGCCTTGCTGCACGAGGCCGCGCTTGAGCAACTCGTCCACCGCCGCCTGGCTGACTTCGCCCGGTGGCAGCGCCGCCGGATCGAACGGGATGGTGTACACGCCACGGAACATTGCCGAACGAGCCTGGGTGTCGCGGTGCGGGGAGAACGAGTAGATCGGCACCGAGGAGCGGATGCGCGACATGATCAGCGGCGTGTAGCCACTTTCGGTCAGCGCGATGATCGCCTTCACGCCGGGGAAGTGGTTGGCCGTATACATGGCCGCCAGGGCGATGCTTTCGTCGCAACGCTCGAAGGTCTTGCCGATACGGTGGCTGGAGCTCTTGCCGGTCGGGTGACGTTCGGCGCCCAGGCAAATGCGCGCCATGGCTTGCACCGCTTCCAGCGGATAGGCGCCAGCGGCGCTTTCTGCCGAGAGCATGACCGCGTCGGTGTAGTCGAGCACGGCGTTGGCCACGTCGGACACTTCGGCACGGGTCGGCATCGGATTCTGGATCATCGACTCCATCATCTGGGTCGCGACGATCACCGCCTTGTTGTGGCGGCGGGCGTGCAGAATGATCTTCTTCTGAATACCCACCAGCTCGGCATCGCCGATTTCCACACCCAGATCACCACGGGCCACCATCACCACGTCGCTGGCCTTGATCAAACCGTCGAGGGTTTCGTCATCGGCAACGGCTTCGGCGCGTTCGATCTTGGCGACCAGCCAGGCCTTGCCGCCGGACTCGTCACGCAGCTGGCGGGCATATTCCATGTCCGCCGCATCACGCGGGAAGGAAACGGCCAGGTAGTCCAGGTCCATTTCTGCCGCGAGCTTGATGTCGGCCTTGTCTTTCTCGGTCAGTGCCGGCGCAGTCAGGCCGCCGCCACGGCGGTTGATGCCTTTGTGGTCGGACAGCGGGCCGCCGATCAGCACCACGCAATTGAGGGTGTCGGCAGTGGTGGTTTCCACGCGCATGACCACACGGCCATCGTCGAGCAGCAGCTCGTCACCCACGCCGCAATCCTTGACCAGGTCCGGGTAATCGATACCCACGATGTCCTGGTTGCCGTCAGTCAGCGGATGGCTGGTAGAGAAGGTGAAACGATCACCGACCTTCAGCTCGATACGCTTGTTGGCGAATTTTGCGATACGGATCTTCGGCCCCTGCAGGTCACCCAGCAGCGCCACGTGTCGACCGTGCTTGGCAGCGATGTCACGAACCAGCTTGGCACGTGCCTTGTGGTCTTCTGGCGAGCCATGGGAGAAGTTCAGGCGGGCAACGTCGAGCCCTGCAAGAATCAGTTGTTCCAGCATTTCCGGGGAATTGCTGGCTGGGCCGAGGGTGGCGACGATTTTGGTGCGGCGAGCGGTCATGCGCGGACTCCTAAGTTGAAGCAGACCGCGAGGCTACTACGCCGCCGTGTTGTAGTCATTGTTCCTCTGCACTACTTTTCGCCTGCCAACTTGATCACAGGCGTATCGCAGCTCAGCATTTCGAGCAGGCTTACAGCCGTGTGGCCGATGTACAGACTGCCCCTGCGCCCGCGGGGGAAGGCGCCTGTGTCTGGCATATCGTTTGCTGCTTTTGCACTAGCCGCACAGCGTGTTGGGACCAGAAGACTCCGTCTCGTCAGCCCGGCAGCGTGGGCCAGAGCAGTGTGGTTATCCTGATTCACGACCAATCGCTCGGCGTGCTTGATCGCCATGGCCTCACATAAAGCAGCGCAGCACTGAGCGCATGCTGGATTGCCCACGGCTGGTCCTGTCGAACCGGTGTTCGTAATCAGCATGAGCTTGGCTGTTCAGTTTTTTCAGGCTGCGCCGATACGCTGCTCACTGAAGGAGAAAACCCATGCGTATTCTGTTGCTGCTGTGCTGTGTGCTGGTCGTTGGCGGGTGCACCCGCATGTCACTCGATCATCATCTCAACAAGGCCTATCAAGCCTATGACCTGGGTGACTGCGAGGACGCGCTGCTCTACCTGTCCCAGGCCGAGCGTTCGAGCCGATCGCGCAGCTACATCCAACCGGAAATCTCCCTGCTGCGCGGCCAATGCCTGGAGCGTCAGAACCTCTACATCGATGCGGCGCAGACCTATTTGTTCATCATTGGCCGTTATCCCACCAGCGAGTACGCATTTCGCGCCCGCGCCAGGCTGGAAACCCTGCGTCAGCTCGGCCATCATGGCTTGCCGGAGCCCGCCAAGGTATCGCCTGCTGGAGCGCTTTGACGGCCTTGGATGAGCGAAAGGACTGTCGCGATGCGTGTCTGGATTGGTCTCTTGCTGCTGCCCACTTTGGCGTTTGCCGAGGTCTATCGCTGGGTAGATGAACATGGGCAGGTGCACTATGGGCAGCGGCCACAGGCGGCTGATGCCCAGGTCGTCGACATTCGCCCGCAGGTGATTGAACGCGATTCAGCTACCCAGGAGCGTGAGCAAAGCAGTCAGCGCTTCTTCCAGGCCCGTCGTGAAGAGCAGGCCCAGGCCGCTCAGGCGCGACGCCAGCAACAGGCGGAGGAGGTGAAGGCGTGCACTGAGCTGCGCAGTCGTCTGGCATCCATTCCCGAGGGGCGGCGCTATTACCAGCCGACCGCCAACGGAAAGCGCCGCTATTACAGCGATGAGGAGCTCGATGCAGGCCGCGAGCAGCTGCGCAGCCAGTTGTCTGAGCGGTGCAAATGAGGCTGGTCAGTTGCAAAGGCTGACGCCATACTCACCGGAAACTCATAGCGCTTCGCCATTATGAATGCCAATCGCCATATAGAACGGCACCAGCTGCCGTATTATCTCAACGTTTTCAATGCCTTCACTGACAAGCCAATAGGCTATCTGGGAAATGTCTCGCTGGATGGCCTGATGTTGATCAGTCAGTTACCGGTGCTAGTGGGTGGCTGCTTCGACATGCGCCTGAAAATTCCGGGAACGGAAGCCGTGCGCTACATCGACTTCAGTGCCACTTGTTTGTGGTGCCGAGAAGACGTCACGCCAGGTAGCTTCGACTCCGGTTTTTCTCTCCTCGCCCCTCCGCTTGATTACCTTGAGATGGTTGAAGCGCTGCGCCATTACTTCAGCTTCCATCCGCTCGCCACGTCGGCCTGATTTCTCCTGACTGTCAGCCCACTCTCTTACGTGAATGGGCGCGCCTGCGGTACCTCGCCTTTTATCCATTCGCCTGTGAGCATTTGCTTACAGAGACTGTAAGCATTAATGGCGAATTGCCGCTTGGAAACTGGCGTATAGCTGTAATGAATTTTTAAGTAGATGAAATGTATAGATATTATTTTAGACGGCAAGCGGTGAGGCAGTCGTCGGCCCGTTGTACCTGTCGTTGTGATTAATACGCTGGGCGTTACTATCTCAACCGTGCTTACGGACAAGCACAGGTTGTTAAGGAATACGGCCAGGACATCGCGGGACGCGATTCATCAGGATGATGAGTTGGGAGTATCAGGGAATAGGGACAAAAGAGTGGGCGGGTAAAACCGCCCCTTTTTTTGCCTGCAGAAAAGTACCTGAGCCATCGCCACGAGGCGACGCCTGGTGCAACAGCATTCAGTCAAGGCCCGCTGCAGCCAGTACATCTGCATTCAGCTGCGCCATAAAAAATGCCGCAACCCTTTCGGGTGCGGCATTTTAGTAACGGTCGGTGCCGTTCAGCCCCTGAGCTTAGCGCTCCAGATGCTGCAGCTTGTCTTTCACACCATCCCACTCTTCAGCATCAGCCAGCGCTTCTTTACGCTCGGTGATGTTCGGCCAGATTTCCGCCAGCTCGGCGTTCAGCTCGATGTATTCCTGCATGCCATCCGGTATCTCGTCTTCGGAGAAAATCGCCTGCGCTGGGCACTCCGGCTCGCAGAGCGCGCAGTCGATGCATTCATCCGGATGGATCACCAGGAAGTTCGGGCCTTCGTAGAAGCAGTCCACCGGACAGACTTCCACGCAGTCGGTGTACTTGCACTTGATGCAGTTGTCGGTGACGACGAAGGTCATTTCTAATTTTCTCCTCGGGCTACGGCAGCGAGCCGCTGTTCGGTTCAGCGACTCTCAGGCTCGGGCGTTGGGCTGTCAGGCCAGGCTAAGGCTGCAGCGCTCCCGGAGCGCGCGGGATTCTAACAGCTTGTTTGCTCTGGCGTTAGACTCGCGCCTTCCATGCATATAACAGTTCGAGTGCTTTACGGGGGCTGAGATCATCTGGATTCACCTTTTGCAGCTCTTCCAGCACCGGGTGCGGCAAGCTGGCAAACAGATCGCTTTGCATCGGCGCAGCAGGCAAAGTCTGTCCTTGTGGTGGCAAATCGTGGGGTAGGCTGGTGGTTTCCAGCCGTGCCAGATGCTCGCGAGCCCGCAAAATTACCGTATCAGGTACGCCTGCCAGCTGCGCCACTGCCAGGCCGTAACTCTGGCTCGCCGGGCCCGGCAATACATGGTGCAGGAAGACGATGCGTTCGTTGTGCTCGGTGGCGTTGAGGTGCACGTTGGCGACCACTGGCTGGCTTTCCGGCAATACCGTCAGCTCGAAGTAATGGGTAGCGAACAGCGTGTAGGCGCGTAGGTTGGCTAACTGCTCGGCAGCGGCCCAGGCCAGCGACAGGCCGTCGAATGTGCTGGTTCCGCGGCCGACTTCATCCATCAACACCAGGCTGCGCTCGCTGGCGTTGTGCAGGATGTTGGCGGTCTCGCTCATCTCCACCATGAAAGTCGAGCGGCCGCCCGCCAGGTCATCACTTGAGCCGATACGGGTGAAGATGCGATCAACCATCGACAGCTCGCAGCGCGCCGCGGGTACGAAACTACCGATGTGGGCAAGCAGCACGATCAGCGCGGTCTGGCGCATATAGGTCGACTTACCGCCCATGTTCGGGCCGGTGATGATCAACATGCGCGTGGCGTCGTCAAGTTTCAGGTCGTTGGCGACGAACGGCGTGGTCAGCACCTGCTCCACCACCGGGTGGCGGCCTTGCTCGATCAGCATGCACGGCTCGTCGACGAAACGCGGGCGATTCAGGTCCAGGCTCAAGGCGCGCTCGGCCAGGTTACTCAGCACGTCCAGCTCGGCCAGGGCAGCCGCACTGTCCTGCAGGGGGCCGAGGTGACCGATCAACTCCTCCAGCAGCGCGTCATACAGCTGCTTTTCCCGCGCCAGCGCACGACTCTTGGCCGACAGTGCCTTGTCTTCGAATTCTTTGAGCTCGGGAGTGATGAAGCGTTCGGCACCTTTGAGCGTCTGGCGACGGATATAGTCAGCCGGCGCCGATTCGGCCTGTTTACTGGGCAGCTCGATGAAATAGCCGTGCACGCGGTTGTAGCCGACCTTGAGGTTGGCCAGGCCGGTGCGGGCTTTCTCGCGTGTTTCCAGATCCATCAGATACTGGCCGGCGTTCTCGCTCAGCGACTGCAGCTCGTCCAACTCGGCGTCGTAGCCGGTTTTCAGCACGCCGCCATCGCGAATCACCGCGGGTGGGTTGTCGATGATGGCTTTGGCCAGCAGTGCGGCAAGTTCCGGATACGTGCTCACCGTGCGCGCCAGACCGGCCAGGTGCGGTGATTCCAGTTCGGCCATTGCGCCTTGCAAGGTGGGCAGGGCGGCGAGGGCATCACGCAAACGCGCCAGGTCACGCGGACGGGCGTTGCGCAGGCCGATACGGGCGAGGATACGCTCCAGGTCGCCGATCTCCTTGAGCTGCGGTTGCAGGTTCTCGAAACGGTAGCGATCCAGCAGGCAGGCAATCGATTCCTGGCGCGCCTCGAGCACCGCGCGGTCACGCAGCGGACGGTTCAGCCAGCGGCCGAGCAGGCGGCTGCCCATCGCGGTCTGGCTGCGATCGACCACCGACTGCAGGGTGTTGTCGCGCCCGCCCGCCAGGTTGACGTCCAGTTCCAGGTTGCGGCGGCTGGCACCGTCGAGAATCACCGTGTCGTCAATGCGTTCGTGGCGCAGGCTGCGCAGGTGCGGCAGGGCGGTGCGCTGGGTTTCTTTGGCATAGGCCAGCAGGCAGCCGGCAGCACCGATGGCCAGGGTCAGCGTTTCGCAACCAAAGCCTTTAAGGTCCTGAGTGCCAAACTGCTGGCAAAGGCTCTTGAGGGCGGTATCGCGCTCGAAATCCCAGGGTGCGCGGCGTCGTGAACCGCGGCGCTTTTCTGCCGGCAGGCCCTGAGGCCAGTCATCGGGGATCAGCAGCTCGGCAGGGTTCAGGCGCTCGAGCTCGGCCAGCAGGTTTTCCCAGCCGGCGATCTCCATCACACTGAAGCGGCCGCTGGTGATATCCAGCACGGCAAGGCCGAACAGGCGCTCGTCGCCCAGTACGGCGGCCAGCAGATTGTCGCGATGCTCATCCAACAGCGCTTCGTCGCTGACCGTGCCCGGCGTGATGATGCGCACCACCTGACGTTCCACCGGCCCTTTACTGGTGGCCGGGTCGCCGATCTGCTCGCAGATGACCACCGACTCGCCCAGCTTGACCAGTTTGGCCAGGTAGCCTTCGGCAGCATGGTAGGGAATGCCGCACATCGGGATGGCCTGGCCAGCGGACTGGCCGCGGGCGGTCAGGGTGATGTCGAGCAGCTTCGCGGCCTTTTTGGCGTCCTCGTAGAAGATTTCGTAGAAATCGCCCATGCGATAGAACATCAGCTGATCGGGGTGCTGATTCTTCAGCCTCCAATATTGCTGCATCATCGGCGTGTGGGAACTGAGGTCGCTTTGGCTCATCGTGTCGAGTGTCCGGCTGAATAGCAAAAGCGCCTAGTGTACGGTATCGACCCCACCGCCTTTAACCCCGCAGTGCCGATCAATTACGCAGTGCAGCATTGCTCGGCTCACTGATTCCTTCTATGGAAGGAGGGCGCTTCATCGGCGGCGTCAGGGACCATGGCTGAGCCATGAAGGCTGCAGCGGTGTTTGCAATGCACAGTGAGCATCGCCGAAAATATCGCGCTCATGGAGAACCATCTCTGACTCGTAAAGGAACCGCCGATATGCGCTTGCTGATTGCCCTGATTCTGCCGTGGTTGACGTTTTTCACCATTGGTCGACCGATTGCAGGAATCATCTGCCTGATTCTTCAGATAACCCTGATTGGCTGGCTGCCGGCGACGATATGGGCCGTGTATGCCGTGAGCCAGTACAACACCGACCGCAAGATCGAGAAGGCGCTGGGTCAACGAAACTGATTCAGGCGAACGCGCTGCCTTTCTATTGAAGAGTTTCTGCGCAGCCTACGAAGGTTTCATCCGAAGCCGCGAAACTCGATGTTTTGCGGCTTTTTTACACCTTAACGAAACTGATGCCTGCAATACGCTGAGTCATCGGGCCTGCGCTGGTGCGGGACCAATGTAGGCTGTCATTCTTCGAACCCAAGGGGAGCACGTCATGAACGCCGAATTTCCATCTCTAACCCAACTGGCTGCCCGTCTTGGTGAAATGCTGTCGGCGTCGGGCGCTCAGGTCACCACCGCCGAATCCTGCACGGGAGGCGGTATCGCCGAAGCCATTACCCGTATCGCCGGTAGCTCGGCTTGGTTCGAAGCGGGTTTCGTTACCTATTCCAATCAGCAGAAAAGCCGCCAGCTGGGCGTGCCGGAAGGGCTTTTTGCAACGGTGGGGGCAGTCAGCCGTGACGTGGTGGAAGCCATGGTGCGTGGCGCCCAGGCACAAAGTGAGGCGCGTTACGCCACTGCGGTTAGCGGTGTAGCAGGACCCGGAGGCGGCAGCGCAGACAAACCGGTCGGCACGGTATGGATCGCCTGGGGCGATGGGAAGCAGCTGTTCAGCAGGCGTTTCCAGTTTCCCGGCTCGCGTGATGACGTACGTGCGCAGACCGTGGCGGCTGCCTTGAGCGGGCTATTGCGACTGCTGGAGCAAGAAAATCCATCAGCGGGGTAGGCGAGTGAGGAACCCTGTGGAATAATACTGTCTACTTATACAGTTATTGGCCGTCAGGCCCTTCTGATCACGTGAGGAATGTAATGGACGAGAATAAGAAGCGCGCTTTGTCGGCTGCACTGGGCCAGATCGAAAAGCAATTCGGCAAGGGCGCGGTCATGCGCATGGGCGATCACGATCGCCAGGCGATCCCCGCTATTTCCACCGGCTCGCTGGGCCTGGACATTGCGCTGGGTATTGGCGGTCTGCCGAAAGGCCGTATCGTCGAGATCTACGGTCCGGAATCTTCGGGTAAAACCACGCTGACCCTTTCGGTCATCGCCGAAGCGCAGCGTATGGGCGCCACCTGCGCGTTCGTCGATGCCGAGCACGCACTGGATCCAGACTACGCTGGCAAGCTCGGTGTCAACGTCGACGACCTGCTGGTTTCCCAGCCGGACACCGGCGAGCAAGCGCTGGAAATCACCGACATGCTGGTGCGCTCCAACGCCATCGACGTGATCATCGTCGACTCCGTTGCGGCCCTGGTGCCCAAGGCGGAAATCGAGGGTGAGATGGGCGACATGCACGTCGGCCTGCAGGCGCGTTTGATGTCTCAGGCATTGCGCAAGATTACCGGCAACATCAAGAACGCCAACTGCCTGGTGATTTTCATCAACCAGATCCGCATGAAGATCGGCGTGATGTTCGGCAGCCCGGAAACCACCACCGGTGGTAACGCCCTGAAGTTCTACGCTTCGGTTCGTCTCGACATTCGTCGTACCGGCGCAGTGAAAGAAGGCGACGAGGTGGTCGGTAGCGAAACCCGCGTCAAGGTCGTGAAAAACAAAGTGGCGCCGCCGTTCCGCCAGGCCGAGTTCCAGATTCTTTACGGCAAGGGCATCTACCGTAACGGCGAGATCATCGATCTGGGTGTGCAGCACGGCTTTGTTGAAAAAGCTGGCGCCTGGTATAGCTACCAAGGCAACAAGATCGGTCAGGGCAAGGCCAATGCGGCCAAGTACCTGGAAGACAACCCGGAAGTGGGCCGCGCTATCGAGGGCATGATCCGCGAGAAGCTCCTCGTTGTCAGCCCTACGGTCAAAGCCAACTCGGCTGCTGAAGCAGGCGCCGAAGCCGATATCTGATCGTTAAGCCATGCCGGTAATTCTGGATAACCTGCAGGCGGTGCGCCACACCGCAATGGATTTGTTGGCGCGCCGTGAGCATGGTCGTGTCGAGCTGGCGCGCAAACTGCGCCAGCGCGGCGCCAGCGACGAGCATATCGAGGTTGCCCTTGATCGCTTGAGTGAAGAAGGGCTGCTGTCCGAAGCACGTTATCTGGAAAGCTTCATCGGTTATCGGGCACGCTCGGGCTTTGGCCCGCAGCGTATCCGGGATGACCTGTCCCAGCGTGGCCTGGCCCGCGCCGATATTGAACAGGCATTGCGCGACAGCGGTATCGACTGGCGCAATGGCTTGCAGGAAACCTGGCAACGCAAGTTTGCTGGGCAGTTACCGTCCGATGCCCGCGAACGGGGCAAACAAATGCGCTTTCTGGTTTACCGCGGCTACCCGATGGATCTGGTCGGTCAGTTGCTACGCGGTTCGCTGATGGACGACTGACGCTTCTCTTCAGCACTTCGCAATGTGTTTCACCTTTGCTCGGTCGCTGCGCAAAAAAGCCTGGTGCTGTTAACTGAGCAGCGCCATATCCCCTTTACATGATTATCCGCTCAGGCCTGCCAGTGTTGCGGCAGATTGATCAGGTCGAGCAGCTCGCGCAATCGCCCCGCGCTACGGCCTGTGAACGCGAAGACCAGTCTTGGCAAGTCGCTCAGCTCGGCTGCTTCCGGCTCCTCACTGCTGCTCAATTGCTGAATGTCACCCGTTTTGCAGAGATCACTGAAGCGCTGGTTCAATTCGCTCAGTGCTTCATTTGTCAGCGCGTGCCGCATGCGAATGACGAATCGATCCTTCATCCAGCGGCTGGAATGGAAGTTGGCATAGAAACGGGCGATTTCCTCGGCAGCTTCTTCGGCGCCGTGCACCAGATGCAGCAGGTTCATGTCACTGGCCAGGATATAGCCATTGCTGTCGAGGTTCTGCTGGATGTAGTCGAGCAGCCCCTGCCAGAACGTGCCGTCAGGCTCGTCGAGCAGTATCACCGGTACCAGTGGGCTTTTGCCGGTCTGGATCAGCGTGATGACTTCCAAGGCTTCATCCAGCGTGCCAAAACCGCCTGGGCAGAGCACCAGCGCATCGGCTTCCTTAACGAAGAACAGCTTGCGTAGAAAGAAGAAGTGAAACGACAGCAGATTGTCGCTGCCTTGCATGGTTGCGTTGGCCGATTGCTCGAAGGGCAGGGTGATGTTGAAGCCTAGGCTATGGTCCAGGCCCGCACCCTCATGTACCGCGGCCATGATGCCGCCGCCAGCCCCGGTAATGGCCATAAGGTCATAGCGGGCCAGGGTAGCACCCAGGTCCCGCGCCAGCGCATAAACCGGATGCCCAGGCTGGGTGCGCGCCGAGCCGAATACGGTGACCTTGCGTCGGTGCCTGAAGCGATCCAGTACGCTGAAGGCCCGCTCCATCTCGCGCAATGTTTGCAACATGATCTTGGCGTCCCAGCGGTTGCGGTCTGCCTGAGCCATGCGCGCTACGGTCGCGAGCATTTCCCGGTACAGCGCGAGGTTGGGGCTGTCAGCGGGGGTGATTTGGGCGGCCAGTTCGTCGAGGCTGTCCGCCAGGTGTGTGCTGGTGCTGTGAGGGTGACGGGAAAGATGGGCGTTCGCGTGATCATCCATTGCGCTTCTCCTTTACCTCAAAACGCGCCCGTTGCCCGACGCGCCTCGTTGCGTCTTGCCACGCGGCTGGCTTACAGCCGGCAATCGGCTTTGCCAAACCGTTCGGTGGTAACCGGGCGATTGTTCTCGATGTCGCTGAACTCATAACGCAGGACCGCACCATCGACCAGTAGCTTGCGAAAGCCCGGGTTGCTGCACACGCTGTTGGTCAATTGCGCGCGCACACTGTCGGCGTTGTCACGCATCTGTGCGGCGTGCCCAGGGCGGACGCTGAGGTGATTGATCAACTCGTTGCCTTCGACGGTGTAGCCGCGGTCGAGAATGTCTTCATTGATGGCGCGTGGTGTACCAACACTGCTTTCGCGCGCCACTTTTTCCAGCGTCTGGGTCAGCTCATAGCCTTTTAAGGAAGCGGCCTGTGCGGTCGGCAACAGCAGACTGACGAGAAGGGCGGAAAGGGCGAAACGCTGCATGGCTGACTCCTGAAGACGGTAAGCGGTTATAGACCCGGCTCGTCTCTTTATGTTCGCTTGGTGAAGCGGTTAGGCGGGCAATGGTAAATGTTACCAAGCCTCGCGGTTGCGTGGAGATTAGCAGGGGCAATGGGGGCTTTTTTACCTGCGCAATTGATAGACTACACGCCCTCATAGCTCGACCCTTTGCCCACCATGTCTTTACCCGCCTGTCACTGCACTCGTTCGGCCTCGCCAGGCCTGCGTTCATGAGTCACGCCGTTGCCAAATTACGCGCTGAGCGCCTGGCTCGTAGCGTCAAGCCGTTCCTGGCCAGAGGGTCACGGGCCGAGCGTTGCCTGAATTGTCGTCTGGCGCGCACGCATTGTCTGTGCGCATGGCGACCGCAGGTCGTGGCGAATGCTGGCGTCTGCCTGCTGATGCACGACGTCGAGGCATTGAAGCCCAGCAACACCGGCTGGCTGATTGCTGATGTGGTTGCGGAAACGTCGGCGTTCGGCTGGTCGAGAACCGAAGTCGACCCCCAACTGCCGTCGCTGCTGGCCGAGCCCCAATGGCAGCCGTATCTGGTGTTTCCAGGGGAATACGCCGCGCCGGAGCGCGTGGTAAATGCGGTTGAGGTGGAAGCCGGTAAGCGCCCAATGTTCGTGATGCTCGATGCGACCTGGACCCAGGCTCGCAAGATGTTCCGCAAGAGCCCATACTTGGACCAATTGCCTGTGCTCAGCCTGCAGCCGGAGGCGCTCTCACGCTATCGGCTGCGCCGCTCCAAACGCGATGATCACCTGTGCACCGCCGAGGTGGCGGCGCTGTGCCTCGAGCTGGCCGGTGATGAGCGCGCCGCCGATGCATTGAACGCCTACCTCGACGTGTTCAGCGAGCATTACCTGGCTTCCAAGGCGCCACACGCGGTCGACCTGAGCAACGCGTTGCATCAACGGCTCAGGGCTTTCCTGTAACGGTCGCCGGTTTCGGCCAGAGCTGTGCCAGCAGCATGCCGGCGAACATCAGCGCGCAACCGAAATAACCCCGCGCGGATAACGACTCGCCGAGCAGAATGGCGCCAGCAATGGCGGCGAACACTGCCTCCAGAGACAGGATGATCGCAGCGTGGGACGCGATGGCGTGTTTCTGCGCAACTACCTGCAGGGTAAAGCCAATCGCGACGCCGAATATGCCACCGTACAGAATTGCTGGTAGCGCCTGGACGATATCCGCGCTCGGCAGGTGTTCGAATATCAAGGCCAGCGCCAGGCTGATGATCGCGCAAGTGACGAACTGCACCAGTGCCAACAACAGCGCATCGTGACGCGCGGCGAAAACACCGACCAGCAGCACGTGTACGCCCCACACAAAGGCGCCAGCCAGCTGCAGCCAGTCGCCTGAGGCCACCTGGAAGCCCTCGCCGACACTCAGCAGGAACATGCCGAGCACCGCCAGCGAGGCGCCCAGCCAGATGCCCAGGCCGGTCTTATGGCCCAAAGCCAGGCCGAGCAATGGCACCACGATCACATAAAGTCCGGTAATAAAGCCCGAGTTGGTAACGCTGGTGAACAGCAAGCCGACCTGCTGCAGGTTGATGCCCAATGCCAGTACCGCTCCCATCAGGCAGCCGCCGAGTAATAGCGGCCTGCTCATGGGGGAAGGCGGCTGTTTACTACGTCGACGCAACAGAACCAGTATCGGCAGCAGCACGACAACGGCCAGGCAGAAACGCAAGCCGCTGTAGAGGTAGGGGCCGATGGCGTCCATCCCCAGGCGCTGGGCGACGAACGACGAGCCCCAGATCATTGCAGTCAGCAACATCAGCAGATCGGCGCGCAGTGCTTGGTTGACCATCATCGGGCTCCTGGTGAGAAGGGCGCAGACTTTGCCGTAAAGCGTCGCGCTTGACCACCCCGCTTGCGCTGGGCATGCTGGTGGGTGCCGTACGCTGCGCCGTCAGGCAGATGGAGTGTGCAGTACGGTCTGCCTATAAAAAGAACAGGATCTGCCATGGTCGCTTACGAAATCCTGATAGCTGATGATCACCCCCTGTTTCGCAGCGCGCTGCAGCAGGCCCTGACAATGGGGCTTGGCGCTGGCGTGCGACTGGTCGAAGTGGCCAGCATCGCCGAATTGGAAGCGCGGCTCGCGGAAAAAACCGATTGGGATCTGGTGCTGCTTGATCTCAACATGCCCGGTGCCTATGGCTTCTCCGGGTTGGTGCTGCTGCGTGGGCAATACCCGCAGATTCCCGTGGTAATGATCTCTGCTCAGGAGGAGGCGGCCGTCGTGGTGCGTTCTCGCGAGTTCGGCGCCAGTGGCTTTATTCCCAAATCCAGTTCACTGGAAGTCATTCAGCAGGCAGTTCGGCAGGTGCTTGACGGTGAGGTCTGGTGGCCGCCGCAGAGCGAAGAAGCGATCAGCCTGTCTGCCGAGGCAAAGGCCGCCAGCGCCGGGCTGGCCAGCCTGACACCACAGCAGTTTCGCGTGTTGACCATGGTGTGCGAAGGGCTGCTGAACAAGCAGATCGCCTACGAACTGAGTGTTTCCGAGGCGACGGTCAAAGCCCATGTGACGGCAATCTTCCGCAAGCTGGGCGTACGCACGCGCACCCAGGCGGCGTTGCTGCTTCAGCAGCTGGAGTCCGTGCCCGCCGCCTGATGGCGACCGATTGTGCGGGATTTTTTTTGGCCTCTGGCGTACCCTGCCGGCCTTTTCCATCTCGCGGTTCGCTGTCTATGTCGCCTTTCAAAGGACAAACCGGGTTCAAGCGCATTCTCAATGCCGCAGGCTACTCGCTGGACGGGCTGCGCGCTGCCTTCGTTGGCGAGGCGGCGTTCCGCCAGCTGGTGCTGCTCAACGTGGTGCTGATTCCTGTCGCATTGCTGCTCGACGTCAGCCGTGGCGAGCGCGCGTTGATGATTGCCGTGTGCCTGCTAGCGTTGATTGTCGAGCTGCTCAACTCGGCGGTCGAGGCCGCCATCGACCGTATCTCCCTGGACCTGCATCCGCTATCGAAAACCGCCAAGGACATGGGCAGCGCTGCGCAGCTGGTGTCGCTGACGCTGATCGCCAGCGTGTGGGGGATCATTCTGCTCGGCTAACGCACTTCCGGCAGCACGATCTCGTCGCTGCGGCGGATGCCGGCAGTCAGCGCACGGCACATTTCGAGAAACTCGCGCATGGCAGCGGTCTGGTATTTCTGCCGGTGCCAGATGAAGTAGAACTGCCGGCGCAGGTCCAGGTCCGGCGTCTCCACCGGCACCAGGCTGCCACGGCGAAAGGCATCGCGCAGAGCCAGGCGCGAAATACAGCTGATGCCCAGGCCAGACTCCACGGCGCGCTTGATCGCCTCGGTGTGCTCCAGCTCCAGGCGGATGTTCAGCGCGTCAGAGTGGTGCCGCATGGCCTGGTCGAACGTCAGGCGCGTGCCAGACCCCTGTTCGCGAAGGATCCAGTCCTCGCCGCTCAATTCGCGGATACTGGCGTGGCCTCGCTTAGCGAGGGGATGCTGAGGGGCGCAGAACACCACCAGTTCGTCCTCGACCCAGCTTTGCACTTCAATGTCCGGATGATTGCAGTCGCCTTCGATCAGGCCCAGGTCAATTTCGTAGTGGGCGACTTGCTGCACAATGTGCGCAGTGTTCTGCACATGCAGCTTCACCTGGCTTTCCGGATGTTCCTTCATGAAGCCGCCGATCAGCAAGGTCGCCAGGTAATTGCCAATGGTCAGGGTGGCGCCCACTGCCAGCGAGCCGAAACCGGACTTGCCCTTGAGCAGGTCTTCGATTTCCTTGGCCTGGTCCAGCAGTGCGACCGCCTGGGGCAGTAGCTGGCGCCCCAGGGCATTGAGGCTCAGGCGTTTGCCAGCACGGTCGAACAGCTGGCAGCTGGACTGGCGTTCCAGTTCGGTGATCGAGGTGCTGGCGGCTGACTGTGACAGGGCGAGGAGGGTAGCGGCTCGGGATACGCTCTCCTGCTGGGCGACGGCGACGAAGACTTGGAGCTGACGGAGAGTAAATCGCATATCTATATAACCGATAACCTATATCTTGATAATTCATTTAACAGATATTGTGGCCGCGATTAGAATGCCGCGCAATTGCGCTTAAGAATCAGCGCGTCTGAAGTTTTTAGGAGCCGGTAAATGAGCAACATGAATCACGAACGCGTCCTCAGTGTTCATCACTGGAATGACACGCTGTTCAGCTTCAAGTGTACCCGTGATCCGGGCCTGCGCTTCGAGAATGGCCAGTTCGTGATGATTGGTCTGCAACAGGAAAGCGGCCGCCCGCTGATGCGCGCCTACTCGATCGCCAGCCCGAACTGGGAAGAGCACTTGGAGTTCTTCAGCATCAAGGTGCCGGACGGTCCGCTGACCTCGCAGCTGCAGCACCTCAAGGAAGGTGACGAGGTCATCATCAGCAAGAAGCCCACCGGCACGCTGGTGCTCGACGACCTGAATCCGGGCAAGCATCTGTATCTGCTCAGTACTGGCACTGGCCTGGCGCCGTTCATGAGCGTCATTCAGGATCCGGAAACCTACGAGCGTTTCGAAAAGGTGATCCTGGTCCATGGCGTGCGCTACGTAAACGAAGTGGCCTACCGTGAGTTCATCACCGAGCACCTGCCACGCAACGAGTTCTTTGGCGATGCGTTGAAGGAAAAACTGATCTATTACCCTACCGTGACCCGCGAGCCGTTCGAGAATCAGGGCCGTCTGACCGACCTGATGCGCAGCGGCAAACTGTTCGCGGATATCGGCCTGCCGCCGATCAACCCGCAAGACGACCGCGCGATGATCTGCGGCAGCCCGAGCATGCTCGACGAGACGAGCGAAGTGCTCGACAGCTTCGGCCTGAAGATCTCGGCACGTATGCGTGAGCCGGGTGATTATCTGATCGAGCGCGCCTTCGTCGAGAAGTAAGCGTCAGCGAAAATAAAAAACGGGAGCCTAGGCTCCCGTTTTTTATTTTCGTAATTAGTCCCTAGTCGATACTGCGGATTGGAGCTTGCGAGCTAGAGCCATGCAAGGCGAAAACGAGCGAGAAAGCGGAGTGTACTGGAGTGTACTTTTGTACATGAGCATTTCGAGCTTGTTTTCAACGCGGCAGGGCCGACGCGCAGCTGCTCCCATCACTCGTCTATCTGCGACTGCAGGTAGTTCTGCAGACCAACTGCCTTGATCAGGCTGAGCTGGGTTTCCAGCCAGTCGATATGCTCTTCCTCGGACTCAAGGATTTCTGCAAGCAGTTCGCGGCTGGCGTAGTCACCGATAGTTTCGCAGTAGGCGATGGCTGCCTTCAGGTCGATGTGCGCCTTGTGCTCGATCTTCAGGTCGCACTCGAGCATTTCTTGAGTGTTTTCGCCAATCAGGATCTTGCCCAGATCCTGCAGGTTAGGCAGACCTTCGAGAAACAGGATGCGCTTGATGAGCTTGTCAGCGTGTTTCATCTCATCAATGGATTCGTGGTATTCGTGCTTGCCTAGCTTGGTCAGGCCCCAATCTTCATACATGCGGGCGTGCAGAAAGTACTGGTTGATCGCGACCAACTCGTTACCGAGGATCTTGTTCAAGTGCTGAATTACTGTCTTATCGCCTTTCATGGTGAAGCCCGCCTGCCTAGAAATGAGTTACCGATGGCGAATTCTGGGCTTGCAAAATAAGACTGTCAAACGTAAGTTATTGAAATATAAGTGAAAATAAATATAAATACGAATGTTTAAGTTGTGCGTTTTGGCGCTAACTCATTGAATTAAAGGCATAAAAAAACCGGATACGCGATCCGGTTCTTCAAAAACTTGGCTATTCACGCCGCAACAAAATTTCCGGGGTAGGCCATCGCTACCTGACTTTGTTGCACTTCACCCAAGGTTTCACGAACGACTTGCTTGGCAAGGCATGCGCATTTGCCGCATTGGCTGGCAACACCCAGTGTTTCGCGAACTTCACGGTAGCTACAGCAACCTTCGTAGATTGCTTCGCGGATCTGACCGTCGGTGACACCTTCGCAGAGGCAGACGTACATGGCTTGGCCCGTCGTTTGGCTGAGGCTGATGGCAACGGATACTAATGTTAATGAGAATGCGTGTCAAAGATTAACTGGCTGCCAATTGGCATGAATTCGCAACTTTGGATGAGTGGTAATTTTGTCTGTCCAGTAGCGCGTTGACTCCTATATTGCCTGGTTCGCAGGCACGCTTTGTTGTTAGCCACGGCAGCTGAGAAACAGACATAAACGCCGCGTCGCCCGGCTCAGGAGGCCGCTGCGACGAATCGCAGGCATAAAAAAACCGGCTAAAGAGCCGGTTTTTTGTCATGCCGCAGGGTCAGTCAATCTGCGTGCATAGCCCTTCGTCCAGGCCGAGCATGATATTCAGGTTCTGCACCGCAGCTCCCGAAGCCCCTTTGCCTAGATTGTCGAGTTTGGCGACCAGAAGTGCCTGCTTGCCGCTGCTCGCGCCGTAAACCTGCAACTCGGCCCGATTGCTGCCGTTTAGACCGTGTGGGGTAATGAACGGCGCTGTATCAGCCGGGATTTCGTTGTAGGGCAGGACCTGCACGAACTGCTCGCCCTGGTAATAGGCGCTCAAGGCTTTTTGCAGGTCGACGCCGTCGCTGTCTTGCAGTGGAATCATCACCAGCATGCCCTGGTCATAGCTGCCGACCGCAGGCTGGAAGATCGGTCGCGCTTGCAGTCCGCTCCAATGCTGAATTTCCGGGATGTGCTTGTGATCGAAGCCCAGGCCGTAGGCAGCGTAGACCGGTGCGTCATCCTGCTGATAGCGCTCGACCATCTTGGTGCCGCCGCCGGTATAGCCCGATATGGCGTTGATGCAGAGTTCGCGATTCGCGCCCAGCAGGCCTGCTTCGATCAGCGGCCGCAGCAGCAGGATGGCGCCAGTGGCGTAGCAGCCCGGGTTACTCACCGCCGCGGCTTTGGCGATGGCTTCGCGTTGACCCTTGGCCAGTTCCGCCATGCCGAACACCCAGTCGCTCGCCGTGCGGTGTGCGGAACTGGCATCCAGCACCCGGCAACCGACTTCGCGGGCTTGAAGAGCGGTTTCCTTGGCGGCATCGTCCGGCAGGCACAGTACGGTTACGTCGACCGAGCGCATCAGCGCGAGCTTGGCGTCTGCATCGCGGCGTTTGTCATGGTCGATGGTGACCACGTCGATCTGCGGGTGGTTGGCCAAGCGCTGACGAATCTGCAGACCCGTGGTGCCGGCCTGCCCATCAATGAAGATCTGATATTTTTTCATGGCACTCACTCGTCGAAGTCTTCCCAGCCGCCCATTTCCTTCCAGCGATTGACGATGCCGCAGAACAGCTCGGCGGTCTTCTCGGTGTCATAGCGGGCGGAGTGGGCTTCACGGCCGTCGAACTCGATGCCGGCGGCCTGGCACGCCTTGGCCAGCACGGTTTGCCCGTAGGCGAGGCCGGCGAGGCTGGCGGTATCGAAGCTGGAGAACGGGTGGAAGGGGTTGCGCTTGAGGTCGCAGCGAGCAACCGCGGCATTCAGAAAGCCCAGGTCGAAGCTGCTGTTGTGGCCGACTAGAATCGCGCGCTTGCAGCCATTGGCCTTTAGCGACTTGCGCAGACCACGGAAAATCTCGGTCAGCGCGTGCTCTTCGCTCACTGCCATGCGCAGCGGGTGATCGAGTTTGATGCCGGTGAACTCAAGCGCCGCCTGCTCGATATTGGCGCCTTCGAACGGCTCGACCCGGAAGAAATGCGTGTGGTCCGGGTACAGGAAGCCGCTCTCGTCCATGCCGATGGTGGTGGCAGCGATTTCCAGCAGGGCATCGGTGGCGCTGTTGAAGCCACCGGTCTCGACATCCACGACCACCGGCAGGTAACCGCGAAAACGCGCCGCCATGGGGTGGCGCGGGCCGCTGCTGCCTGATTGTTCCTGATCGTCTTCGTACTGTTCTTCGCTCATTGACCAGCCTCCAGCAGGCGCCAGCGCAGCGATTCGCCTGCTCGCAAGGGGATTACCGTCTGCTCGCCAAAAGGCAGGCTGGCCGGTGCGTTCCACGCTTCACGCACCAGGGTAATGGTGTCGGTGTTGCGCGGCAGAGCATAGAAGTCGGGGCCAAAGTGGCTGGCAAAGGCTTCCAGTTTATCCAGCGCGCCGCGTTGCTCGAAGGCTTCGGCATACAGCTCGATGGCGGCATAGGCGGTGTAACAACCGGCGCAGCCGCAGGCGTTTTCCTTGGCATGGCGCGCGTGCGGCGCAGAATCGGTGCCGAGGAAGAACTTCGGATTGCCGCTGGTGGCCGCGTCGAGCAGCGCTTCCTGATGCGTATTGCGCTTGAGGATCGGCAGGCAATAGAAGTGCGGGCGAATGCCGCCAACCAGCATGTGGTTGCGGTTGTATAACAGGTGCTGGGGCGTGATGGTGGCACCGACGTTAGCGGGCGCCTCCTTGACGAACTGCGCAGCGTCGCCGGTGGTGATGTGTTCGAACACCACTTTCAAGGTCGGGAATCGCTCGACCAGACGGCGCATGTGTTCGTCGATAAAGGCCTTCTCGCGGTCGAAAACGTCGACCTCGGCGCGGGTAACCTCGCCGTGCACCAGCAGCGGCATACCGGTTTCCGCCAGGGCTTCCAGCGCACCCGTGATGGTGTCCAGGCTCGTGACGCCGGAATCGGAGTTGGTGGTCGCGCCCGCCGGGTACATCTTGGCGGCATAGACGAAACCGCTGGCCTTGGCCGCACGGATGTCGTCACCGGTGGTGCGGTCGGTGAGGTAGAGCACCATCAGCGGTTCAAACTGGCTGCCGGATGGCCGCGCGGCGAGGATGCGCTGACGGTAGTCGCCAGCCTCGGCGGCATTGCGCACCGGCGGCACCAGATTGGGCATGATGATCGCGCGGGCAAAGGTGCGGGCAACATCGGCGACGGTGTGCGGCAGTACCGCGCCATCGCGCAGGTGGATGTGCCAGTCGTCAGGACGCAGCAGGGTGATGCGGTCGGTCATTGAGGCTTCCAGGCGGGGGCGAAACATGCCCGGAATGCTACCGGAAAAGGCCGGCGGGGGCACGCCGCAGATCGGCTCCCTCGCCGCTCAAGTTTTCCTCGCGGCCACCGATACCCACAGGGAACGTTGTATTTTCTTGTGGAGCCCGCTGTGCGCCAGCCCTTTTTCCTTATCGTCGGTTTGCTAGCCGGCGCAGGCCTGAGTCTGCCTGCGACCGCGATCAGCTTCCAGACTCGTCTGGAAAAGGTCGAGTGGCAGGTCGCCGGTGACCAGTTCGAATGCCGCCTGATCCAGCCGATCACCGATTTCGGTGCCGGTGAGTTCGTGCGCCGCGCGGGTGAGCAGGCGACCTTTCGGTTGCAGGCGCGTGAGCGCTGGCTCGGCAATGGGTCGGCAACGCTGCTGGCAGCGGCAGCGCCATGGCAGCCGGGGCGCGGCGATATCAACCTCGGGGTAGTCAGCTTGGGCAGCGGCGAGGTTGCGTTCAATAGCAACCAAGAGCAGGCCGGACGCTTGTTGACCGGGTTACTAGAGGGGCGCAGCCCGCTGGTACGTCATCGCAGCTCGATGGGCGGTGAGAGCCTTGAAGTGCGCCTGCTGCCGGTGCGTTTTCGCAAAGCGTACGACGATTATCTGAATTGCACCGCCAAGCTACTGCCGGTTAATTTCGATCAGGTGCGGCAAACCGTCGTCGGCTTTCCTGATGGCGGGGCAGAGCTCGATCCCATGGCCAAGGCCAAGCTGGAAATCATCCTTGATTTCATGAAGGCCGACCCGGCTGTTAACCGTATCGAGCTGGATGGCCACTCTGACAACAGTGGCAACCGCCTGACCAATCGGGACCTGTCACGCCGCCGCGCGCTGGCGGTGCTGGAGTACCTCAAGGCCCAGGGCGTGCCCGAAGAGCGCATCGTCATGCGTTTCCATGGTGAGCGTTATCCGCTGGCGCCCAACAACACCGCGGCCAATCGCAACAAGAACCGTCGGGTCTCGATACGCCTGGAAAAGGTTCCGCAAGCGCCTGTGCAGCCTACCGAGCAGGCGGCCCCAGCGGTGCCTGCCACACCCGCGGCGACGTCCTGATTCTGTCGCCTTAGTGCCATAGCCTGTCGCACCCCTGTAAATCCTGGGCCATGGGCAGTAGAATCACGGGCTTTTCGCACAACCCGTGGAGTGGATGGCATGGCGGACGTCAAAAAGGTAGTTCTGGCCTATTCCGGTGGCCTGGACACCTCGGTGATCCTCAAGTGGCTGCAAGATACCTATAACTGTGAAGTGGTGACCTTCACCGCCGATCTCGGTCAGGGCGAAGAGGTCGAGCCGGCCCGCGCCAAGGCCAAGGCCATGGGCGTCAAGGAAATCTACATCGACGACCTGCGCGAAGAGTTCGTACGCGACTTCGTCTACCCGATGTTCCGCGCCAACACCGTTTACGAAGGCGAGTACCTGCTGGGTACTTCCATCGCCCGTCCGCTGATCGCCAAGCGCCTGATCGAGATTGCCAACGAGACCGGCGCCGACGCCATCTCCCACGGTGCGACCGGCAAGGGCAACGACCAGGTCCGCTTCGAACTCGGTGCCTATGCGCTGAAGCCTGGCGTGAAAGTGATCGCGCCGTGGCGCGAGTGGGACCTGCTGTCGCGCGAGAAGCTGATGGACTACGCCGAGAAGCACGCCATCCCGATCGAGCGCCACGGCAAGAAGAAGTCGCCGTATTCCATGGATGCCAACCTGCTGCACATCTCCTACGAAGGTGGTGTGCTGGAAGACACCTGGACCGAGCACGAAGAGGACATGTGGAAATGGACTGTCTCTCCCGAGGCAGCGCCGGACGCACCGACCTACATCGAGCTGACCTACCGTAAAGGCGACATCGTCGCTATCGACGGCAAGGACATGAGCCCGGCCACCGTGCTGGCTGAGCTGAACCGCATTGGCGGCGAGAACGGCATCGGTCGTCTGGACATCGTCGAGAACCGTTTCGTCGGTATGAAGTCCCGTGGCTGCTACGAAACCCCAGGCGGCACCATCATGCTGCGTGGCCACCGCGCCATTGAGTCGATCACCCTGGACCGCGAAGTCGCTCACCTCAAAGACGAGCTGATGCCCAAGTACGCCAGCCTGATCTACAACGGCTTCTGGTGGAGCCCTGAGCGCCTGATGCTGCAACAGATGATCGACGCATCCCAGGCCAGCGTGAACGGCGTGGTTCGCCTGAAACTGTACAAGGGCAACGTCACCGTGACCGGCCGCAAGTCCGACGACTCGCTGTTCGATGCCAATATCGCTACCTTCGAAGAAGACGGCGGCGCGTACAACCAGGCTGACGCGGCGGGCTTCATCAAGCTCAATGCGCTGCGCCTGCGCATTGCTGCAGGCAAGGATCGCAAGCTGCTGTAACGGCTAGCGTCTCGATCCACACCGGGCCCTGCAATCGTCAGGGCTGCGGTGTGTGATTGTTCTAACGTCGTTCACCCACATTCCGACTATTCGGCTCCCTTGGCGGTTTCGCTACAGGGCCGCTGGCGCGTGGGCAGAAGATTTTTACAGGTGAGTGGCGGGGCGTGCGGAGCCAGTCGCACCAGGCCAGGCGCTCGCCCGGCTGCTGGTGCAAGGGGATCAGGCGTTGCGGGTGAGCGGTTGCTGGTCGAACTCGACGCCGGCCAGGCCGTTGCTGATAAGCGCGCGGATATTGGCGTGGTCAGTGCCGTCCGGGGTGGCCAATACACTGCGATAGTGTTCGCCGAAGCACTGCAGGGCTTCCTGGTCACTCAGGCCTTCGAGCAGGGCCAGGCCAAGGGTCTTGCACGAACCTTCGTTTTGCCCGGCAGCGTTGGCTACTTCACCGTTACGAAAAGCGCTGGGCTGGTACGCGTAGTGTTCGGCGACGAAGGCCAGGGTTTCGGCAAAGGCGAAGTGCTCGCCGCTCAGGCGGGCACGGAAGTCGTTCAGGTGGCTCATGCGGTTCCTTTCGGGTTCTTGGCGTTGAAAGCGGCCTTTTGATCGGCGCTGGCTTCGGTCTGATACTTGGCCTTCCACTCGGCGTAGGGCATGCCGTACACCTCTTCGCGGGCTTGATCCGGGGTGATGGCAATATCCAGATCGTCGGCTGCGGCCTTGTACCACTTGGACAGGCAGTTGCGGCAGAAGCCAGCCAGGTTCATCAGGTCGATGTTCTGTACGTCTGGCCGTTCGCGCAGGTGTTGAACCAGGCGGCGGTAGGCGGCAGCTTCCAGTTCGAGGCGTTCTTGATCATTCATGGCGATGCTCTCTGCGGGGAGTGGCTGCGATGATAAAAGCCCGCACGCAGGTCGGCAACCGGGCCGGCCTGCGGTGCTGTGCAAGCGTCAGCGGTGGCCGGCTAGGGTGATCGACACCGACTCGGCGAAGCGCAGCGCGTGAGGCTTGTCGACTTCCACTTCCGCGTAACGCACCGAGTCGTGCGCCATCACCAGGTCAAGGATCTCCTGAGTCAGGCGCTCCAGCAGGGCGAAGCGGTTGCCCTCGACGTGGCTGATGATGGCCTTGGTGATGGTGCGATAGTTGAGGGCGTGATCGATGTCGTTGTCGCGTACCGCATCGACCGCTGGATAGAGGATGGTCAGGTTGATCAACACGTCCTGCTTGTTGTTGATCTCCTCTTCCTTGATACCGATGAAGGTACGCAGGCGCAAATCCTTGACGCGAATGCGCGCCATGCCGGGTTCCAATCTGGGCATCGTTACTTGCTCCGTCCGATCAGTTGCAGGAATTCGTGACGGGTATTGTAGGACTCACGGAACGCACCGAGCATCACCGAGGTGCTCATTACCGAGTTCTGTTTCTCTACACCGCGCATCATCATGCACATGTGCTGTGCCTCGATCACCACTGCAACGCCGGCTGCCTGGGTGACTTCCTCGATGGCACTGGCGATCTGCCGAGTGAGATTTTCCTGGATCTGCAGCCGGCGCGCATACATGTCGACGATGCGCGCGATCTTCGACAAGCCCAGCACCTTGCCGGTGGGGATGTAGGCCACATGCGCTTTGCCGATAAAGGGCAGCAGGTGGTGCTCGCACAGCGAATACAGTTCGACGTCCTTGACGATCACCATCTCGTCACTCTCGGAGCTGAACAACGCACCGTTGACGACTTCCTGCAGGCTTTTCTCGTAGCCGTTGCACAGGTACTGCATGGCCTTGGCAGCGCGCTTGGGCGTATCCAGCAGGCCTTCGCGTTCAGGGTTCTCACCGATGCCGAGGAGGATTTCGCGGTAATGGTTGGGCAGTAATGGGTTCATCTTCATATCCTCGCGGCGCCTCACTTGAGGTGGCGGCCGCCGTTCACGGTCAGGGTGGTGCCAGTGATGTACGGGGTATCCAACAGATAACGCAGGCTCTGGTAAACCACATCGGGACCTGGCTCGAAGCCCAGCGCGGATTTTTTCAGGGCTTTGCTTCGGTATTCGGCATCGTCGTCGGGGTTGAACATCAGCAAGGCCGGGGCGATGCCGTTGACCTTGATGTGCGGTGCGAAGCGCGCCGCGAACGACAGGGTGAGGCTGTCCAGCCCGGCTTTGGTGGCGCAATAGGCGGGGCGATTGCCGCTGCCCTTGCGCACCACGTCATCGCTGATGTGGATGATGTCAGCACGTTCGCTTCGCTGCAGCAGCGCGGCGCCATGCAGGTTGATCAGGTACGGCGCAAGCATGTGCACGGTGAACAATTGCTGGAAAGCCGCGGCTTCTTCACCGGGGGCTTCGGCGAACCAGGCCGAGGCGTTATGAACGATCGCGCGCAGTGCATCGGTGTGGGCCTTCAGCTGCTCGATAAAGGCGAGAATGCTGGTTTCGTTGGTGAAGTCGGCATGCAGTGTCAGCGCACCGCGCGCGCGCAACGTTTCCAGCTCGGGCTTTTCGCTGCGGTAGGTGACGATCAGTGAATGGCCGTCATCGAGTAGCCGCTCGGCACAATGCAGGCCGACACGTTGGCTGGCGCCGGTGATCAGGATCGGGGCGTTGGTAACGCTCATGGGCAATTCGTCGAGAGTGAACGAGGGAAAGGCGCCGCGATAGAGGTCGTTGGCCTGGCTGTACAAAGTTATAGCAGCGGCGAAAGCTGTACAACCCTTCGTATAATGTGGGAATGCGAGGCGCCATGGCCTTAATGGCCATGGCGCTGCCAGCTCAGCGGCTGGTGGAGGGGATGATGCGACGCAGAATGCCGGCCGGGCGGCTGCCTTGCAGCCAGGGAGCCAGCAAGCGAGTGACCAGGGGAATGAACAGATAGGTCATCAGCGGCGTCAGCGCCAGGGTGCTGAGCAGAACGCGCGTCACCAGCGGCACGTCCGACAGCAGATCGCCGAACAGCACGTTGAAAGCCAGGGACACAGGGAAGAATGCCAGCCAGATGGCGATGGTCTGCTTCCAGCGGGGCGGCTGGCGTTGCCCGCTACCGAACCAGGCGTCTATACCGAGGGCGCGCTGCTCATGGGGCTGCGCAAACAAGCCCTTGCCGCGATCAAGCCAGGCACGACGGGACGCCGAATGCTCCCAAGCCGCCATGGTCTGTTCGTCGGTAAACCGGAACACCATCTGGAACTCGTCGTCACCTGCAGGTGGGGCGAGAACGCCTGAGCCCAGGTAACCCGGAAAATCGGTGGCCAGTTGTTCGCCCTCACGCAGCCAGGCGATGAAATCGTGATAACGCCCGTTAGCAACACGGCGCGCCACCATTAGGGTGACCGGTTCGGTAGACATCGTGTATCTCCTGCTGCTGAGCACCTGACCCGGGTAGGGTCGAGGCGAAGTCCGCGACTCGGGGTGGTGAGTCGTGGCTTGTTTGCAGCAAGGATTATTCCTGTTTTTGGAAAATAAGCCAGGGCTGTCTAAAAGTGTGATGGCGGGCTGCTCAAAGCCGCCATTTACAAGGGGTACAGGGCTATACCGCTGATCATCGGGTCGCGCGGGATTGGGCGGCAGTGGTGCGTTGATCGGGCTCTTTGCGGTGCGTCTTTAGGGGCGCGTTGCACGATAGCCGATCACAACCGCGATGCTGTGTCGTTGTACAGGCTTTGTATAAGTAACGGGTAGGTACTCGAAAGCTGGAGTAGACTTGAAAAATTCTGATCCAAAAACGGTTTTCTCTATGTCCAATGTGGTTGGCGCTGCGCCATTGGTAACCGTCGCGATGAAGGAAGAAGAGCTCTTCCCAATCCGTGAAGTGGCCCGTTTGACCGGGGTAAACCCGGTGACGTTGCGTGCTTGGGAAAGGCGCTACGGCCTGATCCAGCCGGTGCGAACCGACAGCGGTCATCGTCTGTACTCGCAGGCTGACGTCGAGACAGTACGTAGTGTGCTTGCCTGGATCGAGCGCGGCGTTCCGGTTAGCAAGGTGGGGCGTATCTTTGCCCGTCACGGCGCGAACGAGGGTAACGCAGCGCCTACCTACGAATCGGCCACGTCGGGTGAGTGGTCGCAGTGGCAGAGCCGCCTGCTGGACGCTGTGCAGGCATTCGATGAAGTGGAGCTGGATCGGGTCTATGGGCAGGTATTTTCCAGCTACCCGCTTTCGGTGACGTTCCAGGACGTGATCATGCCGCTCTGGCGCCAGCTGCTATTGCGCTACGGCCGCCCCGGATACGGCAGCGAGTGGTTGTTTCTCGACACCTTCCTGCGCGGTCGGGTGCTGCAGCGGCTGCACAATCTGCGTGACCAGGCTGCCGAGCGGATCCTCCTCGTCGCATTGCCCGGCCGCTGCCGTGAGCTGGAATTGCTGGTCACCGGTCTGCTACTGAGTCCGCTGGACGCCGCGGTTCATGTGCTTGGAATCGGCCAGTCGCTTGAAGAGCTGTCGCATGTTTGCAGCAAGTTGCGGCCCCAGGCGGTGTTGGTATTTTCTAATCAGGCGCCGGCAGCCGAAACCCCGCAGACCCTGGAGCGCCTAGCCCTGACGTTGGATTGCCCGTTGGGACTTGTGGGCGAGGGTGCTGACTTGCTGGAGGATAACTTCCGTGGTTCGCCAATCGCATGCCTGGGTAGTGAGGGCCGTTTGATGCGTCAGCGCCTGCGCCAGTTGCTGACGGGGCGTCTCGATACCTGAGCGTGGCGCCCTACACCCTGTCAATTGGCCCGTAGAGGCTGCGATGCTGCTGATACAGGTAGTGCCGCAGCCCTTTGCCGTTGTCTTCATCGAGGGTCAGCTCGTAGGCAAGCAGGCCGTCGTCGGTCACGCGCACCAGGCTGCCTTGCAAAATGATCGGTGCCGGCTCGTCGATATCCATCGCCAGGCTGAAGCGCTCTGGCGGCGAGGCGTCTGCCATCTGGGCGGCCAGCAGGCCACTAAGCGACAGTTCGTGAATGAGCAGGCTGGTCGGCTGACCGTCACGCGCCAGCAGTGCACGCGGTGGGTCGAGTGGCAGTCGCCATGAGCGATCAAACGAGCCTTCCTCGAAGATCTGCGGCACGCCGAGTTCCAGATGTGGGGTGTTTTGCTCGTCAGTTACCAAATGCGGCGTGAACGACAGACGCTGATTGTCGATATGAGCCTCGATGGTCAGCTGTTCCTTGGCGGCGCAGCTGGCGAGCAGCTCGGCGGTTTGCCGCGCGGCATCGACCTGCAGGCCCGGATCGGTTTCGACCGGGGCAGGGCTGCTTTCGGTAAGTTGTTGTATGAATTCCATTTCGAGGGGAGTTAACAACGACGAATCTTGCATGACGGCTTTCTACGCGCATTGAAGGCCAAGTTATGACAACTGGCCGCGTGTTTAGTTACCGTTACGAGCGCTTTTTCAGTTCGGCCAGTTCCGCCTGCAGCGTAGCCACCTGGGCTTCCAGCTTTTTAACTCGTTCTTGGTTTTGCACATGCTCACTGACGTTCTTCTGGATGCCGATGTAGTAGGTCAGCTGATCGCCTTCGTTGAACACCGGCGTGATCGATAATTCGTTCCAGAAGGGGCTGCCGTCCTTGCGAAAATTGCGAATTACCTGGCGGCATGGCTGATGGGTTCGCACGGCTTCGCGGATCAGCGCCAGAGCCGGCTGGTCACGATCGCCGGCTTGCAGGAAGCGGCAATCCTGGTAGAGGATTTCTTCGCTGCTGTAGCCCGTTAGGGCTTCGAATGCCGGGTTGGCGTAAATGAGGATGTTGTCCTCTCCCTCCTGCTCAGCGACCACGATGCCATCACTCGAGGCGTCGATGACCAATTGCAGCAGTTTGGCGTTGATCATTTTCTACGTCCCCCAAGCATTTTCAGCAGTCTACCAGAGGCGTGGCCGGCTACCGTTTTATGCGCGTGAAACGGCAGAAAACGCCACGCCGGGCAATGCGGCATAATAGCCTGCGAAGCCCTCAAGACATGGAGTTTTAATGAAAGTCGCGATACTGTCCGGTTCAGTTTACGGCACCGCCGAGGAAGTCGCCCGACACGCTGAAGGCGTGCTGAAAAAGGCAGGCCTCGAGGCTTGGCACAATCCGCGGGCGAGCCTGGAAGACGTGTTGGCATTCGGCCCCGAGAGTTTTCTGGTCGTGACCTCGACCACGGGCATGGGTGAGTTGCCGGATAATCTGCAACCGCTTTACTACGCTATTCGCGATCGCTTGCCTGCATGGCAGGGCCAGCCGGGAGGCGTGATTGCCCTGGGTGATTCGAGCTATGGCGACACCTACTGCGCGGGTGGTGAGCAAGTGCGCGAGCTGTTTGCCGAACTGGGCGTGCTTGAGGTTCTGCCGATGCTGCGCGTAGATGCCAGCGAAAGCGTCACGCCCGAGCAGGACGCAGAACCGTGGCTTGCCGAGTTGGTTAACGCGTTGCGTAGTTAAGACCGTTCGTCCTACTTAACGAACAATGTGGAATTTCATCCGGTCGGGTATAGGGAGCGCTGGCTTCTTCAATGAAAGCCAGTGAGATTCTCCACCAACTTGGATGAAAGGTGACCCCATGAACAAGATGAAGATTCCTGCCCTCGTACTCAGCGGCCTGCTGGCCGGTGCTGTATTGCCTGCGGCAGCGGACACCACCGCTCCGCAAACTGGCCCGACCAATCCGTCGTCACCAGCCGTGCCGACAGAGGATCCTGGGATGGGTAGCGACGACGGCAACACCTTGCCAGGTGGCACCACCAATCCAGGCCCCAACGGCTCCACCGTTCCGGGTACCGGTACGGGCACGGGCAATGGAACTGGCATGGGCACTGACCCGATGCCTGGTGGAACCACTAATCCCGGCGGTACGGGTAGCGGCGGCTCTGGCGGCTCGCAAGGTATGGGCGGCGGCGAAGGTGGTGGCGCCGGCGGTACCGGCGGCGGTAGCGGTAGCCAGTAACCTGTGAACGTTCTATGGGTGTCCCGGTGTTCAGCGCGGTGACACCCATATGTCCGCAGTGTGTTAGCGAGTATTTTTGATTCCGTATTTGCGCAGCCGAACAGCGATCGCGCTATGAGACGTTTGCAGTCGAGCGGCCAACTGGCGGGTCGATGGATGACTCACGTACAGCCCTTCCAATAACTGCTTTTCAAAACTGGCAATCGCCGCGTCCAGACTCACGGTTTCGCCGCTCACGCCTTGTTGAGCGACAGCCGTCCCCGCAATATCCAGATCGCCTATCTGTACGAGATTGCTCTCACAGATCGCCGCAGCCCGGAAGATCACGTTTTGCAGTTGCCGCACGTTGCCCGGCCAGCGATTGCCGAGCAGGGCAGGGTAGGTGTCCGGAGTCAGGCGGCACTGAGTGCGCTGTATCTGCGCGCAGGCGTGCTGCATGAAGTGGCGAGCCAGCAACAGGATGTCCTGGCCGCGTTCGCGTAGCGGCGGCACTTGCAGGTTGAGCACATTCAGGCGGTAGAACAGGTCTTCACGAAACTCCCCCTCGCTGACCATCCGTTCAAGGTTGCGGTGGGTGGCGCTGATGATGCGCACATCGACTTTTTCTTCCCGATCACCGCCCACTCGGCGGAACGTGCCGTCGCTGAGAAAGCGCAGGAGTTTGGCCTGCAGGTAAGGCGACATCTCACCGATCTCGTCGAGAAACACCGTGCCGTGATTGGCCAGTTCCAGCAATCCGGGTTTGCCGCCACGTTGAGCGCCGGTGAAGGCGCCAGGTGCATAACCGAACAGTTCGCTCTCGGCGAGGCTTTCCGGCAGCGCCGCGCAGTTCAAGGCCAGAAACGGGGCGCTGTGACGTGGGCTGAGGGCATGGCAGGCGCGCGCTACCAGCTCCTTGCCGGTGCCGGTTTCGCCGTGGATCAGCAAGGGCGCATCCAGGGTGGCGACGCGTTGGGCGCGGGCCTTGAGGGTACGAATAGGCAGTGAGTCGCCGAGCAGCGAGTCGAAACCTTCTGCATAGTCGTGGTGCAGCGCCGCCAGTCGAGCGCCAATGCGGCTGGGCTCGTAAAGCGTCAGCAGCGCCCCGGCCAGGTGCCCGGTTTCGGCGGTCTCGCGAATGGGCGTGGCATCCAGCAGCAGCGCCTGACCATTCAAGGTCACTTCACGCAGCGGCAGGCGGAAATGCTGATCGAGCAGTGCCTGCTGCAAGTCGGCTTCGCCGAACAACTCACCCAGCGCTTCGCCTTCAGGCTCCCGACCGCACAGTGCGATCAGCGCCGGATTGGCCAACAGCACCCGGCCTTCACCATCTACCGCCAGCACCGGGTCGCTCATCGCTGCCAGCAGGGCGTCGAGTTGCAACCGGCGGCGCTGGCCGGGAAGGATGTCGACCACGGTCACCGCCTGTACGCCGCGCACCTTGAACAGCGCATCACGCAACTCGTCGAGCACCGCTGCGCTCAGGGTAGGGGCGTCAATATAGACGTTGGGCGGCACCATCTCGACGGCGTCGAGATTGAGGTTGCGGCCGCCCAGCAGGGCGAGCACCTCCTGGGTGATGCCAACGCGATCAATAAAGGTGACGTGAATGCGCATGTGAAGACTGGCGACCAAAACGGGGATGCCAGTATGCCCGGTATGTCAGGCGTAGTTAACCGATGGCCTCGACGGGCATCGCTTTGTTGATCGTTAACCTGAGCGTAAGGAAACGGCCGCTTGCTTGATTGATGCCGCACTTGCCACGGTCCTACTGTGCCCTCACGACAGCGGAACTCGTGGAGTCTTCAATGACAACAATAATATCCCCACCGCCGCAGTGGTCGCGTCGTCGCGCTGAAAAAGCGCGGCGCCTCGATCAGGTGCGCACCCTCGCCGACGGCGTGGTTCTGCCCAGCGACAAGATCGTCTCTGCCCTGGAGCTGCTGATCGCTCCCGGTGACCGGGTGGTGCTCGAAGGCAATAACCAGAAGCAGGCGGACTTTCTCTCCCGCTCTCTGGCCGAAGTCGATCCCGGCCGGTTGCACGATCTGCACATGATCATGCCCAGCGTCAGCCGTGCCGAGCACCTCGACCTGTTCGAACGCGGCATCGCCCGCAAGCTCGACTTTTCCTTCGCCGGCCCGCAGAGCCTGCGCATCGGCCAGTTGCTCGAAGACGGGCAGATGGAAGTCGGCGCTATTCATACCTATATCGAACTCTATTCACGGCTGCTGGTGGACCTGATCCCCAATGTGGCGCTGGTCGCCGGTTTCCAGGCCGACCGGCACGGCAACATCTACACCGGGCCGAGCACCGAAGACACCCCGGCGCTGGTCGAGCCGACCGCCTTCAGTGACGGCATCGTGATCTTCCAAGTCAACGAAATCGTCGACGAACTGCCGCGGGTGGATATCCCTGCGTCATGGGTCGACTTCGTGGTGGTGGCCGACAAGCCCTTTTACATCGAGCCGCTGTTTACCCGCGACCCGCGCCACATCAAGCCGGTGCACGTGCTGATGGCGATGATGGCGATCCGCGGCATCTACGAAAAACACAATGTGCAGTCGCTCAATCACGGCATCGGTTTCAACACCGCGGCCATCGAGCTGATTCTGCCGACCTACGGTGAGTCGCTCGGCCTGAAAGGCAAGATCTGCCGTAACTGGACGCTCAATCCGCACCCGACGCTGATTCCTGCTATCGAGACCGGCTGGGTGGAAAGCGTGCACTGCTTTGGTACCGAGCTGGGCATGGAAGGCTATATCGCGCAGCGCCCCGATGTGTTCTTTACCGGCCGTGATGGCTCGATGCGGTCCAACCGCATGATGTGCCAGCTCGCCGGCCAATATGCCGTCGACCTGTTCATTGGCGCGACGCTACAGGTGGATGGCGATGGCCATTCGTCCACCGTGACGCGGGGTCGCCTGGCCGGTTTTGGCGGCGCACCGAACATGGGCCACGATCCGCGCGGCCGCCGCCACGGCACCCCGGCCTGGCTGGACATGCGCCCGGCGGACAGCGCCGCGCCGCTGCTTGAGCGCGGCAAGAAGCTGGTAGTGCAGATGGTCGAAACCTTCCAGGAGGGCGGCAAACCCACCTTTGTCGAGCAACTCGACGCCGTGGATATGGCGAAGAAGGTCGGTATGCCGTTGGCGCCGGTAATGATCTACGGCGACGACGTCACCCACCTGCTCACCGAAGAGGGTATTGCCTATCTCTACAAGGCACGCTCGCTGGAAGAACGCCAGGCGATGATCGCCGCCGTCGCCGGGGTGACCGCCATCGGCCTGCGTCACGATCCGAAAAATACCCAGCGTATGCGCCGTGAGGGCCTGATCGCGCTGCCGGAGGATCTGGGCATCCGCCGCGCTGATGCCAGCCGTGAATTGCTGGCGGCCAAGAGCATCGCCGAGTTGGTCGACTGGTCCGGTGGGCTGTACCAGCCACCTGCCAAATTCAGGAGCTGGTGATGAACGCAGCCCATTCCAAGCGAGCGCCCCTTGCGCTCAGCGATTACCTGGCGGATCTCGCGGTAGAAGCCCTGATCGACGAGGCCGATCTATCACCCAAACCCGGTCTGGTCGACCGCCGTGGCAGCGGAGCCCATAGCGATCTGCATCTGGGCTTGATGCACGCATCGGCCATGTCGTTGTGGCCCTGCTTCAAGACGATGGCCGAGGCCGCACTGGCCGAAGGCTGTGTGAGCCAGTCACTGCGCGACACGCTTGGCCGCATTGGCCGTGAGGGTGAGCAGGAAATGTTGCGCGTCACCGGTGGCGTCAACACTCATCGCGGGGCCATCTGGGCGCTGGGTCTGCTCTGCGCCGGGGCGGCGCTGGATAGACGGGAGCTTGGCGCCGGCCCGGTGGCGACTCGCGCCGCGCAGATCGCCCTGTTGACGGATAGCGCGCTACCGGCGAGTGCTGTCAGTCATGGCACCGAAGTCTGCCGTCGTTACGGCGTTCGGGGCGCTCGCGAGCAAGCCCAACTCGCCTTTCCGGCGGTGCTCCAGCATGCCTTGCCGCAGCTGTCGCGCAGCCGCGCCGCCAGTACTGGCGAGCAGAACGCTCGGCTAGACGCCTTGCTGGCAATCATGAGTCAGCTGGCGGACACCTGCGTGCTGTATCGCGCGGGTCTGCAGGGGCTGCGTTGCATGCAGGCCGGTGCGCGCGCGGTGCTCGACGCTGGTGGCGTGGCCAGCCTGGCAGGGCGGCGGCGCCTACGTGAACTGGAACATGACATGTTGAGGTTGCGTGCCTCGCCTGGCGGTGCGGCGGATCTGCTCGCCGCGGCCTTGTTTCTCGACCGCTTGCAGCATGGCCTGCCAGCGCAGATTGGGAGTCACTGAAATGGAAACTCTGTCTTTTCAATTCCCGGCAGGGCCGCCCGCGAGTGGCCGTGCACAGGTTGGCTGCGTCGGCTCGGGGGATCTTGAAGTACTGCTTGAACCCGGCACCGATGGCGCCCTCACGATTCAGGTGGTGACCTCGGTAAACGGCAGCGCCCCGCGCTGGCAGCAACTGTTCGAGCGCATGTTTCGTGAGCAGCAACTGCCGGCGCTGAATATCGCCATTCACGATTTCGGCGCCACGCCAGGGGTGGTTCGCCTGCGCCTGGAGCAAGGCCTGGAGGAGCTGTCCCATGACTGATGCCACGATCCAACGCCTGCTCGAACAGCGCAGCTTTACCGAACTTGGCGCCCGGCAACGTGCCCGCGCGTTGCTCGATGAAGGTAGCTTTCGCGAACTGCTCGATCCTTTCGCCAGGGTGGTTTCGCCGTGGTTGCCCCGGCAGGGCATCGTGCCCCAGTCCGATGACGGAGTGGTGGTCGCCAAGGGCCTGATCGACGATCAGCCGGCGGTGATCATCGCCATCGAGGGTGCCTTTCAAGGCGGCAGTCTCGGTGAGGTGGGTGGCGCCAAGATTGCCGGCGCCCTCGAATTGGCGGCCGAAGACAATCGTAATGGCACGCCGACCCGCGCCGTGCTGCTGTTGGAAACTGGCGGCGTGCGGCTGCAGGAGGCCAACCTGGGACTGGCCGCCATCGCCGAGATTCAGGCGGCGATCATCGACCTGCGTCAGCACCAGCCGGTGATCGCCGTGGTTGCCGGGCCGGTCGGCTGCTTCGGCGGCATGTCCATTGCGGCGGGGCTTTGCAGCTACCTGCTGGTAACCCGCGAGGCGCGCCTGGGGCTCAACGGCCCGCAGGTGATCGAGCAGGAAGCCGGTATCGCCGAGTACGACTCCCGTGATCGGCCATTCATCTGGAGCCTCACCGGCGGCGAGCAGCGCCATGCCAGTGGCTTGGTCGATGGCTACGTCAGCGATGACGTGGCTGCGATCCACAGCCAGGTACGCGACCTGTTACGGCGCGGTAAGCCGGCGCAGGAGCGCAGCCGTCGACACGCCTGGTTTCTCGAGCGTCTGCAAGGGGTCGATACCAGCGCCCAGGCTGATGCCGCTGCCGTGCGCAGCCTCTATCAGGGAGCACAATGATGAGCCACATTACTGAACAACGTGGGTTGAACTGGTTCGAGGCCCTGGCTGGCGATGCGCAGCCGGTAACCGGGCTACCTGGCTCATTGCGCGTTGCCGATGGCGAACTTGCCGGTCAGGCGGTGCGTTATATCGCTGTGGTCGCCGACGAACACAACCCTTTTCCACGCGCCCGCAGTGGCGAAGTGGGGCTGCTCGAGGGCTGGGGGCTTGCCCGGGCAGTAGATGCTGCCATCGAACTGGATCGCGACAGCACGCACAAACGCGCACTGATCGCCATTGTCGACGTACCCAGCCAGGCCTATGGCCGCCGTGAGGAGGCCTATGGCATCCATCAGGCGCTGGCTGGCGCGGTTGACGGTTATGCACGAGCCCGTCTGGCCGGACATGCGGTAATCGGCTTGCTGGTCGGCAAAGCCATGTCCGGTGCGTTTCTCGCCCATGGTTACCAGGCCAATCGCCTGATCGCCCTGCGCGATCCCGCCGTGATGGTGCATGCCATGGGCAAAGCCGCGGCAGCGCGTATCACCTTGCGCAGCGTCGAGGATCTGGAAAGCCTCGCTGCCAGCGTTCCGCCCATGGCCTACGACCTGGATAACTACGCCTCGCTCGGCCTGCTCTGGGACGTTCTCGATGTCGAGCAGGCTGCCACGCCTGCTCGGCACGATGTGGCGACAGTGCAAGACAGCCTTGCCCGTGCGATGGCCGATATCGCCCAGAGCCCGCGGGATCTGCGCTCACGGTTGGGGGCCGAGAACCGCGCGGCCTCCAGCCAGGTGCGTGAGCTGCTTCGGGCTCAGTGGTAAGGCAGCGGCGATGAAACAGCCATTACCTCACGACCTGCTTTGGGGCCTGCGCCCCGAGCAGCTGCCAGCGGACGCTCCCGCTTGGGCTCGCGGCGCCCTGGCTGGGCGTGTGCCAGTGGTGGTGCGGCGCGCGCCTGCCGAGCCTGGCTGGGTCGCGATTGGTGTGCGCGGCGAGCAGCGTGGGCAACGCTTCGCGACGTGGATGCGCGTCGCTGACGTGGCCCGTCATGTGAGCCCAGAAGCCGTGGCACGAGCCGGGCGCTGGCGAGCGCATCATCAGCCTCATTGGCCAGCCGTGCAGGCATTGACGCAGCTGGCACCCTTATTGAACGAGCAGGGCATGGCATGGGGCGTGACCGGCAGTCTCGGCTTCGAACTGGCCAGCGGCGTAGCGGCCACGCATCCGGACAGCGATCTCGACCTGTTGCTGCGCGCGCCTTACTTCCTGTCGCACGACCGCGCGCGCACCTTATGTTCGCTGCTGGAAGGCGTTTTCGCGCGGGTCGATGTGCAGCTGGAAACTCCAGTGGGGGCCGTGGCGCTGCGCGAGTGGGCCGCCGGCAACGGTCGGGTGCTGGTCAAGACCCAGGCTGCCCCTTTGCTGCTGGCTGATCCTTGGTCTGCGCAGGGAGCGGCGGCGTGAGCAGTCTCTGGGCATTTCCCGGCCAAGGTGCGCAGCGGCCCGGCATGCTACAGGCATTGCCGGAGGCGGCCGTAGTGCGCGAATGTGTCGAGGAGGCCAGCGACGTACTCGGCGCTCCCGTCACCGACCTGGATTCGCCGCAGCAACTGCGTGACACCCGAGCTGTGCAGCTGTGCCTGCTGATCGCCGGCGTGGCCTGCGCGCGGCTGCTGGCCGAGCGCGGCAACCGTGCCGATTATATGGCCGGGCTGTCTATCGGCGCCTACGCCGCAGCAGTCGCCTGCGGTGCGCTGCAGTTTGCCGATGCTGTTCGCCTGGTGGCGCTGCGAGGCCAGTTGATGCAGCGTGCCTATCCCAGCGGCTATGGCATGACTGCCATTGTCGGGCTGGATCAGCGCAGCCTGGAAGGCTTGCTCGAACAAGCAGATGGGCCGGTCTACCTGGCCAACATCAATGCTGACAATCAATTGGTCATCGCCGGCAGCGACGCGGCCATGGCCGCAGTCGCAGGGCAGGCACGCGCGCTGGGAGCCGGCGCCGCGAAGCGCCTGGCGATGAGTGTGCCGTCACATTGCGAGCTGTTGGCTGCCCCTGCGAGCGAGTTGCGCGCTGCCTTCGCTGAGGTGACGCTGCAGCGCCCGCGTATCGCGTACCTCAGCGGCAGCTCGGCGCGGCTGATCAACGACAGCGAGCGACTACGCGACGACCTGGCAGGCAATATGTGCCGCGTCGTCAACTGGCAGGCAACGCTGCACACCGCCTACGAGCGCGGCGTGCGTCTGCATCTGGAATTGCCTCCCGGCACGGTATTGAGCGGCCTGGCGCGGCGTGTGTTCGAGCCAGGGCAGGTGATCGCGTTCGAGGGTGCACGCCCCGACACGTTGGACGCCTTGTTGCGTGAGGAGGTGAGCCGCAGCCGATAGCATCGGGTCGTTTACCGAAGGACAACAACAATGATTATCTACGGCGTCGCCTTCCTGGCGTTCTGTACCCTTGCGGGCATCTTTATCGGCGAATTACTGGGCAAACTGATCGGCGTACCGGCCAATGTCGGCGGTGTCGGTATTGCCATGCTGTTACTGATCTTTCTCGGCAGCTACCTGTACAAGCGCGGCCTGTTCACCGGTAAATCGGAACAGGGCGTCGAGTTCTGGAGCGCCATCTACATCCCCATCGTGGTCGCCATGGCCGCTCAGCAGAACGTATACGGCGCACTCAGTGGCGGCCCCATGGCGATCCTTGCCGGCACAGCGGCAGTCGTCATCGCCTTTCTGCTGGTACCGGTGCTCAGCCGCATCGGCCAACAGGCACCGCTTGAGCCGGCCGAGCCGGTCGATGCGCCTGTCAGCACGACTCCCCTGACCAAAACCCCACGGTGATCAGCATGTACGAATCCTTGATGAAAGTGATCACCAGCTACAGCCTGCTCAGTGGTTTCGCCATCATCGGCATCACCATGTGGGTGTCCTACTGGATTTCCAACAACTTCACCAAAGGCCGCCTGCATGGCTCGGCCATTGCCATTCTGCTCGGCTTGTTGCTGTCATATATCGGCGGCGCGTACACGGGCGGTCAGAAGGGCCTTGTGGACATTCCACTGTTTGCTGGTATCGGCTTGCTTGGCGGCGCCATGCTGCGTGACTTCGCCATCGTCGCGACAGCGTTCGGCGTCAGTGTCGAGGAGCTCAAGCGCGCTGGCTTTGCAGGTGTGCTGGCGCTGTTCATGGGAGTGTTTTCATCGTTCATTGCCGGTGTCGCCGTGGCCATGGCCTTCGGCTATACCGATGTGGTCAGCCTGACCACCATCGGTGCCGGTGCGGTGACCTATATCGTTGGCCCAGTGACCGGTGCCGCACTGGGCGCCAGCTCCGATGTGATGGCCCTGTCGATTGCTGCCGGTTTGATCAAGGCGATTCTGGTGATGGTGGCCACACCGTTCGTGGCGCCTTACATCGGCTTGAACAACCCTCGCAGTGCGGTGATTTTCGGCGGTTTGATGGGCACCTCCAGCGGCGTGGCCGGTGGGCTGGCGGCTACCGATCCGAAGCTGGTGCCCTACGGTTGCCTGACGGCTGCGTTCTACACCGCACTGGGTTGTCTGCTGGGCCCATCGCTGCTGTATGTGATCATGCGCGGCCTGTTCGGTTAGCATCATCGGGATGCTGGCCGATGCTGTACATACGGCATTCGGCCAGGAGCGCGAGCAAGTTCGGGTCGCGCTCCTTGGCCTTTAGAAACACCACCCCGATATGCTGCTGCAGGTGGTATTTCGCCTGCAGCGGAATCAGCCGCACGCGGTTCTCGTAGACCGCCGCCACGCGCCCCGGTAGCAGCGCGTAGCCCACTCCGGAGCTGACCATGCTCAGCAGGGTGAAGATGTCTTTCACCTGCATCGCCACATTGGGCTCGAAGCCCGCCTGCCTGAACACCCGTTCGCCGTCGCGAAAGGTCGCGTAGCCCTGGCTCAGGGTAATGAACGTGGAGTCGCGCAATTCGGCCAGGTCGACTTCCGGTTGTGTGGAGAATGGCGAATCGTTGGGCACGGCGAGAAAGATATCGTCGGCGAACAGCGGCAACTGATCGCAATCGGCATCGCAGACGCTCTCATCGAGCGACACCAGAATGGCGTCCAATTCCATGTTCTTGAGCTTGTACATCAGGTCGGCGTTGGAGCCGAGGATCAGGTCGATATTCAGCTCGCTGCGGCGGATCTTCAGGCCCATGATCAGCTGCGGTACGGTTTTCACCGTCAATGAGTACAGTGAGCCGAGCTTGAATCGCTCGGCCGAGAACCCGGCTGCCTCGCGGGTCAGGCGAACTGTTTCGACGACCTCATGGATCAGCTTCTGCGCCTTTTCTTCCAGCACGTAGGCGCTTTCCAGCGGAATCAGGTTGCGCCCTTCGTGCTTGAACAGCGGGCAGCGCAGGGCGCTTTCCAATGAATGGATAGCGCGATGAACACTGACATTGCTGGTTTCCAGTTCGCTGGCGGCTCGCGACAGGTTGCCGCTACGCATGAAGGCTAGAAAGATTTCCAGCTTCTTGAGCGTCAGCTCTTCATCTATCTGCATGGGCCAGATCCGATCCTTGGCAGGGGAGTGGCCCGATTGTGCCGCAGAAGGTCAGCGCTGTGTCGACTCAACCGCAGGCGATGCGCTCGATCACTTCCGCTTCGGTGATGTCGATGTTCAGGCGCTGGGAATTGTATTCCAGGGTCACCATGTCACCGGGCGACAGCACGCGTGCGGTGCGAGCACCGGACTGCTGGCGTGCCTGTTCGACGATTTCGGCGGTGGCCACCTGGCCGAGCAGGCCCTGTGCGGCCGCGGCACTGCAGGTGCCGTCGCTGTGAGCAGGTTTCGCGGCCTGGGTGGGCGCTGTGTCGGTCGAACTGCAGCCGGCGAGCATGGCGAGTAGAGCGGCGCCGCCAATCAGGTGTTTGAAAGCCATTGCATGATCCTTGTATCTGGAGAAAGCACTGTGAAGTGCATCAGTGTGCCGTGTATCCGACTGCCTTGTCGTGCCCGTGTTCCGAATTCAGCGTGGCCGACGCTGAATAGGCCGACCGCAGGCGCACAGTGCTGACAGCGCCCATTTCGTTGCAGCGCTCTGCCGCACCAGGGCCGCGGCTGATTGACCGAGTGAGATTGGCCGCGCGGCTGCCAAGCGGGCAGCACGAGCGGTAGCATTTCTTTACAATGGCCGACTGTTTTCAGGACCAAGGCCGCGCCGTGCAACCTGTCATTTCCATTCAGCAATTGAACAAAACCTACGCGTCCGGGCACCCGGCGCTGAAATCCATCGACCTGGACATCCACAAGGGCGAGATTTTCGCGCTGCTTGGTCCCAACGGGGCGGGCAAGACCACGCTGATCAGCATCATCTGCGGCATCGTCAATCCGGGCAGCGGCTCGGTGACGGTCGGCGGTCACGACATCCTGCGCGACTACCGCGCGGCGCGTTCGAAGATCGGCCTGGTGCCGCAAGAGTTGTTCAACGAAGGCTTCGAAAGCGTCTGGGCAGCTGTGCGCTTCAGTCGCGGGCTATTTGGCAAGGCGCCTGACAACGCGTATCTGGAGCAACTGCTGCGCGACCTGTCGCTGTGGGACAAGAAGGATGCACGCATCTTCGAATTGTCCGGTGGCATGAAGCGCCGCGTGATGATCGCCAAGGCGTTGTCTCACGAGCCGGAGATCCTCTTTCTAGACGAACCGACCGCGGGCGTCGACGTCGAGCTGCGCCGCAACATGTGGGAAATGGTGCGCAAGCTGCGCGAGCGTGGCGTGACCATCATCCTCACCACTCACTACATCGAGGAGGCCGAGGAAATGGCCGACCGCATCGGTGTGATCCGCAAGGGCGAGATCATCCTTGTGCAGGACAAGGACACGTTGATGCGTCAGCTCGGCAAGAAACAGCTGACCCTGCACCTGCAGCAGCCGTTGAGCGAACTGCCGCCTGCTTTGCAGCGCGACGACCTGCAACTGCGCGACGACGGCTTTGAGCTGGTCTACAGCTTCGATGGTCAGCAGGAGGACACCGGCATCGCCGCGCTGCTGCAGACCCTGGCGCAGCACGGTATTGCCTTCAAAGATCTGCAGTCGAGCGAGAGTTCGCTGGAAGACATCTTCGTCAGTCTGGTGAGGGATCGGACATGAATTTCTACGCGATCCGCGCCATCTACCTGTTCGAGCTGGCGCGCACCTGGCGCACCCTGTTGCAGAGTATCGCCACCCCGGTGATCACCACCTCGCTGTACTTCGTGGTATTCGGTTCGGCCATCGGTTCGAGCATGACTCAGGTGCATGGTGTCAGCTACGGGGCCTTTATTATCCCCGGCCTGATCATGCTCGCGCTGTTGACCGAGAGCATCTCCAACGCCTCGTTCGGCATCTACATGCCCAAGTATTCGGGCACCATCTACGAAGTGCTGTCGGCGCCGATTTCCTACCTGGAAATTCTCCTCGGCTACGTCGGCGCGGCGGCCACCAAGTCCATCGTGCTTGGCCTGATCATTCTCGCCACGGCGCGGCTGTTCGTCGATTTCGAGATTCTCCACCCGTTCTGGATGCTGGCGTTCCTGGTGCTCACGGCGCTGACCTTCAGCCTGTTCGGCTTCATCATCGGCGTGTGGGCCGATGGCTGGGAAAAGCTGCAGATCGTGCCAGCGCTGATCGTTACGCCGCTGACCTTCCTAGGCGGCAGCTTCTACTCGATCAGCATGCTGCCACCGGTGTGGCAGACGGTGACCCTGTTCAACCCGGTGGTGTACCTGATCAGTGCATTTCGCTGGAGCTTCTACGGCGTGTCGGACGTCAACGTGCTGGTCAGTCTGGGGATGATCCTGGGCTTCCTGCTGGCGTGCATCCTGACCGTGGCGTGGATTTTCAAAACAGGCTATCGCCTGAAAAGCTGATGTAGCGGGCGGGCTCACGTTCAGGCGGCGCGGGGTTGGGCAGCGCCGCGCTTTCATGCCATTATCCGGCGCAGAAGAATTCCGAGAATGGTCATGCTGGACGAGTTACTCCAACGCGTTCGTGGCTACAGCCCACACGTCCTGGAAAGCCATGAGGGCTTTCCCGAGGCAGCGGTGCTGGTGCCCATCACCCGTAGCGATGAACCGGAAGTGGTGCTCACGCTGCGCGCCAGTGGTTTGTCTACCCATGGCGGCGAAGTTGCCTTTCCGGGCGGCCGTCGCGACCCGGAAGACCGCGATCTGATCGACACCGCCCTGCGTGAGGCCGAAGAAGAAATCGGTCTGCCGCCCGGGCTGGTGGAAGTCGTCGGGCCGCTCAGTACGTTGGTGTCGCGCCACGGTATTCAGGTCACGCCCTATGTCGGCGTAGTGCCCGACTTCGTCGACTACCAGGCCAACGACGGCGAGATCGCCGCAGTGTTTTCCGTGCCGCTGGCGTTTTTCCGCGACGATCCCCGTGAAGTCACCCACCGTATCGATTACCTCGGGCACAGCTGGTACGTACCGAGTTACCGCTATGGCGAGTACAAGATCTGGGGCCTGACGGCGATCATGCTGGTGGAACTGGTCAATCTGGTTTACGACGCTGGCATCGACATGCAGCGCCCGCCCGAGTACTACATTCACCTCAAGTGAGCATGGCTCCGAGACCTCCGCTATGAAATACCGCCTGGGCAATGCCCGTGTCGAGCTGCACCCGCAAAGCTGGGTCGCCCCCAACGCCACCCTGATCGGCAAGGTGCGCCTCGAGGCAGGTGCCAGCGTCTGGTTCGGTGCGGTGCTGCGCGGCGACAACGAACTGATTCATATCGGCGAGAACAGCAACGTGCAGGACGGCGCGGTGATGCACACCGACATGGGCTCGCCGCTGACCCTCGGCACGGGCGTAACCGTTGGCCATAACGCCATGCTGCACGGCTGCACGGTGGGCGATTACAGCCTGGTCGGCATCAATGCGGTGGTGCTCAACGGTGCGCGCATCGGCAAGCATTGCATCATCGGCGCCAATGCGCTGATCGCCGAAGGCAAGGAAATTCCCGACGGTTCGCTGGTGGTGGGCTCGCCCGGCAAGGTGGTGCGTGAGCTCAGCGAGCAGCAGAAAAAACTGCTCGAAGCCAGCGCCGCGCACTATGTGCAGAACGCCAGGCGTTATGCCGCCGACCTCGCCGAGCAGGACGACTGATGCACGCCGCCGAACGCCCGGTCGCCTCGCCCTGTGTGCATGTCTGCGCGCTGGATGAAGAAGACATCTGCATCGGTTGCCAGCGCAACGTCGACGAGATCACGCGCTGGAGCCGTATGGAAAACACCGAGCGCCGCCAGGTGTTGCAGCTGTGCCATGAGCGCGCCCGCGACAAGGGCATTCTGCTCTAACAAGCTGTTCACGATTTATCTGCGGTTTTCGCTGGATATAGGCGAAAAAGTGAGGCGCAGGGCTGCCTGTAGATACCGCCTTGATCGTTGCCCTGCAATCAGACCGTTAACCTGTGGGAGCGTCGACCTCGGCGCGATGCTATAGCCATCATCCTGGAAGATTCAGGGTGCGGCCACACATCGCCGCGAGGTCGCGACGCCTACAAAAGCGTGCCTGTTCGTAGCGCGTAACCCGCCGGGCAATGCCATGCTCACTGGTCAGTTGTCGCGCGCGCCGCCGAACGATGCGCAGCCGCGCATCAGTTTGCCGTTGAGGCGCAGCTCGGCGCTGAGGTGTTGTACGGCGCCGCTCATGTCGTTGACGCAGCGCTGCGGCGCGATCCACAACTCGACGCGCTGGCCGTTGGCTTCGCTGGCCAGGTTCAGCCGACCTTCCGGCAACTGCTCTTCCATATAGGGCAGCGCCAGCGGCTCGCTGTCCGGGCTGCTGAGCACCATTCCCTGATTGCTGACGGTCACGCTCCAGAACGGCTCCTGGCCGCTGGCTCGCAGCACGGTGCGTTTGAAGTTCGGGTCTTCGCAGCCGTTGCCCTCGGGTTGCAGGCGGTAGACACGGCTCAGCTCGTAGCCGCCGTCGGCGCCGCTGACCTTGGTCGAGCCCATGCGCCCGCGCAGGTCGGCGAACAGCGCCGAATGGCCATCGCCGAGCAGCTCGCTGCTGTCCTGAGCGATACCAGTGTCGCCCTCGCTGATCGCAAAGCGGCGTGGGTCGTTGCACGGAGAGAACCATAGCTGGCCGGCTTGGCGGGTCAGTTCACCTTGCAGGCGAGTCTGCGACTTTTCCGGGTCCACGGGTTTGCCGGTGTACACCGCGCAACTGGCGAACAGCGGCAACAGGGTGAACACTAAGAATTTGCGGCTGATGTGCATGGGGCTCTCCGTTTGACGAGCGGCCACGTTACCGAGGCGGCAGGGCAATCTCAAGGGACGTTACCGATGATCCAGTGCAAGCGTGTTTACGAATCCGCGGAGGAGGGCGACGGCTACCGCGTGCTGGTCGATCGCTTGTGGCCACGTGGCTGTCGCAAGGAGGTGCTGCAGCATGACGAATGGCTGCGTGATGTGGCGCCGTCGGATGAGCTGCGCCGCCGCTTCGGACACCAGCCCAGCGAGTACGCGGCGTTTTGCGATGGCTATCGCCGCGAACTGGCCGCGCACCCCGAGTATTGGCAGGGGCTGCTGGCACGCGCTGCGGCCGGCCACCTGACCTTGCTCTATGCCGCACGAGACACCGAGCACAACAATGCCAGGGCGCTGCAGGATTTTCTCGAGGATGAGCTGGAACGGCGCGGGTCGAGCAGCTCACCAGTCTGTTATGCCGGTGAGCTGTGAACGCTAGCGGGGCGCTGTGCCCACCGGGCGCATGAAGCTGCGCTCGTAGCTGAGGATGCAACGGTTTTGCTGGGCGTAGGCGAAGGCGGCCAGGCATTCGTCATCCTGCATGGAGCGTTCGCGGTATTGCTCGTACGCCGCCAGGCTGGGGAAGCTGAACAGCGCCAGGGCTACGTTATTGGCGCCCTCCGACGGCAGGAAATACCCGTGATGCTGGCCGCCGAACTTCTCCACCAGCGGAATCCATAGCTTGGCATAGTGCTCGAATTCGGCGAGTTGGTAGGGGTCGATGATGTAGCGCAGGTAGCAGGTGATCATGGGCGTCTCCTTGACGAGGTGTGTAGCAATCGGGCTTGTTGCGGGTTTGCGGGTGAGCACACTTGTGCCGCTCAGTGCTCGGCTTTGCTGGGCTTTTCGGTAAAGGCGTCCATTAACAGAAAGGTGCCAGGCTGGCGCCGGTAGCTGTCGATTTTCGGCACTAACGTCCTGAAATGTTCGGTCTTGCAGTGCGTGTCCAGCGCCGCTTTGTCTGGCCAGGTCTCGATGAAAACGAAGTGGCCCGAATCCTTTTGATCGATATGCAAATCGTAAGACAGGCATAGGGGTTCTTTGCGTGTTTTACGAACCAGTTCGGCGTAAAGCGGCAGTACGTCCTCGATGTGTTCAACCTTGATGAAGTCTTGGGCGATGACCGTGAGCATGGCGATGGGCTCTTGTTGGCAAGTGAGATATACGGGGTGCAGGCGAAGCGCGTTGTGATGCGAAAGAGTGTTCAACTGCTCAGGAGGCGTTCCAGCAGCCAGGCGGCAGCCGGGCCCAGCGATCGTTCCCGCGACCAGACCACGTCAACCCGAACCTGCTTGGGCCAGCCATTGATGGCCAGTTCCTGGAGGCGTCCATCGCCGTGGCCCGTCACCAACTGTCGGGGCAGCGCCGCCCAGCCAAACCCCAGGGTGGCCATTTCCAGCAATAGCAAATAGTCCGGCGCCGACCAGCAGCGTCCGCCGCTGCCTGGCAGGTCATCCAGCTCGGCGCCCTGGTCGGCCACGGTGCTCAGGCGCAGCACGCGCCAGGGGAGCAGGTCTTCGGTGGTGACGCGCGGCAACTGGGCAAGCGGATGCCCCTTGGCCACGAACAGGCCGAAGTCCGCGCAGTCCGCCAGGCTGGCGTGGGCCAGCTCCGGCGGGTAGCTGGCCTGGGCCGCCAGCAGGCCCAGGTGGCCGCGGCCTTGGCCGACCAAGTCGAGCACATCGGCGTGCTCGGCGAAAAAACATTCGAATTCCAAGTCCGGATAGCGCTGATCCAGCTCCACCAGGCGCGCCTGGTATTGGCTGGCCTGGTAGGCGTCCGAGAGTATCAGGGTCAGCTTGGGCTCCAGGCCGGCGGCAAGCTGGCCGGCCTGGCGCAGCAAGCGATCAGATGCCGCCAGAACATCCTGCACGCGACTGAGCAGGCTGCTGCCCGCTTCGGTCAGGGTGAGCTGGCGTGCGCCACGCACGAACAAGCTGACGTTGAGGTCGATTTCCAGGCGAGAAATCGCCTCGCTGATCGTCGACTGGCTTTTCCCCAGCCGTCTGGCCGCAGCGCTGAACGAACCCATAGCAGCAGCTTGGGCAAAGGCTTGGAGCGATTCTGGGGATAGGTTCATATCGGTTTTGCCGATGGCTGGCAACTTTGCTCTGGCAGTTTTTCCGATGAGGATAGCGCCATTGACGTTATCCAGCGAGTTTGAAAATGAGCCAGTCCAAACACCTTGTCCGCCGCTCTTTCAAAGAGCGCGTGCTGCACGCCACCCTGTTCGAAGTCATCGCCGTGGTGGTGTGTGCGCCATTGCTGGCTTGGGCCATGGGTAAATCCCTGGCGCATATGGGCGCATTGACGCTGATGTTCTCGGCCATCGCCATGCTCTGGAACATGATTTTCAACGTCCTGTTCGACGCCGCTCAGCGGCGTATGGGTTTCGAGCGCGGCCTGTGGGCGCGGATCAGTCATGCCTTGCTGTTCGAGGCCGGCCTGATTCTGGTGCTGGTGCCCTTGGCGGCCTGGTGGTTGTCGATCAGCCTGCTGGCGGCGTTCTTCCTGGACATTGGCCTGATCCTGTTCTTCCTGCCTTACACCCTGGGCTACAACTGGGCGTACGACAGCCTGCGTGAGCGCCATTTCAGCCGTCGCCAGGCCAGCACCTTGGCCTGCCGCTAATCACGGGTTGATGCCCTGGTCGACAAGGGCAGCCTGTCGGCCAGGCGCGTTGTGGCTTGTGATCGATTGCCAGCAGCCCCTAAGCTTCGCGGTTTTACAGTTCCTCGAAGGCAAGGCCATGGCCACTCAAAGCATCGTCGTCCCACGGATTTCCACCTTCCCTGGCCACGAGCGCAAGGCGCAGCAAATTCTCCGTTGGCTGGCCAAGCGCGATATCGTCGAGGCGCTGCCCACCACCTGCGGGCGCAGCGGCATGGCCTACGCCATCGCGCCGGGGGCGAGCAGGGTGGTCGAGTCTGCTGAACGGCTGCCGTTCGGTCAGCCCATCAATGGCCTGGAAGTGATTTATCGGCGCTGCATCTATACGCCCGTGGGCGATTTTCTTGAAGAAGCCGGCTGCCCCGAGTGCCGCCGGGAAGTCGGCGAGGCGCTGTTCGAGAGCCTGGATGAGTGGATGCCGGGGGACACCGATAACTTCACCTGCCCCGAATGCCGGCACGAAGATGACATCAACGGTTTTCTGTTTCTGCAGCCTTGCGGGTTTTCCAACCTGGGATTCATCTTCAATGGCTGGGCCGAGGCGCGCTTCACGTCGGCCTTTCTCGAAGAGTTTGCCGAGCGGCTGGGCTACCCGGTGGCACTGGTGCAGGCATGAAAGGAGGGTGTTGCTGAAGCAGCGCGTGCCCGTGGTGGCCTGGAGATCGACCGGTGGAACGGCGCTGCCGCGAGGAAAGGGGAGCTCTTCCTTGAGCCTGAATAGATCAGGCTACATGAATGCGCTTCGGTTCCCCGCTTATTGAGAATCGCTGATATTAATTGCCAAACGGTCGATCCCGATTCTTTACATTGAGTGACAGGGGCTGACTCGGTATAATGGCGCGCTTCCAATTTTCCCGTCTGGGAGCCCCCGCCATGCTGCGTATTAGTCAAGAAGCTCTTACCTTCGACGACGTTCTACTTATTCCCGGTTTCTCCGATGTTCTGCCGAAGGACGTCAGCCTCAAGACTCGCCTCACCCGTGGCATCGAGTTGAATATTCCGCTGCTTTCCGCGGCCATGGATACCGTGACCGAAGCCCGCCTGGCCATTGCCATGGCGCAGGAGGGCGGCATCGGCATCATCCACAAGAACATGACCATCGACCAGCAGGCGGCCGAAGTCCGCAAGGTCAAGAAGTTCGAATCCGGTGTGGTCAAAGACCCGATCACCATTGAGGCCGACGCCACCGTGCGTGACCTGTTCGAGCTCACCCGCATGCACAACATCTCCGGTGTTCCGGTGCTGCACGATGGTGATCTGGTCGGCATCGTCACCTCCCGTGACGTGCGCTTCGAGAACCGCCTGGACGCTCTGGTTCGTGACGTGATGACGCCTAAAGAGCGTTTGGTCACCGTCCGCGAAGGTGCGGACAAGAACGAAGCCCGCGAATTGCTGCACAAGAACCGCATCGAGCGCGTGCTGATCGTCGACGACAAATTTGCCCTCAAGGGCATGATGACGGTCAACGACATCGAAAAAGCCAAAGCCTACCCGCTGGCCAGCAAGGACGATCAAGGTCGTCTGCGCGTTGGCGCTGCCGTGGGCACGGGCGCTGACACCGGCGACCGCGTTACCGCCCTGGCCAATGCCGGCGTGGACGTGATCATCGTCGACACCGCTCACGGCCACTCCAAGGGCGTGATCGAGCGCGTGCGCTGGGTCAAGCAGAACTTCCCGGACATCCAGGTGATTGGCGGCAACATCGCCACTGGCGCCGCTGCACTGGCGCTGGCCGAAGCGGGCGCTGATGCGGTCAAGGTCGGCATCGGCCCAGGCTCGATCTGCACCACCCGTATCGTCGCAGGCGTTGGCGTGCCGCAGATTTCCGCAGTCGCCAATGTGGCCGCGGCGCTGGAAGGCACTGGCATCCCATTGATCGCCGATGGCGGCATCCGCTTCTCCGGTGACCTGTCCAAGGCCATCGTTGCCGGTGCTTCCTGCGTGATGATCGGCTCCATGCTCGCTGGTACTGAAGAAGCGCCGGGCGAGATCGAGCTGTTCCAGGGCCGTTCTTACAAGGCTTACCGCGGCATGGGCTCGCTGGGCGCCATGTCCCAGGCGCAGGGCTCCTCGGATCGCTACTTCCAGGATTCCGCTGCCGGTGCCGAGAAGCTGGTGCCGGAAGGCATCGAAGGCCGCGTGGCCTACAAGGGCGCCATGGGCTCGATCGTCCATCAGCTGATGGGCGGCCTGCGTGCCTCCATGGGTTACACCGGCTGCGCAACCATCGAAGAGATGCGCACCAAGCCCGAGTTCGTGCGTATCACTGGTGCCGGCATGGCCGAATCTCACGTTCATGACGTGCAGATCACTAAAGAGGCCCCGAACTACCGCGTAGGCTGAAAAATCGATTTGACGCTGCTGCGCTTGAGCATGCTGCGTTGGAGAGAAGCTCGAAATGCTCATTTGCTCCAGCAAACTCCGCTTTCTCGCTTCTCTCCGCCTTGCCTGCTCATCGCTCGCGACGCGGCAAATCGATTTTTGCACTGTATGAAGAACGGGGCTGTATCGACAGCCCCGCGTTGTTTCTGCTTTCCACTGACGAGAACTAGTCATGGCCCTCGACATCCACGCTCACCGCATCCTGATCCTCGATTTCGGTTCCCAGTACACCCAGCTGATCGCCCGCCGCGTGCGCGAAATCGGCGTGTACTGCGAGCTGCACCCATTCGACATGGACGATGAGGCGATTCGCGAATTCGCCCCGCGCGGCGTCATCCTCGCCGGTGGTCCGGAGTCGGTACACGAAGCCGACAGCCCGCGTTGCCCGCAAGCGGTGTTCGACCTCGGCGTGCCGGTGTTCGGCATCTGCTACGGCATGCAGACCATGGCCGAGCAGTTGGGCGGTCGCGTCTCCGGTTCCGACCTGCGCGAATTCGGCTACGCCCGCGTTGATGTGGTCGGCAAGAGCCGCATCCTCGACGGCATCGAAGACCACGTCGACGCCGATGGCGTTTTCGGCCTCGACGTGTGGATGAGCCACGGCGACAAGGTCACCGAAATTCCGGCTGGCTTCCACGTGCTGGCCAGCACACCAAGCTGCCCGATCGCCGGCATGTTCGACGACGACCGCAACTACTACGGCGTGCAGTTCCACCCGGAAGTGACCCACACCAAGCAGGGCGAGCGCATCCTGTCGCGCTTCATCCTCGACATCTGCGGCTGCGAAGCCCTGTGGACGCCGTCGAAGATCGCCGAAGACGCCATCGCCCAGGTGCGCGCCCAGGTGGGCGACGCCAATGTGCTGCTCGGCCTGTCCGGCGGCGTGGACTCCTCGGTGGTTGCGGCGCTGCTGCACAAGGCCATCGGTGATCAACTGACCTGCGTATTCGTCGACAACGGCCTGCTGCGCCTGCACGAAGGCGAGCAGGTGATGGCCATGTTCGCCGAGAACATGGGCGTCAAGGTGATCCGTGCCAACGCCGAAGCGCAGTTCCTCGACAACCTGGCCGGCGAAGCCGACCCGGAGAAGAAGCGCAAGATCATCGGCCGCACCTTCATCGACGTGTTCGATGCCCAGGCCAGCCAGCTCGACAACATCCAGTTCCTGGCGCAAGGCACCATCTACCCGGACGTGATCGAGTCCGCGGGCGCCAAGAGCGGCAAGGCCCACGTGATCAAGTCGCACCACAACGTTGGCGGCCTGCCCGAGGAAATGAACCTCAAGCTGGTCGAGCCGTTACGCGAACTGTTCAAGGACGAAGTGCGGCGCCTCGGCCTCGAGCTGGGCCTGCCGTACGACATGGTCTACCGCCACCCATTCCCGGGCCCGGGCCTGGGCGTGCGTATCCTCGGTGAAGTGAAGAAGGAGTACGCCGACCTGCTGCGTCGCGCCGACCACATCTTCATCGAAGAACTGCGCAAGGCCGACTGGTACCACAAGGTCAGCCAGGCGTTCGTGGTGTTCCAGCCGGTGAAATCGGTTGGCGTGGTCGGTGACGGCCGCCGTTACGCCTGGGTCGTAGCCCTGCGTGCGGTGGAAACCATCGACTTCATGACCGCCCGCTGGGCACACCTGCCGTACGAACTGCTGGAAACCGTCAGCGGCCGCATCATTAACGAAATCGACGGCATCTCCCGCGTCACCTACGACGTATCGAGCAAGCCGCCAGCGACCATCGAGTGGGAGTGATCCCGCGTCCGGCGTAAGCCGGTAGTAAGTGGTCAGGAAAACCCAAAGCCCGCGTAATTGCGGGCTTTTGGCGCTTTGAGGCTGGCAAACTCGAGTAGCGTTTGTGTGGCTCTCAGGGCGTGAGCTCGAGTTGCGCCTTGCCCTATCGGTAAATTAAACCGCCAGCACCTTGGCCAGGTGCTCGCCTTCAAGCCAGGTGCTGATGTCGCTGGCGTGCATGGGTTTTGAGAACAGGTAGCCCTGGGCCCAAGTGCAGCCTAGGTTTTTCAGGGCGTCCAGTTCTGCGGCGGTTTCCACGCCTTCCACGATGCATTCCAGCTGCATGTCCTGGCACAGGGCAATCAGCGACTTGACGATCTTGAAGCTGGACGGGTCGAGGTGGATATTGGCCACGAAGGTGCGATCCACCTTCAGTTTGGTCAGTGACAGCGCGTGGATCTGGCTCAGGCTGGAATAGCCGGTGCCGAAATCATCGAGGGAAATGCCGCAGCCCAGCTCGCGAAACCGGCTGATTGCTCGCTGGGTTTGAGGCAGGTCCTGGATGGCTGCGGTTTCGGTGATTTCCAGATCGAGGCAGGCGGGGTCGAAACGGCTGCTCTTGATCACCTCGACGATCTGCTGGGCGGCGTCCTCCGAACCACAGTCGTGGGCGGACAGGTTGAATGACAGGCGGATACCCGCAGGCCAGCTCGCGGCCGCGTCCAGTGCCTTGCTCAGCAATGGCACCGTGAGGCGATTGACCATGCCGACGCGCTCGGCAATCGGGATGAACTCACTGGGCGGCACGTTACCCAGCTCTGGGCTTTCCCAGCGTGCCAGTGCCTCGAACGCCATCGTTCGCCCACGGAGAACATCCACGATGGGCTGGAACACCACGTGAAATTCACAATCCAGATCGGCCCTGCGCAGGGCCTGTTCGGTCAGCCCTTCGCGATTGAGCTGCTGGCGATGGGCAGCGCTGAACAGGCAGACCGTACCGGGGCGATGGCGCTTGCTCTGATACAGGGCATAGTCGGCGTACTCATACACTTGCGTGGCGCAGGATGCCTGATCCGGGAAGGTCGCGATGCCCAGTGACGCACTGATCTGAATTGGGATGTCCACCAGCAGAAACGGCTCGCGCATGCTAGCGCAGATTTTCTCGCCAAACGTCCGCAACTGGTCGTCGCTCATGGCCTGAGTGATGATCAGTGCGAACTCGTCGCCTCCCAGCCGCGCCAGGTGCACATCGTCCTCAAGCAGCCCGGTCAGGCGCTGGCCAACCTGATAGAGCAGCTTGTCACCAATGCTGTGGCCATACAGATCATTGACTGGCTTGAAGCCATCCAGGTCGATCAGCCCCACGGCCAGGCGAGTCTCCTGTTCACTGGCGCGGGACAGTGCCGCATCGAGGCGGGAAAAGAACTGCCGCCGATTGGCCAGCCCGGTCAGGCTGTCCTGATTGGCCAGGTGAAGGTTTTCCTCGCTGAGATTTGCCGTATGCGCCTGCATGTTCACCAGTCGAGTGAAGTCGGCGTACTGCGCCTTGAGAATGACCAGCATGGCGATGGACACCAGCAGGACGTCAACCGCAGTGGCGATAAAGGTAATGATGTTGGTGGATGCGAAGAACACCACGAATGCGGTGTTGACCACTGCGGTGGTGGCCAGGGCTGCTGGCAGCAGGTGCATCATGCAAAAGATGCAGCCAATGACGGTGATCGCCATATAAAAGGCGACATGCGCCTGGGCATAGCTGTCGCCATAGGGGAACAGCGCCAGCGACCAGGCGGTGAACGCCACGGCCACAAACGGCGCGAGCATATTGGTGCGCTTAAGCGCCGTCAGCATCTGCGCCGGGCTGCGCGTCTGCCTGCGTGTGCGTATCCATTCCGCCGTACGAATTACTGCGAAAAGCGTCATGAGCAACGGGCAATAGACCACCAGCCAGCGCGGCGCGACCGCAAAGTGGGTGCCCGCCAACATCAGGGTGTTGATCAGGAGGATGAAATACATCATGGGCAATTGGCGAGACAGCGCGATGTATTGCGCCTTGACCAGACCGGGATTGTCTTTAGGCACGGACATCAACGCTCGCACGCCGAGCAGTGTTTTCTTCATCAGGACGCTCTGAAAATACAACCAGATAAATAACCGAGCGGATTATCCTTTCCAGCCTGGACCGAGCAGAGCTGAACGCTGCTCTCATGAGATTGTTTCGGCCGATCCTCAGCTTTTTGCACTCTTTACGACTAGTGGCACTTTGCTTTCGTTCCGTCAGTCGCTCGTAATTGCTGAAGCCAGGCAAGCGCCGTCGAACAGCATCGATGATTACCGCCCATGGGCCGTCCTCTGCCATTGGCGCTTTTCCTGAGGCGGGATGGTTTTTGCTCTTGGCTTAAGCGCGAGGGCATTCGAGGTTTTGCCAGAAAATGATCCATGCGTAAGGCCTAAAAAGGGGCGCTGCACAGACGGCGCCCCTTTTTTATGCGCGTTGGTAGAGAGGGTGTTTATCTGAATGTCACCCACGAGGGACTCGACAGCCCGTGCGGTCTGTCGGTTTTTGGAGGTGTTTCGGTTCTTATTTGTTAATGACTATCGTTGTGATAGGTATTTTCGAATATGATTGAGGTTGTACGACCTCCGCGTGAGCGTCGCGATAAAAACGAAGGGCTAACGGCGGAAGCCTTCTAAGAATCCAAGGATCTTGAGCATGACTGAGAGTAAACCCGGGGTAATCAACGCATCTGTCCATTGGCAGCGTGCCGCTACGGCAGCGCTGTTCTGCGCCCCGCTGGTGGCGGTTCCGCTCGGCGCTAGTGCCCAAGAAGCGATTACCATCGGTGAAGAGGAGAGCTACCGCCTCGCACCGATCATCGTCAACTCCCAGGCTGCTGCGGGTGACGATGCCAGCTCGGTGGTTGCTCAAGAACTGTGGGTTGGCGGGAAGGTCGCTACCAGTATCCTCAATACGCCTGCTTCCGTTTCGGTGATCACGCAAAAGGAAATCGAGCAGCGCAGCGTCAACACCACCGAAGAGCTTCTGCAATACACGCCTGGCATCATTACTGATTACTACGGCACTGATGACCGTAACGACTATTTCAAGATTCGTGGCTTTCAGGCCACCACCTATCGCGACGGCTTGACCCTGGGCTCGATGCGCGGTGTTCGTGAAGAGCCATTTGCCTACGAGCGTGTCGAAGTGCTGCGTGGGGCCAACTCCACGTTGTTCGGTGCGGCCGATCCAGGTGGCTCGGTAAACTTCGTTACCAAGAAGCCGCGTTTCGAGAAGCACGGTCAGGTCTTCGCCACTTATGGTTCTTTCAACCATAAAGAAACTGGCATCGACGTCGGCGACTCGCTGAACGCTGACCAGACCCTGGCTTACCGCTTCACCGGCAAGCTGCAAGACAGCGACCGTGAGTACGACCACTCCCGGGACGACAACGGTTTCGTCATGGGTGGCCTGACTTGGGCGCCTACTGCCTTTACCTCGGCGACTTTGGTTGTGGATCATCTCAAGACCAAGAGCACGCCCAACAGTGGTGGTTATCCGTTGGATCGGGAATATGACCGCAGCGATTTCTTCGGAGAGCCTGGCTACAACTTCCACGATGTCGAACGCACCAATATCAGTGGTGGTTTCAGTCACGACTTTGACAATGGTTTCGTTCTGCGTAGCAATCTCCGTTACAGCGAGTTAACGGATGATTTTGCTTACCTTTATTTGAACGGTACCGGCACAGGAACCGTGCGCAATCGTGACGTTTTTGGTACTGATACCGACTCCGAGCAGGTCAATGGCAACCTGATGCTGCAGTACGATGCTCGCTTCGAGAATGTCGACAGTAGTACTATGGTCGGAGTGGAGTATGGTGACTCGTCAACTGATGCTCGTTCCATTTATCGCCAAAATGTGGCGTCCATCGATATTGCTAATCCGATTTATAGCGGTGCTCCGTTAGGACTGCAGCCTACGAGTCTCGAGACGCGGGACTACACCACCAAGTCGGTATTCCTGCAGCAAAATCTATCGCTCTATGAGCGCTTTATTATCACCGGTGGTGTACGCAACGACTCCATGGACTTATCTAGCAAAGGGGCCAATATCTCCAATAGTGGAGTCGTTACAAGATTTGACGACAGCGACAGTTTCTCTGAAACCTCCTACCGTGGCGCGTTGACCTATATCGTTACTGATGAGGTTTCAACTTACGTCAGCATGGTGGAGTCAGTATCGCCGCCGGTAATCGGTGCCACTCCCAAGCGCGGTAAACAGTATGAGGTTGGTGTGAAGTATTCCCCGTTGGGAATGAATGCACTGTTCTCGGCTGCCGTTTACGACCTTACCCAGGAAAATGTCACTATCGCTGTCGTCGTCCCAGGCGGCGGTATCCAGCAGCAAAATGTCGGTGAGACAAAGGTGCGCGGCCTCGACTTAGAAGCTAAGGCTGAGCTGACTGATAATCTAAGCGTGGTTGGTGGTTATTCCTTCATGGACTCGGATGTCGTCCGTGGCACGCTGCGCAACGGTACTTCCTTAAAGGGAAATGATTTTGAGGTCACGCCAGAGCACTCCGCATCGCTCTGGACCTATTACGATCTGCCAGGCACAAGCATGAGTGTGGGGTTGGGGGCACGTTACGTGGGCTCCTATTACTTTGACGCCGCCAATACGAGCAAAAGTGATGGCACAACATTGTTTGATACGGCGTTCAACTACAACATCACCAAAGGCACCGACCTGGCCATTAACGTCAGCAATCTGTTGGATGAGCAGCATGTGGTTGGCTCTGGTACAGCCAACTACTACAACCCCGGCCGCGAGGTGACAGCGAAAGTTAGCTACAACTGGTAAAACAGTAGAGCGACGCCCGAGCGGTTTCGTACCAATCGGTCAACGCGCCGTGATAGGCGAGGCCTTTCTGGGCCAGGCAATCACGGAATACACCGCTAATGAAAAAGGCGCGAATCGCCAGTCGATTCGCGCCTTTTCAGTTTTGAATACCTCGAAAATAGCGCATCTCTCTGGCATCAGCCAAATACATGCGCCGAAATAAGCTTCGAAATTTCCACTATCGCGGTCTTGCCGGTGAATTCGAATTTCACTTTGCCGAGTGACGAGAAATGGATTTCCAGTTCCGAGTCGAGATCGAAGGTGCCCGAGGTTTCGATCGAGTAGGCGACGATGTTCTTGTAGGGCAGGGAAGTGAAGTCCTTCTTGCTGCCGGTCAGGCCCTGTACGTTTACGGCGATGATGCGTTTGTTGGTAAATACCACGCCGTCGCGCATGGACTTGTAAGCGTCGATAACGTGTTCGTCTTCCAGCAGCAAGGCGGCGACGCGCTGGGCGTATTCGTCGTTCTGCTTGAGTTTGAAAAAGCCCTTGTTGTTGAAGTCGATCATTCGCGTGTCCCGCTGTGAGGTTCAAATTTTCGTGTAGCAGAAGGCCGCAGCGCGTTTTTGGCAAGCTGTAAATCATGGGCACCACCTGCGTCCTGCGCGTCCTGCTCCTGAGAGGGCGCAGAACGGGAGTGGATCGTCCGCAATCGCTTCGCGCGATTATTTCCGGACGTGCAGCTTGGCCAGCGGAAGCAGTTCGACCGTCAGCACACCCTAGGGATTGCTCGCGTCGCTGATGCGAGCCGTTTGCAGGCCCGCAGCGACGGTGCAAAGCAGCGGTAAAGGATTACTTGAGAATCAGGTGCAATTGGCCGGTATAATCCCCTGGTAACTTTTTGTTTCAGAGAGGGTGACTTTTATGTCGGCACAACGAGTAACCGTTCTAGCGCGCGCGATTGGTGTAGGTGTTCTGTCTTGCGGGTTGCTGTTCGCCAGCGCTGTTCGTGCCGATGATGCGGTATCCCTGACGCTGTACAACGGCCAGCACGAGTCGACCGGCAAGGCTGTGGCTGCTGCTTTCGAGAAGAAGACCGGCATCAAGGTGCTGATCCGCAAGGGCGGCGGCGGCCAGTTGGCCAACCAGATTGCCGAAGAAGGCGAGCGCTCACCAGCGGACATCATTTACACCGAAGAAGCGCCGCCGCTGATCAAGCTCGGCAGCCAGGGGCTGTTGGCCAAGGTGGATGACAGCACCCTCAAACAGATCGATGCCAAGTTCTCCGACGACAATGGCAACTGGATCGGCATCACCTCGCGCGTGCGTGTGCTGGCCTACAACCCGGATCTGGTAAACGAGGCCGAACTGCCTAAAAGCGTGCTGGAAGTGGCCGATCCCGAGTGGGCTGGCAAGATCGCCTTCGTGCCGAGCAGCGGCGAGTTCCTTGGTCAGACGGCAGCCGTCATCCGCCTCAATGGTCGCGAGGCAGCCGAAGAATGGCTGACGGGCCTCAAGGCGTTCGGCGGTACCTACACCAATAATGTCATCGCCATGAAAGCCGTTGAGAATGGTGAGGTAGGCGCTGCGCTGGTCAACAGCTACTACTGGACGGCGTTGAAGAAAGAGAAGGGCGAGCTGAAATCCAAGCTGCACTACTTTGCCGATGGCGATGCCGGCGGCCTGTCGAGCGTATCCGGTGCGGCCGTGGTCAAGGCCAGCAAGCACCCGAAAGAAGCTCAGCAGTTTCTTGCCTTCATGATCAGCGAGGAAGGGCAGCAGGCCATCCTGAGCAAATCCGCCGAGTACCCGGTCAACCCGAAGGTGCAGGCCGATCCGCTGCTCAAACCCTATGACCAGCTCAAGCCGCCGGCCATCACCGCCGCGCAGATCGGCCTGGCCGAAGATGCGTTGGAGCTGCAGCGCGAAGTGGGTATGAACTGAGCATGCAACCCCAGGCAGTAACCCCGGAACTGCCGTTGCCGCCAGTGGCCGCCACCACGCGGCGGCGCAAGGCACCGCCGATCTGGCTGCAGCTGCCGATCCTGGCCCTGCTGCTGCTTGCCGCATTGCCGCTGTTCTTCGTGGTCGCCCGTGCCGCGCAGGTCGGGCTGCACGAGGCCTTGGCGTTGCTCTGGCGACCCTTTGTGTTCGGCTTGTTGGCCAATACCCTGAAGTTGATGGTGCTGGTCACCCTCGGCTGTGCGTTGCTTGGCCTGGCGCTGGCTTGGTTGGTAGAGCGCAGCGATCTGCGCTGGCGCCGGCACTGGAACGTGCTGCTGTGCCTGCCATTTGCGATTCCTTCGTTTGTCAGCGGCTTTACCTGGGTGTCGATCAGCTCGATGTTCGAAGGCCTGGGCGGCACAGTGCTGGTGATGATCCTGTCGAAGTACCCGCTGATCTACCTGCCTGTGGTGGCAACGTTGCGCGGCCTCGATCCTGCTTTGGAGGAGTCGGCGCGGATGCTTGGCTGCAGCCGCCGCCAGGTGTTCTGGCGCGTCACGCTGCCGCTGCTGCGCCCGGTGCTGATGGCGACCAGCCTGCTGGTGGCGGTGCACATGCTGGTCGAGTTCGGTGCGCCATCGATCATGCGTTACCAGACCTTCACCACTGCGATCTATCAGCAGTTCGAACTGGAATTCAGTGGCAGCAACGCGGCGATGCTCTCCGCGCTGCTGTTGGCGCTGTGCATGGTGTTGTTGTGGGGCGAGTTTCGCCTGCGCGGGCGTGGCTATGCACGCACCGGTCAGGGGGTGGCGCGCAGTGCGGCACGGTTGCCACTGGGGCGTTGGAGCATTCTGGCGCAGCTGCTTTTGGCGGCGCTGGTGGCCGTCGGTTGCGGGGTGCCGCTGGTGATGCTGGGCTTCTGGATCGTCCAAGGCAGTTCGGCCAGCTTTCCGGTGGCGGAAATTGCCCAGACGCTGTGGTCGTCGCTGACCTATTCCTTTGGTGGCGCCTTACTCAGTTGCCTGTTGGCGCTGCCGGTGTGCCTGGTCGTGGTGCGCTACTACGGGCGCATGGCCACGCTGGCGGATCGCTTGCCGTACCTGCTGCATGCGTTGCCTGGCCTGGTGATCGCCCTGTCGCTGGTGTTTTTCGCCCTCGGTTATGTGCCGGCGCTGTATCAGACCAGCATTCTGCTGCTGCTGGCCTACGCGTTGCTGTTCATGCCCATGGCCCAAGGGCCGATCCGCGTGGCGCTGGAGAAGGCATCGCCGCAGCTGGAAGAGGCCGCGCGCACCCTCGGGCATACGCCGATTGCCACCTTCGTGCGAGTGACGCTGCCAATCATCTCGCCGGCCATCGGGGCCGGCTTCGTGCTGGTGTTTCTCGACTGCATGAAGGAACTCACGGCGACCCTGATTCTCGGCCCGACCGGCCTGGAGACCTTGGCGACCAAGGTCTGGTCGCACACCGGCAACCTCGAGTACGCCGGCGCTGCGCCTTATGCCGCGCTGATCGTGCTGGTGTCGGGGTTGCCGGTGTATTTACTGACCACGCGCGCGTATCGGCGGACGTGAAGGTTGCTTTGGAGGATGGGCTGGGGCACCTAGATGATGCTTCATCCGTCCACCGTCTCGCGACCGCGATGGTGGATGAAAGGAGCGTCATCCACCCTACTGCCATACCGACATGCCTGATCATGCGAAGACATTCGGTCGGGCACATTCCAAAGGCGCAGCCTTAACGCCCTCGCTTTCAAGGTGTATCGTTCGCAGCTTTCTAGCGCTCGCAGAGGCGCGTGCGACCAACCTGATTTAGCGTCACCGCAGTCCCGTTTCTGGAGCAGGCTTCATGAGTTTCACCCGTAGACAGGTTTTGGGCGGCTTGATCGGCCTTGGCGTCGTCGGCCTTGGCGCTGGCGGCGCGCGTTATTGGCTGGGGCGCCCGTTCGACCGCAAGACCCACGACTACGAATTGATCGCCGCGCCCCACGACATCGAGCTGGTGCCCGGCCATGTGACGCCGGCCTGGGCGTTTGGCGGTCAGGCGCCAGGTGTCGAGCTGCGTTGTCGGCAGGGCGACGAGCTACGGGTGCGCTTCATCAATCATCTGCCCGAGGCGACCACCATCCATTGGCACGGCATCCGCCTGCCGCTGGAAATGGATGGCGTGCCTTATGTGTCGCAGTTGCCAGTGCTGCCTGGCGAGTACTTCGACTATCGCTTCATCGTCCCGGATGCCGGCAGCTACTGGTACCACCCGCACCAGTCCAGCGCCGAGCAACTGGGGCGTGGACTGGTCGGCCCGCTGATCATCGAGGAGCGAGAGCCCAGCGGCTTTCTGCACGAACGTACGCTGTGTCTGAAAAGCTGGCACGTGGACAAGGAGGGCGCCTTCACGGCATTTAGCGTACCGCGCGAGGCGGCGCGTGAAGGCACACGCGGGCGGCTGTCGACCATCAACGGCGTGTCGCTGCCGACTCTGGAATTGCCTGCCGGGCAGGTCGTGCGCCTGCGACTGATCAACGTCGATAACACCGTTACTTACCGCCTCAACCTGCCAAAAGGTGAGGCGCGCCTCTATGCACTGGATGGCAACCCGATCGCGCCGCGGCCATTGGGCAAGGAGTACTGGCTGGGGCCGGGCATGCGCATCGACCTGGCGCTCAAGGTGCCCGAGGTCGGCGCGGATGAACTGTCGCTGCGCAACGGACCACTGCGTCTGGCGACCATCAAGGCGGTCGCCAGCAACGATGCGGCGGGTGAGTGGCCGCCCGCGTTGCCGGCCAACCCGGTCGCCGAGCCGGACCTGAGCCGCGCCGAAACCCTGCGCTTCAATTTTGAATGGGCCGCCGCCCTGGCATCACCTGCAGACGAAGCTGCCGGGCGCTACAAATACTGGCAGATCAACGGCGAAGCCTGGGACATCAACGATAAGACCTGCGCGGATCGACCTATCGCCAAGTTGAAGAAAGACGGCCACTACATCTTCGTGCTGCGCAACATGGCCCAGTACCAGCACCCGATCCACCTGCACGGGCTGATCTTCAAGGTGCTGGACTCCAACCGCCGCAAAATCGAGCCGTACTACACCGACACCTTTCTACTCGGCAAGAACGAGACCGCGCGCATCGCCTTCGTGGCCGATAACCCCGGCGTGTGGATGTTCCATTGCCACGTCATCGACCATATGGAAACCGGCCTGATGGCCGCTATCGAGATCGCCTGACGTGAGTGCCCTGATTTGAGAGCTTTAGCTTGAGAGCCCCGCTGATCATTGACCGCAGCCAGGACCAGCGCTTCATGCGCGAAGCGCTGGAGTTGGCCGCCGAAGGCGCTGCCCGTGGTGAAGTGCCGGTCGGCGCCGTGCTGGTGCAGGACGGCGAGGTGATTGGCCGCGGCTTCAATTGCCCGATCTCCACCAGTGATCCCAGTGCCCATGCCGAAATGGTCGCCATCCGTGCCGCCTCCCAGGCCGTCAGTAACTACCGTCTGCCAGGCAGCACCCTGTACGTGACACTGGAACCCTGCGCTATGTGCGCCGGCCTGATCGTCCACTCGCGCGTACAGCGCATTGTCTTTGGCACCAGCGAACCGCGTGCGGGCATGGCGGTGAGCCGCGGCCAGTTCTTCGACCAGGCCTTCCTCAACCACCGTGTGCTGGTCGAGGGCGGGGTGTTGGCGGAGGAATGCGGGGCGATGTTGAAGGCCTTTTTCAAGGCGCGGCGGGGTTAATGCCGGCTCAGAAAGGGCGCCATAGGTCCACTACGGCAATCGTCGCGTAACAGGTAGCGATTGTTTCGCCGTTCTGCAGCGGCGCTGTATATGATCGCTCTCTTTTTCAGTGGTGAACTCACATGCGCGATTCTGCGAAGCGGCTCTTGGCGCTGTGCCTCTTTCTGGCCCTTTGCGTGTTCCAGCCGGTGCATTTGATGGCACAGCCGGCAGCCTTCGATGAGCACAGCGACCTCGCCTCTGTGGTCGAGTTTGCCAACAAGGGCGATGCCGGTGCCCAGTTCGAACTGGGCAATCGGTACTACATGGGCAAGGGCTTCAAGCAGAGCTTTGAGCAGGCCGCACAGTGGTACACCAAGGCAGCCGAGCAAGGTCACTCGGATGCAGCCGTTTGGCTGGGGCGTATGCATGAGTTCGGCTGGGGGGTGGAGAAGCGCGCGGACCTCGCATTCGCGTGGACGCTCAAGGCCGCCGAACAAGGCAATGAAACGGCAGCAACTGCAGTAGCCGCCAAGTACATCACGGGGGACGGAGTGGCAAAAGATCCCCAGCAGTCTTTTAACTGGACCAAGAAGCTGGCCGAAAAGGGAGTTCCCGGGGCGCAGAAGCTGATGGGGATCATCTACGACGGTGGCAGGATCGTCCCTCGTGATTATCAGCAGGCGTTGTATTGGTATCGAGCTGCTGCGAACCAGACCCAAGACCCTGACGAGGCGCAGAGTGCGCAGCAGTATCTGGATTCGCTGCTCAGCCGGATGGAAGAGAACAAGTAAAGCCAGTGCGCTGCCATCCCAGGCAGGTTTCTGCCACGTTGCGCGCGCTCATGAGATTAGGAAAAGTATTTCCAGGTAGGCAGTTATGTTGCGCAGGCGCTTATCGCGGCTGTCCGGCGGGCTCCGCAACTTGCTGATCTCTGACACCTAGGCGCTCTACCAACCTGACGAGATAGCCGTCAGGGTCCTGGACGAGAAATTCGCGCTGCCCCACCTCGGATTCGTCGGCCCGGTACCAGACGTCTTTGCAAGCGCGGAACAGGGGATGCCCGACTTGTTGGAGCTTCTCGATGATGGGTTGCACAGCGCGAACATCGATTTGCAGATTAAGACCGCGGCCCAGGGGCGGTTGCAGCGGGCCGGTAATCCATTGTCCGGCATGCGGGGCGATCTGCTCCAGCATGATCTGGGCGCCGTCCATATCCAGGTACGCGAAGCCTTCATCATTGCGCTGATAGGCAACAGTGAACCCCAGGCATGCCACCCAAAATTCCAGGCTTCGATCTAGCTCGGTCACCATCAACTCGGGAACCAGTTTGCTTCTGTTCAGCATAAGCTGGCTTCCGTCGATGGCGAATGGCTGAGGCTGCCCCAGGATGAACAGCGCTCTAGTGAAACGGTTGGCTGCGTAAGACGGTCAACACTCAGAACGTAGCCTGGGTCGAGCGAAGCGACACCCAGGGACGAGAATCGGTTTGAATGGTGGGCAAGCACTCAGAGCGGCGTCTTGTCCTGCTGCTCGGGGTGATCATTGGCGACGCCCGGTACGTGCAGCCCGCTCTCGGCAACCTGGCTGCCTTCCAGCTGCGGTTGGGTCACCCAGGTGAGAATGTCGTAATAGCGGCGGATGTTGCGCACGAAGTGCACCGGCTCGCCGCCGCGGGCATAGCCGTAGCGGGTCTTGCTGTACCACTGTTTCTGCGACAGGCGCGGCAGGATCTTCTGCACGTCGAGCCATTTGTTGGGATCAAGGCCCTCGGCTTCGGTCAGCTTGCGTGCATCTTCCAGGTGCCCGCCGCCGACGTTGTAGGAAGCGAGGGCGAACCAGGTGCGATCCGGCTCCTGAATACTGTCCGGTAGCTGTTCCTTAACGTGAACCAGATATTTGGCGCCGCCTTGGATGCTCTGCTGCGGGTTGAGGCGGTCGGAGACGCCCATCGCCTGTGCGGTACGCAGGGTCAGCATCATCAGGCCCCTTACGCCGGTCTTGGAGGTGGCGCCGGGTTGCCACAGCGACTCCTGGTAGCCCACTGCGGCGAGCATGCGCCAGTCCAGGCCATGTTCCTGGGCCGCCTTGCGGAAGTGTTTTTCGTAACGCGGCAGGCGCTGCTGCAAGTGCTGCGCGAAGGTGTAGGCGCCGACATAACCGAGTACGTCGACGTGCCCGTAATAGCGTTCTTTCAGGCGTTGCAGGCTGCCGTTGTCCTGGGAACGGCGCAGAAAGCCGTCTACCTGATCCAGCAGGCTGCTGTCTTCGCCGGGTGCAATGGCCCAGCCGAGATTGCGCGAGTCGCCAAGGTCGAAGCCGACACGCACATTGGGGAAATACACCTGATTCATCGCCAGTTCGTTGGAGTCGACCAGAGTCAGGTCGATCTGTCCTTCATCCACCATGCGCAGCAAATCGACCACTTCGACATCCGCCGATTCCTCGTACTGCAGCTCTGGCACCTCGACCTTCAACGCGGCCAATTGCTCCGCATGGCTGCTACCCTTGAGCACCAGAATGCGCTTGCCGACCAGATCGGCGGGGCGGCTCGGGCGACGCTGGCCGTTGCGGTAGACAATCTGCGGGGTGACTTCCAGATAAGGAATAGAGAAGCGCGCGCTCTGCTGGCGGCCCTCGCTTTCTACCAGACCAGCAGCAGCGAGCACTGGGCCGTTGGGTTGGCCGAGGCGTGAAAACAGGTCATCGAGGTTGTCGGCGGTCTGGATTTCCAGCTTCACGTCGAGGTCGTCGGCGAAGCGTTTGACCAGCTCGTACTCAAAGCCGGTTTCGCCGTTACGGTCTTGAAAGTACGTGGCCGGGCTGTTGCGGGTTATCACGCGCAACACGCCTTCCTCCTTGATCCGCTCAAGGCTGCTGGGAGGTTCCGCGCAGCCGCTGAGCATCAGGAGTAATCCGATCGCCGAGAGCCAACCGGCGTAGCGCTTGCCAATCAGGTAAGGGGAGGGCATCGCGGCAGTATACGCCAACCTCTTGCCGTTCCATATCTGGACAGCTCAGCTGCGCTCTGCTAGGCAAATACGGTTTTTTCATTGCAAGTCGGTTGTTCTACGGATGTAGCCCCGGCGCTGACCGCGCGGCACGAGCGGGCGTGCCGCGCACGACGCTTTAGGCTAGAATACGCGGCCTCAAAGTACACCCCCTTCCCAGAGGCTGTCCCCGATGTTGATCCTGCGCGGCGCTCCCGCCCTTTCTGCTTTTCGCCACGGTAAATTGCTCGAGCAACTGACCAGCAAGGTGCCTGCTGTGACCGGCCTTTACGCCGAGTTCGCACACTTTGCCGATGTCGACGGTGCGTTGACTGCCGACGAAGAGCAGGTGCTGGCCCGTCTGCTGAAGTACGGCCCGAGTGTGCCGGTGCAGGAGCCCAGCGGCCGTCTGCTGCTGACCATCCCGCGTTTCGGCACCATTTCGCCCTGGTCCAGCAAGGCCAGCGACATCGCCCGCAACTGCGGCTTGGGCAAGATTCGCCGCCTGGAGCGGGGCATTGCCTACTACGTGTCTGGCGCGCTGAGCGATGCCGATGCCCAGCAGGCCGCGGCTGTGCTGCACGACCGCATGACCCAGCTGGTGTTGAGCAACCTTGAAGATGCCGCTCAGCTGTTCAGCCATGCCGAGCCCAAGCCGCTGACCGCCGTGGATATCCTTGGTGGCGGCCGCGCTGCGCTGGAAAAGGCCAACGCCGAGCTGGGCCTGGCCCTGGCCGAAGACGAAATCGATTACCTGGTCAGCGCCTTTCAGAATCTTGCGCGCAACCCGCACGACATCGAACTGATGATGTTTGCTCAGGCCAACTCCGAGCATTGCCGCCACAAGATCTTCAATGCCAGCTGGGACATCGACGGCGAAAGCCAGGAAAAGTCGCTGTTCGGCATGATCAAGAACACCTACCAGATGCACAGCGACAACGTGCTGTCTGCTTATAAGGACAACGCGTCGGTCATCGTCGGCCACACCGCCGGGCGCTTCTTCCCCAATCCTGAAACCCGCCAGTACGGCGCGGTGCAGGAGCCGGTGCACATCCTGATGAAGGTGGAAACCCATAACCACCCGACGGCCATTTCGCCGTTCTCCGGTGCATCCACCGGTTCCGGCGGCGAGATCCGCGACGAAGGCGCTACTGGCCGCGGCGCCAAGCCAAAGGCCGGCCTGACCGGTTTCACTGTCTCCAACCTGAACATCCCCGGCTTTGAACAGCCGTGGGAGCAGGCCTATGGCAAGCCTGAGCGGATCGTCACGCCGCTGGACATCATGATCGAAGGCCCGCTGGGCGGCGCCGCGTTCAACAACGAATTCGGTCGACCGGCGCTGACCGGCTACTTCCGTACGTTCGAGCAATCGATCAGCACCCCCCACGGCGACGAAGTGCGCGGCTACCATAAGCCGATCATGCTCGCCGGTGGCATGGGCAACATCCGTGAAGACCACGTGCAGAAGGCCGAAATCACCGTTGGCGCCAAGCTGATCGTGCTCGGCGGCCCGGCCATGCTGATCGGCCTCGGCGGCGGTGCAGCATCCTCGGTCGCTACCGGCGCCAGCTCGGCGGATCTGGATTTCGCTTCGGTACAGCGCGAGAACCCGGAAATGGAACGCCGTTGCCAGGAGGTCATCGACCGTTGCTGGCAGCTGGGCGACCAGAACCCCATCGCCTTCATCCATGACGTCGGCGCCGGTGGCATCTCCAACGCCTTCCCGGAGCTGGTCAACGATGGCGGCCGTGGCGGCCGTTTCGAGCTGCGCAACGTGCCCAACGACGAGCCGGGCATGGCCCCGCACGAGATCTGGAGCAACGAGTCCCAGGAACGTTACGTGCTGGCCGTCAGCGCTGTCGATTTCGACCGCTTCCAGGCAATTTGCGAGCGCGAGCGTTGCCCGTTCGCGGTGGTCGGTGAAGCCACCGAAGAGCCGCAACTGACCGTCACCGACAGCCATTTCGGCAATACCCCAGTCGACATGCCGCTCGAAGTGCTGCTCGGCAAGCCGCCGCGCATGCACCGTTCGGTGACGCGTGAAGCCGAGCAGGGCGATGATTTCGACCCGAGCACCCTGGACATCAGCGAAGCCGCCGAGCGCGTGCTGCGTCATCCAGCTGTGGCCAGCAAGAGCTTCCTGATCACCATCGGCGACCGCACCATTACCGGCCTGGTTGCTCGCGACCAAATGGTCGGCCCGTGGCAGGTGCCGGTGGCAGACGTGGCCGTCACCGCCACCAGTTTTGACGTGTATACCGGTGAAGCGATGGCGATGGGCGAGCGCACGCCGCTGGCGCTGCTCGATGCCCCGGCCTCCGGGCGCATGGCCATTGGTGAAACGCTGACCAACATCGCGGCGTCGCGCATCGAGAAACTGTCTGACATCAAACTGTCGGCCAACTGGATGTCCGCTGCTGGTCACCCGGGTGAAGATGCGCGCCTTTACGACACGGTGAAAGCCGTTGGCATGGAGCTGTGCCCCGAGCTGGGTCTGACCATTCCGGTCGGCAAAGACTCGATGTCGATGAAGACCAAGTGGAGTGAAAAGGGCGCCGAGAAAAGCGTTACCTCGCCGCTGTCGCTGATCATCACCGGTTTCGCACCGGTGACCGATATCCGCAAGACCCTGACCCCCGAACTGCGCATGGACAAGGGCGAGACCGATCTGATCCTGATCGACCTCGGCCGTGGCCAGAACCGCATGGGCGCTTCCATCCTTGCCCAGGTGTACAGCCAGCTCGGCCGCCAGGCGCCGGACGTCGATGACGCCGAAGACCTCAAAGCCTTCTTCGCGGTAATCCAGGGGCTCAACGCCGACGGTCATCTGCTGGCCTACCACGACCGCTCCGACGGTGGCCTGCTGGTCAGTGCGTTGGAAATGGCCTTCGCCGGTCATTGCGGCCTGAACCTGCAGCTCGACGGCCTGGCCGAAAGCCGCGAAGAGCTGGCGGCCATCCTCTTCAACGAAGAGCTTGGTGCGCTGATCCAGGTTCGCCAGGATGCCACCCCGGACGTGCTGGCGCAGTTCAGCGCGGCCGGCCTCGGTGACTGCGTCGCGGTGATCGGCCAGCCGGTCAATAACGGCGACGTCGCAATCAAATTCAACGACCAGCCGGTGTTCACCGGCCAGCGTCGCCTGCTGCAGCGTCAGTGGGCTGAAACCAGCCACCGCATCCAGCGTCTGCGCGACAACGTCGACTGCGCTGATCAGGAATTCGATGCGCTGTTGGAAGAAGACAATCCCGGCCTGAGCGTCAAGCTCGGCTTCGACGTCAACGACAACATCGCCGCGCCGTATATCAAGAAGGGCGTGCGTCCACAGGTTGCCGTGCTGCGTGAGCAGGGCGTCAACGGTCAGGTGGAAATGGCCGCCGCGTTCGACCGCGCTGGCTTCGCTGCGCTGGACGTGCACATGAGCGACATCCTCGCCGGTCGTGTCGACCTGAACGACTTCAAGGGCCTGGTCGCCTGCGGTGGCTTCTCGTACGGCGACGTACTTGGCGCCGGTGAGGGCTGGGCCAAGTCGGCGCTGTTCAACACCCGTGCCCGTGATGCCTTCCAGGGCTTCTTCGAACGCAAGGACAGCTTCACCCTTGGCGTGTGCAACGGCTGCCAGATGCTATCCAACCTGCATGAGCTGATTCCGGGCAGCGAGTTCTGGCCGCACTTCGTGCGCAACCGTTCCGAGCAGTTCGAAGCCCGCGTCGCCATGGTTCAGGTGCAGGAGTCGGCATCGATCTTCCTGCGCGGCATGGCCGGTTCGCGCATGCCGATTGCCATCGCTCACGGTGAAGGCCATGCCGAGTTCGAAAGCGAGGAGGCACTGCTGGAAGCCGACCTGTCCGGCACCGTCGCGCTGCGTTTCGTCGACAATCACGGCAAGGTTACCGAAAGCTACCCGGCTAACCCCAACGGTTCGCCGCGCGGCATTACCGGCCTGACCAGCCGCGACGGCCGTGTGACCATCATGATGCCGCACCCGGAGCGCGTGTTCCGGGCCGTGCAGAACTCCTGGCGCCCGGATGACTGGCAGGAAGATGGCGGCTGGCTGCGCATGTTCCGCAACGCGCGCGTGTGGGTGGACTGATCGCTGACTCACGACAGCAGCAAGCCGGCCTGCCATTTTTGGCAGGCCGTTAAAACGCCAGGCAATGCCTGGCGTTTTTGTTCTTACCAGCCGATAAAGACGCGAATTAATAATGCCGAATGGTCGAAGCATCCGGGAACGGTAGCCCCGGCAGCCCAGTCGAATATTCCGTAGTGTCGCCTGCGTCACGAACCTGGGGCGGCACGGTGCCATCATGCTATGGCATGATTAGCCGATAGTTTTCAGCGACTTGCAGCGGAGTAGTTGATGTACAAACTGTGTTTCTACGTGCCGGAAGATCATCTCGAAAGCGTAAAGTCTGCGGTATTTACGGCTGGTGCCGGGCGTATCGGTAATTACGAGCAGTGCTCCTGGCAAACGCTCGGCCGTGGCCAGTTTCTTCCGCTCGAAGGCAGCTCTCCGTTTATTGGTCAGAGCGGGGAGTTGACGACTGTCGCCGAGTGGAAGGTCGAACTGGTGGTCGCCGATGAGCTGATCCACAACGCGGTTAAGGCAATGAAGAAAAGCCACCCTTACGAGGTGCCCGCTTTTGAAGTGTGGCGTTTGTCCGATCTGCAGTTCTGACTCAGCCTGCCGCCCGCCAGCAGGCTATCGATAGATCAACTTCCGCAATCTTTGCCGCGCTCGAGGCGCCCATTTCGAGCCTTAATCAGTGACTGCCAATTCCTGCTCGCTTTCTTGCTCGGGCCGACGCTGGATGCTGCCGCAGGCGAGCAGGCCGACTTCGAACAGCAACCACATCGGCACCGCCAGCATGGTCTGCGAGAACACGTCGGGCGGGGTGAGCATCATGCCCACCACGAAGCAGCCGACGATCACGTAAGGCCGGCTGCGGCGCAGGGTGTCGACGTCGGTCAGCCCGGCCCAGACGATGATGAAGGTGGCCACCGGAATCTCGAACGCCAGCCCGAATGCCAGGAACAGCGCCAGGATGAAATCGAGGTACAGGGCGATGTCGGTCATCATCTCCACGCCGTCCGGCGTGACGCTGGCAAAGAAGCCGAACATCATCGGGAATACCGCGAAGAATGCGAAGGCCATGCCGGCATAGAACAGCAGGATGCTCGACACCAGCAGCGGCACTGCGATGCGCCGCTCGCGGCGATACAGCCCCGGTGCCACGAAGCCCCAGGCCTGATGCAACAGTACCGGCATCGAGATGAACACGGCGACCATCAGGGTCAGCTTGAAGGGCGCCAGGAACGGCGAGGTTACGCTGGTGGCGATCATGCTCGCGCCTTCGGGCAGGTAGCGGCGCAGCGGTTCGGAGATCATCGTGTAAAGCGTCTGTGCGAACGGAAACAGGCCCAGGAATGCCAGCAGGATCACCAGCAGGCAGCGCACCAGGCGTTTGCGCAGTTCGCCCAGGTGAGCGGTCAGCGGCATGTCGCTCATGTGGTGGCCTCCGGCTTGCCCGTTGCTGGCTGCGGTTGTGCCTGCAGGTTGATCCCGCGACGCAGTTCCTGCTCCAGTTGTCGCAACGGTGCGGCGTCCAGTTCCTTGCCCACGGCTTCGGCATCCAGCTCACGCTCGACCTGGTCGCGCAGCATACGCATTGCCCGTTTCGCCTGCCCCAGGCCGCGCCCCAGGGTACGGGCGGCGACCGGCAGGCGCTCCGGGCCGAGCACCAGCAGCGCCACCACGCTCACCAGCAGCAATTCGGTGAAACCGACCTCGAACATCAGGCCTGGCGATCCGCGTGGGCGTGAGACTGTTGGGTGCCATGCACAGGCGTGCTCTGCTCAACCTGCGTCGGCGCCTCGTCGGGTGCATTGCTGCTGGCCATGGATTTGCGGAAACCCTGGATGGTTTCGCCCAGATCGCCACCCAGTGTCTTGAGGCGCTTGCTGCCGAACAGCAGGAACACGATCAACAGCACGATCACCAATTGCCAGATACCGATGCCGCCCATGAAAATTCTCCAACGCTATGAAATTGAAGGGCTAATCTGCCTGGGCTTTATGACGCTACGGTGACGCGGCGATGACCGGAAGTGCGTTTTGCCACGTCGCTGCAACATTCGACCTGTTGACTGTCGGCTCTTTGGTTCGGGGTGCGAGTGATGGGATGCAGGCGGCAACGTGGCGCGGCGTTATTGATGGTGCTGGTGGCCCTGGCCATGCTCGCCGGCGGGCTGGCGTGGATGGTGCAACAGGGACGGCAACAGGTCGATGCGGTGCGCCTGCAGCAGCAGCGGATCCAGGCGCGGGCCCTGGAAGTCGCCGGCTTGGCCTTCGCCGAGCAAGCTCTGAGGGATCCGGCTTGGCGGCAGAGCCCGCTTTTCTGGCAAGCCCTGCGTGGGCAGCCGCTGCGTTACGATTTTGCTGGCGGTGCGGCGACCTTGCGCATCCGCGATCTGCACAGCTGCTTCAACGTCAATGCGCTGGCCGGCCAGGAGGCTGAGCGTGCCGAGCGCCAGTTGCAGTATCTGCTCGGTGACGATCTGGCTGCCGAGCAGCTCGTACAGGCTCTGGCCGACTGGATCGACAGTGATGGTCAGAGCCGCCTGCACGGCGCCGAAAGCGATCAGTACCTTCGGCAGACGCCGCCTCGGCTCGCTGCCAACCAGCCGATGGTGGACATGAGCGAGCTGAACCTGCTGCTCACGCCGCAGTCTGGGCGACAGCAGCGTTATCCTCAGCTCTGTGCGCTGCCGCAGACATCGGGCTGGCGCTTGAATGCCAATGCGCTGAGTCTGGAGCATTTGCCCCAGCTTGATGCGCTCTACGAGGGCGAGTTCTCGCGTTCGCTGCTGGCCCGCATCGTCACCGGCCGACCCGCCAACGGTTACCGTGATGCGGCTGCCCTGCGTGAGGCCCTGGGCTCCGTCGACGACGCGACTTTTGAACGCCTGAGCGAAGGGCTGCTACTCAACAGCGGTGATTTCATGCTGCAACTCGAGTTCGAGCCGGATGGTCGGCCGATCACCAGCCAGTTTCAGGTGCAGGCCCAGGGCGTGGTGCGCTGGCACGCCCAGGTGCCCGCTCAGCGGGTGCAGGTGATCAGCCGTGAACCCTTGCCGTTCTAGGGGCTGTTGCCGTTTCAACGCGACAGACCCTAGGGCACTGAAAGAAAACCTGTTCACGATCTTTGGGTTTCTGGGCGCCTGTATTCTGTGATTCGAGGGCAGTAAGGCAAAAGCGGCCACTCAACTGATCGTTCCTCACGCTCTGCGTGGGAATCCATCCAAGGACGCTCCGCGTCCGCTGTTGCATGCAGTGCGCAGTCGGAGCAGGCGCAGAGCGCCTGGGGCTTAGCTACCACGCTGGAGCGTGGGAGCCATCGTAATGGGGTGGGCATTCTGAAAACTGCGGGTCGCGGGGCGCGGCTCCTACAAGGCGTGGTGATTTTCATCTTACGCAGCAGGTGCTTTGTCGCTGGCGATACAAGGGAGAAGGGCCTGGGTGTCGCGCAGCTCGATCTAGGTAAAGAGGGGTGGCACGGGATGACCCCGTGCCGTGGGGCGGGTTAGACGCCGATTTCGCCTCCGTCGTTGCGCTGGATCACCACCGTTGAGGCCCGTGGGCGAACGGTGGTGCCGGATGGCGTCTCGTCCGTGGCAACGTCGGTGGACGGCCAGTTGCTGGGGTGCTGGATGTTGACGAAAATCGTCTTGTTGTCCGGCGTGAAAGTGATGCCGGTGACCTCGCTGCCGTTGGGGCCGACGAAGAAACGGCGTAGGTCCACCTGGTTCTGGGCGTTGACCGGTACCTGCTTGCCAGTGGCGTCAACCAGATTAGTGGGGATTACCGCCAGCATCTGGTCGTTGGTGTAGCTGGTCACGCTCGATTCACCGTTGTCGGTCTGGATCCAGAGGATGCCGCGACTGTCGAAACTCATGCCATCCGGGCTGGCGAACTGGTTGAGTTCGGTCAGGCCGGAGCGGTTGATGTCGGGCGTGCCCGAGGCGTTGGCACCGAATACGAAGATGTCCCAGGCAAAGCTGAGTTGATCGTCGCTGTCGTGCCAGCGGATGACGTGACCGTGACGGTTCGGGCCGCGCGGGTTGGCTGCGTCTACGGCTGCTGCGGTGCGCGCGCTGTTGTTGGTCAGGGTCAGGTAAACGTCGCCATTGAGCGGGTTGACGGCGGTCCACTCCGGTCGATCCATCGGCGTTGCGCCCACTGCATCGGCTGCGCCCCGCGTGTTGAGAATGATCCCCGGCAGGTCGGTGAACACGGCGCCCAGGGTGCTGCCATTGGTCGTCGGTGTGGCGGCTACCAGAGGGATCCACGCACCTGTGCCGTCGGCATCAAAGCGGGCGACGTACAGAGTGCCGCTGTCCATGTACTTGGCACCGGTGGCCAGGCGGTCGCTCGGGTTGGCATCGGCTGCGTCCCACACTGCATCGGAAACGAATTTGTACAGATACTCGTTGTTCGAGTCATCACCGGTGTAAAACACTACCGGTTTGCCGACTACCGGCAGCGCCGGCCAACAGCCTTCGTGGCGGATGCGGCCCAGGGCGGTACGTTTCACCGCGCGGGTGCTGGAGTCGTACGGGTCGATCTCGACGATGTAGCCATAGGTGCTGGCTTCGTTGCGGTAGTCGTCGATCGCCGAGGCGCCGCTTGGAGTGATGTTGAAGCGGGTGAATTCGTCGTTCAGTTCCGAGGCATCCCCGGCCGCGGTTTCCCAGCTATAGCGGCCAGCGCCAGTGCTGACACCGATGCGCGACTGATCGGCAGGGCGACTGCCAGTGTTGATGAAGATCGACGGCCAGTTCTCTTCGCAAGTCAGGTAGGTGCCCCACGGGGTGTAACCGTTACCGCAGTTGTTGTTGGTACCGCGGGTCTGGGTACCGGTGGGGGAAAACTTGGTCTTGAGGTGATCCGTGCCGCTCAGCGGGCCGGAAATATCCATGACGGTGGCCGTGGTGAAACGACGGTTCAGTGGATCGTTATCGACCACCTGCCAGCGGCCGCTGACCTTGCTGATGCGGATAACACCCGCGCCGTGTGCATTTATTTCCTTGCGTACTTCTTCGGCCGGACGCTGACCATTGACGAAAGTCTGGCCGTTCGGGTGCAGGGCGTCTTCGTCGATGTACTCGTAGTTGATCGCCAGCAGGCCATCATCGGAGCGGCCGTTGATGGGGAAGAAGTGCATGCCGTCGTGGTGCATGCCTGCCGAGTTTTCCTGCTCTATGGAGGTGTTGCTGCCATCGGCTTGCCAGGTACCACCGGCGCTGTTGAACGGCGTTCCCCAGGGGGCCAGCACATAGGCGCTGTAACCGGCAGCTACCACACAGGCATCGGTGCGCGAGCCGGCAATGGACTGGAAGCCGAGGGCCAGTTTCGGCTCGACGGGTGGCTCGGTGGAAGGGCTGTCGTTGCTGGAACCGCCGCTGTCGAAACAGCCGGTGAGGCCGGTGCCCGCGATCATGGCGATCGCGGCGCCCAGGCCACCGCGCATAACGCTGCGGCGGCTCAGGTACGAATCCAGAACCGACGCCATCGGCAGGTTGCCACTGGGGTTACGGTCCAGGTTATCGCCGGTATCTCGACTCATCAGGTCATGTCCTTTTTCTGTTGAAGCGGCTTGAGGAAACCGGGACTTTAGAGACCGAATGTGATGATTTTCTGGCAGTTCTGTTAACGGCTATTGAAAGCTTTGTGACGCTACCTTTCTGATTTATCTGATTTTTTCGATTGAAGGTCGAAGTGTGGCTGTCGAATAACCGCCATTAAACTGTCACATAAGCTGCCCAGTATCCCGCCCCGACAATGCATAAAGGTGAGGCGGGTGGGGCGATGACAGACATCGGCAGACGTGAAGTGATGAGCTGGATGGGCATCGGTGCAATGGCGCCTTTGCTGAGTGCCTGCTCGGGCTTCGCGACCCCGCGTCAGGACGGACAATCCGAACTGGAATTGCTGTATTTCGCCGATACCCTGGATGCACGCCAGCCCGGGCAACCGGTAGTGCCGGCCACTCGGCTGGGGCCAGTTTCGCATCTTGGGCGAGCGCCATGGCTGAGTGGCAGCAATGCCCATCAGTCGCGTAGCGAACTTAATCCACTTCTCGACGCGCGTCTGGCCGAAGGTGTCACCACGGGCGGCTATGCAGTGCTGGGTGCCTTGCTAGAAGATCTACGCCAGCGCCACGGTACCGAGCGCTGCCTGACCCTGGAAAACGGCCAGGGCTGGAACGGCAGTGGCCTGGCTTACCTGACGCAGGGAAGCAGCGGCGCACAGGGTAGCCAACTGCTTGGCAGTGAGGTGCGGGTCAGCAGCGATGAGCGCGTGCTGTGGCCACAACGCTGCGCCGGTCTTTATCGACATTTCGCCCGGCCCGTCGTCGGCGCCGGCCTCGCACAAACCCAGGCCGAGGCGCTGGGCACCGAGCCTTTCACCATCATCCGGCGCGCCGGGTTGCGGATCGCGGTCGTCGGGGTGACCGACCCTTATGCCGCCGATCAGAACGCCTCCCTGAAGCAGTGGTACCAATCGCTGCTACCGGCCTTCAAGGAAGCGCGTGCCCAGGCCGATCTGGTCATTGCCCTCGCCGATGTGGGGACCGGGCCTGGCCTGTGGCTGGCCGAGCGCTTGAGCGATGCCGACCTGCTGCTATGCGCCCGCGGCCAGGATTTCTGGCCAGCGCCGATCGAGGTGCTGCAGACCAGCGGCAGACTGGTGCCGGTAGTACTCGGTGGTTGTCGGGCCAGCGGTGCCTTTCATATCGGGTGTCAGCGGCACGCCGGGCGATGGCAGTTCGTTGCGCGCTTTCACCCCGCGTTCGAGCAGTTGCTTTCACCAGCTGGCCAGGCGCACGCCGCACGCCTGCGTACACAGCTGCAAGGCCAGCGAGCGCCTCACGCCGCTTGGCTCGATCAGCCCCTGGCAACGGCGCCACAAGCGCTGTGGCGTCGCGATACCCGCGGTGGTAGCTGGGACCGCCTGTTGCACCAGGCACTGTCCGATGACGGCCAGATGCAGGTGCTGTTGCCCGGTCTGCGTTATGACAGCCCGGTTGCCGCCGGCCAGGCGATCACCCGTGAACACCTGATCAGCCTGACTGGCGGCTATCCGGCTCCCGTCGTGGACGCGCCGCTCAAGGCTCTCGAAGGCGTGTTGGAGAGTGCTGCCGACCAGCTGTTCGGCAACCCTCTGTTGCTCGACAGCAGTCGTGATCTGCCGCGTTGGCAGGGGCAGACCTGGCAGGTCAATTACAGCCCGACCGGCAAGCGCGTTTCCGGCCTGGCTCCGCTCGACGGCATGTGCCGCAGTATTTCAATGGCCTACGACGCCAACGCGAGTGAACCGCTGTGGCAGCGCGTCGAAGCGTGGTTGGCCACGCAACCGAGCGGTTGGCAGTTACCTGCTCTGCATCTGCCCAGCGTGCGTTATGTACAAGGGCATCCCGGCTGGCATCCCAGAGGCGTCAGTTGATCAGCGCCCAGCGATTGTGGGGCGGCCTGTGGCTGACCCTCGGTGCCTGGCTGGCGGCGCAGTGCGTGCTGCAACTCAGCCGTGAACCGCAGCCGGCCCGTGCCGTTGCTGTCGATACGGCTGCGCTGCCGGGGCTGCTGGTGGGCCACTGGCAAGTGACCGCCGACAGCGGTGCATTGCCGTTGACGCGCCTGCCGGTTCAGTACCTCGGCAGCCTGCGTGCCGTGCCCCTGAGCGCCTCGGTGGTGGTGCTGCGCTACGGCCAGCAAGTGCGCAGCTTCAGCCGTGGGCAACGCCTGGGGCCCGGCGTCGTGCTGCAGGACATCGACGAGACGGGGCTGATTTTCGATAACCAGGGGCGGCGCGAGCGCTTGCCCTGGCCGCCACGGCCTGCCGTGACCGGCTTCAAGCGGCAAGGATAAGAGATGATCGTTCGCTACTGCCTGGCCGCTCTGCTGGCCCTGGGCGCTACCCAGATTCTGGCCGATGACGTGTTGGATCTGCCGGTCGCCGAGTCGCCGCTGTACGAGGTGAATTTCGTCGACACCGAGCTCAGCGAGTTCATCGACAGCGTGTCGCAGATCACCGGCACCACCTTCATCGTCGACCCGCGGGTCAAGGGCAAGGTCACCGTGCGCACGGTCGAGCGCCATGACAGCGAAGCGATCTACGACATATTTCTCGCCCAGTTGCGTGCCCAGGGATTTGCCGCGGTCAACCTGCCCAACGGCAGCGTGAAGATTCTCCCTGATCAGGCGGCGCGCCTGGAGCCAGTGCCCGTGGACCCCAGTGGCGGGCAGCAGGCCGGCGGCGACGGTATCGCCACCCGGGTGTTCAGCGTGCGCAATGCGGCCAGCGAACAGTTGCTCGGCATTCTCAAGCCGCTGATCGACCCGCGGGTGGGCGTCATCACCCCGTATCCGGCCGCCAACCTGCTGGTCATCACCGACTGGCGCAGCAACCTGGCGCGTATCGACCGCCTGCTCGCCGAGCTTGATCAGGTCAGTGACGAGCCGCTGCAGGTGATGCCCCTGCAGCACGCCAGCGCCGCCGACACCAGCGTGCTGATCACTCGCCTGCTGGCCAGCGAGAAGGGCGGTGACAGCGCCCAGGTAATCGCCGACCCGCGCAGCAACGCCCTGCTGGTACGCGGCAGCGCCGACAGCCGTGAGCGGGTGCGCGCCCTGCTGACGCAGCTGGACCGCCCCGGTGGCGAGCTGCGCAGCTCCAACACCCAGGTGATCTACCTGCGCCATGCCAACGCCGCCGAGGTGGTCAAGGTGCTACGCGGGCTCAGCCAGGAGGCGCCACAGGCACCCGGCGAGGGGGCGGAGGGCGCCCAGGCTGCGCGCTTGCCGATCAGTGATTCGGGCGTGCGCCTGGAGTACGAGGAGGGCACCAACGCGGTGGTGATGGTCGGCCCGGACAGCGAGCTGGCGGCCTACCGCTCCATCGTCGAGCAACTGGACATCCGCCGCGCCCAGGTGGTGGTCGAGGCGATCATCGCCGAGGTCTCCGACTCCCGTGCCGAGGAGCTGGGCGTGCAATGGTTGTTCGCCGACGAGAAACTTGGCGCCGGGGTGGTCAACTTCAGTGCGGGCGGCGCGAACATCGCGGGTATCGCCGGTGCCGCGGCCAGTGGTGACAACGCGGCCCTTGGTGAGCTGCTTTCGGGTGTCAGCGGCGCGACCGCCGGCATCGGCCATTTTGGTGGCGGGTTCAATTTCGCCGTGCTGCTCAACGCGCTGAAGAGCAAGAGTGGCTTCAACCTGCTGTCCACACCGACCCTGCTGACCCTGGACAACGCCGAGGCGTCGATTCTGGTCGGCCAGGAAGTGCCCTTCGTCACCGGCTCGGTGACCCAGAACAACAGCAACCCGTACCAGACCATCGAGCGCCGCGAAGTCGGTGTGAAGCTGCGCATCAAGCCGCAGATCAATATCGACAACAGCGTGCGCCTGGATATCGTCCAGGAAGTTTCGTCGATCGCCGACTTCGCCTCGGCCAGCGACGTGATCACCAACAAGCGCGAGATCAAGACCAAGGTGATGGTCGAGGACAACGGCCTGATCATTCTCGGCGGGCTGATCAGCGATGAAGTCAGCAGCAGGGATCAGAAGGTGCCGTTGCTAGGCGACATTCCCGGGCTTGGCCGGCTGTTTCGCTCCACGGGCAAGAGCGGCGTGAAGCAGAATCTGATGGTGTTCATTCGTCCGCGCATTCTGCGTGACGGGCCGAGCATTGCCAGTTTCAGTGCCGACAAATACCAGAACCTGCAACGCGAAACGGCGCTCAAACTACCCGCATTGGACGGCGACGCCAGGCTGCAGCAGCTCTTTCCGGCCAGCCGCGCGCGCCTCGACGAGGGCGTCTGGTAATGAGCCTGTTGCCCTATCGCCTGGCTCGTCAGACCGGCGTGGCTTGGGTGCCGGCTGATGACGGCTGGAGCCTGTGGCTGTGCGATGACGCCGATAGCGATCAACTGCAGGAGTTGCTGCGTGTCGAAGGCGCGCCCGGATCGGTGTGTCGCTTGCCACGGGCCGAGTTCGAGCAGCGCCTGGGCCTGCTGTATCAGGCTGGCGAGGGGGCGAATGCGGCGCTGATCGAGGGCATCGGCGAGCAGGTCGATCTCGACAGCCTGATGAACGACATGCCGCGCATCGAGGACCTGCTCGAGAGCGATGACGAGGCGCCGGTCATCCGCCTGATCAACGGCCTGTTCGCCCAGGCGCTGCGGTTGCAGGCCTCGGATATCCATATCGAAACCTTCGAGCAGAGCCTGGTGGTGCGCCTGCGCATCGACGGCCATCTGCGCGAAGTCCTGCGCCCGCCACGGGCGTTGTCGGCCATGCTGGTGTCGCGGATCAAGGTTATGGCGCGGCTGGACATCGCCGAAAAGCGTCAGCCCCAGGATGGACGTATCACCCTGCGTGCTGCTGGTCGCGAAGTCGACGTGCGGGTTTCCACGCTGCCGGGCATTCACGGCGAGCGGGTGGTGATGCGCGTGCTGGACAAGCAGGCCAGCCTGCTGGCGCTGACCAATCTGGGCATGCCGCCTGCGGTGGAGCAGGGCCTGCGTGCCTGTCTGGGCCGCCCCAACGGCATCGTGCTGAGCACCGGGCCAACCGGCTCGGGCAAGACCACCACCCTGTACGCCAGCCTCAACAGCCTGAATGACGGCAGCCGCAATATCCTCACCGTCGAAGACCCGGTGGAATACGCCATCACCGGTATCGGCCAGACCGCCATCAACCCGCGTGCCGGGCTGACCTTCGCCACTGGCCTGCGAGCGATCCTGCGCCAGGATCCGGACGTGATAATGCTCGGCGAAATCCGTGATCGGGAGACCGCGCAGATTGCCGTGCAGGCCAGTCTCACCGGGCATCTGGTGTTGTCGACCCTGCATACCAACAGTGCAGTGGGCGCCGTGACGCGGCTGCGCGACATGGGTATCGAGCCCTTCCTGATCGCCTCCTGCCTGCGTGGCGTGCTCGCCCAGCGCCTGGTGCGCCGCCTGTGCAGCTGTGCCGAGCGTCGACCCTTGCAGGACGCCGAACGGCAGTTGCTGCCGGAGCTGGCCGACCTCGAACACAGCTTTCATCCAGTCGGTTGCGAGCAGTGCCAGGGTAGCGGTTATCAGGGCCGCCTGGGGCTCTACGAATTCATCGAGCTGGATGCCGGGCTGATCGCGCTGCTGTACAGCGGCGCCAGCGAGGTAAGCATGCACGTCTACCTCGAGGATCGACGGCAGAGCCTGTCGGCCATGGCCTGCGACTGCCTGGCACGCGGCGACACCAGCCTCGCCGAAGTGCTGCGCGCGGTGCAGGGCTGAGTATGCCGACCTATCGCTATCACGCCGTCGACCTGGCCGGCAAACCGCACAAGGCCAGTCTGCAGGCGGACAGCGAGCGCCACGCCCGGCAGCTATTACGCGAGAGTGGTCTGTTCGCCCGTGAACTGCACCGTCACGATCCGCAAAGCCGGCAGCCACGTCGTCAGCGGGTCAGCCGCGCACAGCTATGCGAGCTGACCCGGCAACTGGCGACCCTCACTGGCGCAGGCATTCCGCTGGTCGATGCGCTGGGCACTCTAGAGCGGCAGCTGGTCCAGCCAGCGCTGCGCAGCCTGCTGGTGGCGGTGCGCGGCTCCCTCGCCGAGGGCGTTGGCCTGGCTCGTAGCCTGGCACGTCAGGGCGGGGTTTTCTCGACCCTGTATTGCGCGCTGGTCGAGGCCGGTGAACGTTCCGGGCGCCTGGCCCAGGTGCTCGAACGCCTGGCCGAGCACCTCGAACAGGTGCAGCGCCAGCAGCACAAGGCGCGCACCGCGCTGATCTATCCGGCGGTATTGATGGGGGTCTCCCTGGCCGTGGTGATCGGCCTGATGACCTTCGTGGTGCCCAAGCTCACCGAGCAGTTCGCCCATGCCGGACAGAGTCTGCCATGGATCACCACCTTGCTGATCGGCATCAGCAACACCCTGGTGCTGCTCGGCCCCTGGCTGCTGGGGGCGGCACTGCTGGCGGCGTTGCTCGCCAGGCTGCTGCTGCGCAAACCGCACTGGTGCCTGCGCCGCGACGATCTGTTGCTGCGCCTGCCGCAGGTCGGCGTGCTGTTGCAGGTGCTGGAGAGCGCGCGGCTATCGCGCAGCCTGGCGATCCTCGCCGGCAGTGGTGTGCCGCTGCTCGAAGCTCTGCAGGTGGCGACTGCAACGGTCAACAACCGGCGTATCCGCCTGGCGCTGGAGCGGGTCGGCAGCGAGGTGAAGGGCGGCGTCAGCCTGCACCGCGCCCTAGAGGCCAGCGGCCATTTTCCTCCGTTGCTGCTGAACATGGTCGCCAGTGGCGAAGCCAGCGGCACTTTGCCGGACATGCTCGAACGCGTGGCGGACAACCAGGAGCGTGGCTTCGCCCGCCAGGTGGACACCGCCATGGCGCTATTCGAACCCCTGATGATTCTGGTGATGGGCGGCGTGGTGCTGTTCATCGTAATGGCCGTGCTGCTGCCAATCATGCAGCTCAATCAGGGCCTGACACTGTGATGAGGAGAGCCATCATGCGCAGCAATCGTTTCACTCAACGGGGCTTCACCTTGATGGAAATCATGGTGGTGATCTTCATCATGGGGCTGCTGATAGCCGTGGTCGCGCCCAGCGTACTGGGCAGCCAGGACAAGGCCATGAAGCAGAAGGTGATGGCCGACCTGTCGACCTTCGAGCAGGCCCTGGACATGTACCGCCTCGACAACCTGCGCTTCCCCAGCAACGAGCAGGGGCTTGCGGCATTGGTGACCAAGCCCACCGTCGAACCGCTGCCGCGCTCCTGGCGCGCCGACGGTTACATCCGTCGCCTGCCGCAGGATCCCTGGGGCAATGCTTACCAGTACCGCAGCCCGGGAGAGCATGGCCGGGTCGATATCTATTCGTTGGGCGCCGATGGTGTCGATGGCGGCGAAGGCATCGATGGCGACCTGGGCAACTGGAATCTTTGAGCTGCGGCTTATGACCCTTTGCCAGAACGCGATGGTAGTCAACCAACGTAGGGTGGACGACGCTTCACCCGTCCACCGTTCCACTGCCGCCATGGTGGATGAAAAGCGCGTCATCCATCCTACGCCTGCGCAGCGCGGGTTCAGCCTGCTGGAGTTGCTGGTCGTGCTGTTCATCGCCGGCCTGCTGACCAGCCTCAGCGTGGCCTGGCTCGACAGCGGCCAGGCGCCGGCGCAGCAGGCGCTGGAACGCCTTGCCGCCGCCAGCCGCGCCCAGGCGGGAGTGGCGCTGCACGCTGGGCAGATTCATGGCCTGCGCTGGAACGGCCAGCGCCCGGAGTTCGTGCGCCAGGTGCGGGAGAACGATCAACTGCGCTGGCAGGTCGAGCCGGTAGCGCTGGGCGAGTGGCCGGCGGCGCTGAGACCTGACTGGCCGGCTGCTGGTGAGCCGCGTCTGGTCTTTACGCCAAACGGTGTCGGTCGTCCGCAGGCGCTGCGCTGGCAATCGCCGGAGGGCGGTGAACAGTGGCAGTGGGACAGCGCCGGTCGCTTGCAGCGGACGTCCCTGCCATGAAGCGCCAACGGGGTTTCACCCTGCTTGAAGTGACGGTCGCCCTGGGTATCGCCGCCACGCTGGCGGTCATGACCAGCCAGGTCCTGCGCCAGCGCCTGGCCGTGCAGCAGAGCGTCCAGCAGCATCAACTGGGGGCGTTGTGTGCTCGTGAGCTGGAGGCACGTTTCGCGGTCGAGCAGCTATGGCCTGCGCAGAACAGCCTCACCGGGGTTCTCGTCCAGGGCCACGGGAACTGCCACTGGCAACTGCAAATGCAGGGCACCGGTGTACGGGATCTGCGGCGTGCCGAACTGAGCCTGTTCGCTGATGGTGATCGCCGTGAGTCGCTGGGTTTGTATCAGCTGTTTCTGGTGCGCCCGTGATGAGCAGGCAGCGTGGCCTGACCCTGGTGGAGCTGCTGGTCGCCTTGGCGCTCACCGCCTTGCTCGGTGTGCTGCTGGCTGCCCTGGTCAATGGCTGGATCAACGTTCGCGAGCGCTTGTCACAGGGCTCACCAGGCATGCCGGTACTGGATTTCTGTCTGGCACTGGAGCGTCGTTTCGATACCACCGTGCTGCGTCAGTTGCATGAGCAGCGGTTACCGCTCGCCTTGAACTGGCTGGACTGGAAGCCGGATGAACTGCAACTACAGTGGGTGGCGCTGGGCGCCTGGCCAAGCGCTGAAGGTGGCGCACGCCTGCAGCGTCAGCGCATCGCTTACGATCGCCGCAGCCAGCGTCTGCTGCTGCATACGAGCAGCGATCTGTATGCCGCAGCCGCACCGGTCTGGACACTGCGCGAGCAGTTGGATCAGGTGGAATCGGTGAATTTTACCTTTCGCCAGGACAGCCGCTGGCTGACCTGGCCATCGACGGACAGGTTGCGCCCGGACAGGGGCGTGCGCCTGACTTTTCAGCGTGATGGAGCACCCTATGTTTGTACGTTCGCCTTGCCCTGGGGCCGCTCATGAAGCGTGAACGCTGGCGCCGCCGTGCGGCACGTCCCTGGCTGTTGATGCGCCCAGGTACCCATGGCGAGGCCTGGCAGTGGGCGCGGATTGAGCTGGGGCACGTGCAGGCCTCTGGTTCTGGCGCGCCGCCCCCGATAGCTGGCGCGCGGGTGGCGCTGGTGCTGCCAGGTGAGCTGTGCAGCCATTTTCAGGTGCCCGCGCCGCCTGGGCTCAAGCGTCACGAGTGGCCGTTGTTGCTTGAGGATCGCCTGCTGCAGATTGCTCAGACGATGGCCTGTGGTTGCCTGGGCCGAGAGCCCGGGTGCATGCAACTGGTCTGCGTCGACCAGGCGCTGCTGGATGGCTGGCTGGACCAGTGTGCGGCGTGGCAGCTCGATGTGCAGCGCTGCTGGCCGGAGTTCCAGTTGTTGCCGGCGCCGTCCCCAGGCACAGCGTGGTGCTGGCAGCGGGACGCGCGCTTGAGCCTGTTCGTGGGTAGCAGCGCCGAGGCACGTCAGCACTGGCTGGCTTGGCCCATCGAGCTTCAGGCGGCAGCACCTGCCGGTATTTGGCGCGAGCTCGAGATACAGGCGTTCGAGGGGGCTTGGCCTGAGCGCTTCGCCGCGCTGGATGGCCTGCCTACTCTGTTCGAGCGCCGCCGCGCTAAGCGCCAGGCCCGGCAGATGAGCCCTGGTCTATGGCGCCTGCCTGCCGCCTGTCTGGCCCTGGCCTTGCTCTGGGTTGGCCTGTGGACCAGCCAGCAGTGGCGGCAGCAGGGCATCTATCAAACGCAGGTGGAAGAAATGGTCGGGCCAGTCGCTTCCTTCCGTGAAGCGGCGCAACGGTTGAAGCAGCAACGCCAGGGGGCAGATGAACGACAGCTTCGCTTGCGGCAACTGGAGCACCTGCAGAGCGAGCTCGATGGCTGGCTGCGCGCCAACGGTAGCTGGCAATTGAGCGCTGCTCACTTCGACGGTCAGCGTTGGACGCTGCGCCTGCAAGGGTATGAGGTCATCGACGAGTCACCCTGGCAGGCGATGGCCAGCGCCATAGGCGTAGCGGTGCAGGTGAGCGAGGCAAACGACGAGCTCAATCTGACCTTCGACCTGGGAGCAGCATCATGAATCTAAATCTTGAGCGCCGCGGTATGCGGTTGCTGGCGGTCGTGATCGTCGCCGTGTTGCTGGCGCTGCTGACCTGGCGTGAAGGCCGGCAGCACTGGCAGGCGTTCGGCCAGTGGCAGACGCTGGCGCAGTCGGCCCTGGCGCTGCGTGCCGAGAGGACGTTGACCGCCGATGACCTGCAGCAGGCCGCCAAGGCCCGGGAAATCAGCATCGAAACCCTGGAGCCCGGCAGCGAAGAGTGGCTGGTGCGCGGCCAGCTGAAAGATGAGCGCGTGCTGCAAGATTGGCTTCTGCAACTGGAACGAGAAGGCGCACGGCCGCTGCGCTGGGGCCTGCAGCGTGGCGAGTCGGCGTTGCACTTCGAACTGGCGTTGCAACGATGACGCGGCTTCGTTGGCTTTGGGCGTTACTGGTCTTCGTCATGACGCTGCTGGTCGAGTTGCCCGCCCGCTGGCTGTTGGCGCCGTTGCCCGTCCCGCTGGCCGGTATCAGCGGCAGCATCTGGCAGGGGCAAGTCGAGCGCCTGGGCGATCTCGGCCCGTTGCGCTGGAATTGGCAACCCTGGCGGCTCAGCGCGCAGGCGAGTGCTGGATATCAGGGGCAGCGCTGGCAACTGCAGGTGTCCGGCTGGCCCTGGGCCTGGCATGCCTCGCTGCAACCGGCCAGCGATCCACATACGTTCGCGACCGGTTACCGCTTGGCAGGGCAGTGGCAGGGCAGCATCGAGTTGCAAGGCAGGGGAACACGCTGCCTGTCAGCCAACGGGAATTTACAGGGAGAGGGTCTAGCGCTGCTGGCGCCCTGGCAGCTGGACCTGGGACAAGCGCGTGTGACGCTCGATTGCCGCGCCGGCTGGAAGTTGGCTGGGCAGTTGAGCCTGGCTGGTCAGCATCAGGCCGACCTGGCGGCTGATCTGCTCGCCCGGCAAGCCCGCCTGACGGGGCGAGTCGAGCCTGGCGCGGCACTGCAACCGGTGCTGGTCAGTGCGCAATGGCTGGCTCCGGGCAGTAACGAGGTGACGCGAAGCATTCGCTGGTAGATCGCCTCAGGGACGGATCTCGATCAGCGTGCCGTCTTTCACCAGCGCCCAGAACTCGCGCATGTCGGCATTCTTCATGGCGATACAGCCTTCGGTCCAGTCCAGGGTGTGGAAGAACCACTCGGGGTATTCGTCGTCCAGCGGCGTGCCGTGGATCATGATCATGCTGCCCGGCTTCACGCCTGCTGCCTTGGCCTGTGCCTGGTCACGGGCGTTGGGGTAGGAGATGTGCATGGACAGGTTGTACTTCTCGCTCTTGCGGCGCCAGTCGATCCAGTAGAAGCCTTCCGGCGTGCGCAGGTCGCCTTCACGCTGCTTGGCGCCGACCGGCTGTTTGCCCAGGGAGATGCGGTACGACTTGACGGTTTTACCGTCACTGATCAGAAGCAAGCGGCGTTGGGCTTTCTCCACCAGAATCTTGTCGACGGTGGCTACAGCAGAGGCGGGCGCGGTGGCGGCTTGGCCAGCCAAGGCCAGCGAAAAGAGGGTGAAGACGAGCAACCAACGCATGGGATTTTCGACTGAGCAGATGGCCGGCGAACGGCGGAGGCTCATTCTAAGGCAGGCGTATAGGGGCGCCTAGGGATAAGGGCATCGATATGCGGTGGTAGCCTGGCGTAGAGCGAAGTGAAACCCAGGAAGCGCTATCCGCTCTGCCCAAACCAGCAAGGCCGACCACCGCTCCCCGTGCATCGCTTCGCTCAGCGACAGGCTATGAAAAGCGAGCAGCGATACCTGGGACATCTCTTCCCGGGTATCGCTGTGTTCAACGCTGGGCTACCGACTTCCCTATCAGGAAAGCGACGGCAGCTCATTGGGCCGCAGGTCGAACACCAGCACTTCGGCCTGCTCGCCGTTGCTCAGGCGGATGTCGCGCACATCGCGCAAGCGCACACCGTCACCGGCCTGCAGCTTCTCGCCGTTCAGTTCGACGCTCCCGCTGGCCACGTGGACGTAGGCATAGCGGTTCTCGTCGAGTTGCAGGTGGGCCTGCTCGGCGCCGTCGAACAACCCGGCATATACACGAGCGTTCTGACGTACGGTCAGCGAGCCCTCAGCGCCGTCCGGCGAGATGATCAACTGCAGGCGGCCGCGTTTTTGCGCCTCGCTGAAGTGCTCCTGCTGGTAGCGCGGCTCGGCCTGACGCTCGCTGGGCACGATCCAGATCTGCAGGAAGTGCACCGATTCGCTGCGCGAGTGGTTGAACTCGCTGTGCGACACACCGGTGCCTGCGCTCATCAGCTGCACGTCGCCGGGGCGAATCACCGAGCCGGTACCCAGGCTGTCCTTGTGCTCCAGCGCGCCTTGCAGCACATAGGAGAAAATTTCCATGTTGCGGTGTGGGTGCTCGCCGAAGCCCTGGCCGGCACTCACGGTGTCGTCGTTGATCACCAGCAGGTCGGAGAAGCCGCGCTCTTTCGGGTTGTTGTAACTGGCGAAAGAGAAGGTGTGGAAGGAGTTGAGCCAGCCATGGTTGGCGTGGCCACGATCGGTTGATTTACGGATAGCCAGCATGATGATTCTCCTGTCGAAAGTCGCTGCCTTTATCGGCGGCATGGGGAGAGTCTACTGACTATCTATGGATTGATTAACCAGCTGAAAATGGATTGATTGTCGCCTTTGGGTTGACAGATTTCGTCGGTTATCCGGTCATGTGCTGGACGTGTTCCTTGATGAAATCCGAGAACACCTGCACCGCTCGCGCCGACTGCCGATGTTGGGGATACACGGCGTACACCGCTGCGGGCGCCGGCCAATGTTGATCGAGTACCGGCAGCAGCGCGCCGCTTTCCAGCGCCTGGCCGATGATAAAGGTTGGCAGGTAAGCGATCCCCATGCCGGCGATGGCGGCATCGCGGATCAGCTCGCCGTTGTTGGCGCGCATCTGGCCGCGAACGCTGAGGTTTTTGTTCTTGCCGTGCTCGCGCAGTCGCCACTCGACGTGCCGGCTATGACCATAAAGCAGACAGGCATGATGCTGCAGCTCGTCAAGGTTTGCCGGTGTGCCGTGTTTATCGAGATAGCCGGGGCTGGCGCACAGAATGGTCTGCATGTCGGTCAGCCGTTTGGCGATCAGGCTCGAATCTTCCAGGGTGCCGATGCGTATCGACATGTCGTAGCCGTCCGCGAGCAGGTCGACGGCGCGGTCGTTGAGGTCGATTTCCAGGTTGATGTGCGGGTGCTGCTGCATGAACAGGGGCAACAGGTGGCTCAGGTGCAGGGTGGCGAAGGTCATCGGCGCGCTGACTCGCAAGGTGCCGCGCAGTGACGCACCCTGGGCAGACACCAGCTCCTGGGCATCGCGTAGGTCAGCCAGAATTACCGTGGCCTTGTCGTGCAACAACACGCCCAGCTCAGTGGCCTGCAGACGGCGGGTAGTACGGTTGAGCAAGCGCACGCCGAGTAATGCCTCAAGCGCGGCAACGCGGCGGCTGACGTACTGCTTGGTCACCCCTAACGCATCCGCGGCGGCAGTGAAACTGCCGGTGTCCAGGGTGGTAACGAATAGGCGCAGGTCTTCGACGTTCATGGTCTTCTCATCAGGTAGGCCGTGATTATTACCGGAACCTGGTGGGTGCGCACGCTTCACGCCATCGGCTATCCTCGGCGTCTGCCCCCTAGCTCAGGACGCGTCGATGTTCGCCAGCAAGTTGCCCTCTGTCGGCACCACGATCTTCACCACCATGTCCCAGCTCGCTGCCCAGACCGGCGCCATCAATCTGTCCCAGGGCTTTCCTGATTACGATGGCCCCGAGGCGCTGCGCGAAGCACTGTCGCGGCACGTGGCGGCGGGGCACAACCAGTACGCGCCGATGACCGGGCTGCCGGCACTGCGCGAGCAGATCGCCGTCAAGGTCGAACGACTCTATGGCCGGGCCGTCAATGCGGACAGCGAGGTCACCGTGACGCCGGGCGCCACCCAGGCTGTTTTCTGCGCGATCCAGGCGTTGATTCATCCTGGTGACGAAGTGATCGTCTTCGACCCGTGCTACGACAGTTACGATCCTGCCGTCACCCTGGCTGGCGGCCGTTGCGTTCACGTGCCACTTGCCAGCGGCGACTTCGCCATCGACTGGCAGCTGCTGGAAGCGGCACTGAGCCCAAGCACCCGACTGATCATCCTCAATACCCCGCACAACCCCAGTGGTGCGCTGATCAGCCGTGCCGAGCTGGATCGCCTGGCGACGCTGATCCGCGACCGCGACATTTATCTGCTTAGCGACGAAGTCTACGAGCACCTGGTGTTCGACGGTCGTGAGCACGCCAGCGTGCTGGGGCATGACGAGCTCTACGCGCGGGCCTTTGTGGTCAGCTCGTTTGGCAAGACCTATCACGTGACTGGCTGGAAGACGGGTTACGTGGTGGCGCCGCCTGCGCTGAGCGCCGAGCTGCGCAAGGTGCACCAGTACGTGAGCTTCTGTGGGGTCACGCCGCTGCAGTGTGCGCTGGCAGATTTCATGGCTGCCTGCCCTGAGCATGTGGACGAGCTGCCTGCCTTCTATCAGGCCAAGCGCGACCTGTTCTGTGACCTGCTTGCGGCGTCACGCTTCAGTTTCAGACGCACGCCGGGGACCTATTTCCAACTGGCCGATTACTCGGCGATCCGCCCGGACCTGGACGACGTGGCGATGGCCCAGTGGCTGACCCGCGAGCACGGCGTGGCGGCGATTCCCGTGTCGGTGCTGTGCAAGCAGCCAGATCCGAGTCAACGCCTGCTGCGTTTCTGCTTTGCCAAACGCGAAGACACCTTGCGCCAGGCCGCGGAAAAGCTACGGCAGGTATAAGTGCGCCGCGGGGAAGACGAACTGTAGGAACGCCGCCCCCGGCGCGATGATGGTGGTCATCACGCAGAATCGTGAGTGTGATCGGTAATCGCTGCGGGGTCGCAGCTCCTACAGCTGGGCAGCGCAGCTTTAATCACGTCGCACGGATTCGCATCCAGAAAGAGAGGCATCAATGAGCGAAACAACCGATCTTCAACTGGCGCTGATCCAGAGCGACCTGGCCTGGCATGACCCCGAGGCCAATCGCGCGCACTTCGACACCCAACTGCAGCAGGCCGCGGGCGCCGATCTTGTGATCCTGCCGGAAATGTTCAGCACCGGGTTCTCCATGCAGTCGGCCGAGCTGGCCGAGCCGGAAGACGGCCCCACCAGCCGCTGGCTCAGCGAGCAGGCACAGCGCATCGGCGCGGTGATCACCGGCAGCCTGATCATTCAGGCCGCCGATGGCAGCTATCGCAACCGCCTGCTATGGGCGCGACCCGATGGTTCGCTGGCACATTACGACAAGCGCCACCTGTTCCGCATGGCCGGGGAGCATGAGCACTATGCCCCCGGTGAGCGGCAGGAGGTGTTCGAGGTCAAGGGCTGGCGAGTGCGACCACTGATCTGCTACGACCTGCGTTTCCCGGTCTGGAGCCGTGATCCCCAGGGCACCGACCTGCTGCTCTACACCGCCAACTGGCCCGGGGCGCGACGCCTGCACTGGAACCGCTTGCTACCGGCGCGGGCGATCGAAAACCTCTGCTACGTGGCAGCGGTGAACCGCATCGGTGTGGACGGCAAGAGTCACCCCTACAGCGGCGACTCCCAGGTGCTGGATTTCCAGGGCGATAGCCTGCTCGATGCACACGACAAGCCCGGCGTGTTCCATCAGCGCCTGGATGGTGCCGCATTGGCTGCCTATCGCGAGCGTTTTCCTGCTTATCAGGATGCCGATCCGTTTGAGTTTCGCTGAGCGAGGGCAGCGGCAGCGAGCACCCGGGATGGCGGGCGATCATGATTGAGCGGTGGACGGATGAAGCGTCGCTCGCTCTACAACGTTTGGGTGGGCCGGGCGGCGATCCGCTTTAGCCTTCCAAACCGGACATTTGCAGGATGGGGCGGGCCGCGTAGGTTGAGGTGCGAAGCAACGATACCCATCAGGCTTTGCAAGTAGCCTCTTGATGGGTATCGCTTCGCTCACGCCATCCTACGACGACGGTCGCTTTTACCTTATTGCTTTGCCTAGTACGCGCTGGCCTGGTTGAGCATGGTCACTTCGTCGTCGCTCAAGTGCAGGCGGGTGGCGGCAACCAGATCAGCTAGCTGCCGGCTCGACGTGGCACTGGCGATGGGCGCGGTGATGCTCGGGCGGGCGATCAGCCAGGCCAGGGCGACCTGGGCCGGTGTTGCGTCACGGGCGGCGGCGACCTCGTCGAGCGCCGAGAGGATAGTTACCCCGCGTTCGTCCATATAGCGCTCGACCATCCTGGCGCGGGCGCCGGTGATGTCGTCGCGGGTACGGTACTTGCCGGTGAGAAAGCCGCTGGCCAGCGAGAAGTAGCTGATCACGCCGATGCCGAGTTCCTGCACCACCGGCTCCAAGTCTTCCTCATAGGTTTTGCGCTCATGCAAATTGTAGTGTGGCTGCAGGCTCTGGTAGTGCGGCACGCCGAGGCGCTGCGCCACCTGATGAGCTTCCCGCAGACGCTCGCCGCTGTAGTTGGAAGCGCCGATTACCCGCACCTTGCCCTGATCGATCAGGCGGGAGAAGGCGCCCAACGTTTCTTCCAATGGCGTATCGGCGTCGTCCTGGTGAGCCTGATAGAGGTCGATATAGTCGGTCTGCAAGCGCTTGAGCGAGTCTTCCACCGCTTTCTGAATGTAGGCCGCCTTGAGGCCTTTGTCGCCGTTGCCCATTTCCATGCCGACTTTAGTTGCCAGCACGATGCGCTCGCGCTTTCCGCTGCGCTTGAGCCACTTACCGATGATGGCTTCCGACTCGCCACCCTGGTGACCGGGTGCCCATGCCGAGTACATGTCGGCGGTGTCGATGAAGTCCAGGCCACTGTCGACGATGGCGTCGAGCATGGTGAAGGATTGCGCTTCATCCAGTGTCCAGCCGAATACGTTGCCGCCGAAGGCGATGGGCGAAACCTGCAGGCTGGATTGACCCAGAGTGCGTTTGGACATCGTGTGCTCCTCGAATGGATGGGGCGTCAGGCTGTGACCGCCTGAGCGCCAACGAGGTTCGACTGGCAAGTCCGTTGCCGCAGGCAAAACGACACCGGCCCGGTTCGCGAGGGCGAAACCGGGCCGGTGGCTTGTTACGGTTGACGAGCGTTATGCGGCGTGTTCGTCCTTGGCCAGGGAGGCCATGTCGATCACGAAGCGGTACTTCACGTCACTCTTGAGCATGCGCTCGTAGGCTTCGTTGATGTTCTGGATATCGATCATCTCGATGTCCGAAACGATGCCGTGCTCGGCGCAGAAATCCAGCATCTCCTGGGTCTCGGCGATGCCGCCGATCAACGAGCCGGCCAGGCGGCGGCGCTTGAAAATCAGCCCGAATACTTCCGGCGACGGGTGCGGGGAGTCCGGTGCACCGACCAGGGTCATGGTGGCGTCGCGCTTGAGCAGTCCAAGGAAGGCGTCCAGGCTATGCGGCGCAGCAACGGTGTTGAGGATGAAGTCGAAGCTGTTTGCGTGGGCGGCCATCTCGTCGGCGTTCTTCGATACCACCACTTCGGCAGCGCCGAGGCGCAGGGCGTCTTCGCGCTTGTTCGGCGAGGTGGTGAACAGCACCACGTGAGCGCCCATGGCGGCGGCGATCTTCACGGCCATGTGGCCTAGGCCACCGAGGCCGACAATGCCTACCTTGTCGCCGGGCTGCACATTCCACTGGCGCAGCGGCGAGTAGGTAGTGATGCCGGCGCACAGCAGCGGCGCGACGGCGGCCAGGTTGTCGGTGTGGCTGATGCGCAGGACGAATTTCTGGTCGACGACGATGTTGTCGGAGTAGCCACCAAAGGTGTTCTCGCCACCGAATACCGGGCCGTTGTAGGTGCCGGTGAAGCCGTTCTCGCAGTACTGCTCCAGCCCCTCGGAGCAGGAAGGGCAGCTCTGGCAGCTGTCGACCATGCAGCCGACGCCGGCCAGGTCTCCGACCTTGAAGCCGGTCACGTCACTGCCTACTGCGGTGACCTTGCCGACGATCTCGTGGCCCGGTACCGACGGATAGAGGGTGTTCTTCCATTCGTTGCGCGCGGTGTGCAGGTCGGAGTGGCAGACGCCGCAATAAAGGATGTCGATCTGTACGTCATGGGCACCGACGGCGCGGCGCTCGAAGCGATAGGGCGCGAGAGGTTTGCTGGAGTCCTTGGCGGCGTAGCCGAGAATAGTGGTCATGGGCAATTCCTGTCGTGTGCAAGGCGGCACTGGCGGCCGCTGGGGATGTTAAGCGTAGTGCAGAGTGGGCGACGACCGATTGCACAATCCTGCTGCGCTCTGTCCCGATCCTCCACCGATACTTCCTCAAGCTTTGCGTCGGCGGGGCCAGAGACGCGCTTCAGATCGTTCCTCACGCTCCGCGTGGCACCGCCTTTTCAGGGCGCTCTGCGTCCGGTTTCCGGCAGGCCACACGCTGCGGATCAGGGCGCGGAGCGCCCAAGGCCGCGTTACCACGCGGAGCGTGGGAACGATCAACTGGCTATCGGCTGTTGAGGCGATCACGCAGCAACGGGGTGAGTTGATCGAACAGTGTCTGTACCGAGCGCAGGGCCAGGCAGTCCGGGCGGGTCAGCAGCCACAGGTCGGTGTCGCAATCGACCAGCGCTTCGCTGAGGCGTTCCACGCCGTCCAGGCTGTGGGCCATGAAGTCGGGCAGGGCGGCGATGCCGAGGCCCGCCTGCACCAGTGTGGCCACCGCCGACATGCTGCTGCAGCGGTAGCGCGGCACCAGGCTGGGGTAGACCTGGTGCCGCCATGCCACGGTGATGTGGTCGGGCATCGAATCGTCCGGCGCGATCCAGGGCGCTGATGTGGGCGCCTGCAGGAACAGTTCACGGTGCTCGGGGCGCCCATAGATGTAATAGGCGGTGTGCCCGAGCTGGCGGCCAACCAGATACTCGGGCGGGGCGTTGGACAGGCGCAGGGCGATGTCGGCGTCACGGCGGCTGAGGTTGGCGAAGGTATTGGTAGTCGCCAGTTCCAGCGACAGTGCCGGGTAACGGGGCATCAGATCGGCCAGGCTGGGCAGCAGCAAATTTTGTAATACCGCGTCGGTGCAGGTCAGGCGTACCGTTCCGCTAAGCACCTTCTCGCCATGCTGCATGGCAATGCGCGCGGCATCCAGCGCCTGCTCGGCGCGTTCCGCCTGTTCGGCCAGGGCCTGAGCGCTCTGAGTCGGCATGTAGCCTCGACGGCTCTTTTCAAACAACGCGACGCCGAGGCTGGCCTCCAGCTTGCGGATCGCGCGGAACACCGTGGAGACGTCCACATGCAGCTGTTCGGCAGCTCTTGCCAGGGAGCGCCCGCGGACCAGAGCGAGCACCAGGGCGAGGTCGGCATGGCTGATCTGATAGTGCATCGATGCAATCATGAATTGTCTGAATGCCAGTATCGGTTGCGTATGCGCCCACTTATACTCAGGGCGTTGCCTTGAATCAAATCCGCCTTGCGGATACCCAGAATAATGAGGCGCCAGGCTCGTGAGATGTCTTCCGCGGGCGCGCCGAACTAAAAGGAATGTTTTTCCATGACTTCGGTAACCCCCCGTGTCGTCCAGCTCAACGAGGCGAACACCTTTCTCAAGGATCATCCGGAGATCCAGTACGTCGACCTGCTGATCACCGACATGAACGGCATCGTGCGCGGCAAGCGCGTCGAGCGTGCCAGCCTGCACAAGGTGTATGAAAAAGGCATCAACCTGCCGGCCTCGCTGTTCGCCCTGGACATCAACGGCTCGACCGTGGAAAGCACTGGCCTGGGCCTGGACATCGGCGACTCCGACCGCATCTGCTACCCGATCCCCGACACCCTGTGCAAAGAGCCCTGGCAGAAGCGCCCAACCGCGCAGTTGCTGATGACCATGCACGAGCTGGACGGCAAGCCGTTCTTCGCCGACCCGCGTGAAGTGCTGCGCCAGGTGGTGGAGAAGTTTGACGAGCTGGGCCTGACCATCTGCGCGGCCTTCGAGCTGGAGTTCTACCTGATCGACCAGGAGAACGTGAACGGTCGTCCGCAGCCACCGCGTTCGCCAATCTCCGGCAAGCGGCCAATTTCCACGCAGGTCTACCTGATCGATGACCTCGACGAATACGTCGACTGCCTGCAGGACATGCTCGAAGCCGCCAAGGAGCAGGACCTGCCGGCCGACGCCATCGTCAAGGAAAGCGCCCCGGCGCAGTTCGAGGTCAACCTGCACCACGTCGAAGACGCCATCAAGGCCTGCGACTATGCCGTGCTGCTCAAGCGCCTGATCAAGAACATCGCCTACGACCATGAAATGGACTCGACCTTCATGGCCAAGCCCTATCCGGGCCAGGCGGGCAACGGTCTGCATGTGCACATCTCGCTGCTCGACAAGAAGACCGGCGAGAACATTTTCGCCACGGATGATCCGGAGCAGCATGCGCCGTTGCGTAATGCCATTGCCGGCATCCTCGACACCATGCCCGCGTCGATGGCCTTCCTGTGCCCGAACGTCAACTCGTACCGCCGTTTCGGCGCGCAGTTCTACGTGCCTAACGCGCCGAGCTGGGGCCTGGACAACCGCACGGTCGCCGTTCGTGTGCCGACCGGCAGCAGCGATGCTATCCGTATCGAGCATCGCGTGGCCGGCGCCGACGCCAACCCGTACCTGATGATGGCGTCGATCCTTGCCGGCATTCACCACGGCCTGACCAACAAGCTGGAGCCGGGCGAGCCGATCGAAGGCAACTCCTACGAGCAGCTGGAGCAGAGCCTGCCCAACAACCTGCGTGATGCGCTGCGTCAGCTGGACGACAGCGAAGTGATGAACAAGTACATCAGCCCTGCCTACATCGACATCTTCGTCGCCTGTAAGGAAGCGGAAATGCACGAGTTCGAAACGACCATTTCCGACCTCGAATACAACTGGTACCTGCATACGGTCTGATGGCCGAAAAGTACGTCGAGACCCGACCTGTCGGGCTCTTGAAGATTTGGCGCATTGCAGGTTAGGGAGTTGCACATGACTCAACACGTCGACAGTTACTACGCCGCCTCGCGCAACCCGCGGGTCGATTACCCCACGCTCGGCGAATCGGTCGAGACGGATGTCTGCGTCATCGGCGCCGGCTATACCGGCCTGTCCACGGCGCTGTTTCTGCTGGAAAACGGTTTTCGGGTGACCGTGCTGGAGGCCGCCAAGGTCGGTTTCGGTGCCTCGGGTCGTAATGGTGGGCAGATCGTCAACAGCTACAGCCGCGATATCGACGTCATCGAAAAGCAGGTCGGCGCGCGCCAGGCGCAGCTGCTCGGCGAGATGGCCTTCGAAGGTGGGCGCATCATTCGCGAGCGGGTCGCCAAGTACAACATCCAGTGCGACCTGAAAGATGGCGGCGTATTCGCTGCCATCACCCCCAAGCAACTGGGCCATCTGGAAGCGCAGAAGAAACTCTGGGAGCGCTACGGCCACACCCAACTGGAGCTGATGGACGAACGACGCATCCGCGAAGTGGTTGGCACTGACCGTTACATAGGCGGCATGCTGGACATGAGCGGTGGCCATATCCATCCGCTCAACCTCGCTCTTGGTGAAGCCGCAGCGGTGGCTTCCCTGGGCGGCGCGATCTACGAGCAGAGCCCGGCAACCCGTATCGACCGTGGCCCGCAGCCCGTGGTGCACACGCCGAACGGGCAGGTTAAGGCCAAGTTCGTGGTGGTGGCGGGTAACGCCTACCTGGGCGGACTGATGCCGGAATTGGCTGCCAAGTCGATGCCATGCGGCACGCAGGTACTGACCACCGAGCCGCTGTCGGACGAGATGGCGCACAGTCTGCTTCCCCAGGATTACTGCGTGGAAGACTGCAATTACCTGCTCGATTACTACCGCCTGAGCGCCGACAAGCGCCTGATCTATGGCGGCGGCGTCGTCTATGGCGCGCGTGATCCTGCAGACATCGAAGCGGTCATCCGCCCCAAGCTGCTCAAGACCTTCCCGCAGCTCAAGGACGTGAAGATCGATTACACCTGGACGGGCAACTTCCTGCTGACCCTGTCGCGTCTGCCGCAGGTGGGTCGCATCGGCGACAACATCTATTACTCCCAGGGCTGTAGCGGCCACGGCGTGACTTACACGCACCTTGCCGGCAAGGTGCTGGCCGAGGCGTTGCGCGGCCAGGCCGAGCGTTTTGACGCCTTCGCCGGCCTGCCGCATTACCCGTTCCCGGGTGGGCAGTTGCTGCGGGTGCCGTTCAGCGCTCTGGGCGCCGCGTACTACCAGCTGCGTGATCGCCTGGGGATTTAGCCTGTTGGTGGGAGGCGCTTTCGTAGGGTGGACAACGCTCTTTTTGTCCACCGTTGCAAGGGTGAACGGATCGGGGCGCGTAGGTGAAGCGTTAGCTACGCGCCCCGGCCCACCCTACGTAGCGCCCAATTTGTCGTTCTATCCCGAGCTTCACGAGCCGCTACAGGTTCGTGAACAGGCTTCAAGTCACATTGCGGAGAGTCAACATGTCCCGTATGCCTCTGATCGGCGTTACTGCCTGCCGGCAGCAACTTGGTAAATATGATTCGCATACCGTCGGCGACAAGTACGTCGAGGCGGCGGCCTATGCCGGCCTGCCGCTGGTGCTGCCGGCGCGCAGCACGCCGAGTGACCCGCATCAGTTGCTCGAGCAACTGGACGGCATCCTGTTCACCGGCTCGCCTTCCAATGTCGAACCGCGCCATTATCAGGGCGCGCCTAGCCTGGAAGGCACCCAGCACGACCCGCGCCGCGACGCCAACACCTTGCCGCTGCTGCGTCTGGCAATCGACAAGGGTGTGCCGGTGTTCTGCATCTGCCGCGGCTTCCAAGAACTCAACGTGACGCTGGGTGGCACCCTGCATCAGCGCGTGCAGGAACTGCCGGGCTATCTCGACCACCGTGAGCCGCAGCGCGACTCGGTAGCCGAGCAGTACGCGCCGCAGCACGCAGTTACCGTGCAGCCGGGCGGCGTGTTCGAGCGTATCGGGCTACCGGCGCAGTTCGAGGTCAACTCGCTACACAGCCAGGGCATCGACCGCCTGGCCGAGCGCCTGCGTATCGAAGCTAAGGCGCCGGACGGTCTGGTGGAGGCAGTGTCGATTCCAGACGCACCCGGCTTCCTGATCGGTGTGCAGTGGCACCCTGAGTGGCGCTTCACCGAGAACCCGGAGTCGCTGGCGCTGTTCCAGGCGTTTCGCGATGCCTGCCAGGCCTATGCCGAGAAGCGCCAGCGGGATTGATCGCTGGCGTTGCCTCCGGTGCAAGAGGACGTGCTGATGGACCATCACGGCGGCTCCATGCGCTCTGCGATGCGTCGCACCTTTCACTGGCAAACACGCTGAGTGCGCCCTGAGCCCCGCGCGGTTCGGGGCGCTCTGACGAACAATTACAACGATGGCAGAGGCTTATGAGTGAAACATCGACCGTTCAGGGAAACCCCGTAGCGGCTGCGACCCCGGTGGTTTCCGGCAAAGGCCTGGCGCAGGGCAAAGTGGGACTGCTGGCCTGTGTGGTGCTGGGCATTTCCACCATCGCGCCGGTCTACACGCTGACCGGCGCCCTGGGGCCAACCGTGCGCGAGGTCGGTGTCTACCTACCGGCGGTGTTCATCGTCGGCTTTCTGCCGATGCTGCTGGTGGCCCTGGGGTATCGCGAACTGAATGCGGCAGAGCCGGACAGCGGCACCTCGTTCACCTGGTCGGCGCGGGCCTTCGGGCCGATGATCGGCTGGATCGGCGGTTGGGGCCTGGTCACCGCCACGACCATCGTGCTCTCCAACCTGGCGGGCATTGCGGTGGACTTTTTCTACCTGTTCCTCGCCCAGCTGACCGGGCTGGATTGGCTGGCAGCGCTGACCCAGAACCTGCTGGTGAATATCGTCACCTGTTGCACCTTCATCGCCCTGGCGGTGTGGGTGTGCTGCCGGGGCATCGGCATGACCATGGGCGTGCAGTACACCCTCGTGGCGCTGCAACTGGTGGTGCTGATCGGTTTCGCGCTGGCCGCGTTTGCCGCCGCGCCAGCCAGCTCTCCGGTGGTCTTCCATCCCGAGTGGTTCAACCCGTTCAACATCGACTCGTTCTCTGCTTTTGCAGCCGGCCTGTCGCTTTCGATCTTCATCTTTTGGGGCTGGGACGTGTGCCTGACGGTCAGTGAGGAATCGGTGGGCAGCGAGAAGGTGCCGGGGCGCGCGGCGACCATCACCGTGCTGCTGATCCTCGCCCTCTATCTCTTCACCGCGGCCGCCACCCTGCAGTTCGCAGGTACCGGCGATACCGGCCTAGGCCTGGGCAATGCGCAGATCCAGGAAAACGTCTTCGCCCACCTGGCCGGCCCGGTCATGGGGCCGCTGGCGATTTTGATGTCCATCGCGGTACTGGCGAGTACGGCGGCATCGCTGCAATCCACCTTCATTTCGCCGGCGCGCACGTTGCTCGCGATGGGCTACTACCGGGCAGTGCCGAAGCGTTTCGCCAGCGTGCATCCGTTGTCGCAAACGCCGCGTTACGCGACCATCGCTGCGGGTATCGCCACTGCGGTGTTCTACGTGACCATGCGCACCCTGAGTGAAAACGTGCTGGCCGATACCATCACTGCGCTGGGCATGATGATCTGCTTCTACTACGCGCTGACCGCATTCGCCTGCGTCTGGTATTTCCGCCACAGCCTGTTCGACAGCGTGCGCCACTTCTTGATGCGCGGGCTGTGCCCGCTGGTGGGCGCGGTGATGCTGTCGATCATCTTCTGGCAGACCACCTTCGACAGCATGTCGCCGGACTTCGGCAGCGGCTCGCACATCGGTGGCCTGGGCCTGGTGTTCGTGATCGCCGTGGTGATTCTGCTGTTGGGCCTGGTGCTGATGTTCATCGCCCGCTGGCGCTCACCAGCGTTCTTCCTCGGTAACACCCTGCAGCGGCAGGTGAAGCCGGTACGGGCGTAGCCGTAGTCATCGAGCGCCGGCTGGCGCGAACGGAGGTGGCCCAGCCGTGACTAAGACGGTGCCACCTCCATTCGCCGCGGGATCACGGCTCCCTCGGGCGCTGCAATCGCGTAGGAGCGTCGCCCCCGGCGCGAACCAACGTAGCCATGCTGCAACATGGCGGTGCTACCACCACTCGCCGCGGGGTCGCGGCTCCCACGGACGCTGCAGTCGTGTACGAGCGTCGCCTCGGCGCCGATCTAGCGCGCTGATAATAAAAAGGGACGCCGAGGCGTCCCTTTTCCGTTCCAGCTTGGCCGTCAGGCTGCCTGGGTTTTTCCATCAGCCTGTTTCACCGCGCGGTTGAGCGCGCTGAACAGGGCGCGGAAGCTCGCCGTGGTGATGTTCGCGTCGATGCCGATACCGTGCAGCGGGCGCTGGCCGTCGAGACGGATCTCGATGTACGAGGCCGCCTTGGCGTTGGCGCCACCGCCGATGGCGTGCTCCTGATAATCCATGATTTCAACGGATACCGGCAGGCTCGACACTAACGCTTCCAGCGGGCCTTTACCGGCGCCGCGCCAGCTTTCCAGCTGGCCGCCAACTTGTACCTGAACCTCGACATTGCTGTCGCCGTTCTCTTCCTGCAGACGATGGCCTTTCAATTCGTAAGGCGCATTGGCCTGCAGGTATTCGCGCTCGAGCAGGCCGTGAATCTGCCCAGCGGTCATTTCCAGGCCCAGGCGATCGGTCTCGCCCTGAACCACCTGGCTGAACTCGATCTGCATGCGGCGCGGCAGGTTGATGCCGTACTCCTGCTCGAGCAGGAAGGTAATGCCGCCCTTGCCGGACTGGCTGTTGACGCGGATCACCGCCTCGTAATCGCGGCCGATATCGGCCGGGTCGATCGGCAGGTACGGCACTTCCCAGACCTGGCCTTCCTTCTGCTGGGCGAAGCCCTTGCGGATGGCGTCCTGGTGGGAGCCGGAGAACGCGGTGTGTACCAAGTCACCGACGTAGGGGTGACGCGGGTGCACCGGAATCTGGTTGCAGTCTTCGACCACCTTGCGCACGGCGTCGATGTCGGAGAAGTCCAGCAGCGGGTCGATGCCCTGGGTGTAGAGGTTCAGCGCCACGGTCACCAGGCAGACGTTGCCGGTGCGCTCGCCATTGCCGAACAGGCAGCCTTCGACACGGTCGGCGCCTGCCATCAGGCCCAGCTCGGTCGCCGCTACACCGGTGCCACGGTCGTTGTGGGTGTGCAGGCTGATCAGCACGCTGTCGCGCTTGTCGACGTGACGGCCAAACCACTCGATCTGATCGGCGTAGTTGTTTGGCGTGGCGTTTTCGATGGTCGCCGGCAGGTTGAGGATCAGCTTGTTCGCCGGAGTCGGCTGGAACACCGCGATCACCGCGTTGCACACCTCGACGGCGAAATCGATTTCGGTGGAGCTGAACACTTCAGGCGAATACTCGAAGCCCCATGCGGTGTCCGGCGCGGCATCGGCGAGACGCTTGATGGTCGCACCGGCGGAAACGGCAATGGCTTTGACGCCAGCCTTGTCCTGGTTGAAGACGATCTTGCGGAAGCTCGGCGCGCAGGCGTTGTAGTAGTGAACGATGGCTTTCTTGGCGCCCTTGAGCGATTCGAAGGTGCGCTCGATAAGGTCATCGCGGGCCTGAGTCAGTACCTGAATGGTGACGTCATCGGGGATGTGGCCACCTTCGATCAGCTCGCGCACGAAGTCGAAGTCAGTCTGCGAGGCGGACGGGAAGCCCACTTCGATTTCCTTCAGGCCCACATCCACCAGGCATTTGAAGAAGCGCATCTTCTTCTCGGCATCCATCGGCTCGATCAGCGACTGGTTACCGTCACGCAGGTCAGTAGACAGCCAGATCGGCGCCTGGTCGATGATCTTGTCCGGCCAGGTACGATCCGGAATGTTGATCGGGGTAAAGGCGCGGTACTTGTTCGATGGGTCTTTGAGCATGCTCATGAAGAATTCCTGAAGGCGAAGGCCGGCAACGGCCGTACTGATGCAAGAAGATAAAGAGGAAATTAACGGAGAGCGGGTTTGCCGACGTGCTTCACGCCAACAGACCCTAACGCAGTCGCTGAGCGACCAGGCAGAGGTTGGCGTGTTGCCGGAGCAGGATGAGGGTTTGCGAGATGTTCATGTGGCTAACCCTACCCAGTGAGGGGAAAGCTGGCAAGCCTGTCTTGGAAATTGGTAAAAACCACCAAGGGCTAATCCGTGGTGGTTTTTTATTGCGCTAATCCGATTTTTTGAGCGTCTGAATTGCTCCGGTCACTCTTGCGCTTTTTCCAGATCACTCTGGAGCGTGCAGCGCGGGGCGCAGTTCACGCATATCGGCACCGCTCGGGTGCTGGAACACGCGCAGGCCGAACTCCGGAAGGATCGCCAGCAGATGGTCGAAGATGTCCGATTGGTAACCCTCGTACGGCACCCACGCCACCGTGTTGGTGAAGCAGTACAGCTCCAGGGGCAAGCCATCGGCGGTCGGCTGCAACTGGCGAACGATCTGCGTCATGTTCTGATTGATGCCCGGGTGCTGGCGCAGGTAATGCTCCACATACGCGCGGAAGGTGCCGAGGTTGGTGACGCGGCGCGTGTTGGCCGGCTCCTGGGCGGCTTCGGCCAGCTCGGTGTTCCAGCTCAGCAATTCGCTCTGCTTGTTGCTCAGGTATTGGCCGAGCAACAGAAAACGCTGCAGATGGGCGATTTCCTCGGGGCTGAGAAAGCGCACGCTGGTTTGGTCCAGATACAGGGCGCGCTTGATCCGTCGGCCACCGGATTCCTGCATGCCACGATAATTCTTGAACGGGTCGCTGATCAGCCGCTTGGTCGGGATGGTGGTGATGGTCTTGTCCCAGTTCTGCACCTTGACCGTGTGAAGGGCGATATCGATCACGTCACCATCGGCATTCAGTTGCGGCATTTCGATCCAGTCACCCACCCGGACGATATCGCTCGACGAGATCTGCACACTGGCGACGAGCGAAAGCAGCGTGTCCTGGAAGATCAACATCAGCACCGCAGCCATGGCGCCCAGGCCGGACAGCAGGATCAGCGGGGAGCGATCGATCAGCGTCGCGATCATCAGGATGGTGGCAATGGCGTAGATGACGATGGTCACTACCTGGATATAGCCCTTGATCGGCTTCAGGTTCGCATTGGGGCGGCGCTGGTAGAGCGTGTTGACCAGGTTCAGCACGCCGCCAATCGCCAGGGCGATAGTCAGAATGATGAACGCGCTGCAGACGTTGTCCACCACGGTAACCACGGCGCTGGGCAGGTGAGGAACCACCTTGATGCCGCTGGCCAGGATCAGTGCCGGTACGATATTGGCCAGGCGGCGCACCACGTGGGAATCGGCCAGCGCCTTGTCCTGCCCCATAGCGGTCGAACGCAGCGCACGGTACAGGCCGCGCACCAGAATTCGCTTGACGATCCAGTTGGCCAGCCAGGCGCCGATCAACAGCACGCACAGGCTGATCAGGGTGTGCAATTCGGGGTAGTGCTGCAGCCACTCGACGGTGGACAGGTAGTGCTCTTTCATCGGTTCTCTCGCTTGCTTCATGACTGCCCGCGGCGAGGCTTGGATCGCAGCGGGCGCGTACCATAGCAAACCCAGGCTGCAGGCGGGCAAGTGTGCATCGTTGCAGCCCGGTCGGGCTTCAGCGCGGGCGATGCCAGCCGCGTGCGAGGGCTGCGCCCAGCGGCTGCCGGCGCGCTGGATGATTGCCTGTCAGTAAGGCCTGTCGCACTTTCCGGGCCGCGGCCTCAGTTGGCGTAGGCGTATTCCCCGCCTTTTTCCAGCGCGCGCCGGTAGGCGGGGCGGGTATGGATACGTTCCAGGAAAGCCTTCAGCAGAGGGCGACTGGCATCCAGACCGCCTCGCGAAGTGGCTGCCTCCAGTGGGAAACTCATCTGAATATCGGCAGCGCTGAATTGCTCACCCGCGAACCAGGTGCTCTTGCCCAGCTCGCCTTCCAGATAATCCAGATGCAGCTTCAGCTGTGGAGTGATGAAGGCATTCTTGACCTTCTGGGCGATGCCGCGGGCAACCGGTTTGACGAAGAAGGGCATCGGGCTGTTTTCCACCTTGTCGAACACCAGCTTGAGCAGCAGCGGCGGCATCGCCGAGCCTTCAGCGTAGTGCAGCCAGTAAGTGCAGCGCAGGCGCTCGGGACTGCCTGCGGGCGGCAGCAGATCGGGGCCATAGCGGTTGGCGAGGTAGTCGATGATCGCGCCGGACTCAGCCAGGGTCAGGTCGCCGTCGGTGACCACCGGTGACTTGCCCAGTGGATGCACGGCGCGCAGTTCTGGCGGTGCGAGCATGGTCTTGGGGTCGCGGTCGTAACGCTGGATCTGGTACTCCACGCCCAGTTCTTCGAGCAGCCAGAGGATGCGCTGCGAGCGCGAGTTGTTCAGGTGGTGGACGGTGATCATCGTGGCTCCTGCTGGGCGGGGAAGACGACTCCCCCTGCACAGCGCTGCGCTCGTGGAAGTCATCGGCAATCGTCACGTTATACACCAGTGCCCCGAATTGATTCAGGGCTTGAACGCACCGATGAAGATCGCCGGGTCGACCCGTGCATCGTTGAGGCTGACGTTCCAGTGCAGGTGCGGCCCGGTTGCGCGGCCAGTGGCGCCGACCTTACCGAGCACGCCGCCGCGTGGCAGCTCGTCGCCGACCTTCACGCCAATCTCCGACAGATGGCAGAACATGCTGATCAGGCCCTGGCCGTGGTCAACGAAAACCGTCTTGCCGTTGAAGAAATAGTCACCCACCAGAATCACCTTGCCCGCTGCTGGCGCCTTGATCGGCGTGCCACGGTTGGCGGCGAAATCCAGGCCTGAGTGCGGGTTGCGTTCCTCGCCGTTGAAGAAGCGGCGCAGCCCGAACGGGCTCGACAGCGGTCCGTTGACCGGCTTGTCGAACAGCAGATTGCTCGGCTGGCGAGGGCTGAACTGCTGGTAAGCGCGGGTCTGTTCGGCCAGTTCCCGCTCGATGCGTGCGAGGTTCTTGGCGTTCGGGTTGACTTGTTGCTGGTTCTTGATGGTGATGCGCTGTTCGACGTAGGTCTTGCTGCCCACCTGAAAGCTCAGGCGCTGGCCGCTCGACTCGATCTGCTGGGTGCCGGGTTTGACGCTCAGCGGAATGCCGACGATGGCGATCCAGCGCTGCCCATCTTCATGCACCACCAGCACCGGTTTGCCCTGGTAGGTAGCGCTGGGCGCACTGGCCGAGGCGCCGAGGTCGACCACGGCAACGCCACCGGGCACTGGTTTGTTCAGCAGACGGCTGATGAAGCCCTCGGCGTGAGCGGGCAGGGCGAGGCACAGGGTGAGCAGAAACAGCAGGGAGCGCATTGATTTTCCTTTTTATCGAGGCCTGAGAAGGGCTCTGTCAGGGTGAGCGTGGGCATTCTGTGAAAGCCCGGTATGGCTGCCATTCGCCGGCAAGCCGGCTCCTACCTGGGGATGTGGGTTCTCCGCATTGTGTAGGAGCCCGCCTGCGGGCGAGAGGAGGGCGGCCATGATGCTCAGTCCAGCAGCGAAAGTGTGGCGGGCGCGACGTGGTTGTCTTCAACGCGCACGTCCAGTTCGCCTTCGCCCAGGCGCGCCTTGAGGCGTTGCCCCGGCTGGGTGGCGGCTGCGCTGCGGATCGCCCGGCCACGGTCGTCGAGCAGAATGCTGTAGCCGCGGCCCAGGGTCGCCAAGGGGCTGACCACATGCAGCGTCTGCATCTGGCTGTGTAGCGCCAGACGGCGGGCCTTGAGGCCTTCATTCATGGCTCTGGGCAGGCGTTCGGCAAGGCTGTCGAGGCGCTGGCGCAGCAGCTTCAGATGACGGCCCGGGTGCTGGCCGGCCAGGCGTGCCTGCAACTGCGCCAGCTTGTGGGCACGCTGATTGACCTGCTGTGCATAGGCGCGGCGCAGGCGCATGTCGAGATCGTCGAGGCGCTGAGCCTGCTGACGCAGCCGCTCGCCAGGATGGCGCATGCGCCGGGTCAGGCCGTCGAGGCGCATGCGCTCGCGGGCCAGGCGGCCATTGATGGCCAGCGTCAGGCGGCGCTGCAGCACGGTAACGCGCTGCACCAGATCATCGCTGTGCGGGGCCAGCAACTCAGCCGCTGCAGAGGGCGTAGGGGCGCGCACATCGGCGACGAAATCGCTGATCGATACATCGGTCTCATGGCCCACTGCGCTGACGATGGGCGTGATGCAGGCATCCACGGCGCGCGCCACGGCCTCTTCGTTGAAACACCAGAGGTCTTCCAACGAACCGCCGCCACGGGCCAGGATCAGCGCATCGAAGCCCTGTGCGTCGGCCAGTTTCAGAGCGCGGACGATCTGCGCTGTGGCCTCGCGGCCCTGCACGGCGGTGGGAATCAGGCTTAGTTCGACCTGCGGCGCGCGGCGGCGAAACACGCTGATGATGTCGCGAATTACCGCACCCGTGGGCGAGCTGATGATGCCGATGCGCCGCGGGTGAGCGGGCAGGGCGCTCTTGCGCTCGGCGGCGAACAGGCCCTCAGCGCCGAGCTTCTCTTTCAAGGCCTCGAAGGCCAGGCGCAGCGCGCCATCGCCGGCGGGCTCCACGGCGTCGAGAATCAACTGATAGTCGCCACGGCCCTCGAATAGCGAGACCTTGCCGCGCACCTTGACCGCCAGCCCGTCGCGCAGCGCCTGGCGCACTTTGGCGGCGTTCTGCCGGAACAGTGCACAGCGCACCTGGGCTTGGCTGTCTTTGAGGGTGAAATAGATATGCCCGGAAGCCGGCCGTGCGAGGTTGGAAATCTCGCCCTCGACCCAGATGCCGCCGAAGACATCTTCGAGCAGCAGGCGTGCGCGGTTGTTGAGCTGGCTGACGCTGAGCACCTCGCGGTCGAGGTTCAGGCGTTGGAACGGGTCTTTGATCATGGCCGGCATGATAAGCCGAGGCGCGTGTGGCCGAAACCGTGTGTCAGCAAATGCAGCCGATGCCGCAAGCCGCTGTGTGATGTCACTGCAAGCGAGGCGGGCTCTCGGGTATTATCGGCATGCAAATGATTATCCTCTGCATAAGCAGCCCGAGCTGTACAGGCGGCGCCTGCCGCGAGCCATCATGAATCCACCGACTACACATTCCGCACCGCGCATTCTGGTGGTTGATGACCACCGCAAGATTCGCGAGCCGCTTGCCGTTTACCTGCGCAAGCATGGCTTCGACGTGCGCACCGCGGAAAGCGCCGAGGGCATGTGGCAGTTGCTCGAGGCGCAGCCGTTCGATGGGGTGGTGCTGGATGTGATGCTGCCCGACGGCGACGGCTTCGAACTGTGCAGCCGCTTGCACCGGCGCAATGGCGTGCCGGTGATTCTGCTCACGGCCCGTGACACCGCCAGTGACCGCGTTCGGGGGCTCGATCTGGGCGCCGACGATTACCTGACCAAACCCTTCGAGCCGCGCGAGCTGGTCGCGCGCATCAACAGCGTGTTGCGCCGGCGCGGCCCGTTGGGCAGTGTGCCCGCCACGGCCGAGCCATCGGTTCAGTCTGTGCAGCGACACTATCAGTTCGCCGGCCTGGCGTTCGCCAGCGGCAGTGGCAGTCTGAGTGATAGCAACGGGCAGGCGACCCGTCTGAGCACGGCAGAAGGGCGCTTGCTGCAGGTCTTTCTCGACCACCCGAATCAGGTGCTCGATCGCTCCCGACTGATCGACCTGACGGCTCGCCCGGACAGCGATGTGTTTGATCGCACCATCGACCGCCAGGTCAGCCGCCTGCGTCGCAAGCTGACCGACAGCGCCGGTTGTGACGACCTGCTGCGCACCGTGTGGGGCGGCGGTTACATGCTGGTCGCGGAGGTGACGCGCTCATGAGGTTGCTGGCGCGCCTGTGGCCGCAGCGGCTGGTTCATCAGTTGGCGGTGTTGCTGATCGTCGCGTTGCTGGCATCCCATGCTATTGCCGTCCTGCTGCTGCAGCGCACCGGCGCTTTGGTGCATCCGCTGTCCCGTGCCCAGGTACTGGAGCGCCTTGGTACCGCTTACCACGCGGCTGTGGAATTGAATCAGGGCGATGGCGAGCGCTTGCTGATATCGATGGGCGGCGTCGAGGCGCGTTTCTGGATCGCCGCCGAGGCGGATGTTCCGGGCTTCGAGATGCACCCGGAAGAGTTACGGCTGACCGCCGAGTTGGCCAATGAACTGCAGGCTCCTGCAGATCTGATCCACATGCAGCTCGAACGCATCGGCGGCGGGCCCGCTCGCGAAGATGTGCTGAGCCCCGCCGGCTGGGAGCCGTTGCGCCTGCGCAGCAGTATCAGGCTGCCGTCGGGGCAGTACCTCAATGCGTTGCAGCATCCATCCGGCGCCTATGAATGGAGCCGCCTGCTGGCGTACGCCTTGCCGGTGAGCATCGTGCCGATTCTGTTGATCCTGCTGTTCTTCATGGCCCGAGTGGTGCGCCCGTTCAGGACGCTGGCCGCGGCCACCGAGCGCATCAGCCGGGGTGAGCGCATCGCACCGCTGTCGCTGTTCGGCCCGCGCGAGGCGCAGGAACTGAGCCAGGCCTTCAACCTGATGCAGGAGCGGCTGGCGCGGCACGTGGAAGGGCGTACGCGGATGCTCGCGGCGCTCAGCCATGACCTCAACACGCCTTTGACCGAGCTGCGCCTGCAGCTCGAGTTGCTCGATGACGGCCCCTTGCGCGAGGACTTGCTCGACAGCCTCGACGAGCTACGCGCGATGGTTGCCGAGACGCTGGACTTCATCCGCGACGATGCCGTGCAGGAACCGACGGCGCGGCTGTCCTTGACCGGGTTGCTCGATGACTTGGCGCGGCGTTATCGCACCCTGGGTCAGCCGGTCAGTTGGCAGGCGGGGCCCGAGGTTTTCTGTCGTTGCCGACCGCTGGCGCTGAAGCGGGCGCTTACCAATCTGATCGACAACGCTTTGCAACACGGTGGTGATGCAGTGATCAGCCTGGAACGTACCGAAACGGGCGAGATTAGCCTGGAGATCCTCGACCACGGGCCGGGCATCGATCCCGGACGGCTGGATCAGGTGTTCGAGCCGTTCGTGCAACTGAGTGCGGAGAAAAGCGCGAGGGGGCTAGGCCTCGGTCTGGCCATCGCCCGCGCGTGCGTGCAGGCCCACGGTGGCGAACTGACCCTGGAAAACCGCCCGCCCGCTGGCCTTTGCGCGGTGTTGCGTTTACCCGTGGAGGGTCGTTGAATTGCGCCGCCAGGCTGCGCTCCGATCGTTCCTCACGCTCCGCGTGGGAATGCCTCCGCAGGACGCTCTGCGTCCAATCCGGGTGCAGTGGCGGGCTCGGAGCGCCCAGGGCCGAGTTCCCACGCGGAGCGTGGGAACGATCAAACATTGATGCGCTCAGCCTTGGTTTTCGGCCTTGAGAAAATCCACGAATGCCCTGAGCGGCGAGGGCACGTGGCGGCGGTCGTTGTAATACAGGTAGGGACCATCGAATGCCTGCCACCAGTCTTCCAGTACCGGCAATAGCGTTCCCTGCTCGAACAGTGGCCCGAGGTATTCCTCGAAGGTGTACATGATGCCCACGCCACCGATAGCGGCGCCCACTTCAAGATCCTGGGACGATGAGAGCAGCGGCCCTTGCGGCGGAACACGCACGACGGCACCGTCTTTTTCGAACTCCCACACGCCCAGCTTGCCGCTTTCGAAGCGATGACCGATCAAGCGGTGGTTGAGCAGGTCTCTGGGGTGCAGCGGTGTGCCGTATTTTTGCAGATAAGCAGGCGATGCGGCTGCCACGAAGCGCTGCCGGCGAGGCCCGATGGGCACCGCGATCATGTCCTTGGCGACACGTTCCTCATAGCGCACCCCCGCGTCGTAGCCGGCAGCGATGACGTCGATGAAGGTGTTGTCCATCGTCACTTCCACGCTCACACCGGGATAGCGTTCAAGAAAGGTGGGGATCAGCCGCGGCAGCACGAAGCGGGCAATCGGCACCGGGACGTTGAGGCGTAGCGTACCGACCGGGTGTAGCGCATCGTCATCGAGGTCGCTGAAGGCTGCGCCGATTTCGTCGAGGGCAGGGCGCAGCCGCTCCAGTAGCCGAGCACCCACATCCGTCGGAACTACGCTGCGCGTAGTGCGGTTGAGCAAGCGCACGCCCAGGTCGCTTTCCAGCCGGCGGACGCAATCGCTGATCGATGACGCCGACATACCACGCTTTTGCGCCGCTACCCGAAAGCCGCCGGCCTCCACGACGGCTGCAAACAGTGCGACATCCGTGAGGTTGGGCTGGCGCATGGCTGTGCTGCTCCGCAGAGAAAATTGGATTGTACGAATGGTCGTACATAGCGTCCATTTTTATACGGCTTATCGCAGGTAATTCCAGGGTGAACAATGCCTCACGTCGACGCATCGCTTCGCAGCGGCTCGTCAGATCATTACCTACGTGAGGATCGAACAATGACAAACACAACCCTGCAGATGAACCCATTGAGCGCCGTCAGCGCCGCCTGGCGCAAAGGTCTGGCAACCGTTGGCCTCGCCCTCAGTTGCATGCTGGAAACGGGTGTCTCCAGCGCCCAGAGTCAACCAAAACCGGATTGGAGCCTGGCTGACATGCCCTCGCAGAGCGGGCGTATCTTCCTCGTTACCGGCGGTACCAGCGGCATGGGCTATGAAGATGCCAAGGCCCTTGCAGCGGCTGGTGCCGAGGTGGTGATTGCCGCACGCAACCCAGAGCGCGGCAAGGAAGCCATTGCCCGCATCAAGCAGGAAGTTCGGGGTGCCCAGGTGCAGTTCGAGGCGGTCGATCTGGCTGATCTGGCGTCGGTCAAAGCGCTGGGCGAACGCCTCAATGCGACCTTGCCGCGCCTCGATGGCCTGATCAATAACGCCGCCGTGATGGCGCCCCCAGAGCGAGCCACTTCAGCAGATGGCTTCGAGCTGCAACTGGCCACCAACTATCTGGGACATTTTGCCCTGACTGGCCATGTGCTGCCGCTGCTGCGCAAGAGCAACTCCCCTCGTGTCGTCACGCTGTCCAGCATTGCGGTCGGGCGCGGCAGCATCAACTTCGCGGATCTGCAGTCCGAACAGGCCTACAACCCTTACGCATCCTATGCCCAGTCCAAACTGGCCGTTCTGATGTGGGCCTTCGAACTGCAACGCCGCAGCGAGACGCAAGGTTGGGGCATCCAGAGCATTGCCGCGCACCCAGGTGTTGCCGTGACCGAGCTGATCAAGCGTGGCCCAGGTCTGGATAGCGACTTTGGACGCGAATGGGCCAAGGATCGCGAGCGCTATCACTCCGCTGCCCAAGGCGCATTGCCGACCCTGTATGCAGCCACTGCGCCGAACGCGCGGGGCGGTGCTTACTACGGACCGATCGGTGAGGAGGAGAAGCGTGGGCCGCTGGGCCTGGCTACCGTACCAGCCGCGGCGAAGGACGCCGAAGCAGCGGCCCGTCTGTGGCAGGTAGCCGAACAGTTGACCGGTGTCAGCTACCGTTGAGCCTCGCGGCAGGAGTGTCATCATGCTCTCAGCAACTCTGGTGCGGCGCCTCGGCGTCGCCATCAACGCCGAACGCCACGAACTGAGTCCTGCACTTGCGGGGTTCGCCCTGTTTTTCTGCCTGTTCTCCGGCTATTTCATGCTGCGGCCCATTCGTGAGTCGATGGGCATCATGGCAGGTATCGAGAACCTGCAATGGCTGTTCACCGCCACCTTTGTGGTCATGCTCGTGGCTGTGCCGCTGTTCGCCTGGCTCAGCTCCCGTGTGCCACGCATCCACTTCGTCGACTGGGTCTACGGATTCTTCTGCCTGAACCTGCTGGCCTTTGCCGGGCTGTTTCAGCTAAGCGATGACAACGTCTGGCTGGCGCGGGTGTTCTACGTGTGGATCTCGGTCTACAACCTGTTCGTGGTGTCGGTGGCCTGGAGCTTGATGGCCGACGTGTTCGACGGGCATCAGGCCAAGCGGCTGTTCGCCTTCATCGCGGCTGGCGCCAGTGTTGGCGGCCTGGTCGGCCCGGCGATGAGTGCGCTGCTGGTCGGCGTGGTTGGCGAGTCCGGGTTGATGCTGCTGGCTGGCGTACTGCTCGGCATCGCCCTGGCGCTCAAGGCACCGCTGATGCGCTGGCGGGAGGTCGGCGGTGCTGGCAGGCCGGGCGCTGCATTGACGGAGAGCACTCGCAAGCCGGTGACGGGCAATCCATTCAGCGGCCTGACTCGTGTTCTGCAATCGCCTTACCTGTTGGCGATCGCCGGCTTCGTGGTGCTGCTCGCGACCGTGACGACCTTTCTGTACTTCGAGCAGGCGCGCCTGGTGGCTGAGCGCTTTCCTGACCGCGAGTCGCAGATCCGCGTATTCGGCATCATCGATGTGATCGTGCAGGCTGGCGCCTTGCTGTCGCAGTTGTTCATCACCGGGCGTATCGCTCAGAAACTGGGTGTGCGCATGTTGTTGGCGATCGTGCCGATATTGGTCTGCGTGGGCTTTATCGGACTTGCCCTGGCGCCGACGTTCGCCATGTTGGCGGGGCTGATGATCGTCAGGCGCATTGGTGAGTACGCTTTCGTCAGGCCTGGGCGTGAAATGCTCTTCGCGCCGCTGGATGCCGAGAGCAAATACAAGGCGAAGGGCTTTATCGACACCGTCGTCTATCGGGCCGGCGATGCGATTAGCGGTTGGGTGAAGAGTGGCCTGGATATGCTCAGCCAGGGCGCAGTGCTGGTGGCAATCGTGGGTGCGCTCTGCGCATTGGTCTGGGGAGCACTCGGCTGGTACCTGGGCAGGCAGGCCGACGAGATGAGCAAACGCGCCACGCCGGAGGCGAAAGAGGGGACGAGGTGGTGCTTGCCAGTCACTAATGATCGTTCCTCACGCTCTGCGTGGGAATGACTTTGCAGGACGCTCCGCGTCCGACTCAGGTGCGGAAGCGGGCTCGGAGCGCCCGGGGTTGCGTTCCCACGCGGAGCGTGGGTACGATCAGCACATCAGATCAGAAGTCCAGCGACGCGCCCAGCCAGTAGGTACGGCCATAGTTGACCGTGCCGTCGTCCTCGTCGTTAAGGCGTTTGTTGCCCAGGTTGTAGACGGCCGAGTTGAGTGTCAGGTTCTGCGTCAGCTTGTACGAGCCACCGATGTCGGCAGTGGTGTAGGCGCGGGACGATTGGCCGGTCAGCGTGGCGCCATATTCCTCGCCGCTGTAGTTGGTCGCAGCCCAGGCCAGGGTTCTGTCGTTGATGTCCCAGTCGGCACGCAGGCTCGCCTTGCGCTTGGGGGTCAGCGACAGTGGCCGGCCCTTGTCGACGCCGCTTTTCTGCTCGGAATCCAGATAGGTGAAGTTACCTTTGATCGCCACGTTGGCCAGTGCCTGCCAGCTGCCGCTCAACTCCAGACCGCGGATCACCGCTTTGTCCACGTTGACTCGCTCCATCACCGTCAGGCCCTGCCACTGTTCGGCGGTGGTGACGGTGGACAGCTTGTCCTTGAAGTCGTTGTAGAACAGCGTGGCGCCGGCCGACAGGTCGTCACGGTTCGACCACATCGCGCTCAGCTCGTAGTTGGTGCTGCTCTCGGGCTTGAGGTTGGAATTACCGAACTGCACGAAGCGGTTGCGGCGCACCACGGCGTAGTCGTCGATCACTGCGCGCAGTTCGGGCGCCTTGAAGCCGCGGGCCACGCCGCCTTTCAGCGTCCACTCGTTATTCAGGTGCCAGACGCCATAGACGCGTGGGTTGATGTGACTGCCGTACTGCTCGTGATGATCCAGGCGCACGCCAGTGGTGAGGGCGAAGTCGTCAGTGATCGACCATTCGTCTTCGGCGAACAGGGCCTTCTGCACCACCGAGTATTCCTCGTTCTCGCGCTCGCGGGCGGTGCCGCGATTGGCCTGGTTCCAGTCGGTCAGCGTGGCTTCGTTCCACTGCACGCCGGTGGTGGTGACGTGGTAGTCGGTTGGAATCACCAGTTTGCCGTCCAGCACGCGGTTGCGGATCTCCGGCTTGCGCCCGAACACGTCGGCCTGCGCCGGGGTCGCCTTGCCCTCGCGGCTGGTGGTTTCCTCGGCGAAGGACAACGTCGAATCCGCCCAGCCCCAGCGACCGTCATGGGTCAGCGACCAGTGATCACGGCTGTTCTTCTGCTCGCGAGTCGACCAGTTGGCGCTCAGGCCATCGCCATTCTTCAGGCGTGAGGCGCCGGCTTCGAGCAGAAATTCATGGTTCTCGCTCGGCGTCAGGGCCAGGCGCGCGGTCAGGCTCTTGTTGTCGGATTTGGCGAAGCCTTCGTTGGCTTCGGCGTTGTCATCGGCCTGGCGGTCGAGGTAGTTACCCCACACCTGCAGGCCGAGCACCTCGTTGATCAGCGGGCCATTGAGGTAGAACTGGGTGTTGCGGGCATTGCCTTGGTCGCTGTTCGGCCGTGCCGAATAGTCGTAGGACACATTACCCCCCCACCCGGGCGACACCTTGCGGGTGATGATATTGATCACCCCGCCGATGGCATCCGAACCGTACAGCGACGACATCGGCCCACGCACCACTTCGATACGCTCGATGGCCGCCGCCGGCGGCACGAAGCTCTGCTCGTAGCCCCGGTTGCCATTGACCCGCGAATCCCGCCCGCTCTGGCGTTTGCCATCGACCAGGATCAGCGTGTAATCACCCGGCATGCCACGGATCTGAATATCGGTCTCGTTGGCACCGCCGTTGACCACCACGCCCTCCACATTGCGCACCGCATCGGCCAGGTTCTGCACCGAGCGTTTGCGCAGGTCATCACCACTGATAACCGTGACCGACGCCGGAGCATCCTCCAGGTTCTGGGCAAAGCCGGAGGCGGTCACCACCATATCGTCCAGCTCGACCGTGTCGGCCTGGGCGAGGGCGCTGCCAGTGGCCAGGCATAAAGTCGCCAGGCGGATCAATGTGCCGACAGGGCGGCGAGGGAAGGGCGCGTGCATGGAATAGTCCTTACGAATCGTTTGCAGGCGCGAATCGTATGCATCCATGGCGGGGAAGGTTGGACAAAGTGAGACAGCGGGAGCGCGGTGCTTGGGAACTTGAAAGGCCTGTGAGAAAGCACGCGCCCTGTAAGCGCGTCGGATTTTGCACTTGTGCGCGGCTTTTTTGGCATCACGTATTAGGCATAACGTTTGGTTAAGGGCGGGCCTTAGTTCGTCCCAGTGAGCGCAGCGAACGATCGGGAGCTATTTATTAGACTTTAGAACGTGCTAGCTAAGAAAGTAGCTATTTAGTAACGCTATCGAGGTCGGTATTTTGTATGAAATCCAGCATGCGTTTACGATAACAATAAACCTTGCTGCTAGTGAAGCTGATTTGCTAGCGGTATTTTTTGCGCAACGTAAAACAGAAATAAGACAATATATAAAATAGATAAGATATGCGCTGACAATAACTGTGATTGCCAAAACTAAAAAATACTCTGTTGATACACCCATGAGGCTTGCCATTTGTGAGGGCAGCCTATTGGATGAGGCAACTTTCAATACAGTTAATGCCGTGATTGTAAAAGCAAAGCCTCCCAAGAAGTACAGGATCCAAAATGCTTTCCATAGAGGCTGGCTGCCGCTCAAAAAGCTGTTTTTATGGGCTTGCGACATTGGTGAGGCTTTCATGAGTATCACCTGACGTTTAGTTAAGAGGCGGGCTTTAGCCCGTCCTAGTGGGCGTAGCGACAATTGTTATGTTTTTTAACGGCTTGCTATGTATTTGTTCAGCGCCCCTTCGAGGGCTAGAAGCTTTTCTTTTTCATCGTTCCAAAGCACTCCGTAATCACGAATTCTTACCTTAGGCATGAATAATAATTGCTTCATAATTAGAATTTCTTCGCTCGGGTGGATTTGTCTAGATAAAATTGCAAGTTCTCTATCTAGGCTTTAAGCGACTTCATATAGCTCTTCTTTTTCCTCGCCCATTGAACTGGTTGTTCTATCTAGAAATTCGCAGCACAAAATCGAGACTTTTTCTTGGCAGGCAAGCAGCCGCTTTAGAGTAGACTCACCTTTAGATTGGTGTTTCCAATTGCTTAGCGCAAGATAGGCAATATACACCGCTGCAACTGTCCCGGCTCCACTTAAAAAAGCTCCAAACTCAACTAGGCGTAGCCGGATTAAAGTCGCTGCATTCTGATCGAAGAATTCGCAATAAAAGTATCCGCCCAGTAAAAGTAAAAATATAAATAGAGCCGCATATTGCGATATTAACTTTACTAGTTTCAAGCTGCAGACCTCGCTTTTCAGGAAAGAACATAACGTTTGGTTAAGGCGCCGGCTTTAGCCGGTCCCAAGTGAGTGAAGCGAACGACTTGAATGCTGTAATGGACTCTCCTCGCACCACCGTTCTATACCGAAAACGGTGTTGACTGAAATTGGGAGAGCCGCGATGAAGCGTATAGCTGTTGATTTGGCCAAGTCCGTTTACCAGGTTGCCGAGAGTGTCCGTTCCGGCAAGGTGGTGCAGCGCAAGCGGCTGAACCGGGAGGCGTTCAGGCGATATATACAGGAGCAAGCCGAGCCGGTCGAGTGGGTGATGGAGGCCTGCGGCACGGCGCATTACTGGGGGCGTGTGGCACAGTCCCTCGGCCATCAAGTAAGGCTGCTGCACCCACGCTATGTACGGCCTTACCGCCGTCGCAACAAGACCGACCGTAATGACTGCGATGCCATGCTGGAGGCGGCGCGCTGCAAGGATATTTATCCCGTCCCTGTGAAAACTCACGAGCAACAATTGCTGCAGCAGCTGCACGGGCTGCGTGAAACTTGGAAAAAAAGCCGTACCCAGCGCATCAACCTGCTGCGCGGTATTTTGCGCGAAGCGGGTATCGAAGCCCCAGCGTCTGGCGCCGCGTTTATCCGAGCAGCCCACGAGCTGGTCGACCGCCCAGAGCTCGCGCCCTTGAGCGCTCTACTGCATATCGTTCTGACAGAAATAAACCTCTACGAACAATGCATGGCGGAATGCGAACAGCATCTCAAGCGCTGGCATGCCGACGATGACGTGGTGAGCAAGCTGGATGAAATCAGCGGTATTGGCGTACTGACGGCCAGCGCTCTGACAGCGGCTGTCGGTAAACCTGAGCGCTTTGCCAATGGTCGCCAGCTCAGTGCGTGGCTGGGCATGACGCCGCGAGAGTTCAGCAGCGGCGACCGCCGCAAACTGGGCCATATCAGTCGGCAAGGCAATGTCTATGTGCGCACATTATTTATCCATGGCTCCCGAGCAGCCTTGCTCGCCGCGCAACGCTGCCAAACCCGCACGCCGGAGAAATTGACCCAGTTACAGCGCTGGGCAGTCGAGACGGCAGCACGGATCGGGCACAACAAAGCGGCCGTGGCCCTGGCCAACAAACTGGTACGGATCTGCTGGGCGGTGTGGTGCCACGAACGGCGTTTCAGCGGTAACTGGCAGAGTACAAAGCCCGCCTGACGGCGGAGTAATCAGCAAGAGCAAAAGGTGAATGGTTTCTTGTGGTAGTGGTGAGTAGCAGCACTGTCGGAACAGGCGAGTCCTGCAGCGGAATAAGGCCGATAACAATCATGATCTTCGTGATCGATTGAACGCTTGGCCACCGCTGCGCGAACTACAGAATGGCCAGGGCCAAGCGCCCATCACAGGCCGGATATACGAATGCAACCGCGCTGACGACAGGTGCATAAGAAAGGCTTTGCTCACTGCTTGTGGGGAGAGTCCATATACGCATTGTTAGGCTAAGCCCTGCAATATATTGAGCGCTCCACCTTGAAAGCCACGGAATTGGGCGCGCGCAACACTATCTATGTATTGCATAAAGAATTGTTCCTTAGGGATATACTTACAATACATCTCTGCTTTGTGTATCCAGCAGTGGAGTAGCTTGTCATTGCGCTGGTTAAATTCAAGGTACAGGTGTGTGTCTGGTGTTTTCGCTATGTCCCATAGCCAAGTTCTTTTAGGCTTCCAGTCGGCTTTGAATTGACCTTTTTGCTTAGTGGGGGCCAGAAAAAATCTTTTATTCCAGAATTCTTGGATGTCAACCACCCATATCATTCGCTTATTGGATTGCTTAAAGTAAAAGTCTGTTCTGTCTCTTACGTCACGTATATCGATAATGCTTCTTTGGATTTCAATTATCGTGTCGTTGCTTCCGAGTATGTCGGCTCTATGTTCTCTTTGTTGACCCATAACAACTTCGCAGTGGGCTTCATCAATGAGCTCCTTCCAGGAAAGATGCCAGTCTGATTCCGGCTCGTATCCTGGCGGTAGTTTTGGTTGCCCACCAATATATGCCCAAAACTGTCTAATGGCGCCTACATGCGCTTTAACATCAAGCCCTGTCCAAGGGCACTTTCCGATCTCTCCGCGACCTGCTATCTCGGCTCGTTTGCGTTCGTTGTCATGGATGGCGATTAACATCTTGCTTGGCCTAACTATAATTAGACGACATTGCTGTCGCATAATATCCGACAGCATGTCGGATAACGTTCCTTGTTGTCGCGCATTTCCTTGTCTAGTGTGAGGTAGATCGCAGTAAGCGCGACATCACTCAGGGAGCAATACGACATGGATGACGGCAAGCCAAAATTGCTGGTGCAGGTGCGCGAGCAGATTCGGGTTAGAAATTATTCGATTCGTACCGAGTCTGTCTATGCCGAGTGGGTGAAACGTTATATTCGCTTTCATCACTATCGGCATCCTGCCGAGATGGGCGGTGCGGAGATTGAGGCTTTTCTGACCCATTTGGCGGTTGCCAGGAATGTGTCGGGCTCTACGCAGAATCAGGCGTTGGCGGCACTGTTGTTTCTCTATAAGCATGTTCTGGATGTGCAGCTGCCCTGGCTTGATGACATCGTCCGCGCCAAAAAGCCAAAGCACTTACCCGTGGTGCTGACGCGTGATGAGGTGGCCAGGGTGCTGGCAGAGATGTCTGCGGTGCAGTGGATTGTGGCAAGTTTGCTGTATGGCGCCGGGCTGCGGTTATTGGAAGCATTGCGTCTACGCGTCAAGGATGTTGATTTCAGCCGTGGTGAGGTAGTGGTGCGCGACGGCAAGGGCAGAAGGATCGCGTGACCATGCTGCCGCAACGTGTGGTGTTGCCGTTACAGGCGCATTTGCAGACGGTCGCGGCTTTGCACCGTAGCGATTTGGCTGAGGGCTTTGGCCGAGCAAACCTGCCGTTTTCTCTTGCGCGCAAGTACCCCGAATGCCGCGGCAGAGTGGGGTTGGCAATTTGTGTTTCCGTCAGTCAGTCGCTCGCAAGATCCGCGTTCCATGGGGATATTTCGTCATCACTTGCATGAGAAAATCTTTTGCCACGCATTTGTTGGAAAGTGGTCAGGACATTCGCACGGTGCAGGAGCTACTGGGCCATGCAGATGTGAAGACAACGCAGATCTATACCCATGTGCTCAATCGCGGTGGGTTCGCGGTGATCAGCCCGCTTGACCGGTAGAGGCAGGTTTCGCTGTGGGGGCGCAGGCAATAAAAAGCCCCGCACGTGGCGGGGCTTTTAGCGTGTAACGGTCAGACCCGCTCAGCCCACATATCGTATTCATCGGCATCGACGATGCGCACACGTACCTTGTCGCCCGGCTGGAAGTCGGTGCCTTCGATGAACACGCTGCCGTCGATTTCCGGGGCGTCGGCCCAAGAGCGGGCTACCGCGCCCTGGTCGTCGACTTCGTCGATCAGCACGTCCATTTCGCGGCCGATCTTCATCTGCAGGCGTGCGGTGCTGATGGCCTGTTGGTGGGCCATGAAGCGATCCCAGCGATCCTGTTTGACGTCATCGGGCACGATGTCCACGTCCAGGTCATTGGCCGGCGCGCCTTCCACCGGCGAGTATTGGAAGCAGCCGACGCGGTCAAGCTGGGCTTCGGTCAGCCAGTCGAGCAGGTACTGGAAGTCTTCTTCGGTTTCACCCGGGAAGCCGACAATGAAGGTCGAGCGGATGGTCAGGTCCGGGCACTGCTCGCGCCAGGACTTGATACGCGCCAGGGTGCGGTCTTCGAAGGCCGGGCGCTTCATCAGTTTGAGGACGCGCGGGCTGGCGTGCTGGAAGGGGATGTCCAGGTACGGCAGCAGCTTGCCGGCGGCCATCAGCGGGATGATGTCGTCGACGTTGGGGTACGGGTAAACGTAATGCAGGCGCACCCACACGCCCATGCTGGAGAGTGCTTCGCAGAGCTCTTTCATGCGCGTCTTGACCGGCTGGCCGTTCCAGAAGTCGGTCTTGTACTTGAGGTCGACGCCGTAGGCGCTGGTGTCCTGGCTGATGACCAGCAGTTCCTTGACGCCGGCCTTGACCAGCCGCTCGGCCTCGCCCAGCACGTCGCCCACCGGGCGGCTGACCAGCTTGCCGCGCATCGACGGGATGATGCAGAAGCTGCAACTGTGGTTGCAGCCTTCGGAAATCTTCAGGTAGGCGTAATGACGCGGCGTGAGCTTGATGCCTTGCGGCGGCACCAGGTCGATCAGTGGATTGTGATCCTGGCGCGGCGGCACCACGTCGTGCACGGCGTTGACCACCTGCTCGTATTGCTGCGGGCCGGTGACCGACAGCACGCTGGGGTGCACGTCACGGATGCTGCCTTCTTCGACGCCCATGCAGCCGGTGACGATCACCTTGCCGTTTTCCTTGATCGCCTCACCGATCACTTCCAGCGACTCGGCCTTGGCGCTGTCGATGAAGCCACAGGTGTTGACCACCACGACGTCGGCGTCCTGGTAGGTCGGCACGACCTCATAACCTTCCATGCGCAGCTGGGTGAGAATGCGTTCGGAATCGACCAGGGCTTTTGGGCAGCCGAGCGAAACAAACCCTACTTTAGGGGCGGTGGTGGTGGTCATGCGGGCGAACCTCAGGGCTAAGACGGAGCGGGCGCTGGCACGCCTCTGATCAAAAAGTGCGCAATTCTAGCGGCGTGCGCGCGACTTTGCCAGCACTGCCGGTGGCCGTGCCGCCCGTGCGTCGGCAGGGCCTGGGTACGTGGGCGAATTGCATGACTAGACCTTTGCTACGCTGTGCTCACAACAACCACAAGAGAAGACTCGCCCATGTTCGCCAGAATCACTTCGCTGAGTGTCAACCTGGTTCAGCGCTACTTGCCATCGCCGTTCGTGTTTGCCCTGCTGCTGACGTTGCTGGTGCTGCTGCTTGGTATGGCCACCACTGGCCAGAGCCTGGTGCAGATGACGCGGCATTGGGGCAACGGCCTCTGGGGCCTGCTGATGTTCACCATGCAGATGGCGCTGGTGCTGGTTACCGGCCATGCCTTAGCGAACGCGCCGGCGGTCAGTCGTTTGCTCGATCGCTTGGCGCGCATTCCGCGCTCACCGGGGCAGGCGATCATATTCGTCACGCTGGTGGCCATGCTCGCCTCGCTGATCAACTGGGGCTTCGGCCTGGTCGTCGGTGCGGTGTTCGCGCGGGCCTTGGCGCGTCAGGTCAAAGGCGTGCATTACCCATTGCTGGTGGCCGCTGCCTATTCGGGTTTTCTGGTCTGGCATGGCGGCTTGTCGGGTTCGATCCCGTTGTCACTGGCCACTGGCGGCGCTGATCTTGAGCGCATGACCGGCGGCGCGCTGACCGCAGCGGTCGGCGTGGAACACACGCTGTTCTCCACGTTGAACCTGGCGATTATCGCCATGCTGGTGATTGGCGCGCCGCTGTTGAATCGCGCCATGCAGCCTGCCACACCGACGGTTGCCGACCCTGCGTTGCTGGTCGACCCGCCGGCGCCGCACGTGCCCCGGGAAACGGGCGCCCAGCGCCTGGATGACAGCCGCATTCTTGGCCTGCTGCTGGTGGCCATGGCGGCCGTCTACTTCGGTTTTCATTTTGCCGAGAATGGTTTTGGGCTTACGCTCAATCTGGTGATCGGCATGTTCCTGTTCGCCGGGCTGCTGGCCCACGGCTCGCCGGAGCGCTACGCCCGTGCGGTGCAGGAGAGCGTCAGCGGCATCAGCGGGATCATCATCCAGTTTCCGTTCTATGCCGGCATCATGGGCATGATGGTGGGCGCCAGCCCCGAGGGTGAAATATTGGGCCGGCAGATCACCGACCTGTTTATCACCTGGTCGACGGCTGACAGCTTTCCGGTGTTTGCTTTCCTGAGTGCCGGGCTGCTGAACGTGTTCATCCCGTCCGGTGGCGGCCAATGGGCGGTGCAAGGGCCGATCATGCTGCCGGCCGGTCAAGCGCTCGGTGTAGCGCCGGAAGTCACCGCGATGGCGATTGCCTGGGGCGACGCCTGGACCAACATGATTCAGCCGTTCTGGGCCTTGCCGCTGCTGGCCATTGCCGGCCTGGGCGCGCGGGACATCATGGGCTACTGCCTGATCATGCTGCTGTATTCCGGCGTGGTCATCGCGGGAGCGTTTTACTTTCTGGGTTGACGACACAGCCGGTAGCCGAAGGATTTTTGGCTACCGGCTTGCTACGGCGTTGCCTGCTGGCGTTTCTGAATGGCGGCAATGAGCCGCTGGGCCAGGGCCGGGTAATCCTTGTCGTAGTGGTGCCCACCGGGCAGTTGCAGGTTTTCACCGGTGGCTTGAGGTTGGGTGCAGCCGCTTTCGGGCGCTTCTTCCGTGCCATACACGCACAGCACTTTTTCAGCCGGTAACTTGACCAGCTCGGGACCGGTGGCCGCTTCGCTGGCATCCTTGCCAAGCCAGCCGTCGACATGAATCTCGAACGCACCACTGCGGGCAAGCGCCAACAGCAGAACGGCGTCGACTTGTTGTTTGTCGCTGTTGGGCAGGCGGTTGTAGAGCGCAGGCATTACATCCGCGCCGAAGGAGTAGCCGATCAGCACGAAGCGCTTGGCATGCCATTTCTCGCGGTATTCACGCATCAACTCGGACAGGTCGCTGGCGGCTTGCTCGGGGCTCTTGCGCTGCCAGAAATAACGCAGGGTATCGACGCCGACCACCGGGTAGCCGCGCTCGGCCATCTGCTCGGCCACGGCTTTATCCAGATCACGCCAACCGCCGTCGCCGGAGTAGAACAGGCTGACCGTATCGCCAGGCTGGGCAGCCGGCACTTCGACCACCGGCAGATCATCGCTGGCACCTTGCAGCAGACGGCGCAACTGCGTCATCAGCAGCGTCTTGGGTTCGGTCTGGTAGTCACCGATCAGGGTTTCGGCAGTGGCCTGCTGGCGCACGAAACGGGCGCTGGCGTCATCCGGGTTGTCGTTCCATGCGACGAGCCAGTGACCGTGTGCACTGCTGGCCGGAGGCGGCGCGTCGCAGTCGGGCTTGCGGAGCGAGAAGCCGACCGACAGCGCCTGAGCCTTGCTGTCGTTCTGTGCGGCCAGCCAGCGCCAGGCGAGCATGGCGCCAGTATCGCTGCCAGCCACCAGATCGACCGACCCGCCGAGCGTTGCGCTCGCTTCTTGCAGACGCTTGGCCTGGTCGTCACAGCTCTGTTGTGTGGGCTGATACTGGCCGATCACGGCGTGGTTGGATTGCGCCAGTTCCAGCAGCTCGGCCTCGCTCAGTTGCTGATCGGCAGGCACGGCCAGCAGCACGCGACGTTGCACGGTGCCGCCGGGCGTTGCGAGCACCAGGTCGCCGCCGGAGGCCAGTGGATGGCGCGCCAGGCTGGCTTCAGGCGCGGGCCGCAGCCAGTAATAAAGGCCGCCCGCCACCATGGCGAGCAGCACAAGGAGGATCGGTAGCAGGCGTTTGGCTGTGCGGGTCATCAACGTTTCACCAGTCCGGTAAAGCCGCCGGCGATCAGCGCGGCGGTGTCGGTCAGCGCCACCAGCGGGTCGAGCCCGGCGGGTACGGCCATGTAGCGAGGCTCCCAGTCCGGCTGGAACTTGTCCTTGAAGCGGCGCAGGCCCTGGAAGTTGTAGAACGCCTCACCGCGCTGGAATACCAGTGCGCCAAGTCGCTGGGCCAGCGGCGCGCCACGACGAGGCTGCAGGCCGGACAGCGGCACCATGCCCAGGCTGAAGCGGGCGAAGCCGGCTGCTTTGAAATGCAGAATCAGGCCGAGCATCAGAAATTCCATGGTCAGCTTCGGTGCATCCGGCAGCACGCGCATCAGGTCGAGGGTGGCGAGGTCGCGGCTGTCGGTTTCCAGCAAGTTGGCAAACGCCACGGCACGGCCTTCGACCCGCGCCACGACAATACGGAAGTGACGCAGGTAGGCGGGGTCGAAGCGGCCCAGGGAGAAGCCTTTCTCGCGCATCTGCTTGCCGTTCAGCCAGGCATCGGAGATCGCGCGCAGTTCGTCGAGCGGGGCTTCACCGGGTTCGAAGAACTCCAGTACCAGGCCATCGCGCTGCCCGCGGTTCCAGGTGTAGCGCAGGTCCTTCATGGTCTTGCCGGTGCTTTCCAGGTCGAATCGGTTGAGGTCGACCCGGGCTTCTTCACCGAGCTTGATGGCGGTCAGGCCGATGTCCATATACAGCGGCAGGTTTTCGGCGCGCACCTGGTAGAACACCGGACGGGTATGGTGGCGGTCGCAGAGGTCGCGGAATTGCCAAACCAGCTCGGCACGCCGCTGCGGCGTACCGATGGGGTCGAACAGCGCGATCATGCTGCGGGCGCGGCGCGAATACATCAGAAAGGCGTCACCTTGCGGGTGCACCAGCAGTGCCTTGTCGCCGGTCAGCGCCAGGCCGCCATCAGCCTGATCGGACGCCTTGACGATTAACGCGGCACGATCCAATTCCTCACTGCTGGGCAGCGCCACGGCCGGCGGCGCGGCGCGCAGTAACCAGGCGAGAAACACCACGCCGAGCACCAACACACAGCCCAGTGCAGCACGCAGGCCGCGAGGCGCATCGGCGTTTACCGCAAACTGCCACCACAGCTGGCGTTCGTAGGGCACATCCTGATAGGCGAAGAACAGTAGCCAGATCGAGGCGCCGAGCACGCACGCGCTGGCCGCCAGGTGCCAGGGTGAGAAGGGCAGTTCCATGATCCGGCTGGGGCGGTAGAAGTACGGACGGAACAACGCCAGCAGGCCCGCGGTGATGCTCAGCAGCAGCGCTTCCTCCCAGTCGAAGCCCTTGAGCAACGACAGCACCGCGCCGGTGATCAACAGCCCCAGGGTCATTGCCCAGGCGGCAGAGAGTCGGCGACGCAGCCCTTGTGCCAGCAACAGGCAGAGCAGGCCGATCAGGCTAGCGCCAAAGTGCGAGGCGTCGATCAGGCGATGCGGAATGAGGAAGTCGAGAATTTCCAGGCGCTCATCCAGGCTTGGCGTGGCGCCAGAAAACAGCAGCACCATCCCGGAGATGAACACCAGCAAAGCCAGGATAGGCGCCGCCAGGCCACTCGCCGCGCGGATGGCCTGGCGTGTGTCGACCAGCCGGCGCAGTTCCATGGCCAGCAACAGCAGGCAGGCCACCAGCAATGGCAGCACGATATAGATGAGGCGATAGAGCAGCAGGGCTGCGGCAAGGGGCGCGGCACCCAGTTCGTTGGCGAAGGCTGCCAGCAGTACCGCCTCGAATACGCCGACACCGCCCGGCACATGGCTGAGTACGCCGGCTGCCAGTGCCAATAGATAGACGAGCAGGAAGGTAGTGAAGGGCGGCGCTTCGGGTAGCAACAGATACAACACGCCAGCGGCAGCGCTGACGTCGACCAGGGTGATCAGCACCTGCAGCAGCGTCAGCCGCGTATCGGGCAAACGCAGCAGGTGCCTGCTCACGCGCACGGTCACGCAGTCCGGCGCGGGGCGCTCTGCAAGTCGGGCGCGATGCACTACCACCACCAGCGCGGCGCCGATTGTCAGAAGCATCACGCAAATGGCGATCAACAGCGGTTGTGGCAGGTGCAGGGCAGCAGCAGCGGCCGCCGGATCGGCGAGCGCCGCGAGTGCCGCCAGCAAGGGCAGGGCGCAGCCGAGTGACAGGCTGGCGAACACGGTCATGCGCGCGATCTCGCCGCCGCCAATGCCATGGCGGGCGTACAGGCGATAGCGGATCGAACCACCCGAGAGCATCGACAGGCCGACCGCATTGCCGATGGCGAATGCGCAGAAGCCGCCAGTGGCCAGCGTGCGAGCCGGCAAGCTGACCGCTGCGTAGCGGCTGGCCGACCATTCATAGCCGAGCAGGGCGATGAATCCCAGAACTGTCAGGCCAACGGCGCCGAACAGGTTCACGCCCGGCACGGCCAGAATGGATGCATGCAGCGCACTGGGATCCAGCTCATCGAGCAAGTGTCGACAGGCAAGCAGCGCGATCACGAAAAGCAACAGGGCAACACTCAGCCCCAGCGGCTGGCGGTATCGATCCAGGCGCTGTCGCCATAGCAGGAGTTGAGATTTGGGCAGAGAAGGTGCGGCAGTAGCGTCGGAGCTGGCGCGCATCGGATACCTCTTGGGTAGTGCGGCGCAGATTGGAAGGCGTAAGCCAAGTTTCTTTGTATTACAAATAATGTATGGGTACAGGCGAGCCGCTTCAAGATGTCCGTGGCTGACGTCATGAAAGATTTATCTGCAAGAGAGAATAGTGGCTTACGTGCATGGCGCTGAGGGAGCGCTGGAATATTTCGTATGCCCATAAAACAAAAGCCCCGACAGCTAGGCTGTCAGGGCTTTCGTTTCGAAGGTGGTTGCGGGAGCCGGATTTGAACCGACGACCTTCGGGTTATGAGCCCGACGAGCTACCAGACTGCTCCATCCCGCGCCGGCAATTCTATACAAAAACAGACTTCTGTCAATCGATTTATGCTTTTCAATCAATTAGTTAAATCGACAAAGCAGAAAAACAAAAAGGCCACTCGATTGAGTGGCCTTTTTGAGTATCTGGTTGCGGGAGCCGGATTTGAACCGACGACCTTCGGGTTATGAGCCCGACGAGCTACCAGACTGCTCCATCCCGCGCCGACAATTCTATATAAAACCGCGCCTCTGTCAACCACTTTGTGCTTTTCAATCAATTAGTTAGTCGACAGGGCAGAAACAAAAAAGGCCACTCGATTGAGTGGCCTTCTTTGAGTATCTGGTTGCGGGAGCCGGATTTGAACCGACGACCTTCGGGTTATGAGCCCGACGAGCTACCAGACTGCTCCATCCCGCGGTCGCCATTCTATTCATCTGAGGCATGCTGTCAACGCTTATCGTGGAAAAAACTGTTTTCCGTTCAATCGGTTAGCGTTGGTAAGCAAGCGATTTAAGCGACGTAACCCATGCCATGCGGGGCTTTCAGGCGGTTTCCCGGCGTTGAGACGCATGACAGATAAAAGACACCCAGTTGGCGGGGCAGGCTGGAAGGCTGTTCTTTTATACAGTAAGGTGGCCATCCCCTCGTCGCTCGGCCGCCTGTGTGGCCGTCCAGCTCTCTCGTTTTCAGGTTTATGGCGCAGCGAAAGATCATTCACGTCGACTGTGACGCCTTTTATGCCTCGGTCGAAATGCGCGACAACCCGGCGCTGGCCGACAAGCCGATGGCAGTGGGGGGCTCGGCGGATCGCCGTGGGGTGATCGCGACGTGCAACTATGAGGCACGTGCCTACGGGGTGCGCTCGGCGATGGCGTCGGGGCACGCGCTGAAACTGTGCCCGGATCTGCTGATCGTCAAACCGCGCTTCGATGTATACCGCGCCGTCTCGCGAGACATTCACGCGATCTTTCGCGATTACACCGACCAGATCGAGCCGCTGTCGCTGGACGAGGCCTTTCTCGACGTGTCCCATTGCGAACATTTTGGTGGCAGCGCCACGCGTATCGCCCAGGACATTCGCCGTCGGGTGTCCAGCGACCTGCATATCACCGTGTCGGCAGGCGTGGCGCCGAACAAGTTCCTGGCCAAGATCGCCAGCGACTGGCGAAAACCCAACGGGATATTCGTCATCACGCCGGATCAGGTCGAGGATTTCGTTGCCGAGTTGCCCGTCAACAAGCTGCATGGCGTCGGCAAAGTCACCGCCGACAAGCTGACACGCCTCGGTATACGCACCTGCAGTGACCTGCGCGAATGGAACAAGCTGCGCCTGGTGCGTGAGTTCGGCAGCTTTGGTGAGCGCTTGTGGAACCTCGCCCACGGCATCGACGAGCGCGTGGTGCAGACCGACAGCCGCCGCCAGTCGATGAGCGTGGAAAACACCTACGATCAGGATCTGCCGGACCTGCAGGCCTGCCTTGAACAGTTGCCCGCATTGCTGGAAGAACTGGAGCGGCGCATGACCCGCCTGGACGGCAGCTATCGAGCGGGCAAACCTTTCGTCAAGGTCAAGTTCCACGACTTCACCCAGACCACCTTGGAGCAGGCCGGTGCCGCCCGTGATCTGGAGAGCTATCGCGTTCTGCTGGCCAACGCTCATGCGCGCGGCAATCGCCCGGTGCGCTTGTTGGGCGTGGGCGTGCGGTTGCAGGATTTGCGTGGCAAGCATGAGCAGTTGGATCTGTTTACGCCGCGAGAGCCCTAAATCGGCAAGGCCACATCCGTTCGCCCAGGGGGCACGCCCCTACGTGATTGCGATTTGTAGGAGCCGCGCCCCTGCGGCGAATCTTGGCATCCCCACCGTCAGTAGATAGAAACTGCTACTGCCGCAGCGAACTCGACCTTTGTTGCTTATTCGTCAGGCCACAGCCGGATCGGCTTGCCGCTGGCCGGCCACAGGCGCAGTTGCTCGGTCGGTGAAATATCCCAACGCTCGACGGTACCGAGGCTCTGTAGGAAACGGCTTTCCTGTTCCATCAGCGCCGGTGCGCACATCATGCGGGTGCTGCCGGCGTTACTGAAGGTCAGTTTGTCTCCGTCACGCTGGTAGCCTGCGAACCAGTGGTTGCAGCCGGCGTTGCCGTAGGCGCGGCCGTCGTCACCCAGGGTGATGGTCAGGTGGCTGCTGTCGATCAGCGGGCGTTCGCCAATCCATTCGACGCGATAGACACGTTCGGTTTCCAGCTGCACCGGCTTGCCGGCGCAGCCAGCAAGGGCAGCAGTCAGCAAGCCAAGGGCGAGAAACGGTTTCATCAGGCCTCCTTCTTCAGGCACGCGGGGCAAAGGTGCTTGCCCTCCTGTTTGCGCCAGCCGAGTTCCGCAAGACGCGCATCGGCGGCAGGTGTCTGGGCTTTCTTGCCCAGTGCACTGTCGACCGCAAATTCGAAGTCCAGTTGCTTGCCGCAGCTGTCGCAGGTGACCTGCCAATTGAAGATCGACAGTTCGGTGAACGCCGGGCCGTGAGCCACGGCGACCCACTGGCCTGGCGGGTTGATCAGGTGACGAACCTTGTCGACCTGCAGGCGCATGCTCAATTCGCGGCTGCCTTTAAGGCTGACCACCAGGGTATCGCTGTTCTTGATCGAGCCGCCGTTGCCGGTGACCTGGTAACGGCCGGGAGCCAGGGCGCGGCACTCGATCAGCGTGTGTTCGGGATTGAGCAGGTTGTAGCGGAAATCGTGTTCGGCCATGGTTCCTCCGGATAAGGAGCGCATTCTAACAGGCCGCGATAGAGGAAGGCGGGCAGCGAGGTCTCCGGCCCGCAGGTGATCATGCCGCCGGAAAAATCTCCCGCAGCGCTGCCCGATAGAAATCGAAGGCTGCGACAGCGCCACTGACGGCTTCATCGCGCTGCGCCTCGCTCAAATCCAGACCATCGAGCAGGGCAACGAACTGACGCCAGTGCAGGCCGCGCCCTTGCGGGTGAGCCGCCAGGTGGCGCGCCCCATATTGAGCATCAAGGCCGATCCGCTGAGTTTCCTTGAACAGATAGGCAGCGCCCAAGTTTGAGCCTTCGCTGCAGTACAGCCAGCCCAGCGCCGCGTGGGGGCTGCTGGGGATTACCGCTGGCGGGACAGGCGGTACTGACAGGTCCAGGGCCGCCAGATCGGCGCACACGGCCTCGAACCGCGGCAGCTCGCTCAGGCCCGGCAGCAGGCGATTGAGCGCTATGTCGTCATACAGTGCGTCGATGGCGCCATGAAAACGGTGCTGCACGCGCAGGAAGTAACCGTAGCGCTCCAGGCTTTCAAACGGTCGGGAATGCATGACCAGTGTGTCGACGCTGTCGTGGTCGCGGCTGGTGCCGGCTTTCAGGCGTTTGCTCAGGGGCAGTTGCGCGGTGGGTTGAGCAATGGCGGTCATCGTGGCGCTTCCGGATAACGTTTACTAGACATCGATAGTGGGCTGCCGGCTGCCCGGCATATGCATGTCAGCCTATATGCCAACGCGTGCCTCTTCACTCAAGCGTTCGATCGCCTGCTCCAGTTCATCGAGCCCGCTACTGCGAATAGGCTGGTCCTGCTTGAGCTGGGTTTCGCTGTACTGGCAGGTGGCGCGCAGCTGCGGCACGCCACAATATCGTGTGGCGCCATGCAGGCGGTGGATGCGTTCGATCAAGGCGTTGCGGTCGCCATCGGCGCGGGCCTGGCGGATGGCTTGCAGGTCGCCGGGCAATCCGGCGAGCAGCATGTTCAGCATCTCGGCTGCCAGGTCGGCCTTGCCCGCGGCGAGGCGCAGGCCTTCTTCATTGTCCAGAACCGCAGTGAGCGCTGTCTGGTTGCTATCCGGGAGCTGATCCTGAGCGTTGTCCTGCAGCGGCAAGCCTGTCCACTTCAATACCACCTGGGCCAATTGTCGCTCGCTGATCGGCTTGGTCAGGTAGTCGTCCATGCCGCTCTGCAGCAGGGTGCGTTTCTCATTGGCCAGGGCGTGGGCGGTCAGCGCGACGATGGGCATCGGCGCACGCCCGCTGTCCTGTTCCCACTGGCGGATGGCCTCGGTGGTCTGGCGGCCATCCATGCCCGGCATCTGCACGTCCATGAAGACCAGGTCGAAATCCTGTTCACGGGTGATCGCCAGCGCATCGAAACCACTGCAGGCGACCGTCACTTGCGCGCCCATGCCGTCGAGCAACGTTTGCACCAGCAGGAGGTTGGCGGCGTTGTCATCGACACACAGGATGGCCGGTGACCGCGTGGCGCTGCGGCGAGGCTGCTGGCGTATCTGCCTGGGCACGATCAGCTCGATCAGGGTGCGCTGCAGTTTGCGCGTGCAGGCGGGTTTGGCCTGCAGCTGGCTGTGCCAGTCGGGCACGCTGTCCTGGTAGTGCGTCTGTTCGGTGGTCGGGCACAGCACCACGGCCTTGCAGCCAAGATGCTCGAGATCCCAGACGCGCTTACCGAGCTGTTCAGCGGGCATCTGCCTGGCGGTTACGCCGAGTACTGCGCAATTGAATGGCTGCGCAGTATGGCTAGCCGTGCTGACCGCCTCGCAGAGCGCGTCGAGGTCGCTGAACACGCTTACCAGCAGCCCGCAGTCTTCAAGTTGATGCTGCAGCGCCTGGCAGGCCAGTTCGTGGGCTTCGAGCATGGCGGCGCGGCGGCCCGAGAGCGCTTTGGGCTGGTCTTCGGCGTCGCTGCGGGCTTTGGGCAGGTTCAGGCTGACCCAGAATTCAGAGCCTTCACCGGGCGTGCTGTCGACGCCGATTTCGCCGCCCATCTGCTCGATCAGGCGTTTGGATATCACCAGGCCAAGGCCGGTGCCGCCTGCCTGGCGGGACATCGAATTGTCGGCCTGACTGAACGCCTGGAACAGCGCGCGCAGGTCTTCCTCCGCGAGACCGATGCCGGTGTCACGCACGCTGATACGCAACTGGGCGCGGTCGGCGGTCTCTTCCTCGAGCATGGCGCGGATGACGATGCTGCCTTGACGGGTGAACTTGATCGCGTTGTTGACCAGGTTGGTCAGCACCTGCTTGAGGCGCAGCGGATCGCCGGACAGCGACACCGGCGTGTCGCGGTAGACCAGCGAGAGCAGCTCCAGCTGCTTCTCGTGGGCGGACGGCGCAAGAATGGTCAGGGTGTCCTGCAGCAGGTCGCGCAGGTTGAACGGAATGTTCTCCAGCACCAGCTTGCCGGCCTCGATCTTGGAGAAATCCAGAACCTCGTTAATGATCCCCAGCAGGCTATCGGCGGACTTTTCGATGGTGCTCAGGTAGTCCTGCTGGCGCGGGCTCAGCTCGCTTTTCTGCAGCAGGTTGGTGAAGCCGAGAATGCCATTGAGCGGGGTGCGGATTTCGTGGCTCATGTTGGCCAGGAATTCGGACTTGATGCGGCTCGCTTCCAGGGCTTCCTTGCGGGCGAAATCCAGCTCGATGTTCTGAATCTCGATGGTTTCCAGGTTCTGTCGCAGGTCTTCGGTGACCTGGTCGATGCTGTGCTGCATCTCTTCCTGGGCGTTCTGCAGCGATTCGGCCATGCGGTTGATGCCCGACGCGAGCTCATCCAGCTCGTGGCTGCCCAGCGGTGGCAGGCGGGTTTCCAGATGGCCGTCCTTGAGCAGGGCGACGCCGTTCTTGATGCGCAGCAGCGGGTCGTTGATGCTGCGGCTCATGCGCAAGGCCAGCAGCCCGGTGATGATCAGGCCGGTCACCACCAACAGCAAGCTGGTCAGAAGGCTGCGGTAGCCGCTTAGCAGGGTGTTGTGGTGCGACAGTTCCAGTTCTACCCAACCGATCGGGCCTGCTGCGACCTCGGGCTGCTCCTCGCCACTCAAGGTCAGGTGCTGGGCCATCACCGGCAACAGAAAGCGGGTGGCGTCCTGGCTGCTGTGCTGGGCGACGTCCACGGTGTCGCTGTCGATCACCGGGCGGTCGTTGAGCATGCTCGGGCCGGCGTGGGTCAGCCGTTCGCTCTGCGCGGTCATGAAACTCACCGCGCGCACATCGGGCTGCTCCAGGGCTTCGGTGGCGATACGCTGCAGCAACGACTTGTCGCTGTGCAGCAGGGCGGGGGCCGCCAAGGGTGCCAGTTGCTCGGCAATCATGTGGCCGCGCTGCAGCAGTTGCGCTTGCAGCCCGGACAATTGCATCCAGATGAAGTAGCCGCCCAATACCACCGCCAGCAGGCTGGTGGGCAGCAGGGTAAGCATCAGTACCCGGCCCTTGATGCCGATATTCGTTAGCACGCGACGTCCCCTTCCTACGATGCCGGCAGTGTAGCGATTCCGTTGCCTGGGTGCTTGCCTGGGATGGGCTGGGCGGCGCAGTTGCTCACCGGACACGTCGAATAGGTAGAATAGTTCACATTAGCTTTCAGAGTCTCATCGTCATGCAACACTCAGCCCCTAACGCCCCTCGTATTCTCGCGGTCGAAGACGATCCCGCGCTGGCCTTCCACCTGCAGGCTCATTTGCGTGGCTGTGGCTACGATGTCACCGCCAGCGCTGACGGTAATGAAGGGCTGCGCCTGGCCGAAGAGGAGGATTTCGACCTGATCCTCATGGACATTCTGCTGCCAGGCAGCAATGGCCTGGACGTGCTGCAGCGCTTGCGCGAGCGACGCCGGGTGCCGGTGATCCTGATGTCCGCCCTGGGCGCCGAGCAGGATCGCATCGCCGGGTTCAGCAAGGGCGCCGACGATTACCTGCCCAAGCCCTTCAGCCTCGGTGAGCTGAGTGTGCGGATTGAGGCGATTTTACGCCGCGTGGCGTACGAACGCTGTGAACAGCCTCCTTTGCAGGAGGATACGTTGATCTTTGACGAGGATCGTTCCGATGTCTGTCACGGCGGGCAGTGGGCGCAATTGACCTCTACCGAGTATCGCCTGCTGGAAACCTTCTCGCGGCATGGCGAGGAGGTGCTGAGCAAGGCCTTCCTGTATCAGCACGTGCTGCATCGCGGTTACGCCCAGCATGATCGCAGCCTCGATATGCACGTCAGCAACGTGCGCCGTAAGCTGAAGAGCATCGCCTATACCAGCACCCGGCTGGAGTCGGTATGGGGCAAAGGTTACGTGCTGACCGGCCGGGAATACTGAGGTGCCCGGTCGTCATTCACTGTTCTGGAAGTTGATCGTCGGGCTGGCGCTGTTCTGCCTGCTGATCGTCAGTCTGCACGTGGACCTGGACAAACGGGTGTACGAGGCGATGTCCACCTTGTCGATGTCCAGCCGGCAGGCACTTACCCATTTTGCCGAAGAGGCTGAAACCGCCTGGAAACAGCAGGGAACGGCAGGGCTCGATCGTTACCTGAGGGATCTGCGTGAGCGGGAGCAGGTGTGGGCCATGGTGGTCAACAGCGACCATCAGTCATTGTCGTCGCAGCCGCTGGGCCCGTCGGATTTACTGCGGCTGGACTTCGTGCGCAGCCTGGATCAGAAGGTCGGTCGTCCAGGCGGACGGCCGACCTTTTACGTGCCCTTCAGCGACGGCAATATCCGTCTGGTGATGGAACTGCCACCGCGTCTCGACCCGCGTTATTACCAGGCCCAGTGGGAGTTTGTCGTACAGAAGGTGTTGCCGGCATTGCTGGCGATTCTGCTGGGTACCTTGCTGTACCGCTTGTTTATCGCGCCGCTGGTCATCCTGCGCCGCCAGGCCAATACCCTCAGCGCTGGCGACCTGAGCGCCCGCATTGGCCCGCCAGTAGCAGCGCGCAAGGATGAGCTGGGCGAGCTGGGCCGGGCATTTGACCACATGGCCGAGCGCCTTGAAGGCACCGTTGCCTATCAGCGGCGCCTGCTGCGCGACCTCTCGCACGAGTTGCGCACACCGCTGAGTCGCCTGCGCGTGGCGGCTGATGGCGAGAGCGACCCGCTCGTGCTGCGCCAGCGGCTGGATCGGGAGATCAGCATCATGCAGCGGCTGGTGGGAAATTCGCTGGAACTGGCCTGGCTGGATTCCGAGCGACCGCAGTTCGCCCGCGAGCCGATTTGCCTGGTGCAACTCTGGGACATGCTGGTCGAAGACGCCTGTTTCGAAACCGGCTGGTCAAACCAGCAATTTCAGTTCGAGGTGGACGAGCGTTGTCTGGTGGCTGCCAACCTGACCAGCCTCGCTCAGGCGTTGGAAAATCTGCTGCGCAACGCCATTCGCCATTCACCGCCCGCTGGCTGTGTGCGTTTGGCGGGCGAGTTGGAGGGCGAGTACTGGCACCTGCGATTGATCGATAGCGGGCCTGGCATCCAAGTTCGCTATCTGGAAACCATTTTCGAACCGTTTGCTCGGCTGGATAGTGCTCGCCCGGGGGACGGCGGTTTCGGTCTTGGCTTGAGCATCGCGCGCAGCGCCATCGCTTTGCAGGGAGGCCGTTTATGGGCGCAAAGCCCGCCAGGCAGCGGCCTGCAGATGCACGTGTTGCTGCCAGCCGGCCAGCTGGCAGAGCAAACTGTATAGAATGTAAATGACGTTTACTCTCATATGATATTAACTATCATTTGCGCCGTTATGCGGCGGGGGTGGCTCTAGCCAGCCCATTCGACACAGTCGGTACCGCCGCCTTTGCCCCATTCGGGCCTGGACCTTCGCGGTATAGGGACGTCAATGAATCCAAAATACAAACCGAACCTGCTGGCCACGGCCATCATGCTGGCGTTCAGTACGCCGGCGGCGGTATATGCGCAAGTGGCCGAAATTACCCTGGATGAAGCCGCAGCCAGCGGTGAGGGCGCCACGCCTGCCGAGGGCATGCGTGCGCTGGAAATCGGCGAGACGCGTGTCATCGGCACGGCCGAGCAGGAGCTCAAACAGGCCCCCGGGGTATCGGTGATTACCGCTGACGACATCCAGCGCCATCCGCCAGCCAACGATCTCTCCGAACTTATCCGGCGCATGCCGGGGGTCAATCTGACGGGAAACAGCGCCAGCGGGCAATTCGGCAACAGCCGGCAGATCGACCTGCGTGGCATGGGCCCGGAAAACACCCTGATTCTGATCGACGGCAAGCCAGTCACGTCGCGTAATTCGGTGCGCATGGGCCGTTCCGGTGAACGCAATGGCCGCGGTGACAGCAATTGGGTACCGGCTGAAGCGATCGAGCGGATCGAGGTATTGCGCGGCCCGGCCGCGGCGCGCTACGGCTCGGGGGCGGCAGGCGGGGTGGTCAATATCATTACCAAAGCGCCCGGCAAGACGGTTTCTGGCTCGGTGACCGCCTACACCAACATCCCAGAAAATAACGACGAGGGTGCAACCCGTCGGCTGAGCTTCAATACTGCGGGGCCGCTTGCTGATAGCGTGTCGTTTCGCGTCTACGGCAACCTGAACAAAACCGACGCCGACGATGCAAGCCTCAATCAGGCGTACGCCGCGGGCACCAACCCAGGGCCGGCCGGGCGTGAAGGGGTACGCAACAAGGACCTCAATGCGCTGCTGCGCTTCGACCTGAGCGATGAACAAACGCTGGAGCTGGAAAGCGGCTTCAGTCGGCAGGGCAACATCTATGCCGGTGAGCGTGCCCAGGATCACAGCACCACGCTGACCAACACCAGCGCTCTGCTTGGGCGCGAGACCAATACCATGTACCGGCAGACAGCCGCCGTAACTCACCGCGGTGATTGGGAATTCGGCACGTCCCAGCTCGGGTTATCGTATGAGAACACGCGAAATCGACGCATGGCCGAAGCGTTGGCAGGTGGCCCGGAGACGGGCATCAGCGGGCAGGACAAGTCGACCTCAGAGCTGGATAACTACCGCCTGTTTGGCGAACTCAACCTGCCGCTCGAACTTGGCTTCCATCAGACGCTGACAGTGGGTGGCGAATACATCCGTGAAGAGCTCGACGATCCATACTCCAACGGTCAGGCCGCGTCATATGGCGGGATCAGCGTGCCACGTTTCACCGCCGGTGAGCGCAGCGGCAAGTCGGACGCCGACAACTATGCCCTGTACCTCGAAGACAATATCGAGCTGACCCCGGACTGGACCCTGACTCCGGGCCTGCGCTTTGATGACAACAGCATTTTCGGCAGCAACTGGAGCCCGAGCCTGAACAGCTCCTACCGGCTGACCGACACCGTCACCCTGAAAGGCGGCGTGGCCAAGGCGTTCAAGGCGCCCAACCTGTATCAGTCCAATCCGAATTACGTGTACTTCACCAAGGGTAACGGTTGCCCGGATGGTTCGGGTGGCGGTGGTGGCTGCTACATCCTTGGCAACCAGAACCTGGATGCCGAAACCAGCATCAATAAAGAGCTCGGTATTGCCTTCGATGATGCTGGCTGGGTGGCTGGGTTGACGTACTTCCACAATGACTACAAGAACAAGGTCGTTGCCGGCATGGGCGATGGTTCCGACCCTAGTCAGGTATTGCCGGGCGCTGGTGGTACCTACGCAGAGGTTTATCAGTGGGTGAATGCGCCCAAGGCCGTCGTTTCGGGTTGGGAAGGCAACGTCACCATCCCGCTGCTGGGCAACAATGGTGAAACGCTGAGCTGGAACAACAATTTCACCTATATGATTCAGAACAAGAACAAGACCACCGGCGAGCCGCTGTCGGTGATCCCCAAGTACACGGTCAATTCGATGCTCGACTGGACTGTCACCGACGCTCTGGACCTGTCGCTTATCGTCACGCATTACGGCAAGCAGGAGCCACGGCGTCTGACCAGTCAGGGCAGTGCGGCAACCGGAGATGCGTTGCGGGCCCGTGACCCTTACACGCTGGTCGGCCTCGGGGCCAACTACGAACTGAATGACAACTGGCGCTTCGCCGCTGGCATCAACAACCTGTTCGACAAGCAGATACGCCGCGAGAGCATTGCCGGCGGCGAGGGTGCCAACAACTATAACGAGCCGGGGCGAGCGTTCTATGTCTCCGCTACCACCTCGTTCTAGCTAGCGGCAAGCCCAGCCATCGCCCTTGGGGCGGTGGCTTTTTGCGTTTAGACGGATTGATAGCCATGGCTGCCGATTACATCACCGACATTCCCTATCCGCATTTCTTCCAGCGGGAAACCACGCCGATCTGGCTGAGCTTCGCGGCCCGTGCCCTGGGCCGCGCGAGCCCTGACCTGCGTGGGCCGTTCGTGTCCTGTGAGCTTGGGTGCGGTCAGGGCTTCGCCAGTGTGTTGCAGGCCGTCGCCAACCCGAATGGACAGTTCGTGGGGGTGGATTTCAACGGCCAGCACATCGCCCATGCCCGGGAGCTGGCGCGTGTGGCGGGCGTCAGCAACGTGACGTTCATCGAGGACAGTTTTCAGGGCATGCTGGACAACTGCAGCGCTGAGCCACCGTACGATTTCATCATCTTGCATGGGGTGTATTGCTGGGTCTCGGCTGCTGATCGACAACGCCTTCTGCACTTCGTCGATCGCCAACTGAAGCCCGGCGGGATCGTGTTCGTCGGCTACATGGCGCAGCCTGGGCTGGACTTTTTTGCGGCGCCACGGCGTTTCGTTCAACAGTACGCGCAAACCCTCTCCGGCACGTCGGCAGAGCGCGTTGTCGAGGCGCTCCATGCATTGCGACGTCTGTGTGCGAGTGGCGCCGGGTTGGTCGGCCATGCCCCGCAGCTAGCGGCTTACGTCGAGCGCAGCCTGCAGGACGATCCTTTTTACCTTGCCCACGAATTGCTCAACGAACACTGGTCGACGCTGCCGGTCGCCGATGTGATAGCCGCCTTCGCGGCGTCCGGGGCGGGTTATATCGGCAGTGCCAGCCTGATGGACAACATCGACGAGCTATCGCTGCCGGCAAATGTGATCGACCAGCTTGGCGACCTTGCAGGCACCGCATTGCGCGAAACCTTCAAGGATCTGGCGCGTAACCAGACGCAGCGCCGCGACCTCTATCAGCGCGCTACCTGCGCGCTGGACGAGCATGCGCACAAGGCTGCTCTGTTCGATCAGGTCATAGCCGCGTTGCCTGGCGCGCCGACCGCCGGCAACCTGACGTTCGAGACGCGCATCGGTGCGGTCGAGGGCAGCGCGAGCCTGTTTTCGCCGATCCTGCAAGCCTTGGCGCAGCGCCCACAGAGTTTCCCAGGGTTACTGCAGTTGCCGGCGCTGGCAGGGCAGGCGGGGAGTATCAGCCCGGCTTTGCAGGCCTTGGCGTCGGCCGGGCATGTGCATCCTTTGCTGCCAGGGCAGGTCAATGTCGCAGGCTGTCGTGCATTCAACCGGGTCATCTGTGAGCGTGTGCTGGCCGGTGCCCGCTATTCGCACCTGGCTGCGCCAAGCCTGGGCTCAGGGATCGCCGCGGGCTTCCTGGAAATGGCCGCCGCCCGAGTGTTGTTCGACCATCCCGAACTGCGCGGCGCCATGCTATGCCGGACCGTGGACGCTTTGTTGCGCAAGTTGGGTTGGCAGCCGCTGGCCGACCCGGTCGATTCTTTGCAGGCGCAGTTGAGCCGCTTCGAACGCGACACGTTACCGATCTGGCGGCAACTCGGCGTGGTCGGTTGATGAAAACCTGGCTGAGCAGCTTCGTCCTGTTGCTGACCGTGAGTGGAGTCGCCATGGCCAAACCTGACCTCTCCCAGCCACTGGGGCCGACGCTGGCAGACCGTGGCTCGGCTCATTATCAGTTCACCCAGCACACGCTCTCGTCGGCTGACCGTCACCGTCATTACCGCATCTGGGTCGCTGTCCCCACGCGTGCGGCGCCGGTAGCGGGCTACCCGGTGCTTTACCTGCTCGATGGAAACGCCGCACTGGGCGCCCTGCAGGAGGAACAATTGGCCGATCTGGATCGCCTCGGCCCACCGGTGCTGGTGTTTGTTGGTTATGCCACCGCGCTGCGCTTCGATCCCACCGCCCGCGCCTATGACTACACGCCCCCGCTGCCCGGTGGCGAACCGGTGATCGACGACATCAACCGGCAGCGCCTCGGCGGCGGGGCAGATATGTTTCTCGACCTGCTCGAGGAGCGCATCAAGCCGCTGGCGCAGTCACAAGCGAGGATTGATCTGCAGCGGCAAAGTCTGTGGGGGCATTCCTATGGCGGCCTGCTGACGCTGCACGCGCTGTTCACCCGACCTGACAGCTTCCAGCGCTATATCGCAGCCGACCCTTCGTTGTGGTGGCAGGGTGGCTTCATTCTTCAGGAGGCTCAGGCATTTATCACCCGCGACCAAGCGTTCGACCTGACGCTGCTGACGGGTGGCGCAACGCGCAAGCACTCGCCTGCTGGCTGGGACGATCCGGATGTGCGTGCGCGGCGCGAGGCGATTGCCGCAGTGCCGGCCAATGCGGCCGAGCAACTGGCCGGCCGGTTGGCGGCAATCGCGCACGCCATCGTCCGCTATCGGCGCAATCCCGAGCTGAGCCATGGCGCCATGCTCCCGGCTTCGCTGGGCCCTGCACTGCGCCTGAGCGCCGGAGACGATGCCGCTGTCGCCCGAGTAATTGCGCAATGAGCGGTTTCGGCGCGCCAGCGAAGGCCTCTGAATTTACATGTGTAAATGAAATTCCCGAGCATTTTTGCCGCAGTATGGCTGCCGCCGCGCAATCAGCACTGTGCCCTGTCATTCCGTGCGGCCGGCTGCTAGATCGCAGCCGTTCGTTTTACCGTAAAGAAAGGATATTCCGATGATTGCTAGCCTATCCCGACGCTCACGCCTGCTGGCGTTTTCCGGCTTGGTTGCGCTGCTGCCACTGGGCACTGCGCTGGCCGAATCGCGCACCCTCGATACCGCCTATGGTGAGATCAAACTGGAGGGCACGCCGCAGCGAGTGATCACCCTGGGCGAGAATGCGCTGGATGTGGCGCTCTCGGTCGGTGTAAAGCCTGTGGGTAGTGTCGCCACGCGCGGCGGCAGCGACGTATCGGATTATCTCAAGGACAAGGCGGGCGCTATCAAGATTGTCGGCACGGCGCGGGAAACCAACCTGGAGTCGGTGTTCGCCCTGCAGCCTGACCTGATTCTGGCCTCTCCGGAATTGACCAAGGATCAGTACCAGAAACTCAGCCTGATCGCGCCGACTGTGGTGCCGAAGGGCAGCTCATTCGAAGACTGGCGCAACAACGTCGAATTCTACGGTGAGGCCTTGGCCAAACCCGCCGATGCCAAGGCTGCAATCGCCGCTGTCGACACGCGCATCGAAAGCCTCAAGGGCAAGATTGAGCCGGGTCAGGTGGCGTCCGTGGTGCGCTGGAGCCCTCAAGGCCCGGGCGTGATGTCCCAGCACTTGTTCGTCGGCCAGTTACTCAGCCAGCTCGGCTTCAAAGGCACGGCGATGGCGGCGGCACTGACCAAGAAGCCGCACAGCGACGCCTTGAGCCTGGAGAACCTGTCGCGCATCGACGGCGACTGGCTGTTCCTCGCCACCCTCAACGCCGATGGCGACAAGGCGCTGGAGCAGGCGCGTCAGCAGCCAGCGTTCGCCCGTTTGAAGGCGGTCAGCAGCGGCCATGTGCAGAGTGTCGACGGGCAGATCTGGAGCAGCGGCAGCGGGCCGTTGGCGGCCAACGTGATTCTCGATGACGTCGAGAAGGCCATCGCCTCGCAATGACTGCGCAGGTACAGGGCGGACGCCTGGCACTGACCCGTGCGTTGTCGTGGGTGGCCGTGGCATTGGCGCTGCTGTGCCTGGCCAGTCTGTTAGTCGGCGCGGGTGAGGTCGGCATTTTGCGCAGCCTGGCAGCACTGCTCGGCAACGTGGATGACGAAGCACGTTTCGTGCTGCTCGAACTGCGCCTGCCGCGTACGCTGCTGGGGTTGCTGGTCGGCGTCGCGCTAGGTGCCGCCGGCGTAGTGCTGCAGTCGGCGACCCGCAACCCGCTCGCCGAACCTGGTTTGCTGGGTGTCAGCGCCGGGGCGTCCTTCGCCGTGGTGGTGGCGATCAGCCTGGGCGCCAGCGCGGCCACCCTCAATCTCGGCGTGGCCATCGCAGGCGCCATGGCGGGTTGCCTGCTGGTTCTGCTGGTCACCCAGGTGCGTGGTGTCGGAGACGACCCGGTGCGCCTGGTGCTGGCCGGCGCAGCCTTTTCGGGCATTCTCACCGCCATCAGCACCTTGATTCTGCTTCACGACCAGCGCAGTTCTGACGAGATACGTTTCTGGATCATCGGCGCCTTGGCCGGCAGGCCACAGGACGTATTGACCTGGAGTACGCCGGGCCTGCTCCTGGGCTTGCTGCTGCTCGTGCCATTAATCCGTCCACTGGCAGCCCTTGCCCTCGGCGAGAAGATGGCTACCGGCCTCGGCCACCATCCAGGTCTGACTCGGCTCGGCGCCTTGCTGGGCGTCGCCGTGCTGGTCGGTACCGCCACGGCGGCGGCCGGGCCGATGGCCTTCGTCGGCCTGGTGGTGCCGTTCGTGGCGCGCCGCCTGGTGGGGCCGGATATCCGCCGAACCATCGGATTGTCGCTGTTGCTTGGGCCGATTATCGTGTTGTTCGCTGACATTCTTTCGCGCCTGCTGGTCAGCCCCTACGAGCTGCCGATTGGCGTGGTGACCGCGCTGATCGGTGCACCTGTGCTGATCGCCGTGGTGCGCAGCCACCGGTTGCCAACCTTATGAGCCGCACCATGCCCCAGGCACCGAGCGGCTACTGGCTGCTGGCGTTCGGCGCGCTGCGCATACTGTTGAACAGGCGTGGCGTGTTCGCCGCACTGGGGCTCTCGGCTGCCTTGCTGATCATCGCCGGCGTCAGTCTTGCTTCCGGTGCCGCTGGATTGTCACCGTGGACAGCCCTGGCCGCCGCCTTCGGCCAGGGTGAGCCGATGCATGTGTTTCTGGTCCAGGAGCTGCGTCTGCAGCGCCTCGTTGCGGGGTTGCTCACGGGCGCGGCGTTCGGAATTGGCGGCTGCTTGCTGCAGACCTTGGCGCGCAATCGTCTGGCCACGCCGGGGGTGATCGGCATCGATGACGGCGCTACGGCGTTCGCGGTGGCGTCCATCGTTGCGGTACCGACGACCCTGGCGCCCTCGGCGCTGGCGTTGACCGGTGCGACCACCGCCGCGGTGCTGGCGTTCGGCTTGAGTGCCGGCGCGGGCGCGCGCGGCTATCGCTTCATTGTGGTCGGTATCGCTGTGGGCGCGGTGTTTGGCGCGCTGACCAACCTGATGCTGGCGCGCGCCGATATCGATGCCGCCAACGTGGCCTATCCGTGGACGGTCGGCAGCCTCAACGCACGGCCGGCGCTGGCGGTCTGGTTGTTGGGCATCGGCTTGATTGTATGCCTGCCGCTGGTCAAATACCTGGCTCAGCGCCTGGACCTGATGCGCTTTTCCGACAGCGTGGCGGTGGGCCTTGGCGTGCAGCTCAAGTCCATGCGCCTAATGACGCTGATCACCACCGTGCTGCTCACTGCGCTCGCCGTGGCGGTGGCTGGCCCGGTAGGGCTGGTCGCCCTTGCAGCGCCGGAAATGGCCCGTTACCTGAGCGGCCACCGCGGGGTGCCGGTGTTGTGTTCAGCATTGGCCGGCGCGCTGCTGATGACCAGCGCGGACTGGGTAGGGCGCACCTGGCTGGCGCCGATCGAGATTCCCGTCGGGGTGATCACCGCCGGGGTCGGCGGGCCTTACCTGCTGTGGATCCTGTTGCGCCAGCCGTCGCGCAGACTGACATGAAAGGCCACCCGACCCCGGTGGCCACTGTGGAAACGAGCCTATGACCACCTCCAACCTGTTCGCCACCCGGCCCGAGGCCGAGGTCACCCTGCACGCCGAGAAACTGAGCCTGGGCTATCCCCACGCGGCGATCATCGAGGGGCTGTCGCTGCGCATTCCGTCGGGCCAGGTGACGGCTATCGTCGGCCCTAATGGCTGCGGCAAGTCGACACTGCTGGCCGGCCTGTCGCGCCTGCACAAACCGAGCGCGGGCGCGGTGCTGCTCAACGGCAAGGCCATCGGCAGCGTGCCGTCCAAGCAGGTGGCGCGCCAGCTGGCACTGCTGCCCCAGGACGCCACGGCGCCAGATGGGCTGACCGTCTCCGAGCTGATCCGTTTCGGCCGCCAGCCGCACCAGAGCCTGCTGCGCCAGTGGTCAGCGGAGGACCAGGCCATCGTCGACGAAGCGCTGCGCGTAGCCGACTTGCAGGCCCTGGCCGAGCGCCCGTTGGAATCGATGTCGGGAGGGCAGCGCCAGCGCGCCTGGATCGCCATGGCGGTGGCCCAACAAACGCCGTTGCTGCTGCTCGATGAACCGACCTCTGCGCTCGATCTCGGCCACCAGATCGAGGTGTTCGAGCTGATTCGAAGCCTGGCTTCGGTCGGCAAGACGGTAGTCATGGTGGTGCACGACCTGTCCAGCGCCTGCCGCTACGCTGATCACCTGGTGGCCATGAAGGCGGGGTCGATCATTGCCGAAGGCGCGCCGGTCGATATCGTCACGCCGACGCTGGTCGAGGCCCTATATGACGTGCGCTGCACGCTGATGCGCGACCCGGTCAGCGGTACGCCGGTGATCGCCGGCATCACGCGCGGTTAGACGAATCGGTTATCAGGTTAGATCGGTTGGTTTTTTCAATTGTTCGTGGTGGCGCTGAAGGCGCGATATAGCGGGCTGTGTGGCTTATATGAAGCGCCGGCATTCAATCCAGGCGGTCTGTCGTCGGTAGTAGGGCTGGCACCGTTTTGCCGGTATCATGGCCGCCCCCTGCACCCGTCTGGACTCGATCGACGCTATGACCCCGCAATACCCCACGATCGCCGAATGCGTCGGCAACACGCCACTGGTCCGCCTGCAACGTTTGGCAGGCACGACCAGCAACACCTTGCTGGTAAAGCTCGAAGGCAACAACCCGGCCGGTTCGGTAAAGGACCGCCCGGCGCTGTCGATGATCACCCGTGCCGAACTGCGCGGCGACATCCAGCCCGGCGATACGCTGATCGAGGCAACCTCGGGTAATACCGGTATCGCGCTGGCCATGGCGGCGGCGATCAAGGGTTACCAGATGGTCCTGATCATGCCGGACAACTCCAGCGCCGAGCGCAAGGCGGCGATGACTGCCTATGGCGCCGAGTTGATCCTGGTGAGCAAGGAAGAGGGCATGGAAGGTGCACGCGACCTGGCGCTGTCCATGCAGGCTGCCGGCCGCGGCAAGGTGCTCGACCAGTTCGCCAACGGCGACAACCCGGTCGCCCACTACACCGGTACCGGCCCGGAAATCTGGCGCCAGACCGCTGGGCAGATCACTCATTTCATCAGCTCCATGGGCACGACCGGCACCATCATGGGTGTGTCGCGCTACCTCAAGGAGCAGAATCCAGCGGTGCAGATCGTTGGCCTGCAACCTAAAGAAGGTGCAGCGATTCCCGGCATCCGTCGCTGGCCGGAAGAATACCTGCCGAAGATATTCGAATCCGAGCGTGTCGACCGCATCGTCGACATGGCGCAGGCCGAGGCCGAGGACGTGATGCGCCGTATGGCACGTGAAGAAGGCATCTTCTGCGGCGTTTCCTCGGGTGGCTCGGTCGCCGCCATGCTGCGATTGTCCCAGGAGGTCGAGAATGCGGTGCTGGTCGCCATCATCTGTGATCGCGGCGACCGCTATCTGTCCACCGGCGTATACGACGCCCCGGAGCGCTGATGGCCCGCAAGAATGGCGGCTTGCGCTTCCAGCCCAGTGGCGGAACGCGTGCAGCACAGGTGCCGGTCGGTAAAAAGCAGCGCCTCAAGATCGAGCGCCTGGCCAACGATGGTCGCGGTATCGCCTTCATCGACAACCGCACCTGGTTCGTCAGTGGTGCGCTGCCGGGCGAAGAGGTCGAAGCCCGTGTGCTCGACGCCCGCAGCAAGGTAATCGAAGCGCGCACCGAGCGCGTCTTCCAGGCCAGCCCTGAGCGACGCGAAGAGCCCTGCGTGCACGCCCGCGTTTGCGGTGGTTGCAGCGTGCAGCACATGGCACATGAACAGCAGCTGGCCCTCAAGCAGCGCATGCTCGCCGAGCAACTCCAACGCCTCGCCGGGTTGCAGCCCGAGGTATGGGCCGAGCCGCTGAGCGGCCCCGAATTCGCCTATCGTCGCCGGGCGCGTATCGCCGTGCGTTGGGATATGCGCGAGAAACGGCTGGAGGTCGGTTTTCGCGCTGCGGCCAGCCAGGACATCGTCGCCATCAGCGATTGCCCGGTGCTGGTCGAGCCGCTGCAGCCGATCCTGCGTGCGCTGCCCGCATTGCTCAGCGGCCTGCAGGCGCCGCGCGCAATCGGTCACGTCGAGCTGTTCCAGGGTACCGCCAGCGCGGTGCTGGTGCGCCACACCGAAGCCTTGAGCGAGGTCGATCTGGCCCGTTTGCAAGCGTTCTGCTCGGTGCACCACGCTCAGTTATGGTTGCACGGCGAAGGCGAACCGCAACCGGCGGATGCAACGCATGTGCTGGGCTATCGTCTGGACACCTGGGACCTGCAGCTAGCCTATCGACCCGGAGACTTCGTGCAGGTCAACGCTGCGGTCAACGAAGCGATGGTGGCCCAGGCCTTGCAATGGTTGGCGCCGCGTAGCGATGAACGCGTGCTGGATCTGTTCTGCGGGCTAGGCAATTTTGCCTTGCCGCTGGCCCAGCAGGCGCGTGAAGTGATCGCCGTGGAGGGCGTTCAGGCCATGGTTGAGCGGGCCGCCGGCAACGCCCGTGACAACGGTCTGGGCAATGCGCACTTTTATCAGGCCGACCTGTCCAAATCGCTTACTGACGCGGGCTGGGTAGACGGTGGTTTTGACGCCGTCCTGCTCGATCCGCCTCGCGATGGTGCGCTGCAGGTGGTGCAGCAGATCGCAGCGCTCGGCGCCAAGCGTCTGGTGTATGTGTCGTGCAATCCGACCACCCTGGCGCGAGACAGTAGCGAATTGATTCAACAGGGCTATCGGCTTAAAAAAGCCGGTATTCTGGACATGTTTCCACAGACGGCACACGTGGAGGCGATGGCGCTGTTCGAGCGCTAAGATTCAAGCAGTACATGCAGTGGCGCACCGGATTGCGCCGATGTGGTCAAACCGACCGGCTCGCAGAAGCCTGGCGACATTTAGCGGGGTGATGCTCCGCGGTAGGGAAGGTAGCAAGATGGTTCAGGTTAGAGCTCACCAGCCCATCAATGATGATGGCAGTATCAACCTTGAGGCCTGGTTGGAGCACGTTACCAGTGTCGACCCGGCACTCGATCTCGATGCCCTGCGCGACGCCTGCGAGTTCGCCCGAGCGGCGGAGCAGCAGGCCAACGCGGCGCAGAACCTGTGGACTGAGGGCGCGTCCAGCTTCAGTGCCGGGCTCGAAATCGCCGAAATTCTCGCCGACCTCAAGCTCGATCAGGACTCGCTGGTCGCCGCCGTCATCTACCGCGGCGTACGCGAAGGCAAGATTCCCCTGGCTGACGTTCGCCAGCGTTTCGGCCCGGTGGTGGCCAAGCTGATCGAAGGCGTACTGCGCATGGCCGCGATCAGCGCCAGCCTCAACCCGCGCGGCGAATCGCTGGTGCTGGGCTCCCAGGCGCAGGTCGACAACTTGCGCAAGATGCTCGTGGCCATGGTCGACGACGTACGCGTCGCGCTGATCAAACTCGCCGAACGAACCTGCGCGATCCGTGCGGTAAAGGATACCGACGAGGAGCGCCGCCAGCGCGTTGCCCGCGAAGTCTTCGATATCTACGCGCCACTGGCCCATCGCCTGGGTATCGGCCACATCAAGTGGGAACTGGAAGATCTGTCCTTCCGCTACCTGGAGCCGGAACAGTACAAGCAGATCGCCAACCTGCTGCACGAGCGCCGGCTGGACCGCGAGCACTACATCAATGAAGTGATGGAGCAACTGCGCGAGGAGCTCGACGCGACCGGCATTCAGGCGGACATCAGCGGCCGCGCGAAACACATCTATTCGATCTGGCGGAAAATGCAGCGCAAAGGCCTGCAGTTCAGCCAGATCTACGACGTGCGCGCGGTGCGGGTATTGGTTCCGGCGGTGCGCGACTGTTACACCGCGCTGGGCATCGTGCACACGTTGTGGCGGCACATCCCCAAGGAGTTCGACGACTACATCGCCAACCCCAAGGAGAACGGCTACCGCTCCCTGCATACCGCGGTGCTTGGCCCTGAAGGCAAGGTGCTGGAAGTGCAGATCCGCACCTCCAACATGCACGAAGAAGCCGAGCTTGGTGTCTGCGCACACTGGCGCTACAAGGGCACGGACGTCAAATCCGGCTCCAATCATTACGAAGAGAAGATTTCCTGGCTGCGTCAGGTGCTCGAATGGCACGAGGAACTGGGCGACATTGGCGGCCTGGCCGAGCAGTTGCGCGTCGATATCGAACCGGATCGGGTGTACGTATTCACTCCGGATGGCCACGCCATTGATTTGCCCAAAGGTTCGACGCCGCTGGACTTCGCCTACCGCGTGCACACCGAGATTGGTCACAACTGCCGTGGCGCCAAGATCAACGGCCGCATCGTACCGCTGACTTACAGCCTGCAGACCGGCGAGCAGGTGGAGATCATCACCAGCAAGCAGGGCACGCCGAGCCGCGACTGGCTGAACTCCAACCTGGGTTACGTCACCACCTCGCGGGCGCGGGCGAAGATCGTCCATTGGTTCAAGCTGCAGGATCGTGACCAGAACGTCGCGGCCGGCAAGGCGATGCTCGAACGGGAGCTGGCGCGGGTAGCGTTGCCACCGGTGGACTTCGAAAAACTTGCCGAGAAGGCCAACCTGCGCACCGCCGAGGACCTTTTCGCCTCGCTCGGTGCTGGTGACCTGCGCCTGGCGCAACTGGTCAATCTGGCGCAGCAACTGGTCGAGCCTGAACGCGGCAACGAGCAGCTCGAGCTGATTCCTCGCAAGGCCCTGGGCTTCAAGCCCGGCAAGCGCGGCGACATTCAGATTCAGGGCGTCGGCAACCTGATGACGCAGATGGCCGGCTGCTGCCAGCCGCTGCCAGGCGACCCCATCGTCGGCTATATCACCCTCGGGCGTGGCGTCAGTATTCACCGCCAGGATTGCGCCGCCGTGCTGCAACTCGGCGGGCGCGAGCCGGAACGGATCATCCAGGTCAGCTGGGGGCCGGTGCCGGTACAAACCTATCCGGTGGACATCATCATCCGCGCTTACGACCGCTCCGGGCTGCTGCGCGACGTCACCCAGATGTTGCTCAACGAGAAGCTCAACGTGCTGGCGGTCAATACCCGCTCCAATAAGGAAGATAACACCGCCTCGATGTCGCTGACTGTCGAGATTCCCGGTCTGGATGCCTTGGGCCGTCTGCTCGGGCGCATCTCGCAGTTACCCAACATTATCGAGGCGCGGCGTCACCGGGCGCCGTGAGTTATCTGGCGCGAGGTGCAACAGTGTCTCGAGCCGCATCGACTGGATCACACCATGTATCAACTCAACGATCTGCTCGCCCTGATGGCCCGCCTGCGCGACCCGCAGCACGGCTGTCCCTGGGACGTGAAACAGTCCTACGCGAGTATCGTCCCGCACACCCTCGAAGAAGCCTATGAAGTAGCGGACGCCATCGAACGCGAGGCGTTCGATGAGCTGCCGGGCGAGCTCGGCGATCTGCTGTTTCAGGTGGTCTATTACAGCCAGTTGGCGAAGGAGGAGGGGCGCTTCGATTTTGCCGCGGTGGTCGATGGCATCACCCGTAAACTGGTACGTCGCCACCCCCACGTGTTTCCCGACGGCGATCTGTATGGCCCGCTCGATCAGCCGCGGCTGAACGAAGCCGAGGTCAAGCAGCGCTGGGAGGCGATCAAGGCCGAGGAACGGGCCGAGCGGTCGGCGGCGCCGCAGCAATTGTCGCTGCTCGATGACGTGCCGAACGTGCTGCCGGCGCTGAGTCGTGCCAAGAAGCTGCAGGGCCGTGCGGCGCGGGTTGGCTTCGACTGGCCCGATGCTCTGCCAGTACTCGACAGCGTGCGAGAAGAGCTCGATGAAGTGCTCGAAGCGATAAGCGAGAATGACCCGCACGCCATTGCCGAGGAGATCGGAGATTTGCTGTTCAGCGCCACCAATCTGGCGCGCCATCTCAAGGTCGACCCCGAGGCAGCGTTGCGCGCCGCCAACGGCAAATTCGAACGGCGCTTCCGGTTTATCGAGCAGGCATTGCGCGAAGCGGGTCGGCCCATCGAGAATTGCACCCTGGATGAGCTCGACGCTCTATGGGGCGAAGCCAAGAAGAACGAGAAGCAGCGCGGCGGTTGCTGAGCAGGGGCGCATCGGTCGCCTCGACGGAATCCGATGGGCGTGGCCCATCTCTTTAAATTGTCTGCGAATAGGTAGGTTATGGCGATTTCATTACGTGACCAGTTGCTCAAGGCCGGATTGGTCAACGAGAAGCAGGTCAAGCAGGCCAGCAAGCAGCAGCATAAGCAGCAGCGGATGGTGAAGAAGGGACAGGCCGAGGAAGACAACGCCGGTCAGTTGGCTGCCCAGCAGGCCAAGGCCGAGAAAGCAGCGCGTGATCAGGAGCTGAATCGCCAGCAGCAGGAAAAGGCCGAGCAGAAAGCCCGTGCTGCGCAGGTCAAGCAATTGATCGAGATATCCCGGTTACCAAAGTTGACCACCGAGGACTACTACAACTTCGTCGATGACAAGAAGGTCAAGCGCCTGTCGGTCAATGCGCTGATGCGCGACAAACTGAGCCGCGGCTCGCTGGCCATCGTGCGCCATGGCGGCGGTTACGAAGTGATTCCACGGGAAGCGGCGTTGAAAATTCAGGAGCGCGATCCGAAACGCATCCTGCTGCTCAATACGCCAACCGAGGCTGCCGATGAAGATGATCCGTACGCGGCTTATCAGGTGCCTGATGACCTGATGTGGTGAGTGTTGCGCCAGAGCATGAGAAAGCCCGCGATCAGCGGGCTTTTTTGTGTCGATCCAATCAGTGCGTTTGTGCGACTTCGGAGGATTTCAGTTCTGCCTGGTAGGCGACTGCCTCTTCTTCAGAGGGAAATATGCCGACCAACTGGTCGTTCTGATGGACGTCCCAGATGCGTTTTCCTTCGGCCTGGGCTTCATGAGACATGTGGTGTTCGTCACGCTCGGTCACTACTACTACGCTCATTCTTCTTACTCCAGATTTGCCGGATAGATGCGGCGCAAAGCCTTAACGTGCGTGCTTAGTCTGCTAAGCAACGACACAGTTACGACTGTAGTATTTAGTTACAAGTTCCGCAAGCGCTCCGTTTGTCTGTTTTCGATTTGCCCGAGTGGGGGCGAATGAGGCAAATCCCAGGCGTAAAAAAGCCGGGACAAGCCCGGCTTCTTCAGGTGTGGCTTCGGTGTCAGTCGCGACGACCTTCGACGGTCTTGCCGTCGACCGTGCCTGACTTGAGCATGATCTGGTATTCCTTGCCGTCCTTCTCCACTTGATGCAGGCGCACCAGCAGGTGATCCCAGTCCTTGGCGAACCAGAGGATGGTCTTGCGGCTGCTTTGCGTGGGGTCACGGACGCGCTCGACCTTGATCGCATCGATCAAGCCGGCGCTGGTGCGCACCACTTCTTCGCCCAGCACACGGAAGTCGTAGGTTTCGATCTCGTCACCATCGACCACCTGGTAGCTCATGCTTTTCTCGCCAGCGGCAACGTCGTGCTGCAGGGCCAACTGGTAGGTCGACTTGTCCTGCATGCCGCGGTTGAGCGGGAAGCGCACGGGATCGCCGCGGTCGCTGCCGATCACCTGCTTCTGCGACCAATCAAAGTCGAACTCGACGTCCTTGCTCTTGCCCAGGCCGCTGCGCTCGAATTTGTAACTCTGTGGCAGGAAGGCGTCGCCTTCGACCGTAAAGGTACTCTGCTCAGTGAGACCGGCAACCAGCATGGAGGCCTTGAAGACCAGCTGCCAGCGCCCGTCTTCGAGCTTCTGCAGACTACGTTCGGCAGAGCCGCTAACCGGCACCTGTTTCCAGTCCGCGGTGTAATTGGCAGAGAAGGGCTTAGGCTCTTCGGCGAGGGCAGGCAGGCTGAACAACGCCAGGGCTAACATTAAGGCGCGGCGCATGGAGTCTCCTTGCTGTTGATGAGGTAACCGGTGGCCGGAAGGGGATTGCCATCAAGCAATGGACCCGAATCACCGAGGCGTAAGCGGCCCTCGGCAAACCAGCGTACGGCGAGCGGATAAACGTGGTGTTCCTGAGTGTGAACCCGCTGCGCCAGGCTGGCGGCAGTGTCCTGCGACTGTACCGGCACTACTGCCTGTACGACCAGAGGGCCACCATCGAGTTCCTCGGTCACAAAGTGCACCGTGCAGCCATGCTCGGCGTCTCCGGCTTGCAGAGCGCGCTGATGGGTGTGCAGGCCTTTGTGGCGGGGCAGCAGCGAGGGGTGAATATTCAGCAGGCGCCCGTGATAGTGCCGTACGAACGCGGGAGTGAGGATGCGCATGAAGCCGGCGAGAACCACCAACTGCGGCGCAAAGCTGTCGATGGCCTGCATCAGCGCCTGATCGAAGGCGTCGCGGTCAGCAAAGTCGGCATGCTCGAGAACCTGCGTCGCGATGCCTGCTTGCCGTGCACGCTGCAAGCCATAGGCATTGCTGCGGTTGGCGATAACCGCAGCAATACGTGCCGGGTTCCCGCCGTCGCCAGTGCTGTCGATCAGCGCCTGAAGGTTGCTACCCGTTCCGGATAGCAGCACCACCACGTTGCAGGGTTGCGGCATCAGTGGCTTTTCAGGTTGTTCAGCACGACGCGCTCGGCATCTTCGCCAGCTTCAGCGATCTGGCCAATGACCCAAGGCTGCTCGCCAGCGGCACGCAGGGTTTGCAGGGCGATTTCGACCTGATCCTGCGCCACGCAAATGACCATGCCGACGCCGCAGTTCAGCACACGGTGCATCTCATGCTCGTCGACGTTGCCTTTTTCCTGGAGGAAGTCGAACACCACCGGACGCTGCCAGCTGGCCACGTCGATGATTGCCTGGGCGTTGTCCGGCAGTACCCGTGGGATATTGTCGAGCAGACCGCCGCCAGTGATGTGGGCCATCGCCTTGACCGCGCCGGTATCTTTGATGAGTTGCAGCAGCGGCTTGACGTAGATGCGTGTTGGCGCCATCAGCAGGTCGGCGAGCGGCTTGCCATCGAGCTCGGTTTTTTCGATATCTGTGGCGGACACTTCGAGGATCTTGCGGATCAGCGAGTAGCCGTTGGAGTGCGGGCCGGAGGAGGGCAGTGCGATCAGCGCGTCACCGGTGGCAACTTTCGAGCCGTCGATGATCTCGGCTTTTTCCACCACGCCGACGCAGAAGCCAGCCAGGTCATAGTCCTCACCTTCGTACATGCCTGGCATTTCAGCGGTTTCACCGCCAACCAACGAACAGCCGGCCAGTTCACAGCCGTCGCCGATACCGGTGACCACGGTGGCTGCCACATCGACATTGAGCTTGCCGGTCGCGTAGTAGTCGAGGAAGAACAGCGGCTCGGCGCCGCAGACAACCAGGTCGTTCACGCACATGGCGACCAAGTCCTGGCCAATGCTGTCGTGCTTGTTGAGGTTCAAGGCAAGGCGCAGCTTGGTGCCCACGCCATCGGTGCCGGAAACCAGAACGGGCTGCTTGTAGCCGGCCGGGATCTCGCACAGGGCGCCGAAGCCACCCAGGCCACCCATGACTTCAGGACGGGCGGTGCGCTTGGCTACGCCCTTGATGCGCTCGACCAGGGCTTCGCCCGCGTCGATGTCTACACCTGCGTCCTTGTAGCTGATGGAGGGTTGCTTGCTCATAGATCCAGGCCTTTGGAAGGAGAAAAGTCGGAATAGCACCGGCCTTTTGGGGCCGTTCTGCGAAGGCGCGCGATTTTATCAGGCTTGCCCGGCAGCGGCCAGCCACAGCGCCGGGTGGCGGCTGATGTCCGTCTGCCGGGGGCAGGCAATGAAACCCCTATCGGGCGATCGGGTCACAAACCCAACGAACCTCAGCGCCTGGTGAGGTTTGCCCGCTTGCGATGCGGTGGCAACAGCCCCTAAGGTATAACGTCCCGGCTTTTACCGCGCGCCGCCTTCTTTTCGTCGAGAGTTTTATTCCATGCGCCCGACCTTCCGCCCGTTGCTTCTTTGCCTGTCGCTGTTCAGCCTGCCAACTCTGGCAGCCACCGTCAGCGACCTTTATCAGGTGCGGGAAACGGTCGCCAGCCAACAGCCGGAGGAGCGCGATGCCGCTCTGCAGCGCGCGCTGGAGACTTTGGTGCTGCGCCTTACCGGCAAGCCGGAGGCAGCCAAGGGCGACGCGCTCGCGCAGCTGCGCAAGGACCCGCAACAGATCATCAGCCAATACGCTTACGAAGATGACCATCTACTGGTCGATTTCGATGCGGTGTCCACGGACCGCTCTCTACGCCAGGCCGGCTTGCCGCTGTGGGGCGTCAATCGTCCGGCCATTCTGGCCTGGTGGCTGAACGATACCGCCAATGGCGCGAACATGGTTGGTGATGGCCAGGCCAGCGCTGAGCCACTGCGCCAGGCTGCGCAACACCGTGGCCTGCCGTTGCGCCTGCCACTCGCCGACCTCAGCGAGCAGTTGCTGGCGACCGAAGAGAATCTCGCCGCCAAGCAGCCTGATGCCTTGCGTACTGCCAGTGAGCGCTACGGTGCGGACGCGCTGCTGGCGGTTCGCGCCCGTGAAGCAGACGGCGCATGGCAAGCCAGCTGGCAGTTGTGGTTGGGTGAGGAACGCGAGCAAGGCAAGGCGGAAGGTGCCGACCGTACCGCCCTTGCCGATGCCGTGCTGTTGGCAGTGAGCGAGCGCCTGGCGCCGCGTTTCGTGGTCGCCCCGGGGGCCAGCACCGCGCAAACCGTGGAAATCATCGGTGCCGATCTGTCGCGATACGCCGAGTTGCAGCGTGTAATGGAGCCTTTTGGCGCGCAGCTGCAATCGGTGCAGGCTGATCGCCTGGTCTACACAGTCAGTGCCAGTGCTCAGCAGCTGCGCACGCAGCTGGCGCTGTTGCAACTGCGCGAAGTGTCGGCCGATGAGCTGGCGGCCGAAGCGGCAGCCGGCGCCGAGCAACCCGAGCCGGTGGATGCCAGCCAGGCGCCTGTCGAGCCGCAAGCCGAACAGCCTGACAAACCCGCTGCGCCGAGCATTGTGCCGCGTGACGATGTCCTGCGGTTTCGCTGGTAGACTTCCCCTCCTTTGGCTGAACCGCTTCGCTGGCGAGTCCGGGCTTGCTGCTGCTTGCCCGGTCATTGCCCAGTTCGCCTTGATTCATCACTTCCCTTTGAGGATTGAGCATGCCCCTTTCGTCTCGCTGGCTATGGATTGCTGCGTTGCTGGTGCTGGGTGGCTTCCTGTATGTGCTGCATCCGATTCTGTCGCCGTTCCTCATCGGCATCCTGATCGCCTACATCGGCGATCCGCTGGTGGATCGTCTGGAGCGTCTGAAGCTGTCACGCACTTGGGGCGTGATCGTGGTGTTCGCACTGTTCACCTTGCTGATGGCCGTGGCGATGCTGGTGCTCATTCCCATGCTGGGCAAGCAGCTGGCACGCCTCTATGAGCTGCTTCCGCAAATCATCGACTGGACGCAGAACCAGGCGTTACCGTGGGTTCAGGTCAAGCTGGGGCTGAATGAAGGCTTCTGGCGCTTCGATCAACTAAAAGCCGCGATCTCCGGTCATCTGGGGCAGACCACTGATATCGCCGGGCTGATCCTTTCCCAGGTAACCGCCTCAAGCCTCGCGCTGATGGCTTGGGTAGCCAACCTGTTGCTGATTCCCGTCGTCAGTTTCTATCTGATGCGTGACTGGGATCTGCTGGTCGCCAAGCTGCGCGGCCTGGTGCCGCGGGAAAAGGAAAGTGTGGTGGTCAAGCTGGTCGGTGAATGCCACGAAGTGCTCGGTGCGTTCCTGCGCGGGCAGCTGCTGGTGATGTTCGCGCTCGGCGTGATGTACGCAGTGGGGTTGATGGCCATCGGTCTGGAGCTGGGCCTGTTGATCGGCGTGCTAGCCGGCCTCGCCAGCATCGTTCCCTATCTAGGCGTAGTGGTCGGCATTGGCGCCGCGCTGGTTGCCGGGTTATTCCAGTTCGGCGGGGAGCCGTTCCCGTTGTTGGCCATCGCCGGTGTGTTCGTGGTTGGTCAGATGCTCGAAGGCATGCTGCTCACGCCGTTGCTGGTGGGTGATCGTATCGGTCTGCATCCGGTGGCGGTGATTTTCGCGATCATGGCGGGCGGGCAGTTATTCGGGTTCACCGGCATTCTGCTGGCCCTGCCGGTCGCGGCCGTGATCATGGTGCTGGTGCGCCACATGCACGAGTTGTACAAGAACTCCGATGCGTATGGCGGGCACAACCCTACAGTCTGATAATACGGGTCGCTGCAAGCGGTCAGCAGGCACGCCAAGCACCGCTTTTGAGCGCGTAAATCCTTGTATTAGCTTGGGAAGTGCAGCAATGACAGGGCGCGGCTAAGGGTATAGACTTTGCCACCCTTACCCAGAGCCTTTATCTGGCTCCGACGAGCCTTGCCCCAGCATGAAGCCGATTCAGTTGCCCTTGGGTGTGCGTCTGCGTGACGACGCCACCTTCGCCAATTACTACCCGGGCGCCAATGCCGCTGCCCTGGGGTACGTCGAGCGCCTGTGCGAAGCAGAGGCGGGCTGGACGGAGAGCCTGATTTATCTGTGGGGCGGTGAAGGGGTCGGACGCAGTCATCTGCTGCAGGCGGCCTGTTTGCGTTTCGAGCAGTTAGGCGAGCGTGCTGTCTACCTGCCGCTTGCACAAGTGGTGCAGTACGGCACGGAAATTCTCGACAATCTTGAGCAGTTCGAGCTGGTCTGTCTGGATGATCTGGAAGCGGCTGCCGGTCAACGCAACTGGGAAGAAGCGCTTTTCCATCTGTTCAATCGTCTGCGTGACAGCGGTCGTCGCTTGCTGCTGGCGGCCGATGCGTCGCCGCGTGAGTTGGCGATCAAGCTGCCCGATCTCAAATCCCGCCTGACGTTGGCGCTGGTGTTCCAACTGCAATCGCTGTCCGATGAAGACAAGCTGCGCGCCTTGCAGCTGCGCGCCTCGCGTCGCGGGTTGCATATGAGTGAGGAAGTCGGGCGCTTCATCCTCACGCGGGGAGAGCGCAGCATGAACGCCCTGTTCGATTTGCTCGAGCGGCTCGATCAAGCGTCATTGCAGGCGCAGCGCAAGCTGACCATTCCGTTTCTGAAAGAGACGCTCGGCTGGTAATCGACGCCTCGGCTTGTTCGCCGGATGCACGCGCCTTCCATTTAGCCTGCGCTGCCGACCTTTGTCAGGCATAGCGGACACTCAAGGTCAGCGCATCTAACGCCGCTGCACTTCCTCGGTATTGCCAATACGCTGGTATTGCGCGCACCAGCGCGTGTAGAGCAATGCGCTGACGAACAGGCTCAGGCTGAGCAGAATTTCCAGCCAGCCGAATAGCCGTTTAGACGGGTCGAAGGCAGCCAGCACGCCCTGGATGAAGTACAGATTGACCACGAAACAGGCCCAGGAATGGGCGCGTGGGTGGCCGCCGATAATGCCAGGGGCAAGCAGCAACAGCGGCAGCATCTGGAAAGCCAGCACCGCCCATAGCAGCGAACCGGGCACCGCTGCATAGCCCAGGTTCCAGATCAGCAGCAGCGCGGCCAGCAATAAAAAGCTGAGCAGGCTCAGAAGGCGGCAAGCGCGCAGGCGCGGTAACAACCAGGCGATGCTGGGAAGGGAATCAGCGGTTAGGGCCACGGTCGTTTCCCAGCTTGAGGGCGATCGTCGCCAGGCGTTGGCCGAGGGCCCGGCACAGGGTGATTTCGTGTTCATCCAGAGCGCGTTTGCCGTCCGCACCTGCGTGATGACTGGCCCCATAAGGCGTACCGCCACCGTGCGTCTCTACCAGCGCGGATTCGCTGTAGGGCAGGCCGGCAACCAACATGCCGTGATGCAGTAGAGGCAGCAGCATCGACAGCAGGGTACTTTCCTGGCCGCCGTGCAGGCTGGCGGTGGAAGTGAATACCCCTGCGGGCTTGCCGACCAGGCTGCCAGTCAGCCACAGGTTGCTGGTGCCGTCGAGGAAGTACTTCAATGGCGCCGCCATGTTGCCGAAGCGCGTGGGGCTGCCCAAGGCCAGGCCGGCACAATTTTTCAGGTCATCGAGGCTCGCGTAAGGGGCGCCTTGTGCTGGAACGCTATCGCTTACCGCTTCGCAGTCGGCCGATACGGCGGGTACGGTGCGCAGGCGAGCCTCTACACCGTGCATTTCTACGCCGCGGGCGATATGCCGGGCCATCTCGGCGGTCGCCCCGTGGCGGCTGTAATAGAGAACAAGAATGTAATCGTCAGTCATGGCAGCAGTTCCAAAACGTTTTCAGGCGGGCGACCGATCACGGCGCGCTCACCGGCGACCAGGATCGGCCGCTCGATCAGGCGCGGATGAGCGGCCATGGCATCGATCAGGTCAGCATCGCTGAGAGCGGTATTCGCCAAGTTCAGCTCACGGTATTCGTCTTCGCCCGTGCGCAGCAATTGCCGAGCGGAGATGCCCAGCTTGCTGAGCAGGTCACGCAGTTGCTCTGCATTGGGCGGCGTTTCCAGGTAGCGCACCAGTGTCGGTTGTACCCCGCGGTCTTCGAGCAACTGCAGGGTGCTGCGCGACTTTGAGCAGCGTGGGTTGTGGTAGAGCGTCAGATCGGTCATCAAGGGTGGTCGCTTCTGGCGGCAGATGACCGCTATTCTAACCCTGTCGAGGCGGTGCGCTGAACTGGCTGCGGCATTGAGGGCGAACCCGGCAGTCGATGGTGTGTCTGTTGTGCGTCGATATCATCAGGCCGAACCGTTGTAGGTGAGCCTAGCGGCGTTCTTGCGAATGTTTTTTCCAGTGCAGTCCGTTGCTCATATTGACGACCAACGGGCGCCAAGGAGTAGGTATGCAACAGCGTTTGCGTGACTGGCTGGAATTCTGGCGATTTCTCTGGCATCGATTTTTCGCCAACCGCGGCGCCGATAACGCGGCTGCGTTGACCTACACCACGCTATTCGCCGTGGTGCCGATGATGACCGTGACCTTTGCCATGCTTTCCGCGGTGCCGGCTTTCCAGGGCACGGGGGAGCAGATCCAGGCGTTCATTTTTCATAACTTCGTGCCCTCTGCCGGCGAAGCGCTGCAGCAGTACCTGCGCGACTTCACTACCCAAGCGCGTCAGCTGACCTGGATTGGCGTTGCCGTGCTGGCGGTGACTGCATTCTGGATGCTGGTGACCATCGAACGAACCTTCAATACGATTTGGCGGGTGCGTCAGCCGCGACGAGGTATCTCAACCTTCTTGCTGTACTGGGCGATTCTCAGCCTGGGACCGATGCTCCTTGGGGCTGGCTTTGCCATCACCACCTATATCGCCTCTTTGTCGGCGCTCAGCGGGCCCAACGCGGTGGCCGGCGCGCAGACCTTGCTACGGTTCACGCCGCTGCTGTTCAGCGTGGCCGCTTTTACCCTGCTGTACGCCGCAGTGCCCAACGCTCGTGTGCCGCTGCGGCATGCCTTGTTGGGCGGCGTGTTCACGGCCGTGTTGCTGGAGCTGGCCAAGGCCCTGTTCGGGATCTACGTGAGACTGTTTCCGGGTTATCAGTTGATTTACGGCGCGTTTGCCACGGTGCCGCTGTTCCTGCTGTGGATTTTCTTATCGTGGCTCATCGTGCTGCTGGGGGCTGAGTTGGTGTGCAACCTGGGCGTTTCGCTGCAGTGGCGCAAGCGGGCCTTGCCAAAGCTGCTGGTGCTGCTGGGTGTCATCCGGGTTTTCCAGGTGCGTCAGCGCTCCGGTTTGAAGGTGCGCCATCGCGATGTACAGCGCCAGGGCTGGCTGTTACCAGAGCACGAGTGGGAGGAGGTGTTGAACGTGCTGGAGGGCCAACGGCTGGTGGCCTGTACGGGTGGTGACAGCTGGGTACTCGCGCGTGATCTCAGTAGTTACTCGCTGCAGCAACTGCTGCACCGCAGTCCGTGGTCACTGCCACACCTTGAGCAATTGCCCGACGATTTGGAAGAGCCTTGGTACCCGGCGTTACGCCAGGCTTTGCAGCGCCTGCATGAAGAGCAGGAGTTGCTGTTTGGCGACAGCCTTGCGCATTGGCTGGAAGGTAGCGGAACTGACAAAAAATGACAGTTTCTAGCCTCGGAGCAGCATGCCCCGAGGCGAGCAGCTGGCGGGTGCCCCGATGTTGCAGACGATTCGTTGACGTCAGAGTAGTGGCATGATTCTGGCTTTCATTCTGTGAGTACTGTCTTTGTATCAATGCTGAGGGGCGCAACGTGAATAATCGCTTGGGAAATGTAGTCATGCTTCGACCTTGCGATAGCAATGACGCGCTGGCCAGCCTCAACCGCATCACCGGGCTTGGCTTCAGCCGCTGGCCTGAATCCCTCGTACAGACCGTGCAGCAAAACGGGTACGAAAGCGCCCAGGACTGTCAGGCAAGATCCAGCGCATGTGACCCTGTCGGTCAGGCGTACGCTTGATCGCCCGAGGCATTGGCCAGCACCGGTTCGACCGCTTGCACGAACAGTTCTTCCACTTTTACCGCAACATGCGGCAGTGCTGAGCGCAGGCGTATTTGCATGTCTTCTATGCGATGAGCGACGGGAAGGCGCGCAACACCGGAAAGTAGAATTCTGTCCTGAGCGCCCACTTTGGCGTGATCGAGGTTGACCGAGCGCAGCTCCTTGCCATCGCGATAGCTGACCTGCAGCGATACCAAGGTATTGGCCTGGCCAGGTAAATGCAGCCAGGCAGCGATATTGAACTCAGCCACGCGCCCGTCGTAGGTGGTGAGGTGTAAGCGCGCGCTTTGGGTGATGTGGGCCGGCACTTGGCCAATCAGCGTATCGTGGGCGTTGGGCATGGGTCTTGTACCGGGCGGCTAATGTCGTCAGCGGCAAATTATAAAGACGCACCATGCCCCGGGACTGTGCGCCAGGCCAGCGTTCGACGTGACCGCTCTCTCATTTATGGCAGTTCGAGCGGATGGCGGCTGGCCGTTGCACTCATCAGGTTGCAGGGTGGCAGCTGCAGACGGTTCTGGTTGACTGCATTAGGCAATTGCAGCCACAGACTTTCCTGCTCGGCGAATTGATCGCGCGGTAACCACAGGCCATGGTGCCAGCCCGTTCGAGGCTTCGGTGTGCTTTGCAGGATGCCAAGGTGCGCCTGACTACTGGGCGCGCGCCTGACCCAAGTCGGTTGTGCCAGGCCTTTGAGATAGCGCAGGCCGAGATGAAGCCCATCGGCATTCAGGTGTCGCCAGCAGACCAGTGCCAGTACGTCGCTGTCGACGATTAACAGCACCAGTTGGCCGATAGGCAGCGTATCTGCGGCATGGATCGAACAGAGCAGGCGCGCGCCGCCCGGCCCGATATCAAGTATTTTTGCAGCCAGGCAGCGAGGGCGATGCTCCAGCAGCTGAGCGTGAATCGCTGGCATGCCGATGGCCAGCCTGCAGTCGCTCTGCTGAGGCGTCCGCACATGACGCCGCTGATCACCGCCAAGCCAGTGATGCTGCACGCGCTCGAGCAGCTCTTGTTCGGCGGGGCTCTGCAGCGGTGCCGGCTCGTTGAGCGCTACCATGAGTGCGCCCAGCTCAAGACGGCGCAGGGTGTCAGAGCCTGTGTCTGGCCGCTGTCGGTAGTTCAGGCAGTGCTGGGCGTGCTGCAGATCGATCAGCACACCTTCTGATTTATCCTCCGCATCCCAGGGCAGCAGACGAGCGTTGGCTGCCAGCGGTGCTAGAGCGGCAAACAGGCGACTGCTTTCTTCAGGGTGCAACTGCGCTGGATTGCTGAGCGCTAGTAGCAGTATCTGCTGATAGAGCCCCCGCAGGGTGTCGGCGGGCGTTGGCATGAAGGAGGCCGCCATAGGCTCGTCCAGGCACCCTTGCTGCTCGCCCAGCCAATACAGCAAATGACTGTCGCGCCATAGTTCGGCGGCTGGCTCCTGATAGCGTTGGTAGTGGCGCAGCAGCGTTTGCGCGACGAAATGCTGTGCCATGTACAGGCACCATGCCAAATGAGGAGGCGAAGGCTTATGTCCTTGAAGAATTTGCAGCAGCAAACGCTTGAAGCCGATAGCCAACTCACTGCACAGCGAGGTCAATGAAAGGGTGTCGCTTGCGGCTAACGTGTAGCGGCGATACTCATCACTGAAATTTTGCAGCGCGCGCTGCCTTTCGAGTAAGGTCATCGCACTGCGGTTGAGGTGCGAAAGCAGCGTCAGCACTTCCTGCAAGCCCGCTTCTGCAGGCTGTTGCCGAGCTACGCTCAGCTGCTCGGTCAACTCGGCCTGAGTGATCGGCGTGGTCTGCAGCACGTCGGGCACGTCGAGCTGCGCGGCATCGAGCGTCATAGCAACCTTACCGGTATGAGGACCGTTTCCATGGTACAGCGACTCCAGGCAATCATTCGGATCGTGATAGTGCTCGTCGCCGTAACGGCGCTGGCCGGGTGCGGAGAGGATTTAGGTGTCGACCAACATGGGCGAAAGGTAGCGGCTGAGCGCCTCGATGGCCAGTGGCTGGTTATCAATTATTGGGCTGAATGGTGCGGCCCTTGCCGTTCCGAGATTCCCGAGTTGAACGCCCTGGCGCCCGAGCTGGAGAAGCAGTCGGTTGGCGTGTTCGGGGTGAACTTCGATGGCCTGCAGGGTGAAGAACTCACCCGCGCCGCCCAGGCACTGGGCATCGAGTTCACGGTACTGGCCAAAGACCCTGCCGAGCGCTACGAGCTACCGCCCAGTGATGCGCTGCCGGTGACCTATATCGTGGACGACAAGGGCAAGGTACGTGAGCGTCTGCTTGGCGAGCAGACTGCCGAAGGCTTGAAAGCACGCTTGCAGGCGCTGCGCCAGGAAGGTTGAAGGCGTGACTGTATGAGGCAAGCCAAGGCATAGCGGCTGCGGCGGAGGGGCGTGATCAGCGTATTCGCGGCGATGTTAATCTTCGCCAGGGTCGGCAACCAATCGGCCAGCATCGTCAATTAGTGCCTTGAGAAATGCCGCCTGCAGCTCAGGATCGTTGCGGGTCAGCTCGATCAGGCTCTGCTCGAGCTCACTGGCTTCCTCCTCCAGGCCCAACTCCGACAGGCGCTTGACGCGATGCACCCATTGCTCGACTTCCGCGCCTTCCAGGTCGTCGTAGATCAGGTCATGAGCTTCACGCAACTTGCCACGCAGCGTGCGGCTGACCGCGAGGGTGGCTTCGCTGCTGGTCGAGTCCTGGTCGTCGGCAACTGTCAGCAGCAGTGTGCCGACGCGGGCTATATCCTGATCGGCGAACGGCCCGTCAAGCAGGTTCAGGTGCAACACCCCGTTGCGATCGGTGAGTAGCTCGTGGGTTTGCTCGCCAGCTTTGACCAGTACCGGCCGTTCGGCCCAGGGCAGGCTGGAGTATTCAGTGCGAGTATCCAGGCGCTTCTCGTCGATAGCAGCAAGGTTCTGCTGCGAGCGACCATTGGATTCGACGTTCATGAACGGGTTGATGCCCGCCACACCGTAGCTGATCCAGTCCTTGGTGGCTGTGTCGGGGAGTCGCCCCAGCGCTACGACGTTGAGCACGTTGGCACCAACGCCACCGACAATGGCCACTGCGCCCAGCGGCACTTCGTAAAGCTCGCGCCATGGCTGGTAGGGCGTGTAGCGGTCGTAATGACGCGTGACCTCGAAGGGTGTCACCTCGAAGACCTTCTGCTCGTGCACGCGGACACGACGCTGCGGCAGCTCCAGTATCTGCAGCTGCCCCACGTCGATCTGCAGGCTATGGCTCAACAGTTTGCGCTCGATGCGCTCCTCATGCTCACTGCGCTGTGGCAAATGATTGGCACAGCCTGTGAGGAAGAGGGCGCCACAGGTGGTGGCGCCGACGAGGCGTAAGGTGCTTCGCTTGAACATGACGGCTCTTTGGCGGGTCAGCGGCGGATACGGTTCTGGATGAACGACAGGACATCGGCAACCGCAATCGGCTGAGCCTCGGTTTCCACGCGGCTCTTGTACTCCAGATTGCCTTCGGCGAGGCCGCGGTCGCTGACCACGATGCGATGCGGGATGCCGATCAGTTCCATGTCTGCGAATTTGATGCCCGGACTGGTCTTTTTGTCACGGTCATCGAGCAGTACTTCAAAGCCGGCCGCGGTCAACTCTGCATACAGCTTGTCGGTCGCCTCACGCACTGCGTCGGTTTCGTAGCGCAGCGGTACCAGAGCAATCTGGAAGGGCGCCAGGGTGTCGTTCCAGATGATGCCGCGCTCGTCAGAATTCTGCTCGATAGCTGCAGCTACCACGCGGGAAACGCCGATGCCGTAGCAACCCATGCTCAAGGTCACAGGCTTGCCGTTCTCGCCCAGCACCTGGCAGTTCATTGATTCGCTGTATTTGCTGCCCAGCTGGAAGATATGCCCGACTTCGATGCCACGCTTGATCTCCAGGGTGCCCAGGCCATCCGGGCTTGGATCACCGGCCACGACGTTGCGCAGGTCGGCAACAGTCGGCACCGGCAGGTCGCGTTCCCAGTTGACGCCGAAATAGTGCTTGTCGTCGAGGTTGGCACCGATGGCGAAGTCGCTCATCAATTCGACAGAGCGATCGATGATGATCGGCAGCGGCAGGTTCAGCGGGCCCAGAGAGCCCGCGCCCGCGCCGATCGCATCGCGCAGTTCAGCGTCGGAAGCCATTACCAGCGGGTTGGCAACGCCCGGCTGATTGGCAGCCTTGATTTCGTTCAGTTCGTGGTCGCCACGGATGATCAGGGCGATCAGCTTGCCTTCTTCTTCGGCATGCACGATCAGCGTCTTGATGGTGCGCTCGATCGGCAGATCGAAGCCATCGACCAGTTGCTGGATGGTTTTCGCGTTGGGCGTATCGACCAGGCGCAACTCTTCGGCGGCAGCCGGGCGGGTGGATTCACGGGGAATCGCTTCGGCCTTCTCGATATTGGCTGCGTAGTCAGAAACGTTGCTGAACACGATGTCGTCTTCGCCAGATTCGGCGAGTACGTGGAATTCATGGGAGCCCGCACCACCGATCGAGCCGTTGTCGGCTTCGACAGGGCGGAAGTTCAAGCCCAGGCGGCTGAAGATATTGCAGTAAGCCTGATGCATGCGGTCATAGGTCTGCTGCAGAGAGGCTTGGTCAGCATGGAAGGAGTAGGCATCCTTCATGATGAACTCGCGACCGCGCATCAAGCCGAAGCGCGGGCGGATTTCATCGCGAAATTTGGTCTGAATCTGGTACAGGTTCAGCGGCAGCTGTTTATAGCTGTTCAGCTCGTTGCGGGCCAGATCGGTGATGACTTCTTCGTGGGTCGGGCCCACGCAGAACTCACGGTCATGGCGATCCTTGACACGCAGCAGCTCGGGGCCGTACTGCACCCAGCGCCCGGACTCCTGCCACAACTCGGCGGGTTGAATCGCGGGCATCAGCACTTCCAGAGCGCCGGCTGCATCCATTTCTTCACGCACGATCTTCTCGACCTTGCGCAGGGTACGCAGGCCCATCGGCAACCAGGTGTAAAGGCCGGAGGCGAGCTTGCGGATCATCCCCGCGCGCAGCATCAACTGATGGCTGATGACGACAGCATCGGAAGGCGTTTCTTTGAGGGTCGAAAGCAGGAACTGACTGGTACGCATGATGGGCCGTTCTGTCGGTTGCAAAGGAGTTTTATAGCCGAGCATTGTACGGCTAGAGCACTGGTGCGTATAGGACGCAGAGTAGAGGGGCTTGCTGGCTCCGGCGAACGCTCCAGGTCCGTAGTTGGTGAGCTGCCTGGCGTGGGTGTCACAAGGGAGCTTCACAGAGTGCGCATTACCAGTGGCATCATCAGGGCAGGCTCGTTTTTTGCCGCCAATAAAAAACCCGGCCGAAGCCGGGTTTTCTGAGCTGTTATCAGGCTTACGCGAGATTACAGAACGCTGAGCGGGTAGTTGACGTAGAAGCGAACTTCGTTGGTGTCGGTACCAACTTCCGAGTTGGCGCGCAGAAGCGAGCTGCGAAGACGGAAGGACAAATCCTTGGCTGCACCGCTCTGAACGGTATAGGCCACCTGGTTGAAGAATTCGTGCTCTTTGCCATTGGTGGCGGAAATTACGCCCTCGTCATCACGAGACGTGATGTTGTCGGCCCAGATGTAGGCAGTTTTGAAAGCCAGGCCCGGAACACCGTACGATGCGAAGTTGATGTCGTAGCTGGCCTGCCAGGAGCGCTCGTCTTCTTGGTTGAAGTCGGACAGGAAACTATTGGCTACGAAGATCGAACCGCCACCGTCGCCGTAGCCGTAATCGAAGCCACGGTCACCGGTGTTTCGCTGATGAGCAATCGTGAAGGCGTGTGCGCCAAGGCTGTACTTGGCTGCCAGGCTCCAAATGGTGTTGTCGCCGCCACCTACTAGCTTGTCGCTGCTACTGCGGAACTGGTTGTCGTAGTCGCTCTTGTAAATATTGAAGTCAAAGCTTAGAGCTTGTTCTTCGGTGAGCGGCAGGTTGTAGTTCAGGTTCGCGTATTTGCGCTTGTAGGAGTCTTCCAGGTCGCTGTAATACAGTGCAGCGCTGAAGTCTTCGGTAAAGGCATAGGAACCGCCGGCTACGTTGATAGACTTCAAGCCAGCGCTATCGCGACCAGACTGGCGCATGGCATTTTGAGCAGTGAAGCGACCTGCGTTCAGTTCGAGACCTTCGATCTCGGTGCTGGTGATCATGGTGCCTTCGAAGGTTTCCGGCAGCAGACGACCGTCATCGTAAGCCAGAACTGGCAAAGCAGGCATTTGCGAACCGTAGGTCACTACGGTGTTGGAGAAACGGGCCTTGACCGCAGCATTGGCGATGGTCAGGTCTTTACCTTCGTTCTCTGGGAGCATATTAACGCCGCGACGGCCGCTGCCAGTGTCCAGTTGGAACAGGGTGCCAGCATAAGCGTTTACGCCGAAACCAACGGTACCCTGAGTGAAGCCCGATTCGAACACGGCACGAGCGCTGGCGCCCCATTCCTCGGCATAGCCACTTTTGAAACCGCTACCATCAGCTTTAGCGTTAAAGCCAGCGCCATTACGAGCATCACGGTTGTAGTACATGCTGCGCGCAAGGAGCGACAGGCTGCTGTCTTCGACGAAACCCTTGGATTCGGACTGGTCCGAAGCCACTGCCATCTGAGAGGTACCCGCGGCTACTGCCAGGGCCATTACGCTCCACTTCATCACTCGCATCGTGATTGCTCCTTTGGTTTTAGAAGAGTACTTCCGCTGCTCAATTGGTTGTTATGGCGAGCAGCTCTATTTCTTTTTATGTCGGTTGGAACTTATAGCACGATGAGGTTTCTTGGCGATAGTTTCGATCTATCCACTTGTCGCTGTGCCCCGTATTGTCGCAACCAGGCTACAACGCGTCGCTATTTTCCAAGTTGCCGTACGTGCGCGTCCTGCCGGCCACTATTTTAGCCCTCGATCAGCTTCGAATGCGTTACCGCATGGGCCTGATTTAGAGCGCTGCGAGCTTCAAAGCAAAAGTCATGCTCAAAGTCCCGAAAACCTGAAAAAAAGTGGATTTATAGGTGCTCGACAGCTGAAGCTGGCGATGAAAATACACAAGTTCGACATTAATTTTCCCAGCACGTCTGACTGTTAGCTTCCTCATAAATAGGGAGGGTTCATAGTTCACTCGATGCATGAAACTAATTATCATTCCTCGCCTTCGGCTGGGGCACCATTATTACTTCGCGAAACAAAATGGTGCATTGGTACGGGGTGTTACTCCCGATAGCGCGCATTTTTGGTGCGGGCGGGCGATTTAATTTTTTTGTCCGTCCTCGGTATGCTGCAGTCTGTTCCGAGACGCCCAACTTTCTCGGCGTCCCCTTTTACGTTAAGTGGTGAAGTAGATGTTTGATCTGGATCCTCGCCTGCAGCAAGACACCCTTTTGCTGGGAGATTTTCCCCTGAGCCGGCTGTTGCTGAGCAACGACTCGCGTTACCCGTGGTTCATCCTGGTACCGCGACGCGAAGAGGTCAGTGAGGTGTTTCAGCTTGGTGCCGAAGATCAGCGTGCCTTGTGGGCGGAAACTGCTTTGCTGGCTGAAGTGCTGAAGGACGCCTTCAACGCTGACAAGATCAATATCGCGACTTTGGGCAATGTGGTTAGCCAGCTGCATATGCATGTGATCGTGCGTTATCGGGACGACGATGCCTGGCCAGCCCCGGTATGGGGGCGCCATCCGGCCAAGCCGTACGAGCCCGATCAACTGGCGGCACTGAGGGATCGGTTGAAGTCGGTGATGCCCGAGCAATTCCAATTCGGGGGTCTATAAATGAATGGTCTCGAAGAGCGAATTGTCGAGCTTGAGAGTCGCCAGGCTTTTCAGGACGACACCATCCAGTCGCTCAACGATGCTCTTATAGGGCAGCAAAAGCTTATCGAACGGTTGCAGCGGCAAGTGCAGGCGTTAGCCAAGCGGCAGGATGAAGCCAGTCAGTTCGGTATCGCTCAGGATGATGCGCCGCCGCCTCACTACTGATTTTCGGCTGCAAAACGAAAAAGCCCGCATCGCTGCGGGCTTTTTGTCGTGCAATGCTCAGCGTCGGGTTGGTAACGCTGCAATCACGTCTTCGGCTTGCAGGCCCTTGTCACGCTGCATTACCGAAAACTCCACGCGTTGCCCTTCGACCAACACGCGATGGCCTTCACCGCGGATGGCACGGAAGTGCACGAAGATATCCTCGCCCACGTCGCGGGAAATGAAGCCAAAACCCTTGGACGTGTTGAACCACTTGACCGTACCGGTCTCGCGATCACCTAGATCCTGCGGCACGGATGCTTTCTTGGTATCGAAACGCAGGTTGGTGGCCAGATGCAGGGCAACGGCGGCGGCCACGGTCATCAGGCTGAACAGCAAGGCGGGTTGCTCGGCAATCAGTGGCAGCGGTGCGAGCAGAATCAGTGCTTGCAGCAGCGTGCCGAGAATCAGCAATGCACACACCAGGTTTTGCAGTTGTTGACGCAGGTTGTTGTGCCAGAGCGGGAACTGAGTGGCCAGGAGAAGATTGAGGCAGCCGAAGAGAGCCAGGCACAGCGCATCCGGGTGTTGCAGGAACGGCTGGGCATCATCGCTCAGGCTGGGTATGGCAGATAACAGCAGGGCGCTAAGCCCTACCAGCAGGTGGACAATTTTCAACATGTTAAACGCACTCACTTGATAAAGGATCACCAGGAAGAGCTGGCTCCACACGATTTGCCGTGAGGTAAGGGCGATGGAATATACGAGAGGGGCCAGCCTATGCGCCTGCCCGAGAACTCGGGACGACGGCACGGGGCGTATTTAACAGCAAAGGAGGGGGCTTCTCAAATCAAGGTGCGCACTGTGGCGAACATCCAACAGGCGCATGCGGCTGCAACGGCTGTCGGGCGGCAGCCGTTGCGCGCGTCCAGCTTAGGACGCCAGCAGGCTGCGCAGCATCCATGCGGTTTTTTCGTGAACCTGCATGCGCTGCGTCAGCAGATCGGCGGTCGGCTCATCACTGACCTTGTCCAGCAGCGGGAAGATGCCACGTGCAGTGCGCACTACGGCTTCCTGGCCCTGAACCAGCAGCTTGATCATTTCATCGGCGCTGGGAATGCCTTCTTCTTCCTTGATGGAGGAGAGGTTGGCATAGGCCGCGTAAGTGCCAGGAGCCGGGAAGCCCAGGGCGCGAATGCGCTCGGCGATCTGATCGACTGCTAGCGCCAGCTCGGTGTACTGACCTTCGAACATCAGGTGTAGGGTGTTGAACATTGGCCCAGTCACGTTCCAGTGGAAGTTATGGGTCTTCAAGTACAGGGTGTAGGTGTCGGCCAGCAGGCGCGACAGGCCTTCGGCAATGGAGGCACGATCCTGTTCGGCGATTCCGATGTTGATTTCCATGGATTTTTCTCCTGTTGGTGGTGAGGGCGTGTGGCCCAGCAGATGGGCAGAGCCTATCACGGTGGCTGAGAGTGGCTGCGTGCTTTGTATCAATCATTGCGATCACTGAAAACTATGGGTAGCGACCGGCGATGACTTGCTCGGCTGCGCAGTGTTGCTTAACCATATATAATCGCCTGCTTTGCTGCAGCGGCTGATCGTCTCGCTTGTTCGGGTAAATCCCGGCAATGCCATTGCTGGATCGGACGAAAGACGCTGGCTCGCGGTTCAATGAATTTCAGACTCAAGAGAAGCGATTACCACCATGATGCGCAGCCACTATTGCGGCCAGTTGAACGAAAGCCTGGACGGCCAGGAAATCACTCTTTGCGGATGGGTGCACCGTCGTCGTGACCACGGTGGCGTGATTTTCCTCGACATCCGTGATCGCGAAGGCCTGGCCCAGGTTGTGTTCGATCCGGATCGTGCCGATACCTTCGCCAAGGCTGACCGTGTGCGCAGCGAGTACGTCGTCAAGATCACCGGCAAGGTGCGTCTTCGTCCTGAAGGCGCGCGCAACGCGAACATGGCATCGGGCGCCATCGAAGTGCTCGGCTATGAGTTGGAGGTGCTCAACGAAGCGGAAACCCCGCCGTTCCCGCTCAATGAATATTCCGATGTCGGCGAAGAAACCCGCTTGCGCTATCGCTTCATCGATCTGCGTCGCCCGGAAATGGCCGAAAAGCTCAAGCTGCGTTCGCGCATCACCAGCAGCATCCGCCGCTACCTGGACGACAACGGCTTCCTGGACGTGGAAACACCGATTCTCACCCGCGCCACGCCGGAAGGTGCGCGCGACTATCTGGTGCCTAGCCGCACGCACGCCGGCAGCTTCTTCGCGTTGCCACAGTCGCCGCAGCTGTTCAAGCAGCTGCTGATGGTTGCTGGTTTCGATCGTTACTACCAGATCGCCAAGTGCTTCCGCGACGAAGACCTGCGTGCCGACCGCCAGCCGGAATTCACCCAGATCGACATCGAAACCAGCTTCCTTGATGAAGCCGATATCATGCATCTCACCGAAACCATGATCCGCAACCTGTTCAAGGAAGTGCTGGGCGTCGAGTTCGCTGAGTTGCCGCACATGACTCTGGCCGAAGCCATGCGTCGTTTTGGTTCCGACAAGCCGGACCTGCGCATCCCGATGGAGCTGGTCGATGTTGCCGACCAACTCAAAGACGTCGACTTCAAGGTGTTCTCCGGCCCGGCCAACGACCCGAAAGGCCGTGTTGCCGCGCTGCGCGTTCCAGGCGGGGCAAGCATGCCGCGCAAGCAGATCGACGACTACACCAAGTTCGTCGGCAACTACGGCGCCAGGGGCCTGGCTTACATCAAGGTCAACGAGCGCGCCAAGGGCGTCGAGGGTCTGCAGTCGCCGATCGTCAAGAACATCGCCGAGCCGAACCTCAACACCATCCTTGATCGCGTTGGCGCGGTCGACGGCGATATCGTGTTCTTTGGGGCCGACAAGGCCAAGGTGGTTTGCGACGCACTGGGTGCACTGCGCATCAAGCTCGGCCATGACCTGAACCTGTTGACCGCCGAATGGGCGCCACTGTGGGTCGTCGACTTCCCGATGTTCGAAGAGAACGACGACGGCAGTCTGACCGCCATGCACCACCCGTTCACGTCGCCGAAGTGCTCGGCCGAAGAGCTGGAAGCCAATCCGGCCGCTGCGCTGTCTCGCGCCTATGATCTGGTGCTCAACGGCACCGAACTGGGTGGCGGCTCGATCCGTATCCACGACAAGGGCATGCAGCAGACGGTCTTCCGCGTGTTGGGCATCAGCGAAGACGAGCAACAGGAAAAGTTCGGCTTCCTGCTCGACGCACTGAAATACGGCGCGCCACCTCACGGTGGTCTGGCCTTTGGTCTCGATCGTCTGGTGATGCTGATGACGGGGGCAAGTTCGATTCGTGAAGTGATCGCCTTCCCGAAAACTCAGAGTGCTGCCTGTGTCATGACTCAGGCGCCGGGTCTGGTGGATGCCAAGTCGCTGCGCGAACTGCACATTCGCCTGCGTGAGCAACCCAAGGCCGAATAAGCCGACCCCAAGAAGCCTGGTTTTCCAGGCTTCTTTCGTTAAAGGGTGGAGAGGCTCGAATTCTCACACCTTGCACCCAAGCAGAAAAATTGGAGTTGAATATGGCCGGTCATTCCAAATGGGCCAACATCAAGCACCGCAAGGGGCGCCAGGACGCCAAGCGCGGCAAGATCTTCACCAAGCTCATCCGTGAGCTGACTGTCGCTGCCAAGCACGGCGGCCCGATTCCGGCAGATAACCCGCGTCTGCGTCTGGCGGTCGACAAAGCGCTGACCAACAACATGTCGCGTGATGTGATTGATCGCGCCATTGCCCGCGGTGCCGGTAACAACGAAGCCGACAACGTCGTCGAGTTCAGCTACGAAGGTTACGCCCCGAGCGGCGTGGCGATCATCGTCGAGGTGATGACCGACAACCGCAATCGTACCGCCGCCGAAGTCCGTCATGCGTTCACCAAGTGCGGCGGCAACCTCGGCACCGATGGCTCGGTAGCCTACATGTTCGAGCGTAAAGGCCAGATCAGCTTTGCATCCGGTACTGACGAAGATGCGCTGATGGAAGCAGCGTTGGAGGCTGGCGCCGACGACGTGGAAATGGGCGAGGAGGGCGCGGCATTGGTGTCGACCAGTTTCACCGAGTTCCATGCGGTGAACGAGGCCCTTGACGCTGCAGGGTTCAAGGGCGAAGAGGCAGAAATCGCAATGATCCCGTCGATCAGTGCGCCGATCACCGATCTGGAAACCGCCCAAAAGGTGTTCAAGCTGATCGATATGCTCGAAGACCTGGATGACGTGCAGAACGTGTACCACAACGCCGAAGTGTCCGACGAGATCATGGAACAGCTTGGCTGAGCCTGCTTTGTACATAAGCCGGAAGTGCCTATGGGACTTCCGGCTTTTTAATGCCTGGGTGACGGCACTCTCGATGGCCCCTATACTCGCGCACTGGATATGTAGACAGTATGGGCGTGCCGCTGTGCATGAGATAAGCACATGACATTGATTCTGGGCATCGACCCTGGCTCACGAATTACCGGCTACGGCGTGGTACGCGAAACGGGGCGTGGTTGTGAATATGTCGCTTCCGGCTGTATACGCACCGGCAACGGACCGTTACCTGAGCGCTTGCAGATCGTTTTCCGCGGTGTCAGTGAGGTAATCAGTACTTACGGGCCGGTGACCATGGGCATCGAGCAGGTATTCATGGCGCGCAACGCGGACTCGGCGTTGAAGCTTGGGCAGGCGCGTGGTGCGGCTATAGTCGCCGGAGTGGAAAAAGGCCTGGATGTGTCCGAGTACACCGCGACTCAGGTCAAGCAGGCGATCGCCGGTACTGGCGGTGCGGACAAGCAGCAGGTGCAAATGATGGTGATGCACCTGCTCAAGCTAATGCAGAAGCCGCAGATTGATGCCTCGGATGCCCTGGCTATAGCGATCTGCCACGCTCACCATCGACAGAGTCTGATTCCCCATGGGCTTGCGGGCGCTAAAAGGCGCGGCGGTCGTCTTCGTTTGTAGTTTTCTTATTGAAGGAATGCGCCGGTGATCGGACGTTTACGCGGCACCCTGGCGGAAAAGCAGCCGCCGCATTTGATTCTGGATGTGAATGGTCTGGGCTATGAGCTGGAAGTCCCCATGACCACGTTGTACCGTTTGCCCTCGGTCGGTGAGCCGCTGACGCTGCACACTCATCTGGTGGTGCGTGAAGATGCGCATCTGCTGTACGGTTTTTATGAAAAACGCGAGCGCGAGCTGTTCCGCGAGCTGATCCGCCTGAACGGTGTCGGCCCGAAACTGGCACTTGCGCTGATGTCCGGGCTTGAGGTTGATGAGCTGGTACGTTGCGTTCAAGCCCAGGACACGGCTGCGCTGGTGAAGATTCCTGGCGTCGGCAAGAAAACCGCCGAACGCCTGCTGGTGGAGCTCAAGGATCGCTTCAAAGCCTGGGAGACCGTACCCGGCATGGCGAGCCTGGTGGTTGAACCTCGTGCAGGTGGCGCAGTCTCAAGCGCGGAGAATGATGCGGTCAGTGCGCTCATCTCGCTGGGCTATAAGCCGCAGGAAGCCAGTCGCGCCGTAACGGCGGTCAAAGAAGATGGGTTGAGTAGTGAAGACATGATTCGCCGCGCGCTGAAGGGAATGCTGTAAATGCTCGAAGCAGACAGGCTGGTTACGGCCGGTGGTCGTGACCGCGATGAGCAGGTCGACCGCGCCATTCGTCCGCTGTCGCTGGCGGAATATATCGGTCAGCCCGTTGTTCGCGAGCAAATGGAGCTGTTTATCCAGGCTGCGCGGGGCCGTAAGGAATCGCTCGATCACACGCTGATCTTCGGCCCGCCGGGGCTTGGTAAAACCACCCTGGCGAATATCATTGCTCAGGAAATGAACGTTTCCATCAAGAGTACCTCCGGCCCCGTATTGGAGCGTCCCGGTGATCTGGCTGCGTTGCTGACCAATCTAGAGCCGGGAGATGTGCTGTTTATCGACGAGATTCATCGCTTGTCGCCCATTGTCGAAGAAGTGCTCTACCCGGCGATGGAAGATTTCCAGCTCGACATCATGATTGGCGAGGGGCCGGCAGCGCGTTCCATCAAGCTTGATCTGCCGCCTTTTACCCTGGTTGGCGCGACCACGCGGGCCGGCATGCTGACCAACCCGCTGCGCGACCGCTTCGGTATCGTTCAGCGTCTCGAGTTCTATGGCACCGACGACCTGGCAACCATCATCACCCGCGCCGCTGGGATTCTCGGCCTGCCCATCGAGGCGAAGGGGGCGTTCGAGATTGCTCGCCGTGCGCGGGGGACGCCGCGGATCGCCAATCGACTGCTACGGCGCGTGCGGGATTTCGCCGAAGTCCGCGGGCAGGGCGACATCACCCGGCAAATCGCCGACCTTGCGTTGAATCTGCTGGATGTAGACGAGCGCGGCTTCGATCATCAGGATCGCCGGCTGTTGTTGACCATGATCGAGAAATTCGACGGTGGCCCGGTCGGCATTGATAGCCTCGCCGCAGCAATCAGCGAAGAGCGACACACCATCGAGGATGTTCTGGAGCCTTACCTGATCCAGCAGGGTTACATCATGCGTACGCCGAGAGGGCGAGTGGTGACGCGGCATGCCTATCTGCACTTTGGGCTTAACACGCCAAAGCGCATGGATGAGCGGCCAACCCTCGACATGTTTACCGATGGAGAGGCGCAATGAAAAAAATACTTGTCAGGCCGATTGGCAAGACTCGGGACTGGCACTAGAGTATGCGCGCGCAATACGCTGGTCAGCCGTTCGCCCATCGCTGTCGTGTTTATTACGAAGACACCGATGCCGGGGGTGTCGTTTATTACGTCAACTATCTCAAATTCATGGAGCGGGCTCGCACCGAGCAGTTGCGTGAGCTGGGTTTTTCCCAGTCGACGCTGGCTGGTGAGGGCCTGTTGTTCGTCGTGCACTCCAGCGAGGCGCGCTATCACGCGCCGGCGCGTTTGGACGACGAACTGCAGGTAAGCGCTGAAGTAACTGAATTGAACCGCGCCAGCCTGCGCTTTCGTCAACAGGTAAGGCGGGTAGCGGATGATGCGCTGCTCTGTGAAGGGCAGTTTCTGGTGGCCTGTGTGCGCGCCGATACTTTCAAACCCCGGGCCATGCCCTCGTCCATGCGAACAGCCTTCGCCGGACAGGCGGGTACCGGTCTATCTATTGCAGGAGAGTAAGCGTGGAAGCCAACGCCGTTGACCACATGTCGATGTGGAGTCTGATCAGCAACGCCAGCCTGGTGGTGCAGTTGGTGATGCTGATCCTGGTGGCCGCCTCGGTCACTTCGTGGGTCATGATTTTCCAGCGCAGCAGCATGCTGCGTAGCGCCAAGCGCGCCCTGGATAGCTTCGAAGAACGCTTCTGGTCCGGTATCGACCTGTCCAAGCTGTATCGTCAGGCGGGCAGCAATCCCGATCCGGATTCCGGCATGGAGCAGATCTTTCGCGCCGGTTTCAAAGAGTTCTCTCGCCTGCGTCAGCAGCCTGGCATGGACCCTGATGCGGTGATGGACGGCGTTGCTCGTTCCATGCGCGTGGCCATTTCCCGTGAAGAGGAAAAGCTCGAGCAGAGCCTGCCATTCCTCGCAACCGTCGGCTCCACCAGCCCTTATATCGGCCTGTTCGGTACCGTCTGGGGGATCATGAACTCTTTCCGCGGTCTGGCTCAGGTTCAGCAGGCTACCCTCGCAACCGTCGCACCCGGCATCGCCGAGGCGTTGATTGCCACCGCCATCGGCCTGTTCGCAGCGATCCCGGCTGTTATCGCTTACAACCGTTTCGCCGCCCGTGGCGAAATGCTGATCTCGCGTTATTACACCTTTGCCGATGAGTTCCAGGCGATCCTGCACCGCAAAGTACACAGCAGCGAAGAATAAGCTTCCGGCGCACTCAATACAGGTTTCAAAACCATGGCCAGAGCCAGAATTCGCAACAGACGCAAGCCCGTCGCCGAGATGAACGTGGTGCCCTACATCGACGTGATGTTGGTGCTGCTGGTCATCTTCATGGTGACCGCGCCAATGCTCAACCAAGGCGTCAAGGTCGATCTGCCCCAGGTCAGCAGTGAAGTGCTGCCCCAGGACAACGACTCGCAAGTACTGACGATTTCCATCAAGTCCGACAAGTCCTATTACTGGAACATGGGCACTGAGGTGGATACCGACACCGTTCAGGACCGCGCCCTCACGCTCGATGAAATGACTCGCGCTGTCACCGCGATCATCAATCAGACCCGCAGCCAGGGTAAGCAGGTTCAGGTGTTCGTGCGTGGCGACAAGGCCGTCGATTACGGCACCGTGATGTCCGCCATGGGTGGCTTGCAGCAGGCTGGCGTGGGTAACGTCGGTCTGATTACCGAGGCGCCCTGATGCAGCAGCGTGAACGCTCACCTTCGGAAAGCCTGTTCTGGCCGGTGGTCTGGGCTGTAGGGCTGCACGTGCTGATGTTTGGCCTGCTGTTCGTCAGTTTCGCCTTCGCGCCTGATCTGCCGCCTGCAAGACCGATCGTGCAGGCTACTCTGTACCAATTGAAATCGCAGAGCCAGGCGACCACCCAGACCAATCAGAAAATTGCCGGCGAAGCCAAGAAAACCGCTGCGCCGCAATTCGAGACTGAGCAGCTGGAGCAGAAAAAGGCCGAGCAGGAAAAGCAGGCTCAGGCCGAGGCGCAAAAGCAGCAGGCTGCGAAAGCAGCGGAACAAAAGAAAGTCGAGGAAGCTCGAAAGGCCGATGCAACGAAAAAGGCGGAGGCTGATGCCGCGGCGAAAGCCGCCGAGCAGAAGAAGCTGGCCGATGTTGCCAAGGTCAAAGCTGCGTTGGAAGCCGACAAGAAGAAGGCCGCTGACGCAGAAGCGAAGAAGAAAGCCGCCGAGGACGCCAAGAAAAAGGCAGCCGAAGAGGCCAAGAAGAAAGCGGCAGCCGATGCAGCGAAGAAAAAAGCTGCCGAAGATGCCAAGAAGAAAGCCAATGCGCAGGCAGCCGAGCGCAAGGCGGTAGAGGACAAGAAAGCAGCGGCGCTGGCCGAATTGCTGTCCGATGACACTGAGCGGCAGCAGGCACTTGCCGAAACACAAGGCGATCAGGTAGCGGGGAGTCTCGATGACCTGATCGTCAAGCTGGTCAGCGAGCAGTGGCGTCGTCCGCCGTCAGCGCGCAATGGCATGAGTGTGGAAGTGCTGATCGAGATGTTGCCCGATGGCACCATCACCAATGCCAGCGTCAGCCGCTCCAGTGGTGATTCACCGTTCGACAGTTCAGCAGTACAGGCAGTACGCAACGTGGGGCGTATTGCAGAAATGCAGCAACTTGATCGCGCCACGTTCGATCGGCTTTATCGGCAGCGTCGTGCCGTCTTCAAACCGGAGGATTTAGGTCTGTGAATACCCTGATGCGAATCGTTGTGCTGGGCCTGGCCATGCTGGTCGGTACCGTGCAGGCGGCTGATCCACTGGTGATCAGCACCGGCACTGACCGTGCCACGCCAATTGCCGTGGTGCCGTTTGGCTGGCAAGGCGGCAACGTGTTGCCGGAAGATATTTCCACCATCGTCGGTAACGATCTGCGCAACTCCGGCGTATTCGAACCGATTGCGCGTCAGAACATGATCAGCCTGCCGACTCAGGGCAGCGAGATCATCTACCGTGACTGGAAGGCGCTCGGCGCCCAGTACGTGCTGGTAGGCAACATCGTGCCGAACGGTGCGCGGCTGCAGGTGCAGTTCGCTTTGTTCAACGTAGCCACCGAACAGCAGGTGTTGACCGGTAACGTTGGCGGCAGCGCCGATCAGTTGCGCGACATGGCGCACCACATCGCTGACCAGTCGTTCGAGAAACTCACCGGGGTCAAGGGTGCGTTCTCCACTCGCATGCTGTACGTCACGGCAGAGCGTTTCGGCGTGAACAACACCCGCTATACGCTGCAGCGTTCGGACTATGACGGTGCCCGCGCTGTCACGCTGCTACAATCGCGTGAGCCGATCCTGTCGCCGTCGTTCGCCTCGGATGGCAAGCGCATCGCTTATGTGTCATTCGAACAGAAGCGTCCGCGTATCTTCGTCCAGCACATCGATACCGGCCGTCGTGAGCAGGTTACCAATTTCGAAGGCCTGAACGGCGCGCCCGCCTGGTCGCCAGATGGCAGCCGTTTGGCGTTCACGCTGTCGCGTGACGGCAACCCGGAAATCTATGTCATGGACATGGGCTCGCGGAATCTGCGCCGCATCACCAACAATTCCGCCATCGATACCGAACCCTTCTGGGGCAAGGACGGCCAGACCATCTACTTCACGTCTGACCGCTCGGGCAAACCACAGATTTATAAGACCAACATCAATTCTGGTGCGGTCGAACGAGTGACCTTCGTCGGTAACTACAATGCCAACCCTAAGTTGTCTGCTGACGAGAAGACCCTGGTGATGATTCATCGCCAGGAGGGTTACACCGTGTTCAAGGTCGCTGCACAGGATCTTGAGCGTGGCAATCTGCGCATTCTTTCAGACACAAGTTTGGATGAGTCGCCTACTGTTGCGCCCAACGGCACCATGATAATCTACGCTACCCGCCAGCAGGGGCGGGGAGTCCTGATGTTAGCGTCCGTTAACGGTCGCGTTAGGCTCCCTCTTCCTACCGCTCAAGGCGAAGTTCGAGAGCCATCCTGGTCCCCCTTCCTGAACTGATGCGCGGTGCTTCACCTGTTTGTATGCTTAACACACTGGGGTTCATTAGGAGTTACACATGGAAATGCTGAAATTTGGCAAGTTTGCTGCACTGAGCCTGGCTCTCGCCGTGGCTGTTGGCTGTTCCTCCAAAGGCGGTGACACCGCTGGCGAAGGCGCTGTAGACCCGAACGCTGGCTACGGTGCTAACACCGGCGCTGTCGACGGCAGCCTGAGTGAAGAAGCCGCTCTGCGCGCTATCACCACTTTCTACTTCGAATACGACAGCTCTGACCTGAAGCCGGAAGCCATGCGCGCTCTGGACGTTCATGCCAAGGACCTGAAAGGCAACGGCGCTCGCGTCGTTCTGGAAGGCCACGCTGACGAGCGCGGTACCCGCGAATACAACATGGCTCTGGGCGAGCGTCGCGCCAAGGCCGTTCAGCGTTACCTGGTACTGCAAGGCGTTTCCCCAGCTCAGCTGGAACTGGTTTCCTACGGTGAAGAGCGTCCGGTTGCCACTGGCAACGACGAGCAATCCTGGGCTCAGAACCGTCGCGTCGAACTGCGTAAGTAATTCGATATGCGAATGTGCCAGCGTGTAGTAACCGTTATGGCTCTGAGCCTGCCGCTTGCGGTGTGGGCTCAGGTTCCCGTACAGGATGGCAGCACCGGTAACGGTGGTGGCAACTCGAATGCCGGTTACGGCACGTCTGGCGCCTATGCTGGAGGTGGGGTGCAAACCCCATCTACAGCGCAGGGCATGCTGTTCAGTCAGCTCCAGCAGATGCAGCAGGAAATTGCGCAACTGCGTGGCATGCTTGAAGAGCAGCAGAATGATATTCAGCGTTTGAAGAAAGAGGGTCTGGAGCGGTATCAGGACCTAGACAAGCGTTTGAGTAGTGGTGCCGCAGCAGGTGCTGCAGGTACACAGAATTCTCCAGCCGCTGGCGTCAGCAATGGCGCCGGTGGTTCTTCCGCTGGTGATGCAGGGCAGGCGCAAGCCTCCGGCGAGCCAGCAGATCCTGCGAAGGAAAAGCTGTTTTACGACGCTGCCTTCGACTTGATCAAGGCCAAGGATTTCGACAAGGCCAGCCAGGCCTTCGCGGCGTTCCTGCGTCGTTATCCGAACAGCCAGTATGCTGGCAACGCGCAATATTGGCTGGGTGAGGTGAATCTGGCGAAAGGCGATTTGCAGGGCGCTGGCCAGGCCTTTGCCAAGGTCAGCCAGTCTTATCCGCAGCATGCCAAAGTGCCGGATTCGCTGTTCAAGTTGGCTGATGTCGAAATCCGCTTGGGTAACAACGACAAGGCCAAAGGCATACTGCAGCAAGTGATCGCCCAGTATCCGGGTACCTCGGCAGCCCAACTGGCGCAGCGCGATCTGCAGCGCATCCAGTAATCTATTCGGCTCAAACGAAACCCGCGCCTGTCGCGGGTTTTTTGTGAGCGTGGTTTGATGTCATGCCCCGGCGAATTGTCGCGGGCATCATCGGAAACGCCTTTTGCCCATTTTTTTCGTTTAGAATCGCCGTCCTTTTTCGCAACGGAGGCGGATGGCCTGTTTCGCCGTCACGCCCGTGGCCCTTATGAAAGATACCCTGCGCATTACCGAGATATTTTTCTCGTTGCAGGGGGAAACGCGTACTGCCGGCTTGCCGACTGTATTCGTGCGCCTGACCGGCTGCCCCCTGCGCTGTCAATATTGCGATACCGCTTACGCCTTCAGTGGCGGTGAAGTCCTCTCGCTCGACGACATCCTCGAGCAAGTGGCGAGCTACCGCCCGCGCTATGTCTGCGTGACCGGAGGCGAGCCGCTCGCGCAGCCCAATTGCATCCCCTTGCTCGAGCGTCTGTGTGACGCCGGCTACGAGGTGTCGCTGGAAACAAGTGGCGCGCTGGACGTTTCTGCTGTCGATACACGGGTCAGCAAAGTCGTTGATTTGAAGACCCCCGGCTCGGCCGAGATGGCGCGCAATCGTTACGAAAACATCCAGTACCTGCAGCCTCGGGATCAGGTGAAGTTCGTCATCTGCTCACGGGAAGACTACGACTGGTCGGTGAGCAAGCTCATCCAGTACGGTTTGGCTGACCGGGTCGATGAGGTGCTGTTCTCGCCGAGTCATCAGGAAGTGAGCGGCAGGCAGCTGGCTGAATGGGTGATTGCCGACAACTTGCCGGTACGTATGCAACTGCAGTTGCACAAGATTCTCTGGAATGACGAGCCGGGGCACTGACATGAGTGAAAAAAAAGCGGTCATTCTATTGTCCGGCGGTCTGGATTCCGCGACGGTCGTCGCCATGGCCAAGGAGCAGGGTTATACCTGCTACAGCATGAGCTTCGACTATGGCCAGCGGCACCGCTCTGAGCTACAGGCCGCCGAACGTGTCGCGCGGCAGTTGGGCGTGGTCGAGCATAAGGTTATCGGCATGAACTTGGGCGGTATTGGTGGTTCGGCGCTGACCGATTCGAGCATCGACGTGCCGCAGAGCCCGACCACCGGCATTCCTGTCACCTACGTGCCAGCGCGCAATACGGTATTTCTCGCGCTGGCGCTGGGCTGGGCCGAAGTGCTGGAAGCGCAGGACATCTTCATTGGCGTCAATGCGGTGGATTACTCCGGTTACCCCGATTGCCGACCGGAGTTCGTCGAAGCCTTCGAGCGTGTAGCCAATCTGGCGACCCGAATGGGCGTAGAAGGGCAGAGCATCCGTATCCAGGCGCCGCTGCAGATGATGAGCAAGGCGGAGATCGTCCAGGCAGGCTCGCGCCTCGGCGTGGATTATGCGCTGACTGTCTCCTGTTACCTTGCAGATGACGATGGTCGAGCATGCGGTAGATGCGACAGCTGCCGACTGCGCTCTGCCGGCTTCGCTGCTGCCGGTGTGTCAGATCCGACCCGCTATCAAGAAAAATTTTCCAGCGGGTGTTGAATTTCTGAGTTAAATCAGTATCATAGCGCTCGCACCACGGGTCGTTAGCTCAGTTGGTAGAGCAGTTGGCTTTTAACCAATTGGTCGTAGGTTCGAATCCTACACGACCCACCATCTTAAGCCTTTCAACTGAAGGCACACAAAAAAGCCCGAATCTCTCAAAAAGATTCGGGCTTTTTTGTTTCTGGCTCAGAGCGGCGGCACACGGAGTGCTGGCGAGCTCAAGAGGCCCGCCAGCACGTCGCATCACACTTTGACGATCCAGCCTTGCGGTGCTTCCACATCGCCGGATTGCACGCCAGTCAGCTCGCTGTACAAGCGGCTGATGGTCGGGCCAACTTCAGTCTCGCTGTAGAACACGTGCAACTTGCCCTGGTACTCGATACCGCCGATCGGGGTGATCACCGCTGCAGTGCCGCAAGCACCGGCTTCCTTGAAGTCACTCAGGCGATCAATGAACACGTCACCTTCGATGACTTTCAGGCCGAGTCGGCTCTGTGCCAGTTCGATCAGGGACAAGCGAGTAATACCCGGCAGCACCGACGGCGATTTCGGGGTGACGAACTCATCGTTGTGGGTGATGGCGAAGAAGTTCGCCGAGCCCACTTCCTCGATTTTGGTGTGAGTCTGCGGATCGAGATAGATGCAGTCGGCGAAGTTGTTTTTCTTGGCTTGCGAGCCCGGCATCAGGCTGGCTGCATAATTGCCACCGACCTTGGCGGCGCCGGTGCCCTGCGGGGCCGCACGGTCATAGCCGGAGATCACGAAGTTGTTCGGCTTCATGCCGCCCTTGAAATACGGGCCGACCGGGATGCAGAACACCGAGAAGATGAACTCGGGCGCGGTGCGCACGCCGATGTTGTCGCCCACGCCGATCACGAACGGGCGCAGATACAGCGCGCCGCCAGAGCCGTAAGGCGGGATGAAACGCTCGTTGGCGCGCACCACCTGCTTGCAGGCCTCGATGAACTGCTCGTTCGACGGCGCTGGCATCAGCAGGCGCGCGCAGCTGCGTTGCATGCGCAGAGCGTTCTGGTCCGGGCGGAACAGGTTGATCGAGCCATCTTTGCAGCGATAGGCCTTGAGGCCCTCGAAGCACTGCTGGCCGTAGTGCAGGGCGGTCGAACCTTCGCTGATATGCAGCACGTTGTCTTCGGTCAGGTGGCCCTGGTCCCACTCGCCGTCGCGCCAGTGCGACAGGTAGCGTTGGTCGGTCTTGATGTAGTCAAAACCGAGCTTGTCCCATTCGATGCTTTCGTAAGCCATGACATCCTCAATCGCTGAACGACCACTGCGGGCGCGCGCGTGGTCGGTGTTTACAAAGTGGTAATGCTGATCATCCACAGGCCGCAGGTGAGTTCCCATCGGTGTGCGTCTGCACAGCCCGATTCGGAAACTCGCGGCTGCCTGGCGTGCTGATCGCGCTGACAGTGGTGTTCTGGTGCTGATGATGCGGCGGTTTATCGCGGCGATCAACCGATGGATCGATTGCCGCGCCTGTGTGATTGAAAAAACTCCCGTAATGCACTTAACATGCGCGCCCGCGCAAGACGGGCGTCTGCCGTTTTAGCTGGCGCGCGCCTCTTCTGGATGTACCCGACCAGCCCGCACGTCTGGCGGTATACTTTCGTTCCGTGCTGATAGACCTCGATAGGGCCTGACGACATGACGCAGATTGCCGAACGACTTCTTGTCCAAGCTCATCTTGACGCCAAGCAGCCAGAGACGCTGACGGCGGAGCAGGAAGCGTTCTACCGTGATGAAATTGCGCAAGAGCTGAAGCGCCAGAACGCCGTGCTGGTGGCCCACTACTATTGTGACCCGGTGCTGCAGGCGCTTGCCGAAGAAACCGGTGGCTGCGTGTCCGACTCGCTGGAGATGGCCCGCTTCGGCAATCAGCATTCGGCGCAGACCGTGCTGGTCGCCGGCGTCAAGTTTATGGGCGAGACGGCGAAGATCCTCAATCCCGAAAAGCGCGTGCTGATGCCGACGCTGGAGGCCACCTGCTCGCTGGACCTGGGTTGCCCGGTCGATGAGTTCGCCGCGTTCTGCGATCAGCATCCACAGCGCACCGTGGTGGTGTACGCCAACACCTCTGCTGCGGTGAAGGCGCGCGCCGACTGGGTGGTGACCTCCAGCTGCGCGGTCGAGATCGTCGAACACCTGATGGACAACGGCGAAAGCATCATCTGGGCGCCGGATCAACACCTGGGGCGCTACATCCAGAACAAGACCGGCGCCGATATGTTGCTGTGGGACGGCGCCTGCATCGTTCACGAAGAGTTCAAGGCCCGCCAGCTGGAAGAAATGAAGGCGCTGTACCCGGACGCTGCGGTTCTGGTGCATCCGGAGTCGCCGACTGCGGTGATCGATCTTGCCGATGCGGTGGGCTCGACCAGCCAGTTGATTGCTGCCGCCCAGCGCATGCCCAACAAGACCTTCATCGTCGCCACCGATCGCGGCATCTTCTACAAGATGCAGCAGCTGTGCCCTGACAAGGAGTTCGTCGCCGCGCCAACTGCCGGTAACGGCGCTGCCTGCCGCAGTTGCGCCAACTGCCCCTGGATGGCGATGAACACCCTGCAGCGCACTCTGCAGTGCCTACGCGAGGGCAGCAACGAAGTGTTCGTCGACCCGGCGTTGATCCCGCGCGCGATCAAGCCGCTGAAGCGCATGCTGGATTTCACCCAGGCTGCACGGTTGAAGCTCGCAGGTAACGCCTGATCTGAAGGGCGGGGAAGAACAGCGTTATTCTCGAATGAACGCTGGCTCGGGCGGGTAGCTGTGGCTCTTCTCCACGAGGAGTGCCACCATTTTCATGGATAACCCTCATCTACCCGGTCGCGCTCTGGCTTAGCCGCGGAGCATTTCCTCGGTCATCCGCTTCTCTTCGATCAACTCCTTCTGACGCGCGTCGATACGCGAAGCCATTTGGAAGTTGTTGGCAGCGCGGCGCTTGGCGAAGTCGAGCTGTTCGATGGCCTGATTGAAATCGCCCACCAGGGCGAAGAACTCGGCGCGGGCCTGATGCAAGCCGATGGTGTTGCCGCTGAGGCCGCGAACTTCCGCCACTTGATACCACACGTCCGGGTCCTTCACGCGGCGCTTGAGCAGCTCGTTCAGGGCGCGCTCTGCTTCAGGAATCTTGCGCTGTTTAAGCAGCAGGTCGATCCGCGCCTGGTTCATGGGGTAATTGCCAGGGTACAGCTCGAGCAGGCGGTTGATGCGTTGCTCGGTGGCCGGTAAACGGTTGGCGGCGGAGTCCAGGCTGATCTGCGCCAGGTTGTAGGTGACGTCGTCCGGCGCCTTCTGCAGCAACGGCGCGAGGATGTCGCGCGCTTCGTCGAACTGGCTGCCCTTGATCAGAGCGATGGCCAGGCCGTAACGCGCGGCGTCCATATTTGGGTTTTCATCGAGCTGGGCGCGGAAGCGCTTGGCGGCGATGCCTGGCGTTTCCTCATAGGTCAGCTGTACGCGGGCGCGCATCAGTTGATAACGCAGGCTGTCTTCGGTACCGCCCGGCTGGTATTGCTCGGCGCGGTTGCGGGTATCGGCGATACGCGACTCGGACACCGGGTGAGTCAGCAGGAATTCGGGTGGCATGCGGTCGTAGCGGTACTGGCGCATCAGACGTTCGAACATGCTCGGCATCGAGCGCGGGTCGTAGCCGGCCTTTTCCAGGTTGACCAGGCCGATGCGGTCGGCCTCCTGCTCGTTCTGCCGAGAGAAGCGTCGCTGCTCCTGAATGGCCGCCGCCTGGGTCGAGGCGATGGCGGCGATGCCGGCATCACCGGCGCCGGCAGCGGCTGCAACGATACCGGCAAGCATGGCGGCCATAACCGGCAGCTGCATGCGCTGCTGAGCTTCCAGGCCGCGGGCGAAGTGGCGTTGCGACAGGTGAGCGAGTTCGTGGGCGAGTACCGAGGCGTATTCGCCTTCGGTTTGGGCGTACAGGAACAGCCCGCCGTTGACACCGATGATCCCGCCGGGCGCCGCGAAGGCGTTGATCTGCGGGCTGTTGAGCAGCACGAATTCGAGGCGGCGGTCCTGTACCTGGCTGGTCTCGGCAAGGCGGTAAACGCTGCTCTCGACGAAGTCCTTGAGCTGCGGGTCCGACAGCTGGCTGACCTGGCCGCGGACGATACTCAGCCAGGCACGGCCGAGCTGGTATTCCTGTTGCGGAGAAACCAGCGCGGAGCTGGCGTCACCGAGCGACGGCAGGTCGCTGGCCATCACCGGTTGGGCCAGCAGGCAGGCGAGCGTCAGCAGGGTAGGGCGCAGAACATTCATGCATGGAGCTCTTGTTGGATCAGTGCCGTACTGTAGCTGGGCAGGTACTTGCCTGACCAGCGTCGACGGGCCTTGGGTTATGCTGTCGCGCAGGAAATAGGAGGCGCTATGAACGATGTACCGGTGTGGCAGGGCGAGCATCAGCATGAACTGGATGCCTGTGGCCTGAACTGCCCGCTGCCCTTGCTGAAAGCCAAGATGGCCCTCAATGGCCTGGCCAGTGGCGAGGTGCTCAAGGTGCTGGCCACGGATGCCGGGTCGCAGCGCGACTTTCGTGCTTTCGCACGACTGGCCGGCCACCAACTGCTTCATGAAGAAACCGAGGGTGAGGTGTTCAGTTACTGGCTGCGTAAAGCGTGATGCACGCCTGACCCTGCAGCAACAAAAATGCCGCTCGAGAGCGGCATTTTTTTGTTGTATCAGGCTTTGTTCAACGCCTGAGCGGCGGCAAGCACCTCGTCGACATGGCCGGGCACCTTCACCCCGCGCCATTCCTGGCGCAGCACGCCGTCCTTGTCGATCAGGAAGGTACTGCGGTCGATGCCCAGGTATTCCTTGCCGTAGAGCTTCTTCAGCTTGATCACGTCGAACAGTCCGCAGACGGCTTCGTCCTTGTCGGAAATCAGCTCGAACGCAAAGCCCTGCTTGGCCTTGAAGTTCTCGTGAGTCTTCAGGCTGTCGCGGGAGACGCCAACGACCACCGTATTGGCCGCTGCGAACGCCTGGTGGCTGTCGCGAAACCCTTGGCCTTGGGTGGTGCAGCCTGGCGTGTTGTCCTTCGGGTAGAAGTAGATCACCAGTTGCCTGCCCTTGTAGGCGGCCAGGTTGAACTCGCCGCCGGTGGCGGGCGCACTGAAATCGGTGACCGGGGAATCGATAGCGATGGCCATGAAACGCTCCTTATGGGTTCTGCGGACGCCAGGGTTCGATCAATGCATCCAGATTCAGGGCATCGGCGAAGTCCAGGAACTGGTCACGCAGCCAGCTGATCTGGGTGCCAGCGGGCAGGGTGACGGTCAGCGTGGCGTTGAGCATGGTGCCGCCAGTCTGTGGCGCTTGGTAAGTGTCGCAAGTCAGCGCCTCCAGCTCCACGCGATGATCGAGGAAGAACTGGCACAACTCGTTGAGGATGTCCGGGCGGTACACCGAGCTGACATAGGCCACGTAGGGCAACGCCTGCGGACGCACTTCCGACGCGCCGCTGCGGATTACGTTGGCGGTGAACTCGTGCTTTTTGGACAGCGCCGGCAGGCCGGCTTCCAGGCGCGCCAGGGCATCCCAGTTGCCCGAGATCTGCAGCACCAGTGCACTGAATTCCCCGTGGCGGCTCAGGCGCGTGCTGATGACCGCGCAGCGGTTTTCATGGCTGGCTCGGCACAGCACATTGGTCAGCTCCATGGCGTTGGTGCCGAGTGCACTGATGACGAGGAATTGTTCGCGAACTGGGGGGGTGGACATGCAGCCTTCCTAAACGTTGAACGCTCGGCGCTATAGACAGTGCCAAACAAACTCGCAGGGTAGCGAAAAGCGCCCGTCAGGGGAATGACCAGATACTGTTATCGGAACTGGCCTGTGGCGCCCAGTGCCAGAAATAACGGTGCTTCACGCCGCCTGCTACTTCGCTTGTGCAAGGCTGGTGGCGCCAGTACCATTACGGCTCTCTTTTTCGGCAGGAGCGGTTGCATGATTGCGGGCAGTATGGTGGCACTGGCCACGCCCATGGATGCACAGGGTAATCTCGATTGGGACGCCTTGAGCAAACTGGTGGACTTCCACCTGCAAGAGGGCACCAATGCCATCGTCGCGGTCGGCACTACTGGTGAGTCGGCGACGCTCGACGTCAACGAGCATATCGAAGTCATCCGTCGCGTGGTTGACCAGGTTGGCGGCCGTATTCCGGTTATCGCCGGCACGGGTGCCAACTCCACCCGCGAGGCCGTCGAGCTGACCCAGAACGCTAAGAGCGCTGGCGCCGACGCTTGCCTGCTGGTTACGCCTTACTACAACAAGCCGACCCAGGAAGGCTTGTACCTGCATTTCCGGCATATCGCCGAAGCCGTGGCCATTCCGCAGATTCTCTACAACGTGCCGGGCCGTACCGCCTGCGACATGCTGCCGGAAACCGTCGAGCGTCTGTCGCATGTCGACAACATCATCGGTATCAAGGAAGCCACCGGCGACCTGCAGCGCGCCCGTGACATTCTCGACCGCGTCAGTGCCAACTTCCTGCTGTACTCCGGCGACGACGCCACCGCCGTGGAGCTGATGCTGCTCGGCGGCAAGGGCAACATCTCGGTCACCGCCAACGTCGCGCCACGTGCCATGAGCGACATGTGCTCGGCGGCCATGCGCGGCGAAGCGGCGATTGCCCGGGCGATCAACGACCGGCTGATGCCGCTGCACAAGAACCTGTTCATCGAAGCCAATCCGATTCCGGTGAAGTGGGCCCTGAACGAAATGGGCATGATGGCCGACGGCATTCGCCTGCCGCTGACCTGGCTGAGCCCCCGTTGTCACGAACCGCTGCGTCAGGCCCTGCGCCAGTCCGGTGTATTGGTCTAATCGAGGAATTACGACGCATGAAGCGACTGGCCGGACTTTCCGCACTTGCTCTGATCATCACCAGCACCAGTGGCTGTGGCTGGGTCTGGGGCGAAAATGGCTACTTCCGCGATCGCGGCAGTGATTACCTGACCGCACGGCAGACTGCGCCGATGCAGCTGCCCGCCGATGTCGAGGCCAAGCGCCTCGACCCGTTGCTGCCGGTTCCCCAGCACATTCGCGACAGCGACGTGCAGGGCGAGTACGACGTACCGCGCCCGCAGGCACTGGCCGTGGCGGGTGACGTCAGCGAATTCAGCCTGCAGAACAGTGGCGACTCCAGCTGGCTGGTCGCCCAGCGGGTTCCGGCTGAAGTATGGCCTGGCGCCCGACAGTTTTTCGAAGACGGCGGTTTCCGCATCGTCGACGAGCGCCCGCAGACCGGCGAATTCAGCACCGACTGGCAGCGCTTCGACGCCTTGTCCAGCAGCATGCAGAGCCGCCTGAGCGGCCGCGTGGCCGGGCTCGACAACAACACCGAAACCCGTGTGCATGTGCGCCTCGAACCTGGCGTACAACGCAACACCAGCGAAATCTTCGTGGTGACCGCGCAGCGTCCGGCAGGTAGCAGCGCTGACGTGCCGTTCACCGAGCGCAGCGTCAACAAGGCGCTGGACGCCGCGCTGCTCGACGAATTGCAGGTCAACCTCTCGCGCAGCGTCGAGCAGGGCGGTTCCGTATCCCTGCTGGCGGGGCGCGACTACGACGCACCGAGCCGCGTGAGCCTGTCCGAAGATGGTAACGGCAATCCCGTGCTGAACCTGAGCACCGACTTCGACCGCGCCTGGTCCGGCGTTGGCCGCTCGCTGCGTATGGCTGAGCTGCGCATCGACGACATCAACCGGACGCTGGGCGTCTACTACGTCAACCTGGCCGAAGGCCCGCAGCGCGCCAACGAGAAGCCCGGCTTGTTCAGCCGCATGTTCGGCGGCTCGGAGAGCAAGGACGATATCGAAGCCCGCGCCGAACGCTATCAGGTTCGCCTGACTGCAGTGGGCGACACCGTGCAGGTGACGGTCGAGAAAGACCTCAACACCGTGGCACCGTCCGACGTGGCTCGCCGCGTTCTCGGCATGATCCAGGAAAATCTCGGCTAAGCCATTTGGGTCGAGCGATTGGCGATAGGCGAAACCTCCCGGGGTTTCGCCTTTTGTTTTCATAGACAGGCCACTTGGGAGCCTTTAGAAACGCAGCGATGACAACGCAGATAGTTTCTAGAGGTGCCCCTTGGCGCTAGTTTGTTATCTACCAGGCCGTCGGTCGTCACTTAGACGAAGAGCGGCGCGACTTTCACGCGACAAGGCGGAATCTCGATATGACCACACCTTCCCTGAGCCTGAAGAAGATCTATTCGGGCAAAGTCCGCGATCTCTACGAGATCGATGACAAGCGCATGCTGATGGTCGCGACCGATCGCCTGTCGGCTTTCGACGTGATTCTTGAGCAGCCGATTCCGGAGAAGGGCAAGATCCTCACCGCCATCTCCAACTTCTGGTTCGACAAGCTGGCAGACGTGGTGCCCAACCACTTCACCGGTGATCGCGTCGAAGACGTGGTGCCGGCTGCCGAGCTGCCGCTGGTCGAAGGCCGTGCCGTGGTCGCCAAGCGCCTCAAGCCGGTCGCCGTGGAAGCCATCGTACGGGGCTACATCGTCGGTTCCGGCTGGAAGGAATACCAGAAGAGCGGCACCGTCTGCGGCATCCAGTTGCCGGCCGGGCTGAAGGAAGCCGCCAAGCTGCCGCAGCCGATCTTCACCCCGTCGACCAAAGCCGCCGTCGGCGATCATGACGAGAACATCAGCTTCGAACAGTGCGAAGCGATCATCGGCGCCGAGCTGGCCGCCAAGGTGCGCGACACCTCCATCGCCCTGTACGTCGCCGCAGTGGAATACGCTGCCACCCGCGGCATCATCATCGCCGACACCAAGTTTGAATTCGGCCTCGACGAAGACGGCACCCTGACTCTGATGGACGAAGTGCTGACCCCCGATTCCAGCCGATTCTGGCCCGCCGATAGCTACGCCGAAGGCACCAACCCGCCGAGCTTCGACAAGCAGTTCGTGCGCAACTGGCTGGAATCCACCGGCTGGAACAAAGAGCCACCGGCTCCGGCCGTACCGGCCGACGTCGCCCAGAAGACCGCTGACAAGTACCGCGAGGCGCTGACTCGACTGACTACTTGAGTGTTTCGTCTGGCATCAAGAAAGCGCCGCCGACCCAGCAATGGGCGGCGGCGCTTTTTGTTAGGTGGTAGGGTTTAAGCAGGTGCTGACCGCCAGGAAGCGGCTTTTTAAAGCCATCAAGATGGGAGCGTATCTGTCCTTTTTTTCCTGGTTCCCACGTACTTCAGCCACGCTCCTCAAGGTGCCTTATGAGTTTGATACCCGAACTGAACAACGAAGCGGACGTGCTCATATGCGGAGCCAGCCGAGGCATCGGCTTGGCACTGTGCGCGGCTTTGCTCCCTCGCGGTGACGTAGCCCGCGTGTGGGCAGTCGCGCGAAAAGCCAGTACCTCCCCAGAGCTGGCAGCGCTTGCAGGGCAATATGGAGAGCGCCTGAAACGAGTCGACTGCGACGCGCGCGATGAGCAATCCCTGGAAGCGCTGGTGAGCAAGGCGCGTGAAGAATGCGATCACCTGCACCTCGTCATCAGTACGCTAGGCATTCTTCATCAAGACGGTGCAAAAGCAGAAAAGGGTCTGGCACACCTGACGCTTGCGAGCATGCAAGCGAGCTTCACGACCAACACCTTTGCGCCGATCCTGTTGCTTAAACACCTGCTCCCGCTGTTGCGCAAACGACCGTCTACCTTCGCGGCGCTCTCCGCGAGAGTTGGCTCTATTGGCGATAACCGATTGGGTGGCTGGTACAGCTACAGATCCAGCAAAGCGGCGCTCAACCAGCTGTTACACACGGCCAGTATCGAACTAAAACGCCTGAACCCTGCCGCTACCGTGCTGGCAATACATCCAGGCACAACCGACACGGATCTGTCTCAGCCATTCCAGGCGAACGTTCCCGAGGGACAGCTGTTCGAACCGGCGTTCTCAGCGGATCGCATTATCGAGTTGGTAGGGGCGCATGGACCGGCCGACAGCGGCACGTTCTGGGCTTGGGACGACAAACCCATTGTCTGGTGACTTAGGACGCGAATACATGAAATCCATCTGCTCAACTGGCCCGTCTGGCCGGCTGCTCTCGGCCAGAAGCGGACGTAAGTAGTGATTGCTTGCGACTCAAAGCTGTCTGTTGCCACACAATCGGTAGTCGTTCCTGAGCATCAGACGGCGATCAATTTTTCTGTCAACGATTCAATTTCATCATTTGGAAGGCTTTGAGTCAGAAAATCCTTAACGCCTTGCATGTGTCTTGGATGTAGGCGATACCCATCGTCGGAGGAAGTTTTGGATGGCTCTTTGACCAGGAAGCCTTCGGCTATGAGCAGGTCTAGAAGACTAATAAGGTTTATTTTTAGTTTCAGGGTTCCGCATTTTTGCTTATAAACGGAATCCGATTTCCATACGAACGATCCACCTGCGAAGCCTACACGAAACACTTTTTTCAAGTCGCTAATGACGTGGTCGGTTCGCTTCTCTTTATCACCAGCGGATATCTCTATTGCATCCAGAAGGCCTTGGCATAGCACGCAGTCACTATCGAAGTTAGCGGAGCTTATAATATTTTTACCGAAATGCTTTTTCTCAATGTTGTGGAAATGGCATGACTTAAAAATTACTTCGCCTTCAGGTATTGCAGACTTGCTTAAAGCGGTGTAGTCGTCAAAGTGGCCGTCTCGAATCGTGAAGAAGCTGAAGTCGAGTGGATAAAACTCTCCATAAATAGCAATATTTTTTAGCTCTTGCCCATGTTGCCGGTCGAGCAGCTGAAGTATGCGTTCAGAGTTCTCAGCTCGATTGAGGTTGGATCCATCAAAGTAGATGTAGAGAAGGGCGGATGCCAACTTTCGATTGGTGACATTGGTAGGGGCACGATCCGTTTCGCTCAGTTCGCTCAGAAGTGCTTGCTCATATTTAGATCCAGGATTTTTATACTTGCAGATTTCTTTGACAAGCGCGCCTCCACGATAACAGTTTTGTGCAAGCTCTCTACGAATGTTGTTATCGCTCTCTTTGTCGCGGGTATTGATAAGATAAGTAAGGTATCGGGCCTTAATCAGATATTCGATAGTATCGTATTTGATCTTAAATCGGTCGCCTTGGCGAGCCAGAAGGGTCGACGTATGATAGTTTTTGGCCGTTTCCTCTGTGATAGCGGCACCGTTACCAGCTGCGGCGATAGCGATGAGATCGAAAAGTTCAGCGGAGCTAACTTGCCCTCCATTTTGAAAAATGACATCGCTCAAGATTGTAAAATACTGATCACATGTGTTGATTCCGAGGGACTGCTTTCCTATTTCTCGGTCCATTAAGCGATAGACGATTTTGTCCAGCGGCTCGTTTAGCTTGAGGTACATACTCTTTTGATGGTGCGGTAACGCCTTAGTTGGTTCGCTGGCTAGTTCGCAAGCCAGTCGCAGGATAAGTGGTGTCACTTGAGCATCAGTGCCGAGGCTAGCAATAATTTCTTTTGCTGTGAGGATTTTCCGGCCCTCGCCTGGGAAGCGTTTGTGGAGATATTTATCGATCAGCCGCTGGTCAAAGCCCTTGATATAAAAAATTTTAACATCATCAATCTCGAATGCAGCCTTGTTGATTTCTCGCGATGTCAAAATTACAGAACAATTTTGGTAGGTGTCGTTTAGCTCCTTGACCGAGTCAATAAACTTCTCCAGCGAGAATCGCTCTTTCATTTTCGACTGAATTTCGTCGAGGCCATCAATGATAATCAAGATATTACCCGAGCTGATGTTCAATCCCAAGCTATTTGGGTCGATATCCAAATCGGCAACTAGTGAATACAGCGTTTGTAGTGAGTCGACCACAGTGCCTGCAGGGAGTTCTTCTGGAATATCGAATGACGATATGAGTATGGCTTTTTTCTTAAGGCCGCTGCTTTGATACTTGTTTACAAGCTGAACGGTTTGCTCGCAAAATGTGGTTTTTCCTGCTCCGCCTTCCCCGAATACCACATATATTGGTTTTTTCTCGCGAAGTTTATTTTTAACTAAAGACTCCACAAAATCCAGGCTCAGCATACTTGGTGAGTCAGAGTGCAGGTTTTGATCGATGAAGTATGGTACTTCCGGAAGTTTGGTGATTTCTTTTGCAATTTCTGGCAAACATCTATCCCAAATGTAATCCTCGATGAACTCGTAAGTGCACGACATTCTGGGCAGACAATCTGTGAACTCTTTCGATATCCGCATAATACTGTCTTTCCGATTTCGTACAGGTGTTCGTGTCGTCGTGCTGATCTCCACTGGAAAGAGAAACGTCAAGCTTGAAAGCTCCGCTATTTTCTCGAATGCGAAGACGGTTTCAAAAACTTGATTAAAGGTTATATTTCGGCCGAGGAATAGAATTCCGATTTTTCTACCATCAGCTTCGTTCAGCGCAAAAAATTCAAAATCTTTGGAGGATTGATGAAGGTAGATCTTTCGATTTGGATAAACAATAGAGACAATTTTTTCGCAGCGCCAATTTTCCGTTTCAATGACGGACTTATGGATTTTGTAATATATTTCATCTGGTATTTTTTGGTCGATGTAAAACTTTTCTTTCGAGTTGAAAACCAGTTGGATTAAGTTGTCGAGTGCTTGCTTGACTCGCTCAATCTCATCCTCTTCAACAATATCGTCGGTGTCATGCGACTCAATATTTCCGTAGCTTTGCAAAATACCCAGATCTGTTTTGATGCGCTTCAAATGGTTTTTTGGCATCGACTGAGTTGCTGGCGATAGGCTATTCAATAAAGTGTTAAATTTTTCGGCTTCAGCTTTAGCGCGGACTTCCTCCGAGTCAGAGCTCAACAGGATGATTCTGCAGAATGCTTCGCCCGCTTTTCTTGCGCAATTTAAATCGTGAGTCCTATCGAATTCGGCAATATAACCGCCCAGACGTGATACGACATTTCCAAGATCCATCTCGCCGCTCCAGTTTTAGCATATCAAAGTAATGTCATTATGGCATTATTGCTTTGGGTTGTCATCAATCTACGTTTTTGGGTTTAGCCCAGTGCGACGATAACGCGGAGAGGTTGAATTTAGCCCCCGAGACAAAAAGTTGGTGTTTGTTCTCGGAGTTTTTAGTGGTATTAGATTGTCGGTTAGTCTCGGCGACTCTTGTAGCGACAACCTTTATCTGATCTGGAACAAGACTACAATGTACAATGCGCACATCGTGTATGTTCAGGATTTCATCTGTGATTATTATTTGCTTACGTCGATTAGCTGTCTGCTACGGGTCGATAGTGGTCGATCACGAATGACCGACACCGAGTCAAAGCCGCCTGTTGTCTTATCTGTGAAACTAGGTCGATTCAGGTGCTGATTGGATATGGGACTTCACCACACATAGAAAACATCTCACTGCTATATCGGAGCATGTTAATTATATATCTTGGTGTATTTTAGTGAGGATCACTCACCCGACTCAAACTCCTCCAAAAGATATAAAGCCGCTGCCCCTGCAAGGTTCACACAGAAACCTGCTTCACTCTTTGTAGGAGGTATACTGCTCGATGCCGCACCATGCGCATCTCCGTGTTTGTTTCTCATATCACCAATGCCCCAAATGATTGAACTCAGACCTTCAATGGTTTTCTCAATAGGTTTTCCTTTGACCTCTACACCAAGGGCGTCAATCGCTCTGCTGAATAGTTCTTTATTACTTTCAATAGCTTTTCCACCACGCTGCTCAATGATCCATTTGAGCGTGGTTTCAAGCAGACTTCTTGCAGCCGTTATCGCACCACTTGGGTCTGTTATGCGGCGATGGAGCGCTTTTTCCCATTTTTCTCGAATGCTATAGCTTGGAGTTCGGTCAAGCAGCTCAGCCAAAGCCTCATCGGCTGGTGTCGGCTCGCCGGAAGACTCTTGTAAGAGACGTTCACCCTCGTAGGTAAGCCCCCCGTTTACGAGTATTACAGCATAATATCCATTACCAGACATGGATTCCTTTCTGGGAATCATTTTTTCTATGTAACCTTGGCTGTACGCGTGAACTACTGTCTTTGCAATATCCTGGAATTTCTTTAAGTCGTTGGGTGACGAACTTTCAGGTCCAAAGGACTTCACTCCCGAATGAATTTTGCGGAGTACCTCATGTAATAATATATCTATACTCACTGTGCCCACTCCTCACTGTATCCCCAGTATATTAAGTCCCAGCCCGGATGTGGCTTTATGCGGCTCCACTATATTACCAGTGAGTTAAAAGTATGCGAGCTAGGGAGAGCGCGATCTCACCGGTCCAATAAAAAATGGGACAGATTGATTTGCTGCTGACCGGCCGCTCCTGGCCGGTTAGCGACCATTGCTCTGGCGAGCCATCTTTGTACTCCCACACGTGGAGGACTCGCCATGAACATCATCACTACCTGCAGCCGTCAGCCCTGGAACAAAGGGAAATTGGTCGGGCAGAAAACCCCGCTCCGACTGAGAGATATCTGGGCGATCCGAGTAAGGCTGCAAATTGCAGAGAGAACCCGTGATCTGGCCCTCTTCGATCTGGCTATCGACAGCAAGCTTCGGGCTTGCGACTTAACCAAGCTGCGTGTGCGCGACGTAGCTCATGGCGAACTCATGTCATCGCGAGCTATGGTGATGCAGCAGAAAACGCAGCGGCCAGTGCAGTTCGAGATAACTGAGCAAACACGGTCTGCTCTCGCAGCCTGGATACATCAAGCACAGCTCCGTAGCGAGGACTGCCTTTTTCCGAGCAGGCTGCACACCTCAGAGCATCTATCTACGCGTCAATACGCTCGTATCGTGAAAGGCTGGGTGAAAGCTATTGGCCTTGATCCTGCCATGTATGGCACTCACACAATGAGACGTACGAAGGCATCACTTATCTATCGCAGAACGAAGAATCTGCGGGCGGTTCAACTGCTGCTCGGCCATACGAAGCTGGAGAGCACCGTCCGATATCTTGGGATTGAGGTCGATGATGCTTTGGAAATGGCGGAGCAGACCGAGGTCTGACCATGTAAAGCGGCGGTCGATGCCAGGCCGTCGCTAACCGGCCAGAAGCTGACGTTCGCAAACAACCACTCGCTTTCGGCTGCGGCCGAGATATACAGCATTGCGTATCAGGGCAGATGCACTTTGAATCAGAGCGCCACCTTGACGGCTTCGACTTTTTTCTTTGCCAGCCCGGCCCACCACAAATCAGGCCGCTAGCAAAACAGCGTTTCAGATTACCCTTACCCCATCCGGCAACGCAGTGCTGAATGATGCCTTTATATGGTCGATCAGGTATCGAGCAGTGGAAGTGATGCCTTTGTGGGGAGGTGTTATCGCGTAAAGCTTCGCCGGCCTTAACGCTTCGCTTTGGCAACTAGGCAACAGCTCTTTCACGGCGAGGTGCGCGGAGCAGGTGTGACGCGCTATGTACGCGAGGCCCAGGCCAGCACGTGCTGCGCTGAGGAGCGTTTGGCTCGAGTCAACGATAAGCGCGGGGTGACTGATGGTTTTGTCCCCCTTAACCAATTTCCATGGGGCAGGGCGCGCTGGAGTACCGGTGGTCAATAGGGCGCCGTCGGGAATTCCGTTGAGCGTGCTTGGATGGCCCAATCGAGCGAGAACGGCAGGCGTGCCTACGATTACCATTTCCAATTCGGCTAACGGTCGTGCGACGATCGAGCTACTCATCTCTGGAACTGCGTCAAGCGTGAATGCCAGATCCAGGCGCTGGGTCGCTAAGTCAATTTGCCCGTCTTCGAGGGTGAGAGAGAATTGCACCCGTGGATGCAGCTTTTGGAAATCAGCCATCGTAGCCAGCATCCACGACGCCATGGCACTTGGTACTGCTAGTTTCAGAAGTCCGCTCGGTGTATCTGTTGACTCCTGTGCTGCCCGCATCGCTGATTCCAGCGAACTGATCACATCGAGCGCGTACCGGTAGACCTGCTCACCGATAGTCGTCATGGCGCATAGACGTGCACTGCGATTGAGTAACTGGACCTTGAGTTGCCGTTCAAGGTGGGCAATACGTCTGCTCAGGCTGGACTTGCCTACGCCTGTTTGTTCCGCTGCTGCGGAGAAACCACCCGCTTCGATGATTTGCACGTACCAGTAAAGATCTGTCAGAACGGCCGCTTGGCTTGCTGGGTTAGGTTGCTGTTTAAGCAACGCATCGTTGGTCTGATTAGAACGCCTTGTCATGTTTCCCCCCGCGGTTATTGCGTTATCTTATACGCCCGCAAGCGGAGTGCCTTTGAATGCGCGTATCTGGCTTTTGTTTGTAGGGACGCTGTCGAAACAAAAAATAATGAAGTCGACAGCGCTGTCTTAACCAGGGGAAGCAGGTGATGAAGGGTGGCTCGGTGGCAGGTCATGTGCCTCAGATTCTGGTCATTGATGATGTGCCGGAAGATATCCGCTCACTGCTGATATTGTTGCGCGCTCAACCGTGGCGTCTCTCCCTGGCCACTGACGCCAGGCAGGGCTATCAGCGTGCAGTGGCGCTGCGCCCCGACCTGATTTTGCTCGATGTGCGCATGCCGCAAATGGACGGGTTCACCCTAGGGCGCCTGCTGCGTGAGTCTCCGGCGACTGCCCGCATACCGCTCATTTATCTGACTTCGGCCGGGGCGCTTGAAGAGCGTCTTGAGGGGCTTTCTCTGGGTAGCGTGGACTATGTACTCAAGTCGTGTGCGCCCGAAGAGGTGCTGGCGCGCATCTGTATCCATCTGCAACTGGCGTGGCGTGAACTCGCTGCGCCTGCTGCTGGATCAGAGCAGCCAACCGATGATGACTCATTGATCCTCCGGGCTGCGATGCGCCTGATTAACCAGAGTCTTGACGAACTGCCATCACTGGCCGAGATTGCGCGCAAGGTCGGCACCCACGACAAGCGCCTGTCCGCGATTTTTCGCGAGCACCTTGGCACGACAGTGTTCGCTTACGTGCGCGATGCGAGGATCCGCCGCGCTCAGGAACTGCTGGTCGATAGCGCTTTGAGCATGCAGGACATTGCCGAACTGGTGGGATTTCGCAGTGCTTGTAATTTCACCACCGCGTTTCGCGAGCGTCAGGGCATGACGCCCAGCCAGTTTCGCCAGCAGATGCGTGGCGCGCCGGCTACGGTGCTGGGAAGTTGATGATTCGACTGATCCTGCTCGTAATATCTCTCTGCCTCGCAGGTGCCGCCTCGGCGGCGTCCTTGTGCACCACCGGCCAAACCAACCTTTCTGAGCATGCAGGCTTGCTGGACGATCACGGTGGAGTGCTGGATGCCGAGCAGGTGCTGGTCCTGGGAGGCGAAGCATTCGCCCCCATGGACGAGCCTCCACTGGTGCGCGAGTACAGCCGCAACGCCTACTGGATGCGCATTGAGCTGCACAACGATAGTTCGCAAGACTGCCTGCGGTGGCTCACCGTGGGCGACCCTCGTCTGCAGGACATTCGCGTGTACGTCGTGCGGGCTGGCGGCATGGAGGCCATGCGCGCAGGTAGTAACTACCCGCTGGATGAGTGGCCGGTCGCCGACAGGCAACCTCGTTTTCCTTTGGCGTTGGCGCCTGGCGAGCAAACCACCGTGTTGATTCGTGTTGCGGGTGCTTCGCTGTTTATTCTGTCGCCCACGCTCTGGACGAATGACGCCTTGCTGGAGCGGCGCCAGTCGGTATACCTGTCCGATGGGATCACCCTGGGTATCGTGTTGTTGATAGTGCCCTTCAGTCTCGTCGTCGGCTGGATCCTGGGCTCGCGGCTGCTTCAAGTCCATGCCGCATCCGTGTTCAGCTATGTGTTGCTGACGGCCGTGATCAATGGCTATCTGGTTTTCTGGCCATCAATGCTGCATTGGACTCAAGAGTTAACGGCGCTTATCAGCATGGTGTCGTTCATTTGTGTGCTGGCCTATGCACGAGTGCTGCTTCGGGTACGACAGTTGCCTCGGCTCTGGGGCCTGCTATTCAATGTTCTCCTGCTGGCTTATTTGGGCGGTTATGCCTGGGATTGGTTCGTCGCCCGTCCTGACGGGCGTATCGTCGTCGAATGGGTGATGCGCATTGGGGTCTATGCGCTGTTACCCGCTACGCTGCTGGCCGCTTGGTACCTCGGCCTTCGGCTGCGCTGGATGGCTTGGGCAGTGCCGCTTCTGTTTTTACTGCAGTTCGTGATTCGCTACATCCTGAATCTGAACGACGTAGTGCCGGGTCAGTCTCGCGACGCCTTTCTTAGCTTGGCATCGACCTTGCCCGGTATCGTGTTGTTGGTGTGCACGCTGATAACGGAAGTGACGCTGAGTCGTCGCCGGGAACACCGTGCCTTGAGTGATCTGGATGCTCAGCGTCAGGCCGAGCACGATCGTCTGGAAAGCACGGTGGAGCGCCGCACCCGCCAGCTCAGGGATTCGTTACGTGCTCGTAGCTCGCTAATGGCCCGTATCAGTCATGACTTGCGTTCGCCGTTGATTGGCATCGTTGATTACGCACGTCTGCTGCAGTGCGGAGAGCTGCGTGACTACCCACGCAAGATCGAGCGTCACGCGCGTCAGCAGCTTGAAATGATCGACGAGCTGCTGGAATTCTCCCGCAGCGAATTGCAGCACATGGAACTGACACTGGCGCCGGGATACCTGTATGGCTTCTTGCAGGAAATAGAGGAGGAGGCAGCCTTTCTTGCCGAGCGTCAGGGCAATCGGTTTGTCTGCCACATCGCGGCTGATTTACCGCTGTTGGTCCGTGCCGATTTTCAGCGCTTGCGCCAGGTATTGATCAACCTGTTGAGCAATGCCGCCAAGTTCACCCGTGACGGCGTTGTGCAATTTGATGTGAGTTGCCTGAGTTGCGAGGCTGGCATGGCGCAGTTGCGTTTCGGCGTGACGGATACCGGAATCGGTATTCACCCGGACGAGCGCGAGCAATTGCTGCTGCCATTCCGACGTGGCCGCAATGCCGGGGATTTCCAAGGAACCGGCCTGGGCTTGTCGATCGTTACCCAGCTGCTGCACCACATGGGCGGTGAGCTGCACCTGGACGCACCCGCGGGGATCGGCAGTCGCTTCGTCTTCGAGCTGAGTTTCGAGCAGGCTGGGGAAGAGGATCTGGAAGGCAATCTGGTCGAGAGCCACAGTGCGGCGGTTGACGGCGCCGGGCGTCGCGTCCTGTTCGTCGACGATGTGGCGCATAACCGGGAAGCGCTGTTCGATCTGCTAGCCGGTTACGGCTTTGATGTCGACGTGGTCGGCGACGGCGACAGTGCGCTGCAGCATCTCGCCGACTCGCCTTACGCCTTGCTGATCACTGACCAGATGATGCCGGGCATGGATGGCTGGGCTTTGCTGAGCGCGGTGCGCCAGCGTCACCCCGGCTTGCCCGTGATGCTCTATTCCGCCGCGCCGGCAAGGCCGCCGGTGGGCGAGCCCGGCCGTTTTGATGCGGTGCTGCTCAAGCCTGCAACCAGTGCAGAGTTGCTGGCGTGCATCGAACACCTTTGCCCTCTGGGTGCGCCAGGTGGTGTCGCTTGAGGGGGCGAGGGTTTGTCACGCCGATGTTGCTAGCCGCCTGGGTACCGGCTTTTGCGCCTGGCCAGGTGATGGCCGAACAATCGGCGCCCGAGCGGGTTCTCCAGCTCGATGAAGTGCGGGTTACCGCGCGGCATCGCAATGAGCAAGCCGAAGACGTGCCCATCGCCCTCAACGTGCTGGACGGTAGTCGCCTCGACGATGAGGCGCTGCACCGCCTGGAGGACATACAGCAGGCCGTGCCGTCCTTGCTGGTATCGGTACCCAATGCGCGCTTCGCCAGCTACGGCATTCGCGGGCTCGGCTCCAGCGCCTACAATGACGGCCTTGAGGGCAGCGTCGGGATATTTCTCGATGGGGTCTACCTGGGGCGCGGCGGCATGGCGGCTTCCGAACTGGCGGATATCGAGCGGGTGGAAGTGCTACGCGGCCCTCAAGGCACGCTCTTCGGGAAGAACACCACCGCTGGCGCCGTGAACATGTTCAGTCGCGCCCCGACCTTCGAACCGGAGGGGAGCGCCGAGCTGACGTACGGCCAGCAAGGTCTTCGCCAGTATCGAGGTAGCTTTTCCGGGGCGCTTGTCGACGAGGTTCTGGCGGGCCGTTTTACTGCCTACGATTCGTCCCGTGATGGTCAGATCGAAAACCTTCACGATGGTCGTGACCTCGGTAACCAGCAGCGTCAGGGGTTCCGCGGGCAGCTGCTGTGGACTCCCAACGAGCGTTTCAGTGCACGGTTGATCGGGGAGTACGCTTGGCAGCACGAGCACAGCAATGTCTTCCTGCCCAGCCATTACAGCCAGCAGACGCTGGCGCGAGCCGCCTACGTGGGCTATCGGCCGTTACCTGCCGATCCCTACGCCCGCGAGGTGCAGCACGACCAACGCAACGTCACCCAAACCCGGCAGAACGGCCTGACCCTGCAGCTTGATCATCAGTTGGACAATGGCATGACGCTGACCAGCATCAGTGGCTATCGGGATTGGCATTACCAGGCCGACCTGGACGCCGACGGCGGCGCGCTCGATGTCGCCGAGGTCGGCGCGCGGCTCGACCAGCACCAGTTCAGCCAGGAGCTGCGGTTGAGCGACTCGTATGGCGAAACGCTTGATTACGTGGTCGGCCTCTATTACCTGCGCCAGCATTTCAATCGGCGGATCGGCGTTGGCTTCGGCGAAGATGCCGCGTCGTTCTTCCTGGGTGATCGGCCGGAGCTCCAGGCGCTGGGCATCACCCCGGCAATGATTCCCGCCTCGCTGCTGTCCGGTACCCGACAGGCCTTCGACGGCGAGCAACTGAGCGAGAGTCGGGCGGTATTCGGCCAGTTCACCTGGCACGCCACGCCACGCCTGGCGATTACCCCAGGCCTGCGTTACACCCAGGAGCGCAAGCGCGGCTGGCTGTCCCGTGATGTTTCGGGCCTGGCGCCGCTGGGCAACGATCTCGTCTCGCTGATAGGCGGCGCGCAGCTGCGTGAGACCACCTTGGGCGGTGCTTATTACCGGAGGGACGGCATCGAGGAAGGCAACTTGTCCGGGCAGCTTGCCGTCAGTTATCGCGTTAGCGATGACCTGCTGGGCTACGCCAGTTGGTCACGCGGGTACAAGGCCGGCGGCATCAACCTTGAAGTGATACAGCCCGGCGCGCAGCCAACCTTCGATGCCGAGCGAGCGACGGCTTATGAGGTGGGCCTCAAGCACACCCTGTGGAACGAGCGCGCATCGATCGACCTGACGCTTTACCAGACCGACGTGGACGACTACCAGGCGCTGTCCAACAGCGCACCGGTGGACGAATTCGCGCCGCCGATTCGCAACAACCTCATCAACGTCGGGAAGGTTCGCCTACGAGGCATCGAGCTGGAAGGGGCGCTGCGCGCCAGCGAGCGGCTCGACCTCCGGCTCGGCGTCGCCTTGAGCGATGCCCGCTACCGCGAGTTCGCCAATGCGCCGTGCAGCCCGGGCGTGCAACGTGTGTCATGCGACCGTGGTGGCGAGCGGCTGTTCAACGCACCGCGCTGGAGCGCCAGTGCCGGCGTGGATTACCGCTACCCGTTGAGCGCTGGTTGGCAAGCCTACAGCGGGCTGGACTACAGCTTTCGCAGCGGCTACCAGGGCACTCTAGAAGGTGGGCCGGGCAGTGAGCTGCCGGCTCGCTCGCTAACCAACACACGCCTCGGGTTGCGCCAGGGCGACGGGCGCTGGGAGGCCGAACTATGGGTGCGCAACCTGTTCGACAAAGAGTACCTCACCGCCGTATACGCGCAGCTCGGCGCGGGTGACTACGGCGTACTGGTGGGCGACTCGCGCAGCGCCGGAATGACTCTGCGAGCACGCTGGTAGTTCCGCGTCACTCGTCGGGTTTTTGCTTTGCTGCGGCTGCGCCATCGCTTCGGGCCGTCCGCTTTGGCAAAGGTCGGTTCAGCGCGCCGCAACCCTGCCAGGCGCCGTTATTACGGGCGCGCCTGTCTGCCAGGCCAAGTATTTGGCTTTCGCTGACCTTTTCTCGCGCGGACGATCGTGTGTTCACGCGCAACGCTACTTCCCGCTTGGCCGTCTTGTTGCCGGCGCCTCCAATCACCACTCTGCCGCCCTTTCTTTGACGTCGGTGAGCGTGTCATTCCCAGGACGCCAGGGGCTGCAACCAGCATGTGAAGCGCCACCGGTACGGCGTCGTTCACTGCGCGATGCACGCTGCTGGTAACGGCATGACAGGCGCACCACGAAACCGCAGGGGAGCGTCGTGGTGGCAGGTTGTGTTCGCAGGAAGCGCCTATTACAGGTGTTGATAGGGAGTTTCTGGGTAGGTCTGGGCCTGCTGCCGCTGGCCGCCAATGCGGAGCTCGGCGTGAGCAAGACCCGCGCAGCGGGCTTTGCGGATCCGAAGTTCGTCGGCGACACCGACGGCTTTTTGATCCACCTGACCAACAGTTACCCCACCGGCGACATCACCAACGTCAGCTTTACGGACACGATGCCGGCGGGCTTCCGCGTCGCTGGCGCCGGTTTGGTGTCGAGCCAGTGCCGCGACGGAAGCGGTGCCGCGCAAGCGTTCCAGGGCAATATCGTCGCGCCACTGGGCAGCAACACCATCGCCCTCAGCGGCGGGGTGATCCCCGCGGTCAATGGCGGCAACGAAGCCGGTTACTGCGACATCATCGTGCAGGTCACCAGCCTCACAGGCAACGGTACCAACCTGATTCCCGCCGGCTCGGTGACTGGTCAGCATGCCGGCAACTCGGTCACCAACGCCGATTCGGCCCAGCAATCGCTGAACTTCAATACCCTGACCGTACCGAGCATCAGGAAGAGTTTTTCACCCAGCTCCATCGTCAAGGCCGACCAAGCGACGCGCCTGACCCTCACCATTACCAACAACGCGTCGCAGCCATTGCCGCTGAACACGGCGGGCGACACGCCGGCATTCGCTATCCGCGACCCTCTTGGCGACTTCGGCCTGCGGGTTGCTCCGGCCACCGGCGTCAACCCGGGCGGCCCCGACGTGCAGATCAACTGCGGCGCCAACCCGCCGAGTTTCACGCCCGTAGCCGGCGACACGGAGATCCGCGCCGTTGGCGGCATCATCGCGCCGAACAGCGCCTGTACGCTCAGCGTGATGGTAGTAGCGGACGGCTCCGACAGCAGCTACTCGACCACGGTCAGCAACGTCATCAACCGCACCACCGATTTCGCCAACCAACGTAGTCTGGTGCCGACGAGCAATGCCACGGCCAGTCTGACGGTCACCGCACCACTGCGCGTGGCGAAGGCGTTCTCGCCGGGCACCGTGGCCAAGGGCCAGGAAGCGCAGCTCAACATCACCCTGGCCAACGCCAGCCCGCTGAGCAGCATGGCGCTGGGCGGCTTCAGCGATGTCATTGATGGCGGCGCCGGATTGCTGGAAATCACCGGCATGCCGACCGCCACCTGTAGTGCGGGCTCAAGCCTCAGTGGCTTGAGTGGCGTTGGCACCTCGACTCTGCAGATGACCGGCGGAACCCTGGCTGCCGGCGGCAACTGCGTGATCGCCGTGCCTTACACCGCTGACCTGGCGGTGGCCGGCACGCCGCAATCCTTCACCAACACCATTCCGGTTGGCGCCGTGACGGTAACCAGCCCTGCCGGGGTTATCAGCCAGGGCGTGAGCGCCTCGGTCAATGTCGTCGACCAGTTCCTGGTGGAGAAGACCAGCCTCCCTACGACCGTGACGCCCGGCAACCCGGTGCTGTTCACCGTCACCACGAGGAACTACTCGACCAGCGCCCAGAGCGGCGTGGCCCTGACCGACAACCTGCCGGACGGCATGTTGCTTCTCAACCTGCCGCAGAAGCCCGCGCCGACCTTGACCGGCAGCGGGTGTAGCGCGCTGACGCTGGGCGGAACCGCAAGCGACCCCGTGTTCACCTTCGACATGCCAGCAGGCAGCGCCGGCAATCCGGCCAGTTGCGCCGTGATCTTCTGGGCCATGGTCCCGGCTGGCGCGGCCGCCGGCGCCATCGTCAATCGGATCCCGGCAGGTGGCGTCTGTAGCCCCGGCAATATCTGCAACCATACCTCGAGCGAGGCGCAATTCAGAGTCAGCAGCAGCGCGCTGACCGTGGAGAAAAGCTTCGACGCCAACTCCAAGCCCGAGGGCACCGCGGCGACCATGGCCATCGAGTTGGTCAACCTGTCAGCACAGCCGCTCACCAGCGTCAGCCTCACCGACAACCTGCCGACGGGCAGCAACGGCACACCGATGCTGGTTGCCTCGCCGAACAATGCATCCAGCACCTGCGGCGGCATCATCACCGCCGTGCCGGGTAGCGATCAGGTCGTGCTCACTGGCGCCACGGTGCCAGCGCGTGCCGGTGGCGGCCTGGGCGATGCCGGGCGCTGCCGCCTGCGCGTGAATGTCAGCGGCGCCGCCGGCCAGTACGACAACCGCGTATCAGCCAGCGCCACGCAGACCTTCGCCGATGGCAGCACCGATAGCCTGACCAGCCCCGAAGCGGTGGCAACCATCAACTTCCTCTCGGCGCTGAGCGGCAGCAAGTCGTTCACGCCCAATCGCATTCAGCCCGGCGGCCGCTCCACGGTCACCCTGAGCCTGAGCAACAGCGAGACCGGGGTGATGAACAACGTGGCGATAACCGACAACCTGCCTGCCGGCATGACGGTCGCCAGCCCAGCCAACGCTTACTCGACCTGCGCCGGCTCGCCGCAGATATCCGCAGCGCCGGGGGCTGACGTGGTCGCCCTGAGCGGGGCGCAGATCGCCGGTAATGGCACCTGTGCGTTGTTGTTCGATGTCACCGCCAGCGGTGGCTCCGATTGGGTAAACAGCATCGCACCTGGCCAGCTCACCGCTGCCGGCGGCGTGCAGAACGTGGCTGCGTTTGGCGCGACGTTGCAGAACGCCAGCGGTGGCGGCGTCACCGTGGGTGTCAACCACGCCAGCGCCAGCGTCGCGGCACCTGGCGCAGTTACTCAGCTGACCCTGACACTGTTCAACAGCGGCAGCCTGGACCTGACCAATCTCGACCTTGGCAACTTCTTCACCAATACCGGCCTCGCTGGTGGCACCCCAACCGGCGAGCGTATCGCCAGCGTGCCCAATGCCGTCACCAACTGTGTGGGCGGTATCGTCAGCGCCAGCCCCAATTCCACTTCGTTCAGCCTCAGCAACGTCAGCCTGGCGGTTGCCCAAACCTGTACCGTAACCGTCGACGTGACCATGGTCACCACCGGTACCGTAACCGACACCGTTCCGGTCGGTGCAATCACTACTGACCAGGGCGTGAGCAATACCGCGCCGGCCTCGAGCAGCCTGCAAACCAGTACCGGCCTGGGGGTAACCAAGCAATTTACCCCGCGCGTCGTCGCGCCCAATGAGCGTTCGCGCTTGCGTATCACCTTCTACAACCCAACGTCGCAGGCGATCAGCAGCCTCTCGCTCACCGATACCTATCCGGCGGGGCTGACCAGCGCCAGCCCGGCCAATGCGCTGACCACCTGCCAGGGCAGCGTCAGCAGTGCAACTGGCCGGGTCACCGTCAGTGGCGGCAGCATCGCTGCTGGCAGCAGCAGTGCACCGGCGAGCTGCTTTGTGGAAGTCGATGTGCTATCGACGACCCAGGGCGATTACCTCAATGTCATCCCGGCCAACAGCGTCTCTGCCACCGCCGATGGCAGCCCGATCAGCAACAACGAACCGACCAGCGACACCCTGCGCGTCAAGGCGCCCATCCTCGTGCACAAGGCAATCGCCACCCGCACGCTGGACACCGGCAACCCGGTGGGCTTCACCACTGGAACCGCCAGTGGTAATGCCGGCGCGCCATACACCTTGAGCATCCGCCTGGACAACCCGAACAGTTCGCCGCTCACCGGCCTGTCCTACCTGGACAGCCTGCCCAGCGGGCTGGTGGTGGCTCCGACTCCGTCCGTGATCAACAGTTGCGGGGGGAGCGTCGGTGCCACGCCGTCCGGTACGTCAGTACGCCTGGCCGGCGGTAGCCTTGCGGCCAATGGCAGCTGTACGGTCAGCGTGGCCGTGCTGAGCAACATCGCGGGCACCTACACCAACACCATCGAGGCTGGCGGCGTGACCAGTTTCGAGGGCGTGAGCAACGCCGAACCAACCCGCGCCCGGCTGGTGATATCCAGCGCGCCAACGGTGACAAAACAGTTCGCGCCGGCGGTCATCGCGCAGGGCGGCATCTCCAAGTTGACCATCTTCGTCAACAACCCGAATGCCGTGGCAATGAACCTGACTGCGGCGCTTACCGACAACCTGCCGGATTCTCCCGGCCAGGTGCGCGTCGCAGCCACGCCGAATATCGGCGGAAGCTGCCCGGCGGGCAGGGTTACCGCCACTGCCAACACCACGCTGGTGCGGCTGGCCTCCGGTACCGTGGTGCCGGCAGGGGGTTGCACCATCGAGGTGGATGTAACTGCCGACACCGCTGGTGAGCACACCAACGAGATTCCCGCCGGCGCGTTGCAGACCGACCTGGGCATCAACCCACAGCCGGCGTACGCCACGCTGAGTGTGAGCACCCTGGGCTACATTTCCGGCCGTGTGTACCTGGATAACGACCAGAGTGGCACCTACCAGGCCGGCACCGACAACCCGCTGAGCGGCGTCGCCATCGAGCTGCGCAGTGGTGCGACCTGCGCCAGCGGCGCTCCCGTCACCGGCATCAATGGCCTGCTCAACCCTGCCACTACCGATGCGGCGGGCAATTACCTGTTCGCCGGCCTGCCAGCCGGCACGTACTCGGTCTGCCAGGCCGCGCAACCGCCCGGCACGCTCAACGCGCCACCGGTGGCCGGTAGCATCACCCCGTCCAATGGCAGCAGCGGTGTGCCCGGCACGGGCAGCAACGCCACGATGACCAGTAGCCAGATCAACGGCATCGTCCTCAATGGCGACGGTGTCGCGGGTGAGATCAGCGGTTCACAGCGCAACGACTTCCCTGAAGTCGCGCCGGCCAGCATCAGTGGCGCGGTGTTCATCGATCAAAACAATGACGGCATCCGTCAGGGCGGCGATTCTGGCCTGGCTGGCGTGGTTATCAACCTCACGGGAACCGACTGGCAGAATCTGCCGGTAACGGCGGCCACCACCACCGACAGCAACGGCCTGTATCGTTTCGATGGCCTGCAGCCAGGCACGTACACGGTGACCGAACCGACCCAGCCGGCTGGAACCGCCAATGGTCAGACCGTCGCTGGCAACAGCGCCAGCGGTGTGCCAACGGTGACCGCACCCGGCAATGTGCCGAGTGTGATCAGCGGCATCACGCTTACGCCGGGCTATGCCTCGCAGGACAACAATTTCGCCGAGATCGTCACCGGCCGTAGCATCTATGGCCAGGTTTTCCACGACCGTGACACCAACCGGGCGCCCAGCAGTGGCGACAGCGGGCTGGGTGGGCAGACCATGGAGCTCAGTGGCCTGGACATCAACGGCAACCCGGTGACGCGCACGACGGTCACAGCCAGCGACGGTACCTTCAGTTTCCTCGGGTTGCCGCCGGGTACCTACGACCTGGTCCAGCCTAACCAGCCAACTGGGCTGATCAACGGCTCGACCACCGCGGGCAGTGCCGGTGGCGTGGTCAGTGAAGGGCCGAGCCGTATCAGTGGCATCGACCTGACCGGCAACATGCTGTCGGTCGACAACTGGTTTGCCGAAGTCACCATTCCCGGCCTGTCTGGCACGGTGTGGATCGACAGTAACCACGACCGCGTACTCGATCCGGGCGAAACGCTTCTGGCGGGTTGGACGGTGGAATTGCTGCGCGCTGGCGCCGTCGTCGCTACAACCCAATCCGATGCCAATGGTGCTTACGCGTTCGACAACCTGACGCCGGGCAGCGGCTACGAAGTGCGCTTCCGTCACCCGGAAACCGGCACGCTGTTTGGTCGCCCCGTGACCAACGAGCAGGGCACCACATACACGCCGGGCACTGCCGGGCCGGGTAACCCGGCGGGTGCCGATAACCGTGACGGCACCCTCAGGGACATCACCATCACCGCGGGCCACAACGTCGTCGAGCAGAGCCTGCCGATCGACCCTGCCGGGGTGGTGTATGACGCCATCAGCCGTCAGCCGGTCCGTGGCGCGGTCGTCAGCATCAGCGGCCCAGCCGGCTTTTCCGCCGCGCAGGTGCTAGGCGGTTCGCTGCAGCAGACCACCGCTGCCGACGGCCTGTATCAGTTCCTGCTGCTGGCGGGTTCGCCGGCGGGCACCTACACGCTTACCGTCACGGCTCCAGCGGGCTATGTGCAGGGGCCATCCGGTTTGATTCCAGCGTGCAACAACACGCTGACCGTTACCGCGATTCCCGACCCGGCGCTGGTGCAGACCGGTAATCAGGCGCCGGCCGAGGCGGTAACCCAGCACGACGCCGCCACCTGTCCGGCGAGTTCGGCGGGGCTCGCCGCGAGCAACAGCACCACCCAGTACTACTTCAGCTTCGTGCTGGGCGCCGGCTCAGCCGACGTGGTGAACAACCACATCCCGCTCGATCCGATTCTCGGTGGCGCCATAGTCATGACCAAGAACACGCCGAAGGTCAACGTGACCCGCGGCGAGCTGGTGCCCTACGTGCTGACCGCGCGCAACACCCTGTCGACCTCGCTGGCCAATATTGCCATCGAGGATCAGATGCCGCCGGGCTTCAAGTATGTCAAGAACTCCGCGCAGCTCGACGGCGTACCGGTGGAGCCACAAGTCGAGGGCCGGCGTCTGCGCTGGCCGGACCGTACGCTGGTCGGTGGCCAGGTGGTGACCATCAAGGTGCTGCTGGTGGTCGGCTCAGGTGTCGGCTTCAACGAGTACGTCAACCAGACGTGGGCGCTGAATCTTATCGCCAATTCGCGTGTGTCCAATGTGGCTACCGCCAGCGTGCGAGTGGTTGCCGATCCGACGTTCGACTGTTCGGATCTGATTGGCAAGGTCTTCGATGACCAGAACCGCAACGGCTACCAAGACGAAGGTGAGCCCGGTATCCCCGGCGTACGCCTGGCCACGCCGAAGGGCTGGCTCGTTACCACCGACGAGTACGGCCGCTATCACATCGCCTGCGCCGACGTACCCAGCGAGATGCGCGGCACCAACTTCATCCTCAAGGTTGACGAGCGCACCTTGCCGAGCGGCTATCGCATCATCACAGAGAACCCACGCGTAGTGCGCATGACCCAGGGTCGCCTGGTCAAGGCCAACTTCGGCGCAAGCATCCACCGTGTCGTGCGCCTCGATCTGAGCAGCGATGCCTTCGAAGCGAACAATCAGCTGACCGCACCGTATCAGGCACGCCTCGACGAGGTGCTGCAGCTGTTGTACGCCGAACCGTCGATCCTGCGCATCGGTTACCGCATGCCGGTGGACAGTGAAGTGAGCGACGCGCGTAAACGTGTCGGCTATGTGAAGGACTGGATCAAGGAGCATTGGGAGCCCCACGACTGCTGTTACGACCTGCAACTGGAAGAAGAAATTGTGCCGGCGACTGACAGCGTGGAGGTGATCCAATGAGCATGCGTAATCTAATTGTGTGCGGCGTCGCCGCACTGACCCTGAACCCGCTGGCCGTCGCTGTATCAATCGCCGCCGAGCGGTGCGAAGCCGGTAAAGGCTGCGGCCTGCAAGGCCCGCGTGGTGCCATGGAAGACGAGTCGCTGCTGCAGCGCCGTCCTTTTACTCTGGGTGACTTACCGGCCTTGCCCGCCAACGCCGAGCGCGAGTTGCCACGCGAGAAACTGATTCTGTGGCAACTCGACGGCGCGCTTGGCGAGCGTGAGCAGTTGGTCGCGGTAGGCGAGGAAAAAATCAGTTCGGTGGTGTTGCGTGATGGTCTGCCGGTGGTGCGTTTCGCCTCCGGCCGTTCGGGGGTGCCGGAACGTGACAGCGATGCCCTGACTGCCCTTGTGAACCGCCTCGCGGGCAAGCGCAACCTGCGCCTGCGCCTGATCGGCCATACGGATCCACAGCACCTGTCGTCGCGTAGCCAGGCTATCTATACCGATAACCAGGGCCTGGGCTTGCAACGCGCCAAGGAAGTCGGCGAGGTCTTCCGTCATCGCCTGAACCTCAAGCCGGAGCAGATCCAGCTCGACAGCCGCGGCCCCAGCGAGCCGCTGCTGCAGGGCGACAGCCCGGAAGCCTGGGCGCTGAACCGCCGCGTGGAAGTGGAAATCTGGTACGACGAATCCGTCGTCGGCACTCCAGCCAAGCCGCAAGCTTGCGCGCCGGGCAGTATCGCCAAGGAGGGCATGACGCCGTTCCGCATCAGTGTCGATGGCCAGCCCCAGGGCTCCGGCGCAACGGCGGGCAGCGCCGACACCCAGCGCTGCGTTGACGTGGCCCTGGCCAGCGACCTGCTGCAGGTGCGCTTCGACAACCTGTCGGCGCAGCCGCGGCTGAACCTGGTTTCCGGTGCGCGCGTCGCCCGCATCGGCGAGCCACAGACGTTCAGCGCCTATAGCAACTACCTGCATTGGATCGAGCGTGCAGAGGTGCGCATCATCGGCAAGAAAAGGCTGTTAGGTGAGCCGCGGGTATTGGAAACCATCACCCTGGACTCGGAGCTCAACGGCAGCTGGACGCCGCCGCCTAGTACGCCGGAGCGTGTCTACTACCAACTGCGCGTGTACGACGATCAGGGGCGTTACGACGAAACCAGCGTACAGCTGCTCAACGTCGCTCGTGGCGAATTGCCTGAGGAGTCGGCTGAAGAAGTCTCCGCTGATCTGCTCGCCGGTTACGGTGGCAACCGTCTGCAGCGCCACACCATTCCGGTGGCCGGCGGCACGGTGACCATCAACGGGAAGCAGGTGAAGAACGGCCAGCATGTGTTCGTGATGGGGCACCCGGTGCCGGTGGACGGCAGCGGTACGTTCGCCAGCGCACAGATCATCCCGCGTGGCCTGCACAACGTTGAAGTGGCGGTGCTCGACGATCAGGGCAAGGGGCGTATCTATCGCCGCGACCTGCGCCTGCCACAGGATGATTGGTTTACAGTCGCCATCGCCGACTTCACGGTCGGTCAGCAGGATACGAGCGGCCCGGCGCGCTTGGTCACTCAGGAAGACCGTTACTACGACGACAAGCTGTATGCCGATGGGCGCCTGGCCTTTTATACCAAGGGCAAGGTGGACGACAAGTACACCATCACCGGCAGTGTCGACACCGGTGAAGGGCCGGCCGGCAGCCTGTTCAGCAACTTCAACGACAAGGATCCGCGGGAATTTCTGCGCCGCATGAGCTCCGACTCGGACAAGGGTTGGGCGACCTTTGGTGACGATTCGACTTTGGTCGAAGACGCACCGACGCGGGGTAAATTTTACGCCAAGGTCGAGGACGAAAAATCCCATGCCATGTGGGGTAACTTCCGTGCGCAGATTCGCGATACCGAGCTGACCCAGATTGACCGCAGCCTGTATGGCGCTCAGGTGCGCTACCGCGACGATGCCTTCACTGCCTTCGGCGAGCGCCGCATGCAGGTCGAAGGGTTCGCCGCCGAGCCAGGCACCGCCTCTGCGCGAGAAGACTTCCGGGGTACCGGTGGTTCGCTGTACTACCTGCGCCATCAGGACATTACCCAAGGTAGCGAGCGCGTGCGCGTCGAGGTTCGCGACAAGGATTCCGGGCTGGTGCTGCACAGCCAGGACCTAGTCGCCGGCATCGATTACGAGGTCAATTCACTGCAGGGGCGGGTGATCCTCACTCAGCCGCTGTCGGCCACCGCCGACGGCAGCACGCTGATCCGCTCCGGCGGCAGCCTGTCCGGCAACCCAGCGTTCCTGGTGGTCGGCTACGAATATTCGCCAGGCCTGGATCAGCTCGATGACCTCGCCTTTGGTGGGCGTGCGGCCTACTGGGTGAACGATAAGGTGCGTGTCGGCGTGACCGGCAGCATGCAGGAGCAGACGGGTCGTGAAGACCAGACGCTCGGCGGCGGCGACCTGTTGCTGCGCCACAGTGAAGGCACCTGGCTGAAGCTCGAGTCAGCGCAGAGCGAAGGCGACAGCCTTGACCAGCGCTTCTCATACGACGGTGGTTTCGGCTTCGCTCAGGAAGTCGCCGGCACCGACTCGCGAGCCCGCGCCAATCGCATCGAGACGGCCTTTGACCTGAAGGATGTAGTTGACGACGCCGACGGTCGCGGCACCTTCTACTACGAAAGCCGTGATGCCGGCTTCTCTGCGCCAGGGCGGCTGTCCGAGCTGGCCAGCGACCAGGTTGGTGGCAGTTACACCGCACCGCTCAGCGAGAAGACCGAGGTGACCATCAAGGCCGACCAGACCGAGGAGGACGGCGGCCGTTCGCGCCGTTCGGCTGAAGGCATCGTCGCCCATGACCTGAGCGACGCCTGGCGCCTGTCCGCTGGCCTGCGCAACGATCGGCAGACCTACGGTGGCTCGTATCGCAACCTCTACACCGGCACGTATGCCGGCTACGACGGTGGCAACTATGACGAGGGCGAGCGCAACGACGCACTGCTCCAGGCGCTTTATCACGCCGAAGAGGACTGGTCGGTGTACGGCTTTGGCCAGGGCACCGTCAGCCGCGACGGCGGCCGCCAGGCGAACAATCGCCTCGGGGTCGGCGGCGACTATCGGCTCAATGAACGCACCTCGCTCAACGGTGAGCTGTCGGGCGGCAACCTGGGGTTGGGTGCCAAGGCCGGGGTCGGCTACGACGCCTCCGATCGCACCAATGTCTACCTCAACTACCAGCTAGACAGTGACCGAAGCGATGATGGCTTCGCCAGCCGCAGCGGTCTGGGCGGCAGTGGCCGTACCGGGCAATTCGTCTCTGGCGCTCGTTCTCGCTGGACCGACAGCACCAGCGTGTACGCCGAGCAGCGCGTGCAGCATGGCGATCAGGCGGGCCTTATCCAGGGTTACGGCCTGGACTTCGCCCCGGATGACCATTGGAGCTATGGCGTTACCACCGAGTTTGGCACCTTCAACGAAGAGACCGACTACGCCCTTAAACGCCGCGCCATCGGTGGCAAGGTCGGCTACAGCAATAACGACCTACGCTATGCCAGCCGCCTGGAGTACCGCGAGGACAGCAGTGCCGTGCAGGATCTCAGCGTGTGGTTGATGCGCAACAACATCAGCTACAAGGTCAACCCCGACTGGCGATTCATCGGCAAGCTGGACTTCTCGGTGGGCGATTCTGACCGTGGCGATTACTTCGACGGCGATTTTGTCGAAGCCTCGCTGGGCTACGCCTACCGCCCGGTGTTCAACGACCGCCTCAACCTGCTGGCCAAGTACACCTACCTGGCGGATCTGCCGCCCCCGGACCAAGTTTCGACCGCAACCGGCAGTACCGTGGACTATGCCCAGCGCAGCCACGTATTCGCCATCGACGGTATCTACGACCTCAGCGAGCGTTGGAGCGTGGGCGGCAAGTACGCGTATCGCCTGAGCGAGTTGCGGATGAGCCGTGATACCTCGGCAGACTGGTTCGACAGCCGTGGGCAGTTGATTGCCGCGCGTGTGGACTGGCATGTCGTGAAAAAGTGGGACCTGATGACCGAGATCCGCCGCCGCGACGAATTCGCCGCGAAGGACAGCCGAGTAGGTGCTCTCGTTGGCGTCTATCGGCACTTCGGTAATCACTTCAAGGCTGGCGTGGGCTACAACTTCAGCGATTTCAGCGATGATCTGACTGACCTCTCTTATCGAAGCCAGGGTTGGTTTTTCAATGCTGTCGGAAAATACTGAGGTTCGCAGGGTATCGCAGCTCTCGGATCCTGAAGTTAGCTGGTGGTGGGGCCGTCTCAGAGCACAGTTGAGTGATAGTCGGAACGGCTAAGGTGAAGTCGCTGACCATGCAATTGGGAGGCGACTTACTATCTGTTCGCAGGATCCGCACGCCCCGGCGTGGTGGACTCACATAATGACTCGCTGTACACGAGCGCAACTCATTATGGCGACTTAGGCCCTGTTGCTGCGCCGGGGTTGTCTCAATGATTCGCCATTTGCGCTACGCAGGTAACTGCTTTATCTGACCGGCCGATAATGGCCGGGTGCCGTCGTCGAAATCAGCTTTTCGTGAGTGGCAGCTGTTAGCCGACAGCCAACACTCCCCTCAGTCCTTCCTGCTCGCGGCTTTACTGCTTCCCTGTAAGCACTCTCCGCCTCACGCTCTGGAGCTTTCTGCAAAAACTCCAGAGCTTTTCGCAAGAAACCATCCTCCATCTGCCTCTACATTCCGCCATCCGCTTCTGCAAGCCGGGATCGCCAGATCACCGTATCTGGGCTAGACCCAAAGCAGGGGTACCCCCATACATAATCCCTACAAGAGGATGGGCGTGATGTTCAAAGCCAGTCACGTCTTGCACCAGGAGTTCCTCGACCGGATCTCCGCTGCCAAGGCCGCCGATTTCTTCCCCACCATCAGCGCCAACTACAACGTTGACGAGGCCGCCTACCTGGGCGAGCTGCTGCAGCTTGCCGACCCCGGCGCTGCCGGTATCGAGAGTGTTCGCCAGCAGGCGCGCAGCCTGATTCAGGACGTACGCAGCCGTGACAACGCCGTCGATACCCTCGACGCATTGCTGCGCCAGTACAGCCTGGATACCCAGGAAGGCCTGATGCTGATGTGCCTGGCCGAAGCGCTGCTGCGGGTGCCGGATGCGGCGACCGCCGATGCGCTGATCCGCGACAAGCTCAACGCCGCCGAGTGGGAACGCCACCTGGGCAAGAGCGACAGCGTGCTGGTCAACTTCGCGGCCTGGGGCCTGGTGATGACTGGCAAGGTCGTGGACCCGCAGACCGCTGATGGTCGTCCGAAGAACGTGCTTGGCCGGCTGATCCAGCGTTCCGGCGAGCCGGTGATCCGCGCGGCGATGAACCAGGCCATGAAGCTGATGGGCAAGCAGTTCGTGCTGGGTCGCACCATCAGCGAAGCGCTGAAGAACGGTCGCCCGGAGCGCGAGAAGGGCTACACCTACTCCTTCGATATGCTCGGTGAAGCGGCGCTGACCGCCGAAGACGCCGAGAAATACATGGCCGACTACCGCAAGGCCATCGACACCGTCGGCGCCGAGCCGCAGGTTGGTCCAGGCCCCAAGCCGTCGATCTCGATCAAGCTCTCGGCGCTGCACCCGCGTTACGAAGTGGCCCAGCGCGAGCGCGTGCTGACCGAGCTGTTCGCCAATGTGCGCGAGCTGGTGATCCGTGCGCGCAAGCTGAACGTCGGGATCTCCGTGGACGCGGAGGAGGCGGATCGCCTCGAACTGTCTCTGGAACTCTACGAGAAGCTGCTGCGTGATCCGGCCGTTGCTGGCTGGGGCGAGTTCGGGCTGGTGATCCAGGCGTACTCCAAGCGCTGTCTGCCGGTGCTGGTCTGGCTGACCCTGCTGGGCAAAGAACTCGGCGAGAAGATGCCGCTGCGCCTGGTCAAGGGCGCCTACTGGGACAGCGAGATCAAGCAGTGCCAGGTGTGGGGCCTCGATGGCTACCCGGTGTTCACCCGCAAGGAAGGCACCGATACGTCCTATCTGGCTTGCGCCCGTTACCTGCTCAGCGAGTTCACTCGGGGTGTGATCTACCCGCAATTCGCCAGCCATAACGCGCACACCGTCAGCTGCATCCTGGCCATGGCCGCCGAGCAGGCGTCGCCGCGCGAGTTCGAGTTCCAGCGCCTGCACGGCATGGGCGATGCGCTGTACGACACCGTGCTGGAGAAACACCGCAAGACGGTGCGTATTTATGCGCCGGTCGGTGCCCACAAGGATCTGCTGCCATACCTGGTGCGCCGCCTGCTTGAGAACGGCGCCAACTCCTCGTTCGTGCACCAGTTGGTCGACCCGAGCGTGCCGGTCGAGTCGCTGATCGATCACCCGGTCACCCAGCTGAGCAAATTCGCCAGCCTCGGCAATAACAAAATCCCGCTTCCGCCAGCGCTGTACGGGGGCACACGGAAAAATTCTCAGGGCATCAACATGAATATCCAGAAATCGCTGACCGAACTCGAAAACGCCTACACGCCGCAACTCGACCGTCAATGGCAGGCTGCCCCGGTGATCAACGGCCAGACCTTGAGCGGCACCGCCGAGGAAGTTCGCTGCCCTTATGACCTGAACAAGCTGGTCGGCACCGCCCAGTTCGCCACCGCCGCCCAGGCCGCCCAGGCGCTGGATGGCCTGAGCGCCGCCTGGCCGCGCTGGAATGCCGTCGCTATCGATGAACGCGCGAGCATTCTCGAGCGCCTCGCTGATCTGCTGGAAAGCAACCGTGCCGAGTTGATGGCGCTGTGCACCGTGGAAGCGGGCAAGTCCATGCAGGACGGCATCGACGAAGTGCGCGAGGCGGTGGATTTCTGCCGTTACTACGCGCAGCAGGCACGCCTCAAGCTAGGCCGCGAAGAGCTCAAGGGCCCGACTGGCGAGCGCAACGAGCTGTTCCATGAAGGCCGCGGCATTTTCGTCTGCGTCAGCCCGTGGAACTTCCCGCTGGCCATTTACCTGGGCCAGATCAGCGCTGCGCTGGTGGCGGGTAACGTGGTGCTGGCCAAACCGGCCGAGCAGACCAGTCTGATCGCCGCCCGCGCTCTGGAATTGATGTTCGACGCCGGCCTGCCAAAGGATGTGATCGCCTTTCTGCCCGGTGACGGCGCCACCCTTGGTGGTGTTTTCTGCCGCGACCCGCGTGTGGCCGGCGTGTGCTTCACCGGCTCCACCGACACGGCGCGCATCATCAACCGCCAGTTGGCCGAGAAGGACGGCATGATCGCCACCCTGATCGCCGAGACCGGTGGCCAGAACGCGATGATCGTCGACTCCACCGCACTGCCCGAGCAGGTGGTCAAGGATGCCGTCGGCTCGGCGTTCACCAGCGCCGGTCAGCGCTGCTCGGCACTGCGCGTGCTGTATGTGCAGCGTGATATCGCCGACCGGGTGATCGACCTGCTCAAAGGCGCCATGGCCGAACTGAAGATCGGCCCGACCCATCTGCGCGAGAACGACATTGGCCCGGTGATCGATGCCGAGGCCCGTGAAGGTTTGCTGACGCATATCAATCAGCTCAAGGGCGAAGGCAAGCTGATTGCCGAAGCCTCGCTGCGTGCCGATCTGAACGGCCATTTCATCGCACCGGTGGCGTTCGAGATCGGCGGGATCGATGAGCTGAAGAAGGAGCAGTTTGGCCCGGTGCTGCACGTGGTGCGCTATGACGCCGCCGATCTGGAGAAGGTGGTGGCCGCCATCAACGCCACGGGCTATGGATTGACCCTTGGCATCCACAGCCGAAACGAGGAAACTGCCGCCCGCATCGAAAGCCTGGCGCGCGTCGGCAACCTTTACGTGAACCGTAACCAGATCGGCGCGGTGGTCGGCGTACAGCCATTCGGCGGCTGCGGCCTGTCCGGTACTGGCCCGAAAGCCGGCGGCCCGAGCTACCTGTTGCGCTTCGTCAACGAGCGCACCACCTCTGTGAATACCACGGCGGTGGGCGGTAACGCCTCACTGCTGTCGCTGGGCGACGAGTAATCACAAGCGGGCGGGAATCATCAGGTTTCCGCCCGTTTTGCTATTGGGGGCTGATGCCCCGAATCGGTAACGCCATCTGCTGTTAGAAGAATGGCTTATCTGGAGCACGACCGTGACCGATGGTCGTGATGTGCCAACTGGGCCGGGCAACCCCCGGTTCGAATAAAAACAAACGAGAGGGGCATTCCCCAATGACTGCAAGTACTCCCATGCTGGTCACCTTCGTGGTCTATATCCTGGCCATGGTGCTGATCGGATTCATTGCCTACCGCGCGACCAAGAATTTCTCCGACTACATCCTCGGTGGCCGCAGCCTCGGCAGCTTCGTCACGGCGCTGTCTGCCGGCGCGTCCGACATGAGCGGCTGGCTGCTGATGGGCCTGCCAGGCGCCATTTTCATCGCCGGTATATCTGAAAGCTGGATCGCCATTGGCCTGATCCTCGGTGCATGGCTGAACTGGCTGTTCGTTGCCGGCCGCCTGCGTGTGCACACCGAGCACAACAACAATGCGCTGACCCTGCCTGACTTCTTCACCCATCGTTTCGAAGACAGCAGCAAGCTGCTGCGCATCTTCTCGGCGCTGGTGATTCTGGTGTTCTTCACTATCTACTGCGCATCCGGCGTGGTCGCTGGCGCCCGCCTGTTCGAGTCGACCTTCGGCATGAGCTACGACACCGCCCTGTGGGTCGGTGCGGCGGCAACTATCCTCTACGTGTTCGTGGGCGGCTTCCTCGCGGTGAGCTGGACCGACACCGTGCAGGCGACGCTGATGATTTTCGCGCTGTTGATCACCCCGGTTTTCGTGATCCTCGCCCTGGGCGATTTCGATGCCGCCATGGTGACCATCGAGCAGGCCAACCCGGCCAACTTCGATATGTTCCGCGGCCTGTCCTTCGTTGCCATCATCTCGCTGCTGGCCTGGGGCCTGGGCTATTTCGGCCAGCCGCACATCCTCGTGCGCTTCATGGCGGCTGATTCGGTGAAGTCGATTCCGGCCGCTCGGCGCATCGGCATGACCTGGATGATCCTCAGCCTGGGTGGTGCAGTAGCTGTCGGCTTCTTCGGTATTGCCTACTTCGCCAACAACCCGGCATTGGCCGGTCCTGTCGGTGAGAACAGCGAGCGCGTGTTCATCGAACTGACCAAGATCCTCTTCAACCCGTGGATCGCCGGCCTGATCCTGTCGGCCATTCTGGCGGCGGTGATGAGCACCCTTAGCTGCCAGCTGTTGGTTTCGTCCAGCGCCCTGACCGAAGATTTCTACAAAGCGTTCCTGCGCAAGAATGCCAGCCAGACCGAACTGGTCTGGGTCGGCCGTGGCATGGTGCTGCTGATCGCGCTGGTGGCCATCGGCATCGCCTCCAACCCGGAGAGCAAAGTATTGGGCCTGGTGTCCTACGCGTGGGCTGGTTTCGGCGCGGCCTTCGGCCCGGTGGTGATTCTCTCGCTGGTTTGGAAAGGCATGACCCGCAACGGCGCGCTGGCCGGCATGGTCGTTGGTGCGGTCACCGTGGTGGTGTGGAAGAACTTCATCGGCCTGGGCCTCTACGAAATCATCCCGGGCTTCATCCTCGCCACCCTGGCTATCGTGGTGTTCAGCAAGATCGGTCGCCCGGCAACGCCGACCATGGTCAAGCGTTTCGACGAGGCCGAGAAGGAGTACCAGGACGCGCATCTCTGATCGCGTTTCGGTAACCGGTTGGTCAAAAGGCCCGGACGGTTGTCCGGGCCTTTTCGTTAGCGTCGTCTGGTAAGCTGCCGCGCCGCGATAGGGAGAGACCCATGAGCACAACCAACGACCCGCTACACGGCCTGACGCTGCAGGCCATCCTCACCGATCTGGTCGAGCACTACGGCTGGGACGGTCTGGCCCAGCGTATCGACATCCGCTGTTTCAAGAGCGACCCGAGCATCAAGTCGAGCCTGACCTTTCTGCGCAAAACGCCGTGGGCGCGGGAGAAGGTCGAAGCGTTGTACCTGCAGCGCAGGCGTTAGCTTCTATTGGGGTAGTGACCGTCGCGAACAAGGCGATAGCGGACGTAGGGTGGATGACGCCTCACCTACGCGGCCCGATCCGTCCACCGCTATGCGATTGCAATGGTGGATGAAAAGAGCGTCATCCACCCTACGTCTGCTTCCGCCACATTGCTGCCTGTCTTTACGGCGGCTCGCTTTACTGGCTATAAAGCTGGCCTTTAGCGAGCCGGTTGCGCGGTTGCTTCCTGCGGCGGCGGGGCGCAGAGGGTGCGGGCCGCGGTTTGCAGGCAGGGGGCAAGAATCGGCTGCATGCCTTTGAGCACCTGTACCGGTAGCGCCGAGGTGAAGCGGAAGTTTTCTGCTGCGCGGCCGGGCACGAAGGCGGTTAAGGTGCCGAAGTGATCCGGGCCGAGAAAGAACACGAACGTAGCCGTGCGGTTCTGCACCCGCGAGCTGATCACCTGGCCGCCGCGGCCCACGCTGGTCAGGCGGTTATCGCCGGTGCCGGTCTTGCCGCCGAGGGTCAGCGGGCTGCCATCGGCCAGGGTGAAGGTGCCTTGCAGGCGCCGCGCCGTGCCGCCATCCACAACCTGTGACAGCGCCCCGCGCAACGCGGCGGCGACTTCCGGCGCCATTACCCGTCGGCCGGGCTCCAGCACATGACCCAAGCGCGTTTCGTAAGGCGTATCAGTGGCGAAGTGCAGGCTGTCGATGCGCACCGTGGGCAGGCGCAGGCCATCGTTCTGGATGATGCCGATCAGCTCCGCCAAAGCAGCGGGGCGGTCGCCGGAGCTGCCGATGGCCGTGGCCAGGGACGGCACTAGATACTCGAAGGGATAACCCAGATTTTGCCAGCGCTGGTGAATGTCGAGAAACGCTTCGACCTCCAGCATGATGCGAATGCGGCTGTCCCGTGCGCTCTTGTGGCGGCTCTTGAACAGCCAGCCGTAGACTTCCTGGCGCTGGTCGCGGCTGGCGGTCACGGCGTCATCGAAGGCGGCTTGCGGATGGTCGATCAGGTAGGCGAGCAGCCACAACTCCAGCGGGTGAACCCGGGCGATATAGCCTTGGTCCGGCAAGCTGAACGCGCCCGGCCCGTAGCGCGTGTAAAGATCGTCGATGCGCTTGGCACTTGGCGGCTCACCCGGCAGGTGGGCCTTGAGAAAGCCGGCAAAGGTGGCTTTATCGACATCGGGCATCAGGTAGCGGTGCACTGCCGCCAGGCGCGTGTCGGTAAGGCGCAAACCGCCGATGAAGGTGTCCAGTCGCTGCTGTGCAGACTGCCCCTGGTACTTGCGCCAGAAGCGCAGCAGAAAGGTGGTGCCTTCGCGGTCGGCAAAGCGGCTCAGGTACTCCTGGCGCCGCGGGTCCTTGTCGTCCTTGAGCAGGGCGGCGCTGTTGCCCGGTGCCTGGTAGGTGCTGTAACGCACCAGGTCACGCATCAGGCGAATGAACGGCAGGTTGATTGATTCCTGCAGAGACTCACGCAGGGTCGGTCGCCGGCCGTTGTCCTCGCGGCGGAAGTTACCGAAGGTGTGCAGGCCGCCGCCTGTGAAGAAGCGTTCGGCCGGGCTGGCCGAGTAGCGCCGCTCCAGCGCCGCATCGAGCATTCCGCTGAGGTCGGCATCGGGGTTGCGCAGCAGGTAATCGATGGCCCAACGGCTGAGCAGATCCTGCTCGGCAACGTCCTGGGCGCGCAGTTGGGCGGCGCTCATGCCGGCATGCCGCGCATGCAACTCGGCAATCACCTCCAGGTAGGTCGCCATTACCCGCAGTTTGGCGGTGGAGCCCAGTTCCAGCTTGCTGCCTTCATTGATGTCGAACGGCTGGTGGGTGTTATCGGTTTGCACCCGCACCTGGTTACCGTTGGGGGTACGTTCGAACAGAGTGAAGCTGTAACGCACATCGGCGGTCTTGCTGGGCGACAGCAAGCGGTCGCCAAACAGCCCTACGGCTTCGGCGAAGGTGGGTCGGCGAGCTGTTCAAGGTACAGGCTGACCTCCTGTTGCAGGTCCGAATTGAGGCTGGCGCGAGCATCCAGATCGAGGCGGTCGAGCTGGTAATAGGACAAGTTGAGCAAGCTCGCCAGTCGTGCCCGCGCCATGCTGATGCCTTTATCGGTGTCGACAAGTTGCAGGTTGGGGTCGGTCTGCCAGTCGCGGTAAGTCGCCTGTTGCGCCAGGGCGGCGTCGCGCAAGTCGGCATCCAGCACGCCGCCACTGGCCAGCAGGCGCAGGTGGCTGTCGGTCAGTTCGGCCAGTTCGGCGCGACCCCGGGACAGGTAGTAGGACGGTCGACGCTGGGCGATCATCAACGACAGCACCTGCCGCAGGGCCAGGCCGCGCTCTGCCAGGCTGGCATCGGCGGAACGCTGCGGGTCGAGTAGACGATTGGTGGTGGCGAAGTCGGCGCCGTACCAGATGCGCAGGCCATCCGCGAGGCCGTGTACTTCACCATGCCCGGGCGCGGCCGAAAGCGGCACGCTGTTGAGGTAGTCACGCACGATGTTTTGCCGGGCTTCGAGGGTCTGCGGGCCACCCTGATAGGCGCGCACGCTGGCGGAAACCATCTGCCGCAGTTTCTCCGCAGGTGCGTGGGTGATGCCATCCGGCGAGTGGCGATACTTCTCCAGTTGCGTGGCCAGGGTGCTGCCACCGGCAGACTGATCCTGCATAGCGACGTACTTGCCGGCCTGCGACAGTGCAGCTTTGACGAAGCGCGGCCAGTCCACCGCCGGGTTGGCCTCGGCGGGTTCGCCGGCCAGTAGCTTGCGGTCTTCGATGAACAACAGGCTGCCGACCACCAGCGGCGGGATCGCATCGAAGCTGGGGTAACGCTGGCGCGGATTGCGCACGGTGTAGAAGGGCGTGCCGCGGCAGTCTTCGATGGCCACGCCGGTCTGCGCCTTTTCATCGAACGGCGGAAAGAAGCCCCGTTCGGCGTAGCGCATCAGCGCGGGAGAGAACTGGCTCTGCTGTAGCACCTCGAAGCCTCGGCTCTGCAGGCGCTCGATAAAGGTGGGCAAGCGGCTGTAGCCCATACGTTGGTCGAACGGGCCGGCGCCGGGGTAGATGATCGCGTCGCTGGAGCCGCTCTCGACTTGATAAGTGAGCTGCGCGGCGTAGCGGCTCAGCTCGGTGGACTGGAAGTAAGCGGTGCGCAGTTCATAGACCAGCAGTGCCACACCCGCCACCAGCACGAACATCAGGATGATGCCGACTGCCCAACGCACAGCGTGGGACTGCCGCCGAGGTTCGAGCTGCACCGCGGTAGCGGCTTTTCGCGCGCTGACAGGCGGTGCTGAGTCGGATCGCCATAGTGCGCCCATCGTGAAGTGGCCCTGGCTTGTCCTTTAACTCCAGCGTAGTCGCTGGACCACATTGTGCTGTGCCCGTCGAGCGGAAAACCCGTGTCGGAACCTCAGTCGGGGGCGTGTGCTAGACGCGTCGCGCCAATCCTCGGCAGGTAAGGAGATGAACCTGAGTGCCGGGCATGGGTCAGCATGCATTCAGTAGGAGGACGCATGATGAGAACATTGGAAATAGCCGGTATTCAGGTACCGGTGATCGGCCAGGGCACCTGGCGCATGGGCGAGAAACCGGACCAGCGACGTGGCGAAGTGGCGGCGTTGCGCGAGGGTATCGAGCGTGGCCTGCGGCTGATCGACACCGCCGAGATGTATGGCGAGGGCGGCGCCGAAGAGGTGGTCGGGGAGGCCATCGCTGGCCAGCGTGATCAGGTGGTGCTGGTCAGCAAGGTCTATCCGCACAACGCCACTCGCACGGGTGTGGCAGCGGCCTGCGAGCGCAGCCTGAAGCGCCTGGGCACCGAGTACATCGACCTGTATCTGCTGCACTGGCGTGGGCAATACCCGTTGGCGGAAACGGTGGAGGCATTCGAGCGCCTGCGCGAGCAGGGCAAGATCGGCCGCTGGGGCGTTTCCAATTTTGATCTGGATGATCTTCAGGAGCAGGATCTGCCTGGCTGCGCGACCAACCAGGTGCTGTACAACCCAGAAGAGCGGGGCGTGGAGTTCGACCTACTTCCCAGGCAACAGCGCCTGGGTATGCCGCTGATGGCTTACTGTCCGTTGGGGCAGGGCGGTGCGCTGCTGGCCAACCCGGCGTTGCGCCAGGTGGCTGAGGAGCACGGCGTGAGCACTGCGCAGGTAGCCTTGGCCTGGGCGCTGCGCCAGCCCGGGGTAGTGGCGATTCCGAAAGCAGGCGACCCACGGCATCTGGCAGAGAATGCAGCCGCCGCCGATCTGCAGCTCAGCGAAAACGATTTGCGGGTGATCGACAGCGCTTATCCGGCACCGACGCGCAAGCAGCGGTTGCAGATGGTATAGAGCGTGGTTTTCAGGGTGGCGTTGAGCGAAGCGATACCCGTGTAGGTGCGGCGTTGAGCCCCAGTGGCGTGGCGAGGCCGCAATCGTTCGCGCCGGGGGTGACGCTCCTACGCGATGGGTGGTGATGCCGCGATCACTTGTAGGAGCCGCGACCCCGCGGCGAATGGTGGCCGTGATGCGGTGATGCGGTATGGCCGCAATCGTTCGCGCCGGGGGCGACGCTCCTACACGATGGGTGGTGACGCCGCGATCATTTGTAGGAGCCGCGACCCCGCGGCGAATGGTGGCCGTGATGCGGTGGTGCGGTATGGCCGCAATCGTTCGCGCCGAGGGCCGAGGGGCGACGCTCCCAACGGGTATTCAGACAATCGGCCCAGCTCCTGCCCTCCGCTTGGAAGGCAGGAGAACGGGTCAGCCCGCGACCAGTACCCGAATGGCTTCAAGGCGCAACGCCGCTTTGTCGAGCATCGCTAGGCCCTGTTCGCGCTGCTCACGCAGGGCGGCCAGTTCGCTGTCACGCACGCTCGGGTTGACCGCTTGCAGGGCGGTCAGGCGGGCCAGCTCTTCGTCCAGCTCGGCTGCCAGGCGACGCTTGGCTTCGCTCACGCGTTCGATGTGGCGCGGCTGGATCTTCGCTTCACCGGCAGCGATCTGCGGGTTGAGGGCGTCACGCTGGGCCTGCACGAACTTGTTGGCGCTGGCACGCGGCACGCTTTCCAGCTGGTCGTTGAGAGTCTCGAAGGACACCTTGCTCGCCAGGTCATTGCCGTTGCCATCGAGCAGGCAGCGTAGTGCAGCGGGTGGCAGATAGCGACCCAGTTGCAGGCTGCGCGGCGCAACCACTTCGCTGACGTAGAGCAGCTCGAGCAGCACGGTGCCAGGCTTGAGCGCCTTGTTCTTGATCAGCGCCACCGAGGTGTTGCCCATCGAGCCGGAGCGCACCAGGTCCATGCCGCCCTGCACCATGGGGTGTTCCCAGGTGAGGAATTGCATGTCTTCACGCGACAGGGCCAGGTCGCGGTCATAGGTGATGGTCACGCCTTCGTCGTCGCCGAGCGGGAAGCTGGCATCGAGCATCTTCTCGCTGGGGCGCAGGATCAGGGCGTTATCGGAGTGGTCCTCGCTGTCGATGCCGAACGCGTCGAACAGCTGCTCCATGTACATCGGCAGGGCGAACTGGTCATCCTGCTCGAGGATCGCTTCGACCAGCGCTTCACCTTCACCCGCGCCGCCGGAGTTGAGCTCCAGCAGGCGGTCACGACCGGCGTGCAGCTCACTTTCCAGGCGCACACGCTCGGTGGTGGCTTCGTCGATCAGCGCCTGCCACTGGCCATCGTCGGCGTTTTCCAGCATCGGCAGCAGGCGGCTGCCGAACCGGTGTTGCAGGGCGTTGCCGGTCGGGCAGGTGGCCAGGAAGGCGTTCAGTGCCTGGTGATACCACTGGAACAGACGCTCCTGTGGGCTGTTTTCCATGTACGGCACGTGCAGCTGAATCTTGTGCTTCTGGCCGATCCGGTCGAGGCGGCCGATGCGCTGCTCGAGCAGATCCGGGTGGGCTGGCAGGTCGAACAGCACGAGGTGGTGGGCAAACTGGAAGTTGCGGCCTTCGGAGCCGATTTCCGAGCAGATCAGCACCTGGGCACCGAATTCTTCGTCGGCGAAGTAGGCCGCGGCGCGGTCACGCTCGAGGATGCTCATGCCTTCGTGGAACACCGTGGCCGGGATGCCGGAGCGCACGCGCAGCGCGTCTTCCAGATCCATGGCGGTTTCGGCGTGAGCGCAGATGACCAGGACCTTGAATTTCTTGAGCATCTTCAGGGTATCGATCAGCCACTCGACGCGCGGGTCGAAGCGCCACCAGCGCTGCTCTTCCTCGATGTCCGCCTGGCCCTGGTAGCTGACTTCCGGGTACAGCTCGGCGTGTTCGCCCAGCGGCAGCTCCATGTATTCGTTGGGGCTCGGCAGCGGGTAGGCGTGCAGCTCGCGCTCCGGGAAACCCTGTACGGCGGCGCGGGTGTTGCGGAACAGCAGGCGGCCGGTGCCGTGGCGGTCGAGCAGCTCGCGGGTCAGGCGCGCACTGGCCTCGATATCGCCGTCGGCGACCGCGGCCAGCAAGGCTTCGCCCTCGGCGCCCAGAAAGCCGTGGATGGTCTTGTGCGCGGCATCGGAAAGGCGGCCCTTGTCGAGCAGCTCCTGCACTGCTTCGGCGACCGGCTGGTAGTTGGCGCTCTCGGCACGGAAGGCTTCCAGGTCATGGAAGCGGTTCGGGTCGAGCAGGCGCAGGCGCGCGAAGTGGCTGTCCTGGCCAAGTTGTTCCGGGGTGGCGGTGAGCAGCAGCACGCCAGGGATGACTTCGGCGAGCTGTTCGACCAGGCTGTATTCGCGGCTGGCCTTTTCCGGGTGCCAGACCAGGTGGTGGGCTTCGTCGACCACCATCAGATCCCAGCCGGCGGCGAACAGCGCGTCCTGGGCTTTCTCGTCTTCGCACAGCCATTCCAGCGCGACCAGGGCCAGTTGCGCGTCTTCGAACGGGTTGCTGGCGTTGCTTTCGATGAAACGCTCGGCGTCGAACAGCGCGACTTCAAGGTTGAAGCGGCGGCGCATTTCCACCAGCCACTGGTGCTGCAGGTTCTCCGGTACCAAGATCAGCACACGGTTGGCGCGGCCGTTGAGCAGTTGGCGGTGGATGACCAGGCCGGCTTCGATGGTCTTGCCCAGGCCCACTTCGTCGGCGAGCAGAACGCGCGGCGCGATGCGGTCGGCCACTTCGCGGGCGATGTGCAACTGGTGGGCGATGGGTTGGGCGCGCACGCCACCCAGGCCCCACAGCGAGGACTGCACCTGCTTGCTGGTGAATTCCAGGGTGCGGTAGCGCAGCGAAAACCACGGTAGCGGGTCGATCTGGCCGGCGAACAGGCGGTCGCTGGCCAGGCGGAATTGAATGAAGTTGGACAGCTGGGTTTCCGGCAGGGTGACGTTCTGGTTCTGCGCATCCAGGCCGTGATAGACCAGCAGGCCGTCGACGTCATCGACTTCGCGCACGGTCAGCTTCCAGCCTTCGAAGTGAGTGATCTCGTCACCCGGCGAGAAACGCACGCGGGTCAGCGGCGCATTGCGGGTGGCGTATTGGCGGGTTTCGCCTGTGGCCGGGTAGAGCACGGTGAGCATGCGGCCGTCCTGCATGAGGATGGTGCCCAGACCCAGTTCCGCTTCGCTGTCGCTGATCCAGCGTTGCCCCGGTTGATACTCCGCCATGCTGCCTGTCTCCACCTGTGAAAAAGCCGGCTATGGTACCGGAAACGCCGGCCCTCGGCCAAAGGTGCATGGTGTGGATTTGGCACTTACTGACCGATACCCGGTCAGAAGTGTAGCGATACGACGCTAAAGCTGCCTGCCCGGCTGCCGACAAGCGTACAAAGGGAGCGCTTTTATGTTGCCGCCGATTCCACAAGGCCTGATTCCGGTCACTGCCCAGCAGGACGTGGTCAAGCCGCGCCCGGAAATCGCTCCGGTGACGCCAACGGCCGAGACCGCCCAGGAAGACGCGGTCGGATTGGAAAAACGCCATCCTCAGGAAGTCGAAGAGCGCCTGCGTGAAGAGCAGCGGCGTCGGCAACGGCGTGGTTACACCGCCGCCGAGCTGGCCGAAGGCGACGTGGATGAACAGGATGAGCCTGCCATCGACCAGTTGCCCCGCCAGGGGCTGTGGGTGGATGTTGAAGTGTGAGCAACGTTGACCCCGCCTCCAGCGCCCAGGGCGCTCTGTTCGACCCATCCGATCTGAATCTGCCCGACGCTGACCTGACGTACCTGCCCGCCTGGCTCGACCGCGCCACGGCCGATCACTGGCTCGACCAACTGGTCCGCGAGACGCCGTGGCAGCAGCCCGAGGTGGTGCTGTTTGGCAAGCGTCATCCAGTGCCACGGCTGTTGGCCTGGTATGGCGACGCCGAGGCCCGTTATCGCTATTCCGGGGTGGTGCATCAGCCGCTGCCCTGGACGCCGCTGCTCGCCGAGATCCGCCAGCGCCTGGTCGACACGCTGGAGCGGCCGCTCAATGGCGCGCTGCTCAACTACTACCGCAATGGCCAGGATTCCATGGGCTGGCACAGCGACGACGAGCGCGAGCTGGGCGAAGACCCGCTGGTGGTTTCCCTGAGCCTGGGCGGCGAGCGGCGCTTCGACCTGCGCCGCAAGGGCCACACCCGCATTGCCCATTCGCTGATGCTGGCGCACGGCTCGCTACTGGTCATGGGCGGCCAGACGCAGCATCATTGGCAGCACCAGGTGGCGAAAACGCGCAAGCCGTGCGCGCCGCGCCTGAACCTTACATTTCGTCTGATCCGGGCGCCGCTATGAGTAACGATGTAAAGCTGATCGACTTTGCCGCCGAGCGCGACAAGCGCATTCACGACCTGCGTGACAAAAAGCTCGAGGACATGCGCAATGCCTTCGAGCAAGCGCTGCCGCTGCCCAAAGGCAAGAAGAAGGTCAAGAAGCCAAAGAAGCGCTGAGCAGTATTTTTCCCTGACGGAGTGGGCTCTCTGCTTCGTTTCCCTCCTGTTGCGTATCCAGCTCATAGGTACGTGCGCAGATTTCCCGTTCCGCATCTCCTCATGATCCCTGACTGTTTCGGCAGGCCGTGCGTTGCCCTTGATCTGGGTCAATGGCGCGCGGCGCAGCGCTGTTAACGTAGCCCCATACCCGAACAACAGGTGCAGGAGGCAGCATGTTCGTCGATGGAGTGGTTCTCGCCGGCATCGGTACCGTGGGGCTGATGCTGCTGTTCTGCGCCGGGTTCGCTTATTTCATCTGGAGAGACGCGCGCCGCAAACCGCCGCGCTGAATCCGGATTCACAGGCACGCAAGGCATTGGGGCGACTTCGGTCGCCCTTTTTTTATGCGCGATTTTTAAAGGGTGCTGAGGGGCAGGCTCTGGACAGTGATAGTTAGCTAGCTAATAATTGGCAGTCCGCACGGAGGCGGAACCGTTTAGCGACAGCTATGTTCACAGCTGAGACCCCTTTAGGTAACCAACGTGCGTGATTCCCTGCTGGCGTTCATTGCGCCGAGCTCGCAAGCCATCCAGTTCGCGATCAAGACCCTGCTTGGCGGTGGTCTGGCGCTTTGGCTCGCCCTGCGATTGGGCCTGGAGCAGCCGCAGTGGGCGTTGATGACAGCCTTTATCGTCGCCCAACCGCTCTCCGGCATGGTGGTGCAGAAGGGCCTTGCGCGCCTGCTCGGCACCCTGGTCGGCACCTTCATGGCCGTGGTGATGATGGCCTTGTTCGCCCAGACGCCGCTGCTGTTTTTGCTGGCGTTCGCGCTTTGGCTGGGCTTGTGCACGGCAGCGTCGACCATGCTGCGCAGCTCGTGGTCCTACGCCTTCGTGCTGGCCGGCTATACCGTGGCGATCATTGGCTTGCCGGCCATCGGCAAGCCTCTGGTGATCTTCGACGAAGCCATCGCCCGCTCCACGGAAATCTGTCTGGGCATCATTTGCGCCACGCTCAGCAGCGCCTTGCTGTGGCCGCAACGGGTCGAGCGACAGCTGGCGCAGCAGGCCCGCGCGGCGCTGCAGACCGGGATCAAGGCGGCGCGCCAGGCGTTGACTGGCGAGGCCGAGGCACGCCAAGGGCTGCTGGAGACGCTGTCGCGTATCGTCGCCGTCGACGCCCAGCGCGAGCACGCCTGGTTCGAAGGCGAGCGCGGTCGCCAGCGAGCGGTGGCGCTGCGCGTCCTCAGCCGCGACCTGCTCGGCGTACTGCGGCTGGCCCGTGGTGTGGCGCGCCAATGGCGGCAGTTGAGCGGCAGCGAAGCCGAGGCCGTCGCGCCCTGGTTGCAGGAAGTGGATGAGCATCTGCAAGAGTGGCAGGGCGACCTGCCGGCGTTGGTCGAGCGCCTGCGCCAGGCGGCCCAGGACGAGGAGTTGAACAGCGGCCAGCAGCTGTGCCTTGAGCGCATGGCCGTTCTGCTGCTGCGCATCGAAGATGCTGGCCGGGCGCTGCTGGCGGTCGAGGAGGGCCGCGCACCGGTCGACGCGCCACGGGCGCTGTCCTGGCACTACGACTGGCAGAGCGCGCTGGTCTACGGTTCGCGCAGCGCCCTGGCGTTCCTGACCCTGGCCACATTCTGGCTGGCCACCGCGTGGACGCACGCCATCGGCGCCATGCTGCTGGCCTGCGTGGTCTGCAGCCTGTTCGCCCGGCTCGAGGCAGCGCCGCAGATCGGCATGATGTTTCTGCGCGGCATCCTCTACGCGCTGCCGGTGGCGTTCTTCGTCGGGCAGATACTGATGCCGCAGATCGATGGTTTCGTGATGCTCTGCCTGGTACTCGGCGTGCCGCTGTTCTTCGGTGTACTGGGCATGGCCAAACCGCCGCTGGCCGCTACCTCGACTGCCTTCTGCCTGCACTTTATCGTGCTGTGCCTGCCGGCGCCGGGCGTTGGCTACAACGTCGAGTTCTTTCTCAACGAAGCGCCAGGCATGCTCATGGGTGTCGGCATCGCCGTATTGGCGTTCCGTCTGGTGGTGCTGCGCAACCCGGTGTGGCATGGCCGCCGCCTGATGCATGCCACGCTGGTCGACCTCGGCCGCCTGACCCGGCGGGAGCTGGGCCGCGCGGAAAACTGGTTCGGTGGGCGCATGGCCGACCGCCTGCTGCAGCTTGCCCGGCACTATCCGGCGCGCCCGGACCAAGCGCGCAGCCGCTGGGACGACGGCGTGGCGGGTCTTGACCTCGGCGATGAGCTGCTGCACTTGCGCGCCTGCCTGGCCAATGCCGACCCTGAACTTGATCGTTCGCAGCGGCGTTTTCTGCGGCGCCTGGATGATGCACTGGAACGCGGCCCGGCGCCGGGTCGCGAAGGTGATCTGGATGGGCCGGTAACGGATTTGCAGGCGGCCTTGCGCGCCTGTGCGCCAAGTGTCGACAAGCGCCTGGCCGAGGCCGCGCTGCTGCAATTGCAAACCGGCTGGCGCCAGTGGTGCCAACTCAGAGGAGAAACCCATGGGCTTGCATGAGTGGTCGCTGGGCGGCGTATTGCTGAGCCCGATGGCGGCCTACGCGGTATTGGCGCTGCTGCTCACCGGCGTTATACGCCTGGGGCTGCAGCGCGTGGGATTGGCGCAGTGGATCTGGCACGAAGCCCTGTTCGATTGCGCCCTGTTTGTCTGTGTTCTGGCGGTCATAATTGCCGTGCTGGCACGTTGAGGAGAGAAAGCATGCGTTCGACGATTCGCGTCGGCATCACCCTGGCCATGGTCCTGGCGGCGATTTTCGCTGGCTCCTGGATCTGGCAGCACTACATGTATTCGCCGTGGACCCGCGATGCGCGGGTGCGTGCCGACGTGGTGACCATCGCCCCCGACGTATCGGGGTGGGTGGTCGAGCTTACGGTGCGCGACAACCAGCAGGTAAAGGCCGGCGATCTGTTGATGACCATCGACCGTGATCGCTACCAGGCCGCGGTGGAAAAGGCCCAGGCCGTGGTAGACATCCGCAAGCAGCAGCTCAGCTTGCGCGAGCACGAAGCTTCCCGGCGCGCGCGCCTTGGCTCCCAGGCAATCAGCGCCGAGCTGCGCGAGAACGCGCAGATTAATGCCGAGATGGCGCGCAGCGAATTTCGCGAAGCTCAGGCCGATCTGCGTATCGCTCAGCTCAACCTGGCGCGCAGTGAAGTGCGGGCGCCACGTGACGGGCAGATCACCAATTTGGTGCTGGCCCAGGGCAATTATGTGACGGCAGGGCAGGCGGTGATGGCGTTGGTCGACACCGGCTCGTTCTACGTGCAGGCGTACTTCGAGGAAACCAAGTTGCCACGCATCCAGGTCGGTGCGCCCGTCGAGGTATGGTTGATGGGCGGCGAGCAGGAAATTCGCGGCGAAGTGCAAAGCATCAGCCGCGGCATCACCGACCGCAACGCCAGCCCGGACGGCCAGTTGTTGGCCAATGTCGAACCGACCTTCAACTGGGTGCGACTCGCGCAACGCATTCCGGTGCGCATCAAGCTCGATGCCATGCCCGAGAACGTTCAACTGAGCGCCGGTATGACCGCCAGCGTGCGGGTGGAATAAACCCGCAAATTTCTCTTTCGTAGGCTGGGTCGAGCGCAGCGACGCCCGGGAAATTGCCCTGGGTATCGCTGCGCTCAACACCAGGCTACGGGTGGATGATTTTCGGCGTGCGGATGGCATCACTCTCGGTAGGCGCCACGACCCCGCGGCGAATGGAACAGGCAACACCGATATCGAGTTGTGCCCACGATTCGCCCGGGGCCGGGGCTGCTACAAAGGTAGCGTCTGGCGATCCGGTATGTGCTCGCGGATCAACCGCGCTGCACACTCGCCGGGGTTCTGCGCATCAGCACTTCGCCGTTGCGGAGCGACACCAGGGCATAACCCTGGGTGCGGATCATCTCGTAGTCGTCGGGCGCCGAGAGGATCAGCAGATTCGCCGGGCGGCCCACTTCCAGGCCGTAGCGCTCGCCCAGGTGCAGGGTGCGAGCGCTGTTGTCGGTAATCAGGTCTAGGCTGCGCTGCAGGTCGCTGTAGCCGAGCATATGGCAGATGTGCAGGCCCGCTTCGAGAATGCGCAGGATGTTGCCGTTGCCCAGCGGGTACCACGGGTCGACGATCGAGTCCTGGCCGAAGCAGATGTTCATGCCGGCGCGGTCGATCTCCGCGACACGGGTCAGGCCGCGGCGCTTCGGGTAGCTGTCGAAGCGGCCCTGCAGGTGGATGCTCTCGGTCGGGCAGGAGACGAAGTTGATCTTCGACATCTTCAGCAAACGAAACAGCTTCGAGCAGTAAGCATTGTCGTAGGAGCCCATGGCCACGGTGTGGCTGGCAGTGACGCGTTCGCCCATGCCGCGCACGCGGGCCTCTTCAGCCAGCACTTCGAGAAAACGCGACTGCGGGTCATCGGTTTCGTCGCAGTGCACATCCACCAGGCAGCCCGTGCGTTCGGCCAGGTCCATCAGAAACTTGATCGAGCTGACGCCCTGGTCGCGGGTGTTCTCGAAGTGCGGAATACCGCCAACCACATCCGCGCCCAGCGCCACCGCCTGCTCCATCAGCGCGCGACCATTGGCATAGGATTCGATGCCTTCCTGCGGGAACGCGACGATCTGCAGGTCGATCAGGTGGCGGGTTTCCTCGCGCACCTCGACCATCGCCTTCAACGCCGCCAGGCTCGGGTCGGTGACGTCGACGTGGGTGCGCACGTGCTGGATGCCATGATCGACCAACATGTCGATGGTCTTTCTGGCGCGGGTCTTGGTGTCTTCGTGAGTAACCAGCGCCTTGCGCTCGGCCCAGCGCTCGATGCCTTCGAACAGCGTGCCGCTCATGTTCCAGGCCGGCTCGCCAGCAGTCAGGGTAGCGTCGAGGTGAATGTGCGGCTCGACGAAGGGCGGCACCACCAGATTGCTGGCGGCGTCGAGGTCGCCTTCTGGCGCGATGACGGCAGCCGGCTGCGCGCTGATGGCGGCAATCCGTGAGCCGTCCAGGGCGATATGGAATAGGCCTTCGCGGCCACGCAGGCGGGCGTTGACGATGTTCATGGGGTACTCCTTGGCAGGCTATGAGACGACAGACGGCGAATCAGCAACGCAATGCTGATATTCAACCGGTCGTGTGGATCATCGAACGAGCAGCCGGTCAGCGCTTCGATACGTTGTACACGGTAGCTCAGGGTGTTGCGGTGCACGCCCAGGCGTTGTGCGGCCAAGGCCAGGTTGGCGTTCTCGTGAAACCAGGCTTCCAGGGTTGGCATAAGCACCGGCTCATGCCGCGAATCATCGCCGATCAGCGGGCCCAGCGTGCGTTCCACGAAGCGTTCGAGCAGGCTGCGGTCGCGAATGGCGCCGAGCAGTTCGATCACCCCCAGCTCATTGAAACTGCACAGCCCCAGGCGCTCGGGAAAGGCCTGGGCGGCGACCAGTGCCTGGCGGGCCTGACCTAAAGCACGGGCAAATTGTTCGGGCTCATGGCTGCCGCTGCTGAGGCCGAGCACCAAGCGCTGCGGCTGCAGGCGCGGGTCCAGTTCGGCGAGCAGATCCAGCAGCAGGCGCCGGTTGCGTTGTTCGTCCTGGCTGCTGGTGCAGGGCAGCAGGGCGATCCAGTGCTCGCCCTGGCTGATCAGCGGCAGCGCTTCACCCAGTTGCTGCAGGCACTGCTCCAGGCGCTGTTGCAGACACTGGCGGTTGTCGCGCAACAGGCGTTCGCCATTGTCGGCCGCTTCGCCATCGAACAGCTGTTCACTGTTCTGCAGACGCAGCAGGGCGACCTGACGGGGCACACCGAGCGGCAGGTCGAGGCTGGCGGCGCGCTGCAGCAGCACGTCGAGCGACTGGTAATCGCCTTCCAGCAATTGCTCCAGCACATGCTGGCGCGAACTGCCCAGCATCTGCTGCTGCACCAGCGCGGTTCCGATCGCCTGGGTGACCACCACCATCTTCAGCCCGTAGGGCTGCTCCAGCAGCGGCAAACCGAGGCGCTCGGCTTCGGCGATCACGCTGGCTGGAATCTGTTGGATGTATTCGGCGCCGGTGAGTATCACCAGGCCGGCGGTGGCGCGCTCGACTGCCTGGCGCACCAGGAGCAGCAGGTTGGCCTCATCACGCGGATGGTTGATGCCAGTGACGAAGACCAGCTCGCCGCCCATCACCCAGTCGGCAATATCGGCGTTCTCGGCCACGTACGGCCAGCGCACCGGGTTGCCCAGCGCCGCCTGGCCGGCGCGCAGGCGCAGGTCATGCAGGCCGGGCAAGGCCAGAATATCGGTGACGCTCAGGCTCATGCGTCGGCGACCAAGCCGCGGGCGGCGAAGACTTTCTTCGCTTCGAACAGCGTTACGTAGACCAGCGCGGCGACGGCGATGCCCACCAGCGGTGCGACCCAAGGCGAAAAGTATGCGCACAGCGCACCGACGCCATAGGCGCCCAGGCCGACCCAGTTGAATGCCGGCAGCCGGGCGGTGGCGAGCAAGGGGTAGCGACCCTTATGGCCGTAGAAATAGTCCGCCATGATCACGCCGCCAATCGGCGGGATGATCGAACCGAGCAGAATCAGGAAGGGAATCAGCATTTCGTACATGCCGCCGATGGCCAGCAGCGTGCCGATGCCGGCGCCCACCACGGTGACGGTCTTGCGGCGACCGGTGCGCAGCAGGTTGCAGCCGGCCGCGGCGAAGTTGTAGATGGTGTTGTCCTGGGTGGTCCACAGGTTGAGGAACAGCATCACCACCGCGGCGATGGACAGGCCTTGCAGCACCAGCACTTCGACGATGTCCGGTTGTTGGTAGACGATGGCGCCATAGGCACCGGCGACGATCATCAGGCCGTTGCCAAGGAAGAACCCGACCATGCTGGCCATCACCGCGATACGGCCGCTACGGGCGAAACGGGTCCAGTTGGTGGCCTGGGTGGCGCCGCTGACGAACGTGCCGAAGACCATGGTGATGGCGACGCTCAAGGTCATGCTCTGGGTCGGCTCGATGGCCAGCAGCGCGCTGATGCCGCCCACGTCATCGGTGGCGATCCACAGCGAACAGACCAGCAGGGCCAGCATGGCCGGTACCGAGATGCGCGAGAGCATGTCCAGGCCCTTGTAGCCGATGAAGGCGGTGAGGCAGAAGCCGAAGCCGAACAGCACCATCAACGGCATGGTGAGGCTCTCGGGTAGGCCGAGGATCTTTACCAGCACGATGGCGACCGTCGCGGTGCCCCATGCGTACCAGCCGATCTGCGTGAAGCCCAGCAATACGTCGGAGAGCTTGCTGCCCGCTTCGCCAAAGCAGAAACGGCCCATCAGTACTGAATTCAGGCCGCTGCGACAGGCGATCAGGCCCAGTATCGCCGCGTAGGCACCGAGCAGCAGGTTGCCGATGATCGCGGCCCAGATCAGCGTCTTGAAGTCGAAGGCCATGCCGATCTTGCCGCCGGCAAACATGGTGGCGGTGAAGAAGGTGAAGGAGAACAGCATGATCGAGGTGGAGAACAGCCCCTTGCGGGCGCCGGTCGGCACTTCGCTCAAGGGGTAGTCGCTGTCGGTGGTGGGGTGCGTCATGGCCTAGCTCCACGGGGTGAGAGAAGGCTTGGCTATAGCAGGTGACGTGCCAACTGATCAGTTCGGCAGCTCGTACAGTGCGCGTTGTGCGAAGTGCACAATGAAATGCGGATTTTTAGCGTACAGGCTGATTTTACTTGTTGGCTTTTAACAAGGTTGACCTGTCTTGGTGCGATGCCCGGCGGGCATGCACCAAGAGGTCACGACAGGCAGGGGAGCCTGTCCATCATCTGGCGAGCAGGTGCTCAGCGGGTGCCGAGGAAGTCGCGCTTGCCCAGCTCCACGCCATTGTGGCGCAGGATGGCGTAGGTGGTGGTCAGGTGGAAATACAGGTTCGGCAGCACGTGGTCGAGCAGGAAGGCCTGACCCTGGAAGTGAGTCTCCTTGTCACGGCGCTTGAGGGTCACGGTGCGATCTTCGCTGCCGTCGAGCTGGGCGGCGCTGATGCCTTGCACGAACTCCAGGGTCTTGGCGATGCGCGCCTGCAGCTCGGCGAAGCTGGTTTCGTCATCGGCATGGCTTGGCGCTTCGACGCCGGCCAGCAGGGCGGCGCCGGCTTTTGCGGTGTCGCAGGCGATCTGCACCTGGCGGGCGAGCGGGAACATGTCCGGGGCCAGGCGCGCGTTGAGGAACACGCTCTGCTCGATCTTGCGGGTTTCGGCGTTGGCGGCGGCGATGCCGAGGATGGTCGACAGGTTGTTCAGTTGGCGGGTGAAGACCGGGATGGAAATGGAATGCATGGACAGTGGCATGGAAGGCTCCAGAAAAATGTACGTCGTATGAAATCGCAGGATGGGTCGGGCGGCGTAGGTGAAACCCATCGATCCGGTGATGGGTTTCACCTACGCGGCCCGACCCATCCTACGGACTATCTATGGCCTCAGTGGCCTTTTGTAGGGTGGACGACGCTTCATCCGTCCACCGTTTCGCACTTGTAATGCTGGACAAAAAAGCGTTGTCCACCCTACGTCCAGCTAGAGATCGTGAACAGGTTCTAAGGCTGCAAAAAAATCAGCCGATGCTGATGGGCGGCAGGGTCGCGAGCTCGACAGTAAAGGCTTTACGTGGCGCGATGATTTCAGCTTCGCCGTCGACCACCAGTTCTTCGTTCTGGTTGAACACGCGGGTGGCAATCAGTACGCGGAATTTCGGACGCTTCTCGAGAATCTCCAGACGCACGGTGAGGGTGTCGCCGAGCTTGACCGGCTTCTGGAACGTCATCTGCTGGCTGACGTAGATGGTGCCAGGGCCGGGCAGGGTGCAGGCGACAGCGGCGCTGATCAGCGCGCCACTGAACATGCCGTGCGCGATGCGCTCCTTGAACATGGTGGTGGCTGCGTATTCGGCATCCAGGTGCACCGGGTTGTGGTCCCCGGAGACGGCGGCGAACAGCAGGATGTCGCGTTCTTCCACTGTCTTGCTGAAGGTGGCGGTCTGGCCGACTTCGAGTTCTTCGTAAGGGGTGTTGCTGCTTTGCGTCATGGCGTGGATTCCTGAGGAAGTGATGGTCGATGGCGGGGCTGCTCCAGTGCCTGTTCCAGCCAGTCGATCAGGTCGCGGGTAACCTCGTCACGGTTCAGTTCGTTGAGCAGTTCGTGACGGGCCTGGGAATAGTGTTTGAGGGTGGTGCGGGCATGCCCCGAACGAGTCAGTGCGTCGGCCAGTTGCTGCGGGCGCTGGCCCTTGCTCACCGGGTCACGCTCGCCCGCAATGATCAGCAGCGGCAGTTGCGGGTCGATCTGCTTCAGGTCGGCGATGCGGCCGATGCGCTGCAGGCCGCCGAGCAGGTCGAGCCATAGCTGGTTGCTGCAGCGAAAGCCACACAGCGGGTCGGCGATATAACGGTCGACCTCGCCGGTATCGCGGCTCAGCCAGTCGAACGTGGTACGCGCCGGTTCGAACGGTTTGTTGAAGGCGCCGAACGACAACCAGTCGATCAGTGCGCTGCGCCCGGTCGGGCCCTGTCGCCAGCGCTCGAAGCGGGCGACCAGCGCGGCGGCCTTATAAACATGTACCGGCTGATGGCTGGTGCCCGAGAGGATCGCCCCCTGCACGCTGCTGCTGTGGTGCATCAGGTAGGCGGTGGCGATGTAGCTGCCCATGCTGTGGCCCAGCAGGAATATTGGCGTCTGCGGGTACTGCTGGCGGATGTGGTGATTGAGCGTGGAGAGGTCGCCGACCACGCGCGCCCAGCCATCTTGGTCGGCGTAATGCCCGAGGCTGCCATGCTGCGCCGTGTGCCCGTGGCCACGTTGGTCATGGGCGTAGACATCGAATCCGGCCGCTACCAGCGCCTCGGCAAAACGCGCGTAACGGCCGCTGTGCTCGGCCATGCCGTGCGCCACCATCAACACCCCGCGCGCGGGCACGCCGAGCACGCCTTCGGCACGCCAGTGATTGACGTACAGGGGTACGCTATCGCTGCTGTCGAGCCAGAAGGTGCGGTGCTGCATGGCAATTCCTTGAGCCTGCGGGTGCCGCGCATTGTAGACCGCGCAGGGGCTGAAATTCACGGTATTGATTGTCGGTTTGCGAGCGGGTGCCTTGCTGCTAAGTTCGCTGAAGCTTATCCACGCTATTCAGGGAATGAGGACAACAACAATGCAACCTGATTTCTGGAACGACAAGCGCGCCGCCGGTGTGCCCAACGACATCGACATGAGCGCCTACCAGTCGGTGGTCGAAGTATTCGAGCGCTCCTGCAAGACGTTCGCCGACCGGCCCGCCTTCAGCAACCTGGGCAGAACCCTGAGCTACCGGGAGCTGGACGAACTGTCCGCCGCATTCGCTGCCTACCTGCAACAGCACACCGATCTCCAGCCCGGCGACCGTATTGCTGTGCAGATGCCCAATGTGCTGCAGTACCCCATCGCCGTGTTCGGCGCGATGCGCGCCGGGCTGATCGTGGTCAACACCAACCCGCTGTATACCGCCCGCGAAATGCGCCACCAGTTCAAGGACGCCGGCGTGCGCGCACTGGTGTACCTGAACATGTTCGGCAAGCTGGTGCAGGAGGTGCTGCCCGACAGTCCGATCGAGTACCTGATCGAGGCGCGCATGGGCGACATGCTGCCGAGCCTCAAGGGCTGGCTGATCAACACCGTGGTAAAGAAGGTCAAGAAGATGGTGCCTGACTACCACCTGCCCCAGGCACTGTCCTTCAAGCAGGTGCTGCGCGACGGTGCCCGCCAGGCGGCACGACCGGTTGCAGCCACCCGGGACGATATCGCCGTGCTGCAGTACACCGGCGGCACCACCGGTGTAGCCAAGGGCACCATGCTGACCCACGGCAACCTGATCGCCAACATGCTGCAGGCCGATGCCTGCATGTCACAGCACGGCCCCGACGGCACGTCGCTGATGAAGCGCGGGCAGGAGGTGATGATCGCGCCGCTGCCGCTGTATCACATCTATGCCTTCACGGTTAACTGCATGTGCATGATGGTCAACGGCAATCACAACGTGTTAATTACCAATCCGCGCGACATTCCCGGCTTCATCAGGGAGCTGGGCAAGTGGGAATTCTCCGCGCTGCTCGGGCTCAACACGCTGTTCGTGGCGCTGATGGACAACCCGGGCTTCAAGAACCTCGATTTCAGCCACCTCAAGGTCACCAATTCCGGCGGTACCGCACTGGTCAAGGCCACCGCCGAACGCTGGCAGAGCCTGACCGGCTGCACGGTGGTGGAGGGCTACGGCCTCACCGAAACCTCGCCGATCGCCAGTGCCAACCCCTACGGTGATCGCGCCCGGCTGGGCACCGTAGGTATTCCAGTGCCGGGCACGGCATTCAAGGTCATCGACGACGACGGCAACGAACTGCCGCTCGGCGAGCGCGGCGAGTTATGCATCAAGGGCCCGCAGGTGATGAAGGGGTACTGGCAGCGCGAGGAGGCCACCGCGGAGGTGCTGGACGCCGAGGGCTGGTTCAAGTCCGGCGACATTGCAGTGATCGACGAAGACGGCTTCGTGCGCATCGTCGACCGCAAGAAAGACATGATCATCGTCTCCGGCTTCAACGTGTACCCCAACGAGATCGAAGACGTGGTGATGGCCCATGCCAAGGTCGCGAGTTGCGCGGCCATCGGCGTGCCGGACGACAAGTCCGGCGAGGCGGTCAAACTGTTCGTGGTCAAACGCGACAGCAGCCTGACCGCCGAGGAGCTGAAGGCCTATTGCAAGGACAACTTCACTGGCTACAAGGTGCCGAAGCACATCGTCTTCCGCGATTCGCTGCCCATGACCCCCGTGGGCAAGATCCTGCGCCGCGAGCTGCGCGATCAAGCGTAACGGCAGGTGCAAGGCGCAGCGACAGCCGCAAATAGCGCCTGTCGCTGCGTTGTCGATGTCCATGATCTCTGCAGGCGCCTGACCAGGCTGCTGCGGCAGACGTTGTCCCGGCCTCTTTTCCGCCACTCCCTCCCGATTGCCAAATCACTCGCGGCATAAAAGGTCGCAGGCGTCTATCATGGGCGTTGCCTGCTGTTTCACGGTGCCTGCCGCACATCGCGCGGACAGCAAAAAACTGGTTATGACTATTTTTATGGTTGCGGTCACTTTCGATACCGGTGGGCCTTTTCGAGCCCTGGTCGGTATCTGGCAACTCTGCTACTCTCGGCCCCGCTTTGCGCCTCACAGGGGCGAAAGGGCAGGCATACATACAACAAACAACCGCATACGCGGTGAAGACAAGCAGTTGCTTAGGAGTGGGTGTCCATGACCGAAAACTTCTGGACGGACAAGTATCCCGAGGGGATCGCGGCCGAGATCGATCCCGACCAGTACCCCAACGTTCAGGCGGTGCTGAAGCTGTCCTGCCAGCGGTTTGCCGACAAGCCCGCGTTCACCAACCTGGGCAAGACCATTACCTACGGCCAGCTGTACGAGCAGTCCGGGCACTTTGCTGCGTACCTGCAGCAACACACTGACCTGCAGCCCGGCGATCGCATTGCCGTGCAACTGCCCAACGTCCTGCAATACCCGGTGGTGGTATTCGGCGCGCTGCGCGCCGGCCTGGTGGTGGTCAACACCAACCCGCTGTACACCGCGCGGGAGATGGAGCACCAGTTCAACGATTCCGGCGCTAAGGCGCTGATCTGCCTGGCCAACATGGCTCACCTGGCCGAGCAGGTGGTGCCCAAGACCGGCGTGACCACGGTGATCGTCACCGAAGTCGGCGACATGCTGCCGCCGCTCAAGCGCCTGCTGGTCAATGCCGTAGTCAAATATGTGAAGAAGATGGTGCCGGCCTACAACCTGCCGTCTGCCATCAAGCTGACCGATGCCCTCAGCCAGGGCCGCGGTAAGCCGGTGAGTGAGGCCAATCCGGCCGCTCATGAGGTCGCCGTGCTGCAATACACCGGCGGCACCACCGGCGTGGCCAAGGGCGCGATGCTGACCCACCGCAACCTGATCGCCAACATGCTGCAATGCCGCGAGTTGATGGGCTCCAACCTCAACGAAGGCAACGAGATTCTCGTCGCGCCGTTGCCGCTGTACCACATCTACGCCTTCACCTTTCACTGCATGGCGATGATGCACTGCGGCAATCACAACCTGCTGATCACCAACCCGCGTGATCTGCCGACCATGGTCAAGGATCTCTCCAAGTTCCAGTTCAGTGGTTTCGTTGGCCTCAACACGCTGTTCGTGGCGCTGAGCAACAACGAGGGTTTCCAGAAGCTCGACTTCTCCAAACTGAAGGTCACCCTGTCCGGCGGCATGGCGCTGCAGCAGGCGGCTGCCGAACGTTGGAAGCAGGTGACCGGCTGCGCCATCTGCGAGGGCTACGGCCTGACGGAAACCAGCCCGGTGGCCTCGGTCAACCCGATCACCAATATCCAACTGGGCACCATCGGCATTCCCGCGCCGTCCACGCTGTTCAAGGTGATCGACGACCAGGGCAACGATCTGGCACTGGGCGAAACCGGCGAGCTGTGCATCAAGGGCCCGCAGGTGATGAAGGGCTACTGGCAGCGCCAGGACGCCACCGATGAAGTGATCGACGCCAATGGCTGGTTCAAGACCGGCGACATCGGCATCATCCAGCCCGACGGTTACATTCGCATCGTCGACCGCAAGAAGGACATGATTCTGGTGTCCGGCTTCAACGTCTACCCGAATGAGCTGGAAGAAGTGCTGGTGACTCTGCCGGGTGTGCTGCAGTGCGCCGCCATCGGCGTGCCGGACGAGCGCTCCGGTGAGTCAATCAAGGTGTTCGTGGTGGTCAAACCGGGCATGACCCTGACCAAGGAGCAGGTCCTGCAGCACATGCACGACAACCTCACCGGCTACAAACGACCCAAGCAGGTCGAGTTCCGCGAGAGCCTGCCCACCACCAACGTCGGTAAGATCCTGCGCCGCGAGCTGCGTGACGAAGAGCTGAAGAAGCTCGGCAAGAAGTAAGCTTTCGCGCCGTAGCAAAAGGCCCTGCACTGCAGGGCCTTTTGCATTGTGGGACGGGCAGTTTCGATTTCGTAGCCTGGTGTTGAGCGAAGCGATACCCAGGGCATTTTCCCAGGTGTCGCTGCGCTCGACCCAGGCTACGAGCTGCATCGCCAGGTGCTGCATTGGAGTAGGTGTGTCCCGGTCTTGGCGTTGCCTGCGCGATTCGCCGCGGGGGGCGGCTCCTACAGGTTGTGGTGCTACCCACAGGCTTATCGTCATCGCCGTAGCCCGGCGTTGAGCGCAGCGATACCCAGGTTTATTTCTCGGCTGTCGCTGCGCTCGACCCAGGCTCCGAACTGCATCGCCAGGTGCTGCATTGGAGTAGGTGTATCCCAGTCTCGGCGTTGCTTGCGCGATTCGCCGCGGGGGCGCGGCTCCTACAGGTTGTGGCGCTACCCACAGGCTATTGGTCATCCTCGTAGCCTGGCGTTGAGCGAAGCGATACCCAGGTTGATTTCCCGGCTGTCGCTGCGCTCGGCCCAGGCTACGAACTGCATCGCCAGGCACCAAGAGCGGTTTGGCTGCGATCCGCTAGCGGTCGGGTTGCAGGTAGCGTGCGTAGAATTCCAGGGTCGCGACGTTCTTGTCCTTGGCCTCGAACATGATGTCGAAGCGATCCAGGAACTGCAGCACGTACTGGTTCGTCCAGTCGTTCCACATGCGTGCGCTGTGGCCATACAGCTCGCGTTTGGGTACCACCTTCAGCACCTCGGGCATTTCCAGTTTACGCTCGGCGCTGAGCCCCAGTTCTTGCAGGCGTTCCTGCGGCTGTGACAGGTGCATGGTCGGCCGCACCCCGCGCCAGCTGTCGATGATGCGGGCCACGCGCTCGGCCTGCGGATCGATGTAGCCGTTCTCGTGAATCCAGCAGTGGTGCACGTCGAGCACCACAGGCGCCAGGTCGGCGAGTGCCAGGCAGTCATCGACGCCGTAGGTCTTCTCGTCGTTCTCGAAGGTGATGCACTGGCGCGCCTCATGGGAAAGCCGCGGCCACACCGCGCGAATGCCGTCACCGCCAAGCTTGCCGGCGATGTGCAGGTTGCATTTGAAGTCTTGGAACTGCCGGCCGTAGCCCATCATGCGGATCATGTCGGCGTGGTATTCGAACTCGGCGACGCTGTTTTCGACCACCTCCGGCCGGTCCGAACCCAGCACGCAGTACTGACCAGGGTGCATCGACAGGCGAATGTCCGCTGCGCGCGCTGCTTCGCCAATCGCAGCAAAGCCTTCACCCAGGCGCAGCTGGATCGCCGGGTCCTGATAGAAGGCTGCCACCTTGGGATGGCTGTAAAACGGCAGCAGGTCGCTGCTCAGGCGCAGCATGCGCAGTTCCGGTGGCAGGGTAGCCACATAGGCGAGCAGCCGCAGTTGGGCCTGTAGGTTGTGCTCGACGATTTCGACCAGTTTGGCATGCGCGACCGGCTGCGCGACGCTGTCCATCCAGCGAAGCGTGGTGGTGCGTGGGTTCAGCGCCGCCTCGATGGTTTTCAGCTCACCCGCGCTCAGGCTGCGGTCTGGGTGGCGGTAGAGGCAGGCGAAGCCTATCCGGGGTGACGACATGGAGAACCTCGAATCGATGGATTGCTTACTCAGACAGGCCGCTGGGCGGCTTACTCAGTGTTTGGATGATGCACTGACACGCTGGTCGTTGGCGGGCGTGCAAGACGCCAGCTTGCCAGGGGCGTCAGGTGGAGGCGAGGGGCGAGCTTGAGCCCGGTTGCCAGCCGAGTTCACCTGAAGAATTGGCTAGGCGTCGTGCCGAACTGTTTCTTGAACATGGCGCTGAACGCGCTGGGGCTGTCGTAGCCCAATTCGCCGGCCACGTCGATGATCTTCTCGCCCACGGCGATGCGCTCCAGGGCCAGCAGCAAGCGTGCCTGCTGGCGCCACTGGCCAAAGGTCATACCGGTTTCGCGGCGAAACAGGCGCTGGATGGTCTTGGCATCCATGTTCAGGCGGCTGCTCCATTCCGCCAGCGTCGAGCCGTCTCGCGGGTCGCGTCGCAAGGCATCGCAAATTGTCTGCAGGCGCGCCTCGGTAGGTTGCGCAAGGTTCAGCGGCAGCGTTGGCAGCACTTGCAGTTCATCAAGGATCAGGCGCATCACTCGGGCGTCGCGTGAGTCGGTGGCATACGGATGGCGAACATCGACGGAGGCCTTGATCAGCTCGCTCAACAGGGATGAAATGCTCACCGCTTTGGTCTCCAGCGGCAGATTCAATTGCGCGTCGGGCCGTACGAACACGCTGCGCATTTTCACTGCGCCCACGCAGCGAATGGAGTGGACTTGCCCCTGAGGCATCCAGATGCCTCGGCTGGGCGGCGCGGTCCACTGGCTCGACGCGGAGTACACCACCATCACGCCCTCGATGGCATAGATCAGCTGATGCTTGGCGTGAGCATGCGCCTCGATGAAACAGCCTTCGGGGTAGTCGGTAGCGCTGCTACTGACGGACCAATCTCTGGCATCGATATCAAGCAGCATTTCATTCAGTAACTTGATGTTATTGCCCTTTTTACGATAGTCGATGTCTGATCCGCGCGAGACAGGCGGGTTGGCGGCGCCTAGGATAAGCCGCACCACGCAACCTGTCAGCGGCGTCGCTGCGTCGCTTCTTGTTTTCCTGCCCTGGAAGCTCCACTCATGTCATCCAGCACCACCGCTCCTTCCCTGTCGGCCTCCGCCACCGTGGCCAGCCAGGCCAGCCCGTTGGTCATGCGCGTGATTGGCGCCTGCGCCCTGGCTCACCTGATCAATGATCTGATCCAGGCCGTGCTGCCGGCGATCTACCCGCTGCTCAAGGCCAATTACGGGCTGACCTTCACCCAGATCGGGCTGATCACGCTGACCTTCCAGCTCACTGCCTCGTTGCTGCAACCCTGGGTCGGCTTCCATACGGATCGGCATCCCAAACCCTGGCTGCTGCCGGCCGGCATGTTGTGCACCCTGGTGGGCATTCTGATGCTTGCCTTCGTCGGCAGCTTTGCGCCGATCCTCGTGGCCTCGGCGCTGGTGGGGATCGGTTCGTCGACCTTTCACCCGGAGACGTCGCGCATTGCACGCTTGGCCTCGGGCGGGCGGTACGGGTTGGCACAATCGACGTTTCAGGTCGGTGGCAATGCCGGCAGCGCGTTCGGGCCGCTGCTGGCAGCGGCCATCGTGATTCCCTACGGCCAGGGACAGGTCGCCTGGTTCGGTCTGTTCGCGGCCTTTGCGATTGTCGTCGGGTATGGGCTCAGCCGCTGGTACCGCAACCACCTCAACCTGTTCCGCCTCAAGCAGGGTGGGGCCGCCACCCATGGGCTGTCGAAGCGGCGCGTGACATTCGCCCTGGTGGTGCTGGCGCTGCTGGTGTTCTCCAAGTACTTCTACATGTCCGGCTTCACCAGCTACTTCACCTTTTACCTGATCGAGAAGTTCGATCTGTCGGTGGCGAGCTCGCAACTCTATCTGTTCATGTTCCTCGGCGCCGTGGCGGCCGGTACGTTCTTCGGCGGGCCGATTGGCGACCGGATCGGCCGCAAGGCGGTGATCTGGTTTTCGATCCTTGGCGTGGCGCCATTCACCCTGGCGCTGCCCTATGTCGACCTGTTCTGGACCGGCGTGCTGAGCATGATCATCGGCTTCATCCTCGCGTCGGCATTCTCGGCCATCGTGGTGTTCGCTCAGGAACTGGTCCCAGGCAATGTCGGCATGATTGCCGGCGTGTTCTTCGGGCTGATGTTCGGTTTTGGCGGCATTGGTGCGGCGCTATTGGGGCATCTGGCCGACATTCACGGAATCGAGTACGTGTACAAACTGTGCTCGTACTTGCCGCTGCTCGGGGTGCTGACCATCCTGCTGCCGTCTACCCGCACGCGCTAGCCATGCGGGGTGCGGCGGTCAGTGGCGTACCCAGCGTTGCCGGGTCCAGCCGCTGAACGCATCCACGGCCAGCACCAATAGCAGCATGCAGAGAATCACCGTGCTGGCCTGGGCCTCCTGGAACAGGCTGAGGCTGACGTAAAGCATCTGGCCCAGGCCGCCGGCCCCGACGAAGCCCAATATCGCGGCCATGCGGATATTGTTTTCCCAGCGGTACAACGTATAGGCAAGCAACTGCGGCCAGAGGTTGGGCAGGGTGCCGTAACAGAACGCCATCCACGCGCTGCCACCTTGCAGGCGAATGGCTGCGGCGGGTTCTGACGGTGTGTTCTCCAGCGCCTCGGCGAACAGTCGACCGAGCACGCCGGCAGTGTGCAGCGCCAGCGCCAGCGTGCCGGCATTGGGTCCCAGGCCCGCGGCCAGCACCATCAGCACCGCCCATACCAGCTCAGGAATCGCGCGTAGCACGTTGAGCAGCAGGCGCGTGATGCCCTGCAGGGGCCAGCCAAGTCGTCCCGCGGCAGGCAGCGCGAGGAACAGCCCCAGCACGGCGGCGAGCAGGGTGCCTAGCGCCGACATGGCCAGGGTTTCCAGCGCCCCATGGCCAATCGCCCGCAGGTGCGCAGCGCTGAGGTCCGGGCTCATGAAGCGCTGCGCGTAGCTGAGCATCTGCTCCAGGCTGTCGCCGCTGGCAAGGCCGAGCAGGTCGATGCCGAGGTAGACGAACGAGCCGCCCACCGCCAGCAGAATGGCCAGTACCAGCACGGTGTTACCCAGGCGCCTCATGTGAACCTGCCGCGCAGCAGCCGGCTCAACTGGTCAGCCAGCAACACCAGAACCAGAAAGATCAGCAGCATGCTGGCCACTTCTGCGCCTGCGAACATGCGCATCGACAGGTCGATCTGCTGGCCCAGCCCTCCCGCGCCAACGAAGCCCATCACCACCGAGGCGCGTATCGCACATTCCCAGCGGTACACCGTGTAGGACGTCAGTTCGGAGGCGGCATTGGGCAGGATGCCGTAGGCGAACGCCGCCAGGCGCCCGCTACCACTCTGTAACAGGGCGTGCGCGGGGCGTTGATCGACCGATTCGAAAATCTCCGCATAGACCTTGCCGAGCATGCCGGCATAAGTGATGGCGATGGCTAGCACGCCGGCGGTTGGGCCGAGGCCCACGGCACGCACGAACAGCAGCGCCCAGACGATTTCCGGCACGCTGCGCAGAAAGATCAGCACACCGCGTACCGGCCAGCGCAGGTATTGGCCTGGCAGGCTAGGCCGCCCGTGGCGCGCTGCCGCCGACAACGACAACGCACGGCTGGCCAGCAGGCTCGCCGGCACGGCCAGCAACAAGGCCAGCGCCATGCCCGCAGTGGCGATGGCCAGGGTCTGCAGGGTTGCGTCCAGCAGCAGTGCAAGGAATTCCGCGTCCCGCGCTGGGGGCCAGAAGTCCTTGAGAAAACTGCCCATCGACTGGGCGCTGTCCGGCTGCACCAGCACCCCAAGATCCAGCTCCGCGAGTTGGATGCCCGGCCACAACAGGACGATCGCCAACAGGGCGAGGAGCATGCGTGGGCCGGCCGCGGGGTCGCGGGTATCGGCTCTCAGCATCGTGTCGCCCAGGTCGTGGCAGCGGACGCGCCAGGGCTCGCGGCGCTGAGCTGATCGTTTTCGTACAACGCATCGAGCCGCTGGCGGTCGACATCGCTGGCGGGCAGGTCGAACACGATCTGCCCGTCACGCAGGCCGATCACTCGTGGGAAATGTGCAAGTGCCAGTTCCACCGTGTGCAGGCTGGCGACCAGCGTGACCTGGCTGGCCTGCGCGTGGCGGCACAGCAGCGACAGCGTATGGTCGGCCAGGCGTGGGTCCATGGCCGACACGGGCTCATCCGCAAGAAGCAGTTCCGGCGCCTGATACAGCGCACGCGCGATGCCGACCCGTTGCAGCTGGCCGCCCGATAGCTCGCCGCAGCGGGCGAACAGCTTGTCGGCCAGATCGAGCTTCGCCAGCTCGGCGCGCGCGCCGGGAATATCCAGCGGGTGCAGTAGGTTGAGCAGGCTCTTGCCCAGGCTCCACTGGCCGAGTTTACCGGCCAGCACGGCGGTGACCACCCGTTGCCGCGAGGGCAGCGGTGGCGCCTGGTGGATCAGCCCGATACGCGCACGCAGGCCTTGCCGTTGGCGGCTCGACAGCTGCCAGGGGCGCTTGCCGAGCACCTCGACGTCACCCGTACTGGGCGCCAGCGCGGTAGCCAGCAGGTTGAGCAGGCTCGACTTGCCCGCGCCGGACGGACCGATGATCGCCACCCGTTCGCCGCGCGCAATGTTCAGCTGCAAACCATCAAGTGCCTGAACGCCGTTGCCGTGCCGCAGGCCAATGCCGGACAGGCGCAGGGTCATTTCAGCAGGTCGGCAGCGCGGGCAGCCTCTTCGATGCCGGTGTAGTTCTCAGGCTTGGTAGCGATGAAGCGGCTGGCGGCCTGCAGGTCGAGAATCGCCTTGTGCTCCGGGTTGGCCGGGTCGAGCGCCAGGAATGCCTGCTTGATCTTCTCGGCCAGGGCCGGGTCGAGGCTGCCGCGCACGGTCCAGTTGTAGTCGAAGTAGGTCGGCGTGGTGGCGAATACCTTGACCTTGTTCGTGTCGACCTTGCCGCTGTTGACCAGCTTGTCCCACACGCTGGCGTTGAGCACGCCGGCATCCACCTTGCCGGCCTGGACCCAGGCAGCAGTGGCGTCGTGAGCGCCCGAGTAGGCCACGCGGCTGAAATAGGCCTCCGGCTTGATGCCGTCCTTGAGCATGAAGTAGCGCGGCATCAGGCTGCCCGAGGTGGATGACACCGAACCGAAGGCAAAGGTCTTGCCCTTCAGGTCGGCCAGGGATTTTACGCTTGGGTCCGAGGTGATGAATTTGCTGGTGAATTCGGCATCCTGCTCGCGCTGTACCAGCGGAATGGCGTTGCCAGTCTTCAGGTGCACCTGCACGAAGGTGAAGCCGCCCAGCCAGGCCATGTCGAGTCGGTCGGTGGCCAGCGCTTCGACCACCGCCGGGTAATCCGCCACCGGGACGAACTCGACTTTCATGCCCAGCTGCTGCTCCAGGTACGCGCCCAGCGGCTTGAACTTGCGCAGCAATTCGGTCGGTGCTTCGTCGGGAATGGCCGACACGCGCAGGGTGTCAGCGGCGTGCGCGGTGAGAGCGGACAAGGACAGGGCGAGGCCGGTGACCAGCGACAGGGTGCGCTTGAGCATGGAGTTCTCCGGTTCAATAGCGGAAAAAACGGCTGGAAGGCGCTCATCGGTGCGCGTTCCAGAAGTGGGTAAAGAGCGCGGCGATTATAGGAGGCGCCGCGAGAAAGGCCAGCTTTGCCGGAGTTTGTAGTCGTTTCATGGAGCGCAGCGGGGGCGCGGACGCGCGGCCGTGAATCAAATGGCCGCAGCCCCTATAATCCCAGGCCTGTTTCCCAGCTGTCGAGAACGTTGCCATGAGTGAGCCGATCCGCCTGACCCAGTACAGCCACGGTGCTGGTTGCGGCTGCAAGATTTCCCCCAAGGTGCTGGAGGTGATCCTCGCCGGCAGCGGCGCGCAGAACCTCGACCCCAAGCTCTGGGTCGGCAACGCCTCGCGTGATGACGCCGCGGTGTATGCGCTCGACGACGAGCGCGGCGTGGTATCGACCACCGACTTTTTCATGCCCATCGTCGACGACCCGTTCGACTTCGGCCGTATCGCCGCCACCAACGCGATCAGCGACATCTACGCGATGGGCGGCGATCCGTTGATGGCCATCGCCATCCTGGGCTGGCCGGTCAACCTGCTGCCGCCAGAAGTCGCCCGCGAAGTGATCCGCGGCGGCCGTGCGGTGTGCGATGCCGCCGGTATCCCGCTGGCTGGCGGGCATTCCATCGACGCGCCGGAGCCGATCTTCGGCCTGGCGGTGACCGGCGTGGTGAACAAGCGGCACATGAAGCGCAACGACACCGCCCAGGTTGGCGACACCCTGTACCTGACCAAACCGCTAGGCATCGGCATCCTCACCACGGCCGAGAAGAAGGCCAAGCTGCGCGCCGAAGACATCGGCCTGGCACGCGACTGGATGTGCACCCTGAACAAGCCGGGCAGCCGCTTCGGCAAGCTCGAAGGCGTCAACGCGATGACCGACGTGACCGGCTTCGGCCTGCTCGGCCACCTGGTGGAGATGGCTGACGGCTCCGGGCTCAGCGCGCGCGTGGATTATGCCGCGGTGCCGCGCCTGCCGGGCGTCGAGCATTACCTGGCCGAGGGTTGTGTGCCGGGTGGCACGCTGCGCAATTTCGACAGCTATGGCGAGCGCATCGAGGCGCTCAGCGACGAGCAGCGCGACCTGTTGTGTGACCCGCAGACCAGCGGCGGTCTGTTGATCGCCGTCAGCGAGCAGGGCGAGGCCGAGTTTCTCGCGGTCGCCGCCGAGCTGGGCCTGGAGCTGGCGCCCATCGGCGTGCTGGTTGAGCGACAGCGTCACGCCGTCGAGGTGTTCTGATGCGCGACGACGCCCGCGATTACCGCGATCTGTTTTTGCGCGATGTGCCGATGATGGATACCCGCGCCCCGGTGGAGTTCGTCAAAGGTGCTTTTCCCGGTGTGCTCAACCTGCCGCTGATGACCGACCTGGAACGCCAGAAGGTCGGCACCTGCTACAAGCAGCACGGCCAGGAGGCGGCCATCAAACTGGGCCATCAACTGGTCGGCGGGCAGACCAAGGCCGAGCGGGTCGCGGCCTGGGCCGCGTTCGCCCGCGCCAACCCCGACGGCTATCTGTACTGCTTTCGTGGCGGCCTGCGCTCGCAGATCGTCCAGCAGTGGCTCAAGGAAGCCGGCATCGATTACCCACGCGTGGTCGGTGGCTACAAGGCGATGCGCACCTTCCTGCTGGACACCCTCGATGAAGCGCTGGCGCAGTGCCGGTTCGTGGTCGTCGGCGGCATGACCGGCACCGGCAAGACCGACGTGCTGGCGCAACTGCCCAATGCGCTGGATCTGGAAGGCCATGCCAATCACCGCGGCTCCAGCTTCGGCAAACGCGCCACCGGCCAACCGGCGCAGATCGATTTCGAGAACGCCCTGGCCATCGACATCCTCAGAAAGCGCGCGGCAGGCATCGAGCAGTTCGTGGTGGAAGACGAAGGCCGCATCGTCGGCAGTTGCAATGTGCCGCTGGCGCTGTACCAGGGCATGCAGGGTTATCCGCTGGTGTGGCTGGAGGACCGTTTTGACAACCGCGTCGAGCGCATTCTGCGTGATTACGTGGTCGACCTGTGCGCTGAATTCATCGCCGTGCATGGCGAGGAGCAGGGCTTCGTGCTGTTCGCCGAACGCCTGCTGCAGAGCCTCGACAACATCCACAAACGCCTCGGCGGCGAGCGGCACCAGCGACTGCTGGCGATCATGCAGGCGGCCCTGGACGAGCAGCAGCGCAGCGGCGCGGTCGAGCTGCACCGCGGCTGGATAGAAGGCCTGCTGCGCGAGTACTACGACCCGATGTACGCCTACCAGCGCGACAGCAAGGCCGAGCGCATCGAGTTTGCTGGCGACGAAGCAGCCGTGGTCGCCTACCTGCGCGAGGTGAACTGACGGCCTTAGCCATATAGGGCGTACGCGAAGCAGTACGCCGCGTGCCGGTAGGGCGGACTGTTCGCTGGCGCTCCTGAGTCCGCCCTACGTGGAGTACTGGCCTGACGAGCACGGACGTAGGGCGTACTCGCGAAGCAGTACGCCGTGTGGCGGTATGGCGGACTGTTCGCTGGCGCTGCTGAGTCCGCCCTACGTGGGGAGTACTGGTCTGACGAGCACAGACGTAGGGCGTACTCGCGAAGCAGTACGCCGTGTGCCGGTAAGGCGGACTGTTCGCTGGCGCTCCTGAGTCCGCCCTACTTGGAGTACTGGCCTGACGGGCACAGACGTAGGGCGTACTCGCGAAGCAGTACGCCGTGCGCCGGTATGGCGGACTGTTCGCTGGCGCTCTTGAGACCGACTTGCGTGGTTGGTCTAGGCTCTACTCGTTAGAAACGTCAAGGACGACGCATATGCCCAACTATCGCCGTGTATGGCGCCCTGGCGGTACCTACTTCTTCACCCATACCCTGCGTTTTCGACGCGGCAACGATCTGCTCGTGCGCCACATCGACACCCTGCGTGAAGCCGTGCGTGTCGTCCGGCAACGTCACCCGTTCGAGATACACGGCTGGGTGGTATTGCCCGATCACTTCCACTGTCTGATCGAACTGCCGCAAGGCGAGGTCGATTTCGCACTGCGCTGGCGCTTGATCAAGATGGTCTTCTCCCGAGCTGTACCGGCGGACGAGTGGCGTTCGAAGATTCTCCGGGATCGTCGGGAGCGGGGCATCTGGCAACGTCGTTACTGGGAGCACCTGGTACGTGACGAAAAGGATTTCAGGCGTCATCTCGATTACATCCACATCAATCCGCTCAAGCATGGCCTGGTGCCGCGAGTAGGCGATTGGCCATATTCCACGTTTCACCGGGATGTCGAGCGCGGGCTCTATCCCGAGGACTGGGCCGGACCCCCGGAGACCGACGCAAGCCTGTATGACGATTGACCTGGGCCAGGAGCGATCATGACACCCGATTCGCCACGTAGGGCGTACTCGCGAAGCAGTACGCCGTGAGCCGGTAGGGCGGACTGTGCTCCTGAGTCCGGCTAGTTGCTGAGTCGCGTATGGAAGTGCCCGCTGCCCGGCTTGAAGCGCGCGGCCATGACCATCAGCGCCAGGGTCGCCACGGCCATGGCCAGCCAGCTCAGTCGCAGGTCATCGGTGTACTGGCGCAGCAGCCCCGCCAGCAGCGGCGAGCAGGCGGCGATCAGGTAGCCGCCGCCTTGCACGAACGCCAGCAGGTCGCCGGTCTGCCGTGGATCATCAAGATGATCCTGAGCCACCACCAGCGAGAGCGGGAACAGCGCACCGATACCGATACCCACCAGGATGCAGATCGGCACGACCAGTTGCAGCGGTGCGAACAGCAAACCCAGCAGGCCGGCCAGCAGCGACAGCAGCACCACGGCCAGCAGCGGGCGGCGATCCGGGTAGCGCGCCAGCAGGCTCGAGGCCAGTAGGCCGGCGGCCACCTCGCAAAGCGTCAGCGCGGCCAGCAGCAAGCCGCTGGACTGCGCGCTCCAGCCCAGAGCGGTGTAGTAGGGCGGCAGCCAGGCCAGCACCAGGGTGTAGCCGGCAGTGCCGACGCCGAAGAACGCCATCAGTAACCAGGCTCTCGGCGAGCGCCAGGCGTCGAGGTGTTGCACCTCGCCAGGCGGTGGCGCGCTATCGGCCGGTGCCGCTTTGTTCCACAGCAGGCTCGCGCCGGCCGCTGGCAACGCCCACAGTGCCAGCGCCCAGCCCCAACCGATCCAGTGCGCGAACCAAGGCGTGAGCGCCGCGCCAAATGCCGCGCCGCCCATGATCGCACAGCTGTAGAAGCCGATCAGGCGGCCACTGTCGTTGCTGAAGCGTGCCTTGATCAGACCAGGCAACAGCGCCTGCACGAACGCAATACCGGCACCGGCCAATAGCGCGCTGACGATCAGCGGTGCCGCCTGAGGCAGCACGCCGCGGATTGCGCAGGCGAGGGCGATCAGCACAACGCCGACAAGAATGCCGTTCTGCTCACCCAGGCGCCGGCGCAGCACGCCGGCCGCCAGCGCCCCGAGGCCCATGATGACGATAGGCAGGCTGGTCAACAGGCTGGCGCCGACATGGCCCAGACCGGTGTCGAGCTGGATGCGGTCGAGCAGCGGGCCGAGCGCAGCCAGCACCGGGCGCAGGTTGAGGCCAAGCAGCACGATGGCGAGTAACAGCAGGGGCTGGCGTTTCATGACTTGTTCTCCTGCGCACCGCGCCACGCCACCAGCAAGACACCGCCGACGATGCACAGCGCCGCCAGCAACATCGACAGGCTGCCGTGCTCGCCCAGCAGGGTGACGGCCATTGCCGCACCGAGCATCGCTGCCACCGAACCGATCTGGCTGAGGTATACCGCGCCGGCCAGCTTCTGCAGCACGAAATACAGCGCGTAGACGATGGCGAACAGCGCCATCTGCACCAGCAGCAGGCTGACCGCCGGCCCGCTGTGCAGCGCCGGGGCGAGCGTCACGTCGAACAGGGCCAGCGGCAGCAGGAGCAGGGCGCCACCCAGCAGCATGCCCGGCGCCAGCGACAGCGGGCTGGCACCGGCCGGCCAGCAGCGCGAACGGTAGATGTTGCCCAGGCCGAGAAAGACCGGCACCGCCAGCGCGGCGAGAATCCACAGTAACGGGCTGTCGCCGCTGTGCATCTTGTCCAGCGCCAAAAGCAGGCTGCCGCTCAGGCCAATGCAGATACCCAGCAGGCGCACCCGGCTCAACGGCTCCATGCGCAGTGCCAAAGCCAGCAGGTAGGTGATCAGCGGCGGAAATGCCAGGCACATCGACGCGAAGCCCGCACCCACATGGGGAATCGAGCTGAACAGCAAGCCATTGGGCAGGGCGATGCTCAGCAAGCCCGAGGCCAGGTAGTAGCGTTGCAGGCGAGGGCTCAATCCTGGCGCTTCGCCACGCAGGCGGGTGAACAGCAGCAACAGCAGGCCGCCACCGAGCAGGCTCCAGAGCAGATAGGCCACCGGCGACCAGCCCGCGGCGCTGGCCAGTTTCACCAGGTTGCTGGTCAGCCCCATCAGCGCGCCGATGCCGAGCAACAGCAGAAGTGACAAGAGCGGTCGTGATTGTGGGGCGGCCATGGCTGGTTCCATCCAATGAATACGCTAAGATGGAAACATTCTTTTTGAAAAGTATCTTGATGGCAAGATAAATCGAGGGCGATATGCAAGATCGTGCACAATTGGCCGCCGAACAGTGGCAGCAGCAACGCCCGGACCTGGACGGCTTTTCCATGGCGGTGATCGGCCGCCTGGCCGAGCTGTCCCACGTTATCAGCCGCGACCACCTGCTGCCGTTCTTCGCCGAGCACGGCCTACAAGCCGGCGAGTTCGACCTGCTAGCCACCCTGCGCCGCTCGGGCGAGCCCTACGCATTGATGCCCACTGCGTTGTACGAGAGCGCGATGATTTCCTCGGGCGGTATGACCAGCCGCATCGACCGCCTGGAAAAGGCCGGATTGATTGAGCGCCGCCGCCACCCCAGCGACCGCCGCGGCATTCTGGTGGCGCTGACACCTGCCGGTTTTGCACTGATCGACAACATGCTCGTCGCCCACGTCGCTAATCTACAGCGCGTGCTCGCTGCCCTCAACGACGAGGAAAAACAGCAACTGCACGCGATCACCGGCAAGCTGTTGGGCAGCCTAACTGCAAGCGGGTGAATCAGGAGAAGCGAGCCTTGTTGCTCACGGTATTGATCATTGGCGTGACCGCCCAGTTGTTCTTCGCCGGCCTGCTGCTGGTGGGCTACCTGAGCCGGCGCCGCGGCTGTCCAACCTTTGGCATCTACTGCTGGTCGTAGGGTTCGGTCTGTATCTGCTCTATGTGAATCACTGAGGTAGAACTGTCCAGAATGAATGTTAGGGGAGAGATAGATCATGGAGGGATGTTCAACGTCATCGGTTTCATATTTGAGGTCGCATTCAGGGCACTTGGGCTCTGGGTATTGAAGGTGATGACGTTCGGGCATTATCGCGATACCAACAGCTATCTGTATTTCCTACCGAACTTCGTTGGTTGCGTATTTTTTCTTGTGGTGCTGTTTGTCGTTGCGCTGTGTTTATCGGATTAAAGGGCCTCATGTAGCTAACTGCCGCTGCGGATGAAACTCGTAAGGTGGACGACGCGTTATTTGTCCACCATTGGGTGGTGGCGACGCTGGATCAACGATCAGCTAGGTAGCGTGGATCGGGGCGAGCAGCTGACGCCTCATCCGTCCCTCGGAAACGCAAGGGGGAACGCGTCAGGATCGCTCCCGCGCTTCAGCGAGGTAGCACAGTCCAGGGCGCTCCGCGCCCGTACGGGCCGGTGACATGCACCAACAGCGGGCGCAGAGCGTCCTGGAAGTCGTTGCCACGCGGAGCGTGGCAACGATCAGTAATAGTGACATCCCCCGATTTGCATATCGCGCGGGGTTTCCACGATAAGGCGCAGGTAGTATCCGCTTTCTGTCTGTGTATCCAAGGAGCTTCACCATGAGCGGAAGGCCGGCGGCTCGCCAAACTGACCCCACCTCTTGTCCACTGCCAGGCCATGGCGTCAACCCCGTTGCCATCGGCTCACCCGATGTGTTGTTCGACAATCTGGCAGCCGCGCGCGAGACTGACACAAGCGCTTGTGGAAGCCCCCTAGTGTCGGGGTTATCCTCGACCGTAATTATCAATGGTTTACGCGCCGCCACTGTGGGCAGCAGCGGCTCTCATGGCAATACGGTCATCATGGGGTCTGGCACCGTGATAATCGGTGACAGCCATACCCCCGCGTCCTTCACTGCGCCAGCTCCGCTCCAGTTTCAGAAAACCTTCGCCCAAGTATTCAGCATTACCCATAGTGAAACCGGTAGCCTGCTCGCCTATCGAGAGTTCGTCGCAGTGGTGGATGGGCGTGAAACGTTTGGAGTGACGGATGGCAGCGGCCTAGCCCATATACAGGCGCCTTCAGCAGACTCTGCAATTTCATTGCACGTCTTGTTCAAATCCCCAGCACGCACGCTCAAGGAACTGTCGGAGGGCAACCAATGACCGGCAAATCTTTCAAGACTACGACCAAGGCTCAAGAAGTGAAGATTGGCCAGCCGCTCGATCCAGTAGCGGTCATAGTTGATGACCGAGCTGCAACTCGCGAGGCAATCATCCGAAAGGTACGCTCTTTAGAACATCAGTTTGTCGAGCGTTCCGAGTGGGGAGCCATCTCAGCAAAGGACCGGATGGCGTCAGATTGGGATTATTCAATGATTGCTTTTCACCATGCTGGACGCAGCTACAGCTGCGGGCATGGAGCTGATCAGATGAAGGACACTCAAGAAGAACAAGTTGGCAATAAATATGACGACATCGCATATCACTTTGGGATTGATTGCAGTGGGGTTATTTATGAAGGTCGGGATATTCGCCTAAAGGGCGGCAGTGTTCGAGGATATAACACCGGTGTTATTGGGGTGGTTTTCTTGAATAATCTCACCATTGCCGCCGAGGGGGATGATATTTGGGCATTGGGGCGTGAGACCATCGAGCGCCTGGGAGTTAACACGACCGACGTCATACCGTCTCTCCAGATTGATGCAGCCACCAGTTTGATCAGTGCTCTTAAAAGCGTATTTTTGATTAAACAATTGGGCGGGCATCGTGAGTTTCCGGGACGAGCTGCCGACGGAAAAATTTGCCCAGGCAATGTTGGGATGGAATTTGTTAGGAACATGAGGGTGGTTACAGGCTTACTGCCGCCGCCGACTTTACCATGAAAAAAAAGATGATCCTTGTTTTGATGATTTTTGCATTTTTACTTTTATGGCTGAACATCGGCGTTTATGAAACACACTTCGCTGAAGATAATCGCGCTGTGTTTTTTATCAAAAAACATCCAGCGTTACAGGTTAGGTTCGAAAATATCTTCCTGACGGATGAAGATGACAAACCGATCGACCGGCTGAGCAACGAGGAGCGGAGCGTGGTAATAAATTACTGCAAGTACAGGCTGGGTATTAAAACCGAACTGAAAACGCAGGAAGAATTGGAAGTTTGCAAGTTCATGTGATTTCCCCGCAAAGTTAAACATTGGGAGAGAAAAGGGGTGGATTTATTTATTGGCAGGAAGGCCCGCCTCTGGTCATTAGCTGCAAATAACCTCCGACGGTAGTTCAGCCTAAAGACGCCAAACCTCAGGCTAATCTCGTGCGCCTTGAGCATTCATCTTGAGAAGCGCGCCTCCTTCAGCTTAAGACGCTGGTTCCTCGGGCAGGAAGCGGCGAACGTCGATGGCGTCGATCTGGTCGGGGTGCAGGTGGCGTTCGGCGTAACGCATCGGCAGGCCTGCCTGCAGAAAGAGGGCGAACAGGTCGGCATCGATGTGGCCCTTGTCGCGCAGGTTGGCGAGTATTCCGATCGACTCCGACAAAGTCTTTGCCCGCTTGTACGGCCGGTCGGAGGCGGTCAGCGCCTCGAAGATATCGGCGATGGCCATGATGCGTGCGGGGATGGACAGCTGGCTTTTGTCCAGTTGCCGCGGGTAGCCCGTGCCGAGAAGGGTTTCGTGGTGGGTGCCGGCATACTCCGGCACCCGCTTGAGGTTGGAGGGAAGCGGCAGGTTTTCGAGCATGACGATGGTCTGGATGATGTGTTCGTTGATCTTGAAGCGCTCTTCCTCGGTGAGCGTGCCGCGGCTGATACTCAGGTTGTAGAGCTCGCCGTAGTTATAGAGGTGCTCTGGCACGTTGATCTTGAAGCCGTACTTGGGGTCGAGCGCTTTGGTCTCGGGGCGTGGGAAGATATGTTGTTGCTTGTCTGCCAGTAGCCGCTCAACTGCAGGCAGCGGTGCCACGGGCAGTTCGGCAACACGCGCCAATTCGGCAGGGGAGAGCCCGAGTCGATCATCGAAATGCCGCAGCCACGTACGTTCACCCGCTTTATGAAGGGTGCCGACGTGCTCCGGGTTCATCAGTTCGCCGCCGATGTTGCACTCGGCAATGAACGCAAACTCGTTCTGCAGCGTCTGGACGAGGTCTTGATACTGCGTATCGGCTTCCAGTCGATCATGGCCGTCTAGCATGCGTTGTAGGCGCTCGATCTGCGCATCGCGCAACAGCACTTCAAAACGCATGCGCACTTCATGGATGCGGTTGTAGATCGTCTCCAGCTTGGTGGCTTTGTCGACCACGTGTTCCGGCGTGGTGATCTTGCCGCAGTCGTGCAGCCAGGCACCGATCCGAAACTCGCGCCATTCGTCTGCAGTGGTAAAGCGGAAGTTTTCCAGCGGCCCTTCGCTGACATTGCTGGCAGCCTCGGCGAGCATCATCGCCAGCTCCGGCACACGTTCGCAATGCGCGCCGGTGTAGGGGCTTTTGGCGTCGATGGCACCGGCGAGAATTTCGATCATGCCGTCGATCAAGGCACGCTGCGAGTCAATCAGATTGTGGTTTTCCAGCGCAACGGCTGCCTGGGAAGCCAGTGCGCCGATGAACGACACCACTTGCGGCGAGAAGGCGATCACCTCACCTGTTTCGGTGTCCAGGGCGTTCATGAACTGCAGCACGCCGATCACTTCGCCGCCGCGTGGCGCCAGGGGTACGGTGAGCATGGAAACGGTATGGAAGCCGGACTCGCTGTCGAAACTGCGCGTGCCGCTGAGGTCGAAACGGCTCTCGGCATAAACGTCGTCTATCACCACGGTTTCGTTGTGCAGTGCGGTGTAGGTCGACACGTGCCGCTCGTTGGGCAAGCCGGTTTGCGGGTCGTGCAAAGGGATTTCAATCGTCGGCAGCTCGTCATCCATGGAGCGCAACGCGAAGCGCAGGGTGTTGTGCTCGGTTTTGAGGTACATGGTGGCGGCTTGGGCATTGCAGATGCGTTTGCCCTGCATGAGGATATGGCGCAGCAGCGCATCCCGGTTGCGCTCCGAGGACAACAGCAACCCATTCTCGACCAGGCTGGAAAGCTTCATCTGCGAAATCTGCAGCGCTCGGGTCTGGCTTTGCAGGGCCGCTTTCATCTCGATGTGGTTGCGGTTGAGGGTTTCAATTTCGGCAAACATCGACGCCGGCTGCAGCTCACCGGAAAAATCCATCTGGCGGATTTTCTGCGTGTCTTGCACCAGCGACTTGATGGTGCGATCGAGGCTTTCCATGCCGTTGAGCACCAGCGGCATGGTGCACAGCACGATGCCGATCGACAGACAAAGCGAAACCACTGGTGGTACGCCCACGGTTAGCGCCAAGATAGGCGCCAGCTGCAAAAGCAGGAACGTGGTGATCACCAGATTCCTGCTCTTGAACCGTAGCCTGAATCGCTGCTTGATTTGCCCTAATGACATACTGCAACCTGCGCTCGGATCCCATCGCGTGCTACTTGTACAGCCAGCCACGCAGCGGTCTGCGGCCGTATGTGCAACGCTCAGTTCAATCAGGGAAATAGAATGAAAAAGAAGATTACTGTGTTTGCTCGCTTCACGATATGGCCGCTTGCTGGCGCCTTGCTGACTTCGGCCGCGCTCGCGGTTGAACCAGCCACATCAATAGGTTACGTGATGAAGGTACAGGGAGAGGCTACCGTCAGCATAGATGGCACAACGCAATCAGCGACGATTGGTACCCCGTTGTACGTCGGCAGTGTGGTGAAAACTGGTCCGGCGGGGTCGATGGGGGTAACGCTGAGGGACAACACATTGATGTCTTTCGGCCCCAATAGCGAAATGACCCTCGATGAGTTCCTGTTCGATCCAGCCCAGGAGGAGTTGAAGCTCAGTGCCAAGATTACCCACGGCACGCTTGACTACATTTCCGGCACCATCGCCAAGCTCAAGCCCGAAGCGGTGGAGATCAACACCCCGACCGGCACCATCGGCGTGCGCGGCACACACTTCCTCGTCAAGGTTGATTGAGTTCGGATACGGCATGTCTCGACAATATACCCACGCAGTCGCCCTGTTTTTTCTTGCTTTGCTGGGCGGATGCGCGTCCAAACCGTATGTAGTGCTGGTCGCCAGCCCCGACGGAAGTACCGGTGCGATTGAAGTTCGCACCGCCAAAGGCATCACGCGGGTGGACCGGAGGGACCATGCCGTCAACCTCGACGGCAGCAGTGCCACGTCTTTTCAGGTGGCTGAACCCAAACTCGACAAGGACTTCTCCGCCGCACGAGCCGCGCAGCCGGCGTTGCCGAAAAGCTATCTGCTGTACTTCAAAACCGGTGGCACCAGCCTGACCGAGAAGTCCCAGGCGGAAATTCCGGAGGTGCTGCAGACCGTGAGGGAGCGTGGGCCGTCGGCGGTTTCCGTGATCGGCCACACCGACACGGTTGGCAGCAAGGCTTACAACGAAAAGCTGGGGCTGTCGCGCGCCCGTGATATCGCCCGTCAGTTGCAGGAAAACGGCCTGCAGGCGCTTGAGCTCGTCGTTACCTCGCACGGCGAAGACAACCTGTTGCTGAAGACGCCCGATAATACTCCCGAGCCCACCAACCGCCGCGTCGAAGTCACCGTACGCTGAGCCTGCTTCGGCAGGCTTTACTTGCGGCGCATTTCGAAGCGGATGCCGTGTTCGTCGTTTAGCAGGCGACGTAGGTGAAAAGCGACCAGCCCGTCCCATGGGCGCTGGTCGCTCAGCGTGACGAACGCCGACACGGCAGTAGGATCACCCGCTTGCAGGAGCCGATAGGCCGCCTCGTACGCCTCGTCGCAAGTGCCAATGGATTTGACCATCGCCTCAACCGGCTCGAACACCTGCACGGACTCGTCCTTTCCCTTGAGCCGTACCTCGCCGACGGGCCGCATTGGCACCTGTGGGCAGCTCTGGCGAATCGCCTCGGAGGCGCACACCAGAGTGCCGAGCTGCTTGTTCAAGCTCTCCAGACGTGCCGTGGTGTTTACCGGATCGCCGAGCGCCCGGTAATCGAAAATCATCGATCCACCAAAGTTACCCACCACCACTTCGCCGCTATGCACACCGATGCGTGTGTGCCCGAAATCGATGCCTTGTTCGCGCAGTGATTCCACGTAGGACTGGGCGAAACGATTGATCTCCAGCGCGCATGAAAGCGCGCGCTGCTGGTGGTCAGCCTGCGGGATAGGGGCGGAAAACATGATCGCCACTGCGTCGCCAACGATTCGATCCAGGGTGCCTTCATGGCGGAACGCGATGGCGATGACCTGCTCTAGGTATTCATTGAGCAGGCTGACCGCCGATTCGGGCGTACGACGCTCCATCATCGAGGTAAACCCGGTGATGTCGGTGAACACAAAGCTGCACATCTGTCGCTGGCCGCCGAGTATCAGTCGCTCCGGATGGGCCACCAGGTGCTTGACCAGGTTAGGGGATACGTAGCGAGAGAAGGCTGCGTGTACCCAGCGCTGTTCGCGCTCGGCAGCCATGTGGCGGACGATGCTGGCGGCGCCATACACCAGCATCAACCCGATCGACGGGGTGAACAGGTCGAGCAGCAGCCTGTGCGCCACGAAGCCATACCAGGCCGCCGCGTTCAGCAGCGCGACCAGCACGACCATGAGCACGGCCGATGCCAGCGCAGGAATACTCAACGCCAGCAGCCCCAGCGCCAAACCACCCAGCAGCAACGTCAGGCTCTCCACCGCCAAGGACCAGCCCGGCCGAAGCAACAGGGTATCCGTGAGTATCTGCTCGAGCGCCTGGGCGTGGACCTCCACCCCCGGGATGATCCCGCCCAGCGGACTGAAACGCAGGTCCTGCAGTCCTTGTGCTGATGTGCCGATCATGATGATTGCGCCTGCAACAGGCGGCGCAGACCCTTCGAGTACCTGCCAGGCAGGTAGGCTACGGCTGGGTTGTGGGCCGGTGAAATACACCCAGAGTTCGCCGCTTGCAGCAGTGGGAATCTGTAAGCGGCCAATGTCGACGCGCTGAACCCCGGACTCGCTACTGATGATCCGGTATCGACCACTGCGCTGCGCTACGCGCAGGGCTTCGGCCACCAACGATGGGCGCAACTCCCCAGCCAGCGACACGAACAGCGGCACGCGCCGCACTACACCGTCGGCATCAGGCCTGAACGTCATGGCACCAACGCCACGGGCCGCTTGCTCCAGCTCTGCCAATGGGCGGCTTGCACCTTGGAAGGCAGGCACGAATGAAAGCGGCGACTGGCCTTGCAGCACCAGGCCGAAGCGGCTCAGCGGCGGCCCGACGGCGCTGCTGCTTTGTTCGGCGGCAAAGCCGAGCACCGTGTTACCGGGTTTGAGTACGTCGGCGAGCTGCGCGTCATGATCGGGCAAGGCTGCCAGCTCGGCGGCCAACCCCGGTGGCAGTTGATTGCCACGCAGCAGTTGACTGGGCGAGGTGCGGTCCGGCTCGGCGAACAGCACATCGAACACGATCGCGGCTGCGCCGGCCTGCTCAAGCTTATCCACCAGCGCCGCGACCTGCGTGCGGGGCCAGGGCCACTGGCCGATGCGCCTCAGGCTTTCTTCATCGAGGTCGACGATACGCACGGGCGCATCCTGATAAACGCGTGGATGCCAACGCTGGTACTGGTCGAAAACCGCGTTGCGGACCTTCTGTACCGGCATCGGATCGAGCAGAAACACGAACACAAGGCCCAGCAAGACGGCAAGGCAAAAGCCGCCTCCCAGTGGAAACAGACGGAATCTAGGCACGCTCAACGCTCTGGGCAGGATGGAGAAACAGCAACTTGGTCAGCGAAGATACCGAAAAAAGAGCTGCATAGGGCGGGTACATCCTATCCGCGACAGTGCTGCTCCTTGCTTCAACGAGTAAAGCCGATCTCGTACCAACCGCCTACGCTCGAATTACCCGGAACCGGCTGCGAACCCGCTGCAGATCGTCCTTTGTCAGGCAATTGAGACGAGGCCAGGAGAGCGGTGGCTTACCCTCGCTGGCAAGTGGATTTGCAGCTGTACCAGCGGGTTGACGATACCGTCGGCTGCCAATGAACCACCTGCTGAATCCGAGCCAGGGGGGCTGACCACGCCTATAAACGCTTGGCATCAACGCCGCGGGCCTACGATTTTGTGAAGCAGGCCGCACAAAGTACCAAGGTCTTCCGCGCAGACTCAGCGGCGGCTTCTCAGAGCATCACCGGTCGATTACCCACGGCTAATTCAGGAATTGGAATGATGATCTTCATCGGCGGATTGATCGAATGGATTGTAGATTTCGTCACTGACGCCTGGCTTGTGCGGAAGCGGCGCTCCCTGAATAAACGGGCCGATACCTCCTGGCGAGGGGCAGGGGCGGACGTTGCCTTTCTGGACGGGCTGACAGTGATGTTGTCAGCCTTCGCGGTGGTTAGCTTCGTCGTGCTGTATTTCAGCTTTGAGCTGTCATTCGGCCTCGCCTTTTTCGTCTCAGCGGTGCCGGTTGGGCTTTACATCGCTTACCGGTGGATCAGGTTAATGAATTGATTTCCGAGCTGTTGTCTTTCCTTGGAGTCGCCAGGATGGGCAGCATGGTGAATTTCTTTCAGCTCTGCCAACGGTCTGCGCTGGGTCGGGTCGTGCATCCGCAGTCTGTGTACCGTCCTGGCCAATTTATACCCGTGCAATAACGCTATTTGCATGCCCGAACCCCGAGCGTGATTGATGCCCGTTTTGCTGGACACGACGGCTAAGCCTCCACTGGCGATACGCATGGGCTGCATCGACCTGTGCCGACATTTCCAAGATGTCATCCATTTCTCCTCTCGGCAGCGAAGCGCCAGTGGTTGCGGGTTCTTTCTCCGGCAGAGGATACGAGGTGGACCGTAAGGGCAGCATCCCCGATGGCTGCCTGACGAGCGGGTGACTATAGAATTGACATATCGGTAAATCTCGATATTATCGAGTCATGGAATTAATCAACGTATTCAAAGCGCTCTCGAATCCGACCCGCCTGCAGATCCTGAAGGGCTTGAAGGATCCCGTGAAGAACTTCCCTCCACAGGATGAAGGGGACGTTCATACAGTGGGCGTTTGCGTCAGCAGCATTCAAGAAGGTATCGGGCTGTCGCAGTCAACGGTGTCTGGCTATCTGGCGACGTTGCAGAGAGCTGGCCTGGTCAAGGTCAGGCGCATCGGTCAGTGGACCTATTACCAGCGTAATGAAGAAAGCATCCGTGCTCTTGCCGAGATCATTGGCAAAGAGTTGTAGTCATTTAAGTGGAAATATCGACAAATCTCGATATCCAATTTTAACGAAACGGGAATTTTCTATGACCTGAGATCGCACAGTAACCGCGTAAATTTCAAACCTTTTATATCGAGAAATAGCGATATCTAATTTAAACGAAACGAGGAATTACCATGAAAGCGATGATCCTTACCTCATTTGGCGGCCCCCAATCATTCGAGCTGCGCGAGGTGCCCAAGCCGGTTCCGCAAGCGGGACAAGTTCTGGTCCGTGTCCACGCCACCTCCATCAACCCTCTGGATTTCCAGGTCCGCCGTGGTGACTATGCCGATCTGGTGCAGCTGCCGACGATTACCGGGCATGACGTGTCGGGGGTAGTCGAAGAAGTCGGGCCGGGCGTGACGAGCTTCGTGCCTGGCGACGAAGTCTGGTACACCCCGCAGATTTTTGATGGCCCTGGTAGCTACGCCGAGTACCACGTGGCGTCGGAAAGCATTGTCGGTAAGAAGCCTGCTTCGCTGAGCCATCTCGAAGCGGCCACCCTGACCCTGGTTGGCGGCACGGCCTGGGAAGCTCTGGTCGTGCGTGCAGGACTGCGAGTGGGGGAAAGCATCCTGGTGCACGGCGGCGCGGGAGGCGTCGGCCATGTGGCGATCCAGTTGGCAAAAGCGATAGGCGCGCGAGTATTCACCACCGTGCGCGAAGAGAACTTTGAGTTCGCGCGCAGCATGGGTGCCGACGTGCTCATTGATTACACAACGGAGGATTACGTCGAGGCCGTTCTGCGCGAAACCGGTGGCCGCGGTGTGGACGTGGTGTTCGACACCATTGGCGGCGACACCTTGACCCGTAGTCCCGATGCGCTCGCACAACTGGGCCGCGTGGTCTCGATTGTGGACATTGCAAAGCCACAGAACCTCGTTCAGGCGTGGGGCAAGAACGCCAGTTATCACTTCGTTTTCACCCGACAGAACCGCGGCAAGCTTGATGAGTTGAGTGCGTTGATCGAGCGCGGTCAGCTACGGCCACATGTCGGCGCGGTCTATTCGCTTGCTGACCTTGCGCTGGCACATGCCCGCCTGGAAAGCCCCAACAATGGCCTCAAGGGAAAAATCGCGATTGCCATCGAGCCATCGCTCCTCCCGTAACAGCACGTAGCTGCCCACGTCATTTTTGGAGAACGCCATGATTTATGAAATTGCTCTGCTGCCTGTTCACAAACAACACATTGAACAGTTCAAACGTGTATTCGCCGAGGTTGCTCCGTTGCTCCAGCGCGCAACGGGTTACGACGGCCACATGCTCGCGAAAGGGATCGAGACACCCGAGCACCTCAACTTGATCGTGCGCTGGCGATCACTCAATGATCACCTCAGCTTCGAGGCGAGCGAAGACCATCGGGTGTTCATGCTGGGTCTGGAGGAATATTTCTCCGCAGAGCCAACCGTCTACCACATTGAGGGTGCAGCGTTTATCACCGGCGAACAGGCTGACCAGAGCAATGCCTTTGGCAGCTGATGGGGCATTGCTGGTTTGCTTTAAAGGGTCTGTCGTTGTGAGCTATAGGCAACTTGATGCGGGTAATTGGTAGTGGTTGTGATCGATCTGACAGCCCCGCTTGCAGTCCGGGGCTGTCAGGTCAAACCCAGTTATTCAGGGCGCTGACTGCTTGCGGCTAGCCGCATGAGGCCCAGAGCAAAAGACTGCGCCGACCGGCTGCTGCTGGCGAAAGTCGCCGCTCTCGATAGCCCGCTCCGCCACCGTCCCTCGGCCGCCTGGCCTGCACGCGCAGGGGTGTAATCTGCGACAATCGCATCTTTATCCGCGACTGCCCGAGCCTGATGACTGACGCCCCCTTCGATTTCGCTGCGCTGCAGAAGAACCTCGACCACGCCATGATTACCGACCGCCATCGCCTGCGGCGGCAGTTGCATGAGCTGCAGAAAAAGCCCGACGACGCCAAGCAGGCGCAGTGGCTGGAGCGCTTTCAGGCGTCCTGCGCCAAGGTCGAGGCGCGGCGCTTGAGTGTGCCGGTAATGCGTTACGACGACGCGTTGCCGATCGCGGCCAAGCGCGACGAGATCAAGGCCGCGTTGGAAAAGCACCAGGTCCTGGTGATCGCCGGCGAGACCGGTTCGGGCAAGACCACTCAGTTACCGAAGATCTGCCTGGAGATCGGTCGTGGTCAGCACGGCCTGATCGGCCATACCCAGCCGCGGCGTTTGGCGGCGCGCAGTGTGGCGACACGGGTGGCCGAGGAGATCGGCACGCCGTTGGGCGAACTGGTCGGCTATCAGGTGCGTTTCGAGGACCAGAGCAAGGACACGTCGCTGATCAAGCTGATGACCGACGGCATTCTGCTCGCTGAAACCCAGCACGACCGTTTTCTGGAGAAGTACGACACTATCATCGTCGACGAGGCCCACGAACGCAGTCTCAACATCGACTTCCTGCTCGGTTACCTGAAAACCCTGCTGCCGCGCCGACCCGACCTCAAGGTGATCATCACCTCGGCGACCATCGACCTGGAGCGCTTCTCCAAGCACTTTGGCGGGGACGGGATGCCGGATGCGCCTATCGTCGAGGTCTCCGGGCGCACCTATCCGGTGGAAACCTGGTACCGGCCGCTGGCTGCCGAGGTGGACGAGGAAGGTGAGCGCCTGCTCGATGACCTCACCGTCGATCAGGGCATTCTCGCTGCGCTGGACGAGATCGACGCCCATGAGAAAAGTGTCGGTCAGCGCCCCGGCGACGTGTTGATCTTCCTGCCGGGCGAGCGCGAGATTCGTGACGCTGCAGAAGTGCTGCGCAAGGCCAACCTGCGCTTCACCGAAGTGCTGCCCTTGTATGCGCGGCTGACGCCGGCCGAGCAGCAGAAGATTTTCGCGCCCATGGCCGGGCGCAAGATCGTGCTGGCCACCAACGTCGCGGAAACCTCGTTGACGGTGCCCGGCATTCGTTACGTGATCGACAGCGGTACCGCGCGCATCAGTCGTTACAGCTACCGCGCCAAGGTGCAGCGCCTGCCCATCGAGGCGGTTTCCCAGGCCAGCGCCAACCAGCGCAAGGGCCGTTGCGGGCGGGTCGAGCCGGGCATCTGCGTGCGCTTGTACAGCGAGGAGGATTTCCTCGGTCGGCCGGCATTTACCGATCCGGAAATCCTGCGTACCAACCTGGCGGCGGTGATCCTGCAGATGCTGCACCTGCGGCTGGGCAGCATCGAGGATTTCCCCTTCATCGAGCCGCCGGATGGCAAGGCCATCAGCGATGGTTTCAACCTGCTGCAGGAGCTGTCCGCGGTCAATCGCGAAGGGCAACTGACCCCGCTGGGCCGCCAACTGGCGCGCCTGCCCATCGATCCGCGCCTGGGCCGCATGGTGCTCGAGGCGGCCAAGCTCGGCAGCCTGCCAGAACTGCTGATCGTCGCCAGCGCCCTGTCGGTGCAGGACCCGCGTGAGCGGCCGATGGACCGTCAGCAGGCGGCTGATCAGGCCCATGCGCAGTGGAAGGATGTGGATTCCGACTTCGCCGCGCTGATCAACCTGTGGCGCGGCTTCGAGGAGAAACGCCAGGAGCTCGGTTCCAATCCGCTGCGCAGCTGGTGCAAGAAGAACTTCCTCAACTACATGCGCCTGCGCGAGTGGCGTGATGCCCACCGCCAGTTGGTACTGCTGGCCAAGGATCTGCAACTGGCGCCCGGCAAGTCATCAGCTTCCCAAACTCATGACGTGGGTAGGGCGGACAACGCCGCAGGCTTGTCCGCCAAGGTGGACGGCTCCGGCAGTACGCCCTACGAGAAAGGCGAGCGTGCCGCGCCGACCACCGACACCAAGGTCAATGTGATCCTGCGCGAGCAGGCCGAGGCCAGCGAAGCCGCGCAGCGCGCCAAGGGCTACGCGGCCGTGCACAAGGCGATCCTCAGCGGCCTGCTCAGCCAGATCGGCCAGAAGACCGAGGAGGGCGACTTCCTGGGTGCCCGCCAGCGGCGCTTCTGGGTGCATCCGTCGTCGGTGATCGGCCGCAAGAAGCCCAACTGGATCATGGCCGCCGAGCTGGTCGAGACCACCAAGCTGTTCGCCCGCCAGGTCGCCAAGATCGAGCCGGACTGGATCGAGCCGCTGGCCGGTCACCTGATCAAGAAGAACCACTTCGAGCCGCACTGGGAGAAGAAGCGCGGCCAGGTTGTGGCGTACGAGCAAGTCACCCTGTACGGCATGATCATTGTCGGTCGTCGCCCCGTGCATTACGGGCCCATCGACCCGCTGGCGTCCCGTGAACTGTTCATCCGCGAGGGGCTGGTGCGTGGCGAAATCAACAGCCGCACCAAGTGCCTGAGCGCCAACCGCGTGCTGCTGGAAAAGCTCGACGAACTGGAAGCCAAGGCGCGCCGCCGCGACATTCTCGCCGACGAGGAAACCCTGTTCGCCTACTACGAGGCGCGCATTCCCCAGGACATCTACCAGACCGCGACCTTCGAGAGCTGGTACAAGCGTGAGAGCGCCAAGGATCCGCAGCTGCTGATGATGCGCGAGGAGGATGTGCTGGCCCGCGAGGCGCTGGAAGTCACCGCGACCCAGTATCCGGATACCTTGCACATCGGCGAGCTGCAGCTGCCGCTGACCTACCACTTCGAGCCCAATCACCCGCGCGACGGCGTGACCCTGCGGGTGCCCGCGCCGCTGCTGCCACAGTTGCCGGGCGAGCGCCTGGAGTGGCTGGTGCCGGGGCTGATCGAGGCCAAGGCTATCGACCTGGTGCGCGGCCTGCCCAAGGCGCTGCGCAAGAACTTCGTGCCGGTGCCAGACTTCGTCGGCGCGGCGCTGAGCAAGCTGACCTTCGGCCAGGGCAGCCTGCCGGAAAGCCTCGGTCGCGAACTGCAACGCATGACCGGCGCGCGGATCAGTGAAGAGGCATGGGTCGAGGCGACCCGCCAGCTCGAACACCACCTGAAGATGAACATCGAAGTGGTCGACACCCACGGCAAGCCCCTCGGCGAAGGCCGCGACCTGGCCGAACTGACCGCGCGCTTCGCCGAGGCCAGCCAGGCTGCGTTGGCCATCCCGCAGACCGACAAAGTGCAGAAACCGGTGGAGGCCAAGGGCTTCGCCCAGGTCGCCGAGAAGACCCAGCAGAAGGTCGCCGGGCTTTCCATGACCGTGTTCCCGGCGCTGGTGGAAGAGGGGGGGATAGTCAAAGAGGGACGCTTCCCGACCCAGGCCGAAGCCGAGTTCCAGCACCGCCGCGCCCTGCAGCGCCTGTTGCTGCAACAGCTGGCGGAGCCTGCCAAGTTCCTGCGCGGCAAATTGCCGGGGCTGACCGAACTGGGCCTGCTTCACCGCGACCTGGGCCGAGTCGATGCGCTGGTCGAAGACATCCTGCTGGCCAGCCTCGACAGCTGCATCCTCGAAGGCGAACAGCCGCTACCGCGCGACGGCGCCGCATTGGCCGCCCTGGCTGAGAAGAAACGCGGCGCCTGGGCTGACCACGCCGAGCGGCTGGCGCGTTTGACCCTGGAAATTCTCAAGCTCTGGCACGGGCTGCAGAAGCGCTTCAAGGGCAAGATCGACCTGGCCCAGGCCGTGGCGCTCAACGACATCAAGGCGCAGCTCGGCAATCTGGTGTATCCCGGCTTCGTGCGTGAAACGCCGGGCGAATGGCTCAAGGAAGTGCCGCGCTACCTCAAGGCCATCGAACAACGCTTCGACAAGATCGCCGCGCAACTGCAGCGCGACCGGGTGTGGAGCGGCGAGTTGGCGGGCTACTGGGAGCAGTACCAAGCACGCCTCGGCAAGCACCTGCAGGAAGGCAAGCGCGATCCCAACCTGACGCTCTATCGCTGGATGCTCGAGGAGTACCGCGTGTCGCTGTTCGCCCAGCAACTGGGCACTAAGATGGCGGTGTCGGACAAGCGCCTGAGCAAGCAGTGGAGCCAGGTCGAGGGTTGATGGAGCTTTTGTAGGGATTGGGCGTTTCAGGAGAGAGTTGGATGTCGACATTTGCATGCTCGCTCGTGGTGAATGGCCAGCTCTCGGTTGCTGACCGCCAGGAACCACTCGTACCCTGGTGGAGTTTCACCAAAACGGTATTGGCTGCAACCGCGCTGACCCTGGTGCGCGATGGTTTGCTGTCGCTTGACGAGGTCGTGCTGGGCGGCCCGTTTACGCTGCGGCAACTGCTGAAGCACGAAGCTGGCCTGGCCGATTACGGTGAGCTTGCCGACTATCACGCCGCTGTTGCCCGGGGCGACGAGCCCTGGCCAGCCAGCGAAATGCTCGAACGCCTAGACGCAGCGCGTCTGCGTTATCAGCCTGAAGTGGGCTGGGGTTATTCCAATGTTGGCTATCTGTACGTCGCCAGAATCATTGAGGCACGCACTGCAACTTCGCTGGAGAGCGCCATCCAACAGCGGGTACTACAGCCGCTCGGCGTAACATCTGTTCGCCTGGCGAAGACGCCTGCCGAATTGGCCGACGTCGATATGGGCAGCGCTGCTGGCTATCACCCTGGTTGGGTTTATCACGGGCTGGTGGTCGGCTCGTTGTCCGATGCTGCGTTGCTGCTGGACAGGTTGCTGGGTGGCAGTCTGCTGCCTGCAGAGCTGTTGGCGCAGATGCAGGAACGGCGGGTTTTGGGTGGGCCTCTTCCTGGTCGTCCATGGATCGTGGCTGGCTATGCACTGGGTTTGATGCAGGGTGATATCGAGGGGGATATCTTGCTCAGCGGTCACACCGGGGCTGGCCCGGGCAGCGTGATTGCGGTTTATCGCTGCATCACGGACGCCGGTCCGGCGACCTGCGCGGTATTTCAGAAAGACGCTAAAGAGGGTGATGTGGAAGCTCACGTGGTCGCCGCGCTTCGTCACTGCCGCTGAGACGTTTCTCGTAGCCTGGGTCGAGCGCAGCGATACCCAGAGCGATTTCCCTGGGTGTCGCTGCGCTCGACCCAGGCTACGGCGAGTGGAGGGATAACCAGCGTTGCGAGCCAAGTAGGGTGGATGGCGCGTCTTTCATCCACCGTTTCATCGATCACGCCATATCGCTCTCGCGAAACTCCTCGGCGAGAAAGTCGATCAGCGTACGCACCGATGGCAGCAGGCCACGGCGTGACGGGAAGATGGCGTGGACGATGCCGCACTTGGGTTCCCAGCCCGGGAGCATTTCCACCAGGGTGCCGGCGTCTAGGTCTTCACGCACCGCGACCCTCGGCACGTGGGCGATACCGACGCCGGCCAGGGCGCCATGGCGCAGGGCGATCAGGTCATCGGTGACCATGCGCGGGCGGTGTGTGATGACCCGCTTGGCATTCTCGGGGCCGAGCAGTTCCCATTGGTACTCACGCTGCGAACCGCCCCAGTGCAGGCTCGGTAGCGTGCCGAGGTCTTCGGGTGAAAAGTCTTTCGGTAACTGCGCCAGAAAATCCGGGCGGCCCACCAGGCATTGCCGGCTGTTGCCCAGCACCTTCATCACCATGTCGGTGTTCTCCAGCGGCGGGAAGCGCACGCGCAGGGCGATATCGAACCCCTCGTGGAGCAGGTCGACGCGCCGGTTGGTGCTCTCGATGAACAACTCCACGGCCGGGTAGCGCAGCATGAAGCGGGTCAGCATCGGCCCGACCCAGGAGTTGAGCAGGGTGGTCGGGCAGGCCAGGCGCACCAGGCCACGGGGCTCGGCGAGGTTACGTTCGATCACCTCGGCGGCGCCTTCCGCCTCCACACGCATGGCCACGCAGCGCTGGTAGTACGCCTGGCCTATCTCGGTCAGCGAGCAATGCCGACTGGTGCGGTGCAGCAGGCGCACGCCGAGGCGTTCTTCGAGCAGGGCGATGCGCCGGCTCAGTTTCGATTTGGGGATATCCAGTGCACGCCCGGCCGGTGCGAAGCCGCCGTGCTCCACCACCTGGGTAAAGTAATAGAGCGTGTTCAGATCTTCCATAAATTATCCGTTCTAATAATGGAACGCTGTGGGCGATTTTTGCCGTCTGGTGCGCGAAGGGTGTCGAATTTAATCTTTATCACACGCAGCGACAACTGCACGACACCAACCAATTCCAGCCGAACGAATCGGCAGCTCACTAAAATCGAGGACCGCGCCATGACCACTTCCTACACCTACAACCGCCTGGACAAAGACAACGCTGCCGTTCTGCTGGTCGATCACCAGGCCGGTCTGCTCTCCCTGGTGCGCGATATCGAGCCGGACAAGTTCAAGAACAACGTGCTGGCCCTGGCTGACCTGGCCAAGTTCTTCAACCTGCCGACTATCCTCACCACCAGCTTCGAAACTGGCCCCAACGGCCCGCTGGTACCCGAGCTGAAGGAGATGTTCCCGGACGCGCCGTACATTGCTCGCCCTGGCCAGATCAACGCCTGGGACAACGAAGATTTCGTCAAGGCGATCAAGGCCACTGGTAAGAAGCAGCTGATCATCGCCGGCGTGGTGACCGAAGTCTGCGTGGCGTTCCCGGCGCTCTCGGCCCTGGAAGAAGGCTTCGACGTGTTCGTGGTGACCGATGCCTCGGGCACGTTCAATCAGATCACCCGTGACGCCGCCTGGAACCGCATGGCGGCAGCCGGTGCGCAACTGATGAACTGGTTCGGCGTGGCGTGTGAGCTGCACCGCGACTGGCGCAATGATGTGGAAGGGCTGGCGAAGATCTGCTCCGACCACATCCCGGACTACCGCAACCTGATGACCAGCTACAACGCGCTGACTGGCAACAAATAACGCACCGCTCATACCCGCAGGCACCTCTCAGGTGTCTGCGGGTGTTTGTTTTTACCTCAGTCGCTGGCGGCAGGCAGCACCGTCAAATGCGCTGAATGGACGGGCTTGTCCGCGTATCTACTTGAGCCGCTGCGCTTGCTCAGACTGATTACCCGCGTGCCTGAGCGCCCCTCCTGACCGTAGGGCCATTTACCCGAACCTTTCCCGACAGGGTTTCGTCGTACCTGTACAGACCACGTGCAGGAGAGGGGAATGCTGACTGATCCGAAAACCCGCTACCGACCCTATACCCATGCTTCCGGAGGCTGGGGCTCTGCCAAGTCGGTGGCGAGTATTCTGTGGCAAGAAAAAGCACTGGCGAAAATCGGTGCAGCCCTGGCCAGGCAGAACAAGCCCAAGGGCTTTGCTTGTGTGAGTTGCGCCTGGGCCAAGCCTGACGATGCCCATCCTCTGGAGTTTTGCGAAAACGGCGCCAAGGCGACCGCTTGGGAGCTGACGGCAAAACGCACCCCTCCGGCGTTTTTTGCCGAGCACAGCGTCACCGAGCTACGGGGCTGGTCGGCTTATGCACTCGAGCAGCACGGCCGGCTGACTCACCCTCTGCGCTACAACGCCAGCACGGATCGTTACGAAGAAACCAGTTGGGAGACTGCCTATCAGGAGATCGGCGCAGGTCTGCGCGCGCTGGAGCCTAAAGAGGTGGTGTTCTACGCCTCTGGGCGCGCCTCGCTGGAGGCGTCATTCATGTACCAGCTGTTCGCCCGCGCTTATGGCAGCAATAACCTGCCGGACAGCTCCAACATGTGCCACGAGAGCACCTCGGTAGGCCTGCAGGAGAGCATCGGTGTACCGGTCGGCACCGTGACGCTGAACGATTTCGAGCACACCGACTGCCTGTTGTTCTTCGGCCAGAACGTTGGCAGCAACAGCCCGCGCATGCTTCATCAGCTACAGGAAGCGCGCCAGCGCGACGTGCCGATCATCACCTTCAATCCGCTGAAGGAGCGTGGTCTGCAGGAATTCGTCAATCCGCAATCGCCTACGCAGATGCTCGGGCCTGAGTCGACGCAGATCAGCACCCAGTATCACCAAGTCAATATCGGCGGCGACACGGCGGCCATCACCGGTATCGCCAAAGCGTTACTGGAAATGCACGACAGTGCGTTGCAGCGGGGCCAGCCCGGTCTGCTCGACGAGAATTTCATCGCCACGCATACCAGCGGTGCGGAAAGCTTCATGCGCTACGTACGTGAGCAGAACTGGGCGAGGCTGGAGGCAGTCACCGGCCTCACTCGTGCCGCCATGGAAGCGACGGCCGTGACCTACGCCAAGGCGCAGCGAGCGATGATCGTCTACGGCATGGGCCTGACCCAGCACCGCCAGGGTGTGCAGAACGTGCAGATGCTGGTGAACCTGTTGCTGCTGCGCGGCAATATCGGCAAACCCGGTGCCGGTATCTGCCCGGTGCGCGGGCATTCCAATGTGCAGGGGCAGCGCACCGTCGGAATCACTGAAGATCCGGCCAAGGTGCCCGGTGAGTTGATCGAGCAGCACTTCGCGTTCAGCGTACCGGAAGAGATGGGCACGTCCACGGTGGATGCGTGCAGCGGCATGCTCGACGGCAGCGTGCGCGGCTTCGTCAGTCTCGGCGGCAACTTTCTGCGTGCCGTGCCGGATACGTCGCAGATGGAACCTGCCTGGCAGCGATTGAAGCTCAATGTGCAGGTAGCCACCAAACTCAACCACTCTCACCTGTTACCAGGCGAGCAAGCCTGGCTGCTGCCGTGCCTGGGGCGTATTGAAATCGATCGCCAGGATGGCATCGAACAGTGTCACAGTACGGAAGACAGTACCGGTTGTATCCATGGCTGGCAGGGTGTCAGCGAACCGGCCAGCGAGCACCTGCGCTCGGAGCCGGCGATCATCGCCGGTCTGGCGCGTGCCACTTTGTCGCCGCAAGTCGCCATCGACTGGGAGGCCTGGCGCCGGGATTATTCGTTGATCCGCAAGGCGATCGCCACGATCTACCCGGAAATCTTCCATGACTTCGAGCGCCGCATGTGGGAGCCGGGCGGCTTTCATCGCCCGTTGGGCGCGGCCAAACGAGAGTGGGCCACCGAGAGTGGCAAGGCGCAGTTCGTCACACCCGAGCACCTCATCGCCGATGATGACGTGCAGGCGCCTTATGCGCGACGCGATGTTCTGCAACTGATGACGATCCGCAGTAACGACCAGTTCAACACGACCGTTTACGGCTACGACGATCGTTTTCGCGGCGTACATGGCACCCGCTCGGTCATTTTCATGAACACCGACGATATCGTTCGCCTCGGCCTGGCGGGGGGCGATTGGGTCGATGTGACGACGGCCGTGGAGCCGGAAATCGAGCGCCGGGTCGGGCCACTGCAGATCCTCGCTTACGACATTCCGCAAGGTTGCTGCGCGGCCTATTACCCGGAATGTAATGCGTTGGTGCCGCTTTGGCACCATGCCGAGCGCAGCAAGGTGCCGGCCGCCAAATCGATACCGGTGACACTGAGCTTGAGCACGGCAAGCGCTCCGGGCGACACGTTGCCGGAGCGTGGGCGGGTGATCGCCGCGCAGGGCTAGCCGTCGCTATGCGGCGCCCAGCCCAACTGCTAATCCCGAAAGTGGAGCTATCACGCTCCACTGCTCGGAAGGGTGGAACTTCAAACGGCGGCGTTTTTTCCTAATTTCGACGCGGCAATTTCAACCGCAGCGATTGCGCCTCGACCAGCGCAACTGCTGTGAGACCACCAGCCACCGGCAGGAGTAACTAATGAACCGTAATACCTCCAACCAATACGCCATGCAGAACCCGCTGACTCAATATCCTCAGCCCGAGTTTCCGCCTCAACATCAACCCGAGCCTGGCTTGGACAGCAAAATGGCCCCGGAGCCCGACCATGGCGAAGAGAGCTATGTGGGCTTTGGTCGTCTGGCTGGGCGCAAGGCGCTCGTCACCGGCGGCGACTCCGGCATTGGCCGGGCTGCCGCTATCGCCTTTGCCCGTGAAGGCGCCGATGTGGCGATCAATTACTTGCCGGAAGAAGAGTCGGATGCTCAGCAAGTGGTGCAGCTGATCCAGGCCGAAGGGCGCCGCGCGGTAGCCATTCCGGGCGATCTCAAGGATGAAGCGTTCTGCGTTTCGCTGATCAAGGTCGCGGTCGAGGCACTGGGCGGCCTGGATATCCTGGCCAATGTCGCCGGTAAGCAGATCGCTCAGCAACATATCTCCGAGCTGACTACCGAGCAGTTCGATCACACCTTCAAGACCAACGTCTACGCGCTGTTCTGGCTGTGCAAGGCTGCAGTGCCGCACATGCCGCCGGGCGCGACAATCATCAATACGGCGTCGATCCAGTCTTATGACCCGTCCAAGACGCTGCTCGATTACGCCTCGACCAAGGCGGCCATCGTGGCCTTCACCAAGGCACTGTCGAGCCAGGTGATCGAGCAGGGCATTCGGGTCAATGCGGTTGCTCCAGGGCCAATCTGGACTGTGCTGCAGCCCAGCGACGGGCAGCCGCAGGAGAAGATTCCGACCTTCGGTTCGCAGACCCCCATGAAACGCCCAGGCCAGCCAGCTGAATGCGCGCCGCTTTATGTGATGTTGGCGTGTCAGGAGTCCAGCTACATCACTGGCGAAACCTTCGGGGTGACTGGCGGCAATCCACTGCCTTGACCCTGGCAAGCCTGCCGCTCGTCTGCGGCGGGCTTTTCTGGCTCAGGCGTCACACGCATTCGACTAGTAGAGGTGACCATGACGACCCATGTCATTCATTTCACTGCGCCGATCAACTCCAACACCTGTGGGCAACTGATCGACTGTTGCACCAGGTCCCTTCAGCAGGGTGCCAGTGAAATCGTGTTGAAGATCGCCACCATGGGCGGCGAATGCAGCTACGGTTTTTCGCTGTACAACTTTCTGATCTCCCTACCGATTCCCGTAACGACCCATAACCTGGGCACTGTAGAGTCGATGGGCAATATCATTTTCCTGGCTGGCAGCCGGCGCACGGCCTGCGAATACAGCAAGTTCCTGTTTCATCCCTTCCATTGGAACCTCAATGGCTCCGTCGACCATGCGCGTATGGCCGAGTATGCGATGAGCCTGGATTACGACATGCATCTGTATCGCGCCATTGTCGAGGAGCGCACGCGCGGTGCCGCGCAGCCTCTGGATATCCTCGGTTGCCTGACCGCTTCCCCGCGTATCGTCAACGCCGAAGAGGCGCTCGCCGCCGGGCTGATCGACGAGGTGGATTGCCTTACCGCTGACGCCAGTGCGGTGCAATGCGCCATTCATTCCTGAGGTTGTGTAAACCGCCGACCGACGAGGACTCGGTCGGCGTCACTGTCACTCCTGCCCGTCGATCTTGCGCTTGGCTTCATCCGCGGCCTGCTTGATCTTTTCCGCCTCCTGCTCCTTGGTCTTGATAGAGGTCGGGGTAAGCACACGGTCGACAGTTTCGGTCTTCTCCCCAGACCGCTGGTTTTCTTTCTTCACCACATTGACCTTGTCGCCGTCCAGGTCCTCTGCCGGCTTGTTGGGCGGGGTGCGGTCGATCGATGAATCGCTCATGGCGTGCTCCTAGTGCTGATGGGTTCTACAGTTAGGAGGCCGAGCGGACGGCGGAGTTCGGGGTAAATACCGTCTGTTTCCGGATGCTTCGAAACGGCCTTTTCAGCGCCTTGCGGAGGCAGAAAATCGGAATCTATCTGCGCCATCTGGATCGAATGCCGTGACCCTTCGACAACCACAATGCTGGAGAAACACATGGGCGAATTCAGGATTTACCTCGACGATGAGCTGCAATGCAAAACCACCTCGCCAGTCCTGGCGCAGGCGGCATGGCATCGTGCGTCACGAAATGGGCGCGTTGCCGAGGCGGGTGGATTCGTAAAAGCCTATGAAGGCGAGGTGACCGTTGCCGAAATGCACCCCGAGGCACGTGTCGGCCATCCCTGGCCCGATGGTCGCGATCATCAGGCCGATCTGCGTGATGTGTGGGACAGTCTGTTGCGCGTGCTCAAGCAGCAAGGCCTGGATGATCAAACGCTAACCGGCGCGCTGAACCGCTATGGGCTGACTACCAGCAGTGTGGAGGCAGCTGTGCAGGACGAGCTGGGTGGCCGCACCGTGCCATCGGCAGCGGAAGTGGTGGTGCTGCTCGAAGCGCTTTATCAGGATCGCCAGAACGCCGTACCGGATGCGTGAGAGTCGTCTTCAAGGGCGGCGCATCGTATGCATGCGGTGGTAGTCGAAAAGCTCAGGCCTGCTGATTCGAACCCGGTCTTCAATCAACTGAATGATTTCGAACACTTCCTGTGGAGTCAGTGAGGTTTTACAAGGAATGTCACTGACGTGAATGGATGTGCAAGAGCCGGGTTCTTTAAGTGTCACGCTCATACTGAAAGGCGAGTCCAGAGATACCTGTACAACAATGGGCGTGAAATAGTTGTACAGCAGTGACATTGCGTCCAGGAATCTCAGGGTCGCCACAATAATTATCTCGATGTAACTCCTTTAGTGGTCGCCATAGTGGCTGAATGAGTGCGCTTGTCAATTAATGCAAGTCGTTGGGCTACTTGCTCTGCTCGGGTGACGAAGGTGGCTTCGGCATGCCGCGTGGCCCTGCATAACCCCATGCAATGAGTCCGATGACAGGCAATATTATTATCAGTAGCGCCCACATCAGCCTTGTGTTGAAACTCTTTTCACTGCGCCACAAGTTCATGATGGCGACTAGGTCGACGAAGGCAATGACGACAATGGCGCCCAGCCAAAAATACACAGAGGGATCGCTCACGGTTGGTCTCCTGCGCGGGTGAGAGAGCCTGGCTGGCTCCTCGCAAAACTCAAAGGCTTGCGGCAGTTGTTCACGTTCAATTCAGGGCGCAAACAGGCTGACGTAAACCCTCTTTATCAAGGCATATGCCCTAACAATTACGAAGTAACTCACTGTATTAAGTTCGTCTGAAATTATTCAGCGGCGGATAAACGGTCAATAGCGGGGTAGGGTGGTTTCATACTGATATCATCGCTGCGTGCACGATGCCTGCCTAATAAATGGCCAGTCATGCATTCTGCACTGGCCGATCAATTAATTATTCGGTAATCGCCAGCAAAGCCGGGCACTTTCAAGTTATTAAAAGTTGGCATGTGTGATGCACCTGTCTTTGGCAACGCTTCAACTCCTGCGCCATAGCCAATAAGACCACTGCCCGATAAGGATTGCCCCGATGACTCTCGCTGCCATTAACCAACTGACGACCGTTCTGCCTGATCATCAGGTTTCCATCACACCGCGTCCGGATGGCATGTACCTGCTGACCATCAGCAAAGATGGCGCCGCCATTTTTGCCAAGGCGATCGATAAGCAGACCATGAGCAAAGAGGGGATCAATGCGCTGCAGCACGAAATTTTACGCGACCGCAAGCTGATCAGTGGGGAAGTAAATTGGAAGGGTACGGGCGCGCAGTGGGTATCCCGCCAGCTGCCTACCTTCACGGGTGCGCCTGTTAACCCTACTGCCGCGAAAATGATGTGGTCGCGCCGCAACCTGGACCGCATGCGCCCAACGGCCTGATCCATCGGTTGGATCACTGAGCCCCGCTAGTCGGGGCTTTTTTTCGCTTATTTTTCGGCAAAGCTAGGCGCCTTTGCGCTCAGTGCATTGAATCGACATTTGCCGATTCGGCCAGTCACACATTCATTGCCTGTCGATCACTTGGCGAGCAATTTCGACGCATCGAAGCCCATGCGCATATTGCCCCAGTGACGGCCGTCGAAAATGAACGGCACGTCGATCTCGGTCATGATCTCGCCGGTGTCGCGCAGGTAGGTCTGCAACAGAAAACGCTGCGTATTGGTGGCTGCGCGCAACCCGACCGGATCGGAGAACATGCGCTTGTTGCGACACACCGGCAGGTCGGTGACGCGGTTGCCGGTCGGTGCCTTGGACACCCAACTGTTGTTCACCGGGCAATAGCCTTTGGTGTCGACGATAAAGGTCACGATGCCGCCCGGCGTGCCCTTGGTCAGCCTGTCGATCTCTTCCTGGCAGATCTGCGCGAAGCGATCCGTGTAGCCGGTCATGTACTGCTTGGGATCAGTGTTGGGGATCAACCGGTAGTTCTGGTCGAACAGATTGACGCCTTCGCGCTGCAGCGCCGCCAATCGCACTTGCAGGGCGTCGCGGCATTGGCTGGCGCGAGTGATGGCGGCATCCAGCTCGCCCTGGCCCAACACGAAACGACCCAGCAACGTCTGCACCCGCTCGGCAACGCCGGAGAGATCGCGGGTCGCGGTGGCGGAGCGCTGCATGCGCTGGTCGATGGCCTGGCTGTCAGCGTGAATCTGCGTGACGCGCTCGTTGATGCCGGTGTTGGCGTCGGCCACCTGCTGGATGTGCTCGGCAATTTCTGCGAGCTTGCCGTTGGTGGACTCGAAGTCGACGATCATGGTTTCGAAGTGCCCGGTGGCACGTTCAACCACCACCTGGGTTTCGCGCGCGCTGTTGCTGATCAGCGCGGTCTGCTCGTGGGTCGAGCCGACTTCCTTGAGCATTGCATCGATGTTCTGGGAAATATCGCCGGTAGCGCGGCTGACGTTTTGCGCCAGGGTACGCACCTCGTCGGCCACCACCGCGAACCCCCGGCCGCTCTCGCCGGCGCGGGCCGCTTCGATGGCCGCGTTGAGGGCCAGCAGGTTGGTTTGCGAGGAGATCTGCTGGATCAGCCCGACGATGGATTTGATGTTCGACGACCGTTCGTTGAGCGCCGAAACCAGGGTGCTGAACTCATTGAGGCTGTTGGAGATGGCGCCGATGTTGCCGGTCACCTCCAGCAGTTCGGCGTAGGAGTCGCGGGCCATGCTCAGGTTCTGCGCGGTGGTACCGGAGATCGCCTGGGTCTGCTGCGACACTTCCTCGATGCGGCCAACGGCGCTGTTGCTCTCGCTCATCACTTCGTTGGCGAAGCGCGCCTGGTGCGTGGCGCTTTCACTGGAGTCACTGATGTTCTTCAGTGAGCGGGCAGACTCTACGGCGATCTGCACGGTGAGCGCCTGCACGTTACTGATGATCTCGCGCTGCTTGGCCAGGAAGCGGTTGCAAGTGCTGGCCAGCGTGCGGATTTCATCGTGGGTCAGCAGCGGCAGGTCGCGGGACAGATCGCCTTCGCCGTTGGCAATTTCTTCCAAGGCGCGGGTCATGTTGTCGACGGGGCGCACGATCAGGTGACGGAAGTACCAGACCATGAAGCTGACCATGGTCAGGGTGAACAGCGCGCTAAGCAACAGGGCGGTGCCCAGGGTGTCGAGTTTGGCCTCGATCTGGCCGAGCAGTGCAGCGTCGATCTGCGCGGCGTGCAATTGCTCGAGAATGTCAGCACGCAGGCTGATGGCAACCCAGCACAGCAGCCCGCTGACCACGACCAGTAGAAACAGACTGGACAGTTTCTTGGTCAAGGTATCGAAAAAGTGCATCTCGATGGAATCGTACAGCGCCTTTAACGACTGCATGCAGCAGCTCCTGGCAGATAAAGTCTACGGGTTGGTAGTTAGTTCGACCGGCAGCGCCGAATCTTTAATTAAAGGCTCAGCTTCGGCGACGTTGCAGGCGTTATCCGGGGGGAGACGGGCTGGCGCGGGCGGGCGGCAGTGTAGAGCGTTGCTCAGGGGGATTAAAGAACCAAAGATGTGAAAAGCTAGGCCCGTTCACACCGATGCCGGCAAAAGGCCGGCATCGGGGATAAACGCAAGAGAGTGAGCTTAGGCGCGCTGGCCGATCTCCACGTGCTGCGCCGTCCAGCCGGCCACCCGATCACTGAGCGAAAGGCCAAGGCCGGGACGGGTGGGCACCAACATGCGGCCGTCACGAGTTTCCAGGCGCTCGTTGAACAGCGGCTCAAGCCACTCGAAATGCTCGACCCAGGGCTCGGTCGGATAGGTAGCGGCGAGGTGCACGTGCAGCTCCATGGCGAAATGCGGAGCGAGCATCAGGCCTGCATGCTCGGCCATCGAGGCGATTTTCAGGAACGGGGTGATGCCGCCCACGCGCGGCGCATCCGGCATCAGGAAATCGGCGCCGCGTTTATTGATGAACTCGGCATGCTCGGCCACGCTGGTGAGCATTTCGCCGGTGGCGATCGGCGTGTCGAATGCCGCTGCCAGGGCCGCGTGGCCTTCGGCGTCGTAGCAGTCCAACGGCTCTTCGATCCACACCAGGTTGTATTCTTCGAACTTGCGGCACATGCGCTGGGCGGTCGGGCGATCCCATTGCTGGTTGGCGTCGACCATCAGCGGGAAGTCGTCGCCCAGGTGGCGGCGCACGGTACTGACGCGTTCGATGTCGATGGCCGAGTTGGGTTGGCCGACCTTGAGCTTGATGCCGCCGATACCTTTTTCACGGGACAGATCCGTGTTCTTCATCAACTGATCGAGCGGCGTGTGCAGGAAGCCGCCCGAGGTGTTGTAGCAGCGCACCGAGTCGCGCTGAGCGCCGAGCAGGCGTGCCAGGGACAGGCCTGCACGCTTGGCCTTCATGTCCCACAGGGCGACGTCGAAGGCGCCGATGGCCTGGGTCGACAGTCCGCTGCGGCCGACCGATGCACCGGCCCAGCACAGCTTGGTCCAGAGCTTCTGGATGTCGCTGGGGTTTTCACCGATCAGTGCCGGCGCGATCTCTTTGGCATGGGCGAACTGGCCTGGGCCGCCCGCGCGCTTCGAGTAACTGAAGCCAAGGCCGCGATGGCCATCCTTGCTTTCGATCTCCACGAACAGCATGGCGATCTCGGTCATCGGCTTCTGCCGGCCAGTCAGCACCTTGGCATCGCTGATCGGGTTGGCCAGGGGCAGAAACACCGAGGCGATGCGGATCCAGGCGATCTGATCCTGGTCGGCGCAGGGTTGGGAAAGGGCTTGCTCACTCACACGGATTACCTCACTTGACGGTCTTGTTCGAACCGCAGGCGGCTGGCGCGACCTGCTGTGATCTCGGACGTTAAGCTGATTACGTAATCATGCAAGCGCGTGGCTTGCCCTGTTCTCTAGCTAAGCGCTCTGCCTTTCAACAAGGGTGAAGCCGGTGTCGATGTGCACTTTCACCGGCTCCTCATTGGGGTGTTCGAGGCGCTGGAGCAGTGCCCGGGCAGCCTGAATGCCGATGTCCGCTCCGTTGATGCATACCGTGGAGAGAGAAGGGTGCAGGTGAGCGGCCGTACTCAGGTCGCCAAAGCCCATCACCGCCAGGTCATCCGGTACCCGCAAGCCCAGTTCGGTGGCTTCTTCAAGAATGCCGTGGGCCAGGGTATCCGAGCTGCACACCACCACATCCGGGCGTTCGCCACTGGCAAGCAGACGCTGCAACCCGTCGCGGCCAAGATTCACCGTGGCGGGCGGCGGCAGTACCACGCGCGGCACGCCGGCGATGCCCTGGCTGGCGAGTTCGCTGATCAGACTGTCGCAACGCCGCAGCCCGCGCGGGTCATCCAGGGTCACCACGGCGAAGCGCCGATAACCTTTGCCCGTCAGGTACCGCGCAATGGCCACGCCGACCGCCTCGTGGGAAAAGCCCACCAGCATGTCCAGCGGTTTGGGTGCGAGGTCCCAGGATTCGACAATGGGAATGCCCGAGCGCGACAGCCGCGTGCGGCTGGCTTTGGTGTGCAGCGTGCCGGTGAGCACGATGCCATCGGGGCGGCGTCGCAGGATGGCATCGAGCAATTGCTCTTCGCGTTCAGCGCTGTAGTTGGTCAAGCCAATCAGGGTTTCGTGGCCGGCTTCGGTAAGGGTGTCGATCAGTGCCTGCACCGTGTCCGAAAAGATCGAATTGGCGATGGTCGGCACCAGCAGGGAAATCAGCCGGCTGCGCTGCTCGGCTGCGCCGGTCAGCATGGCCGGCACGTAGCCGGTCTTGTGCACGGCGCGAAAGACCTTCTCGCGAAGCGCCGGGCGGACAATTTCCGGCTGGTTGAGGGTGCGCGACACGGTGATCGGCGAGACCCCGGCGACCTTGGCCACATCAGCCAGCGTAGGCGCCTTGCCAGGGCTGGCGGCTCGGCGTGGGAGCGGAGGGTGGTTGTGGTCGCGCATCGTAAATGTCTCGGGCAGCATGATCCGGCTCCGCGGATGGTAGCCGAATCGCTGCTCCGTTTGCTCATGCCGCACCTGCAAGCGGCCACTTATCCTCAGGCGTGAACTTAACGTCAGCGGCTTTTTCGGTATCTAGAACGGCACTCGTTGCCCCTCGATCTGGAGAGCACTATGCGCGCATTGACCTATCACGGCAGCCATGACGTTCGCGTCGACAACGTAGATGACCCGGTGATCCAGGAGCCGGATGACATCATCCTGCGTGTCACCGCCACGGCTATCTGCGGTTCCGATTTGCATCTGTATCGCGGCAAGATTCCTCAGGTGAAGCATGGTGATGTGTTCGGCCATGAGTTCATGGGGATCGTCGAGGAAGTCGGCAGCGCAGTGACGGCGGTGCGCAAGGGCGACCGGGTGATCGTACCGTTCGTGATCGCCTGCGGTAGCTGCTTCTTCTGTGACATGAACCTGCACGCGGCCTGCGAAACCACCAACAAGGGGCGCGGCGCGATTCTCAACAAGAAGCAGATTCCTTCCGGCGCCGCGCTGTTCGGCTACAGCCACCTGTACGGCGGCATGCCGGGCGGTCAGGCCGAGCTGGTGCGGGTGCCCAAGGCCAACGCCGGACCCTTCAAGATTCCCGATGAGCTCGATGATGAGAAGGTGCTGTTTCTCACCGACATTCTGCCGACCGGCTATCAGGCGGTGCTCAATGGCGGCGTGCGCGAGGGCAGCAGCGTGGCGATCTACGGTGCCGGCCCGGTCGGCCTGATGGCTGCTGCCTGCGCGCGCATGCTCGGCGCCAAACAGATCTTCATGGTCGATAACTCGCCGTATCGCCTGGAGTACGCGCGTGTGACCTATGGAGCGATTCCGTTCAACTTCGATAAGGTCGATGACCCGGCCGAGGCAATTATCGAGCAGACCGAAGGTCATCGTGGGGTGGATTGCACCATCGACGCGGTGGGTTTCGAAGCTAAAGGCAGCGCCACGGAAACCCTGCTTACTCAGCTCAAACTGGAAGGCAGTAGCGGCAAGGCGCTGCGCCAGTGCATCGCCGCCGTGCGCCGTGGCGGCACTGTGAGTGTGCCGGGCGTCTATGCGGGCTTCATCCACGGCTTCCTGTTCGGCGACGCCTTCGACAAGGGGCTGACCTTCAAGATGGGGCAGACCCATGTTCATGGATTGCTACCCGACCTGCTCGACCGTATCCAGACCGGTGTGCTGCAGCCGGAAATCATCATCAGCCACCGCATGAACCTCTCGGACGCCGCCGAGGGTTACCGGATGTTCGACAAGCAGGACGATGAGTGCCGCAAGGTTATTTTGCGGCCTTAACTATTGATCTACTTATTTTTGTAAGGCCGGCTCAAGCCGGCTTTTTTAGTTCTAGGTCACGAGGGTAGTTTGACGTGCGGCATTGTCATGCATAACTACCGCTTCGCTTAATTGTAAGCTTTGTAAATGCAGGCGGTAGGGTGATATTGAAGTGCCTTATTCAATGTGGTGTGGTTGTATTTTGCCGGCATGCAGAATGCGATGCGGCAAACTTGTTATCTTGCACTTTGCAATGAGTGATAAAGGTTTGATTTGTTCAGGCCCTTGATTTAAGCGGTTATCGCCTTCTCGCAAAATTGGCACGCGCCATGCAATTACAGGGAACGTTAAACGTCATTTCACTCAGGGAGTTTTCCGATGACTGCTGTTGCTATCGACATACTTGCCGCTGCGCTTCCCAATCATGAAATCAGCCTGACGCCGCGCCCGGATGGCAAGTTTCTGCTGACAGTCGTTAAAGACGGTGCCACCAAGTTCATCAGGGCGATCGATCACAAATCGGTGACTGATGAAGTGGAGCTTCGTGCCCTTGCACATGAGTTCGAGCGTGACGAGAAATTGGTCAGCGGCGAAATCTCCTGGAAAGGCACGGGCGCGCGTTGGGTGAGACGAAAACTACCTACCTTCACCGGTGCGCCTGTGAGCCCCACCGCAGCCAAGATGATGTGGTCACGCCGCAGTTTGGACCTGCGTCAGCGCCCGACAGCCTGAGGATCTTTCACGCCCCATATGTAGTGGGGCTTTTGGACACCTCGGAGTACTACAGGGCTGGACGGCATCTGGCCTTACTCGCAACCGTCAACGGAGAACATCATGGCTCGTAAAACGATCGAAGATCTGTTCATTCACGAATTATCCGATGTTTACAGCGCGGAGAAGCAGGGCGCAAAGGCGCTGCCACGTTTGGCTCGCGCGGCCACTGATCCGGCCCTCGCCGACACCTTCACCCGGCATCTTGAAGAGTCCCATGGGCAGATTGAACGCATCGACCAGTTCATCGACCTGACCGGTCTCAAGCTCAAGCGCATGAAGTGCGTGGCCATGGAAGGATTGGTCGAAGAATCCAAGGAAATCCTGGATGAAATCGATAAAGGCCCTGTGCTGGATGCCGCCCTGATAGCTGCTGCTCAGAAAGTCGAACATTACGAAATTGCCAGTTACGGCACATTGATCGCTATGGCAAAACAGCTAGGTCTAAAAGCCGAGGCCGTCAATCTCCTCAAGCAAACATTGGCAGAAGAAAAGGCCAGCGATGAGAACTTGACTCGGATCGCCGAAGAAGGCGGCAATCAGGCAGCAGCCAAGAAGTCCTGATTGGCAGAGGCGGCGCGTTAGTGATTGCCGTTCCGTGTTGGAACTACCGCTTCGCTTATTAGCCACGAGGTTAATAGTTATGACTGGGTAGTGCGCTGACGCGACTGCCTGTCAGGCGGAAACACATAGTTAGTTGATCAATTCAATAATTGACCATTCGGCCCGATTATCGAACGGATGATAGGTGGGCTGGTTCCGAACCAGTGACTGAATTAATTGATACCAGGAGAATTCAGATGGCAACTAAAAGCGAGAACCTGCTGAGTTGGTTGCGTGATGCGCATGCGATGGAGCAACAGGCCGAGCAAATGCTCAAAGCGCAAGCCTCGAGACTCGAGCATTACCCCAAGCTGAAAGCACGTATCGAGCAACACATCGAGGAAACCCAAGGCCAGCGTGAGCTGCTGGAAGACTGCTTGGAGCGCCTGGGTGAGAAGCCGTCGATGATGAAAGATATCGCCGGCAAGCTCACTGCCTTCGGTCAGGCTGTGGGCGGTTCGGTCATGAGCGACGAGGTTATCAAGGGTGCAATGAGCGGGTACGTTTTCGAGAACCTCGAAATTGCTTCCTACACCGTGTTGCTCGCTACGGCCAAGTCGGTTGGTGATCACGAAACGCGGCGCGTGTGCGAAACCATCCTGCCGCAGGAAGTGGCAATGGCCGAGTGGATCAAAGATCACCTGCCAGAGCTGACCGAGGCTTTCCTGGCTCGATCCGAAGCGCCGGATACCGAAGCCAAGCGGTGAACACGGAGCGCTCCGCGGTTGCCAGCTGCGGAGCGTGTTGCGGGAGCCATCCGTAGCGCCTTGTCGCAGGTCTATCGCGACTGTTTTTCTCTACAACTGGCCCGGCTGATCTCAGCCCAGCGTCGACAATTACTTGTGTGGTAGCCCAGCGTGTCCATAGTCATCCCTTCTGCCAACGAACCCACCCCGCCTGCCGACAACACCGACGTCTCCGATTCGCTGATGTTCGGCACGCCGAAGGAGCGACTCGACTTCTATCGTCGGGAAATCCATTACGAGACCAATCTGCTGGCGGACCGCACCAACGCCTACCTCGCGGCGCAATCTTTTCTGGTCATCGCTTACGCTTCTTCGATGGCCAACACCAACGCATCCTGGGGTGATCTGTTCACCTTGGTGGTGCCCGCCTTGTTGGCGTTGTTGGGGATCGTCAGTTCCTTGAATGCCTGGCCAGGCATTCGTGCATCGGCGGCAATCGTTGGTCACTGGCACTTCAAGCAGAAGCAATTGCTGCACAGCGAGCCCAAGTTCGGCCATGCCTACGACGAATCACCTTTATTCAGTGAACATGAGTCCAGCGAGGACAGGTACTTCAAGTCCCTCAGGTTTTCGATGCGCTCACCCTGGCTGTTCATGTTTTTCTGGACTGTGCTGGGGGTCTTCTCGATATGGCTGCAGCTGTCTACCTCGGCCAAGCTATAGCGATTGCAGCCCCTGGTAACAATCATTTGCCCGCACCCCTTTGCACAATGGTGGTCTGTAGCCTGATGAAAGCGCGCGGATTGCCCGTTCGCTGAATCCTGGGGAACGCGTCACGTTGAATCGCACCTGGATTGTTTGCGCGGTTGTCATCCTGCTGCTGCTTGCCGCATTGCCCGTGTCCTATCAGTTATGGCCGGCCCGTACGCCGGTTGCCGCTGCAGTAGAGAGCGGCGCGCGGATAGGTGGGCCGTTCGAACTGCAGGATCAGCACGGGCGGATGGTCAACGAGCAGACCTTTAGCGGGCAATGGTTGTTGGTGTTCTTCGGGTTCACCCGCTGCGCCGATGTCTGCCCGACCACGCTGGTGCATATGGCCAAGGTCCTCAATGGCCTGGGCGAGCAGGCAGAGCGGGTGCAACCGCTCTTCATCAGCCTTGATCCGGAACGCGACACGCCCGAGGTGTTGGCGAGCTATACCGAGTTTTTCGACCCGCGCATTCTCGGCCTCACCGGCAGCCCCGCGCAGCTTCGCCAGGTTGCCGATGCCTACAGCGTGTACTTTCAGAAAGTACCGATGGGCGATACCTACATGCTGGATCACACAGGCTCGATCTACCTGATGGGGCCGGATGGCGAATTGGCCGAGCTGTTCTCTCAGCAAACGACTGCCGAGGCAATGGTGGCGGATATCTCCCGCATCATCGGTGCGAGCCGGTGATTGTCGACCGGGGGGATCGAGCGCTTGCCGTGGATAAACGCTCACGCAATTGGCCGCTGATTTTCGGTTTGGTAGTGCTCGCCGCTTGTTGGCTCGGGCCGTTGCCAGCCATGAGCCGGACGGCATTTTCTGCACATATGCTGCTGCATCTTGGTGTGGTCGCGCTTGCGGCGCCGCTGCTGGCCATGGGCTTGGCACGTTCCGGTGTTCGACTCGACGGGCTGCCGTACATCCGCGTCTGGACATTTCTGGTGTTCACTGCCGAGATGCTGGTGGTATGGGGCTGGCATGCGCCGCTGCTGCACGAAGCCGCGGCCATTCATGTCTGGGCGTTTGTCGCTCAGCAATTCAGCTTCCTGGCCGTTGGCCTTGCGGTATGGCTGCTGGGTTTTGCCATTCAGTCGAGGCACGGGACGGTGGCGGCGATGTTCGGCTTTTTCCTGACCTTCGTGCACATGACCATGTTGGGCGTAGTGCTGATCATGGCGCCCAAACTGATCTATCCCGCAGAGCTGTGCCTGGGCGCGTTCGGCTTTGCGCAGCTGGAGGATCAGCGTTTCGGTGGCATTCTGATGGCCGCCTGGAGTGGCGTGGTTTATCTGGGCGGGGCCGTCGCGCTGGGCGCCCGGCTGCTGGCGGAGGGCGGCGGCGAAGCCGACAGCCGTTCCTGATACGCGACATCACCCGATGCATCGGGTGATGTCGCAGTCGGTGGGTTACAACTTGAAGTTGCCGACCAGGTCGTCGAGTTGCCTAGAGAGGTTTTGCAGGTTGGTGCTGGCATCATTCAACTGATCAGCGATCACCGTGGTTTCCTGGGTGAACTGATTGATCTGCTCGACGTTGCGATTGATCTCTTCGACCACGCAGGACTGCTCTTCGGTCGCGGTAGCCACCTGGATGTTCTGGTCACTGATCTGGCTGATGTGGCCGGTGATCTGCGCCAGCGCGACAGAGGCCTTGCCAGCGTACTCAACGACCCGCTCGCTTTGCTGGCGCCCCTTGTCCATGGCCTCCACAGCCGAACGGGATTCGGCCTGCAGGCGGTCGATGACCTTCTGGATCTCGTCGGTCGAAGCCCCAGAGCGGCTTGCCAGAGTTCGCACCTCATCGGCGACTACCGCGAACCCGCGGCCTTGCTCGCCGGCACGTGCGGCCTCGATGGCGGCATTGAGGGCAAGCAGGTTGGTTTGCTCGGAGATGCTGCGAATGGTGCCGAGGGTGGCGCTGATGGCGTTGATTTGGCCGGCCAGCGCACCCACGACCCGAGTCGCCTGTTCCAGCTCGCCACTGAGGGCGTTGATCTGCTGATTGGCCTGTTCCACTACCTCGCGTCCGTCGTTGGCGTGTTCGGTGGCCTCGCGCGCCACTTGCGCTGCGTTTTCCGCGTTGCCGGCAATCTCGTTGACAGTCGACCCCAGCTCGTGAATCGCAGTAGCCACCTGCACGGTGCGGTCACTCTGCGCGGTGCAATTGCTTTGCGTCAGTTGTGCCCGCTCAGCTACCTCACGCGCCATGACGGAGAGCTGCCGCGAATTGCCGGCCAGCTGCTGCATGATGCCGTGGACCCGATCCAGAAAGCGGTTGAAACTGTGGGCGATATCGCTCAGTTCGTCGCTACCGCTCAGCTCGATGCGCGCATTCAGCGCCAGGTTATCGGCGGCGTTGCCCAGGCTGTTTTGCAGTAGTGAGACCCGGCGGCGCAGGTTGGCAACGATCAGCCACGAGGCTATGAACGACACCAACAGGCCGAGCACGATGATGCTCAGCTGACGCAGGCGGCCTTCTTCGTAGTTGTCGGTGCTGCGCTGATTTTGCCGCTCGGCTTGCTGCAACAGTGCGTCGAGCAGTTCGTTGGCGCCCAGGCGCATCACGCCGTAGCTCTTCGCGTACTGATCGCGGTAGATCTGCTGGGCTCTGGCCATGTCGCCGCTGTCGAGCGCCTGGAGCATCGGTGTGAGTTCGTTGTTGACTACCGTCTCGAACTGATCGAGCAGGCTCTGTGCCTGCGCCCGCCGCTCTGGATTGACCTGCGCCTCGACCGCGTCGCGCATCGCCTTGCGCATGCCGGGAATGTCCTCGTTGAGGGCTTCCTGGACCCGGGTCTTGACCCCGCGTTCGTCACGCAGCGCGGTGTCCTGCAGCAGCATCATATCGATGCCCACGCGCATGCGCGGAATGCGTGACGCGGCTTCCGCCATCGCGCGCATCGGTGCCGACGTGTTGAGGTAGAGCGCGTTGGCCTCCTTCTGCATGTTGGACATGCTGTTGAGGCTGGTCACCGCAACCAGAACCAAGGCGATGCAAGGAATGGCCACCGCGATGATCAGGCGGGTCTTGAGTGTCAGCGTGTCGAGGCGCATGGGTCTGGTTCCATGTCATTAAAGTGGCGTCAGTATACGGTTGCTTTGGGTTTCCCGCTGCAATCACTCGTCGGTTGTTCAGCGGGTTTTCTATTGTCCCGTGGGGCCTCGCCGACGCGCTCGATACGCAGCGTGGTCAGCGCCGCGCACCGCTTATCAGCCGGGTGGGGCGTGCTGTCATTTTGGCGTCAGTTTCCGCTTCTGCGTCGAGATGGTTTGCTCTTATGATGCGGGCGCAAGAACTACCTCCAACTATTCCGGACGACTCATGTCACTGTCTCACGCCGGTCAGTTCGGAGAACGGCACGTATTTGTTTAGGAGTTAATGGCATATGGCTGCATTGCAGGTTGGTACCGTCGAGGCGATCAAGAACAATCAGGCGCAACTGCTCAGCGAATGGATCCAGGCCCTGGAAGCGAGCGGCTCGACCCGCAATCTCAAGGAGCAGGATCTGCAGCAGCAGGCCGCAGAGTTTCTGCAGTTGGCGGTGGCAGGCCTCGAGAAAGGCAACGGCACCAGCGTAGCGGCTGCTGGCTGGGAAGAGTCTCGCCAGTTTCTGGAGCGCCTGTCGTCCAGCCGTGCGCTGCTTGGTCATGATTCCCAACAGACCGCCAGTTTCATCTTTGCCTTGAAGGGACCGTTGTTCTCGCTGCTGCAGCGCCAATACCAGACGCAGCCCGAAGCGCTGGCGCAGCAGTTGTGGGAAGTGTCCGAGCTGTTCGACAGCTTCGGTATGCACACCATCCGCACCTTCCAGAAATCCCGTGAAGCAGTGATCAAGCGTCAGCAGGAAGAGCTGCTGGAGCTGTCCACCCCGGTGGTCAAACTGTGGGACGGCGTACTGGCACTGCCAATGATCGGCACCCTCGACTCGCAACGCACCCAAGTGGTCATGGAGTCGCTGCTGCAGCGCATCGTCGACACCGGCTCGGAAATCGCCATCATTGACATCACCGGTGTGCCGACCGTTGACACCCTGGTTGCCCAGCACCTGTTGAAAACGGTCACGGCGATTCGTCTGATGGGCGCTGACTGCATCATCAGCGGCGTGCGCCCGCAAATTGCCCAGACCATCGTGCACCTCGGCCTCGACTTGCAGGGCGTGGTGACCAAAGCCAACCTGGCCGACGCCCTCAAGCTGGCCCTGAGCCGCCTGGGCGTGACCCTCAGCAAAGTAGGCTGACACGATGGAACGCATTCCGATTTTGCAAATGGGCGAGTTCCTGTTGGTGACCATTCAGGTCGATATGCATGACCAACTCGCGCTGACCTTGCAGGACGATCTGTCCGAGCTGATCAGTAAGACGTCGGCTCGCGGTGTGCTGATCGACATTTCCGCGCTGGACATGGTGGATTCGTTCATCGGCCGGATGATTGGCACCATCTCCGGCCTGTCCAGGATCATGGACGCCGAAACCATGCTGGTTGGCATGCAACCAGCCGTGGCGATCACCCTGGTGGAGCTGGGCATGACATTGCCCGGCGTCAGCACGGCGCTGAACGTCGACCGCGGCATGAAACTGCTGCGGGAACGAGTAGCCCAGCGATGATCGTGCGCAGCAGTGGTACCCAACCGATCAATATCGAGCAGGACGTGGTACTGGCGCGCCAGACCGCGCGCAAACTGGCCAGCGAATGCGGCATGCGCTTGATCGACCTGACCAAGCTGGTCACCGCCGTCAGCGAGCTGGCGCGTAATACCATGGTCTACGGGGGTGGCGGGGATATGGACTGGCAGGTGCTCGAAGACAGCACTCGAGTGGGCCTGCGCCTGACGTTCCGCGACGAGGGCCCCGGTATTCCCGATTTGAAACTGGCCATGACCGATGGCTGGACCTCAGGCAACGGCCTGGGGCTTGGATTGACGGGCGCCAAGCGCCTGGTCGATGAATTTGAACTGGATACCGCGCCTGATCAGGGCACACGCATCACGATCACTCGATGGACATGATTATCAGGGGCAGCCTGACTCACGTGCTGCCCATCGACGACGTCAGCCAGGTTGGCCACGCTCGACGTACTGCGCAAAAGCTGGCCGAGAAACACGGTTTCGATGAGCGCGATGCCGGCCGCGTTGCCCTGGTCACCACCGAGCTGGCAAGCAACCTGCTCAAGCATGCCGGCCGCGGCGAGCTGCATGTGCGCGTATTGCCACGCCTGCAAGGTGGCGGTATCGAAGTGCTCACGGTGGATCGAGGTAAAGGTTTTGACCTGAATGCCTGCCTGGCCGATGGTTATTCAACCGGCGGCACTCAAGGCATCGGCCTTGGTGCCGTGTCGCGCCAGGCCCAGGTCTTCGATGCCTATGCCGACGCCCGCGGCGCTGTGTTGCTGGCGCGTTTTTACCCACGAACGGACACGCAGCCGGATTGGCGTTTCGGCGTCAGCCAACACTCGCTGCACGATGATCCGGCCTGCGGCGATACCTGGCTGCTGGCGGCCAATGACACGGGCATCAGCGCGCTGATCATCGATGGTCTCGGCCATGGCGAAGAAGCCGAGCGCGCGGCGCAGGCCGGCGAGAGTATGTTCGCGCTGGCGCCATTCAACGATCCGTTGCTGTTGCTCGAAGACATGCATCGGGCCATGCAGGGCTCCCGAGGCGGTGCAGTTGCCATCGCTCAGGCACGGCTGGACAGTGGCAGCCTGCGTTTCGTGGGCGTCGGCAATATCAGCGCCAGCGTGCTCAGCGCTGAAAAGTCCCGCGGCATGGCATCGCACCCCGGCATCGTTGGTGGTCAATACCGAAAGGCGCAGCCATTTGACTACGACGGGATCAGTGGCCAGTTGCTGATCATGCACACGGACGGCCTGCAGTCGCGCTGGAGCGTGAAAGATTATCCCGGCCTGGTGCACTGCCATCCTGCGGTGATCGCCGCCGTGCTGCACCGTGATTTCTGCCGCGGTCGTGACGATGTCACGGTCGTGGTCATTGCCTTGGAGGCCGTCAATGGCTGAATCCACCGACTTGAGCCACGCCGACCAGGCCGCATTGATCGCACGACTGCAGAGCGAAAGCGCGGCGCTGCGCGATGAACTCGAGGAAACCAATCAGGGCGTGCTGGCGCTTTATGCCGAGCTGGACAATCAGGCTGATGAGTTGCGCCAGGCATCGGATCTGAAAAGCCGCTTTCTGTCCTATATGAGCCACGAGTTTCGCACGCCGCTGGGCTCGATCCTGAGCATCACCAGCCTGCTCACCGACGAACTCGACGGGCCGTTGAGTGAGGAGCAGCACCGCCAGGTGGCGTTCGTCAGCACCGCCGCGCGCGAGCTGAGCGACATGGTCGACGACTTGCTCGACCTGGCCAAGATCGAGGCCGGGCGGATCAACATTTCGCCGGCGTGGTTCGACATGCTGGACCTGTTCTCTGCGCTGCGCGGCATGTTCCGACCGATCGTCAACGCCAGTGCCGTGGACCTTATTTTCGAGGAGCCGGTGGGGCTGCCGCGGCTGTTCACCGATGACAAGAAGCTCGCGCAGATCCTGCGCAATTTCATTGCCAATTCGCTGAAGTTCACTGCCCGCGGTGAGGTGAGGATTTCTGCACGACGAGAAGGCGAAGACAAAATCCGCTTCGCCGTCAGCGACACTGGAATTGGTATCGCACCAGAGCTGCACGGCACGCTGTTCGAGGATTTTTCGCAGATCGACTCGCCGCTGCAGAAACGCTTGCGCGGTACTGGTTTGGGGCTGTCGCTGTGCAAGCGTTTTGCTGAGCTGCTCGGCGGCGAGGTGGGTGTGGAAAGCACGCCGGGCGTGGGGTCGGTATTTTTCGTGGTGATCCCCCTGGCGCTCGCTCAGGAGCCGCCCCATGAAGCCTGATCTGCGCCTGCTGATCGTCGATGACAACGTCGCCACCCGCTATGCGTTGCGCAGGCGCCTGGAGCGCCATGGCTACCTGGTCGCGGAAGCCGGCACGGGCACCGATGGCCTGGCAATGATCCGCAGCGAGACGCCGGATGCGCTGATTCTCGACGTCAACCTGCCCGACATGAGCGGCTTCGACATCGTGCGTATTCTGCGTGCGGAGCCCGGTACTGCGTTGTTGCCGGTGATCCACGTATCGGCGGCATCGATCCATACCGGCGATATCATCACCGGTCTGAACGCCGGCGCCGACGCCTACCTGGTCCACCCGGTGGACGCGGACGTGCTGCTGGCGACGTTGCGCACCCTGCTGCGCGTGCGCGACACGGAAAATGCGCTGCGCCAGAGCGAGGCGCGCTTTCGCGAGATTTTCGCCAACGTCTCGGCACCCATCGCCGTGCTCGATTCCAGCCTCAAGGTGCACGAGTGCAACCACGCCTTCGCGCAACTGATCGAGGACGATCCCGACTCGCGCATTCTCGACGAATGCTTTGCGGAGGATCAGGCCGAGCTGCTCGAAGAGCTGCGGCTGCGGCTAAAGGCCGGTGAGCGCTGGAAGGGCTCGCTGAACATGCGCGTTCGGGGCGACATGCGCGAGACCGAGTGGCAGATATCGCCTTATCACACCCCTGAACTGAGCCTGGTGTTCGTTGAGGATGTGACCGAGCACCGGCGCCGTGAACGCCTGCACTTGGCGCAACTGGATGACGCGACCAGCAAGCTGGCCATGGAAATCGCCGAACGTGCGCGTACCGAGGCGCAGCTGCTGCAGGTACAGAAAATGGAGGCGCTGGGTAACCTTACCGGAGGTATCGCTCACGACTTCAACAACATGCTCACGGGCATCATCACCAGCCTCGAACTGATCCAGAAACGCGTCTCCGAGCAGCGCCTGGATCGCGTGCAGTTGTACGCCGAAGCGGCATTGAACTCGGCAATGAGCGCAGCCGCGCTGACCCATCGCCTGCTGGCGTTCGCCCGCAAGCAGCCGCTCGACAACCAGGCGGTCGACGTCAACGAGCGCGTGCGCTCGCTGGAAGAGATGCTGGTGCGCACCATCGGCGAGCGAATCACGCTTACGCTGGAGCTGACCGGTAAGCCGGCAATCGCGCTGGTGGACCCCAGTCAGTTGGAAAGCGCCGTCCTCAACCTGGTCATCAACGCCCGGGATGCCTTGCCCCAGGGCGGCAATATCTGGGTCAACACGTATACCGCTCACTCCCACGGCGATCCCAATCTCGCCGATGGGATCTACGTGGCGCTTTCCGTGCGCGACGATGGCACAGGTATCGACCACCACCTGATCGACAAGGTGTTCGATCCGTTCTTCACCACCAAACCGGTTGGCCAGGGTACGGGCCTTGGGCTGTCGACCATCTATGGTTTCGCGCGTCAATCCGGCGGTAACGCGAGTATTCGCAGCACCACCCGGCGCGGTACTGAAGTGACCATCATGCTGCCGGCCAGCAGTGAGCTTGTGGTGGCCGAGAGCGTGGTCGAGCTGGTTGAGCACCGCGGCGCCGGGCAACATGTGCTGATCGTCGAAGACGTGGCCACAGTGCGTGTGTTCGCCGCGGAAGTGCTGGAAGAGGCCGGTTACCGCTGCACCCAGGCCCCGGATGTGGAGACTGCACTCACTCATTTGCACAGTGATGTGGCGATCGATCTGTTGCTCACCGACGTGGGCCTGCCGCGCATGGATGGCCGTGAGCTGGCGCAGACGGCGCGCACATTGAGGCCGGCGCTGCCGGTTCTGTTCATGACCGGCTACGCCGAAAACGCCCTCAATCGCCAACAGTTTCTCGATATCGGCATGGACCTGATGACCAAGCCATTCAAGATGAATGAGCTGCTCGAGAAAGTGAGTCGCTCGCTGCCCGAGCACTGAGCCGGCTGTCGGGGCCGCAACAGAGGTCGGCTATCGCCGGTTTACCGCTGCCTGACCGGCTGAAAGCCTACCGGCGCCGCCCCGGTCGTGCAGCAGGCGAAACGTGCAGGAAAAAGCCGCTGCGCCAGTAGCAAAAAGCCGCATTACGGGCTTCAATAGCGGCGCTTCGCTCTCTTTTTCCTGCCTGCTCGGTGCCTATCGTGATACCTGATGACGCCGACGCGATTCGGCAGCGGTTGCAAGTGCTCGAAGATGAAAACGCCCAGCTGAAAGCCCGCTTGGCGATATACGAAGGCGAGCGCTGGACGGCGGACCGTGAAGGTCGTTTCCAGCAGATCTTCGAGCAATCGCCGGCATCGATGGCCGTGCTGCGCGGCGAACAACTGCGCTTCGAACACGTCAATACCGCGTACCAGCGCGCGCTCAGCCTGGGCGATGTGCTTGGCAAGCCGGTGCGCGAGGTATTGGGCGGGCGTATCGAGCGGCGCTTCATCGAACTGATGGAAGAGGCCTATCGGCGTGGCCGCGGGGTGCGCGCGCGTAACTTCCAGATGCCTGGCGACGAAGGCTCTCAACGGGACTTTCTATACCTGCCGCAGTTCGATTCGTTGGGGCGGGTGGACGGTATCTTCGTCCAGGAAAACGACATCGCCGAGCAGCGCCGCGTCGAGAGCGCCTTCGCTCAGGAACGCGAGCGCTACGAGTTTCTGTTCAATACCATGGACGAAGGCTTCTGCGTCATCGAATTCTTCGACGGCCCCCATGGCCCGCTCAGCGACTACATCCATATCGAAGCCAACCCGGCCTACGCCGAGCATGCCGGCATTCGCAATGTGGTTGGCCAGACGCTGCGCGAGATGGTCGGTGAAGAGGCCGACAGCTGGGTTGCCCGCTACGCCCATGTACTGCACAGCGGCGAATCGATTCGCTTCGAGCAGGAGTTGATTGCCACCGGTCGCCACTTGGAAATCAGTGCATTTCGTGTCGGCCCTGCGAGTCGCAAGCAGGTGGCGGTGCTGTTTCAGGACATCACCCAGCGCAAGCAGGTTGAAGAGTCGCTGCGTCAGCTCAACGAGACCCTGGAAAGGCGCGTGCGCGATGCCAACGAGGCGCGTCGGGTGCTGGTCGGCGTGGTGGACGGTGCCGATGCGCTGATCTTCATCATGGGCTTCGATTACCGCTGGATCGCCATCAACGGCTCGGGGATGCGTGAATTCGAGCGGGTGTTCGGTGTGTGCCCACAGATCGGCGAGAGCATAAAAGACAACCTTCACGCGCAACCGGAAAATCTGCAGGCGGCGCTCGCACCATGGGACCGCGCGCTCGGTGGCGAAGAGTTTGTGGTAGTCGTGCCGTTCGAAACCGAGGACGGCACGCGCCATTACGAGATGCACTTCAGCCGGCTGAACGATACCGAGGGGCGGCAGATCGGTGCCTATCAGTTCGTCTACGACATCACCGAGCGCCTGCAGGAGCAACAGCGCTTGAGCATCGCGGAGGATGCATTGGGCCAGTCGCAGAAGATGGAGGCGGTCGGTCAACTAACCGGCGGCATCGCCCACGACTTCAACAACCTGCTGACCAGCGTCAGTGGCTCGCTGGAATTATTGCAGATGCGCCTGAGTCAGGGCCGCCTGGCCGATGTCGACCGCTACGTCGGCGCCGCCCAGAGTGCTGCCCGGCGCGCATCAGCGCTGACCCATCGATTGCTGGCGTTCTCGCGCCGGCAGACACTCGACCCCAAACCGACCAACGTCAATCGCCTGGTGGTTGGCATGGAGGAGTTGGTACGGCGTAGTGTCGGTCCGCATATCAGCACCGAAGTGACACTTGCCGCAGAGCTGTGGTCGAGCTTTATCGATGCCCCGCAACTGGAAAACGCGCTGCTCAACCTGTGCCTCAATGCCCGCGATGCGATGCCCGATGGAGGGCGCCTGAGCATCGAAACCAGCAATCAATGGATCGATGACCACGCCTCGCACGGGCGCAACGTACCGCCCGGCCAGTACGTGTCGTTGTGCGTCACCGACACCGGTACGGGCATGACCGAGGAAGTCATCGAGCGCGCTTTCGAGCCGTTTTTCACCACCAAACCGATGGGTGAGGGCACCGGCCTTGGTCTGTCGATGGTCTACGGTTTCGTGCGTCAGTCCGGCGGCCAGGTGTTCATCCACTCCCAACTGGGGCAGGGCACCACCATGTGTCTGTACCTGCCGCGCTATCAGGACGGTGACGAGGCGGAGGTCGAACCCGCCTGCGAGCCGAGCAGTGCCCGCACCGACTCGCGGGAGACCATCATGGTGGTCGATGACGAACCGGCGATTCGCATGCTGGTCATCGAGGTGCTCGAGGAGCTGGGTTACACCACGCTTGAGGCCGGTGATGGAGCGTCAGGCTTGAAGATTCTGCAGTCCGGGGTGCGCATCGATCTGTTGGTGACAGACGTGGGCCTGCCCGGTGGCATGAACGGTCGCCAGCTCGCCGACCTGGCGCGGGTCGAGCGTCCGGATCTGAAGGTGCTGTTCATCACCGGCTATGCGGAGAACTCGGTAATCGGCAACGGCCATCTGGCGCCAGGCATGCGGGTTCTGACCAAGCCTTTCACTATGGAAGCGGTGGCCAGCCGTATCCATGAAATGATCGTGGGCGACAATGCGGTCTGAAGAGATTGCCTGCAAGGTCGGCCTCAAGCCTGTTCCTGGCGGCCCGTGGCGAAGTACAGCTCGAGCAGTTTGCGCGTGGGCTTTTTCACTGCCTTGTCCAGGTCGACGGAAGAAAACCAGCGGCAGTCGGCTATTTCATTCCTAGGCGTGGCGCTCAGCGCGTCCGCTACGGTGGCGCGGAAAACGTGATGAGGACGGCTATCGAATTCGTGCAGCGCAAGGAACTCTAGGACGTCGGTGTCCAGCCCGGTTTCTTCGGACAGTTCACGCAGAGCGGCTTGCGCCGGGCCCTCATTGGCTTCGATCTTGCCTCCCGGCAAGGTCCATTTCGCTTGTGCTTTGCGCACGAGCAATACCTTGTCCTGCTGCTGGCAGATCACGGTGGCGCGGTGTTTGGCGGTTTTGATCATCGGTGTCCCAACGCTTCTGCATCTGAAGATAAAGGGCGTTGGAGGGGCGAAAAGTTCGGACTTTTTGACCAGCGACCTTTACGGCCATCGCATCCTCGATAACCGCATGGCAGAGCCATGCATCGATCATTCCACAATGACCGGATGGGAACGTGTCGAAGGCGTCACGCTGTAGCAAGACGGTGGTAGCCGCTTGTACATATAAACGACCAAATCGGCAAACCGAGCCTCGGTTAAAGCTCGGAATCGCGACACGCTCGCATTCAACTCCACGGCCAAACATGACAATTCCTGACTCGACTTTGGTCCGGCGTTGGCAACGGCCTGCATGGACGAGTCGCGAACGCGACCTGATTGCGATCCATTTCCCAGGTGGTCTGACAGTGCCGACGAAGTATCTGCGGTAGCGCGGCCTCGCCGGGGAGGGCAGCGGTGCCCTCTAAGGGGTGGCGGCGTGGCGTGCGCTATAGGCCGTTATTAAAAGGGCAGGCGTTTGCCAAAGGCGATGCGGCCGGGACCGCCGATCAGCAACGTGGTGAAAAGGATGGCCAGTAACCAGGCGAATTGGCCTTCACCGAGGCTCCATTCGGGGTGCACGAGCACCAGCGATACCAGCAATACCGCCAGTATGGGCAGGGTGGCGAGGCGCGTGAACGGACCGAGGATGATCAGCAGCGGACACAACACTTCAGCAAATATGGCCAGGCATAGCGTAACCGAGGGCCCCAGGCCCAGCGGGTCTTCGATCAGGGTCAGTTCCGCCTGCATGTTCAGCAGCTTCGGCAGGCCATGAACGGCGAGCAGCAGCAGGCTGCCGCTGATACGTAGAAAGAGCAGCGCCCAGTCGCTGCGGTCACGGGCCGGGTTGGCTGCGTGCATGACAAAATCTCCAGTCGAAAAGAACCGTGACTGTGAGCTGGCAGCAGGGCGCCGTCTTGGATGGCTGTGCGGCTTTTTCGGCGTTTATTGCAAAGCACTGAAGCTGTCTTCTTTCGTTCCTTAAATAGAACGCTGTGGGCGATTTTTGCCGTCTGGTGCGCGAAGGGTGTCGAATTTAATCTTTGTCACATGCAGCGACAACTGCACGACACCCATCAATTCCAGCCGAACGAATCGGCAGCCCACTGAAAATCGAGGACCGCGCCATGACCACTTCCTACACCTACAACCGTCTGGACAAAGACAACGCTGCCGTTCTGCTGGTTGATCATCAAGCCGGTCTGCTCTCTCTGGTGCGCGATATCGAGCCGGACAAGTTCAAGAACAACGTGCTGGCCCTGGCTGACTTGGCCAAGTTCTTCAACCTGCCGACCATCCTCACTACCAGCTTCGAAACTGGCCCCAACGGCCCGCTGGTACCCGAGCTGAAGGCGATGTTCCCGGACGCGCCGTACATTGCTCGCCCTGGCCAGATCAACGCCTGGGACAACGAAGATTTCGTCAAGGCGATCAAGGCCACCGGCAAGAAGCAGCTGATCATCGCCGGCGTGGTGACCGAAGTCTGCGTGGCGTTCCCGGCGCTCTCGGCCCTGGAAGAAGGCTTTGATGTGTTCGTGGTGACCGATGCCTCGGGCACGTTCAATCAGATCACCCGTGACGCCGCCTGGAACCGCATGTCGGCAGCCGGTGCGCAACTGATGAACTGGTTCGGCGTGGCGTGTGAGCTGCACCGCGACTGGCGCAATGATGTGGAAGGGCTGGCGAAGATCTGCTCCGACCACATCCCTGACTACCGCAACCTGATGACCAGCTACAACGCGCTGACCAGCGGTAAATAAACGCGATTGCGCTAAAAAGGGGATCTTTCGGGGTCCTTTTTTTTGCGCTTTTTTTTAGGAGGCCGCGGAAGTAGTGGCGTTTTAATTGGCCAGGGTGTTTGGTGTGCACGCATAAGTAATGTGTACGCTGCTTATACAAATTATGCGGTGTCGATGAGTTTGGTTGGTGCGGTATGTACAGTTGGTCGTACAACTTGCTCAATGAGCAACTGCTGTCCAGTTATTTGTATAAGCTGCAGGCGCAGTTCTCGAGTAGTGTGTCGACGCAATCGGCTGAGCATTAAAAGACAGGGTGTTTGAAGCGGGGAAGTACAGGTATCGTTTAATGAACACAAGGCCCGCAAGCGCTGGGCCTTGGGTCAGCCCTGATCAGGATGAGCGCTTGCCGCCACCACCGTGGCTGTTCTGACCGCCTTTGCGGCCGGCTTCTGCAGCCTTTTGGCGGTCATTGGCGAAGTTTCCTCCGCTATGTTGACCCCCTTTACGGCCCGCCTCGGATGCTTTTTGCCGATCATTAGCGAAGTTGCCAGGATTCTTGTGAGCCATGTTTCATTCCTCGTTAATTGTTTAGTGAGGCGGCGCCTCATGGATTACGAAGCGTATTGGCTGCTAATAGTTCGAGCGTTAGAGCAGCGGTGCCGATAAGTGGTAATTATCATATTGAAATAAGATCATTTTGATTGCATTACTTGCCGCCATGATGGCGTGCAAAAAGCCATGCTATTTAATGTGCGTCTTGCAATTTGCAATGCGGATTTCCCTGGCTTTCTACTGTTTGAGCAGGGCGATATATGGCATTGCTAATGCATATCTGGATTTCGTGCGTCGAGTATCGAGGTGTCGAGCCGCTTCGTTATCACCACGCAGACACAGAGCGGAACCTGCGCTCGCCGATATTCAAGCCACTAAATCGAGGTGCGCTGTGATGATGTCTATTTTGGAACAGAGGCAGATCATCGAATCTGCCTTCCTGCCCCTGCAATGCAGATGCAGTATCGAGGCCGGTGACACCGTCGCCATTCAGATCCGCTCTCCGGAAGATGGTCAGGTGTTGTTGGACGTAGCGGGAATCGAGCGCTCGGAGCTGTCCAGCTCCCGAAGTATTTCTCAGCTGGTGCTGAGCCTGCGCCATCAATTAGGAAACCCTGGGCAGAGCATGGGGCAGCCGCAGCGCGCCAGCAGCTTCGTTTAGAACAGGCATTCAAGAAAACCAGTCAGTCGAGGTAACCCGATGAGCAATGATCAAATGCAGACGCTATGGGCTGAGCAGCGCAGTGGCATTCTGGCTGAAGCGCTTGGCATCAGCCGAGAAGAGGTCGAGCAGTGGGTGATTGAGGACTATCCGGACGCCAGCGATGAAGGGTTGGTGGCCGGCCATGTCGTGGAAATCTCCGATGAAGCGCCGCCCGCGCTTGTCGATAAGCTGGGCGGCACCACCGTAAAGCTGCCTGCGCTGAGCTTCAAGCAAGGCCTGGAAGGGGCTTGAGCGATCCCGCGCCTCCGGGCCATCAGGCGGGCCCGGAGGCGGCGCACATCTGCGCGAGCCGTGCGGCGATATCGCGGCGTCGGAAGGGTTTGGCCAGTACCTCGAAGTCGCTGATTTGCATGGGCGTCAGATTGGCGTAACCGGTGATGATCAATACCGGAAGATCCGGCATTTGCTGCCGCAGCTCCTGCGCCAACTGTGCGCCGGTCTTGTTCTCCATGATGTGATCGGTTACCAGAACGTCAGGTACCAGGCCCCCTTCGATAAGCGCCAACGCCGCCGCGGCTGAATCCACATCGGTTACTTCATAACCAAGGTCATGCAGCTGCAGGCTGGTGGTTTCTCGCACCAGGGCTTCGTCGTCGACCAGCAACACGTGAACGGGCCGCGGAGCCAGCGGCACATCCTCACCAACCTCCGGTTGCTCGCATGTGGCTGGCGCCTCGGTGGTCGGCAGCCACAAGCTGACGCGCGTGCCCTGGCCCAGGTCAGACGCAATATCGAAGCCACCACCCGATTGCATCAGCAGTCCTTGCACCATCGATAACCCGAGGCCCGTACCTTTGCCTACACCCTTTGTCGAGTAGAACGGCTCGACGCAGTGACGCAACGTCTCTTCGCTCATGCCACTGCCGCTGTCCACTACCATCAGGTGCACGTACTGACCGCCGCTCAAACCGATTATGGCGTTGTCTGGCAGGTCGTTGAGTTCAGCGACTATCTTCAGACGGCCGCCGTCTTGCATGGCATCGCGGGCGTTGACCGCCAGGTTGAGGACGGCCAGTTCAAGCTGATGCGGGTCGATGAACACCGTCGGCAGGTCGTTGGGAATGTCGATTACCACCTCGACCAACGGCCCCAGAGAGCGCTGGATCAGGTCACGCATCTCGCGCATCAGCATCGATAGCGTGACGGCTTGCGGCTTGAGGGTTTGCCTGCGGGCGAAGGTCAACAGGCGACCGACCAGAATGCGTGCGCGATCAGCGGCCTGCAGCGCGCCGTCGATGAGCTTGGTGTAGCGTTCATCGGGCAGGCGTCGGCGGATCAGTTCCATCGACGCCATGATCGGTGTCAGCAGGTTGTTGAAGTCATGGGCGATACCGCCGGTAAGCTGGCCAACCATCTCCATCTTGTGCGCCTCGTGAAGCTGCGCCACGGCAGCCTCGCGCTGGGCAACCATGGTGGCGACGCGATCTTCCAGGCCTTCGTTCAGCTCGCGCAGTTCTGCTTCGGCGCGCACGCGCTCGCTGATGTCCACGCATACGCCGATCATCCCGGTGACTGCACGCTGCTCATCGAGCAACGGTGTCATGTGGTTTTGCACCCATACGCTGGTGCCGTTGGGGCGCTCGTAGCGACGGGTATTTTCGAACGGCTGACCACTGCCGAGGCGCTGTTCGCACTCGCTGTTTGCGTCTGTTGGGTTCAGCTCCTGGAACTCGCGCCCAAGCAGTTGTTCTCGACCACGGCCGACTATTTCGCAGTAACGGTCGTTGATTCGGCTGAGCCGCCAGGTATCGTCATATACCGCGATGCCAGCGCCGGCCTGATCGAACATCGCCGATAGCTGCGCGGAGCTCGCACGCAACGCTATTTCAGCTCGTGCGTGAGTGATCCAGCCCCAGGCGAGCTTGGCGGTTTCTTCAGCCAGTTGAGTGGCGAATTCGGAGAACAGCTGCAAGGCGCGGCACTCGATAACCAACACTGCTTCGAGTGCCCCATTACGCACCACGGGAATGTGCAGCACATTGAAGTCGCGGTCGGCTGCCGACTGTGCCAGTGGGTGGCCGGCGAGCAGCCGCTGCTTGTCGGCGGGTGAGTAGGGCGCCAGGGTGGGGTTGCGCCCAGGTGCTGGTGGGTGGCTCTGCTGCACGCAGAGCGTCGTGTCCCCCGCATGGTGTTCAGCGAAGTACACCCGCCTGGCATCCAGCTCTTCGGCAAGCCGGCGCAGCACGAACGCTGTGAGGTTGGCCGGCTCGGTAATCGAAGGCAACGCCTGGCTGAGCTCGAGCAGGAACGCCTGGCGGTGCTCGAACTGCACGCGCTGAGTGGTTTCGGTCACCACGCAGAGCACGCCGCCCACTGAGCCGTCCGCTTCTCGCACGGCTGAATAAGACACATCGAAGTAAACGGTTTCACCACAGCCATGGCGTTCGATGTAGAAGGGACGATCCTTGGCCGAGAAGGTTTTGCCACTCTCCCGTACGCCGCGCAGCAGCGGCTCCAGGTCATCCCACAGTTCTGCCCAGTTCTCTATGGCCGGTCGGCCGAGAGCGCGAGGGTGCTTTTCGCCGATGCTCGGTGCATACGCCTCGTTGTACAGGGCTACGAACTCCGGCCCCCAGAACAGCACGATCTGGGCTTCCACTGGGAGCACGGTGGCCATCAGGGTCTTCAAGCTGGGCGACCAGTCTACGGGTGAGCCAAGCGGAGACCGGCTGAAATCAGCGTTTCGCAACAGGTCGGCGATCTCCCCGCCATTGGCAAGGAAGTCGAGGCGCTCAGTGATGCGTTGTTCAGGTGCGGACTTGGTTAACGGATCCATATCATCGGTGAGCGCGACAGTTATTCGGGAAGGACAGGTAGGTCTTGCCTTTATGAGCGGCAAAGCCGGCGTTGCGTTCCACCGGTTTTCTCCTGTTGGGCGCCAACGGATGCGCTGCTGATGGATTGCCGGGCCGAGCGCCGGCTGTCAGGCTCAGGCCTCTGATGACCAAAGGCTGCCGCTGATCTTCTAATGGAAACCCGCGCTGTCGGCTACGGGTCGGTTGTGTAACGGCGACCGAGAGGATGCTTGTCATGAGCAGCACTGCGAAAAAGACCGACCCGGCGCTGTGGGCGCGCATCAAAGCGCGCATCACCCAGGGTGATAAGGGCGGTAAACCGGGGCAATGGTCGGCGCGCAAAGCTCAAATGGCGGTGCAGGCCTATCAGAAGGCAGGCGGTGGATACGTCGGCAAGAAAACCGCTGACAACCACCTCCAGCAATGGACCGAGCAGGACTGGGATACCGCGTCCGGCCAGCCGTCGGCAGAAACGGGCGAGCGCTACTTGCCACATAACGCCCGCGAGCACCTGAGCCAGCGCGATTACGACCGCAGTACGCGCAAGAAACGTGCGGATAGCCGGGCAGGGCGCCAGCATTCGGCGCAACCTGCAGACGTCGCGGAAAAGACTGCCCACCACCGCACACCATCGCTCGGCGGCTTGACCAAGGCCGCGCTGATGAAACGCGCCGCTAGCCAGCAAATTCGCGGGCGCTCGCGCATGACCAAGGCGCAATTGGTAACTGCCCTGGAGCGAAATGGCGCGCAGTGAAGGATTTTCACACTATGCAGCTTCAGGCGATCCATCAGGCCTTTGAAAGCTGCGAGCCGCCGGCAAGTGCATGCATGAAAAACAGGATCGCTGAGCGCTGCGCGCGTAGTTGCTGGCCATCGCAATGCACAAGGTTCTCAGCCGCCCAACGGTCATTAATCTATATGCAACGCCCTTTGGGCTGTGATGTCATTTCGTTATCATGCGCCGTAGCTTATGTGGAATGTGCAGCTGTGGCCGTTTCGAGCAATGACTGAGAGATGACGAATGCTGGCTCCCTATCCTCCCGTTCCGTTGAATGAACTGAGCCGGCAAGTGCTGCTCGATGAGCATCCCTGCCTCCTCGAACAACGCCCCGACCCGCTTCTCGACGAAGTGGTGAAGATGGCCGCCAGCTATTTCAATACGCCCATTTCGCTGATCACCATCCTCGACCGCAAGCGCCAGTGGTTCCGCGCACGGGTGGGCACTGCGCTGCAGGAAACGCCGCGCACCGATTCGTTCTGCGCATACAGCGTGGCGATCGGCGCAAGCATCGAGGTGTGCGACGCCAGCCAGGACGAACGTTTCCGTGATAACCCGCTGGTCACGGGCGAGCCTGGCATTCGCTATTACGCTGGAGTGCCGCTGGTGTTCGAGAGTGGGGTGATTCTCGGTAACCTCTGCGTGATCGATACCGCGCCTCGGCCGCCGATGTCGGCGGCCGACATGACCATGCTCACGCACATGGGCCGCCTGGCGATGAGCCGCCTCAACGATATGCGTATCGCCGCCTTCACCGATACCACCACCGGCTTGCCCAACCGTGCCCAGCTGGATGAAGACATCAGCCAAGCGTTGAGTGAGGGCCACAGCCCGCTGACCGTCGCCATCGAGCTGGTTTCGCCCGAGCAAATGAACGGTATGCTCAAATCGCTCGGTTTTCATTACCTCGCAGGCTTCACGCTGGCTGCGAAGGATACGTTGCAGAGCTTGCTGCCCACTGGCTGGTCGCTTTACAAGATCAGTGCACTGCGTTTCGCCTGCACCGTCCCTGCCAGCCAACAGGCCCAGGCCGAGCAGGTGTTCGCCACGCTGGTAAAAACCCTGGGTAAACCCATTCACTGCGAGAAGCTGCCCGTGGTGCCCCAACTCGGTATCGGTGTGCTGCGGCTCGACGCAGGCACCCTGCAGCAGGACTGGATGCGCCTGATCGTCTGCGCGGCAGATGAAGCGCGTAGCTCAGGCCGCGGCTGGGCCTATTACGACCAGCAGATGGATGCCGCGCAGCAACGCAGCACGCGCTTGGTCAATGATCTGGGCGATGCCGTGCGCGCTGATGACCAGCTGCGTTTGGTGTTCCAGCCGCGGGTCGACCTGCATAGCGGCGCTTGTGTTTCCGCAGAAGCCTTGCTGCGCTGGACGCATCCGAGCCTGGGCGAGATCAGCCCGGCCGAGTTCATTCCGCTGGCCGAGAAAACCGCGTTGATCCATGCGGTCAGCTTCTGGGTCGCCAAGCAGGCCATTGCGCAAATCGACATGTGGCGGCGCAGCGGCCTCGAGCTGACCGTCTCAATCAACGTGTCGGCAGCGGACCTCAACGATCATCACCTGACCGACGAAATCATTCGCTTGCTGGCCTGCCATGACCTGCCCGGCAGTTGCCTGGAGGTTGAGTTCACCGAAAGCGTGCTGGTCGGCGATTTCTCAATGGTTATCCCGCAGCTCGAGCGCCTCAAGGCCGTCGGTGTCGCTATCGCCATCGATGATTTCGGCAGCGGCTACAGCAACTGGGCCTACCTGCGCGACATTCCAGCTGACACCGTAAAGCTTGATCGCTCATTCATGGACAACCTGCGCGCAGGGCAGAAGGACTGGATCATCGTGCGTGCGCTTATTTGTCTGGCCAAGGAACTTGGGCTGCACATCGTCGCTGAAGGCATCGAGACGTCCAAGACCATGCAGGTCATCGGCGAATTGGGCTGTGAAGAAGCCCAGGGCTTCTTCATCTCCCGGCCGTTGGAAAGCGCAGCCTTGGTAGCGTGGCTGGCAAAGCGGGCGGCCAGCACTGATGCAATGCCGAAGGTCGCTGACGCGCCGGCGCCGTTCAGCACCAGCCTGGTGACCTGGCGCGCCTGAGGGCAGTGAGTCGCGTTGGCCCGGGGCTGCAATGATGCGCTGATCGGTATCGAAGCAGCTTGCAGAGAGCAGAACGCCGACCCAGTGGTCGGCGTTCTTGCATCAGCGACGTGCAGGTCGCAGCGCGCGGAGCCGCTGTAGGCTAATTCTTCAGCGCCTGCGTCGCTGCGGCGCTGTAGGTTTCCGCGCGGGTGGTGGGGTCGCTGCCGTCCCAGCATTCGATGTTCTTCAAGTCCGGCATGTCATCGCGGTGGAACACCGGCTCCACACCCTGGGCACGTTGAGCCCGATAGTGTTTGAGCAACCGGGCAACGATGCCGGCCAGCGGCAGAATAGCGATCAGGTTGGTCAGTGCCAGCAGTGGCATGAACACATCGGCCATCGACCACACCACCGAGACTTTGACGACCGAGCCGATCATCACGAACGCCAGTACCAGCACCCGGAACAGTTGCAGCCACAGCTTGCCGCCAAACATGTACTGGATGTTCGACTCGCCGTAGTAGTAGTTGCCGACCACCGAGGTGAAGGCGAACAGCAGAATGGCAAAGGTCAGAAAGTGAATTGCCCAGTTGCCGAGCTCCTCGGCCAGCGCCCACTGCGTGAGGCTGGCGCCCATCGCGCCATCGCCGTAGGCGTGGCTGGGGTCGGCCAGCAGGATGATGATGGCAGTCATGGTGCAGATCACCATGGTGTCGAAATACACGCCCAAGGTCTGCACCAGGCCCTGCTTGACCGGATGAGAGACCGACGCCGTGGCGCTGGCATTGGGCACCGAGCCCATGCCCGCTTCGTTGGAAAACAGGCCGCGGCGCATGCCCATCATGATCGCTGCGCCGACGCCGCCGCCGGCTATCTCACGAATGCCGAAGGCATGGGCAAAAATCTCGCCGAACATCGCCGGCACGCGGCCGATGTTGAGGATGATGACCAGCGTGCCGATGCCCAGATACAGCACCGCCATCACCGGCACCACGGTCACCGATACCTTGGAAATGGTCTGCACACCGCCAAAGATGATCACGCCAGTCAGCGCCGTCAGCACGATGCCGATGCCCCACGCCAGTGTCTCGCTACCACCTTCGCCGCCGAACGAGGTCTGCATCGCATCGACGATGGAGTTGGCCTGCACTGAGTTGAACACCAGGCCATAGGTGATGCTGATCATTACCGCGAAGGTCACCGCCAGCCAACGCCAGCCCAGGGCCCGCTGAATGTAATAGGCCGGGCCGCCGTGGTAGCGGTACTGCTTGTCGGACTTGTAGAGCTGGCCGAGCGTGGATTCGACGAACGCCGTAGCGCCGCCGAGCATGGCCACCACCCACATCCAGAACACCGCGCCCGGCCCGCCCAGCGCGATCGCCGTGGCCACGCCAGCGATATTGCCGGTGCCGACCCGCGACGCCGCCGAGATGGTGAAGGCCTTGAAGGAGGAAATCGCCTCCTTGTCGCCATGGTTGCTCTCGAGAATGACCCGAAACATTTCGGGGATCATCCGCAGCTGCACGCCACGACACCTATAGGTCAGATAGACACCGCTAAGCAGCAGCATGGGAATCGCGAGGTAAGTCCAGAGCAGGCCGGAGAAGGCATCGAGCAACGCAGACACAGGCGTCTTCCTTTGGTCGTCTTTATTCGAAGGGGCGCGAGGATAGGGCAATCCGCCCAAATCCCCAAACCTGATTCCACCATCGCAGGCCGAGACGGCTATCTTGATCCGCTGCAGCGTTACTGCGTTAGGGCTGGGAACAGGGCGATGGTTCAGGGAAACGAAGCGGCGAGCGCCGCTGCGTTGCATGCCTTTCAGGAAGCGCTGGCCAATGCCGTGTTGGCCAGCGAGCCGGAATCGGCGTGAAGCGGGGCTTTAGAACGCAGTGCGCAATACTGCGGTGAAGCTACGCGGCTCCCCATAGATGTTGTAGCCGTTGAGGTTGCCGACTCGGGCGTAATAATGGCGGTCGAACAGGTTGTTGCCCATCAGCGCAATCGACGTTTGTTGGCTGAACTCGTAGCCGATCTGGCCGTTGGCTACCGCATAGCCGCCTTGGCTACGTAGCGGCGAGTCGCTGCTGCCGTCGGTGCCGCTGCTGATGTGCAGGCCGCCGCCGACAAACATCCCTTTGGCCGCGCCGTCCAGTATTCGGTATTTGGCATACGTCTTGAGGGAGTGGCGAGGCTCGTAAAGCGAGAACTTCTCGCCGCTTCGGCTTTGGTCTTCGACGTAGTGACTGGTCAGGTAGCTGTAACCGACGGAGAGATTCAGGCTGTCGCTCGGGCGCCCGGTGACCTCCATTTCCCAGCCTTCCACACGCACTTCACCGGCCGGCAGATAGAAGTTGGGGTTGTTCGGGTCAGCCATGGCGCGGTTGGTGTCGGTGGTTCGGAAGAGCGCCACGGACGCGCCAACGGTGCCGTCCAGGAACGATGCCTTGAGGCCCGTTTCCCATTGAGCGCCTACTCGTGGCTCCAACGTGGACCCGCTGGCCGTCTCCTGGCTTTGTGGCACGAAAATGTCCGAATAGCTGACATAGCCGTTGAGCGTGTCAGTGAAGGCGTAGATCAGCGCACCGTAGGGTGTGAATTCGCCGGTTTCTTTCTGCGTCGTCCGCCAGGCCGTAGCGGTGGCCGGCGCGACGTTGCGACTGCGACGTTCAAAGTTGCTGCTGCGGCCCCCGACTACCAGCGTCAGCGGGTCGGTGAGTGACCAACGCAACTGACCATACACGCCGTTCTGCTTCACCTCGTTTTCGGTACCGTTGCTGTAGACAAAATCCGGCTCGGGCACGAGGTCCGGATTGTTCAGCGGTACACCGCGCAATACCGGCGCGTTGACGCTGCGCGCGTGGCTCAGGTAACGATCCCGATTGAAGCCTATGGTTGCGTGGTGCGTGCGGCCGAGCGCAGCGAAAGGGCCGGAAAGATAAAGATCGAACGCGTTGCGCTGGTTATCGCTGTCGTTGCTGCGGCGGTTGTAGCTGGCGATCATGCCTGTGTTGGGGTCGACGCCCGTGTTGGGTGAAGGAAAGGCATCCTTCCAGAATTTGTCCTGGGTGCGGTTGAGTAGCTTGCCCTTGAGCTGCCAGTCATTGGCGAAGGCATGTTCGATGTCCAGTGCGACCTCGGTGGTCTCGTAGGAGAAGCGGCTCCACTTGGGGTAGACATGAGTCGAGCGCGGCACGTCGAGGAAACGGCCGTCGCTATAAGCTGGGAGCCCCATGCTCGGTGAGTCCATGTGGTCTTCCTGGTGCGCGCCGCTCAGCGATACCACGGTATCCGGCGTGAGCTGGTAGTCGAGCGTGGCGTAGGTCAGCCATTTCTTCTTGTGGCTTACATCCCAGAAATAATCTTGCTCCTGCCAACTGGCGACGACGCGGCTGCGCAGGCGCCCTTCGGCGTCCAGTGGCGCACCGGCATCGACGGTAACGCGGTGGTTGTCCCACGAGCCTGTGGCGGTGCTAAGTGATACGCCAGGCTCGCTCAGGCCACGCTTTCTCACCATATTCACCAAGCCGCCTCCCTGACCGGAGCCCATGAACAACGCCGCCGGGCCGCGCAGTACTTCGACGCGGTCGTAGATCGCCATGTCGAACTCCTGAATGCCGGAGCTTCCGCCGTAGACCGGGATGCCGTCGTAAGCCATGTCCAGCGAATAGCCGCGGGAGTAGTACTGGTGCGTGATCGAGTCCCACGGCGCTACGGAAACGCCCGTCACTTCGTTGAGCACGTCGGCGAGGGTCAGCAGGTTCTGGTCGGCCATGCGCGTTTGAGTCACCACGCTCACTGACTGCGGCACATCAATCGGTGCCAATGCGACCTTACTGCCGACGGTCACGGTATCGGCCTGGTAGCTCCCCGGAGCATCGGTCTGCCGGGCACTCACCACGGTGCCGGGCAAGACCGTTGAGCGCTCGTCGGCCCATAGGTCAGGGGTAAAGGATACCAATGCCGATAAAGCGAAATAGCGGTAGTAAGGAGCTTTGCTCATGGTGGATATCCAGCGCGGATGGCCTGTGGGAGCAAAGGGGAGGCCCCTTCGCGACAAAGTTGCGAAGGGTATTTGATATGTTATGTTATATCAATATTGATGTGGGCAGCGTTTGCCATGGCCGCACGGTGTATGACCCAGCTCTCATTTGCGATCGTTCCCACGCTCTGCGTGGTAACGCATTGGCAGGATGCTCTGCATCCATACATTGATCTCTGAGCCCGCAAACCGTGGCGCAAAGCGCCATAGATTGAGTGCCCACGCAGAGCGTGGGCACTATCGGCTGCCAGACAGTCGGCCCAGCAGCCGATCTACGGAATCAGCTTGGCGGCCCGTAGCTGCTCGAACACCGCGAAGAACGCGTCGTCGCTGGCCTGGTAGTCGAGGAAGCCCAGCTTCGACTTTTGCGATCGTTCCCACGCTCTGCGTGGGAACGCACCGGGCAGGACGCTCTGCGTCCATACATCGGTCTCTGAGTTCGCAAATCGTGGCGCAGAGCGCCACAGGCTGAATGCCCACGCAGAGCGTGGGAACTATCGGCTCGCTTGGCGAGATGGCACCGTCAATCTGTTACGGAACCAGCTTGGCGGCCCGTAGCTGCTCGAACACCGCGAAGAACGCGTCGTCGCTAGCCTGATAGTCGAGGAAGCCCAGCTTGCGGCTTTTCGACATGTCGGTGACCACTTCGATGGGGCGGCCCAGGTCGGCGTCGGTGTGCCACGGGGAGATCAGGCGGGTGATGTCGGCTTCGGCGAGGCGTTGCTCGGCGGCAAGCTTGCGCCAGATGTCAGCATCGCCGGCCATCTGCTCTTCCAGGGGCGCGGGTTGGCCGTCGAATGCAGCGGCTTCGATGCCGAACCACTCGGCGATACGCTGCCACATCCAGCTCCAGCGGAACACGTCACCGTTGACGATATTGAAGGCCTGGTTGGCGGCTGCCGGGGTGGTCGAGGCCCAATGCAGCTGCTTGGCCAGTTGGCGCGAGTCGGTCATGTCGGTGAGGCTGTTCCACTGCACGGCTGAACCCGGGAAGCGGAACGGCCGGCCGGTTTCGCGGCAGATTGAGGCGTAGACGGCGAGGGTGGTCGCCATGTTCATCGCGTTGCCGACTGCCACGCCGGTAATGGTGTGCGGGCGGTGAACGCTCCAGGTGAAGCCATCGCGCTCCGCAGCGGCGAACACTTCATCTTCCTGGGCGTAGTAGAAGTTTTCCACGTCCAGACGGCCCTGCTCCTCGCGGAACGGTGTCTGCGGCAGGCTGCCCTTGCCATAGGCTTCGAATGGGCCGAGGTAGTGTTTGAGGCCGGTAACCAACGCGACGTGTCTGACGCTGCCAGCCGCGCGCAGTGCGTCGAGCACGTTGCGAATCATCGCCGCGTTGACGCGAATGTTCTCCGCCTCAGTGGCCTGGCGTGCCCAGGTGGTGAGGTACACGTGGGTGGGCTTCAGGCCTTCGAGCGCGGTTGCCAGCGAGGCCAGGTCGAGCAGGTCGGCGGCCAATGGGGTGATGTTGTCGGCGGCCTTGGGGTTACGGGCAAGGCCGGTGACCTGCCAACCCTGGTCGGCCAACAAGCGGGAGGTGGCGCTGCCAACGATGCCGCTAGCGCCAACAACCAGTGCGTGATGTGTCATTAGATATTCCTCTGCAGATAGAGCATTGGCACCATAGCGAGGCTGTGAACTCAAACCAAGACGGCACCAAAAGGTAACCACCCCGATGCAAACCGGAACACCCGAAGAACAATGGCGAGAAGACTGCGCGCCGCGCCGTGTGCTGGAACTGTTTTCCACCAAGTGGACGAGCATGATCCTGCACACCGTGCACGCACGCCACGGCGGCAGCGCCCGCACGGGCGTGCTGCACCGCAGCCTGCCCGGTATTTCGAAAAAGATGCTGGTACAGACGCTACGCGAACTGGAGTCCAGTGGCCTGATCAACCGGCACGTGCACGACAGCGTGCCGCCTACGGTCGAGTATTCGCTCACCGAACTCGGTCAGCGTCTGGTCGAGCCCATCGAACTGATCTACGACTGGGCACGCCTCAATGCACCTGCACTCGATGCGTTACAACCGCGGCAGTCATCGCGCAGGCGTTGAGCGGTCGTAGCGCGCTGAGAGGATCGTTCCTACGCGGCGCGCGGGAACGATCGCCGATCAGTTTCAGGAACCGACAGTCGAACCGCGGTCCATGCGGGTTTCCAGGTTGTCGCCGTCGCCTTTGTAATCGTCGTGTTGGCCGTCCCAGTAGGTGTGGCCGCGGTCGACGAAATAGTCGTATTCGTCGCTGCGGTATTCGAAGATGCTCTGGTCGTCTGGCGTGTCGCGCTGGCCGTAGCCGTGCATGTATTCGTCGAGGAATTCGAAACGGCGCAGACCGTCGTCGGTGAGCAGGTCATCGCCTTCCAGGTCGGTGAACAGATCCTTGAGGCTGTCGCGGTAGTCGTCGAGTTTCTTGTTGTACTTGATGTCTTCGATGATGGTGAAGGGCAGGGTTGCGATGGTCAGTGCGGCGGATATCCAGAACAGTGGGCCGACTGCGGCGCGAGCGAAGCTGATCTTGGCCAAGGCACCGGCCGAGGCCGCACCACCGCCTACACCGAAGGCGCCTGCAGCCACGGTGATGGCGCCTTGGGCAATCATCGCCTTGTCGCCGCTGTCGGCACCTTTCTTGATCATCAAGCCGCCTAGCACGGTGTCAGCCACGCCGACAAAGGTATTGGCGCCAGCATCCAGCACACGCAGGAAAGCGCCCGCGCCGCGGCTGAAGGCGTTGGAGTCGGCGAGCACCGGCGTGCCACTGAAGCCTTCTTTCATGCCCTTGATGACTTCCTTGTAATCGGATTGCGACAGGTCGAGCTTGTCGGCCATCTTGGCGTCGTCGGCCAGCGGTGCGCTGGCCAGCAGTTCGTCGAGGTTGGTCTGGAAGCGCGCGCCAATTTCGGAGGTGAACGGGCGAGTGTCTGGCAGATCCTTGCCAAAGATTTCCGGCAGCGATTTGTCCAGCCCAAGCATGGCGTTGACGTGGCTGCCGTTGACGGTGTCGAGGATGTTGGTGCCCAGGTTGACGAAGTGCTGGCTGGCGCCGAAGAAGGCGACCATCTCCTTGGCGATGGCCAGGCGTTCTTCCGGCGTACCGCCAAGCTTGCCGCCAGCCATCTGGTAGATGCCCGAAGCCAGGGAAATCAGCCCGCCAGCCGAGCCCAGGGTACCGTTGCTGTTGAGCACGCTGATGGCCGAGAGCATGCCGCCCCCGGTCTTTTCGTTGAGCGCTTTGTAAACGTCCTTTTTCATCAGGTCGTCGATATCGCCCTGGGTTACTTCGCCATTCTTGATGAAACGGTCACCCAACTCCTGCAGCGCCTTGCCGAAATCCTTGGCGGTCTGCTTGTCACCGAGGAATTCATTGATGAACTTGTCGAGGCTTTCGGCGGTGCGCCGCGGCAGATCCACGCCTGCTTTTTTCAGGGCGGTGAGCACCGTCTTGACCACATCCTGGGTGGCCAGGGCGAGGTTGTCGTCGTTGACCAGCTCAGGGTTGGCCATGAGCTTGTCGAGGTCGACGATGGTGGCATCGAGCTGCAACTTCTGGGCGAACTCGGCCGCTTTTTCCGGGTTGGCGATCGCCAGCTGCGAATAGGTTTCGCGGATGTCGGCGGCGGCCAGGTCGTCTTTGTTGTTTTCCTGCAAGTCGCGGATGTGTTTGACGTATCCCTCGCTGAAGGCCATGTCTTCGAGCTTCTTGATGACCTCGTCCTTGTTGGGCAGGGTATCGAGTGCGCTTTTCTGCGCCTCGAGGAAATCCTTTTGCACGGCTTCGCTGGAAAACAGCGTGGTCAGCTGCTCGTCGACCTTGCGACCGTCGATGATGGTTTCGAAATCGTCCCCTTTGGTCCCACTGGTGCTCTGGCCCTTGCCAATGTCGAGGGTGACCATATCCAGGCCACCATCCAGGGCGCCCTGGGCGCGCAGGGCGCGGAACATTTTGGCGCGGTCGTCATCATCCTTGATCGAGCCGTCTTCGATGCCCTTTTTCCAGCCGTCGATGACCTTCTGCCAGGTCAGTTCGCTGACGGTGAGCGTGCGCTTGCTGTCTTTGGGGTCTTTTTCGCTGGTCTCCATGTTGCCGATATCCAGCTCTCCGGTTTCCGGCAGCTTGCTGTCGCCGCGCGCGTCATCGACCATCTCTAGGTTGTTGCGTCGGCCCTGGTCTTCCGCGACGAGGCGCTCGTACATCTGCGGGCTCAGCTCGCGCGACACGATGACCTTGCGGCTGTTATCGCCGTCGAAGATCTCAGCCCGAACGAAGCCATCGCCGACTTCGCCTTCTACGCCGATGGTGGCGCCGGAGATTTCCTCGCTGGTCAGGTAATCGTCCGGGTGCAGCATGGCGTAGCCTTCCTTTTCCTGCTCATTGGCCTTGAGCATGATCTCGGCATTTTTCTTGAGTTGGGCGAACAGTTCCGGGCTCACGGCTTCGGCGACCGCGACCTTGTCGCCGTCCCAGGTTTCGTAGGTGATCAGCCCGTTATCGCCGACATTGCCTTCCCAGCGAATGGCCTTGTACTCGGCGTAGTCAGGCGCGTCGCCGTCACGGCCGAGTAAGCTGTGGCCGTCTGCCTGGGCACGGTCCATGGCGCCGCGGGAGTCGGGGTTGCTGATGAGGGTTTCCATTTTGCTCAGGTAGTCGAACAGGCCGGGGTTGTCGTCCTTGTGCAGTACCACCTTCTCGTCGCCATTGTGGTAACGGATCACGCCGGGGCCCATCTCGTCGACCTTGCCAACACCCAGGCCGCTGTAAGGCGGCCATTGTTCGTTGTCGGTGGCGCGCCGGTAGCCGTCTTCTTCGCTGGCCTTGATGCCATCGAGCGACTCCTTGAAGCCCTCGAGCTTGGCGAACAGTTCCGGGTTGTCAGCCTTGGCGAGCACCACGCCGTCACCGTCGCTGTTGCGGTAGCGAATCACCTCGGGAGAGAGGCTTTCAATTGCCTGGTAGTCGCGCAGGCTGTCCGGGGCGGTGTCGTCCTTGCCTGCTCGGCGGTCACCATCGTCGGTAGCCTGGTTGAGGGTCTTGAGGGTTTCGAAATCCTTTTTTACCTGCTCGAACAGCGCCGGCGAAGTCGAGCGCAGCACGATGACCTGTTCGCCACTGTGGGTTTCATAACGAATGGTGTCGTTGGCCACTTCGTTGGCCGGGCCGATGCTCTTGTAGTCGGCAAGCGCAGGCGCCTTGGCATCTGACGCGGCGGGTTTGTAGTGCGCCGCGTTCTTGCGTGGCTTGGTTTGCGCGACGGCCAGGTTGGCGTCGAAGGTTGTTTCGGAAGACTGTGGAGGCGTTTTCGACAGACGCGGAATGCTGCTCATGGTGGGCTCCATTCGACCAGAGTTTGCGAGATGCCTGACAGCATCGACTCCCATCACAGAGCCGAGACAAGCACGAGAACCACGGGCGCGCCGCGGCAACCGGGACTGTGCGAGGGGCGGATGACAGAATGATTGCAGCGCCGACCGGAGAGAATACGGCCCGCGTGACGGTAAAGCAGCGATAGCCAGTGCAGCCGCGGCGATGGGCTGAATCTGCGGCTGGGGGAGGTTCGTCCTGTTTAACAGTTTTTCACAGCGAGTGGGCTCGGCAGGGCGCTAGGGTTGCCTACATAGCCAGGCGTGAGCGAGGGAGCCAGCCATGACGGTCGAGAATGTAGGGCAGCTGAACACGGTGCCGGGGCAGGGCGATGCTGGCCCGGCATTCGACGCTGCACTAAACGGCGCCTGGCAAGGCGAATGGGCGCGGCGTGAAGAGGCTCGCGACCAGGCGAAAGCAGCGGGTGACGAGGGCTTGGCCCAGCATTACCAGAACGAGCTGGATGTGCTGCGCTTGATGATGCCTGGAGCCGTGCCAGCGCCCGGCGAGGCGCCGCTGCCGTCGGTGCCTGGCAACCTGGCAGAGTTGCCGACTCAACAGCAGGCCCTGGTCGTGGACGAGCCGGTAACGAAAAGCGCGCCGCCTGCCACACCCATCGGCAGCCTGGAGCGCAACGCTGCGCTTGCCGAGGGCAACAGCCTGACCTTCGTCAACGAAGGCGATACGCCAATGACCATCGAATTCACCGCAAATGCCGGTCAGGCTGGCATCGCGTCCATCACCCTGCAGCCCGGCGAAACCATGGCGCAGAGCTTTCCCGAGGGCTGGTCCGGCAACTTCCGCAGCTCGGCCGGTGATGGTGCTCACGTGACTTTGGGCGAGGTGGCGTTCAATGGCGGTGTGGACGGTAATCAGACCTTCTATGACGTCAGCTACATCGAAGGCAACAATGCGCGCATGACCATCGAGCCGAGCGAAGGCGGGGCGGTGTCTGGCACGCTGGAGGATATCGTCAGTGACGCGCCGGAGGCGCTCAAGGCGCGAGATGAGCAAGGCAATGTCTACGGCCTGAAGAAGACCACCACCGCGGAGGTCTTCGATGATCCGGTAATCGACTATTACCGCCGCGCCGTGGGCGAGGGTGAAGGGTATGTCGTGCCCAAGGACGACATCAGCACCCTGGGTACGGGCTCCAACAGCCTGACCATACGCGTCGCCTGATGCGGGCTGACAGGCCAGGTTAATTCAGTCGTCTGGCACTCATTGTCGGCTTCCACGTTCCAGGGTGGGAGCCGAGGGTGCGCTCCATTCAGGATTCGCTGAATTGCTGGTGAATCACGGCGCTGTCTTGGCCTTTACGGACTGCGGCTTGGCCATGCCTTGCGGCCAATAAACAATGCAGCCAGCGGGGGCGTTGCCATAGCAGTTGTATGAGTTGTAGCTGGAAAGGTTGGGTTCGAAACCCATGTCACGCATGCACTGCGCCTGCTCATGGATCTTTTGCACGCCAGCACTCATGTAATCAATGAAATCGCATTGCTTCAACGCTGTTCTGACGTCGGTTTTAGCCTGTTTGGTGGGTTCCCACATGACCTGTGCAGGTTGTGCGGGTTGGTAGGACGAGACACAGCCTGTGAGGCTGGCAACGATTATCCCTGCGACCAATTTTTTCATACGTCTCTCTTCCGTGTAGTGACTTTAAAAGGGGGATTCCTGATACCGCCCGCGTGAATCAGGCCGGGTGCATGCCAGAGCGCTTGAGCAGTTGCTTGCAGCGCTCGGACAGGTGAATCACCCGCAGGTGCTTGCCGGCTTTGCTGTAGCGCTCGCGCAGGGTCATCAGCGCGGCGATGGCCGAGTAATCAACGAAGCTCAGGTGACGACAGTCGAGGGTGACCTCGGCCGGGTCATTGGCGGCGTCGAAGAGGTTGAGAAACGGCGCGGTAGAGGCGAAGAACAGCGTGCCGTGGGGCAGGTAGAGTTTGCTGCCGTCGGCTTCGACATGGCTATCGGCATACAGCTCGCGGGCGTGGTGCCAGGCGAAGTTCAGCGCGGCAATGATGATGCCGCACAGCACCGCGGTAGCCAGGTCGGTGAGCACGGTGATGACAGTGACCGCAATGATCACCAGCACATCGTTCATCGGCACCTTGCCGAGCACGCGCAGCGAGGCCCAGGCAAAGGTCTGCTGGGCGACCACGAACATCACACCGACCAATGCCGCCAGCGGAATCAGCTCGATCAACGGCGACAGGAACAGCACATAGAGCAGGATCATCACCCCGGCGACGATGCCGGACAGGCGACCACGGCCGCCGGAGCTGAGGTTGATCATGGTCTGGCCGATCATCGCGCAGCCGCCCATGCCGCCACACAGGCCCGAAGCAATATTGGCGGCGCCCAGGGCCACGCACTCGCGGTCCGGGTGGCCGCGGCTTTCAGTGATTTCATCGGTGAGGTTGAGGGTCAGCAGGGTTTCCAGCAGACCCACCATGGCCATCAGTACCGCGTAGGGCAGGATGATCCACAGGGTCTCCAGGCTCCACGGAATCTGCGGCAGTGCCAACTCTGGCAAGCCGCCAGCGATCTTCGCCATGTCGCCCAGGGTATGCGTGGGCAGCTGCAGAAAATAGGTCAGCAGACCCACACCGAGAATCGCCGCCAGGGCTGGCGGGATGGCGCGAGTCAGGCGCGGCAGAATGTAGACGATGGCCATGGTCAGCGCTACCAGGCCGAGCATCAGGTACAGCTCGTTGCCTTCGATCCAGTGCCCATCGTGCTGGAAGTGCTCCAGCTGGGCGGCGGCGATAACGATGGCCAGGCCGTTGACGAAGCCGAGCATCACCGGGTGCGGCACCATGCGCACCAGCTTGCCGAGGCGCAGCAGCCCGAAAGCCAGCATGATCAAGCCGCCGAGCAACACGGTGGCTAGCAGGTATTCAACCCCGTGCTGCACCACCAGCGCGACGATGACCACCGCCATGGAACCGGCGGCACCGGAGATCATCCCCGGTCGGCCGCCGAACAGCGCGGTGATCAGGCAGATGAAGAAGGCGCCATACAGCCCCATCAGCGGGTTGACCTGAGCGACCAGCGCGAAGGCGATGCACTCCGGAACCAGGGCGAAGGAGGACGTGAGACCGGCCAGGACATCGGCACGCAGACGGGCGATTTTCATGGATTACCTGAATCAAGCAAGACGGACGCGCCTGCGGCTGCAGGGCGTGGCTCGGCCTGTGCGGCCTTGGAATTGGAAGGTTGCCGATGGTAAGGAATCGCGTGGGCGAAGGCCAGTGCGGGGGATGGCTGGGGAAAAGATTCCCGGGTTTCGCTGCGCTCTACGCCGGGCTACGGACCACCGCCATGCGCCCGTAGCCTGGGTTGAGCACCGCGATACCGGGGGATCTGGATGGCGCCACTCACAACGTCGTCGAGACCCTGCGACTAAACAACCAGGCAACGAAATGTGGCCTGGCTGGCATTTGGAGCGACCAATAGGTCTAATCTCCTTTTTCTCCGGCGACCAATCGACATTACACTGTCGCCTGCCCAAAAAACGATGACGAGGTAAGCACGTTGATTATTCACCCTAAAGTTCGTGGCTTCATCTGTACCACCACCCACCCGCTGGGTTGCGAGCGCAACGTGGCCGAGCAGATCGAGGCGACGCGCAAACTGGGCGTGCGTAATGATGGTCCGAAGAAAGTGCTGGTGATCGGCGCTTCCAGTGGTTACGGCCTGGCTGCGCGCATCACCGCCGCGTTCGGCTTTGGCGCCGACACCCTGGGCGTGTTCTTCGAGAAGCCGGGTACTGAAACCAAGGCCGGAACCGCTGGCTGGTACAACTCGGCGGCGTTCGACAAGTTCGCCAAGGCCGATGGCCTGTACAGCAAGTCGATCAATGGCGATGCGTTCTCCGATGAGGCGCGGGCCAAGGTCATCGAGCTGATCAAGAACGAAATGGGCGGCAAGATCGACCTGGTGATCTACTCTTTGGCGTCGCCGGTGCGCAAGCTGCCGCAGACCGGCGAAGTGATCCGCTCGGCCCTCAAGCCGATTGGCCAGCCGTACAAGTCGACCGCCATCGACACCAACAAGGACGTGATCATCGAGGCCGCCATCGAGCCGGCCAACGAGCAGGAAATCGCCGACACCATCACCGTGATGGGCGGCCAGGACTGGGAGCTGTGGATCAACGCCCTCGAGCAGGCTGACGTGCTGGCGCCACAAGCGCGTACTGCCGCGTTCAGCTACATCGGTACTGAAATCACCTGGCCGATCTACTGGCACGGCGCCCTGGGCAAGGCCAAGCAGGACCTGGACGACACCGCCATTCGCCTCGACAAGCGTCTGCAGGCCAACGGTGGCGGCGCCAACGTGGCGGTGCTGAAGTCGGTCGTCACCCAGGCCAGCGCGGCCATTCCGGTGATGCCGCTGTACCTGTCGATGGTCTTCAAGATCATGAAGGAAAAGGGCCTGCACGAAGGCACCATCGAGCAACTGAACCGTACCTTCCGTGATCGCCTGTACCGCGCCGATGGCCAGCCGGGCGACGTCGACAGCCAAGGCCGTCTGCGTCTCGACGACTGGGAATTGCGCGACGACGTGCAGGACGCCTGCAAGGCCCTGTGGCCGCAAGTGACCACCGAGAATCTGTTCGAGATGACCGACTACGCCGGTTACAAGCACGAGTTCCTCAAGCTGTTCGGCTTCGAGCGCAGCGACGTGGACTACGACGCTGACGTGGCCACTGATGTTCAGTTCGACGTGGTGCAGCTGTAACCGACCGCCAGCGGTCATAAAGAAGGGACGCTGCGGCGTCCCTTTTTGCTGCCTGGCTAATGACGCGACCGCTTCAGGCCACTGGCTCAGTGGTGTTCACGTAGGGCGGCACCTTCGCCAAGGGCAGGCGACGTGCCTGCTCGACGCTGATGCCGGGGCGCTTGGGCAGCGGGTCGAGGCGCTGAGGTTGGCCGCTTTGCAGCGCCCGCTCGATGGCCGCGAGGATGCGCACGTCGCGCCAGCCCTCGTCGCCATCTGGTTCAGGCTCACGGTTCTGCAGGATGCAGTCGGAGAAATATTGGGTTTGGCCACCAAACTGATCGACCACTGGATGCTCGTGTTCCTTGGTTTCACCATCAATGGTCGAGCGGTAGCTGATGGCGACGCCATCCCCGAAGCCGAAACAGTGTGAGGCCTCGAATTCGCCTTTGCTGCCGATCACCTGGAAACGCTCGCTGCTCGGCAGGCTGTAGCTGACCGTGAATACCGCCATGCGCTCTTCGGCAAAGCGCAGGATGACGGTCACGGTGTCTGGCGTATTGATCTCGCAGCCTGGGGTTTGTACGGCAACGGCACGCACTTCCAGTGGCTCGTCGTCGAACAGGTTGCGCACCGCATTGATCGGGTAGGGGCCCATGTCGGTTACCGGGCCGGCCCAATAGCCACTCTGCATGCGGTGATTGGCCGGGTCGACGGTCTGTGTAAAGGTCGCGGTGAATAGCCGTGGGTCACCAATATCGCCAGCGCGGATGCGGTGCACCATCTCCACCGTACCGGGCTCGAAGTGCAGGCGGTAGGCGATCATCAGTTTGGCGCCGGAGCGCTGCGCCGCGGCAGTGATCGCCTGGCAATCCTCTTCGCTGGTGGCCATGGGCTTTTCCAGCAGGACGTGGATGCCGGCTTCAAGCGCCGGTTCGGCGAACTCGCGGTGGCGGAAGTTAGGCGTTGCCAGGTAGATGGCATCGATCTCGCCCGATGCGAGCAGCGTGGGAAATTCTTCGTAGCTGTAGCTCTTGATGCCATATAACGCGGCCAGTTTGTCGGCCTTGACCGGATCGCCGGTGACTAGCGCGGTGATCACCGAGTTGTCGGTCTGCCCGACACCGGGCATGAATGCGCCCTGAGAAATCCAGCCACCGGCGACCACCGCATAACGAACCTTATCTTGAGCTTCGGGCATTTCATCGACTCCTGTGCAACACCGAACCGCATTGTTCGGCCTGTAGTAGTCGGCAGGTCGTGGCCGGTGAAGTTCATTAAAAGCGCTTGCCGGTTGGCTGCGGTCTGACGGTTGCGTGGCACCGGGAAATCATCTGGCTATTCTGTTGTCTGTATCCGCGTCATACGGATCCAGCCGTTCTGCAGTTTTATGGAGTGTTGTAATGAAAGCCCTGATTTCCAGCCTGTTGCTTGTCGCCGCCATACCGGTATTGGCCGATTCGGCGTCCAACCCACGTTGCGAGGCGAAGGCGGCGGACATTCAGCAACAGATCCAGGCTGCCGAGGCAGCCGGCCATGATGGCAAATTGAAAGGGCTCAATACCGCGCTGGAAAAGGTGCGCAGCAATTGCACCGACAAAGAGCTGATGCGCGAACTGGAAGGCAAGGTGAGGGCGGCGCGGGGCGAGTTGCGTGAACGCGAGGCGGACCTGCGTGAAGCCGAGCTCAGCGGTGACCCGAGCAAGATTGCCAAGCGCCAGGCCAAGCTCGAAGAAGCGCGTGCGGAGCTGCAGCAGGCCGAGACCGAGCTGACTGAAGCGCCCAGGCCGCACGCCGAATGAAAAAAAGGAGGGTGGCCGCCCGGCCATCCTCCCTGTTGCTAACGTAGCGACGGATTGCCCGGCGCCTCACGTCAGGTTTTGAAACGTCCCACCAGACCGTTCAGCTCGCCAGACAGCGCCTCCAGGCGCTGCGAGTCGCTACGCGCCGAGTGCGCCAGTTCCTCTAGCAACTGCGCATCGGTGTGGATCTGCGCGATGTGCCGGTTGATGTCTTCGGCAACGTGGTGTTGCTCTTCGGCGGCCGTGGCGATCTGGCTGTTCTGATCGCGGATTTCGTCCACCGAGGTGCGGATCTGTTCGAAGCTGTCGCGGGCCTGCTGAATACGCTCGACGCTTTGTTGCGACATGCTCAGGCTGCTTTGCATCTGCTTGGTCACGTCCTGCGTGCGCTTGGCCAGGCCGCCGAGCAGGCTGTCGATCTCGCCCGTAGAGTCGGCGGTACGCTTGGCCAGCGCGCGTACTTCATCGGCGACCACGGCGAATCCGCGACCCTGCTCGCCAGCACGTGCGGCCTCGATGGCGGCGTTGAGGGCCAGCAGGTTGGTCTGTTCGGCAATCGAGCGGATGGTGTCGAGGATGGCGTTGATGTTCTTGCTGTCCTGTTCCAGCACCTGCATGGCCTGGGCCGATTTCTGCAGGTTTTCGCTGAGTTTGGTGACGCTGCCGGTGGCTTCGTCGATCTGCAGCTGACCGTCATGCACCTGGCGCTGGCCAGAGTCGGCTGACGAGGCCGCATGGCTGCAGGAACGCGCCACTTCGTTGGCCGTGGCGACCATCTCGTTGAAGGCGGTGGATACCAGCTCCACGGCCTCGCGCTGACGGCCTGCGGCATCGTTCATGTCACGGGCCACGCGGGTGCTGGCGTCCGAGGCGTTCTGCAGGTCCGCCGAGGCGCTGCCGATGCGTTGCACCAGGGTGCGGATGGCGCCGAGAAACTGGTTGAACCAGCGGGCCAGCAGCGCGGTTTCGTCGTTGCCGCGCACGTCCAGGCTGCGGGTCAGATCGCCTTCGCCCTGAGCAATGCCTTCCAGGCCGCCCGCCACGCTACGGATCGGTTTGACGATCAGACCGGCGAAGCTGGCCCCGACGATGGCGAACAGCACGGCCAGCACGGCGGCGATGATTGCGATCTGCCAGGTCAGGCTGGTGGCTTTGGCCATCACCTCGCTGCGCTCGATCAGACCGATGAAGCGCCAGCCAAGGGTGCTCGACGACCAGACGTTGGCCATATACGGCACGCCGCCCAGCTCCACCTCTACCAAGCCACTTTGCACGCCGGCCAGCTGCGTGTAGCCATCGCCCAGCTCGCTGATCAGCTTGAAACCATGGGAGGGATCGCGAGGGTCGACCAGCACGTTGCCGTTATTCTCCAGCAGCATCAGGTAGCCGCTCTCGCCGAGCTTGATCGCCTTGACCAGTTCGGTCAGCTGCTTGAGCGACACGTCCAGGCCGACCACGCCGGCCGGCTGGCCCTGGGCGTTGTCGACAGTGTGCACGGTGCCCATCAGCACCACGTCATCGGGCGCCCAGTAGTACGCGGAGGTGCGCACGGTTTTGCCTGGCGTGGCCATGGCCGCCTTGTACCAGGGGCGCACACGCGGATCGTAGCCGCTCAGCTTGGCGTCGTCCGGCCAGGATGCATAACCGCCGTCGGGCTTGCCGATCGACAGGTAGGCGGTGCTCGGGTGGCTGGCCGCGAATTGGCCGAACATCTGGAGAAACTTCTGATTTTCTTCCGTCAGCGGTATCTGTGCGGCATCGGTACCCGAGTAGTTCTTCAATTCGCCCGCGTTGCGAACGTCCGGATGCTTGGCCAGGTACTCGACGTTCTGCGCGATGGCGTCGAAGAACTGGTTCATGGCGTTCTCGATCTGGCGTATCTCGCGGCTGCTGCTGTCGAGGAAGTCTTCCTGCGCCTGAGCCCGCAGGTTGACCACCACCACAACAGCGACCAGTACGACGGGCACACAGGCGATGGCCGCGAAGGCCCAGGTGAGTTTCTGTTTGATGTTCACGGGAAGTTCCTGCTCGAGCGAGAGAAGTTGTTGTTGAAGCGAGAGGCAGTAAGAGAACGATCGTCAGGCCTTGTACCAGCCTGTGAACACTGAGTCGGCACGCCGGAGGGGAACTTGAGAGGTATTGCGCGAGCGCCGCGTGTTTACTGCAGCGCGGAGCGCCGACGCTCGCGGCGGCCTGAGAGGATGAACACCACCACGAACACCGTGCTGAGCAGTATCACGATGGTCGGCCCGGGGGCACTGTCGAGGAAGAAGCTCAGGTACACGCCGCTGAGCGCTGCGCCGACGGCGATGCCCACGGCAGTGAACAGCATGGCGCCCATGGTACGGGTGAGCAGGAAGGCAATGGCGCCGGGGGCGATCAGCAGGGCCACGGTAAGTACGATACCGATAGCCTTGAGTGCGCCGACGATGGTCAGCGACATCACCGCCAGCAGGCCATAGTGCAGCACGCGCACCGGCAGGCCGACGGTGCGCGCCTGTACCGGGTCGAAGGCGTGCAGCAGCAGGTCGCGCCATTTCAGGCCGATGAATGCGCTGACCGCCAAGGCAATCAGGCCGCTCTCCAGCAGGTCGGGCCAGCCGATACCGAGCATGTCGCCGAACAAGATGTGGTCCAGGTGCACGTCGCTGTGAATCTGCGTGTACAGCAGCAGGCCGAGGCCGAACATGCCGGAAAACACCACACCCATGAGGGTGTCCTGCTTGATCCGGCTGTTTTCCTTGAGGTAACCCGAGGCGACGGCGCACAGCATGCCGGCCACGAAGGCACCGAGCGAGTAGGGCAGGCCGACGATGTAGGCGATGACTACGCCGGGAAATACTGCGTGAGCGGTGGCGTCGCCCATCAGCGCCCAGCCCTTGAGCACCAGAAAGCACGACAGCAGCGCGGCCGGAATGGCCACCAGCACGGCGATCAGCAGGGCGTATTGCATGAAGTCGATTTGCAGCGGCAGGAGCAGCATGTCCATGGTCACATCTCCAACCGGGCCAGGGCGGCGCGGCGGCGGGCGGCGAGCAGGCCATGCTTGGGCGCAAAGACGAAGGCCAGCAGGAATACGCAGGTCTGCAGCACGATGATGATCGCCCCGGTGGCGCCATCGAGAAAGTAGCTGGCGTAGGCACCGACGAAGCTGCTCAGGCCGCCAATAGCGGCGGCGATCAGCAGCAGCCGCTCGAAACGGTCGCTGAGCAGGTAGGCAGTGGCGCCTGGGGTGACGACCATGGCGATGACCAGAAAGGCGCCGACGGTCTGCATCGCCGCCACGGTGCAGGCTGACAGCAGAATGAAGAAGATCGCCTTCAAGCGCGTCGGGCTGAGACCGATGGAGCGGGCGTGGTGTTCGTCGAAGAACACCACCATCAGGTCCTTCCAGCGCAGCGCCAGCACCGCCATGGTGATGCCGGCAATCAACAGCAGCTGCAAGGTGTCAGCGGGCGTGATGGCGAGAATGTTGCCGAGCACGATGGTCTGGATGTTCACCGAGGTGGGCGACAGCGAGACCATGAACAGGCCCAGGCCGAAGAACGACGAGAAGATCAGCCCGATGATCACGTCTTCCTTGAGCTTGCTGCGCTGATTGAGAAACAGCATGGCGCCCGCCGCCAGCGTGCCGGCGCCGAAGGCACCGAGGGCGAAGGGCAGGCCGAGCATGTAGGCGCCAGCGACGCCGGGCACGATGGAGTGGGCCAGGGCGTCGCCGATCAGCGACCAGCCCTTGAGCATCAGGTACACCGACAGCAGCGCGCAGACCATGCCGACCAGGGTCGACACCCACATGGCGTTGACCATGTAGCCGTAGGAAAAGGGTTCGAGCAGGATGTGCATGATCGCTTACTGATCCTTCTCGTCGACGCGGCCGCGAATGGTCGACTTGCCGTCGTAGAGCACCAGCGGGCGCTCGTCATCGGTGATGATGCCGATCAGCGGCGATGTGCTGTGTCCCTCACCAGGCAGCTCGAAATGGCGCAGCACCCCGCCAAAGGTGCGCTCGAGGTTCTCGCGGGTGAACACCAGTTGGGTCGGGCCGTAGGCGAGTACGGTGCTGGCCAGCAGCACGGTGCGGTCGCAGAACTCCGGCACGCTGCCCAGGTTGTGTGTCGACACCAGCATCACCCGGCCTTCGTCGCGCAGCTCGCCGAGCAGCCGCACGATGGCGTCTTCGGTCTTCACATCGACCCCAGTGAACGGCTCGTCAAGGAGGATCACCCGCGAGTCCTGCGCCAGGGCGCGGGCGAGGAACACGCGCTTCTTCTGCCCGCCGGACAGCTCGCCAATCTGCCGTTTGCGCAGGTCGCTCATGCCGACCCGCGCCAGTGCCGTGTCCACGGCTTCGCGGTCGGCGGCACGCGGGCGACGCAGCATGCCCATGTGGCCGTAACGTCCCATCATCACCACGTCTTCGACCAGCACCGGAAAATTCCAGTCGACGTCTTCGCTCTGCGGCACGTAGGCGATCAGGTTGCGCTTGAGGGCATCGCGCACCGGCATGCCGAGCACGCTGATGCTGCCCTGAGCCAGGTTCACGAAACCCATGATGGCCTTGAACAGCGTCGACTTGCCGCTGCCGTTGACGCCCACCAGCGCGGTGATGCTGCCGCCCGGGCTGCCGAAGCTGGCACTGCGCAGGGCGGTGTGGCCGTTACGGTAGGTCACGCTGATGTTATCGACGCGAATGCCGTTGGCGCTGTCTTCTTCGTGCAGGGCGTTGGGCATTATTCAGCCAACCCGTCGGCGATGGTTTGCGAGGTGACGCGCAGCAGGTCGAGGTAGGTCGGCACCGGGCCGCTCGGCTCGCTGAGCGAGTCGACATACAAAACGCCGCCGTATTTGGCGCCGGTTTCCCGGGCGACCTGTTGGGCTGGGGAGGCGGAAATAGTGCTTTCACTGAAGATCGCCGGAATCTGGTTGGCGCGCATCGCGTCGATCACCTTGCGCACCTGTTGCGGTGTGCCCTGCTGGTCGGCGTTGATCGGCCACAGGTACAGCTCCTTGAGGCCGAAATCCCGCGCCAGGTAGCTGAAGGCGCCTTCGCTGGACACCAGCCAGCGGCGGTTTTCCGGGATCGCCTGCAGGCGCTCACGAATCGGCGCCACGGCCGCCTGGATACGCGCCTTGTAAGCCTCGGCGTTGGCCTTATAGGTCGCGGCGTTGGCGGCGTCGTGCTCCACCAGCGCATCGCGGATGTTGTCGATGTAGATCATTGCCGAGTCAGGCGACATCCAGGCATGCGGGTTGGGCTTGCCCCCATAGGGGCCATCGGCGATGCCGATCGGCTCGATGCCATCGCTGAGAGTGACCGCAGGTACGCCCTGCAGGCGCTGCAGGAAACGTTCGAACCATAGCTCCAGGTTCATGCCGTTACGCAGGATCAACTGGGCATCGCGGGCCTTGAGAATGTCGCCTGGGGTGGGCTGATAGTTGTGAATCTCGGCACCGGGTTTGGTGATCGATTCGACCACCGCCGCATCGCCGGCTACTTCGCGGGCCATGTCGGCAAGTACGGTAAAGGTGGTGACAACCTTGAACTTACCGTCGGCGGTGGCCAGTTGTGGCAGCAGGATCAGCAGGAGGGCGGCGAGCAGGGGGGCGCAAGTGCGCGAGCGGATCCGATTGAACATCTTCGTCCTCGTATGGCTTGGCCGGTCACATCATCGGGAGGCGTCGATACCCCCCGGACAGGGTTGCCACTCTACTGATAAATAGTCGCTAATGAAAACTATTGGCATTAAAGGTTTTGTTTTGCTGCATGTCGTTCCGCGATGCGCTAGCTGTGCGCCTGAGGCACTACGCAGCATAGCTGTTGGGACGCTTGCATGTGAGCGGTCACGCGGGCGGCAGGTTCCGCCAACGTGACATCTCGGCATGGGAAATAAGGCGGGAAATGGGCCACCCGCACTGGCGCAGGCGGCGAAGGGAGGGCTCAGCTGCCGCTCTTGATCTTGGTCCAGGCACGGGTGCGCACCCGTTCGACTTTCTGCGGCAGCGGTTCGACGCTGTAGAGGGTTTTCTGCGCCTCGGCGGTTGGGGTCAAGTCGGCGTTGGCACTGATCGCCTTGTCCACCAGCAGCATGCCCGGCGTGTTGGGGTTCGGGTAGCCCAGGAAGTCGCTAATCGGCGCGATCACCTTCGGGTCGAGCAGGTTGTTGAGGAACTCGTGCGCTTCCTCGACATTCTTGGCGCTGACCGGAATTGCAAAGGTGTCGAACCAGATCGGCGCACCTTCTTTTGGCAGACGCCACTCGACATTCACGCCGTTGCCGGCTTCTTTGGCGCGGTTGGCGAACTGGTAGAAGCTGCCCGAGTAGCCGATGGCCACGCAGATGTCGCCGTTGGCAATATCGGTCATGTACTTGGCCGAGTGGAAGTAGGTCACGTACGGGCGGATGCTCATCATCAGCTCGGTGGCCTTGTCGTAGTCCGCCGGGTTGGTGCTGTTCGGCGGCAGGCCCAGGTAGTGCAGCGCCAGCGGCAGAATCTCGTTGGGCGCATCGAGCATGGCGACGCCGCATTGCTTGAGCTTCTCCATGTTCTCGGGCTTGAACACCAGGTCCCAGCTGTCCACGGGGGCATCGGCGCCGAGGGCGGCCTTGACCTTGTCCGGGTTGAAGCCGATCAGCACGGTACCGTACATGTAGGGCACGCCGTACTGGTTGCCGGGGTCGTTGGTTTCCAACAGCTTGAGCAGCGCCGGGTCGAGGTTCTTCCAGTTCGGCAGCTTGCTCTTGTCGAGCTTCTGGAACACACCGGCCTTGATCTGCGTGTCGAGGAACATGTTGGACGGCACCACCAGGTCATAGCCCGAGTTGCCGGTAAGCAGCTTGGCTTCAAGGGCTTCGTTGGTTTCGAAAGTGTCCCAGATCAGCTTGATGCCGCTTTGCTGCTGAAAGTCCTTGAGCGTCTGCGGCAGGATGTAATCGGCCCAGTTGTAGACTCGCAGTTCACGCGTTTCGGCCATGGCACTGCCGACCAGCAGGGCTGCGCCACACAAGGTCGCGCCGAACAGGCTGTGGAAATTTTTCATCTGCATGTGCTCCGTTATAGGCTGTTATCGGCAGTGTTGTGCGGGCTCAGGCGCCCTCGAAACCTTCCAGTACGTTCACCGCATTGACACCGATTTCCTCGACGGCATAACCGCCTTCCATCACGAACAGGCTGGGCTTGCCGAGGCAGGCGATGCGTTCGCCCATGCGCAGGTAGTCGGGGCTGTCGAGCTTGAATTGCGAGATCGGGTCCTCCTTGAACGTGTCCACGCCGAGCGATACCACGATGACGTCGGGCGCGTAGTCATCGATGCGCACACAGGCGCTCTCCAGGGCCGCGCTCCACTGCGCCCAGGTACTGCCGGCAGCCAGTGGCAGGTTGAAGTTGAAACCCTCGCCCGCGCCTTCGCCGGTTTCGTCGGCATAGCCGAGGAAAAATGGAAATTCGAAGGAAGGATCGCCATGCAGGGAGACGAACAGCACGTCGCTGCGGTCGTAGAAGATCGATTGCGTGCCGTTGCCGTGGTGGTAGTCCACGTCGAGGATGGCCACGCGTTTACAGCCCTGGTCGAGAAACGCCTGGGCGGCGATGGCGGCGTTGTTCAGGTAGCAGTAGCCGCCCATCAGGTCGGCCGCGGCATGGTGGCCGGGCGGGCGGCACAGGGCGAACGCGCTGTTGGCGCCGGCAGTGATCAGCTGCTGCCCGGTGAGGGCGACCTGGGCGGCACTCCAGGCGGCTTGCCAGGTGCCCGCGGTGATCGGTGCGCCGCCATCGAAACTGTAATAGCCCAGCTGGCCGTGCAGGTTGTCCGGCACCACGCTGCGCAGCGTGCGGGCGGGCCAGGTGAAGGGCATCAGATCACCTTCGCGGCCCATCGCCGCCCAGCGATCCCAGGCGCCCTGGAAAAAACTCAGGTAGTCGCGGTGATGGACACGTTCGATTGGCGCTCGGCCAAAGTCGCCGGGGGCGATGACCTCACCGAGTTGCTGCTGGCGAACACGCGCCAGCACATGGTCGGCGCGTGAGGGCATTTCAAAACAGGGTTTGAGTTCACCGTCGATGATTTCGCAGCGGCCGTGGTGCAGGTGGTGATCATCGCTATAAATCGTGCGCATGGTGAGCTTCTCCGGCTGTGACACCTGCATTCTTGGCCTGCGCTGCGCTTGGCGAAACGAGCGCAGCGGCCAAAAAGGGATAGATGTGGCCACGAAGTGGCGCGCGGCGATCCGTATCGGTGCGTATTTACGCGGCTGGTCGGCGATAGCGGCTCGGTGAGGTGCCGCTCCAGCGCTGGAAGGCATGGCGGAAGCTGGCGGTTTCGCTGTAACCCAGCGCCTCGGCGATATGGGCGATGGGCAGCCGCTCCTGGCCGAGCATCAGGCGGGCCTGCTCGAAACGCAGTTCATCGAGCAGCGTCTGGTAGCTGGTGCCGACTTCCTGCAGCTGCCGACGCAGGGTGCGTGACGAACAACGCAGCTGGCGCGCCAAGTCATCCAGGCTCGGCACGACTGTCAGATGGGCGGCAAGCAACTGGCGCACGCGGGATACCAGCGCCAGGTGGGAGATGAATTCGCGGTTCAACTGGCGGCAGCGTTCCAGCGTATCGCGGTGAGTCACCGGGTCAGCCAGCGGCAGGCGTCGATCCAGCCAATGGCTGTCGAACACGATGGCATTATCCGCCGCGTTGAAGTGCACCGCGCAGGCAAAATCTCGCGTGTACTGGCGTTGATAGCGCGGGGCTTTATGGCCAAAGCGCGCGCCCTCGAGCGGCAGCGGGCGGCCGAGCAGGTCGTCGCAGATCAGCTTCAGCGAAGCCAGGCAGAACTCGGTATTGAAGGTCGCCAGCTCGGGTGTGTCGCGATAATGGCTGGCCTCGATCCACGCCTGCGTGCCGTCACGGTGCAGGCGCAGATCGAAGAGGGTGCCGAGCAGTGCCGGGAAGCCAAAGGCTACTTCCAGCGCTTCGCCGAGTGTCGACGCCGAGAGCAGGCTGAAGCCCAGCAGGCCATAGGACGACACATGCATGCGGCGGCCCAGCAGCAGGCCGAGGTCTTGGCGCTTGCCGGTGGCATTGCGGAACACCTGGCGCTCTTGGGCAATGCTGATGCGCATCTCGGGGCGCTGCAGATCGCCCGCGTCGATGCCGCTGCCACTGAGCAACGCCTCCACTTCGCAGTTGTCGTTCTGGCACAGGGTGTCGAGGGCCAGCACGACGGCATGCAGGGTAGTCAGGTGGGCATGGAGCATGGCAAACGCACCTTCTCGGGACAGACCCGAGAATCAGGCAATAAGCGTGCCTCGCGCGCTCGGCAGGCCCGCGCCCGGCCTGCTAGCGGTATGGGCAGGTCGGGCGTCTACAGCAGTGTTGGAGAAGGTAACGTCATCGCCGCAACGGCCTGCCGGAGGCGCTTGCGCGAACCCACAGGCGATTTCCCGGGTTGCGACGCCCTCGGGGCAGGCTACGGAGTAACGCTGTTATCGATTGGGCGATGAACACACCTCGGGCGTAGCCTGGGTTGAGCGGGCGATACCCGAGTCGATCTCACCCGTTTGAGAACGAAGCCTTACCCGGCTGCCGGTGAATTACAGCGCGACAAACAGCAGGAACGCACCGAGCAGCAGGCGATAGATCACGAACGGCAGCATGCCGATGCGGTCCAGAGCGACCAGGAACAGCTTGATGCACAGGAACGCCGAAATGAACGACAGGCCGATTCCCCAGAAGATGTCACCCCAATGGGCGCCGTTGCCTTCCTGAACCAGATGCACGGCCTTGAGGCCGCCCGCTGCGAGAATCAACGGGATCGATAGCAGGAACGAGAAGCGTGCAGCGCTCTGACGGTCGAAGCCCAGCATCAGGGCGGCGGTCATGGTGATGCCCGACCGTGATGTACCGGGAATCAGCGCGAGCATCTGCGCCATACCAATGAACAGTGCTTGTCGCCAGCTCATGCGCGCCATGTCGGCGTCACGGCTGCCGGTGGCGTCGGCCCACCACAGCACCAGGCCAAACACGATGGTTGCCACGCCGATCACCAGCACCGAACGCGTGTAGTGCTCGATCATCGACTCGAACATCAGGCCGGCCAGCGCCGCGGGGATGGTCGCCAGAATGATCATCCAGCCCATGCGGCTTTCTGCGGTGACCCTGCGCTTCAGCACATGCCCCAGCCAACCTTGGATGATGGCGATCACTTCGTGGCGGAACGCCAGAATCACAGCCATCAGCGTGCCTACGTGCACGGCTACGTCGAACGCCTGTCCCTGGTCTTCCCAGCCCAGCAGTTGCGAAGGCAGGATCAGGTGGGCCGATGAAGAGACAGGGAGAAACTCGGTAATACCCTGGATAAGCGAAAGGAAAAACAGTTGTAGCCAGTCCATGAGGTTCCTTAACGATGAGCGCGGAGATTTAGCGGACTGCGGTATGACCTGACGACGACGGTTTTTATCCGTGGCACAGGACGATTCCAGGGGCACGGCGCGCATTCTAGACATCTCGGCCCGGTCACAGCCAGCGTTGCAGGGTTGTTGGCGCTTTCAGCCGGCGTCGAGTTTGCTATCGTGTGCGCCCCAAGGCCGGATGCTCTCGGCCGATGCCCTTCGCATACCGATGAGATTGCTCCCCATGCACCGCCCTGCATCACCGGCACCTGGCCGGCCTTTGACCCGTAGCGATTACAAGACCCTGTCCCTGTCGGCACTGGGCGGCGCGTTGGAATTCTACGATTTCATCATTTATGTGTTTTTCGCTACCGTGGTCGGCAAGTTGTTCTTCCCGCCGGACATGCCCGATTGGCTGCGCATGCTGCAAACCTTCGGCATCTTCGCTGCCGGCTACCTGGCGCGCCCGCTGGGCGGCATCATCATGGCGCATTTCGGTGACCTGATCGGCCGCAAACGCATGTTCACCCTGAGCATCCTGATGATGGCGGTGCCCACGCTGATCATGGGCCTGCTGCCGACCTACGCGCAGATTGGCATCCTCGCGCCGCTGCTGTTACTGGCGATGCGCATGATCCAGGGCGCGGCGATCGGTGGCGAAGTACCGGGCGCCTGGGTGTTCGTTTCCGAGCACGTGCCGGCGCGCTACATCGGCTACGCCTGCGGCACGCTGACGTGCGGTCTAACGGTCGGCATCCTGCTCGGCTCGTTGATGGCCACGCTGATCAACAGTGTCTACACCGAACAGGAAGTGCTCGACTGGGCCTGGCGCCTGCCGTTCCTGCTTGGTGGTGTATTTGGTCTGTTCGCGGTCTACCTGCGCCAGTGGCTGCACGAAACGCCGGTGTTCACCGAACTTCAGCAGCGCAAGGCGCTGGCCGAAGAGCTGCCACTTAAAACCGTGGTGCGTGACCACCGTGCGGCAGTGGCGGTGTCGATGCTGCTGACCTGGTTGCTGTCGGCCGGCATCGTGGTCGCGATCCTGATGACCCCGACCTTTCTGCAGACAATCTATGGTTTTGGCGCAGTGACCGCACTGCAGGCCAACAGCCTGGCCATCATCATGCTCAGCATTGGCTGCATCATCAGCGGTGCGCTGTGCGACCGCGTGGGTGCCGGCCGGGTGCTGGTGGTCGGTTGTAGCGCGCTGGCGGTCTTCGTGTGGTTGTTTTACAGCGGCCTGCACGCCAACCCGCACTGGCTGTTCCCGCTGTATGCGCTGGTCGGCCTGTTCGTCGGCACCATCGGTGCGGTGCCGTTCGTGATGGTCAATTCGTTTCCCCCACGGGTGCGCTTCAGTGGGCTGTCGTTCTCCTACAACATGGCCTATGCGGTGTTTGGCGGGCTGACGCCGGTCACCGTGTCGCTGCTGGTCAAGTGGAGCCCGCTGGGCCCGGCTTATTACCTGATCGCCCTGTGCGGCATGGGTGTGGTGCTCGGCCTGAGCCTGCTGCGCAAAGGCCGATGAACGACCGGCTATTCCGTTTCATCCGGCCGAGCCGGTATGGTGCTCAATCGAACAAACTGCTACGGAGAAGACCATGAGCCTTTACGGCGATTACGATTCACAGAACATCTTCGCCAAGATCATTCGCGGCGAGATGCCGTGCTACAAGCTCTATGAAGATGACGATGTGCTGGTGTTCCTCGACCTGTTTCCGCAGTCCTATGGGCATACTCTGGTGATCCCCAAGCGCGCCGAGGCGCGCAATCTGCTCGAGATCGACGCCGACAACCTGACCCGGTTGACCCTGGCCGTGCAGAAGGTCGCCCGTGTGTTGGCCGACGAGCTCAAACCCGACGGCGTGCAGATCGCCCAGTTCAATGGCGCGCCTGCCGGGCAGACGGTGTTTCACATCCACATGCACGTAATTCCGCGCTTCAGCGGTGACAAGCTCGACGCCCACGCCAGTGGCAAGGCCGAGCCAGCTGAGCTGGAGAAATTGCAGGCACGGCTGGTGGCGCGGTTTCAAGAGGCTTGAGACGGCGCCCTGATTCGGCAGGCTGAAACACACTGGAAGATGCACAACCGTTGATGGGTATAGGTGCGCTCAACGCCATCCTGTGAAAGCGCTCTTGAAGGCTTCAGGTGCCACCGCTTCATGCCGTAGGGTGGACAACGCTCTTCTTGTCCACCACTGCGATCACGAGCAATGAGCGGATCGGGCTGCGAAGCGCCGCTACCCATCACGGTCATATGCGCAACCGTTGATGGGTATCGCCGCGCTCAACGCCATCCCGTGAAAGCGGTCTTCAAGGGTTCACGCGACGCCGCTTCAGCCACTGGCTCAACCACTCGTAACCGCTGACCATCACGATGCCGCTGAGCACCAGCAAAGCGCCGACGATGAAGCTGGTTTCCAGCGGCTCGCCCAGCAGCCACACGCCAAACACGATGCCGAACATGGGCGTCATGAACGACAGCACTCCAAGCCGCGAGGCGAGGTAATTGCGCAGCAGCCAGAACCAGGCCAGGAAACTGGCAAACGATACCAATAGCGCCTGGAATACCAGGCCGCCCAATGCAATGGGTGTCGGGTTGAAGCGCAATTGGCCGGTGAGGGTGGACACCAGCATCAACAGCAGGAAACCGCCGAGCAACTGATACAGCAACGTCTGCGTGACCGGGGCACTGGACAGCCGTGAGCAGCGCACCACCACGGTGGTGGCGCCCCAGGCCATCGCGCCGAGCAGGCCTAGCACGTCACCGAACATCTGCTGGCCGGCGTCTCGTGTTTCACGTTCAGGCTCACCCCCAGCGAAAGACACCACGATGCCGATGAACGCCACGCCGATGCCCAGCCACTGGAGGGGTTTCAGGCGCTCGGCCGGCAGCCGCCAGTGCAGCCCAAGGGCGGCGAAAATCGGTGCGGTGTAGAGGAAAATCACCATGTGCGACGCGCTGGTGTGGCGCAGGCCTTCTCCGACCAGCATGAACTCCAGGGCAAATAGAAACCCCACCATCAGGCCGGGCCGCCAGTTGCCTTCGCGCAACGACAGGCCGTCTCGGCGCCAGACCATCAGCAGCCCGACCAGCACGGCAGCGATGCCCGAGCGCAGGGCAAGCATCATCACTGGCGCGACGTCGTCGGCAGCGGCCTTGAGCACCACCTGCTGCATGCCCCAGATCATGCACAGCCCGACCATCATGGCGCCGGCCAACCCGTCGATGTTCTTGCGCGTGTCCATGTTGAACTCTGCCCGTGAAGTTGAATGACCATTATGGTGCTGGCGATTTCTGTTGATATAGTTCAAAACCGACAGTGCATAGCGGTTATCCGCCAGTTCGCAATGAAGAGCCAACAACCGCTTCTGCAAATCCCTCCCTTTAGCGACGCGCTGCCCGCGCCGCTGTTCTTTCGCACGGCCAGCGTGCCGGCGCATGCGACTTACCCACGCCATCGCCACGCCTGGGGTGAGTTCGTCTATGCCTTCAGCGGTGTGATGGAGATCGAGGTGGCGGGGCGGCATTACCTGGCACCGCCGCAATATGGCATCTGGCTGCCGCCGGATCTGGAGCACATCGGCTTCAACCGGCATGAGGCGTGTCACTGCTCGGTGTATGTCGCGCCCGAGCACTGCACCGGGTTGCCTACCGAGCCCTGTGCGCTGAGCCTGAGCCCGCTGGTGCGTGCCTTGCTCGATGATTTGCGCGAGTTCCCTGGTGACGCCGAGCGCCAGGCCGAGCATGCACGGCAGCTGCAGTTACTGCTCGACAAGCTGGCACGCGCACCCAAGGTAGGCAGCTACCTGCCCAGCTCCAGCGACTCGCTGCTGGAACCGGTTTTGCGACAACTGGCCGGCAACCCCGCCGATACGCGCTCGCTGGCCCAGCTGGCCAGCCTCGCGAACACCACCGAACGCACCCTGATGCGCCGTTGCCAGCGCGATTTGGGCATGTCGTTCGCGCAATGGCGCCAGCGCCTGCGTGTGGTCGCAGCGCTGGCGGAGCTGGAACGCGGGCGTACCGTGGAGGCCATCGCGCTGGATCTGGGTTACAGCAGCGCTTCGGCGTTCATCGGCATGTTCCGTCGGCTGATGGGCGTGTCACCCGATGAATACCGCAAGGGCAACCTGCCGCGGCAGCAGTAGTCGCCACGCGGAAATATCCCGGTGAGTCCCGGCAGGATTTATGGCACTGTCATGGCCATGTGCTGGTCATACCCGACACTTCACTGTGCTTCCCATGGAGGGAACCCATGCGTTCGATCTTTGCCGTATTGCCGCTGCTGGCTCTGGCCGGTTGCTCCTCGTATCAGGCTGACCCCGACCAGGTAACGGCTGTGCCGGCTGATCGCCTGCTGGGCTATCAGACGCCCGTCAACGGCGGTGGTGAGGTGGTGGTCACCCGCGATCTCGGCTTGATGGGCGGTGGCTGCTATGTGGCCGTGCTGGTCGACCGCAAGGTGGCTGCGCGCATCGCGGTTGGTGAAGAGGCGCGCTTCCAGGTGCCTGCCGGCAATCGCATCCTTGGCATCACGGCCGATAAACAGGATGAAACCCTGTGCGGCAAGGGCCGTTTGAATCGGGAAGTGGCCGTGAAGGTCGAGCCGGGCGGCAAGGCGGATCTGCGTATCATCAGCCAGAACCAAGGCGGCTTCGATATCAGGCCCATGGAGAAATAAGCGGTCGTCGCCAGTTTCGAAGGGCGTTGGAGCAGGTAGAATTCTCGCCGGATTTGTCAGGTAAGGGACAGCCTGTGAAGGATTTATCCATTGCAATCGTAGGTGCAGGCACCGCGGGGCTGGCGACGGCGATATTGCTGGCTCGTCAGGGCTGGCGGGTCGAGGTGTTGGAGCGCGTACCCAGCTTGCAGCCGGTCGGTGCCGAGGATTCTGCTCCAGCCCTCCGGGCTTGCCGTTTTACGTGAGCTTGGGTTGTTCGACGAATGCACCGGGCTGGGCGCGCCGGTCGCTCGGCTGTTTGGCACATCTGCCTGCGGCAAGCGGGTGATTCTCGATACTCAGTACCAACATTGGCAGCCAGGGAGTTACGGCCTGGGCATCCATCGAGGCGTGCTGATGCAGGCGTTGTTGGAAGCTGCCAAAAGCGCAGGCGTGGTGATTCGTACCGGCGTCAGCATTGCTCGCTTTCAGCAGACCGTGCAGGGCGTCACCCTGTTCGCCACTGTTGAAGGAACGGTTGAGCAACCCTACGGTGATTACGGCGCGCTGATTCTTGCCGACGGCACGCGGTCACATTTGCGCGCGCAGATGCGCGTGCGTCAATGGGTGAGGCCCTATCCCTGGGGTGCACTCTGGAGCATCGTACCGACCCCTGCGGATGCCGACTCGACCGACTTGCGGCAGTGGTACCGGGGCTGCTCGCAGATGTTCGGTATCATGCCCACCGGGCGAACCCATGAGGCGCCCGAGCAACGTGTCAGCAGCCTGTTCTGGAGTTTGCCAACAGCCGGCTATGCTGCCTGGTGCGAAGCCGGCCTTGGCGCCTGGAAAAACAGCGTGACACAGCTCGCCGGGCCTCAGGCCGATGCTTTTCTCGCCCACGTTCACTCACCGGCGCAACTCACCCTGGCTACTTACGCTGATGTACGCATGCAGCAGTGGCACGACTGCCGTGTGTTGGCCATCGGCGACTGCGCGCATGCTATGAGCCCACAGCTGGGGCAGGGCGCCAACATGGCGTTGGTGGACGCAGCGGCCCTCGCCGCCGCCTTGCGGCGCGGCACCTCGGGTGATCTACCGGCAGATTGGCCAGCGGTGTTTGCCAGCTACGCCAAAACGCGTCGCCAGCACCTGCGCTATTACCGCCAGGCCAGCCGGCTGCTGACGCCCTTGTTCCAGTCCAACAGTGCGGCGCTGGCTGTGCTGCGTGACAGCGCACTGTTTCTGGCCCGGCATCTGCCCATGGGGCGCAATCATGCGGTCACCACCCTGGTAGGCGGGCGTACGGGCTGGCTGTTCGGCCGTACGCCCGACACCTCGTTGCATGTCTGGCGGCACGACAGCTCGTTGCGACCACCCGATCAGCCAGCCGCTTCAGTTGCCGATTGAACCTTCCACGCCCAGGCGAAGATCGCCAGGCCAGCCAGCGCGGTCACCGCGCCGATATATCCCGTCGAGGTCCAGCCGAACCCGGCGCTGATCGCCAAGCCGCCGAGCCACGGCCCGAGGGCGTTGGCGATATTGAAGGCCGCATGGTTAGAGGCCGCAGCGAGGGTCTGCGCGCCAGTTGCCACATCCATCAGGTGGGTCTGCAGGGCTGGCGACAACGCTGCGATTGTTCCGAGGGCAAGAATTGCCGGCAGCATGGTCCAGATCGACTGTGTGGCAGAGGGCAAGACCAGCAGCACCAGCGCGCTCCACAACAGAATCCAGGCCACCGACTTGAATTGCAGGCGGTCGAACAGCCAGCCGCCCGCCATGTTGCCAAGGATGCAGCCGACGCCGAACACCGCCATGGCTACGGGGATCATGCCCGGGTTGACCTGGGTGACTTCCAGCAGCGTCGGGGCCATGTAGCTGAATACGCAGAACATCCCGGCGAAGCCGATCGAGCCGATGCCCAGCGCCAGCCAGATGGGCGCGCGGTTAAAGGCGCGCAATTCGTTGATCGGGCTGCTGCGTACCTCGTTGCGGTCGACCGGCAGGAAGATCGCCACCATCGCCACGGTGAGCAGGGCGATTACGCTGACCAGGGCGAAAGCGTAGCGCCAACTCATGCTCTGGCCCAGCCAGGTCGCCAGCGGGTTGCCGATCAGAATCGCCACGCTCAAGCCCATCAGCACCCGGCTGACCGCCTTGGCGCGCTTATGCGGCGGCGCCATGGAGGCCGCGACCAGCATGGCGACGCCGAAGTAGGCGCCATGCGGCAGGCCGGCGAAAAACCGGAATACCAGCAGCGAGCTGTAATCAGGCGCGAGGGCGCTGGCGAGGTTGCCAACCGCGAACACGCCCATCAGCAACAGCAGCAGACTCTTGCGCAGTAGACGAGCGCCGAGCAGCGCCAGGATAGGCGCGCCGACCACCACGCCGAGGGCGTAGCTGCTGATTACATGACCGACTTGCGGTTCGCTGACGTTCAGATCCTGCGCCACGTTGGGCATCAGGCCCATGATCGAGAACTCGCTGGTACCGATGGCGAAGCCGCCAAGCGCTAGCGCCAATTCGATCAGCAGGATCGCGCCCGCGCTCAGGCGTGTGGCGTCGTGGGCTGGGCCACTCATGTGTCTACCTCGATAACGTGGAGCGAATCAGGCGGGGCATTATTCACGCAAAGATGCGCCGAGAGAACTGCTTTGTGGGCAGCTTCGTTCAGCGATAGCGCTGCAGGATGGCCTCGAATTCGCCGTCCTGCTTCATCTCTTTCATAGCGCGCAACAGCTGCTGGGTGGGCACGTCGGGTGCATCACGCACCAGGCAGAAGGCCGGGTCGCTGGCCAGTTCGTGCACCTCATAGAGTTTCTGCGCCGGGTCGTTGTGACGGTTGTGCCAGAGCAGCGCCAGTTCGTTGCTGATCGCATAATCGTAACGTCCGGCAGCGAGTTTGGTGAGTACCAGACCCTGGGTGCGCGCGTTGTCGCGCAGCAGCTTGCCAGACATGAACAGCGGATTCAGGCTTGGGTAGTAGAAGCCCAGCACGGTTCCGATGCGTTGCCGGGGGAGTTTTTCCGGTGTTATCGGCTCCCGGCGCCGGCTGACCACCAGATCACGCTGCACCATAAAGGGGATGCTCCACAGGTAATTGGGCGTTGCTTCGTTCAGCCACACCGGACTCGCGTAGCAGCGCACATCGATTTCGTTGTGCAGTTGGGTGTGTTGTACACGCAAACGGGGCATCACCAGCAGCTCGGCGCGTCGGCCGAGCTTTTCTGCCAGGCGCATGGGCAGGTCGTAGAGGATGCCGCCGACAGCTTTGCCGTTGCGGATATCCACCAGTGGCATCACCCCGCTTTCGGTTATCGAGAAGCGCAGCGGGCGTTCCTCGGCAACGCAGCTGAGGCTCAGCAGGACAAGCGCAGCGACGATGGTCTGGACAGGGGACATGAGACGAACCAGGCAAGATGACATGGTGTCAGACAGCGTAGGTGGTTCACAGTTGGCTCGCTGGCAGGCTGTCGCCACAACGTGACTCACCGGTTGCAGCGCACTGCAGCTTCAGATTACTGTTTTAAAAGGATTTTTAAGTAGGTCGATTGAGTCAGTTAATTGAAACCATGGTTTCAATCAATGGGCTCTTTGGTCCGGATGGGGCTACTATCTGCCCTGTAAATTTTTCAACCCTCGCAGGAGTTCACAGATGTCTTTGATTAACACCCAAGTTCAGCCGTTCAAGGTCAATGCATTCCACAACGGTAAATTCATCGAAGTCACCGAAGAAAGCCTGAAAGGCAAGTGGTCGGTACTGATCTTCATGCCGGCAGCTTTCACCTTCAACTGCCCAACCGAGATCGAAGACGCTGCCAACAACTACGAAGCCTTCCAGAAGGCTGGTGCTGAAGTGTACATCGTCACCACTGACACTCATTTCTCGCACAAGGTATGGCACGAGACTTCTCCGGCTGTCGGCAAGGCTCAGTTCCCGCTGATCGGCGACCCGACTCACCAGCTGACCAACGCATTCGGCGTGCACATCGCTGAAGAAGGTCTGGCACTGCGCGGTACGTTCGTGATCAACCCGGAAGGCCAGATCAAGACCGTCGAAATCCACTCCAACGAGATCGCTCGTGACGTGGCCGAGACCCTGCGCAAGCTGCAAGCCGCTCAGTACACCGCTGCCCACCCGGGCGAAGTGTGCCCAGCCAAGTGGAAAGAAGGTGCCCAGACTCTGGCTCCTTCCCTGGACCTGGTCGGCAAGATCTAAAAACGGCCGGGAAACTACTGCGCGTCGCTGATGCTGCGTTGAAATCAGGCTCGGGCTCGTCATTTACAGCTCGTAAACTCCTCGCCCGAGCCTGATCTCGCCTTGCCTCAACACCGCTCGCTACGTTTCCCAATCCGTTTTACGCGCTGATCAAATCAACAACTGATTTTGGAAGCGCGCCCGAACGCCCGGGCGTAACCCGTCCGGGCGTTTTATTGCCCGAATTTCGTCATTGAGGACCCGTATATGTTGGACGCAACCCTTAAAACCCAGTTGAAGGCGTACCTGGAAAAGGTCAGCCAGCCGTTCGAGATCGTCGCGTCCCTCGATGACAGCGACAAATCTCAGGAGCTCAAAGGCCTGCTCGACGATATCGTCAGCCTGACCGACAAGATCACCCTGAAGACTGACGGCACCGACGCTCGCGTGCCGTCGTTCGCCCTGAATCGCCCGAACGGCAACATCAGCCTGCGCTTCGCCGGCCTGCCGATGGGGCATGAGTTCACCTCGCTGGTGCTGGCCCTGCTGCAAGTCGGTGGCCACCCGTCGAAGCTGGCGGCTGAAGTGATCGAGCAGATCAGCAGCCTTGAAGGTGAGTTCAACTTCGAGACCTACTTCTCGCTGTCCTGCCAGAACTGCCCGGACGTGGTGCAGGCGCTGAACCTGATGGCCGTGCTCAACCCGAACATCCGTCACGTCGCCATCGACGGCGCGCTGTTCCAGGATGAAGTCGAGTCCCGGCAGATCATGTCGGTACCGAGCATCTACCTGAACGGCGAACTGTTCGGTCAGGGCCGTATGGACGCCGAGCAGATCCTCGCCAAGATCGACACCGGCGCTTCAGCCCGTGACGCTGCCAAGCTCAATGCCAAGGACGCCTTCGATGTGCTGGTTATCGGTGGTGGCCCGGCGGGTGCTGCAGCAGCCATCTATGCTGCGCGTAAAGGCATCCGTACCGGTGTTGCAGCCGAGCGTTTCGGCGGTCAGGTGCTGGACACCATGGCCATCGAGAACTTCATCTCGGTGCAGGAAACCGAAGGCCCGAAACTGGCCCGCGCCCTGGAAGAGCACGTCAAGCAGTACGATGTCGACATCATGAACCTGCAGCGCGCCAGCGCGCTGATCCCGGCGTCCAGCGCCGGCGGCCTGCACGAAGTGAAGTTCGAGAGCGGTGCGAGCCTGAAGGCCAAGACCGTGATCCTCTCTACCGGCGCACGCTGGAGAGAGATGAACGTGCCGGGCGAGCAGGAGTACCGCAACAAGGGCGTGGCGTACTGCCCGCATTGCGACGGCCCGCTGTTCAAAGGCAAGCGCGTTGCGGTCGTTGGTGGTGGTAACTCCGGTGTGGAAGCGGCCATCGACCTGGCCGGTATCGTCGCCCACGTTACCCTGCTCGAGTTCGACAGCAAGCTGCGTGCTGACGCGGTGCTGCAGAAAAAGCTCTACAGCCTGCCGAACGTCAAGGTGATCACCAGCGCCCTGACCAGTGAAGTGAAAGGCGATGGTCAGAAGGTCACTGGCCTGGTCTACAAGGATCGCAACTCCGACGAGTTCGTCCCGTTGGAGCTGGAAGGCATCTTCGTGCAGATCGGCCTGTTGCCGAACTCCGAATGGCTGAAAGGTTCGGTGGAGCTGTCCGATCGCGGCGAGATCATCGTCGACGCTCGTGGCGAAACGTCGCTGCCGGGCATCTTCGCTGCCGGTGACGTGACCACCGTGCCGTACAAGCAGATCGTCATCGCCATGGGTGAAGGTTCGAAAGCGTCGTTGAGCGCCTTCGACCACCTGATCCGCAGCTGATCGATTGCAACGCACTGAAAACGGGCCCAATCGGGCCCGTTTTTTTATGCCTGTGACACGCCGTGGTCAGTCGGTTTCTTCATCGCGGATCAGGACGAAGCTGGAGCCTTGTTGGTCGTCCAGGCGCTCGCAGACAAAGTACATCTCCACCTTCCCGGCGTTCATGGCAGCCAGCAGGTCGCCGGACTGCGGCATGAAGAACGCCTTGGAACCGGGCTTGGCTTCACTGGCGATCAGTGCGGTGAAAAACAGTGCCGGATCGATGCCATCGAAATAATCATCGCGTTCAGCAGCATCCCATTCCTGGGGTGGCTCGAAGGGTCCGGTGAACAGCACCTTGGCATCGCCCAAGTCCTGCTCTTCGGCGTCGAGATCGTCCTCGTCGGGGCGATAGACCGTGCAGTCCAGCGATTCGGTGGCATCCAGCACGCGCTGGCGTTGTTGATCATCGGCTAGGGACATGGTGGCTCCGGGCATCTGCATAAGTGAGGCCTGCAGTGTGAGGCGCACCACGATCAGCTGCAATCAGTGCCTGTGGATTTCCCGTTGGCCCGGAAACTGAGATGCTTGTGCGACCGTGACCAGCGTTGGGAATAACCATGAAGATCAGTTCGGATTTCGACAGCGGCAATATCCTCGTGCAGGACGCCAGCGACCCGCACAAGGTGTTGTTGGCCATGCGCAAGGACCTCAATAGCGACCATTTCCAGTGGTTTCACTTCCACGTCGAGGGCCTGACGCCTGGCGCACGCCACGACTTCAGCATCACCAACGCCGGGCAGTCCGCCTACCGCAATGCCTGGGCGGGCTACAACGCGGTGGCGTCGTACGATCAGCGCAGCTGGTTTAGGGTACCGAGCCAGTTCGTCGACGGCGCCCTGCAGTTCGGCCTGGAGCCTCAGCACGCGCAGATGTGGTTCGCCTATTTCGAGCCCTACAGTCGCGAGCGGCACAGCGCATTAATCGCTCAGGCGCTGGCGATACCCGGTATCGAATTGCATGCGTGCGGGCGCAGCCTCGAAGGGCGTGATATCGAGCTGCTGCGTGTGCACCGGCATGCGCAGGCCAGTCGCAAGGTGTGGATCATTGCTCAGCAGCATCCGGGCGAGCACATGGCTGAGTGGTTCATGGAGGGCGTGATCCGCCGCCTGCAGGACACCGGCGACGCCGAAATGGATGCGCTGCTGCAACAGGCCGACCTGTATCTGGTGCCGAACATGAACCCGGACGGCGCTTTCCGTGGCCACCTGCGCACCAATGCGGCAGGGCAGGATCTCAATCGTGCCTGGCAGTCGGCCAGTCTCGAGCGCAGCCCGGAAGTGCACTTTGTGCAGCAGGCAATGCGGGAAACGGGCGTGGACCTATTTCTCGATATCCATGGCGACGAGGAAATTCCTCACGTATTCGCAGCGGGCTGCGAAGGTAACCCCGGCTTTACGCCACGCCTGGAGGCGTTGGACCGTGAGTTCCGTAGCCGGCTCGTCGAGCGCGGGGCTGAATTCCAGACCCGCTTCGGCTATCCGCGCAGTGCGCCCGGCCAGGCGAACCTGGCGCTGGCCTGCAATTCGGTGGGGGAGGAGTTCGACTGCCTGGCGTTCACGCTGGAAATGCCGTTCAAGGACCACGACGACGCGGCGAACCCGCAGACGGGCTGGAATGGTGAGCGCTCGATGAAGCTGGCCGGGGACATGCTTGGTGTGGTGGCGGATGTGGTCGATCGGCTGCGCTGATTAGTTTTTCGCGAACAGCGCGTCAGTCAAGGTCGAACAGACCTTGTTGAGACGCTACGGGGGGCGCAGGTAGAACGGCTATCGGCAGCACCTTGCGGGTAATAGATGGCACATGAACCTGAGGTGCGTGGGGGACTCGGCTGCGCTGCACGTGCCACCAGCCGGGGAGCAGGGCACGTACGTCCGGCAGGGTAAAGCGGTCGTCCATGAGGTGCACCACGCCGCTGTCCTGCGGGGTGCGAATCACCCGTCCGGCGGCCTGCACGACTTTCTGCAGGCCGGGGTACAGGTAGGTGTAGTCGTAGCCGCTGGTGAACATCTCGGCCATGCGCTGCTTGATCTGTTCATTGATCGGGTTGATCTGCGGCAGCCCCAGGGTGGCGATAAACGCGCCGATCAGGCGGTCGCCCGGCAGGTCGATGCCTTCACCGAACACGCCACCGAGCACTGCGAAGCCGATTCCTTGGCCGCCGGGCTGGAAGCGCTCGAGAAACTCCTGGCGCTGGCTTTCGTCCATCTGCCGGGCCTGTACCCAGTATTCAATGCCTGGGTGCTGATGCTCGAACAGCTCCAGCACCTGCTGCAAATAGGCGTAGCTGCTGAAGAAGGCCAGGTAATTGCCGGGCCGCTCGGTAAATTGCCGGGCCATCAGCGCGACGATGGGCGCCAGCGAGCGCTCGCGATGCTGGTAGCGGGTCGACAGGTTGCTGACGGCGTGAACCTGTAACTGGGCGGCCTGGAACGGCGATTCTACGTCCAGCCAGGGCGTCGCCTCCGGCAGGCCGAGCAGGTTGGCGTAATAGTCGGCAGGGCTTAGCGTGGCTGAAAACAGCGTGGTGCTGTGGCTGTTCTCGAAGCGCGGCGCGAGAAACGGTGCCGGCACGATATTGCGCAGGCACAGTGTTGAATAGCTGCGCCCGCGGACGGCTGACTGACGACTGATATCGAACAACGAGTGCGGACCGAAGGCTTCCGCCAGGCGACAGAATGCCATGGCGTCCAGGTAGAACTGCAGCAGCTCGCCATCGTTGCCGGTGGGCTGGTCGGTGAGGTGATCGGTGATCGCGCTGACCGCCTTTTGCAGCGACAACAGTAATAAATCCGGCGGTTGCGGATAGGTCCGGTATTCCTCGCGTTGCTCTTTGTGCAGCTGTTTCCAGTGCCGGCTGATACGCGTCAGCACCGCGCTCAAGCCCTTTGGGGCATTGCTGCGCATGGCCTCGAAGCGCGCCTGGTCGAGTTCGGCGCTGTACATGCGACGAGCGCGCTCGATCAGGTTATGGGCTTCGTCCACCAGCAGCGTGACCCGCCATTCGTTGATCAGCGTGAGGCTGTAGAGCAGTGCGCTGAGGTCGAAGTAGTAGTTGTAGTCGCATACCACCACGTCGGCCCAGCGGGTCAGTTCCTGGCTCAGGTAGTAAGGGCAGACCTGATGCTGCAGGGCGATGGCGCGTACCGCGGCCTGGTCCAGCCAGGTGCACTCGACAGCGGCCTGGCGCGCGGCGGGCAGGCGGTCGTAGAAGCCTCGGGCCAGTGGGCAGGATTCACCGTGGCAGGCTTTGTCCGGATGCTCGCAGGCCTTGTCCCGCGCAACGTGTTCCAGCACGCGCAGCGGCAGCGTGTCGCCTCGCAGCGTTTGCAGCGCGTGCAGGGCCAACTGGCGCCCTGGCGTTTTGGCGGTTAGAAAGAACAATCGATCCAACCCGTGTTCGGGAAAGGCCTTCAATTGCGGGAACAGCGTGCCGAGCGTCTTACCAATACCGGTGGTGGCCTGCGCCATCAGGCAGTGGCCGTCGCGGGCGGCGCGATACACGTTTTCTGCCAACTGGCGCTGACCCAGGCGAAACTCGGCATGCGGGAAACGCAACTCGCTCAACGCGTTGTCACGGCGCAAACGGTGCGCCTGCTCCTGTTCGGCCCAGGTGATGAAGCGGCCGCACAGCTCGGCGAAGAACGCCTGTAATTCCGCCGCCGTGCGGGTTTCGCGAAACACGCTTTCCTTCTGAGTCAGGACGTTGAAATACACCACCGCAAGATCGATCTGCGGCAGGTCACGGCCTTCGCACAGCAGCCAACCGTATACCCGCGCTTGAGCCCAGTGCAGTTGCCGGTGGTTATCGGGGATGCGGCTTATATCGCCGCGGTGGGTTTTTATTTCTTCGAGCAGGTTGCTGTGCGGGTCGAAGCCATCGGCGCGGCCGCGTACCTGCAGCGAACGGAACTCGCCTGCCAGTGGCACTTCCGCTTCGTAGTGCTCACCGCGGCGGCTGACCACGGTGGCGTGTCCAGCCATGCCTTCCTGGGCAGTGGGTGACGGCGTGAAACGCAAGTCGAGGTCGCCGCACTTGGCGGTGAACTCGCACAGCGCGCGCACCGCCACGCGGTAGCTCACGCGTCGGCCCACTGCACGTAGCAGACGTCTACCGGCATGCCGTGTTCGGCACAGAACGCCAGCCAGCGGCGTTGATTATCATGGAGCCGATCGCCCGGGCCTTTCACCTCGATCATGCGGTAGCGTTTCTCCTCAGGCCAGAACTGGATGAGGTCTGGCATGCCCGCGCGATTAGCCTGGATATCCCCGAGCAGGCGTCGAAACCACGCCAGGAGATGGGCGGCCGGCAGGCAATCGAGCGCCTGTACCAGCAATGCTTCGCTGAGCGCGCCCCAGTGCACGAACGGCGACTGAATGCCGAACTTGTCGCGGTAGGTCTGGCGGATGCTGTCGCGGTAGCTGCCATCCTCCAGTTGCGCCAGGCAGGTGGCGAACAGCGCGCGACGACGTGGATAGAAGTCGGCAGTGAGCAGGTCAGCCGGGCCGTGCTGGAAGGGATGAAAGAACGCACCTGGTACCGCGGCGAAGATCGCTGGCCAGCAGAGCAGCCCGAACAGGCTGCAGATCAGCGTGTTCTCGACGTAATGCACCGGCGCTTCGTTGCGCTGCAGGTGCAGTTGCACCCGTTGCTCGACTGCCAGCGATGGCAGCCTGGGCAATTGCAGATCGAGACGCGCCGGTGCCGGCGGTTTGCTGCGTTTTGCAATGGGTAGCCCAAGCTGTCTGGCCAGTCTCACTCCAGCGCGTTGCGCGAGTTGCAGCTCGCCATCACTGGTGGGCGCCAAAATCGCCTGGCTGGACAGCTCGAACGCTTCCTGAAAGCGCATGGTGCGCTCCAGAACACGGATCTGCCGTTGCCGCGCCGCGCCATAACCGCTGCTGGCGTAAACCTCTAGCGCCTGCTCGAAGTCAGCGCAGCGCTCCAGGTGCTGGCCGATGCGAAACAGCAGCTTGGCACGACGCTCGGCGATATAGGGATTGTCGTAGCGCCGGGTATCGATACAGGCGATCAGCGCGGGCGAGGCATCACCTGCTTCAAATACTTCCCGGCAGCGCTGCAGGTGCAGGTAATCATCGACATCCTCACGGCAGCGCAGCGCCCGCGAGTCCGGCGGAAAGTCGACGCTTTCATAACGGAAGATACCCAGGTCGGCCAATACGAACTCCGACCATTCCTGGCGCAGATTGCCAAAGAACATCAGTCGCAGGCGCTCGCTGAGGTCATTGATGGCCAGGCTGTAGAGCGCGTCGTCGAGCGTCGGGCACCAGTCGCCAAAGGTCAGTGCCTGGTCAAACTGCGCGGCAAGCTGCTCCAGCAGGTCGCTTTTGCGGGCGCGACGGTCACTGATCCGGTCCGCGAAACAATCGAGAACCTCGTCCTTGCGCAGCAGCGTCAGCAGCTCATGCAGGTGCAGCGCAGCGTCGCGTACCACCCAGCCGTTGGCGATCAGCGCCACAGCGGCCTGGCGGCAGCAGCCAATTTCCTCGTAGTTGAGCTTGCTGGCTCGAAAGTGCACGCCTTTGCGCATGATCATCCGCACCAACAGCGCCTGGGCCGGGCCTTCGAGGGCACTGAAAGCTTGCAGAAACGCCTGCTCACGTGCGTTCAGCAGATCGGCATGACGCTCGCCGATCCATGCCAGAGCCTTCTGGAAGTTGTGCAGATAATAGAAGCGCGGGTCGCTGGAGAAAGACATTGAGGCTGCTGAGTACTGTTTTTATATACAGATATCAGGCTGGATGGTATCTGGCAATCGACACGAGATGGGCGGGACGCATATCGCGCTGTCGTTCGATGCGCTTAGCGGACTAAACTGCACCTCCATCGCCGCCTTGCACAGGCCATCATGAGCAGCCAATCAGCCCCCCTTTCTCCAAGTACGTTGACTGAACGGCATTATGAGTTGCTGGTTCAGGCTGTGGTCGACTATGCGATTTTCATGCTCGACCCCGATGGCCATATTGTCTCGTGGAATGCCGGTGCGCAGCGCATCAAGGGTTACGAAGCCGGCGAGGTGATCGGGCAGCACGTGTCGGTCTTCTACACCGACGAGGACCGGCACAGCGGCAAGCCCAGGCAGCTCATCGAGCGGGCGTTGCATGACGGCCGCGCGCAGGACGAAGGCTGGCGCATGCGCAAGGACGGAACGCGTTTCCGGGCGCTGGTGGTGATTGATGTGATTCGCGATGAAGCAGGCATGGTCATTGGCCTGGCCAAGATCACCCGTGACATTACCGACCGCCACGAAGCCGATATGCGCTATGACGCGTTGCGCGCACAACTATTTCAGGCGCAGAAGCTCGAGGCCCTGGGGCAACTGAGCGGTGGTATGGCTCACGATTTCAACAACCTGCTGACGATCATTCTCAGTGCCGCCAAACTGGCCAGCCGGGCCAACAATCCAGAGCGCCTGGCCAGCCTGCTCGCCAGCATCCAGGACGCAGGCGAGCGCGGCGCGCAGTTGACCCGCAATCTATTGACCTTCGCTCGCTGCGAGCAGATGCCCCGACGCCTTGTCGACCTGAATGAGCTGCTCGATGTCGCGTATGCCTTCATCAGCCAGGCGCTGCCCAAGACGATGAAGCTGCAGATGCGCTTTGCGCCCGGCTTGTACCGTGTCGAGCTGGATCCCGGCCAGCTGGAAATGGCAGTGCTCAACCTGGTGCTCAACGCCAGAGATGCGATGCAGGGCAATGGCGTGGTGCAGTTGCATGCGGAAAATCGCACGCTGCACGGCGATATTGACGGCCTGCACGGTGAATTCGTCCTCATATCCATCATCGACCATGGCACCGGCATCGATCCGGCCATTCGTGCGCGACTGTTCGAGCCGTTCTTCACCACCAAGGACATCGGCAAGGGCACGGGGTTGGGCCTGAGCCAGGTTTATGGTTTCGCCCGCCAGGCAGGCGGCTGCGTGCATGTCGAAAGCGTCCCAGGGCAGGGCACCACGATGATTCTTTGTTTGCCGATGGCTGGTGGGGAATCAGCAGTTGCAGGTGTACGAACATGTTAGTATCCGCAAACCGCTTTTCCGGTCAGTGCGTTAGCCAGTGGGAAGAGCACTTTCAAGCGTGGATTTTTACTGCGTATTTTCGACTGAGGCAGACCAGAACTTGGAACAGCTACAACGCCTAAGAAGTGGGATCGAAGGGCTGGACGCTTTGTTGAAAGGCGGCCTGGTTGCTGGCGCATCCTATATCGTTCAGGGACGCCCCGGCTCGGGCAAAACCATCTTGGCTAATCAGGTTGCGTTCAATCATGTGCGCGACGGTGGCCGTGTTCTCGTCGCCACGTTGTTGGCCGAATCCCACGAAAGGCTCTTTCAATTCCTTTCCACGATGACATTTTTCGATCCGGCCAAGGTCGGTGCCGAAATCCAGTTCGTCAGCGCGTTCGACACGCTGGAAAACGAAGGGCTGGATGAAGTCGTGAAATTGCTACGTCGCGAGATCAGTCGGCAAAAAGCCACACTGCTTATCGTTGATGGCCTGCTGAATGCCCGCTCCAAGGCGGAAAATCAGATCGACACCAAGAAATTCATTTCCGAACTGCAGGGTCATGCCGCATTTGCCGGCTGCACCGTGCTGTTCCTGACCAGCTCGCGTCTTGACGATGGCAGCCCCGAGCACACCATGGTCGATGGTGTGATCGAGCTGGGCGAAGAGCTTGTCGGTGCGCGCTCGGTACGCCGCATTCACCTGCGCAAGACCCGCGGCAGCGGCGCGTTGTCCGGCCTGCATGAGTGTGAAATCACTGATGACGGCCTGGTGATTCACCCACGCCTGGAAAGCCTGTACAGCAAGCCTACCTACCCCGACAGTGTTGATTTGGTGCGTGTTTCCAGCGGCGTGCAAAGCCTGGATATGCTCATCGGTGGAGGGCTCTCCGAGTCGTCCGCTACCTTGGTCATGGGCCCGTCGGGGGTTGGCAAGACCAGCCTCGGATTGAGCTTCCTGGCCCAGTCCACGGTCGAGTCGCCGGGCCTGCACTTCGGTTTTTATGAAACGCCGCAGCGCCTGCGCCTCAAGGCCGACGCGCTTGGTCTGGATCTGCGTGCGCTGGAAGAAACCGGCGCGCTGCACATCATGTGGCAGCCGACCACCGAGGGCTTGCTCGATGGCCTTGGCGCACGGTTGATCAAGACCGTCGAAGAAAAGGGTATCAAGCGCCTGCATATCGACAGCCTGGGCGGTATGGCCCGTGTGGCCACTAGCAGCGCGCGATTGATTGAGTTCTTCAGCGCCATGATGAGCCAGCTTCGTTCCATGGGCGTGACGGTTTTCGCCACCTGGGAGATGCGTGATCTGTTCGTGGCCGAGATCAATGCACCGGCACCCGAGTTGTCGAGCATTGTCGATAACCTGATTCTGATGCGTTTCGTGGAAAAGGATGCTGAACTAAAACGCCTGTTGTCCATTCTGAAAATGAGGGATAGCCATTACGACGCGTCTCTCCTCGAAGTGGTCATTAGCGATCATGGTATTGAACTGAGCAAGGCATTTAAAAACGATGCAGGTGCCTTGTCAGGGACAGCGTTACCGGCTCAGGAAGCCTGAGCAATATGCCTGATCGAGCCTACGGACTATGACAACCATCCTAATAGTCGATGACGAATATCTGATTGCAGATATTCTCGGCTATGCCATGGAAGACGAAGGCTACATGGTGGTCAAGGCGAGCAACGGCCGCAGAGGCCTTGAAGTACTCGACCGCGAACGGCCTGAGTTGGTGATTACCGACTTCATGATGCCGATCATGGATGGCCTTGAGTTCGCCCGCGCAATACGGGCGAGAGCACCTTCGGTCGATCTCCCCATTATCCTCATGAGCGGCGCGCAAGGCAGTGTCGGGCGCTCCAGCCCCGAGTTGTTCGCGGCGGTGTTCGACAAGCCTTTCGATATCAATCAGGTTATTGCCAAGGTCAAGGAACTGATCGGCCCCTGCTGATTCATCCGTCCTGATATCGGCGTGCACTGCGCCTTGCTGACTTCCCTCCTAACGCTGTTATTGCTGGAACGCGCCACTTCCGTGGCGGTCGAACGCTGCGTATACCTTTCGGGTCTTGAGCGCGCCTATGCGACTCGAGCCGCACGTTGTGTCGAGAGCAGAAATCCATGGATGAGGTCGTAGTACGGGCGCTTGTTGTTGCCCGGTGGAGCATTTGCCTCTTTGTGCAAACCATCAATGCAGGCTGGTCGAGTGCCTGTCACGCGCGCGCGCAGGCGATCGCCGCTTCGTCTTCCCTGCACAGCGCTGCAACGTTTCGCGCAGGGTGCTCAATATGCGCGTGCTGATCTGTAGTGACGAAGCAGACCTCTTGCTGCCGTTGCTTGCCTCATTGGATTTGACCATCGATCTGTGTGACAGCGGCGCCATGCCGGGTGCGCTGACACCTGAAGTGGGCGCCGCATTGATCGCCGAAGAGGCATGGGCCAGGCTGGGTGAGCAGCTGCGCGCTGAGTTGCAGCAGGCAGCGATTCCACTGATCGTGCTCGGGGCCGCGACACAGGCGCAATCTTGCGCGACGTTCAGTACCCCCGGCGTCATCGTGCTGGAACGGCCATTCACCTCTCGATCGCTGTGCAGCTGCCTGACGGCATCGATCAAGCGTCCGACAGATGCTCTGGGAGACGGCGATATCGACCTGGCGTTGCTGCAGAGTCGCAAGATGACGGCTATCGCGTCGCTGACCGGCGGCATTGCCCATGACTTCAACAACATGCTTACAGGCGTCATCGGCGCGCTCGATATCATGAAGCGTCGTGTCGCCAAGGGTCAGTTGGACGGCATCGAACGCTTCATCAAGGCCGCCAGCGTTTCTGCGGATCGAGCCAGTGCGCTGACTCAGCGGCTGTTGACCTTTTCTCACCGACAGCCGATGGATGCCAGGCCTGTCGAGGTCGATCCGCTGCTCGCCTCGCTCGAGCTTCTGATCCGCCGCACGGTGAGTGAAGGCATCGCATTGCGCAGTGACTATCAGCATGGCAATGCGAGGGTCGTGGTGGACACCCGGCAATTGGAAAGTGCCATCCTGAACCTCGCCATCAATGCGCGCGATGCGATGCCCGATGGTGGGCAGATCAGCCTGCAGACGTCGTTGGTCACCTTGGGGCAGAACAGCATCACGGCCTTGCCGGCCATGCTGCCGGGCAGATACCTGCTGATGGCTTTTTCCGATACCGGGGTTGGCATGGACAGGGACGCGCTGGAGAAAGCCTTCGATCCCTTTTACACCACCAAGTCATTGGGGCAGAGCAGCGGCCTTGGCTTGTCCATGGTGTACGGATTCGCTCGCCAGAGCGGGGGGCAGGTGACCATTCACAGTACGCCGGGTACGGGGACAACGGTGCGCCTTTATTTGCCGGTCGATGAGCAGTTTTCGACCGAGCAGCCGCTGACTGACGAGGCACAACCACAGGCCGTGGCGGCACATCGCGTGTTGCTGGTCGAAGGCGACTCGGCGGTGCGCCTGCTGGTTTCCGAGGTGCTGGCTGCCATGGGCTGCGACGCCGTCAATGCTGCCGATCCATTAGCTGCTATCGATTTGCTGGCCTCCACCGCGCCGTTCGATCTGCTCATTGCCGATAACGACTTGCCCGGTATGACCGGCGTGCAGCTATTCGATATCGCTTACCAGCACAGGCCCGACTTGCCGGTACTGCTGATAGCAGGGAAGGGCGACTCGCTGCCCACCATGGCCCACCCACTGAAAACCATTGGCAAGCCATTTTCCATGCGCGAGCTGAGCGAAAGCCTTGCCGACATGCTGCCCCCGAGAGGCTGACGGCATCGCCCAGCCAGTTGCCTCGGGGCGCGGATTGATCTCGAAGGCGCTACCGATTCCTCTCACCACCCGATCAAGAAGCCCGTTCTAGAAGCTGGCGGGCGGGCGCCGAGAACCTTCCAGCAACTTTTTGACAGGAATGTACCCCGGCGCGGAATCAAAGCGTTGCTCCGTAGTCCTAAACCGTGACAACGAACAGCGGCCGCCCATAACGCTGCTTCCAGCCTGCGAAGCGCTGGGTTGGCCATCCCCCTGCCTAAGGCTATCAGTCAGCCGATTTTCCTTACGCTCCAGGCGAAGGGGCGCTGAAGGGGTGCGGTGGACGGCGAGCTGTTTGCGCTCGTCAGGAAGGGTATTGGCGGCGCACGGGTGCTTGCGGTTCAGCTGGTAACTGCCTGCGCCTATCAATCAATGTCGCCGTACCGCTACGGCGACGGTGGGGGAGATATTAACCATTGAACGGTAGACACGGCCTATGAAAATGTTGAAGGAATCCCTCAAGAAGGTATTACCTCGGGACAGCATCGACAGCCTTAAGGGGTTGCAGAAGAAATTCGCCATAGGTTGGATTCGGGCGCTGTCGCGGTCGGCCACGCTGCGCCGCTTTCACTATTCGTTCTTCTCCTCGGCGTTCGACCGCGAAGCCTATGCAGTGGTGGTCGGCCACTTGCAGCATGAAGAAAATCTCTCCGGCGCTGAGCCGGTGAACTATTTCCTGCGCCGTGCCGTGCACCGTATCGAGAAAGGCCTGATCATGCAGCCTCGGCGCGAGGTATTCGCCCTGGACTACATTGGTGACACGGTCGACAGCTACATCGCCTCGCTCAACGGCAACGTGGATCGCGACGAGGTCAGCTGGGCGCACGATGTGCTCGCCGAGTATTTTGCGGTGACCAGTGAACACCCGGTAATCAATCGAGCGCGAGAGAAGTTCGCGCGTATCGAACGACCGGCCGGTTCGCCAAGCAGCCTGCGTACCCCTGGTGCCAACCGCGTGCCGTTTGTCGCGGACGTGAGCACGCCAAGCGTGGATTACACCGCCATGCGTCAGCTGTCGATGAAGCGCCGTTCGGTGCGTTGGTACCAGGATCGCCCGGTGCCGCGCGAGGTGATCGACAAGGCCGTGGAAGTCGCCGTGCAGTCACCGAGTGCTTGTAACCGTCAGCCTTATCGCTTCCTGATTTTCGACGATGCTGTGTCGGTGGCGCAGGCATCACGCCTGCCTATGGGCGTTGCTGGTTTCGATCACAACTTCCCGGCGATTGTCGCCGTGGTCGGTCGTCTGCGCGCCTATCCACACGTACGTGATCGTCACGTCATTTATATCGACGGCGCGTTGGCCGCGATGTCGTTCATGTTCGCGCTGGAAGCCCAGGGGGTTTCCTCCTGCTCGATCAACTGGCCGGACATTCCCGAGCGTGAGGAGGCTGCTGCCAAGCTGCTCAAGCTCGATCCGGACGAGCGCATCGTCATGTTCATCTCGCTTGGCTACGCCGCGGACACCGGTCTGGTGCCCTATTCGCAGAAGCTGTCGCTGGAAGAGGCCCGTACCTACGGGCAGCTGGAGACGTCCAGTCGATGAGCGCTTCGCGTGTCCAGGAGGGCATGAAATACCTCCTCAATTCGGGTTGGATGCTCGCCGAGAAGTTTCTGATGCTGGCCATCGGGCTGGCGACCACAGTCGTACTGGCCAGATACCTGGGGCCTGAAGACTTTGGTTACCTGAACTACGCGCTGGCGCTGCTGGGTTTGCTCAGCATCGTCGTGCACCTCGGGCTGACGGGGCTGGTGGTCAAGGAGCTGCGCAGCAACCCGGAAAACGAAGATCAGATCCTGTCCACGGTGTTCGTGATCAAGGTGAGCTGCTCGGTGGTCGCCTTCGCGATCATGATGGGCACTTACTTCCTCGGTAACGACCGCAACTTTCTGGTGCTGCTGTTCACCGCGCTGGCGTTGTTCTTCACGCCGTTCGAAATGCTCATCGACTGGTTCCAGGCGCGAGTACAGGCCAAGTATGCGGCGGTGGCAGGTTTCGTCGGGCAGTTGGGCGGCAACGGTCTGAAGATGATCCTGGCCATCGCCGGTGCGGGCCTGGTGTATATCGCCCTGGCCCACGTCGTGGTGGTGATGGTGACCTCGGCGATTCTGGTGTGCTACGCGGTGATGCTCAAACGGTCGTTCCGTTTCGACTTCTCCTGGCCGCTGGGCAAGGCACTGCTGAAGAAAAGCGTGCTGATATTCCTTGGTTCGCTGTCTGCGGTGATCTACCTCAAGGTCGATCAGATCATGCTGCAGTACATGCTCGGCGACTACGCCGTTGGCGTGTACTCGGCGGCGTCGCGCTTATCGGAAGCCTGGTACCTGATCCCGACCATTCTGATGGCTTCGGTCTTTCCCAAGATGATCGACCTCAGCAAGACCGATACGGCCGCCTACAACCGTTTTATGCAGGTGGCGCTGGACGTGTTGTTCTTCACGGCCTTCGGCTTGGCGGTGGTGGTTTTCCTGTTGTCCGACTGGATCGTGTTGGGCCTGTACGGCGAGCAGTACCGCGACGCCGGCGCTGTGCTGGCGGTGCATATCTTCGCGGCGACTTTCGTGTTCATGCGTGCGCTGTTCAGCAAGTGGATCATCATCGAAGAGGCGTTCATCTTTTCTCTGGTCACCCAGGGGCTCGGGGCCGTGAGCAACATCGTGCTCAACTACTTCCTGATCCGCAGCCACGGTGTTGTCGGCTCTGCCTGGGCGACGCTGATTTCTTATTCCATCGCCGGTTACGTGAGCCTGCTGCTGTCACGCAGGACACGGCCGCTGTTCATCATGATGACCAAAAGTATTTGTTTGCACGCCTTCATCAGCGTGCCTCAGTTGATTCGTGAATTCAGGAGAACGTGATATGTACGTCGAGATTCGCAAAGCCGGTTTCGTCAACAAGGGGGCTGCATTGATGTTGCACGCGGCCCTGCAACAGGTGCAGCGCAATCTTCCCGCTGCCAAGGTAGTGATGGAACCTGGTCGCGCCAAAAGCCCCTATCCGTATGTCAACCGCGCGTCTCTTGGCCTGTATCAGAAAGCCTGGCTGTGGCGCGCCGGCATCCCGTTCGGTGACCTGGCGGCGGTGGTGCCTGCCGGCATTCGCGAGCAGTACGGCGTGGTGCTGGACAAGGAAGTGGACGTGGTGCTCGACGCTGCTGGCTTCGCCTACAGCGATCAGTGGGGCCCGGATCTGTCCGAGGAGTTGGCGCGTTCCAGCAAGCGCTGGAAGAAGAACGGCAGCAAGGTGATTCTGTTGCCCCAGGCATTCGGCCCGTTTCGTGACCAGAAGAGCAAGGACGCGGTTAAGGCCTTCGTCGAAAACTGCGACCTGATCTTCGCCCGTGAGCAGATCTCCTACGATTACCTCACCGAGATCGTCGGCGAGCGTGACAACATCAAGCTGGCGCCGGATTTCACCAACCTGATCACCGGTACGCTGCCGAGCTATTTTGACCCTGAGATTCATCAGGTCTGCGTGGTGCCCAACTGTCGGATGCTCGACAAGACTGGCGACAGCGTTGCCCAGGGTTACGTGCCATTTCTGCAGCGCGCGACCAAGATGCTGGTGGAACGAGGCGCCAAGCCGTTCCTGCTGATACACGAAGGCGAGGGCGATGCACGCGTGGCCGAACAGGTGTCGCAAGCGGTCGGTGGCCTGCCGATCCTGCGTGAAACCGACCCGCTGGCCATCAAGGGTATTCTTGGCGCCTGTCGTGGCACCTTGGGCAGCCGTTTTCACGGTCTGGTCAGTGCGCTGTCGCAAGGCGTGCCATCACTAGCCACTGGCTGGAGCCACAAATACCAGATGCTGTTCGCCGATTACGGATTCGCCGAAGGCGTGCTGAACATCAACCTCAGTGACGAAGAGCTGTCCAGTGCCCTCGACTATCTGACGGATCCTGCACAGATGCAGGCGCTATCGACGCGCCTGAATGCTCACTCGGGCGAGCTGAAAACACGTACTCAGGCGATGTGGAACGAGGTGTTCGAGCTGATCGGGCAGCATGGCAGTACGCAGCTAGCCAAGGGCGTCGCGCTGGGCGCCGGCCGCTGAGCATAAAGCCGTCTGGTCAACCCAGGCGGCGCATCTCTATAGGCACCATAAAAATGCCCCGGTTGAGCGATCAGCCGGGGCATTTTCGTTTCGGGCAGCCTGCTCAGGACTTACGGTTGTAAGCACCCTGCTCGCTGACGCGGACTGTACTGCCCAGGCCGTTGCGTACCACGTAGTAAAAAAACTGCGGAATCCCGATCACGTAGCGCTTGAACAGGCGACGGGGCTCTTTGACAAGCCGATAGGCCCACTCCATGCCAATCTTGCGAACCGGCAGCGGGGCGCGGCTGAAACGCTCTGCGGAGAAGTCGAGGATCGCACCACCGCAGATCATCAACGCCGGACCTTTCAGCGCACGCTGCAGCTTGATGGCGACTTCTTCCTGCTTGGGCATGCCCATGGCGAGAACGATGATTGGCGTCTTGCCTGGCTGGAGGTGCTCGGCGACGAATTCAGGGTAGCTGTCTGCATCGCGAAAACCATCCGCGGCGGTGAAGGGCCGCCCCTTGAACAGGCGGGCAGCGCCCTCGCTGAGCCAAGGCTCTTGAGTGCCAAGGGCGAAGAACTGAAACCGCCCGGTATCACCGTCCAGGTGCTCGATGAGATCGGGAATGAAATCCGTACCGTTGAGGTTCGCGCGCGGTTCCCTGCCGTTCAGCTGGCACGCGACCTTCACGCCGATGCCATCGCGCAGCAGATAGTTCAGGCGCAGGAAGTTGCGTCGTACATCCTTGTCGGCATGAGCGATGTTATAGCCATGTTGATTGAGGAACCCTAGAGTCGTGGGCGTCTTGACCTCACGCAGCTCGGTCAGCAGGAGCTCCTGCTTTCCTTCATCAACCAGCTTCAATTTCGTTATCAGCGGGTCGTAGAGCTTGGGGAACGTAAATTTCACAGCAAGAACCTCGGTCATAACGTTGCGATCAAGTTATTGGTACATCGTCACGAGGGTAAGTTCACCACCCCCCGATGAAGTTTTAAATAACCTCATTGGCCATTTAGATGACTTCAAGCGGATAACGCTGCATGCGCCCGGTATCGCGGGCTCAGGCGGAGGGAATCGAAACTGATGGCCAATTGCAATTTATGCGTGTCCGACAGGCGGATGCTGGCACGCGGTCAGCATCGCTAAATCGGTGCGTAAGCACCGATTTAGCGCGCTCGAGCGGGGACTGAAGTTTTTACTAAGCGCTGTTGGTATCAACCGGGCGAGTGAACCGGGTCAGTAACCGGCGTACTTTATTCGCTAAACGCTGTTTGAAATTACGCGCTTTTCGTACGGCTTTTATTTGTAAGGTTGCGAAACTTCGGCCTGGTACATACATGCGATTGTTTTCAATGCAGTAAACAGGTTTATTGGATTGCACCATGATTTCCACAGCCTGGTGTTGTTCGCTTTCAACGAAGAGCATGGAGGCGTGCATACGTTTATATACACCTGCCTTGAAGGCATGGTGAATATTCAAGCGTCGACGTTCTTCCGCGGTGGGCAAATCAAGCATGTGCAATTGCCCATACTGAACGTTATTGGCGCTGAGCCAGGCTTCGGTCTGGGGCCGATATTTTTCGAGGCGACTGGTGACTAGGTTGGCCACCTTGACCGATGGAATGAACAGCGGTTTGGCGGTGTTGAGGAAGTTGACGTACAGCGGGCCGTCGTCGTTCTGCTCGGGTGTGGGATCTTCACAGAGGACACCGTCGATATCCAGGCAGGCGTTCTCGATGAAGTGGTGATGCATGATGTTCCACTCGAATACTCGGGGTTGTTCGAGTTCTTCGAGGTGCACGTCTACCCGATGGCTGTTACCTGGCGTGGCGAATGCCGCGAAGGTCAGCACGGCACCCTGATACACATCGACCACTTTGCTTACCGCCTCCTGCATGGCTGCGCCCGTGGCAATGCTGTCGTCGACCAGAAGAATTCTGGTTGCGTCCCATGCCTGCTGCAGATGGCCGAACTTGTAGGTGCGCGTGGAGCCGCGTTTGAGCGCTTCATTGCGCAGAAATGACTGCAGATCAATTAGCGGCAGGTTCAGCTTCAACGCAATGATGCTGGCGACGAGCATGCCGCTGCGCGGTATACCGACAATCAGTTCAACATCCGGGGGTATCTTGCCGGCCTGCTTGTTCACCAGATCAGATAGGTCGCTAATACTTCTGTAGTTCATGGAAGCTCTCCTTTATGGCTTCGAAATCAGCTTTGGTAATCCGATGTTTTATCGAGTCGCATGGGTACGCGTCAGCGCGGAAAGCGCCGATGGGCAGGTGCAGCAATAAAAAGGTGCAAGTGTCCGGGGAGGACATCTTCGATAACCGGAACAGTGCAGAGAGGGCTGCGGGGGGCGTCCGGCGGTTAAGCGGTTAAGCGGTTGAGGGTTGATGGGAAAACGGTAGCGTCAGGTTGCCCTGACGCTACCGCGGATGATCAGGCCGCGGAAACCTTGAGTTCCTTGACCCGGCCATAATTGTCGGAAAAACGAACGATATCGTCTTCGCCGAGGTAGGTGCCGGACTGTACTTCGATCAGCTCAAGCGGAATCATGCCCGGGTTTTCCAGGGCGTGAATCTGGCCGATCGGAATGAAGGTCGACTGGTTCTCCGTGACCATGTAGGTCTCGTCGCCGTTGGTCACCTGAGCGGTGCCGCTGACCACGATCCAGTGTTCGGCGCGGTGGTGGTGCATCTGCACCGACAGCTTGGCGCCCGGCTTAACGGTGATGCGTTTAACCTGATAGCGCTGACCCTGGTCGATCGAGTCGTACATACCCCACGGGCGATACACCTCGCGGTTGTTGAGGTGCTCGCAACGCTCTTCGCGCTTGAGCTGCTCGACGATGCGTTTGACCTCCTGGGCCTTGTCCTTGTGCGCGACCATGATCGTGTCTTTGGTTTCGACGATGATCAGGTTTTCGACGCCCACGGTGGTGACCAGGCGGTAATCGGCGTGTACGTAGTTGTTGTGGCTGTCGTGGCTGAGCACGTCGCCCTTGTGCACATTACCCTGGGCGTCCTTGTCGCTGACATCCCACAGCGCGGACCAGGAGCCAATATCGCTCCAGCCGGCGTCCAGCGGCACCATTACCGCATCTTCGGTTTTTTCCATTACGGCATAGTCGATGGAATCTTCCGGGCAGGCCGCGAATGCTTCCTTGCCGATACGCACGAAGTGCATGTCCTGCTCGCTCTGGGCGGAAGCACGACGGCAGGCGTCGAGCATTTCCGGCTGCCAGCGCTGCAACTCTTCGAGGTAGCGGCTGGCGCGGAACATGAACATACCGCTGTTCCAGAAATGTTCACCGGAGGCCAGATAGCGCTCGGCGGTCTCGCTGTCGGGCTTCTCGACGAAGCTCTGCACGGCATAACCGCCTTCGCCAGCGGAGGCGCCTTTCTGCAAATAGCCGTAACCGGTTTCTGCGTGGGTAGGCACGATGCCGAACGTCACCAGCTTGCCGGCCTGGGCGAAGGGCAGGGCGGTTTCGATGGCGCGGTGGAAGGCGTCGACGTCCTTGATCAGGTGGTCGGCAGCCAGCACCAGCAGCACCGGGTCATGTTCTTTTTCCAGGGCCTGGATGGCCGCCAGGGCGACCGCAGGCGCCGTGTTGCGGCCAACAGGCTCAAGCAGAATGCTGGCGTTGTCGATGCCCAGCGTGCGCAGCTGCTCAGCGGCGAGGAAACGATGCTCCTCGTTGCAGATCAGGCACGGCGGACTGACTTGCAGGCCGTCCAGGCGGCGGATGGTCGCCTGCAGCATGGACAGCGAATCGTCGGCGATGGGCAGGAACTGCTTGGGGTTCAGTTGACGCGAAAGCGGCCACAGGCGCGAGCCGTTACCGCCGGAAAGAATGACAGGAATCATCGTGGAGCTCCTCCCATGAAGAGTGATTGCCGTAGTTTGAATTCCCTGAGCAGGATCGGCAGGATGCGAAACGCGTCGCGCGCGTAACGGCCTACCAGCCGGCGCGGCTCGGTGAAGGCGCGGTGCAGCCATTCCAGGGAACAATGTTGCACCCACAGGGGAGCACGCTGGATTTTCCCGGACAGAAAGTTGATCGATGCACCCACGCACAGGCCGATGCCGACAGCCTGGTCGGTTTCGAGGATTTTCTGCGCGAGGATTTCCTGGCGCGGGCAGCCCACCGACAGCACGACCAGATTGGACGGGTGATTGACCACGAAGGAAAGGCACGCCTGGATTGCTTCTTCGCTGTCGATAAAGCCCATCGGTGGGTTGTGGTGGTGAAACGTAATGTGCGGATAGCGTGCGCGCAGTTGCTGGATGTCGGCATCTTCGCAGCCGATAACCGTCACGTTCCAGGCGCGAGCCTCGGCGATGCCAATCAGCTCCTCGGTGAGGGTGCTGCCCGGAATGGCGTCCTGTACCGGCACCTTGAGCATGCGCAGCAGGGGTAGCAGTACGCGGCTGTCACAAATGCGATGGCGAGCTACGGCATACGCGCGCTTGAGGTCGCGATCGGTTTCCAGCTGCACCACGTGGTTCACATTGGGCGTCACGATAAAACTGTACTTGTCGGTGCTGTGCTCGACCAAGTCATCAATCAACTGTTCTTTTGAGCCTGCGTAGAACTCGATATCAAAAGCTTTCATCAACACTTCCTTGCGCCACTGGCGCGTGCTGCGCACGGGTATGGGCTGTTGTTGCTCGCGGTTCATTTGCCCAATGCCGCTTTCAACAACTTGCTATGGGTATGCACGTAGTGCAGGACATACAAAGAGATACTGTGCAGCGGTGATAGTTTCATGACCTCCCGACGGATGCGCATGTCTTCCTTCAGCGCATCGAAACGGCGGCTGGTGGATACGCCGGTGGTGTCGAAGATGCACAGCGGCGAGGCGACCTTGAGAACGTCGCGCTTGTGGTCTTGGCCCTGGAGGAATTCGACGATCATGCAGTAGTCCGCCGACAGCTTGTAATCGTCGCGAAAACGCACGCTGCGCAGCCTTTCGTTCTCGAAATACATCGCCTGGTGGCTGGATGGCATGCCCAGCACCAGGTGCTCGATCTTCTTGGCGCTCTGCGGAGTGAGGCGGCCTTCAGCGTTTTGCAGGTAATAGTCGCCGTAGACGTAACGCGGCTTGCTTGGCGCGCGCTCGATGGCGTCGGCAACCTTCTGCAACACGTTTTCGTCGTAGAACGAGTCACCGCTGTTCAGGAACAGGGTGTAGCCCTCGGTGGCCGATCCTTTGATCAGGCCTTTGTTCATGGCGTCATACAGGCCCTTGTCACGCTCCGAGGTGATCTCGGCGTAGGGCTCGTCAACGGTCGCCAGCCACTCGGCGCCACCGTCGGTGGAGGCGCCGTCGACGACGATCCAGCGGAAGTTGCGGTAGGTCTGGGCGGCCACACTCTGGTAGGTCTGTTTGAGGCCTTCCAGATTATTCCAGTTGATGGTCACGATACTGAAGGTTGTCATGGCGTGTGCCTCTGAGCTCTCGAGTCGGGGATTTTTCCGTTGCGTAAGCGCGGGAGAAGTAAAGGAAACAGGCGGCGCCGATGCCCAGTACATCACCGCCGTACATCAGCGAGTTGGACAGGAACATGTTGAGCATCTGGAACCAGAAGACCAGCTGGAACGCGCTAAGCAGCGGACCTTTTTGCGGGCAGCGCTTCATGATGCGCAGGTAGCCCGCATAAAAGATCAAGGCGATCAGCGGCGTGAGGAATCCGTAGCGGTAGTACACGCCGAAGATGCCCACATCCGACAGGTAGAAGTGCTGGTTATAGAGCGCCCCGAAGCCGCCTTTCCATTGCAGCGACAGCGAGCCCATGCCGATGTACCAGTTGTCGGCGACTGCGCCCAGGATGATCGCCGTGGTGGTGTCACGCACGCCTGGCCCGGTGGTCGCTTCATCAAGCAGCGCCTCGAATTTGGCGAACTGCTCGTAGTAGAACTCGGGAAAGATGAAATACGAGGCCACCAGGATCGTGGCTGCCAGCAGGCCGAGTTTGATCAGCGAGTCGATGCGGTCGCGGAAGATCCACAAGCCGGCCAGGCACCAGATGATCATGGTTTGACGGGTCTGCAGTACCAGCCATAAGTAGGAGGCGAAAAACAGCAGGGTGCATACTTTGAACAGCGAGATGCGTTCTTTCATGCTGTACATCAGCATGAATGCGCTCAGCGTCACGTAGCTGGAACCGATACGGAAACGGTTGGGCCGCAACAGCACGTCGCCGGCATCCTTGGCGTCCACGGTGAACGAAACGTTGCCGTTTTCCGGGATGATACCGAAGTAGTAGCAATAACCGACAAACGCACAGGCCAGGCCCGAGTAAAGGAAGAACGTCTCCAGATGCTTTTGCGTCGGTGACGTCTTGATCATCAAGAACAGCGCCGGGAAGAACACCAGATATGCCAGGCTGCGACGCTCTTCGAGCAAGCCGTAGAGGAACGGCTGATCGAAATTGAGGTTGGCCAGAATCGCCGAAATCACCGGCAAGGCAAGCCCCATGAAGAGAATCCATAGGCTGGTTTTGGACTGGTAGACGCGTCTCCAGACCAAAAACAGAGCCGCAGCGCTGCCCACCACAGCGAGCAGATACATCTCGCGCAGGAAGGGGATGCCGGCTTTCTTGTCATCGGTCAGGAAGAAACAGGCCGAGTTCAGAACGAACAAGATCAGCAGCAGATTGCGGTATGCCAGGAGTTGCTTGAACAAGCTCGCGTTCCCATATCGAAATTGTCTTGGCTCGCAAGCCGGTACCGCAGAGGTGCGGCTTGCGAGTGCTTCAGTACAGCGCCTGCAGGTAGTCGCGCGTATTGCTGTGGATACGCGGTTCGTCGCGCATTGCCTCCAGCGGCCACCAGCGGTAGCGACCATGCTGCACGCTGGGCGGTTGCACGGTTTGCTCGGCACTCAAATCCAGAGCGTAAGCGATTACCACGTAGTGAGTGTCTGGCGCATCGCCAAACACGCTGTCGTCATAAAAATGTTCGTACACGCCGAGTAGCTTGCCCTGGGCGCGTTTGAATGCCTGGCCCAGTTCATCCTGGGTCAGGCGTTCGAAGGCAGCATCCAGGCGTTCATTCTTGAGAATGCGCCCACCTGGTGCGAACCAGCTGCCCTGGGCGGGGCGGTTGAGCCGCTCGCCCAGTAGCAGCTCGCCCGCTGCGTTGCGAACCAGCAGATCGATAGACACCAGCGGGGTGCTGGCGACTACCGTCTTGAAGGTGTCGGTCGGCAGGAACATCAGCTGCGCACGTCGTCGATGTGCTCGACGAACCAGCGATACGCATCGCGCAGGCCGGTTTCCAGGTCGATGCTCGCCGTCCAGCCCAGCTTGGCCAGGCGCGATACGTCCATCAGCTTGCGTGGCGTACCATCGGGCTTGCTGCTGTCGAAGCTCAGGCGACCCTGGAACTCGGTGACCCGCGCGATGGTTTCTGCCAGCTCGCGGATGGTGCAGTCCTGCCCGGTGCCGACGTTGATGTGCGAGAGCATCGGCTGGGTGTGCGCCTGGTAAGTGGCGTCATCCAGATTCATCACGTGGACGCTGGCGGCGGCCATGTCGTCGACGTGCAGGAACTCGCGCATCGGCGTACCACTGCCCCAGATCACCACCTCATCATCGCCACGCAGGGTCGCTTCATGGAAGCGGCGCAGCAGGGCGGGGATGACGTGGCTGTTTTCCGGGTGGTAGTTGTCGTGCGGGCCGTACAGGTTGGTCGGCATCACGCTGCGGTAGTCGCGGCCAAACTGGCGGTTGTAGCTTTCGCACAGCTTGATCCCGGCGATCTTGGCGATCGCGTAGGGCTCGTTGGTCGACTCCAGTACACCGGTCAGCAGCGCCTCTTCACGCATTGGCTGCTCGGCATGCTTGGGGTAGATGCACGAGCTGCCCAGCGACAGCAGCTTGTTCACGCCGGCGTTATGCGCGGCGTGGATGACGTTGGCTTCGATCATCAGGTTCTGATAGATGAAGTCGGCCGGGTACTGGTTGTTGGCGTGGATGCCGCCGACCTTGGCGGCGGCCAGGTAAACCTGGTCGATGCGCTGGTCGGCGAAGAAGCGTTGCACGCTGGCAGGGTCGACCAGGTCCACGCTTTCACGCGGCGCGGTGATGATGTTCTGGTAGCCCAGGCTCTGCAGGCGGCGCACGATCGCCGAACCGACCATCCCGCGATGGCCGGCGACGAAGATGCGCTGATCGAGAGAAGTCGCGCTCATCCTCAGTTCTCCACGGACACCGGCATGTCGTGGCCGTGTTCCTTGAGCAGGGCATGGCGCTGAGCGACCTTGAGGTCTTCGCGAACCATTTCGGCGCACATTTCCTGCACGGTGATTTCCGGCGTCCAGCCCAGCACGGTCTTGGCCTTGGTGGGATCGCCCAGCAGGGTTTCCACTTCGGCAGGACGGAAGTAACGCGGGTCGATGCGCACGATCACGTCACCGACCTTGAGAGCCGGGGCCTTGTCGCCGTCGATACGCTCGACGATGCCTTGCTCGTCCACACCAGTGCCTTCGAAACGCAGGTGCACACCCAACTCGGCCGCCGACCAGGTAATGAATTCACGCACCGAGTACTGCACGCCGGTGGCGATCACGAAGTCGTCTGGCTGCTCCTGCTGCAGCATCATCCACTGCATGCGCACGTAGTCCTTGGCATGACCCCAGTCACGCAGCGAGTCGATGTTGCCCATGTACAGGCACGGCTCGAGACCCTGGGCGATGTTGGCCATGCCGCGGGTGATCTTGCGGGTCACGAAGGTCTCGCCACGACGCGGCGACTCATGGTTGAAGAGGATGCCGTTGCACGCGTACATGCCATAGGCTTCGCGGTAGTTGACGGTGATCCAGTAGGCGTACAGCTTGGCGACCGCATACGGCGAGCGCGGGTAGAAGGGAGTGGTTTCCTTCTGCGGGGTTTCCTGCACCAGGCCGTACAGCTCGGAGGTCGAGGCCTGGTAGAAGCGGGTTTTCTTTTCCAGGCCCAGCAGGCGGATGGCTTCGAGGATGCGCAGGGTACCCATGGCATCGACGTCAGCGGTGTATTCCGGTGCTTCGAAACTGACCGCAACGTGGGACTGCGCGCCGAGGTTGTAGACCTCGTCAGGCTGCACTTCCTGGATGATGCGGGTCAGGTTGGACGAGTCGTTGAGGTCGCCGTAGTGCAGGATGAAGTTCTGGTTGTCGACGTGCGGATCCTGGTAGATGTGGTCCACGCGCTGGGTGTTGAACGACGAGGCACGACGCTTGATGCCATGCACCTGGTAGCCTTTTTCCAGCAGGAATTCGGCGAGGTAGGAGCCGTCCTGGCCTGTGATACCGGTGATGAGCGCTTTCTTCTGTTCCATTGCAATACCTGCGATGTTCAATTGATTGGGGGGCTAAGTTCGGTTGCTGAACGCGGTCCGTTAGGTCGCACGCTTGAACAGCAACTGAAGACGTTCCATGACGCCAAAAAGAATGATCCGTACCGACGGAAACTTGTAAAAAAACCGGTAGATGTCGTACTCCGTTTTGGGCCGCGACAGGCTGGCGCCGTCGATGTCGGCCGAGTCGATCAGGGCTAGGCCCTCACCTTCGATGTTGTGCAGGATGCTCAGTTCCATGGGCTTCATGGAAAGGCTGAAATTGTGCAGGCCACGGGCTTCCGTGCGGGTCAGTTGCAGCCCGCTGCGGCAGGTTTTGCAGCCATAGAGATTGACCGTGAAATCGTAATCGGCAAGCACCGGGTTCTGACGTTTGACGCAGGCGGGCAGCAGCTCGCAGAAGGCGTCATAGATCGACACGCTGTTCTCACGTTTGGCGAACTGGTAGTCGATCGGCTGCTGTTGAATCGGCACTTGGAAGCGCGAAGAGGCGATATTGAAGTGCTGGCCCGGGTCGCCGAAGTTGGTGCTCAGCGAGCGGAACGGATACACGAAGTACAGATCGTGGGAAATGATGTAGGCGGTAAACAGCTTGAGCCATGACGATTCCGGCCAGCCGCGGATATCCGCCGGGATACCCTCAATGTGACTGATATCGGTGCCATTGCTTGCCAGCCATTGGCGGAAGCCCTGCCAATGTTGGCGCGACCAGGCCTGGCCCCAGGACGCTGCCATCTGCATGAAATGCACGGCCGAATCGCCATCGTCGATCGGCGTGAAGGGCAGGTTGGCGGTCTGGTTGAATTGCACGCTGTACAGGCTGATGCCGGCCACGCCGGCATCGTCGGCATAGGCTTGCAAGGCACGCGAGGTGTACTCGTAGAAGAATGGCGACACGAACAGGTCGTCTTCGAGAATGATCACGTCGCCGTACTGCTCGGTCAGGTCGCCGCAGCTCAACACGTGCTGGCGCAGGCCCAGGCGCTCGGGGTGGGCGATGATGCGCTTCTCGCCATGCGGCCAGTCGAATGCTTCAGCGACCTTGCGCGGCTCGGGGTTGCCGGAGTTGTCCAGGCTGATCACCAGGCGAATATCGCCTTCGGGATAACGCGCCTTGATCAGCGAACCGAGCAGGCGGCTGAGGCTTTTCGGCCGGTTGTAGCCGATGACGACGATAGTGGGCAAAGGTGCGGTCATAGGATCGAAGCCAGTCTCTGATGAAAAAGGATTAGGGGCGATCACGGCGCGTCTGCCGATCTGCCTTGCTGTGCCAGTTGCGTGCGGCGAACAGCACGCTGGCGATCAGGCTCAGGTAGATCAGGATGCCGGCCGTAGCGAACGCCATGACGGTCTGTTCGGCCTGTTCCAAGAACAGCGCGCCAGCCATCAGGGCAGCGATGCGCAGCACGGTGCTGAGCACTTCAAAAACGAGAAATTGACCTTGTAGGGCGAGGGCCGGTACGGCGACGGTGCACGGGCGGCTGACGAAAATCATGTATTCGGCCAGGGCCAACCAGCGCGCGTACTCACCGGCCATCGCCCACTGCTCGCCGAACGCCAACGCGAACAGTTGCGGGCCGAAGCAGAACACCACCGCGAATGGCACCAGGCCTACCACAGCCAGCGCGCCTGTGGCCTTGGCCAGCATGGCGGCAATCGGCTGGTGGTCGTTGACCGCAGCGCTGATACGCGGGTAATAGACGTCGGCGACCGATTTGCCAATCAGTTGCGTCGGCACATTCAACGCTTGTTTGCACAGGGCAAAGAAGCCAGCCGCGACCGGGCCGAAGAACACCGCGAGGACCAGCGTCGGCAGGTTCTGCGACACTGCGTTGATAAGCATCTGCGGGGCGCGATAGAGCGGAAAGTCCTGGTAATGCGCGGCGAGCTCACGGGTACCCATGGCCTGCTGCTCGGCCGTCGCCGGGCTGGCATCGGCAACCGAGCTGCGACGCAGCCCCCAGTTCAGCATCGCGGTATGTAGCAGTGGCCCGAAGGCGGTGCTCAGCAGCAGGGTGGCGGGGCTGGCATGCGCCAGGCCGACTGCGATGCGCAGACCGTTGTGGGCGATGGCCTGCTGTACCGCTACACCTGCGGTAAGGCGGTAGCGCTGCTTGCGAATCAGCCATTGCTGGGTGACTTCGAGTGCTGCGCTGGCCAGCAGCACCAAGGGCAGCAGCATCAGAAAAGGGGTGATCTGAGTGACGCCCGCCTGGCTGGCGAGCGTTTCGCCGAACAGGGCGATGAACACCGCCGCAAGCAGCGAGAAGCCGCTGGCAATCAGCAGTGACAAACGAATCAGACCACGGGCATCGCTATCGCGCCTGGGCAGCACGATGGCGATCGGATAGGTGAGGGCGGCAATCGGGACAAGCATGAACGCCAGGCTCATGAACACCCCAAGGACGCCGTAAGCCTCGGGCCCGTAGAGGCGAGTGATCACTGGCATCAACGCCAGGGTGATCACCTGCGCGCCGGCAGTGCCGGAGGCGACGGTGGCGATGTTGCGCAGCACCGGGCTGCGCAACGCCGCCCGGCTGGTTGCGCCGAGGCGCGTCCAACGGGTGGCGGGTGCCGAGATTTTAGGTTCCATGACGTCCATTGTCGGAATGGTCTCAGCCGTTCACTTGCTTGCGGCCGATGCCGTAGTAGTCGAAGCCTTCACGGTTCACCTGGCTGAGGTCGTACTGGTTACGGCCGTCGATGATGACCGGCTGTTTAAGCAGCTTCTTGAGCGCCTTGAAGTCCGGGCGGCGGAAGGGCTTCCACTCGGTGACCAGCACCAGTGCGTCGGCATCGATGGCCGCTTCGTATTGACCGTCGACAATTTGCAGGCGGCCTTCGCTGAGCCAATGCTCGGGGAACTCGCGCACGGCGGTTTCGCGAGCGATGGGGTCGAACGCTTTGACCTTGGCACCGGCGTTGATCAGGCTGTTGATCAGCACCACGCTTGGCGCTTCGCGCATGTCATCGGTACCCGGCTTGAAAGCCAGGCCCCAGACGGCGAAAGTGCGGCCTTTGAGGTCGCCTTCGAAGTGCGCGGCCAGCTTGTTGAACAGCGACTGCTTCTGCTGTTCGTTGCGCGCTTCAACGGCTTGCAGCACCTTGGGCTCGAAGTCGTTCTGATGGGCGATGCTGATCAGCGCCTTGACGTCTTTCGGGAAGCACGAGCCGCCGTAGCCGCAACCGGCGTAGATGAAGTGGTAGCCGATGCGCTGGTCCGAGCCGATGCCCAGGCGCACGTTTTCGATATCCACATCCAGACGGTCGCAAAGACCAGCGATCTCGTTCATGAAAGAGATCTTCGTTGCCAGCATGGCGTTGGCGGCGTACTTGGTCATTTCCGCATCGCGCACGCCCATGAACTTGATACGCGGGTTGTTGCGAATGAACGGTGCATACAGCTCGCTCATGGCCTGGCGAGCGCGTTCGCTGTCGGTGCCGATGATGATGCGATCCGGGTGCATGAAGTCATCGACCGCGGCGCCTTCCTTGAGGAATTCCGGGTTGGAGACCACATCGAAGCTGATGTCCTTGCCGCGCAGTTCCAACTGCTCGAGGATCTCGGCACGCACCAGATCAGCGGTACCCACCGGTACTGTGGATTTGTTGATCACGGTGGTGTGGCGGGTCATCAGGCTGCCGATCTGGCGGGCTACTTCCAGCACGTAACGCAGGTCAGCGGAGCCGTCTTCACCAGGCGGCGTGCCGACGGCAATGAAGATGATGTCCGACTGTTCCATGGCTTCCGGCAGTGCGGTAGTGAACAGCAGGCGACCGGCCTCGAAGTTCTCTTCCACGACGGTATCCAGACCCGGTTCGTAGATCGGCAAAACGCCGCGCTTGAGGTTTTCGATCTTCTTCGGATCGACATCCACGCAGACAACCGTGTTGCCCATCTCGGCGATACAAGCGCCGGTGACGAGGCCGACGTAGCCGGTTCCAACGACAGTGATGTTCATGGATACAAATTCCTTGAGTGAGCGTTAATCGTTACGAGGCGCCAACGGGGCGCCGTTTAATAAATGTCGCGAGAGAACAGGGTGAAGGGCGTCTTCACCAGAATCTTGATGTCCAGCCACAACGACCAGTTGTTGATGTAGGCCAGATCCTGTTCCACGCGCTGTTGCATCTTTTCCAGCGTTTCGGTTTCGCCGCGATGACCGGTCACCTGAGCCAGACCGGTGATGCCCGGCTTGAGACGATGGCGGGCCATGTACGCGAGGATCTTGTCGCTGTAGTAGTTGTTGTGCGCCACCGCGTGAGGGCGTGGCCCGACCAGCGACATCTCGCCGCGCAACACGTTGAGCAGCTGCGGCAATTCGTCAATCGAGGTGCGGCGCAGGAAGCGGCCAACCGGGGTAATGCGCGGGTCTTCACGCGTCGCCTGCTTGACCTTGCCGTCGTCGTGCATGCGCATGGAGCGGAATTTCCAAACCAGAATCACGCCACCGTTCCAGCCGTGGCGCGGTTGCAGGAAGAACACCGGGCCGGGCGAGGACAACTTCACTGCGATCGCCGCGACGATGAACACCGGGCTAAGTGCAACCAGCGCCAGGAAGGCGAGGGTGCGATCCATCAGCTCCTTGCTGAACACCGCCGCAGGGTGCGAGCTGACCGGGCTCTCGTTGAGGTAGATGGCCGGCAGCTGTTCGATCTGCGAGATGGACTGGTTGAGCAGCGGCATGCTGCCAAAGTCCGGTACCCAGACGACGTCGACGCTCATGTCGAGCAGGTCGATATAGAGCTTCTCGATGTGCGAAATCTCGTCCAGCGTCAGCGCGATGTACACGCGGCGCACGCCGTACTGTTCAGTGACTTCACGCAGCTGGTGCAGCTGGCCAAGGATCGGGAAGCGGCCATCCTGAGTGTGCGCGTCGTCGCTGGAGGCCAGCAGGCCGATCAGCGGCACGCGGTTGGACGCCGTCAGGCGTTCAGCCAGTTCATGGGCCTTCTGGCCCGAGCCGATGATCAGCGAGGCACGTTCATTGCGCAGCTTTTCCGAATGCAGGCGGGCGAAATAGCGCAGCGGAATGAACGCTATGGCCTGGGCCAGGAAACCCAGCAGCGCCCATTCACGCATGATCTCGAACGAGAAGCGCTCCAGGCTCTGGCTGAAATAGGCGATGAACAGCAGGCCGCCGAGGAGGGTGAGCCAGCCGGCCAGCAAGTGGGCCAGTCCTGTCAGGTAGCCGAAGCGTTTGTGGTAAACGCGCAGGAAACCATAAGCCGGCACCGAGCCGAGGACCGTCAGGACGATCAGCAGGCGATACTCGCTGGGCACGTCACCGTAGCGCTGGATGACCAGGTAGCAGAGCAGCATGCTGACCAGAGTAATGGCACAGGTCCATTGACCCCAGAACGTCAGCCCCCTGCGGTTTTCGGCAGGATTGATCCGTTTGGAAATCATTTGCGGCGATCCTCGTGCAAATCTTCTGTGAAGTGGTGTGCCCCCGGAAAACCCACGAGAGGCAAGCTGTCCTTGTGCGATGCGTATGGCGCGCACTGGGGCGAACCCGCGGCATGCACCAGTTGGTAGCTGTGGTGCGTCCTGTTGCTCATCGGTCGACGCATGGTTTGCAACCTCCAACAAATACGAATCCAGCAGCCTCAAACCAACAGGGCCGCGTTATCAGGCAGTCAACTAAGCGAAATGCTGGTGTGCGATGCGCCAGGGCGTGTCGATGACCAGACGTTCGGCCTCTCTATCGCCCAGGATCCGGGCGGCTTGCAGGAGACCTTCTTGTAATTGGGGGGGGCGGTGATCCAGGTTGTGGGCATCAGTCGCCATAATGCTGACAACGCGATGTCTCAGCAGTTCGTGAGCCAGGTGCATTGCACGTTCACCAAAGCGACCAGCGGCGGATGCCGCGGTAACCTGCAACAGGCAACCCTGCTCGATGAAGGGCTTGAGCTTGCTTGGCGTGTCCATCAGCACTTTGTTGCGCTCCGGGTGCGCGATGATCGGTACCACACCGTTGTCGAGCAGCCATTGAGTCAGCCGCTCGGCGCCAAATGGCATCTGGCCGTGAGGAAACTCCAGCAGCAAGGCCTTCTTTCCTTCCCACTGGCCGAGAAACGGAATGCTGCCGTCCATCACGCGAGTCATCAGCTCGCCGGAAAAACGCACTTCAGCTGCGGCGCCCACATGCAGGTCGATGCCCGCCGCACGCAGCGCCCGGTTGAAGTCCGTGCAGGCCTTGAGAATGCTGGTGCTGTCGTTGTCGTAGCGGCCAGCGTGAATGTGCGGCGTGCACACCACGTGACTGATGCCGTTGGCAACGGCCATGCGCGCCATGTCCAGCGCCGTGTCCAGGTCTGCCGGGCCATCGTCGATGCCCGGCAGCAGGTGGTTATGCAGATCAATCATCAGATACCTCCTCCTGCCCGATGCATTGGTTGATGGCCCATCTCGCTGATCAGGCCTTGCGGTCGCTGTAGCCGTAGTGGTCGTAGTAGCCGCTGTAGTCGCCGGAACGGGCGGCTTTTTCGACGTCTACCTGATTGAGCACTACACCCATAATCGAGGCGCCGCTCTGCAGCAGGTGACCGACACCACGCTGCGCCAGCGGGATTGAAGTGGCTTCGGACTTGACCACATAGATCACCGAGTCGGCGAAGGTCGACAGCAGCGAGGCATCGCTGACCGCCTGGCTTGGCGGCGAGTCGATGATGACGTGGTCGTAGCGTTCCTTAATCATCTCCAGGAACTTGGCGAAGCGTGGCGAGGCCAGCAGTTCCAACGGGTTCGGCGGTACCGCACCGGCCGGCAGCATGTCCAGGTTGTTGCCCATGTTGTGGATGCAATCCTCGACCTTGGCGCTGCCGGTGATGAGGTTGGCCAGGCCGGGCGTACCGACCGGGAAGTCGAAGCTCTTGGCCAGGGTAGGGCGACGCAGGTCGGCGTCGATCAACAGCACACGCTGCAGCTGGCTGAGCGCGAAGGCCATGTTGGCCACCAGGGTACTCTTGCCTTCGCCAGGCGAGGACGAGGTCACCACCAGCACCTTCTGCGAGCGCGACGTGTCGGCGAGCATCAGGCTGGTTCGAATGGTGCGGATCGACTCGCAGAAGCGCGCGTCCTCGCCATGCTCGAAGAGATGTGCGGCGGTGTACTTGGAGTTGTTGGCGATAAGCGGCACGATACCGAGAACCGGCAGGTTCAACTTGTTCTCGACGTCGTCCACGCTCTTGAAGGTGTTGTTGAGAATGTCGCGGATCACTGCCAGGGCGAGCGCGAACACCAGCGCCAGACCCGCTGCAAGCACGATCAGCAGTTTCTTGTTCGGTGCGCTGGCCTGCATCGGGGCAATCGCCTTGTCGATGATCCGCGCGTTGCTCGAATTGACATCCTGAGTGGCCGCTGTTTCGCGCAGGCGGGTCATGAAGGTGTCGTACAGCGAACGGTTGCTCTCGACGTCGCGGGTGAGCTCACGGACCTTGAATTCCTTGCGCGAGATGTCCTGGATCTGCTCCTTGTTCTTGTTGAACGAGGCATTCAGCGAGTTCTCGTTGGCGACGGCCAACTGGTAGTTGCGCTCGATGCTCGCCACTACCTGCTCGACCTGAGCACGCAGGCTCGCGGAGGCAGCACTGAGGTCCGATTTGGCTGCCGCCATAGCTGGATGGCGGTCACCGTAACGGCGCGACAGCTCTTCCACCTTGGCGCGGGCGCGGGCTTCTTCAGCTTTGAACTGTTGAATCAGCGGGTTGCCCAGCACGGCCGGCACGCTGGACAGGCGACGCCAGTCACCCGAACCCATGGACTGCACTTGGCGATACTGGCTTTCGGCTTCGGCACGCTGACGGCGCGCATCGATCATGCGGTCGCCGGTCAGCGACAATTCGTTGTTGCTGATGGTGGCCACGCCGTTGACGTCGACCAGGCCTTCAGCCTCACGGTAGGCCTGCAGGCGGTTTTCGGCTTCTTGCAGCGAGCTGCGCAGCTCGGTCAGGCGGGTATTCATCCAGGTGGTCGCCGACAGCGACATTTCCATCTGCGCTTCGAGCTGGCTGTCGATGTAGTTGCTGGCCAGGGAGTTGGCAATCTCTGCGGCGGTCAGGCGATCCGGCAGCTCGACGGAGATGCTCACCAGTTGGCTCTTGCCTTCGACCCAGATGCTGGTGCGGTCCATCACCATCTTGGTGACGATGTCCAACAGCTCGGCTTCGGTCATCGGCGTCGCCGGCTCTGGCGCGTCGACCAGGCCGGTAACCGACAGCATGCCCTGCAGGCTGCGCACGAAACCGCTGATGTTGATCAATGGTTGCGGCTGCTGGCGTGGGTCGAAATCCGGGTGCTCGGTGAGGCTGAGCTCGCGCACGACCTTTTCGGCAACGACGCGGCTCTTGATCAGGCCCAGTTGAGTCTGCAGGTATTCGTTCACGGCACCGGTGGTGTCATAGACCTGCTGGAAGGACACCAGCTGGGTGCCTTTGGTCTCGATCATCACCGTCGAAACGGCCTTGTAAACCGGCGTCATCCGAGAAACGGCAAACGCGGTGAGCAGGGTGACCACTACCACGAACAGGGCGATGGCCCACTTGCGCATCCAGATGGCATTCCAGATACGTCGCAGGTCGATGTAATCGCTATCTGCTTCCGACGGCGAAGGCTGCCACTGTCGGATCGTGCGTGCAGGACTGTTCATAGTTAGAAGAACCCTTGATCAATGGTGATGGTGTCGCCCGGCTTGACCAGGGTGTCGAGTGTGGCCTTTTCCGAAGCACGTTCCTCACCGTTACCGCGCGCGATGGTGATGCGCTTGGTCGATGCGCGTTCAGTCAGGCCACCGGCCAGGGCAATGGCGCGGTCCAGGGTCAGGCCGGGCTGATAGGGGTAGCCGCCAGGCGCTTTCACTTCGCCGCTGATATAGAACTCGCGGTAAGTGGTGACAGCGACGGAAACGCGAGGGTCGACCAGGTAACCGTCGGCCTTGAGCTTGTCGGTCAGGATGCGTTCTATATCGCCGGCGGTTTTGTCGCGGGCTTCAATCGATCCCAGGAAGGGGTAGGAAAACATGCCAGCGTCATTCAGGCGGATTTCCTCGAACGACAGATCGGGCTCACCAAAGACGCTGATCTTGATCACGTCGCCAGAGCTCAGTCGATACTGTGGATTGGCCTGGGCGCCGGCCGCAAACGCTAGCAACAGCAGCAGCGAGAAGGCTTTGAACAGACGGTGGACTGACATCCGCGTACTCCTTGTGGTTGGTTTGTCTCTGGCGCCGGGAAACGCGGCGCCACCGCTCACCTGCAAAGGCGAACGGGTAAAGGTTGAAAGGGTTGATGACGGGATCGTCACCCTGGCCGAGGAGCCTCGGTGCTAGAGGCTCAAGCTCAACGACAGCTGATAGATGTTTCGGTCATAGGATTTCTCGCGCACGCTCGAATCGTTTTCGGTGTGACGGTAACCCAGCGATACATCGACCCAGCGATCCGGGGAGTAGGTGACCCCCAGGCCATAGCTGGTGCGGTCGTCCTGACGTTCGATCGCCTTGTAGTCGCGTTCCGAGTAGCGGTAATCCAGATCCGTACGGATAAAGGCCGACCACTCATGTTCCCAACTCAGGCGGGTGGTGGTGTCCTGAACGGTGCTCGCACCGTCGTCACCTTCATCGAAGGCGCGACGGGTGTTGAGTTTGACTACAGAATAAGTACGCGGCTCCCAGGCCACACCGACTTCCCACATCGGGCTGGTGTAATCCTCGCGCGTATTGCTGTCGAAGTTCTTGCGCTCGGCGCCCAGGCGCAAGGTGCCGGAGGTCTTGGCGGTCGCTTCCCAGGTGGCGCCGAACAGCGCAGCATCGTTGGTGCTGTCGCGGTTGCTGCCGCTGCGCACATAGTCGTGATCGGTGTGGCGCAGCTCTACCAGCGAGCGCGTGCTACCGCCCAGACGGTGATACCACACGGTGTTGAACATCGTGCTGTCGCGTTCTTCGTCGGCGTTGAGGTCGCCGCTGTTGCGATAGCGGATGCCTTCGCGATTGATTCCGAAATCCAGCTGATTCAAACCGCTTAACGTGCCGTAGCTGTACGTGGCGCCCGCTACGCTGCGGTCGTACTTGTCGTTTTCATTGTCATCGGGATCAGCCAGGTCGATGGTTTCCTCGATGCGGTGATAGCCGAGGTTCCAACGCAGGCGATTGCGCGAGTTGAATTCGAGAATGCTGCGAAAACGCAGGTGGTGGTCGGTGTGGCTGGCGCGATCATCGGAGTGGTAGGTCTGGTCGTCGAATTCGTATTCGAGCTGGTAACCACTGTTACGCGTCTCGGCGCTGAGCAGAAATTTCGGGTTGACGCTGGTGACCCAGGAAGAGCCAGCGCCATCACGCAGGCCGCGGTAGTTGTCGTCGTAGCTCTCGGTAAGATCGAGGGTCGGCGTGAACTCGAAGCCGGCCAAGTCAATGCTCGCCGGGTCGGTAGCCCAACTGGCTGTAGACAACGTACCTGCTAACGAAGCCGTCAGTATCTTGGAGAGTTTCATGGTGCCAAATCCCTTCCTGGGGTTGATCGCTGTAGTGGGGTGGCCAATCACTGCGTCGGTTGACGCAGTGGTAAAAGGTAAGCCGATAGCTCGTAGGCAGTTACCTACCGCACTGGCTAGCGGCCATTTTTCATGAGTCATTGGTTGTCGGCTCCCGAAAGAAGTTCCCTGACCGCCGTGAAACTCATCACAGGCAACTCGACAAAGAAAAGTGGAACTTTTTTCGCACTCTAATGGTTCGCCCTCATTATGAATGCTGCATTTGGATGCGATGGGGATGGGCTGTCGGGCACGCTACCGCCCCAAGGCCATGCTTCTTAAGGGCTTTAAAGCGTGTTAGGCGCCATATAACGGCGGGCGCGGGCGTCAAACCGACAGGCTAATCGCTGGGCATTACAGCCATGTGAATTGCTATTCAGCAACTTTCATGCCGGCAAACTTCGCAGATGCGAGAGGGGCACTTTTATAGGCCTCTCTCGGTTAAGAAGGCGCAATAAAAGCATCACTCTATGCTCACCGTCCATTGCCATAAAAATCGCCTCCATGTCCGCCAATGGACCGGCGCCAATATGTACTCTATCGCCCGGTTCGAGTGTGGTTTTTTGAACCACTTCAAGGTGGCGATCTTTTAACTTCTGAATAATGGCGTCATCTATTTGGCATGGCTTTCCGCAAAAGCTCACCACTTTGTTCACTCCGCGGGTAGAACGCAACTTCGCCCAGTTACCTTCCGCCTTCATGTGCAAAAAAATATACCCGGGGAACAGCGACTGATTGAGCTTGGCGGCGGCTCCCGCTGTTGCTGGGTGATGAATAACGCGCGGTAGGAAACACTCGAAACCCTGTCTTTCCAGATGTTCCAAGGCTTTTTGGTCGCTGCGGGGCTTGCACTGAATGAGGTACCAGGCGAGTTCGGCGAGTTTGCTGTCAGTTTTCATAAACCTCTGCTTTCCATGCGTTTGAGGCCGTTGTAACTCGGTATTGTTGCACCTAAGCGATTGTAATTTTTTTGATGATTCTTTGGGGTTTTAGCGACGAGTGGATGCTGTTCGAACTGTGCCAGTAAATCCGACAAGCGGCAATAAAAACTCTACCAGTGGAGGCGCTTTTATCCGCTGGAAACATGCATAGTAGGGGCGTATTCCGCGGAGCTGAAAAGTTCCCTGGAGAGTTGTAAGTAATTTTTATGGCGCCTGTTTTTTGATGTTTTTCATCTCGACGTACAGGTTGTCGATTGTTCTGAACGGATTGCCGGGTCGCGCATCTGCATACACAGAACGAGTGAATAATATCGAGCCATGATGGCCAAAAGACATCAACCCTCATTAAGGATGATAAATTTATGTCGCATATATACGCCGTGGTTCTTACTTATAATCGTAAGGATTTGCTCAAGCGTTGCCTGGATGCGTTGCACGCACAAACCAGACCCTGCGATGGCATTATCGTGATTGATAACGCCAGCACTGATGGTACGGAGCAGATGGTGCTGGACTTGGCGTTACCCGGCCTCGAACTCTATGTTCTTTCCAACAACGTCGGTGCATCAGGTGGGTTCAACGCCGGCTTTCGCATGGCGTACCAGCGTGGAGCTGATTTCGTCTGGATGATGGACGACGATGTGATCCCCAATCCCGATGCATTACAGCGGCTGGTAGAAGCGGACGAGCTGTTGGCAGCGCGTGATATTCCGCGCAGCTTCTTGTTGTCTGGTGCCTATACGCAAGACGGCCTGGTCAATAACTCGCCCGCGCTGGATCAGCGTCGTAACCGCATCGACTATGAATGCTGGCCAGCCACGGTGGAACTCGGGGTAATGCCCGTGTCGCGGGCGACCTTCGTGTCTATTCTGGTGCCGCGGGCTACGCTCACCGAGCACGGCGTGCCGATCTCTTCGATGTTCATCTGGGGTGAGGATACCGAGTTCACGTTGCGTGTTACCCGTAATGCGCCGGGCTATCTGGTCGGTGCCAGCAAGGTGCTGCATCTGCGCCAAGAGGGCGGCGGGGCGATCAATATTCGTACTGAGAAGAGTCCTGCGCGAATTGGCTATCACCGGCACTTCGTTCGCAACGAGTTGTTCATCACGCGCAAGTACGCCAGCCGCCGCCGGATGGTGAAAACCCTTACCTACCGGTTGTGGGGCATGTTCAAGCTGGTGATGAGTGGGGAGATCCGCAAGGCTCGTGTCGTTCTGGTCGGCTTGCTGGAAGCGCTGGCATTTTCGCCGCGGATCGAACCCGCTGATGCACCGCTGGAAACCTTGCGTGTGCAGGTCAGGCGGGCGGCAGCGCCAGCATTCGAGATCGCGGCCCCAGCGCCCATGCCGGTAAACATGGATTCCATCTCCGACTTCCTGCAGCCGGAGATGATGGCGGCTCAGTAAAGCTTTTCGGTGCGGTCGGCGATCAATGGCCAGGCCGCATCCTTTTCTGAAATCGTGGTCACGGCGAGTGGCCAGTCGATGCTCAGCCGCTCGTCGTTGTAACGCAGACCACGTTCCGCGGCGGGTGTGTAAGGCGCGGACACCAGATAGCTGACTTCCACATCGTCGCTCAGGGTCTGGAAAGAATGCGCGAAACCCGGCGGTACATAGAGCTGACGGTGGTTGTCGGCGGTCAATTCGAATGCCTCGTGCTGCAGATAGGTCGAGGAGTCCTCACGCAGATCCACGATCACGTCGACGATCGCGCCCTGGGTGCAGCGCACCAGTTTGGCTTCGCCGTAAGGCTGCATTTGATAATGCAGCCCGCGCAAGGTGCCGCGGCGCGCCGAACGTGATGCATTCTGCTGCACGAATTGACTGAGCAAACCGTGGCGCTCGAATTCTTCGGCACAGAAGGTGCGCGCGAAATAACCGCGCTCGTCACCGCGCGGTTCCAGCTCGATCAGCCAGGCATCGTTGAGTGTGGTGGGGTGAAAAATCATGACTGCTCCTGGCCGGTGGTCATACGAATGCGTTGTGTGCTGGCGGCGCCTGCTGCGAACAGGCTTTCCTGCTCCACATACAGGCGATCAACAAGTCGTCCTGGCGGAAACTGCACGTCATCGAAGGTCAGCGGTGCATCCTTGGCAACGGCGCGCTTGAGCGTGCAGCCGAGCGCGAGGCCAATGGGTAATAGATTCTCGTCGCGAATGGCTGCCATGTTTTCAGCAACGCCGTACGCTTCGTACCCGCCAAAGTCCTCGATGCAGTCGCCTGGGCTGAGGTCTTTCTTGGCCACTGCAATTACGCCCACGGTCGGGCCGCCGCGGGGCGTCAGCACCGGGTCACCAAACAGCACGGCGCGAGCCACCGAGTTGGGCACCTCGAAGTGGCACAGGTGATAAGGCGTGTAGAAGCTGTAGTAGGGGCCCTTACCGAGTTTGTAGAGCTCCAGGTAATGGCGCTGCCGCGGGTTTTCCAACGTGCCGATGACGAACACACCAGGGCCGGGGCGCGCACCGACGACGTAATCCACCAGGCCGGGCTCACCCGGGTCGAGGTACGGTTCGAAGGCGCTCAGGGTGTCCTCGATGGGAACCAGTGGCGCGCCAGGGTTGCCGCCGGAAAAGTCCGGGCCGAGCATGCCGCGGCGAGCCACGCGCATGCCTGTGGCGTTGGCGACAATGGCCTGCTCGAAGGAAATCTTGGTGCCATCGGCGAAGGAGGCGACCATCGCTGGTTTCTGACCCCAACGGCGAGCAAATTCTTGCTGAGTGGTCGGGTTGCGATAAGGATCATGCAAGCCCTTGATGTTGCCGCACAGCACCGGCTTGACGCCCAACCCTGCGACGAAACGGTAGAGGTTCATCTGCACGCCCGGCTGGTCACCGTCCGAAAAGGTGTAGATGACGCCAGCCTGGTCGGCTTTGTGCTTGAGAATCGGGCCGATGGTGCCATCCAGCTCGGCGTTCATTTGCACCACGTGCTTGCCGGCTTCGAGGGCTGCCAGCACAGCGTGGGCGGCATATTCGATGGAGCCGGTCACTTCGATGATGGCGTCCAGGCCCGCGGCGCGTGCCAATGCCTGTGCGTCTTCGGTAACTGCCGGGGTTCCGCTGGCAATGGCACGCTCCAGTTCGGCCTGTGTATCACAGCGCAGTGGCTCGATGCCCGCCTGGTCGTAAACGCCGACAGCGCTGCCGATGTTTCGGTTAGCGACGGCGCACAGGCGCATGCCGGTGGTGGCAGTGAGAATCTGCAGGGCAATGCCGCTGCCCTGAAAGCCCGCGCCAATCATGCCCACGCGAATGGGGTGGCCCTCGGCTTCGCGCTTGGCCAAGGCGGTATCAACGATGATCATCGGTGTTGCTCCTTCAGTCTTTCCACTGCTTCCAGGGGGCGCCGCTGGCCCAGGCGGTTTCCAGGGTGATCTTGTCGCGTAGTGAATCCATGCTCTGCCAGTAGCCGCTGTGGTGATAGCTGCCGAGCATGTCGCGCTCTACCAGGCGATCCATCGGCTCGTTTTCCCACGTGGTCTGGTCGTCGTCGATCAGCTCGAATACTTCAGGTTCGCACACGAAAAATCCGCCATTGATCAGGCCGCCATCAGCCGCGCCTTTCTCACGGAATGCCTCGACGCGGTTGAGGTCTTCGTTGAGGCGCAGCGCGCCGTAGCGGCCGGGTTGGGTGACGGCGGTCAGGGTGCACCAGCGTTTCGAGGCCTTGTGCACCTCGACCAATTCGCGGATGTTCACGTCGCTGACACCGTCGCCGTAGGTCAGGCAGAAGGGGCCGTCACTGAGCAAACGCATGGCGCGCTTGAGGCGCCCACCGGTCATCGAGTCGGCGCCGGTGTCGAGCACGGTGACGCGCCAGTCTTCGCTGACGCTCTCCAGCCAGTCGATGTTGCCGGTCTTCAGGTCGATGGTGTAGTCGGTCCGCTGGGCGCGGTAATTGAGGAAATAGTCGCGGATGTAGTCGACCTTGTAGCCGCCAAGCACCACGAAGTCGTTGAAGCCATGGTGCGCGTACATTTTCATGATGTGCCAGATGATCGGCCTGCCGCCGATTTCGACCATCGGCTTGGGACGGATTGCCGTCTCCTCGCTCAATCGTGTACCGAAGCCACCTGCAAAGATTGCGACTTTCATGATGGTATTCCTCCCTGATGAGTGGACGCTGAATCGGAAAAACGGCCGGGTAAAACCGGCAGTACCGGGTGCTAGCGGGAATGCCAGCGCAGATCTTCGGACAAGCGACCACTGTCGATGTGGCCCTGCAGCACACGCAGGCGCACCAGTGGCGAGGTGCGGAACTGGGTGTCGGCGAAGTTCATGCCCCGCAGACCCTCGACCAGCTGGCTGATCGACTTGGCCAAGGTCATTTGCGGTTGGTGGTGGGGGGCGAGGCGGGCGAACAGGCTGAAGTCGACCTGATAGGAGCGGCTGTCGACCGGCGCTTCGGTATTGATGCTCACCTCGGTGCCCGGCAGCGCTTCGGCCACGGCTGCGGCAAGGTCGCGCACCTGGTGGTTGCGTTCGTTACAGCCGGTATTTACCCGCAGGATGCGCCCGCCATTGTCAGCGCTGCGCTGGATCGCCCAATCGATGGCGCGGGCCATGTCCGCCACATCGATCAGCGGTCGCCAGGGCGAGCCGTCGCTGAGTACCGTGATACGGCCGTCGCTGAGCGCACCCGCGACGAAATCATTGAGCACCAGGTCCAGGCGCAAGCGGTCGGACATCCCGCAGGCGGTGGCGAAGCGCAGGCTGGTAATCACCATGTCGCCGTCGATATCGGCGAGGGCATCTTCACTGCCGATCTTAGAACGCGCATAGGCGGTCATGGGTGCGACCGGATCAGCTTCCGTGCGCGGGCCGCCCTCGGCCACGCCATAGACACTGCAGCTGGAAGCGAAGACGAAATTGCGCACGCCGGCGCGTGCCGCGGCCTTGGCGATGCTGATGGTGGCGTCCTGGTTGATGGCCTCGGTGACGCCGGCGAAACGATCTCCCATGGGGTCGTTGGACACGGCTGCCAATTGCACCACCGCGTCGTAGCCGGCCAGTGCCTGCTCCGACAAATCGCGCACGTCTCCAAAGAACTGCTGCGTCAGCCGCTGTTCGGGCAGCGTATGGGCGTTTGTAAGGCAGTGCGCGAAGTAGGCGTTGTCGTAGCCATGCACGATTGCCGAAGGGTGGCGAGCCGTCAGCTCGCGGATTACTGCGGGGCCGACATAGCCCATGTTGCCAAGAACCAGAATCTTCATATGCCATCCTTGCGCCGCCGCCCGGGATTGGGCCGGCATCCAACGATGGGCTGATGATATTCTCGCGACAGAAAAATGCTTATTTTTTCTGATGAATGGTTTTGTTTATATAAGTGCCTGATAAATAAAGATATTTATATAATTTAATGATTTTATTGGCTTTTTTCCACCGTCCTCGACGCCTAGGATTGCCAGTGAACAGCCAGCAGACCCCCGAAAAACCTGGCGATTATGAGTTTCAAAGGCTCTGGAATGGGCTTTGTGGGGGATCTCACAAAAATGAAATTTAGTCGTCATCATGCCAATGGGCGAGCTTCCGGGTTAGCCAATGTGCATTGTTCACCGTTGAAAAACGCCTGCACGTTGGCAAAGGCATCACCGAAATACAGTTCATACCCTTCGCGTTCTACGTATCCAAGGTGAGGTGTGCAGAGCACGCCTGGGTGCTTAAGAAGCGGATGCGCGGGATCGACAAGGGGTTCCTGTTCGAACACGTCAAGCGCTGCAGAGCCCGGCCGGCCTAGGTTTAGTGATTCGAGCAAGGCGCCGGGCGCGACCAGCTCGGCGCGACTGGTGTTGACTAGTAGTGCTGTTGGTTTCATGTTCGCCAAATCTTTGGCGGTCACCAGATGGCGAGTGCTCTCGACCAGACGCAGGTGCAGGCTGAGCACATCGGCCTGCGCAAAAAAAGCCTCGCGCGATTCGGCGGCCCGATGGCCATCGGCGATGGCTGCCTCGCGGGACGTTTCACTGCCCCACACCAGTACGGGCATCTCGAAGGCCTGGGCATAACGCGCCAGGCGCTGTCCGATCTTGCCGTACCCCCAGATGGCCAGCGTTTGCCCGGCCAGGCGCTGGCCGAGGTTGACCTGCCACTGGCCGGCGTACATCGCTTGCATAGCCGGGAACAGCTGACGCCTGGCATTGATGATCAACGCCCAGGTCAATTCGGCTGGCGCGATGGGCGAACCTCGCCCTTCCATTACCGCGACGCCGTGCCGCGTGCAGGCGGCTACGTCGAGATGACTGGAGACCTTGCCGGTCTGGCTGATCAGCTTGAGCTTCGGCAGGCGCGCGAGCAGCGCTTCATCGATGCGCGTGCGTTCGCGGGTCAGCACCAGCGCGTCGGCATCGGCAAAGCGCGCGGCAAGCACGTCGATGTCGTCCACCGCGTCGTGATGAATGCTGACCTGGTGATCGGCCAGGAGGGCAAAGCAGTCGAGCGTGCGGATGACGTTCTGATAGTCATCGGGAATGACGATATGCATGGGTGGGACTCCGGGGTTGATGCAGCTAGCGCGACTCCGCTGCAATGGCGTGCTGGCCGAGCGATTGATTTGCGAGGCTATCACTGATTCGCGTGAGCCAGATTTACCCTGATACGGGCTCACTGGACAGCCCGACCTGCTCCAATCGGCGCCCTGGCGATACACCGCGTATCGCCAAAACGTTGCTGCGAGTGCGCGGATAAAGGCGTGCGGTTTGCCATCTCTATTAACGTGTGGGTTCCCGCCTGTCGGAGCGGCAGAACGCTGGCTGTCCCCGGTGAGTCCGTTGTGAATCACAGGAAAACAGACTGGAGCAGATGTCATGTCCACATTCGAGAAGCAAGGCGGCAGTAACGTTCAGGGTTGGGAGCGTGCGCTTTCCATCGGTAGCGGCATTGCGATGGCGCGAGGCGGCCTGAAGCGGGGCGGGGTAATCGGCCTAGCTCGTGCAGCGTTCGGCGGCCTGCTGGTCGCACGTGGGTTGAGTGGGCATTGCAAGCTCAAGGGCCTTATGGAAGATGCGCGCTCCATGCGCCCTGATGTGGACAGCATCGCCGAGAAGGTCACGCGCCTCGAAGGCGAAATCGCTGATCGGGTGAAGCCGGTCGTCAAGCAGGTTCGCGACAGCGTCTGATACGCTGACTGACCAGGCCGGCCCGCTTCTGCGGGCCGGTTGCGTTTCGCCCAGCCTCAGGAGGCAGCATGAGCAATGAATACAGCAGCACGGCGCCGAGCGCCGCCGATGTGCAGGCGATGCCCGGCATGACCCTCATTGAGTTCGGTACCGACTGGTGCGGCCACTGCCAGGCCGTGCAGCCTTTGCTGGCCAAGGTATTGCCGGATTATCCGGAAGTCACGCACCTGAAAATCGAAGACGGCAGCGGCCGGCCACTGGGGCGCTCGTTCAAGGTCAAGTTATGGCCGACGCTGGTGTTGCTGCGCGATGGCTTTGAGGTCACTCGGCTGGTGCGACCGACCTCCGTGAGTCTTGTCGAAGAAGCTTTCGAGCAACTGGTGGGCGAGGGCTGAGCGCTCGATGGCACCCCGTCAGTTTCCCTGAATTTTCCCGCTATGGGTCGAGTCCACCGAACAGACCCATACTGGAGAATGTCATGAGCACACCCAAGCAACCCGCCACGCCTCAGGAAATCGACGACATCGAGGATCGCGTGGGGTCGATCGAACAGCTGGATTTCAGCGACCGTAAGGATGATCGCGAAGGGCGCATCGGTGACACCCGTCCGCTGGACGAAGTGCAGCACGAGTACCCTGATGAGCGCGTCCGCGAAGCGGGGCAGAGCGGTGGCGAAACCCTCAGTGAAGGCCGCCACGAAGATGGCGTCAGTCTCGACGACCTCAGCCCAGAAACCCTGATCGATGACACGGGTGCACGTTCGCCTTCCGAGCGTGGCGATGACGAGCCGCTGGACCGCGATCTGACCATCGTAGGTGAAGAAGACATCGGCGGCGGCTCGGGGCTGGATGAAGCCGAACTGGCTCGAAAGCGCCCCCTCGACGGCGAGCCCTGGGATGGCGAACCGCAGTCCTGATCGCACTGATGCTTGCAAGGCATGGCCGCAAGGGCCATGCCGCTTGGCCTGAAAGCATCTCCCCGTTATTACCCGTACCGATTTGACAGCGTCTGATTGCAAGTTTACGTTTACGTAAAGGTTATTACGAGTCGCTTGCACCATGAGCCATTGCTACAGCATTTCGGACCTGGCCCAGGAACTGGGCGTCACCACCCGCACCATCCGTTTTTACGAGGAGCAGGGCATGCTCGCGCCTGAACGCAGAGGGCAGGAGCGTATCTACAGCGCCCGGGACCGGGTGACGCTGATGCTGATTCTGCGCGGCAAGCGCATCGGTTTCTCGCTGGCCGAGTGCAAGGAACTGATCGACCTCTATGACCCGAGTGGCAACCGCAAGCAGCTCGACTACTTTCTGGAAAAGATTATCGAGCGCCGTGAGCAGCTCGCCCGGCAAATGCTCGATATTCAACAGATGCAAGAGGAGCTGGATACCGCCGAGCAGCGTTGCCTAAGCGCCATGAAGGAGCTGCCCGCAGCCTCCTGAATTGCCGTCACCGCATCTCACAATTACAAGAATGGAGAGCCGTTACATGAGCGTTAACCTGCCAGGCCTGAATTTCTTCCTCGGTGAGGACATCGACATGCTGCGCGACGCAGTTGCCGGTTTCGCCGCCAAGGAAATTGCCCCGCGCGCCGCCGAGGCCGACCGCAGCGACCAGTTTCCGATGGACCTGTGGCGCAAGTTCGGTGACATGGGCCTGCTCGGCCTGACCGTCAGCGAGGAATACGGTGGCGCCGGCATGGGCTACCTGGCGCACATGGTCGCCATGGAGGAAATCTCCCGGGCTGCAGGTGGCATCGGCCTGTCTTACGGGGCGCATTCCAACCTCTGCGTGAACCAGATCAACCGCAATGGCAGCGAGGCGCAGAAGCGCAGCTTCCTGCCGAAGCTGATCAGCGGCGAACACATCGGCGCGCTGGCCATGAGCGAGCCCAACGCCGGCTCGGACGTGGTGTCGATGAAGCTGCGCGCGGACAGAAAGGGCGACTGCTATGTGCTCAACGGCAGCAAGATGTGGATCACCAATGGCCCGGACTGCGACGTGCTGGTGGTCTATGCCAAGACCGACCTGGCTGCCGGTGCCAAGGGCATGACCGCGTTCATCGTCGAGAAGGGCACAAAGGGTTTCAGCGTCGCGCAGAAGCTCGACAAGCTCGGTATGCGCGGCTCGCACACCGGTGAGCTGGTGTTCCAAGACGTCGAAGTGCCGGCGGAAAATGTACTGGGTGGCGTCGGCGAGGGCGCCCGGGTGCTGATGAGCGGACTGGACTACGAAAGGGCCGTGCTCTCCGGCGGCCCGCTCGGGTTGATGCAGGCGGCGATGGATGTCGTGGTGCCGTATATCCATGACCGCAAGCAGTTTGGCCAGAGCATCGGCGAGTTTCAGCTGATCCAGGGCAAGCTCGCCGACATGTACACCACTCAGCAGGCATGCCGCGCCTACCTATACGCCGTCGGCAAGCAGCTGGACGCGCTGGGCAGCGGCCACGTACGGCAGGTTCGCAAGGACTGCGCCGGCGTCATCCTCTATGCCGCGGAAAAAGCCACCTGGCTGGCCGGCGAAGCGATCCAGATTCTCGGCGGCAACGGCTACATCAACGAATTTCCAGTCGGTCGCCTGTGGCGCGACGCCAAACTCTACGAGATTGGCGCCGGTACAAGCGAAATCCGCCGCATGCTGATCGGTCGCGAGCTGTTCAACGAAACGGCTTGATCCAAACCCCACGCTTTCAGGTGCCCTTCAGGCGGAGCCATGCCATGGCAATACTGCACACGCAACTGAACACCCGCTCTCCCGAGTACGCCGCCAACCGTGACGTGATGCTGGCTCAGGTCGAGGAGCTGCGTACCTTACTGGCCCGTACCCGTGAAGGCGGCGGCGCCAGGGCGCAGGAGCGGCATACATCGCGCGGCAAACTGCTGCCGCGCGAGCGTATCGATCGGCTGCTCGATCCAGGTTCGCCGTTCCTGGAGATAGGCCAACTGGCTGCCTACCAGGTGTACGACGAAGACGTCGCTGCGGCGGGCGTGATCGCCGGGATTGGCCGCGTCGAAGGCGTTGAATGCATGATCATCGCCAACGACGCCACGGTGAAGGGCGGCAGCTACTACCCGTTGACCGTGAAGAAACACCTGCGCGCCCAGGCCATCGCCAGCCAGAACCGGCTGCCGTGCCTCTATCTGGTCGACTCGGGCGGCGCCAACCTGCCGCGCCAGGACGACGTATTCCCGGACCGTGAACACTTCGGACGGATCTTCTTCAATCAGGCCAACATGAGTGCCCAAGGCATTGCGCAGATCGCTGTGGTGATGGGTTCGTGTACCGCTGGCGGCGCCTATGTGCCGGCGATGAGCGACGAGACCATCATGGTCCGCGAGCAGGCGACCATCTTTCTCGCCGGCCCGCCGCTGGTCAAAGCTGCCACCGGCGAAGTGGTCAGTGCCGAGGAACTCGGTGGCGCCGACGTGCACTGCAAAACCAGCGGGGTTGCCGACCACTATGCCGAGAACGACGAGCACGCTCTGGCGTTGGCGCGGCGCTGCATCGCCAACCTCAACTGGCGCAAACTCGGCGAGCTGCACACCCAGGCGCCCATCGCGCCGCGTTATGCCGCGGACGAGCTGTACGGCGTCATTCCCGCCGACCCCAAGCAACCGTTCGACGTGCGCGAAGTGATCGCACGCATCGTCGACGACTCGCAGCTCGATGAATTCAAGGCGCTGTTCGGCACTACGCTGGTGTGCGGTTTCGCGCGCATAAACGGCTACCCGATCGCCATCCTGGCCAACAACGGCATCCTCTTCGCAGAGGCCGCGCAAAAGGGCGCGCACTTCATCGAGCTGGCCTGCCAGCGCGGCATTCCGCTGCTGTTTCTGCAGAACATCACCGGCTTTATGGTGGGCAAGAAATACGAGGAAGGCGGTATCGCCAAGCACGGCGCCAAGCTGGTTACTGCGGTGGCGTGCGCCCGCGTACCGAAATTCACGGTGATCATCGGTGGCAGCTTCGGCGCGGGCAACTATGGCATGTGCGGGCGTGCCTTCGACCCGCGCTTTCTGTGGATGTGGCCGAACGCCAAGATCGGCGTGATGGGCGCGCAGCAGGCTGCCGGTGTGTTGGTACAGGTGAAGCACGAGCAGGCGCAGCGTGCCGGCCAGGTATTTTCCGCTGAGGACGAGCAGCGTCTGAAGCAGCCGATGATCGAGCAGTACGAGCGTCAGGCGCATGCCTATTACTCCAGTGCCCGGCTGTGGGACGACGGCGTGATCGACCCGGCGCAAACGCGCGAGGTGCTGGCGCTGGCCATTTCCGCAAGCCTGAATGCGCCTGTCGAGCCGACACGTTTCGGCGTGTTCCGTATGTAAACCAGCTTCGAGGCCTGAGCGATGATCGACTTCACTACCATCGAATTGCACACCGATCCGCGCGGCGTGGCCACCTTGTGGCTGAACCGTCCGGACAAGCACAACGCCTTCAATGCCGAGATGATTGCCGAACTGATCCAGGCGCTGCGTCAGGTCAGTGAGGACGACAGCGTGCGTTTCTTGCTCCTGCGAGGACGCGGCAAGCACTTCTCGGCAGGCGCCGACCTCGCCTGGATGCAGGCGTCGGCGCAACTCGATTACGCCGCCAACCTGCGTGACGCCCATGAGCTCGGCGAGTTGATGAGCCTGCTTTATCACCTGCCGTGCCCGACGCTGGCCGTGGTGCAGGGCGCTGCGTTCGGCGGTGCAGTGGGCCTGACGGCCTGCTGCGATATCGCCATCGGTGCCAGCGAGGCGACGTTCAGTCTGTCCGAAGTACGCATCGGCCTGGTTCCCGCAGTGATCAGCCCTTACGTGGTGCAGGCCATTGGCGAGCGCGCGACCCGACGCTATGCGCTGAGTGCCGAACGTTTCAATGGCGAGTGCGCCCGCGAGCTGGGGCTGCTCGCCGAGTGCTATCCCGCCGCCGAGCTGGAAGCCGAGGTGGAACAATGGATCGCCAATCTGCTGCTCAATAGCCCGCAAGCCATGCGTGAGAGCAAGGCACTGCTGCACAGCGTTGGCAGTGGTGTGCTCAGCGATGCCCTGCGCCAGCGTACGGAAAGCGTGATTGCCGGCATTCGCGTCAGTGAAGAAGGGCAGGAGGGCCTGAACGCCTTTCTGCACAAACGCAAACCGGCCTGGCAGTGACGACCATGAAAACCACCACGATCACCACGCTCCTGGTCGCCAACCGCGGCGAAATCGCCTGCCGGGTGATGCGCACCGCCAAAGCATTGGGGCTGACCACCGTCGCCGTGCACAGCGACATCGATCGCAACGCCCTGCATGTGCGTGAGGCGGATCTGGCCGTCAGCCTGGGTGGTGCCAAGCCCAGTGACAGTTACCTGCTGATGGACAGGATCATCGAAGCCGCCGAGGTCAGCGGTGCCCAGGCCATCCACCCCGGTTATGGCTTTCTGTCCGAGAACGCCACCTTCGCGCGCAAGCTCGAAGCGGCCGGGTTGATCTTCCTCGGCCCGCCGGCCAGCGCCATCGATGCCATGGGCAGCAAGTCCGCTGCCAAGGCGCTGATGGAGAGCGCAGGTGTTCCGCTGGTGCCGGGCTATCACGGTGCCGCTCAGGATGTAGAAACCTTTCGCAAGGCAGCCGCGCAAATCGGTTATCCGGTCCTGCTCAAGGCAACCGCTGGTGGCGGTGGCAAGGGCATGAAGGTGGTCGAGCGCGAGAGCGAGCTGGCTGATGCGCTGGCGTCGGCGCAGCGTGAGGCGCAGTCGGCGTTCGGTGACGGGCGCATGCTGGTGGAGAAATACGTGCTCAAGCCACGTCATGTGGAGATTCAGGTATTCGCCGATCAGCATGGCAACTGCCTGTACCTCAACGAACGCGATTGCTCTATCCAGCGTCGCCACCAGAAAGTGGTCGAGGAGGCGCCCGCACCAGGCCTGTCGCCGGAACTGCGCCGGGCCATGGGCGAATCCGCGGTGCGCGCCGCCCAGGCCATCGGTTATGTCGGTGCAGGCACCGTGGAGTTCCTGCTCGATGCCCGCGGCGACTTCTTCTTCATGGAAATGAACACCCGTCTGCAGGTCGAGCATCCTGTGACCGAGGCAATCACCGGTCTCGATCTGGTGGCCTGGCAGATCCGTGTCGCGCGCGGTGAGCCGTTGCCGATCACCCAGGCCCAGGTGCCGCTCAATGGGCATGCCATTGAGGTGCGCCTGTATGCCGAGGACCCGGATGGCGGCTTTCTACCGGCCAGCGGTCATCTCGACCTCTACCGCGAACCGGCAGCCGGCCCAGGGCGGCGGGTCGACAGCGGCGTGGAGCAGGGCGACGAAGTGTCGCCGTTCTACGACCCGATGCTGGCCAAATTGATCGCCTGGGGCGAGAACCGCGAAGAGGCCCGCCAGCGGCTGCTGGCCATGCTGCGGGAAACGGTGGTGGGCGGATTCAAGACCAACCTGACGTTCCTGCAGCGCATCCTGGCCCACCCGGCATTCGCGGCGTCGGAATTGGATACCGGCTTCATCGAACTCCATCAGGCGCAGCTGCTGCCGTCTGCCGATGAATTGCCGGAGGCCTTCTGGCAGCGTGCAGGCGCTGCGTTTCTGGCCACCGACGCGCAGCGGCAGCGGGCAGACGACCCGCATTCGCCATGGGCAGCCCGCGATGCCTGGCGCAGCGCATCGCCGGCGCAGACGCACCTGACCCTGGTGTGTGGCGACGTGCGCCGCAGCGTGGCGCTTGAGGTGGGCGGCGCCAGCGCGGCACGTCAGGCCGATGTCGTGCGCCAGGGCGACGTGGCTTATCTGCGTTGCGGCGTCGAGTGGCTGGCGGTGCGGCGCTTCGATCCCATCGCCGCTGCCGAGGCCGGCAACGCGCATCAGGGCGGTCTCACCGCACCCATGAATGGCAGCATCGTCCGGGTGCTGGTCGTGCCGGGCCAGCAGGTCGAGGCGGGCGCTGCGCTGGTGGTACTGGAAGCCATGAAGATGGAGCACAGCATTCGGGCGCCGGAGGCGGGCACGATCAAGGCGATTCATTGCGCCGAGGGCGAGCTGATCGGCGAAGGCGCGGTACTGGTCGAGTTGGAGGCGCAGCCATGAGCCTGCCCAGCCATGTGCGTTTGGTGGAGGTTGGTCCGCGGGACGGCCTGCAGAACGAGAAACAGCCGGTTAGCGTTACTGACAAGGTGCGTCTGGTGGATGGCCTGAGCGCGGCCGGGCTCGGTTATATAGAGGTGGGCAGTTTCGTATCGCCGAAATGGGTGCCGCAGATGGCCGGCAGCGCCGAGGTGTTCGCTGGCATCGAGCAGCGGACCGGCGTCGTCTACGCCGCACTGACGCCGAACCTGAAAGGGCTTGAGGCGGCCATCGAGGCAGGCGTGAAGGAGGTCGCCGTGTTCGCGGCGGCGTCCGAGTCGTTCTCGCAACGCAACATCAATTGCTCGATCGCCCACAGTCTGGTGCGCTTTGAACCGGTGATGGAATTGGCGCAGCAGCGCGGTATTCGCGTGCGCGGCTATGTGTCGTGCGTGCTGGGGTGCCCCTACGACGGCGACGTCTCGCCGCATCAGGTCGCAGCCGTCGCGTTCGCCTTGCAGGCCATGGGCTGCTACGAAATTTCCCTGGGCGACACCATCGGCGTCGGCACCGCCGGCAATGTGCGGCAGCTATTCGAGGTGGTCGGCCGTGATGTGCCGCGCGAGCGCCTGGCAGGACACTTTCACGATACCTACGGCCAGGCCTTGGCGAATATCTACGCCAGCCTGCTGGAAGGCGTCGCCGTGTTCGACAGCTCGGTCGCCGGGCTCGGCGGCTGTCCCTACGCCAAGGGCGCCACCGGCAATGTGGCGAGCGAAGACGTGGTCTACCTGCTGGACGGGCTGGGCATCGAAACCGGCGTCGATCTTTCTCGGTTGATCGAGGCGGGGCAGCGCATCAGCCGAACCTTGGGGCGAGAGACGGCTTCGCGCGTGGCACGGGCTCGATCAGTTGCGCAGTGATGCCAATTTGCCTTGCCCCTCAGTGAACTTCCTTGGGCAGAAAAACTCATACCGGCTAGTCAGTTACACCGTTGCTTCGGCAAATCGGCACGGTGAACTGAATGATCCGGTCAGCTTTCTGCTTCACCTCGCCACTTCCCGCAGCGCATGCGTGATCTGCCTGGATAATTCACGGTAACGCGGCTTGCGTTGCTACACCTACACCCCCTAAGCTCGCGTCTTCACTCGATTGCCCTAGGGCGCAGCGAAACAAGGAATCAGCATGAAACAGCATCGTTTGGCAGCAGCGATCGCCCTGGTGGGCTTGGTGCTCGCCGGTTGTGATTCGCAAACCAGCGAAGTCAAACTGGAAACCCCGGCTCAGAAAGCCTCCTACGGCATCGGCCTGAACATGGGCAAAAGCCTGGCTCAGGAAGGCATGGACGATCTGGACCCCAATGCTGTCGCTCAAGGTATCGAGGACGCCATCGGCAAAAAAGAGCAGCGCCTGAAAGACGAAGAGCTGATCGAAGCCTTTGCCTCGCTGCAAAAGCGTGCTGAAGAGCGCATGACCACCATGAACGAAGAAGCGGCTCAAGCCGGCAAGAAGTTCTTGGAAGAAAATGGCAAGCGTGACGGCGTGACTACCACCGAATCCGGCCTGCAGTATGAAATCGTCAAGAAGGCCGACGGCGCTCAGCCCAAGGCTGATGACGTGGTTACCGTTCACTATGAAGGTAAGCTCACCGACGGCACCGTATTCGACAGCTCCATCGAGCGTGGTACGCCGATTGATCTGCCAGTTGGCGGCGTAATCCCGGGCTGGGTTGAAGGTCTGCAACTGATGCACGTTGGCGAGAAGGTCAAACTGTACATCCCGAGTGAGCTGGCCTACGGCGCCCAGAGCCCGAGCCCGGCAATTCCTGCCAACTCGGTACTGGTGTTCGACCTGGAACTGATCGCGATCAAGGATCAGGCTGCTCAAGAACAGGCTGCACCTGAGGCTGCTCCGGCTCAGTAAGCGTTAGCTGTTCCGCGACAACGCCCCGTTCTTCGGGGCGTTGTTGTTTCTGAGGTCTTTTGCCTAGCCGCAACGCGCTGCGAATGCAACCCCCGCGTTACGGTTATGCACATTGCAGCAAGCCTTCTCATTTACTTGGTCAGGTTTTTATAAAAATCTTTTGATTTTTTTAAATTATTGATTTAGTTGTATTTTTTCCGCTGGATAAAAAATGTCCGATCTGTGGCAAGGCCGCATGGCAAGGGCGTTTGGTAAGCTAATCCCATAACTGTTCACAAGGTTATCCACAGCTATGGTGGATAACCACAGACAACCCAGCAGCGATGCGGGTTGACGAGGAGTGGTCATGAAAGCGCCGTGGAATTTCGCCCGTTACCTGCCGATCGCACAACGTTTCCTCAAGCGCGGTCGCCTGCCAGCATTGCTACTGGCGGTAGCCCGTAAAAGTCGTGGTGGCGGTGCCAGCCTGGCATCGTTGCGTAGCGATCTGGGCTTGCTGCAGCAGCTGTGTGTGGCGTGGTGGCAGGGCAGCTACCGGGCAATCAATCCGCAGGCACTGCTCGCCATCGTGGCCGGGTTGCTGTACTTCGTCTCGCCGCTGGACGCCATCCCCGACTTCATTCCTGGCCTGGGGCTGGTGGACGACCTCGCTGTACTCGCCTGGGTAATGAAAACCTGGGGCAATGAACTGGACGCCTTCCGTGTCTGGCGCGACGCCCAGGACCGTGAAACCCGTGAAGCGATTGCCACGCTGCCAGTGGCGGAACGGGTGAACTAAGCGGTCTGTTACCCGACTTGAGGTTGAAGCAAGTCAGTGGTGGTCAGGCTGCGAAACCGCCGTCGAGAGTGAGTGCAACACCCGTCACCATTGCGGCTTCGGCACCTGCCAGCCAGGCCACCATGGCCGCGATTTCATCGCTGCGGGCGTGTCGCTTGATCGCCATGAAGCTGTGCATCAGCTCGTTCAGCGGGCCGTCGGCCGGGTTCATCTCGGTGTCGGTCGGGCCTGGCTGCACGACGTTGACGCTGATGTCACGGGGGCCGAAGTCCCTTGCCAGTCCTTTGGCCATGCCACTCAGTGCGGCCTTGCTGGCGCCATAGGCGGCCATGCCCGGCATCGCTGCGCGGTCGGCGATGTTCGAGCCGATCAAGATGATCCGGCCGCCGGCTGGCATTTGCCGCGCCGCGCTGACCGCTGCATGGTAGGGCGCGTTGATATTGATGGTGAAGAGCTGGTCAATGCTATCGGCATCCAGCGCCAGCGGGTCGCCCGCGACGAACACGCCGGCGTTGACCACCAGCACGTCAATGGCTCCGAGGCTGTCGATCATGGCAGTCAGGGCGGCACGATCAGCGCTGTCCACTTGCACGGCGCGGCTACCCGTTTCCTCTGCCAGCAGCTTTGCCGGTGCCGCCGAGTTAGCGTAAGTGAAGGTTACCTGCGCGCCATCGCTGGCGAAGCGACGCACGATGGCAGCACCGATACCGCGGCTGCCGCCGAGTACCAGAACGGATTTGCGACCTGAATGGGACATGATGGTTATCTCCTGTTTGGCAAAGGTGGGTGATCAGTGTCCGGCGACGACCACGTCGCTACGCCGTTGCCCAGACGGAAAACCGTGGCGGCTGGCCGCTGAGGCGATCCATAGGGCAATCAGCAGCAGGGCCAACATCACCCACGGGAAGGAGCCGACACCGAACTGGCCGAGCAGCACACCGCCGGTCAGGCCCGCACCGGCGATGGCGCAGTTCCAGACCACCACGTTCATCGACATCGCCACGTCGGCGCCAGGGCCGGCTGCGTCTGCCAAGGCGGTTTGCAGCAGGGTGGCAGCGCCGCCGAAGGTCAGTCCCCAGACGAACACGCCGATGTACAGCACAGCGATCGATTCGGCGTACAGGCCGAACAGCAGGGCGACCAGTGCAAAGGCGGCAAGGCTAGCGAGTACCGCCTGGCGCAGGTGGCGATCGACCAGTCGGCCGGTGATCCAGATACCTGCCAGGGCGGCGACGCCGAAGGTCAGCAGGACGACATCGACCTGGCTGCCCAACCCGGCAGGGGCGACGAAGGGGGCGATGTAGGTGTAGAGCATGTTGTGGGCGAGCATCCAGGTCAGCACCACGGCGAGAACGGGGCGCACACCGGGCGTCAGCAGTACCGAACGCAGGGCAATGCGCTGGGTTCGCGATTGCCCGGGGTAGTCCGGCACCTTGACGAGTACCCAGACGATCAGCCCGATGCTGAGCACGGACATCAGCCCGAACGCGGTACGCCAGCCCACCATGCCACCGAGCCAGGTGCCGATCGGTACCCCCAGGGAAAGGGCGATGGGCGTGCCCACCATGGCCAGGGCCAAGGCCCGACCCTGCTGGTGCGGAGCGACCATGCGCCGGGCGTAGCCGGCGATGAGGCTCCAGGCCAGCCCTGCGGCCATGCCGGCGAAGAAGCGCGCGACCAGCGTCAGTACATAGTCCGATGACCAGGCAGTGATCGAGTTGAACACTAGAAAGCCGATGATCGACAGCAGCAATACATTGCGCCGTCGCCAGCCCTGGGTGGCGATGGTCAGTGGGATGGCGGCCAGCAGCGAACCTAGGGCATAGAGGGTGACCAGTTGCCCGGCCAGAGCCGGGGAAACGTCGAGGCCCGCGCTGATTTCTGGTAGCAGACCAGCTGGCAAAGTCTCGGTCAGAATGCAGATGAAGCCTGTCATCGCCAGGGCCAACAGCGCTGAAATGGGAAGGGAATCGCTTTTTTTCGGGGAGTCAGTCATGGATTGCTTCTCAGATATGTATCGATTGGTACAAATGTAGTTCGGCAGAGATCCATGGTCAACGACTTTTGTATCGACTAGTATTTAAGTGGTTATCGAGGAGGACCGACATGGCACAGATGGGGCGCCCGCGCACATTCGACCGTGATGCAGCAATTGTCCAGGCGATGCACCTGTTCTGGGAGCATGGCTATGAATCCACATCCCTGAGCCAGCTCAAGGCCGGTATTGCCGGGGGTATATCCGCGCCCAGTTTCTACGCCGCTTTCGGCTCCAAGGAGGCGTTGTTTCAGGAGGCGTTGGCGCTGTACCAGAGCACCCACGGGCAGGTCATGGAAAGCCTTTTCGACGGCACGCTGCCCGCCCGTGAAGCCGTCGAGCAGGCGCTGCGCCGCTCCGCCAGGATGCAGTGCGAGGCTGGGCATCCGCGTGGCTGCATGGTGGCGCTGGGCGTCATCGGTGTATGCGCGCCGGAGCAGGGGGCGACGGCGTTGAGTGCGGCCCGTGAACGCACGCGACGTGGCATCCGCGCGTGCATCGAGCGGGCAATCGCTGACGGGGAGTTGACCAGCGACACTGATTCAAGCGCCCTGACATCCGCGTTCGACAGCTTTCTACTGGGGCTTTCGACCCTCGCTCGAGACGGCATCGAACATGCAGTGCTGGATGCGGCAGTCAGCCAGGTAATGAGAATGTGGGACGCCTGTCGGCGCTAGACCGGCGGGCACTGACGCTCATGCGTAGCCTGCTGAACACGTAGTCGGCGATTACTCGATGGTGCGGTCGATGCGGGCGATTTCCCGGGCCGACAGGGGGCGCCAGTCTTCTTCGGTGATTCCGTGATCCTCAAGCGCGGCCTGCTTGGCCTCTTCGAGCGTCAGCCACAGGTGATCACCCTCGGCTTGGCCATTGGCGTAGTCGATGTAGCGGATTTCCAGATAGACCACATCGTCGTCTTCGCACAGCAGTGCGAACAGCACGAGGGAGGTGACCTGCGGGCGCAGCGGGCAGGTCGTGCGGCATTCAGCGAAGAGATAGGTGAGGGCGGGGAAATCGTTCATTGCTGCGCTCGATAAGGTGGAGCCTGATCTTAGCGCGAAAGGGCGACCCTGTTACGAGAACACGAGGCCCACCGGCGTGGGCCTCGTGGTTTTCAGTCGCGCTCGAGCAGCAGCGCCACGCCCTGACCGCCACCGATGCACAGGGTGGCCAGGCCTTTCTTGGCGTCACGTTTGAGCATCTCGTGCAGCAGGGTGACCAGCACGCGGCAGCCGGATGCACCAATCGGATGGCCAAGGGCGATGGCGCCGCCATTGACGTTGACCTTGGCTGTGTCCCAGCCCAGCTCCTGGCCGACCGACAAAGCCTGGGCGGCGAAGGCTTCGTTGGCTTCGATCAGGTCAAGCTGGTCGAAGGACCAGCCGGCCTTCTCCAGACTGCGGCGGGTCGCCGATACCGGGCCAATGCCCATGATCGCCGGGTCGACGCCGGCATTGGCGTACGCCTTGATGCGTGCCAGCACGGGCAGGCCGAGCGCCTTGGCTTTGCTGGCGCTCATCAGCACGACCGCCGCCGCGCCGTCGTTCAGGCTCGAAGCATTGCCCGCGGTGACGCTGCCGTCTTTCTTGAACGCCGGCTTGAGCTTGGCCAGTGTCTCGGCAGTGGTGCCGGCACGCGGCTGCTCGTCGGTGGCGAAGGCGATGGGCTCGCCCTTGCGCTGGGGGATCAGGATCGGGGTGATCTCATCGGCGAAGCGCCCCGATTCGATGGCCGCCAGGGCCTTCTGTTGCGAGGCGGCGGCGAAGGCATCCTGGGATTCACGGCTGATGGCGTATTTGGCCACCAGGTTCTCGGCGGTGATGCCCATGTGGTAATCGTTGAAGGCATCCCACAGGCCGTCACTGATCATGCTGTCGACCAGTTGCCCGTGGCCCATGCGCAGGCCGGTGCGTGCCTTGGGCAGCACGTAGGGCGCCAGGCTCATGTTTTCCATGCCGCCGGCGATGATCACCTCGGCGTCGCCGCAGCGAATCGCCTGGGCACCGAGATGCAGCGCCTTGAGGCCGGAGCCGCACACCTTGTTGAGCGTCAGGGCCGGTACTGCATGTGGGAGACCGGCAGCGATGGCCGCCTGGCGAGCGGTGTTCTGCCCGGCACCAGCGGTGAGCACGTGGCCGAGAATCACTTCATCCACCTCGCTGCCCTGCAGACCGGTCTGTTCGAGCAGCCGGCGGATCACGGCCGCGCCCAGTTCGGTGGCCGGGATATCCGCCAGCGCCCCCTGAAAACTGCCGATGGCGGTGCGGGTGGCGGCGACGATGACGACATCTTGCATGGGGTTCTCCTGGCCGTAATGGGACGGATATTGTTATTGGCTGGATACGATCCTGACGCTCGGTTGGCCGGCATGCAAGTCCAGACTTTTCGATGGGAACGATCAGCAATGGCGCATGCCAGGCTGCGGAACCGCGTGATAGATTTCGCCCTCAATCACTTCATTCCGGAGTCCCCGCATGCCCGAATCCCGTGCAACCGTCAGCACCGAACACGCCGTGCGCTGCGTGACCCGTCTATGCCGGCACTGGAGCCACAAGTTTCAAGTGAGCTTCGATGAGAGCCGTGGCGAGATCTTCTTCGATCCGGCGCGTTGCGTCCTGACGGTGATCGAAGGCGGCCTGCAGGTACTCATCGAGGCGCCTGATGAGGCGACGCTGGATCAGTTGGAACCGGTGGTCGCCGATCACCTGCAGCGCATGGTCGCTGACGAGGCCCTGCAGATCAGCTGGCAGCGTTGAGCCCGAACGCATGGCATTCACGAGCGAATGGCCGGTGCTGTTAGACTAAGCGGCTTTGAACGCCATCCAGGATCGTCAATGGATCGTCCCGTATTTCGTCGCGCCTTTCTTCATCCGCGCTTCTGGCCATTGTGGCTCGGCCTTGGCTTGCTGTGGCTGGTCGTGCAGTTGCCGTACCGCGTACTGCTGCGCCTGGGCCGTGGTCTGGGTTGGCTGATGTATCGCGTTGCCGGCTCGCGGCGGCGTATTGCCACGCGCAACCTGGAGCTTTGTTTTCCGCACATGCCGGCCGCTAAGCGCGAGCAACTGCTGAAGGAAAATTTCGCGTCCACCGGCATCGCCTTCTTCGAGATGGCCATGAGTTGGTGGTGGCCGCGCGATAAGCTCGCGCAGCTGGCGCACATCGAAGGTATCGAGCATCTCCAGCATGCCCAGGCCCAAGGGCAGGGCGTGATCCTCATGGCGATCCATTTCACCACTCTGGAAATCGGCGCCGCCTTGCTCGGCCAGGTGCACACCATTGACGGCATGTACCGCGAGCACCGCAACCCGCTGTTCGACTTCGTGCAACGCCGTGGTCGCGAGCGTCACAATCTGGATGCCACCGCCATCGAGCGCGAGGACGTGCGCGCGATGATCAAGGTGCTGCGCAAAGGCCGGGCGATCTGGTACGCGCCCGACCAGGATTACGGCCCCAAGCAGAGCCTGTTTGCGCCGCTGTTCGGCGTGCAGGCGGCCACCGTAACGGCGACCACCAAATTCGCCCGCCTGGGCCGCGCCATTGTGCTGCCATTCACCCAGCAGCGCCTGCCGGACGGTCAGGGCTATCGCCTGACCATTCACCCGCCGCTCGACGACTTCCCTGGCGAGACCGAGGAAGCCGATTGCCTGCGCGTCAACGCCTGGGTCGAACAGGCGATTGTCTCCTGTCCTGCCCAGTATCTGTGGGCCCACCGCCGCTTCAAGACCCGTCCACCAGGCGAGCCCAAGCTCTACTGACAACCTCGAATTGGAATCGCCGTGATGACGCAGGATGCCGCTAGCCCCCCGGCCACCACCGGGCTGATCCTCTCTGGCGGTGGCGCCCGCGCTGCCTATCAGGTCGGCGTGCTCTCGGCGATCGCCGACCTGCTGCCCGAGTCGTCAGGCAATCCGTTTCCGGTGATCGTCGGCACCTCCGCCGGTGCCATCAACGCCGTCAGTCTGGCCTGCGGTGCTTTGCACTTTCGCGAGGCGGTGCGCCGGCTGAGTAGCGTGTGGCGCAGCTTTCATACCGATCAGGTGTACCGCAGCGACTGGCCGGGCGTGCTGCGTCAGGCCAGCCGTTTCATTGGCCACAGCATGCTTGGCCTTGGCAAACAGGTGCCGGTGGCGCTGCTCGACAGTTCGCCGCTGGCGCGCATGCTCGAACGTGAGCTGGATTTTTCCGGCATCGCCGCGGCCATACGTCATCGCCAGTTGCGTGCGGTGGCGGTTACCGCCTTCGGGTATGAATCGGCCCAGGCGGTAACCTTCTATCAGGGCCGCGCGGCCATCGATCCCTGGTTCCGTCACCGCCGTGTCGGCGTACCGACCCGCCTGGCGTTGCCGCACCTGCTGGCCAGTACCGCCATTCCGCTGATCTTCGAGCCGGTGAAGATCAACCGCGAATATTTTGGTGACGGCGCGGTGCGGCAGATGGCGCCGATCAGCCCGGCGCTGCACCTCGGTGCGACGCGGGTGTTGGTGGTGGGCGTGAGCGGTAATCCGGTGGGCGATCAAGCCAACCCGGCTGCCGCGACCCCACCGCCGGCCGGGCGCATGCCGAGCCTGGCGCAAATCGCCGGGCACATGCTCAACAGCACCTTCATCGATAACGTGGAGAGCGACATCGAACTGCTGGCGCGCCTCAACCAGCTAGGTCGCCTGGTGCCGGCCGAGCAGCGCAGCCGCGCTTATGGCCTGACGCCGGTGGAAGTGCTGGTGATTTCTCCCAGCCAGCCACTCGACGTGATCGCCGCCCGCCACCGCCGGGAAATGCCCGCCGCGTTGCGCCTGTTCCTGCGCGGCCCCGGCGCGACCCGTGATGGGGGCGGCGGGGTGCTGAGCTACCTGCTGTTCGAGCCGGGTTATTGCAGCGAGCTGATCGAACTGGGTTACCAGGACGCCATGGCCAAGAAGGCCGAGCTGCTGGCCTTTCTCGGGCTGGCGCCGTAGGTCGAGAAGTACCCGCACCGCAGCCACGTAGCCTGGGTTGAGCCTGCGCTACCCAGGAGCGAATTCCCCGGGTGTCGCTTCGCTCGACCCAGGCTACGGTGTGTTTTATGAGCCCGCGCTATCCATCAGCCGAAGCGCTGTAGCTGCATCTCCTGCAGGCGGCTCAGGGTACGGCGGAAGGCGAAGGATAGGTAGCCTTCGGTGTACAGCGCCTCCAGCGGTACGTCCGCTTCCAGATACAGCGGCACGCGGCGGTCGTAGCATTCGTCCACCAGGGCGATGAAGCGGCGCACCGCGTTGTCGTGGATCGACAGGGCGGGCAACTGCCGGTCACCGGCGATCACGCGCTCGGCGGCGTCTTCGGTGCCGCGGGCGATCCTGGCGGGTTGCTGCTGGGCACTCAGTGCCGGCACGTCATCGAGCAGAATGGCCTTGAAGCGGTCGCACAGCGCAATGAAATCCTCGGCCGACAACGGCTGCACGCACAGCTGGGCGAAGCTGCAATGCAGCACGCTGGCGCTGTGGCGCCGCACGCCGATCAGCCGGTGATTGATGGCCAGCGCGTCGTTGCAGGCGGTTTCGCCAGTGCTCAGCGAATCGAACAGCGCGGGCAGGGCGCTGGGCTGGCCAGGCTCGCGCACCCAGTAGCGCTGGCACGCCTGGCCTGGATGCTGGCGGTGATCCTGGCTGCCGTCCACGGCAACCACCTGCATGTGCTGCTGCAGCGCGGCGATAGCGGGCAGGAAGCGCTCGCGATTGTGGCCGCCAGCGTACAGCTGGTCCGGTGGCTGGTTGGAGGTGGCGACCAGCACCACGCCTTCGTCGAACAGCGAACGAAAGAGCCGGCCGAGCAGCATCGCATCGCCAATGTCGCTGACGAACAGTTCGTCGAAGCACAACACGCGGATCTCGCTGGCCAGCTCGCGGGCCAGCACGGTAAGCGGCTCGGCGGTGCCGCTCAACGCGAACAGGCGGCGGTGCACCCATTGCATGAAATGATGAAAGTGCTGCCGCCGCGCCGGTACCTGCAGCGACTCGTGGAAACTGTCCATCAGCCAGGTCTTGCCACGGCCGACTGGCCCCCACAGGTAGACGCCCAGGGCTGGCTGCCTGGGTGTTGCATGCAGCGCGTCGTGGCAAACCTGCAGCACCTGTGCGGCGCGTAGCTGCGCCTCATCGGCGGCGAAGCCCTGATGCTCGACGGCATGCTGATAACGCTGTAGGGGCGAACGTGGTAGTTCAGGCGCGCTCATTCTTCTGGCGCCTGGAACAGCGCTTCGATGCTCGATTCGAACAAGCGGGCAATCTTGAAGGCCAGCGGCAGGCTGGGATCGTAGCGCCCGGTCTCGATGGCGTTGATGGTCTGCCGCGAAACGCCCAGCTTCGCGCCGAGCTCGGCCTGTGACCAGCCGCGTTCAGTGCGCTGTTCGCGTACCTGGTTGATCACCGGTAACGCCTCCAGGCGAGGAAGGTGCCCATTGCCCAGAGCGGTGCCATCAGGCTCCATACCAGAAACATCGACAAACGCGGGAAGCCGGCGGTTTCCAGAAAGCCATAGCTGAAGGTGATCAAGGCCGTGCCGACGAAGGCGACCGCCAAGCCTTCCAGATGAATCATTCTGGCCAGTTCATCGAGTTGCCGAACCTGGCGGATGACCACAATGGCCACGGTGATCATGGGCAATACCGGCAGCAACGCCGAAACGGTGCGCACGATACCCTCCGGGACGTTGATGAGTAGCAGGGTGCTGATGATCACTGCGCTGACGTAGGCAACCATCGCCAGGGCAAAGTGGGCGAGAAAACGGTTATGGTGCATGGCGCACCCCCTTTATGGAAAGTGTGCTTTACATTAAGAGAGCCTCCTTCATGAGTCAAGCTAGCTTTACATCGCATGGCGACACTGGCCTGCTTTCAGGCGGCATGGACAACGATGCCAGCAATGAACAGAGCATGCAGCTGCGCAGGATTCGTATGGGCGACCTCGACGCCTTCCATGACCTGTTCGGTCAGGTGGCGGCCGAGGGGCTCTACTCGTCCCGTCCCTTCGCGCCGCCCAAGGCCGTGATCGCCCGTGCTCTGCAACGCGCGGACGAAGCCGGCTGGGCAGTGTTCGTGATTGAACAGGCCGGGCGCATCATCGCCACCGCTGAAGCTTACCCGGACAGCCACTGCCGACCGGAGGGCGATGCGCACGTCGGCGTGCTCGGCATGCAGGTGCACGCCGACTGGCGGCGCCAGGGGTTGGGGCGGCGTCTGCTGGAAGCGGTGATCGGGCATTGCCGCGAGCAGGGCATGCACAGCATCGAGCTGAACGTGTTCAAGTCCAACCACGCCGCGCTGGCCCTGTACCAACGATACGGTTTCGTCTGGGTCGAAGACCTGCCAGCCCGTCAGCTACCGGCCGGGCATCGCGACCAACCGCAGCGCATGCGGCTGGTTCTGGGAACGAGCCACGGCGTTTAGTGCGCGCCACGTCTACCAGCCATGCTGCGGCTACAGCTTCTCCGGCTTGAAGCGGCCGCGCCAGCTGATCGAATCGCCGGCCACCATGAATTCGCCATCACCCTGGTAATGTACGGTCTTCGGCTGCCGGGGCGATACGGCCACGTGGGCCTTGACGATGTCCCAGATGAACAGCCCGTGGCGGTCGATCTGGCTGGCATCGGCCAGGCGGCATTCGAAGTTGGCGTAGCACTCGTCGATCAGGGGCGCGTCGACCTGTTCGGCCGGCTTTGCGGTCAGGCCGAAGCGCGCAAATTTGTCGGCCTCGGCGCCGCTGCAGTTGCCGACGTCGACCACCGTATCGATGATGTCCACGGTCGGCAGGTTGATCACGCAGGCTTCGCTGTTCCTGAGCATGTCGAAGCTGTGGTTGGCGTCCCAGATGTAGCAGGCCAGCGACTGATACCGAATCATCATGTGCCAGCCCATGGTCATGATGTTGTGCCGGCCTTGCCAACTGGTGCTCACCAGCACGATGGGGCCGGGTTCGAGGTAGCGGCGAACCGCATCCACGGGGTAATCCTGCTTCTGGTAGCGTTTCATCGACGCGGCTCCTGTGCTGACAGTGGTCTGTGAGCGGTGGACAGAAGCTCGCTGCCCAGCGTTCGAATGAATCGCCCAGTGGCCGGCTTGCGTAGGCGCTCGGTCACTCATTACGCTGCGCGGCGGACATTGCCTGCCAACGGAGCGCCTCATGCCCATTCGCCCACGCCACCCCGACGATAACCCGCGGCTGCTCGAAATCTGGCACCGCGCCGTGCTGGCGACGCACCATTTTCTGTCCCAGGCGGATGTCGATGCGCTGTACGGGCAGATGCGCGATCTGTATCTGGATGCCGTGGCCATCTCCGTCTACGTGGGTGAAAACGGACAGCTGGCAGGCTTTATCGGCCTCACCGAACGGCACGTGGAGATGCTCTTCGTGGACCCCACGCAACATGGCCAGGGCATCGGCTCACGGTTGCTAGACGACGCCCGCGCGCGTCTTGGCGAGCTGACGGTGGACGTCAATGAACAGAACCCGGCCGCCCATGGTTTTTACCGCCGCTATGGCTTTCACGATACCGGCCGCAGCGAAACGGACGGCCAGGGCCGACCGTTTCCGTTGATTCATATGAGCTTGTAAGATTCGGCCTGTATTGGCATCAGTTGATCCGACGCAACGAACGAACTGCAATCACGGCCTGTCCCCATGCATGACGACACATTTGCATTATGGAGGCAGCATGCGCATCACTCTTCCGGCGCTTGGTTTCGGCGGCGCACCGCTCGGCAACATGTTCCACGCGGTCGATGAAGACCAGGCCCAGGCCACCCTGGCGGCGGCCTGGCAGGCCGGTATCCGCTATTACGACACCTCGCCGCACTACGGCGCCGGGCTGTCCGAGGCGCGCTTCGGGCAATTCCTGCGCGGCAAGCCACGCGACGAATTTCTGCTCAGCACCAAGGTCGGTCGCCTGCTGCAGCCAACCGACGCGCCAGAGAACGCCAAGCCGTTCGTCAACGAGCTCGCCAACCAGCGCATCATCGATTATTCGGCAGACGGCGCACGGCGTTCCATCGAAGACAGCCTGGAACGCCTTGGCGTGGACCGCATCGACGTGGTGTTCATCCACGACGTATCCGAAGACCAGCACGGACCGAAATGGCGCGAGTATTTCGCCGAGGCCATGCAGGGCGCGGCGCCTGCGTTGACTCGCATGCGCGAGGAAGGGCTGATCGGCGGCTGGGGACTTGGCGTGAACCTGGTCGAGCCCTGTCGCCTGGCGCTCGAACAGGCTGACCCCGACGTGTTTCTGCTGGCCGGGCGCTACACCCTGCTCGATCATCGAGAGGCGCTGGATACCTTGTTTCCGCGTTGCGCCGAGCGGCAGGTCGGTATCGTCGTGGGCGGGCCGTTCAACTCCGGTGTGCTGGCCGGTGGCGAGCATTACGAGTACGACCGCGTACCCGATGCGGTTCGCCAGCAGACCGCGCGTCTACAGGCCGTGAGCGAGCGTTTCGGTGTCGACATTCGCGCTGCGGCCCTGCAGTTCTGCCTGGCCAATCCGGTGGTGCAATCGGTGATACCCGGCAGCGCTTCGCCGCAACGGCCTGCGCAGTACCGTCAGCAGCTCGGTGAGTCTATTCCGGCTGCATTCTGGGAAGCGCTGCGCGAGGAGGGCATCGTCCCAGGGGATGCTCCGTTGCCCGCTTGAGTCAGGTGTTCAACTCGGCCAGCGTGCGCTGGTACACCGCCAGGTCGTTGGCCGAAAAGCAGCAGAACAGCACCTCGGTAATGCCCGGCAGGCTGGCTATTTCGGCCTGGACGGTCGCGACTGCGATCTGCGCCGCCTGAGCCAGCGGGTAGCCATAAATGCCGGTGCTGATACTGGGAAAGGCAAGGCTGCTCAGCCCGTTGTCCGCCGCCAGGCGCAGCGCGTTGCGGTAGCAGGATGCCAACAGCTGCGGTTCGCCCTGGCTACCCGAGCGCCACACAGGGCCGACCGTATGAATGATGAAACGGGCCGGCAATCGGTAGCCGCGAGTCAGCTTCGCCTCGCCGGTATCGCAGCCGCCAAGCTGGCGGCATTCCTCCAGCAGCTCACGGCCAGCGGCGCGATGAATGGCGCCGTCGACACCGCCGCCGCCAAGCAGCGAGGAATTGGCAGCGTTAACGACGGCATCAACGTCGAGAGTGGTGATGTCGCCCTGCAGGGCAATCAGGCGTGCGGACATTCGACGGCTCCTTTCTCAGGTGGGTGCCTGCCCTTGAGCGAGGTTGCCTCACGGGCAGCACTCTTGTTCCGACTGGCCCGGCTCGACGCTGTTCAGCCAATTAGATGACGGCCTACAAGGCATCCAGCACCGTCAGGATGGTGCCCAACGTTGTTATTGACGAATAATGCTGTCATTGGCTTTTGCGCCGCCCCGACACAGGATTCGATTTCCCATGAGCGCCTCCACACCGCCATTCGTGCTGTCCATCCAGTCCCACGTTGCCCTCGGCCACGTTGGCAATGATGCCGCCGTGTTCCCTCTGCAACGGCTGGGCTTCGAAGTGCTGCCGGTTCACACGGTGCAGTTCTCCAACCACACCGGTTACGGCCAGTTTCGGGGGCAGGTGTTCGATGCCGAGCACATCCGCGAGGTACTCGCCGGCCTACGCGACCGTGGTGTGCTGTCACGGGTCTCGGCGGTGCTCTCCGGCTACCTGGGCGACGCGGCGATTGGCGCGGTGATCCTCGAGGCGGTGGACGAGATTCGCCGCGACAACCCGGGCGTGCGCTACCTCTGCGATCCGGTGATGGGCGATGTCGGCCGCGGGGTATTCGTCAACGCGGCGATCCCAGATTTCCTGCGTAACCTGGCGATTCCCTGTGCCAACATCATCACCCCCAACCAGTTCGAGTTCGAGCTGCTGACCGGCAGCAAGCTCGACAGCGTCGACGAAGCCGTGCGTACCGCGCGGCACTTGCGTGGCCGCGGGCCGGACGTGGTGGTCATCACCAGCCTGGCCACACCAGACATTTCCGCCGATCAACTGTGCACCCTGGCCGTCAACGGCGAGGGCGCGTGGCTGGTCAGCACGCCGCGCCTGGCCTTGCACCCGCTGCCCAACGGCATGGGTGACGTGTTCTCGGCGACGCTGCTGGCCCGCCTGTTGTCTGGGCATGCCTTGCCGCAGGCGCTGGAACTGGCCACCGCCACGCTGTATGCCTTGGTGCAGAGGACAGCCGAAGGCTCTCGCGATCTGCCGCTGGTGGTCGCGCAGGAACAGATCGTCGAGCCGCAGCAGCGTTATGCCGCGACAGAAGTGATCGTCAAATGAAACGCCACCTGGCGAGCATCACCGGCTTGCTGTTGGCGAGTGGTTTGCCAAACGCCTGCGTCGTGACACGAAGGCGGTTGTTCGCGACACCTCCCATGGCAACTACGTCTTTGCCGTGCGCGTCGCAGCGGGCGAGCGCTGCGTGATTCTTGATCACCTCACGGAGGAGGGGCGCAAAACGCGCAATGAGATGTGGTTGCCGGTGGAAAAGCTCGGCAGCAGTGCGCCGAAGCTGGGGCGCATCAAGCACGAGTATGAGGTTGAAGGAGATGCCGTCACGGTGGACCGATTCATCTATCTGTCGGGTGACACGGCCTGCGAAGACGCCGTGCTGTTCGCAGGCTTTCCCGATGGCCAGGAATGACGGCCGTGGCGTACCGCATCCGCATCGAATGATCGGCAGCGGCATGCGCATTCAACTCTGAGCCTCCAGCTTAAGCGGCTGTTGCGCCGCCCAAAGCGTTTCATATCGTTTGACAAAGTGCCGGCGGTTTCTTAGCTTTGTCTTTACGCAAACGTTTGCGTCCCAATAAAAATGACAATATTCACGGAGTTCGCCCATGTCCGGTTTCCGTCCTGCCCGTCTCTGCGCCGCCATTGCCCTCTGCGCCGCCGCCCTTGTCAGTTTCTCCAGCGTGCATGCCGCCGAAGGTGAAACACCTCGCGTCGCGCTGGTTATGAAGTCCCTCGCCAACGAGTTCTTCCGCACCATGGAAGATGGCGCCAAGGCCTACCAGAAAGAAAACCCCACCCAGTTCGAACTGATCGCCAACGGCATCAAGGACGAAACAGACACGTCCGCGCAGATCCGTATCGTCGAGCAGATGATCGTTGCCAAGGTCGATGCGCTGGTCATCGCGCCGGCCGATTCCAAGGCGCTGGTGCCGGTGATCAAGAAAGCCAGCGATGCCGGCATCAAGATCGTCAACATCGACAACCGTCTCGACCCCGAAGTGGTGAAGAGCAAAGGCCTGGACGTGCCGTTCGTGGGTCCGGACAACCGCAAAGGCGCGCGTCTGGTCGGTGAGTATTTGGCCCAGAACAAGCTCAAGGCGGGCGACGAAGTCGGCATCATCGAAGGCGTTTCCACCACCACCAACGCCCAGCAGCGCACCGCGGGCTTCAAGGACGCCATGGAAGCGGCCGGCATGAAGATCGTCGGCGTGCAGTCGGGCAATTGGGAAATAGACCGTGGCAACGCGGTGGCCTCCGCCATGCTCAACGAATACCCCGACCTCAAGGCACTGCTGGCCGGCAACGACAGCATGGCGCTTGGCGCGGTGTCTGCGGTACGCGCGGCAGGCAAGAAAGACCAGGTGCAGGTGGTCGGTTACGACAACATCAACGCCATCAAACCGATGCTCAAGGACGGCCGTGTGCTTGCCACTGCCGACCAGTTCGCCGCTCGCCAGGCGGTGTTCGGCATCGAAGCGGCGCTCAAACTGGTCAAGGGTGAAGCCACCGACGCCAAAGACGGTGTGATCGAAACCCCGGTCGAACTCGTGACCAAGCCGTGATCCATGCGGTAGTGGCCGGCGAGACCGTTCTCGCCGCCCGCAATATCGGCAAGACCTACGTCCAGCCCGTGCTGGGCGGGGTCGAGCTGGAGCTGCGCGCCGGTGAAGTGCTGGCGCTGACCGGCGAGAACGGCGCCGGCAAAAGTACCCTTTCAAAGATTTTCTGTGGGTTGGAACAACCGACTACTGGCTCACTGACTTTCCTTGGCCAGCCCTATGCACCAGCCAGCCGTCGCGAGGCCGAGCGCCTTGGCGTGCGCATGGTGTTGCAGGAACTCAACCTGCTGCCGACCCTGACCGTGGCCGAGAACCTGTTTCTCGACAACCTGCCCAGCCGTGGCGGCTGGATTGCCCGTGGTCGCCTGCGCGAGATGGCGCGTGAGGCCATGGCGCGGGTCGGCCTGGAGGCTATCGACCCGGATACCCCGGTGGCCGCGCTGGGCGTCGGCCATCAGCAGATGGTCGAGATCGCCCGTAACCTGATCGGCGATTGCCGCGTGCTGGTGCTCGACGAGCCAACGGCGATGCTCACCGCCCGTGAGGTCGATTTGCTGTTCGAGCAGATCCAGCGCTTGCGCGATGCCGGTGTGGCCATCGTCTATATCTCCCACCGTCTGGAAGAGCTGGCGAAAGTGGCCCAGCGCGTGGCCGTGCTGCGCGATGGCCAGCTGGTCGCCGTGGAGCCCATCGACCGTTACAGCAGCGACGAGCTGGTCACCCTGATGGTCGGCCGCGATGTCGGCGACTCCATCGATCTGGGCGAACGGCAGATTGGTGCGCCGCTGTTGCAGGTCAGCAATCTGTGCCGGCGCGGCAAGGTCGACGATGTGTCCTTCAGCGTGCGGGCAGGGGAGATCTACGGCATTTCCGGTTTGATCGGTGCCGGTCGCACCGAGTTGCTGCGGCTGATCTATGGCGCCGACCCCGCTGACAGCGGCCAGGTGGCCATCGGCACTCCGCCTGTGCCGGTGCGCGTGCGCTCACCCGCTGAAGCGGTGGGCCATGGCATTGCCTTGATCACCGAGGACCGCAAGGGTGAAGGCCTGCTGCTCGGCCAGCCAATCGCCGCCAACCTGGCGCTGGGCAACATGCCGGCGGTTTCCAGGCATGGCGTGATGCGCCCGGCGGCGGAGCAGGCATTGGCGCAGCGGCAGATCGATGCCATGCGCATTCGTTGCAACGGGCCCCATCAGGCCGTGGCCGAACTCTCCGGTGGCAACCAGCAGAAGGTGGTCATTGGCCGCTGGCTGGAGCGCGACTGTCGCGTGCTGCTGTTCGACGAGCCGACCCGCGGTATCGATGTCGGTGCCAAATTCGAAATATACGGCCTGCTCGGCGAGTTGGCGCGCCAGGGCAAGGCGCTCGTGGTGGTGTCCAGCGACCTGCGCGAGCTGATGCTGATCTGTGATCGTATCGGCGTGCTGTCGGCCGGCCGCCTGATTGAAACATTCGACCGCGATGACTGGAGTCAGGATCGTCTGCTGGCCGCTGCCTTCGCCGGCTACCGCAGCCGTGAAGCCATGCTTGGCGAGGTCGCCCCCCCGTTACAGGAGCTTTCCCAATGACCACCCCATCCGCCACGCCGACCAAGCGCAGTGGCACCCATAAGGGCCTGGGCACCTACCTCGGCCTGGCTGGTGCGCTGCTGGCGATGATCGTGCTGTTTTCTTCGCTGAGCAGCCATTTTCTGTCCTACGCGACCTTCACCACCCTGGCCAACCAGATCCCCGACCTGATGGTGCTGGCGGTGGGCATGACGCTGATCCTGATCATCGGCGGCATCGACCTGTCGGTGGGCTCGGTGCTGGCCCTGGCAGCTGCGGTGGTCAGTGTGGCCACCCTCGGCTTTGGCTGGGGCATCGTACCCGCGGCGCTGCTCGGCATGGCCTGTGCGGCCCTGGCTGGCAGCGTGACCGGGATCATCACGGTGGCCTGGGGCATTCCCTCGTTCATCGTCTCCCTCGGCGTATTGGAGATGGCACGCGGCCTGGCTTACCAGCTCACCGACTCGCGCACCGCTTATATCGGCGACGCCTACGCCTGGCTGTCGACGCCATTCGCCGCCGGTATCTCGCCATCCTTCGTGATCGCATTGCTGGTGATCGCCGCCGCGCACCTGCTGCTGACCCGCAGCGTGTTCGGCCGCTACCTGGTGGCCATCGGCACCAACGAGGAAGCGGTGCGCCTGGCTGGCATCAACCCCAAGCCATACAAGGTCTCGGTGTTCGCACTGATGGGCCTGCTTGCCGGTCTGGCTGCGTTGTTCCAGATATCGCGCCTGGAAGCCGCCGACCCGAATGCCGGTTCCGGTCTGGAGCTGCAGGTGATCGCCGCGGTGGTCATCGGCGGCACCAGCCTGATGGGCGGCCGTGGCTCGGTGATCAGCACCTTCTTTGGCGTGCTGATCATTTCCGTGTTGGCCGCGGGGCTGGCGCAGATCGGCGCCTCGGAACCCACCAAGCGGATCATCACCGGCGCGGTGATCGTGGTCGCGGTGATCCTCGACACCTACCGCAGCTACCGCGCCAAGCGCAGGGGCTGATCATTCATGGCCACCATCAAGGATGTCGCCGCACGGGCCGGTATTTCCTACACCACGGTGTCCCATGTGGTGAACGGCACCCGGCCGGTGAGCGACCCGGTGCGTAGCAAGGTCGAGGCGGCCATCGCCGAACTGGGCTACGTGCCCAGCGGCGTGGCGCGCTCGCTCAGGGCCCGTGCCACCGGTACCCTCGGGCTGCTGGTGCCGAACGCCAGCAACCCGTATTTCGCCGAGTTGGCGCGCGGCATCGAGGACCACGCCGAGCGCAACGGCTACAGCGTGATCCTCTGCAACTCCGATGACGACATCGACAAGCAACTGCGCTACCTGCGCGTGTTGCTGGAGCGGCGCATCGACGGCCTGATCGTCGCCACGGTGGCCAGCGACGCGGCTTTCGCCCAGGCCTTGGCCGCGCTGAAAGTGCCGCTGATGCTGGTCGACCGCTCCCTCGATGGGGTGACGGCCGATCGCGTGCAGGTGGATCATGAGCGCGGCGCCTACCTGGCGACGCGTCACCTGCTCGAACTGGGTCACCGCCGTATTGCCTGCATCGGCGGGCCGGCCAGCACCCAGGTGGTGCAGTTGCGAGCAGCCGGCTATCGGCGCGCGCTGGGTGAAGCGAATATCGAAGCGCAGCCGGTGGTGGACTGCGCTTTTACTAGCCCGGCAGGGCACGCCGCTGCCCAGGTGCTGCTGGCTGGCCGCGAGGTGCCCACGGCGATTTTTGCCGGCAACGACATGATCGCCCTGGGCGTGCTGCGCGCCGCTGCCGAACTCAAGGTAAAGGTACCGCAGCAGCTTTCGGTGGTGGGTTTCGACGACATCGAAGTCAGTCGCTACCTGCACCCGGCACTGACCACGGTCGGTCAATCCATCGGCCAGCTCGGGGAGACCGCCGCTGCCCGGTTGCTGGCGCGTATCCGCACGCCCGGCCTGGAGGCTGAGCAACGACTGATCGAACCCACCCTGGTACTGCGCGAGTCCAGCGCAGCGCCACTGACTTGATTATTTCGAAGCGCCCACGCGTTTCGGCTGACGTAGAGGAACATCTGCAATGCACGCGAAGGTAGTGGTGGTGGGCAGCCTGAACATGGACCTGATCGTTCGCATGCCGCGGTTTCCGGTCGCCGGCGAGACGCTGGCCGGGCACGGTTTTGCTACCGCGGCGGGCGGCAAGGGCGCCAACCAGGCCGTGGCTGCCGCGCGGCTCGGCGCCACTGTAGCGATGGTCGGCTGTGTGGGCGATGACGCCCATGGTGCCGAACTGCGAGCCGGGCTGCTGGCGGAAGGCATCGACTGCACGGCGGTGGCGAAGGCGCCGGGAGTGGCGACCGGCATCGCGACGATTCTGGTCGATGATGCCGGCCAGAACGCCATCGTCATCGCGGCGGGCAGCAACGCTGAAATGACGGCTGAGCGCCTGGCCGACCATGATGGTCTGCTGGCAACGGCCGATATCGTCATCGCCCAGCTGGAAGTGCCCACGGCCACCGTCGAGGCCACCTTGCTACGTGCCCATGAGCTGGGCCGCACGGTGATCCTCAACCCGGCACCTGCCGTTGGGCCGTTGCCAGCCCACTGGTACGGCTTGATCGACTACCTGATTCCCAATGAGAGTGAAGCGGCGCTGCTGACCGGCATCGCGGTCGACTCGCCGCGAAGCGCACATCAGGCTGCGGAGCAACTGCTCGCGTGCGGCGCCAAGCGGGTGCTGATCACCCTCGGCAGCCAGGGCGTTTTCTACGCCGATGGCGAGCGCCACCTGCACCTGCCGGTCGAGCCGGTCGTGGCGGTCGATACCACCGCCGCGGGCGACACCTTCGTTGGTGGCTTCGCCGCCGGTCTGGCCGAAGGCCTGCCGCTGGAGGGTGCCATCCGCCTGGGCCAGCAAGCCGCCGCCCTGGCCGTCACCCGGCCGGGCGCACAGCCATCCATCCCTCATCGCCACGAGTTGCCCGCATGAAGAAAACGCCCCTGCTCAACGCTGCACTTTCCACTGCTATTGCCCGGCTGGGCCATGGCGACATCATCGTGATTGGCGACGCCGGCATGCCGGTACCGGCAGGCACGCCGTGCATCGACCTGGCATTAACCGCCGGCGTGCCGGACTTCGTCACCACGCTCAAGGTGGTGCTCAGCGAGATGCAGGTGCAGGGCCATCTGCTGGCCCGGGAAACCCTGGAAGCAGCACCGCTGGCACTCGCGGCCATCGAAGAACTGAACGCCAGCGGTGCGCTGGGCGAGCGGCAGCTGGTCAGCCATGACGAACTCAAGGCCGCCTGTGCCAAGGCTCGCGTGCAGATTCGTACCGGTGAGTGCCGGCCGTACAGCAATATTGCGCTGATCGCGGGTGTGACGTTTTAAGAGGCGGTTGACGATCTTCTTTAACACGCCGCTTGGGCTGCTCCAAGGCAGAAGCGGCCTGTCGTAGGGGGACGACGCCTCACCTACGCGGCCCGACCCGTCCACCGCTCTGCGATCGCAATGGTGGATGATAAGAGCGTCATCCACCCTAGGTCTGCTTCCGCTACCTTGCTGCTATCGTGCTCAACTCCAACTCAAAATCGGCCAGCCCTCGCGCTCGGCATGTTCGCGCAATACCGCGTCGGGGTTCACCGCGTGGGGTTTGTCGACCCGTTGCAGCAGCGGCAGGTCGTTGCGCGAGTCGGAGTAGAAGTAGGCGCCGTCCAGGCTTTGGCCGTGTTCTTCGAGCCAGGCATGCAGGCGGGTGACCTTGCCTTCGCGGTAGGTCAGCACGCCCTCGGTCTTGCCGCTGTAGTGGCCGTACTCCTCATGCAGGTCGATGGCCAGCACCTCTTCGACCTTCAGCCGTTCGGCGATGGCGCTGACCAGAAAATGCGCCGAAGCGGAAATGATCAGGATGCGGTCGCCGGCCTGGCGATGGGTCGCCAGGCAACGAGTCGCGTCGCTGAAGAAGATCGGCTCGATCACGTCTTCCACGAAGGGCTCGACCACGAAGGCGACTTCCTCCGGCGTGCGCCCCACCAGCGGCGACAGGCTGAAGGTCATGTAGTCCTCCATGGCCAGCTTGCCTTCGGCGTACAGCGCCATCAGCTGGTGATCCTTGGCGATGAAACTCTCGCCGTCGACCCAGCCCAGCGTGGCCATGTGCTCGCTCCACAGGCTGGCGCAGTCGCCGTTGATCAGGGTTTCGTCGAGATCGAAAATTGCCAGGGCCATGAGGGTTTGTTTTCCTTTCAGTACGACCGCGCCGGTGCCCATTTTTTTGCGAGGCAAGGCGCGAGCTGCGAAGTTTGGTGGGCCAAATGAGTCAGCGAGAAACGCAGTATCGCGAAAAAATAGGCCCGTCCCAAGGGGTTGCGCGGGAAGTTTCACCCGCTGCCGTGACACGATGAGGGAGCTGGTTCAGCTATTGCCTGCGTCTTGCGCCTAACCGGGTGAAAGTTCTCGCTGCAACGCGGCTTGTGCTGAAAGGTGAACGGACCCTATCCCACCTCTTTTACGGCGCTCGCCGCGATATCCAGTGAGATCGAGTGGCCGTTGGCGTGCAGGTCGTCGGCGCTGCGGTTGAGCACGTCGACCAGCAGTTCCACACCGCCGGCATCCACCCGGTAGCGGATGATATTACCGAGCAGGCTATGGCTGCGAATGATTGCGCTGATCGGGCCCTGGCCAAGCACGATGGCTTCCGGGCGGATGGCCACCTGGCTGCTTACCGGGTAGCCGAGCAGGCGGCTGGCGGTGGCGGCGTCGAGCAGGTTGTAGTTGCCGATGAAGCCGGCCGCGAAGGCATTGGCAGGCGCGGTATAGAGGGTTTCCGCGTCGCCGCTCTGGACGATGCGCCCGGCATTCATCAGGAAGATGCGGTCGCTCATCACCAGGGCCTCTTCCTGATCGTGGGTGACGAAAATCGTCGTCAGGCCGAGTTCCTGCTGGATGCTGCGGATCTGCTCGCGCAGGTGTTTGCGGATGCGCGCGTCGAGCGCCGACAGCGGCTCGTCGAGCAGCAGCAGGCGCGGGCGGGTGACCAGCGAGCGGGCCAGGGCGACGCGCTGGCACTGGCCGCCGGACAGCTGATGCGGGTAGCGGCTGGCGAAGTCGCCGAGCTCGACCATGGCCAGCGCTTCCTGCACGCGCTGGGCGGATTCGCCCTTGTTGATCTTCTGCATGCGCAGGCCAAAGGCGACGTTCTGCGCGGCGGTCATGTTGGGAAACAGCGCATAGCTCTGGAACACCATGCCGATGCCGCGCTTCTGTGGCGCCAGGGGCACTAGGTCTTCGCTACCGAGCAGGATCCTGCCGCCATTGACCTCGGTAAGGCCGGCGATACAGCGCAGCAGGGTGGATTTGCCGCAGCCCGACGGGCCCAGCAGGGTGACGAATTCGCCCTGCTGGATCTCGGCGTTGATGTCGCTGAAGATCGAGGTGCTGCCGTAGTTCTTGTGCAGGTTCTGGATGCTCAGGAAGCTCATGCCTTGTCCCTGTTCAGTCGATTGGCCGCCCAGGTGAACACCAGGACGAAAAAGAAGTAGGAGATCACCAGGGCGCTGTTGAAGTGGCCACTGCTGTTCTTCATGTTGTTGAGGTACACCTGCAGGGTTTCGTAGCGTGTGCCGACCAGCAGGTTGGCGAACACGAATTCGCCGAACAGAAAACTGAAGGACAAGAACAGCGACACCATCAGGCCCTTGCGCAGGTTGGGCAGCACCACCAGAAAGGCGGCCTTCCAGGTGCTAGCGCCGAGCAGGTGGGCGGCGTCCATCAGGTCGCGAAGGTTGATCGCCTGCAGGTTGTTGGTGATCGCGCGGTACATGAAGGGCAGGGCGATGGTGAAGTAGCAGCCGATCAGGATCCACGGTGTACCCACCATGGCCAGCGGGCCGGAGCCATACAGCTGCAGCAGACCCACGGCGGAGACCACCGGCGGCACGGCGAACGGCAGCAGGATCAGCACGTTCATCACCGCGTCGAGTTTGGGAAAGTGGTAGTGCACCACGAACAGCAGCGGCAGGATCAGCACCACCGACAACGCCAGGGCGCCGAAGCAGACCAGCAGCGACTGGCCGAACGCCTTGAGAAAGCGCGGCTCGCCCCACAGCTCCAGGTACCACTTGAACGTCAGGCCGTCCGGCAGGATGGTCGCCGACCAACTGGTGGACAGCGAGTAGAGCAGAGTACCGGCCAGCGGCAACAGCAGAATCAGGAACAGCAGCCAGACCACCACGCGGTGGTAAAGGCTAGCGGTGCTCGCATCAGCGCGGGACATGGTAGCTCCTCCGCAACAACAGCTGATGGACCAGGGTGATCGCCGCCATCAGGCCGACCAGGATCATCGCCAGGGCGCTGGCCATGTTCGGATCGAGAGAAATGTCCCCGGAAATCATCGCGGCGATGCGGATCGGCAGGACGTTGAAGTTGCCGGTGGTCAGGTAATACACCGTGGCGTAGGCGCCCAAGGCATTGGCCAGCAGGATGACGAAGGTGCCGAGCAGCGCCGGGGTCAGCACCGGCAGGCCGATGTGCCGCCAGAAATCCCAGGTACTGGCGCCGAGCAGCGCGGCGGACTCGCGCCAATCCTGGCGCAGGGCGTCGAAGGCGGGGTAGAGCAGCAGCACGCCGAGGGGAATCTGGAAGTAGGTGTAGAGCACGATCAGGCCGTTCTTCGAGTACAGGTTGAAGCTCTCGATCAGTCCGGCCTGGATCAGCAGCAGAGTCACCGCGCCGTTGAAACCGAGCAGGATGATGAACGCGAAGGCCAGCGGCACGCCGGCGAAGTTGCTGGTCATGTTGGAAAAGGCGATCACGAAGTCACGCAGTTTCGAATCCACCTGGCGCAGCGAGTAGCTGCCGATCAGGGCGATGAGCATGCCGAATACACTCGACCAGAAGGCGATCTGCAGGCTGTGCTTGACCGCCTGCATGTAGAACTTGGAGGAAAACGCCTTCTCGAAATTGCCCAGCCCCCAGCCATCCGGCGTGTTCAGGCTGTTGAGCGCAACCCACACCAGCGGGGCGATCTGGAAGGCGATGAAAAACACCGCGAAGGGCAGCAGGCACAGCAGTGCCAGCCATTTGCCCTTGGATTTGTGGGTGGCGCTCATCGCAGCAGCTCCCGGCACGAGGGTTTGTCATGGGGCACGCCGAGCAAGTCGCAAACGATGCCGCACAGTTCGATCTGCCTGGGTGTGGCCGATTCGCTGAGGCTGAAGGCGCTACCCAGCACGAACAGTGGTACTTCGCGCTCTTCGGGCAGCAGGCCATTGTGCGAGCGGTCGTCGTTCATGCCATGGTCGGCGGTTACCAGCACCTGATAGCCCGCGTCGAGCCAGCCCTGCAGGTAATTGGCGATGAGAATGTCAGCGACTCGCGCCGCATTGCGGTACTGGCTGCTGTCGAGGCCGTGCTTGTGACCGGCGTCATCGATGTTCATCGGGTGCACCAGAAGAAAGTCCGGCGCGTGCTGCAGGCGCAGGCTCTCGGCATCGTCGAACAGGTGCGAGTCCGGGTAGTGGTCGGCGTAGTAGAAGTGCCCGTGCTGGATCGGCAGCTCGACATCACGGGTATGCCGGTCACGAGCGGCCACGAAGGGCGCGCGGTTATACAGCTCGCTCATCCAGTGGTAGGCGGCAGCCGCGGTACTCCGCCCGGCGGCGCGGGCATAGTGGAACACGCTGCGCTCCGTGCTCAGGCGCACCACGTTGTTGTGCACAATGCCGCTATCGATGGGCGTCACGCCGGTAAGAATGCACTCGTAGAGCGGCCGCGACAGTGACGGCAGCTCGCACTCGAGTTTGTAAAACGCAGCACGGCCAGCGGCGCGATAGGCCTGCAAGTGGCCGAGCGCATGCCGGGCGACCTCGAAATTGAGGCCGTCGAGAATAACGAGGATGACCTTGGACGGCATGGGTAATCCTGGAGGAATAGGGTGGATGACGCTTCTTTCATCCACCACTGGGATATCAAAATGGTGAACGGATAAAGCGTCGTCCACCCTACAAGGCTGGTTTGAGAGGGTTGATCCTGGCTCTCGCAATGTCGTAGGGCGTACTCGCGAAGCAGTACGCCGTCGAACAAGGGGAGCCAGCATGGCGGACGGGGAGCGGCCGGCGAACCGGTCCGCCCTAAGCCCGATCACTCCATATTGATGATTACGTTTTCCTGCCACTGCTGCGGCAATGCCTTGGAGGTCGCTTCCCAGGCAGCGGCGTCCTTGATCGGCTTGACCTTGGCGTATTGCTCGTTAGGCAGCAGCTTGGCCTGCACTTCGGCCGGCAGGGTCAGGTGCTCGGCACGGATCGGCCGGGCGTTGCCCTTGGCTAGGTTGATCTGCCCGGCATCGCTGAGGATGTACTCGCGGGCCAGCTTGGCAGCGTTGGGGTTCTTGGCGTACTTGTTGATGATGGTGGTGTAGCCGGAGATTACCGAGCCGTCAGACGGGATCAGCACCTCGAAGCGGTTCGGGTCGATCTGGTCACGGTAGGAAAGGCCGTTGAAGTCCCAGACGATGCCGACTTCCACTTCGCCTTTTTCCAGGGTCTGGATGGTCGGGTTGGCCAGCGACAGGCGACCCTGTTCGGCGATTTCGGCGAAGTAGTCCAGGCCCGGCTGAATGTTCTTCTCGTCACCACCGTTGGCGATGGCTGCAGCCAGCACGCCATTCACCGCCTGGGCGGCAGCGCTGACGTCGCCGATGGCCACGCGGTACTTGCCGGTTTTCAGGTCGGCCCAGCTTTTCGGGGTGTCCTTGACCAGCTGCTTGTTGACGATGAAGGCGATGGAGCCGGTGTAGGCGAGCATCCAGTGGCCGTCGGCATCCTTGGCCCACTCCGGAATCTGGCTCCATGTGGTCGGTTTGTAAGGCTGGGTCACGCCCTGCTGCACGGCGATGGGGCCGAAGGCGGCGCCCACGTCACCGATGTCGGCGCTGGCGTTGTCCTTTTCGGCGGCGAACTTGGCGATTTCCTGGGCCGAGCTCATGTCGGTGTCCATGTGCTTGAGGCCGTACTTGTCGCTCAGGTCCTGCCAGGTGTCTTTCCAGTTGGCCCAACTGTCCGGCATGCCGACGCTGTTCACGGCGCCTTCTTTGCGTGCGGCCTGTTCCAGTGCACTTATATCCGTCTCGGCGGCCATGGCGTGGGAAGCCAGAGCGATGGCGCTGCCCATCAGCGATGCCAGTAGCAGTTGTTTCATTGGAAACTCCTTTGCGTTGAGGGTTGGTCTAGATCAGCAAGACCCAAGCCAATGTAGGCGGCAGCGATGACAATTTTGTGTCGGTGTTGCCGCAAGCGGACTTCAGGCACGTGACAGCACTCCGCTCAGCAAGCGTAGACCAGGTTAAGCCGCTGAATTGGCTGGCATGCGCCATGCTTGCAAGCAGGCTGTCATCTGCTGGTCATCGCGCATGCCTAGGCTTGCGAACGACGATGGCAGTCAGCAATGACTGTTGCATGCCCCGTATTGGGGCTGGTCTAGTCCAAAAGGAATCAGCGTGATGCGCGATGACACGCCGCGAGCCGTCACCACTATTTGCCGGGCACTTCAGGAGCAGATCGAGCACGGCCTGCTGCCTGCCGGTGCGAAGTTGCCGGCTGAGCGGCGTTTGAGCGAATTGTTCGACACAACACGGATCACCCTGCGTGAGGCGCTGGGGCAACTGGAGGCGCAGGGCCTGGTGTACCGCGAAGAACGCCGCGGCTGGTTCGTCTCGCCTGCGCGGGTCGCCTACAACCCGCTGGTGCGCACCCACTTTCACGCCATGGTCGCCGAGCAGGGCCGGGTGCCGGCCACCGAGGTGTTGAGTGCGCGACTGATGCCGGCACATTCGCAGGTCTGCCAGTTGCTGGGCTTGTCGGCGCTCTCCAGCGTGTACCAGATCCGCCGGGCACGGCGGATCGACGCGCGGCTGGTGCTGTATGTCGAGCACTACCTCAACCCCGACTATTTTCCCGGCATCCTCGATTTCGACCTGACCCGTTCGCTGACCGAGCTGTATGCCAGCGAGTACGACGTGCACTACGGCCGCGTGCGTTTCGACATGGTGCCCACCGCGCTGCACGCCGATGCCGCCGCCGCGCTCAAGGTGGCGCCCGGCAGCCCCGCGCTGCGCATCATCCGGGTCAACCGCGACCAGCGCGGCCGCCTGATCGACTGCGACCTCGAATACTGGCGCCATGACGCGATTCACATCAGCGTGGAAGTGCCGGACTGAGCGCAGCGTTCTGCAATGATCAGCGGGTTTTCGAACGCCCGGCGAACTTCTGGATCAGGTGAGTTGCCCCGGACACGATCAGCAGATCACCCGTCAGTATTTGCGTACCCGGCGTGGCGTGCTGGAAGTCTTGATTGGCGCGTTTCAGGCCCACCACCGTCACGCCATGGACTTCGCGAATCCCCGATTCGGCCAGCGTCCGATTATGCGTCGATTGCGGGGCGTGGATCTTGGCGATGGCGAACCCGTCATCGAATTCGATGAAGTCGATCATTCTGCCACTGATCAGGTGAGCAACCCGTTCGCCCATGTCCGATTCGGGATACACCACGTGGTGAGCGCCGATGCGCTGGGCGATGCGCCCGTGCTCCTCGGTCAGGGCCTTTACCCAGATATCCTTAATACCCAGTTCGGTCAGCGCCATGATGGTCATCAGGCTTGCCGCCAGGTCCGTACCAATGCCCACGATGGCGTGGGAAAAATCCGCCACGCCAAGTTGGCGCAGGACCATCACGTTGGTGGTGTCGGCCTGCACGGCGTGGGTGATCAGGTCCGCCCAGCGATGTACTGGCTCGGGATCGCGGTCGATGCCCATCACGTCGTGGCCGAGGCGTATCAGCGACTGGGCAACCGAGCTGCCGAAGCGACCGAGGCCGGCTACCACCACGCTGTCGCCCTTGGAAAATGCGAACTGCTCGGTAAACAGGAATTTAGCCGACAATGGGATGCTCCTCTGGATAGCGATAAGGCATGCGGCGCTCACCCATGGCCAGGGAAACCGCAAGGGTTACGATGCCGACACGGCCGACATACATCAGCAGGGTCAACATCAATTGACTCGATTCCGGCAGGTCAGCGGTGATGCCCGTGGACAGGCCGACCGTGCCGAAGGCGGAAACCACCTCGAAGATCACCTTGTCGGTGGCGATATCAGTCGTGCGCAGGATGAACAGCGTGCCGATCACCACCATCGCGCTGCCCAGCACCAGCACGGTAATGGCCTGGCGCTGAGCCGCGGCGCAGATGCGTCTGCCGAAGGCTTCCGTATCACCACGGCCACGAATTTCGGCGATCACCATCAGCAGCAGAATGGCCACCGTGCCTACCTTGACGCCGCCGGCCGTGCCGGCGCTGCCGCCACCGACGAACATCAGCAGATAATGCAGCGCCCAGCTTTCATGGGTGAGGGCGCCGATATCAATAGAGTTGAAGCCTGCGGTGCGCGCCGACACTGACGCAAAGGCCGCTGACAGCACCTTGTCGGCGACGCTCATTGGCCCGAACGTTGCCGCGTTGGACCACTCGGAAAGCAGCAGGCCGACGAAGCCACACAGCAGCAGCACCGCTGTGCCGCTGAGGGTCAGCTTGGTATGCAACGACCAGTGCCGAGGGTCACGGAGCCGGTTGCGCAGGTCGTGCAGCACCGGGAAACCGATGCCGCCGATCACGATAGCAGTCATCACCGGCAGCAGAATCAGCGCGTCGCTGGCGTAACGCATCAAACTGTCCGGGTGGATGGAAAAGCCGGCGTTATTGAAGGCGGATATCGCGTGGAAAAGCCCACTCCAGGCGGCTTCGGTCAGGGGCAGGTCGTAGGCCAGGTGCAATCTCAAGGTCAGCAGCAGGGTGATCAGCAGTTCCATGCCGAGCGTGACCACCAGCACCAGCTTGGCCACGCTGCCTACATCACCAATCGCCAGCGTGCGCGACTCCTGTTGCGCGACCATTTTGGTGCGCAACCGAAACGATCGGTTGACCATCAGGCCGAGCAGCGTCGCCAGGGTCATCATCCCAAAGCCGCCGAGCTGGAAGAGCATCAGGATCACCACCTGGCCGAACCCCGACCAGTAAGTGCCGGTGTCCACCACCACCAGACCAGTGACACACACCGCAGAGACGGCGGTAAAGAAGGCAGTGACCCAGGGCGCACTGATGCCTTCGGCATGGGAAATTGGCAGCATCAGCAGGCCGGTGCCCAGCAGTATCACCAGCAGAAACACCAGTGCGACGACCCTGGCGGGATGCAAAAGAGCCTTCATGGACGGGAGACCAGGCAGGGCAGTAAATGGAAAGCAGGGCTTGCCGTCATCGGATGGCGCTTCACGCAATGGATGTTGTGCGGATGCTACCTTCGCGCGGTTAGGGCGCGGAGAGGGCAGCGCTAAAAATTACGGTTTTTTTACGATGGGCGAGCGCCACATGGAGGGCGTCTAACGCTGCATTCAACCGGCTGTCGGTCGCGTGCTAGAAGGTCTCCGGAGCATATTGTCGAGGTGCCGGGCCGCGCGTAGAATCGCCGCCGCAGGCCATCCTCATACTTATAATTTTCCGCTCTCCGCATCGCCACTCCCCGCTTTTTATAGCGTTGGAGCGCGAGCTGCCGTGTGCGTGTTCGTCGTGTATGGGGTTCTCTTTTTTCTGTTCGCGTTCTACAGCCGCTCGCTGCCATTCAGGCCGCGGGCGAAAGGCCGTTGTAGGCAGCGTTCCCCATGCATGGACTTACCCAAATGAACACACCCGAGCAGACGCACAGCGGCAGCTGGCTGAGCGTCATCGCCCTGGCGCTGGGCGCCTTCATCTTCAACACCACCGAATTCGTGCCAGTGGGGTTGCTGAGCCAGATCGGCCAGAGCTTCGACATGACCACCGCCAGTGTCGGCCTGATGCTGACCATCTATGCGTGGGTGGTGGCGCTGGCATCGCTGCCGCTGATGCTGCTGACCCGCAACATCGAGCGGCGCAAGCTGCTCGGTTTTGTGTTCATCCTGTTCATCGCCAGCCATGTGCTGTCGGGGATCGCCTGGAGCTTCAGCGTGCTGATGGTCAGCCGTATCGGCATCGCCCTGGCCCATGCGCTGTTCTGGGCGATCACCGCATCCCTGGCGATCCGCGTGGCGCCGGAAGGCAAGCAGGCACAAGCCCTTGGCCTGTTGGCCACCGGCAGCGCGCTGGCCATGGTGCTGGGCATTCCGTTGGGCCGGGTGATTGGCGAGGTGCTGGGCTGGCGCACCACCTTCACCACCATTGCCGTGGTGGCAGGCGTGGTGGTGCTGTGCCTGATGAAGAACCTGCCGTTGCTGCCGAGCCAGAACTCCGGTTCGCTGCGCAGCCTGCCAGTGCTGTTCAAGCGCCCGGCGCTGGTCACCGTGTATGTGCTTACCGCGCTGGTGATCACCGCGCATTTCACTGCGTATACCTATATCGAGCCGTTCGCGTTGGAAGTTGCCGGTATTGCGGGCGACATGATCACCGTGTTGCTGCTGCTGTTCGGCTGTGCCGGCATCATCGGCTCCATCCTGTTCAGTCGCTACAGTGCCCGCTACCCGCGCGGTTTCCTGATCGCAGCGATCAGCGTGCTGAGCCTGTGCATGTTGTTCCTGCTGCCGGTGGCCCGCGAGCACGCTTATCTGGCGACGCTGAGCGTGGTGTGGGGCATCGCCATGATGTGCTTCGGGCTGACGCTGCAAGCCAAGGTGCTGAACCTCGCCTCGGATGCCACCGATGTAGCCATGGCTCTGTTCTCCGGCATTTTCAATATCGGTATCGGTGCAGGCGCTTTGCTCGGCAGCCTGGTGAGCAGCCAGCTGGGCGTAGCCAATGTCGGCATTGTTGGCGGCCTGCTCGGTATCGGCGGCCTGCTGCTGTGCTGCGTCACCACCTACCGTTTTTCCCGGCCATTGCGCGCGCAGCCGATGTGAGGCTCGCGGCAGGACTTCAAGTCTGCTGCGTGGTCAGCCATTCTTCCCGGCTGATTTCCCACAGTTGCGACGGCAACCGGCCGGCGACGTAATCACTCTCGCCGGTTTCCACCAGGCGCATGCCTTCGCGTTCGGAAAGCCGCTGTGACGCGATGTTGGCAGCGGCCTTGGGCACACGCATCAGCAGGCGTTGCAGCACCTCGAACCAGTAGCGATTGACCGCCGCACAGGCTTCACTCATCAGCCCCTGGCGCTGCCAGGCCGGAGCGATCCAGAAGCCGCGGTTATTGCCCGGCGTATCCATCAGGCTGATCACGCCGATCAGCCGTTCGGCGTCGTTGGCCGGGCGCAGCGTCCAGTGCCATTCACTGCCGCTGGCCATGGCCGGCAGCGCGGCATTGCGCAGGTAGCTGAGCGCACCATCGGCCGGGTAGGGCCACGGCACGGCGCTGTTGAGGTAACGCACCACGTCCCAGTTGGCGAACAGCGGCTGGATCTGCTCGGCATCTGCCAGTTGCAGGGGCTGCAAGAGCAGGCGCGGTGTGCTGAGAGTGGGGAGCGTCATGGCACGGTCCTTCGCCTTGGATTAACAGCCGATAGTGCCGTGCCTCCGCGCGCTTGTCATGCCTCCCCGCAGGATCAGGCCGCTGAGTGCAGCACGCGGGCCAGGTGCTGGTGATAACGGGCGACGTCGCGTTCAACATCCGGGCGCTTCATCACGTCGACGCACAGGAAGGTCGGCAGCGAGCTCATGCCGAGAAACTGCTGGGCCTTGTGGAATGGGAAGTAAACGGCATCCACGCCTCGGCCTTCGAAGAAGTCGCTGGGGTCGTCAAAGGCTTGCTGCGGGGCGTTCCAGGTCAGTGAGAGCATGTACTGCTTACCGTGAATCAGGCCGCCGCTGCCGTACTTCTGCGAGGCATCGGAGCGAGTGCGACCATCGCTGGCGTACAGGCTGCCGTGGCCTTCGGTGAACACTTCATCGAGGTACTTTTTGACGATCCACGGTGCGCCCATCCACCAGCCCGGCATCTGGTAAATCACCACGTCGGCCCAGAGGAATTTCTGCACTTCGTCAGCCACGTCGTAACCGGCATCGATCTCGGTGGTCTTGAATTCGACGCCCGCCTGGTCAAGGAATGCGGCGGCGGTGTCGTGCAGGGTGCGGTTGAGTCGGCCATCGGAGTGAGCGAACTGCTTGCCGCCATTGAGGAGCAGGATCTTCTTCATGGTGATTTCCCGGAACTGATTGAATGGCGACAGGTTACGAGCTATCGCGGGAGGGAAAAATGCCCGAGCGGGCAAATCACTAGTGACTGAAAGGCATGAATCCCGCGTAATTACTTGCTGTAGGGTTTAAGCACATCTGTTACGGAGGTTTTTCATGTACGGTTTCATTCTGCACGCCCACACCCGCCCGGAACGGGCACATGCCTTCGAGCAGCTGTTTCGCGCCTACGTCGAACCGAGCCGTGTCGAGCCCGGCTGCATCGAATACCACATGCTGCGCGACGCCGAGGACCCCACGCTGTTTATCTTCTTCGAGGTTTGGCAGTCCCGCGAGCACTTGGCGGTGCACAGCGCCTTGCCGCACATGCGCGACTTTCACCAGCAGCGCATGACGTACCTGCGCCGCGACTTCGAGATCCGCGAGATCGAGATGCTCAGCCAGGCAGCCACAAACAGCCGTCCTACGCTGAGGGCGTGAACGCAAGCGGCTGAGCATTCAATCTGCAAAAAGGCAGCGCTAGGTGATCGCCGCACTGGACAAGCGCGGCGGCTAACGCCAAGGTCGCCTCTTTATGAAATCGAGAAGTCCCGATGTCGAAAGTTGGCTTGGCGCTGGTTCTGTTGACTGTCTTTCAAGCCGCTCCCGTACTGGCCTGCGCGCCTGGCGAAACCCAGGTCTGCCTGGGTGGCTGTATCTGTGTGCCCGACCCCAATGGTGTACTCGGGCCGATGCAGGAACGTGCCGGGGCGATCACCGCGACCGCGCTGGAGGGCTGGATACTGCGCTCGCGCGAATCGGCTGCTCGGGAGGGCGCGCTGCCGATTCCGGCCGAGATCCGTCGGCAGTTGCTGCCGTTCTATACGGCCGAACTGCTCGATTCGGTGCGCTACAAGGTCGGCGACACCGATGAACTGAGCGCCGCGCGCAACGTGATGCAGAACCCGGATATCAAGGCGGTTACCCTGATCGACATCATCGTTTTTCGCACCGCGCAGATGGCCGAACAAGATGCCGCGTTATGGGCTCACGAGTTACTGCACGTGCAGCAGTACCGGGAGTGGGGCACCGCCGGCTTTGCGGCGCGTTACAGCCGTGACGTCAACGCAGTGGAAGCGCCGGCCTATCGGCGCCAGGCAGAGATCGCGCGGCTGCTTCATGAGCAAGCGCGTAACTGAGTTGGCCTAGGCGATACGCCTGGCGCGCAAGGCGATCACACACAGCACCCCGGCTGCCAGATTGAGTGTCAGTGGATTAAAGGCTTCGCTGAGCAGCGCTGGCGCGAATATCGCCACGTCCACCAGCAACAGGACCAGCGCCGCCAGTGCCAGCCAGAGCGGCCAGCGCTGGCGACGCAGCAGCAGGATGGCCAAACCCAGGATAATTTCCCCGGCGCCTGCAGTCGCTATCAGGCTGTGCGGTAACCCGTGCAGGTCCATCAGCCTCATCTCGGTGGTGTTTTGCATCAACAGCTTCGGCACCAAACCGTGATAGATGAAAATAACGCCGAGTGTCAGGCGGGCCAGCAGGGCATCAGTCATGCAGAAAGCGCTCGCGGTCTTGTGGACGGGGTAACTGGCAGTGCGCGTGGCGACCGAACAGGCGATAACGGTTGCGGGCGATGGGATCGTAAGCCCGGTCGCGCACGCCTCGTGGTATGACGCGCAGCGCCCCGAGCCACCGCCACGGAGCCGGTAACTGTCGAAGGATCGCCAAAATCGCATCGCTGCGCTTCAGCGTCTGATCGCCCTCGACATAGAGCAGCGTATCGAAATGATCCAGCGGCATGCCGAACCAGGCGAGGATCGCCTGGCCTTGAGCGGATTGCATGCTGCACAGCTTGAGCTTGCCGGCACGGTCATGGCGAATCAGAAAGCGGCTCCAGCCGTTGCACAGCTTGCACACGCCATCGAACAGCACCACCCGATCACCGGCCTGCAGGTAAGGTGGATACGCCATACATGCCTCCAGACTTCCAAGTCGCCCGCGTGGCGCAACTGCGCGCTCAGTAATGGATATCGTCGCGGGCGTGGGAACACTGCCTGACCAGCGCGTAAATCGACACGGTAAGCAACAGCATAATTGCTGCGACGCAGGACGTGAACACCAGGAAGTTCATGCGGCTACCTTCATAGATTTCACGCGGCAGGTGAAAGCTTGGCAGCAAAGCGAAGTGCTTGATCTCGATGTTCTGACCAACCGAGTACTGCGCGGAGGCGGGCGTACGATACTGCTCGGCAGCGCCAATGAACTGCTGACCGTCTGGCGTGTTGAAACTGTATTCATATAGCTCGACGCTGTCGTTACTCGGCACAGCCTGCACCGAGGTCACTACGCCTTCTATCGTCGCCGGCCATACCTTGATAATCGCAATCGTAGCGCCGCTCTGCGCCAGAAAGGCGATAAAAGCGAAGGCGGGGATCATCCAGATGGAGAGGGAGGACAGGGTGAACAGGAAGTCACGCTGCTCTTCTCTGGGGTAGTACATGTTCATAAATCCTTGACCGCTGCGCGCCGTCATCCAAGTAGGCTGCGCGGGCGGCGAGTCTTGCCCGCAGCCCGCCTCATGACATTAGATCAGCTTCTGACGCACCGCTTCTTCCAAGCTGCTGCGGGTGAGCTGGACGAGGATGTTGTCTGCCGACTCGTTGAACGGCACTGCGAAGATCAACAGCAATTGCATCCACGTTGTGATGGTTTCGCTCTTCTCTACCTTGCCGAGCAGTTTGCCGTCGGCGTCCTTGAACCGCATTTCCATGGTCAGCTCATTCTTGAAACGGCCGGGAATGATGAAGAAGGTGGCGCCGGTGACGACCGCGCTGAATATGCTGCCGCGCTCATGGTTGGTCACACGTGCATTGATGTAGACGTCCGAATGCTGCTTGGCGGTGGTTATCGCGCTGAAGCGTCCGCTGTCCTTGAGTTGCTGAATCAACAGGTTTTCAAGGTTGGTCTGATCGAAGCCACCAGCACGATTCTGTTCGTTGAACAGATAGCGGCTTTCGACTTTCAACTGAGCGGTCGGTTTGGCCTCGGCAGGCGCTGCCAACGGCCATTGTTCGACCGGTGCCAGCTCGTGATTCGAGTAAGACGCACAGCCCGTAAGCGCGAGCAGGGCAACGCCCAGAATGACGGTAAACAGCTGTTTCATGGCGTACATCCTTGTCAGGGTTTGGCGAGTTTGTGAGTGGCGTCCTGCAGCAGTTGCTCAACCAGCTGGTTCAGCTGATCGGTGCCTAGCGAGGTGTTGAAGTAATCGTTGTCCCACAGGCCGGTGTTCTGGTTCAGCTTCACCGCCTGCTCGCTGCTGCTCAGCAGCTTGCCCTGGGCGTCGACGATCTGCAGGTTGCCGGCGAGGTCGTATTTATCCACGTAGATGGGGCCGTTGACCCAGATCCATACGGTCAGTGTCAGCAGTGCTCCGGGAAAGTAGGCCGGGTGCGGCGTGCGTTTGGCTTTCAGCGAGGTAAAGGTGAATTTCAGCGCCACGTCCTTTTCGCCAAGGGTGGCGGGGAAGCTGATCACTTCCTCGAAGTACTCACCGCGCTCGACACGGCGCGCCAGTTGCTCGGTGAACTGGGCGCTGAGCGTCTTGCGCAACGCGTCCTTGACCTTGCTGTCGGTGATCACCACGTCCTCGACCATGGCAGCGCGCGCCTGGGTGGTGGTTGCATGTTGGGCAGGATCACCGATAGGACCTGCCGGCACGAAGGACACGCAACCGGTGAGGGTCAGCAACAGCGAAATCGTGCTGAGATAGAGCAGCTTTTTCATGCTTCTTCCTTGAAATACATAGGACGAGGGAGCGAGGCCTGCGCAGGCCATGACCGCCAAGCCTGCGAAAGGGGCGCCATTCTAGGGAGGCGTCAGCCTCAAAACCAGCACTTAACTGCCGGTTTGTGACTTGCGCCTGACCAGGTGTGACCGGACGCCAGGCAGGGTGGCGGAAATTACTTGCGGCAAGGTCATTTTCGTCGCACTTTCACTCGCCAGTAGTGTCAATTTGCCTTCACGCGATTCCAGTCCGTTGAATTGCGTAATTTTTTCCTAAAAACAATCGCTACTGCGCCCGCGCCTTCTACGCTTGAGGCAGACGGTTAGGCGGTTGTGTTTTTCGTCGAGGCCCGCTCAATAAAATTCAGGGGCAGCCGATTACCTTCAACAAGATGTCCTTCGGAGATACAGAGCATGTTCGGTAGTCGCTTGAAAAAAGAATTGGTGGCCAAGGATGCCGAACTATCGCTCCTCCGGCAGCTGTACCACGGTATCCAGACCGAGATGATTAAGCTCACGGTCGACTCCCAATACCGGATCATTGATTTCAACGCCAACTTCGCCAGTTTCGTCGGCTACGGTCAGGAGCAGCTGAGCAACCGGCCAATGAGCGAAATCGTACCCTCGTACGTGAAAACGCTGCCGTGTTTCCGGAATCTGCAAGAAGCGATGAGGACGGGGCGCTCGGTGCGTGATCGTTATCGTTTCGTGCGTTCAGATGGCGCTCTGGTATGGATGCAGGCGTGCTGGCTGCCGGTGGTTGACGACAAGGGCGTGGTCACCGAGATGCAGTGCTTTGGTTCTGAGATTACCGAGAGCATGAACCGGGCGCGCGAGAACGAAGACTTCATCAATGCGTTGCTGCGCTCTACCGCGGTGATTGAGTTCGACCTCAACGGTACGGTCTTGAACGCCAACGATCAGTTCCTGCAGGCGATGGGTTACGGCCTGGACCGCATCAAGGGCAAGCACCACAGCTTGTTCTGCGAATCCCAGGAAACCAATTCCATTCAATACAAACAATTCTGGGAGCGGCTCAACCGTGGCGAGTTCGTCGCCGGGCGGTTCAAGCGTGTCGATAGCCATGGCCGAGTAGTTTGGCTGGAGGCGACCTATAACCCGGTTCACGACACACACGAAAAACTCTACAAGGTGGTGAAGTTCGCCACGGTGATCACCGATCAGGTCAACCGCGAAGAAGAGGTCAACGACGCTGCAGGGATCGCTTACGGCATTTCCCAGCAGACCGACACCACTGCCCAGCGTGGCGCCCAAGTGGTGACTGACACGGTGCAGACCATGCAGCGCATTTCCGAGGAGATGTCGTCGGCGTCGCAAGGTATCGAGGCGCTGGGCAAACAGTCGGTGCTGATCAGCACCATGGTGCAAACCATCGGCAGCATTGCCCAGCAGACCAACCTGCTGGCGCTGAACGCCGCCATCGAAGCAGCACGTGCCGGTGAGCAAGGCCGGGGATTCGCTGTGGTGGCCGATGAAGTCCGCCAACTCGCCAGCCGCACCAGCAACGCCACCGAAGAGATCGTCGGTGTGGTGCAGGAAAACCAGAAGCTGGTGGATGCCGCCGTGCGCGACATGGCCAGCAGCCGCGTTCAGGCCGAAACGGGCCTGGAATTGGCTAATCAGGCGGGGGAAGTGATGGTCGAAATCCGTCAAGGCGCTAACCAGGTACTCGCTGCAGTGCAGCGTTTTGCCAGTCAGTTGAAGTAGCCGGATCTCGAGTCGCGCCAGGCCATTCGCTTCCGTGCTCCCCGATGGCTATCAAGTCATCGGGGGCAGGCGCCGTTTCACGGTGGTCTTCTTGACGATGGCAGTATTGGTCCGCGCGTAGATATTGATTCGATCAAGTATCTCGTCCAATTGCTCCATCGAACGAACGTGAAGTTTCGCGATGAAGCAATCCTCTCCTGTGACCTTGTCGCATTCGGTGAATTGCGGAGTCGCTTCTATTTGCCGTTCCACTTCATGCAGCTGCCCAGGTAATGGACTGATCCGTACGACCGCCCTTATTTGGTAGCCGAAGGCGTGGGGGTCGACTTCCACGCTATAGCCTTTCAATACGCCGCGCTCTTCGAGTTTACGAAGGCGCTCGGCAACGCTGGGTGACGAAAGGCCGGTGATCTGTGCCAGTGCCTTGAGTGAACGCCGTGAGTCATCAGTGAGCGCTATGATCAGCTTTTGATCTATTTCGTCGGTCATGAGCATGCCTTAGGCTAGTTACCAAATAGACCTTGATAGTAGAGGCTAGATCGGAGTTTTGCCTTTCTTTCGCCATGGAGTGCCTTAATTCGCCTTGCCATACTTTGCGCAACGCAAAGGAGTCGCCCGATGGAGAAGAACGTGAAGCGAGGCTCGTTGGAAATGATTGCTGCCATGCTCATTTCCGGCACGATTGGTTGGTTGGTCATGCTGTCGGGCCAGGCGGTAATCGATGTGGTGTTCTGGCGCTGCGTGTTCGCCGCAGCAACTCTGTTACTGGTCTGCGTCTGGATGGGGTTCTTGCGCCCCGGCCTTTTAACTCGCACTACCTTGCTATTTTCGGTAGTCAGCGGCGTGGCCATCGTCGGGAATTGGCTACTGCTATTCGCCTCTTACTCGCGTGCCTCGATCGCCATTGGCACGGCGGTTTACAATGTTCAGCCGTTTATATTGGTTGGGCTAGCCGCGCTGTTTCTCGGGGAGAAACTCACTCTTCAAAAACTTGCATGGTTATCGGTGTCTTTCCTAGGCATGCTGGCTATTGTGAGTGCACACGGCGGCGAGGAGCAGGGCGGTGGTCACTATCTGCTAGGTATCGGACTGGCACTAGGGGCTGCGTTTCTTTACGCAATTGCAGCCTTGATCATCAAGAAATTGAGCGGCGTACCGCCGCATCTGATCGCCCTTATCCAGGTCAGCGTCGGCGTTCTGATACTGGCGCCACTGGCCGATTTCTCCAGCCTCCCGCAGGGCGAGAGGGTCTGGTCGATTCTGATCACGCTCGGCGTTTTACATACCGGCGGTATGTACGTGCTGTTATACGGCGCCATTCAGAAACTGCCCACGGCGCTGACCGGCGCGTTGACGTTCGTCTACCCGATTGCCGCGATTGCTGTTGACTGGATCGCTTTTGATCACCAGCTCAACAGCCTGCAATGGCTCGGTGTGGCAGCAATTCTGTTGGCCGCAGCTGGGATGCAGCAGGGCTGGGGCGTGCGGCTCGGCGGCTGGCGTCGCGTCAGCCGTTGAGAGCCGACGCTGCGCCTGCTATGCCTCAGTGCGGCGCGCGCTGGCGTGCAGTCTTCATCAGGTCTTCCGGGGTGATATGGCCGACCACTTGGGCCGCTGCGCTGCCGGGCAGTGGCAGGTCGAGGATGTGGCCTTTCATCTTGCCGATCACGTGCATCTCGCAGGGTTTGCAGTCGAACTTGAGGGTCAGCACTTCATCGCCGTGCACCAGTTGCATCGGTGCGACCTTGGTCTTCACGCCGGTGACACCTTTTGCCTGCTTCGGGCACAGGTTGAAGGAGAAGCGCAGGCAGTGCTTGGTGATCATCACCGGCACTTCGCCGAGTTCCTCGTGGGCCTCATAGGCCGCGTCGATCAACTGCACGCCGTGGCGATGGTAGAACTCGCGCGCCTTGTGGTTGTAGACGTTGGCCAGAAACGACAAGTGCGACTCGGGGTAGACCGGCGGCGGGCTGCTTTCGGCCTTGCGGCCGCCGCGCGGGTGGGCGGCAATGCGCGCTTCGGTCAGCGCTTCGATGACTTCGCGGCGCAGGCCCTTGAGCTGCGAATTGGGCACGAAGAACGCCTGCGGTGCATCCAGCTCGACGCTCTGAGCGTGGTAGATGGTGGTGCCTAGCTGAGTGAGCAGATCACGCAGGCCGTCCAGTGCCTGTTCCGGCTTGTTGGCGGCGCCGAACGGGCCATCCAGTCTGGCGGTGGCGCTCAGGCCTTCTTCGCTGGTCGCGGTCAGGGTCAGTCGCAGCTCGCGCAGCTCGGCTTTCCATTGAATGCCGATGCGGCGCTCGGCGCTGGTTTTGAGTAACGCCTGCTGCCAGTTGTGATCGAGGTTGCGCGACAGCGGATGATTGGGGCGCAGGCGGAACATACCAGCCGGCATCTCGTTGGGCTCGACGCGGTAGCGCCAGCGCTTCTCGCCGTCTTCTTCGAACTCGTCTTTCAACTCGGCGATGTTGGTGCGAAAGCCAACGACTTCGCGTTTGACCAGCACATTCAGGCCGTCGCCATTGGACAGCGGCTCATGGGTGACGGCGATCAGGTCGCGTTTGTTGACCTTCTCGACGTGGCCAACGGAGAGCCCGGTGAAGGTCGGCGAGTCGAAGGCACCGATATCGACCTTGCGGTCGGTAACGAAGTAGTCGGTGCTGCCGCGGTGGAAGGTCTTGTCCGGATCGGGCAGGAAGAAATGTGCGGTACGGCCGCTGGAGGCGCGTGCCAGGTCCGGGCGATCTTCGAGAATGTCGTCGAGGCGCTGGCGGTAATAGGCGGTGATGTTCTTCACGTAGCCCATGTCCTTGTAGCGGCCCTCAATCTTGAACGAGCGTACGCCGGCCTCGACCAGCGCACGCAGGTTGGCGCTCTGGTTGTTGTCCTTCATGGACAGCAGGTGTTTCTCGAACGCGACCACGCGGCCCTGGTCGTCTTTCAGGGTGTAGGGCAAACGGCAGGCCTGTGAGCAGTCGCCGCGGTTGGCGCTGCGGCCGTTCTGAGCGTGAGAAATGTTGCATTGCCCAGAGAAGGCCACGCACAACGCGCCGTGAATGAAAAATTCGATGGCGGCATCGGTTTCATCGGCGATGGCGCGGATTTCCTGCAGGTTCAGCTCACGGGCCAGCACCAGCTGCGAGAAACCGGCCTGATCGAGGAACTTGGCCCGGTTCAGGGTGCGGATGTCGGTCTGCGTGCTGGCATGCAGTTCGATCGGCGGGATGTCCAGGTCCAGCACGCCCAGGTCCTGCACGATCAACGCATCCACGCCCGCGTCGTAGAGCTGGTGGATCAGCTTGCGCGCTGGCTCCAGCTCGTCGTCATGCAGGATGGTGTTGATGGTGGTGAATACCCGGGCGTGATAGCGGCGGGCGAACTCGACGAGCCCGGCAATATCGCTGACCTCGTTGCACGCGTTGTGCCGCGCGCCGAAGCTCGGGCCGCCGATGTAGATGGCGTCGGCGCCATGCAGGATGGCCTCACGGGCGATGCTGACATCGCGAGCAGGGCTGAGCAGTTCCAGGTGATTCTTGGGCAAGGACATGGTTTTTCTTTTAGGCAGTGAGGGGCTTACAAACCTGGTGAGCGGTGGTCAGGCAAGCTGGAATCAGCTGGACCTGAACATCTTGCTGCTGATTGCAACGCAGCATCGCTGAGCGCAGTGGTTTACAGGCACCCTCTTGGGCACGGTCGAGGCGCGTATTGTAGCTGGCCGAAGCGGGTAGGGCACCCGCGACGTGCCGGACGGCTGCCGAGGCTGTTGGCGCGCGGCCATCTGTGGGAAAGTAGCGGCCTTTTTTGCAGGTGGGATTTCTGATGGACAACAAGGGGCTGGTAAAGCTTGACGAGCTGCTGCTCAAGTACGGCAACGATGACTCGATTCTGTCTGCCAGCGAGCTGGACGGTTATTTCGCCGCTGTCGTTTCCGGCCCACGGCAGATCGATCCCGGCCTTTGGTATCCGCACATCTGGGCCGAGCAACTGCCGAAATGGCCGAGCGACAAGGAAGGCGAGCGCTTTACTAAGCTGGCCGTCGAGTTGATGAGTGAGGCGGCGTTCATGCTGGACGAGGAGCCGGATGACTACGAAGCGATCTTTCTGGCCGACGATAATGGCAAGGGTGAAAAGCTCATCGTTTCGCAGTGGTGCGCCGGCTACCTGCGCGGTGCCGAGGTGGCAGGCTGGTTGGGTGAGGAAATGCCCGAGAACATCAAGGCGGCGCTGGAGCTGATCACCCTGCATGGCGCCGAGAGCGGTGCCGATGCGCTCAACGCCATGTCGGATGACGAGTACGACGCTTCTACCGCCGCCATCGAGCCGGCTGCTGTGGCGATTTATGCCTACTGGCAGGAGCATCTTCAGCCAATAGTGCCGGTGCGTCGTGAAGAGGCCAAGGTGGGCCGGAATGATCCGTGTACCTGCGGCAGCGGTAAGAAATACAAGCAGTGCTGTATGTAGTCAGCCCGCCCCAGGCTCTTGCTGCGTAGGAGCTAGCGTGCCGGCGATTGGTAAGCCTGTCGACATTTGCAGAGTGGCCGCAATCGATTCGCCCCGAGGTCGGGGCTCCTACTGATTTGCTGGCTCACTCGATCACGTAGGAATCGCGCCCCCGCGGCGATTGGGAAGCATGTCGGCATTTGCAGAGTGGCCGCACTCGATTCGCCCCGAGGTCGGAGCTCCTACAGATTTGCTGGCTCACTCGATCATGTAGGACCCGCGACCCGCGGCGATTGGTAAGCGTGTCGGCATTTGCAGAGTGGCCGTACTCGATTCGCCCCTAGGTCGGAGCTCCTACAGATTTGCCGGCTCACTCGATCATGTAGGAGCCGCGACCCCGCGGCGATTGGTGGCCATGATTCGTTGTTGCGGTGTGGCTGCCATCGCACTGCACCGACGTCGACGCTCCTGAGTTAGTGATGGACATGCCGCCCCTTGGGCTAAGACGACCATGACGCGTTGTTGCGATATGGCGCCATCGATCTGCCTGCAAACGCGTGCCTATGCGAGCAGTTCTTCGAACGCCTTGTCGGCTTCCAGCACTGCAGGCAACGCCTCGAACAGCTTGGCCAGACCCACACCTTCGAACAGCGGGCCTTCCAGTTCTTGCCGGGCCTGGTCCGTCAAGCCATGGGTTTCGAGGCTTTCTTCGACGTGAATGGCTTGCGCCACCAACCGCGCATATTGGCCGCCATCCGGCGCCTGGGCGGGTTTGTTCTGGTAGGCGATGGCGTTCTGAATTATGGCCGGCAGCTGCCAGCGGCGTGCCAGTTCGGCGCCTACCTCCGGGTAGCCAAAGCCCAGCTGCAGAGTTTGTTCGGCGGCTTGAGCGGCGGCTTCACGGTGCGGGTGACGGTTCAAGTGGCGGGCGAAATCTGGCGCACCGCTCTGAATCAGCAGTTCGCCAATGTTGTGCATCATTGCGCAGGTGAACGCCGCGTCAGCATCGATCTTCTGCAGGCGCGCGATGGTGCGGGCAATGCTGGCAACGCGGAAGCTGCGAATCCAGAAACCTTTCAGGTCGAAACCTGTGTCCACTTTGAAGGCGCCGGTCATCGCCGAGGCCAGCACCAGCGTGCGCAGGGTATTGAAGCCCAGGCGCATGGCAGCGTCCTCGACACTGCTGGCTTCCCGCGAGCCGCGGAAGCGCGCCGAGTTGGCCAGACGCAACACCTTGGCGGCAATAACCGGGTCGCGCTCGATATTGCGTGCCACGCTTTCCAGGCTGGTGGCCGGGTTGTCGAATTGCTGGATCAGATCCTGAGCGACCTTGGGAACGCTGGGCATGTTGTGCAGTTCTGCGAAGAGGCTGGCGATATCCATATGGAGCTCCTGGGGAAGTGTCTGCGCGGGGGTGCCATGGAGTTTCAGCATAGCTGCGCGCCCGGTGGCCGCCAGGCTTGTCGTGGGCTTTTTCGCGATAGCGGAGCAGTCAGAGGAGGTAGTGAGTAAACGCCGGGAAAAAGCAGCAGACAGACGCCCCGGCAACTGCGTCGCTACCCACATATCCCGCGCTTCAAGGCCGCAGGGCCTGCCTGCTACCACGGCTATGAAAATGCGCTGCTAGTCGCTATAGCTCGCCAGCTGTTTGCGCAGCATGGGGCGCATATCCAGTGAGGCCAGACAGCCATGCTGGAATGCTAAGTCCAGCCAGCGCAGATTGCGTTCGACTGCCTCGCGGCTCTGCGGGGGTTGGCTGCTGCCGAGAATGTATTCGGCTTCGGCACGGAACTGGCCGTGGGTCAGCTCGTTCATCTGGGTGGGCGCGGCGGCAAAACATTGGCTGGCTCTGATGGGCAGCGGGTAATACGCGATGCCAGGGTCCCGGCGCTTTAGCGACTGTTCCAGCGCCTCCATCACTGCGCGGTGTTCAGGGCTGCTGTATTCGAAGCGCTTGTAGCCCGTATCGCATTCCTGAGTATTCAGCACCGCTGCGGCCACGAAACCCTTTCTCGCCATGGCGTCCAGTGAGGCACAGCCCTGGCGCCTGTTCTCCAGCGTTACGGCTGGGTCCTTGCTGCGTTGCTTCAGCAGCTTGTGAGCCTCAAACAGGGCAGCGGCCGGGTGCCCGAGCTGGGCAGCGCGCGCCATGTTGGCGTCAAGGTTGTTGAGGTGGCGGGTGAGCTCGTCGGCATCGCCGCTTTGCTCTGCTGTCAAGCGTTGCATGTGCTGCAACGCCTGGACGCCCTGATCGTAAAAGGCGTCGCCGGCCTCAGGGTTCGCCGCGGCGTGCGCTGAGCAGCCAACGATAACCAGGGCGAAGAGGTAAGCGAGCGATAATTTATGCATGTAGGCCTGCTGACGTGAATCCTGAATGTAGGCGTACGACTGCGCTTTGGCTTGAGGATTCGACGTAAGCGACATTTGTTGCTGGCAGGCGCGCACACCCGTGCGCGCCTGGTCATTGAATGCCGCGGATGCAGGCGCTGCCGTCAGGCGAAGACGAAATACTTGCGCACCGTTTCCACCACTTCCCACGTGCCTTTCATGCCCGGCTCGACGATGAAAATATCACCGGCCTTGAGGTGAATGGGCGCCATGCCGTCCGGGGTGATGATGCAGTAGCCCTCTTGAAAGTGGCAGTACTCCCATTTCACGTAGTCCACACGCCATTTGCCCGGTGTGCAGATCCAGGTGCCCATGATCTTGCTGCCGTCATCGGACGTGTAGGCGTTGAGGTTGACGGTATGTGGTTCGCCTTCGATACGCTCCCATTTGCAGGCATCGAGTAGGGGCATCGGTTGGGTGTCGCGCAGCACCGTGATCGGTTGGTTGGCCATGTTCGGCTCCGTTGAGCGGTAGAGGTCGTTCACCATAGGGCGGTGCCGCGTCGGCCAATTGTCTGGGGTCGACATGCGAATACTCATACGCGCTGTCGGCGGGGGCTGGCTTTAGTGCGGCCAGCCCGGAACTTGTTTTTTTCTCCTTCAGTCCAACCCCCAAGCAGCGGCGCCGTGGTGCCGCGTGAGTGAGCCGTATCGGCACGTCAGTTTTCAGTGCTCAATCGAGGCGCCCATGAATTCCCAAGAGCAAACTCTGATCGATGGCCTGTTTTCCCGCCTGCAGGAGGCCGAGCACGAGGGTGGTTTACGTGATACCGAGGCCGAAGCACAGATCAAGACGCACCTGGCCCGCCAGCCTGCTGCGCCGTACTACATGGCCCAGGCGATGCTGATTCAGGAAGCAGCGATCAAGCGCCTGGACCAGCGCGTGCGTGAGCTGGAGGCCCAGGCCGCCGATCAGCAGCGCCAACGCCCGAACAACGGCGGCTTTCTGGCTGGCCTGTTCGGCGGCGGGCAGGCCAGCGCCCCCCAACCAGCGCAGCGCCCGGCGGGGTGGGGCGAAACGCGGTTTTCCCAAGGGGCGGCAGCAGGAATGAATGCACCGGGCGCAGTACCTGCAGCTCAGGGCGGTGGCTTTATGCGCGGCGCCCTGCAGACGGCCGCCGGTGTGGCCGGCGGGGTGATGGTGGCGGATCTGCTGACCAACATGTTCCATCACGACCAGCCTCAGGAAATCGTCGAAGTCATCCACGACGACCTGCCGCCCCAGGCCGACAGCTTTGCCAGCGGGCTCGACGATTCGCCCTATGGCGGTGGTGAGGACATCGACACCGATGCCTTCAACAGCTCGGACTTCTTCGACGACGACAGCTCGTTCAGCTAGCGCAGGGAACGGTTAAGCTCTGCCGGCTGTTCAGTAGTAGCGACGGTGCGGTCCACCAGGCGGATGCTGTTACGTCCGCCACGCTTGGATTCGTATAGCGCCACGTCGCCTTGCTCGATCAGCGCCGCCAGGCTCGCTGGTGGCTGGTCGAACAGGCTGGCGCCGATACTCAGGGTGACGGCCTGTGGCGTGGCGAAGGTCCGTGCGGCCATGTCGTGGAATTGCTGGCGCAGCATATCGCCCAGCGCGACGATGCGCTCGGGCGAGGCATTTCTCAGCAGAATCACGAATTCATCACCGCCCAGGCGGGCTGCCAGCGCGCCCTCCGGCAACCCCACGCGGATCATCTCGCCAAGTGCCACCAGCAAACGGTCGCCGGCGGTGTGGCCGTGCAGGTCGTTGACCAGTTTGAAATTGTCGATGTCGATCAGTAGCAACGCGCCGGGGCGTGCTGGCGAGGCCGAGAGCAACAGGTGCGGCGCTCTTGCCTCCAGCGCCCGACGGTTGTACATGGCTGTCAGCGGGTCGCGCGCGGCCAGTCGCTCGATGCGCTTTTCGCGCCGGTAGCGCACGGTGCCGGTCATCGACAAGGCGATCAGCATGATTGCCATTGCCCCTTCTACCAGGGATACCTGGATAATCTCGCCGCGAAACGCCGCCAGGTCGATCAGCGTGCCCGGCACCAGCACCGGGATGGTCTTGGCGATGTAGAAAAGCCCATGGCCGAGCAGCACATACCGTAGCTGCACCACACCCACGCCCATGGAGCGGCCCATGGGCCGTAGCAATTGGCTGGCGCGCAGCGTAACCAGCGCCACCAGCAGCGAATTGACCAGCAGCATGACCTTCGACCACGCCGGTCCTTCCGGTAGCAGCAGCATGGCTGCCCAGGCGACGAAAATCAGGTACCAGGCGCGCGACAGGCGCGCTTCCGTAAAACGTGCGACACCCAGCAGGAATAACCAGTGCGCGGTGATCAGCAAGCCGTTGGCGAACCAGATGCCAACCAGCAGCAGGCCGCTGTTGCGCAGCAAGGCCAGCGTGCAGCCGATGCTGATCAAGGCGAACCCGGCACTCCAGAACAGCAGCGGGGACTCACGGGCGGTCTGCCATTCGATCGCCAGGTACAACGCCGCCGCCAACGCCAGGGCGATGGTGATCGTCAGCATGGTTGAGGGGTCGAGCGCCATGTCTGTCAAGGCCTGCCTGTTCGAGTCTGGGACGTTGTGGAGCGTGCGAGCGGGGTCGCTTTTCGGCCGCGATTGTAAAGGTTCGAGCATCGATTGCAGACCATGCGGCGCTGCAAAGGGATGTATGGCACGGCTTCTCGTCCGCGCTCACCGGGCAGCGGCTTGTATCACGCGCTGATCAGTCTGGCAGACGGCAGGCGCTTTTCAACTGTCCGCCAGTGCACTCACGCTTAGCTAGAGCGCTGCCTGACCGTCAGCGTGACCAGGCGTGTTACCACCAGGCCGATGTACATGACTCCGGCGAACTGCTCCAGCATCACCAGGGCGCGGGCGAAGGGTTTTAGCGGCAGGATGTCGCTGAGGCCCACACCTGAAAGCACCGTGAAGCTCAAGTACAGCAACTCTACCCAGGTGCGTGCCGCCTCTGGGTTGACTGCCGCGGTGAAGCTGCCAGGCAGCAATAACTGGCACACCGAAAAGGCGTGGGCAAACGCCCAGGCCAGCAGGGTAAAGGTAGCTCCGACGGCGAACAGCTCATCGGTGCTCGCTCGCAGGTCTTCCATCATGTAGGCGATCAGGCCACCGGCGGCATAGAAATAGAAACTCGACTCCATCCCCGCGAGAAGCACCGCCAGCAGCGTGCTGTACTCGTATTCCACCGCGATGGTCAGCGCCAGAATGCAGGCCGCTTGGGTGAAGGCGATCCACTGGATGGTCGGGCTGCTGCGCACCATGCGCAACGACATCGCCAGCACCACGATGCCGAACGCGCCAACAATTGCCCGACCTTGCGACAGCTGACCCATGAAGGGGTAAAGCACGATGCCCAGCAACTGCACGAACAGCAGGCTGGCCGAGGGATAGCGGATCAGGTAGGTGTGAACCTTGGTCATCGAGTTAAGCCGAGGTGAAGGGAGCGGGCGATTTCGCCGCGCAGTCTAATGCATCGCGGCTACTACGTATGCTGTCGCACGCAGCCCTTGGTCGCACGCTGATCAGAAGAGCCAAGGCGCTTATCTGATCCACCGCGAATCGCGGATTTTCCTTGGCGCTATCCGGTGGCGTGTCGTTGGAAGAATGGAGCGTTCCAACCTTCGGTATGCCCGTTTCGCAACAGTGGCCGCGTGGGATGAGCCCATGTTGCGGGCCGCCGATGAAGATCGGCGAGTGGCTAGGGAATACTTCGGCTATGATCCGCCACCCTCACCATCCGCCCCTATATCGTCAGGTCGCCATGCCCGTTAATGCCCTCTACACCGACCTGTCCGATTACTACGATCTGATGTGCGCCGATATCGACTACAAGGCCCAAAGCCATTGCGTGCACCGGCTGCAGCAGATCTTCGGCAACGGCGGGCGCCGACACCTTGACCTTGCCTGTGGCACCGGCCCGCACGTGCGGCATTTTCTCGATGCTGGCTACCGCAGCAGTGGGCTCGACATCAACCAGCCGATGCTCGACAAGGCAGCGCTGCGTTGCCCCGAAGCGCAGTTTTCCCTGCAGGACATGTGCGGCTTCAGCGCGGGCGAGCCGTTCGACCTGATCACCTGCTTTCTCTATTCCGTTCACTACAGCGGCAGCATCGAACGGCTCAAGGCATGTATCGCCAGCGTGCACGCTACACTGGCGGTCGGCGGGCTGTTCTGCTTCAACGTGGTCGACAAGAGCAGGATCGACAACCGTCTGTTCGCCAGCCACAGCGTGGCGCATGAGGGCAGCCAGTTTTCCTTCCAGTCGTGCTGGCATTACCGCGGGCAGGGCGAGGCGCAATCGCTGCGGCTCAGCATCGAGCGCACTTGCGCCGCTGAAACGCAGGTCTGGCAAGACGAGCACCCGATGGTCGCGGTGACGTTTGGCGAATTGCAGGCGCTGCTGCAGCCGTACTTCGACGTGCAGGTGCTGGAGCACGATTACGAGCGCATCGCCCCCTGGGATCAGACGTCCGGCAATGCCTTGTTCGCCTGCGTGAAAATCTAACGCGGCAGGGCAGTCAGCATCGCCTGCCTACCGATACCACCTCGCCGAAATGACGATGCCCGCAACGACGGTAGTCGTTGCGGGCATCGTGTCGGCCAGGTTTCAGCCAATGCAGCAAGGGTGGATCAGACTGCCGCCACTACTTTGGCTGGCGGCTGAGTGCGGCGACCCAGGACGCCTGCACCGGCGGCCACCAGGCCGGAAATCACCAGCGATATCAGCAGAATCCAGGCACCCTGGGAAACACGTTTGGCTGCCACTTCGGCTGCTTCACGGGCCTTCTGCTCGGCCTGTGCTTTCAGCTCTTGGTATTTGGCATACGCCTCGCGGTAGCTGGCCTGGGCTTGATCGACGATCTGGTTGGCCTCGGCGTCGGTCTTGTTGCCCCGCGCCTTGATCAGGTTGACCAGCGCTTCGCGGTCGGCAGCGTCCCAGGCCTGATCGCCCTTGGCTTTGATGCGATCGAGCAGGCCGCCGAGTTGTTCAGTGGCCTGCTGCGGATTGTCGACGCTGCGTTGCGCGGTATTCTGCGCGTCCTGCTGCGTGGCTTGCGCCTCCTGATTGAGATTCTCAGGGCTCAGCTCCGCCTTGCCGGTCTGGCGCATGGCTTGCTCGAGCTCGCCCTGGATGTCGTCCAGATTGAATTCGATGCCCTGTTCGCGCAGCTCGTCCTGAATTTTGCCGCCCAAGGCTGGCGCCACCTGAGCGATACCGCTACCCAGCGCCGAAGCGCCGCTGCCGGCCAGGTCCAGACCGCCACGTACGATGCCGGTTACTGCACTGGAAACAAGGTATACGGTGATCAGCGACACGCTGGCCCACACCAGCAGCCCGTGAAACGCGCCTTCACGTTGCGCCAGGCGACCCGCGGCCCAACCGCCGATGAACAGCGAAATGACCGAGCTGACTACCACCCAGATGGCGGCACCGGTGCCCACCCCAGAGACCGGGTCGGCTTCCTGCAGCGGGTCGATACTGGCACTGCCAATGGCGGTGCCCAGCAGACTGAGCAGCAGCGACACCATCATCGCTAGCACCACCCCAGCGAGCACTGCGCTCCAGGAAATACGTTTGAGCAGCGGCGCTACTGAGGCCGTGCCGTGGTAGACAGGGTCGGTGTATCCGTTTGGAGCACTACGATCGTCGCGAATCATGCTGGCAGCCCCTTGGTGAAATGGCAGTACGAGCGAAGCACTCGTACTCAGATGACTGTTGTGAGGGCTGGGAAGTTAAATATATATCCGCATATGTTCACTGCGCGTCGCGGAGCCTGAGCGCGCTTCGGCCAGAAAGGCTTGCGCTAGAGCGAGGGCGTATTCACCGCGGTCGAACAGGCTAGCCAGAGGGTTTTCCAAACAGCGGCATGCGCGAGCCTATGCGTCAACAGCACCGCTTCTAATTATGTATGTAAATAAGAATGGGAAACTCTGTTGCAAGTAAATATTAAGCATTATCATTCGCGCCCCTGGACATGATCCTCTCTCTCGGATGCGCCCCTCTAAATGCCTGCCTTTTTGCGTCTCAACTCTGTTTCGCTTGGCTTTTCCGTTCTACTGACCACTGGTTTTGCCTGCGCGGCGCCGACTCTGCTGCCGGAAACATCGATTAACGCCGACCGTGAAGCGGAGGCCGACAGCCCTCGCGTCAAGGAAGTCAGCACCGCCACGCGGACCGCGACGCCGGTTCGCTACGTGCCCCAGGCAATCGACTCGGTGAAAACAGCCGCCGTGCTCGACTACGGCACCAACGACCTGGGCACCGCGCTCAGCGGCATCCCCAACGTCAGTAGCGGGGCGGACACCCGCTTCGACAGCCTGCGCATCCGCGGCTTCGATGCCAGTAACGATTTCTATCTCGATGGTGTGCGTGACGACAGCCAGTATGTGCGCGACCTGCACAACATCGAGCGCATCGACGTGCTCAAGGGCCCGGCTGCAGTGCTTTATGGGCGCGGTAGCCAGGGCGGCATCGTCAATCGCGTCAGTAAGGCACCCGAGGCCGGTCGCCGCTCCAGCATCGAGGCCCAGGGCGGTAGCGAGGATATGCGCAGCCTGTACGCCGACCTCAGTGCGGACGCGACTGAGAACATCAGCCTGCGCCTGAACATGGGTAATCAGGACAGCAACAGCTTCCGCGACGACGTGTCCAGCCACCGTCAGCTGTTCGCACCTTCGATCAGCTGGCAACTGACGCCACGCCTCAACTGGCTGGCCCAGTACGAGTACAGCCGCTTCGACCGCACGCCGGATCGTGGCATTCCTGGCGTGAACGGCCGCCCGGCCGATGTGAAGCGCGAGACTACCTACGGCGACGACCGCGATTACATCGACGACAAGGCCCAATCGCTGCGTTCCAAACTCACCTACGAGCTGAACGACAACTGGCAACTGCGCCAGACGCTGAGCGTGTTCAAGCTCGACAGCGACTTCGACAACACCTACCTCACTGGTGTCAACGCGGTGACCAATCGTGTGAGCCGTGCGCGCTTCCAGCAGGACCTGCAAACCCGCAACGTCTTCAACAATCTCGAGGCTGAAGGTACCGTCGACACCTTTGGTTTTGAACATCGACTGCTGACCGGCGTGGAGATCGGCAGCCAGCGTCGTGATCCGAAACTCTATGCCGTCGCCACTACTGGGCCGGGTCGGCAAACCGTGCCCACGCTGGATCTGTTCAACCCGGATCGCAACCAGAGCCACACTGGCACGATGGTGCCTTCTAGCGACAACCACACCGAAGTCGAAAGCCGGGCGATCTACGTGCAAGATCAACTGCGTTTGAACGATCAGTGGCAACTGCTGGCAGGCCTGCGTTATGACCGCTTCGAGGTCGAGACCACCAACATGGCAGGTATCAAGGATGGCCGCGATGACAACAGCATCAGCCCGCGCGTCGGCCTGGTCTGGACGCCGCTGCAGAATCACTCCTTCTACGCCTCGTGGAGTAAGAGCTACGCACCGGTCGGCGGCGGCCAGATCGGTATCACACCAAACGTGACCAGTAACGCCAACGACTTGGATCCGGAGCTGACCCGCCAGAAGGAAGTCGGCGTGAAGAGCGACTGGCTCGATGACCGCTTGAGCACCACCTTCGCCGTGTACGAGCTGGAACTCTATAACCGCCGTACCTCCGACCCGGTCGACCCGAGGCTGACCATTCTCACTGGCTTACAACGCTCGCGCGGCATCGAACTGACCGCCACCGGGCAGCTGGTTGGCAACTGGTACCTGCGCGGCGGCATTGGCCTGCAGGACGCCACCATCGTCAAGGACAACAACGGCCTGGAAGGCAACCGCGTCAGCAACGTCGCCAAACGCAACGGCAGCCTGTTCCTGACCTGGAAACCGGAGCAGGGCTGGTACGCCGAAACCGGCCTGACCCTGGTGGGCAGTCGCTTTGCCGACAACCAGAACACCACCGTGCTGCCGGGTTACGGCCGCTGGGATGCGCTGGTCGGTTTCCGGCAAAAAGACTGGGACCTGCGTGCGGCGCTGAACAACCTCACCGACCGCACCTATTACAGCTCTGCAACCAGCGCCGGGCAGATCCGCCTCGGCGAGCCGCGCAACGTGGTGGTAACCGGTACCTATAGCTTCTGATGCCTGGGCCGGCGGAGCGGGGCGCGTGGTTGCCCGCTCCGCCCCGTGTTGCGGCGCCTGCTAGGTTGCTTGCGCCGTAGAGCGCTCGGCGGCTGCGCTTCTTACCTTCGCCGCCAGCACGGCAGCGCGGATGGCCGCCAGGCTGCGTTTGGCCGCTGGTGATTCGAACACCGCGCTCTCTACCAGCGTGTACACGCGCTCGCCGTTATGCAGGGTGAATTGCAAAAACGCCAGGTGATCGGACCACGAACGATAGCGCCGCACCATGAACAAGCTGTGCATGGTAGCGACTGCCTGAACGCTGCTCAGCGCAATCCGCCGGTCACCGTGTGGGCTGGCAACGATCAGCTCCTCCTCATGCATCGAAGCGGGCCCGGCCTTGCTCAAGCGCCGCCATTCCAAGGCAAATCGCCACGCCATGATCAGCAGGCAGCCGCCGACCACCATCAGCTCGGGCAGGCGCGTGTCTGGTGCTCTGACGATCACCAGCACGCCGGCAGCCGCCAGAATAGCCAGGGTGATGGAACGGTAGAAATACACGTTCTGAAACTCGGGGAAGGTCAGAAAACGGATGTCCATAAACATAACTCCTTCCAAGCGCCGGTCGTGCCCGACCAACCGGGGCGATCCTGCTTTATCTGCCGAATTCGATTGCAACGATGCAGCGCGACTAGCGCTCTGGCTTCCCTTCGAAATGCCGCGCAACCCAACCCATTACTAGCCCCGCAACGATACCTATGGCGCCGCAGGTCAAACCCATAGGGCGGTTGGTCATGAAGCCGACGTTTTTCACATGGGTGGGCAGGCCAAGCAGGCCGGTGAACAGCAGCATTGCTGCAGACAACGTCACCAGAAAGACGGCACCCGCTCGCCAGGATTGGGTGGGAATACTCTTGCGACGGCAATAGGCGTAGGCGAGCCCCAACGGCAGCACGAGCTGTGTCACGAAGAAGAGGATCAGGTTGCTGCCGTCGTTCATCGCAGTCTGCTCAAGGTGGGCTTGCTTAGCGTAGTGCATCTGCCGGCCACGCTGCGTGATGCGTCACGCAATCCAATGCAATGCAGCGCAGCAGGGTGAGCCAAGGCCGCGCAGCCAGCGCTTCTGCATTCGCCGTATCGGCAGCGGATCGCGCCTGCTTCGCCGCCGTCAGTGAATCGTCGGCGTGAGACGTTCGCTGACCAGTTGCTGCGCCTGATAGGTCATCTGGTCGAGCAGACGGTCGCGCTTTTTCTCGGCTTCGGTCATGGCCTTCTTGCCGTGCTGCTTCAACAGGTACGCATGAATCTGCCGCACTTCGGTGGACTGGTAGATGGGTTCCAGGTCCTGCACCGCCACCATGCCGTCCGAGCGATAGTCGCGGGTGTTCATCGATACCTGCGGGCCCTGCGCCGCCAGCACCTGAAAGCCCAGTGCCTCGAAGGTCGGCACCTGGCCGGTCGAGCAGGCCAGCTCGACATGCGGGTGGCGCTCGATGATCTGCTGCAGCATGGCCCGCGCAACACCCTTGCGGCGATGGCTGGCCTGCACGGCCAGGTAAGCCAGGGTGCAGGCCTCCGCATCATCGGCGCTCGGCAGGTACAGGGCAAAGCCCAGCACCACGGCGGGGTCTTCGTCGTCCAAGGCCAAAATCAGCTGCGTCGGGCTCGCCGGCTCGCCGTTCATGGCCTGCAGATACAGGTGCACCTCGAAGCCGATCACGTACTGGTACAGCTGATACAGCGGGTTACTGGGCGTGAGCGACACGGGGCTGATATCGCTGAAGTAGTCCACCACCATCTGCAGCACCTGGCTTTTCAGGGACTCGGGCGGCGTTGTATCCAGGTGAACGAGAGTGAACATCGACAAGCAGGCTCCGGTAGCGGCCCAGTGAAATAGGCGGGCGGCATTGTAACGCTTGCAGCCGGGCGGGTGGTTCGGAGTGCAAGCGGTTGCGCTCACGGCCGAATGGGCAGCTGTTGGTGTCCGCGCTTTGCGGCCACACGAAACACCGACCCGGTGCTTCAGGTAAAGTTACCCACCCCGTTGCACAGCCCTGACAGATCCATAGAAGGCAATGATGTCATCGAAACGCACGCACACCGCCATGGAGCGAGAGCTGGCCCGTACGCTCACCACCGCCTGCGAAACCGCCAAGAGCGAGATCGTCGGGTTCCAGTGGCTCACCCATGACGTGGACTACGACGCCTTCCCGCGCAGCCTGCAGGTGACCTGGGTGTTCGATACCGAGGCCCGCATGAACAGCGCCCTCGGCAGCCCGGACAAGGCGCGCATGCTCGAACTGACGCAGGCCGCCTTCGACGAGATCGGCATCACCGTCTCGAACATCGCCGCCCACGTCGCCTTTCGCGCCGAACAACGCTTGGCTGCCAGGCCGCACGATAGCGGGCCGGTGGCATTGGATTCATCGCGGCAGGCAAGGGGCAAACGTGGCCAAGGACATTGAAAATCCCTGCGTCTCGCTGTGCCAGCTCAACAGTGAACTGTGCGTCAGCTGCGGCCGCACCCGAGAAGAAATCCGCAAATGGCGCGGTATGAAACGCCCCGAGAAGATGGCCACCGTGCAGAAAGCGGCTGCGCGGATGAAGGCGATTGCCAAGAAGAAAAGCAAATGAGCAGGGCAGAGAATGATCGTTCCCACGCTCTGCGTGAGAATGCAGCCTTTGACGCTCTGCGTCACGAATACCAACGATCTATCTCGATCAGTGCGTAGGGTGGATGACGCTCTTTTCATCCACCAAACAAATCTGAGCGCAACAGCTGTCGTCCGTATGCCACAGAGATTCGGCCTCTTACTCGCCGTAATCGCCATCATCCACTTCGGCACACCAGTCTTTCGGATAAACGCCCATTGCCACTGCTCGATGGAAGCTTGAATAGGGCCAATCCACCAAGTGTTCAACATGCCCATGTTTTATCGGGTTGACGTGGATGTAATCGAAGTGCCGCTGGTAATCCAGCTCATCACGAATCAAGTGCTCCCAGTAACGCCGCTGCCAGATACCGCGCTCGCCCCGACGCTGCTGATTGGCTGTGCGTGTTTCGGTGATGGGCAAGCGTTTGGCGAAGGCGAATTTGATGACTTTCCAGCGCAAGGCAAAGTCGGCATCGCCTTGCGGTAGAGTCCATAGGCAGTGCATATGCTCGGGCAGCACCACCCAAGCATCGATATGGAAAGGGTGTCGCGAGCGTGTGGCCCTTACCGTCTCACGCAGCAGATCGATCTCTCGGATCAGCAGATCGCTGGTGCGGTCACGCAGATTGACGGTGAAGAAGTAAGTAGCGCCGGGAACACGGGCGCGACGGTAATCGGGCATGGCGGCTCATCCTTGAGCGTGCGGGTGTTTTCACCATGGTGGACAAGCTTCGCGTTGTCCACCCTACATCCTACATCACCACCGCAGTTGCCCTACGTAGGGTGGATGACGCCTTTTTCATCCACCATTGCGATGGTAGTCCGGGCTACTTGCTTCGGGCTCCCGGCTCACGGCTCACGGCTCCCGTAGGGTGAATGACGCTTTTTTCATCCACCATTGCGTGGATTGTCCGGGCTACTTGCTGATCGTTCCCACGCTCCGCGTGGTAACGTTTTCTGAGGACGCTCCGCGTCCCGCTCTCTGGTTTGCAGATTAGCTGATGTGTCAGTCAGGGGAGTGATCGACGCAGAGCGTCGAGAGCGGCATTACCACGCGGAGCGTGGGAACGATCAATCAAATTGACGATATGTAGAGCGGGTATGCTAATAAGTCATTAACTCGCATTTTTCTAGCTTTATAAAAGTAACTCTGCTCGTCTGTGATATAGCGTCTCATGTAGAGAGTTTTTATAGGCCTGGTTTCTCCTGTTGTAAATGCCCCAATACTGCCTAATTTTATTCCCGGATGGTCATGGTTCCACCTTCCATAAGGCTCTCTTCCCCAGTTCTCGTTATCAAATAAATTTTTCCCAGTTGCCATATTTACAATGGCCTGTAGGGCTGAGCATCCCGATATTGTTGTGCAATAGGTGTTTCTAGTGTCTTCGTATAAGGTTTCAACCAAATACAGGAATGTGCCCCTGTATTCATAGCTTTTTTCTGAGAAAGTCGATGGGTCGGGATCGGATATCCATACGGAAATTCCCTTTAAGTCCGGGAAAGGAAAGTTTTTTGTTATGGGGATATGATATTTTTTTGCTGTTGTACTCTCTAGGAAAAAATTATTTTCATGCTTGTCATTTTTGTCGATAGGCCGTTCGTGGTGGATTTTATTGTTTTTTCTATAATGCTTCTCTATGGCTTCAATTTTTTCTTCTGCACTTGGTTGTGCTCTGATCCTTTCTATTTCAAGTTCAAATTTTGGGGAAAAATTTTCAATGGAGAGTTTTCCCTTGCTATTAATCTCTGTTCTTGCCTTGGGTGGGAGTTGGTTGTAGGAGCTCTCAATAAGGTTTTCATTAATATAGATATAGTTTTTCATTTTTTTTCCAAAAAAAACCCCGCACAGAGGCGGGGTGTCTTTCTCCGTGATCCCGAAATTTCTATCAGGCCGAAGTATTTGTAGTTCCTAATTGTCGGCTCAGAATCAATCCCAGCTCAACGCCCCACCAGTCTGATACTCGATCACACGGGTCTCGAAGAAGTTTTTCTCTTTCTTCAAGTCCATGATCTCGCTCATCCATGGGAACGGGTTGCTGGCGCCTGGGTATTCTTCTTTCAGGCCGATCTGGGTCAGGCGGCGGTTGGCGATGAATTTGAGGTAGTCCTCCATCATCGCCGCGTTCATGCCGAGTACGCCGCGGGGCATGGTGTCGCGGGCGTATTCGATTTCCAGCTGGGCGCCCTGCAGGATCATCTGGGTCGCTTCGTCTTTCATCTGCGCGTCCCACAGGCTCGGGTTTTCGATCTTGATCTGGTTGATCACGTCGATACCGAAGTTCAGGTGCATGGACTCGTCACGCAGGATGTACTGGAACTGCTCGGCGGTGCCGGTCATCTTGTTGCGGCGGCCCATGGAGAGGATCTGGGTGAAGCCGCAGTAGAAGAAGATGCCTTCGAGTACGCAGTAGTAGGCGATCAGGTTCTTGAGGAACTGGCGATCGGTTTCTGGGGTGCCGGTTTCGAACTTGGGATCGGAGATCGAGCGGGTGTACTTGAGGCCCCAGGAGGCTTTCTTCGCGACGCTCGGGATCTCGTGGTACATGTTGAAGATCTCGCCTTCATCCATGCCCAGCGATTCGATGCAGTACTGGTAGGCGTGGGTGTGGATCGCTTCCTCGAAGGCCTGGCGCAGGATGTACTGGCGGCACTCGGGGTTGGTGATCAGGCGGTAAACGGCCAGTACCAGGTTGTTGGCAACCAGGCTGTCGGCGGTGGAGAAGAAGCCCAGGTTGCGCATGACGATGCGGCGCTCGTCTTCGCTGAGACCGTCTGTGGATTTCCACAGCGCGATGTCGGCGTTCATGTTCACTTCCTGCGGCATCCAGTGGTTGGCGCAACCATCCAGATACTTCTGCCAGGCCCAGTCGTACTTGAAGGGTACGAGTTGGTTGAGGTCGGCGCGGGCGTTGATCATCTGCTTGTCGCCGACTTCCACGCGGCCGGAGGCGCCTTCCAGATCGTCCAGACCTTCCTGGATGTCGAGGTCGTTCAGGGCTTTCTTGGCACGGGCGACTGCATCGGAGTCGCTGGCGTCGATGGCGCGTGCTTCGAGGGCGGCGTTGCCACCGACCTGATTGAGTTTGTCCAGGCTCATGTCGGCACTGGCTTGTGCTGCGGTCTGTTTTGGAGCGGCGGCTTCTGCGCCGTCTTCCTTATCGAATTCATCCCAGCTCAGCATGGCTTGGCTCCTGCTTGAGGGCCGGCGTGTGGCCGGCCTGTATGGATAGTGGCTAATCATGTGTGGCTCGCGGTGCACGCAGAGCGCTACGGCTGATTATCAGAGGCCAGGGCGTGCCTGGCTTTTGCGTTATGCGTGCCGGGCGGCAGTGATGGCTGCAACCCGGCGGAAGCCTCTTATTGGCAGGCTTCGCAATCCGGCTCGTCGATGGCGCACGCCTTCGGAACCGGAGCGGGGCCTGGCGAGGCCTCTTGGGCTGGCGCGGCAGCAGGGGCTGCGCTGAAGCCTTGGTCGCCACCGCTGGACACGGCATTGAGCTTGCCGGTGTTGACGGTCGACTTCTCGGTGCTGGTCGCAGCCAGGGCACGGAGGTAGTAAGTGGTTTTCAGACCACGGTACCAGGCCATGCGGTAGGTCACGTCGAGCTTCTTGCCCGAGGCGCCAGCGATGTACAGGTTCAGGGACTGAGCCTGGTCGATCCACTTCTGGCGACGGCTGGCGGCATCGACGATCCACTTGGTGTCCACTTCGAAGGCAGTCGCGTACAGCTCTTTGAGCTCTTGCGGGATGCGCTCGATCTGCTGCACGGAGCCGTCGTAGTACTTCAGGTCGTTGATCATGACCGAGTCCCACAGGCCGCGCGCCTTGAGGTCGCGAACCAGGTAGGGGTTGATCACGGTGAATTCGCCCGAGAGGTTCGATTTCACGTACAGGTTCTGGTAGGTCGGCTCGATGGACTGCGACACGCCAGTGATGTTGGCGATGGTTGCAGTCGGCGCGATGGCCATGATGTTCGAGTTACGAATACCTTTCTGTACGCGAGCCCGTACCGGTGCCCAGTCGAGGGTTTCGTTCAGGTCGACGTCGATGTACTTCTGGCCACGCTGCTCGATGAGGATCTGCTGCGAATCCAGCGGCAGCACGCCCTTGCTCCACAGCGAACCCTGGAAGGTTTCGTAGGCGCCGCGCTCGTCAGCCAGGTCACAGGAAGCCTGGATGGCGTAGTAGCTGACCGCTTCCATGGATTTGTCGGCGAAGTCGACGGCGGCATCGGAGCCGTACGGGATGTGCTGCAGGTACAGCGCGTCCTGGAAGCCCATGATACCCAGGCCGACCGGACGGTGCTTGAAGTTGGAGTTACGCGCCTGCGGTACCGAGTAGTAGTTGATGTCGATGACGTTATCGAGCATGCGTACTGCGGTTTTCACGGTGCGTGCCAGCTTGGCGGTGTCCAGCTTGCCGTCATTGATGTGGTTCGGCAGGTTGATCGAGCCCAGGTTGCAGACGGCGATCTCATCCTTGTTGGTGTTCAGGGTGATCTCGGTGCACAGGTTGGAGCTGTGGACCACGCCCACGTGCTGCTGCGGGCTGCGCAGGTTGCATGGGTCCTTGAAGGTCAGCCATGGGTGGCCGGTTTCGAACAGCATTGAGAGCATCTTGCGCCACAGGTCTTTGGCCTGGATGGTCTTGAACAGTTTGACCTTGCCTGGGTACTCGGTCAGGGCTTCGTAGTACTCGTAGCGCTCTTCGAAGGCTTTACCAGTCAGGTCGTGCAGGTCCGGCACTTCGCTTGGCGAGAACAGGGTCCACTTGCCGTCGTCGAAGACGCGCTTCATGAACAGGTCCGGGATCCAGTTGGCGGTGTTCATGTCGTGGGTACGGCGACGGTCATCACCAGTGTTCTTACGGAGTTCGATGAACTCTTCGATGTCCATGTGCCAGGTTTCCAGGTAGGCACAGACAGCGCCTTTGCGCTTGCCACCCTGGTTGACCGCTACGGCGGTGTCGTTGACCACTTTCAGGAACGGCACGACGCCCTGGGATTTGCCGTTGGTGCCCTTGATGTAGGCGCCCAGCGAACGAACCGGGGTCCAGTCGTTGCCCAGGCCGCCAGCGAATTTGCTCAGCAGGGCGTTGTCGCGGATGGCGTCGTAAATGCCGCCCAGGTCATCCGGTACGGTGGTCAGGTAGCAGCTGGACAACTGCGGGCGCAGGGTGCCGGCATTGAACAGGGTCGGCGTGGAGGCCATGTAGTCGAACGACGACAGCAGGTTGTAGAACTCGATGGCGCGGTCTTCGCGGTTCTTCGGCTCTTCAATCGCCAGGCCCATGGCCACGCGCATGAAGAACACCTGCGGCAGTTCGAAACGGACGCCGTCCTTGTGGATGAAGTAACGGTCGTACAGGGTCTGCAGGCCCAGGTAGGTGAACTGCTGATCACGCTCGTGGTTGATCGCCTTGCCTAGTTTTTCCAGGTCATAGGTTTTCAGTTTCGGGTCGAGCAGTTCGAACTCGACGCCGGCTTCGACGTAGGCGGGCAGGGCCTTGGCGTACAGCTCGGCCATCTCGTGGTGAGTGGCGCTGGCGGCGACGTTGAGGAAGCTCAGGCCTTCGGCGCGGATGTTGTCCATCAGCAGGCGGGCGGTGACGTAGCTGTAGTTCGGCTCACGCTCGACCAGGGTGCGCGAGGTCATCACCAGGGCGGTGTTGACGTCTTTCTGGGCAACGCCGTCATAGAGGTTCTTCAGGGTTTCTTTCTGGATCAGCGCGCCGTCGACTTCCAGCAGGCCTTCACAGGCTTCGGTGACGATGGTATTGAGGCGACCCATGTCCAGCGGCGCCATGCTGCCGTCAGCCAGGGTCACGCGGATGCTCGGGTGCGGCTGGGCGATGCCGTCGGCTGCGCTGGCGGTTTTGCGCTCCTGGCTGCGGGCTTCGCGGTAGATCACGTAGTCGCGGGCAACTTTCTGCTCGCCGGAACGCATCAGGGCCAGTTCGACCTGATCCTGGATCTCTTCGATGTGGATGGTGCCGCCCGACGGCATGCGACGCTTGAAGGTCGCGGTGACCTGCTCGGTCAGGCGCGCAACGGTGTCATGGATACGCGACGAAGCGGCGGCGTTGCCGCCTTCCACTGCGAGAAACGCCTTGGTGATCGCGACGGTGATTTTGTCACCGGTATAAGGCACGACGGTGCCGTTACGCTTGATCACACGCAGTTGGCCTGGCGCGGTAGCGGCCAGAGACTGGGTGGCGTCGCCCTGAGGCAGATTGGCCTGAGGGTTCTCGCGAGTGGTGTCGGTGTGCATGAAGGTCTCCATGATCAATGAAATTTTTCCGGGATAAGCGTTCTGCAGCGGTTCGTTCGGTACCTGGCTTTCATTCCAATCGACAAAGCCTGAAGCCTGCACAAGGCTGGCAGCAGGGTGTTGCAAATAGGCGGTTAGAACTGCCTCGCGAAGTGCGCAGCGGCAGTGGGTACTGTCTCGATGCCGGAACACGTCATCCCTGGCGTTACTGGTGCTTCCTGCTGAGCACGGCCACTACATGTAGTGGTGCCTGTGCAAGCGCGGCGAGCGATGTTTCGTGATAGCCATACGAGCCAAGTCGTTCAGGCTCGTGCTGCACATTTTGCCAACGCGCTGTTCCCGCTGCTGATTCAGTGCACCGAAAAAGCGCTAGGTATGGACTTTCTCAGCGTCTTTATGCTTGTGTCCATTTTGGCCAAAAACCCAACATGTAGGGGTTTGGCGCGATGGGGATACAAGATAGTGCGATGGTGGGGCTAAGGCAAGCCCTTCGGTCTGTGGATAAATCTGTGGGTGAAAACGGGGTAAGTGGCGCAAATGCCCATGAATACTGGGATGCCGGTCGAGGCGTCGAGCGGGTGGGCGCAGTTGCCGCAGGTAGATTTTTTTTAGCGATTGGCGCGCCGATTTCACTTCGTCACATAAACACAATATGTAGGGTTTTCTTGGGGCGTTCTGGCCTGCAATGTGCAGTGTCTGGCGGCCTTTATAGTGCGAGGTGATGCGCCGCCGTCATCTCGACGTGGCGGCGCCTCTTTGCTACCCAATTACTTCAGAAATTCACCGTGGCGGACAGGCGCGCCGTGCGCGGGTCGCCAGGGAACAGGTAGCCATCGCCCTGATAAGCACCTGTGTCGCGCCAGTAGCGCGTGTCGAAGAGGTTGTCGACGGTCAGGCGCAGCACCGCTTCGTAGCCTTCGATGCGCGTGGTGTAGCGGCTGCCGAGGTTGAAGACGGTGTAGTCGCTGACCTTCACCGTGCCGCTCGGGTTGGCGTACTTGCTGCCGCTGTACTGCAGACCGCCAAGCAGCGCCAGGCCCTGAATGCCCGGCACCCGATAATCCCCGGACAGGCTGGCGCGCACCCTCGGCACGTTCACGGCCTGGTGGCCTTCGTACGCTTCGGTGCCAGTGTTGATTGCCCGCGCGCGGATAAAGGCGGTGCTGGCGGATAGCTGCAGGTTGTCAGTGGCCTGGCCGCTGGCATTGAATTCCAGGCCGATATTGCGCTGCTTGCCCTGTTGCACGTAGGTCGGCAAGTCGCCATCGTTCGGGCGGCTGTATTGCAGGGCCTGGTCGATACGAAACAGCGCAGCGCCCAGGCTCAGGCCTTGCCAGTCGCGCTTGAGGCCGGCTTCCAGTTGGCGTGAGGTGGTCGGAGCCAGCGTTTCATCCACACCATCGCGGACGTTGGTAGTGAACCAGGGCGCTTCGCCGCCAAGCGCTAGCCCTTTGCTGTAACTCACGTATAAGGTGGTGTCGGCCTGCGGCTTATAGAGCAGCGCGGCGTTGGGCAAGAACTCGCTGCGTTGAGTATGGCGCTGGCGCATGCCGTCGCTGTCGAACGCTTCTTCGTCCAAACGTACCTGGCGCCCGCCCAGCAGCACCTGCCAGTGCTCGTCGAAGCTGATCCGGTCGCTGAAGAACAGGCCGTACTGTCGGCTGTCCAGGCGGCGGTGCTTGGAATTGAGCGGCAGGCCTGCCGGGGAGAATTCGGCGGGATGCTGATCGATGTCGGCCGAGCCGATCTGTACGTTGATCGCCTCGCGACGATCCACGGTGCGGCGCAGGGCGCTGCTGCCGACGGTCATCTCGTGGCCAATGGTGCCGGTGGCAAAGGCGCCGGAAAGGGTGGCCTGCAACTCGTCATGGCGGCGCCTGTCATCCGGGCTGCGGTAGTCATATAGGTCATAACCGCCTTCGGGGCTGAAATGAGTCAGCCAGTCGCTGCAGCCAGAGGCAGGGCTGCAGCCGTACGGGAAGCTGCTGTAATCATCGATCACCACGTTGCTGCGCGAGGCATCCAGCGCCGCCTTCCAGTTGTCATCGAGGCGGTACTCGAAGCGCCCGCCCAGGTTCAGCGAATCGATGCCCACCGGTTTTGCCCAGTTTTGATGGCCCAGGCGTTTATCCGGGTTGACGCCGCTGGGCACCTGACTGCCGCCCAGCAGCTGGTAGCCGGCCACCGAGCGATGCTCGCGAGTCTGGTATTCGGCGTCCAGCTGCAGCGTGGCGTCCGGCGACAGGTTCCAGTCCAGGGCGAGAGAAACGAAGTCGCGCGTGCCGTCCGCATGCTCGACGAAGGAGCGGATGTCTTCATGGGCCAGGTTAAGGCGCAGGCCCAGTTGCTGTTCGCTTCCAAACCAGCGGCCGAGGTCGGCGGCGATATAGCGCTCACCATCCTGATTGCTGGCCACGCTCAACGAGCGCACGTTTTCGGCTCGTTTGGTCACGTAGTTGATCAACCCGCCGGGCTCAGTGACGCCGCTCTGCAGGCCCGAGAGACCCTTGAGCAGTTCGACCTGCTGCTTGTTTTCCAGCGCCACGTTCTGCTCGCCCACCACGCTGCGGCCATTGACCCGGTAGCTGTTGGCGGCATTCAGCGAGAAGCCGCGCACCACGAAGTTTTCGTAGTAGCCAATTGGCGCGTAGGCCTCGCCCACCGATGCATCGTTCTTCAGCACATCGCTGAGCAGGCGGGCCTGCTGGTCATCGATCAATTGCCGGGTGACCACCGACACGGAGGCCGGCGTATCGAGCAACGGCGCATCCGCGAAACCACCGACCGACGCGCTGCGCGCCTGGTACTCGCCGCTGGCCCGTTCTTCGATGGTGGTGGCGTCGAGGGCCACTACCGAGTCGGCGGCCCAGGACAGCATTGGGCTGAGCGCCAGGGTGAGCAGAGTCGGGGCGAAACGCGGGCGAGGCAGGGCCATGCAAGTTTCCTTGGATGCGGGGGTCGGCGGTGGGCTATCCGGTACGCGGGCGATTTGTTGTCGGCACGAGGCGGCCATCGCTTGGCGGGGCGGCATTGTCCTTCATAAGCGCTGCCGTTGCCATGCCGGTTCTCGGTGTCCGTAGCCTGCGGATGTCGAGGCGATACCGAGGCGTCGTCCCCGGGTTTCGCTTCGCTCTACGCCGGGCTATCAGAGCAGCGATCAGCCCGTAGCCTGTGGTTGAGCGAAGCGATACCCAGGAGCTGTTCCCGGGCTTCGCTACCCCCCCCCTGCCGGGCTACCAGGCGGGATTAGCGCTTACCCATCAGAACGGCGCCGGGCACTCGAAGCGCAGGCGTTCGCCGGTTTGCGGATGGGTCAGGCTGAGCATGCTGGCGTGCAGGCACAGGCGCGGGTAGGCGGCCAAGGCCTGTTCGTGGGCGTAGAGGCCATCACCAAGCAACGGGTGACCGATGGACAGCATGTGCACGCGCAGTTGGTGGGAGCGGCCGGTGATCGGCGTCAGCTCGACACGGCTGTGCTCGGTATGGCGCTCCAGCACGCGCCAGAAGGTCAGGGCGTGTTTGCCCTGCTCATGGTCGACCACGTGGCGGGGCTTGGTCGGCGGGTCGTAGCGCAGTGGCAGGTCGATGCTGCCGCTGTCACCTTCAGGCGAGCCCCAGCACAGCGCGGTGTAGGCCTTTTCCGTTTCACGGTCGTGGAATTGCCGGGACAGTTCGCGATGGCTGTCGGCATCGCGGGCGAGCACGATCAGCCCGGATGTTTCCCAGTCGAGCCGATGTACGATGCGCGCTTCTGGGTAGCCGTTTTCCTGCAGGCGGGTGACCAGGCAATCCTTGTTGTCATCGGCGCGGCCGGGTACCGAGAGCAGCAGGGTGGGTTTGTTGATCACCAGCAGGGCGGCGTCTTGGTGGACGATTTCGATGTGGCTGAGCGGCATGGGCATTCTTTGGTTGGGCGATAAAAACGAAAGGCGGCCATCGAGGCCGCCATTCGTAGAGTTGTTTGCTGCAAAGGATCGATGTTGCTTCTGCTATCGCTTGGTGGGTTACGCAGCGCATTGGCTCTGGCGGTGAATTAAAACTCATCACCAGGCGCCGCTAACCCACCTTACGGTACGCGGATCAACGATCCGGCAGGGTGATGTTCAATTCCAGAATCGAACAGCTGCCCTGGTTTTCCAGTGCGACCTGAACCTGGTCGGAGTCGATGTTGACGTACTTGCGGATCACCTCGACCAGCTCCTGCTGCAGGGCAGGCAGGTAGTCCGGTTGAGTGCGCTGACCACGTTCGTGGGCAACGATGATCTGCAGGCGCTCTTTGGCGATGGAGGCGGTGGCTTCCTTCTTGCGCGAACGCAAGAAGTCAAAAATATTCATTCTCGACCTCCAAACAGACGTTGCAGGAAGCCCTGCTTTTTAACATCGAGGAAGCGGTGGGCCACTTCCTTGCCGAGCAGACGATCCACGGCATCGCTGTAGGCCTGGCCGGCATCGCTCTGGTCATCGAGGATCACCGGCACGCCCTGGTTGGAGGCCTTGAGCACCGCCTGGGATTCCGGGATCACGCCGAGCAGGCGGATGGCGAGGATTTCCTCGACGTCTTCCACACCGAGCATTTCACCTTTGGTAACGCGCTCCGGGTTGTAGCGGGTCAGCAGCAGGTGTTCCTTGATCGGGTCGCCGCCTTGTTCGGCACGACGCGATTTGCTGGCCAGCAGGCCGAGCATGCGGTCGGAGTCGCGAACCGAGGAGACTTCCGGGTTGGTCACGACGATCGCTTCGTCAGCGAAGTACATGGCCAGGTGGGCGCCTTTCTCGATACCGGCCGGCGAGTCGCAGACCACGTATTCGAAGTTTTCGCGCAGCTCGTTGATGACCTTCTCGACGCCTTCCTGAGTCAGCGCGTCCTTGTCACGGGTCTGGCTGGCAGCCAGTACATAGAGATTCTCGAGACGCTTGTCTTTGATCAGGGCCTGGGTGAGGGTGGCTTCGCCGTTGACGACGTTGACGAAGTCATACACCACGCGGCGTTCGCAGCCCATGATCAGGTCGAGGTTACGCAGGCCGACGTCGAAGTCGACGATGACGGTCTTGTGGCCGCGCAAGGCGAGGCCGGTACCGATGGCAGCGCTGGTGGTGGTTTTACCGACGCCACCTTTGCCGGAAGTGACTACGAGGATCTTGGCCAAGGTGATTCACCCCAAAAATGAATAAAAGCGAGAACCTGCCAGTAACTGGCGGTCTGTCGAAAAAATCGATGGCGCTGAGCGTCGGGGCGCGTCGAGAAGCAGAGAAGCGATTGCCCAACGTGCCGGCCGGTGCGGATTCAGTGATTCTTTTGACAGCCCGCCTGATGGCTTCCAGGTGCTCTTTGTGTCCGTTTAAAGTGCCGGGCAGTATCCGTTAAAGACGGGTGATGTTCAACACGTCGCCCGTCAGGCTGACCTGTACCGCACGGCCCCAGTTCGGGTCACGGCGCAGGTCTTCGGCAACCTTGTACTGACCGGCGATGGAGAGCAGTTCGGCGCCCATCTGCTGGCAGAAGATACGTGCCTGGCGATTGCCCTTGACGCCAGCGAGCGCGCGGCCGCGCATCGGTGCGTAGACATGGATGTTGCCATCGGCGAGAAGTTCCGCACCGGCACTGACCGGAGCCAGTACCACCAGATCGCAGCCCTGGGCGTAGATCTGCTGACCGCCGCGCACCGGCGTAGTGATCACGCGGGTCGGTTTCACTTCTGGCTCCGGCGGCTTGGCCGGTGGCTCTGGCGGTTTCGGTGCGGGATCGATGATTCGCTCGCGGGCACCGGATGGCGGCAGTACCGGCAGGTCCAGCGCATTGGCGGCGGCGATGTCGGCGTCGCGGTTGGCGCGCACGGCGAGGGTGCGCAGGCCGTGCTTGCGGCACAGGGCCATCAACTCGCCAAGATCGAGGGTGCCTTCATCCTCTGGCAGCTTGTCGAGGGCCAGCACCAGCGGCGTGTTGCTGAAGAAGTTCGGCGCCTGGGCGACTTTCTCCGCCAGCTGCACGTCGAGGCGTGCGAGGTCGTTGTGCGCCAGCTCCATCACGGTGATGGCCAGCATGCTGCCTTTGAGCTGGAACACAGGGTCTTGGTCGAGGAGATCAGCTTGGCTCATGGTCTGCCTGATGGGCCTTGGAAAAGTAGCGGGACTTATAACGAGAACGGCGGCGAGGCTCAAGGGTAAAAGCAGCGGCGGCGATTCGATGACCGGGCTTTCACTGACAGCGTGACCGGTCATTGGTGCCTCGCCCACCTATATAAGCAGAGCTGCACGCTTGCGAGCCGGTGAGTACGAGGCTATGTTGCCGCACGTCTCGCTGCGGCCAGCCTGGCCGGCAGCCTGCGGCGCCACTTGGGAGGGGCATGAGCAAGTCACCGATCCACATTGCCCGCGTGCAGCCGGGCGATATAGCCGACGTGGTGGCGTTCGTCATGGCCGCCCGCGCGCAGATTTTCCCGATGCTCGACGCCCGCGTGCTGCCCAATGACCTGGCGCATTTCCAGCAGGTGTATCTGGATGGCGACGATGGCCATTTCTGGCTGGCTCGCTGTGAAGGCGAGGTAGTGGCCGCTGTCGGTTACCTGCCCTTTGATCACCGCTTCCCGCAGCTCGATTACCACGGCATGCGCACGGTGGAGATCGTACGGCTGTTCGTGGCGCCGGCGTTTCGCCGTGGTGGCTTGGCCAAGGCACTCTACGCACGGCTGCGCGAGCATGCCGAGGCGGCGGGTGTGCAGGCGCTGTACCTGCATACTCATCCGTTTTTACCGGGTGCGGTTCGTTTCTGGGAGCGTCAGGGCTTTACCATCGTCGATGTCGAGGCAGACCCGCTCTGGCAAACGACGCATATGCAATGCCTGTTGCCCACGCTGCGCTAGAGTCATCCCCAATCACTACGGACGCCTGCCATGGACAAGCTGCTGGCCCTGAAAGCCTTCGTTGAAACGGTGCGCTGCGGCGGTTTTTCTGCGGCAGGTCGTGCGCTCGGCATGGCGACATCGTCGCTGACGCGGCTAGTCAGCGCTTTGGAGGCCGAGCTGCAGAGCGTGCTGCTCAACCGCAGCACCCGGCAAGTCAGCGTGACCGAGGCCGGGCGAGCCTATTACGAGCGAGCCGTGGCGATTCTCGAGGCGCTCGACGAGGCGGATGCGGCCATCGCCGACCGCGGCAGCCAGGCGCGTGGCCGATTGAATGTCAGTGTGCCGGTGGAATTCGGTCGGCGGATCATTGCGCCGCACGTGGGCCGCCTGCTGGAACGGCACCCGGAACTCGAGTTGAACCTGCGCCTGAACGATGAGGTGGTCGACTTGCTCGGTGAGCGCGTCGACGTTGCCGTGCGCCTGGGCAGCGCAGTGGTCAGCGAGGATGTGGTCAGCCTGCGGGTCGGCCAGTTCCAGCGTTGGTTGGTGGCCAGCCCGGATTACCTGGCGCGTAGCCAGCCGGTCAATGAACCGCAAGAATTGCTGGCGCATGATTGCTTGCGCTTCGATTTTGGCGCGGCCGGCCAGCGCTGGCAGTTCAGCGCGGCCGGCGAGGTGCAGCAGGTGGCCGTGCGCGGGCCTCTGCAAAGCAACAACGGCGACGTGCTGCGTGAAGCAGCGTTGGCCGGGCAGGGCGTCACGCTGTTGGCGGACTGGCTGGTGCGAGCAGACGTGGCCAGTGGCGGGCTGGTGCGTCTGCTGGCGCAATACGAGGTGGCACCGGGTGCGATGAGCGGTGCGATCAGCGTGCTGTATCTGCCCAATCAGCGCGGCTCGCGACGGGTCGCCGCGTTCATTGCCTTTCTGCGTGAGGTGCTGGACGCCGAAGCCTGAGCGGCAGCGTTCGATTCTGCGCAACGCTGCGTTGCGTACCCGACGGATTCTCCGGCGAGGCTTTGCGCCGTACCGTTGCCTCACCTGAACCGGCCAGCCTGACGCTGGTGACGCCAGAGCATTTACAGATCGTTGCCCCGGGCGACGGTCCGCACCGAACCATCGCGAGGACCACCATGAACACATCCACTTCCCGTCAGCACCACGGCCTGTCGCCCGCGCTGGTGCTGCTGTTCGCCTTCTGCTGCGGCGCCATCGTCGCCAATCTCTACTATGCCCAGCCAATCATCGAGCTGATCGCCCCAGCGGTGGGGCTGTCGATGCACAAGGCCAGCCTGATTGTCTCCCTGACCCAGATCGGTTATGCCGTGGGGCTGCTGTTTCTGGTGCCGCTGGCCGATCTGCTGGAAAACCGTCGGCTGATGCTACTGACTACGCTGGCGGCGATGGTCTGCCTGCTCGCAGCCGGGTTTTCAACGTCCCCGGGATTGTTTCTGGGCCTGTCGTTGCTGATCGGCCTCAGTTCGGTATCGGTGCAGATGCTGATACCCCTCGCTGCTCATTTGGCGCCGGAAGCCACTCGGGGGCGGGTGGTCGGCAATATCATGGCCGGCCTGCTGCTGGGCATTCTGCTGGCACGCCCGGTGGCCAGCCTGATCGCCGAGTACTTCGGCTGGCGCGCGGTGTACTTCTCCGCGGCAGCAATGATGCTGGGCATCGTAGTGGTGATCGCCACCACCATTCCTCGCCATGCGCCGGACAATCGAGGCCATTACGGCCAGCTGTTGCTGTCGCTGTTCGGCCTGTTGCGCCGCTATTCCACGCTGCGCCAGCGAGCGTTGTACCAGGGCCTGATGTTCGCCTCGTTCAGCCTGTTCTGGACGGTGGCCCCGCTGGAGTTGGTGCGCCATTACGGCTTCAGCCAGACCCAGGTGGCGCTGTTTGCCCTGGTGGGCGCCATCGGTGCCATTGCCGCACCGATTGCCGGTCGCTTGGCCGATGCTGGTCACACGCGGCGTGCCACCCTGGTGGCGCTGATTCTTGCGCCGCTGGCGTTCGCGTTGACGCTGGCCAGCCCGCTGGCCGGGGTACTCGGCCTGGTGCTGTGTGCCGTGCTGCTGGATTTCGCCGTGCAACTGAACATGGTGCTCGGCCAGCGTGAAGTTTACGCACTGGAGCAAAACAGCCGCGCGCGCCTCAATGCGTTGTACATGACCAGCATCTTCGTTGGCGGCGCCACCGGTTCGGCCATCGCCAGCCCGATCTACGAGAACTTCGGTTGGCAGGGCGCCGCGCTGATTGGTGGCGCGTTCCCTGCGGCGGCTCTGTTGCTCGCGCTCTGGGCCGGCTGGCGTGCTGCTGCGTCGCAACATGCGCTGCCCAGCAAATAGCAGCCTCGCCGCGCATCCGCCTGCTTTTTACGAGGCAGGCGATGCGCATTCAGCGCGGTATCGCCGTGCCTGCCGCGCGTCTGCCATCTAGGCAGATCGCGGCGATCTACCGGCTGCTGAGGAACCAGGCCGATTCACCGCGGTCTTTCAGCAGTCGGCCAAACCGGGCGCAAGGCATGGCGTTACGCCAGTTACATGACCTTGACGACCCCTAGAACAATTCACCTGGCCGACGTTAGCGCGCTGCGTCGCATTGTGTTCCACCGCCGAGTGAAGATCGTTTTTATGTCCCTAGCCCGCCCTTTTTCCGTCTCCCTTTCCCTGTCGCAGGTTCGCGTGCTCGGGGCTTCGCTGCTGTCCGGTTTGCTACTGGTAGCTGCACCGGTGCATGCCCAGCAGGCCAGCGACAACGTGCGCTGGGTCAGTGACAGTTTGAATACTTATGTGCGCAGCGGCCCGACCGATGGCTACCGCATCGTTGGCACGCTGAGCTCCGGCATGCGCGTGCAATTGCTGCGCACCCAAGGCGATTACAGCCAGGTTCGCGGCGAAAACGGCGATGCCGTGTGGATCGCCAACCGTGACCTGCAGGAAGTGCCCGGCCAGGCCGAGCGACTGCCAGCGCTCGAACAGAAAGTCACCGAACTGAGCGCCGAACTGGCGGGCATCAACGACACCTGGGAAACCCGCGTGCAAGGCATGCAGGAGACCCTGGATGCGCGCAAGACACTGATCGACGAGTTGGAAGCCGGGCGCAGTGCCCTGGATATCGAACTGAACCAGGCACGCTCGCAGTTGCGTGAAGCCCAGGCGCAATTGGGCGACGAGCAGAAACAGGTGTTGATGCGTTATATGGTGTACGGCGGCAGCATCGCCGGTGCCGGCTTGCTGGCCGGGTTGATCCTGCCGACCATGTTCCGCATCCGCCGCAAGCGTAACGATCAGTGGGTGTAAGGGTTAATCAGCGGCTTTCCGGGTAGCCCGGGTCGAGCGAAGTGACACGCGGGACGGGCAAACCTGGGTATCGCTGCGCTCAACCCAGGCTACGGTTCTGTCTGTCGCCCTATGACGAGTGATCAAGACCTTCTTTGGTAGCTCGGGTCGAGCGAAGCGACACGCGGGACGGGCAAACCTAGGTATCGCTGTGCTAACTCAGGCTACGGGCCAGACTCGCCCTTGCGTCTGCTCTCGCGTGTCAATGCATGTCTGCCGCCACTGCGGCGCGGATCGCTTCAAGCAGCATCATGCAGGCCGGGTTGTCATTGTTGCTGCGCCAGCTCAGATGCAGTTCGCTCTGAATCCCTTCGCCGAGGTCGATTTCGCGGAAGGTCACGTCCTTGAACACCACATTGGTGGCGCAGCGTGGCACCAGCGCCAGCCCCATGCCGGCGTTGACCAGCGCCAGGATGGTCAGCGATGAGCCCAGCCACTGCACGTATTCAGGTGCCACGCCAGCCGAGCGGAACATGCCGGTGAGCAGCTCGTTGAAGGGCGGATAGGCAGCGTGCGAGTACATCAGAAACGGCGCGCCATCGAGATCGTCGACGTTTACCCGGGCGGTGTTAGCTAGCGGGTGTTGGCTCGGCACCGCGAGCACGAACGGCTCGCGAACCAGGCATTCGTTTTCATAACCCGCCTGCAGCAGCGTTTGGCGCACGATGCCCAGATCGATGCGGCGGGTACGCAGCGCTTCGTGCTGCTGGTGAGTATTCATCTCACTCAGGGAAATTTTCACCTGGGGCTGACTGAGCCGTGCCTCGGCGATCACCTTGGGCAGAAATTCATACACCGCACTGCCCACGAAACTGATGCTCACCGAGCCGATGTCGCCTGCCGCGAAGCGACGGGCCGAGGCGGCAGCCTGGTGGGCGCGCTCCAACAGGTGCTGCGCCTCGATGAAAAATGCCCGGCCTGCGGCAGTTAGCGCAACGCTGCGGGTGCTGCGAGTAAACAGCTCGACGCCCAAACTGTGCTCCAAGAGCTGGATCTGCCGGCTGAGCGGCGGTTGGGTCATATTGAGCCGCTCGGCGGCGCGGCGGAAGTTGAGTTCGATGGCGACGGTGGTGAAGCAGCGCAGCTGGGCGAGTTCGAACATTGATCTAATCCAGGTATCAATCGAATGCCAATCTAGATTAGACGGGATCAATGCTCGCGTACATCATCAGCGTTGCGTTACAGCAGCCACCCACGGCATTGGTGATGACAAGGCCACGCCGACGATTTCGGAGATGAATCATGAAGATCAAACAGGTACGCGTAACGCCGATTGCGTTTCGCGACGCACCACTGCTCAACGCCAGCGGCATTCACGAACCCTACGCGCTGCGTTCGATCATCGAAGTGGAAAGCGACAATGGCACGATCGGCCTCGGTGAAAGCTACGGTGATGCGCCGGTGCTCAGCGTGCTACAGGCCATGCAGGAGTCGCTGGTCGGGCTCGACCCGTTCGACCTCAACGGCCTGCGTGCGCGTGTGGTAAAAACCGTCGCCGCGCTGAAGCCCGGCACGGTTGGCGCCGAGTTGGCGCCTGGCTCGCACCCGAGCAAGCAGGTAGCGAACGCTTATTCAGCCTTCGAGGTGGCTTTTCTCGACCTGCAGGCGCGCTCACTGGGCATGCCGCTGGTGGATCTGCTGGGCGGTGCGGTGCGGGACAAGGTGCCGTTCAGCGCTTACCTGTTCCTCAAATACGCCGAACATGCGGGCTCGCCTTACAAGCCGGATCGCTGGGGCGAGGGCATCAGCCCCGAGCAGATCGTCGCCCAGGCGCGCACCATGATCGAGGAGAACGGCTTCAAGAGCATCAAGCTCAAGGCCGGTACCTTGCTCGGCCCCGAGCACGAAGTGGCCTGCATCAAGGCGCTACGCCAGGCGTTCCCCGGCACACCGCTACGCATCGACCCCAACGGCAACTGGTCGGTGGAAACCTCGCTGCGTATGGCCGAACTGATGGGCGATGACCTGCAGTACTACGAAGACCCATGCCCCGGTCTAGAGGGCATGGCTGAGGTGCACAAACGCACCGGCATCCCGCTGGCGACCAATATGGTGGTCACCGATTTCGACGAGTTCCGCCGCAGCGTGGCCCTCAACAGCGTGCAGATCGTGCTTGCCGACCACCATTACTGGGGTGGCCTGCGCGATACGCAGATTCTCGCACGGATGTGCGACACCTTCGGTCTGGGTGTATCGATGCACTCCAACTCGCACCTGGGTATCAGCCTGATGGCCATGACTCACGTGGCGGCGGCCGTGCCGAATCTGTCCTACGCGTGCGACACCCATTACCCGTGGCAGGAGCCGGACGAGGAGGTGATCAAGGGCGGCAAGCTGCCGATCGTCGATGGCTGCGTGAAACTCACCCGTGCACCTGGCCTGGGTGTCGAACTGGATTACGATCAGTTGGCCAAGCTGCACGAGCAGTTCCTCGGCTGCGGCATTCGCCAGCGCAACGACGTGACCCAGATGCAGAAATACGACCCGAGCTGGAAGGCCCTCAAACCACGCTTCTAGCAGTGGTTCAGCGAGGCGGCCGGCATGGCCGCCTCGTTCGTTCAACCAGGCAGCTCGGAGGTTTGCAGCAAAGCTGCTGCATCGGCGCTGTCGATGATCCTTGCGTACTCGTCCTGCAGGTTGGCCAGCGCCATGGCATGCACCTCTTCGGCGCTGCGCAGCACCCCGTTATAGTCCGCTTTGGCGAACGTGAAGCACGCATCTGCCAGCACATAGGTCTTGAACCCCAGGTTACCCGCCGAGCGTGCAGTGCCCTCCACGGAGTTATTGGTGCTGACCCCGCCAATCACCACAGCCTCGATCCCGCGTACTCGCAACCAACGCTCCAGCCCCGAGTTGATGAAAGCATCCGGCACGTTCTTCTCGACCACATGCTCGTCCGGCAGTGGATAGAGGGATGGCTGGAATTCGACGCTGGGTCGCCCCGGTGCGAAAAGGGTGGTGGTCGCTCGCGATATATGGCGCACATGCACGATTGGCGCGCGGGCCTGCCGCCAGGCGTGTAGCAATGCCGTGAGGCGCTCTGGAGCGTCAGGGTTGTTGCGGTCACCGGCTGCGGGCTCAAGCATGCCACGCTGCATATCGATGATGATCAGAGCCGGTTGAATCATGGTGATATCTCGCTTTGCAAAGGGCAGGGCACTTCTTCGCAGAATTCCTCTCTACAGAGTATGCCCAACCGCGACAGACCTTGCATCTTGCACGACCGATTAATGGGTACCGTGCAGGATGCATAGTTCAATTGATTTTTGAATAAAATAAATGCTTTAAAATCAGCATGTTAGGAATTAACAGAAGCTGGCATGCACTCTGCAATATCCCTCTTATAAAGAAACACCACACAGAGGGTACGAGCCATGCAATACGCCATCCAGCAGCTGATCGAAAATCTCCCGGATCACGTAGTCGATTTCAAAAAGCGTCCTGATGGGATGTTGCTGATGACGTTGCGCAAGGACAATGAGGTGGTTTTCGTGAAGGCGATTGACCGCCAGACCATCGTCTGTGAAACCCGCGTTCAAGCTCTGCTGCATGAAATCATGCGTGACAGCAAACTGGTCAGCGGCGAAATCAACTGGAAAGGCCAAGGCGCCCAGTGGATTGATCGCACCCTGCCGACCTTCACCGGCGCACCGATCAACCCGACCGCCGCCAAGATGATGTGGGCCCGCCGCACCCGTGACGGTGGCTACCGCGCTACTGCATAAAGCAGCAAATGAATTGAAAAGCCTCGCTTGAGCGGGGCTTTTTTGTGCGGCCTGTTTGTACGCGCATGCTGTGCCAAGCGCCACTCGCGCTTCGTTCAGTACACCTGCGGCACGATAAGCTCGGGTGGCGTCGGGCTGCGTGAATAGTCCTCGCGCCTAACCCGTTCCGGTAGTTCGATTGATGGATGCTGCACTTCTTCGTAAGGCATCTGGCCGAGCAGGTGATGGATGCAGTTAAGGCGCGCCTTCTTCTTGTCATCCGCCTGAACCACCCACCAGGGTGCTTCGGCAATATGAGTGCGATCGAGCATGATTTCCTTGGCCTTGGTGTAGGCCTCCCAGCGTCGCCGTGACTCCAGGTCCATGGGGCTGAGCTTCCATTGTTTGAGTGGGTCATGAATGCGGCTCAGAAAGCGCAGGTGCTGCTCTTGATCGGAAATGGAAAACCAGTACTTGATCAGTTGAATACCGGAGCGCGCGAGCATTCTTTCGAACTCGGGTACGGTACGGAAAAACTCTTCGTATTGATCCGCGTTGCAAAAGCCCATCACCTGCTCGACGCCCGCACGGTTGTACCAGCTGCGGTCGAACAACACGATTTCACCCGCTGCGGGCAAGTGCGAGACATAGCGCTGGAAGTACCATTGCGTACGTTCACGGTCATTGGGCGCAGGCAAGGCAGCGACCCGGCAGACACGGGGATTCAGGCGCTGGGTGATGCGCTTGATCACACCACCCTTGCCAGCGGCATCCCGGCCTTCGAAAAGAATCACTACCTTGTGGCCGGTCTTGACCACCCAGCTCTGCAGTTTTACCAGCTCGCCCTGCAGGCGGAACAGCTCGGCGAAGTACATCCGTCGAGCATCCTTCTCGCTGCCTTCATACGTCTGTGTATCTAACAGTGCATCCAGGTCTTGGCCATCCTCGGCTAACTCCAGCTCCAGCTCTTCGTCACTGTGGTCAAGCAACTCGCGGTGAATACGCTGTATCAGGCTGTCTGCAGTTACGGACATGAAAGGGCGCTCGAGTGGCAGATGGAGTGGCCAGAGATAGAGGCATTTTGTGACGCGGTAATTACACACGCGTCGGCCTGAGAGGCTTGAGGGACGGGCACCGACGGCTCAAAGCAGTGCCTGAGCAAAGTCGCATGAAGGCCATTTGCTCCTGGCTGTCACAAAATCTTCACGAAATTGCTGCAGAGTTCGGGCTCCGTCTCACAAGGAGTTCCCTCATGAAAAAGTTGATCACGTCTGCTGCGCTCGCCTTCACGGTTTCTCTTTGTGCGACCTCGGTATCTTTCGCAGCGGAAAGCGTGCGCCTGACCGGTTCGGGCGCCAGCTTCCCAGCGCCGATCTACCTGACCTGGTTCAAGGATTTCAGCAAAAAAACCGAAGGGGTCACCGTTGATTACCAATCCAAAGGCAGCGGTGCCGGTGTGCAGGACTTCCTGAACAAGACCGTCGATTTCGCCGCCAGTGACTCGGCAATGAAAGACGAAGACATCGCCAAGGTTGCCGAAGGCGCACAACTGCTGCCGATGACCGCTGGCGAGATCGTGCTGGCCTACAACCTGCCGGGCAACCCGAAGGGCGTTAAGCTGCCGCGCGATGTTTACTCCAACATCTTTCTGGGCAAGATCACTCAGTGGAACGATCCGCAGATCGCTGCTGCGAACCCCGAGCTGAAGTTGCCTGAGCTGCCGATCACCGTTGTCGTGCGCGCCGACTCCAGCGGCACCACTGCCGTGTTCACCAAGCACCTGTCTGCCATCAACGCAGAATTCAACAAGGCGCTGGGCGAAGGCAACACGGTCAACTGGCCAGCCAGCGACAAGTTCATCAAATCGCCGAAAAACGATGGTGTAACCGCCACCGTTCGCCAGACTCCGGGCTCCATTGGTTACATTGAGTACGGTTTCGCCAAACTGGCCAAGGTTGACTTCGCCGTGCTGCAAAACAAGGCCGGTAAATACGTCGTGCCGAACGCTGAAAGCGGTGCCGAGGCGCTCGCCGCGGTGGACATGCCGGAAAACCTGGTGGCCTGGCTGCCGGATCCGGACGGTGCCAAGTCCTACCCGATCACCACCTACACCTGGATGATCTTCCGCAAGCAGAACGACAATCCGGCCAAGGCCAAAGCCATGCGCGACATGGTCGAGTACAGCCTGACCGAAGGTCAGAAGATTGCTGATTCGATGGGCTACATCCCATTGCCGCAGTCGGTCATCGACCGGGTTCGCGAAGCGTCTGCCAACATCCAGTAATGCTCGCAAGGCCTCTTCCAGTGTGGGCTGTTTGCCACGAGGGGAGAGGCCTGCACACGCGCCGGAACCTAGCCAATGACCAGCCCTTTCGTTGTACCGGACAATCCGGATTCTGCCTGTCAGCCTCCCTCCGCCAAGGATATGCTGGTTGACCGCGTGTTCCGCGCAGTCGCCCGAGTGGGCGTGATACTGATTCTGGCCGTGGTGTTCGCCCTGATATTCGAAGTCGGGCGCAAAGCACTTCCCGGCATGCAGGAGCACGGATTCGACGTGCTGCTTGGCAGCGTCTGGGACGTCAATCAGAACAAGTACGGCATTCTGCCGGCCATTTGGGGCACGCTTTACAGCGCCCTTATCGCTCTGGTGATCGCCGGTTTCTTCGGCATCAGCATGGCGATCTTTCTGACCCAGGATTTTCTTCCCGTGAGACTCGCGGCGGTGTTTCGCACCATCGTCGAACTGCTCGCGGCCATCCCCAGCGTGGTGTACGGCCTGTGGGGCATCTATGTGGTGATCCCGGCGATCAGACCGCTGACCACCTGGCTGCACAGTGAGCTCAGCTGGATACCCTTTTTCGGTACCTCCCTGAGCGGCCCTGGCCTGCTGCCTGCCTCGCTGGTGCTGGCGATCATGATTCTGCCGACCATTGCAGCGGTGTCTCAGGATGCGCTCACCAGCGTGCCGATGAAGACCAAGCAGGCCGCTTACGGCATGGGCACCACCCACTGGGAGGCGATTCTCAAGGTCATGGTGCCTTCCGCTGCAACCGGCATATTCGGCTCGCTGGTGCTGGGCCTCGGCCGTGCGCTGGGTGAAACCATGGCCCTCGCCATGCTGGTCGGCAACGCCAACAACATTTCCCTCTCGCTGTTCGCGCCCGCCAATACCCTGGCTGCTCTGCTGGCGCTGAACTTCCCGGAAGCGGGGCCGAAGGAGGTCGAAGTGTTGATGTACGCCGCACTGGTGCTGATGCTGATCACTCTGATCGTCAACATCATCGGCTCGATGCTGATGGTCTATGCCCAGCGTGGGAGTAAATGATGACGAGCCTTACTTCTCCTGATGTCGCGATGCCAAGCCTGCAGCGCCGTTTCGAGGGTCGCGCACTGCGCAGCCTGGTATTGACCACGCTGGTCTGGCTGGGCGCGTTGTTGGCCAGTGTGCCGCTGCTCTCGGTGCTGTACATGCTGATCACCCGTGGCGGTGCTCGCCTGAGCCTTGAAGTGTTCACCGAGTTGCCACCCACCGGTTTCGAGACCGGTGGCGGCTTCGGTAACGCGATGGCGGGCACCTTCGTGATGGTCGGTATCGCTGCCGCCATTGCGGTGCCGGTCGGCATCATGGCCGCGGTTTTTCTAGCTGAGCTGGGACCGCACAGCAAGCTCGCCAACGCAGCGCGTTTCGCCGCCAAGATGCTCACCGGGCTGCCGTCGATCCTCGCCGGCGTGTTCGCCTACGCACTGGTGGTCGTGACCACCGGCACCTATTCGGCACCGGCGGGCGGCGTGGCACTGGCAGTACTGATGCTGCCCATCGTCGTGCTGACTGCTGAAGAGTCGATGAAAATGGTGCCCAAGATCATGAAGGATGCCGCCTACGGCATGGGCTGTACCCGCTCGCAGGTGATCTGGAAGATTATTCTGCCTACCGGCCTGCCGGCGATCCTTACGGGCGTCATGCTGGCTGTGGCACGCGCTGCTGGTGAAACCGCGCCGCTGTTGTTTACCGCGCTGTTCAGTAACTACTGGATCTACCACGACGGCGAACTGGCCGTGATGAATCCGACGGCATCGCTTGCCGTACTGATTTACAACTTCTCCGGCATGCCGTTCGACAACCAGCTCGAGCTCGCCTGGGCGGCCTCGCTGGTACTGGTGATGATTGTGCTCATCGTGAATATCGTCAGCCGTATTTTCGGCAAGCCTAAGTTTTGAGAATGGGAGCACCGTGATTGTGAATCAATTATCTGCACAAATAGCCACCCCGTTCGAGATCCAGGCTCCTGTGGTCATGGACTGCAAGCTGGACAAGATCTTCTACGGCAACTTCCTGGCGGTACGTGACAGCCATGTACCGATCGAGAAGAACAAGATCACCGGCTTCATCGGGCCTTCCGGCTGCGGCAAAAGTACCGTGTTGCGCAGCCTCAACCGCATGAACGACCTGGTCAAAGGGTTCCGCTTCGAAGGGCACGTGCATTTTCTCGGGCAGGACGTCTACGGCAAGGGCGTTGACCCGGTCGTGGTGCGCCGCTACATCGGCATGGTGTTCCAGCAGCCCAACCCGTTCTCGATGAGCATTTTCGACAACGTTGCCTTTGGCCTGCGCCTCAATCGCTACAAGGGCGACCTGGGTGATCGCGTCAAGCATGCACTGCAGGGCGCCGCGCTGTGGGATGAGGTCAAGGACAAGCTCAAGGCCAGCGGCCTGTCGCTGTCTGGTGGTCAGCAGCAGCGTCTGTGTATCGCCCGCGCTATTGCCACCGAGCCTGAAGTGCTGCTGCTGGACGAGCCGTGCTCGGCACTCGACCCGATTGCCACACGCCGGGTCGAGGAACTGATGGTCGAGCTGAAAAAGGACTACACCATCGCCCTGGTCACCCACAACATGCAGCAGGCCATTCGTGTGGCCGACACCACGGCATTCTTCTCGGTAGACATTTCTCAGGGCACCCGCACCGGTTACCTGGTCGAGATGGGAGCAACGACCCAGATCTTCCAAAGCCCCCGAGAAAAAATGACCGAGGACTACATCTGCGGCAAATTCAGCTAGCCAAGGATTGCCTGCCAAGGCCGGATACCACCAGCCGCCCACAGGCGCTGGCGGCTATCCGGCTGTTTTTGCCGTTTCATGTTTTCCTCAGGAATGCCAATGCCTGTAAAGCGTCGTCTTGATTTACCAGCGGTTGAGCGGGCACTGCGCGAAGTGCAAGGCCATTTCGTGGAACTCAGCAGGCACTTTACCGAGCCACGTGATCCGCTGACGGATGAAGTGCTGGAAAATGTGCTTGAGGGTTATGCGCTGATTGACGACTATGTCGCGCGCGATATCGACCTCTTCGAGCTGCAGCATCTGAACCTGATGCTCGAGCTCAATGCCACTGTGTTGTGTGGCCAGAAGCCGACAGGCCGACTGGAGTACGCCCAGCACCTGGCGGCCACTGAAGCGCATTTCTTCAACAACATCGAAGGCGGTATCAAGGACGTGTTCAATTGGTACTGTGCGCACCGCAACGAGTCGGTGTGGAAGCGCGCCGCGGGCGTCTATGTGAGAATTCTCAGCAAGCCGCAGCTGTTCATCGAAGGCAACAACCGCACCGGCTCGCTGATTGTCAGCTACTTGCTGATGCGTGCCGGGCTGCCACCGTTCGTGCTCAGCTTGAAAAACGCAGAGGGTTACTTCAACCCCTCTTCAGTGATCCGCAATTCCGCCAAACATGGTGTCAAGGCCTTGTACGAGCTGCCCAAGATCAAGAAGAAATACGCCGCCTTTCTGGAAGAGCAATCGCCTGAACCGAAGAAATTTTTCCTCAGCGAAAAGAAGCTCGACGCCGAGCGGAGGAAGGCCTGATGGGAAAGCGCATGCTGCTCCGTTCCTGTCACGCCACGGGCTTGCAGATCAGGCGGGCGGCCAAAAGCCTTGTGCAATTGCTCCCGTTCAGGCGCCAACGCCTGCGTATTTCCTTCGATATCGACGACACACTGGCCTGCCAGGCGCTGCACAGTGACGCCGAGCCCAGCAGGCTGCCGGCGTTCATTCACCGTTGGCTCGGCGAGCCGCTACGTATCGGTACACGTTCACTGATTCGCGAACTGCGGCGCCAGGATTGCAGTGTCTGGGTCTATACCTCCTCTGGTCGCACGCCGGCCTATATCAGGCGCTGGCTGATGCTTCATGGCATCCACGTCGACGGGGTAGTCAACAGCGTTCGCCACCGGCATGCGCTGACCGCTCGCGGGTTGTCGAACGCCCCCTCGAAGCTGCCTTGCGCATTCGATATCGACCTGCACGTCGACGATTCCGAGGGTGTGCAGATGGAAGGTCAGCATCATGGCTTTCGCGTGGTTGTCGTGCGTCCTGATGATCAACAGTGGGCGCAGCAGGTGCTGGATGCCGTTGCGCAGGTGCAGCGGCAACTGGCCCGGCAGCAACTGGTTGGCCGTCAGGTGACTGTGCCGCAACGTGCAGAGGTTTTTTCGTCCTGAGCGGTTGTTCGGTCTGTCCAGCCGAGGTGCAGGCGCTCACCGTCATCACTGGCGTGGCGCCGCCATGCAGAGCAGTAATACAACGCCCGGCATGAGCCGGGCGTTGTCTTCATCAGCCAGCTAGCACGCTGTCGACCAGCGCCTTGGCTTCGTCCTGAATGCGTTTCAGGTGGGCGTCGCCCTCGAAGCTTTCCGCGTAAATCTTGTAGACGTCCTCGGTGCCGGATGGCCGAGCGGCGAACCAGCCGTTATCGGTAACCACCTTGAGCCCGCCGATAGCGGCGCCGTTGCCCGGTGCCTCGGTGAGAATTGCGGTGATTGGCTGGCCGGCCAGTTCGCTGGCGGTTACCTGGGACGCCGACAGCTTGCTCAATCGCGCTTTCTGCTCACGGTCCGCCGGGGCGTCGATGCGTTGGTAGACCGGTGCGCCGAAGCGTTCGGTCAGCGCCTGGTAGCGCTCGCCTGGATCCTTACCGGTTACCGCGGTAATTTCCGCTGCCAGCAGGCCGAGGATGATGCCGTCCTTGTCGGTCGACCACGCGCTGCCGTCCTTGCGCAGGAACGAGGCACCGGCTGACTCTTCGCCGCCGAAGCCGAAGCGGCCTTCGATCAAGCCGTCAACGAACCACTTGAAGCCCACCGGCACTTCCACCACCTCACGGCCGATGCCCTTGGCGACACGGTCGATCATCGACGACGACACCAGGGTCTTGCCGATGGCGGCTTGGGCAGCCCATTGCGGACGGTGAGTGAACAGGTACTCGATGGCCACAGCCAGGTAATGATTGGGGTTGAGCAAGCCCACCGAGCGGGCAACGATGCCGTGGCGATCGTGGTCGGTGTCGCAGGCGAAGGAAACGTCGAAGCGATCCTTGTTCTCGATCAGCCCGGCCATCGCATGGGGCGAGCTGCAATCCATGCGGATCTTGCCGTCCCAGTCGACACGCATGAAGCGGAAGGTCGGGTCGACGCGGGTCGACAGCACCTCCAGCGGCAGGCCGAAGCGCTCGGCGATGCGCGTCCAGTAATGCACGCCGGCGCCGCCCAGCGGATCGACGGCGAATTTCAGGCCTGAGCCACGAATCGCCTGCAGATCCAGCACCTGCTCGAGATCGCCGACGTAATTGTCGATGAAGTCGTAACGCTGGGTGGTCGGGGCTTTCAGGGCGCTGGCGTAATCGACGCGCTGCACGCCGTTGAGACCAGCCACCAGCAATTCGTTGGCGCGCTCCTGAATCCACTTGGTGACGCCGGTATCCGCCGGGCCGCCATTGGTGGCGTTGTATTTGAAACCGCCGTCGGCAGGCGGGTTGTGCGACGGGGTGATGACGATGCCATCGGCCAGCCCGCTGCTGCGACCTTTGTTGTAATCGAGGATCGCCTTGGAAATCGCCGGGGTAGGGGTGTAGCCCGGCTCGCCGGCGGTTTCGCTGCAACCGGCATCAATGCGCGTTTCAATGCGGTTGGCGGCCAGCACTTCCAGTGCGGAGACGAAGGCAGGCTCGGACAGCGCGTGGGTGTCCATGCCGATGAACAGCGGGCCGTCGATGCCCTGGCCCTGGCGGTAATCGCAGATCGCCTGGGTCACGGCGAGAATGTGCCATTCGTTGAAACTGTTCTTCAGGGATGAGCCACGATGGCCCGAGGTGCCGAATGCCACCTGCTGTGCGGGGTCGCTAGGGTCCGGACGTTCGCTGTAGTAGCGCGATACCAGGCGTGGCAGGTTGGCCAGGCTATGTTCGTCGGGAAGGCGTCCCGCGTTGCTGTGGATGCTCATCAATCGTTCCTTTGATGGGATGAAAGGGCCACGCGGTCATGGCGGCGCGCGCGGCATCGGGGTTTCGACACCACAGCGGTGGTAGGGAGTTCCCCATACTCGCGGGCGCGGATGATAAACACTGCGTAACAAAGCGCCAGCACCAGCGTTACATCGGGTTGCGTCGACCGGCGGCGCGCATAATTTCCGCTGGTCGGCAGGCGATACGAACGGTGATGTCGTTTTGATATTGTTCTGGCGCGCTACAAGCCGTTAGCGCGTTGCGTGGCCGACAGGGAGGGGTTGGTTAGACACTCCTTTTTGATCGGTGCCTTCATGAACCTCCGTACTATCAATATCGCGCCTCGCGCTGCGTTCTGCTTCGCCCTCATTACCTTGCTGGTGATCGGGCTCGGGGTCTTCTCACTGTTCAAGCTTAACGACCTTTACCAGGCAGAGAAGGAAATCGAGGCCAACTGGATGACCAGCATCCAGGCAACCGGCGAGATGCAGAAGGATCTGCTCAACATACGCCTGGAAACGCTTCGTTTGCTTGCCGTTGGCGAGGGTGCTGCCCAGCAGTCAGTCGACGAAACCGCGGCGCAGAAATACCGCAGCGCCCTGGATGTCGCCGTGAAGAAATACCAGGACGAGCTGGTCTCCAGCGAGGAGGAACGGAATTTTTTCTCCAAAGTGAGCAGCGCCACTCAGGCCTATCTGGCCGGCCAGCAACGAATCATCGATTTGCTTCATCAGAATCAGGTTCAACAGGCGCTGAGCCTGGCCAATGGTCAGGTTCGTACTGATGGTGAAACGTTGCAGCAGCGCTTAGACGAACTGGTCAATTTCAACATGCAGGGTGCTGAGCAGGCGGGCATTTTTGCCACTGCGACTTATGAAAATGCACGCACCGGCGTAATAGTGACCATTGCCGTGGCGGTGGTCCTGACCGTGTTGTTGGCCATGCTGCTAACGCGTTCGATTGTCGGGCCGATCAACGAGGCGCTGCTGAGCGCCGAATCCATTGCCGCGGGCGACCTGACCCGTGTCGTCACGGTCAGTGGCAAGGACGAAGCAGGGCGCCTGCTGGCGGCTCAGGCGGTGATGCAGAACAACCTCAACGACGCTATCCGGCAGATCGCTGATTCGTCCAACCAGCTTGCGGCGGCGGCTGAAGAAATGGCCGCGGTGACCGAAGAAAGCACCCGCGGCCTGCACAGCCAGAATGCCGAAATCGATCAGGCCGCCACAGCCGTGACGCAAATGAGTGCTGCGGTCGAAGAAGTGTCGCGCAATGCCAGCAGCGCGTCGGAGGCGGCCCGGGATTCGACCGTGTCAGCCAATACCGGTAGCCAGCATGTATCACGCACTGTGGCAGCGATTCATCAGCTGTCGGGCAATGTGGTCGAGGCATCCGATCAGGTTCAGGGGCTCGCGGCCCAGGCTCGGGACATCAGCAAGGTCCTCGACGTGATTCGCAACGTGGCCGAGCAGACCAACCTCCTGGCACTCAACGCGGCAATCGAGGCGGCGCGTGCCGGCGACCATGGCCGTGGCTTCGCGGTGGTGGCAGATGAGGTACGCGGGCTGGCCCATCGCACGTCGGCGTCCACCCAGGAGATCGAGCAGATGATCGCCGCAATCCAGGCGGGAACCGAAAAGGCCGTAGTGGCCATGCGCACCAGCAATCAGGAGGCTACCAACACGGTGCAGGTGGCTGATGAAGCACGCCAGGCGCTTGAGCAGATCGTCGATTCGATTGCCATGATCAATGAGCGCAACCTGCAGATTGCCACCGCATCTGAAGAGCAGGCTCATGTGGCCCGTGAGGTTGACCGCAATCTGGTGAGCATTCGCGACCTGTCGATCCAGAGCGCCTCTGGCGCCAACCAGACGGCAGTTGCCTGCAGCGAGCTGGCGCGTCTGGCGCAGGGGCTGAATACCCTGGTAAGCCGGTTCAGGCTGAGCGCCTGATTGCTCGGTAAGCAATGGCGAGCAATGGTGAGTCGGCCGATGGTCAATGAGCCTCAAGGCTGGCTATGATGCAGGCCATGAGCCTATCTATGCCGATCCGTCATCCCTGTCCGCCCGGCGCCTGCGACTGCGAGCGAGAGCAGTTGCTGGAAACGCCTGGCGGTGATCAGCGCATCCTGCTACTGACCAAAGCAGAGGAAAAGCGCCTGCTCGAGCGTCTGGAAAATGTCGCTAGCCTGGCGGAGCTTGAGCGTTTGCAGCAGCGTATGCACGAGCAGCTGGGCATCCGGGTAGAGGTTGCCCCAGGCTTCAACGAAGTACGCAGCATGCGCGGCATCGCCATCGAGGTAACGGCCTTTCCCGGATTGTGCCGCAAAACCCGCCAGGCCATTCCCGCCGCGATTCGTCGTGGTCTGGAGCAGCGTCCGGAATTTGCTTACGCATTGCTCGACGCACAGGGTCTGTTTCGCGACCTTTGAGGCGGGTGCTGAGAGGCCGTCAAGACGTCGTGCATGGCACTTCCAGCGCCCGATAGCGCGCATCGAAATCTTCTGCCAGCGCAGCGACCGTGATCGAGCCCAGCCGCTGCAACAGCAAGGCCTGAGCTTCGTCGAACGCCTGGGTGAGCGCTTGGTTCACCGCCTGTTCGACCAGGCATTGGGGATGGTCGGTGGCCATGCCAATGCTGAAAATCGATTGTGCGCCCAACGCCTGATGGATATCCAAGAGGGTGATTTCCGTCAACGGTTTGGCCAGTGCCCAGCCGCCGTTGTGGCCTTTGTCGGAGGTTACGTAGCCTTTTTCACGCAGCAGGCCCATGGTGCGCCGCACCACTACCGGGTTGGTGTCGAGCATGCGCGCAATGGTGTCCGAGGTGGTGCGCTGCTTGTGTCGATCCATGTGGATCAGCACGTGCAGCATGCGTGACAGCCGGGTGTCGTTTCTCATGGGCAGCTCGGAATGTGCGATGGTAGCGAGAAGTATGATTCGTAATGCGTAAAGTTACGAGAGGTTGACGTGCTCAGTTATTGTAACTTATGGTGTTTCGTGAAGGCCTGGGCATCATCCAGGCTCCCCATGGAGGAACAGCGCCATGAGCTATGACGCAATTATTATCGGCGGCAGCTATGCCGGCCTGTCTGCCGGGCTGCAATTGGCGCGAGCCCGCCGCCGCGTGCTGGTTGTCGACGCCGGTGCGCGGCGCAATCGTTTCGCCAGCCACTCCCATGGCTTCCTTGGCCAGGATGGGCGGCCACCCGAAGAAATCGCCGCCGATGGCCGTGCCGAATTGATGGACTACCCCAACGTGACCTGGACGGTGGGCGAGGCGACCGCCGCCGACTCGGAAGGCGATGGCTTCCGCGTGACCCTGGGCAGCGGCGAGGTTGAGCAGGGCCGCCGGCTGATTCTCGCCGGTGGTGTACGCGATGAGCTGCCGCCCGTCGATGGGCTTGCAGAGCGCTGGGGGCGCAGTGTCTTTCATTGCCCTTATTGCCATGGCTACGAGCTCGATCTGGGCCGCATCGGTGTGCTGGCTGTTTCGCCCATGTCGATGCATCACGCCATGATGCTGCCGGACTGGGGCAGCACCACCTTGTTCACCAATGGCGCTTTCATACCCGATGCTGAACAGCTGGAGCAGCTGGCACGCCGTGGTGTGGTGGTAGAGCCGGATGCCGTGAAGTCGATTGGCGGCGAGCGAGCCGACATCAACCTGGCCGACGGTCGCTGCGTGGCACTGGATGGTCTGTTCGTATTGCCGCGTACCCATATCAACAGCCCGCTGGCCGAACAATTGGGCTGTGCGTTGAACGACGGCCCGATGGGCCGCTATCTGCAGGTTACCGAAACGCAGGAGACCAGCGTGCCCGGGGTGTTCGCGTGTGGCGATGCAGCATTGACGGCCGGCTCCGTGGCTCTTGCCGTTGGCACCGGCGCCAGAGCCGGGGCAGGGGCGCATCAGTCGCTGATTTTCCGCTAGTGCAAGTGAACGATGAAAAGTCGCGCGTTTGAGCAGGCAGCACATTGCAAAGGGCTTGCGCAGCGGCACAGGTCAATGAATGGAATCGAGCGCTGGGGCATACTGTGATTCCTACCTCTGTTTGAATTGTTCGTGCCGATGCCAGCATCCCGCAGTAGAAAGATTGTCGCGTCCCGGTCTCCCGTTCATCTGCTCGGCTGTTGCCTGCTGGCAGCCGTTGCCGCGCTCGCGCTACCGAGTGCTCGCGCCGACGCAGACATTGCCGCTGGGGAAGCACTGTTCAAACGCAATTGCGGTAACTGTCACGCCGTTGGGCCCGGCGCGCGAGCCGCGTTCGGTCCGCAGCTCAACGGCATCTTTGGCCGCCATGCTGGTGCAACGGACTATCGCTACTCGCCTGCGATGCAGGCCGCCGAGGTGGTCTGGGATCACGACACCCTCAGCGCCTTCATCAAGGATTCCGATGAGGTGGTGCCGGGTAACAAGATGCGCTTCTGGGGAATCGGCAGCCAGGAGAAGATCGACAATCTGCTGATTTACCTGCAATCCCATCAGGAGCATTGAGCTTCCGCTCGAAGCCTCAGGCATTCAGTCTGAACGAAGCACCCGGTGCCGGCTCTGAAAATGCATACGCATTGCAACCGGGAACGGCCTGGCCGTTCGCGAGCCTCACTCTCGAACCACGGGATCGCTATGGCAGATGAACAGTACATTAACTGGTTGGTCGAGCAGTCCATGCTGCATACGGCCCGTCAGCGCACACGCCTGTATTCAGGCCAGGCACGTCTCTGGCAGCAACCCTATGCACTGGCCAGGCCGCGCAGCGTCACGGCCGTAGCCTCGGTGTGGCTGGCGGTCTACCCGGCGGCAATCATTACCGAGCCGGGTGGTTCGGTGCTGCAGGCGCTGGGTGATGAGCGGCTGTGGGCCGCGCTTTCCGAGCTTGGCGTGCAAGGCATCCATACCGGTCCGCTGCGCCGTGCTGGTGGGCTGCAGGGCCGTGAGTACACGCCGACGGTCGACGGCAACTTCGATCGCATCAGCCTGGAGATCGACCCGCAGTTCGGCACCGAGGAACAGCTGGTGCACCTCAGTCGTGTGGCGGCTGCGCACAACGCGGTGACCATCGACGATTCGATTCCTTCGCACACCGGCAAGGGTGCGGATTTCCGCCTGGCGGAAATGGCCTATGGCGACTATCCCGGCCTGTATCACATGGTGGAGATCCCTGAGTCCGACTGGGAGCTGTTGCCGCCATTGCCTGAGGGGCGAGACTCGGTGAACCTGTCACCGGCGGTGGTCGATGCGTTGCGCGACAAGCATTACATCGTGGGTCAGTTGCAGCGGGTGATCTTCTTCGAGCCTGGCGTCAAGGAAACCGACTGGAGCGCCACGGGCGAAATCACCGGTGTCGATGGCAAGGTCCGGCGCTGGGTGTACTTGCACTATTTCAAGGAAGGTCAGCCATCGCTGAACTGGCTGGACCCGACTTTCGCTGCCCAGCAACTGGTCACCGGCGAGTCGCTGCACGCCATCGACGTGATCGGTTCGCGGGTGCTGCGCCTCGATGCCAACGGCTTTTTGGGCGTCGAGCGACGTGCGCAGGGCAATGCCTGGTCGGAGAGCCATCCGCTGTCTCTGACCGGCAACCAGCTACTTGCCGGAATGATCCGCAAAGCCGGGGCGTTCAGTTTTCAGGAGCTTAATCTGACGCTGGATGACATCGCCGCCATGTCCCAGGGCGGCGCCGACATGGCGTATGACTTCATTACCCGGCCGGCCTATCAGCATGCGCTGCTGACCGGCGACGTGGAATTTCTGCGCCTGATGCTGCAGCAGATGCATGATTTTGGCATCGACCCGGCATCGCTGATCCACGCGCTGCAGAACCACGATGAACTGACCCTGGAGCTGGTGCATTTCTGGACGCTGCACGCCAACGACACCTACGTGTTCCGCGGCCAGAGTCTGCCAGGCAGCATCCTGCGTGAGCATATTCGTGGCGAAATGTACGAGCGACTGACTGGCGACCATGCGCCGTACAACCTGAAGTTCGTGACCAACGGCGTGGCTTGCACCACGGTGAGCATCATTACCGCGGCGCTGGGCATCCGTGACCTGAGCGCCATCAGCGAAGCCGATATCGAGCAGATTCGCCGGGTGCACTTGTTGCTGCTGATGTTCAACGCCATGCAGCCTGGCGTCGTGGCGCTATCGGGCTGGGATTTGGTGGGGGCGCTGCCGCTAGAGCCGGAGCAGGTGGCCGAGTTGATCGCCGAGGGTGATACGCGTTGGATCAACCGTGGCGGCTACGACCTGGTGGACCTTGACAGCGATGCCTTGCTGTCCGCCGAAGGCCTGCCTCGGGCTCGCCAGCTTTACGGTAGCCTCAGCGAACAGTTGCAGGACCCGCAATCCTTCGCCTCGCAGGCACGACGCATGTTCGCGGCGCGGCGCTCCCACGGCGTGGCATCCAGCCGACAAATTGCCGTGCCCGTGACCGAACACCCGGCGTTGTTGATCATGGTTCACGAGCTACCAGCCGGTCGTGGCATTCAGGTAACGGCGCTGAATTTCGGAGCAGAGGCATTGAGCGAGGTGATCACTCTGGAGCATGTCGAACCAGGCCCGGTGGTGGATATCATCCATGAGCGACTGCTTGGTGACCTGTCCGCCGATGGTCAGCTGCATATCCAGCTCCAGCCCTATGAAGGCCTGGCACTGCGTATCGCCAGCATGGCACCGGGAATAATGCCGGTCGACCACTGAGGCATATACCTGCGAAGCCTAAGCAAAGAAGCATTGGGTATTTGAGACGGCAGGGTGGCGCGCCGTATCGTCGCGCTTCACCGCGCGCCATGGGTGCCGTCGGCAGTCTGAATCGAGGTTTCAATGAACAGCGAGTTTGCCGCCAGTGGCGGCACCGAAGTAGACAGCTCACCGCAGTCGATCAACTGGCAGCTCGGGCAGACGGTGGCGAGTTTGCGCGACGCACGAACCGAGTGGCGCGACCGCTCCGGGCGTAATTCCGAGTTGGGTGGCCGTGAGCTGCCGTCTCGGCAGGCAATGGCCGCCGTACTCAACGGGCTGTGTGGTGCACTGTTCCCGATGCGCCTTGGGCCACCTGAGTTGCGCGAGGAGAGTGAGGACTATTACGTCGGTCACACCTTGGATCGGGCGCTTAATGGGCTGCTGGCGCAGGTGCGTCTGGAACTGCGTTACGCCGCCCGGCAGGCGGGCGGAGTTGCTGGGGACCTAGAACAGCAGGCGGTGTCCATCGTTCGTGATTTCGCCGCCGCGTTGCCAGCGCTTCGCCGCATGCTCGATGAGGATGTAGTTGCTGCCTACAACGGCGACCCGGCGGCGCGTAGCGTCGATGAAGTGCTGCTCTGCTATCCCGGTGTGCTGGCGATGATCTATCACCGCTTGGCCCATCACCTGTACCGCGCCGGTTTGCCACTGCTGGCGCGCATCGCCGCGGAAACCGCGCATGGCGCTACCGGCATCGACATTCACCCCGGCGCGCAGATCGGTCATAGCTTCTTTATCGATCACGGCACTGGCGTGGTGATTGGCGAGACCGCGATCATCGGCAACCACGTGCGCATCTATCAGGCCGTTACCCTCGGTGCCAAACGCTTTACCAGCGACGAGAGTGGCCAGCTGCACAAGGGGCAACCGCGTCACCCGATCGTCGAAGACGATGTGGTGATTTATGCCGGCGCGACGATTCTGGGGCGCATCACCATCGGCAAAGGATCGGTGATTGGCGGTAACGTCTGGCTGACCCGCAGCGTCGAGCCGGGCAGCAACGTGTCTCAGGCCAGCGCTCAACAGCGTGGCTGCTGAAACCACGCGGGCTTGATCGGTGTCACAGGATAGTCACCGAGTGCTTTTAGACTCGAGGCAAGACCAAAGGAAAAGCGAGGAGAACAGAGATGGATGATTATCAGGAAGAGTTGCTCGAGTCCCGCGCGGTAGAGCAGGACGCGCCCGAGTTCGCCGAAGACGCGACCGAGCTCTGAATACGGGTTTGCAGTGATCGCAGCGGTGCGCTGATTCCTTCAACCCGCTAGCTGCCAGCAGTCATTTACAGCAAAAGGCCCGATGCTCGCGCATCGGGCCTTTTCGTTGGCAACAGCCTTACACGGCCGTTATGGGTTGATCAGCGCTTTCACCACGCTGTCGACGTTGCCTTCCAGTTCAGCCAGCGGATCGTCGCTGTCGGTTTCCAGTACCAGCAACGGTACTCCGGCAGCCTTGACTGCGTCAGCCACCGGCTGCGGTGGCTGACGATGGCTCAGCACCAGAGCGACGTCGTCATCCTGCAGGGCGCTGGTCAATGCTTGCAGGGATTCAGCGTCCCATTCGCGATCATCACGGCTGTCGCTGCTGACCAGGTCAAGGTTGAGGCCGCTGATCAGGTAGTCCAGGCGGCTGCTCAGGCTATACACCGACAGGTTGTCGGCCTTGGCCAGTTCGGCTTCGCTGCTGGCGTTGAGCTTGAGCAGGCGCTGTTTGAAGGTGGCCAGGTTCTGTTCGACCTTGCTCTTGGCATCCGGCGCCAGGCGCACCAGGTCGGCGGCCGTTACGTCAGCCATGCGCCCCAGGTTGTTGATTGCCAGCCACGGGTAACTCTCCAGATCATTATCGCCCGCGGTCTCGGCCTGGGTAGCAATGCCGGGCAGGGCGCCGTCCACCGGCCGGGCGGCATCGATTTCGACGATACGGATATTGCTGCGGCGGGCCATGGGATACAGCGGGTCTTCGGACCAAAGCGAGCGCAGGCCGATGGCTGCGTCGGCGTCGAGCGCGACTTTTTGCAAGGCGCTGGCGCCACGGCCGGCGAAATACGAGACCTGGCGGCTGGCCGGCAGATTGGCCGGCGCGGCACGCTGAATGTGCACCTGGGTGCCTTCCAGCAGATCACTGGCCAGGCCGAAGGTGATCGGTTGCGAAACCAGAACGGTAACGTCCTTGGCCAGGGCAAGGCCAGGCAGGCTGAGCAATAGCGCGAGGCCGAGGTGGTGAAGTCGATGGGTCATCCCAGGTTCCCTTTCAGGCTTGGTACGACGCCGCGCGCAATGGCGGCGAGGGCGAAGGCGATACCGGCGATCATGATGATCGCGGCACCGGAGGGGATCGGCAGGTCCAGCAGGATTGGCAACATGATGCCGAGCAAGGTGCTGACGGTGGCGATCAGCACCGACAGCCAGAAGAAGCCTTTCAGCGATTGGCTGAGCAGGCGCGCCGCGGCGGCCGGAATCACCAGCAGGGCACCGACCAGAATCGCGCCGATGACCTTGACTGCGGCCACGGTGATCAGTGTCACCAGGATCACGAACAGGTAATCCAAGGTCTTCACGGCCACGCCACGTACGGCCGCCAGTTGCGGGTTGAAACTGGCCAGCATGATGCGGTTGTAGAGTGGCAGGGCCAGGCCCATCACCAGCGCACCGACTACCAGCAGCACCAGCAGGTCAGTGCCGTTGACCGTCAGCACCGAGCCGAACAGCACGTTCTCGAGGATATGCACATTGATGCGCCCGGCGAGAATCAGCAGCAGGCTGGCGCCCATCGCCAGTGACACCGACAGGAACACGCCGATCAGCGTATCCGGGGCGAGGCCGGTGCGGTTGCGCAGGTAGTTGAGCAGGATGCCGAACAGCAGCGCGTAGCCGAACAGCGCGCCATACGGTCCGGTGTACGGCTCGCCGAGCAAAATGCCGATGGCCACGCCGGTGAGGGCAGCGTGGCCGACCGCTTCGGAGAAGAAGGCGAAGCGCTTGACCACTACCAGCGTGCCGAGGCCGCCCAGCACCGGACCGATCAGCAGGCCGGCAAGCAGCGCGTTGATGACGAAACCGTAGGCCAGCGCTTCCGGCAGATAACCGGAAGACGCCCAACCCTGGATCATCAGGCGGAACTGTTCGTAGTCCATCATGGCTGCGAGGTCTCCGTGGCGCGTGCATGGGTGGAGAACAGGCTGAGCAGGCGCTCCGGGGTCAGCGCTTCAGCGGGCGGCGCGTCGAACAGCACGCGGCGGCTAAGGCCGGTGACGCGGTCGGCGAGGCGCTTGACCGCCTCCAGATCATGCTCGATCCACAACACGCTGATGCCGGCACGGCGCCAATCACCGAGCAGGCGCTCGAACACCTGGATGCCAGCTTCGTCCAGCGCCGACATCGGCTCGTCGAGCACCAGCAGCTGTGGCGCAGGGATCAGCCCTTGGGCCAGCAGTACGCGCTGGCGCTCACCACCGGACAGCGCGCCCATGCGGCGTTTGCGCTTCTCAAGCATGCCGACGCGCGCCAGAGCTGCATCGATGGCCTGCACATAGTGCTTCGACAAGCCAAGAAAGGCTGGGCGGCGCTGGCACATGGCGGCCATGAAATCGTCGACGGTCATCGGCAGGCCGCGGTCGAATTCCAGCGCCTGCGGCACATAGCCGATGGTGCCGACGGCGCCTGGCCATGCCAGGCTGAGTTTGCCCTGGTGCGGCATCTGGCCAAGCAGAGTCTTGATCAGCGAGCTCTTGCCGCCGCCGTTAGGACCAACCAGCGCGTGTACGCTGCCGGGCTGCACCTTGAAGCTGACGTTGTCGAGAATCTGCGTGCGGCCGAGCACCAGGCTGACCTGCTGAAAGTCGATGGTCGGGCCAATGGCAGCGACGTTGAGGTTTTCGGCTGCAGTCATTTACCGGCGTCCTGAATCGCGCGCACCACGGTGTTCATGTTGTTGGTCATCTCTTTCTCGTACTTCTCGGCGCTGTATTCGCCGTAGGAAATGTGCGAGAGCGGATACAACTTCACGCCAGATTCACGCTGAATGGTATCGACGTAGGTGGAAGGGAAGTCCAGTTCGGAGAAGATCACCTTCACGTCCAGCTCGCGCAGTTGGTCGATGGTCTTCTTCAGCTGGCTGGGGCTTGGCTCGATGCCATGGGCTGGCTCAACCACCGCAGTGACTTCCAGGCCGAATTCACGCAGCAGGTAGTCATAGGCAGCATGCACGGTGGCTACACGCAGGTCGGCATTGGGCGCTTCGGTCAGCTGGGCGAGGGCATCGGCGCGCAGCTTGCGCAGGCGTTTGCCATAAGCGCGGGCGTTCTGGGTGTAGGTCTTGGCGTTGTCCGGGTCGAGCTTGCCCAGTTCGCGGGCGATATTGTTGATCTGCGCGATGGAGGCGCTGATCGACAGGAACGTGTGCGGATTGACCACCTTGCCGGCGCCACGCGCGGCGATACCGGTGGCAGCCAGCAGCGGCACGTTGGCGTTGGCTTCGATGATCTCGATATCCGGTTTCTCGCTGGCGGCGATCATCCGATCGGCGAAATCGTCATGGCCGACGCCGTTGAGCACCACCACGTCCAGCGAGCCGATGCGCTTGATGTCTTCCGAACGCGGCTCGTAGGCATGCGGGTTGAAGCCGGCTGGAATCAGCGGCACCACTTCGGCCTTGTCGCCGACGATATTGCTCACATAGCTGTAATAGGGATGCAGGGTGATGCCGATACGCAGGCGCTTGGCATCAGCGGCACTGGCCGCACCGACGAACAGCAGGGCGAACAGGCCGATAGCCAGGCGTGACAGCAGCGGGCGAGCGCGAAACAAATGGGAAATAAGCATTGGCGGGCGGTCTTCTGTCGGTGAATCGGAGGCGGTCAGTGGCGATGTTGCCGGGTGACACCTGCGTCGTACTGGGAGGCGATCTGCTGCCAGCCGGCAGCGATCAGGCTTTGCGCGTCGAGGCTGGACGGCTCCTCGCTGCTGGTGCGGTTGAGCCAGATATCGGCCTGGGCCTGTTCCGCGTCGCCGAGCATCAGCAGGGAGCCGGCCACATCGAGTGCCTGGCTCGCACCGAAATACGCCAGCTCATCGCCAGGCAACTGCTGCCACTGATGGCTGCCGCGGCTGACCGCGCTGGCGTCGTCGACAAAAGGCGGGAAGCCTTCGTCGGCCATTTCTTCAGGGCTCAGCAACGTCTGCTCTTCATCGCGGCGGATCTGGATCTCATCGAAGGCAACACGCAGGTCAGCGTAGATGCCTTGTTCCGCAGGCGTGAGGTCTCGGCGAGCATCGATCTGGTGGCTCTCGATGCTGGTTTCGCTATCCGTTTCACTGTGCCAGGCCACTACCGAGCCGGCCGCCAAGAGGATAGCCAGGCACAGCAGGAGCACGTACAGGGTTTCATGACCAGCACCAGCAGGGCGTACGACCTGAACCGTCATGGAGCCTCTATTTCTGTGTGGTCGATTTCCACGATGTGGCCGGGGCCGGCATCGAACAGCACGTAGAATTCGCCCTCGGGGCGCTTGAAGGTGATGGTCGAATCATCGGCCAGCTTGCCGGGCACCAGGATGCTTTCGTCATAGCCGATCACGTCAAGCGTCACTCCGGCGGCACCGCTGCCATCGGAGAAACCACCGGTGCAGCGGATGTTCTCGGCGTCCAGGTCTTCGCACTGGCACATCGGGTTATGCGCCAGAGCGGCGCCGCTGAGGGCCAGCAGCGCGGCGCCTGTGGCCAGGCGTAGGGATTTAGCGTTGATCATTACTTGCCTCCTTGTTGTTTCTTCAGCCAGGCGACGGTAGAGGGAGATGCCTGCTCGAGCGGCACGGAGGCCTGGTGCACGGAACCGTCCCAGCCCTCCATGGTGATCCACAGCTCGGCATTGGGCTTGGTGCGCGCCGGCAGCGGCACGGTGGCGCCCATGCGGTGAGCGGTACCGAAGAATATGCCACCGGCAGCGCGCAGGCTGCGCGGTTTGCCGATGCGCAGGTAGGTAGCCTTGACCTGGCTGGCGCATTCGGCACAGAGCGCGCCATTGAACGCCTTCATGTAGCCCGCCGGGCCATCGAGTTCCGGCGGCGCAGCGCGAAACTCCGCCAGGCGAATCGCCCAGGGGCCTACCGGCACTTCACCAATCGTTCGTTCGCCCAGCCCGCTGGTGCCGCGAAACAGTGCCACATCGGCAAAATACTTGGGCATGAACGCCAGCGGAATGATCACCAGCAGGACGTTGATGTGGAAGCGCCACTTGTACCAGAAGCGGCTCAGCGGCGAGGCAGGTTGCGCTGCAATGGCCTTGCTCATGCCTTGACCTCCCTGTTGTCGGTGACGGAACCAGCCTCACGCACCCGGGCCGGGCGTTTGATGACCTTGGCAGTGGCTTGCGCGGTGCGCTTGGTCCAGATCAGCAGGCCGCTGAGTACCATCATGCTCAGCATCAGGCCGAAGAAGAACCAGATCATCTTGATCCAGATGCCGCCGAAGTCGCCGGTGTGCAACGGGCGCATGGATTCGGTGACGAACTCCAGCTTGGAGCGATCCTCGAGCAGGCGCTGTTGTGCCACTTCGCCGGTATAGGGGTTGATGGAGGCGCTCTGGAACATCAGCGGGTACCAGCCGCGGCCACTGACGGAAATGTGGTCATAGGCGTTGCTCGGCAGACGGGTGAAGCTCACGTCCAGGCTTGGCACCTTGCTGATCGCAATCTGCGCGGCTTCATCCAGGCCGATCATCGGGATCGGCTCGCCGGGCCTGACGTTAGGCACGTCTTCACGAGCGACCACGGCAGGTACGCCCTCGGTGGAGATGGAAATCTGGTTGTCGAACAGGATCGCCTGGATCAGGAACCATATACCGGTGATCGACACCACGGCGATGAACCAGATCGACCAGATGCCGCTCAGCCGATGGAAGTCGCCCCAGAACACCCGAGCGCCCTGGTTGAAGCGCAGGCGTGGTTTGAAGAAGCCCTTCCAGAACTTCTTGTAGACCACCAGGCCAGTGATCAACGACAGCAGCATGGGGATGCCCATCATCGACACCAGGTACCAGCCCCAGCTGAAACCGTTGGTGAACGGCACCAGCCACCAGCCGTGCAACGCACGGGTGAACTGGCGGAAGTCGAATTGCGGGCTGACGCCCTGAATGTCGCCGGTATACGGATTGACGTACAGCGTCGGCATACTGCCGTCGGGGTAGGCAACGCGGGCGGTGAGGGCAAAGTGCGACTCGTCCGGGCGGCTGATCGACTGCACGATGAGCTGCGGTTCGGCCTTGTTGATCGCGGCGAGAACCTGGCCGAAGGTCAGCAGTTCGGCATCGTCGGATGGCTTGGTGGCGCGCACGTCCGGGTTGGCCAGCCAGACGATTTCCTGGCTGACCACCGCCAGGGTGCCGGTGACACAGACGATCAGCACGAAGAACCAGATAGGCAGTGCGAGCCAGCTGTGAACGAGGAACCAGATTTTCGAGCGCGACTTTTTGGACATTGAATATCAGTCTTGTTGGGAGGCCATGGCCGCTGGCGGCACAACGAACAGGGCTCTTTATTAACGGACAAAACCCCGTCGGCCCGTTAGGCGACGAGGGAGTAACCACATGACGGACGAGCAGATGATGTGCGCGTTGCGTATAGGTTACTGATTAAGACGAATGAGAAGCGTAAATCCCGCAGCTGCAAATGAAAATAATTATTTCATAGATTCAGACGCGCTGCTCTGCAGCCGATCAGCGCGTCGCAGTTCACCTGGGGTTTGCTGCAGCCAGCGCTTGAAGGCCCGTTGGAAAGCCTCCGCCGAGGCGAAACCGAGCAGGTAGGCGATTTCGCCGAACGACAGCTCGGTATCGCGCACATAGGCCAGCGCGAGATCGCGGCGGGTTTCGTTGACGATGGTACTGAAGCGTGTGCCTTCTTCGGCGAGGCGCCGGCGCAGTGTCCAGCTCGGCAGTTGCAGGTGCCTGGCAATCTCGTTCATGTCGGGCTCGCTGCCGTGCAGGCGCGGGCCAAGCAATTGGCTGACGCGCTCGCGCAGGCTGTGTGTGCGGGTCAGGCGCTGTAACTCCAGCTCGCAGAGCCGCTGCAGTTCTTTCCAGGTGCCAGGGCAGTGCAGCGGGTTGCGCAGTTCCAATGTCTGCCGATCGAGTCGCAACCCGTTGAAGGGCGCATCGAAGGTAGGTGAGCACTTGAACGGATGCTCATAGCGCTCGGCGTAGCCAGGCGGCGAAAACTCCAGGTGCAGCGCTGCGGCCGTCAGTGGCGCCTCGGCGAGTGTCGCCAGCTGCTGCAGCCAGCCGGCAAGAACTGCATCGACCACGAAGCGGTTGTAGGCGTTGTACGGGCCGATCGAATGAAAGCGCAGCCAGGCACCGTCATCGTCTTCATCCACGCTTGACTGCCCACGATAATTGGATGCGTACAGCAGTTCGAAGCGAATCAGCGTCCGTGCAGCCTCGCGTACCGTTGGCGCTTGGGCCGCGGTGATGCCAGCCAAACCCAATTGATGCAGGCGCATGCAACGGCCCATCAGCAGGCCCAGCGCGGGCTCGCCTGTCAGCTCGATGGCGCTATGCCCCAGGTGCATGTAGCGGGGGATGGACAGACGCGCACGGGGCTCTGCCAGCCGCTCGGCATCCAGGCCATAACGTGCCAGTAGCGGCTGCGGGGCATGCCCCAGTTGGCGCATGGCATCGGCAAGGCTATAGATAAAACCGACCGAGAGGTCGCCCAGACGGATACGTGAGGAGTTCATGGACGCATGACGGCAAATGGTCGAGCCTGCAGATTACGTCGCTCAGCGGCAGGCTGCCAGCACTGCTGTTATTTTCGATCAGTAACTTGTCAGTTTGGGTCATTGAGCGAGGCGCTGTGCTTCACTATCGTCTGCTGCATATCGATCGCCGCCCACAGAGGCGGCGGCACTCCGTGATCAACGCCGATGGATGCCTGACATGACCGCCTACCCGCATTTGCTCGCTCCTCTGGACCTGGGTTTCGTGACCCTCAAGAACCGTACGCTGATGGGGTCGATGCACACCGGCCTGGAAGAAAAGCCCGGTGGGTTCGAGCGCATGGCTGCGTACTTCGCCGAGCGGGCTCGGGGCGGCGTTGGCCTGATGGTCACGGGCGGCATCGCGCCCAACGAAGAAGGTGGCGTGTACGCTGGCGCTGCCAAACTGAGCACTGCCGAGGAGGCCGACAGGCACCGCATCGTCACCCAGGCGGTGCATGAGGCGGATGGCCGTATCTGTCTGCAGATCCTGCATGCCGGGCGCTACGCCTACAGCCCCAAGCAAGTCGCGCCGAGCGCCATTCAGGCGCCGATCAACCCATTCAAACCACGCGAGCTGGACGAGGAGGGCATCGAGAAACAGATCGCCGATTTCGTCAATTGTGCCGTGCTGGCGCGCCAAGCCGGGTACGACGGCGTCGAGATCATGGGGTCCGAAGGCTACTTCATCAATCAGTTCCTCGCGGCTCATACCAACCAGCGTACTGATCGCTGGGGCGGCAGCTACGAGAACCGCATGCGCCTGCCGGTGGAGATCGTGCGCCGGGTGCGCGAGGCGGTCGGCAGCGATTTCATCATCATCTATCGGCTGTCGATGCTCGACCTTGTGGAAGGCGGCAGCGACTGGCAGGAAATCATCGTGCTGGCCAAAGCCATCGAGGCGGCGGGAGCAACCCTGATCAACACGGGTATCGGCTGGCACGAGGCGCGTATTCCGACCATCGCCACCAAGGTGCCGCGCGCGGCCTTTACCAAAGTGACTGCCAAGCTGCGTGGCGAGGTGTCGATTCCGCTGATCACCACCAACCGCATCAATACCCCGGAGGTGGCCGAGCGCGTCCTGGCCGAAGGCGATGCCGACATGGTATCCATGGCTCGGCCATTCCTCGCTGACCCTGAATTCGTCAACAAGGCGGCAGCCGGTCGAAGCGATGAAATCAACACCTGCATCGGCTGCAATCAGGCCTGCCTGGACCACACCTTTAGCGGCAAACTGACCACCTGCCTGGTCAACCCGCGCGCTTGCCATGAAACCGAGCTGAACTACATCCCGACTACCGCAGTGAAGTCGATTGCTGTGGTCGGTGCCGGGCCAGCGGGTCTGGCTGCCGCCACGGTAGCCGCAGAGCGCGGCCACCGCGTCACGCTGTTCGACGCTGCGAGCGAAATCGGTGGCCAGTTCAATGTCGCCAAACGCGTGCCCGGCAAAGAGGAGTTTTTCGAAACCCTGCGCTACTTCAAGCGCAAGCTGGAAACCACCGGCGTCGACCTGCGCCTCAATACTCGGGTCAGCGCCCGCGAGCTGCTCGAGTCTGGTTTCGATGAAGTCATCCTCGCTACCGGCATCGTGCCGCGTACGCCAGCGATTCCAGGCATCGAACACCCCAAGGTGATCAGTTATCTGGACGCCATCCTGCAGCGCAAGCCGGTCGGCCAGAAGGTTGCGGTCATCGGTGCTGGCGGTATCGGCTTCGACGTCAGCGAATTCATCAGTCACGCGGGCCCGGCTACCAGTCTGGATCGTGATGCGTTCTGGCGAGAGTGGGGCATTGATCCCGCACTGGAGGCTCGCGGCGGAGTCGCCGGTATGCAGGCCGAAGTCGAGCCTGCTGCGCGCCAGATTTTTCTGCTGCAGCGCAAGAAGAGCAAGGTCGGTGACGGCCTGGGCAAGACCACCGGCTGGATTCACCGCGCGGGCCTGAAGAACAAGCAGGTGCAGATGATCAATGCGGTCGAATACCTGAAAGTCGACGATGACGGCCTGCACATTCGCGTCGCCGAGGGCGAGCCGCAGGTATTGCCGGTCGATACGGTAATTCTCTGCGCGGGCCAGGACCCACTGCGCGAGCTGCAGGATGAACTGTTGGCCGCCGGGCAAGCGGTGCATCTGATCGGCGGCGCCGATGTGGCGGCCGAACTGGACGCCAAACGTGCCATCGGCCAAGGTTCGCGCCTTGCTGCATCCCTCTAACGCGAGGCTGTGCAAGAGGCTCTACCGAGCGGGTCACAGTTCGGCGCTGCCATTCGTCCTGGGGCTGAATGACTGCCAACCGGGTCACACAGTCCATGCTGCGTTCTCGCCTAGACTTGCCTGACCGCAGCGGTAGGGCTGCGGCTGGCAGGCAACCGAGCGCCATCATTCGTCTGGAGAACATCGATGAGCAAGCCGCAACAGATCGAGGCCGTGATGTTCTTCGCCGAAGACGGCAGCGTCGGCAAGCAGATGTTCTACACGGAGTTCGAAACGCTGCTCGATGGCCTGGTGAAGATGCCGGATTTCGCCGATCAGCAGGTGCGCGCTACCTATCTGATGATCAATGCACGCTTGCAGATTCGTTCCGCCGTGTTCTTCTATCTGGACTTCGACGAAAGCGGCGCGCCCGACAGCGGCTGGAATATACCGCTGCAACAGATGGCCGAGCGCGCTGGACGGGGTCCTGATCTGGGCGCCGGGCCAATCCGGCTCGCCTGTCGTAGCCAGTGCCCGGTTTCCTGGCACCAGATGCACCTGTGGGACCCCACCCTGGCCGCCGGCAACAACGATCTGGCGCTGTTGCGTGACACCGTCAAGGTGAACAGCCTGGGCATCGTGCTCAAGGAAGAGGAGAGCAGAACAGTTGCCCCTGGGCGCTTACAGGTTGCCTCCGAGGATCAATGGTACGCCGTGGACTCGTCCCGCGACCTTGCCGAAAAGGTCGCCGAGCGGCTGTCCCACGACTATCGCCAGAAAGCTGCGCAGCTGGTCAAGCAGCAGCGTGAACGACTTGCCCATTTGAATCAGGAACACCAGGCCGAGCTCGCCCGCGTTGCGGCAACAGTCGCAGCGCAGCGCGTTGAACTGCAAGAGCAGATGCAGGCGCTGCACCAGGCCCTGCGCCAGCAGGAAGCCCACAACCAAACCCTGAAAAACCAGCTGACCGAACAGCTTGCTGCGCAGCAGAGCGAGCGTGACGAAATGGCCATTCGTCTACGTGGCGCGGAGCGTCATGCGCGCACTGAGCGGGAGGTTCTGCGCGAGCAGTTGGATGAAGAGTTGCGTGCTCACGTTCTCGCCGCTCAGATAGCGGCCGAAGAGCAGGCCCGGCATCGTGAAGCGCAAGCAGCGCAGCGCGGTGCCCATGGGGTACTCGAACGACTAGCCGGGCAGGGCGTGGTGTTCGTGGTGTTCCACCCAGGCGCCGGCCACCTTACCGTGCCGTTGCAGGATGTCGATCGCTACCTGGCCAGCCCACTGGGCTACGCGGCTAGCAAGTGTTTCGTGCCCGAGCCGCAGTACCGGCAATGGCTGGCCCATTATCAGCGGCCGCGTTGCGATGGCCTGCATGCCGATGGCCAACGCTGCGACACGGTGCTGGAGCGCGTCGAAGCGCCAGGGCGCTTTGTTTCGGGTGAGTCCAATTGCTGCCTGCTGCACAAAGCTGCGGCGCGGTTGCGTACCGTGAGCTAGAAACTGACCTCGGCGGGTGGACAAACCGCTGGGATACACTGGCCGGCCCCACTCCAGCGGCAGCGTACTTTCATGGATTCAACCTCACTCGCTACCGTAACAAGCTGGTGCCCACACGCACCGCTACAGCGCGTGTCTTTCGACTGGCTGGCCGGGGTCGAATTGGCGGTGTTGCGGCTCGACCTGATCGATCCGCTGATCAGCGGCAACAAGTGGTTCAAGCTCGCCCCGCATCTGCACGCTGCCGCGCAGCAGGGTGCGCGCGGCATCATCAGCCTGGGCGGCGCCCACTCCAATCACCTGCATGCACTGGCTGCCGCTGGCCAGCGGTTTTCGTTTCCCACCGTCGGTCTGTTACGCGGTGAACCTCAGGACACGCCCACCGTCCGCGACCTGCAGCGCTTCGGTATGCAACTGCACTGGCTGGGCTACGGCGGCTATCGTGCGCGGCACCGTGAGGGTTTCTGGGCGGACTGGCACGCGCGCTACCCTGAGTTCTGCGCCGTGCCGGAAGGCGGCGGCGGTTTGTTCGGGGCGCAGGGCTGCACCACGCTGGTCGAATTGACGAACGAGCAGTTGGCGGTGCTCGGCTGGGCGGATTACCACGGGTGGTGGCTGGCAGCCGGCACCGGTACCACGCTGGCGGGATTGGTGATGGGCGAGGGCGGGCGTCGGCCGGTTTACGGGGCGCTGGCGGTACCGCTCGATCACGGCGTGCCGGAGCAGGTTCAGGCGCTGCTAACCCAGGCGGGGCTGGCGAATGCGGGTTATCAGCTGATCGACGCCAGTCGCGGCGGTTTCGCCCGGCGCGATGCCGAGCTGCTTGCTTTCATGGAGCAGTGTGAGCAAGAGAGCGGCTTGCCGCTCGAGCCGCTGTATACCGCCAAAGCGTTGATGGCGTTGCGCGAGGCGATCAGCAATGGGCTGATCAGGCCCGGCATGCGGTTGGTTTTCGTGCATACCGGCGGCCTGCAGGGACGCCGAGCGGCGTTACTGGCGGGCGTTTGAACAGGCTTTCGATCAGCTCGGCGGGTTGCTGTTCGGCCAATCATCGGCGACCAGAAACAGTCGGCTGCGCTCCTGCAAGGAGCCTTCTGCATCGGGCTGCAGATCGACCAGCAATTGGGCGCCGGCGTTTTCCGGTAGCGCCTCTAGCCAGGTTTGCAGGCGTTGCCGCGACCAGCCTTCCTCCAGCGGCAGGCGCGCCGGCGACAGCCAGGCGTGGCGCGGCAGCGGTTGCCAGCACCGATCGGCATCGGTTGCCTGGAACGCAAGCCAGTCACGTCGATGCAGCCAACCGCCGCGATGATGGTCAGGGTGCACACCGTCGGGTGGCTGGCAGTGGCCAAACTGGGGGTAGAACAGATAACCGCCTACCCACATGCCGGCCTTGATCGCTTCGCGGGTCAAGGCGTCCAGTGCCGGGCGCGCTTGCGGATGGGCAGACAACGGCAATTGGCGGCTTACCAGGTGATCGAGCTTGAGATCCAGGCGGTCGTGGCTGCCCGGGCCGATCCATTGTGTCGGCCCAACCTGGTTGGCTGATGGCTTGCCAAGGTAGAACTTGATAGCCAACTCCAGGTGGTGCACGCCGCTGGCGTCGCGCAGCAGCAGATCCAGTTCGCCCAGTGTGTGGCCGCTCTGACGGATCGGCAGATTGGCTGCGAGGATCTCGACGCCCGGCGCGGCGTGCAGGGCGAACTGCCAGAGGCGCTCATAGTAGAGGCCGAGGCGACGGATCGAGCTGCGTGACAGCCAGGCGAGCAGCGGCGCCGGCTCCTGGTCCTGGCGCAGTAACCAGTCGGCCAGCAAGCCCGGCTCGTGCGCCCAAGGGCTTTCGGCCAGCGGATACCGCTGCCAGGTGGACGCTTGATCGAGCAAAGGCGGCGACACCAGCGCCCAGGCCAGGTCGCGCACCGCAGGTTGGGTCAGGCGCTGGGGCAGGTCGGTGATAGCGGCGAACGGATTCATGCGTGCAGCATAGGGGCTTTTGCTGGATCGGTGGGAGGGTTTGCCGCTGCAGCAACCTTTCACCCATAATCGAGTCATTAAAGAGACAGAACGTCGCGGGAGCCCCATGGAGCAGTTTCGTAATATCGGCATCATCGGTCGCTTGGGCAGTACCCAGGTGCTCGACACTATTCGCCGGCTGAAGAAATTCTTGCTCGAGCGCCAACTGCACGTAATTCTCGAGGACACCATCGCTGAAGTGCTGCCCGGCCACGGCCTGCAGACGTCGGCGCGCAAGCACTTGGGCGAGTTCTGCGACCTGGTGATCGTGGTCGGCGGTGACGGCAGCATGCTCGGCGCCGGGCGCGCCCTGGCGCGGCACAAAGTGCCCGTGCTGGGTATCAACCGCGGCAACCTGGGGTTCCTCACGGACATCCGCCCGGATGAGCTCGAGTCCAAGGTCGCCGAGGTGCTGGAAGGCAATTACCTCACCGAAAACCGCTTCCTGCTCGAAACCGAAGTGCGTCGCCATTCCGAGGCCATCGGCCAGGGCGATGCGCTCAACGACGTGGTACTGCACCCCGGCAAGTCCAACCGGATGATCGAATTCGAGCTGTATATCGATGGCCAATTCGTCTGCAGCCAGAAGGCCGATGGCCTGATCGTCGCCACCCCGACCGGCTCCACCGCCTATGCCTTGTCGGCAGGCGGGCCGATCATGCACCCCAAGCTGGACGCCATCGTCATCGTGCCGATGTACCCGCACACGCTGTCCAGCCGGCCGATCGTGGTGGACGGCAACAGCGAACTGAAGATTGTCGTCTCCAAGGATCTGCAGCTTTATCCGCAGGTGTCTTGCGACGGGCAGAACCATTTCACCTGCGCGCCCGGCGACACCATCACGGTGCGCAAGAAATCCCAGAAGCTGTGCTTGATCCATCCGCTGGACCACAACTACTACGAGATCTGCCGAACCAAGCTGGGATGGGGTAGCCGACTCGGCGGCGGGGGCGACTGATGCAGCTCGACCCGTCTCGCGGTTACGACCTGATCGGTGACATCCACGGCTGCGCCACTACCTTGGTGCATCTGCTCGAGCGCCTGGGTTATCGCCGCCAGAACGGGGTGTGGCGACATCCGCAACGGATGGCGATTTTCCTCGGTGACCTGATCGATCGCGGCCCGCACATTCGCGAGGCGGTGCACCTGGTGCATGACATGGTGCGTGCTGGCGAGGCGCTGTGCATCATGGGTAACCACGAGTTCAACGCGCTCGGCTGGATGACCCCGGCTCCGCCCGGCAGCGGGCGAGATTATGTGCGTGAACGTACCGAGCGGCATGCGCTGTTGATCAACGAGACCCTGACGCAGTTCGAGGCCTATCCGGATGAGTGGCGCGATTTCCTCGCCTGGTTCTACGAGTTGCCGCTGTTTATCGACGCCGGGCATTTTCGCGTGGTGCACGCCTGCTGGGATGAAGGGATGATCGCGCCGTTGCGTCAGCAATTCCCGAACGGCTGCATCGACGAGCATTTCCTGCAGGCTTCCGCAGTGCCCGGCAGCTACGCCTGCACCGTGCTGGACCGCCTGCTGCGTGGCACCGACATGCGCCTGCCCAACGGCCTGAACATGACCGGCGGGGATGGCCTGACCCGTTCGTTCTTTCGCACCAAGTTCTGGGAGGACAACCCGCAGACCTATGGCGATATCCAGTTCCAGCCCGATGCCTTGCCTGAGTCAGTGGCGCACATGCCGCTGAGCGAGCGCCAGAAGACCGAGCTGCTGATGTACGGCGCCGACCAGCCGCTGCTGTTCGTGGGCCATTACTGGCGCAGCGGCGTACCCGCACCGATCCGCCCGAACCTGGCCTGCCTCGATTACAGTGCGGTGTTGGCCGGCAAGTTGGTAGCGTATCGGCTGGACCAGGAAACCCGCCTGGATCCGCGCAAGTTCGTCTGGGTGGACGTGGAAAACCCAGGGGCGCTGCAATGAGCGCTGTGATCGCCCTGCGCGCGCCGCTCGATGAGGATCTGACCGCGTTCGTACAGTCGCTGCGCAGCCTGGGTGTCGCGCACCGTGTGGCCGAGCAGGGCAACGAACAGGTGCTGTGGGTACCTGATGAGCAATTGGCCGCTCAGGTGCGTGAATTGTATGCCCGGGCGCCCCAGGGTGATCCCGGTCTGCAGCCGGCGCATGCGTCAGCGCAACGCGCGCGGCCGGGTTTTCTGGCGCAGGCGAAACACAGCCCGCTGACCCTGCTGGTGCTGGCGTTAACCCTGCTGGTCGCGCTGCTGACCTGGGGCGGGGAGAATTACGATGCGGTTCGTTGGCTGAGTTTCGTCGACTTTCATATCGACGGTCAGTACATCTACTTTGGTTCGTTCGCCCAGGTCATCGATAGCGGCCAGTGGTGGCGCCTGCTTACGCCGATGTTGCTGCACTTCGGCCTGTTGCACCTGGCCATGAACAGCCTGTGGTATTGGGAGCTGGGCCGGCGCATCGAGGTGCGTCAGGGCGCAGTGATGCTGCTGCTTCTGACCCTCTGGTTCGGCCTCGCAGCCAATGTGGCGCAGTACGTGTATGGCGGGCCTGCGTTGTTCGGTGGCCTGTCCGGCGTGCTCTACGGCTTGCTCGGGCACTGCTGGCTGTTTCAGTGGCTGGCGCCGAATGCCGCGTACCGGCTGCCGCGAGGCGTGCTGGTGAGCATGCTGATCTGGCTGCTGATCTGCATGACCGGCGTGTTCGAGTTGCTGCAGTTCGGCGCCATCGCCAATGCCGCGCATGTTGGCGGCCTGATCGCCGGCTGCCTTACTGGCCTGGTTGGCGGCCTGCTGGCGAGGCGTCTGCAGCGGCGCTGATCCGCCGCGGGCGCCTCGGCTTGCCAGGCCAGATAGGGTAGAATCGGGGCTTTCCCAGTCCTGGAGCCGGCCATGTCCTCCTTCGTCGAATTGATCCGCAACATCACCCCGGACGTGTATGAAAGCCTCAAACTGGCCGTGGAAATCGGCAAGTGGCCGGACGGCCGCAAGCTGACCCAGGAGCAGAAAGAGCTGAGCCTGCAGGCCATGATCGCCTGGGAGACGCAGAACCTCCCGGAGGATCAGCGCACGGGTCACATGGGCACTTCGGAATGCGCCTCGAAATCCGAGCCGATTCCCAATCTTCTGTTCAAGTCCTCGGAAACCCTGCACTGATGATTGAAGTAGGCCGTGGCGCCCTGAGCAAGATGACCACCCAGCTCGATGCGCCGGTGCAGTATGCGTTTCGCCTGGGCGACGAGCAGGTTGCCGTCAACCCGATGATCGGCAAGACCGTGCGCCTCGAGTTCCTCGGCGCGATTCACTGCAGCCACTGCGGTCGCAAAACCAAGACCAGTTTCAGCCAGGGCTATTGCTACCCGTGCATGCAGAAACTCGCCCAGTGCGACCTGTGCATCATGAGCCCGGAACGCTGCCATTACGACGCCGGTACCTGCCGCGATCCCGGTTGGGGCGAGCAGTTCTGCATGACCGATCATGTTGTGTATCTGGCCAACTCGTCAGGCATCAAGGTCGGCATCACCCGCGCCACGCAGATTCCCACCCGCTGGATCGATCAGGGTGCCACCCAGGCCTTGCCGATCATGCGCGTTGCCACGCGCCAGCAGTCGGGTTTCGTCGAAGACCTGCTGCGTTCTCAAGTGGCGGACAAGACCAATTGGCGCGCCTTGCTGAAGGGCGATGCAACGCCGGTCGATCTGCTCTTCGTGCGTGAACAGATTTTCCACGCCTGCGCCGAGGGGATCACTGCCCTGCAGCAGCGCTTCGGCTTGCAGGCCGTACAGCCGCTCAACGAGCAGAGCGTGGTGGAAATCCGCTATCCGATCGAGGGCTATCCGGCCAAGATCACCAGTTTCAACCTGGACAAGAACCCGGTCGCCGAAGGCACGCTGCTCGGCATCAAAGGCCAGTACCTGATGTTCGATACCGGTGTGATCAACATCCGCAAGTACACCGCTTACCAGATCGCAGCCAGCTGCGCCGCCTGATCGGCAGGCGCAGCCGACGTCATTCACCTGTCTGCCACGCCCGCGCGTGGCATCGAAGAGGTTCCCATGCGCACCGAGCAATCAAAGACCATCTATCTGAAGGACTATCAGGCACCCGATTACCTGATCGACGAAACTCACCTGACCTTCGAGCTGTTCGAAGATCACACCCTGGTGCACAGCCAATTGGTGATGCGCCGTAATCCGGCGTTGTCGGCGGACCTGCCGCCGCTGACTCTCGATGGCCAGCAGCTCGAGCTGCTTGAGCTCAAGCTCGATGATCACGAGCTGAGCGCTGCCGATTACACGCTGACCGACAGCCACCTGACCCTGCAGCCGACCCAGGCCAGCTTCGTCATCGACAGCAGCGTGCGCATCCACCCGGAAAGCAACACCGCGCTGGAGGGCCTGTACAAATCCAGCGGCATGTTCTGCACCCAGTGCGAAGCCGAAGGTTTCCGCAAGATCACCTATTACCTTGACCGCCCGGACGTGATGAGCAGCTTCACCACCACGCTCAGCGGCGACAAGCAGAAATACCCGATCCTGCTCTCCAACGGCAATCCGGTTGCCAGTGGCGAGGAAGACGATGGCCGTCATTGGGCGACCTGGGAAGACCCTTTCAAGAAGCCGGCCTACCTGTTCGCGCTGGTCGCCGGTGATCTCTGGTGTGTGGAAGACACCTTCACCACCATGAGCAGCCGCGAGGTGACGCTGCGCATTTATGTCGAGCCGGAGAATATCGACAAGGTGCAGCACGCCATGGACAGCCTGAAGAAGTCCATGAAGTGGGACGAAGAGGTGTATGGCCGCGAGTACGACCTGGACATCTTCATGATCGTCGCGGTCAACGACTTCAACATGGGCGCCATGGAGAACAAGGGCCTCAACATCTTCAACTCCAGCGCCGTGCTGGCTCGCGCTGAAACCGCCACTGACGCCGCGCATCAGCGGGTCGAGGCGATCGTTGCCCACGAGTATTTCCATAACTGGTCAGGCAACCGCGTGACCTGCCGCGACTGGTTCCAGCTGTCGCTCAAGGAAGGGTTTACGGTGTTCCGTGACGCCGGATTCTCGGCGGACATGAACTCGGCCACGGTCAAGCGTATCCAGGATGTCGCCTACCTGCGCACCCATCAGTTCGCCGAAGACGCCGGCCCCATGGCTCACCCGGTACGCCCTGATGCGTACATGGAAATCTCCAACTTCTACACCCTGACCATCTACGAGAAGGGGTCTGAAGTTCTGCGCATGATCCACACGCTGCTCGGCGATGTGGCCTTCCGCAAAGGATCGGATCTGTATTTCCAGCGCCATGATGGCCAGGCGGTGACCTGCGACGATTTCGTCAAGGCCATGGAAGATGCCAGCGGCGTCGACCTGACCCAGTTCAAGCGCTGGTACACCCAGGCCGGCACGCCGCGCCTGGCCGTCAGCGAGCACTACGATGCTGCCGCCAAGACCTACACCCTGACCTTCGCGCAGAGCTGCCCGGCCACGCCAGGCCAGCGAGAAGGCGACAAGCTGCCGTTCGTGATTCCGGTGGAGCTGGGCCTGCTCGATGCGCAGGGCAACGACCTGCCGCTGCGCCTGCAGGGCGAGGCGGTGGCGGTCGGCAGCAACCGCGTGCTGTCGGTGACCGAGGCGCAGCAGTCGTTCACGTTCGTCGACATTGCCGAGAAGCCGCTGCCCTCACTGCTGCGTGGTTTCAGTGCGCCGGTGAAACTGAGCTTCGCCTATGACCGTGATCAGTTGATGTTCCTGATGCAGCACGACAGCGACGGCTTCAATCGCTGGGAAGCAGGCCAGCAACTGAGCGTTCAGGTGCTGCAGGAACTCATCGCCCAGCACCAGCGTGGCGAGCCTTTGGTGCTGGAGCAACGCCTGGTCACTGCACTGCGCACCCTGCTGCAGGACGCGTCGCTGGATCAGGCGATGGTTGCCGAGATGCTCTCGCTGCCGGGTGAGGCGTACCTCACCGAAATCAGCGAGGTGGCCGATGTCGAGGCCATTCATGCCGCTCGCGAGTTTGCGCGTCAGCAATTGGCCGAAGCGCTGTTCGAGCCGTTGTGGCAGCGCTATCAGGCTAACCGCGAGGTGTCACGCACCACTGCGTATGTGGCCGAGGCCGAGCATTTCGCCCGACGTGCGCTGCAGAACATCGCGTTGTCTTACCTGATGCTGACCGGCAAGCCGCAGGTGCTGGCGGCGACGCTGGAGCAGTACGAGGCATGCGACAACATGACCGAGCGTCTCGCCGCCCTGGCGGTGTTGGTCAACTCGCCGTTCGAGGTCGAGCGCGCCAAGGCGCTGGAAGCCTTCGCTGAACACTTCAAGGACAACGCGCTGGTCATGGATCAATGGTTCAGCGTGCAGGCCGCCAGTACGTTGCCGGGCGGGCTGGCTCGCGTTCAGGCGCTGATGGAACACCCGGCGTTCACCTTGAAGAACCCCAACAAGGTGCGTGCGCTGATCGGCGCCTTTGCAGGCCAGAACCTGGTGAACTTCCACGCCGCCGATGGCAGCGGTTATCGCTTCCTGGCTGATCAGGTGATCGTGCTCAACGCGCTCAACCCGCAGATCGCCTCGCGTCTGCTGGCGCCGTTGACTCGCTGGCGCAAATACGGCCCGGCGCGTCAGGCGTTGATGAAGGCCGAGCTGGAGCGCATTCTCGCATCCGGCGAGCTGTCGGCTGACGTCTATGAAGTGGTCAGTAAAAGCTTGGTGTAAGCGATGAGAGGGCATCGGCGAGGTAATCTCGCCGGTGTCTGGACGAGTGAGCGATAACTGAGTTTTCCGGGTATCGCCGCTTGCTTTTGCGATGGCGCGACTGTTGGCGTCCCGTCGAGTTAGGGGTGCTGCGGAGTCTTAGCAAGGCACCAAGAGTATTTCTCTGCATTCCCCGTGCTAGAGCGATTTCCTTCTGCTTCATCAGCCGTTAATCTGCGCCCCGCCGAATGGCTGTTACCCGGCAAACTCGCGGTAACAGATAACGTTACCCGAAGAAATAAAACGCAACTTTCTTATGAGTTTATTGGCCTGTTTTCGCTTGCCTTTTGTCGGCTGGCGCGAATGGTTGTGCGCGTTCGGGCTGCGCTTCTGGGGAGACGCGCCGATATAAGCGCCGAAATCGGGATTATTGATCAGTGGACGATCAGTCACAAAAAGACGGTACGGAACTGCTCTGGAAAAGCACTTTCGGCTAATACGATCGTTTGAATTGGCACCAAGGTTGCACTGTACTAGGCAGTGACGCCAGCCAGTTCGACGCAAGAGCAGGGTGCCCGATGGGGCATCCACCAGGCCCACCGATATGGGCCGGATAGAACATCGACTGTCTGTCAGCGGAGTAGATTCAATGCGTATCAAGTCCTTTGCACCGGCCTTGCGCCAAATGCCGGCGAAGGCGGGCTATACCCTGGCAGGTTTTTTACCCCTGCTCGCGGGCTTACCCGCACAAGCGGTGGAGTTCAGCTTCGCCGATAACGAAGTCAGCGGATCGCTCGACAGCACATTGTCGTATGGGCAGCTTTGGCGTGTGCAGGGGCAGAGCAAGAGCAACGATGACGTCAACCTTAACGACGGCAATCGCAATTTCGACACCGGTCTGGTTTCCGAGGTGTTCAAGATCACTTCCGATCTGGAAATGAACTACCAGAACTATGGCCTCTTCGTGCGCGGCACGGCGTTCTATGACACGCAGATCATGGACAAGCGCAACGACTTCAACAGCGGCAACCGGCCCGCCCAGCCAAGCCAGAATTTCCCTCAGGACGACCGCTTCACCCGTGACACGCGGCACAAGGCCGGGCGCGACGCACAGATTCTAGATGCCTACGTGTACGGCAACTGGGATGTCGCCGAGCGCCCGGTCGGCGCGCGGTTGGGGCGCCAGGTGTTCAACTGGGGCGAGGGCCTGTTCTATCGCGGCGGCGTAAATACCAGCAACCCGGTGGATGGCGCGCGTTTCCGCCTGCCCGGCTCGGAAATCAAGGAAGTGCTGATTCCGGTCGAGGCGGTCAGCTTCAACATCGGCCTGACCGATAACCTGTCGATGGAAACCTTCTATCAGTTCAACTGGAAGGAAACCGCCATCGACCCGGTGGGCAGCTATTTTTCCGAGACCGACCTGTTTGCCGAGGGCGGCAACACCGCGTATTCGCTACAGCCTGCGTTGATTCCTCTGGCCGGGCTGTACAGCGGCCTTGGCTCCACGGGTGGGCTGCAAGGCGGGCGTAATGTCGACGCCAACGGTTATATCAAGGTGGCGTCTATCGGCCAGGACATCAATGCCAGAGACGATGGCCAGTTTGGTGTTGCCTTCCGCTACATAGCCGAGCAGTTGAACTCGACCGAGTTCGGCTTCTACTTCGTCAACTATCACTCGAAGGAGCCGACCGTTGCGGCGGACCTGGGTGATTATGCCGGCCTCGATCTCGCGCAGATTGCCCAAGGGGCTTGCATCGCCGCAGGTCTCGCCGGTGCGTGCGTTGACCCTGCTGTTCTGGGCGGATTTGCCAACGCGGCCGGTGGCCTGGCTACGTTGGATGCTGCCAACGCCGTCACTGCCCGCCGCGAATACGCCGAAGATATCCGCATGTATGGCGTCAGTTTCAACACCACCGTGGGCGATGCCTCGGTATTTGGCGAGCTGGCGTATCGGCCCAACCTGCCAATTGGCGTCGCGGCCACTAACGACCTGCTCGGCGATCTGTTGCGTCAGGCGCCGCAGCTGGTGCAAGGGCAGCAGGGCAACATCGGTGGCAGTACGCTGCAGCTGGGCGACCAGATTCACAACTATGAGCGGGTCGAGGCCTACAACGCTTCGCTGGGCACCATTTATAACTTCGGCCCGTCCCTGGGCTTCGACGCCCTGACCGGCGTGGCCGAGCTGGCGTCCGAGCACCTGCGCGGCACTGACCTCAAGTACACCGCCTACGACGGTTCGACCCGCTATTACGTCGGCCGCGGCGACTCGTCCTACGTGTTCGGCTATGGGCGCAGCTACCAGGCTAATAAAAACGCCTATGGCTACACCCTGGTGCTGTCCGGTACCTGGAACGACGTGATCGGCGGCGTGAACCTGTCGCCCTTTGCCGTTTACAAGGACGATTTCGAGGGTAACTCCTACCAGACCGGCCGTTTCATCGAAGGCCGCAAGGCCTACACCGTCGGCATGAAGGCCAGCTACATGAACAGCCTGGAAGCGGAACTGCAGTACACCGAGTTTTCCGGTGGCGGTAACAACAACGCCGTGCGCGACCGCGACAATATCGGCCTCAACGTCAAATACTCCTTTTGAAGCGGAGAAACAGGATGCTGAACATCAAAGGCGTTGCCGTCGCGCTGGTTCTGCTGACCGGCAACAGCCTCGCGGCAGTTGCCCCGCAGGAAGCGGCCAAGCTGGGCTCCAGCCTGATGCCGCTCGGTGGTGAAAAAGCCGGTAATGCGGCGGGTTCGATTCCAGCCTGGACGGGGGGGATTACCCAGGTGCCGGCCGGTTATCAGGGCTCAGGCAAGCACCATGTCGACCCGTTCGCGGACGACAAGCCGCTGTTCACCATTACCAAGGCCAACCTGGCGCAGTACCGGGACAACCTGACGCCCGGGCAGATCGCCCTGTTCGAAGCTTATCCGGATACCTACCAGATGCCGGTTTATGTCAGCCGACGCTCCGGTTCTGCGCCGCAATGGGTCTATGACAACACTGCGAAAAACGCCGTTAGCGCCAAGCTGCTCAATGGCGGCAACGGTTTCGCGGACGCCTACGGCGGCATTCCGTTTCCGATTCCGCAGAGCGGCGTCGAGGCATTGTGGAACCACATTGCCCGGTATCGCGGCACCTATGTGGTGCGCCGCGCCTCGGAAGTAGCGGTACAGCGCAACGGCTCCTACTCGCTGGTCACCTCGCAGCAAGAAGCGCTGTTCAAGTTCTACGACCCCAAGGGCAGCTTCGCCAACCTCAACAACATCCTGTTCTACTACCTGTCGTTCACCCGCAGCCCGGCGCGGCTGGCCGGTGGGGCGGTGCTGGTTCACGAGACCCTCGATCAGGTCAAGGAAGCGCGCCAGGCGTGGGGCTACAACGCAGGCCAGCGTCGCGTGCGTCGTGCGCCGAACCTGGCTTACGACACGCCAATTTCCGCCGCCGATGGCCTGCGCACGGCCGACGATACCGACATGTTCAACGGTGCGCCGGATCGTTACGACTGGAAGCTGCTTGGCAAGCGGGAAATCTACATTCCCTACAACAACTACAAGGTCACCAGCCCGCAGGTCAGCTACAAGGATCTGCTGCAGGTCGGTCACCTCAATCCCGCCTTTACGCGCAACGAATTGCACCGCGTGTGGGTGGTGGAGGGCACGCTCAAACCAGGCGCCCGGCACATCTATTCCAAGCGCAGGCTGTACCTCGATGAAGACAGCTGGCAGGCCGCTGCGGTCGATCAGTACGATGGTCGCGGTGAGCTATGGCGCGTGTCGCTGGCCTATCTGAAGAACTACTACGAGCTGCCGACTACCTGGTCTGCACTGGATGTGTTCCATGATCTGCAGGCGCGTCGCTACCACGTACAGAATCTGGACAACGAGGAGGCCAATACCATCGACTTCAGCCAGCCGATGGCAGATGACGGCTACTTCACGCCGGCAGCGTTGCGTCGTCGCGGTACGCGCTGAGCCAGCGCGGCGGCTGTCATTCGTGCGGTGGATAACACGGGCTTTTTCTTACAAAACAGCAGATCGTGGTGGCTAACCAATATCTGCAAAGGCCGATAGCATACGTGGCGCTCTGCAGGCGCTGGCGATAACAAGAAGAAGGGGAGTTTTGTATGTGTGAGCCCATTATGTGGCGCGTGAGGAGCACAAAGGTCATGCGGCCCATGCTGCAGGCGCTGTCGCTGTTCGCGCTGCTGGCCGGCGCCGCGCCGCTCGTGCAGGCGCAGGCTCCTGAGCAGCCCGTCTATTCAGTGCCATCGGCCAAGGCAGCCTCGAGTTTGCTGCTCGATATCGCCCATGCCGGCAAGCGTCTGGTGGCGGTGGGTGAGCGCGGCCACATCCTGTATTCCGACGACGACGGCACCCGCTGGGAGCAGGCCAAGGTGCCGACCCGGCAGATGCTCACCGCTGTGTTCTTTCTCGATGACCAGCATGGTTGGGCGGTCGGCCACGATGCCCTGATACTCGCGACCAGCGATGGTGGTGCGACCTGGAACAAGCAGTTCGAGGATCTGCAGCGCGAAGCGCCGCTGCTCGATGTCTGGTTCAAGGATCTGCAGCACGGGCTCGCCATCGGCGCCTACGGGGCTCTGCTGGAAACCACCGACGGCGGCAGCACTTGGGAGGACGTCAGCGATCGCCTCGACAACGAGGACGCATACCACCTCAACGCCATCACCGACGTGAAGGATGTCGGCCTGTTCATCGTCGGTGAGATGGGCAGCCTGTTCCGCTCCGCAGACGGCGGCGAAACCTGGGAAACCCTTGAAGGCCCTTACCAAGGCTCGCTGTTCGGCGTCTTGGCCACGGGCGAGCCGCAGAGCCTGCTGATCTACGGCTTGCGTGGTCACCTGTTTCATTCCGCTGACGGCGGTGACAACTGGCAGCAGATTGAGCTGAGCACTGCCAACGGCGGCACCCTGGAGTTCGGTCTTTCCAACGCCGCATTGCTCGACGACGGCAGCATCGTGGTAGTCGGGCATGGCGGTAGCGTGCTCAGAAGCAGCGATCATGGGCGCAGTTTCAGCGTGTTCAATCGGGCGGATCGGGTCTCGCTGGCGGCGGTAACTGCAGCCGCCGACGGCTCGCTGATTCTGGTGGGGCAGGGCGGCGTACGCCTGACCTCTTCGACCGGTGCCAATCCAGGCCAACAATAACAAGCTGGGGTAGTGTTCGATGAGTAACCATCACCAAGACAAAGCCAGCCTGCTCGAGCGGCTGATCTTTAACAACCGGCCGGCGGTGATCCTGATCTGCCTGCTGGTCAGCGTCTTTCTGTTCTTCCAGGCTTCGCAGGTGCGCCCGTCGACCAGCTTCGAGAAGATGATTCCGCTCAGTCATCCGTTCATCCAGAACATGATGGAGCACCGTAACGACCTGGCGAACCTCGGCAATACCGTGCGTATTTCCGTCGAGGCCAAGCAGGGTGACATTTTCAGCAAGGAGTACATGGAGACGCTGCGTCAGATCAATGACGAGGTGTTCTATATTCCGGGTGTCGATCGCTCAGGCCTGAAGTCGCTGTGGAGCCCCAGCGTGCGCTGGACCGAGGTGACCGAGGAAGGCTTCGCCGGCGGCGAGGTGATACCGCAGACCTATGACGGTAGCCCGCAGAGCCTGGAAGCGTTGCGCAACAACGTGCTCAAGTCCGGGCAGATTGGCCGGCTGGTAGCGAACAACTTCAAATCCAGCATCATCGACGTGCCTCTGCTTGAGGCCTACCCGGACCCTGAGGATCAGGGCCGCCTGATCAAGCTCGACTACCAGCAATTTTCCCACCAACTGGAAGAGAAGATCCGCAACAAATACCAGGCGCAGAACCCGGATGTGCAGGTGCATATCATCGGCTTCGCCAAGAAGGTCGGCGACCTGATCGATGGCCTGGTCATGGTGGCGCTGTTCTTCGGCGTGGCGTTGTTGATTACCTTTGTGTTGCTGTACTGGTTCACCTGGTGCGTGCGCAGCACCATCGCCGTGCTGATCACCACCCTGGTCGCGGTAGGCTGGCAACTGGGCTTGATGCACACCGTCGGTTTCGGCATCGATCCCTACTCGATGCTGGTGCCGTTTTTGATCTTCGCCATCGGCATTTCCCACGGCGTGCAGAAAATCAACGGCATCGCCCTGCAGTCTAGCGAAGCCGACAACGCGCTGACTGCCGCGCGGCTGACCTTCCGGCAGTTGTTCCTGCCGGGCATGATTGCCATCCTTGCTGACGCCGTGGGTTTCATTACCTTGCTGCTGATTGATATCGGCGTCATTCGTGAGCTGGCGATCGGCGCGTCCATCGGTGTCGCAGTCATCGTTTTCACCAACCTGATTCTGTTGCCGGTAGCGATCTCGTACATCGGCATCAGCAAGAAGGCGGTGGCGCGCAGCAAGCGCGACGCGGTCAGCGAGCATCCGTTCTGGCGCCTGCTGTCGAACTTCGCCAGCTCCAAGGTAGCGCCGATTTCCGTGACGCTGGCGCTGGTGGCCGGTATTGGCGGCTTCTGGTACCAGCAGCAGAACCTGCAGGTCGGTGACCTTGACCAGGGCGCGCCGGAGCTGCGCCCGGATTCGCGCTACAACCTCGACAACGATTTCGTGATTCGCAACTACTCGACCAGCTCCGATGTGCTGGTGGTCATGGTCAAGACGGCGCCCGAAGGCTGCTCGACCTATGAAGCCATGGCGGCCATGGACGAGCTGATGTGGACCATGGACAACACCGCTGGCGTGCAGTCGTCGATTTCCATGGTCAGCGTGTCGCGCCAGCTGATCAAGGGCATGAACGAGGGCAACCTGAAATGGGAAACCCTGTCGCGCAACCAGGATGTATTGAACAACTCCATCGCCCGGGCTGATGGGCTGTACAACACCGATTGCTCCGTGGCGCCGGTGCTGGTGTTCCTCGAGGATCACAAGGCCGAGACGCTCAAGCGCGCGGTGGCGGCGGTCGAGGGTTTTATCGCCGAGCATGAGTCGGAGAATGTGCAGTTCCTGCTCGCAGCCGGTAACGCCGGTATCGAAGCGGCAACCAACGAGGTGATCAGCACGTCCGAGTTGCTCATTCTGGTGCTGGTCTACCTGTGTGTCGGCATCATGTGCATGCTGACCTTCCGCTCGTTCGCCGCGACCATCTGCATCGTGCTGCCGTTGATCCTCACCTCGATCCTCGGCAATGCGCTGATGGCATTCCTCGGCATCGGTGTGAAAGTCGCAACCTTGCCAGTGATCGCCCTCGGCGTGGGTATCGGCGTGGACTACGGCATCTATATCTACAGCCGCATGGAAACCTTCCTGCGCGCCGGCCTGCCGTTGCAGGAAGCCTATTACCAGACGCTCAAGTCGACCGGCAAGGCGGTACTGTTTACCGGTCTGTGCCTGGCCATCGGCGTGGCGACCTGGATGTTCTCGGCGATCAAGTTCCAGGCCGATATGGGGCTGATGCTGACCTTCATGTTTATCGTCAATATGCTGGGCGCTCTGTGGCTGCTGCCAGCTCTGGCGCACTTCCTGATCAAACCGGAGAAACTGGCCGGCAAGAAGGGCGGTTCGCTGCTGTCGCATTAAAGGGCTGGTTTTGTAAAGGCGCGACCTCTACGGCATTTGCATGCCGTAGAGGTCGTTTCGCTACTGCAGGATAGGGCTGGTTTTTATAGGGCAGTGCTGGCCGTGGAAAAGCGGAAGTCAGGCGAATGCAGGTGGTACCGCGCTTTAGGTCGGTAAGTTTTTGATTGGTATGTATTTTAATTTCTGGGAATACGGGTAGGGCGCGCTTATACAGAACGCTTTACTATCGTGTTAACGCAGAATTCTGTCTAATCACTGTTAGGAGAACTCATGCAAAATCTTGCAGACTCCCTTTTGAATTACCTTTGGACTCTGAATTTCTCAAGTGATGACATAGGATTTGACGAAGACTGGGCCGTAAAAGAAATTGAGTCTTTAGCTCATGAGATAGAACACAATTTCACTGACGCAGAGCGCCAAGCTCTTAAAGACTCTGCGAGCCGATCCCTGGCGAGATGGCTAAGAGAACCTGATGAACACGGCTATACGCCACGTAAGCTTCTTAAACCAGAACAAAGAATTTTTCTTGAATGCATAGCATCAGGAAAATTTAGCGGCCCAGAGCTCTCCTAACAATGCACTCAAATCGCTCACTTCGTTCGCTGGGACGGGCTAACGCCCGCCCCTTAGCTTAATCGTTAGAAGCTATGTATCAAATACCCAAAAAACTAGACTTGTCGGAAGCAATAGGCCAATGCACAACGCAGCTCCGGATTGGGCCATTCGATATCCAATTCAGCTTCGGCAAGGTCAATTTCAATATTCAGTCGCGAGTCGTTCTCAAATCTGATGGCAAGATTATCGGGCAGTGGGAAGAAGGCTCATGGCCTGATGCAACCTTCTATGAGGTTTTTAACCGCGCCATGGTCAATTGGCAACTTCAAGAAAACAGCATTATTTTGAGCTTAGAAAATGGAATAGAGATGCAGCTAATTGCAGGCAACGATGGATATGAATGCATACAGATCTCTATCGAAGAGCAGAATATTCTCTGGGTCATATAGCCGCTTCTAACAAATGGTTCAAATCGTTCGCTTCGCTCACTGGGACGGGCTAAAGCCCGCCCCTTAACCAAACGTTATAAGCCAAGGTGGCATGGTGAGTAAATTTACAATCGCAATTATTATCTTTGTAGCAACTTTCCTCGCTGGGTGCTCTGATGGATTTGAAGAAAATGGCTACACAGTAGGCCCCAAGGGGGAGCCACCAAAGGCTTTGAAGTTAGGTTACTCAAGAAAATTTACCGTAGAGCAAAAAAATTACGTCAAGGCGCTAGGCGAAATTCACGCCTTTTTAATAGAAAACAAATTTTCCCCTTACTACCGCCCATGCTTTTCTGATGTTTTAGATATAAGAGTAACCGCCAACATCAAAAAGAACAAAGAGACATTTCCTTGCGTACTAGTTGGCGCCGCAAAAGGCGAGCTAACCAATGTATACTTCAATGTCACCATAGACGATGTAATGTTTAATCAGCTCGACAATAACAACAGGCTAATACTCACCGTAAACATGTACGGAAAAGATGGTCTCGCTGCTCCTTTCTCAAAAAATATTGAGCCAAAGCTTACAAAACTTTACCAACCCCCCACAGAGCGTAAATGTGCGTGTTGGCTTATAACAATGCGCTCAAATCGTTCGCTCCGCTCACTGGGACTGGCTAAAGCCCGCCCCTTAGCTTAATCGTTAGAGGTATAGCTCAGCCATGGGTCTACAAGCAGCTCTTGTTAGGGATGGGCTTCGACTTGGCTTATGCGAGGTGCGAGATGTTGTTCAGTGGGCGGACCATCAACTAGCCCGTTTGGAAAATCCACCTTATGAGCTGATTGAGCTTTCATTGCTAGGCAGCAGTGTTCATGACGCTGAAAGTAAGTTGCGCGAACTCAGCGAAAGCATCTCGGTCGCTGAGACGCTTCCGGTGCTGCTTTCAGCAGCCAACAAACGTCTTCAGACAGAGACCGAATTTGGCCCGAGACTGGCTGAAGCGCTGTATCAAATATACATTCAGAACAGCGCCATTCTCTCAGAGTCTTTTTCTATGTGTGGCTACTTCGACGATGCGTACAGCCTTGCTAGTTCTGGAACTTTTGGGACGTTAGGGGGCGTGTACCGGGAACTGCTTGAGTTTACGGCAGGGTTCAAATCCTCCTCTAACAAGTGGTTCGAGTCGTTCGCTTCGCTCACTGGGACGGGCTAAAGCCCGCCCCTTAACCAAACGTTAGGTAATACATATGAAGTGTCCAATATGTACCGGACCTCTCCAAGAAATTGAGGTAACACCATGCTATGACTGCGGCCATGAGCCTAATGAACTGGAAGATCTGAAAAACGAAGAACACGAATACTATTTATTTGAGTTATGGGCGACCGAAATAGTGCTTTGTGATTTTTGCGATCCAGACTTCGGCTCTTACCTCCCTAGGTACTTTGGACTACCTGACAACGCTTCAACAGACTATCCATTAACGCTCATAAGAAAGATTGAGACTCCTGAAACCGTTCGTGACTTGTACTGCGAAAAATGTAAGCGTCGACTAGACTTTTTGAAATTCTTAGAAAGTGCACGCCGCCATAATAAAACCTAACAAATGTTCAAACCGTTCGCTTCGCTCACTGGGACGGGCTAAAGCCCGCCCCTTAACCAAACGTTAGGTTGCAAATGGCAAATCGATCATATATCTGGAACACAGCAACACCAGGCGCCAATCCTTGGAATCATTTGGATGGTTTAAATCAGGGCATTGAATTCGTTGAAATTGCTGATGCATCTAATAGAATTCCTGTTCCTTGGCTATGTTGTTTTAGAGGGGCAGAGCTGAATAAGGTCAGTATTCCACTTGAGCCTCATGACAATGGCTTCCAACCTGAACCATTGATTTTCGAACTTCCATGGATTGAAGTTTCTACTGCGCAGAAAAACCTTCAGGAAAGCCTTCACATATTTCAAGAACTAACTGGCGACTTGCTCCTAGGAGAAGGCTGTTGGGATTATGCCTGTATAGGTCTCGTAGATCTTCCCCTGCCATACTTAGTGCTTAACCCAATAGATGTTTTCTTTATGAATGATCCATTGGAAGAAGCTGAAAAATTCGCAAGATGTTTACACGAATCTTCAGGCTCAATGGAGCTAATTAAGCATTTATCGTTTTTTAATGAATACTTTCCGGCATACCCTGCACATGATTTTTATTCTTTACCCTTCAGCGAGCTAAATCATCAAGCCCGCCTGGAATCATCCAGAGCTTTAGATGCGGCATATTTGGGAAAGAACAATTGGTACTGGCATCGGGCAATTGAACAGAAGCACACCCCGCCTGAACCTCCAGTGCAGAACAAAGTAGCTCGCGAAAAAAAGCAATGGTGGCGTTTATGGTAGAACCTAACAACTGGTTCAAATTGCTCGCCGAGCTCGCTGGGACGGGCTAAAGCCCGCCCCTTAACCAAACGTTATGTGAACCCATTGAGATGATCGGCAAATGAAAAACCGCCGCCTGTCCGCGGTTTTCGCATTTTAGAACGTGCGAATTTTCTTCAATACTCCCGCCCGGGCGCTGCGTAACCTGCCTCACTCGATCAGCAGTGAGGTAGGGTGATGATAAGTCTTTATCTGTCCATGGCGGCCTTTGCGCTGGCCGCTTCCATTTCGCCCGGGCCGGTCAACCTGGTTTCGCTGAGGACTGGCGCACGCGAAGGTTTACGGGTGGCGCTGCGCCATGTCGCGGGTGCCACGCTGGGCTTCACACTGCTGCTGGTTCTGATCGGTCTGGGGTTGCACACGCTGTTGAGCGTCTTGCCCTGGTTGACCAGTGCCATCCGCTGGGCGGGCGTGGCGTTTTTGTTTTACCTGGCCTGGCGCCTGACCATCGACGATGGAGCGCTGCAGGCCCGTGCCGGCGCGGTGGTCAGCCCGTTCATGCAGGGCGCGCTGATGCAGTGGCTCAACCCCAAGGCCTGGCTGGCGGCGATTGCCGGCTTGGGCGCGTTCGTGGCGGACGGCGATGTGATGCTGCTTTGGCAATTCGCGTTGATCTATTGCCTGGTTTGTTACCTGTCGCTGGCGTGCTGGGCCTATGCCGGCACCTGTCTTCAGCCCTATTTGCAGGAGCCGCATCGGGTGCGGGCTTTCAATAGGGTATTGGCGGGATTGCTGGTGGCCAGTGCGGGGTATTTGCTGCTGGTATAAGCCCGTTAGAACCTGTTCACGATCTTTATGCGCGAGACGCGGCAACTTCAAGGCAGAGGCGGTCGCTCAGCGATTGCGTGGGAGTGGCTTTAGCCGCGAGTTTTTTATTAAGACAAACAAAGGGCACGGGGCTAAAGCCCCTCCCACGAGATCGCGAACAGCACGGCGTACTCGCGAAGCAGTACGCCGTTGCGGTGGTGTCAGGATCGGCATGAATTGGCGGACTGTTCGCTTCGCTCCTGAGTCCGCCCTACGAGCTGGCCTGAGCCGACATTCGTAGCCCGTGGTTGAGCGCAGCGATACCCGGTGGCCTTGCGACGGCTACCTGGGTATCGCTGCGCTCAACGCCAGGCTACGGGGTTGGGGTAGATGCGGCGTGGCTGTCGCTAGCCGCGGTACTGGCCGGGGGTGGCGGCGAGGAAGTGTTTGAAGGTGCGCTGGAAATGCGCTTGGTCAGCGAAGCCGGCTTCCAGGGCTACCTCGGCAAGCGGGGCACCGCTTTTCAGGCGCGAGTGGGCGAACTGGATGCGGCGGTTGAGCAAGTAAGCATGGGGCGTCATGCCGTAGCGTTGTTTGAAGCCGCGAATCAGCTGGGACGGGGAGAGCTCGGCCGCTTGGCACAGGGTATCCAGGTTAAGTGTTTCGCCGCAGTGCTGATGGATCAGGCGAGCGGCCTGTTCCAGGCGCGGATTGATACTCTCGTCGTGCTCGCCCTCCAGCGGCAGCCGCTCCAGCATCAGGCTGAAGAACGCCGTCGCTTGGGCAATCTTGTCGCGCGCACCGTGGGCGGGGTCGAGCAGCGTATCGCGCAAATGCAGCAGGCGCTGATACAGCTCGGCATCTTCGCTGGCGATGCAGGCAAAACGTTGAAACGTTGGCACGTCGGTCTGCCCCCGAGCCTGTTGCAGGCCACCCAGCCAGTGCGGATCGACATACAGCATCAGGTACGACCAGGGTTCGCCGTCAATGGGATTGCACGCGTGTACGTCACCAGGGTTCATCAGCACTATAGTGCCCTGGCTGACAGGCCGGTCGATCTCGCGATTGCTGTAGGTGCTCTGGCCGTGGGTGATCGCACCGATGGAGAAAGTCTCGTGGCTGTGTCGGCCGTAACAGACCTGGCGACCGTCCTCGATAGAGCGCATCTCCAGAAAGGGCACGGCGGCGTCGCGCCAGAAGCTGGGGATGGAGATGCGCTCGATCATCGACATGTCCTGTTCAACGTGGATAAAGCGGCGGCAGTTGCGTGGCTTCCTGGCCGTTTTCCTGGGCTTTTTCGGCTGCTGGTAATTCGCCAATCGCCTGCCACAACTGGGCGCCCTGCCAGTGTTGACCCGCTTCGCTGTAGAGCGCGCCGTTAAGGCCGTCCAGCGCTTCGGACAGCGGTGGGAAACGGGCTGCCATATCAGCGAGCGTTTCCGGTTGCTGGCGAGCCCAGGCGTCCAGCGCTTGCCGCGTGGCGTGGCTGTCATTAGCCAGGCAGGCGCGCTTGAGGTCATCAAGCAAAGTGCGCGGGCTCGGGCCTGTCTGTGCCGCACGCTGGATGGCCGGCTGGCGCCGGGCATGCCACCACAGGCCAAAACCTAATGCGGTGGTCAGCGCCAATAGTACGGTGCTCAGCTGCCACGGCCACAGCAGCACAGCCTCGGCCGGTTCGCTACGTGGCCGAGGCTCGACCGGTTGCTCCACGCTCATGGCCGGATCGGCTGCAACCTCCAGGCTGCGCCCAGGCAGGCTGGTGCGTTCGAGGCGATCCTCGTGGGTGTTCCACCACACCAGTTCGACGGCCGGCAGTTGCAGCGTACCGGCCTTGCTGGCGACCAGGGCTTCCCGTTCCTCGCGGCTGCCAATCACCCCGCGCTCGCTGCTTTCATTGGTCAGCTTGGGCTGATCCGGGTAGCGGCGCAGGCCATCGACCGTGGTGGCCGGCAAGGGTGGCAGCTGCGCGCTGGAAAGCCCGTCGGCCTTGAGCATCAGGCTGCGGGTCAGCGAGTCGCCCACCTTGACCTGGCCAGGCTCCGGGCTCCAGGCCTCCGCCAGGCTCAGAGCCCGGGCCGGCAACCACGGCACATCGGCGGGGTAGTCGGCTGGCTTGGCCTTGACCGTCAGCGGTATCTCCGGCGACTTGACCCGCGTGACCTTGCCGGGCCGTGGTCCGAAGGGCAGGTAGTCGTTCTTGTTGGAGCGGTCGACCAGGGTGGCGGTGAATACCTGCCCCGGAATGCTCAGCTGGCCGCTCTTCTGCGGAAAAATGGCATACCGCAGTTCGATCACGCCGTGGCGAACCCCGCCGATGTCCTGCTCGTAAGTGCGCGGCTCGCCGAGGGATTCAACGCGCGCATCGGCAATTTCCAGTGGCGTCAGGCTGCTGTCGTCATACAGCGACACGGAGTGGTAGATGCGCAGTGTCAGCACGCTTTGCGCCTGCACATAAACGCTCTCATGGTCCAGGCTGGCATCGATGAACACCGGCGCCATTTGCTCCTTTGCCGTCTGAGTGGTGGATTCCAGCACGTGCAGGCTGATCGGCTGGCTCTGCGAATCGCCGAGGCGCAGCGGCGGCACTACCACGTAACCGCTGTGGCGCGGGCGCAGAGTGACGATCCAGCGCGTAGCCGCATGCGCCTGGCCGCCCAGGGTGGTCAGGCGATTGACCTGGCGCGTACCGAGCACTTCAAACAGCTCATCGAGTGGTGCCAGATCGGGCTTGCCGAACTGGGTGGAGTCGGTCGACTCCAGCGTCAGGTCGACGCTTTCGCCGAGGTTCAACCGGCTGCGGTCTACGCTGGCGATAAAGTCCTGTGCGCCGGCCTGAAACGCCAGCAGGCAGAAGAGCAGGGTGCAGAGCAGGCGGGTCATCGTGATTGTTCCTGACGCTGTTGCTGTTCGTACCAGAATTTGCGGCGCAGCAGCTCGCCCGGGTCATCGGGGATCTGCCGCAGCCATTGCTCGAGGGCCTGGCGGCGCTCGCTGTCGAGCGGTGTATCGGTTTGTGCTGGGCCTGTATCAGCGGGTGGTGATTCGGGAGGTTGGCCGCTTTCACCCTGCTCGGATGGCTGAGCAGGCGGTGTTGATGCTTCACTCGGTTGTTGCTGATCGTCCGGGGTGCCAGGCTGACCCTGACTCTGCTGGCGCTCATCCGGCGTCGGCGCTGCCGACTGTCCGGGCTGCTGCTGTTCGTCGCTGTCGTCGCGGTTCTGCTCGTCGGGCTGGTCCTGCTGCTGCGTCTGCTGTTGCTCGCGCTGACGCAGCAGTTGCTGAACCAGTGCCTTGTTCTTCTCGGCCTGTGGCAGTTGCGGGTCGATTTCCAAGGCTCGTTCGTAGGCATCGACCGCAGCCTCCAACTCGTTACTGCGCGCCAGGGCGTTGCCGCGGTTGTAGAGCGAGGCGGCGCTGTCGCTCAGGGCGAATTGCTCGGCGGCAGCGGCGTAGTCGCCGGCTTCGTAAAGTGCCAGGCCGCGCCATTGCGGATCGCTGAAACGCTCTGCAGCTTCCTTAGGGCGTTGTGCCTCGAGCAGGCGCTGGCCCTGCTGATCCGCGCGCAGCCAAAGGTCGTCGAGGCTGAAGGCCATGGCCGTCTGCGGCGTGCCGAGCAACAGCAGCAGCGGCAGACACAGCAGCCAGCCGCGGCGCCCGGCGCAGGCTGCCAGCAACAACAGCGGCAGCAACAGCCAGTGGCCCTGATCGGCCCAACTGCGCAGTTGGGTCTTCTGGCCGTTGTTGCGCATCTGTTGCGGACCGTCGAGCAGACCCAGGGTGCGCAGGTCGCGCTCATCGAGGCTGATGCCGCGGTACTGACCGCCGACCTCTCTGGCGAACTGGCTCAAGCCAGCAGCATCCAGGCGCGGCACGAGGATCGCACCCTGATCATCCTTCATGAAGGTGCCATCTTCCTGGATGATCGGCGCGCCTTGGCTGTTGCCGACTCCGAGAATGCGCAGACGCTTGCCACGGCTGCCGAGTAGCGTTTTGATCGCGCTGCGCTCGTTGTCGTCGAGACTGCTGGTGATCAACAGCAGGCGACCCTGGCCCTGCGCGCCGCCCTTGAGCAGGTCCAGGGCCTTACCCATGGCGAGATCGGCACGTTTGCCCGGCTCCGGCATGATCGAGGGCTTCAGTGCTTCGAGCAGGTTGCGGCTGGTACCCAGGTCATCCGACAGCGGCACCACGGTGTGGGCGCTGCCGGCATAGACGACAATGGCGGTCTGCGCATCGCCACGCGCCTGCAGCAGATCGAGCAGCTTGCGGCGCGCCTGGGCCAGGCGATTGGGCGAGGCATCGCTGGCCAGCATCTGCGGTGTCAGTTCGAGCATCACCACCAGCGGATCGGCCGGCTTCAAGTCGTTCTGTTCGATACGTTGCCAGCTCGGGCCGAGCAGGGCCACAACCGCCAGCAGCCAGGCCAGACCGAGGGCGATCCACGGCAGGCGGCTGGCGCGGCCCTGACCACCACGCAGCAGCACGGCGTGGAAAGCGGGCGGCAACAGGGTCTGCCAGCGGCCGCTGCGCTGTTCCCGATGGGCAAGCAACCACAGCAGCCAGGCCATCAACGGCAGCAGCAACAGCCACAGCGGGCGCAGCCAGTGGGGCCACAGGCCGGTGAATTCGATCATGGTGCCTTGCGCCTCAACCGCTGCATAAGGTTGAGGCGCTGCTGGCGCAATTGCGGCCACAGGCTACGCATCACCAGGGCAAGGCTGAACAGCACCGCGGCAGCCAGTGGCCAGACGTAAAGGGCTTGCGCCGGCCGCGCCAGCGTTGGTTGTTGATCGACCGGTTCGAGGCGGTCGAGGGTCGTTTCGATGGCCTGCAATTCGTTCTGATCGCGCGCGCGAAAGTACTCACCGCCGGTGAGCTCGGCGATGCCGCGCAGGGTCGGTTCGTCCAGATCCAGGCTCGGGTTGAAGCCGAACGCGGCGAAGTTGCCGCCTTGCTGCGGATCGGCGCCTATGCCGATGGGGTAGATGGTTACGCCTTCTTCGGCGGCCAGGCGGGCAGCAGTCATCGGTTCGATTTCGCCGCCATTACTGGCACCATCGGTAATCAGCACCAATACGCGGCTGTTTGCCGGGCGCTGGCGCAGGCGCTTGACGGCCAGGCCGATGGCGTCGCCAATCGCGGTGTTCTTGCCGGCGATACCGATCACCGCTTCATCGAGCCAGGTGCGTACGGTCTGTCGGTCGAAGGTCAGGGGTGCCTGTACATAGGCCTGGCTGCCGAACAGAATCAGGCCGAGACGATCACCGCTGCGGCCTTCGATGAAATCGCCGATCAGGTGTTTTACCAGGGTCAGACGGCTGACTTCTTCGTCCTCCCAGCGCATGTCGGCGTAGTCCATGGAGCCGGACACATCCACAGCAATGAGCAGGTCGCGGCCGCTGGCCGGCAGCGGCAACGGCTCGCCAACCCACTCCGGGCGCGCTGCAGCAATCAGCAACAGTAACCACAGCAGGGCGAAATGCAGTTGCTTCTTCCAGGGCGGTAACTGCAGGCGAGCGCGGCGGCCGGAGAGGTTTTCCAATTCACCGAGGAAACTCACCTGCAGCGCCGCCTCGCCGCTGTCGGCAGGCGGCAGCCACAGGCGCAGCAACCAGGGCAGGGGCGCCAGCAAAAACAGCCACGGCCAGGCGAACTCAAACATGCTTGCGAATCCAGATGGCGACTGCCCCGTTGAGGCCTTCGATAGCTTTGTCGTCTAGATGGCACTGTGGCTTGTAGGCGCCCTCGACCAGAACCATCCAGCGCGTCAGGCCGGCCGCCGGACAGCGGTTGTCGAGAAAGGCCAGCCAGGCGCGGCTGCTCAGGGTATGGCTGTGGCTGTCCGGGTAGCGCTCGCGGCACAGGCGTTTGAGCAGTCCGTTGATCTGCTGCAGCCAAGGACCGGCGGGCGCGCCATCGTAGGGCTTGCTGAAGCGTTGCAGCTCCTGCAGTGCGGCCTCGCGTAACGGGTCGAGGGGCTGCTCGACCACTTGTCTACGCCGCGCCGTGGGCAGCCGCTTGAGCTGGCGCCAAGCGCCCCAAAGTACTAGCGGAAGCAGCAGCGCAAGTAACCACCAGCCCGGCGCAGGCGGCCACCAGCCGATAGGCGCGGGTGTGATCAGGGGTTCGAGCTGATCCAGTGGGTTCATGCCGATTTCCCGGGGCGCAGGTTGTTCAGGTGCTCGCGCAATTGATCCAGCAGCTCATGGGCGGTGGTCAGCGACAGCAGCGGCACGCCGAGCTTTTGCGCCAGGCGCTGCCAACGAGCCTGACGCACCTGTGCTTGAGCGGCGTAGCTGCGCTGCAGATCGGCGTCCTCGGTGTCGACTTCCAGCAGGGCATCACCATCGGCGAAACGCAGCAGGCCGGAGGCAGGCAGCGCGTGGTCCAGCGGGTCGGAAACCGGCAGCAGCAACAGGTCGGTGTGGCGGGCCAGCAGGATCAGTTGCTGCTCACTGCTGTCGCTCAGCGTGCGTTCGTCGCAGAGGATCACCACTAGGCTGCCGGGGCGCAGCACCTCGCGGGCACGGCGCAGGGCCTGGCCGAAGCTGTCGCGGTACAACGGCACCTCACTGGACAGCGCCTGATTGGCACGGGCCAGCCGGCTGAGCAATTGCAGCAGGCTTTGCTTGCTGCGTCGCGGCTTGATTTCGTGGTGCTCCGCGCCGCCGAACACCAGGCCGCCAATGCGATCGTTATGGCCCAGCGCCGCCCAGCCGATCAGACCGGCCGCACGGGCGGCGAGTACCGACTTGAACAACAGGCCGGAGCCGAAGAACAGCTGGCGGCTTTGTTCGACAAGGATGTAGATCGGCCGCTCGCGCTCTTCGTGAAACAGCTTGGTGTGCGGCTCCTGGGTGCGCGCGGTCACTCGCCAGTCAATGGTGCGTACGTCGTCACCGGGCTGGTAGACGCGCACCTGATCGAAATCCACACCGCGCCCGCGCAGTTTCGAATGGTGCAGGCCGATCAGCGGGCTGCGCTGGCCGGGTGTGGAGAACAGCTGCACTTCGCGCACGCGGTGGCGCATGTCGATCAGTTGATGAAGATCGGTACGGATGCCCGCCTGCAGCTCAGGGTTATCCGCCTGCGCTTGCATCAGGCCACCGCGACCACGTCGAGGATGCGCTGGATCACACGATCCTGGTCGATCCCCGAGGCCTCCGCCTCGAACGACAGGATGATGCGGTGGCGTAGCACGTCGAACAGCACCGCCTGGATGTCTTCCGGGCTGACGAAGTCGCGCCCGGCCAGCCACGCGTGAGCACGGGCGCAGCGGTCCAGGGCGATAGAGCCACGCGGGCTGGAGCCGTGGGCAATCCACTCGGCGAGTTCGGCGTCGAACTTGCCGGGCGTGCGCGAGGCCATCACCAGCTGCACCAGGTATTCCTCCACCGCATCGGCCATGTACAGGCCGAGGATTTCCTTGCGGGCGGCAAAAATCGCCTGTTGGCTCAAACGATGATCCGGCTTGGTTTCACCGTGCAACGCTTCGCCACGGGCCTGGGCGAGGATCTTGCGTTCCACGCTGGCATCGGGGAAGCCCATCTTCACATGCATCAGGAAGCGGTCGAGCTGCGCTTCGGGCAGAGGATAGGTGCCTTCCTGCTCGATGGGGTTCTGGGTGGCCATGACCAGAAACAACGGCGACAGATCATAGGTGCTGCGGCCGACCGACACCTGACGCTCGGCCATGGCTTCGAGCAGCGCTGACTGCACCTTGGCCGGGGCACGGTTGATCTCGTCGGCGAGCACCAGATTATGGAAGATCGGCCCCTGCTGGAACACGAAACTGCCGGTTTCCGGGCGATAGATCTCGGTGCCGGTGATATCGGCGGGCAGCAGGTCCGGGGTGAACTGGATGCGGTGGAACTCGGCTTCGATACCCTCTGCCAGTTCCTTGATCGCTTTGGTCTTGGCCAGGCCGGGGGCGCCTTCGACCAGCATGTGGCCGTCGGCAAGCAGGGCGATCAGCAGACGATCAATAAGCTTTTCCTGACCGAGAATCTGGCTGGCCAGGAAGTGGCGAAGGGCGAGCAGCGCGTCTCTGTGTTCCATAGGTTTTCCAGGATGGAAATCGCGAGCGACGACCCCGCTCGTCAGGGCCGACCATGATAATCGAAGCCAGGGGCATTAAGCCATGTAGCCCATGACAGACTGCGCATATCAGGGCTTGATAGCGCAGCAAGCGTGGATCGGTTCACGCTGCTGCGGGTAGTGCTCGGGTTCAGGCGATACGGAACTGATTGGCGCTCTGGTTGAGGGCTTGCACCTGGCGCGACAGGCCCTGGGTGTGCTCGTCCAGGCCCAGGCGCAGGGTCTTGGTCTTGCCAGTGTGCAGGTTGATGTCCTCGACCTTGGTGGCGATTTCTTCCGTGCTGCAGGAAACCTGCTCGATGGCCACCACCACCTGGCTCATCTGCGCGTTGAGCTGCTCCATGGAGTCGGTGATGCCTTCGATGGCACTGGCCACTTCACCGGAGCTGCGCTGGCCCGCTTCCGCCAGGCTCAGGCCGCTGGTCATCAGTTGATCCATCTGCTGCGTCTGCTGCCTGAGTTCGTTGACGATGGCGGCGATATCGGTAGTTGCCGACATGGTTTTCTGCGCCAGCGAGCGAACTTCATCCGCCACCACCGAGAAACCACGCCCAGCCTCACCGGCCCGCGCCGCCTCGATGGCGGCGTTGAGGGCGAGCAGGTTGGTCTGGTCGGCCAGGCCGTTGATCACGCCGATGATGCTGGTGACCTTGCCGCTGGACTGGGTGAGGGCGGTGACCTGGGCATGGGTGTTCTGAATCAGTTGCGCCAGCTGGTTCATGCTCTCGGCGCTGGCATTGATCACGTTGCCGCCATTGCGCGCTGCGTCGTAAGCGCTGTGGGTGGCATTGCCAACTTCGGCGGTGCGCTGCGCCATGTCGTTGAGCGTGGCGCTGATCTGCTGCGAGGCTGCTGCTGCCTGCTCGGTCTGCATTTCCACCTGCGTGCTGTTATCACCGAGCTGGCGCATGGAGTCATCCAGGTGACCATGCAGGCGATTGAGCTCGCGATTGGCTTCCATCACCTGAGCGACGATGCGACCGATACCGTGGATCATGCTGTTGGCAGCAGACGCCAGTTGATTGAACTCATCCTTGCTGTTTGCGCCGACCGGCAGACTGCGGGTGAGGTCGCCGGAGGCAACCTGGCTGAGCAATTGCGTAACGTTCTCCAGGCGCTTGACCAACGTGCGTGAAGCCTGCAACAGGGTCAGCGAGAGCAGGGCGGCGACTGCGGCGAAGCTCAGCCCCATCAACCAGAGCGATGACACGCGCGCTTGTTTGGCTTCCTGAGTGCGTTGCAGCAGCAAGCCGTTCTGCAGGTCCTGGGTTTGCGCTTCGATGCGCGCCTGCAGTTGCTCACCCAGTTCGTTCAGTTGGGTGTTGGTGGCACTCAGTTGCTCGATGCTGCTCTGGGTTTCGCCAAAGGTCTTGTTGAACAGGGACACGGTCTTGCCGACAGGCGTATCTCGCCATTCAAGGTCATCGATCTGCGCTTGCAGCTTGTTGATGGCCGCATGGGTCATCTCCGCGTACACAGGGTCGGAGGTGGCCAGGTAGTCGCGTTGGCTGCTCAACGCGCCGGTGACTGAGGCTTTGATCATGTCGAAGCTGATCGCCTCGAGCGCTTTGCTTTTTTCACTCAATGCTTTGCGCTGTCCTTCGAAAGGCGTGAGGCCTAGCGTTTGCTTGAGGTTGAGCAAACGACGCTGTTGGGCGACTTCCTGCTGCAGCACGGCCTGGATTTGCCGGGCATGTTTCAGGGTATTGGCATCGCCGAGCGTCTCGGCCTGCGCTGGCAGCCTGTCGACAAGCGTCTGCAGTTCATCCAGGCCAGCGGCGAAGGCAGCCTGGTTGTCGGGCGTCAGCTGCTGGCGTAGCGCGTTGCTGCGCCACCACTGATTCATCAGCGTTGTGCTGGCGTTGACATAGGCCGCTGCATCCTCCCTGGCTTGCAATGAGGAGTTCAGCCGCTGGCTAGCCCAGAACGAGGCTGCGGTGAGCAGCGCCAGGCTGGTCAGGGTAACGAGAATAAGCAGACGAAACTTCTGCTTCCAGGACAGGAAGAGCGGCATGGGAGGGATCCAGTGGCATTATTTTTATTGACGCCAGACTTTAGGCGTTGTGCCACTACGTTGCAAGCGGTTGTATGACGTCTGCTGAGTTGCGAGGCCCGTGAACGAAAATGTCGCCGCACCGCAAGCGCTTGTAACCGTTGCCTCGTTAAGCTCAGCGGCACCTGTGACCGGGGAGTCATTGCGCAATGCAGGTAGCGTTTGAGGGGAGCCGGTCTAAGGTTGAACTACGCATGGAAACATGAATCGCAGATACCAAGCCCATAGACGGAGCATAAACATGGCGTTCTTCACCGCGGCCAGCAAAGCCGACTTTCAGAATCAACTGCAAGCGGCCCTGGCGCAGCATGTCAGTGAGCAGGATCTGCCCAAAGTGGCCCTGTTCGCTGAACAGTTCTTCGGCATTATCGCCCTTGAGGAGCTGACGCAGCGGCGCCTCTCCGATCTGGTTGGCAGCACCCTTTCCGCCTGGCGCCTGCTGGCCACGTTCGATCCCGCCCAGCCCCAGGTGCGTGTATTCAACCCCGATTATGAAAAGCACGGCTGGCAAAGCACGCACACCGGCATCGAAGTGCTGCACCCGGACATTCCGTTCCTGGTCGACTCCGTGCGTATCGAACTCAAGCGCCGCGGTTACAGCATCCATACCCTGCAGAACAGCGTGCTCAGTGTTCGCCGTGACGCTCAGGGCGCGCTGATCGACTTGCTGCCCAAAGGCACCATCGGCGAAGGCGTGAGCCGCGAATCGCTGATGTTCCTGGAAATCAATCGCTGCGCCAGCAACACCGAGATCAAGTCGCTACAGAAAACCCTGCTCGATGTGCTGGAAGAGGTGCGTCTGAGCGTCGCCGATTTCATCCCGATGAAGGCGAAAGCCCAGGAACTGCTGACCAAGCTGGGTGATGGCTCGTTTGGCCGTGGCCAGACCGACACTGCCGAACTGGACGAGATCAAGGTGTTTCTCGATTGGCTGCAGGATGATCATTTCACCTTCCTGGGCTACGAAGAGTTCACCGTTCACGAGGCCGATGACGGTGGCTATCTGCAATATGACGAAGGCTCGCTGCTGGGCCTCTCGAAACGCCTGCGCAGCGGCTTGAGCAAGGAAGATCTGCACATCCAGCCTTACGCGCTGGCCTACATGCGCGAGCCCAGCCTGCTGTCGTTTGCCAAGGCCGCGCAGCCGAGCCGTGTGCATCGCCCGGCTTACCCGGATTTCGTCTCCATCCGTGAAATCGACGGCGACGGCAAGGTAGTCAAGGAATGCCGCTTCCTGGGCATTTACACCTCTACGTCCTACAGCGAAAGCGTGCGCGAGATTCCTTATATTCGTCGCAAGGTTGCCGAGGTGGAGCAGCGCTCCGGGTTCATTTCCCAGGGTCACCTGAGCAAGGAGCTGGTCAAGGTTCTCGAAGTATTGCCACGCGACGACCTGTTCCAGACGCCGGTGGACGAGCTGGCCAGCACCGCGCTGTCGATCGTGCAGATCCAGGAACGCAACAAGGTGCGCGTGTTCCTGCGCTTCGACCCCTATGGGCGCTTTGTCTATGCGCTCGCGTATGTACCGCGTGACATCTATTCCACCGAAACTCGCCTGCGTATCCAGCAGGTGCTGGTCGATCGCCTGCAGGCCAGTGACTGCGAATTCTGGACCTATTTCTCCGAGTCGGTGCTGGCGCGCGTGCAGTTCATCTTGCGCGTCGACCCGAAAAACAAGCTGGCCATCGACACGCAGCAACTCGAGCGCGAGGTCATTCAGGCCTGTCGCTCCTGGACCGATGACTACGCCTCGCTGGTGGTGGAGAACTTCGGCGAAGCCAAGGGCAGCCGCGTACTCACCGATTTCCCGAAAAATTTCCCGGCCGGTTACCGCGAGCGTTTCCCTGCGCATTCGGCTGTGGTCGACATGCAGCACCTGCGTAGCCTGAACGATGAGCGCCCGCTGGTGCTCAGCTTCTACCAGCCGCTGGTGCCGGGCGAGCGCCAGTTGCATTGCAAGCTGTACCACGCCGACACGCCACTGGCGCTGTCCGATGTACTGCCGATCCTGGAGAACCTTGGCTTGCGCGTGCTGGGCGAATTCCCTTATCGCCTGCAGCACCAGAGTGGCCGCGAATTCTGGATTCACGACTTCGCGTTCACTTACGCCGAAGGTCTCAAGCTGGATATCCAGCAACTCAACGACACATTGCAGGACGCCTTCGTGCACATCGTGCGCGGCGATGCCGAAAACGATGCGTTCAACCGTTTGGTACTCACTGCCGGCCTGCCATGGCGCGACGTTGCTTTGCTGCGTGCGTATGCCCGTTACCTGAAGCAGATTCGCTTGGGCTTCGATCTCGGCTACATCGCCAACACGTTGCTCAATCACGCCGACATTGCCCGTGAGCTGGTGCGCCTGTTCAAGACGCGCTTCTATCTGGCGCGCAAGCTCACTGCCGACGATCTGGCCGACAAGCAGAACAAGCTCGAGCAGGCCATTCTCGGTGCGCTGGACAATGTCGCGGTGCTCAACGAAGACCGCATCCTGCGTCGCTACCTGGACTTGATCAAAGCCACTCTGCGCACCAACTTCTATCAGCCGGATGCTCAGAGCGAGGCGAAGAATTACTTCAGCTTCAAGTTCAACCCGAGCGCGATTACCGACCTGCCACGACCGGTGCCGAAATTCGAAATCTTCGTCTATTCGCCACGCGTGGAAGGCGTGCATCTGCGCTTCGGCAACGTCGCGCGTGGTGGTCTGCGCTGGTCCGACCGCGAAGAGGACTTCCGTACCGAAGTGCTCGGCCTGGTCAAAGCACAGCAGGTCAAGAATGCGGTCATCGTGCCGGTCGGTGCCAAGGGCGGTTTCGTACCGCGTCGGCTGCCGCTTGGTGGCGGCCGCGACGAGATCCAGGCCGAGGCCATCGCCTGCTACCGGATCTTTATCAGCGGGCTGCTCGACATCACCGACAACCTCAAGGAAGGCGAGGTCGCGCCGCCCGCCAACGTGGTTCGCCATGATGCGGATGATCCTTACCTGGTCGTTGCTGCTGACAAAGGCACCGCCACGTTCTCGGACATTGCCAACGGCATTGCTATCGAATACGGCTTCTGGCTGGGTGACGCGTTCGCCTCGGGTGGCTCGGCAGGCTATGACCACAAGGGCATGGGTATCACCGCCAAGGGTGCGTGGGTGTCCGTGCAGCGACATTTCCGCGAACGTAACGTCGATGTGCAGAAAGACCTGACCACGGTGATCGGCATTGGCGACATGGCTGGCGACGTGTTCGGCAACGGCCTGTTGCTGTCCGAGTCGCTGCAGATGGTCGCTGCGTTCAACCACCTGCATATCTTCATCGACCCGAACCCGGATGCGGCGCGCAGCTTCGTCGAGCGCAAACGACTGTTCGACCTGCCACGGTCGAGCTGGGCCGATTACGACACGTCGCTGATTTCCCAGGGCGGCGGCATCTTCCTGCGCAGTGCCAAGAGCATCGCCATCAGCCCGGAAATGAAAGCTCGCTTCGACATCCAGGCCGACAAGCTGGCGCCGAACGAATTGCTCAACGCCTTGCTCAAGGCACCGGTGGATCTGATCTGGAACGGTGGTATCGGCACCTACGTCAAATCCAGCCGCGAAACCCACGCGGACGTGGGCGACAAGGCCAACGACGTGCTGCGTGTCGACGGCCGCGAGTTGCGCGCCAAGGTGGTGGGTGAGGGCGGCAACCTGGGCATGACCCAGCTAGGCCGTGTCGAGTTCGGCCTCAACGGCGGCGCCAGCAACACCGACTTCATCGACAACGCCGGTGGTGTGGATTGCTCCGACCACGAGGTGAACATCAAGATCTTGCTCAATGAGATCGTCACAGCGGGCGACATGACCGGCAAACAGCGCAACACGCTGCTGGCCGAGATGACCGAGGATGTCGGCAGCCTGGTGCTGGGCAATAACTACAAGCAGACTCAGGCACTGTCGCTGGCCGAGCGCCGTGCCCGCGAGCGCCAGGGTGAATACAAGCGTCTGATGGCGGCTCTGGAAGCTTCGGGCAAGCTCGATCGCGCGCTGGAGTTCCTGCCCACCGAGGAGGAACTCAATGAGCGCGCGACCAAGGGGCAGGGGCTGACCCGTCCGGAGCTGTCGGTGCTGATTTCCTACAGCAAGATCGAGCTGCAGGAGTCACTGATCAAATCCGATATTCCGGATGATGAGTACCTTGCCCGCGAGATGGAAACCGCCTTCCCGGCCCGCCTGGCGCAACAGTACGGTGAGGCGATGCGCCGGCACCGCCTCAAGCGCGAAATCGTCAGCACGCAGATTGCCAACGACCTGATCAATCACATGGGTATCACCTTTGTTCAGCGTCTCAAGGAGTCCACCGGTGTGGGTTCGGCGCAGGTGGCCGGCGCCTATGTGGTGGTGCGTGATGTGTTCCACCTGCCGTTCTGGTGGCGTCAGATCGAGGCCCTGGATAACCAGGTTCCAGCAGATCTGCAGCTGACCATGATGGACGAGCTGATGCGCCTGGGGCGTCGTGCTACGCGCTGGTACCTGCGCAGCCGCCGCAACGACATGGATGCTGCTCGTGATGTCGCCCACCTTGGGCCGCGCGTCAAGGCGCTGGCTATGCGCCTGGACGAACTGCTCGAAGGGCCGGCTCGCGATCAATGGATGGCGCGCTATCAGACTTACGTCGAGGCTGGGGTTCCGGAGCTGCTGTCACGCGTGGTAGCGGGTACCGGTCACCTGTACACGCTGCTGCCCATCATCGAATCGGCGGACCTCACCGGGCGCGAGCCAACGGAAGTGGCTTCCGCCTACTTCGCGGTGGCGGATGCGCTGGATCTGTCTTGGTACTTGCAGCAGATCAGCAGCCTGAGTGTCGAGAGCAACTGGCAGGCGTTGGCCCGCGAGGCGTTCCGTGATGACCTGGATGCTCAGCAGCGCGCGATTACCGTTGCCGTCCTGCAATTGCCGGGCGGCCCGGAGTCGGTCGAGGAGCGCATGGAGGCCTGGCTGGAGCAGAACCGTCGCCTGGTCGAGCGTTGGAAAGCCATGCTCGCCGAGCTACGTTCGGCCAGCGGAAGCGATTACGCCATGTATGCCGTGGCCAATCGTGAACTGAGCGACCTGGCGCAAAGCCAGCTCCCGGTCCTGCCAAGCTGATCGTTTAAGGCGCCCCAGGAATGAAAACGCCCCGACTGGTTCGGGGCGTTTTTTTTGCTGCACAGTTGCGTCGTCAGTTCACCGCTTGAGCTGCAAGCCCTCGAGCAAGGCTTTGTGAAAACGCTCGGGTTGCTGGATCTGCGGCGAGTGGCCGAGGTCGGCAAAGGTCACTAGGGTCGCATCGGGAATACGCTGCGCGGTTGCCGGACCCAGTGCCTTGTAGTTGCCTAATTTGCTGCGCATGGCTTCCGGCGCGGCGTCTTTGCCGATGGCCGTGTTGTCCTTCTCGCCGATCAATAACAGCACCGGCATTTTAAGGTTGGCGAACTCGTAGACCACCGGCTGGGTGTAAACCATGTCGTAGGTCAACGCCGAATTCCAGGCGACGATTTCCTTGCCCGGCCCCTTGAACATACCGGCCTGCATATCAACCCAGCGGTCGAACTCGGCACGCCACTCACCTGCGTAATAGGTGTTCTTCTGGTAGTTGCGGCTGGCTTCAGCACTGGTTTTCAGTTCGCGCTGATACCATTGATCCACGCTCAGATAGGGCACGCCCAGGGTTTTCCAGTCTTCCAGGCCGATGGGATTGACCATTGCCAGCTGTTCCACCTGATCGGGGTAGAGCAGTGCGTAGCGCGTGGCGAGCATGCCACCCATGGAATGGCCCATGACCGTCACCTTGTCGATGTCCAATTGCTCGAGCAGGGCGTTGGTGTTACTCGCCAGCTGCTGGAAGCTGTACTGGTAATGGGCGGGTTTGCTGGATTTGCAGAAGCCTACCTGGTCCGGCACCACGACCCGATAGCCAGCCTGAGTCAGCGCCTTGATGCTGCCTTCCCAAGTCGCACCGCAGAAATTCTTGCCGTGCATCAGTACGACCGTTCGGCCATTGGCTTTTTCCGGCTGCACGTCCATGTAGGCCATCTGCAGTGAGCTGCCTTGGGAGTCGAAGTTGAAGCGTTTGATTTCGTGCGGGTAATCGAAACCCTGCAATTCAGGGCCGTAGCTCGGGGTTTCGGCAGCAAGAGCGGGCAGCGTGCCAGCAATCAGCAAAGTGGCAAGGGCAATGCGCACGGGAAAATCTCCAGACGGTTGGTAGAGCAAAGACTGACAGCGCTGCACCATGGGCGTCTCTGCCAAGTCTTTACAAAACCTGTCTGTGTAGCGGTCTTCAGGCCAGTTGGCGTACGTAGTCCAGCATGTCCGGGGCTCCGGCCTGGCGCAGGCCTTCCCCCAGCGCCGAGGCTTGTGGTGACTGCTTGGGCAGCAACAGGAATTCGGGAGCACCCGGCGTGCGCAGCAGGCTCAAGCGCGCATACGGCACGTGATGCTCCATCAACAGCTGCATGAACAGGGCATCGCTCCAGGCTTCGCTGGGCATCGCCAGCGCGTGGTAATGCTGTTCAAGCTCACCTAGCCCGGTGGAGCTGATGCGATAGCGAGTGATTTCCGCCGGCAGGCTGATTTCCAGACCGCGCAGGCGCGCATAAGCCACCGCGCTGGCAAAGGCTTGCGGGTGCAGCTCTCCGGCCCAGAAAAGCCGCTCGCCGCGCCACTGCGCCTGATACAGATCGAGGCGTGCGTCGGGAAAGTTGGGCAGCGACTGGCTCAGGGTTTTCAGAAAATCCCTGTAGCTGATGATGCGGATCTTCCGGCAGGCATCGCTGGCCGCGTAATCCTCAAGGCTGGCGTGGCGCTCATCGCAATGCACCAGGCTGTCGACGTGGCGCAGGTCAAGCGCGTCGACCTGCTCTCGTTCGGCCTCGATCAAGCCGAGCAGGGCAGCACGTGCTTCAGCTTTGTCTTCCTGCACCGGGCCGGACAATGCGCCGCGTGGCAGGTCCATAAGGCGCTGCAGAGGAGGGCCGCCGAGCCAGCAGATGTTGTCGGTGAAGGAGGGGATCGCGGCAAATGGCAGATGCAGCTGGCTGGCACGCTCGAAAATCGGCTTGCAGCCACGGCCCAGCAAGCCCACACGCTGTGCGAGAGCGGTGAGACGTGAGGAGAATGGGCTGGGCTGTTCAGGCAGACTCATGGCAACTCGCGGACTTCATTTATGCCTGTGCGAGTGTGGCAGAGCTGGCCGCGTCTTGCACCTGGCGGGAGAGCGTTCGAGCCCTGCGGAGCAACGGCGAATCTTGCCGGTGCACCCAGGCGACACTGTGGCAGAATCTGTTCATCTAATTGCACGGGGGCCTCCATGGCCAGTCTGGTTCTGGATATCGCACTGTCTGCCGAGCGTCTGCGGGTTCTCTATCAGGGACGTGCCAACCGCATTCAGGCGCTCAGCCGCGATGGCCGTCGCGTGAGCATTCCGGCGCATCACTTTCGGTCTTTTCTGACTCATGAAGGTCTTTACGGTTCCTTTGAGCTGCAGTTCAGTGCCGAAGGCGAGCTGCTCGGCCTGCGTCGCCTGCCCTGAGAGATGGCTTATGGGCTTAGCGGTGTTACGCCCTGCTAAGCCTCGCTAGGAGGGCGCCTGGACGGCTATAATTCGCGCCTTCCGATTTCGCCACCAACGAGCTAAGCCTGCCCATGTATAACCTGGCCCGCGAGCTGCTGTTCAAACTGTCCCCGGAAACATCCCATGAGCTGTCCATCGATTTGATCGGCGCTGCCGGCCGTCTGGGGCTTGCCGAGCGTTTGTGCAAGGCGCCCAGTAGCTTGCCAGTGACGGTGATGGGCTTGCAGTTCGCCAACCCGGTAGGTCTGGCGGCTGGCCTCGACAAGAATGGTGATGCCATCGATGGGTTCGCCGGGCTGGGTTTCGGTTTTGTCGAAATCGGTACCGTGACGCCGCGTCCGCAACCCGGCAACCCGAAACCGCGGCTGTTTCGCTTGCCGGAAGCCGAGGCGATCATCAATCGCATGGGCTTCAACAACCAGGGCGTCGATCATCTCCTGGCTCGGGTGCAGGCTGCTAAATACCGTGGTGTGCTGGGCATCAACATCGGCAAGAATGTCGATACGCCGGTCGAGCGGGCGGTAGATGATTACCTGATCTGTCTCGACAAGGTCTATGCCCATGCCAGCTACGTGACCGTCAACGTCAGCTCGCCGAACACGCCAGGGCTGCGCAGCCTGCAGTTCGGCGATTCGCTCAAGCAATTGCTGGATGCCCTGCATGTGCGGCAGAACGAGTTGACCATGACTCATGGCCGCCGCGTGCCACTGGCCATCAAGATCGCGCCGGACATGACCGATGAGGAAACCGTGCAGGTCGCTGCTGCGCTGCTGGAAAGCGGCATGGATGCGGTAATTGCCACTAACACCACATTGAGCCGTGAGGGCGTCGAGAATCTGCCGTTCGCCAACGAGGCCGGGGGCCTGTCAGGCGCGCCGGTACGTGACAAGAGCACGCACACGGTAAGTGTGCTGGCGGCTGAGCTGGGTGGACGCCTGCCAATCATCGCTGCTGGCGGTATCACCGAAGGTCGTCATGCTGCCGACAAGATTGCCGCAGGGGCTAGCTTGGTGCAGATCTACTCCGGGTTCATCTACAAGGGACCGGCGCTGATTCGCGAAGCTGTGGATGCGATTGCCGCAGCGCGCCGTTAAGGGGATATAAAAAGGGCTCCCTCAGGGAGCCCCTGGGCTTGCGCCCGCCGCTCGGATGGAGCGTGCTTGGTGAAGTCGGTAGGTCCTTGCGTTAGCCGACAGCGCGAAGTTCGTTAAGTCGATGGATGCCGGCAGTGCCGGTTAAACCGTCCCAGTTGTCACCGCGGCCTTCACGCCAGCCATTGAGCCAGGCCTGACGCACGGACGGAAGAGTGAAAGGACACAGCTCGCGGGATTTGCCACTAATACCGTACTGATAGCCGCGCAAAAAAGCTTTTTCTAACGGATCACGCTTAAGTCTTCTCATAGGGTGTTGCCCTCACTTGTTGACTGTTATGTCCCGTAGACCTCTGGGAGGTCAGGCAGAAGGTTCTGCCGTGGAGTCCGCTGCCGGCGTCGCGAGCCTCCTGTGCCTTCGTCATTGCAACGAAGGCCTGGGGTGATTTCTAACCAATGCATGTACCCATGTGAATGATCGATTTGTCATAAGGACGTAACCTTTTTAAGGGCTAAGCCATAAGGTCCGCTGCGGCCCTGGACAGGTGGAGAGCGACAGGCGCGCAATCACTGGCTTGGCGTGACGTTTGCTGGTGTTGTGCCATCGGGAATGGCAATCGATTGCAGCGGCTATTTATTCCGACGAAGGGTCGCTTTGCGACTTTTTGTCACTTATTTTGGTTGTGCCTGTTGAAGGCCAGCCCACTACTGCCTTCTTGGCACTGGATTTATGATGTCGGACGATAACGAACTCTTCCTCACCTGCCCCAAAGGTCTGGAGGGGCTGCTCCTCGAGGAAGCCACCGCTCTTGGCCTGCTGCAGGCCCGTGAGCACACTTCGGCCATTCGCGGCCTGGCAAGCATGGAAACGGCGTATCGCCTGTGTCTGTGGTCGCGCCTGGCCAACCGGGTGCTGCTGGTACTGGCGCGCTTTCCAGTGCGTGATGCCGAGACGCTCTACGAGGGCGTGCTCAATGTCGATTGGTTCGAGCACCTCGAGCCGAGTGGCAGCCTGGCGGTGGAGTTCAGTGGCAACGGCTCGGGCATCGACAACACACATTTCGGTGCATTGAAGGTCAAGGACGCCATCGTCGATAAGTTGCGTCAGGCCGACGGTACCCGTCCCTCGGTAGACAAGCTCAATCCTGATATGCGGGTGCACCTGCGCCTGGATCGCGGTGAGGCGATCCTGTCGCTGGACCTGTCTGGCCACAGCCTTCACCAGCGTGGTTATCGCCTGCAGCAGGGCGCCGCGCCACTCAAGGAAAACCTCGCCGCTGCTGTGCTGATCCGCGCCGGTTGGCAGCGCATCGCTGCCGAGGGCGGCGCGCTGGCTGACCCCATGTGCGGTGTGGGCACCTTCCTGGTGGAGGCAGCGATGATCGCCGCCGACATCGCGCCGAACCTGACGCGTGAACAATGGGGCTTCAGCAACTGGCTCGGCCACGTGCCGGCCACCTGGAATCGCCTGCGGGCCGAAGCCGAAGAGCGCGCGGCTGCCGGTCTGGCCAAGCCGCCGTTGTGGATTCGCGGCTATGAAGCCGACCCGCGCCTGATCCAGCCCGCTCGCAACAACATCGACCGTGCCGGGTTGAGCGACTGGATCAAGGTCTATCAGGGCGAAGTCGCCACCTTTGAACCACGCCCCGACCAGAACCAGAAAGGTCTGGTGATCAGCAACCCGCCTTACGGCGAGCGCCTTGGCGACGAGGCGAGCCTCTTGTACCTCTACCAGAACCTTGGCGAGCGCCTGCGTCAGGCTTGCATGGGCTGGGAGGCAGCGGTATTTACCGGTGCGCCTGACCTGGGCAAGCGCATGGGCATTCGCAGCCACAAGCAGTACGCGTTTTGGAACGGTGCCTTGCCGTGCAAGCTGTTGCTGATCAAGGTACAGCCCGAGCAGTTCGTTACCGGTGAGCGTCGCACCCCCGAGCAGCGTGAGCGCGAGCGCGAGCAGAGCGAACTGCAGGTCGAGGCGCCGCAGCTCAATCGCAACGGTAATCCGATCAAGTCGGCCCCGGCTCCTGTCGAGCAGGCGCGCCTCAGCGAAGGCGGGCAGATGTTCGCCAACCGGTTACAGAAGAACCTCAAGCAACTCGGCAAATGGGCGCGCCGTGAAGGCGTCGACTGTTACCGCCTGTACGATGCCGACATGCCTGAGTACGCGCTGGCTGTGGATCTTTACCACGACTGGGTGCACGTGCAGGAATACGCCGCACCACGCTCCATCGATCCGGAAAAGGCCCAGGCACGCCTGTTCGATGCGCTGGCGGCAATTCCCCAGGCATTGGGCATCGACAAGAGCAAGGTGGTGATCAAGCGTCGCGAACGTCAGAGCGGCACCAAGCAGTACCAGCGCCAGGCCGCACAGGGCCAGTTCATGGAAGTGAAGGAGGGCGGCATCAAACTGCTGGTCAACCTGACCGACTATCTGGACACCGGCCTGTTCCTCGATCATCGTCCGTTGCGCCTGCGCATCCAGAAGGAGGCGGCGGGTAAGCGCTTCCTCAACCTGTTCTGCTACACCGCTACGGCCAGTGTGCACGCAGCTAAAGGCGGCGCCCGCAGTACGACCAGTGTCGATCTGTCGAAAACCTACCTGGATTGGGCGCGGCGCAACCTGTCGCTCAATGGTTTCTCCGACAAGAACCGTCTGGAGCAGGGGGATGTGATGAATTGGTTGGCTGATGATCGGGGCGAGTACGAGCTGATCTTCATCGACCCGCCGACCTTCTCCAACTCCAAGCGCATGGAAGGCGTGTTCGACGTGCAGCGTGACCATGTCCAGTTGCTGGATCTGGCCATGGCGCGTCTGGCGCCGGGCGGCGTGCTGTACTTCTCCAACAACTTCCTCAAGTTCCTGCTCGACGAGCAACTGCCGTCGCGTTACCAGGTGGAAGAGATCACTGCCTCGACGCTGGATCCAGATTTTGCGCGCAACGCCAAGATTCACCGCGCCTGGAAGCTGATGGCCAAGTAACGCCGCAACGCAGGTAACCGTAGCCTGCGCAGCGATACCCAGGGCAATTTCCTAGGTGTCGCTGCGCTCGGCTCAGGCGACCTCGGTCTTTACCTGGCAGCAGCTTTCGGCTGCTTGTAGAGGTCGAGCAATACCTGGTCGAGAATCACCGAGGCGCCCCAGGGTTTCGGGTCGTTGAGAATCGCCACAACCGCCCAGCTGTTGCCGTTGTTGTCGCGACTGAACCCGGCGATTGCACGCACATTGTTCAAGGTGCCGGTCTTGATGTGCGCCTGGCCGGCCATCGGCGTGTTGCGCAGGCGTTTGCGCATGGTGCCGTCCAGCGCAACGATCGGCATGGAGCTGATGAACTCCGCGGAATAGGGGCTCTTCCAGGCCGCCTCGAGAATACGGCCCATTTCTCGGGCGCTCAGCCGTTCGGCGCGGGACAGGCCGGAACCGTTCTCCATCACCAGCTGTGGCGCGGTAATGCCCTTGCGGGCCAGCCAAGCACGGATCACCCGCTGTGCGGCGTGAGCATCATCGACATCGGCTGTAGTACGGTTCTGTGCACCAATGCTGAGGAACAACTGGCGGGCCATGGTGTTGTTACTGTATTTGTTGATGTCGCGGATGATCTCTACCAGATCGGGCGAAAAAGCGCGCGCCAGCAGGCTCGCACTCTTTGGCACTTCGGCCTGGCGATTGCCGCCCATGATGTTGCCGCCCAGTTCCTGGAAGATCGCCCGTACGGCACCCGCGGCGTAACCGGGATGATCGAGCAGCGACAGATAGGTTTGGGCGCTACAGCCATCGGTCAACTGACCCGTGACGATCACGCGGGTACCGTCGAATTCCTTGACCGGGTTGTAGCGTACATCGGGCCAGGCGGGGCACTTGCCGGCCTTGAGCACCTTAACCTGATTATCCAGAGTCAGGCCCGCCAGCGGTGGTTCGGCAGCAACGGTGACCTTGCCGTCCTCGGCGCGGGCAATGAAACGCAGCGCCTTGAGGTTGACCAGCAGCGAATCCGGTGTGACAAGGTATGGCTTGTTGGCATCGCCGCCGTCGTCATTGAAGGCGGGCAGATCCGGCTGCGCGAAATAACTGCGGTCGAGCACCAGATCGCCGGTCACCTGACGTACACCATTGGCGCGCAGGTCGCGCAGCAGCAGCCACAGCTTTTCCATGTTCAGCTTGGGGTCGCCGCCGCCCTTGAGGTAAAGATTGCCGTTGAGCACGCCGTCCTTGAGTTGGCCGTCGGTATAGAACTCGGTCTTCCACTGGTACGTCGGGCCAAGCAGCTCGAGCGCTGCAAAGGTGGTCAGCAGTTTCATGGTCGAGGCCGGGTTCACCGAGACATCGGCATTGAACACTGTGCCATTGCCAGGGCCGGTCAGCGGCAAGGTAACCACCGACAACGACTGCTGACCGATCTTGTTGGTCTTGAGGCTTTTGGCCACGCTTTCGGGCAACGTGGTGCTGGGCGCCGCAAGGGCGGGAAGGGCCACCGGCAATACAAGGCAGGCGAGGGCCAGAGGGCGCAGAATGCGCAGCCTCCGTACGGCAGGTACTACAGAAAATCGCATCACGGGCTCCCACGGCAGTTCGGGACAATGCGACGCATTATGCCCGACGGCCAGGCGGTCAGGGCCTCGATTGTGGCTTTTTTATGCCTGTGATGGTTGACGGAGGCGGCGAGACAACTCACGTTGCGCCAGTTGTCGTCGCGCCTATTTTTCGTCGGCTGACGGGCATCGCGGCCGCTAAGCTGGTAGAGTGCCGCGCGTTATCACTCTGCAAGGATTTTTACCCATGGCTACCAATCGTTCCCGTCGTCTGCGCAAGAAACTCTGTGTAGACGAATTTCAGGAGCTGGGTTTCGAGCTGAACCTGAACTTCAAGGAAGACCTGAGCGACGAAGCCGTCGATGCCTTCCTCGATGCGTTCCTGAGCGACGCCATGACTGCCAATGGTCTGGGCTACGTCGGCGGTGACGACTATGGTCTGGTATGCCTGTCCAAGCGTGGCTCGGTCAGCGAAGAACAGCGCGCTGCGGTCGAAGCCTGGCTCAAGGGCCGCTCGGAGCTGGTGGATTTCACCATCAGCCCGCTGATCGACGTTTGGTATCCGGAAAACGAGATCAACTCGGCTTCCTGATCCAAGCAAGGGCCTCGTCAGAGGCCCTTTTCATGTCGAGTCGCTTCCTGACGACTCTCCAGATGCCGCGCGGCAATAGCCGCAACGGCCTCGCTGAATGCCACGCACTGTTCGCTGCGGATACCTGCGTCGCCATCCAGTGCATCTTCGCGCTGAAGCAGCACCCACATGCCGAGCAGTTCCCCGCGCCGGTCATTCAGGGCGATCGCCAGCAGATTTACTCGCGGCGCGCCGAGCTCGCTGAGCAGCGGCTGAAAATCTCCCGCCTTGTCGAACCCTAATGAAATCGATGCGCGTCCTGTCACCAGCGCCTGGCGCAGCCATGCCGGTATGTCTGGGCTGTCCAGCAGGTGCTTGTTCAGGTCGCGACTGCGCAATTTGTGGTTAGCTGGTTCGAACTGCAGCGTATCGGGTGCCAGGTAACCGTCATCGCGCAAGTAGACGATAGCTGCCTGAGCCTCGACCGCCTGCAGGGTTTGTTGGGCGATCCAGTTCAGCAGTGCCTGGGTGCTCGGTTGGTGACCCAGCTCGGCGATGATCGCCTGGTAGCGGGCGAGGGCGCGATTCGTTTGGGTCATGGACTGGGCGAGCCAGTCGACTTCTAGCACCGAGGAGCGCAAGCCACCGCCCGCGGCGAAATCAAAACGCCCGGTCGCTTCGGTCTGTTCTTGCAGCCCCGCAAGCGGTCGGGTGATGCAGCGTGACACGAGCCAGGCGATGGGCAGGCACAGCAGCAAGGTAGTGAGCGTGATCAGTGCGCCTTGCCAGCGAATCCGGTACGCATCGGCGAGCAATTCGTCCTCCGGCACCAGCAGGGCCAGGTACAGGCCGTCAGGGCTACCTTCCCTGAGGTGGTGGCGAGAAACTACCCAGCGACGTTTGTTCAGCGTTTCGATGCCTTGTTGGTTGAGACCCGGCGTCAGTTCTTCAAGCGCCTCGGCCAGTTCAGGCAGCAGTTCGGTTGCCGGTTTCAGCCTGGGCTCAGCGCCTGTGGTCAGCAAGCGCTGGCTGTCAGGGTAGGCGACCGCCAGGCCTCTGGCATCGAACAGTACGACCTCGCTGCCGGGCGTGACTTTGTGCTTGATCAGTGTGTTGGAAAGGTCTTCAAGGGTGAGATCGGCGGCGATTACCGCCTGCTCGCCGACGGCGTTAGCCAGTGTGGTGCCGATTGCGCCAGAGGAAAAAAATACATAGGGCGTCGTGGTGGCAATGCCCGGCTGGATGCTGGCACGGACGTACCACTCGCGCATCCGTGGATCATAAGCATGGTCGTGCAGCGAACGACGTTCCAGCAGGTTGAGCGCTTCATCGAAAAACAGGTATTCGCCTGCCGGGTTGGCGCCTGCCAGCTCTATTGACCAGATCTGCAGCGAAGCACTGGGTGGTGCCTGGAATTGGCGCTGCAGGGATGAATTGCGCAGGGCGCGCACCATGAAGAAGTCGCCGTTCTGGTAACCGACATATAAAGAGGCCAGCTTGGGGTTGTCGCGCAGCGCCCGAGCGAAGGGTGCTAGCAGGGGAAGCCGGGTCTGCAGGTCGCTGCCGCGCGTACCTTCTACGAACGCCAGCACGCCGAGCAAATGATCAATCGGCTGGTAGGTGGCACTGATGTCCTGCTGCACCTCCTCCTGAATGCGCTCGAACAAGGTGGCGCTACTGGAAAAGATGATCGCAGTGGTCTGGCGATAGTTGAATATTCCCAGTACGCCGCCGGCAAGCAGCAGCATCAGCATGAACAGCACGCTGATATGAACGTGCAGAGGAAACCTGCGTTCTCTGCGGCGAAAGCTGCTTGGCATCGCGCGTCGCTCCCTGTTTGCGCCAGTCAAAGGCCAGCATAGTCAAGCGTTTACAGCTCTGTCGACTTGGGCGACGATACGTTGTCATTGTTGCGCACGGTTCGCTGTTTTGCTGCTGCGCGGTTGCCCAGCCACTGCCGCAGCCCATGCATCAGCAGGGCGATGAACAGGGTCAGGAGAATTCCGAGGGTGACGTTGAACAGGCGTACCTGTGGCAGATGCCAGTCCTTGGCCAGGCTCTCGGCGAGCAGCACGAAGCAGACGGTGGTCTGTAGTACGAACAGGCCATAGTTATGGGCTTGCAGTGCGCGACTGAGGGTGATCAGCGGCAGCATGATGGCCACCATCAGCGGTGGGCTCTGTAGGCTATTGCCAAACAGGATCAGCAGCCCGGCGGCGCTGAGGCTGGCCATGCTCGCCTGCAGTGCGCGCACCAGGCTGCCTCTGAATTCCATTTGCAGGGTGGTGACGACCGCGAGCGTCAGCCAGTAGCCCCTTTGCAGATGCGCCAGGTTGACGATCAGGCCGGCCAGCGAAACAGCGAGTGTGCAGCCCAGCGCATACAGCCACCATTGCTGACGTGACTGTCGGCGTGCATGCCGGCGCAATACCTTGAGCAGGCTCACCACGCGCGGCATGTAGGGCCACATGCGCAGGCCGTGAACACCGCGCAGGCCAAATGCCAGAAGCATCACCCACAATCCGCCAAGAATGAACAGCATGGCGATCGCATAGGGGTTGTTCAATGCGCTGCTGCCGTATTGGCCTTGGCCGAGGCACAGACACACCGTGAGGCCGATACCCAACTTGCCGGCTTCGGTGCCGTAGCGCTGCAGCCAGGCCAGCAGCAGGCCGAAGCTGGCGAACAACCCCAGGCTGATCAGCGGGTGGGTCGCCGACCAGAAGCCCAGGCCCGCGCTGCAAGCGCCAAGTGCGGTGAGCAGGAGCATGCGCAGCATGCCGAAGCGGTGCAGCGGGTTGGCCTGGGCCGCCTGGAAGGCGCCGACCGAAGCCCATAGAAAACCCGGGTGCGCGCTAAACAGTCCCAACAGCAAAGGCAGAGCACAGCCCAGGCCCGCTACCACAGCCGGGCCCCAGGCTGGCGGCCCGGCGTGCCAGCTGAACAGCTGTCGAAGCACCTTGCGCATGGTCAAACCGGGCTCGAGCGACCGGTCATTTCGCGCGCCATTTCGGTGGCGTAGCTGTCGGTCATGCCGGCGATGAAATCGATCATGCGCATGAAGGAGCGGTACAGCGGCCACTGCGGATCAGGCGCGTTATGACCGAGCAGGTCGAGGATACGACGGTTCTTGAACGACAGGGCGCCGCCACCATGTTGTTCCAGGGCTGCGCCACAAAAGGCGTTGAGAAGAATTTCCAGAGTGGTGTAGGCGCCAATCTCATGGAGGGTCTTGCGTTTGTCCTGAAAGATCTTCTCTCGGGCCAGTCCCTTGGCGGCTTGTACACAATGCTTGGCAGGGCCATGCATGTGTTCGACCAGATCACCTTCCAGGGTGCCGGCGAGCAGTGCCGTTTGCTGCTCGACGAAGGCGTGAGCCGCCGAATTGGTCAGGTGCTCGATGGCCTTGCCGCGCAGGATCGCCAGCTTGCGTCGGCGCGAGTCGTTGGGGCCCAGCTGGCGATAGGTTTCAGGCAAGTCATCACCCACCAAATCGAGCAGCAATGACTCCACTTCGGCGTAGTCGAGCAACTCCATTTCCAGGCCGTCTTCCAGGTCGATCAGGCCGTAGCAGATGTCATCTGCCGCTTCCATCAGGTAGACCAGCGGGTGCCGAGCCCAGCGCTGTTCTTCGAGTTGTGGCAGACCTAGCTTGCTGGCGATCTGCTCGAGCAGCGGCAGCTCGCTCTGGTAACAGCCGAACTTGTGCTTCTTGTAGCCCAAAGCCTCGGCGTGGCGGGACGTCCAGGGGTACTTGAGGTAAGCGCCGAGGGTCGCGTAGGTCAGCCGTGTGCCGCCATCGAACTGGTGGTACTCGAGCTGGGTAAGTACGCGGAAGCCTTGGGCATTGCCTTCGAAACTGAGGAAGTCGCCGCGTTCGGCTTCGCTCATGGCATCCAGCCAGCCACGACCGGCCGCCTGTTGGAACCAGTGGCGGATAGCGTCCTCACCGGAATGGCCGAATGGCGGGTTGCCGATGTCGTGGGCCAGGCAGGACGATTGCACCACCATGCCCAGGTCGCTCGGCTCGCACCAGGCCGGCAGATCGCTGCGCAAAATCTCGCCGACGCGCATGCCCAGGGAACGGCCGACGCAGCTCACTTCCAGAGAGTGGGTCAGGCGCGTGTGGATGTGGTCGTTGCTGGATACGGGATGCACCTGGGTTTTACGGCCCAGACGGCGGAACGCGCCGGAAAAGATGATCCGATCATGATCCTTGTGAAACGGGCTGCGGCCCAGTTCATCGGCGCTGGGCGACGGTTTGCCTAGACGTTCACGGGTGAGCAGGGTTTGCCAGTCCAAGCGTGCTTCCTTTGCCGGGGACGATGGCTCAGCCGTCGTCGGTCAGGTGCGTGCGTTGCCAGCGGCAGCGCATATGCGAATTGCCCGTTAGCTTCCCTGTTCGCTGAAGCAACTGCAAGGCCACATCCACTAAAGTCCACGGGCGTCGATATCGACCAGCAACAGACGGGCACCGTTGTCGATGAATTGTCCGGCAGTCAGGCAATACTGGTTACTCGTAGCGTCGCGGTAAGTGCTGGAAAGGATCAGGCGGCGTTCTTCCCAGCCCTCGGCGAGCACTTGGTAGAAATACGGCCGCCACGACCAGTTGTGGCCCAGGTAGCGGCTGTCGGTCTGCCAGATGCCGTCACGCCATTCCAGATTGGGGGTGATTTGCGTGCCGTGGCGATCACATTGATACAGGCGCAACAGCCATGGGTACGCGGTTGGCGGCGCCAACGCCGTCGGCGTGGCGCTTTCGAGGTGGGTCTTGAGCTGTGCGAACAGCTCGGCAAGCTGCTTGCGCAGGACCATCAGGCGGGCACGCTCGGCCAGCTTCTGCTGCACATATTGATCGCGCAGGCTGGCGAAGCGCTTCAGGAAGGCGTCGTTATGAAAGAATTCGCGCTCTGGCTGGGCAAACAGGTAGCCCTGTACATAGCGGGCGCCGCATTCGAGAGCGAAATCCAGCTCCGCACGGGTTTCAACGCCTTCAGCGATGATCCAGCAACCGGTTTTCTCGGCCATCATGGCAAGTGCTTTGACTACCTCGCCACTCGGCCCGCCACGGGCTGCCTCCTGAAACAGGCGCATGTCCAACTTGAGGATGTCGGGTTGGAGCGCCAGAACCCGGTCGAGCTGCGAGTAACCGGCGCCGAAATCATCAATGGCGATGCGCGCCCCTGCTTCGCGGTAGCGAGCGACTACGCCGGGCAGGCGCTGGCTGGCGCCGCCCAGTTCAGTGATCTCGAACACTATTCGCCGCGGGTCGATGCCGCTGCGCTCAAGCTGTTTGAGGCTTGGCAATGGCTGCTCCGGGCGCAGCCGGCTGATCCAGCGCGGCGAGATATTCAGACTTAGGAACCATTGCGCTGGCGCTTCATGAAAGCGCATCAACGCTTGCCCGCGAACGTCCCGATCAAGTCGGCGCAGCGCGGCAGGAGGCGTTTTGGGGTTAGCGAACAGCGGGCCAGCGGAGTGCAGCCGACCCTGCGCATCACGCACGCGGGCGAGTGCTTCAACACCGGCTATCTGGCCCGTGGCCGTATCGATGAAAGGTTGGAAGACGGCGAGCGGTTGACCGTCGAGCACCGAACACATCCTTAGTAAAGAGAACGGTAGAGGCCGGGCGCACCCGGCTGCAAACCATTACCGCTAGCAAGAATGTAGCCAGTCAGGCCGAGTCGGACGCTTTTTCCGGTTTTTCGCTCTGCGCAGCTGCAGCTCGTTTGCGCAAATTAGGAAAGGTCTCAAGGGCGATACGCAACCAGCGCCGCCACTGACCGCCGCGCATCCCCAACAGCGTCAACGCGAATGCCCCGCCGGTGATCCATAGTGGCGCATTGCTGCCTTTGAGTTCGTCACGCCAGTGATTGCCGAAGTCCTTGGCTTTCTGCAGGGGCTGCAGGATGACCATGGTTTCGTGACGAATCTCCTGACGATGCATTTCCAGGCGCAGGCGCAGCATGGTTTTGCGCAATTGCTGGGTAGACGCCTTGGCGTTGGCACGGCTCATGGCAGCAGTTGCTCCCTGTCACGGGCAAGCTCTTCGAGGCTGGCGCTGAAAGGCGCAGGGGCAGTGCGCATGCGCTGAACGAGGCTAGCAGCGCAGCCCAGCAAACCCAGTGCATAGAAGAGGCAGAGCAGTGAGATTACCCAGAAGCGGTAGCTGTCCCAGAACAGGATCAGCAACGCGGCAGACAGGCCGACGATCAATAACAGCCCGAACAGCACGCACAGGCCGGTGAGAATCAGCAGGGCGACCGTGCGCGCCTGCTGTTCCCGGATCTCTTCGCTGAAGAGGGCCACATGGCCATGAACCAGCCCGAGCAGGGCACCGGCCAGGCGCCGCGGCGAAGGGCCACGGCTGGGAGGTGCTGCTGTCTGGCTGTCATCCATGTGCTGTCCTGATCAACGTCGGCTAATGAGCATGCCGACCAGTATACCGATGCCAGCGGCGATGCCGATGGTTTGCCACGGATGCGTCTGTACATAGTCTTCGGTCGCGCCGACCGCGGCCTTGCCGCGCAGTACAACGGACTCTTCAGTGTTTTTCAGCGTGGAGCGCGCACGACCCAGGCTTTCTCGGATCTGCGCACGCAGTTCTTCGGCTTGGTCGCCGACCAGGCTGGCCGAATGCTGCAGCAGTGTTTCGGTGTCGCGCACCAAGGCTTGGAACTCTTCTAGCAGCTCTTCTTTATTGGCAGGTGTAGCCGGACGCGATGGAAGTGGGCGGGCCATAGATCGTTCTCCTTTAAGTGTGATGCGGTGTAAGGGTTCGAGTGGCAGTGGATTGGCAGGTTCACTCTATCTGCGAATCGGTCGAAACAGGGCAGGGCATAGAGGCATAAGGATTGCATTTGCAGGGTTCGGTCACCCAGGCCATGCATGGTTGTGGTGCTTTGGCTGAAAGCCGGGCTACATGCTGGTGCGCTTATAACCTATTGATAAAGAACGGATAACTAGCAATTGGTGAAAAATGCCAGGCACCAAATCGGCGCCCGGTATAGCGAGCTGGCGGATTGTGATGTGCGGTGACGCCTCCTAATGGTGCTCACTGGCGTGGCTGTGATCTTTTCTGGTGCCTTTTTTTGGAGCCTCTGCCTCGATGGAAAATCTCAACAGTGCCGTGCAAACCCTGATTCACGGTTCCAACACCTTGTTCATCCTTATCGGCGCGATCATGGTCCTAGCCATGCACGCTGGTTTCGCGTTTCTCGAAGTGGGCACGGTGCGGCAAAAGAATCAGGTCAATGCGCTGTCGAAAATACTCTCCGATTTCGCCATTTCTGCCATGGCGTATTTCTTCGTCGGCTACTGGATCGCCTACGGCGTCACCTTCCTGCATCCAGCCAGTGTGCTGGTCGCAGGCAACGGCTACGCCTTGGTGAAGTTCTTTTTCCTGCTGACGTTCGCCGCGGCCATTCCGGCCATCATTTCCGGGGGTATCGCCGAGCGCGCGCGGTTCGGCCCTCAGCTTTGTGCCACGGCACTGATCGTCGCATTCGTCTATCCGTTCTTCGAGGGCATGATCTGGAACGGCAACTTCGGCTTGCAGGGCTGGCTGGAAGCGCAGTTCGGTGCGCCGTTCCATGATTTTGCCGGTTCTGTGGTGGTGCATGGTGTTGGCGGCTGGCTGGCCTTCACCGCAGTGCTCCTGCTCGGCCGCCGCGATGGCCGTTATCGAGATGGCCGACTGGTTGCCATGGCACCATCGAGCATTCCTTTTCTGGCGCTGGGTTCTTGGATTCTGATCATCGGCTGGTTCGGCTTCAACGTGATGAGCGCGCAGACGCTGGGCAGCATCAGTGGCCTGGTAGCGGTGAACACGCTGATGGCCATGGTCGGTGGCACCCTGGCTGCGTTGATTGTCGGGCGCAATGACCCTGGCTTCCTGCACAACGGACCGCTGGCCGGGTTGGTGGCCATCTGCGCGGGTTCAGATCTCATGCACCCAGTGGGTGCGCTGGTCACCGGGGCGATCGCTGGCGCACTGTTCGTCTGGGCGTTTACCGCGACCCAGGTCAAGTGGAAGATCGACGACGTGCTGGGTGTCTGGCCGCTGCACGGGCTGTGCGGTGTCTGGGGCGGCGTCGCCTGCGGCATCTTCGGCCAGACTCTGTGGGGCGGCCTGGGCGGTGTCAGCCTGGTCAGTCAACTGCTTGGCAGCGCCTTGGGCGTGGTGGTGGCATTGGTCGGCGGTTTCCTGGTGTATGGCGTGCTCAAGTTGGTCGTCGGCATCCGCTTGAGTCAAGAGCAGGAATATTACGGCGCCGATCTGTCGATCCATAAGATCGGTGCGGTCAGTCAGGACTGAGGTTGTTGCGAAAAGGACCGCCCCTTGATCGATTGTCTGTCGGGCGGCCCTAAACTTTTACCGGAAGCTGCCGTCAACCTTGCACATGCTCCGTTTCGGTGACTTGCCATGACTGTTTCCCTTCCGCTGTCGACCGCAACAACAGGCCGTTCTCCTCAGATCGGTTCTCAGACCCCCATCCGCAACGCGGCTGATGCTCAGGTCGCGTTGTCCAACCGGCTTGCTGAACGCCTCGGTTTGCCAGCGGGCTCGCTGACGGCCAAGCAGGATGACTTTTCGCCGGAGAAGGTGGCGGATCGCGTGCTCGGTTTCATCGAACAGCGACTGAAGAGCGAAGCTGCCGGCGGCGCCGACCCCGAGAAGTTGCAAAAGCTGTTGGATCAGGCGCGTTCAGGTGTAGAGAAGGGCTTCGGTGAAGCCCGCAAGATTCTCGACGGCATGGGCTTGCTACAAGGCAAGGTCGCCACTGACATCGACGATACCTTCCAGCGTATCCAGCAGGGTTTCGCCGGGCTCGACAAACAGTACGGCGCCGCGCCAGCAGCCGGGGGCAATAGCGGCGTCACGCCGAGCTCCAGCGATCGTTTCGCGGCGGTAGCGGAGAGCTTTGAACTGGACATCACCACCCGTGACGGCGACCGTTTGCGGGTATCCATCGCCCAGGCATCGGCCGCTTGGTCGCGTACCGAGGGCGCTAATAGCCAGTCTGGCAGTATGCAGATCGGTGGCTGGCAGGTAGAGGTGGAGGGTGACCTGGATGATCAGGAGAAGGCCGCACTGGAAAAGCTGTTCAGTCAGGTGCAGGACCTGTCCAACTCCTTCTACTCTGGCGATGTGGGCGGCGCTTTCGATCGTGCCATGTCGCTCGAAATGGATGGCTCGCAACTGGCCTCCATGTCGTTGCGCCTTACCCAGACCAGCGTACGCCAGGCCACCGACACCTATGGGTCGGTATCCAGCCAGGGCGGCCAGCCGGCCAGTGCGGTCAACGGCGCGCTAACCGACTACGCGCAGGGCTTGCTGGACGCAATGCGTACGGCAAATGAGTGGGTCAGCGACGGTAAAGGACTGCTGCAGGATCTGCTCAAAGGGGGCTTCTCTCTGGACGAACGTTTCGACACTGCGCGGCTGGAAAAGGCCGAGCAACTCAACGGTCGCTTGCTTGATGGGCTGCAAGGATTGCTGAGCTCCACCCTGGCGCCGAAAGCAGGCGAGGGTGCGGCCAACGCGTGAGGCGGCAGGTTCGGGTGGTAGTGGTAGACTGCCACCTTTGTCATCGTGGAGGCATGAGTCATGCTCCCTGAGTGCCAATTACTGGGCACCCTTGGTTGCCATCTGTGCGAATACGCCGAGGCGGTATTGATGCCCTTCGTGGAGCGTGGCTTGCTGGTTGAGTTGGTCGACATCGCCGACCGTGAAGAGTGGCTTGAGCACTATGCGCTGTTGATTCCGGTGCTCAAGCGCACCGATACGAATGCCGAGTTGCTCTGGCCCTTCGACGCACCGCAGGTAGCCGCCTTTCTCGGCTGATCAATTGCTTGAACAACGACGAGCCTGACGCATAGCAGTCCGGCCGGGTTTTATTTTTTTGGAATGACTGGGGAGTGAGATCCATGAGTATGGTGCTGGGCGATGCGCTATCGCTGTTGCTGTTTCGTTTGCACAGTGGCCGGTTGCTGGGCATCAATCTGCTCAAGGTCAACGAGATCATTCCTTGTCCGCCGCTGACCAAGATGCCCAGCCGGCATCCTCATGTACGCGGCGTGGCGACTTTGCGCGGTGCGGCACTTACTGTCATCGACCTGGCGCGGGCGATCGGCGAACGCGGCGGCGGCGATAGCCAGGACGGATGCCTGATCGTTACCGAGCTGAGCCGCTCGCGGCAGGGGCTGCATGTGCACAGCGTCGAGCGCATCGTACAGTGCTCGACCCGCGACGTGCGCCCACCGCCCGCCGGCGCTGGGGGCCGGGCCTTCATTACCGGCGTGACGCAAATTGACGGCACCATCGTGCAGATTCTCGATATCGAGAAAGTGCTCCACGAAATCGCCCCCGCTCCCGTTGAAGAGGTCGCCGAGCAGTTACTCAGTCCGGCAGAGCGACAGCTTCTGCAAGGTCGCCGCGTGCTCGTCGTCGATGACTCTCAAGTAGCGCTGCAGCAGACGCTGATCACCTTGCGCAAGCTCGAGCTGGATTGCCAGGCGGTGCGTAGCGCCGCGGCCGCGCTGGAACTCCTGCACGCGTCGCAGCGCGACGGCCAGCCAATCGAGGTGCTGGTGTCAGACATCGAAATGCCGGAAATGGATGGCTACGCTCTGGTGCAGCAGATCCGCAAGGATGCCGTGCTGGGCGAGACCTATGTGCTGCTGCACACCTCGTTGGACAGCACCATGAACACCGAAAAAGCCCGCGCCGTGGGCGCCAACGACGTACTCACCAAGTTCTCCAGTGTCGATCTCAGCAAAGCCCTGCTGCGCGCTTTCCAGCGTCTCGACGACTGACCCGGGTGCGTCAACAGGGATGAGCGGGCGCGCTCATCAAGCTATTCGACGCGCTGCTCGCCGCTGAATTGCAGGGTGATCTTGCAGCGTCGGCAGAAATAGCGGCGTCCTTTGACGACCAGCGCGTGGCGCTGGGCCGAGAAGGGAAACTCGCCTTGCGGGCACTGGCAGCGGTAGATGAATCGGCTGACCTGCCGACGTTTCACCTCATAACTATGGCAGCGATGGGGCGGCAGTTCGTAAACCCCGCGCATTATCAGCTGCCATTCCTCGCCGTGCGGCTGGATGCTCAAGCCGAACAGTTGATGGGCGACCAGATGCGCTACCTCGTGGGGGACCGTCTGGCGCAGGAAGTCTTCCTGGTTGTCACGATAAAGCTGCGGGTTGAAGCGCAGTTTGTTTTCCGTGAGATGCGCCACGCCAGCCTTCTGCCCGCGCAGCTTGAAGCTTACCTCGGGGCGTTTGAAGGATTGCTTGAAGAAGTTTTCGGCCTGCTGATAGCAGGTTTCGACGCGGGCATGGATCTGGTCGGGCATGAGGGCTTCGGAGGCAGGTGACTGTCGTCGATTATGCCGCAGATCGGTGCTTCTCGCAGTGTGGAAAGGCTGAGCGGTGTTCACCCCTTCATCGGTAATAGCGCTGCAGGGTTTCCATGGCGTGATTGATCCGTTGCAGGTGCTGCGTGCTGCCGCCGCGGTCTGGATGATGAACGCTCACCAACTGACGATACCGCTGCCGAATGGTCGCCAGGTCGAGCTCGCCGCCCTGTGGGTCGAGTTCGAGTGCCGCCAGGGCGAGCTGTTTTTCTTCGCCACCTTGCAGGCGCATCCAGAAATTACCCAGCAGCTTGTGCACGTCTTCCGCGCCGGTATCACGCAGCTGAGTCAGGTCGAGGTAGTAGTCGCGCAGCGGATCGTTTTCACTGAGCGCACGCTCGCCCTCCTGATAGGGCAGCAGACGAATGCACAGCGGGCTGATCTGCAGCAACGCCGAGCCCTGCCCATGCAACTGATCGCGTAGCGTATAGAGCGTATGAAACAGCAGGAAGTGCGTGCGGAACAGTTCCAGCGGATCGGTCGGCAGGCGTTCATCTGCGCCTTGCCAGCGGCTCAGGCGCAGCAGCAATTCATACTCGGAAAGGCCTTCGGGAGCGGCCTCCAGCAGTTCGAGCAATTGCGGAGTTGGAGCAATTTCTTCGTTCATCGCATCACCTTAGCCGAAGGCCGGCGGGCTTGCACAATGAAGCGGCGACGGCGTTTAGGTCGATCGGCGACGGTTGGTGCTTTTGTGGCTGGGGTGCGCCTGGTTTTCTGGGTAAAATGGGCGGCTTCAGTACTTCTAGCGGATTTTTGCGCGCCATGGGCACCCTCTCGGTCAATCAGAACAAGCTGCAAAAACGCCTGCGTCGTCAGGCCGGCGAAGCCATTGCCGATTTCAACATGATCGAGGAGGGCGACAAGGTCATGGTCTGCCTGTCCGGCGGCAAGGACAGCTACACCATGCTCGATATCCTGCTGTACCTGCAGAAGGTCGCGCCCATTCACTTCGATATCGTCGCGGTGAACATGGATCAGAAGCAGCCCGGCTTCCCTGAGCACGTGCTGCCGGCCTACCTGGAATCCATCGGCGTGCCTTATCACATCGTCGAGAAGGACACCTATTCGGTGGTCAAGGAGAAGATTCCGGAAGGCAAGACCACCTGCTCGCTGTGTTCGCGCCTGCGCCGCGGCACGCTGTACACCTTTGCGGATGAAATCGGCGCGACCAAGATGGCCCTCGGTCACCACCGAGACGACATTCTCGAGACCTTCTTCCTCAACATGTTTTACGGCGGTACCCTCAAGGCTATGCCGCCTAAGCTGCGTGCGGACGATGGGCGCAACGTGGTGATTCGCCCGCTGGCGTATTGCAACGAGGCCGACATCGAGGCCTATAGCACGCTCAAGGAATTCCCCATCATTCCGTGCAACCTCTGCGGCTCCCAGGAGAACCTGCAGCGCCAGGTGGTCAAGGAGATGCTGCAGGATTGGGAACGCAAATCGCCGGGCCGCACGGAAATCATGTTCCGTGCCTTGCAGAACGTGGTGCCGTCGCAACTGGCTGACCGCAACTTGTTCGACTTCGCCAGCCTGAAAATCGACGAGCAGGCCACGCCGCGCTTTCTGAACGTGATGAACCTGTAATCCGAGGACTGGCCGTAACGATGCACGACTACCGATGGATGCATGAATACTGCGTCAACCGTTTCGGCTCGGTCGAGGCGCTAGAAGCGCGCCTGCCGCAGCCGGCATCTGACAAGAAGCTGCGGGCTCTGAGCGATGACCGCTACCTGTCTATCATGAGCCTGCGCATTTTTCGCGCAGGGCTCAAACACAGCCTGGTGGATGCCAAATGGCCGGCTTTCGAAGAGGTTTTTTTCGGTTTCGATCCTGAGAAGGTTGTGTTGATGGGCGGCGAGCGCCTCGAAAGGCTGATGCAGGACGCCCGTTTGATTCGCCACCTCGGTAAGCTCAAGAGCGTGCCGCGCAATGCGCAGTTCATTCTCGACGTGGAGCGCGGCGCATTGAGTGGCCCGGCCGCTGCGGTGAAAACCATCACGCCGAAGCCAGGCTTTGCCTTTGGTGCGCTGATCGCCGATTGGCCGGTGACCGATATCGTCGGCCTGTGGCATTGGCTGGCCAAGCAGGGTACGCAGCTTGGTGGTCTCTCTGCGCCACGCTTTCTGCGTATGGTCGGCAAGGACACCTTTATTCCCACCGATGACATGGTCGCTGCGCTGAAAGCGCAGAAGATCATCGACAAAGCGCCGACCAGCCAGCGCGATCGTGCGGCGGTGCAGGCGGCTTTCAATCAATGGCATGAGCAGAGCGGGCGCCCGCTGTGTCAGCTGTCGGTGATGCTGGCGCACACGGTCAATCATTGATGCATGAGCAACTTCTGCGTATCGCTTCGGCTATCGGCGAGGCACGGCGGATGCTGATTATTACCGGGGCTGGGCTGTCTGCCGATTCGGGGTTGCCGACGTACCGCGGTATCGGTGGTTTGTACAACGGCCATACCGACGAGGGCCTGCCAATCGAGGTGGCGCTGTCGGGCGATATGCTGCGCAGCGACCCGGCCCTGTGCTGGAAGTACCTGGCGCAATTGGGCGACGCCTGCCTTGGCGCGCAGCCGAACGAGGGTCACAGGGCCATTGCCCAACTGCAGGCCCTGAAGCCTGATTGCTGGGTGCTTACTCAGAATATCGATGGCTACCACCGCGCAGCGGGCAGCCCGCCAGAACGGCTGATCGAAATTCATGGTGAGCTTGCGCCGTTGCTCTGTCAGCAGTGCGGTGCTGCGGATGAACAGCTTCATGAGCATCTGCGGCGAGTGCTGCCGCCGTTGTGCGGTAATTGTGGTGGTGTGCTGCGTCCGCCAGTGACGCTTTTTGGCGAGATGCTGCCGCAGGCTGCTGTCACGCGTCTTTACGCCGAATTGGAAAAGGGTTTCGATCTGGTGATGAGCGTCGGTACCAGTGCCAGCTTTCCTTATATAGTCGAACCCGTGTGGCGGGCGCGCCAGTCAGGTGGAGTGACTGTAGAAGTCAATTTGTCGCACACTGCGGTCAGCGATCTGGTGAATTACAGGGTGGCGGAAAGGGCCTTAGATGTTTTTCCGGAACTACTGAGTCACATTAACGCTCATAATATTTGCAAATGGACCGGTTAGTGGGCATAGTCGCGGCTGTTAATTTTTCCCGCCACGGTCGTGCCCATGCGCAAACGCTTCGCACCCCTCGTGCCTCTCGCACTGACAATGGTTCTCGCCGCCTGCGCTAACCATGCCCCGCAATCCGAAATCGCCGCTCCCGCCCAGGCATCGTTGCCTTCCAGGCCAGTAGTCGCAGCGCCAGTTCTGAATCAGAACGAGGCGAATGAAGATGACGCGGTCGCTGATTTTGCTGGTCACGCACCTTATCAATTGCCGCAGTTGGCAGACAGCGTGCTTGAAAAAGGCATCTCTCTCATCGGTACTCGCTATCGCTTTGGCGGCAATTCGGTAAAAACCGGTTTCGATTGCAGCGGGTTCATTGGTTACCTGTTCCGTGAAGAGCTGGGCATGGAACTGCCGCGTTCGACCCGTGAAATGATCAATATCGACGCTCCGTTGGTTGAGCGCAAAGCGCTTGAGCCGGGCGATCTGGTCTTCTTTAGTACCAATGGCCGCGGCCGCGTCAGCCATGCCGGTATCTACCTTGGCGACGATCAGTTCATCCATTCCTCCAGCAGCCGCAGCGGTGGCGTGCGCATCGACAGCATGGATGATCGCTACTGGAAGCGTACCTTCATCGAGGCCAAGCGGGTTCTGGCGATGGCACCGACCGAGCACGCGGCGTCCCAGCACTGAGATGATAATTGCCCGATGCGTATAGTACGGGCAACATCTTGATAGTTTTCAATCGACTGCAGCGTAAAGCTAAAGCTTGCACTGCAGTAGTGAACCCGGCAGAGTAGGGCGCATTCAGGCTCCAGGATCGTCCGTCCATGACTGCCACCATCCGCATCGCCTTCCTGCTTGTTGCCGCACTGCTCAGTGCCTGCTCCAGCCGCGCCCCCGTACCTGCTCCGCAACCCGTCGTGGTAGCGCCCTTGCCTGGCAATTATCAGGGTGGCGCCGACGATGTGCTGTTCCGTGCCCTGGGCTTGGTCGGCACACCTTACCGCTATGGCGGCAACACGCCAGCCAGTGGTTTCGATTGCAGCGGCCTGATCGGCTTCGTCTACCGTGATGCCGCGGGTATCCAGCTGCCTCGCTCCACCCGTGAGCTGATCAGCATGCGCGCGCCGGTAGTCGGTCGGGATGCGCTGCGCAGCGGTGATCTGGTGTTCTTCGCCACCAATGGTGGTAGCCAGGTCAGCCATGCCGGCATCTACGTCGGCGAAGGGCGCTTCGTGCATGCGCCGTCCTCCGGTGGCACCGTACGTCTCGATAGCCTCGGCAACAGCTACTGGCAGCGCACCTATATCGAGGCGAAACGGGTTTTTCCTGTCGAGTTGGCTAGCCATCCCTGAGTCTTAGATTGACGCTGGCGCGGCCAATCCTTACCCTTCCGGGCTTGCTTCAGGTGTCCCTGGTTCCAGCTGGGGGTGAAACTGGGAAGTCGGTGCGCCACTGCTTCAGCAGGCAGGCAATGCCGACGCTGCCCCCGCAACGGTAAACGAGCCAAGCCACGCTTTTCGCCACTGTATCGTCGATACGGGAAGGCCGCGTTGGTGGCTGCGCCTTCAGGGTGCGGCGCTCGCAAGCCCGGAGACCGGCCTGTCGCTTTTCCAGAGTTGCGCGGTGGGCGCGGCCGGCGCACGACCGACCCGGTCAGCTCCTGCCCACTCCAGCGTGATTCTTTATCGTCCGGCATGAACCTTCGTTCTGTCGGAACGTTTCACTTGCGTGCGCCTTATGGCCCAGCGCTGAGGAGAGCCCATGACCCCGACCCCAAGCCGTGAATCCGCAGAGCGCGACGCGCGACATAATGCCCGTATGACTCGCAAAAAAGCCCTGATGGACGAGAAGATCGCCCAGGCTCAGGACGAGTACGGTCTGTTGCTGGTGCACAGCGGTAATGGCAAGGGCAAGAGCAGCTCGGCTTTCGGCATGGTCGCCCGCGCGCTGGGACACGGGCTCAAGGTCGGCGTGGTGCAGTTCATCAAAGGCGGCATGAGCACGGGTGAAGAGCAGTTCTTCCGGCGCTTCCCCGACGAGGTCAGCTATCACGTGATGGGTGAGGGCTACACCTGGGACACCCAGGATCGCCAACGCGATATCGAGAAGGCTGTTCAGGCCTGGGACGTCGCGCGGCAGCTGCTGAACGACCCGCATATCGCCTTGGTGGTGCTGGATGAGCTGAATATCGCCCTCAAGCACGGTTACCTGGATGTGGACGTCGTGTTGCGTGACATCGAATCGCGCCCCGAGCTGCAACATGTTGTGGCTACTGGCCGAGGGGCGCCGCCCGCGCTGCTCGAAGCCGCTGATACCGTCACCGAGATGACGCTGGTCAAGCACGCCTTCAAGTCCGGCGTCAAAGCGCAGAAAGGCGTCGAGTTTTGATAAACGCCATGTCGACATGCGGAGCGGATCAACGCGCCCCGCGCCACTGCCCGGCGTTACTGATCGCGGCACCTGCATCAGGGCAGGGCAAAACTACCGTCACCGCAGCCTTGGCGCGCCTGCACACGCGCCAGGGAAAGCGCGTGCGGGTGTTCAAGTGCGGGCCCGACTTTCTTGACCCGATGATCCTCTCGCGTGCCAGTGGCAATCCGGTGTATCAGCTGGACCTGTGGATGGTCGGCGAGGCCGAAAGCCGTCGTCTGCTGTGGGAAGCGGCCGGTGAGGCAGACCTGATTCTTATCGAAGGGGTGATGGGCCTTTTCGATGGCTCGCCATCCGCTGCCGACCTGGCACGTCGTTTCGGCGTACCGGTGTTGGGCGTGATCGACGGTTCGGCGATGGCGCAGACCTTCGGCGCTTTGGCGGTCGGGCTGGCCAGCTATCAGCCGGATTTGCCGTTTTCCGGCGTGCTCGGCAATCGCGTCAATCCGGGGCGCCACAACGACCTGATTCGTGACAGCCTGCCGGCCTCCATCCGCTGGTACGGCTCGCTGCCGCGCAGTGCAGCGATCGAGTTGCCGAGCCGCCACCTGGGCCTGGTGCAGGCCGCCGAACTCGCCGACCTCGACGTGCGTCTGGACACCGCCGCCGACGCCCTCGCGCAGACGGCGACGGTAACACTGCCGCCACCGGTTACGTTTTCGGCTCCTGCGGTTGCGCCGCTGCAGCCGTTGCTCGAAGGTGTGCGTATCGGCGTGGCGCGCGATGCCTCCTTTGCGTTTACTTACCAGGCCAACCTCGACTTGCTCGAGCGGATGGGGGCATGCCTGCAGTTCTTCAGCCCGCTCACTGACCGCGCGTTGCCAGAGGTGGACAGCCTGTATCTGCCCGGTGGCTACCCGGAGCTGCACCTGCAAGCGCTGGCGGAGAATCGCGCGATGATCGAGGCCATCACCACACATCAGCAGGCCGGCAAGCCGACTCTCGCCGAATGCGGTGGCATGCTCTATCTGCTCGAATCGCTGAGCGACGTGGCGGGTGAGCGCGCCGAACTGGCTGGACTGGTGCAGGGCCACGCGCAGATGCAGAAGCGTCTGGTCGCCCTCGCGCTGCAGGCAGTGACGTTGCCGGAAGGGCTGCTGCGCGGGCACAGCTACCATCACTCGCGGCTCGAGTCTGACCTGCAACCGCTGGCTCGCGGCGAGTGCCCCAACGACAAGCCCGTGAGCGAAGCGGTGTTTCGCCTCGGTCGGCTGACCGCGTCCTATATCCACTTCTACCTGCCATCAAATCCGGCGGCCGCAGCGGCCTTGTTCCGTCCATGAGCGAACACGCCTATAGCGTTGAAGAGCGCGCCGCGGTCTACCGGGCCATCGCCGAGCGCCGTGACATGCGTCACTTCAGCGGCGGCGAGGTGGCACCCGAGCTGCTCGCCAAGCTGCTCGAGGCCGCGCACCAGGCACCCAGTGTGGGCTTGATGCAGCCGTGGCGCTTCATCCGCATCACTCGCCCGGCGTTGCGTGAAGAGATCTACCAGCTCGTCGAGACCGAGCGGCGGCTGACGGCCGAGGCCCTTGGCGAGCGTTCTGACGAGTTCATGCGGCTCAAGGTCGAAGGTGTTCGTGAGTGTGCCGAGGTACTGGTCGCGGCGCTGATGGAGGGCCGCGAGGCGCATGTGTTCGGGCGGCGCACACTGCCGGAAATGGACATGGCGTCGCTGTCCTGCGCCATTCAGAATCTCTGGCTGGCTGCCCGGGCTGAAGGCCTGGGCATGGGCTGGGTGTCGTTGTTCGATCCCATCGCCCTGGCAGAACTACTGGGCATGCCATCCGGCAGCAAGCCCGTGGCGGTGCTGTGCCTGGGCCCGGTGCAGGCATTCTACCCGGCGCCAATGCTTGTTCAGGAGGGCTGGGCCAGCGTGCGGCCATTGAACGAACTGCTGTTTGAAGATAGCTGGGCATCACAAGGCGGGGAGCCACATGAATAGCACAGAGCGTTTATGAGCCTGATCCTCAGTGCAGTCGCTGGCGTGGCGCTGGATGCCGCCCTCGGTGAGCCAAAACGCTGGCACCCGCTGGTAGGCTTCGGCACCTTGGCCAATCGCCTGGAGCAGCGTTTCAACCCATCCGGCGGCGGCTGGCGCAGCCACGGCGTGAGCGCCTGGTGCCTGGCCGTGCTGCCGCTAACCCTGCTCACCGTCCTGCTGGTGCAACTGCCGTGGATTGGCTGGCTGGTGCAGATCATTGCTTTGTACGCGGCCCTCGGCCTGCGCAGCCTTGACCAGCACGCTCAGCCAGTGGCCCAGGCGCTGCGCCTGGGTGATCTGTCGCTGGCCCGCCAGCGCGTCGGTTACATGGTCAGCCGGCGCACCGAGGAGCTGGACGCCACCGGCGTGGCGCGTGCCGGTACCGAGTCGGTGCTGGAGAATGGCAGCGATGCGGTGTTCGCCGCACTGTTCTGGTTTCTCGTCGCCGGCGCGCCCGGTGTAGTGCTGTATCGCCTGAGCAATACCCTGGATGCCATGTGGGGTTACCGCAATGATCGCTTTGAGCGCTTCGGCTGGGCCGCCGCGAAGATTGATGACGTGCTCAATTACGTGCCGGCGCGCCTCGTGGCCTTGACCTATGCGCTACTGGGGCGGACCACCACCGCGATGCGCTGCTGGCAGCGCCAGGCACCCCGGTGGGACAGCCCCAATGCCGGCCCGGTGATGGCCGCAGGTGCCGGCGCTCTGGGCGTGAGCCTGGGCGGTGCTGCCGTCTATCACGGTGAACGGCACCAGCGCCCCGAGCTTGGCGAAGGCCCGCCACCTCAGGCGCGTGATATCGAGCGAGCGATGAATCTGGTCTGGGGCGGTGTGCTGCTGTGGCTATTGTTGATGCTGATCGTGGAGGTGTGCGTTGCTTGAACATGGCGGGCGACTACGACGTGCAGCCCTGCAGTACGGCATTGCGCTGACCGACTGGCTGGATCTGTCGACTGGCGTGGCGCCTTATGGGTTACCGCTGCCGGCGATCCCCGAACAGGCCTGGGCGCGCCTGCCCGAACAGGATGACGGGCTTGAGGCGGCCGCTTGCGCCTATTACGGCGTCGATCATCTGCTGCCGGTGGCCGGATCGCAGGCAGCCATTCAGTGTCTGCCTCGGCTGCGCCGTGAAGCTCGTGTCGGCATCGTTTCGCCGGCTTACGCCGAACACGCGGCCGCCTGGCAGCGCGAGGGGCATCGGGTGCTGGAAATCAGCGAGGCCAGCGTCAACCGCGCGCTGGAGCGGCTCGACGTGTTGTTGCTGGTCAATCCCAACAACCCCACCGGGCGACGGTTCTCCCCACAACAGCTGTTCGCCTGGCATGCGCGCCTCGCCGAGCGTGGCGGCTGGCTGATCGTCGACGAAGCCTTCATCGATTGCACACCGGAGCAGAGCCTGGCGGCTCACAGCCATCTGCCAGGGCTGATCATCCTGCGCTCGTTCGGCAAGTTCTTTGGTATGGCCGGCGCGCGGCTGGGCTTCGTGCTGGCCGAGCCAACGCTGCTGAGTGAGCTGGAAGAGCTGCTCGGGCCGTGGACGATCAGCGGGCCAACGCGGTGGCTCGGGGCTGGTTTGCTGGAGGACCGCACTGGTCAGCAGGCGCTGCAGCAGCGCCTGACTGGCGATGGGCAGCGCCTTGCCGAGCTGTTGCGCGAGCACGGCCTGCCGCCCACGGGTGGCTGCGCGCTGTTCCAGTGGATTGCCAGCGAGCACGCGGCCTTGCTGCATGAATTCCTCGCCTGCAATGGCATTCTCACCCGCCTGTTCGAGCAGCCACCCAGCATTCGTTTCGGCCTGCCAGCGGACGAGGAAGGCTGGCAGCGCCTGGCGCGGGCGCTGGCGGTATTTGCCGAGGAGTCGCGATGAGTCAGTCTGAGGCAAGCACTGCCGGGTTGGCGCCGGGCGCGACGTTGATGGTGCAGGGCACCACGTCCGATGCCGGCAAAAGTACCCTGGTTACCGCACTGTGCCGCTGGCTGCATCGCCAGGGCGTCAGTGTGGTGCCGTTCAAGCCGCAGAACATGGCGCTCAACAGTGCGGTGACCGCCGACGGCGGCGAGATCGGTCGCGCTCAGGCGGTGCAGGCCCAGGCGTGCGGTCTGGCGCCACATACCGACATGAACCCGGTGCTGCTCAAACCGAACAGCGACACTGGCGCCCAGGTGATCATCCACGGGCAGGCGGTGGGCAACATGAACGCCGTGGCCTACCACGACTACAAGCAAGTCGCCCGCGAGGCCGTGCTGGCGTCCCACCGGCGTCTACAGGCTACCCACCAGGTGGTGATGGTAGAGGGCGCCGGCTCGCCCGCAGAGATCAATCTGCGCGCCAACGACATCGCCAACATGGGCTTTGCCGAGGCGGTCGATTGCCCGGTGATTCTGGTCGCCGATATCGACAAGGGCGGGGTCTTCGCCCACCTGGTCGGCACCCTGGAGCTGTTGTCGCCGAGTGAGCAGGCGCGCCTCAAAGGCTTCGTGATCAACCGTTTTCGCGGCGATATTGCCTTGTTGCAACCGGGGCTTGACTGGCTCGAGCAGCGCACCGGCAAACCCGTGCTCGGCGTGCTGCCGTACCTCATGGACTTTCATCTGGAAGCCGAAGACGCCATCGATCGCCGCCAGGTGAGCAAGGCCACCGACGTGCTCAAGGTGGTGGTGCCGGTGCTGCCGCGCATCAGCAACCACACTGACTTCGATCCACTGCGCCTGCATCCGCAGGTCGCATTGACCTTTGTCGGCCCAGGCGAGGCGATCCCGCCCGCTGACCTGATCATCCTGCCTGGCTCTAAGAGTGTGCGCGCCGACCTTGCCTTCCTGCGTAGCCAGGGCTGGACTGACGCAATCGACCGGCACTTGCGTTATGGCGGCAAGCTGCTCGGTATCTGCGGCGGGCTGCAGATGCTCGGCCGCCGGGTCGAGGACCCCGAAGGCCTGGAAGGGCCGGCTGGCGGCAGCGACGGCCTGGGCCTGTTGCAGATCGATACGGTGCTGGAACCCCACAAGCAACTGCGCAATGTTCGTGGCCGTCTATGCCTGGAGGATGCTGCGATCAGCGGGTACGAGATTCACGCCGGCGTGACCAGTGGCCCGGACTTGCAGCGCGCTGCGGTGCAGCTCGATGGCGGTCGCGCAGATGGTGCGCAGAGCGCCGACGGCCAGGTCATGGGCACGTATCTGCATGGTCTGTTCGAGTCGTCGGCGGCCTGTTCCGCGCTGCTGCGTTGGGCTGGTCTGGGCGAGGTGCAGGGGGTGGATTACCACGCCCTGCGCGAGCGCGATATCGAGCGCCTGGCCGATCTGGTCGAGGCGCATATGGATCTGTCGGCCCTGCGTGCACTCTGCGGACTGGACGCTGACACGGAGATTGATACATGCAGGAACTGATTCTTGGCGGTGCGCGTTCCGGCAAGAGCCGGCTGGCCGAGCGCCTGGCCGGTGAGTCGGGCCTTGAGGTGATTTACATCGCCACCAGCCAGGCGCTCGATGGCGAGATGAGCGAACGCATCCGCGCGCACCGTGATCGTCGCCCGGCGCAGTGGGCGCTGGTCGAGGAACCGCTGCAGCTGGCGCGAGTGCTAAGCGAGCAGGCGTCAGCGCAGCGTTGCCTGCTGGTCGATTGCCTGACCCTGTGGCTGACCAATCTGTTGGTGCTGGACGATGACGCACGCCTGCAGCACGAGCGTGAAGCGCTACTGGCCAGCCTGGCGAACCTGCCGGGGCGGCTGATTCTGGTCAGCAACGAAACCGGCCTGGGCGTGGTGCCGATGGGCGAGCTGACCCGCCGTTACGTCGACGAAGCCGGCCTGCTTCACCAGGCTATCGCCGAACGTTGCCAGCGCGTGGTCTTCACGGTCGCCGGCCTGCCCATGGTACTCAAGGGAGACCCGTTATGAATCTCGATTGGTGGCTCAACCCCGTGCAGCCCATCCACCTGGTGGCGCACGCGAAGGCCGAAGCGCGGCAGGCTCAGCTCACCAAACCCGCCGGCTCGCTTGGCGAGCTTGAGCGTCTGGCGACTCGACTTGCCGGGCTGCAAGGGCGCGAGTGTCCGAGCATCGATCAGGTATGGATCGCCATTTTTGCAGGCGATCACGGTGTGATGGCGGAAGGTGTATCGGCCTATCCGCAGGCGGTGACCGGGCAGATGCTGCGCAACTTCGTCGGTGGTGGCGCGGCGATCAGCGTACTGGCCCGGCAGGTGGGCGCGTCGCTGGAAGTGACCGATCTGGGCACCGCGCTGCCGCTCGAGCCGCTGCCGGGCGTGCGCCACCTGCACGTCGGTGCAGGTACTGGCAATTTGATGCGCGAAGCGGCGATGACGCCTGCCCAGGCGCTGATCGCCCTGCAAGCCGGGCGCGATAGCGTCTCCCGCGCCGCAGCGGATGGCTGCGAGTTGTTCATCGGCGGCGAAATGGGCATCGGCAACACCACGTCGGCCACTGCGCTGGCCTGCCTGCTACTGGATTGCCCTGTGGCCGAGCTGGTCGGTCCAGGTACTGGGCTTGCCACAGCCGGTGTCGCTCACAAGGCGCAGGTGATCGAAACGGCACTGGCACTGCATCGCGACGCTGCGGGCGAGCCGATGGAAGCGTTGCGCTGCCTGGGCGGTTTCGAGATCGCTGCGCTTACCGGCGCCTACCTGGCCTGCGCTCAGCAGGGCGTAGTGGCGCTGGTCGATGGCTTCATCTGCAGTGTCGCCGCCTTGTTGGCGGTGCGCTTGAATCCGGCATGCCGCGACTGGCTGCTGTTTTCCCACCAGAGCGCCGAGCCTGGTCATCAACGCCTGCTTGCCGCCCTGCAGGCCACGCCGATCGTCAGCCTGGGCCTGCGGCTGGGCGAAGGCAGTGGGGCTGCGCTGGTGGTGCCGATGCTGCGCCTGGCCTGCGCGCTGCACAATGAAATGGCCACCTTCGCCGAGGCTGCCGTGGCGGATCGCGCGCCGTGATTCTGCATCTGCTGCGTCACGGCGAAACGGAGCAGGGCGGCGGCCTGCGAGGCAGCCTGGACGACGCGCTGACCGAGGCAGGGTGGGCGCAACTGCGCGCCGCGGTGCAGGCCGATGAGCACTGGGATGCACTGGTCAGCTCGCCGCTGCAGCGTTGCGCGCGCTTTGCCGAGGAGCTAGCCGCCGCTCGCGAGCTGCCCCTACATTTTGAGGCGGGCTTGCAGGAGCTGCATTTCGGCGAGTGGGAGGGCCGCAGCGCCGCGCAGTTGATGGAAACTGACGCCGACGACCTGGGCCGCTTCTGGGCGGACCCGTATGCCTTCACACCACCAGGCGGTGAGCCACTGCTGGCCTTCGAGGCAAGGGTACTGGCGGCCATCCAGCGCCTGCAGACCGATTATCAGGGACAGCAACTGCTGGTGGTCACCCATGGTGGAGTGATGCGTCTGCTGTTGGCGCGCGCCCGGGGCCTGCCCCGTGAGCAACTGCTGCAGGTCAGCATTACTCACGGCCAGCGGGTGCACCTGCAGGTCGATGCTCTGGGAATGCGAGAATTGTCATGACGCCGTTGTGGATTGCTCTGCAGTTTCTCACCCGCCTGCCGGTGCGCCTGGCCGGCATGCCCACCCCTGAGCAGACGGGACGCTCGCTGCTCTGTTATCCGCTGGTAGGAGGGGTGATCGGCCTGCTGCTGCTGGTTGTGGCGCAGTTGCTCGACGCAGCGCCTGTGCCCCTGCAGGCGGCAATCCTGCTGGCCGTGTGGGTTGCCCTGACGGGTGCCTTGCACCTCGATGGTCTGGCCGATAGCGCGGATGCCTGGATGGGCGGCTTTGGCGACCGTGAGCGCACCCTGACGATCATGAAGGATCCGCGCAGCGGCCCGATTGCCGTGGTCGTGCTGGTGTTGCTGCTGCTGCTCAAATTCGTCGCGTTGCTGGCCCTGGTCGAGCAGGGTAGTCACCTCGGATTGCTGCTGGTTCCGGTGCTGGGGCGCGCTGCGCTGCTGGCGTTGTTCCTGAGCACGCCTTACGTGCGCGCAGGCGGTCTCGGCGAGGCGCTGGCGAATCACCTGCCGCGTTCGGCAGCGGTCGTGGTGTTGGCGCTGACGTCCCTGGCTTGCCTGCTATTCGGCGGCTTCTGGATGATGCTGACAGCTGCGGGAATCTTTTTCTGGCTACGGCGGATGATGCTACAGCGCCTCGGCGGTACCACGGGCGATACCGCCGGGGCGTTGCTGGAAGTGCTGGAGTGCAGCACGCTGCTGGCGCTGGCGCTCGCCGGCTGATCAGGCTGCCATCGCCAGGCATTCGTCCGCGCAGCGCTGGCACGCCTGCGCACATTGCTGGCAGTGATCGTGGTCGTGTTTGGCGCATTCTTCCGCGCATGCCTGGCAGGCCTTGGCGCACAGCCTGCAGAATTCTTCAGCCAATGGGCTGTTGCGCAGCATCAGGGCTTCGGCCAAACGGCACATGTCCGCGCAATCACGATCGAGTTGAATGCAGGCGCGCATCATCTGCAGGTCCGGTTCGGCCAGGCAGGCTGCTGCACAGGTTTCGCAGGCGATTGCACACGCGCTGCACGCCTGGATGCATGAAGCATAGTGGGGTGAAAGCATGGTCAGTCCTCCTCGTAGTCAATGGGGTGCCGCGAGCGGTTGACTGGGTAGTGTCGGCAACGTTCGGAGTTTCTGACGAGACCACATTTCAGGTTGCGCCGGTTATGGTGCGGGTATATACATGCATCCATGTTGCCAACCGAATGCCTCTGCACACGCTTGCGCCGCGCCAGCCGCGGCGTCAGTAAACTCTACGACGATGCCCTGAGCGAAATCGGCCTTAACGTTGCCCAGTATTCGCTGCTTCGCCACCTGCAACGTCTCGACCGGCCCAGCATCACCGACCTGGCCGAGGCCATGGGCCTGGAACGCAGCACCCTGGGCCGCAACCTTCGGGTGCTTGAGGGCAGAGGGATGGTCGGGTTATCCGGCGGTGCCGATCAGCGCAATCGCCTGGTGGTGCTGACGCCAGCAGGCGAGCGGCTACTCGGCGAAGCACGCGGCGCCTGGCAGGCGGCGCAGGTGGAGTTGAAGCAGCGCTTGCAACCGCAACACCTCGACGCACTGGACGAGCTGCTCGCCAGCCTCGATTGAACAAAGGGGCAGGTCAGTGCTGCTGCCGTTTGCCCCGATAACAAGAAAAGGACACCCAATGAGTTTGGTACGGCGCGCAAGTTTTTGGCTGATGCTGGGAGCCTCTCTGATTCTCGCCCTGTCCCTCGGCACCCGTCACGGGTTCGGTCTGTTCCTGTCGCCGATGAGCGATGACTTCGGTTGGGGGCGTGGCGTGTTCGCCTTCGCCATCGCCCTCCAAAACCTGATCTGGGGCATCGCACAACCCTTTACCGGCGCCCTGGCTGACCGCTTCGGCGCGCAGCGGGCGATCATCATCGGCGGCCTGTTGTATGCGGTCGGGCTGGTGTTGATGGGCCTCTCGGATTCACCTTTGTCGCTGTCGTTGAGCGCGGGCCTGTTGATCGGTATCGGCCTGTCCGGGACATCGTTCTCGGTGATTCTCGGCGTGGTCGGCCGTGCGGTACCGGTGGAGAAACGCAGCATGGCCATGGGCATTGCTGCGGCGGCGGGCTCTTTCGGCCAGTTCGCCATGCTACCAGGCACACTGGGCCTGATCGGCTGGCTGGGCTGGTCCGCAGCGTTGGTGGCGCTGGGTCTGATGGTGGCGCTGATCGTACCGCTCGCCGCCATGGTCAAGGATCGCCCGCAGGTATCCCAGGGGCCGCAGCAAACCCTGGGTGAAGCGTTGCGCGAGGCGTGCAGCCATTCCGGTTTCTGGCTGCTGGCACTGGGTTTCTTCGTGTGCGGCTTTCAGGTGGTGTTCATCGGCGTCCATCTGCCGGCTTATCTGGTCGACCAGCATCTGCCCGCCATCGTCGGAACCACGGTGCTGGCCCTGGTCGGGTTATTCAACGTATTCGGCACCTACGTTGCGGGCTGGCTGGGTGGCAGGCGTTCCAAGCCGCGACTATTGAGCGCACTGTATCTGGCGCGCGGCGTGGTCATCACACTGTTCATCAGCGTGCCGCTGACCGTCTGGACCGCCTACGCCTTCGGTATCGCCATGGGCCTGCTGTGGCTATCCACGGTGCCGTTGACCAACGGCACCGTGGCGACCATGTTCGGTGTACGTAACCTGTCGATGCTCGGCGGTATTGTCTTCCTGTTCCATCAACTGGGCTCTTTTCTTGGCGGCTGGCTCGGCGGTTACCTCTATGACCACACCGGCAGCTATGATCTGGTATGGCAGATATCCATCCTGCTCAGCGTATTGGCCGCAGCGCTGAACTGGCCGGTTCGCGAGCAGCCTGTGGCGCGCTTGCAAGGAGTCCAGGCATGACCGTTAACCCATGGATCGCTACATGCGCCGGTGTTGTCGGCCTGTTGCTGCTGGCCGCGATCTTTTGGGGCTGGCGGCAGGGTGGGTTGGCAATCATGCAGCTGGGCATGAGCCTGTGCTGAGCATCTCCATCGATAAGGAAACCACCTGATGCGTGTGTCATTGTTTGCTCTGCCGCTGGTCCTGCTGGCGTTCACGGCGTCCGTGCAGGCCGCTGAGTGCCCGATGTTGCTGCAGGGCGAACTGCCCAAGCTGCGCTCCAAGGAAACCATCAACCTGTGCGAGCAATTTGCCGGCAAGCCGCTGGTGGTAGTCAATACGGCCAGTTTCTGCGGCTTTACCTCGCAGTTCGAAGGGCTGGAGGCGTTGAACCAGCGCTATCGCAATCAGGGCCTGGAAATTCTCGGTGTGCCGTCCGACTCGTTCAAGCAGGAGTCCGATGACGCTGAGGAAACCGCCAAGGTCTGTTACGTGAATTACGGTGTGACCTTCACCATGAGCGAAACTCAGCCCGTCACCGGCGACAACGCCATCCCGCTGTTCAAGGAGCTGACTCGGCAGACGGCTGCGCCCCGCTGGAATTTTTTCAAGTATGTGGTGGACCGCAAGGGCCAGGTGATCGCGCGTTTTTCCAGCATGACCAAGCCGGATGACCCGGAGTTGCTCGCGGCGGTGGAAAAGGCGATTGCGTCCAAGCCGTGACCTGCGAATCAGCGGAATAAAAAAACGCGGCCAAGGCCGCGTTTCTTTTCACTGATCTGCGCTTAGAAGCGGTAGGTAAGAGAAGCACCCAAACCATGGGCGCTGTTTTTGTAGGTCGCACGGTAGGTATCTTGATTGACGTGGACTTCTTCTTCTTTGAGATATGAATAAGCTAAGTCGATGGTCATTTCATCACTAGGGCTCCAGCCTGCACCAAAGCTGAGGATCGTACGATCACCAGATGGAATGCGCGGTGACCGATTGGTGTTATTGACTGGCGATTGGTCATAAGCAAGGCCGGTACGCAGTACCCACTGCGGGTTAAGTTTGTAAGAAACTCCAACAGCATGCGCCCATGTGTCGTGCCAGTTCTGCTCCTCAACTATAGAGCTGAGGTTAGCCGGGGCGTTTTCGTTATCTACTCGGATCTCCTTGAGGCGGCTCCAGCGCGTCCAGGTGCTGCCCACATACAGTGTCCAGTTGTCATCGATCTCATGGGTGAAAGACATATCCACAGACTCAGGCGTGGTTACGTCTAGAGACGCGTCGTACTTGCCTCCCAGAGCAGCTAGCGGACCGCTCGCTGTAACCTTAGTATCGCCTTCGAGTTCGTACTTGACTCTCGAGTGATAGGTGACACCAACACGAGTTTGCGGCGTCAACTCATAGAGCACCCCAACGTTGAACCCGACGGCGACATCGTCGCCTTTGATCTTCACTTTTGCGTCAGGCGCTCCTGCGAAATTGGGAATCGCCGAAGTCAGTTCCCCATCAATACGGTTGAACGTCGGCCCGAAACCGACGGAAAGTTGATCATTGAAGCGATAGCTGAGGGTCGGCTGAATAGTGACGACGCGAACAAAGCTCTTTTCTGCTTCGTAACGACCCATGAAGCCATTCTCGTAATCGGTGGATAGGCCGAAGGGCGCATATACACCGATACCAAAAGCGACTTTCTCGTCCAGAGGTTTCACGTAATAGCCCATTGGGACGCCAGTGGTCGGAACCATGTCGCCATCATTGGTGCCACCGCCGATACCGCTAGCGTTGCTGATGCTGCTCTTGGCATGAATGGCAGCAACACCGAAATTAACCTGCTCACGCTTGATGCGTGCCATGCCCGCCGGGTTGCCGAACACCGTGCTGGCGTCCTCTGCCGAAGACGAGCGCCCAGCGAACGACATGCCCATGCCTGCAATGCTCTGCTCGTTGAGCGCGAAGCCGCTGGCCAGGCTGTAGCTGGACGTGGATGCGATGGCGATTGCCAGACCGGTTCTTAAGATTCTTGTATTCACGGGTTGCTCCTTGGCGGGGTCGGAAACTCTCGCTTTGCTGACTCGGCGCCAATCGGGAAAGTTCAGGGTTAAACACGATCCATTGAGGTAAAACTGTCCATCGAGGCAGGATATAGAGCCTCGCGCTGATTGGCACCCATGACTTGGCAGTCAGTTTTGCAGCGGGCGACGGGCGTTCCGAGAACATGGCGATGATCGGCTGAAATGACTTGGCCGCCATTGCCACGGGCAGAAATCTGGTTATGACGCAACGCTTCGAGGGTAATTACGTAACGGCAGAATGCCCTGCGGCTTTTCGCCCTCTGTGTTCAGCGAGGGCGGTTGACACGCCTGACGAGCCTTGTGCAGTATCGATGCCTACACGTCTTGTTCGAGCATTGCATGTTCCCCATCCTCCAGCCTTCGCTTTCTGCGCACAGCCCTTTGGCTGCGTTGCCGCGCGTCTGCCTGGTGGTTGGCAAGTCGAAGAAACAGTCGCTCATTTGACCGGGGCGCGCTGTCCCGTCAGATGGGCTGACAGGACAGAGGCGCGAGGTCGAAGCATCCCTTCGTCACACTCCCTTCCCGCACTCCATCGACGGTGACCGAACGGTCTACACCGAGGAGTTGCAAGCATGTCTACATTTTCTGGAGTCTGGGTCGCCCTGGTGACGCCGTTCCGCGACGGGCAGGTGGATTTCCCAGCCTTGCGCGCACTGGCCGTTCATTTGGTCGACGCCGGTGCGGCAGGGCTGGTGGTGTGTGGCACCAGCGGAGAAGCCGCCGCGCTGGAGGAGGGCGAGCAACTTGCGGTGCTCGATGCGGTGCTTGAGGTGGTGCCGGCTTGCCGTGTGGTGATGGGCCTCAGTGGCAATAACCAGGCCGCGGTGCTGGCGCGTTTGCGGCGCATTCAGAGTCGGCCTCTGGCTGGCGTGCTGGTGCCGGCGCCTTATTACATCAGGCCTTCGCAGCAGGGCCTGCTGACGTTCTTCGAGGCCGTCGCTGACGCTTCGCATTTGCCGATCATTCTTTACGATATTCCTTATCGCAGTGCCGTCAGCCTGGAGCTGGACACCCTCCGACAGCTTGCCAGGCATCCGCGAATCGTGGCGATCAAGGATTGTGGCGGCGATCCGCGCAAGACCCAGTCGCTGATTCAGGACGGTGTGCTCGACGTGCTCACCGGCGAAGACGAACAGCTGTTCACCACCCTGTGTTTGGGCGGTAGCGGAGCGATCTCTGCTGCGGCGCATCTGCGTACGGCCGATTTCGTTGCGGTGGTGAGGCTCTTGCAACAGGGTGATCTGCTTGCCGGTCGCGCAGTGTTCCGTGAATTGCTGCCATTGATCCGTCTGGCCTTCGCTGAGCCCAACCCAGCGCCGGTGAAAAGCTTGCTGGCCATGCAGGGGCTGATTGTCGACGAGCTGCGCGAGCCGATGCTGCGCTGCTCCGATCAGTTGCGTGAGCGTATGCGTGCCGAACTACTGTGAGCGCACGGCACGGGCTCACGGGATATACTGCGCGGCAATCTTTACGGGAGAGCCGCGTGACCATCGAAATTCTCTGGATTCGAGACAACGCCAGCCTCGCCGAGCACTGCTCGGCCTGGCGCAAGCAGCCATTCGTGGCGTTGGACACCGAGTTCATGCGTGTCGACACCTTTTACCCGATCGCCGGGCTTCTGCAGGTCAGCGAAGGCGCGCGCGCCTACCTGATCGACCCACTGCTGATCGACGACTGGTCGTCCTTCGCCGCGTTGCTCGAGGACCGAGAGGTCGTCAAGGTGGTGCACGCCTGCAGCGAAGACCTCGAAGTGCTGCTGCGTCTGACCGGCAGCCTGCCCGCGCCGCTGTTCGACTCGCAACTGGCTGCCGGCTACCTCAACCTGGGTTTTTCGATGGGGTATTCGCGGCTGGTGCAGGCGGTGTTGGACATCGAACTGCCCAAAGGTGAAACCCGTTCGGACTGGCTGCAGCGCCCGTTGTCCGACACCCAGGTCAGCTATGCCGCCGAAGACGTGGTGCACTTGGCGGAGCTCTACCGGCGCCTGCAGGACAAACTCCCGGCAGAAAAGAACGCCTGGATACTTGAAGATGGTGCCGAGCTGGTTGCCAACCTGGGCCGCGAGATCCCGGCCGAAGAGGCTTATCGCGACGCCAAGCTGGCCTGGAAACTGTCACGCGCCCAGTTGGCGGTGTTGCGCGCGCTGTGCACCTGGCGCGAGCGGCAGGCACGGGCGCGCAACCAGCCGCGTAACCGTATCCTGCGCGAGCATTCGCTGTGGCCGTTGGCTCGTCAGCAGCCAAGCGATCTGGTCAGCCTGGCGCGCATTGAGGACATGCACCCGAAAACCGTGCGCCAGGACGGCGAGACCATCCTGCAGATGATCCGCGAGGCCGCTGCTCTGCCGCAGAGCGAGTGGCCACCTGCGTTGCCGGAGCCGCTGCCGCTGGAGTCCACGGCGCTGCTCAAGAAGCTGCGCGCCGTTGGCCAGCGCGAAGGCGAGCGTCTGGATATCGCCCCTGAGCTGATGCTGCGCAAGAAGACCCTGGAAGCGCTGCTCAAAAGTGGCTACCCGAATGGCCCATACCGCCTGCCGGAGAGCCTGCGCGGCTGGCGTCGCGAGCTGATGGGCCAGGCACTGCTCGATTGTCTGGCCGCCCAGGGAGAATCCGCTTGAAACGTATCTGCTCGATCTACAAAAGCCCGCGCAAGGACGGTATGTATCTCTATGTGCTGCGCGCCGATGCCCTGAAGCAGGTTCCCGCAAGCCTGCTGAGCGCCTTCGGTACGCCCGTGCATGCCTTCGACATGGTGCTGACGCCGGAGCGCACCCTGGCGCGTGAGGACATCCACAAGGTGCTGGAAAACCTCGACAGTCAGAGTTACCACCTGCAGATGCCGCCGCCCGAAGAGGATTACATCGAGCACCTGCCGGAAGAACTGCTGCGCCGTAACGATCCGGTCTAAGCGAGGAGGGCTGCCATGCGCGTACTGATTGCCGAGGGGGATCACGCCCTGTATCGGCGTTTGCTGCAAGAGACGGTGCCAGCGCTCCAATTGTTCGCCGGCGACGGTATCGAACTGGCCCAGCAGGCCGGCAGTTGCCCGATCTGGCTCGGTGAGCCGCATCTGTTCGCCGAGTTGCTGCGTGCCGGCCACAAACCCGATTGGCTGCAGTCGACCTGGGCCGGTATCACGCCGCTGTTGGCGGATGATTTACCGCGCGATTATCGACTGACCCGTGCGGTCGGGGTGTTCGGGCAGATCATGGCCGAATACGTGCTTTGCCACATGCTCGCCCACGAGCGCGAACTGACCACCCGGCTGCAGGCGCAGCGCGAGCAACGCTGGGACGGGCGTCTGCCGAGTAGCTTGGCAGGGCGCCGGGTATTGATCGTCGGCACGGGGGAAATCGGCGTGGCGGTGGCGCGTTTTCTACAGCCGTTCAATGTCGAGCTGGTCGGGGTTGCGAGCAGCGCGCGGGTGCTGGCGCCATTCAGCGAAGTGGCCGCGCTTGATGATCTGCCGCGCCTGGTTGCGGAGGCCGATTACGTGGTCAACCTGTTGCCCAATACGCCGGCCACCTCTGATATCTACGACGCCGGGTTGCTCGCGCGCTTCAAGCCGTCGTCCGTGCTTATCAACGCCGGGCGCGGTACGGCTGTAGTCGACAAGGACCTGGTCGCAGCGCTGGCCAGTGGGCAATTGGCCGCAGCAGTGATTGATGTCTGTCGTGAAGAACCGCTGCCTGCCGGGCACCCATTCTGGACGGCCAGGAATCTGCTGCTCACCGGCCATAGCGCGGCGCCGAGCCTGCCGCCGCTGCTGGTCAAGCTGTTCGTCAGCAACCTGCAGCGATACCAGCACGGTGGCGAGTTGCAAGGGTTGGTGGACTTCTCCCGAGGCTACTGAGCCGCGCCGTCGCGCGCGGCTTGTACTGCATGGCCGACGGACCTAGACTGCCGGCCTTTTCGCCCGTTACCTCCTGTCCCGACCATGGCCACGCCCGAACCCAATTTCTGGAAACACAAGACGCTCGAACAGCTCGATACCCAGGAATGGGAATCGCTCTGCGACGGTTGCGGACTATGCTGCCTGCAGAAGCTCGAAGACGAGGACGACGGGGCGGTGTACTACACGCGCGTCGCCTGCAAGTTGCTCGATCTGGATACCTGCCGCTGCAGCGATTATCCGAACCGCAAGACCTTCGTGCCGGACTGTATTCAACTCACGCCCGCCCAGGCGGATCAGTTCCAGTGGCTGCCGCCGACCTGTGGTTACCGGTTGGTCAGCGAGGGCAAGGATCTGCCGCTCTGGCATCATCTGGTGTGTGGTGACCCGCAAGCGGTGCATCGCGAGCGGATTTCTCAGGCGGGGCGCATGCTCAGTGAAAACAGCGTGGCCGAGGATGACTGGGAAGAACACCTGATTTTTCGCGCCGGCTGATTGTCTGTGATGTGCCGCTAGCAGCCCGTTAAGGCTCACTTAAGCGGACCCGTGTCTTATAGCGACATTGCGCGATGCGATTGTTGTGCTCTTATCCCATGGAACGTTCCGATTCGTCTGTTTTGGAGTTGCCTGTATGTCGATGCGCCGCCTGCTGCTGTCCGCTGTTCTGTTGAGTACCGGCACACCCTTGTGGGCAGCCGACAAGGTCGATCTCGACTACAAGGTGAAATTCCTCCCCGAAAGCGACCAGGCTGAAGTCAGCATCAGCGTGGAAAAGGGCGAGCACGTGCGCAGCCTGGACTTCAACCTGGGCGACGACGGTTATTACAGCGACTTCAAGGCGGACGGCGAATGGACGCAGAAGGATCCGCAACGCGGGCTGTGGGTGCCCGGCAAAGGCAAAGCCAGCCTGACCTACAAGGTGCGCATCAGTCACCCACGCGGCGATGATCGCTTCGACGCGCGGATGACCGAGGACTGGGCGTTGCTGCGGGGCGATGACCTGATCCCCAGTGCGGTGCTCAATCAGGTTGACGGCACGGACCTGGTCGCACGCCTCGAGTTTGACCTGCCCAAAGGCTGGCGCAGCGTCGAGACGGGCTGGCCGCGAGTGGGAAAGAACAAGTTCCGTATCGATAACCCGCAGCGCAAGTTCGACCGCCCGACCGGCTGGATTGTCGCCGGCAAAATCGGCACGCGCCGGGCCAAGCTGGGCGAAACCCAGGTGACCATCGCCGCGCCCGTGGGCGAGGGCATGCGCCGCATGGACGTCCTGACTCTGCTGACGTTTGTCTGGCCGGAAATGCAGGCCGTGTTCCCGCGTGATCCCGCCAAATTGCTGGTGGTCGGTGCCGGTGATCCGATGTGGCGCGGCGGCCTGTCGGCACCCAATTCCTATTTCATGCATGCTGACCGCCCGCTGGTCAGCGAGAACGGTACCAGCTCCCTGGTGCATGAGTTGGTGCACGTGTTCAGCCGTATTAGCGATACCGATAACAGCGACTGGATCAGCGAAGGGTTGGCCGAGTATTACGCCATCGAAGTGATGCGCCGTGCCGGTGGCCTCAGCGAAGACCGTTACCAGAAGGTGCGTGAGCACCTGATCAAGTGGAGCAAGCCGGTCAAATCGCTGCGTACCGAGAACTCTACCGGGCCGATTACCGCGCGAGCCGTGCTGATGTTGCAAGAGCTGGATCGCGAGATCCGTCAGGCCACCAAGGATGGCCAGCAGCGTTCGCTGGACGATGTGGCGCGCGGCCTGATGCGCATGGACAAGGCCAGCACCAAGGATTTCATCGAAATCACCGAGAACGTCATGGGCCGCAGCTCCAAAGTGCTGGACACCCGACTGCTGCGTTGAGCCACCCAGGCTGTAGCCTTCAGGCTGCTACTACGCCAGAGATGCTTCTTTTCGATGCCATTACGCCCGAGCCGGTGCTGCAACCGGATCGGGCGTTTTGCTTTAAACCCGCGCCAATGCTGGCGGCGCGCAAGCTATCAATGAAGTCGATCTTTACTATTCCTGGGAACGAGTTTTTGATCAAATTTTCTTGAGTAACATGAGCTCCATACCCACTTACTTCCTCCCAAGGAGCTCGACATGAAAACTGAATTGATTGCTGGTCTGTTCATCGCCACCCTCGCTACCGCCACGTTTGCCTTGCCGCAAGGCCCGGTAGAGGCGACCACCTCCCATGCTGTAGGTGTACAGACAGTCGCCGAAGATGGCTACAAGCGCACCGGCGGCAAGATTGCCGAGAATGGCTTCGAGCGCGTCGGTGGCAAGCTGGT
>NZ_FNBM01000001.1:954282-1021635 GCF_900102335.1 Phytopseudomonas seleniipraecipitans
GGTGGCAAGCTGATCGCTGAAGATGGCTACAGCCGCACCGCAGGTAAAGTGCAGCCTGCGTGATCGCTTGGTACTTCTACAAAGCCCGGCCTGGTCCGGGCTTTATTTTGTCTGGCGTTTGGCTCAGTACTTGGCGCCGGTCTTGGTGTTATTGCCTTTTGCCAAACGATCGTAAAGCACTACGTTGACCGTCGCGGCAAGGTTCATGCAGCCCTGCGTCGGGATGTACACCACCTCTTCGCACCAGTCGCGCACCTCTTTGCTCAGCGAGCCATCTTCTGGGCCGAAGATATAGAAGGCGCGATCAGGGTGGGTATAGGTGGGCAGCGGCAGAGCACCGTCGACCAGTTCCACGGCAACCGGCGTGCAACCGAGCGGAATGACTTTTTGCAGGTCATCAATACCGATCAGCGGAATGTCCAGGTGCACACGCTTGGTGTCGGTCACGAAGTCGCGGGCGCGCTCGTAGCGCTTGCCGGTATAGAACACCGACGCCACGCTATAGCAGCCGGCTGCGCGCATGACCGCACCGACGTTCTCCGGCGATTTGGGGTTGTAGAGACCAATGCAGCTGTATCGTTTGTTGCCCACGGACAGGCCTCGCGCAAAAGGAGCGGCATTATACGGCCTGTTCGGCGCTCAGGACTTTTTCTGCAGCAGGTCGGCGAGATTGGCGAATGCCTTGTGAGTGGTTTTAGGCCCGGTCTGACTCGCCGTGGAGCCTTCGCTGAAATATTGCTGGTCGGTGTAACGGGCGTGTTCATTGTCATGGCAGAACAGGCACAGCAACTCCCAGTTTGAGCCATCCTGGGGGTTGTTGTCGTGGTTGTGATCGCGGTGGTGCACGGTCAGTTCGCTGAGGCGCTTGCCGGAGAATTCGCGGGCGCATCGCCCACAGACGTGCGGGTACATGCGCAGCGCCTTGTCCCGGTAGCCTTCTTCACGGCTGCGCTGGGCATCGGCAAGGATGCGGTCAAGTTTAGAGGTGGGCGAGGACGGGCTGCTCATGATTGCTCCTTGGTGGTGGGCTTCAGTATAGAGGGCCGGCGGTGGCGTTGGCTGCCAGGCTGAATCAATTTGCACTTTTGCCGGCCTCGACGTGCCCAATGCAGCACGTCTTAATGAATAGAGGAGCCAGAAGCATGCTCAAGTCCCTCATGGTGGTAGCTAGTCTGCTGTCATTCACTGCCGTAGCCCAAGCCCAGCAAGAGCCAGCCTCGTCTCCACAGTCGTCGGGCACGATTCAGCAGCCGAGTGTGCCTGATCCGTCCGCCGTGGACCCCGATAGCCCGCCGGTGATCCACGATGGTCGCGACAACGATGAGTCGACGGAGGCGGCCGAAGACGCCGCCGAGCGCCGCGACGAGCAGGCGCCCGAGCATGAGCCCGACCAGCAGCAGTGACCGCCAAGCCCTGGCTGCCCGTTGTGGCAGCCAGTCTTCAGCTGGCTGAGCGCAGGCCTAGCACCTTGAGCAGAAATGCATATTCCAGCGCGACATCACGTAGCGCCTGATAACGGCCGCTCATGCCGCCATGGCCGGCCTCGAGGTCGGTCTTCAGCAACAGCAGGTTGCTGTCGGTTTTCAGCTCGCGCAGTCGCGCTACCCATTTCGCGGCTTCCCAGTACTGCACGCGGCTGTCGTTGTAACCGGCCACTGCGAGGATGGCTGGATACGCCTGTGCACTGACATTCTCGTACGGTGCATACCCTTTGATTCGCTCATGCACGTCCGGCTCGTTGGGGTTGCCCCATTCGTCGTATTCGGTGACGGTCAACGGCAGTTCGGGGTTGAGCATGGTGTTGAGCACGTCGACGAAGGGCACTTCGGCAATCGCTGCGGCGAACAGATCTGGTCGCTGGTTGAGCGTGGCACCGATCAACAGACCGCCCGCGCTGCCACCGCTGATGGCCAGCTGCGACGGGTTGGTGAATCCTTCGGCGATCAGGTGCTCGGCGCAGGCGATGAAATCGCCAAAGCTGTTCTGCTTGTGCTCCAGTTTGCCGGCGCGGTACCACGCTTCGCCCAGCTCACCGCCGCCGCGCACGTGGGCAATAGCGAACACCACGCCGCGATCGAGCAGGCTCAGGCGCGCATGAGAAAACCACGGGTCGAGGCTCTCGCCATAGGCCCCGTAGCCATATAAGTAAAGCGGCGCTGCCTGGCCCAAGGCATCACGACGAGCCACCAGACTGATCGGCACCTGGGTGCCATCTTCGGTGGTTGCCCACAGGCGCTGGCTCACGTAATTATCAGCATCGAACTCGCCGAGTACCGGGGTTTCCTTGAGGACCTGCTGGGTGCCGTCGGCCAGGTTCAATTGGCGGATCTGCGCCGGTCGATTGAGCGCTTCATAGCGAAGACGAACTACCGGGCTGGTGAACTCCAGGTTGTCCTGCACGTAAAGGCTATAGGCTGCATCGGGCAGGGCAACCCGATAGCCAGCCAAGCCGCGTGGCCGCACCTCGATAATTGGCAGACCGCCTTCACGTAGGCTGAGCACCAGGGCCGACTCGGCCAAGCTGACGCCTTCGAGCATCACTCGGTCGTCATGTGCCACCCGCTCTTGCCAGTGTGGCCGTGTCGGCTGCTGCGGCGGCGCGCTGTACAGGGCGAAGTTGATACCGGCCTGGTTGCTGCGAATCAGCCAGGCCCATTGGTCGTCGAGCTTGCCGTGGTCGGCGTAGTATTCGTGACCTTCTTCTCGCGGCGCCAGGCACTGGAAGGGCTGCTCCGGGGTATCCGCGCCCAGCACCCAGCATTCGCTGGTGGTCTTGCTGCCGAGCAGCACTATCAGCTGGCGTTCCGAACTGCTGCGGTAGCAGCTGAGAAAGAAACGCTCGTCAGGCTCGTGGAATACCTGCGTGCTGGCAGTTTCGCCAAGTCGATAGCGGTGCAGCGTGCTGGGTCGGTGCGTCTCGTCCAGTTCGCCATAGAACAGTGTGTGGCTGTCGTTGGCCCACGTCATGCTGCCATCACAATTTTCGAACGGGAGCTCGTCGATTTTGCCGTCGGACAGTTCCTTGACGAACAGCCGATAGATCTCGTCGCCGCTGGTATCCAGACTGTAGGCGAGGCGTTGCTGGTCGGGACTGATGCTGAATGCACCGAGGGACAGGAAGCCACCCGCGGCCAATTCATTGGGGTCGAGCAGCAACTGCTCTGCGGTTTCGTCGATGTTCAGGCTGCCATTCGCCGGTCGCGGGCAGCGGTAGTGACGCGGGTATTCGTCGCCGGCGGTGGTGCGCTGGTAATAGAGATAGTCGCCCCACGGCGTGGGCAGCGACAGGTCGGTTTCACGGATGCGCGCCTTGATTTCCTGAAACAGCAGCTCGCGCAGATCGAGGTCGTTCAGCTGGCTTTCCAGGTAGGCGTTCTCGGCGCGAAGGTGCTCAAGCACCTCGCTGCTGCCGCGGGCTTCGAGCCAGCGGTAGGGATCGGCGCCAGTGTCCTTGCGGGCGATAGGGGCGTTGATCATCGATGTCTCCATAGCGCAGGGCGACGCCAGCAGCGCCGAACCGGGTAAAAGCCGTTATCATAAGCGTCTTTGTCGCCAGGCAGCCGCTCGAAATGCGGATTCGCCCGTTCGAGCCCAGTCAAGCAAGGGAACCGTCCCCTCATGATCGAAAACGACTATTTCCTCGCCTGGGGCGCCTATGCCATTGCCGCGCTAGGTTGCCTGCTGGTGTGGTTTCGCATCACCAGCTGGATGTGGCGCTATGTGCGCGAGCCGTTGCGCGTGCTGGTTGCCATCCTGTTGTTCTGCCCGACCATCGTCGATCCGGCCAAGGAGCTGTTCGCGCCCGCGGTGGCAATCGTTGCCCTCGACCTGCTCTTCAAGGTCGGCAGCAATGCCTGGCGCGCGGTGGCAGATCTGGCCATGTACGGGCTTATCGTATTCGCCGTTTACCTGGTGTTTGTGGCTATCCGCTGGCCGTTCCTGCGCAGCGCCAAGGCCCGCAAGGCGGCGCGCGATGAGGAGCAGGGCGAGGACAGTGATCTGACCCTGCGCGAGCGCATGCAGCAGGAGCAGCAACCGAAGCAGGTGCCTCGCAGTGCCCGCAGCGCTCGCGTTGAACCGCGCTTTTAAGCTTGCCCATCTAGAGCCAGACCATGTGCGAACTGCTCGGCATGAGCGCCAACGTCCCCACCGATATCGTCTTCAGCTTTACCGGGCTGATGCAGCGTGGCGGGCGTACCGGGCCTCACCGTGACGGCTGGGGCATCGGCTTCTACGAAGGCCGTGGCCTGCGCCTGTTTCAGGATCCGCGTGCGAGTAGCGAATCGGAAGTCGCGCAGCTGGTGCAGCGCTATCCGATCAAGAGCGAAGTGGTGATCGGCCATATCCGCCAGGCCAATGTGGGCCGGGTGTGCCTGGCCAACACCCATCCGTTCGTTCGCGAATTGTGGGGGCGCAACTGGTGCTTCGCCCATAATGGGCAACTGGCGGATTTCCGGCCGGCCCTGAGCTTCTACCGCGCCGTTGGTGACACTGACAGCGAAACCGCATTCTGCGATTTGCTCAACCGTATCAGAACAGCCTTCCCGGAAGCGGTACCGATCGAGGTGCTGCTGCCTGAACTCGTCGCCGCCTGTACGGCCTATCGACAGCACGGCGTGTTCAACTGTCTGCTCAGCGATGGCGATTGGCTGTTCAGCTTCTGTTCCAGCAAGCTGGCGCACATCACCCGGCGCGCACCTTTTGGTCCCGCGCAGCTGCGAGATGCCGACATGAGTGTGGATTTTCACGCCGAGACCACCCCCAATGATGTGGTGTCGGTGTTGGCAACCGAGCCGTTGACAGACAACGAGCGATGGACGCTGTACCAGCCTGGCGAATGGCGCCTATGGCGTGCGGGCGAATGCATCGCCCAGGGCCTCAGCAACTGACGAGCGTCCCGCATGGCGGGGCTGCGAGGGAATGATGGTAAGAAGTTATCTGCGTCTGGCGCTGTTCGCCCTGGGGCTGCTGTTGGGCGTTCAGGTGCCTGGTTTCATTGACGACTATGCCAAGCGCGTCGAAGCTCATCGTCTGGAGTCCGAACACAGCCTGAGTGGCTTTCGCGATACCGCCAAGCGCTTTTTCGACGGTGATCTGCCGCGGCTGGTTGCTCATTATCGCGGCAGTAGCGATCCGGTGATGCAGAGCGACGCACGTAGCGTTGGCCTGTTGGTTGAGCGCTCCGCGTTGCTCGAGCGCGAGTCGCTGGCGATGCAGGGGCCCTGGTATCACCAGGTCTGGCACCTGGCGACCGGGGCCGACGAGCAGCTGCTGCAGGAAACCCATGCCGCGTATCGCTATCAGGTGCTGCTGGCGCCAGAGGCTATCGCCTGGGGCATTGCCTGTGCGCTGTTCCTCGCCTGGGTGGTGGAAAGCATCGTGCTGCTGCTGGCCTTACCGTTTCGCCGCCGTGAGCGTCGCGTCGTATCCGAGCGCCAACAGCCGCGCATGCGCTGACTCAGGATGTCGATAGGCATGTCATGCAGGAGCGTCGCTCCCGGCGCGGACGTTGTGGCCTTACCGCCAAATCGCGTCGCTCGCATTATTTGCCGTGAGGGCGCGGCTTTTACAGCGTGCAGCCTGGGTTGAACGCAGCGATATCCGGTGCCGCCACCATGTTCCTGGGTGTCGCTGCACTCGACCCAGGCTACGGTTCTGACATCCGGGCGAAACCATCAAGCTCTTCGCCCGGCGGCGCCAGCGCCACTCCCTACTTGGCCAGAAACCGCATCCCGTCCTCCAGACCCTGCAAGGTCAGCGGGAACATCTGATCGTTGATCAGCTCGCGGATAATCCCAGTCGATGTGGTGTAGTCCCACGTCGGCAGCGGGTAGGGGTTGATCCAAATGAGCTTCTTGTAGGTTTCCATGAAGCGGCGGATCCATAGGTAACCCGCTTCTTCGTTCCAGTGCTCGACACTGCCCCCCGGCTGGGTGATCTCGTAGGGCGCCATCGCCGCGTCGCCGATGAACACCACTTTGTAGTCAGCGCCGTACTTGTGCAGCAGGTCGTGGGTGGAAATGCGTTCGGCGTTGCGCCGCAGGTTGTTCTTCCACACCGATTCGTACACGCAGTTATGGAAGTAGAAATACTCCATGTGCTTGAACTCGGTTCGGCACGCCGAAAACAGCTCTTCGCAGACCTTGACGTGAGCGTCCATGGAGCCGCCGATGTCGAACAGCAGGAGCAGTTTGACCGTATTGCGTCGCTCCGGGCGCATCTGGATGTTCAGCAGGCCGCCATCGCGTGCGGTGTGGTCGATGGTGCCGTCGAGGTCCAGCTCATCCTGCGCACCCTGGCGAGCGAACTTGCGCAGCCGGCGCAGGGCGACCTTGATATTGCGGGTGCCCAGCTCTACCGAGTCGTCGAGGTTCTTGTATTCGCGTTGCTCCCACACCTTGACCGCCTTGCCCTGACGCTCGCCGGCATCGCCGACGCGAATGCCCTCAGGGTTGTAGCCGCCCGAGCCAAACGGGCTGGTGCCGCCGGTGCCGATCCACTTGTTGCCGCCGGCATGGCGTTCCTTCTGCTCATCGAGGCGCTTCTTGAACGCCTCGATGAGCTTGTCGAGGCCACCGAGGGATTGGATCTGTGCACGCTCTTCGTCGCTCAGCGAGCGCTCGAACTCCTTGCGCAGCCACTCTTCGGGGATCAGGGCTTCCAAGTGCTGGTCGAGGTTCTGCAAACCCTCGAAGTAGGCGGAAAAGGCACGGTCGAACTTGTCGAAATGGCGCTCATCCTTGACCAGAATGGCGCGCGCCAGGAAGTAAAACTCGTCCATGTCGGCGAACACGACGTTGTGCTTGAGCGCATCGATCAGGTCGAGCAGTTCGCGCAGGGAAACCGGCACCTTGGCGGCGCGCATCTCGGTGAACAGGTTCAGCAGCATGCTGGGCCCTCAGTCGCGGTCGTCGACGGGCAGGCCGTCGTTGAGGCAGTACCAGTCCGCCTTGGAGCGGACGTAAATGTGCGTCTGGGTGAAATCGCTTACCGGCGTATCCAGAGTGCCCAGGGTCACGGACAGCCAGTTTGGTCGCGCCTGTTGGTCGAACCATTGCAGGTTTGAGCCGCAATGCTGGCAGAAGGTACGGCTCACGCCTGGCGAGGCCTGGAACACCGCCACCAATTGCTCGCCCTGAGTGAAACGGAAGTGCTCACGCCGCACGTTCGCATACGTTGCAAACGCCGCGCCATGACCTTTGCGGCACTGGCTGCAATGGCAATGGTTGGCGGATTCGATGGGCGCGTCGATCTCGTACCTGACCGTACCGCACAAGCAACTGCCGCGATGCATCAGCGATTGCCGCGGCGGGCCATGAACGCCAGGCGTTCTAGCAACTGCACGTCCTGTTCATTTTTTACCAGGGCGCCGGCCAGCGGCGGTATCGCCTTGGTCGGGTCGCGTTCGCGCAGCACTGCCTCGCCGATGTTGTCGGCCATCAGCAATTTGAGCCAGTCGACCAGTTCGCTGGTCGAGGGCTTTTTCTTCAGGCCCGGCACCTTGCGTACATCGAAGAATACATCGAGGGCTTCGGCCACCAGACTGTTGCTGATACCGGGGTAGTGCACGTCGACGATCTTCTGCAGGGTCTGGCGATCCGGGAAGGCGATGTAGTGGAAGAAGCAGCGGCGCAGGAAGGCGTCCGGCAGTTCTTTCTCGTTATTCGAGGTGATGATGATGATCGGTCGCTGTCTGGCTTTGATGGTCTCGTCGGTCTCGTAAACGTAGAACTCCATCTTGTCGAGTTCCTGCAACAGGTCGTTGGGAAACTCGATGTCGGCCTTGTCGATCTCGTCGATCAGTAGCACCACGCGCTCTTCGGCTTCGAAGGCCTCCCAGAGCTTGCCTTTCTTGATGTAGTTGCGAACATCGTGGACCTTCTCGGAGCTCAGTTGCGAGTCGCGCAGACGGCTCACCGCATCGTATTCGTACAGCCCCTGATGCGCCTTGGTAGTAGATTTGATGTGCCAGGTGATCAGCCGTGTGCCGAAGGATTCGGCCAACTGCTCGGCAAGCAATGTCTTGCCGGTGCCGGGTTCGCCCTTGACCAGCAGCGGGCGCTGCAGGGTGATGGCCGCATTGACCGCCAGCTTCAGGTCGTCGGTGGCGACATAAGACGGGGTGCCTTCGAACTTCATCGGGTAATCCTCATGCAGCGGCGCCGGCCAAGGGCAGGGCGGTTAACAAAGCGGCGACTATAACGTGACGGGGTCGTGACTGTGAACGCGGAGCAGCTATTCAGTCACTGAATGGACGCTTTTTACTCTTCGCTTGCAGCGCCTCGTTCGAAGCGGCTGTTGAATGCCTCGACGAAGCCATTACGCAGAATGCCGATGAAGGCCTGAAAGGCACTGATGTCCTGCTGTTTGGTACTGCCGCGCAGTTCCACGCGCGTGGCGATCTGATCCTGGCGCTGATTCTTCAGCACCTTTTCGCCGCCGCCGACCACGGCTTCCCAAATGGAGCGGAAGAAACCCTTGTCACTGTTCTCCACGTCTTGCTGCCAATCAAACACCTCGACATTGCGCAACAGCGGCTTGATATAGCCGCTGAGCTGCGAGTCCTCGGCGAATGCCTCGATCACCACATCGCCGTTACCGCTCTTGAAGTCGAATTTGCCATACGCGTTGGCCAGGTCATTGAGGCGTGGCAGTTCGATGCCGGTGGCGCGTACGCGGAACTCGAAATCCTGGAAGTTATGGAAGGGGTCGAATATCGCGCTGGCTTCCAATGGCGCGTGGCCGAGCAGCTGCGCCTTGCCTTCGAAACGGGCCACTCGATCACCCTGTTCATCGGCAACATTGGTCAGGTTATAGAGGCTGGCCTGGATGGACGTGGCCTGAATTTTCACCGCGGGCGAGGCATTGAAGTTGTAGAAGCCCAGCGTGCCGTCATTGACACGTACCTCGTTGAGGGTGATCGGCAGCAGCTTGTCCAACTGCTCGCGCCAGTCGACGCCTTCACCGGTTTGCACGTCCTCGCGGTTTTCGCTATCGATGAAATTCACTTCCGGCTTCTCGAACACCACCCGCGCCACCACCTCGCGCTGCCGCCACAGCTCGTTCCAGCCCACCGAAATTTCGATCTGTGGCGCCGCCACGAACGGCACCGGCGCTTCGCGCTCCTTTTTGGTGATGCGCAGACCATTGATGCGATAGCCGCCGCGCCACAGCGCTACGTCGATGTCGTCGATATGCCCGCGGTAATCACCCATGTCGGCGAGCTTGTCGTTCAGGTAGTCGCGCACCACATAGGGCAGGGCTACGTGAACAACCAGCACGAGTGCAAGCAGACCCAGGGCTATCCAGAGCGACAGGCTGTAGCGACGTTTCATTGAGCGCATCCGTTGTGGGCGTTGTCTGGGTGGACTGCGCTCGACGGTTGAGAGTTCGACCTTCCGGACGCTGGACGCTGGACGCCTTGGCGCATCGGGCATAGTCTGGTTGACCCAGCCATGACAAGGAACCGGTACACCATGAGCCGCATTTTCGCAGACAACGCACAGGCTATCGGCAATACGCCTCTGGTGATGATCAACCGCCTCGGGCCCAAGGGCGTGACCATCCTGGCCAAGATCGAGGGGCGCAACCCAGCCTATTCGGTAAAGTGCCGGATCGGCGCCAACATGGTCTGGGACGCCGAGTCCCGCGGCGTGCTCAAACCAGGCATGACCCTGGTCGAGCCGACCTCGGGCAATACTGGCATCGGCCTGGCCTTCGTTGCTGCCGCCCGCGGTTACAAACTGATGCTGACCATGCCGGCCTCCATGAGCCTGGAACGCCGCAAGGTACTCAAGGCCCTTGGCGCCGAACTGGTGCTCACCGAACCGGCCAAAGGCATGAAAGGCGCAATCGAGAAAGCCACCGAGATTGCCGCTTCCGATACCGCCAAGTACTACATGCCGCAGCAGTTCGAGAACCCGGCCAACCCGGCGATCCACGAAAAGACCACCGGCCCGGAAATCTGGAACGACACCGAAGGCGCGGTAGATGTGCTGGTTTCCGGCGTCGGTACCGGCGGCACTATCACCGGCGTTTCACGCTATATCAAACACACGCAGGGCAAGTCGATTTTGTCCGTGGCGGTCGAGCCAGTGTCTTCGCCGGTGATTACCCAGACCTTGGCTGGCGACGAGGTCAAACCCAGCCCGCACAAGATTCAGGGTATCGGCGCAGGCTTCGTGCCGAAGAACCTCGATCTGTCGTTGGTCGACCGGGTTGAGCAGGTGACCGATGAGGACTCCAAGGCCATGGCCCTGCGCCTGATGCGCGAGGAAGGCATCCTCTGCGGCATCTCCTGCGGCGCGGCCATGGCGGTGGCGGTGCGCCTGGCCGAGAAGCCGGAAATGCAAGGCAAGACCATCGTGGTGATTCTGCCGGACTCCGGCGAGCGCTATCTGTCTAGCATGCTGTTCAGTGACCTGTTCACCGAGCAGGAATTGCAGCAGTAAATCCAATCGTTTCTCTCGTTGGGCGTGGAGCGTCTTCCGGGGCGCTCTGCGCCCCGCAGCAAGCGCACTCGGGTGTTGGTCCCCTGGACCTAGGCCCTGCCTTGGAACATGGGCCATCAACTGCCTGCCATAGTGTGGATGACGTTCTTTTTCATCCACCACCGGTTGGGTCGTTGTGTTTAGACCGGTACCTTCTTCGCCGGACGCACCACTAACCACAAGGCGACTGCGATCAGCAGGCCGCCATACAGGTGCGCCCAGGACAACGGCTCGTCGAGTAGCAGGGCGCCCCAGAACACGCCGAAAATAGGAATCAGAAACGTGGTGGTCGAGGCCCTGATCGGGCCGATATCAGTGAGCAGCCGGAAGTACAGGACGTAGGCGAAGGCCGTGCAGCCCAAGCCCAAGACCAGCAATGACGACCATTCCAGCCAGCCGCCCCAGCTGGCTGGGGTCTGAAGGGCCAGCGAGCCGCCAAACAGCGGCAGCAAAAACAGGCAAGCGCCGCACAGGCTGCCAAAAGCAGTAAGGCGGTTATCGAGGTCGCCGGCGATCCAGCGCCGGGCAAGAAATCCCGCAAAGCCGTAGCACAGGGTGGCCACCAGACAGGCCAGGGCGCCCAGCAGCAGGCTCAAATCCATCTCGACCGGCCCGCTGCGGGTCAGCACGGCCACGCCGAACAGGCCGAGCGCCACGCCGGCCGCACGCATCATCGTCATTGCTTCGGCAAAGAACAATGCGCCGATCAACACGCCCATCATCGGCGTCGTGGCGTTGATGATGGCCGAGTAGCCTGCTGGCAACACCAGTGCAGCCAGGCTGTACATGGCTGACGGCAAGCCCGCGTTGATTACCCCAAGCACTATGCACAGGCCGAGCTTGCCGCGAAAGTCCCACTTCACGCGCATTAACAGCAGGATCGCCAGCAAACCGAGTGCGCCGATGGACGCGCGAAAGAATGCGGTCGGCATGCTGCCGATGACCGGGGCCACTACACGCAGAAAAAGGAAGCTGGCGCCCCAGATTGCGGCGAGTAGCAAGAGGCGCAGCATGTCGGCAGAGCGCACGGTCAGCTCCAGTGAGAGGGCGGAAGGCCGGCAGTTTTGCCGGATGGCGTTCGCAAGGCAAGCTCAGAATCAGCTTTCCGCGTTACAGCGCCGTCGGCGTGCAAAAGGAGCGGGCGAACTCGCTTAAACAACCTGTAGCCCATGCGCAGCGCCAGACTCGATAAGTAGCAGTATTGTTTGAACAACTGCTCTGGCCCGCAGGTCGCACCTCAAAGCCGAAAGGCAGGCAGTTATCGGCGCGTTAGCCTGAAAGGCAACGCTCGTTTCCGCCGCTCCGCCGCCTACACCGAATGAAGGATATACGCCCCATGAGCTGCAACCCGCGCGCGCAATTGCCAGAACTGTCTCGATTGGCCAAGGCCATGCTGCTCAGCAGTTTCGGAATCACCAGCAGCTCATTGGCCGCGGAGCCTGTTAGCCAAATTGTACTGGAGCCCAGCGTGGTCTCTGGCTCTCGTGCCGCAACGCAGAGCTTTGATCTGCCGTTCTCGGTGGATCGTATCGGCCGCGAGCAAATCAGTGACGGGCAGTTGGGCATCAATGCTTCGGAAGCGCTGACGCGCGTGCCGGGGCTGGTGGTGCAAAATCGCCAGAACTACGCCCAGGACTTGCAGATTTCATCCCGCGGCTTTGGCGCTCGGTCGGCCTTTGGCGTGCGCGGGCTGAAACTGATCACCGATGGTATCCCGGCCAGTACGCCAGATGGCCAGGGCCAGGCGGCTACCTTCAACCTAGATACCGCCGAAAGCATTGAGGTGCTGCGTGGCCCGGCATCGACGCTTTACGGCAGCAATGCCGGAGGGGTGATCCAGATGTTCTCGCGAGACGGCGTCGGTCGGCCGCGTATCGGTGCAGAAACATTGATCGGCAGCGACGGCCTGACCCGCAATCACCTGACCGCCGAAGGCGAGGCAGACGGTGTGGGTTTCGTGCTCGATGCGTCGCGGATGGATACCGACGGCTACCGCGATCACAGCTCAGCGCGTCGCGACCAGACTTTTGCCAAACTCAATTTCAAGCCGGACGAAGACAGCAAGCTGGCGCTGATTTACAGCAGCCTCGAGCAGAACGGTACGCAAGACCCGTTGGGGCAGGCGTGGCAGGCTTATAAGGCCGACCCGCGCTCGGTGGCGGTCAATGCGCTGAACTTCAATACCCGCAAAAGCATTGATCACCAGCAATTGGGCGCCAACTATGAGCGTTATTTTGGTGACGCGACCTTGCAGACCACTGTGTACGCCGGCAAGCGTAGCGTTATTCAGTATCTAGCCATTCCCCAAGGGCCGCAGGGCAGCCCGAACCATAGTGGTGGGGTAGTGGATTTCGACCGTGAGTTCCACGGCGGCAGCGTTCGCTGGCTGCAACCGGTGGATGGTGTGGCGGGTGATCTGCGCCTCGTATTCGGTCTGGATTACGATCAAAGCCGTGACGACCGGCGGGGTTACGAGAATTTCTCCGGCTCTCAAATCGGCGTGAAAGGGGCCCTGCGGCGAGACGAAGTAGATACCGTCACCAGCCTGGACCCCTACGCCCAGGCGACCTGGACGCTGGGTAACTGGACCCTGCAAGGCGGCCTGCGTTACAGCACCGTCGAGGTGGACGTCGACGATAAATATATTGTCGGTGCCAATGGTGACGACAGCGGCACCCGCCGCTACGAAAAGGCCACGCCCTCAGTCAGCCTAGGTTACGCGTTCACGCCGGACCTCAACGGCTATGTCAGCGTGGGTAAGGGTTTCGAGACGCCGAGTCAGGGAGAACTGGCCTATTCCCAAGACAATGCCGGTTTCAACTATGGACTCGAACCCTCAGAAAGCACGCAATATGAAATCGGTTTAAAGGCGCGTATAGCTGACGGTACTCGTGTGAACGCCGCGGTATTCCAGATCAACACGGAGGATGAGATCGTCGTGCTGGAAAACAGTGGTGGCCGTACCAGCTACCAGAATGCTGGCAAAACCCTGCGCCGCGGTTTCGAATTGGGTGTCGAAAGCCAGTTCAGCGAGCAGTGGTCTGCCGCTCTGGCTTATACCTATCTGGCGGCGACCTACGATTCACGCTTCGCTGCGGGCAGCAATACTGTCGACAAGGGCAACGACCTGCCCGGCGTGCCACGCACCACACTCTTCGGCGAACTCGCTTGGAAGCCGGTCGATAGCATCAGCACCGCACTGGAAGGTCTCTACCGCAGCAAGGTGTATGTCGAGGACACCAATGTCGAGAAAGCGGCGCCAAGCTATGCCGTTTTCAATTGGCGTACCCGCTTCGAACAAAACCTCGGGTCCTGGAAAACCCACCAGACCCTGCGCCTGGATAATCTGCTCGACCGGCAATATGTCGGCTCCGTGATAGTCGGAGACGGCAACGAGCGCTTTTATGAAGCCGCTCCAGGCCGCTCCTGGTATGCAGGTGCTGGAGTCGAATATCAGTTCTGAAGATCTGTTTGCGCGGCGGTAAAAGCTGCCGTGCTAGCTATCGACCTGTCGCAGTACCAACGCATTGAGGCTGGCGGTGGCCGACTTGAGCAACTAAGCGACAGTCGGTAGCGCTTTGCAATGCTTGGTGACTTGTTTCAGCTCCACCTGGGCTTCGGATTCGGCTACTCTCAAATCAAGCGGGCAAAATAGCCGCGTGTAGTTCGAGGAGACTTTGTATGAAAGCCTGGTTTGAAAGCGTTATTGCACAGCTCAGCGCATTGTTTGCCCCCCGCATGCAGCCAATTCCAATTCGCACGGAAGAGCAGCGCCGCTTAGCCGCTCAGCAGCGCCGTCGTCGTTAGGCAGATGGTAAAGAGCGCCTTTAGCGGCGCTCCAGCGATCACTTGAGTTTTTCGTGGCGCCCTTGATGCGCGCGCATGAAAAGGCGCTGTCATTTCATGGGTCCAGACAATCGTTTTGGGCCTTTCTTGCTGCTCGCGCTTTTCCGCATTGATGCGCTTTGCCTTTAGCGAGCGGTTCCCGCACTGGCCCGCTATAGCCATGTGTTTTTCAGCATTCGCTGACGTGCAAAGCTTTTGCGCGCCCTTCGTTCCCAAATACACCCTTCATAAGGCGTGCGAGCCTGCAGCATGCACGCGCCTGTACGGCCTGACTTGTCGGTAACTGCGGCCGTTATTTTTTTCGGCTAGGCTCAAGTGTCTTGGGGCGACGCCGACAACACAATTAAGTTCAGTCGGACGACAACAGCTTAGGTACGTGGCGATCCTCGTTGCGTCAGATTCAGTGTGCCCGTCTACGCTTAACCCTTGAAAAGCCCACATCTAAAAACCAACCCCTACCTCTACTGGCGCGGGCGCTTCGCTGTGCTAGACATAGTGGAGTGGCAGGGATGGACCGGTCACGAACTAAAGGATTGCAACCATGCGTCAGAATTTGCCGGTGACTCAGCGGGAACGGACTTTTCCTGCGAATGAGCGGTTGATCTCCACTACCGATCTCAACAGCAAGATCACCTATTGCAACGACGCATTCGTTGCCATCAGCGGCTTCACCCGCGAAGAGCTGATCGGTCAGCCTCATAACCTGGTACGCCATCCAGACATGCCGCCTGCGGTTTTCGGCCATATGTGGGAGACCATCAAGCAGGGCAAGCCGTGGATGGGCATCGTCAAAAATCGCGCTAAGAACGGCGATTACTATTGGGTCAGTGCGTATGTCACGCCGGTGTATCAGAACGGCCAGGTCGCTGGCTATGAGTCGGTACGTTCGCTGCCCAACGAAGACCAAAAACGTCGCGCCGAGGCACTGTATGCCAGGCTGCGGGCTGGCAAGTCGCCGGTGCCGAAAATCGAGTACCTGACCTACGACCTGATTCGCTCCTGGCCGTTGATTCTTGCCACCCTGATCATTCTCGCTGCGGTCTCTATGCTCAGTGGGATGTGGCTGTCGTTGCTCGTCGTGGCGGTGATGGTCGTGCTGGGCTCTTATCAGCTGCACAGCAAACGCGCGCTGATCCGCCGGACCCTCGCCAATCATCCCAAAGCGTTCACCAGCAGTCTGGTGGCGCTGACGTACAGTGAAAGCCGTGGTGCCCAGGCGCTGCTCGACATGGCGATGATCAGCGAAGAGGCGCGCTTGCAGACAGCGCTCACGCGTCTCGAAGACGCGGGCGTGAACGTCAAGAAGCAGGCTGCGCAGTCGGCCGGTTTTTCCCGCGCTGGCGCCGAGATGCTTGATCAACAACGCAGCGAGACGGACCAGTCTGCCACGGCGATCAATCAGATGGCGGCGACCATCCAGGAAGTCACGCAGAACGTGCAGAGCACCAGCCACGCTGCACAGGAGGCTGATCGTCTTGCCAAGGAAGGTCGGCAACTGGCAGGTGGCAGCCTGGAGTCCATGCAGCACATGGCCCAGGCCGTTGCGGATATCGGTCAGGCGGTCAACGACCTGGCCAACTCGACCCAGTCCATCGGCAGCGTGGCCGATGTGATCACCTCGATTGCCGAGCAGACCAATCTGCTGGCGCTCAATGCCGCGATTGAAGCGGCGCGGGCGGGCGAGCAGGGGCGTGGGTTCGCAGTGGTGGCCGATGAGGTTCGTTCGTTGGCCTCACGGACCCGCGAATCGACCCAACAGATTCATCAGATCATCGCCTCGTTGCGTGCCGGCGCCGAACGCGCCGTGGTCACTGCCGGGCGTGGCGAGGAGATATCTCGGGAAAGTGTGCAAAGCGTCGAGGCCGTGCGGATCGCCTTGGATGGCATCAGCGAATCGGTGAGCCGAATTACTGGTATGAGCCAGCAAATCGCTGCCGCGTCCGAAGAGCAGGGCCAGGTGGCCGAGGACATCAGCCGGCAGATTACCCGCATCGCTCACCTTTCCGAGCAGGGCGCCGAGCAGGCCCATCAGGGCGCTACCATCGGCAAGGAGCTGGAAACCATGGCCGATTACCTGCACAGCCTGGCTGAGCGCTTCAATCGCTGAGCATCTTTCGCCCAGTCTTCGGCTGCGTGCGCGTGCTATGGCACACTGCGCGGCCGAGGAGACCTGTCGATGCCACGCCCACGTTGCCCCCGCTGCAAACGCCCTGCAAGCCATTGCCTATGTGCGCTGATTCCCGACCTCGCCAGCCGCACGGGAATCCTCGTGCTGCAGCACCCTGATGAAGTCGATCACGCCCTTAATACTGCCAATCTCGCAGTCCTTGGTCTGCGCAACGCAGAGCTGCGAGTCGGCGAGGTGTTCGAGGACCTCGCCGGCTGGCTTGCGCAGCCCGGCTACCGGACACGCTTGCTGTTTCCTGGGGAGGACGCATGCCCGTTAAGCGCTGTGGTCGAGGAGGATGACTCGCGGCCGGTGCGGCTGGTAGTGCCGGATGGTACGTGGCGCAAGGCGCGCAAATTGCTGCATCTCAACCCGGCGCTGGCGGCGCTGCCACGAGTGACACTGACGGACGCTCGGCCCTCGCGTTATCGCCTGCGCAAGGCGCCGATGGAAGGCTCGTTGTCGACCCTTGAAGCGATCGTGGCGGCGTTGAACGTACTGGAGGCGCCCGCTGATTACCGAGCTTTGCTCAGACCCTTCGATGCCTTGATCGATGGGCAGATTGCGGCAATGGGTGAAGAGACCTTCAAGCGAAACCACCTGTCTTGAGTGAACGTCGACTGGTAGGGGATTAGGCTCGTCACGATTCCGGCGCGGGGTGAGGCGGGCCGCCCAACGCAACTCAACACCTGATCGCCGATATGAGATTCAGGCAAACGTACCGTCGCGAACATCGCGCAGCGCCTGCTCGATCTCTTCACGACTGTTCATCACGAACGGCCCGTACTGCACGATGGGCTCGTTCAGCGGCCTGCCGGCGAGCAGCAGCACGCGAGCGCCCACATTGCTGGCCAGCAACAGTTCACCCTGATCATCCAGACGCACCAGCCGCCCGGCTGTCACGTCGTGGCTCTCCTGCACCTGCGCATTGCCTTCATACACATAAAACAGCGCGCGGTGACCGTCAGGTAGAGCAGGGCGCAGGCTGCTGCCGGCTGGCAGGTGGATGTCGAACAACTGGGGATCGGTATGTGGCCGCTGCACGGCGCCTTTCTGATGAATATCGTCTTCGACCAACAGGCCCGCAATGACGGTTACTTCAGCGCCGTTGGCGGTGTGCACGCGAGGTATCTGCGCTGCCGGAATGTCGTGATAATCCGGATCAGCCATTTTGTCTTTGGCCGGCAGGTTGAGCCATAGCTGGAAGCCGCGCATGGCACCCTGTTCCTGCTCAGGCATTTCGCTGTGGATGACGCCACGTGCGGCAGTCATCCATTGCACATCGCCGCCCTGCAGCAGGCCGACATTACCCATATGGTCTTCGTGGCGCATACGCCCTTCGAGCATGTAGGTGATGGTTTCGAAGCCGCGATGAGGATGGGGCGGGAAGCCAGCGATGTAATCGTCAGCATTGTCGGTGCTGAATTCATCGAGCATCAGAAAGGGATCGAACCGTTCGATTCCACCGCCGCCGATTACCCGATTCAGGCGCACACCGGCACCGTCGGAGGCGGGGTGGCCCGGCTGGATGGCAAGTACGCGACGTAGGTTGGTCATCTTGAAGGCTCCAGGAAACGACTCGCCTATGTTAGGCGAGCCGATCCGAGAGATGGGTGGGAAAAAGCCGTGCTATCTATCGAGAAAATCGATGCCGGCGCGTTGCGTCCGGCATCAGTTGGCTTATTCGGCTATCTGCAGTTTGCGAGACTCGGTGTAGAAGAAGCGCAGCTTCTCGTACTCGAAGGGCGAGTTGATCTGGCCGTAACGGAAGTTAGTGGTTGCCCGCTGATTGACGGCGCGCAGTGCAATGATTTCCGGATGGTCCGAGCTGATTTCTGCCATGTCGAGGTAGTTGATCGCTTGTGCTGCGCCGAAATCGACGACCAGGCCGCCGGTGTCGCGCAGGTTAGACGGGCCCAGGATCGGCAACATCAGGTAAGCGCCAGACGGGGCTCCGTAATACCCCAGGGTTTGGCCGAAATCTTCCGCTTGCCTGGGCAGGCCCATCAGTGTGGCCGGGTCCCACAGCCCGACCACGCCAATGGTGGTGTTGAGCAACAGGCGCGCCGTGGTATTCAACGAGCGCTGGCCTTTGAGCTGCAGCGCGCTGTTGAGCAGGTTGGGCACATCACCCAGATTGCCGAAGAAGTTGCTCACGCCCTTCTGGACCAGGCTTGGCGTGATGTAGCGGTAACCGTCGACGACCGGCAGAAATACCCACTCGTCGAAGCGGTAGTTGAAGTGGTAAACGCGCCGGTTCCAGGACTCCAGCGGGTCGTATACCTCCAGGGCGGACAGCGTTGAGCGTTCGAACTCGCGCTGGTTAAGGCCTGGGTTGAACTTGAGGTCCTTGAGCGGCCGCTTGAAGCCGTCGTCTTCGACAGTGGTCTGAGCAGTTGCGGCGCTGCTTAGCAAAGCAGCGAACAGCGCGAGAGCAGGAAAGGACTTAGCCACGGAAGAACTCCAACATGTCGTTGCTGTTGACGCGGTAATTGAGGTTGCCGCAGTGGCCGCCAAGCGGATAGACCGTCAGGCGATCGCCCATCGTGCGTCGCAGGAAGCCGAGGTCGCCTGGGCCGAGGATCACGTCGTCGGCATTGTGCATGGCGGAGATTTTCGGGCTGTTCTTGAGGTAATCCTCGATGCCGTACAGGCTCACCTCGTTGACCAGCTGGCTCATGCTGCCGCCGTCATAACGAGCCCGCCACATGGGCACCAGTTGCTCGGTCATGTAGCAGTCGAAATCACACTGCAGCGCGCGACGGAAGAAGGGTGTCAGGCTGGTGCCTTCACCGATCGGATAGTCCACCGGAGTGATCAGCCCACGGCGATTGATCAGGTCGGATGTAAAGGCAATGTCGGCCGCCGAAAAGCGAAACGAGGTGCCGATCAGCATGGCCAGCTGCTCGTTGCTCAGCTGCTGTCTGGACTGCTGGAAGTCGTAGAGCATGGCATCGTTGATATCAACGTAGCCTTTCTGCTGGAAGTAGCGGGTCAGCTTGGCGAGGATCAATTCGTAGAATGTGGTGCGGTTGCTGATGCCCTTGACCTCGGTTTGTACCAGTCGATCCAGGTTAGTGATCGAGGTGTACAGATTGACCGGCGGGTTGAGCATCAACACGCGCTTGAAATTGAAGCTGCGGCGTGTTTCGTCCAATTGGCTGACGAAGGCTGCGTGCAGGGCGCCCAGGCTGTAACCGGTCAGGTAATAGTCGGTGACTTGCAGTTTCGGATGCTGGGCGCGCACCGCCTGCATGGCGCGGTATAAATCCTCGGCATCGTCGCGACTTAGGCCTGGCGTGGCAAAGCGCGAGGCGGAGGTCATGAAGTCATAACTGGTCGGCGATGACAGTTGCACCACGTGATAGCCGGCACCGTAGAACAGTTTTTTCAGGTACTCGGGCGTGGTGCTTGAATAGCGCGCGCCCGTGCCGGCAATGATGAAGATCAGCGGCGCAGCGCCTTTCTGCTCGGCCAGCCGATAGCGCATCTTGGTGACGGCCCAGAAATTGTCCGGCAGCTGGAACTCGCGCTCCGGGCGCAGGCGAACCTGATAGTCCTTCTGATTGATATCGGCATCGTCCGGCAGCTCCGGCCGGAGTTCGGGCGGCGTGGTGGCAATGGTCGCTTCGAATGGATTGGTCAGCGGGTAACCATACGTCTGCGGGTCGATATCAGCCGCCCAAAGCGGAACACTGAGCAGTAGACCGCTAAGCAGGGCAGCGAGGCGGGGAGTGAAAGACATACAAGATCCCTTTGGAGAGAGAACATTCTTTTCAGAGGTGGGCGGGGCTGCCCGTGCTTTTTCGGCATCAGCCGCGATCAGTAGGACAATTAGCAATGTGTCAAAGTGCCATGGGAATTATCGTCCTGCTAGCGCCGTGTGCTGTTGATACTGCATTTGCCTGCAAAGGTCGAGATAACGCGGCCTCGGCACTCCGGTGCAGAGCGCTATTTGTGACTTGCATCCGCCCGGCGGGAGATTATGCTGAGCGCCGTTTCCGTGCCTTCTGGAGTGCTGCATGCCTCGTCGTCTGTCTGTCGTTGTGCTGGTGATCGCCGCTGTGCTGTGTGTGATTGCCAGCTATGGCCTGCGCTATCTGCTCATGGAGGGTGATCAGTGGGTAGGCCGCTGCGTTGAAGACCCGGCCGCGCTGGCCTGCCAGGTTCGCGCGACTCTGGGTTGGATGATTCATTTGCGGGTCATCGCCTGGGCCGCCCTTGGCTGCGCGGTGCTGGCATTCGTGCTGCCAGGCGTCTGGGGCTGGCGCCTGGCGGTGCCCGGGCTGCTGCTCGGCTTGCCGGCGCTTGCGCTGTACACCGCAAGCCTGGCCGTGTTCGCCGTCGTGCTGGCGCTGTTGCGACTGGTACGTGCGCCTGCCGCGGTAGCCCGTTGATACGGACCCACGCGGCGTATTGCGCAGCGTGGGTCGCAAGCGCTTAGCGCCCCGTCGACAGTCTCAGGCTGCGCCAGAGCGCTGCGACCAGCACCGCGCTGGTTACCGCCCAGCCAATCGCTTGCAGGTTCTCCAGCGTCTCTTCATAGAGCTGCGGCACGATGCCTGCGGCAATCAATACGGCCAGCAGAGCGATTTCCCGACGCGGACCGGCAACCGGGCGCAGCAGATAGACCAGTGCCGGCAGCAGCAGCGCCGCGCTGGGGAAGCTGCGGTAGCGGGCATCGGTAACCATGGCCAGCATCATCACTGCGCCGGCGAACCCGGCGGCCACCAGCCACCAGCCTGAGCGACGCTCCAGCCAGTTGAACGCTTCGCCGCGCCAGCCTTGTGCCGTCGATAGCGACAGCGCGGCGTGGGCCAGCACCAGCAGATTGAGCGCGAGCAGAGCGCCGGCCCACAGCCATTCACCGACATAACGGCTGGTCACCCAGGACAGTTCCGCCCATAGCCCGATGCAGGCGGCGCCCAGTGCGGCCAGCAGCGGCAGCAGCACGGCATTACGGATCGAGTTCGGGCGCCCGCCGATTAGCAGTCCAAAGGCCAAAACGCCGCTGCTGATGGCCAGCCACAGCGGCCAGTGTGGAAGGTTGGAAACCGGTCCGGCGAGTATTGATTTTTCCTGCCGATCGGCGTCGTACAGCCCCCAGAAGCCGCCCACGGCACCTTCGCTGACGCGTTTCCAGGGTTGATCGAAGGCTTCGATCAAGTTGTAGCGCCAGCCATGCTGTTCTGCCAGGGCGACGAAGCCACGGATAAAAGTGGCCTGGTTGACCCGGCTGGGCACTGCCGTCTCACGCTGGCGGCCCTCGCTGGGCCAGCCGGTTTCGCCGATCATGATGTCCTTGGGCGCGAACTGTTTACCGAACAGCTCGCGAACCTCGGTGACTTCATGCAGCGCGGCGTCAATGCCGGCAGGGTCGTCTTCCCAGTAGGGCAGCAGGTGGATGGTGATGAAATCCACTGCAGGGGCGACTTCCGGGTGTTTGAGCCAGAACTCCCAGACATCGGCGTAAGTGACCGGTTGGGTGATTTCCGCTTTCACCTGATTGATCAGCTCGACGAGTTGCCCGCCGGTGACTTCCTTGCGCAGCAGCGCTTCGTTGCCGACGATCACCGCGTCGACCACGTCGGGATTTTCTTTGGCGAGCTTGATCAGACCCTGGATTTCGATCGCGGTGTCATGCGGGTTGCGGCTCACCCAGGCACCGGTTATGAGCTTCAAGCCGTGCTTGCGCGCCAGATCCGGCAGCGATTCCAAACCGGTGACCGAATAGGTACGGATGCACTGGAAGCGCTCGGCCAACAGCGCCAAATCGGTATCCATCTGCTCGGGATGAATCTGCAGCGGCAGGTCGAACGGCGACTGATCCTTGCCGAACGGCGTGTACGACGCGCATTGCAGCTTGTGCGTAGGCGTGGCGGCATCGGCCAATACAACCGGCTTGCCAATGGTTTGCCATAGGCTGCCAAGCGCAAGAAACCCGACAATGCAGGCGCAGAGATAAGGAAGCAAAGGAAAGCGAGCAATGACGGGCATGATCGAACACGCATGGTGAGGGAGCGCGCATCTTAGCGGCGAGCCGGGGCTTTAGATAGCGGCGGAAAAAGCGGTTACAAACCGTTTGTTTGACAGCCTGCGCAGGGCGACTAGTTTTGATGATGCGGCGTAAGGAACACCCGCGTCGCTCACCCGAGTGGAACAACAAAGGACGTTAGCTCATGTTTAAAAATACCCTGCAAGCCCTGCTGTTCACTACGCTGGCCAGCGCCTCGTTGCTAGTCAGCGCGAATGAAAGCGCAAAAACGCCTGTCGCCGAACCTGTCGCGCAACAAGTCGCTGAGCTCAACCCGATCAATCTCAATACTGCGGATGCTGAAACCCTGCAGCGTGAGCTCGCTGGCGTGGGCGCCGTCAAGGCCCAGGCAATTGTCAGCTACCGCGACACCCATGGCGAATTCGCCTCGGTGGACGAGTTGCTTGAAGTCAAAGGTATCGGCGAGTCATTGCTTGACCGCAACCGTGACAAGTTGACGGTTCAGTAGCCTAAATCTGCAATGGCGCAGCCGCTCCACCCGCACAGGGTAGAGCGGCTTTTTTACGCCAGGAGATAAGCGTTTTCATCTGACTCATCTCGGTATCCAGCCGTTTCACCCCTTACCCCCTCTTGGCGCGCTTTGTGCTCCCAGCCATGCGTGGGGCCGTAGCATCGCCAATATTCAGCCGTCACGGTCGAATCAGCTAGTTGGCACCCTTGTTGCAGTCACTCAGGCAAAGCACACGCGGCGTCAAAAAACCGCGGTCAGTGGAGGAAGGTCATGAGTCAGGGTGTCGCGTTCAATCGTCTAATGCTGGAAATGCGCTCGATGCAGGCCGAGGCCATGGCGCGCAAACCGGCAGTCTCCGAAGCCCAGGAAGCCGGCGCGCCGAGCTTCTCGGACATGCTTGGGCAGGCGGTTAACAAGGTCGGCGAAACCCAGCAGGTCTCTAGCCAGCTAGCGAGTGCCTTCGAGATGGGGCAGAGCGGCGTCGATCTGACTGACGTAATGATTGCTTCGCAGAAGGCCAGCGTTTCCTTCCAGGCCATGACCCAGGTTCGCAACAAGATGGTTCAGGCGTACCAAGACATCATGCAAATGCCGGTTTAAGGGGTAGATCACGATTATGGCCGAAGCACTTGCCACCACCGTACCCGTCACTTCTGCTGGCAGCGCGCCGAAGAAGCCGCTGTTCGGGCTGACCTTTCTGGAGAATCTCTCCGACATGCCGGTGTTGCGTCAGGCTGGCCTGTTGGTCGGACTGGCCGCCAGCGTGGCGATCGGTTTCGCCGTGGTGCTGTGGTCGCAGGAGCCGGATTACAAGCCGCTGTACGGCAGCTTGAACGGTATGGACGCGACCCAGGTGATGGAAACCCTGTCGACTGCCGACATCAGCTATACCATCGAGCCGAATTCCGGCGCGCTGCTGGTCAAGTCCGACGATCTGGCGCGTGCACGCATTCGTCTGGCCTCGGCTGGCGTGGCGCCGACCGACACCAGCATCGGTTTCGAAATTCTCGACAGGGAGCAGGGCCTCGGTACCAGCCAGTTCATGGAGGCGACTCGCTACCGTCGTGGCCTGGAAGGCGAATTGGCGCGCACCGTCTCGAGTCTGAACAACGTCAAGGCTGCTCGTGTGCACCTCGCGATTCCCAAAAGTTCGGTGTTCGTGCGCGACGAGCGCAAGCCCAGCGCGTCGGTACTGGTCGAGCTGTATGCGGGTCGCAACCTTGAGCCCAGCCAAGTGATGGCCATCGTCAATCTGGTCGCCAGCAGCGTGCCGGAAATGGACAAGGGCCAGGTTACCGTCGTCGACCAGAAGGGCACTCTGCTCTCCGATCAGCAGGAAATGTCCGAGCTGAGCATGGCCGGCAAGCAATTCGATTACAGCCGCCGCATGGAGAACCTCTTTACCCAGCGCGTGCACAATATTCTGCAACCCGTGCTCGGCATGGGCCGCTACAAGGCCGAAGTGTCGGCGGACGTCGATTTCAGCGCGGTCGAGTCCACCTCGGAAACCTTCAACCCGGACCAACCGGCGCTGCGCAGCGAGCAACAGGTCAACGAACAGCGCAGCAGTGGCAGCGGCCCGCAAGGCGTGCCAGGCGCTCTGAGCAACCAGCCGCCTGGTCCTGCCGCTGCACCACAGCAAGCCGGTGGCGCCGCAGCGCCTGGTGGCCCGGTAGCGCCTGGCCAGCCACTGGTCGATGCCAATGGTCAACAGATCATGGATCCGGCCACCGGCCTGCCGATGCTGGCGCCGTACCCGGCCGACAAGCGCGATCAGTCGACCCGCAACTTCGAGCTGGATCGCTCGGTCAGCTACACCAAGCAACAGCAAGGCCGTCTGCGTCGGCTTTCCGTCGCGGTCGTGGTGGATGACCAGATGCGTGTCGACCCCGCTACTGGTGATGTCACCCGCGTACCGTGGACCACTGACGACCTGGCGCGCTTTACCCGCCTGGTGCAGGACTCGGTCGGCTTCGATGCCAGCCGCGGCGACAGCGTCAGCGTGATCAATACGGCGTTCAGCACCGAAGCTGCCGAAGTCATCGAAATGCCGTGGTACCAGAGCGAGCTGTTCCTGATGGCCATGAGCGGCCTCAAGTCACTGTTCCCCGCTTTGCTGATCTTCCTGCTGGTGTGGTTCGTGCTGCGTCCGGTGTTGAACAACATCACCGGTGGTGGAAAAGGCAAGGAATTGGCACTGGCGGGTGGCGGCCGCGAAGGCGACGTGGATCTGGGCGAAATGGGCGGTCTCGATGGCCAGCTGTCATCCGATCGTGTGAGCCTTGGCGGCCCGCAAAGCATTCTCCTGCCGAGCCCGAGCGAGGGGTATGATGCACAACTGAACGCGATCAAGAGCTTGGTCGCCGAAGATCCGGGCCGTGTAGCCCAGGTCGTCAAAGACTGGATCAATGCTGATGAATGACAACCGTTCCACCGCCAAGATGAGCAAGGTCGAAAAGGCCGCGATTCTTCTGCTGTCGCTCGGTGAAACCGATGCGGCCCAAGTGCTTCGTCATTTGGGGCCCAAGGAAGTGCAGCGCGTGGGTGTGGCTATGGCCGGCATGCGCAACATTCATCGCGAGCAGGTCGAGCAGGTAATGGGCGAGTTCGTCGAAACCGTCGGCGACCAGACCAGCCTTGGCGTAGGCGCCGACGGCTATATCCGCAAGATGCTCACCCAGGCACTCGGCGAAGACAAAGCCGGCAACCTGATCGACCGCATCCTGCTGGGCGGCAGCACCAGTGGCCTGGACAGCCTGAAATGGATGGAACCACGCGCTGTGGCTGACGTGATCCGCTACGAGCACCCGCAGATTCAGGCCATTGTGGTGGCTTACCTCGACCCGGATCAGGCGGGCGAAGTATTGGGGCATTTCGACCACAAGGTTCGCCTGGATATCGTCCTGCGCGTGTCCTCGTTGAACACCGTACAGCCGGCGGCGCTCAAGGAACTCAATCTGATTCTCGAGAAACAGTTCTCCGGGAACTCCAACACCACCCGTGCGACCATGGGCGGCGTGAAGCGCGCTGCCGATATCATGAACTACCTCGACAGCTCGGTTGAAGGGCAACTGATGGACTCGATCCGCGAGCTTGACGAAGATTTGTCATCGCAGATCGAAGACCTGATGTTCGTCTTCGACAACCTGGCCGATGTCGACGACCGTGGCATCCAGGCGCTGCTGCGCGAGGTGTCTTCCGATGTGCTGGTGCTGGCGCTGAAAGGTGCAGACGAAGCCATCAAGGAAAAGGTCTTCAAGAACATGTCCAAGCGCGCTGCTGAATTGCTGCGTGATGATCTCGAGGCAAAAGGCCCGGTACGCGTCAGCGACGTCGAGACCGCCCAGAAGGAAATCCTCACCATCGCCCGGCGTATGGCCGAGGCGGGCGAAATCGTCTTGGGTGGCAAGGGCGGCGAGGAGATGGTTTAACCCATGGCCGAAAAGGAACCTGCCAGCGAGTTGATTCGCGCCAAAGACCTTGGCAGCGTCAATCGCTGGTCACTGCCCAGTTTCGACGAGCACGTCGATGAACCCGAGCAGGAGCAGCCGGTCGCCGAACCGGCTGCTCCTGCTGCCGTTGCGCCGCAAGAAAGCGAAGAGGTCGCGCTCGAGGATGTCAAACCCTTGACACTCGACGAACTCGAAGCGATTCGCCAGGACGCCTACAACGAAGGTTTCGCCACTGGGGAAAAAGACGGTTTCCGCGCGGGGCAGTTAAAGGCCAAGCAGGAAGCGGACGCAGCGCTCGCGGCTCGGGTCACTGCGCTCGAGCAGGTCATGAGCCATCTATTCGAGCCGATCGCCGAGCAGGATCAGCAGCTCGAAGTGGCACTGGTCGCTCTGGTCGGGCAGATTTCCCGCGAGGTCATTCAGCGCGAAGTGAGCCGCGACTCCAGCCAGATTCGCCAAGTGCTGCGTGAAGCCCTCAAACTGCTACCGATGGGCGCGGAAAATATCCGCATCCACCTTAATCCGCAGGACTTCGAGCTGGTCAAGGCGCTACGTGACCGCCACGAGGAAAGCTGGCGGATTCTTGAGGATGAGGGTTTGCTGCCCGGCGGCTGCCGTGTCGAGACTGAGCACAGCCGCATTGATGCCAGCGTAGAGACACGTTTGAGCCAGGCGCTCAAGCAGCTCTTCGAGCAGCAACGCGAAAACGCGACCACGCCTCGCGCTGCCGATATGCAGATCGACCTGGATGACACCCATGCGCCTTGAGCGCATCAGTTTTGCCCGCCGCATGGAAGGCTACGGTGAGGCGGTGAAACTGCCCACCCAGCCTATCGTTGAAGGTCGGCTGTTGCGCATGGTTGGCCTCACCCTGGAAGCCGAAGGCCTGCGCGCGGCCCTTGGCAGCCGCTGCTTGGTGATCAACGATGACAGTTATCACCCGGTGCAGGTCGAGGCCGAAGTGATGGGCTTTTCCTCCGGCAAGATCTATCTGATGCCGGTCGGCAGCCTGGCGGGCATCGCGCCGGGTGCCCGTGTGGTGCCACTGCCTGATACCGGGCGTCTGCCGATGGGTATGTCGATGCTCGGCCGCGTGCTCGACGGCGCCGGTCGCGCCCTAGATGGCAAGGGGGGTATGAAAGCCGAAGACTGGGTGCCGATGGACGGCCCGACAATCAACCCGCTCAAGCGTCATCCCATCAGCGAACCGCTGGATGTCGGCATCCGCAGCATCAATGGTCTGCTCACTGTTGGCCGTGGCCAGCGGCTCGGCTTGTTTGCCGGTACTGGCGTCGGCAAGTCGGTATTGCTGGGCATGATGACGCGCTTCACCGAAGCCGAGATCATCGTGGTGGGCCTGATCGGCGAGCGTGGCCGCGAGGTGAAGGAATTCATCGACGAGATTCTTGGTAAGGAGGGCATCAAGCGTTCGGTCGTGGTGGCATCGCCTGCTGACGATGCGCCACTGATGCGCTTGCGCGCGGCGATGTACTGCACGCGAATTGCCGAATACTTCCGCGACAAGGGCAAGAACGTCCTGCTGCTGATGGACTCATTGACCCGTTTCGCCCAGGCACAACGGGAAATTGCCCTGGCTATTGGCGAGCCGCCGGCGACCAAAGGCTATCCACCTTCAGTGTTCGCCAAGCTGCCACGACTGGTGGAGCGGGCGGGTAACGCCGAGGAGGGCGGTGGCTCGATCACGGCGTTCTATACCGTGCTGTCGGAGGGCGATGATCAGCAGGACCCTATCGCCGACGCCGCCCGTGGCGTACTCGACGGCCACTTCGTGCTATCCCGACGCCTGGCCGAAGAGGGTCATTACCCCGCGATCGACATCGAAGCATCGATCAGCCGGGTGATGCCGCAGGTGGTCAGTGCGGAACACATGCGTAACGCGCAGCGCTTCAAGCAGCTGTGGTCGCGTTATCAGCAGAGCCGTGACCTGATCAGCGTGGGCGCCTATGTGCCGGGTGGTGATGCCGATACTGATCTGGCCATCGCTCGCCAGCCGGTGATGGTGCGTTACCTGCGCCAGAGCCTGGGAGAAAGCGAAAGCCTGGACGGCAGCCGTGATCTGCTGGCCGCGGTTTTGAATCCTTCTTTGGCGCCTTAACCTGTGGCCACGAGCCGCGCCGCGCGGTTGGCGCCTGTCGTCGAAATGGCTCAAAAGGCCGAGCGCGAGGCCGCCCTGCAACTGGGGCGTGCCCAAGGCATGCTCGGACAGGCTCAGGCCAAACTGACGGATCTGGAAACCTACCTGCACGGTTATCAGCAGCAATGGATCAACGAAGGGCAGCATGGTGTGTCGGGCCAGTGGCTGATGAATTATCAGCGTTTCCTGTCGCAGCTCGATGTGGCCATCGCTCAGCAACAGCAGGCGGTGACCTGGCACCGTAATAATCTGGATAAGGTGCGTGAGGTCTGGCAGCAACGCTACGCTCGCCTTGAAGGGCTGCGCAAGCTGGTGCAGCGCTACGTTGACGAAGCGCGCCTGGCCGAGGACAAGCGCGAGCAAAAGCTGCTCGACGAACTTTCTCAGCGCATACCGCGGCGCGATTCCCACGAATGATGGTTGCCGCTGAGGCAGGCTAGTGCTACATGTTCATAGGCCGGAATTCAGTTGCTGGAGAGCGAACTGGGCAGGGTCAGGAAAAACAGGTGAGACACCGCGCCGCGGCATGGGTCAACAAGGTATCGCCTGCTTAATCAGGACAGGCTTCGCCAAGTTGGTCCGTTTATGCGGTCTGGCGGGTTTCCCGGATCTCAAGGAGTGTTTCATGCCCATCACCTCGCTGCCTTCGGAAGACGGGCAAGAGTTGACCATCACCATTCAAGGCCGCTTCGATTTTGGCGCGCACCAGGAGTTTCGTCGCGCCTACGAGCGCGTCGATATTCGTCCAAAGCGCTACTCGGTAGACCTCAAGGGGACGACCTATCTCGACAGTTCTGCGCTCGGTATGCTGCTGCTTTTGCGTGACCATGCAGGCGGTGACCGCGCGCAGATTCGCTTGCTCAATTGCAACGCCGACGTGCGCAAGATTCTCTCCATCTCCAATTTCGAACAGCTTTTTCAGATCGTCTGAAGCGCGATGAACGCTTCCTACCTCACCATCCTGATCGCTGAGGACAGCCCCAGCGACCGCATGCTGCTATCGACCATCGTCGCGCGACAGGGGCATCGGGTGCTGTCGGCCAGTGACGGTCTTGAGGCGGTTGCGTTGTTCGAGTCGCAGCGTCCGCAGCTGGTTTTGATGGATGCGCTGATGCCGGTGATGGATGGCTTCGAGGCGGCTCGGCGAATCAAGGCGATGGCCGGCGATGCGATGGTGCCGATCATTTTTCTCACTTCCCTGAGCGAGGACGAAGCGCTGGTTCGCTGCCTCGAGGCGGGCGGCGATGATTTTCTCGCCAAGCCTTACAGTCGGGTGATTCTCGAGGCCAAGATCAACGCGATGGATCGGCTGCGGCGCCTGCATCAGGAGGTGCTGCAGCAGCGCGATCAGATCGCGCGGCATAACGAGTATCTGCTCAACGAGCAGCAAGTGGCCAAAGCGGTTTTCGATAAAGTGGCGCATTCCGGCTGCCTGGGTGCCGGTAATATCCGCTACCTGCAATCACCCTATGCGCTGTTCAACGGCGATCTGCTGCTGGCAGCGTTCCATCCGAGTGGCGATATGCATGTGCTGCTCGGTGACTTCACCGGCCACGGCCTCCCGGCGGCGATCGGCGCGATGCCGCTGGCTGATGTGTTTTACCGCATGACTGGCAAAGGCCACTCGCTGGCTGAAATCCTCCATGAAAGTAATGCCAAGCTGCGCCGTATTCTGCCGCGTGGGGTGTTCTGCTGTGCGACGGTGCTGAACATCAGCTTCCGTCGGCAAACGGTGGAGTTCTGGGGTGGCGGTCTGCCGGATGGCTACATCTTGCGCAAGGACGGCGAGCGACTTCCCCTGGTGTCTCGCCACCTGCCACTCGGCGTGCTCGAGCCTGATCGCTTTCACGATGGCTACGAGGCACATCCATTGGCGCTCGGCGACCGGGTATTCCTGCTGTCCGACGGGGTGCTGGAGGCGCGCAACGAGCACGAGCAGCTGTTTGGTGAGCAGCGCCTGCTCGATGTGCTCGACAACGGCCACCCGCCAGCGGCGTTGTTTGACGAGATTCAGCAGGCCTTGCAGCGGTTCCATGGCGAAGCGCGTGACGATGTCAGCCTGGTCGAAGTGACTATGGTCGAAGACAGCGCCGTAAACCGACCGCCTCTTTCCCAGGGCGAGTGGCGCGCAGGGCCCGAGCAGTGGTCGGCGCGTTTCGATTTCCGAGGGCGGACTTTGCGCGACTTCTACCCATTGCCGTACCTGCTGCAGCTACTGCTGGAGGTGCCGGGTTTGCGCGGGCAGGGTGGCAACCTCTACAGCGTGCTTTGTGAGCTGTACACCAACGCATTGGAGCATGGTGTGCTCGGGCTGGACTCGGGTTTGAAACGCGATGCCACCGGCTTCTCCAACTACTACCGACAACGCGCCGAGCGCCTGGATACGCTGCTCGACGGATGTGTCAGCATCGGCTTCGAGACCCGTCGCGAAGCCAGTGGCGGTCGGTTGACGCTGACCGTTGAGGATAGCGGTGCCGGTTTCGATGCCGAGGCGATGCTAAGCCACCCGCATGCGGCGCAAGGTTTCAGCGGGCGGGGCATGAGCCTGGTTCGCGAACTGAGTGACCAGTGCAGCTGGTCGCCAGACGGGCGTCGGGTCAGTGTGGAGTTCTCGTGGCCTGCCGAGGCATAATCTGACCCACTGGTACGTTATTCGGCCATCCCGGCACACGATGCGTATCAGCGACGGTGAGCTGCCGTCAGGCTGGCCTGGAGCTTAGGGTGTCCGACAATCATCTCGATCACGCCGTGCTGGTGACCCTGCAGGACATCATGGAGGACGAGTATCCCGTGCTGCTGGATACCTTCATTACCGATTCTGAGGAGCGCCTACGTCTTTTGCAGCACGCCGAGCAGAATCAGGACGCGCAGGCTATGCGCCATGCGGCTCACAGCTTCAAAGGCAGCTGCAGCAACATGGGTGCCGGGGCACTGGCCGAATCCTGCCGCGAACTCGAGGAGCTGGCTCGCCGTGGTGAATTGGGCGCGTCTGCGACGCTGATAGGGCGCATCAACGGCCAATTTGCCATCGTACGCACGTTGCTCAACACCGAGCGCCAACGGTTTATCCGCGGTTAATCTGTCTGCTTGAAAAGTTGGCCCGCGCCTTGCTTGCGCTATGGTCACGAATCACTCAAGCGGAGAGCATTCATGCCCGTTGCCCCCGATCTGCTGCTTACGCCTGCAGCCCCTGTAAAGCCCAAGGCACCCGCGGCAAACACCGCGCAGAACAAGGCCGAGCCGCGCAAGCAGGAGGCTTCCAGCTTCTCGCAGGTCTATGCCAAAGAGCGTCAGGCCAAGGCTGCCGAGCGGCAGGATAACGCTGCCAAGAGCGCTCGGGACAGCAAAGCCGAGCCGCAGGAAAGCGCCAGTAGTCCGGCGCCGACCGCCGATCAGACGCCTGTAGTTGCCGAAAGCGGCAAGGACTTGCCAGTCGATTCAGCGGGTGAAGATGCCGTTGTCGATCCGTTGCTGATGCTCGGTCTGTTCGAGCCTCAGCCCGTGGTGGATGTTGTCGATCCCGAGCTGCAGACCCAGGCGGCCGCGTCGACCAGCCTGATTGGATCGGCACCCGCGAGCATGACCGAAGCCAGCTTCGATCCCGAGATTGACGCACTCAACCAATTGCCGGCCGTGCGTTTGGCGATGGATATCGGTGCGCAGGAAAAAGCTGCCCAACAAGCTGCAACCTCGGGCGGTAATGCCGCGACGTCTTCGTCGGCCAGCAGTGGCCAGGCGTTTGCCAGTGCTATGGCAGCGATGGGCATGAAGTCGACGGAAATTGATGTTGCCACTGGCGACACCACCGAGCTGCCGGTACTCGAGCTGAGCACCGAAGGCCTGGAGGCGCTGAAGGAAAGCTCGGCAGGTACCGCGCCTGAGCAGTTCGTCAGCAAGCTGAGTGCGCTGAGCCAGGCAATCGGTCAGCAAACGTCCCAGGTCGCGCGGACACCGCTGGTACCGGGGCAGCCCGTGGCCATGCAGCAGGCCGGCTGGAGCGAGGGCGTGGTCGACAAGGTGATGTGGATGTCCAGCCAGAATCTCAAGTCCGCTGAAATCCAGCTCGACCCCGCCGAGCTTGGTCGTCTGGATGTGCGCATCAGCCTGAATCAGGACCAGACACAGATCAGCTTTGCCAGCGCCCACCCAGGCGTGCGCGAGGCGCTGGAAAGCCAGGTGCACCGCCTGCGAGAAATGTTCAACCAGCAAGGCATGGACCTTGCCGATGTGAATGTCTCCGACCAATCCCAGGGCCGAGCGTGGCAAGGGCAGGGCCAGGAAGGCGACGGTCGCAGTCGTGATGGGCGGCTTGTGGATGATGGTGTCGCAGGTTCCGGTGACGAAGAACGGGTGATCGGTAGTGTCGAGCTGCGCGATCCCGCTCAAGGCACTGGCCGCGGCATGGTCGACTACTACGCCTGATGATCGGCTTGGTTTGTTGGCGCGAGGGGGCGTGACGGCTTACCGCGATGCTGTGTTCTAGACTTCACCCTGCCCGAGCTTATCGGTCAGGGTGATTTCGTTTCTGGCCCAGCGCTCGCCGCAGCCATGGTGCTTTCGCGTACCATGTGCGCCCATAGCGATTGCGCCACTGCTGATCAACTGGCATAACACTTGCTCTTAACTCTTTGAAAGCGGAGGAATCTCCGCCTCGTGACGGATTTTTGGCATGGCTAAGAAGAACGCCCCACCCGCTGCAGCTGCCGAGGCAGGCAGCAAGCCGCCTGGCAAGATGAAGCTCATCATCGTGATCGTCCTCGTACTGCTAGTGGCGGTAGGCGCGTCGATTGGCGGGACGTGGTTCTTTCTCAGCAAGGACGCACCCAAGGAAGACGCCGCTCACGAGCAGGCGGAGCATGCCGCACCGGTTAAACAGCCCGCTATTTACGAAGAGCTGACGCCAGCCTTCGTGGTCAATTTCACCCAGAATGGCAGGGCGCGCTACATGCAGGTCAGTGTCGCGCTGATGACGCGTGACCAGGCTGGGCTAGACGCCTTGAAGGTGCACATGCCGGTGCTGCGCAACAACCTGGTGATGCTGTTCTCCGGCCAGGACTTCGCCACGCTGGTTACTCCGGTCGGCAAGGAAATGCTGCGTCAGCAGGCAACGGCCAGTGTGCAGCAACTGGCCGAAAAGGAGACGGGTAAAGTCACCGTCGAGCAGGTGCTGTTCACCAACCTCGTGTTGCAATAGGGCAGGAGTTCAATAATGGCTGTGCAAGACCTGCTATCCCAGGACGAGATCGATGCGCTGTTGCATGGCGTCGATGACGGCCTGGTGGACACCGAGGAGTTCGTCGAGCCGGGTACCGTCAAAGGCTACGACCTGAGCAGTCAGGATCGAATCGTCCGCGGTCGCATGCCGACTCTGGAAATGATCAATGAGCGCTTTGCGCGCTATACCCGCATCAGCATGTTCAACCTCCTGCGGCGCTCTGCCGATGTCGCTGTAGGTGGCGTGCAGGTGATGAAGTTCGGCGAATACGTTCATTCACTGTACGTGCCGACCAGCCTCAATCTGGTGAAGATGAAACCGCTACGCGGTACCGGCCTGTTCATTCTCGACGCGAAGCTGGTGTTCAAACTCGTCGATAACTTCTTTGGCGGGGACGGCCGTCACGCCAAGATCGAAGGCCGCGAATTCACCCCCACCGAGTTGCGTGTGGTGCGCATGGTGCTCGATCAGGCATTCGTCGACTTGCGCGAAGCCTGGGCGGCGGTCATGGACATCAACTTCGAGTATGTCGGCTCCGAAGTGAACCCGGCGCTGGCCAACATCGTCAGCCCCAGTGAAGTAATCGTCGTCTCGACCTTTCACATCGAACTCGATGGCGGTGGCGGCGACCTGCATATCACCATGCCGTACGCGATGGTCGAGCCGATTCGCGAGATGCTGGACGCCGGCTTCCAGTCCGATGTCGATGATCAGGACGAGCGCTGGGGCAAGGCGCTTCGAGAAGACATCCTCGACGTCAAGGTGCCGCTCAGCGCGAGCGTCGCGAAGCGCCAACTCAAGGTACGCGACATTTTGCACATGCAGCCCGGCGACGTGATCCCGGTGGAGTTGCCGGAGCACATGGTGCTGCGTGCCAATGGCGTGCCGTCCTTCAAGGTGAAGCTTGGCTCGCACAAAGGCAACTTGTCATTGCAGGTGCTCGATCCGATCCAGACCCACCGTTAGTCATATTTTTCGTCAGGCGCACAGCGCCTGGCCCAACTGATAACCGCCAGCCGAGGTTGAACGATGGCAGACGAAAACGAAAACACCACGCCAGAGGAACAGGCGTTGGCCGATGAGTGGGCTGCTGCTCTGTCCGAGTCCGGCGATGCCGGGCAGGACGATATCGATGCCATGTTGGCTGCCAGCGCGGCGAGCCAGCCGGCCGCGCCCCGCGCGCCGATGGAAGAGTTCGGGAGCATGCCCAAGGTCAATAATCCGGTTAATCTGGAAGGGCCGAACCTCGATGTGATTCTCGACATTCCTGTGTCAATTTCCATGGAAGTGGGCAATGTCGATATCACCATCCGCAACCTGCTGCAGCTCAACCAGGGCTCGGTGATCGAGTTGGATCGCCTGGCCGGCGAGCCGCTCGACGTGCTGGTCAACGGCACGCTGATCGCGCATGGCGAAGTGGTAGTGGTCAACGAAAAGTTCGGCATCCGCCTGACCGACGTGATCAGTCCCAGCGAACGTATCAAGAAGCTGCGCTGAAACCATGAACAGAATCCTGCTCGCTTTGCTGACATTGCCTTGCTCTGTCCTGGCCGCCGAACCCGTCGCTCAAGCGCCCGCTGCCGGTAGCGGCATCGGCGGTCAGTTGGTGCAGCTGGTAATTGGCTTGTTGCTGGTCATCGGCCTGATCTTTCTGCTGGCCTGGATGATGCGTCGGGTACAACGCCTGGGGCCGTCGGGCGGCAAGGTCATCAAGATTGTCGCCACACAGGCATTGAGCCCGCGTGATCGGCTGGTGCTGGTGCAGGTAGGGAACGAACAGATATTGCTTGGCCTGACCCCGGGTCGGATCAATCAACTGCATGTGATGGCCGAGCCCGTGCACTTGCCGGATGCCGAGCCGGCGTCGACGGAGTTTGCCCAGCGCCTGATGGAGCTGCTGGGCAAGGATCAGAAGGACAAGTCCTGATGCTGCGTCTTCTGCTTGTGCTGGTGTTCACGTTGGGGGCATCGCTGGCCTTCGCTCAGGAGCCGCCGGGCGGTATTTCGCTGATCCAGCAGGGTAATAATCCGCTGTCGATTCCGGCGATTACGCTGAGCACCGACGCCGAGGGTCAACAGGAATATTCGGTCAGCTTGCAGATTTTGCTGATCATGACTGCGCTGAGCTTCATCCCGGCGTTCGTCATGTTGATGACCAGCTTCACGCGCATCATCATCGTCTTTTCCATCCTGCGTCAGGCCATGGGCCTGCAGCAGACGCCGTCCAATCAGATTCTTATCGGCCTCGCACTGTTCCTGACCATGTTCATCATGGCGCCGGTGTTCGACCAGATAAACCGCGAGGCGCTGCAGCCTTATCTGAACCAGCAGCTACCTGCCCAGCAGGCCATCGAGCGGGCCGAGGTGCCGATCAAGAACTTCATGCTGGCGCAGACCCGCGAAAGCGATCTGGAGCTGTTCGTGCGCCTGTCCAAACGTACCGACATCGCCACCCCCGAGCAGGCACCGCTGACCATTCTGGTACCTGCGTTCGTGACCTCGGAGCTGAAGACCGCATTCCAGATCGGTTTCATGATCTTCATTCCGTTTTTGATCATCGACATGGTGGTAGCCAGTATTCTCATGGCCATGGGGATGATGATGCTCTCGCCGCTGATCATTTCCCTGCCGTTCAAGATCATGCTGTTCGTGCTGATCGACGGCTGGGCGCTGATCATGGGCACCCTGGCCAGCAGTTTCGGCACCCTATAGCGAGGCTCTCATGACCCCTGAAGTTGCCGTCGACCTGTTCCGCGAAGGGCTCTGGCTGATCTCCATGATGGTTGGCTTGCTGGTCATGCCGAGTTTACTGGTCGGCCTGCTGGTGGCGATGTTCCAGGCCGCCACCCAGATCAACGAACAGACGCTGAGCTTTCTGCCGCGCCTGTTGGTCATGCTGCTGACGTTGATCGTCGCCGGGCCGTGGATGGTGCAACAGCTGATGGAATACACGCAGAACCTGATCATGAACATTCCGCAGCTGATCGGCTAAGCACGATGTTCGAGCTGAGCGACGCGCAGATTGGCAGCTGGGTCAGCAGTTTTGTGCTGCCGCTGTTTCGAATCGCCGCGTTGCTGATGGTCATGCCGATCATCGGTACCCAGCTGGTTCCGACGCGTGTACGGCTTTATTTGTCGCTGGCTATCAGCGTGGTGCTGGTGCCAACCTTGCCGCCAATGCCGCAGGTTGACTCGATCAGCCTGCAGGCTTTCATGCTCATCGCCCAGGAGATTCTCATCGGGGTGATGCTCGGCTTCGTGCTGCAGCTGTTCTTCCACGTCTTCGTGGTCGCCGGGCAGATTCTGGCGATGCAGATGGGGCTGGGGTTCGCCTCCATGGTCGACCCGGCCAACGGAATATCGGTACCGGTGATTGGCCAGTACTTCACCATGTTGGTTACGCTGCTGTTTCTGGCCATGAACGGCCACCTGGTGGTGTTCGAAGTGCTGGCCGAGAGCTTCCTTACGCTGCCGCCCGGGTCTGGGCTGCAAGTCGACCATTACTGGGAAATAGCCACCAAGCTCGGCTGGGTAATGGGTGCGGCGCTGATCATCGTACTGCCTGCGGTGACCGCGCTGCTGGTGGTCAATATCGCCTTTGGGGTGATGACCCGAGCGGCGCCGCAACTGAACATCTTTTCCATCGGTTTCCCGCTCACGCTGGTGCTGGGGATGGTGATCGTGTGGATTTCCATGGCCGACATCCTGTCGCATTATCAGGCGTTGGCTTCCGAGGCACTGATCATGCTGCGTGAACTGGCGAGGGCGAGCTGATGGCCGAGTCGGAAAGCGGTGCCGATAAAAGCGAGGAACCCACGGAGAAACGGGTCCGTGAGTCTCGTGCGAAAGGACAGATTGCCCGCTCCAGAGAGCTGAACACCTTCGCCGTGATGCTGGCAGGTACCGGCGGCTTGCTGGCGACCGGCGGCGCCATCGGCAATGCGCTGCTGGAAATCATGCGTGGCAATTTCGAGCTGACGCGTGAGGTGTTGTTTGACGAGCGGAGTATGGCGTTATTGCTGGCCGCCTCTGGAGAGGTTGCTCTTAAGGCGCTCATGCCGCTTTTCGTGGTCTTGCTGATAGCCTCCATCGTCGGCCCTATCGCGTTGGGCGGCTGGCTGTTCTCGGCCAAGGCGATGGCACCCAAGTTCAGCCGCATGAACCCGCTGGCTGGGCTCAAGCGCATGTTCTCGATGAAGGCGCTGATCGAACTCGTCAAGGCGCTGGCGAAGTTCATCCTGATCCTGGTTGTGGCGCTGGTGGTGCTGTCGATGGATCGCGACGACTTGTTGGCGATCGCCAATGAGCCGATCGAGTCGGCCATCATGCATTCCGCAGAGGTGGTGGGCTGGAGCGCCCTGTGGATGTCATTCGGACTGATTCTGATCGCCGCCGTGGATGTACCGTTCCAGCTCTGGGACAACAAGCAGAAGCTGATGATGACCAAGCAGGAGGTCCGGGACGAGTACAAGGACAGTGAGGGCAAACCTGAGGTCAAGCAGCGCATTCGTCAGTTGCAGCACGAGATGACCCAGCGCCGCATGATGCAGGCCGTGCCGCAGGCCGATGTGGTGATCACAAACCCGACCCACTTTGCCGTGGCGTTGAAGTACGACCCTGAAAAGGGCCAGGCGCCGATGCTGCTCGCCAAGGGCAGCGACTTTACTGCGCTGAAAATTCGTGAGATCGCCCAAGAGCACAAGGTCATGCTGCTGGAGTCCCCGGCGCTCGCGCGCTCGATCTATCACACCACCGAACTTGACCAGGAGATCCCGGCGGGGCTGTACCTGGCGGTGGCCCAAGTGCTGGCGTATGTCTATCAGATTCGCCAGTACCAGGCCGGGAAGGGCAAGCGTCCTGAACCGCTCAAGGATCTGCCCATTCCGCCTGATCTGCGTCGCGACGAATAAACCAGTGCATCGCGAACCGCGGTTCGCGATGTCTGCAGGTTTGTTACTTGATTACGCCACAGGCGACGCGAGCGCCACCGCCACCCAATGGTTTCGGGTGGTCAGCATGGTTGTCGCCACCCGCATGTACCATCAGCGACAGGTTCTTCAGCTCGTCGACGCTCTTGATGCGCGGCGCCAGCACCGGCTGGTTGGCTTTGCCGTCTGCGGTGACCAGCAGGGCGGGAAGGTCGCCCAGATGGCCTTCACCCCACGGCAAACCGTGCTTGCCGGCATTCTTCGGATCCCAGTGGCCGCCAGCCGCTTCTGCAGCAGATGCTTGGCCGTCTTTCTCGGCGGCATCGCAGCTGGGCTTGCTGTGTACATGGAAGCCGTGCACGCCGGGGGCCAGGTCGTGCAGCTCAGGTGTGAATACCACGCCGTATGGGCTTTGACTGATCACCACCTTGCCGACTGAAGAGCCAACGCCTTTCGCGTCCACGGCATTGAGGTCGACGGTCAGGTCGGCGGCTTGCAGGCTAGCGGCGCAGCAACTGGCCAGTGCGGCCATCATCCAGCGTTTCATAGTGCACTCCTCGAGAATGAAAAATCTGTCGGCGAAGACATCGCCTACACAGTGAGTGGACTTGAGTTTTCCCGCGTGGTTCGTGTTTTCGTCCCCTTTATCCACACACGCGACACGCGCAGAGCCGCTCGTTCAAGGCTTTTCGCAGACTTGGACAGCTTCTTGCAAAGACCGGCAGCAGAGGCGCTCAGGGCGTCAAAAGTTTGAATCAGCCGGGGTAACCACGTGGCAGCAGATCGCTCACAAATGATTGGCAACGTTCGCAGCAACCTCTCCGGGTTGCGCAACGGCAATCTCGGTATCCCGCTGATGCTGCTGACCATGCTGGCCATGGTCATGCTGCCGATTCCGCCGCTGCTGCTCGACATTCTGTTCACCTTCAGCATCGCGCTGTCCATCGTCGTGTTGCTGGTGGCGATTTACGCCCTACGGCCGCTCGACTTCGCCGTGTTTCCTACCATTCTGTTGGCCGCAACGCTCTTGCGTCTGGCGCTCAACGTGGCGTCCACCCGCGTGGTGCTACTCAACGGGCAAGACGGCCACGATGCTGCCGGTAAGGTGATCCAGGCATTCGGTGAGGTGGTGATCGGCGGCAACTATGTGGTCGGTATCGTGGTGTTCGCGATCCTCATGATCATCAACTTCGTGGTGGTCACCAAGGGCGCGGGGCGCATTTCTGAAGTCAGCGCGCGGTTCACCCTCGACGCCATGCCCGGCAAACAGATGGCCATCGACGCCGACCTTAATGCTGGCCTGATCGATCAGGTCGAAGCCAAGAAGCGTCGCAGCGAAGTGGCGCAGGAGGCTGATTTCTACGGCTCGATGGACGGTGCCAGCAAATTTGTCCGCGGTGATGCCGTTGCAGGCCTGCTGATCCTGTTTATCAACCTGATTGGCGGGGTCGCCATCGGCATGCTGCAGCACGGCCTGACGTTCGCCGATGCAGGCCGTATCTACACCCTGCTGACCATCGGTGACGGCCTGGTGGCGCAGATACCATCGCTGCTGCTGTCGACCGCTGCTGCGATCATGGTGACCCGGGTTTCCAGTTCCGAAGACATGGGCGCTCAGGTCAATCGCCAGATGTTCGCCTCACCGCGGGCGTTGGCAGTATCGGCCGCCATCATGATCGCCATGGGCCTGGTGCCCGGCATGCCGCACATGTCCTTTATCAGCCTGGGCTTGGTCGCTGCAGGCGCCGCTTACTGGATTGCCAACAAGCAGCGCAAGGTCAAGGAAGAGGAAGTCCAGGAAGTACAGCGTCAACAGGAGTTGTTGCCGGCGCAGCGTGCTCAAGAGGTCAAGGAACTCGGCTGGGATGACGTCATGCCTGTCGATATGGTCGGCCTGGAAGTCGGCTACCGGCTTATCCCGCTGGTCGATCGCAACCAGGGTGGGCAATTGCTGGCGCGTATCAAGGGCGTGCGCAAGAAGCTTTCGCAGGAGATGGGCTTCCTGATGCCGTCTGTGCACATACGCGACAACCTCGACCTGCAGCCTAACGCCTATCGTTTGACGCTAATGGGTGTGAGTGTCGCTGAAGCTGAGGTGTACCCGGACCGTGAGCTGGCGATCAACCCCGGCCAGGTGTTTGGCACCCTCAACGGAGTGGCCGCCAAAGATCCGGCGTTCGGTCTGGAGGCGGTGTGGATCGACCCAGGCCAGCGTGACCAGGCGCAATCGCTTGGTTACACCGTCGTTGACGCCAGCACTGTGGTCGCCACCCACCTTAATCAGGTGTTGCACAAGCACGCTCACGAGCTGCTCGGCCATGAAGAAGTCCAGCAGTTGATGCAGTTGCTGGCGAAAAGCTCGCCCAAGCTGGCGGAGGAGCTGGTTCCAGGGCTGATCTCGCTGTCGACACTGCTCAAGGTGCTGCAAGCGCTGTTGCAGGAGCAGGTACCGGTGCGCGACATCCGCACCATCGCCGAAGCCATCGCCAACGTCGCGCCACGGAGTCAAGATCCCGCCGCCATGGTTGCCGCCGTGCGCGTCGCGCTGGCCCGTGCAATCGTGCAAAACATCGTGGGACTAGAGCCGGAGCTGCCTGTGATCACCCTTGAGCCAAGGTTGGAACAGATATTGCTAAATAGTCTTCAGAAGGCCGGTCAAGGCTCCGAGGATGGCATCCTCCTGGAGCCTGGCATGGCCGAGAAGCTGCAACGTTCCCTGGTGGAAGCAGCGCAGCGTCAGGAGATGCTTGGCAAGCCGGTGATTCTGCTGGCAGCCGGGCCGGTTCGGGGAATGCTCTCGCGTTTCGCCCGGTTGGCCGTCCCGAGCATGCATGTTCTGGCGTACCAGGAAATTCCGGACAACAAGCAGGTCACCATCGTTGCGACGGTGGGGCAGAACTAATCGAGGGTACGGGCCATGCAGGTCAAACGCTTTTTCGCCGCCGATATGCGCCAAGCCATGAAGTTGGTTCGCGATGAGCTGGGCGCTGATGCGACCATCATCGGTAACCGCCGTGTAGCAGGTGGCGTGGAATTGACGGCCGCACTCGATTATCAGGTTGCGCCTGCACCGGCACGGCAACCGAATCCGGCCCTGGAAGCAGAGCTGCGCAAGACGCAATCGCGCATTGCCAGTGCCCAGGCCGAACTGACCACCCGTGCGCAGCACGATGCTGGCAAGGACCGCCAATTGCTTGGCGAGGCGCCCGCTAAGGCGGCTGACAGCCTCGCCGCTGTGCTCGAGCGCCAGCAGAAGACCGCCGCGGCACCCGCGGACCAGTCTGCTCTGGAGTCGATGCGCTCCGAGTTGCATGGCCTGCGCGAATTGATCGAAATGCAAATGGGCTCCATGGCGTGGGGCCAACTGCAGGCTCGTCGCCCGCAGCAGGCTACTCTCTGGCGCCGCCTACAGCGCATGGGCCTACCCGCTGAACTGGCACGCTCGCTGCTGGATCGCGTGGCTTCGCTGACCGATCAGCGCCAGGCCTGGCGCATGGTACTGGCGCATTTGGCACACTCGATTCAGACCCCCAAGCAGGAACCGATGGAAGAGGGCGGCGTTATCGCTCTGGTTGGTCCGGCAGGCATGGGCAAGACCACCACGCTGGCCAAACTGGCAGCGCGCTATGTACTCAAGTACGGCGCTACGAACATCGCGCTGGTGAGTATGGACAGCTACCGCATCGGCGCGCAGGAGCAGCTCAAGACCTTGGGCCGTATTCTTGGTGTATCGGTGACTCACGTCGATCCGGGGCAGTCTTTGACACAAGCCCTGTCGCCGCTGGCCCGCAAGCGTGTCGTGCTGATTGATACCGCCGGCCTGCCAGCCAACGACCCGGCGCTGCGCATGCAGCTGGAGGCTCTGGCAAGCCGTGGCGTCAACGCCCGGAATTATCTGGTGATGGCGGCTACCAGCCAGGCCCAGGTGCTCAAGGCGGCGTATCACAGCTACAAGCGCTGCGGGCTCGCCGGCTGCATTCTGAGTAAACTGGATGAGGCAACGAGTATGGGTGAGGTATTGGGTCTGGCTATTAGCCACCGTCTACCGGTAGCCTATCTGGCAGATGGCCCCCGTATTCCGGATGACATACACGTACCGCGCAGCCATCAACTGGTCAGCCGTGCTGTCGGGCTGCAGGCTCCGGAAGAGCCGAGCGAAGACACAATGGCCGATATGTTCGCTGGGTTGTATCAGGACCCGGCGCGACGCGCAGGATGAACAGGCAGATGTGGCGAGGCGCTGGTTGCGCGCGCCATGGCAGCGCACAATGGCCCTACGGCTTAAAGCGACGTTAGATAAGGTGTGTAGATAACATGGGTATGCATCCCGTACAGGTGATCGCGGTGACTGGCGGCAAAGGCGGCGTTGGCAAGACCAATGTGTCGGTGAATTTGTCGCTGGCGCTGGCGGATCTCGGTCGGCGCGTCATGCTTATGGATGCCGACCTTGGCTTGGCCAACGTCGACGTACTGCTTGGGCTGACCGCCAAGCGCACCCTCGCTGACGTGATTGACGGCCAGTGTGATCTGCGTGATGTCGTGTTGCAGGGGCCGGGCGGGGTGCGCATCGTGCCTGCCGCCTCCGGCACACAGAGCATGGTGCAGCTCACGCCCATGCAGCACGCTGGCCTTATCCAGGCGTTCAGCGACATCAGCGACAACCTCGACGTACTGATCGTGGACACCGCTGCCGGTATCGGCGACTCGGTGGTGAGTTTCGTGCGCGCGGCCCAGGAAGTGCTGGTGGTAGTGTGTGACGAACCCACCTCGATCACCGACGCTTATGCGCTGATCAAGCTGCTCAACCGCGACCACGGCATGAACCGTTTTCGGGTGCTTGCCAACATGGCGCACAGCCCGCAGGAGGGTCGCAATCTGTTTGCTAAGCTGACCAAGGTGACCGACCGTTTTCTGGATGTTGCGCTGCAGTATGTAGGCGCGGTGCCCTATGACGAGTCGGTGCGCAAAGCCGTACAGAAGCAACGTGCGGTATATGAAGCGTTCCCTCGCTCGAAGTGCGCACTTGCGTTCAAGGCGATTGCTCAGAAGGTCGACGCGTGGCCATTGCCGGCTAACCCTCGCGGCCACCTGGAGTTTTTCGTTGAACGTCTTGTGCACCAACCGACTGCAGACACGGCTGTATGACGACAGCCTCTGGACTCCGTATGTACAGCAAGGCAACAGCACGAGATTCACAGCATCAGTTGATTGAACGCTATGCCCCGCTGGTCAAGCGCATCGCCTATCACTTGTTGGCGCGGTTACCCGCCAGCGTGCAGGTTGATGATTTGATTCAGGCAGGGATGATTGGCCTGCTCGAGGCATCGCGTAAATACGATGCCGGCAAGGGCGCCAGTTTCGAGACGTTTGCGGGTATTCGTATCCGTGGCGCCATGCTCGACGAAGTGCGTAAAGGTGACTGGGCGCCGCGTTCTGTGCACCGCAATAGCCGTATGGTCAGCGACGCAATACGAAAAATTGAGGCCAGAACCGGAAGAGACGCTAAAGATCAGGAGGTTGCTGCCGAACTCCAATTGAGTCTCGAAGATTACTACGGCATTCTTGGCGACACTTTGGGCAGCCGCCTGTTCAGTTTCGACGACCTGTTGCAGGAAGGCGAGAACGGCGGGCTGCAGGAAGACATGAGTTCCCTGCACCACGGACCTTCGCATGAACTGGAAGACGATCGTTTCCAGGCAGCGCTGGTGGATGCCATTGGCAACCTGCCAGAGCGTGAACGGCTGGTGCTGTCGCTGTATTACGACGAGGAATTGAACCTCAAGGAAATCGGCGAGGTGCTGGGGGTGAGTGAATCGCGAGTCAGCCAATTGCATAGCCAATGTGCCGCACGCTTACGTGCGCGGCTGGGTGAATGGCGCGCATAGACAATTTGCAGGGCGCTGGAAAACACAGTGAACGCAGCAAAGCCGGACGCAATAGTTTTGCGGCGTTCCGCCAGGCCGGTTTCACGATTTAGAAGCGCTTCAGAATGCTGGATGCGTTTTAGGACTGTACGGAGGTCGACTTGGACAAGAACATGAAAATCCTTATCGTCGATGATTTTTCGACGATGCGACGAATCATCAAGAACCTCTTGCGGGATCTGGGGTTCACCAACACCTCAGAAGCCGACGATGGCGTGACGGCGTTGCCGATGCTGCAAAGCGGTAGCTTCGACTTTCTCGTCACTGACTGGAACATGCCCGGCATGAGCGGCATCGATCTGCTGCGCGCAGTGCGTGCGGACGAGCGTTTGAAGCAAATGCCGGTATTGATGGTAACGGCGGAAGCCAAGCGAGATCAGATCATCGAGGCCGCCCAGGCCGGTGTAAATGGCTATGTGGTCAAGCCTTTCACCGCTCAGGTGCTCAAGGAAAAGATCGAAAAAATCTTCGAGCGGGTCAACGGCTGATGTCTGCCGCGAGGTTGTTATGGAACACGATGATTCTCAAGAGGCCGACCTCGAGTCGACTCTGAAAAGCAATGCCCGTCAACTGGTAAGCAGCCTTGAACAAGGCAACTTTGGCGAAGCGGTACAGCTGATCAATGAACTGAACAAGGCACGCGACCGGGGTCTTTACCACGAAGTCGGCAAGCTCACACGTGAGCTGCACAACGCCATCGTCAATTTTCAGCTGGATCCGCGAGTACCTCATGCCAAGGAAGTCTCACAGATTTCCGATGCCACCGAACGCCTCAACTACGTCGTGACCATGACCGAGCGTGCGGCCAATCGCACCATGGATCTGGTCGAGCAGAGTGCGCCACTGGTCAATGATCTGAGCAGCGAAGCCGATGCCCTGAGCGAGGATTGGGGCAAGTTCATGCGCCGAGAAATGGGCGCTGAAGCATTCCGCGAGTTGGCCAAACGCATCGAGTTGTTTCTGGCGCGTAGCCAGCGCGACAGCAGCAAATTGTCCGGGCACCTCAACGACATCATGCTCGCGCAGGATTACCAGGACCTCACCGGACAAGTGATCAAGCGGGTGACGCAGCTGGTTACCGAGGTCGAGAGCAATTTGCTGAAACTGATGCTGATGGCCAGTCAGGTCGATCGCTTCGCCGGTATCGACCACGACCATACCGAGCTGCGCGCCGAGCAAAACAAACAAAAACCTGCGTCGCATGGTGAAGGTCCGCAGATTCATGCCGATAAGCGTGATGATGTCGCATCGAACCAGGACGACGTCGACGATTTGCTGTCCAGTCTGGGATTTTAGGAGCACGTCATATGAGCTTCGGCGCCGATGAAGAAATCCTCCAGGATTTCCTGGTAGAGGCCGGCGAGATTCTTGAGCAGTTGTCTGAGCAGTTGGTGGAGCTGGAAAGCCGCCCTGACGACATGAACCTGCTCAATGCAATTTTTCGGGGATTTCACACGGTAAAAGGCGGGGCCGGTTTTCTGCAGCTCAACGAGCTGGTGGAGTGCTGCCACATTGCCGAGAACGTGTTCGACATCCTGCGCAAGGGTGAGCGTCGCGTCGACTCTGAATTGATGGATGTGGTGCTCGAAGCGCTGGATGCGGTCAACGGCATGTTTACCGAAGTGCGCGAGCGCACCACGCCGACGCCTGCTTCTCCGCAACTGCTGGCCGCACTGGCACGCCTTGCAGAGCCTGCCGGCGCCCAGCCGGTTACCGCCGTGCAGCCTGCTGCTGCCGCGGCAGCACCGGTCGCGGCCGACACTTCCGCGCACATCACAGACAGCGAATTCGAGCAGTTGCTTGACGCGCTGGGCGATAAACCGCAACCGCAGGCAAGTACCTCGGATGATGAAATCAGCGACGACGAATTCGAGTCACTGCTTGATCAGCTGCATGGCAAAGGCCAGTTCGCGGCACCGGCAGTTGCCGCCGCCGAGGCGCCTTTAGCTGCCGCTGTCGCGCCTGGCGCCAACGGCGATGAAATCACCGACGACGAATTCGAGGCACTGCTCGACCAGTTGCATGGCAAGGGGCAGTTCGTTGCTCCCGCCGTGGAAGCACCTGCAGCGGCAACGCCTGTTGTGCCCGCCAGCTCTGCTGCGCAAGGCGACGACATCAGCGATGATGAGTTCGAAGCGCTGCTGGACCAACTGCACGGCAAAGGCAAGTTTGTCGAGCCTGAGGCCATCGCGCCTTTGGCAGTAGCTCCGGCCGCCGCTGCCCCGGTCGCCAAACCTGCGGCACCCGCTCCAGCGGCGGCCCGGACTGCTCCCGCTGCTGCCGTCAAAGCTGAACCAGCCAAGCCCGCCGCGGCTGCGGCGCCCGCCAACGAGGCGGAAACTACCGTACGGGTCGACACTGCACGCCTCGACGAAATCATGAACATGGTTGGCGAGCTGGTGTTGGTGCGTAACCGTCTGGTGCGCCTGGGGCTCAATAGCGAAGACGAGGCCATGGCCAAGGCCGTGTCCAACCTCGACGTGGTTACCGCCGATCTGCAGACATCGGTCATGAAGACCCGTATGCAGCCGATCAAAAAGGTCTTCGGGCGCTTCCCGCGTCTGGTACGTGACCTGGCCCGTCAGCTGAAGAAAGAAATCAATCTGGAGCTGGTCGGCGAAGAAACCGACCTCGACAAGAACCTTGTCGAGGCACTGGCCGACCCGCTGGTTCACTTGGTGCGCAACGCCGTCGATCACGGCGTAGAAGGTCCTGACGAGCGCGAAGCTGCCGGCAAGTCACGCACCGGCCGAGTCGTGCTGTCGGCCGAGCAGGAGGGCGATCACATCCTGCTGATGATTACCGATGACGGCAAAGGCATGGACGCTGAGGTCCTGCGTAGCAAAGCCGTGGAAAAAGGCTTGCTGGACAAGGACGCAGCCGACCGCCTGACTGATCTGGAGTGCTACAACCTGATCTTCGCACCGGGTTTCTCGACCAAAACCGAGATTTCCGACGTGTCCGGCCGTGGCGTCGGCATGGACGTGGTGAAGACCAAGATTTCCCAGCTCAACGGCACGGTCAACGTGTTCTCGCAGAAGGGCCAAGGCTCGAAGATCGTCATCAAGGTACCGCTGACGCTGGCGATCATGCCGACGCTGATGGTGATGCTCGGCAACCAGGCATTCGCCTTCCCGCTGGTCAACGTCAACGAGATCTTCCACCTCGACCTGTCGCGTACCAACGTGGTCGACGGCCAGGAAGTGGTGATCGTCCGAGACAAAGCGCTGCCGCTGTTCTATCTCAAACGCTGGCTGGTGCGCAGCGCTGCCCACGAAGAGCAGGGCGAGGGCCACGTGGTGATCCTCACCGTCGGCAACCAGCGTATCGGTTTTGTCGTCGATCAATTGGTTGGCCAGGAAGAGGTGGTCATCAAGCCGCTGGGCAAGATGCTGCAAGGCACGCCCGGTATGTCCGGTGCGACCATCACCGGCGACGGCCGCATCGCGCTGATTCTCGACGTGCCGAGCATGCTCAAGCGCTACGCACGGCGTATCTGATCGTCCGCGGCGCGGCCTCTGTCGCGCCGCTTAGGAGTGTTTATGGTTGTCAAGGTACTGGTGGTCGACGACTCCGGCTTCTTCCGTCGCCGGGTTTCGGAGATCCTCTCGTCCGACCCCAACATCACCGTGGTCGGTACGGCTACCAACGGCCGCGAAGCCATCGATCAGGCGCTGGCGCTCAAGCCGGACGTGATCACCATGGACTACGAAATGCCGTTGATGGACGGCATCACCGCAGTGCGCAGCATCATGCAGCGCTGCCCGACGCCGGTACTGATGTTCTCTTCGCTGACCCACGAAGGCGCCCGAGTGACCCTCGATGCGCTGGACGCCGGTGCGGTGGATTTCCTGCCGAAGAATTTCGAGGACATCTCGCGCAACCCTGAGAAGGTCAAACAGCTGTTGTGCGAGAAGGTGCACAGCATTTCGCGCAGTAACCGCCGGGGGATCGGCGCGGCGTCCCTGACGCCGCCTGCCGGCGGTAGCCTGAGCCGACCTGCGAGAGTGCCGACTACGCCAGCGCCAGCTACCCGACCGCAGCCAAGCGTAAGCCCGCCGCCGGTCGAGCGTCACTCGTCTGCCAGCAGCGCTGCGCCCAAGCGCAAGGCCTATAAGTTGGTCGCGATCGGCACATCGACTGGCGGCCCGGTTGCCCTGCAGCGGGTGCTCACCCAGCTGCCAGCGAACTTCCCGACCCCGATCGTGTTGATTCAGCACATGCCTGCGGCCTTCACCAAGGCCTTCGCCGAGCGGCTCGACAAGCTTTGCAAGATCAACGTCAAGGAAGCGGAAGACGGCGATATCCTGCGCCCCGGCCTGGCCATTCTCGCTCCGGGTGGCAAGCAGATGATGATCGACGGGCGCGGTACCATCCGCATCCTGCCCGGTGATGAGCGCCTGAACTACAAGCCTTGCGTGGATATCACCTTCGGTTCTGCATCCAAGTCTTACAACGACAAGGTGCTGGCTGTGGTGCTTACCGGCATGGGCGCCGATGGCCGTGAAGGCGCGCGTCTGCTCAAGCAGGGTGGCAGCCAGGTGTGGGCGCAGGACGAAGCTAGCTGCGTGATTTATGGCATGCCCATGGCGATCGTCAAAGCCAACCTCGCCGATGCGATCTACCCGCTGGATGATATCGGCCGGCATCTGGTCGAGGCCTGTATCTGATGGATGTGCTGAGCCTGATCGGTGTCATCCTGGCATTCGTCGCCATTCTCGGCGGCAATTACCTGGAAGGCGGTCATGTTTCGGCCCTGCTCAACGGCCCGGCGGCGCTGATCGTGATCGGTGGCACGCTGGGCGCGGCGTTTTTGCAGACGCCTGTCGCGGTGTTCAAGCGTGCCATGAATATCCTGCGGTGGATTTTCTTTCCCCCGCAGATCGACCTGCCCGGCGGCATCGACCGCGTGGTGAGTTGGAGCATGACCGCGCGCAAGGAGGGGCTGCTGGGGCTCGAGGCTGTGGCTGACGGCGAAGCCGATCCTTATGCGCGCAAAGGCCTGCAGTTGCTAGTAGATGGCGCCGAGCCGGAAGCCATTCGCAGCATTCTCGAGGTGGACCTCTATACCCAGGAAAGCCGCGACATCCAGGCTGCCAAGTTCTTCGAGTGCATGGGCGGCTACGCACCCACCATCGGCATCATCGGCGCGGTAATGGGGCTGATCCATGTGATGGGTAATCTGGCCGACCCGAGCCTGCTCGGTGGCGGCATCGCCGTCGCGTTCGTCGCCACCATTTACGGTGTGGCGTTCGCCAACCTGATGCTATTGCCCGTAGGCGCCAAGCTCAAGTCGGTGGCCCTGCGTCAGTCGGCTTATCGCGAGATGCTCCTGGAGGGGATTCTGTCCATCGGCGAGGGTGAAAACCCGCGTTCCATCGAGTTGAAGCTGCAAGGCTTCATGAACTGACCATGGCTCGTCGACGCCGCCACGAAGAGCACGAAAACCACGAACGTTGGCTGGTGTCCTACGCGGACTTCATCACGCTGCTGTTCGCGTTTTTTGTGGTCATGTACTCGATTTCCTCGATCAACGAAGGCAAGTACAAGATATTGTCGGAAACGCTGACCGGCGTATTCAGTCAGCCAGAGCGTTCCATCAAACCCATTCCGGTGGGTGACGAACGGCCGCGCACCACCGAGCCGGATAACTCCATGGTCGATGAGGCGTCGACGGAGCAGATTGCTGCCTCGACCCTGCAGAACATCGCCAATAGCATTCGTGACGCCTTTGGTGGTTTGTTGCAAAGCGATCAGCTGAAGGTGCGTGGCAACGAGCTGTGGATCGAGATCGAGTTGAGTTCCGGTCTGCTGTTCCCCAGTGGTGATGCACTGCCCAACGACATGGCGTTTGAAATCATCGAGAAGATTGCCAAGATTCTGGCGCCTTACGGGAATCCTGTTCACGTAGAGGGCTTCACTGATAACCAGCCGATCAGAACCGCACAGTTCCCCACCAACTGGGAATTGTCGGCAGCGCGTGCCGCGAGCATCGTGCGCATGCTGGCCATGGATGGTGTCGATCCGTCGCGGATGGCTGCCGTGGGTTACGGTGAGTTTCAGCCAGTGGCCGATAATGCGACTGCCGAAGGCAGGGCGCGTAACCGTCGAGTGGTACTGGTGGTTTCGCGTAATCTCGATGTGCGGCGCAGTGTCAGCGGAACGGGCAGCGCCAACGCTCAACCCGATGCGGCTCTGCTACGCGCTGGCACGCAACCTGCTACACCGCCTGTAGTGCAGGCTCCAGCTACTGGCGCCGTCAATTCCCCGTCGCCTGCCCAATGAAGCGGGCGCTCAGTCTCGGTCGGGCTCAGCCCGCTCCGAGAGGATGAAGAGTATGAGAGTTTGGGCTGTATCCAACCAGAAAGGCGGCGTGGGTAAAACCACTTCAACCATCGCGCTCGCCGGTCTGCTGGCCGATGCCGGTAAACGGGTGGTGGTGGTCGATCTTGATCCGCATGGCTCGATGACCAGCTATTTCGGTCATGATCCCGATACCCTCGAAAACAGCATCTTTGATCTGTTTCAACATCAGGGCAGCGTGCCCCAGGGCTTGCCCGCGCAATTACTGTTGCCGACCAGCCATGAGCGAATTTCCTTGCTGCCGTCGAGCACTGCGTTGGCCACGCTTGAGCGGCAATCACCCGGGCAGAGCGGCCTGGGGCTGGTAGTTGCCAAAAGTCTCGCGCAGTTATGGCAGGATTTCGACCATGCGGTGATCGACAGTCCGCCACTGCTCGGCGTACTGATGGTGAATGCGCTGGCGGCCAGTCAACAATTGGTGATCCCGGTGCAGACCGAGTTTCTTGCCGTTAAGGGCCTGGAGCGTATGGTCAGCACGTTGGCAATGATCAATCGTTCGCGCAAGCAGGCCTTGCCTTACACCATCGTGCCGACCTTGTTCGATCGCCGTACCCAGGCCTCGATGTCCACGTTGCGTTTGCTCAAGAACAGCTTCCCGGAGCACCTGTGGCAGGCCTACATTCCGGTCGACACCCGCCTGCGTGACGCCAGTCGGGCAGGGCTGACGCCTTCGCAGTTCGATGGCAACAGCCGCGGCACCATCGCCTATCGCGCGCTGCTCAAACATTTACTGGCGCAGCAGCCTGCATCGCAAGTGGCCTGATCGATGAATGCCGCTTATTCTTCGCAAACTGGCTCAAGTCTGCCGCCCCTGCGGCCGATAGCTCATACAGGTTTCCATTGCGGGTTGTATCCATGAGTCGTTCCACTGCCACCGCCACGCGGCCCCAACTGGCACTGCAGTCCTATCTTGATGGGTTGCTGCAGGATGCTGCGGTCGAGCTCGAGCAAGAGTTGGCCGACAGCGGTCTCGACGACTTCGAGGCGGCCGTGCTCGAGGAGCAGATCCGTGATGCACAGGTAGCGCCGCGCGCCGAGGCCCCGCCGCTGGCTTTGGTTCAGCCTGTTGAAGAGGTCATTGTCGCGCCGGTTGCTGAGGCACCGCCTGCCGTTGTCGTCGCGCCTATAGCCATGCCGCCATTGGTCGAGCCGCTTGCCGACGTGCATCGCCCGACACCACAACTCGCTGCCGTGCTGGCGGACGGTCGCCCTGACTGGGCAGAAGAGCCTTTCGAATGCCTGCTGTTCGATGTCGCCGGGCTGACGCTTGCCGTGCCGCTGGTATGTCTGGGCTCGATCTATCCGCTGGCCGGGCAGGACCTGACACCTTTGTTTGGCCAGCCAGACTGGTTTCTCGGCATACTGCCGTCGCAGTCGGGCAACCTTAAGGTGCTCGACACGGCGCGCTGGGTCATGCCGGATCGCTACCGGGACGATTTCCGCCAGGGGCTGCAGTACGTGATTTCCGTCCAGGGTTACGAGTGGGGGCTGGCGGTTCATCAGGTCAGCCGTTCGATCCGGCTCAACCCCGACGAAATCAAGTGGCGCAGCCAGCGTGCCCAACGGCCTTGGCTGGCGGGTACCGTGATCGAACATATGTGTGCATTGCTGGATGTCGCCGCACTGGCTGAGTTGATCGCCAGCGGCGCGACCAAGCGGATGCATAACGGGCAGATACACTAATTACTGGACGCGCGTGCAGCGGCACGTGCAGCCGATGAATAGCGGGACTCCCGCACACCGCTATGCGGTCAATGACGAGGCTAGGCCATGAAGAAAAGCTCTGCACAAGGCGCTGAAGATCCGATCCTGCAATGGGTCACGTTCCGTCTGGACAACGAGTCCTACGGCATCAACGTGATGCAGGTTCAGGAAGTATTGCGCTACACGGAAATTGCCCCGGTGCCGGGCGCGCCGAGCTACGTGCTGGGTATCATCAACCTGCGCGGCAACGTGGTCACCGTAATCGACACGCGCCAGCGCTTTGGCCTGGACTCTGCCGAAGTGACCGATAACACGCGTATCGTCATCATCGAGGCAGACAAGCAAGTAGTCGGCATCATGGTCGACAGCGTCGCCGAGGTGGTTTACCTGCGTCAGTCCGAAGTAGAGACCGCGCCGAACGTCGGTAACGACGAGTCTGCCAAGTTCATTCAAGGCGTCTGCAACAAGAACGGCGAGCTGCTGATTCTGGTCGAGCTGGACAAGATGATGACCGAGGAGGAGTGGTCGGAGCTGGAGAGCATCTGAGGTGCTCGAAGCCGTACTGATCGTTCTTGCTCTGGTCTGTGCCGGGCTGGTGGGTACCTGCGTCTGGCTTGCAGGGCGCCTGCGCCTGGCCAGCCAGTTGCAGGCTGAGCGTGATGCTCAGCGTGACCTACGCATCCGTGAGCTCGGCAAACGCCTGGACACCTACCTGACCGGCAGCATACGCATGGGTGAAGAGCTCCACGAGCTTCGTCGCACCGTTGCACCACTGCCGGACAAGCTTACCCAGATCGAACAGCGCGATCCCACCAGCCTGTCGTTTACCCAGGCTGCTCGTTTGGTCGGCATGGGCGCGAGCGCTGATGATCTGACCCATTCCTGTGGTCTCAGCAAGGCCGAAGCTGAGCTGGTCGCCAAGCTGCACCAGTCCCGCAGGTCCTAGGCAATACGTCCCTGATCTCAATCCCGGGTATCGCTGCGCTCAACCCAGGCTACGCCGGATAGGTGTTTGCTGACGTAGGAGTAACGCCTTCACGTGTAAAGCGTCGCCCTTGGCGCGAACGATTGTGGCTGTACCGCAATTTTTCGTCGGCCAGACGATTCGCCGCGGGGGCGCGGCTCCTACAGGGTTTACTCAACGGACACTGGCGTAACCCAGCGTCGAGCCTGGTAGCCTGGGTTGAGCGAAGCGATACCCCGGTTCGATGCGGTCCCAAGAGGCTACCGGCCACTACCCGAGCGATCCGGCCCATCGAGCAACAGCGGACCATCCTTTGGCTTGCCGCGTGGATCGAATCCCGGCGGGTATTTGCCCTTGAGGTACCAGGCAAACGCAATGATTTCCGCGATGCAGCGGTACAGCTGCTCGGGGATCGCTTCGCCCAATTCCAGGCGCGCGAGCAAACGCACCAGCTCGGCATTCTCGTAGATCGGTACATCATGCGCACGCGCGATGGCCAGTATCGCTTCAGCCAGTTCGTCGTCGCCTTTGGCGCTGAGGTTGGGGGCGTTCTGGCCATCGTAGGTGAGGGCGATAGCCTGGCGTGGGCCTTTTCTGCTCATGCGGTTTCGTCGACCCAGCGCTGTTCCAATGAAGTTTTCGGGCCTTGCGGCGGCGTCCCCTGGCTGCAGGCCAGGTCGCCGACAGTAAGGCCCGCCGCCACCAGGCGTTCACGCAAGTTGCCCAGTTCGCGGTCGATCATCCCGGCAGTGCTGGCACGTTCCGCCCATAGCTGGCTGGACAGGCTGCCGTGGGCCAGCTGCGCTTGCACCTGCAGCGGCCCGAGGGGATCGAGATCGAATGCCAGGTCGATACGCCAGAGCGTTTCCTTGGGATCCTGTTTGCCGGATGGCGCCGGCTCTTCGTGCTGAATCTTCACCTGCAGGGGCACCAGCTCATGCTGATTGCGCATCGGCACTTCGATCTGCCACGTGGTGACCAGTGCGCCGTCCGGCCCGGTCTGGCTTTGCGCCAGGCTGGATAGCTGGTGGGTTTGCAGGCGCGAGATCGCGGCAGCGGCCAGCTTGAGCAGCGCTTCCAGATCATCTTCCCCGTCCATGGCTTGCAGCATGCGGCTGGGCAGCGGAAAGCCCATCGCCTGCTGGCGACCGCTGCTCTGGCCGATATTGCCGAGAATGTTGCGGGCGAAGGCCGGCAGCGCCTGGGTCATCGCGTTGGCACTTGCCGCCGCTAGCGGTGCGGAGCCGGGCAGCAATGGCAGCAGCTGGCTGACCAGGCGCAGCAGGTTGGCTTTCATGTCGGTGCTCAAGGCGCCGGGTTGGCCTGCCAGCAGTTTGCTTTCCAGAAACAGACCGCTATTTTCCAGTGCCTGCATCAGGCCCTTGCCGCTGCTCATCTGCTCACCACTCGGCAAGGCGCCCAGCAACTTGTCGATGCTGCCACGCAGCCCATCCGGCATAGCCGCCTGATTGCCCAGGCCCTTCAACGCGGACAGCAAACCTTCCAGTGAGCCCTGGCGGCTTTGCTGATTACCCAGTTGTTGAAGCAACGCCAGTTGGTCGAGTCGCCCGCTGAGGGGCAGAAAAGCCAGCGACTGATCACCTTGTACGCGAGCGCTGAGCAGACTGCCCAGCGGCAGGTCGATAGGCGTTTCAAGGCTTAGCTTGCTGCCCGCCAGCGCGGTGTTGAGCAGGTTCACCACTACCTTGTAGACGGTTTGCCCGGCTTGAGTGGGCAGGGCTTCGCGGGAGACGACCTTGCCCTGCAGCAGCGTGCCGACGGGTAACTGCTCGAGGTCGATGCTGGTCAGTGGTTTGCCGCCGGCCAGCACTGCCAGAGCCAGGCGTGTGTCGGAAAGCGCCGTGACTGCCAGCGCGGTGCCCTGCGCGACAGGTTGCGGGCTGCTCGCCTGCAACGTCGCCTGGCGGCCATTATCCAGTGTCACCCGCAACATCAGCTGAAAAGCCTGCGCGCCTTCCTTGAGGCCAACCACTTCTGCCTTGGCTGTTTCACCGCTGGCCATCAGGCCATCAAGAGGTTGCAGCAGCTTCACCGCCAGGTCAGCGGCGTTAGCCAGCGGCCTGCTGGCCGGCGGTGGCGGTGCGATAGGGCGCGAACCACTGATCTCGGTCATTAACTCTCATACTCTCTAGCCAAAGCTCACTGCGAGTGAACGGGTTGGGCATGTATAATTCCGGCCACTTCTTACGTCCGCCCATTATAGCGGCCGTAATCGTCTCGACTTGAACCAGGTGCCCGCGTTGTGAGCAGTCCCTTTCTCGAAGCCACGGCACTTTCCTGCGAACGGGATTGGCGCCTGCTGTTCGAGAATCTTGATATCCGCGTGGATACCGGGCAAATGCTTCAAGTCTCCGGCCCCAATGGCAGCGGCAAGACCAGCCTGCTACGCGTTCTCGCCGGATTGAGACAGCCCACCTCCGGGCAAATTCGCCTCAAGGGCCAGCCGCTCAGCGGTCGCAATGGCGATCTGGCCAGTCATCTGCTGTGGATCGGCCATGCCGCCGGCATCAAAGGGCTATTGAGCGCCGAAGAAAACCTAGCCTGGCTGTGTGCCTTGCATCAGCCAGCAAGCCGGGCGCAGATCTGGAAAGCCCTGGAGGCAGTCGGCTTACGCGGTTTCGAAGACGTACCTTGCCACACCTTGTCGGCCGGCCAACAGCGCCGCGTAGCGCTGGCTCGGCTGTACCTGGACAGCCCGCCGCTGTGGATTCTCGATGAGCCCTTTACCGCCCTCGACAAACAGGCCGTGAGCCAGCTGGAAGCGCATCTCGCTGGGCATTGTCAGCAGGGCGGCCTGGTGGTTTTGACCACCCACCACACACTGAGCAGTCTGCCGGCTGCGTACCGTGATCTTGATCTGGGACAGCATGCCGCATGAGTCGCGTGTTTATGCTGCTGGCCGTGCGCGAGGCGCGTCTGCTGTGTCGGCGCCCTGCAGAACTGGCCAACCCATTGGTGTTTTTCGCTATCGTCATCGCTCTGTTTCCGCTGGCCGTCGGGCCACAAACGCAGCTGCTGCAAAGCCTCTCGCCCGGCCTAGTGTGGGTGGCGGCCTTGCTGGCGGTGTTGCTATCGCTCGATGGCCTGTTTCGCAGCGATTTCGAAGACGGCTCTCTAGAACAATGGGTGTTGTCGTCGCACCCTTTGCCGCTGCTGGTGCTGGCCAAAGTCAGCGCGCACTGGCTGTTCTCCGGGCTGGCTCTGGTGCTGCTGTCGCCCTTGCTGGCGTTGATGCTCGGCTTGCCGGGCCGCTGCCTGCCCGTGCTGCTCGCGTCCTTGCTGCTCGGCACGCCCGTTCTCAGCCTGCTTGGTGCTATTGGTGCCGCCCTTACCGTGGGGCTCAAGCGTGGCGGGCTGCTGCTGGCGTTACTTATATTGCCGTTGTACATCCCAGTGCTGATTCTCGGCAGCGGGGCCTTGCAGGCGAGTCTGCAGGGGCTGCCAGTGGCTGGCCATTTGTTGTGGCTGGCCAGCCTTGCCGCACTGGCCGTGACCCTGACGCCATTCGCCATTGCCGCCGGCCTGACCATCAGTGTCGGCGAATGATCCAACCGTGCTACCGAGGATGGCCGCGTGCTTTGGCGCTGGCCCCTACCTCGGAGAATGATGAGTGACCTGATGAATTGGATGTGGTTTCACAAGCTGGGCTCGCCCAAATGGTTCTACGAAATCAGTGGCCGCTGGCTGCCCGGGTTGGCAATCGCCGCTGCGCTGCTGCTGCTCGTAGGGATGGTGTGGGGGTTGGCGTTCGCGCCGCCTGACTACCAGCAAGGCAACAGTTTCCGGATCATCTACATCCACGTGCCGGCGGCTTTCCTGGCGCAGTCGGTGTACGTGATGCTCGCCGTGGCGGGGGTGGTCGGCCTGGTGTGGAAGATGAAACTCGCTGATGTCGCCCTGCAACAAGCAGCGCCCGTCGGCGCCTGGATGACTGCCATCGCGCTAATCACCGGAGCGATCTGGGGCAAACCGACCTGGGGTACCTACTGGATCTGGGATGCGCGGCTGACCTCGATGCTGATCCTGCTGTTCCTGTATTTCGGCATCATCGCCCTCGGCCAGGCAATCAGCAATCGCGACAGTGCTGCCAAGGCCTGCGCGGTGCTGGCCGTGGTTGGGGTGATCAATATCCCGATCATCAAGTACTCGGTGGAGTGGTGGAACACCTTGCATCAGCCGGCCACCTTCAGCGTCATCGAAAAACCGACGATGCCCATGCAGATGTGGTTGCCGCTGCTGATCATGGTGCTGGGCTTCTACTGCTTCTTCGCCGCCGTGCTGTTGATGCGCATGCGCCTCGAAGTGTTGCGCCGTGAAGCGCGCAGCAGTTGGGTGAAGGCCGAGATCCGTGCGCAGCTGGAGGGTAGGCCATGAGCTTCGCGTCATTCGGCGACTTTCTCGCCATGGGCAGTCATGGGGCTTATGTCTGGTCGGCCTACGGCATCTGCCTGGTCATACTGGTGCTCAACGTGATGTTGCCGCTGCACGCGCGGCGCCGCTATCTGCAGGATGAGGCGCGTCGTCTGCGCCGGGAGGAGTCACGTTGAACGCTGTTCGCAAGAAGCGCCTGTTTATCGTCCTGGCGATCGTCGCTGGTGTCGGTATCGCCGTGGCGTTGGCCCTGAGCGCGCTCCAGCAGAACATCAACCTGTTCTACACGCCCACCCAGATCGCCAACGGTGAAGCACCGCTGGATACCCGCATTCGCGCCGGCGGTATGGTGGAAAAAGGTTCGGTGAAACGCTCCAGTGATTCGCTGCAGACCGACTTTGTAGTCACCGACTACGTAGCGCGGGTGACCATTCGTTTCCACGGCATCCTGCCGGATCTGTTCCGCGAAGGTCAGGGCATTGTTGCCATGGGCAAGATCGACGACAGCGGCATTTTGCTTGCCGACGAAGTGCTGGCCAAACACGATGAGAACTACATGCCGCCCGAGGTCAAGCAGGCTTTGGAGCAGAGTGGCATGAGCAAGCAATACGAGAAAGCCGGGGAGGCCGCGCGATGATTCCCGAACTCGGCCATCTGGCGATGATTCTGGCGCTGTGCCTGGCCCTGGTGCAGTCCTCGCTGCCGATGGTCGGCGCATGGCGTGGCGACCGGCAATGGATGAGCCTGGCGCAGCCGGCCGCCTGGGGGCAGTTCGCCTTCCTGACGTTGTCTTTCGCCTGCCTTACTTATTCCTTTATGGCCGATGATTTTTCTGTGGCCTACGTGGCGCAGAACTCCAACAGCGCGCTGCCCTGGTACTACAAATTCAGCGCCGTGTGGGGCGCCCATGAGGGTTCGCTGCTGCTCTGGGCGCTGATTCTTGGCGGTTGGACCTTCGCCGTGGCGATCTTTTCCCGGCAGTTGCCCGAAGAGATGCTTGCACGTGTTTTGGGCGTCATGGGCTTCATCAGCGTCGGCTTCCTGCTGTTTCTGATCGTCACCTCGAACCCGTTTACCCGCCTGTTGCCGAACGTGCCGGCCGACGGCCGCGACCTCAACCCGCTGTTGCAGGATTTCGGCCTGATCATCCACCCGCCGATGCTGTACATGGGCTACGTGGGCTTCTCGGTGGCCTTCGCCTTCGCCATCGCCGCGTTGCTCGGCGGCAAGCTGGACGCTGCCTGGGCGCGCTGGTCGCGGCCCTGGACGATCGTCGCCTGGGCCTTTCTCGGCATCGGCATCGCCCTGGGCTCCTGGTGGGCTTACTACGAGCTGGGCTGGGGCGGCTGGTGGTTCTGGGACCCGGTCGAGAACGCCTCGTTTATGCCCTGGCTGGTGGGCACTGCGCTGATCCACTCGCTGGCTGTGACCGAAAAACGCGGTGTGTTCAAGAGCTGGACGGTGCTGCTCGCCATCGCTGCGTTTTCGCTGAGCTTGCTGGGCACCTTCCTGGTTCGTTCCGGTGTGCTGACCTCGGTGCACGCGTTCGCCAGTGACCCCGAGCGAGGCGTGTTCATTCTTGCGTTTCTGCTGCTGGTGGTTGGCGGCTCGCTGACCCTGTTCGCCCTGCGCGCGCCCGTGGTGCGCAGCCAGGTGGGCTTCAGCCTCTGGTCGCGGGAAACCCTGCTGCTGACCAACAACCTGATTCTGGTGGTGGCCGCCTCGATGATCCTGCTCGGCACCCTTTATCCGCTGGTGCTGGATGCCCTGAGTGGCGCCAAGCTGTCGGTCGGCCCGCCATATTTCAATGCGTTGTTCGTCCCGCTGATGGGCTTGCTGATGGCGGTGCTCGCGGTCGGCGTGCTGGTGCGCTGGAAAGATACACCGCTGCGCTGGCTGCTCGGCATGCTCGCACCGGTGCTGGTCGCCAGCATGGTGCTGGCGTTGCTGGCCAGCTGGGCGTGGGGCGATTTTCATTGGGCGGTGCTTGGCGTCTGCCTGCTGGCCGCTTGGGTGGTTCTCGCCGGGCTGCGCGACCTCCAGGACAAGACCCGTCACAAAGGCCTGCTCAAGGGCATGGCCAGCCTTGGCCGCAGCTACTGGGGGATGCAACTGGCGCACCTGGGCCTGGCAGTCTGTGCATTGGGGGTGATCCTCACCAGCCTGGGCAGCTTCGAGCGCGATATGCGCATGGCGCCGGGTGATGCGGTGGAGCTGGGCGGCTATCGGTTCGTGTTCGAAGGCGCAGCGCACCATGAAGGGCCGAACTTCATTTCTGATCGCGGCACCGTACGCGTGTTCGAAGGCGAGCAGCAGATTGCCGTGCTGCACCCGGAAAAGCGCTTGTATACCGTGCAGCAATCGGTGATGACCGAAGCGGGTATCGACGCCGGCCTGACCCGCGACCTGTTCGTTGCCCTTGGCGAGCCGTTGGAGCAGGGCGCCTGGGCCGTGCGTGTGCATATCAAGCCGTTCGTGCGCTGGATCTGGCTGGGTGCGCTGATGATGGGCTTTGGCGGTTTTCTCGCGGCCGCCGATAAACGCTACCGAATGAAGGTCAAGACCCGCGTGCGTGACGCACTGGGCAAGGAGGCGCGCACATGAGACGGCTGATTCTATTGCTGCCCCTGGTGATCTTTCTAGGTGTCGCGGTGTTCCTGTACCGCGGTCTGTTTCTCGACCCCGCCGAACTGCCTTCTGCGCTGATCGATAAACCCTTCCCGGCATTTTCGTTGCCAGCAGTGGAGGGCGATCAACTGATCACCCAGGAAGATCTGCTCGGCAAACCCTCGCTGGTCAACGTCTGGGCCACCTGGTGCGTGGCCTGCAAGGTGGAACATCCGGTGCTCAATAAGCTGGCGGCGGTGGGCGTGAACATTCACGGCGTCAACTACAAGGACGACAACGCTGCCGCGCAGAAATGGCTGAGCGATTTTCACGACCCTTATCAGCTCAACATCAGCGACCCCAAGGGCACGCTGGGCCTTGATCTGGGCGTGTACGGCGCACCCGAGACCTTCTTCGTCGATGCCAAGGGCATCATCCGCCACAAGTTCGTCGGCGTGATCGACGAGGCCATCTGGCGGGAGAAGCTTGCGCCGCTTTATCAGCAAATGGTCGACGAGGCGGGGCAATGAAGCGTCTGTTGATTGGGCTGAGCCTGCTGTTGGCGCTGGTCGGCGTGGCCCATGCAGCCATCGATACCTATGAATTCGCCAGCGAGGCCGAGCGCGCTCGCTACCGGCAGCTCATAGAGGAACTGCGCTGCCCGAAATGCCAGAACCAGAACATCGCCGACTCTGATGCGCCGATTGCCATGGACCTGCGCGCCGAGATCTACCGCAAGCTCGAGGCGGGTGACAGCAACGCGCAGATCATCGATTACCTGGTCGCCCGTTATGGCGATTTCGTGCTCTACAAACCGCCTGTTACCCGCCGCACTCTGTTGCTCTGGTATGGCCCGGCAGCGCTTCTGGCCGGTGGTTTCATGCTGGTTGGGGTGATTGTTCTACGCCGTCGCAAGGCTGGCGTCGAGGTCTCCACCGGCCTGTCGAACGATGAACAGCAACGTCTGGCGCAACTGCTTGAGCAGGCGTCTCTGGATAAAAAAGACCCATGATCGAATTCTGGTTGTCCGCCGGCCTGCTGTGTCTGGTCGCCGTAGGTTTTCTGCTGATCCCGCTGTTGCGCGGGCGCAAGCTTCAGGCAGAGGAAGATCGCACCGCCCTGAACGTCACTCTTTACCAGGAACGCCTGCGCGAGCTCGATTTACAGCACCAGGCAGGCACTCTGGATGACGCGAGGTTGCAGACAGCGCGTGACGAAGCCGCACGCGAGCTGCTCGCCGATACCGAGGGCAGCGGCGAGGCAAAGCCTGCCGGGCGGCTGGGCCGTAAGGTGCCGATGGTCATGGTGTTGTCGATTCCGCTGCTGGGCATTTTGCTTTATACGCAGTTTGGCGCGATCGACGAGGTGCAGCGTGCCCGTACTTTCGTGGGCGAGCCGCGCAGCATCGAGGAAATGACCGCGCGCCTCGAGCAGGCAGTGCAAAGCAATCCGGAGTCTCCGGAGGGTTGGTACTTCCTGGGCCGTAGCTACATGGCGCAAGAGCGCCCGGTCGAGGCGGCGCGCGCGTTCGAGCAGGCGGTGGAGGTGGCGGGGCGTGAACCCGAGTTGCTCGGGCAGTGGGCCCAGGCGCTGTATTTTGCTGGCGGCAAACAATGGACAGAGCAGCTGGACGCGCTGACCGGCGAAGCGCTGCAGGCCGACCCGGAGGAGGTCACCAGTCTCGGGCTGCTCGGTATCGCCGCCTACGAGGAGCAGCGTTTCCAGGACGCCATCGGTTATTGGGAGCGTCTCGTCGCCGTGCTGCCAGAGGGCGATCCGTCCCGCCAGGCGATTGCTGGCGGTATCGCTCGGGCCCGCCAGGAAATCGACCCGCAGGCTGGCGGCGCAGCTGCTGCGCAAACGCCTGAGATCGGCAGCCTGCAGGTACGTGTTGAGCTGGCCGACTCGCTGCGTGACAAGGTGCAGCCGGGCGACACGGTGTTCGTCTTTGCCCGGGCCGCGTCGGGGCCGCCGATGCCGCTGGCGGTCAAGCGCCTTACGGTTGCCGATCTGCCTACGCAGGTCAGCCTCTCGGACAGCGATGCGATGATGCCGGAACTGAAACTTTCCGCATTCGACCAGGTTCAACTGGTGGCGCGCATTTCGCGCGCCGGCGATGCGAAAAGCGGCGAGTGGATCGGCCAGGGTGAACCCTTGGCGAACACCACCCAAGCTGTGCAACGCCTGATCATCGATAGCGCTGACGGCAAACAACCATGAAGAAACTGATGTCGGCTGCCCTGGCGGCCACCCTGTTGAGCCTCGCCGGCTGTACCTTGCACAGCCCGGCACCAAGCACCGATGGCCCTGGGGCACCGGCCGGCTCGCCGCCTGCCAGCAAATCCCACCCGCGTTTCGCGCCGCCGCCTGGCGTTTCCAGCCATTGGGATGGCGGGCTTGGGGTGTACGTCGTCGACTCCGAGCGTGACACCTACTACCGCGAACGCACCTTCTATCGCTGGAATGATGGTTGGAACTGGGCTGGTACCCTGCAAGGTCCCTGGGAGCCCGTCGACAGCAGCGGCGTACCGCCGGCGCTGTATCGCCGCCACGCACAGTAGCGTCGGTCAACCCCGGCAACCTGTAAGAGCGTCGCCCCGGCGCAAACGGTATTGCGGTCGTGTCGCAAGATCAGCGTCGTATCCACAATTCGCCGCGAGGTCGCGGCTCCTACAAGAGAGCTGCGTCCATCCGTAGGCGCGTCGCCCGGGCGCAAACGGTATTGCGGTCGTGTCGCAAGATCGGCGGCGTATTCACCATTCGCCGCGAGGTCGCGGCTCCTACAAGTGAGCTGCGTCCATCCGTAGGCGCGTCGCCCCGGCGCGACGCTATTGCGGTCGTGTCGCAAGATCAGCGTCGTATCCACAATTCGCCGCGAGGTCGCGGCTCCTACAGGTGAGCTGCCTCCATCCGTAGGCGCGTCGCCCCCGGCGCGAAATCGATTGCGGCTGCGCAACGGTATCTGTTCGACGCCGACCATCCGTTGCAAGGCGCGTCCGTTAAAGACTTTCGTAGCCTGGGTTGAGCGAAGCGATACCCAGGAAACCGCCGCCTCTGTCCCAGTCATACCCACCTCGCGGTCTGCCCATTCAACGCGCTGATGATGGATAGGCATCGCCTGCGCCTTCGCTACACTCGGGCTGACTTTCATTGGCCAGCAGGGCAGGTTGCGTATGCACAATCGCATGATGATCACAGGTGCCGGATCCGGCTTGGGGCGTGAAATCGCGCTGCGTTGGGCTCGCGAGGGTTGGCGTCTGGCGTTGTCCGACGTCAACGATGCTGGTCTGGCCGAAACCCTGCGCCTGGTCCGCGAAGTTGGCGGCGACGGCTTCACCATGCGCTGTGATGTGCGCGACTACAGCCAGCTGACGGCATTCGCCCAGGCCTGTGAAGAGAAGCTGGACGGCATCGACATCATCGTCAATAACGCCGGCGTCGCCTCGGGCGGCTTCTTCGCCGAGCTGTCGCTCGAGGACTGGGATTGGCAGCTGGCGATCAACCTCATGGGCGTGGTCAAAGGCTGCAAGGCGTTTCTGCCGATGCTCGAACGCAGCCAGGGCCGCATCGTCAACATTGCGTCGATGGCTGCGTTGATGCAGGGGCCTGGGATGAGCAACTACAACGTCGCCAAGGCCGGTGTGGTGGCATTGTCGGAAAGCCTGCTGGTCGAACTCAAACCGCAGAACATCGGCGTACACGTGGTGTGCCCCTCGTTCTTTCAGACCAACCTGCTCGACTCTTTCCGCGGCCCCACGCCAGCCATGAAAGCCCAGGTCGGCAAGCTGCTGGAGAGCTCGCCGATCAATGCCGAGTTCATTGCCGACTACATATTCAGGGCAGTAGGCGAAGGCCAGTTCATGATTCTGCCCCACGAACAAGGCCGCCAGGCCTGGGCGCTGAAGCAGAAGAACCCGCAGCTGCTGTATGACGAAATGACCCTGATGTGCGAAAAGATGCGCGCCAAGGCCGCAGGGCACCGCGAAGTCTGACCCGCCACTTCCCGAACGAGCGTCGCCCCGGCGCGAAGGCGATGACAGCCACACCAAAAGATCGGCGGCGTATCCAGCATTCGCCGCGGGGGCGCGGCTCCTACACGGAATCAGCGTCCACCCTGCAGGAGCGTCACCTCCGGCGCGAAAGCGATGGCATCCACGCCACAAGATCGGCGGCGTATCCAGCATTCGCCGCGGGGGCGCGGTTCCTACATGGAACCAGCGCTCACCCCGTGGGAGCGTCGCCCCCGGCGCGAATGGTAGCGGCCATACCGCGATGTCAGCGTAGTCATGCGATTTGCCGTACGGGACGCTCCTGAATGATTCCTCTACATGAAGCACAGCCCCCACGCTTGCCCTGCGCCGGGTCTGCCGGTAGGGTTGCCGCCTCGGCTAACCTGGCCACCTGATCAGGATCTTGTGTGAAACCCGTCTCCCGCGCGTTGTTGCTGTTGGCCCTGGTGGCTGCAGCGGTGAACTTGCGCCCCGGCATTACGTCGCTGGCGCCCCTTATCGAGCGTATCGCTCAGGAACTGTCCCTGAGTCGTGGCTTTATCAGTCTTACCACCGCATTGCCGGTACTGTGCATGGGGCTGCTGGCGCCGTTGGCACCGCGCCTGGCTATCAGGTTCGGGTTGGAGCGCACCATTACGCTATGCCTCGGCACCATCGCCTTGGCCTTGGCGCTGCGTCTGATTGGCCACTCCAGCGTGATGCTGATCGGCAGCGCAGTGCTGCTCGGCGCCGCCATTGCGATTGCCGGGCCGCTGCTGTCAGGGTTCATCAAGCGCCATTTCTTCGGACGCATGGGCCAGGTGCTCGCCTGGTATTCGCTGAGCATGGCCATCGGCGGGGCGGTTGGCGTGGTATTCACCATGCCGGTCACTCATCTGTTCGCCGACGACTGGAGCGTTGGCCTGGCCATCTGGGCGCTGCCTGCAGCATTGGCCCTAGCCATCTGGATCGGTCTGCCGAAGCAGCACGCCGAGCCGCTGAGCAGCGAAGACGCATCTGCCGGTCTGCCCTGGCGCGAGCCGCGTGCCTGGTTGATCGCCGGTTATTTTTCGCTGCAGGCTGGGCTGTTCTATGCGATCGCCACCTGGACGGTGGCGCGTTATCAGGAAGCCGGGCTGTCGGCGATGCACAGCAACACGCTGTTCAGTCTCGCCATGCTGATGGGCCTGCCGAGCTCCTTTCTGCTGCCGTGGCTGGTACAGCGCGTCGCCAATCACTATCTGCTCATGGTCGCTTGCGGCTCCATGACGCTGGTCAGCCTGAGTATGATCACCTTCGTACCGACCTTCGTGCCGGAGTTATGGGCACTCACCCTGGGCTTCGGCATGAGTGGCTCATTTGCTCTGTCGCTCCTGCTGCCGATCTACGAAGCGGGTTCGCCGATGGCCGTGAGCCGTTGGACGGCGATGATGCTCGGCCTGGGTTACAGCGTAGCGTGTTTGACGCCGGTGCTTGCTGGCCTGGCTCGGGACATGGCTGGCACCTATCAGGTGCCGTTCATGGTGCTGACGTGCATGGCTGTCGTCATGGTGCTACTGGCCTGGCTAATGCGCAAAGGCCCATCCCGCCGCAATGCCTAAACCGTAGGGTAGGCCGGAGCGCAGCAACGAAACCCATCTATGCGCGCAATGAGAGGCGGTGAGTTTCCCTGAGCCGCCCGGTGTGATAGAAGGCAGCCAGTTTTTTACGGAGTAACCCCGTGGAGTCGGAATCCATCGTCTATGGCTGCATTCGTGACTGGCCATCGGACAGCCTCGCCGAAAGCCGTCTGCGTCGCCTGCTCAATCGGCAGGTGCTCGAAGCGCTGCCAGCAGGCGATGCCTGGCCCTTCCTGGGGCGTGAGATGTTTTCCTGCTGCGAGCAACCGGGTAGTGGCTTGTATCAGACCCAGGTCATCCATTTCGGCGCGAGCTACCAGACCGTCGAATACGAATGGAAGTTGTGGGTCGCCGAATTCGAGGCGCTGCTCAAGCGGCTTTACTGGGCGAGTGCCGTGGTGCACCTCGAAACCGAACTGAACGGCACCCACACCTTTCGTTGGGAGTCGGAATCCGAGAGCGGCCTGCACAGCCCACAAGACGGCGCCTTGCGCGTGCGCTGTGCTTGGGAGCGAGAAGGTGGCTTGCGCGGTTAGCCGTGCGCCGGGTGCAATCCTTGATCTATCTGGCAGGACGAAAATGCTCAATTACTTCTGGTTCTTTCTCGCGGCGGTATTCGAAATTGCCGGCTGCTACGCCTTCTGGGTGTGGCTGCGGATGGGCAAGAGTGCATGGTGGGTGGTGCCTGGCCTTTTCAGCCTGCTGCTATTTGCGCTGCTACTGACCCGCGTCGAAGCCGCTTATGCGGGCCGTGCCTATGCGGCATACGGCGGCATCTACATCGTTACGTCGCTGTTATGGCTTGGCGTCATCGAAAAAGCACGCCCCCTCAGCAGCGACTGGCTTGGCGCAGCGCTCTGCGTGATAGGCGCCTCGATCATCCTGCTCGGCCCACGCTTCTCGCAGCCGTAAGGCGCCCTCGTTGGGGATATCGCCTTGTAGGAGATTCTATGTCAACGACCCTCCTTGCCTGGGGTTGTAATCGACTTGTTTCTGCATGAGTGCAAAGGCGATGCGCGCCAGTTTACGGGC
>NZ_FNBM01000006.1 GCF_900102335.1 Phytopseudomonas seleniipraecipitans
CATCACTCCGATCGCGGTATCCAGTATTGCTCGGCGCTCTACCAAGCGCTGCACAAGTATCACGGTGTGCAGTGTTCGATGACCGATGGCTACGACTGCTATCAGAACGCGCTTGCGGAGCGGGTTAACGGAATTCTGAAGAACGAACTGCTGCTGCGCAGCCCCAGTGATTTAGAGCAGGCTAGAGCAATGGTCAACGAGGCGGTCAGGATCTATAACAAGGAGCGTCCACATCTGGCCCTGAAATACAAAACGCCCGATGCGGTGCATCGGGCGTTTTTGGAACCACAAATCTAACTGAAACGGTGTAAACCTATTTCAGGACTAGACACCGTCACAGCACCAGTGAGAGTGCTTTCAGCCCGCCATCTCCATGCAGTTGCGGCCACTGCGTTTGGCGCTGTACAGCGCTTTGTCGGCGCGGTCGAGGAGGCTTTCGAGGCCCTCACCGGCTTCCAGCGTTGCGCAACCGAGGCTGATTGACAGGTCAATAGGCTTGCCCTGCGCTACGCATTGCAGGTCTATGACCGACTGGCGCAGACGTTCGCCAACCAGCGCCGCACCTTCGCGCGGCGTACCGGATAGCAGCACCATGAATTCCTCGCCGCCGTAACGGAACACCATGTCGATATTGCGCAACTGGTCTTTCAACGTGGCAGCGACAGCCTTCAGTACCTCGTCACCGGCGCTGTGCCCGTGTTCGTCGTTGATACGTTTGAAATGGTCGATGTCGAGCATCAACAGCGACAGCGGCTGGGCGTTGCGGCGTGCCAGTTCGATCTCGCGACCCAGCACTTGATCCATGGCGATGCGGTTGCCGGTATTGGTCAGCGGATCACGCAGGGCACTTTGGATGGCGACGCGGTAAAGCAGCGCATTGCGCAGCGGAAACAGCAGGCTGGCCAGCAGCGACTCCAGTTGCGCGAGTTCCTGGTCGGAAAAGCGTTGGCGACGGCGGAAAGTCAGTTCGCCCAGGTATTCACTCTCATGGCTGAGGCGATAGGTGGCTGAATGATTCGCCTGCTTGCCCATATCCAGCCGCAGGTCGCTGCTCTGATGTTGATAACCCAGGGTATCAACCGGCACCAGCTGCTGAATCTCGCGGAAAAACATGCTCAGGATGCGCTCCGCGTCCAGGCTGGTCTGCAAATGCAGTCCCAGCCGCTGGCGTAGCTGCGCAAGGCTGATCGGACGGGCCTGATCTTTACGATTCGCGAAGCCGAGGCGCTGCAGTTTGGCAGCATCGAAATCGATCGTGTTTTTCTGGCTAGGTGGAACCATTTTGGGTGAACCTCTGGCGCTTCGTGACGGCTTAAAAGCCATAGAGCGAATTTCGTGCCAGTCTTTTAGGTCCGCGCGAAAGCCTTTAGGTTCAATGGGTTGAGACAAGAATGCGACGGCGCAAGGCCATTGGTGGCAATCTGCTGTCAGAAGGTCGGCAATGATCTGCCGGCCTTTTGCAGTGGGCGACAATTTACTGTCGTCATGATGCGTGCCGCTGATTGCGGCTGGGAAAAATCCTAACGGCGCCTATTGAGCGTCAAAAGCCTGGCCGTTGATGCCCTGACTGTCCGGGCCCATCAGGTACAGGTACAACGGCATGATCGCGTCGGGCGTCGGATTGTTGTGCGGATTTTCGCCAGGGTAAGCCTGGGCGCGCATGTCGGTACGGGTGCCGCCTGGGTTGACGCTGTTGGCGCGGATCGCGGTGAGCCCATCTACCTCGTCGGCCATCACCTGCATCAGGCCCTCCGTGGCGAACTTGGATACTGCGTAGGCGCCCCAATAGGCCCGGCCCTTGCGGCCGACGCTGCTCGACGTGAACACCACCGACGCATCGGTCGACAGCTTGAGGAGCGGCAGTAGCGTACTGGTCAGCATGAACATCGCGTTGACGTTGATTTGCATCACGCGCATGAAGTGTTCGCCGGACAGCTGCTCAAGCGGTGTGCGCGGGCCGATGATCGAGGCGTTGTGCAGCAGGCCGTCGAGTTTGCCGAATTCCTTTTCGAGCATCGCGGCCAATTCGTTGTACTGGTGCGGCAGTGCGCTTTCCAGATCGAAAGGGATCACCGCGGCTTTGGGATGGCCGGCCTGTTCGATGGCGTCATAAGTGCGTGCCAGGTTGTCTTCGCTCTTGCCGAGCAGCAACACGGTGGCGCCGTGGGCGGCGTAGGTACGTGCCGCCGCGGCACCGATTCCGCGTCCTGCGCCGGTGACCAGAATCACGCGATCCTTGAGCAGGTCGGGGCGGGCGCTGTAATCGAACATGGCAGGGTCCTTCAGGTAGCGGTGTGGAAAGGGCAAACCGAAATTTGCGGACGGGCTGGGGGCTGATTCTGAGCGACGGCACAGGTGCCGTCGCTGACTGCTGTCAATGGATTCGCGAGCGTCTCAGCAACTGCACAGCGCTTGATCAAGCACAGCGCGCAATTCCAGGGGGTGATCGACCACCACATCTGCGCCCCAGTGACGCGGGTTGTCGTCAGGGTGAATGTAGCCGTAGGTCACTGCCGCAGTCTTGGTGCCTGCCGCTCGCCCTGATTCGATGTCGCGCAGGTCATCACCGACGAACAACACACTGGCGGGGTCCAGCTTGAGGGTCGTGCAGGCCAGGGTCATCGGTTCCGGATCCGGCTTGCTGCGCGTCACGTGGTCGGGACAGATAAGAATCGACGAGCGTTCTGCGAGGCCCAGGCGCTGCATGATCGGCTCGGCGAAGCGCAGCGGCTTGTTGGTCACCACGCCCCAGATCAGCTTGGCGCGCTCGATGTCCTCAAGCAACGCTTCCATGCCGTCGAAGGGGCGAGTCAACACCGCGCAGTGATCCTGATAGCGCTCCAGAAACTCCAGGCGCAAGGCCTCGAAGCCCTCGCTCATGGGGTCGATGTCGAACGAGTTGACGATCATCGCCCGAGCGCCGCCCGAGACGTGATCGCGAATCAGCTTGTCATCCACAGGCGGCAGGCCGCGGTCGGCACGCATGGCCTGGCAGATGGCGATGAAGTCGGGCGCGCTGTCGAGCAGTGTGCCGTCCATGTCGAAAAGAACCGCGCGCAAGCGCATCAGGCCTCCTTGGGGACTCGAGTCTGAGGGTTTAAAACGGGTTGGTCCGCGGCTGGGAATGCTGGTCACGGGCCGGATGTGCATGGTGCCATTTTCCGGAGGATGTATGGGCTCTGGTGTTTCTGCCACTGTATGTCACTTTGTCGCAGCGTGCAGCCGTTGTTCAACCGTTAAGCCGCGCGTCAGAGTGCCCTGGGTGGCCTAGCGGCTTCGCCTTTCGGCCGGTATCAGCGAGCCGATCCAGTGACAGGCCGGTAGCAGTCGCCCCGTAGCCTGGGTACCATCGGATACGGCTTGATTGCCTCCAGCGAGAATGTATGACCAGAAGCTATCTCCCCGTGAATCCGCCCCAGCGCCTGTTGATGGGCCCTGGCCCGATCAATGCCGACCCGCGCGTGCTGCGCGCCATGTCCAGCCAGCTGATCGGTCAATACGACCCGGCCATGACCCGTTACATGAACGAGGTGATGGCGCTCTACCGCAGCGTGTTCCGCACCGCCAACACGGCCACGTTGCTAGTCGATGGCACCTCGCGCGCGGGCATTGAGGCCATCCTGGTCTCGGCGATCCGTCCCGGCGACCGAGTGCTGGTGCCGGTGTTCGGCCGCTTTGGTCACCTGCTGTGTGAAATCGCCCGGCGCTGTCGTGCCGACGTCCACACCATCGAAGTGCCGTGGGGCGAGGTATTCAGTGCCCAGCAGATCGAGGATGCAATCAAGCGGGTTAAGCCGCGTCTGCTGCTGACTGTGCAAGGCGACACGTCGACCACCATGTTGCAGCCGCTGGCGGAACTGGGCGACATCTGCCGCCGCCACGGCGTGCTGTTTTATACCGATGCCACCGCCTCGTTGGGTGGCAACCCGCTGGATACCGATGCCTGGGGCCTGGATGCGGTCTCCGCCGGCCTGCAGAAGTGCCTGGGCGGGCCATCCGGCACGGCGCCGATCACGCTTAGTGCGCAGATGGAGGAGGTCATTCGTCGCCGCGCCTGTGTGGAGGCCGGTATTCGTACCGCTGCTCATCAGAATGGCGACGACGAAATGATCTACTCCAACTATTTCGACCTCGGCATGATCCTCGATTATTGGGGCCCCGAGCGCCTCAATCACCACACTGAGGCAACGTCCGCGCTGTTTGCGGCTCGCGAGTGCGCGCGGATAATAGATGAAGAGGGGCTGGATGCAGGCATCGCCCGCCACAAGCTGCACGGCGATGCGCTGCTCAAGGGCATTCAAGGCATGGGCCTGGAGACGTTCGGCAACCTCGATCACAAGATGAACAACGTGTTAGGCGTGGTGATTCCCGAAGCGGTCAATGGCGACCAGGTGCGCAAGCTGATGCTCGAGGATTTTGGCATCGAGATCGGCACCTCCTTCGGGCCCCTCGCTGGCAAGGTTTGGCGTATCGGTACCATGGGCTATAACGCCCGCAAGGATTGCGTGATGCAGACCCTCGGCGCGTTGGAAGCTGTGTTGAATCGCCTCGGCTTTCGCACCGTCCAGGGCGCCGCGATGCAGGCGGCCTGGGGGCATTACGAGGAACATTGTCAGCTGACCCCGTCGACGGCGTAGGGCGAGAGAAGTTGTGGCGCAGGGTGCTGCGGACCTCGGCGAGCAGCGGGGCCCGAGCATCAGCCGAGCAGTGCCCGGCCGCTATTCAGCTAGATCTCATGTGCGGAGTACGCAGGCGGCGATCAGCCCGCCTTGCTGGTGTGCACCATGTAGTTGACGTCGACATCGTTGGCCAGCTTGTAGTGCTTGGTCAGCGGGTTGTAAGTCAGGCCGATGATGTCCTTGACCTGCAGACCGGTGTCGCGGCTCCAGGCGCCCAGCTCGGATGGGCGGATGAATTTTTTGAAGTCATGGGTGCCACGCGGCAGCAGGCGCAGGATGTATTCCGCCCCGATCACCGCAAACAGGTACGCCTTGGGGTTGCGGTTGATGGTGGAGAAGAACACCTGGCCGCCGGGTTTGACCAGCTTGTGGCAGGCGCGAATCACCGAAGACGGGTCAGGCACGTGTTCGAGCATTTCCAGGCACGTGACCACGTCAAACTGGCCGGGCATCTCTTCGGCCATGGCCTCGGCGGTGATTTGCCGATAGTCCACTTCCACACCGGACTCCAGCTGATGCAGGCGCGCCACGGCCAGCGGCGCTTCGCCCATGTCGATGCCGGTCACTGTGGCGCCGCGTTGGGCCATGGCTTCGCTGAGGATGCCGCCGCCGCAGCCGACGTCGAGTACCTTCTTGCCGGCCAGGCCGGCGCGCTCGTCGATCCAGTTGACCCGCAGCGGGTTGATCTCGTGCAAGGGCTTGAATTCGCTTTCCCGGTCCCACCAGCGGTGGGCGAGGGCTTCGAATTTGGCGATTTCAGCGTGGTCGACGTTGCTCATGGTATTCCCTGAATAAAGCGGATGCGTATGACATGGCGCGTGAAGCGCTCATGGTGCCAGCTTTGTCCGGCGTGATGCGCGCCGGGTTGGTCGTTGAGGTGTGACAGTTTGCCGTAGTTTGTGATCAATGGGTCGGACGCCCGGCAATCTTCGCGCCCCATTGCTGGGTGGTCGTGATAATGCGTTCCTCGTCCAGGCGAGTCAGCCGACGATCTTCAAGCAGCGGCTTGCCGGCGACCCAAAGATGCTCGACGCAGTCTCGCGAGGTGGCGTAGATCAGCTGCGAAACGGGATCGTAGACCGGTTGCTGGGCCAGGCCGCGCAGGTCGAAGGCGACGATATCGGCGGCCTTGCCTAGCTCCAGCGAACCGATCTCCTCATCGAGGCCGAGCGCCCGTGCGCCATTGAGCGTCGCCATGCGCAGCGCGCGGTGGGCGTCCAGCGCGCTGGCCGAACCGGCCACGGCCTTGGCCAGCAGGGCGGCGGTGCGGGTTTCGCCGAGCAGGTCTAGGTCATTATTACTCGCGGCACCGTCGGTGCCGATGGCGACGTTGACGCCGGCCTGCCAAAGCTTCTCGACCGGGCAAAACCCGCTGGCCAGCTTGAGATTGGATTCCGGGCAGTGGATGACGCTGCTGTTAGTGGCGACCAGCAGGGCGATATCGTCGTCATCGATCTGAGTCATGTGCACGGCCTGGAAGCGTGGGCCGAGCAGGCCGAGGCGGTACAGGCGTGCCAGTGGACGCTCACCATAATGCTCGAGGCTCTGTTGCACTTCGAAGGCGGTTTCCTGCACGTGCATATGAATGCCGCCGTCTACCTCTTCGGCGAGGATGCGCAGTTTCTCCAGATTAGCGTCGCTGACCGTGTAAGGCGCATGGGGGCCAAAGGCGACGCTGATACGCGAATGGTGCTTCATCTCGTCAAACAGTGTCAGGCCCTTGCGAAGCGCCTCGTCGGCATCGCGGGCGCCGGGAATGGCAAAGTCCAGCACCGGAATACTGATCTGCGCGCGCATGCCACTGGCGTGAACCCGCTCGCAGGCCATTTCCGGAAAGAAATACATGTCGGCGAAACAGCTGATGCCGCTTTTTATCTGCTCGGCGATCGCCAGTTCGGTGCCGTCCTGCACGAACTGCTCATCGACCCATTTGGCTTCTGCCGGCCAGATGTGCTTTTCCAGCCAGGTCATCAGTGGCAGGTCGTCTGCCAGGCCTCGGAACAAGGTCATGGCGGCGTGGCCGTGGGCGTTGACCAGGCCCGGCGTCAGCAGGCGACCGGGTAGCTCACGGATTTCCGACGCGCCGCGGCGCAGCGCTTCTTCACGCGGCGCGATGAGAGCGATTTTGCCGTCCTTGATGCCCAGGCCGTGATCGTGCAGCACAACGCCGGCCGGCTCGACCGGCACCAGCCAAGTGGGCAGCAATAGAAGGTCGAGCTGGGCGTCGGCCATGGGCGGGTTCCGTTATCCAAAACGCTGAGTCTATAGAGGAATGCCGCGGTCTTGAAGGTGCGCGGTAGTGCGCGAGCAACGCATGTGCTGCTAGCTGATTGCGCGGCGTATACTGGCCGGCTTTCTAGGATGGAGTGGGTGATGCGCGAACGTTTGCTGGCTGCCGAGCAGGTTGTGGGCTTTGTTTGGCGCGACGGAGCCCTGCACGTGCTCGATCAAGGCCGTCTGCCGGCTGAGCAGATCTGGCATGCCTGCCACTCCCTTTCTGCAGTGAGCGGGCTGCTGGCGCGCGGCGCGGTGCAGGGCGCCTCGGCGACGACCCTGTGCAGTGCCTATGCCTTGTTGCTCGGCGCTCGCCAGCGGGCGGACGAGGGCGGCGACTGGCAGGCAGGCCTGCAGACCGACGCCCACCTGCTGGTGAATGCTGGCCTGCCTCGCCGCGATGCCGACTGGTTGCTGCAACAGATGCATCAGCGCCTGGCGCACGCACGGCCTGATGCTGAGCCGTTGGCGATACTCGAAGACGAGGCCCATGGCATCCATCAGCGCGACCGCGAAGCCAATCTGGCCATGGCGCAACTGGGTGTGGAACTGATCCGCAGTTTCCAGGGCAATTCGCAGAACCTGCTGAGTATCGGCTGTGCCGGCGCAATGGCCTGTGGCGGCTTCGGCACCGCGCTGGCGGTGATTCGTGGCGCTCATCTTGAAGGCCTGCTTGAACGCTGTTACCTCGGTGAAAGCCGCCCGTTGTTGCAGGGCGCCAAATTGGCCGCCTGGGAGCTGGTCGAGGAGGGCATCGCTGTAGGTGTAAGCACCGACGCAGCGTTGGCTCATGTGATGAAGGTGCGTGGCGTTACCTGGGCCATCGTCGGTGCAGAGCAAATCGCTGCCAATGGCGATGTGCTTGGTGTGATCGGCACCTATCAACTGTCGGTCGCCGCCATGCACCATGGAGTACGTTTGATGGTGGTGGCACCGAGCGCGCTCATCGACCTGCAGGCCGAAAGCGGCGAGGCGTGTTTCCACGAGCTCGGCCATGCGCCGCTTGGCTATCCGCAGCGTGAGCGGGTGGCTGGGGTGGATGAGATAGAGCCGCAGTTCGATGTGACACCGGCCGACCTGGTGGATTTTCTGGTCACCGAGAAGGGCATCATCGAGCGACCTGACGTCGCCAAGCTGGCGCAACTGTTGTCACGCAAGCATCTGCACTAAACCCCTGGCTTCGTACACCGCCAGGGATAGGTGCAGGGCATGCTTTGTGGTAAGCTCCGGCAGTTTTCAGGGGCGCCGTCAGCGGTCGCCGTCACTGCTCGAATACATGGCATAACGTATTGATTTGTCGTGAGTCGTCGCTGGCCTGATGCCATCGCGACGCGCTTCGCCCGATTCCTTTTGAATGGGTGGAGCTTCACCAGAAAAAAGGAATCAGGCTACTCATGGGCGAACTGGCCAAAGAAATCCTCCCGGTCAACATCGAAGACGAACTGAAACAGTCCTACCTCGACTACGCCATGAGCGTGATCGTCGGGCGTGCCTTGCCGGATGCGCGCGATGGCCTCAAGCCCGTGCACCGTCGGGTGCTGTTCGCCATGAGCGAGCTGGGCAACGACTGGAACAAGGCGTACAAGAAATCCGCCCGTGTGGTCGGTGACGTGATCGGTAAGTACCACCCGCACGGTGATACCGCCGTTTACGACACCATCGTCCGTATGGCTCAGCCGTTCTCGCTGCGCTACCTGCTGGTCGACGGCCAGGGCAACTTCGGTTCGGTGGACGGCGACAACGCCGCCGCCATGCGATACACCGAAGTGCGCATGACCAAGCTGGCTCACGAGCTGCTGGCCGACCTGCACAAGGAAACCGTCGACTGGGTGCCCAACTACGACGGCACCGAGCAGATCCCGGCGGTCATGCCGACCAAGATTCCCAACCTGTTGGTCAACGGCTCCAGCGGTATCGCCGTGGGCATGGCGACCAACATTCCGCCGCACAACCTGAGCGAAGTCATCGACGGTTGCCTGGCGCTGATCGACAACTCGGAGCTGACGGTCGATGACCTGATGCAATACATCCCGGGCCCGGATTTCCCCACCGCTGGCATCATCAACGGCCGCGCCGGTATCGTCGAAGCGTACCGCACCGGCCGCGGGCGGATTTACATCCGCGCCCGTGCCGAAGTCGAAGACATCGACAAGGTCGGTGGCCGCCAGCAGATCGTCGTTACCGAGCTGCCATACCAGCTGAACAAGGCACGGCTGATCGAAAAGATTGCCGAGCTGGTCAAAGAGAAGAAGCTTGAAGGCATCACCGAGCTGCGCGATGAGTCCGACAAGGACGGTATGCGCGTGGTCATCGAGCTGCGTCGTGGTGAAGTGCCGGAGGTCATCCTCAACAACCTCTACGCCCAGACCCAGATGCAGAGCGTGTTCGGCATAAACGTGGTCGCGCTGATCGACGGCCAGCCGAAGATTCTCAACCTCAAGGACATGCTTGAGGCGTTCATCCTGCACCGCCGTGAAGTGGTGACCCGGCGTACCGTGTTCGAGCTGCGCAAAGCACGTGAGCGTGGCCATATCCTTGAAGGCCAGGCCGTTGCGCTGTCCAACATCGACCCGGTCATCGCCCTGATCAAGGCCTCGCCAACGCCGTCCGAAGCCAAGGAAGCGCTGATCGCTACAGCGTGGGAATCGACCGCGGTGGAAGCCATGGTCGAGCGCGCTGGCGCCGACTCCTGCCGCCCGGAACACCTCGATGCGCAGTTCGGTCTACGCGACGGCAAGTACTACCTGTCGCCGGAACAGGCTCAGGCGATTCTTGACCTGCGCCTGCACCGCCTGACCGGCCTCGAGCACGAGAAGCTGCTGGCCGAATACCAGGAAATCCTCACCCAGATCGGCGAGCTGATCCGCATCCTCACCAGCGCCGTGCGCCTGATGGAAGTGATCCGTGAGGAGCTGGAAGCGGTCAAGGCCGAGTTTGGTGACAAGCGCCGTACCGAGATCCTCGATTCGCGTCTGGATCTGACCCTTGGGGACATGATCCCCCAAGAAGAGCGCGTGGTGACCATCTCTTACAGCGGTTACGCCAAGACTCAGCCATTGACGTCGTACCAGGCCCAGCGCCGTGGCGGCAAAGGCAAGTCGGCCACCGGTATCAAGGATGAGGACTACATCGCTCATCTGCTGGTCGCCAACAGCCACGCCACGCTGCTGCTGTTCTCCAGCAAGGGCAAGGTGTACTGGCTCAAGACGTACGAAATACCCGAGGCGTCGCGCGCCGCCCGTGGTCGTCCGCTGGTCAACCTGCTGCCGCTGGAGGAGGGCGAGTACATTACCACCATGCTGCAGATCGACCTCGAAGCCCTGCAGCAGCAGGCGGGTGCCGATGACATCGACGACAGCGACGACGCCGTGCTCGAAGGCGAGATTGTCGAAGCCGAAGAAGTAGCAGAAGTCGCCGAAATCGAAGAAATCGAAGGCGAGACTGCCGAACTGGTGGCCGAGCCGACTGGCGCGTACATTTTCATGGCCACCGCCTCCGGTACCGTGAAGAAAACCCCGCTGGTGCAGTTCAGCCGTCCGCGCTCCAATGGCCTGATCGCCCTGAAGCTGAAGGAAGGCGACACCCTGATCGCCGCCGCCATCACCGACGGCGCCAAGGAAGTCATGCTGTTCTCCAGTGCCGGCAAGGTGATCCGTTTCGCCGAGAGTGTGGTGCGTGTCATGGGTCGTGGCGCCCGTGGTATCCGCGGCATGCGCATCGGCAAGGATCAGCGCCTGATTTCCATGCTGATTCCCGAGTCCGGCGCGCAGATCCTCACCGCCTCCGAGCGCGGCTTCGGCAAGCGCACGGCGCTCTCCAAGTTCCCGCGTCGCGGTCGTGGCGGCCAGGGCGTGATCGGCATGGTCACCAAGGAGCGTAACGGTCCGATGATCGGCGCGATCCAGGTGCAGGACGGCGAGGAGATCATGTTGATTTCCGACCAGGGCACCCTGGTGCGCACCCGCGTCGACGAAGTCTCCAGTTCCGGCCGTAACACCCAGGGCGTAACCCTGATCAAGCTGGCCAAGGACGAGAAACTGGTGGGCCTGGAGCGCGTGCAGGAGCCATCCGAAGAAGACATCGAAGAGGCGCTGGACGAAGAGGGCAATCCTATCGTCGTCGCCGAAATCGATGAGGCCGGCGAAGCCGCTGTTGGCGAAGAGCCGGCAGCCGAAGGCGACGAGCCAGTGGAAGACCGCGACGCGTAAGCGCGCCGCTTTGCCCGCAACACCACGGTGTTGCGGGCAGCATTTCGCCAGATAGATGTAGCGCTGTAACCAGACAGTCAAGCGAGAGTGAATTGTGAGCAAGCGAGCCTTTAACTTCTGCGCCGGCCCGGCCGCGCTTCCCGAAGCCGTTCTGCAGCGTGCCCAGGCCGAACTCCTCGACTGGCAGGGCAAAGGCCTGTCCGTCATGGAAATGAGCCATCGCAGCGACGAGTACACCGCTATCGCTGAAAAGGCCGAGCAGGATCTACGCGATCTGCTGACCATTCCCTCCGACTACAAAGTGCTGTTCTTGCAAGGCGGGGCCAGCCAGCAATTCGCGGAAATTCCGCTCAATCTGCTGCCCGAAGACGGCACCGCCGATTACATCGACACCGGCATCTGGTCGAAGAAAAGCATCGACGAGGCTCGTCGCTACGGCAACATCAATGTCGCCGCTAGTGCCAAAGGTTACGATTACTTCGCGATTCCCGGGCAGAACGAGTGGCAGCTGTCCAAGGATGCCGCCTACCTGCATTACGCCAGCAACGAAACCATTGGCGGTTTGCAGTTCGACTGGATTCCCGAGACTGGCGACGTGCCGCTGGTGGTCGACATGTCCTCAGATATTCTTTCGCGCGAAGTCGATATCTCCAGGTTCGGTCTGATCTACGCCGGCGCCCAGAAGAACATCGGCCCGAGCGGTCTGGTGGTGGCGATCATTCGTGAAGACCTGCTCGGCCGTGCACGCAGCAGCTGCCCGACCATGCTCAACTACAAGATCGCCGCCGATAACGGCTCGATGTACAACACCCCGGCGACTTTCTCTTGGTACCTGTCGGGCCTGGTGTTCGAGTGGCTGAAAGAACAGGGTGGTGTCGCCGCCATGGAGCAGCGCAACAAGGCCAAGAAGGACTTGCTGTACGGCGTGATCGACGCCAGCGAGTTCTACAGCAACCCGATCGCCAGCAATGCCCGCTCGTGGATGAACGTGCCGTTCCGCCTTGGCGACGAGCGCTTGGACAAGCCGTTCCTGGCCGGAGCCGATGCGCGTGGCCTGCTCAATCTCAAGGGCCACCGCTCGGTGGGCGGCATGCGTGCCTCCATCTACAACGCAGTCGGCCTGGACGCTGTGCAGGCGCTGGTCGCTTACATGGCCGAGTTCGAGAAGGAGCACGCCTGATGGCAACGGACGTGAACACCGACCAGGCGCTGCAGGCCCTGCGCCTGCGCATCGACAACTTGGACGAGAAGATTCTCGAGCTGATCAGCGACCGTGCGCGCTGCGCCGAAGAAGTCGCGCGAGTGAAAATGGCCTCGCTGCCCGCGGGTGAACAGCCGGTGTTCTACCGTCCCGAGCGCGAAGCGCAGGTGCTCAAGCGGGTAATGGAGCGCAACCGCGGCCCGCTCGGCAACGAGGAAATGGCGCGCCTGTTCCGCGAAATCATGTCCTCCTGTCTGGCGCTTGAGAACCCTCTGAAAGTCGCTTACCTGGGCCCGGAAGGTACTTTTTCCCAGGCTGCGGCGATGAAGCATTTCGGTCACGCGGTGATCAGTCAGCCCATGGCGGCGATCGATGAGGTGTTTCGTGAAGTGGTGGCGGGCGCCGTCAACTTTGGCGTGGTGCCGGTGGAGAACTCCACCGAAGGCGCGGTCAACCACACCCTCGACAGTTTCCTCGAACACGACCTGGTGATCTGTGGCGAGGTGGAGCTGCGTATTCACCACCATCTGCTGGTCGGTGACGCCACCAAGACCGACCGCATTACCCGCATCTATTCCCACGCCCAGTCCCTGGCCCAGTGCCGCAAGTGGCTGGACGCCCATTACCCGAATGTCGAGCGCGTGGCGGTTTCCAGCAACGCCGATGCCGCTCGCCGGGTGAAAAGCGAGTGGAATTCGGCGGCCATCGCGGGTGACATGGCGGCCAATCTGTATGACCTGACCCGGCTCGCCGAAAAGATCGAGGATCGCCCGGACAACTCCACGCGTTTCCTGATCATCGGCAACCAAGAAGTCCCGCCGACCGGCGACGACAAAACCTCGGTCATTGTCTCCATGCGCAACAAGCCGGGCGCGCTGCACGAGCTGCTGGTGCCGTTCCACCATAACGGCATCGACCTGACGCGCATCGAAACCCGCCCGTCGCGTAGCGGCAAGTGGACCTACGCCTTCTTCATCGACTTCGTCGGTCACCATCGCGACCCGCTGATCAAGGACGTGCTGGAAAAAATCAATCAGGAAGCCGTGGCGCTCAAGGTGCTGGGCTCCTACCCGAAAGCAGTACTTTAACTGCGGCTCCAGGCCGCGGGTTGCGGGCTACAGGCGGAATCAGGCTTGTACCGCAGCCTGGGCCTGCAGCCTGAGGCCTGTATATGAGCTGTGATTTCATCGCCCTGGCACAGCCAGGCGTGCAGAAGCTGTCCCCCTACGTGCCAGGCAAGCCGGTCGATGAACTGGCCCGCGAGCTGAACATGGACCCGGCCAGCATCGTCAAGCTGGCCAGCAACGAAAACCCGCTCGGCCCAAGCCCCAAGGCGCTGGCGGCTATTCGTGCCGAGCTGGATGAGCTGACTCGCTACCCGGACGGCAATGGTTTCACGCTGAAAACCCTCCTGGCCGAGCGCTGTGGCGTTTCCACGGCACAGGTGACCCTGGGCAATGGCTCCAACGACATCCTCGAGCTGGTCGCTCGCGCGTACCTGGCGCCTGGTTTGAATGCAGTGTTCAGCGAACACGCGTTCGCCGTGTACCCGATCGCCACCCAGGCTGTCGGCGCACAGGCCAAGGTGGTGCCGGCCGTGGATTTCGGCCATGACCTGCCGGCCATGCTGGCGGCCATCGACGCCAACACCCGTGTGGTATTTATCGCCAACCCCAACAACCCGACCGGCACCTGGTTCGATACCCAGGCGCTGCGCGACTTCCTCGCCGGTGTGCCTGAAAACGTGCTGGTTGTGCTGGACGAGGCCTACATCGAATACGCCGACGGTGACGAGCTGCCGGATGGCCTGGATTTCCTCGCCGATCACGTCAACCTCTTGGTCTCGCGGACCTTCTCCAAAGCCTACGGGCTGGCGTCGCTGCGTGTTGGCTACGGCCTGAGTTCGGCGCAGATCGCCGATGTGCTGAACCGTGTGCGTCAGCCGTTCAACGTCAACAGCTTCGCGCTGGCAGCGGCCTGCGCCGCTTTTGATGATGCCGATTACCTGGCGCGCAGCCGCGAGATCAACGCCGCCGGCATGCTCCAGCTGCAGGCAGGCTGCCGCGAGCTGGGTCTGGGCTGGATTCCGTCCAAGGCCAATTTTATGGCCATCGACTTCGGGCGCGACACCGCGGCGATCAACCAGGGGCTGCTGCGCGAAGGCGTGATCGTGCGCCCGGTGGCCGGTTACGGCATGCCCAATCACCTGCGCGTCTCCATCGGCCTGCCGGCCGAGAACGCCCGCTTCCTTGAAGCGCTGCGCAAGGTACTGAGCGCGTGACTGCACGCAATGCAGCGGTGACGACGCCATTGGTCGAGCGTCTGGTGGTGGTCGGGCTCGGGTTGATCGGCGGCTCGTTCGCCAAGGGCCTGCGGGCCCGTGGTGTCTGCCGGGAAGTGGTTGGCGTCGACCTCGATCCGCAAGCGCGGCGCATGGCAGTCAAGCTGGGCGTGGTCGACCGCTGCGAAGAAAGGCTGGCTGCCGCGTGCGAGGGCGCCGACGTGATCATGCTGGCCGTTCCTATCCTGGCCATGGAGCGCGTGCTCGGTGAGTTGGCCAGGCTGGATCTGGGCGATGCGGTGCTGACCGATGCCGGCAGCGCCAAAGGCAATGTGGTGCGCGCTGCCGACGCAGCATTCGGTGGCGTGCCGGCGCGTTTCGTGCCGGGTCATCCGATTGCCGGCTCCGAGCAGAGCGGGGTGGAGGCGGCCAATGGCGAGCTGTTCAAGCGCCACAAGGTGATCCTCACGCCGTTGCCGCAGACCGATGCCGTGGCCCTGCAACGGGTCGATCAGCTGTGGCGCGAGCTGGGTGCCGATGTCGAGCACATGCAGGTCGAGCACCACGACCAAGTGCTCGCGGCCACCAGCCACCTGCCACATCTGCTGGCCTTTGGTCTGGTCGACTCGCTGGCCAAACGCAACGAAAATCTGGAAATCTTCCGCTACGCCGCCGGCGGCTTCCGCGATTTCACGAGAATCGCCGGCAGTGACCCGGTTATGTGGCACGACATCTTTCTCGCCAATCGCGAAGCCGTGCTGCGCACCTTGGATGTATTTCGCGATGACCTCGACGCCTTGCGCGACGCGGTGGACGCAGGGGACGGGCATCACCTGCTGGGCGTATTCACGCGCGCCCGCGTGGCCCGCGAACATTTCAGCAAAATACTGGCCCGTCGGGCCTATGTGGACGCTATGCACTCGAACGATCTGGTTTTCCTGGCTAACCCTGGTGGCACTGTGCGTGGGCGTATCCGCGTTCCAGGCGACAAATCCATCTCCCACCGCTCGATCATGCTCGGCTCGCTGGCCGAAGGCACTACCGAAGTCGAAGGCTTCCTCGAGGGTGAAGACGCCCTGGCGACCCTGCAGGCGTTCCGCGACATGGGGGTGGTCATCGAAGGGCCGCACCATGGCCGCGTAACCATTCATGGCGTCGGCCTGAATGGTTTGAAGCCGCCACCCGGCCCGATCTACGTGGGTAACTCCGGCACCTCCATGCGCTTGCTGTCCGGCCTGCTGGCGGGTCAGCCGTTCGACGTCACCATGACCGGCGATGCGTCGCTGTCCAAGCGCCCGATGAATCGCGTGGCCAATCCGCTGCGTGAAATGGGTGCGGTGGTCGAGACCGGCCCGGACGGTCGTCCGCCGCTGACCATCCGCGGTGGCCAGACGCTCAAGGCGCTGACCTACACCTTGCCGATGGCCAGTGCCCAGGTTAAATCCTGCCTGCTGCTGGCGGGCCTGTACGCCGAAGGCGTGACCACGGTCACCGAGCCGGCGCCGACCCGTGATCACACCGAGCGCATGCTTCGCGGCTTTGGTTACGCGGTCGAGTCCAACGGCCCTGTGGCTTCCCTGCAGGCAGGTGGCAAGCTGACCGCCACCCGTATCGAAGTGCCGGCGGACATTTCCTCGGCTGCCTTCTTCCTGGTGGCTGCGTCCATCGCCGAGGGCAGCGACCTGCTGCTCGAGCATGTCGGCATCAACCCGACCCGCACCGGCGTCATCGACATCCTGCGCCTGATGGGTGGCGATATCACCTTGGAAAACCAGCGTGAGGTCGGCGGTGAGCCGGTTGCTGATTTGCGTGTGCGCGGCGCCAAACTCAAGGGCATCGAAATTCCCGAGCACCTTGTGCCGCTGGCCATCGATGAATTCCCGGTGCTGTTTATCGCTGCGGTCTGTGCCGAGGGGCGCACGGTATTGCGCGGCGCCGAGGAGCTGCGCGTAAAAGAGTCCGATCGTATCCAGGTGATGGCCGATGGCCTGATCAGCCTGGGTGTGAACGTCGAGCCGACCGAAGATGGCATCATCATTGACGGCGGGCAGACCATCGTTGGCGGCGAGGTGTACAGCCACGGTGATCACCGCATCGCCATGGCCTTCAGCGTCGCCTCGCTGCGCGCAACAGCGCCGATTCGCATCCACGACTGCGCCAACGTTGCCACCTCGTTTCCCAACTTCCTCGCGCTTGCTGAGCAGGTGGGTATTCGCGTCGCAGTGGAGGGGCAGCAATGAACAGCAACGCACCAGTCATCACCATCGACGGCCCAAGCGGTTCGGGCAAGGGCACGGTTGCCGGCCTGCTGGCCAAGCAGCTGGGCTGGAATCTCCTGGATTCGGGTGCGCTGTATCGCCTACTGGCATTCTCTGCGCGCAACCACGGCGTTGACCTGACCAATGAAGAGTCGCTGAAACTGCTGGCCGCCCACCTCGACGTACAGTTTCTCGCGGCCGGTGACGGCAAGCCGCAACGCATCATCCTCGAAGGCGAGGAAGTCACCGAATCCATTCGCAACGAGCAGATCGGTGCGGGTGCTTCCCAGATCGCCGCGCTGCCTGCGGTGCGTGACGCATTGTTGCAACGACAGCGGGCCTTTCGCGAATCCCCCGGCCTGGTCGCCGATGGTCGCGACATGGGCACGGTGGTGTTCACTGACGCGCCGCTCAAGGTCTTCCTGACCGCCAGTGCCGAAGAGCGCGCCAATCGGCGTTACCTGCAGTTGAAGGCCAAGGGTGATGATGTTAATCTTGCGAGTCTTATCGATGAGATTCGGGCGCGCGATGAGCGCGATACCCAGCGCACGGTGGCTCCGCTCAAGCCGGCAGCCGACGCGATCCAGCTGGATTCCACTGAATTGTCCATCGAGCAGGTGCTTGAAAGAATTCTGAGCGAAGTCGCCAATCGCGACCTCGCCGGTTGAAAGGAGCCATTTTCGGCTCGCAGGGGAGGCATACGGGAGACCAGTCCACGTCCCGTAGGCCTCCTTTTATATGAATAAACCCGCATTGTCTGGAATGCGGAGCAGGGCGAATCCCCGCCCGATCCAACAGGAATCAACATGAGCGAAAGCTTTGCAGAACTTTTTGAAGAAAGCCTAAAAACCCTGGACATGCAGCCGGGTGCCATCATCACTGGCATCGTGGTCGACATCGACGGCGACTGGGTTACTGTTCACGCTGGCCTGAAATCCGAGGGCGTCATCCCTCTGGAGCAGTTCTTCAATGAACAAGGCGAGCTGACCATCAAGGTCGGTGACGAAGTTCACGTCGCGCTGGACGCGGTTGAAGATGGCTTTGGTGAAACCAAGCTGTCCCGCGAAAAAGCCAAGCGCGCCGAGTGCTGGATCGTCCTGGAAGCAGCTTTCGCCGCTGAGGAAGTGGTCAAGGGCGTTATCAACGGTAAGGTTAAAGGCGGCTTCACTGTCGACGTTAACGGCATCCGTGCGTTCCTGCCAGGTTCCTTGGTCGATGTCCGTCCGGTGCGTGATACCACTCACCTGGAAGGCAAAGAGCTCGAGTTCAAGGTCATCAAGCTCGACCAGAAGCGCAACAACGTTGTCGTTTCCCGTCGTAGCGTCCTGGAAGCTGAAAACTCCGCAGAGCGCGAAGCCCTGCTGGAATCGCTGCAGGAAGGCCAGCAGGTCAAAGGTATCGTCAAGAACCTCACCGACTACGGCGCATTCGTGGATCTGGGTGGCGTCGACGGCCTGCTGCACATCACCGACATGGCCTGGAAGCGTATCAAGCACCCGTCCGAGATCGTCAACGTTGGCGACGAGATCGATGTCAAGGTTCTGAAGTACGATCGCGAGCGTAACCGTGTTTCCTTGGGCCTGAAGCAGCTGGGCGAAGACCCATGGGTTGCTATCAAGGCGCGTTACCCGGAAAGCACCCGCGTTATGGCGCGCGTGACCAACCTGACCGACTACGGCTGCTTCGCAGAGCTGGAAGAAGGCGTGGAAGGCCTGGTACACGTTTCCGAAATGGACTGGACCAACAAGAACATCCACCCGTCGAAAGTCGTTCAGGTTGGCGACGAAGTGGAAGTCATGGTTCTGGACATCGACGAAGAGCGTCGTCGTATTTCCCTGGGTATCAAGCAGTGCAAAACCAACCCGTGGGAAGACTTCTCCGGTCAGTTCAACAAGGGTGACAAGATCTCCGGCACCATCAAGTCGATCACCGATTTCGGTATCTTCATTGGTCTGGACGGCGGCATCGACGGCCTGGTTCACCTGTCCGATATCTCTTGGAACGAAGTCGGCGAAGAAGCCGTACGTCGCTTCAAGAAGGGCGACGAGCTGGAAACCGTCATCCTGTCGGTCGACCCAGAGCGCGAGCGCATCTCCCTGGGCATCAAGCAACTGGAAGAAGATCCGTTCTCCGACTACGTTGCCGTCAACGACAAAGGCACCATCATTCGCGGTATCGTGAAAGAAGTTGACGCCAAGGGCGCTATCATCACCCTGGCCGAAGGCATCGAAGCGACTCTGAAAGCCTCCGAAATCAGCCGTGACCGCGTTGAAGACGCGCGCAACGTTCTGAAAGAAGGCGAAGAAGTTGAAGCCAAGATCATCAGCGTCGATCGTAAGAGCCGCGTGATCAGCTTGTCGATCAAGTCGAAAGACGTTGAAGACGAGAAAGAAGCCATCAAAGAAATGCGCAGCAAGCAGGAAGTTGAAACTTCCGGTCCGACCACCATTGGTGATCTGATTCGTGCGCAAATGGAAAACCAGAACTAAGTTCGGGTAATCCCAAAAAAGGGCGACTTCGGTCGCCCTTTTTTATGCCTGCGAGAAAGTAATTCGTGCGGTAAGGGCGCTGAAACCAAGCAAAGGATGGCGCCTGCCACTGGTGTTTCACCGGCATCCCAAGCGGCCTGGATACGACCCGGCGCTTGATGTTTCTAGGCCGCGGCCCCATTTGATGTGTAGAACGCCTTGTCATCACCCTTCGAGTCCGCCATGAGCCTGTTTTTGTCTTCCCGCCATCGAGCGGCTTTACGCATGTCGTGGGCGTTTATCGCCCCCTATCGTGGCCGTGTCGTCGGTGCGTTGCTGGCGCTGATGTTTACCGCTGCCATTACCTTGTCCATGGGGCAGGGCATCAAGTTGCTGGTCGACCAAGGGCTGGCCACGCAGTCACCGGAAGCGCTGCGCCATTCGATCCTGCTGTTTTTCGTGCTAGTGCTCGCCCTTGCTGTCGGCACCTACACGCGCTTTTACCTGGTTTCCTGGTTGGGCGAGCGGGTAGTGGCGGACATCCGCAAACGCGTGTTCGATCACCTCGTCGGGCTGCACCCAGGGTTCTATGCGCACAACCGCAGCTCGGAAATCCAGTCTCGCCTGACTGCGGATACCACCTTGCTGCAGTCGGTGATCGGCTCATCGCTGTCGATGGCGCTGCGTAACGTGATCATGCTGGTTGGCGGCATGATCCTGCTGGTGATCACCAACCCCAAGCTGAGTGCCATCGTGCTGGCTGCGTTGCCGTTGGTGGTGGCGCCGATCCTGCTGTTCGGCCGCCGCGTCCGGGAATTGTCGCGGCTCAGTCAGGACCGCATCGCCGATGTCGGCAGCTATGTCAGTGAAGTGCTCGGGCAGATCAAGACGGTGCAGGCCTACAACCACCAGGCCGAAGATCGCCGCCGTTTCAGCCTGTCCGCCGAGGCCGCGTTCGACATCGCGCGCAAGCGCGTCGCCCAGCGTGCTTGGCTGATCACCGTGGTGATCGTACTGGTACTTGGCGCCGTTGGAGTGATGCTTTGGGTCGGAGGCATGGACGTGATCGCCGGGCGCATCAGCGGCGGTGAGCTGGCTGCGTTCGTGTTCTATAGCCTGATCGTCGGTTCTTCATTCGGTACGCTTAGTGAGGTGATCGGCGAGTTGCAGCGAGCGGCCGGCGCCGCCGAACGCATCAGCGAATTGCTGCGCGCACGCAACGAAATCCATGAGCCGATCGAGGGTGCGCTGGTGCCTGCGCAGCCGGTACAGGGCCGCATCGAGGTGCAGGATCTTTCCTTCGCTTACCCGACGCGCTCGGAAAGCCTCGCCCTGGAGAACATCAACCTGACGGTCTTGCCCGGCGAAACCTTGGCTATCGTGGGGCCTTCGGGTGCTGGCAAGTCGACGCTGTTCGACCTGCTGCTGCGTTTCTACGATCCACAGCATGGGCGAATCATGATCGACGGACTACCCATCGAACGGCTCGACCCTCACGTGCTGCGCGAGAGTTTCGCACTGGTTTCCCAGCACCCGGCGCTGTTCTTCGGCAGCGTGGAAGACAACATCCGCTATGGGCGCCTGGACGCCAGCAGCGCCGAGGTGGAGGCCGCCGCACGTGCCGCCCATGCCCACGAGTTCATCGAGCGGCTGCCGCAGGGCTATCAGACCCATCTCGGTGATGCCGGGCTGGGCCTGTCCGGTGGCCAGCGGCAGCGCCTGGCGATTGCCCGGGCATTGTTGGTGGATGCACCTATCCTGCTGCTGGACGAAGCCACCAGCGCCCTCGACGCGGAAAGTGAACACCTGATCCAGCAGGCGCTGCCGGAGCTGATGCGCGGCCGCACCACCCTGGTGATCGCCCACCGCCTGGCCACGGTGAAGAGCGCTGACCGCATCGCTGTGTTCGATCAGGGGCGGTTGGTTGCCCTGGGCAACCACGCCGAACTGGTCGCCGGCAACCCGTTGTACGCGCGGCTGGCCGAATTGCAGTTCGTGGAGAAAACCTGAGGCAGGCCACATCGCAGGGCGCCGCTCTTGTAGGAGCCACGACCCCTCGGCGAATGGTGAGAGCGCCGCCGATATCGCGCTGATGCCGCCATCGTTTCGCGCCGAGGTCGACGCTCCTACAGTTAGGCCGGTGTTCACACCATTTGTAGGAGCCGCGAACCCGCGGCGAATGGTGAGAGCGCCGCCGATATCGCGCTGATGCCGCCATCGTTTCGCACCGAGGTCGACGCTCCTACAGTTAGGCCGGCGTTCACCATTTGTAGGAGCCGCGACCCCGCGGCGAAGGGTGATAGCGCCGCCGATATTGCGCTAACGCCGCCATCGTTTGAACGCAGAAGTGCTCGGTCTCAGCTATTGACCAAGCTGAGGAACTCGCTGCGTGTGGCGGCATTGTCGCGGAATTCGCCGAGCATCACTGAGGTCACCATGGAGGAGTTCTGCTTTTCCACACCGCGCATCATCATGCACATGTGCTTCGCCTCGATGACCACCGCCACGCCGAGCGCGCCAGTGACCTGCTGTACCGCTTCGGCAATCTGCCGGCTCAGGCTTTCCTGAATCTGCAGGCGGCGGGCATACATGTCGACGATCCGTGCGACCTTGGACAGGCCCAGCACTTTGCCGTTGGGGATGTAGGCGACGTGGGCCTTGCCGATGAAGGGCAGCAGGTGGTGCTCGCACAGCGAATACAGCTCGATGTTCTTGACCAGCACCATCTCGCTGGCGTCGGAGCTGAACAGCGCGCCGTTGGTAACTTCTTCCAGGGTTTTCTCATAGCCGTTGCAGAGGTACTGCATGGCTTTGGCGGCACGTTTGGGCGTGTCGAGCAGGCCTTCGCGGGAAACGTCTTCACCGAGTTGACCGAGGATGGCGGTGTAATGCTGTTCGAGTGTGGTGCGGCTAGAGTCCATGCGGCTTCCAGTGATGTTCGGATGACAATGTACCTGCTGCCTGGTGGCCGGCTGGCGCTTTACCACGAGGAGGTGGAGCGTCCAGCGTCGGCATCGAGGTTCAAGCGGGCGGCAATTGTAATCCGCTCGCGGCGATTTTACCGAGCGTAATTCGCCGCGCTGGGTGCCACTGTCTTATTGGGCCGCGTGGGCCGCCAGGCAGGTATCGAGCATGCGGTTGGAGAAGCCCCATTCGTTGTCGTACCACGCCAGTACCTTGACCAGTCGGTCGTTCACCTTGGTGTGGTTGGCATCGAAGATCGACGACTGCGGGTTGTGGTTGAAGTCGCAGGACACCAGCGGCAGCTCGTTGTAGCCCAATACCGGCGATTGCTGGCTGGCTGCGCGGAGCAGGGCATTGATCTCATCGGCAGTCGTGTCGCGCTGCACTTGTACTGTCAGGTCGACCAGCGAGACGTTGATTACCGGTACCCGCACCGCCATGCCGGTCAGTCGGCCCGCCAATTCTGGCAGCACCAGGCCGACGGCTTCGGCGGCGCCGGTCTTGGTGGGAATCATTGATTGTGTGGCCGAGCGCGCCCGGAACGGGTCGCTGTGGTAGACGTCGGAAAGGTTCTGGTCGTTGGTGTAGGCATGGATGGTGGTCATCAATCCACTTTCTATACCCAGCTCGCGCTGCAGCACCTGGGCGACCGGCGCCAGGCAGTTGGTGGTGCAGGAGGCATTGGAGATGATTTGGTGGCTGGCGCGCAGGCTGTCATGGTTGACGCCGTACACGATGGTGGCGTCTGCGCCTTTGGCTGGGGCGGAAATGATCACCTTGCGGGCACCGGCGCCGAGGTGCGCTGCGGCCTTGTCGCGGTCGGTAAACAGGCCGGTGCACTCGAATACCACGTCGATCTCAAGGTCCTTCCAAGGCAGGTCAGCCGGGTTACGCAGGGCGCTGACGGCGATACGATCACCGTTGATGATCAGGTTCTGGCCGTCGACCTCGACGGACGCATCGAAAATGCCGTGTACGCTGTCGTATTTGAGAAGGTGCGCATTGATGGCGCTGTCACCCAGGTCGTTGATCGCGACGACTTGCAGGTTTTCGCGGTAGTTCTGGGTATAGAGTGCACGGAGGACGTTACGGCCGATGCGGCCAAAACCATTGATGGCGATTCGCAATGTCATGAGCGCTGATCCTTATATGTTGTTTTAAAAACAAGATTATTCTCATGAAAGTAGAAATCAAGCGTTTTAGCTGTCAGTATTTTGATAAAAATACAATTCGAATTGCTACCTGTAGCCTGGAGTCGACACCATGCATCCCCGCATTCTCGAGGTAACCGACCGTCTGATCGCCCGTAGCCGCGCGACCCGCGAACGTTACCTGGCGCAGATGGCCGCCGCCGACAGCGACGGCCCACACCGCGGTGCACTGCAGTGCGCCAACTTTGCCCACGGCGTTGCCGGCTGTGGTTCCAGTGAAGACAAGCAGCGGTTGCGGCTGATGAACGAGGCCAACGTCGGCATCGTTACTGCCTACAACGACATGCTGTCCGCCCATCAGCCCTACGAACACTATCCCGAACTGATCAAGCAGGCGCTGCGCGCCGTGGGCTCGGTCGGGCAGGTGGCGGGCGGCGTACCGGCGATGTGCGACGGTGTGACCCAAGGCGAACCGGGTATGGAATTAAGCCTGGCGAGCCGCGAGGTGATCGCCATGTCCACCGCGGTGGCGCTGTCGCACAACATGTTCGACGCGGCGATGCTGCTGGGCATCTGCGACAAGATCATCCCGGGGCTGATGATCGGCGCCCTGCGTTTCGGCCACCTACCGATGATCTTCGTGCCGGGCGGGCCGATGCCGTCGGGCATTCCCAACAAGCAAAAGGCCGAAGTCCGCCAGCTTTACGCCGAAGGCAAGGCGACTCGCGACGAGCTGCTGGAATCGGAGATGAAGTCCTACCACAGCCCCGGCACCTGCACCTTTTACGGCACCGCCAACACCAATCAGGTGGTGATGGAAATCATGGGCCTGCACCTGCCGGGCTCATCCTTCGTCAACCCATACACGCCGCTGCGTGACGCGTTGACTGCAGAGGCCGCGCATCAGGTAGTGCGCCTGACCCGTCAGGGCGGCGAGTACACGCCGCTGTGCCGGATCATCGACGAGAAGGCGATCGTCAACTCGGTGGTGGCGCTCAACGCCACGGGCGGCTCGACCAATCACACGCTGCACATTCCAGCCTTCGCCCGCGCCGCCGGTATTCAATTGACCTGGCAGGACATGGCCGACCTGTCCGCCGTTACCCCGACGCTGGCCAAGGTCTACCCCAATGGGCAGGCCGACGTGAACCACTTCCATGCCTGCGGCGGCGTGCCGTTCATGGTGCGTACGCTGCTCGAAGCCGGCCTGCTGCACGAGGACGTCTATACCGTCGCCGGGCACGGCTTGTCCCGCTACACCCAAGAGCCGATTCTCGATGACGGTCGCCTGGTATGGCGTGAGGGCCCTGAGCAGAGCCTGGACCGCAACATCCTGCGCGGCGTGCCCGAAGCGTTCTCGCCCGAAGGCGGGCTGCGCGTGCTGCAGGGCAATCTCGGCAATGGCGTCGCCAAGGTGTCGGCCGTTGCGCCGGAGCATCAGGTCGTCGAGGCCCCTGCGCGGGTTTTCGAAACCCAGGTCGACCTCGCCGAGGCCTTCAAGGCCGGTGAGCTGGAGCGCGATTTCGTTGCCGTGGTGCGCTTCCAGGGGCCCAAGGCCAATGGCATGCCCGAACTGCACAAACTCACGCCGTATCTGGGCATCCTGCAGGATCGCGGCTTCAAGGTAGCGCTGGTCACCGACGGGCGCATGTCCGGTGCCTCCGGCAAGGTGCCGGCGGCGATTCACGTCAGCCCGGAAGCCTGGGATGGCGGGCCGCTGGCGCGGGTGCGTGACGGTGACGTGATTCGCGTCGATGGCAAGGAGGGGCGCCTGCAAATCCTCGTCGACGAGATCGAGTGGGCGGCTCGCGACTCTGCGCCACGCCCACAGGGCACCGGCATCGGCTGCGGCCGCGAGCTGTTCGCCTTCATGCGTGCTGCGTTCAGCCCGGCGGAAGAGGGCGCCAGTGCCTTTACCGCCGAACTGGATTCGCTGCGATGAGCCTGGCGCTGGTCGGCGACATTGGCGGCACCAATGCACGCTTCGCCCTCTGGCGCGACGAGCGCCTGGAGTCGGTGCGAGTATCGGCCACGGCGGATCACGCCACGGTCGAGCAGGCCATCCATGCCTATATGGAGGCCGAGGGCCTCGCGCTCGGTGAGGTAGAGACCATCTGCCTGGCCTGCGCCGGCCCGGTTGAGGTCGATCCCTTCCGCTTCACCAACAACCCGTGGCGCATCAGCCGTGCGGCATTCTGTGCCGAGCTGCAGGTGCGCGAGCTGCTGCTGATCAATGATTTCTCGGCCATGGCCCTGGGCATGACTCGGCTGCGTGACGATGAGTACATCAGCGTGTGCCCCGGCACGGCGCAGCCAGGACGGCCCAGCGTGGTGATCGGTGCTGGCACCGGCTTGGGCGTCGGTACGTTGCTGTCGCTGCCCGACGGCAGTTGGCACGCACTGCCGGGTGAAGGCGGGCATGTCGACCTACCCGTCGGCAGCATGCGTGAGGCGCAGATCTGGCAAGCCTTGCACCGCCAGCTCGGGCACGTCAGTGCCGAGGCGGGCGCGCTCAGTGGCAACGGGCTGTTGGCGCTGTACCGTGCTACATGCGTAGTGGATGGCCAGCCGGCCTCGCTGCAAAGCGCGGCCCAAGTCACTCGCGCTGCGCTGGAGGGCGAGCCGCTGGCGGTCAATGTGCTGGAGCTGTTCTGCTGCTTGCTCGGCCGTGTTGCCGGCAACAATGTGCTGACGCTCGGCGCGCGCGGCGGCGTGTATATCGCGGGCGGTATGGTGCCGCGTTTCGCCGACTTCTTCCTGGCCAGTGGTTTCGCCCGCAGCCTGCGCGACAAGGGCTGCATGAGCGATTATTTCGATGACTTGCCAGTCTGGCTGGTCACCGCCGAATACCCTGGCCTCGTCGGCGCGGGGGTTGCGGCCCAACAGCAGCTGTTACGGAGCTAGCACCCGGTTCGTTTTGTCCGAGCATCGCTGATAACAACAACAAGGATTATCGATGTGAGCCCAACTGGAAAATCCATCCTGCTGGTCGATGACGACCAGGATATTCGTGAACTGCTGCAAACCTACCTCGGCCGTGCCGGCTTGCAGGTGCGCACCGTCGCTGATGGTGCCGGCTTTCGCCAGGCGCTGTGCGAAGGGGGCGCGGATCTGGTGATTCTCGACGTCATGCTGCCCGATGAAGACGGCTTCAGCCTGTGCCGCTGGACGCGCGGGCACCAGCGTTTCGCCCAGGTGCCGATCATCATGCTGACGGCCAGCTCCGATGAAACCGACCGGGTGATTGGCCTGGAACTGGGCGCTGACGACTACCTGGGCAAACCCTTCAGCCCTCGTGAGCTGCTGGCTCGGATCAAGGCGCTGCTGCGCCGCGTACATTTCTCCCAGGAGCGCGGTGCCGACGTGCTGACCTTCGATGAGTGGCGGCTGGATATGGTCAGCCATCGGCTGTTCCATCTCGATGGCGAAGAGGTGCTGCTGTCCGGCGCGGACTTCGCGTTGCTCAAGCTGTTTCTCGATCACCCGCAGCAGATTCTCGACCGCGACACCATCGGCAACGCCACCCGCGGCCGCGAGATGATGCCGCTTGAACGCATCGTCGACATGGCCGTCAGCCGCTTGCGCCAGCGCCTGCGCGATACCGGCAAGCCGCCGCGGCTGATCCGCACCGTGCGCGGCAGTGGCTATCAACTCGCAGCCGCCGTTACCGCCCAGGCCGGCAATGCGCGCTGACTGGCGTCGGCTGGTGCCGATTCCACGTTCGTTGCTGGGCCGCATGCTATTGCTGACGCTGCTTTCGGTACTGGTCGCCCAGGCGCTGTCCAGCGCCATCTGGCTGTCGCAGTTGCGCGCGACCCAGCTCGAAGGGCTGGTGACCACAGCACGTAGCCTGGCTCATTCGATGTCGGCCAGCGTGCGTTACTTCCGTTCGTTGCCGGTCGCCTACCGGCCGCTGGTACTCGACCAGTTGCGCAGCATGGGCGGCACGCGTTTCGTGGTCAGCCTCAATGACCGGCCCCTGTCGATGCACCTGCTGCCGGACACGCCACGCAAGCAGGCGGTGACTCAGGCGGTGAGTGAGGTCTTGCGTGCGACGCTGGGTAACAGCGCGGACATTTCCGTGACCTTCGTTAGCCCGGACGACCTGCGCATTTTCAACGGTGGCCTGAAACTCGATGAGCTGCCGCGCTCCTGGGCGCATTACGCGCTGACCCTGGAGCCGGTCAATCCGCCGGTGTTGGTCACCCAGATTCAGCTGGCGCCCGGCGAGTGGCTGTACATCGCCTCGCTGCTGCCCGAACCCTACACCAGCCTGGAAGAGCCGATCCTGCCGACCCAGCAGCTGTGGTTCATCCTGCTCAGTAGTGGGTTCCTGCTGCTGTTCATTGGCATTCTGGTGCACTGGCAGAGTCGCCCGCTCAAACGCCTGGCGCGGGCCGCGCGGCACATGTCGCTGGGCGCCGATGTGCAGCCGGTGCTCGAAGGCGGCGGCCGCGAGGTGGTCGAGGTCGGTCGGGCGTTCAACGCCATGCGCGAGCGCATCAGCCGCTACCTGACCGAACGGGCCCAGCTGTTCAGCGCCATTTCTCATGATCTGCGCACACCGATCACTCGCTTGCGGCTGCGCGTCGAACTCCTCGACGACGAGGTGTTGCAGACCAAGTTCGGCCGCGATCTGGATGAGCTGGAGCTACTGGTCAAGGGCGCGTTGCAGTGCGTGAAGGACACTGACATCCACGAGAACATCGAGCCGGTGGACCTCAATCATTTGTTGCACTGCCTGGTCGAACCCTACCTGGCACCGGGCGGCAACGGTCGGGTGACGCTGTATGGCCAGGCCAATGCCGCGTACCTGGGCAAACCCCTGGCGCTGCGCCGCTGCATCGGCAACCTGATCGACAATGCGCTCAAGTACGGGCACAAGGCGCACCTGCACGTTGAGGATCACCACGGCAATTACGTGCTGCACGTCGACGACGAGGGCCCAGGCGTTCCCGAGCAGCGTCTGGAACAGGTATTCGAGCCGCATTTCCGCCTGGCCGGGCAGCAGCAGGGCTACGGCCTGGGGCTGGGTATCGCCCGTAATATCGCCCATAGCCACGGCGGCGAAGTGAGCCTGCAGAATCTGCGGGAGGGAGGGTTGCGCGTCAGCCTGAAGCTGCCGCGCTCGCCGGATTGAATGTCACCCAATGGTGACAAAGCGACCGGCCTTCGTTACTTGGGTGATGTGCAGACGCCATTAGAATCTCACCATAAGCACCTGCTGGTTAATGGGATGAAGCGCTCCCACTGATGCCCGTAATGGTTTTGGTAGCCTGGGTTAGCCGAAGGCGTAACCCGGGTGTTTGCAGTTCCCGGGTATCGCTTCGCTCAACCCTGGCTACGAAGTGGGTGGTGCAATAATCGTTTGCATGGAACAACAACAATGAAAACACCTGCAATGCCCCCCGACAGCTGGCTGGTGAAACCGGCCCATCTTGCCTGGCTGAACGCCGAAGGCATGCGGCTGCTGCCGTTTGCCAGCACCTCCGGCGTCGCGCAGGGCTTCGCCGCTCTCGACTGTCACGGGCGACTGCCTGCGGGGGCCGGTGCTGAACTGATTCACACCACCCGCATGACCCACTGTTTCGCCCTGGCCCATATCCAGGGCGTGCCCGGTTATGTCCATCTGGTCGACCACGGTATCGCTGCGCTGCAGGGCGCCTTGCGTGACGAGGTGGCCGGCGGCTGGTTCGCCGATGCCAGCCGCAGCGGCGGCAAGTCCGCCTACCTGCATGCCTTTGTCGCGCTGGCCGCGAGCTCTGCGCAGGCTGCCCGCAGACCGGGAGCCAAGGTGCTCCTGGCCGAGGCGATCAGCATTATCGAGCGGCATTTCTGGTGTGAGGAGGAGGGCGCGTTGCGCGAGAGCTTCAGTGCTGACTGGTCGCAGGAAGAGGCCTATCGCGGCGCCAACAGCAACATGCATGGCACCGAGGCGTTTCTGGCCCTGGCCGATGTCACCGGCGACGCTCTCTGGCTGCACCGCGCATTGCGGATCGTCGAACGCTTGATCCATGGCCATGCAGCCTCCCGTGGCTACGTGGTGGTCGAGCATTTTGATCGGCACTGGCAGTCTCTGCCGGAATACAACGATGACAATCGCGCCGACCCGTTTCGGCCCTATGGCAGCACGCCGGGGCACAGTTTCGAGTGGGCGCGCCTGTTGTTGCACCTCGAGGCGGCGTTGATCCGCGCCGAGCTCGACGCGCCAGACTGGTTGCTGGAGGATGCTCGCGGGCTGTTCGCCAGCGCCTGCCGCGATGCCTGGCAGGCCGACGGCAAGCCGGGGCTGGTCTACAGCCTCGACTGGCTGGGCCAGCCCGTGGTGCGGGCGCGGCTGCACTGGGTGCAGGCCGAGGCCAGCGCGGCGGCGGCAGCGCTGTTGCGGCGCACCGGGGAGGCCATGTACGAGCAGTGGTACCGGCGCTTCTGGGAGTTCACAGCTAGCTATTTCATCGATCTGCAACAGGGCAGCTGGCACCACGAACTCGACTGCGACAACCGGCCAGCCGCCAGTATCTGGCCGGGCAAGCCCGATCTCTATCACGCTTATCAGGCCGTTTTGTTGCCGCGTCTGGCCCTGGCACCGAGCCTGGCCACGGCATTGGCGGCGATGTAACGAGGTGGTGACATTCGCGCGTCCCTTCGTTACCTGGCTATCCGCAAAGCCTGATTAAACTCCCTGCAACGCAAGCGCCACGACTTGCCCGATAACAACAAGAAAGGTACCCCGATGAACGCGATCACCCGTCTCGCTACTGCCGTTTCTCTCGCCTCGTTGTTCCCCCTCTCTGCCCTTGCAGCCGACTCCAAAGGTACGGTCGAAGTCGTGCACTGGTGGACGTCCGGCGGCGAGGCTGCAGCCGTGAAGGTTCTGCGTGAGCTGGTCGAAAAAGACGGCTACACCTGGAAGGACAGCGCAGTAGCCGGTGGTGCCGGCTCCGCCGCGATGACCGTATTGAAGACCCGCGTGGTCTCGGGCAACCCACCCGGTGCCGCGCAGATCAAAGGGCCGGATTTGCAGGAGTGGGGCGCGCTGGATCTGCTCGCCCCGCTGGATGACGTCGCCAAAGCCAATAATTGGGATGGGCTGCTATCCAAGACCGTCTCCAACACCATGAAATACGACGGCCATTACGTCGCCGTGCCGGTGAACATCCACCGCGTCAACTGGCTGTGGATCAACCCGGAAGTGTTCAAGAAAGCCGGCATCGCTAAGGCGCCGACCACCCTCGAAGAGCTCTATGCAGCCGGTGACAAGCTCAAGGCTGCCGGCTTCGTACCCCTGGCCCATGGCGGCCAGCCGTGGCAGGACAGCACCGTATTCGAAGGCCTGGTGCTCGGCATCATGGGCGCCGAGGGCTACCACAAGGCGTTCGTCGAGAACGACGAAGCGACCCTTACCAGCCCACAGATGACCGAAGTGTTCACCGCGCTGAAGAAACTCTCCACCTACATGGACGACAACCGCGCCGGCCGTGACTGGAACCTGGCCACCGCCGAGCTTATCGACGGCAAGGCCGGCATGCAGATCATGGGCGACTGGGCGAAGAGCGAGTGGACGGCCGCCGGCAAGGTCGCTGGCAAGGATTACCAGTGCGTGCCGATGCCAGGCACAGCTGGCAGCTACACCTACAACATCGACTCGATGGCCATGTTCAAGCTCAAGAAGGAAGGCGACATCGCCGCCCAGCATGCACTCGCCCGCATCGCGCTGGAGCCCGAGTTCCAATACGTGTTCAACGAGAACAAGGGTTCGATCCCGGTGCGTTCCGATCTAGACATGAGCAAGTTCGACAGCTGCGCCCAGGCGTCCATGAAGGATTTCCAGGAAGCCGACAAGAACGGCAAGCTGGAGCCGAGTATGGCCCACAGCATGGCCACCAACCTGGCGGTGCAGGGGGCGATCTTCGACGTGGTGACCAACTTCATGAGCGAGAAGAACGCCGACCCGAGCAAGGCCGGCGCGCAGATCTACGCGGCCATCAAGTCCGCACAGTAGCTCTGTAGCGGGCCGTCGCTGGCGGCCCGCGCACTTTCCCCAATCCCTCTGCGATAGGCAATTTGCCCCTCGTGGACGGCGTTCGCCCTGAAATTCATCTCCACACTGGTAATACCGATGAGTGTCACGACGGTAATCGGCAAGGCTTCACCCTTCGACGCGCTGCAACGCTGGCTGCCCAAGCTGGTGCTGGCGCCGAGCATGCTGGTGGTGCTGGTCGGCTTCTATGGCTACATCCTCTGGACGCTGGTGCTGTCATTCACCAACTCCAGCTTCATGCCCAGCTACAAGTGGGTCGGCCTGCAGCAATACGTACGGCTGATGGACAACGACCGCTGGTGGGTGGCCAGCAAGAACCTGATGGTGTTCGGCGGCATGTTCATCGGCATCAGCCTGGTCATCGGCGTGCTGCTGGCGGTGCTGCTGGATCAGCGCATCCGCCGCGAAGGCTTCATCCGCACCGTCTACCTGTACCCGATGGCGCTGTCGATGATCGTCACCGGTACCGCCTGGAAATGGCTGCTCAACCCCGGCCTGGGCCTCGACAAGATGCTGCGCGACTGGGGCTGGGAAGGCTTTCGCCTGGACTGGCTGGTGGATCAGGATCGGGTCGTCTACTGCCTGGTGATCGCTGCTGTGTGGCAGGCCTCGGGCTTCGTCATGGCGTTGTTCCTCGCCGGGCTGCGCAGCGTCGATCAGTCGATCATCCGTGCGGCTCAGGTAGACGGCGCGAGCCTGCCGACCATCTACCTGCGCATCGTCCTGCCGAGCCTGCGGCCGGTGTTCTTCAGTGCCGTGATGATCCTCGCCCACATTGCCATCAAGAGCTTTGACCTGGTGGCGGCGATGACCGCTGGCGGCCCCGGTTACTCCTCCGATCTGCCGGCGATGTTCATGTACAACTTCACCTTCAGCCGCGGCCAGATGGGCATCGGCTCGGCCAGCGCGATGATGATGCTCGGCGCGATCCTGGCGATTCTGGTGCCCTATCTCTACTCGGAACTGCGGGGCAAACGCCATGACTAGAGCCTTCAGCTCAAGCCGTGTGGCGATCTACGCCACCCTGCTGTTCGCCGCGGCGCTGTATCTGGTGCCGCTGATCGTGATGCTGCTGACCAGCTTCAAGACCCCCGAGGACGTGCGTGCCGGCAACCTGCTTTCGTGGCCTGAAGCGTTCACTTTGATCGGCTGGGTCAAGGCCTGGGACGTGGTAGGTGGTTACTTCTGGAACTCGGTGAAGATCGCCGTGCCGGCGGTGCTGATTTCCACCGCGGTCGGCGCCCTGAATGGTTACGTGTTGTCGATGTGGCGCTTTCGCGGCTCGCAGCTGTTCTTCGGTCTGCTGCTGTTCGGCTGCTTCCTGCCGTTCCAGACGGTGTTGCTGCCAGCCTCGTTCACCCTCGGCAAGTTCGGCCTGGCCAATACCACCACGGGCCTGGTGCTGATCCATGTGGTCTACGGCATCGCCTTCACCACGCTGTTCTTTCGCAACTTTTACGTCAGCGTGCCGGATGCCCTGGTCAAGGCGGCGCGCCTCGACGGCGCCGGCTTCTTCACCATCTTCGGACGCATCCTGCTGCCCATGTCGCTGCCGATCATCATGGTCTGCCTGATCTGGCAGTTCACCCAGATCTGGAACGATTTCCTGTTCGGCGTGGTGTTCGCCAGTGGTGATTCGCAGCCGATCACCGTGGCCCTCAACAACCTGGTGAATACCAGCACTGGGGCCAAGGAATACAACGTGGACATGGCCGCGGCGATGATCGCCGGGCTACCGACCCTGCTGGTGTACGTCGTGGCGGGCAAATATTTTCTGCGCGGCCTCACGGCCGGCGCGGTGAAGGGTTGAAAGCTGCGCTTTCAAACGTGGAGAAGTACATGGCAACGCTCGAACTGCGCAACGTCAACAAGTCCTATGGCAGCGGCCTGGCCGATACCCTCAAGTGCATCGACCTGAAGATCGATGCGGGTGAGTTCCTGATTCTGGTCGGCCCGTCGGGCTGCGGTAAGTCCACCCTGATGAACTGCATCGCCGGGCTGGAGAGCATCAGCAACGGCGCGATCCTGGTCGACGATACCGACATCAGCGGCATGAGCCCCAAGGATCGCGACATCGCCATGGTGTTCCAGTCCTACGCGCTGTACCCGACCATGAGCGTGCGCGACAACATCGCCTTCGGCTTGAAGATGCGCAAGATGGCCCCTGCGGCCATCGACGAGGAAGTGGCACGGGTCGCCAAGCTGCTGCAGATCGAGCACCTGCTCAAACGCAAACCGGGCCAGCTGTCCGGTGGCCAACAGCAGCGCGTTGCCATGGGCCGGGCGCTGGCGCGGCGGCCGAAGATCTACCTGTTCGATGAGCCGCTGTCCAACCTCGACGCCAAGCTGCGGGTGGAGATGCGCACCGAAATCAAGCTGATGCACCAGCGCCTGAAGACCACCACGGTGTACGTCACCCATGACCAGATCGAGGCCATGACCCTGGGCGACAAGGTGGCGGTGATGAAGGAGGGCGTGATCCAGCAGTTCGGCACCCCGCAGGATATCTACAACGACCCTGCCAACCTGTTCGTGGCCAGCTTCATTGGCTCGCCGCCGATGAACTTCGTGCCCGTGCAGTTGCAGCGTCGTGCGGACCAGGTATGGGCAACGCTGACCTCGTCGAGCGGCAGCTGCGAGTTGCCGCTCGGCCAGCTGCCCGAAGGCACCGAACAGCGCGCCTTGCTGCTCGGCATCCGCCCCGAACAGATCCAGCCCACCAGCGCACCCGGTCAAGCCGCTTCGCTGCCTGCAGTGGTCGAGGTCACCGAGCCTACCGGGCCGGACACCCTGGTGTTCGTCAGCGTCAATGACAGCAAGCTGTGCTGCCGCCTGGCGCCGGATCAGGCGCCAAATATCGGGCAGAGCGTCGAGCTGCAGATCGATGCGTCGCGCGTGTTGCTGTTCGATGCCGACAGCGGCGAACGCGTTCGGCCCGAGGCGCAGGCCTCGCTACAGAGCAATGTCACGCACTTGAAGAATCGTTGATAAGGAGTCGGTCTCGCAGGCGTCTTCCCGACGCCTGGCTGTCCTGATGCCGGCATGCAAAAGCGGTAACAACAATAAAAACAGCAGGAGAGGGTATGAAACGATCAACGGGTTTCGGTCTGGCCATGGCGTTGGGTTCCCTGACGCTACCGGCCACGAGCATGGCACTGGAGTTCACCGGCTACGTGCGCAGCGGTGCCGGTACTGCCGATGGCAATGGCCGGCAGTCATGCTTCCAACTGCCAGGGGCGCGGTCCAAGTATCGACTGGGTAACGAGTGTGAACACTACGCCGAGCTGGATCTGCGTCAGGATCTATTCACGCTGGACGATGGTTCGGTGCTGAGCATCGAGGGCATGGCGCAGCTGTTCAACGAATATGGCCACACGCCGAAATTCACCGGCGATCACGGCACTGCCCGCATGAACCAGATGTACGCCGAGTGGAGCAACATGCCGGCGCTCAACGGCGGTTCGCTGTGGGCGGGGCGACGTTTCTACAAACGTAACGACATCCATATCTCCGACTTCTACTACTGGAACCAGAGCGCTACCGGTTTCGGTATCGACGAAATGAAAATCGGCGATTACAAGTACAGCTACGTGTTCTCGCGCAAGGACAGCTACGACCAGAAGGAATACATCAACCGCCACGACTTCAACGTCGGCGGCTTCGTGACTAACCCAGGCGGCGAGTTCGAGGTGGGCGTCAGCTACGTCGACAAGCCATCTTCCGTTGAAGATGCGAACAGCGGCTGGGCGGTGACCGGACAGCACGTGCAAAAGAATTTCCTCGGCCTGGGCGGCGACAACAAGTTTGCCGTGCAATACGGCGAAGGACCGGGCACCGGCCTGGGATACACCGGTGACCCGACCCTGGATCGCAGTGCCAAGAGCTGGCGCGTGGTTGAGTTCTTCGACTTCCAGATGACGCCGCGCCTGGGTGGCCAGGTGCAGGCCGTTTACCAGAAAGACAAACGTGATGACGGCCAGGATCAGGACTGGTGGTCGGTGGGCGGCCGCACCAGCTATGCCTTTACGCAGCAGTTCAAGCTGGTTGGCGAGATTGGCCACGATCAGGTGGACGCCAGTGGCGGCACACGCAAACTGAGCAAATTCACCGTTGCGCCCACGTGGTCGCCGAACGGTCCTGGCTTCTTCGAACGCCCGGAAATTCGTCTGTATTACACCTACGCCACATGGAACAAGGCGGCTCAGGAGGCGGCGAATCTGCTGGCTGAAGGTTCGGCGCTGTCGGACACCGGAGCCTTTGGCAGCGCTCGTAATGGCTCCAACTTCGGTGTGCAGGTCGAGTACTGGTGGAAGTAGGGCGCTGACGCGTTGCCCATCCTGCGGATTCCCCATCCCGTAGGGTGGGTGAAGGTGTGGGGCGCGCGGCCGCTGGATTCGATCTGGTTTTCGGGCGCCGTACCCACCATCGGTATCGGCGTCGCCCGCGTGGTGGGTTACGCAGCGCTCCAGGATCGTGGTGAGTCGACGTTTTAGAGTTCTGGCGCCGCTTCACCCACCCTACGGATTCACATCACGTAGGGCGGTTGAAGGTGCGGGTCGCTATCGCTGGGCTTGGCTCGGTCTCTGGGCGCCGTAACCCACCATTGGCATCGGCATGGACGCCGGCCTCAGCCCGGCTCTTCGTTGGCCGGATAGCGGCTGGCGTTGAGGCTTTCCTTGATCTTGCGCAGGTGCGGCTGAAAGTCCGCACCGCGGCGCAGGGTCATGCCCGTGGCGAGCACGTCGAGCACCGTCAACTGGATGATGCGTGAGGTCATCGGCATGTAGATGTCGGTGTCTTCGGGCAGCGGGATATGCACGCTCAGGCTGCAGGCCTGGGCCAGAGGCGAACCGGCTGCGGTCAGGCCGAGCACCGAGGCGCCATTTTCCCTGGCCAGGCGCGCCACTTCGACCAGTTCCCGGGTGCGCCCGGTATAGGAAATGATCACGAACAGATCACCGGTGTGCGCCACCGACGCCAGCATGCGCTGCATCAGCACGTCGGCATGAGCGGACACCGCCAGATTGAAACGGAAGAATTTGTGCTGGGCATCCAGGGCGACCGGTGCCGAAGCGCCCAGGCCGAAGAAGTGGATCTGCCGGGCCTGGATCAACAGGTCGACGGCGCGGCTGATCAAGTTCGGGTCGAGGCTCTGGCAGGCGCTGTCCAGCGAGGCGATGGCGCTGCCGAAAATCTTCCGTGTGTAAGCCTCAGGGCCGTCATCGGCTTCCACTGCGCGGCTCACATACGCCGCGCCGCTGGCCAGGCTCTGTGCCAGCTGCATCTTCAGCTCGGGGTAACCATTGACGCCGAACGAGCGACAGAAGCGGTTCACCGTCGGCTCGCTGACCTGGGCGGCCTGGGCAAGGGCCGCGATACTCAGGCGGGTGGCCTGCTGCGGATTAAGCAGTATCACTTCGGCGACCTTGCGCTCTGCCTTGTTGAGGCTGTCGAGGCGGCCCTGGATCTGCTCGAGAAGGTTGCGCACGCGATCCATTATTGTCCTTGTCTGATAAAGCGTCGGTCAATCGTACGGCCGCCGCTGTCTACTGGCTATCGAGATCTGCAGTCTATGAAAATGTTGTTTTTATTACTACATTTACGGTTGCGAAATTGGCGGGCAACCGCTATCAATAGGGTAACTTGATAGAAGAACAAACATCATGTCTCCGAATCCCGTTGAGCCTTGTACCTTCGCTCTGTTTGGCGCCCTTGGCGACCTGGCACTGCGTAAGCTGTTTCCCGCCCTCTATCAGCTCGATCGAGCCGAATTGCTGCATGAGGACACTCACCTCCTGGCGCTGGCCCGCGAAGGCGGTGATCCGACGACTCACCTGAGTACCATCGACAAGCACTTGCGTCGATACGTGCCAGCCAACGAGCTGGACGAAGCGGTGCTGCAGCGCTTTCAGGCGCGCCTGCGCTACCTGAGCATGGAATTTCTGCCGCCCGACAGCTACCCGCAGCTAGCGGAGGCGGTTGGTAACGGTCGCCAGTTGATCGCTTACTTTGCCACGCCTGCTTCGGTATATGGCGGCATTTGCGCCAACCTGGCGGCGGTCGGCCTCGCCGAGGGCACCCGCGTGGTGCTCGAGAAGCCTATTGGCCATGACCTGCAATCGTCTCGTGCGGTCAACGATGCCGTGGCCGCGTATTTTCCAGAGACTCAGGTTTATCGGATCGACCACTACCTGGGCAAGGAAACGGTGCAGAACCTGATCGCTCTGCGTTTCGCCAACAGCCTGTTCGAAACCCAGTGGAACCAGAACCACATCACCCACGTGGAAATCACTGTGGCGGAGAAGGTCGGCATCGAAGGCCGCTGGGGCTATTTCGACAAGGCCGGGCAGCTGCGCGATATGATCCAGAACCACCTGTTGCAGCTGCTCTGCCTGATCGCCATGGACCCGCCCGGCGACTTGTCGGCCGATGCCATTCGTGACGAAAAGGTCAAGGTGCTCAAGGCGCTGGAACCGATGAACGCCGAGCAACTGTCCCGCCATGTCGTACGAGGCCAGTACGTGGCCGGTACCAGCGATGGCAAATCAGTACCCGGTTATCTCGAAGAAGAGAATTCCAACGCCCACAGCGATACCGAAACCTTCGTCGCATTGCGGGCCGACATCCGCAACTGGCGTTGGGCCGGTGTACCGTTCTATCTGCGCACCGGCAAGCGCATGGCCCAGAAGCTGTCGCAGATCGTCATCCACTTCAAAGAACCGCCGCACTATATCTTCGCCCCCGAGCAACGGCAGTTGATTGGCAACAAGCTGATCATTCGCCTGCAGCCGGACGAGAGCATTTCCCTGCAGGTAATGACCAAGGACCAGGGGCTCGACAAGGGCATGCAGCTGCGTAGCGGTCCGCTGCAGCTGAATTTTTCGGCGACCTACGGCAGTTCGCGAATTCCCGATGCCTACGAACGCTTGCTGCTGGAGGTCATGCGTGGCAACCAGAATCTGTTTGTGCGCAAGGATGAAATTGAACACGCCTGGCAATGGTGCGATCAACTGATCGCCGGCTGGAAGAAACTCGGCGACCCACCCAAACCGTATGTCGCCGGCTCCTGGGGACCGATGAGCTCCATCGCCCTGATCACTCGCGACGGGAGGGCCTGGTATGGCGATCTCTAATCTCGAATTCCCCGTGGGCGTCGTCGCCCGCAGCCACAGTGACTCGCAGCATCTGGCTCAGGCGCTGGCCGAGAACGTGGCCGGTGCACTGCGCACAGCGATCGACAGTCATGGTCATGCCACGCTGGTGGTGTCTGGCGGACGCAGTCCGATCGCCTTCTTCAAAGTATTGGCGCAGCAAGATTTGCCGTGGGCCAAAGTGCTGGTAAGCCTGGCTGACGAGCGTTGGGTGCCAGTTGGCCACGAAGACAGCAACGAGGCACTGGTACGCCAGCACTTGCTGCAAGGGCCAGCTGCCGAAGCGCGTCTGCTGGGCCTGTACCACAGTGCGAGCAGCCTCGAAGAGGCAGCCAAGCTCACCGAAAAAGCGCTCGATGATCTGCCGGCCATCGATGTCCTGGTGCTGGGCATGGGCGCCGACGGGCATACCGCCTCGTTGTTCCCAAACAGCCCCAACCTCGATGACGCACTAAGCGAAAATTGTTCGCGCCGCTGTCTGCCAATGCTCGCACCGAGCGTGCCGCATCAACGTCTCACCCTGACCTTGCCCTTGCTCAAGGCGGCGCGCCTGCCGCTGCTGTCGATCGAAGGTGAGGGCAAGCTGCGCGTGCTGGAACAGGCACTGCAGCAACGCGACCACAACGCTATGCCAATCAGCGCGTTTCTGAACGCGCCGCTCGAAATTTACTGGTGCCCGTAGTAGGCCAATAGGAACGCACAACATGACACACCCCATCAGTCGCCCAGCTCCCACCATGGCCGAAAAGATCGACAGCATCGATGCGCTCTGCGCTCGGGCGCGGATCATGCCGGTGATCACCATTGCCCGCGAGGAAGATATTCTGCCGCTGGCCGATGCTCTGGATGCAGGCGGCCTGCAAGTGCTGGAAATTACCTTGCGTTCGGCGCATGGCCTGACCGCCATCCGCCGCTTGCGCGAAGAGCGCCCTCATCTTTGCGTTGGCGCCGGCACAGTGCTCGACCGGCACATGCTTGACGCCGTCGTGGAGGCTGGCGCGCAATTCATCGTCAGCCCTGGCTCCACCGACGAGCTGCTGCGCGCCGCGCTCGACTGCCCGGTACCGCTGCTGCCTGGTATTGCCAGTGCTTCGGAGATCATGGTCGGCTACGCCCTGGGTTATCGCCGTTTCAAGCTGTTCCCTGCGGAAGTCTGTGGTGGCACCGCTGCGCTCAAGGCGCTTGGCGGCCCGTTCGGCGATATACGTTTCTGCCCAACCGGCGGCGTCAGCCCGGACAACCTGAAACGTTACATGGCGCTGTCCAACGTAATGTGCGTCGGCGGCAGCTGGATGCTGGACAGCTCTGCCGGCTGGGACGCCGTACGCCAGGCCAGTGCTGACGCTCTAGCCCTGCTCGACTGAGCGAATCCGCCTCGTCATGGTCCGGCCGCTCGGCCGGGCTTTCTCCGCCCTGGAGTCTTCCATGCCCGCCCCATTCGATCCCGCTGCGCTGTTTCCCCGCCTGCACGACATCCCTGAAGCCTATCGGCCCGATGCACCGGTCGAGCAGCGTGAGTATCTGGTCGGTGGTGAGTTGCGCCACTGGCAGGGGCCGTTGGCCCAGGTGCGCAGTCCGATCCATATTGCCGAGGATGACGGCGATCGCCAGGTTGTGCTCGGTAGCACGCCGTTGCTCGATGCGGGCGCGGCAATGACTGCGTTGGATGCCGCCGTCGCGGCCTATGACCACGGTCAGGGGCAATGGCCCAACCTGCGAGTTGCCGAGCGCATCGCCCACGTGGAGACCTTCCTGGCGCGCATGCGTGAGCAGCGTAGCGCGGTGGTCAAGCTGCTGATGTGGGAGATCGGCAAGAACCTCAAGGATTCGGAAAAGGAGTTCGACCGCACCTGTGATTACATCGTCGACACCATTGGCGCGCTCAAGGAACTGGACCGTCGTTCCAGCCGATTCGAGCTGGAGCAGGGCACGCTCGGCCAGATTCGCCGTGTGCCGCTCGGCGTGGCGCTGTGCATGGGCCCGTACAACTATCCGCTGAACGAAACCTTCACCACGCTGATTCCGGCGCTGATCATGGGCAACACGGTGGTCTTCAAACCGGCCAAATTCGGTGTGCTGCTGATGCGCCCGTTGCTGGAAGCGTTCCGCGACAGCTTCCCGCCGGGCGTGATCAACATCATCTACGGCCGTGGCCGTGAGACTGTCAGTGCGCTGATGGAAAGCGGCAAGGTCGACGTGTTCGCCTTTATCGGCACCCACAAGGGCGCCAGCGATCTGAAGAAACTCCATCCCAAGCCCCATCGCCTGCGCGCCGCTCTTGGTCTGGATGCCAAGAATCCGGGCATCGTGCTGCCTGACGTCGATCTCGACAACGCGGTGAGCGAGGCGCTGACCGGCGCGCTGTCGTTCAACGGCCAGCGCTGCACGGCACTGAAAATACTCTTCGTGCATGAAGATGTGCTGCAGCCATTTCTCGCCAAATTCAGCGCCGCCCTGGCTCAGCTCAAACCGGGCATGCCATGGGAGCCAGGCGTCGCACTGACGCCACTGCCCGAGCCGGGCAAGGTCGATTACCTGAAAACGGTGATGGCCGACGCCATCGAAAAGGGCGCGGAGGTCATCAATCCGGGCGGCGGCGAGTACCGTGCGAGCTTCTTCTACCCGGCACTGCTGTGCCCGGTGACGCCTGCCATGCGCCTGTATGGCGAGGAGCAGTTCGGTCCGCTGGTGCCCGTGGTGCCGTACCGCGACCTGGAGGAGGTGATCGACTACGTGTTGCAGTCGGATTTCGGTCAACAGCTCAGCCTGTTCGGCAATGACCCGCAGCAGATCGGTCGGCTGGTCGATGCGTTTGCCAATCAGGTCGGACGCATCAACATCAATGCCCAGTGCCAGCGCGGCCCGGACACCTTTCCGTTCAATGGCCGCAAGGATTCCGCTGAAGGCACGCTGTCGGTACACGACGCGCTGCGTACCTTCTCGATCCGCACCCTGGTGGCGACCCGCTTCAATGAGGACAACAAGGCACTGGTCAGTGAAGTGATCCGTCAGCGCGCCTCCAACTTCCTGACCACCGATTACATCTTCTGAGGTTGGCGATGACGCTCTCTATCAGCAAGGACACTCGCCTGTGCATGTCGCTGTCCGGCCGGCCCGGCAACTTCGGCACGCGTTTTCAGAACTATCTGTACCGGGAACTGCAGCTCGACTACCTGTACAAGGCGTTCACCACCACGGATCTGCCGGCGGCCATCGGCGGCATCCGTGCGCTGGGCGTTCGTGGCTGCGCGGTATCGATGCCATTCAAGGAAGCCTGCATCGAGTACCTCGATGCGCTGCATGAGTCGGCGGCAACTCTGCAGTCGGTCAACACCATCGTTGCCGATGACGGCCACCTGACGGGTTACAACACCGATTACAGCGCAGTCGTGCGGTTGCTCAAGCAACACGGCGTGCCTGAGGACAGCCGCTACGCCCTGCGTGGCAGCGGTGGAATGGCCAAAGCCGTGGCCTGCGCCTTGCGCGACAGTGGCTTCAGCGATGGCTGCATCGTCGCCCGCAATGAACCCGCGGGCAGGGCATTGGCCGCGCAGTGCGGGGTGGGTTGGTGCGAGACGCAGGATGATCAACCGGCGCAGCTGCTGGTCAACGTTACGCCGTTGGGCATGCGTGGCGCCGACGCCGAGCAGCTGGCTTTCGACGAACGTGCTGTGGCCGCCGCACACTGGGTGTTCGACGTTGTCGCCGTGCCGGTGGAAACCCCGCTGATCCGCCTGGCGCGCGCGCTCGGCAAACCGGTGATTACCGGCGGCGAGGTGATCGTGCTGCAGGCCGTCGAGCAATTCGTTCTGTACACCGGCGTGCGTCCCGATGCCGAACTGATCGAACGCGCGGCGCGCTTCGCTCTGACCGAATAGCCAACCTGCGGCTCAACGCCGGTAGGAACGCCACCCCGGCGCGAACGATGGTGGCCGTGTCGGGGTTCCGGCGTTGCTCAGACGATTCGCCGCGGGGTCGCGGCTCCTACAGTAGTGTGACGCCTTGCCAGATGAGCGGCTGCTGCCAGTCGAGTAGGAGCGTCGACCTCGGCGCGAACGATGGTGGCCGTGTCGGGGTTTCGGCGTTGCTCAGACGATTCGCCGCGGGGTCGCGGCTCCTACAGAAGTGTGACCGCCTACGAGATGAGCAGCTGCTGCCAGTCGAGTAGGAGCGTCGACCTCGGCGCGAACGATGGTTGCCCGTACCGGGGTTTCGGCGTTTCTCATTAGACGATTCGCCGCGGGGCGCGGCTCCTGCAGTAGTGTGATGCCTGCGAGATGAGCGTCACTCGGCACTGCCGATTTAAAGTTCGCACTTTCCGCTTCGTTGCCAAGTCGTAAAGAGAGTAGGGCATGGCGATGCGACGAGCGCTCTGCCAGACGCTGGCTTCGCCGCAACGTCATGCCCTGCCTTAGAACGGAATGCCTGCCACAGGCTTCTGACGCCAGGCGCGCCACATCACGTTGGCCGCTGACAGATAAACAAGGAGAGAGCCATGGGCTTGGGAACCATACTGCTGATCATTCTGATCCTGATGCTGGTTGGTGCCATCCCGGCGTGGCCGCATAGCCGCAGCTGGGGCTACGGGCCTACCGGCGGCCTCGGGCTGGTGCTGGTCATCGTGCTGGTGCTGTTGCTACTCGGCTACATATGAGCCAGCGCCTGCGTTTCTGACGCAGGCACTCGCCTGCAGCGACGCTCGTCGCTGCAGGCCGAGCTGGCTGCTGCCAGCACGTCGTCACACCGCTTCAACATCCTGTATTCCAACTTCCGGAGGTCGCCTGCTTGGATCTGGTGATTGCACGGCCTGAAGGCCTGTATTGTCCCCCCGGAGATTTCTATATCGACCCCTGGCGCCCCGTCGAACGGGCCGTGATCACTCACGGTCATGGCGACCATGCGCGTGGCGGCAGCGCTCATTACCTTGCAGCGGCGCCTGGCGAAGGCATCCTGCGAACCCGCTTGGGGCGCGACATCAATTTGCAGACCCTGGCGTATGGCGAATCCATCGAGCACCACGGCGTTACCGTCAGCCTGCATCCTGCTGGGCACGTCCTGGGCTCGGCTCAGGTGCGCCTCGAATACCGCGGTGAAGTATGGGTGGCATCTGGCGACTACAAGGTCGAGCCGGATGGCACTTGCGAGCCCTTCGAGCCGGTGCGCTGCCATACCTTCATCACCGAATCGACCTTCGGCCTGCCTATTTACCGTTGGCAGCCGCAGGCGCAGATTTTCGCCGGCATCAACGAGTGGTGGCGGCAAAATCAGCAGGCCGGTCGAGCCAGCGTGCTGTTCTGCTACGCGTTCGGCAAGGCGCAGCGCATTCTGCACGGCATTGATGGGAGCATCGGGCCGATTCTTGGTCATGGCTCGATGGAGCCGTTGCATCAGGTGTACCGCGACGCTGGCGTGTACCTGCCGGAAACGCGCTATGCCGGTGACGTGCCGAAGGGCGATCCGCTGCTGCGCCAGGCGCTGATTCTGGCGCCGCCGTCGGCAGGCGGCAGCACCTGGATTCGCCGCTTTGGTGATTATAGTGATGCGTTCGCCAGCGGCTGGATGTTGCTGCGTGGCACGCGCCGCCGCCGCGGCGTTGATCGCGGCTTCGTGCTCTCCGACCATGCCGATTGGCCCGGCCTGCTGTGGGCCATCGAACAGACCGGCGCCGAGCGGGTGATGGTCACTCACGGCTCGGTGAACATCCTGGTGCGGCACCTGCGCGAGCAAGGCCTCGACGCCCAGGCCTTCGAAACCGAATACGGTGAAGAAGACGACGCACCGGCGGAGCCCGCGGCATGATCGCTTTCGCTCAGCTTTACGCACGCCTTGATGCCACCACCTCGAGCAATGCCAAGCTGGCAGCGTTGCAGGACTACCTGCATGCTGCCGAGCCGGCGGACGCGGCCTGGGCGGTTTACTTTCTTGCAGGTGGACGGCCCCGGCAGCTGGTGCCATCTCGACAGCTGCGTGAGTTGGCCATGCAGCGTGCCGGCCTGTCCGCCTGGTTGTTCGAAGAAAGCTACTCGGCAGTGGGTGATCTGGCTGAAACCATCGCACTGCTGCTTCCCGAGGCGACCAGCACGTCCGATGACGGCCTGGCGGTGTGGGTCGAGGACAAGTTGCTGCCATTGCGCGGGCTGCCGCCTGACGAGTTGGCGATGCGTCTCGATGCGCTATGGGCGCAGCTCGATCCGCAATCGCTGATGGTCAGCATCAAACTGATTACCGGCGCGTTTCGGGTCGGCGTTTCCAAGCTGCTGGTAACCCGTGCACTGGCCAGCGTTGCCGATGTCGATGCCAAGCGGGTCGCCCAGCGTCTGGTCGGCTACACGGACTTGTCGCATCGGCCCACCGCCGCGTCCTACCAACGGCTGATCGCCGCCGAGTCGGATGACGAGCACGCCCAGCGCGGCGGACAGCCGTACCCGTTCTTTCTAGCTCATCCCCTGCAGCGCCCGCTGGACGAGTTCGAGGCCAGTCTGGGCGCGCCCAGCGACTGGCTGATCGAGTGGAAGTGGGACGGCATCCGCGCGCAACTGGTCAAGCGCGACGGCCAGTTGTGGGTCTGGTCGCGTGGCGAGGACCTGATCAGCGAGCGCTTTCCCGAACTGCAGGAACTGGCGCCGCTCCTGCCGGACGGCACGGTGATCGATGGTGAGCTGGTGGTCTGGCGGCACGCCCCCGAGGCCACCGCCCAGCAAGGCGAGCTGATGGCCCATGCCGCGGAGCAAGCGCCTGGGCGTCTCAATGATCAAGTCGAGGCGCAGCTCGAACAGTACGGCATTCAGCCTTTCGCACTGCTGCAGCAACGCATCGGCCGCAAGACCCTCAGTCGCAAACTGCTCGAAGAAGTGCCGGTGGCGGTTCTGGCCTACGACCTGCTGGAGTGGCAGGGCGACGATTGGCGCGCACGCCCGCAGCACGCACGACGGGCTCAGCTGGAGCAGGTGGTTGCCGCCTGTGCGAGCCCGCGCCTGATGCCATCGCCACTGCTGCATGGTGATAGCTGGCAGGCGCTCGCCGAACAGCGCGAGGCCTCACGCGCCCTGGGCGTCGAGGGGATGATGCTCAAAGGCCGCGAGTCCGCTTATGGTGTGGGCCGCAGCAAGGACGTCGGCGTCTGGTGGAAGTGGAAGATCGACCCGCTGAGTGTCGATGCCGTGCTGATCTACGCCCAGCGCGGACACGGCCGCCGGGCCAGCCTGTACAGCGATTACACCTTCGCGGTGTGGGACGGTGCGCCCGGTGATCCCGAGCGGCGCCTGGTGCCGTTCGCCAAGGCGTACTCGGGGCTGACCGACGAGGAAATGCGCAAGGTCGACGCCATCGTGCGCAAGACCACCGTGGAGAAATTCGGCCCGGTGCGCAGCGTCACACCGAGCCTGGTGTTCGAACTGGGCTTCGAGGGCATTGCCCGCTCGCCACGCCACAAGAGCGGCATCGCGGTGCGTTTTCCGCGAATGTTGCGTTGGCGCCACGATAAAACGGTGGAGGAGGCTGACACCCTGGCGTTGCTGCAGGAACTGCTGCAGTGAGCCTCGCCACCACCTGGCTGCGGCGCAACGGCTGGAAGGCCTTCGGCTTTCAGAAAGAGGTGTGGCAAGCCGTCGCCGAAGGGCGTAGTGGCTTGCTGCACGCTTCGACCGGCGCAGGCAAGACCTACGCCGTGTGGCTTGCGGCACTTAATCGCTTCGCTACCCGGAAAGCGCCGAAAAAAACCGTCGGCAGCAAGCGCGCGCCTCCTGCCGCACCGCTCACCGTGTTGTGGATCACCCCGATGCGCGCCTTGGCTGCGGATACTGCGCGCGCGCTGCAGGCACCGCTCGACGGAATGGAGATCCCCTGGACGCTCGGCATGCGCACCGGCGATACCGGCAGCGCCGAGCGTCAGCGTCAGGCCAGGCGATTACCCACGGCGCTGGTTACCACGCCGGAAAGCCTGACGCTGTTGCTCACCGGTGCCGACGCCAAAACGCAATTCGCACACGTCGGCATGCTGGTGGTAGATGAATGGCACGAGTTGCTCGGCAACAAGCGCGGCGTGCAATTGCAGTTGGCTCTCGCGCGCCTGCGGCAATGGAACCCACAGCTGATTGTCTGGGGCCTGTCGGCCACGCTCGGCAACCAGCCGCACGCCCTGGAGGTGTTGCTGCCGGGTGGCGATGGCTGCCTGATACGTGGCGAGCAGAGCGACCCGCCGCGTATCGACACACTGCTGCCGGCAGCCATGGAGCGCTTTCCATGGGCAGGGCACCTGGGCTTGCGGTTGTTGCCGCAGGTAGTGGAGGAACTGGACAGCAGCAGTGTCACCCTGGTGTTCACCAACACCCGCTCGCAATCGGAGCTGTGGTACCAGGCGCTGCTCGACGCACGCCCCGACTGGGCCGGGTTGATCGCCTTGCACCATGGCTCGTTGGCGCGGGAAGTGCGCGACTGGGTGGAAGGCGGGCTCAAACATGGCAAGTTGAAAGCGGTGGTCTGTACGTCGAGCCTGGATCTGGGCGTCGATTTTTTGCCGGTCGAACGGGTACTGCAGATCGGCTCAGCCAAGGGCGTTGCCCGTCTGTTGCAACGCGCCGGGCGTTCCGGGCACGCGCCAGGGCGTACCTCGCGCGTTACCCTGGTGCCGACCCACGCGCTTGAGCTGATTGAGGCCATCGCAGTGCAGGATGCCGTGGCGGCTGGGCGCATCGAGGCGCGGGAATCCCCACATCAGCCGCTCGACGTGCTGGTGCAGCATCTGGTCAGCGTGGCGCTGGGCGGCGGTTTCCGCCCCGATGACCTGCTGCGAGAGGTACGCAGCACCTGGGCGTATCGCGACCTTGACGACGCGCAGTGGCGCTGGGCATTGGCGTTCGTGCGCCAAGGCGGTGAATCGCTGAGCGCCTATCCCGATTACCAGCGTGTGGAGCCTGACGAGGAGGGCGTTTGGCGAGTGCCCAGCACGCGCCTGGCGCGGCGCCACCGGATGAGCGTGGGCACCATCGTCAGCGATGCCAGCCTCACCGTGAAGTGGTGGAGCAAGGGTGGCGGCGGCGGTTCCCTGGGCAGCGTCGAAGAAGGTTTTATCGCCCGGCTGCGTCCAGGCGACGTGTTTCTGTTCGGCGGTCGACCGCTGGAGCTGGTGCGCGTCGAGAACATGACCGCCTACGTGAAACGCAGCGCCGCTGGCAAAGCCAGCGTGCCGCGCTGGAACGGCGGGCGCATGCCACTCTCCAACGCGCTGGCCGAAGCGGTGGTGGCGCGTTTCGGCGAAGCGGCTCAGGGCCGCTTCGACGGGCCGGAAATGCGCATGCTGCAACCGCTACTTGAGGTGCAAGCCGGCTGGTCTGCACTGCCGGAGCCCGGCACGCTGCTGGCGGAAACGCTGCATTCGCGCGAAGGCTGGCACCTGTTCCTGTATCCCTTTGCCGGGCGTAACGTGCACCTGGGGCTGGCCAGCTTGCTGGCCTGGCGGCTGAGTAAACGGCAGCCGCTGAGTTTCTCCATCGCGGTGAATGATTACGGCCTCGAGCTGCTGTGCGCCAGCGAAGTGGATTGGGCTCACTGGTTGAGCGGTGATCTGTTCGATGACAGCGATCTGCTCCACGACGTACTCGCCAGCCTCAACGCCGGCGAACTGGCGCAGCGGCGCTTTCGCGAGATCGCCCGTATCGCCGGGCTGGTGTTTGGTGGCTACCCGGGTGCGGGCAAAAGTCTGCGCCAGGTGCAGGCCTCCAGCGGCTTGTTCTTCGATGTGTTTCGCCAGTACGACCCCGGCAACCTGCTGCTCACCCAGGCCCATGATGAAGTGCTTAGCCAGGAACTCGACGTTAAGCAGTTGCAACGCACTCTGGCAGACATGCGCGCTGCGCGCCTTGATTTGCATGCGCTGCGTCGGGCGACCCCGCTGGCATTCCCGCTGATGGTCGAACGTTTTCGCGAGCGGCTCAGCTCGGAGAAACTGGCGGATCGGATTGCCCGCATGCTCGGTGAGCTGGAGCGTGCGGCCGGGCCGGGCGGTCAGGCCACCAGCAAACCGCAGATCGAAATCGAGCCGCCCGTGCGCCGCGGCGAGCGCAAGCGCAAGGACGGCCGCCCGCGGCGCAAAGCCAAGGGGCCTGAGGCATGAACAGTCCGCCTTACCTCGCGGTGGAGATTGCCGGCGAGACACTCTGGTTGCTGGCGGACAAGGCCATCTATTGGCCAGCCGAACAGGCTCTGTTGATCGCCGACGCGCACTTCGGCAAGGCGGCTACCTACCGTATCCTGGGTCAGCCGGTACCGCATGGGACTACGGCGCGTAACCTGCAGCGCCTCGAGGTGATGCTGGCGAGCTACCCGACTCGCCAGGTGATTCTGCTCGGTGATTTTCTGCATGCTCGCCCGGCACGCGGCGGCAGCACCCTCGCGGCGCTTAGGGAATGGCGACAACGGCATGCAGCGCTACGGATATTGCTGGTGCGCGGCAACCACGACCGCAGCGCGGGAGACCCTGCCGCTGAACTGGATATTCAGGTGGTGAGCGAGCCCTGGCAAATGGGGCCATTCGCGCTGTGCCATGAGCCTTTGGATTGCCCTGGGCTGCACGTACTGGCCGGGCACCTGCACCCGGTGTTCGTGCTGCGAGGGCGGGGCGGCGACCGCCTGCGCATGCCGTGTTTCAGTGTCGAGCGCGGCATCACGCTGCTACCGGCATTTGGCGAATTCACTGGCGGCATGGTGATCGAGGCGGCGCCGGGGAGGGTGATCTATGGCTCACTCGATGCAGGAATCTGGCGGATCAGTCAGGATTGAGCTGCGGTTTTATGTCGCGGACGGAAAACCGTCGCGTTTCTTTTTGTGAATTTATCTATTTGATAAATATAGAAAATATAAATATTTTCTATATTTAGTTGGTGGCGGGTTTTGCCGCGTGCGAAACGTTTTCTTCGGCCGATTCTAGTTATTCGTTTCGCCGCCGATAGAATGCGTGCCGCTTAAAATCCGCTGGGTCATAAAAATAATTCTCCAGCTTCACAAGTCCCCTCACAAAGGTCGGAGAATTATATGAACAGCTGGTTCGCCAACATCAGCGTCACCCTGAAACTTGCCTTGGGCTTCGGCCTTGTGCTCGCCCTTACCTGCATACTCGCTCTGGCTGGCTGGACCAGTCTGGGCAGCCTGGTTCAGCGCAGCGATTGGACGGCAGATATTGCCCGTCTCAATGACTCGCTGACTGAACTGCGTGTCACCCGCCTGCAGTACATGCTGGCCAACGGTGACGAAACCGTCGCCGACACCGTGCAGAAGTCTCTCGACGGCTTCAAGGCGCAGCATGCCGATGTGCTGGCGTCCTTCAAGAGCCCCGACAACGTACGTCGCCTGCAGGCGCAGGGCGCGCAGATCGACGCTTATCAGCTGTCGTTGAACAAGATGCGTGATGGATACCGCGCTGCCAACGATGCGCGTCAGGAAATGACCCGCAATGCAGTGAATGCCGGCCAGCAGATCGACGAGATCAGCAGCACGGTGACGAGCCTGCCGCCTTATGACGAAGGCCGTGCCGCTCAGTTCGAGGCCATCACCAAGGCCAAGGAAGACTGGCAACTGGTGCGCTATCAGGTGCGCGGTTATACCGGTAGCCCTAATGCCGACGCCGAACGCGTTGCCATCGCGCAGATCGATGCCACCATCAAGGACCTCGACCTGTTTCGTCAGACCTTCTCCGCCGAGCACCCGCAGCGCGTCAGCCAGGTCGATACCGCACTGGCCAACTACCGTTCAGCAGTGATGGCATTCAAGACTGCGACGGAAACCATCGCCGCGTCTCGCAAGGAACTCACCGAGGAAGGCTACGAGATCGTCAAACTGAGCAAGGAGCTCACCGCGATTCAGATGGAGCGTCGCGACGAGGAAACCGCCTCGGCGCGTACGCTGCAGTTGAGCACCACGGTGCTGGCCTTGCTGATCGGCATCCTCGCTGCCTGGTTGATCACCCGTCAGATAACCCGTCCGCTGCAGGACACCCTGGCCGCAGTCGAGCGCATTGCCGGTGGCGATCTGAGCCAGACGCTGCAGGTCACGCGCCGTGATGAAATCGGTGTGCTGCAACAGGGCATCCAGCGCATGGGCACCACCTTGCGTGACTTGATCGGCGGCATCCGCGACGGTGTCACCCAGATCGCCAGTGCGGCCGAAGAACTGTCTGCGGTCACCGAGCAGACCAGCGCCGGGGTCAACAGCCAGAAGGTCGAAACCGATCAGGTGGCCACCGCCATGCACGAGATGTCGGCTACGGTGCAGGAAGTTGCGCGTAACGCTGCCGAAGCATCCCAGGCTGCCTCCGACGCAGACCGCGAAGCGATCCAGGGCGACCGGGTCGTGGCCGAAGCGATTGCCCAGATCGAGCGTCTGGCTGCCGAAGTGGGCCGCTCTACCGAGGCGATGAGCCACCTGCAGCAGGAAAGCAACAAGATCGGCAGCGTGATGGATGTGATCAAGGCGGTGGCCGAGCAGACCAACCTGCTGGCACTCAACGCCGCCATCGAAGCCGCCCGCGCCGGTGAAGCCGGTCGTGGTTTTGCGGTAGTGGCTGACGAAGTGCGCGGCCTGGCTCAGCGTACGCAGAAATCCACCGAAGAGATCGAAGGCTTGGTGGCAGGTCTGCAGCAGGGCACTCAGCAGGTGGCCAACATCATGCACAGCAGCCGCGAGCTGACCGACAGCACGGTGGAGCTGACCCGCAAGGCCGGCGGTTCGCTGGAAAGCATCACCCGCACGGTGTCGAACATTCAGTCGATGAACCAGCAGATCGCTGCCGCTGCCGAGCAGCAAAGTGCTGTGGCCGAAGAGATCAGTCGCAGCGTAATCAACGTGCGCGACATCTCCGAGCAAACCGCCGCTGCCAGTGAGGAAACTGCAGCGTCCAGTGTCGAGCTGGCCCGTCTGGGCAGTCAGTTGCAACAGATGGTCAGCCACTTCCGGGTCTGATCACACGGCAGTGTGCTGAGATGCAAAAGGCCGTTGCCCTCGGGGCAACGGCCTTTTTTATCGCTGTTCCAGGCACGCCGCTATGTGCGTGCTCAGTGGGTGGCAATCCAGATCAGCAGGCCGGCCTGAAACAGGCTGAACGCCACCAGGCAAGCGATAGTGAAACGCAGACCGCCGTCTTCGCGCTTGAGCTGCTCGAGACGTTCGTGTTGCTTGCGTAGCTGCGCATCCTGCTCGTGCAGGTTTTGGTCCGCTTGCTGGAGCATCTGAGCGGCATCCAGCTGATCGATGAATCTGACCTTTTCCGCGTTCCAGTCGCTGTGCAACGCATTCAAGCGTGATGCGCTGTAGTTCGCCTTGAGTTGCCCATCCTGATAATCGACCGCAAAACCTTGCGCTTTCAAGCAATGGTCACGGCGTGCGCGGGCCTCTTCGCTCATGGCGTCGCGGCTCGGCAGCGGACCGGTTTCCAGGGTGTAGTGGGCGCAATGCTGCTTGGCCCAGGCTGCTGCCTGAGCCAGCAGGAATCGACCCAGACCGCGATTCTGAGGTTCCAGATTGAAGCCGTTGTCCGGCCCGAAGCGGGCCTCCTTGGCCCGATGGTCAAGCCACAGCTCGAGCACGTTCTGCTCCTTGCGCACTTGCTGCCCCGGCAGCTGCACGCTCAGGCGCAACAGACTCTGCTCTTTGCTGTGCCGCTCGACGCGGCCAAGCTGTACGAAACGCAGTGGCCGCGCACCGGTGTGGCGATCAATCGGCAGCGCCGCGAGACGCAGCAGGCGAAAGTGCTCGGGGTCGAGTTTCGCCCAGGGGTGCGACGCTTCGACCTGTTCGGTTTCCGGCGCGGCCGCGGCTGGCGTTTCGCTGTCGGACATGGGGCATTCCTCGATAAGCCGCCGCACGCGTCAGCGGTGGTCAAGAAGCGTTCATAAGTGTGCGAGCGGGTGACGCGCAGCAACTCATTGGCATTGTCTAGTGGCTATCGGCAGCGATATCCGTTTCTACAGGGGGCAACGCATTGATGAAACTGGCGATGCTGCTGGTGAGTGCGCGGGCCAGGGGCAGGTCTGGATTGTCGTAGGAAGCCAGCTGTTTCTCGAAGTCCATCGGCACAATGCGCATCACGTGGTTCATGCCAGTGATGATCTGTAACTGCGCGTCGGGGTTGGCGGCATGCAGCATTTCCGCATCCTGCACGCTGACCTGGATGTCATGGTCGCCTTGCAGGATCAGCGCTGGCACGCGAACACGGGCGAAGGCTGCCGCGGGGTCCTGGCGAAACAGTGAAATGAGATACGGCTGCACGCTGGTGCGATACAGCACAGTTAGCTCGTCCGACACCTCGGCGACTTGGCGGCCTTCGCGGAGAGCTTCGAGCAGCGCGTCGCTTTCAGCACGCAAGCGGGGCGGCAGGCGGTTGCGCAATTGCTCCTGAAGCAGCTGATCAATGGGGCGGGCACTGCCGGCAATCGACACCAGCGCATCGGCATCGGACTCGGGGCTCGCCAGGCTGGCGATCAGCGCGCCTTCGCTATGCCCGACCAGCACAATGTGGCTGAAGCGCTTGTCCTGGCGAAGCTGGTGGCTCCAGGCAACCACGTCGGCCACGTAACGCTCGACGCTCAGGTCGCGTTCGTGGGGCGTGGCGGCATGGCTGGCGGCGATGCCGCGCTTGTCATAGCGCACGCTGGCGATGCCTTGCTGCGCCAGCGCCTGGGCCAGCTTGCGATGTGCGTCGTTATGGCCGCCACCCGGGTTGTTGCCGTTGCGGTCGGTCGGCCCGGAGCCGGCGACCAACAGCACCACTGGCACCGCTTCGCTGCGTTGCGGCAGCACCAGTGAGCCGTGCAGCACGCCCTGGCCGGTGTCCAGGCTGACCGGCTCGCGCAGGATGGGGGCAGCCTGAGCCAGGCCGGTAAAGAGGGAAAGCGTCAAAAGCAAAGCTCGCAGCATGATGGGAACGGATCTTCAATGGGGTCTGTTGGACGCTGGCGATTGGCCAAAGGTTCGCTCGCGGGTGATCTCCGCAGGTGCGACGGAGTATACTCAGCGGCTTTCTTATCGGGCCTGCTTTTTCGCCGCGGGCTGCTGATCGACCTTTCCTGGAGCCTCGCGCAATGTCCGGCAATACCTTCGGCAAGCTGTTCACCGTCACCACGGCAGGCGAGAGCCACGGCCCTGCGCTGGTCGCCATCGTCGACGGCTGCCCGCCTGGCCTGGACATTTCCATCGATGACCTGCAGCGCGACCTCGACCGCCGCAAACCCGGCACCAGTCGCCACACCACGCAGCGCCAGGAAGCTGACGAGGTGGAAATCCTCTCCGGGGTCTTCGAAGGCAAGACCACCGGCTGCTCGATCGGCCTGCTGATCCGCAATACCGACCAGAAGTCCAAGGACTACTCGGCGATCAAGGACCTGTTCCGCCCGGCCCACGCCGATTACACCTACCACCACAAATACGGCGTTCGCGACTACCGTGGCGGTGGCCGCAGTTCGGCTCGCGAAACCGCCATGCGCGTGGCGGCTGGCGCCATCGCCAAAAAGTACCTGGCCAGCCAGGGCATCGTTATCCGTGGCTATATGAGCCAGCTGGGCCCAATCGAGATCCCGTTCAAGACCTGGGACTCAGTAGAAGACAACGCCTTCTTCAGCCCCGACCCGGACAAGGTGCCCGAGCTCGAGGCCTACATGGATCAGTTGCGCCGTGATCAGGATTCGGTCGGCGCGAAGATCACCGTGGTTGCCGAAGGCGTGATGCCGGGTCTTGGCGAGCCGATCTTCGACCGCCTGGACGCCGAACTGGCCCACGCGCTGATGAGCATCAACGCCGTCAAGGGCGTGGAGATTGGCGCAGGTTTCGCCTCGGTGGCGCAGCGCGGCACCGAACACCGCGATGAGCTGACGCCTGAAGGTTTCCTCTCCAACCAGGCCGGCGGCATTCTCGGCGGTATTTCCAGTGGGCAGCCAATCGTCGCCCATCTGGCGCTCAAGCCGACCTCCAGCATCACCACGCCGGGGCGCTCCATCGATGTGCATGGCAACGCGGCGGATGTGATCACCAAAGGCCGCCACGATCCATGTGTCGGCATCCGCGCTACGCCGATCGCCGAGGCGATGATGGCTATCGTGCTGATGGACCACCTGCTGCGCCACCGTGGGCAGAATGCCGATGTGCGCGTGAATACCCCGGTACTGCCGCAGCTGTGAGCGCTGCTGTAGGGTTGGGCAGGGCGCGTCGTGCTGGGCGAGGCGATACCCAACGCGCAGTCACTTGGGTATCGCTGCGTTCAGCTCAGGCTACGTCATGAATCCGGCCTTGCCGTACTGGCGCCTGTCCGGCTTCTATCTGTTCTATTTCGCCTTGCTCGGCGCCACGGCGCCGTTCCTGGGGCTGTATTTCGCACACCTGGGCTTCTCGCCAGCACGCATCGGCGAGTTGGTGGCCATTCCCATGCTGATGCGCTGCATCGCACCCAACCTGTGGGGCTGGCTGGGCGATTACAGCGGCCGGCGGCTGCTGATCGTGCGCCTCGGCGCGGTGTGCACATTGTTCAGCCTGAGCCTGATCTTCGTCAGCCAGAGTTACGCCTGGCTGGCCTTGGTGATGGCCCTGCATGCGTTCTTCTGGCATGCGGTGCTGCCGCAATTCGAGGTCATCACCCTGGCACACCTGCGCGAGCAGTCGGCCCGTTATGCGCAAATCCGCCTGTGGGGCTCCATCGGTTTTATTCTCAGCGTGGTCGGGCTCGGCAAAGCGTTCGACTGGTTCAGCCTGGATATCTACCCCTGGGCGCTGCTGCTGATCATCAGCGGCATTACCCTGAGCAGTTTTTGGGTGCCGGACGCCCAGCCGCTGGCCTCGTCACAATCGGCAAGCCGTGGCGGCTTCGTGCAGCAACTGAAACAGCCTGGAGTGCTGGCCTTCTACCTGTGCGTGGCGCTGATGCAGTTGTCCCACGGGCCGTACTACACCTTTCTCAGCATCCACCTTGAGCAGCTCGGCTACAGCCGCGGGCTGATCGGTCTGCTCTGGGCCCTCGGCGTGGTGGCGGAGGTGCTGGTGTTCATGGCCATGGCACGCTTGCTCCGGCATTTCAGCCTGCGCCAGGTGCTAGTCGCCAGTTTCGCCATCGCCGCGTTGCGCTGGGTGCTGATGGGTTTTTTCGCTGATCACCTGGCGGTACTGCTGTTCGCCCAGGTGTTGCATGCGGCCACCTTCGGCAGTTTTCACGCCGCCTCCATTGCTTTTGTGCAACGTAGTTTCGGTGCCCGTCAGCAGGGGCAGGGGCAGGCGCTATATGCCTCGCTGGCTGGCATCGGTGGTGCCCTGGGCGCCCTGTATGCCGGTTACAGCTGGAACGGTCTCGGCCCACAGTGGACATTCGCCCTGGCGGGACTGGCCGCGCTGGCTGCAGCCGTTATCATGCTCAGACGCACCGCTGACCCGGCGCAGCCTTGAGGGCGCGCGGGGTCATCTGTCAAACCGAGCTGCCTGCCGGCGGCGAGTACCCAAAGGATTTTTGCCATGAGCCGCCTGAGCGTTCATCACCAGACCAGCCCAGATATTCCAAACAAGGTGCTGGGTCATGCCGAGGACATCACCAGTACGCTGGCTGCGGTCGGCATCGATTTTCGCGTGCTGGATATTGACGTCAAACTGCAGCCCGGTGTGGCGCAAGCCGAGGTCCTCAGCGCGATCGCCGCGCCGCTGCAGCAACTCCAGAGCGATCATGATTTGGGCCACGTGGAGGTCACCAGTATCGACCAGCGCCGCTGGCCGACCGAGCACGACAAGCCTGTCGGTGCGCCACAGGAAATCACCGTGGAAGGCGAGCAGCGCTATCTGTTCCTATCCGGACAGGGGATGCTGAGCCTGCATATCGATGATTACGTATTCGTGCTGCTGGCAGAGCGCAATGCGCTGGTGTCGGTGCCGGCGGGCACCCGCCACTGGTTCGAACTCGGTGAGTTTCCCTATTGCACGATGGTGCGTCTGTCGACGGGCAACGCAGCGGTTGGCAAGCCAAGCGGTGACGACATCGCGGCGCGATTCCCACGTCTGCAAGACTGACCACCCTCAGTCGAACAGCGATGCCTGCGGCCTGGGCACGGCGCCTTCCAGTTCCAGCAGCAGTTGCTTGCGTGGCAGGCCGCCAGCGAAGCCGGTCAGGCTGCCATCGCGGCCGATGACGCGGTGGCAGGGAATGATGATGCAGATTGGGTTGGCGCCATTGGCAGCGCCGACCGCGCGTACCGCTTTGGGCCTGTCGATGCGCCGGGCCAAGGCGCTGTAGCTGTCCAGGCGGCCAAAGGGGATTTCCTGCAGCGCTTGCCACACCGCCTGCTGGAAAGCGGTGCCCTGCGGGTTGAGATGCAGCTCGAAGCGCTGCCGGCGACCACTGAAGTATTCGTCTAACTGACGGCTGACGGCATCCAGTTGCGAGCCCGTGTCGCGCCAGTGCTCACCAATCAGCCAGGGTGTGCGTTCCACCTCCATGAGCAGCTGCTGCAGCCCATGCTCGTCACCGACCATGAAGAGACGACCGATGGGGCTGTCGTGGTAGCGGTAGAACATCCTCAGCCTCCCGAATAGTTGTGCCACAGATGCGCTGCGGCATACGCCCGCCACGGTCGCCACGCTTCTGCGTGGGCCTGAAGCTGGCGAGCCGTGATGCCCGCTGCGCCCCAGATCGGCGCTTTCAGCAGGCCCAGATCGCTGGCCGGGAACGCGTCCGCGTCACCGAAGGCGCGTAAGGCGATGTACTCGGCGGTCCACGGGCCAATGCCGGGCAGGGCGCACAAGCGCTCGATCAGTTCGGCTGCGCCCTGGTTGATATCCAGGCGCAGTTCGCCATTGGCAACCTGCGTTGCGAAGTGCTGCAGGGTTTGTACGCGTTTACCTGGCATGCCGATGCCGTCGAGGTTGGCCGCAGCCAGCGCGGCAGGAGTCGGAAACAGCCGGTCAATTCCTGTCGGCCCGCCATCCAGCGCCTCGCCGAGGCGATTGACCAGGCGGCCCGTAATGGTCACGGCCGCTTTGACCGTGACCTGCTGGCCGACGATGGCCCTCACGGCCTGCTCGAACGCATCGAACGCGGTGGGCAGCCGCAGGCCGGGGTTGCGCGCAAGCATCGGCGCCAGGCGCAGGTCGGCAGCGAAGTGAGCGGCGATAACGGCAGGGTCGGCATCCAGATCGAACATCCGCCGCACACGCTGGACCAGCGCTGGCAGGCAGGCGCTGGCTGAAGCGCTGCAGGTCAGTAGCAGCGCATCCTGGTCGGGCAGGGCAGTAACGCGAAACCAGCCGGTGACGCCTGCGAGGCGAAAGCTGCGGCAGTAGTCGCGCTCGCCCAGGCTCTCCTGCCCGGCGATGGCGCGGAGTTTTAAGTGCTCATGGAACTGCAGCCAGCTCCAAGGCGCCTGATAGGGCAGTTTAATGGTTTCGTTCTGGGTCATGCCGATGACGATAACCGCCAGACCAGCTCTTGTCAGCGTGGAAAATGACTTTCAAACAGACGGCTCGGTTGCCGTATGCACGCAGGGTATTGGCGTATCGAGAATTCTTGTCGACAAAATTTTCACATCCACATGGCCACACTCGCGCGGCTCCGGTCGCCGCGGTTCGTGGTGAGCCGGGCGGCATATGTATTTAGTGGATGATTGAACATGACCCCTTCAGCAGTTCAGGGCACCCCTTCCAACGCTACGCACTCGTTCCAGCCGTTACGCAGCCAATTGCTCTTCACTCTATTCAGCGCTCTGGCGTTGCTGGTGATGTACACCCTGCTGCGCGCCGGCTTGTTGGCCTATAACCGCGACCTCATCGGCGACACGCCGGCAGCGGTATTTGCCGAAGCTTTTTTCAACGGCCTGCGCTTCGATCTCCGTGTGGTGGTGTACGCCTGCGCGCCTTTGCTGTTCGCCTTGTTGAGCACGCGGGCCATGCTCGCTCGCGTATGGCAGCGGATCTGGCTGACATTCTTCGCCAGTGTCACGCTGTTTCTCGGCCTCGCCGAACTGGACTTCTACAAGGAATTCCACCAGCGCCTGAACAGCCTGGTGTTCCAGTACTTGCAGGAAGATCAGGCAACGGTCATGAGCATGCTCTGGAACGGTTTTCCGGTGGCGCGCTACCTGGTCGCCTGGCTCGTCATCACCGGCCTGTTGTGGTGGATGTTCAGCCGCCTCGATCGCGCCAGCCGCGCGGAGCCCGCGCGCGTCGCTGCCAGCCACCGCCCTAAGGTGGCCTGGTACTGGCGTTTTTCGGTGTTTTTCCTGTGCCTGTTGATCGCGGTGATCGCCGCCCGCGGTCACCTGCGCCAGGGCCCGCCGTTGCGCTGGGGTGATGCCTATACCACCGAGTCGATGTTCGCCAACCAGTTGGGCCTAAACGGCACGCTGACCCTGTTCACCGCCGCCCAGGCGACCTTCGGACCGCACCGCGACAACACCTGGCAGTCGACCATGGAGGACGCGCAGGCCCGGCAGATCACCCGCGACATGCTGCTGACGCCGGACGATAAGCTGGTCGACGCAGACAGCGCCGCCATGCGTCGCGTCTACACACCGCCTGCCGACGGCACGCTGCCAATTCGCAACGTGGTGGTCATTCTGATGGAGAGTTTCGCCGGGCACTCGGTGGGTGCGCTCGGCGCGCCAGGCAACATCACCCCGTACTTCGACAAGCTGAGCCAGGAGGGGCTGCTGTTCGACCGCTTCTTCTCCAACGGCACGCATACCCATCAGGGCATGTTCGCGACCATGGCCTGCTTTCCCAACCTGCCCGGTTTCGAGTACCTGATGCGCACACCCGAGGGCGCGCACAAGTTTTCTGGCTTGCCGCAACTGCTGGGTGGCCGTGGCTTCGACAACCTGTATGTCTACAACGGCAATTTCCAGTGGGACAACCAGTCCGGGTTCTTCAGCAACCAGGGCATGACCAATTTCATCGGCCGTGAGGATTTCGTCGACCCGGTGTTCATGGACCCGACCTGGGGCGTGTCCGATCAGGACATGTTTGACCGTGGCGCGCTCGAGCTGAAGACCAATTACGGTGACAAGCCCTTTTATGCGCTGCTGCAGACACTCTCCAATCACACGCCTTATGCATTGCCCAAGGACCTGCCCGTGGAGCCAGTGCTGATTAACGGCAAGGAAGACCTGCATCGCACTGCCATGCGTTATTCGGACTGGGCGTTGGGGCAGTTCTTCGAGAAGGCGCGCAAGGAGCCGTATTTCAACGAAACTCTGTTCGTGGTGGTGGGTGATCACGGCTTTGGCGGCTTCGATCAGGTCACCGAAATGGACCTGCAGCGCTTCAACGTGCCGCTGCTGTTGATCGCTCCGGGAATCCAGGAGAAGTTCGGCAAGGTCAGCCATACCGTCGGCACCCAGGTCGACATCGTGCCGACCATCATGGGCCGTCTTGGTGGTGAAGTTCGTCACCAGTGCTGGGGAAGGGATCTGCTCAATCTGCCCGAGGGCGACGGAGGCATCGGTGTGATAAAGCCCTCGGGCGGTGATCAGACAGTGGCGATCGTGACTGCCGACCATGTGCTGGTGCAGCCCAAGGATTTCGATCCGCGTTTCTATCGCTACAGCCTGGGCGCCAAACCGACTGCCGAGCGTATCGAAGGGCCGGTTGACGAGCTTCTGAAGCAGCGCCTTGAAGGTTTCCTGCAGACGGCTACCAAGAGCTTGCTGGACAACACGGCGGGTGTGGTAGATGGGATGCCGGACAAGCCATAGCGCCGATGCACCGGCCCGCACGTGTTAGCCGCAGGTACAACGCGAGTGCAACCCCGGGTGTCGCTGCGCTCGACCCGGGCTACCGAAATGGCGCGGGCCGAGGCTGACAGAGGTTGGCTCCTGCAGCGTGGGTTAGCCGAAGGCGTAACCCGGGATCGCAGGCATAACGCGATTGCGACCATCGGGTCGCTGCGCTCGACCCAGGCTACTCCAACCGATTTGCTGGCGAATGGCTGCCTAGCCTCCGACCTGGCGATACAGCCACAGGTACCGCGATAGGCGAGATCAACTGCTCGCCCATCGTCGTGTCAGCTGCAGTCTTCCACATAGAACACGGCCGGCGGCATGCCGATACGCCAGCGCGTCACGATGCCGTCCTTATCAACCTGGAAAATCAGGCGCGCTTCGGTATCGGCGTAAGGCTTGACGATAAAGTCGCGAGCGCCTTCGTCGTACTTGTTCGGCTGTTCTTCGTAGTGGCCTGGGAATGTGGCGCGTATTTGTTGGGCACTGCTGCCGACCTGCAGCCCGCGTGGTGCTTTGCGCTCACGACTGGCAACGTCGTAACGCACAAAAGCCCCGTTCTCCAGCATGAACGAGATGCCGAAGTCATTGGCCGGTCGCGGGTCTTGAAACAGCTGACGGCAGCTGTCTGAGGTACCGCCACCGTCGCGCAGGGCACCTTTCCAGGCCGCCCGCACGGCCGCTTCGTCTGCGCCGAAGCGAGCACTGGCGAAACCGGCAAAAGGGCTCAGGTCCACAATTTCCTGCAGCTTTGGTGGGCTGCTCTGGGCAGCGGAGGCAGTCTTGGCAGGGGTCTTGTCGGCGTCGCTGCAGGCGCTGAGCGCCAGAATGCTGGTCATCAACATCGTAGAAATGAAAAGCGTGCGTCTCGCCATGAAATCCAACCTTCGTCTTGAATGAGAACGGGCGCATCAATGTGCGACCGGGTCTGCTGGGCATGAGACCGGCTGAAGTGGGGCGTTTGCGCGCCTTAGCGTAGGAGTGGAGTGGCCCGCTGCGTATGCGGGCCACTCGTTACGGCCTCATGCTGCGTGGTGTTTGGCCGCGTGATCGGGAAAAAGGTCCCGATTTTTATCAAGGTGCTGATCGACCAGCCATTTGCCGTGGGCTAGGGAGGCGTGCTGGGCTTTGCTCAGGTCATCCAGAAAGGCGCCATTGACCGGTAATGCCATGCGCCGAGTGGTTCGCCCATCCGGCGCGGTGATCCGGCAACCGCCTGCCCAGGGCGTTGGTATGCCAGGATGTTCCATCACCTCGGCGCTGATACGGTGGTCACGGTGGGTGCACTGTAACGTACTCATAGCGGATACCTCGCGTATCGGGCTCGCAGCGGCCGCCCGAATCTCTCTTCGAATACGGCCAACTGACGAGCATGGTTTGCTTCTTTGGTATATCACACAGGCTTCTGGTGGTAAGGCGAGCAGACGAACGTGAAAGTTTCTTCACGCAAGCTACTGACCTCGAGACGATTGCAGGTCTATTCTGAGCATGACGCGGCTATCGCCGATGGCGTGCCGCGTTCGTCGGAGCGGTCATGCCGACGAGAAGTTGCTCGAGTCGCGGGCTTGTGCCCGGTGTCATCACGGCGTGCCCTGGTGGCATGTTGAGTCGGATCACGGCACCGCCGGTGATCCAGTCCTTCGCCTGATGGAGATCAACGTTATGAGCACAATCATGCACGATGAAGTCGGTGGTGGCGTTCTGCGCAGGATGAAAGAAGGCGGGTTCGATTTTGCCAGCGTTCATCCCATCGAGTTCTACGCGATATTTCCCGATGAAGAAGGTGCCGTCAGGGCCACCCGCAACTTTCGCGGTGAGTCGCTGCACGCGCTGGTGACCGAGCGCGATGACGGAGGCTGGTACTTGCAGGTGAGCAAGGTGATGCATGTCACCCAGATCGGTATCGGTGATTTCGAGCAGGACATGGAGTCCGTGGTCAGCCCGCTGGGCGGCAAGCTCGACGGCTGGGGCGTGACGCAGGAGCTCTAGGCCCGGTATTCCAGATGTTGAGCCCAGGCATCACGCCAGCACGGCTTCTGACTGTCCCGCCTGATCGGGCAGGGCAGTCAGGTACCTTCCTTCCACAACTGCACCAGATCATCAGGGGCTCCCTCTTCGGGAACCTGCAGGACGAGATCGCGCTGGGTATTTTGCTGACAAAACTGCAATTCGATGCGGTAGAAACGCCGGTCTGCGGCACCGGCATTTCCCTCCGTGGTTACTGGTAGACACGTTTGCAGCACCGAGCAGACCTGGTCCCGCTGATCAGGGTTGCATTGTGCGAAGTCGATTTCGCGTGGACGACTGAGCGCAGTGACGGCGGCGAATCCCCCTTGCCGGGAGATTCTTACGATGGCGTCGGTGCCGAGTTCCGGCAGGCGCTTCATGATTTAACTCCAACGCCAACGTCTTCCCAGGCCCTCGCGACCGCTCGAAGCTCTGCCGACGCTTTGCCGAAACGCTGTGCTGCGTTGTCGACGCACAGCTGGGCGAAATCGAGAAATTGCGCATCGTTGGTCAAGCGCGCATCACACAAGGTGTCGTACCAGATCTGCCCGGCTTTTTTCCAGGCGTAGCCGCCCATCGCCATGGCGGCAAGGTAGAACGCACGATTGGGAATGCCGGAGTTGATATGTACGCCGCCGTTATCGTCCCGCGTTTCGACGAATTCTCGCATGTGGCCAGGCTGTGGATCCTTGCCAAGTAGCGGGTCGTCATAGGCGCTGCCCGGCGTTGACATGGACCGCAGCGCACGGCCATTCACGGCATCGGTCAGCAGCCCGGCGCCGATCAGCCAGTCGGATTGCTGAACGGTCTGTTTGAGGGCGTATTGCTTGGTAAGAATGCCAAAGACATCAGAAACTGATTCATTCAGCGCCCCTGATTCATTGACATAAACCAGAGCGGCCTCGCTTTCGATAACGCCGTGGGCCAGCTCATGGGCAACCACCTCAAGCGCGACAGTGAAGCGGTTGAAGATTTCACCGTCACCGTCGCCAAATACCATCTGCTCGCCATTCCAGAAAGCGTTTTCGTAGGCCTTGCCATAATGCACGGTACCAATCAGTGGGAAGCCTTGGCCGTCCATGGAGTGCCGCCCAAATACGTCCCAGAAGAACGCATAGGTGGCACCGAGCGCCGTATAGGCTTCATCGACTGCCGCGTCGCCGCTGTCGTCCTGGCCTTCACGCCTGCGCAGTACACCGGGTAGAAGCATCTGTTGCTCGGCATCGTGAATGCTGCGATTTGGTTGCCCTGGTGCGGCGCTTTCACTGGCGGTCTGCGGCTTGGCCAGCTGTGGCGCACCGGGATTTTGGCGCAGGGCCTGAACATGACTGAGGGTGCCACGTGCGCTGGCGCGCTGGCGCTCGGAGCCGTGACCAATGATGCGATCCAGGATGTACGGGGGTATGACGCTGCGGTCCATCCGATGCTCCTTCTGCGCAAGCAGAGAAAGGAGGGCTGCACAAACGCGCAGCTTCTATTGAAGTGAGAGCGCCGTTTAGCCTCGATGTTTCACAACTCGTAGCTTGGTGGACGGATGGTGCCCCACCGCCTGCCTAGCCCTATAGCGCTGCGTATTCTGGCGCCCCATCCTGTAGATATAAGGGCTGAAGGTTTGCGCATGGCCCTGTTATGGCTTGCAGCCAACTACCCACCGCTTCACGATGACTGCTTTTATCCGAGGGATGGCCATGCTGGCTGAGTTGTTCGCTGTACTGTCGCCGGTGATCATCGTCGCGGGCATCGGCTATGCCTGGGCGCGTAGCGGCCAGAATTACCCCACTGAGTTCATTGCCCGGCTGGTGCTCTCCATCGGTACGCCCAGTCTGGTGCTGGCAACTCTGAGCCGCACCGATCTTGATCCCCAGGCGTTCATCAGCATAGCGCTAGGCTGTGTGTTGGTTACCGGGTGCATGGGGTTGATTGGTTTACTGTTCAGCCGCTTGTTTCGCCAGCAATGGAAAGTCCTGGTACCGGCTTTTCTTTTTCCCAACACAGGCAACATGGGTTTGCCCATCAGCCTCTACGCATTCGGTGAGCATGGCCTGGCACTGGCTGTTGGGTTCTTTCTGACGCTGTCGATTTTCCAGTTCACGGTAGGCATCGCACTTTCGGGCAATGCCGCGTCGATGCGTGACCTGCTGCGTAACCCAATCCTGATCAGTCTGTTTTTGGCGCTGCCGATCATTTTCTTCGATCTGCAGCTGCCGCGCTGGCTGGGCAACACTGTCAGCCTGCTGGGCGGTATGACCATTCCACTGATGCTGCTGACGCTGGGCGTGTCGCTGGCCAGCATTCGCATGCGCCACCTAGGCTCTGGGCTCGGGTTGGGAGCGCTGCGTATTTTGCTGGGAGCTGCAGTCGGGTGGGGTATCGGCGCTGCTCTGGCACTCGAGCCGCTCACCCACGCGGTCTTGGTGGTGCAGTCAGCGATGCCGGTGGCGGTGTTCAACTATCTGTTTGCTGTGCGCGCTAACCGTTCGCCCGAGCAAGTTGCCAGCCTGGTGTTGTGCTCTACCATCCTGGCCATTGGTTTGCTGCCGCTGATTCTGGCGTGGTGGATGCCCTTGGTGAACTGAAGGCCAGCTCAGCCGATCATCCGGCTCAGGTTGGGCAGAATCAGCAGTACAGCAGTGGCGAAGAGAATCATCCCTGCCTGACGGAATTTGGGTGTCTTGAACATGGCCGTTGCCTTTTTGATTGTTGTGGTGGGCCGGTGTATGCCGTATCCCCATAATCGCCCCGGCAAGACCCGGCGGCGTATGACTTCACTGTAGGTTGGCAACTCGTTTCTTAATAGACCCGTTGGTTTCTAAAGAGCCGCTTTGAGCTATCACACAGTTATGGAACCCTTTCAAGGTTCTGCGCACTCCCTGTGCCAGACGCAACGCGGGTTTACGCGCGCCTGGCAAACGAGAGATACCGTTCGTCAGGATTGACAGCGCTAAGTTTCAAGGCATAAAAAAACCGGCTCTTGGGCCGGTTCTTTTGCAAGACAGAGTCAGTCATCCAGCTGTTCGCGGATTACCTTGCCGGATTTGCCATCAATGCGGAATTCGTACAGGCGATTGTCCTGTTTGGTGCCTTCACCCTCCCAATAACCGGCATCGTCAGCTTCGATCTTGTGAATCTGGGTGAAACCAGCCTGCTTGGCGCTGCTCAGCGCCTTCTCGATACTGATCCAGTCAGCGCCAGGACGGTCGGCCATGGCGAAGCCGGCGCTCAGTGCGGCGGCAGCGGTGAGAGCGGTCAGGGTCTTCTTGAGCATCGTGGAACTCCTAGGTATTCGGACGATTACGCTTCTAAAGCGTTGAAGCTTGGAGCCCGGCGTTGCGCTTTGGGTTCAAGAAAACTCTGGCTCAGCGACTCGCCTGCGGCGTGAGCGAACTCATCGGAGGCTCGGCATCGCTGACAACGGGCGATCCGTGTTGCATGCTGAGGCCCAGCAACGGCACGGTAATAGCAAGGTAAAGGCCGATAGTGGTAAGGGCGCCGTTGCGGGCATACCTAACGGTTTGGCTGTGCATGATGCTGCTCTCAACATGGCTGGCTGGTGATTGATGTGCAAAGCATGCTCGCCGCTGCCGAGCGCGGGAAGTTAATGATCCATATAGCTGCTATCAAGATGGTTGATGAGCCTTTGCTGGGTGACCTCTTGTCTTGCTGGTCGAGCGCAGGCACGCTTTAGCAGCGCCATTTTCTTTCAGGTATCGCCATGTCGTTGCAGATCTGCATTTTGGAAACCGACATCCTGCGCCCCGAGCTGGTCGATCAGTATCAGGGTTACGGCAGAATGTTCGAGCGGCTATTTGACGGCCAGGCCATCGCTGCCACCTTTAGCGTATTCAATGTCATGAGCGGGGAATACCCGCCGGCCGATGCGCGTTTCGATGCCTATCTGGTCACCGGGAGCAAAGCCGATTCTTTCGCGACCGACCCTTGGATCGAAACGCTCAAAGCCTACCTGCTCGAACGCTATCAGGCCGGCGACAAGCTGCTCGGCATTTGCTTTGGCCACCAACTGCTGGCCTTGCTGCTGGGTGGTAAGGCTGAGCGCGCAAGCGTTGGCTGGGGTGTGGGGATTCATCGCTATCAACTGGCCGAACAGCCTGACTGGATGACACCATCGCTGGAAGAACTGACCTTGCTGATCAGTCATCAGGATCAAGTCACCCGCCTGCCGGAAAACGCCACGTTACTGGCCTCCAGCCCGTTCTGTGCGCATGCCGCATACCGCATTGGTGATCAGGTGCTGTGCTTCCAGGGCCACCCGGAATTCGTGCCCGAGTACTCGCGTGCCTTGCTCGATATCCGCCAGCAGCATATCGGCGAGGCGGTGTATCGCGTAGCGGTGGATAGCCTGCATGAAGCCCACCACGGGCGTACGGTCGGCGAATGGATGCTGCGTTTTGTCGCCAATGGACGAAGCGCCGCGCTGGTATAACCGCCAGAAACGACAACGGCCCTTGCGGGCCGCTGTTTTGCTGAAGGCGCCTCGCATGGAGGCGCTTTTCGACAAGGGTTACAGCGCTTCGGCGTTTGTTTGCGCCTCTGGCGCCTGTTCGGCTTGCTCCTGCTCGGATTTGACCTCGACAAAGCTGAGCTGCAGGCGCTCGCTGCTCCAGGCGCGGGTCTTGTTGGCCAGCTCCACGTTGTCATTGAGAGTCTGACCGTAAGACGGAATGATTTCCTTGAGCTTGGCCTGCCACTCGGGCGAGGCGACTTTGTCTTTGAAGGTCTTTTCCATCAGGTGAAGCATGATCGGTGCGGCAGTCGAGGCACCCGGTGAGGCACCCAGCAGCGCGGCGATTGAACCGTCCTGCGAGCTGACAACTTCGGTACCGAACTGCAGAATGCCGCCGGCTTTCTCGTCCTTCTTGATGATCTGCACGCGCTGGCCGGCCTGGAGCATTTCCCAGTCCTTGTCCTGCGCTTGCGGGTAATACTCACGCAACGAGTCCATGCGGTCTTTCTGGTCGAGCATCAATTGGCCGATCAGGTAGGTGCTCAGGGACAGGTTGTCGAGACCGGCATGGGCCATCGGCATGATGTTGCTGGTAGTCATGGTGCTGAACATGTCCAGCAGCGAGCCGTTTTTCAGGTACTTGGTCGAAAACGTGGCGAACGGCCCGAACAGCAGGGCTTTCTTGCCATTGATCACGCGCGTGTCCAGATGCGGTACCGACATGGGTGGCGAGCCAACCGAGGCCATGCCATACACTTTGGCCTGATGCTGTTGGATCACGTCCTGGTTATGAGTTACCAGCCACGAGCCACCAACGGGGAAGCCTGCGTAGCCATTCGCCTCGGGGATGCCTGATTTCTGCAGCAGCTTGAGAGCGCCGCCGCCAGCGCCGATGAATACGAACTTGGCGTTTACGGTACTCAGCTCTTCGCCATTGGCCAGGTCAGCCATGGTGACGTTCCAGCTGCCGTCGTCGGCGCGGGTGATGTCACGGACTTCCTGCTGCACATGCACGTTAAAGGTGTCTTTCTGCGACAGCGAGTCAATCAGCTGGTTGGTAATTTCGCCGAAGTTGACGTCGGTGCCCGTCTGCACGCGGGTGGCGGCAAGTTTTTCGCCGGGCTCGCGGCCTTCCATCGCCAGCGGAATCCACTGCTTGATCTGCTGCGGATCGTCAGAGAACTCCATGTTGCTGAACAGCGGGCTGCGCACCAAGGCCTCATAGCGCTTTTTCAGGAACTCGGTGTTCTTGTCGCCCCAGACGAAGCTCATGTGCGACACGTTATTGATGAACGATTTCGGGTTATTCAGAACACCCTGTTCGACCTGATAGGCCCAGAACTGCTTGGATATTTCGAACGACTCGTTGATCGTGATGGCCTTGCTGATATCGATGCTGCCATCGCTTTTTTCCGGCGTGTAGTTCAGTTCCGCGAGGGCGGAATGGCCGGTGCCAGCGTTGTTCCAGGCATTCGAGCTTTCTTCAGCGACTTGCGGCAGACGTTCGTACAGGTCGATTTTCCAGGTCGGCTCCAACTCGTTGAGGTAGGTGCCGAGGCTTGCACTCATGATGCCCCCGCCAATCAGCAGGACGTCCACGGATTTTTCCGGTTCAGGCTCCTTGGCGCAGCCGAGGGCGCTCAAGCACAGTAGGGACAGCAGGAGTTTTTTCATTAGGCAGACCACTTCCATAAATGTATGCATGACAGCACGACCGCTCGGTACAGCTCCGGATAGCTGGGCTGCATCGCTTGTCGGGTGCTATCGGGTTTCGTTCTGCGAAACCAATCAGGCTAGGCATTTTTGTGAAACGCCAGGCGATGTACCTTCAAATGCGCGCTTTCGTCGCAGGCGGCGGGGCAGTAAGCAAAATGGATGCCTACTGCTGCAGTTCGCCTGTTTGGTCTGCCGGATTAACATTTCCGTCATATTTAGCAGAATCAGGTGGCGGCTTTCCGCCGTCATTTGGCGATATGAACAGTAACAATGGCGAGTTATCGCCTTAATTATTCATACTTCCACCAGCCGCTCCGCCGTTGCTGCTGCCAGAACCCGGCGCGCTGGGGGCAGGCTGGTTGCCCATGGAACCACGCGGGATGGTCGGAGAGCTTGGTTGCCCATTGGTGCTCGAGCCAGGCGCTTGACCACTGGGCGATTGCCCGCCGGTTGCGCCGCCTGCCGGATTGCTTGAGGAATCTTGCCGGGCTGGAGAGTTGACGGTGCTGCGCGGGGCCTGCTGACCAGGAACCTGGTTGGGCTGTTGCTGCTGATTTTGGTTTGTAGCTGGTTGGCCGACGGTGCCTTCACCCACAGGCGGAGTCCCGGTACGGTCACGCACCATCTCGTCGCCAATTCTCTCGCGTTGTTGCTGCAACGACAGCCCGTTGTCGTCAGCCTGAACGCCAATGCTGAGCAAGGCGAGCAACGCGGCTGCTGATCCAGTAAGTATTTTCATCTTCATCGTCTCCCACATGCTGATTGCGTGATCAGGTGACTGGCTGCCTTACGGCAATGTTCAGTGAATCTTCTGAAAGGTGAACCGCCTCCAGATACAAATCCTCTGCCGCGGTGACAGCGAAAGCGTTGCCCAGTGTCTACCCTGTTAGCAGGTCGGCATCCGCGCGCTCTGTAACCTCTGTCTGGGACGCTTGTCCAAACCTGTGGGCGCAGGATGGATTCCGATAGATACAGGCGCACTCCCGAATCGAACCTTGTCTTGTCGCTCGCCTCAGAGGACAGGCATTCACAATAAATAGAGGTCACGTCATGATTTACGCCAAACCCGGTACCACAGGCGCCGTCGTCACCCTCAAGCCGCGTTACGGCAATTACATCGGCGGCGAGTTCGTCGCGCCGGTCTCTGGCCAGTACTTCACCAACACCAGCCCGGTGGATGCGTCGGTGATCGGTGAATTTCCCCGTTCCGACGCCAAGGACATCGACAAGGCCCTGGACGCCGCCCATGCCGCCGCCGATGCTTGGGGTAAAACCTCCGTGCAGGACCGTGCGCTGGTGTTGCTGAAGATCGCCGACCGCATCGAAGCCAACCTCGAACTGCTCGCCGTGGCGGAAACTTGGGACAACGGCAAGGCCGTGCGCGAGACCCTGAACGCCGACGTGCCGCTGGCCGCCGACCACTTCCGTTATTTTGCCGGCTGCATCCGCGCCCAGGAAGGCACTGCCGCGGAGATCAACGAGCACACGGCGTCCTATCATTTCCACGAGCCGCTGGGCGTGGTAGGGCAGATCATCCCCTGGAACTTCCCGCTGCTGATGGCCGCCTGGAAGTTGGCCCCGGCCCTGGCGGCCGGCAACTGCGTGGTGCTCAAGCCCGCCGAGCAGACGCCGCTGTCGATCAGCGTGTTCGCCGAGCTGGTTGGCGACCTGCTGCCGCCGGGCGTGCTCAATATCGTCCAGGGCTTTGGCCGTGAGGCCGGCGAGGCCCTGGCCACCAGCACGCGCATCGCCAAGATCGCCTTTACCGGCTCCACCCCGGTGGGCTCGCACATCATGAAATGCGCCGCCGCCAATATCATCCCGAGCACTGTGGAGCTGGGCGGCAAATCGCCGAACGTGTTCTTCGAGGACATCATGCAGGCCGAGCCGGCGTTCATCGAGAAGGCCGCCGAAGGCCTAGTGCTGGCGTTCTTCAATCAGGGCGAGGTGTGCACCTGCCCGTCCCGTGCGCTGGTGCAGGAGTCGATCTTCGAGCCATTCATGGTTGAGGTGATGAAGAAGATCAGGGTCATCAAGCGCGGCAACCCGCTGGATACCGAAACCATGGTCGGTGCCCAGGCCTCGCAGCAGCAATACGACAAGATCCTCAGCTACCTGGAAATCGCGCAACAGGAAGGCGCCGAGCTGCTCACTGGCGGCGCCACCGAGAAACTCGAAGGCGACCTGGCCAGCGGTTATTACATCCAACCGACCCTGCTCAAGGGCACCAACAAGATGCGCGTATTCCAGGAGGAGATCTTCGGCCCAGTGGTCGGCGTGACCACCTTCAAGGACGAAGCCGAAGCACTGGCCATCGCCAACGACACTGAGTTTGGCCTGGGCGCCGGCGTGTGGACGCGCGACATCAACCGCGCCTACCGCATGGGCCGTGGCATCAAGGCCGGCCGCGTATGGACCAACTGCTACCACCTGTACCCGGCGCACGCTGCCTTTGGCGGCTACAAAAAGTCCGGGGTCGGGCGCGAAACCCACAAGATGATGCTCGACCACTATCAGCAGACCAAGAACCTGCTGATCAGCTACGACATCAATCCGCTGGGCTTCTTCTGATCTGATCGTCCAGCGCCAAGCGCTCGACTTAACACCAGCAATCGTTAAAACGCGGCTTCGGCCGCGTTTTTTGCGTCAGTTGCCAGCGCCGCGTTGCAAACCGCTTTGCAGGGGAATGTCCCAGGGCGGAATCGGCCCGAAGCGGTTTTTGAGAAACTCCAGCAGCAGGCGGCTGCGTGAGTCGGTATCGCGCTCCAGTCGCAGTGCATAAATGCCGCTGGGCTCTGGCGCCGGCAAACCGTTTTCGCAGAACAGCGCGACCAATTCGCCACGCGCCAGGTATTCGCTGACCAGCCAGGTCGGCAGATGGGCCACGCCAAGGCCAGCCAACAGACTAAAAACCAGGGTTTCGGCGTTATTGGCGGTCATGCGCAGGCGCCGTGGCCGGTACATCGCCAACTTTCCTTCACTCTCGAAACGCCAGGCGTAGGCGGGCGCTAAGCCATCCCAATCCAATCCATCATGTTCCAGCAGTTCCGCAGGCGTGCGCGGTATCCCTTGGCGCTCCAGGTAGCCGGGGCTGGCACAGACCACGCGAACCATCGGCGCCAGCGGGGTGGCGACCAGGCGCGTGTCGGCCAGCGGGCCGATGCGCAGCACCAGGTCGACTTCGCCCAGATGCGCCCCATGCAGGTCGATAAAACTGTCGATCAGCCGTAACTGCACGTCCAGCCCCGGATAGGCGGTCAGGAAATCGGCGATGGCGGGCGCCAGGTGACGGCGCCCGAACGGGGCAGGGGCGTCGATGCGGATAAGGCCTTCTGGGGCGCTGCTCAATGAGACTGCTTCGGCGCGTGCCAGGTGCAGCTCGGCGAGAATCCGCCTGGCTCGGTCCGCGAAGGCCAGGCCAGCAGGCGTGGCACGTACGGCGTGAGTGCTACGGCTGAACAAGCTGCAATCGAGAGAGCGTTCCAGTGCGTCAATGCGCCGGGATACCGCCGAAGGCGTGAGTGGATGTAACCGGGCGGCAGCGGAAAAACTGCCGCTCTCCAGCACATCGAGGAACAGGCTGAGTTGGTCGGTCAGGGCATCGGGATTCATGGAGTTGGCCGCTTTGCTTGATACGCACAGCCATTATGCCGGGCTATGCGTTACCCCGCCAATTGGCAACGGGTAGCATGCGCACATCTCGTTTGTCGGAACATCCTCGATGGATCTGCTCGCATTTGCTCTGAATATCGCGCTCGGCATTCTGCTGGGCACCCTGGGCGGTTTGTTTGGTATCGGTGGTGGCTTGATCGCCATTCCGGTGCTTGGCGTACTGTTCGGCCTGGACCAGCAGCTTGCTCAAGGTACGGCGCTGGTAATGGTAGTGCCCAACGTACTGTTGGCGTTGTGGCGCTATCACCAACGCAATCGCATCGACCTGCGGCATGCCTTGGCATTGGCACTGAGTAGCTTTGTGCTTGCCCTGTTCGGGGCGAGCTGGGCGGTCAACCTGGATCCGGAATCGATGCGCGTGGCCTTTGTCGGCTTCCTGATTGCTCTGGCGCTCTATAACCTGCTGCGCATGGTGATGCGCCCACCAGCGAGTTCTGGTCAACTGCGTCATCCCTGGCCATGGCTAGCCGTGCTGGGCAGCGGTTCTGGCTTGCTCGGCGGCTTGTTCGGGGTGGGCGGTGCGGTGATCGCAACGCCGATTCTGACTAGCGTATTTGGCACCTCGCAAGTGGTCGCGCAGGGTTTGTCGCTAGCGCTGGCTGCGCCGAGTACTGGCGTCACCTTGGTGACCTACGCGCTGCATGGGCACGTGAACTGGATGCTGGCCATTCCGCTGGCGATTGGCGGCTTGCTTAGTATCAGCTGGGGCGTGCGCCTGGCTCACGCGCTTCCGGAGCGCATGCTGCGCGTGCTGTTCACCGTATTCCTGTTGCTCTGCGCGCTGATGCTCGGCATCAAGGCATGATTGCGCCGAACTACGTGAACAGGTTGCAGAGCGTGAACGTGCCGGGCCGGTAATCGGTGCACGCTTGCGCTACAATGCGCGCCGAATTTGGCCCTTCGAGAACTGCACCATGTCCGTTTGTCAGACCCCGATCATCGTCGCCCTGGATTTTCCGACTCGGGAGGCCGCGCTTGCTCTGGCTGACAGGCTTGACCCCAGCTTGTGCCGGGTCAAGGTAGGCAAGGAGCTGTTCACCAGCTGTGCGTCTGACATCGTCACCACCTTGCGTGACCGCGGCTTCGAGGTATTCCTCGATCTGAAATTTCACGACATTCCCAATACCACCGCCATGGCCGTAAAGGCTGCAGCTGAAATGGGCGTGTGGATGGTCAACGTGCATTGCTCCGGCGGCTTGCGCATGATGAGCGCTTGCCGGGAAACGCTGGATAAGCTTGCCGGCCCGGTGCCGCTGCTGATCGGCGTTACCGTGCTGACCAGCATGGAACGTGACGACCTGGCCGGTATCGGCCTGGATATCGAGCCTCAGGAGCAGGTGTTGCGCCTGGCGGCGCTGGCCCAGCAAGCCGGTATGGACGGGCTGGTCTGCTCGGCGCTCGAGGCGCCTGCGCTGAAGGCCGCGCAGCCTTCGCTGCAACTGGTCACGCCAGGGATCCGCCCAGCTGGCAGTGCCCAGGATGATCAGCGACGTATCCTCACGCCCCGTCAGGCGCTGGATGCCGGTTCCGATTATCTGGTGATCGGCCGTCCGATTAGCCAGGCTGCCGACCCAGCCGCTGCGCTGGCCAACGTTGTGGCTGAACTGGGCTGATTGTTCTGAATTTTTCATGGGCGGCGCCCCAGCTGCCCATTTATTGCGCTATAGGTAACCCGTCATGCATTCCGTGGAACATTCGCCGCTAGGCAAGAGCAGCGAGTACATCGCCACTTATTCACCCGAACTGCTGTTTCCCATCCCGCGCGCGGGTAAATGGGCCGAGCTGGGGCTGAGCGCGGAAACCCTGCCATACCGCGGCGTGGACTACTGGAACTGCTTCGAGCTGTCCTGGCTGCTGCCGTCCGGTAAGCCGGTGGTGGCGATCGGTGAATTCGCCATTGCCGCAGATTCGCCGAACATCATCGAATCGAAGTCGTTCAAGCTCTACCTGAATTCGCTGAACCAGTCGGTATTTGCCACCGAGGCAGAGTTGGTGGAAGTGCTGGAGAAGGACCTGTCTGCGACGGCCGGCAAGCCCGTTGGCGTTCGCGTTCGCCACCTGAGTGCTGTCGCGCACGAAGGTCTGGCGGCCTTGCCGGGCACTTGCATCGATGATCTGGACGTGAGCATCAGCAACTATGCGATGCCGCAGCCAGACTTGCTGGCCTGCGACGCTTCACGCATCGTCGAGGAGAGCCTGCATAGCCATCTGCTCAAGTCCAATTGCCCGGTAACCGGGCAGCCGGACTGGGGCAGTGTGGTGGTCCAATACCGTGGCGCGGCCTTGGAACCGGCGAGCCTGTTGGCGTACTTGGTCAGCTTTCGTCAGCACGCCGATTTTCATGAGCAGTGTGTGGAGCGGATCTTTCTGGATGTGCAGCGGCTGCTGCAGCCGGAGTACCTGACGGTGTACGCGCGCTATGTGCGGCGCGGCGGGCTGGACATCAATCCGTACCGGACCACTCTGGATCAGTTGCCGGAGAACCGGCGCCTGGTCAGGCAATAACAAACAAAAAAACCAGCCATCTCAGGCTGGTTTTTTTCTGGCTGTCGCTATCAGATGCCCATGTTGGCAAGGCTCTGCATGATGTTGCGAAGGCTGCCGGCGAGGGTCGGATGACTGACTTCGAAGCGCTCCACCGCTAGGTTGACCCCATCGATCAGCGAGGCATCTGGCGTGGTCACTGGTTGCGCAGCTAATTGCAACTCGATGTCGCGAGCCAATAGAACGAGCGACTCTCGATCTTCTTCATTTTCCGGCGGGTTCTGCGCCAGTTGCTTGTGCAGCTCTTCCAGTTGCTGCTGCAGATGGTTCGCAGGCATGGAGATTCTCCCTTTCTTGATAGGCAAGACAGTTGACCGTGCCGCACGACGAAAGGTCATTACTTCGTTCTGGAACCTCAGCGACAAGCCGCTACCTTGAGTGTGTGTCGATGGGATGTGCCGTGTACTTCAGGGTTTCTCACCCTTGCTGCGACGAATCTGCAGATCGTCGAGGCAGGCGGGCAGGTCGGTAAGTTGATCGATCACCGAATGTGCGCCGAGCCGATAAAGGGCCAGTGTCGCCTCCGCGCGTATCAGCTCGCGCTGAACACCGTTGAGGGTTTGCCATTCAGCCAAGGCATGACCGCCGAGCGAGCCGCAGGCAGCAAGGCCCACAGTCCATAGGCCTGCGTTCAGGCCCGCCTGCAACAGGCGCGGCTCACCGCTGACCAGCACGCAACCTTCGAGACGGTCGATGCCCAGGTGGCTCAGAGCCTGCCAGCAGGCGTCCGGCGCCGGCCAGTTGCGCCGCGTGCACGCCGGGGTGCTGGCGAGCCATTCGGGTAGTTGCGTCGTCAGTTTCAGCGCGAGCGCCTCCGGCAGCTCGTCCAGCCAGGCACAGGGCACGCCATCTTCATGCAGACTGCGAAGGGTCACCAGTGCGCCTGGGGTTGGCTCGGCGCAGTTATCCAGTTCTCGTGGAACGCCGATATCCACCGTACGAGCCGGGCCGCCACCCTCACGAATCAGTGTCAGGTGGCGGCCGCTGGTCAGGGATGCGCTACGCGCTCCGAAATCCACCAGGCAGCCGGACAAGCCGAACAGCACGGCAGTGAAAGAATGGGCGGTAGCGGAGAGCGCTGGCTGTGGCATGGCGGTGTCATTCCCTGGCGATGAGCGTATCCACCATGACAAGCCAATATGACGGTGTCGTGACGTCAGACAGACGGGCATGCAGCGCTCTGCTTTTGCCGGCCAACGCACGCAGAAGCCTCGCAGTCTGCCTATTGGCGCCGCGCGGCTTTATACTACGCAGCAGCTAGCGGCGAGGCCGCACCCCATTAGCCTAGGAGAGCAGCAATGCGTTTGATTGGATCGGATTGGATCGCCACTATGGGTCGCACGCTGGCCTGTGCTGGTCTGCTGGTGCTGCCCACCTTAGGTCAGGCAGCTGAACAGGACCCCTGGGAGTCGGTCAATCGGCCTATCTTCCAGTTCAACGACACTGTAGATACTTATGCCCTCAAGCCGTTGGCCCAAGGCTATCGGAAGGTCACGCCGCAGTTTCTTGAAGACGGTGTACACAATGTATTCAGCAACGTGGGTGATGTAGGCAATCTGGTCAATAACCTGCTGCAGGGCAAGGTACATGACGCCGGCGTGGACACCAGCCGCCTGCTGCTCAATACCACGATCGGCGTACTGGGCTTCTTCGATGTTGGCAGCCGCATGGGCCTGCAGCGCAGTGACGAGGATTTTGGCCAAACCCTGGGTGCTTGGGGCGTAGGCAGTGGCCCCTACGTGGTATTGCCGCTGCTGGGCCCGAGCTCGCTGCGCGATGCGCCAAGCAGGGTCCCGGACAGCTTGCTCACGCCATATCCCTATATGGATCACGTACCGACCCGCAACGTCACCCGTGCGGTGAATATTGTCGATATCCGCGCCAGCCTGCTGGATGCCGAGCGCATGATCAGTGGGGACAAATACATCTTCGTTCGTAATGCCTACCTGCAGAACCGCGAGTTCCGGGTACGCGATGGTGATGTCGAAGACGATTTTTAAATCCGCCATTGCTGGTCAAGCAATGAGTGTGGCCGGTTACGCGATGGAGGCAGCCTTCATCGCGTAACACGTTGTTTCAGTTCATCGAGATTACCGCAAGACCAAGCGTTTGCCGGCCGCCTTCCTCATCTGTCACGCGAACCACTTCCGCTTCGGTTTCCAAACCTTTCAGCTCGTCATGCCCTGACGGGATCATCACGCGCACCTTGTCGCCGACCTTTGCCTGGCACTGCGCTTCGAGCTGCATGCCGGTACTCGACAGATCGCGGCATAGGGCTGGGAATGCCTCGCCGCCGAGATGCAGCGTTACCTGAGTTTCCAGGCGCATACGAATGTAATCGCGCTTTTCTTCGTAATCACGATCACTTTGGCTCATCAGGCTATCCTCATTATGGTGGGGCTCCGCTGCGGTTCTTATAACCCCCACGGATTTGAGGTGTAAAGTCGCAGGGCAGCGAGCGGCAGCTGTTGAATCGTATTGAGGATGGGAGTACCGTCTGCGCCTTGACGCGAATCGTGTACCCGCGCAGGTTGTTGGCTGCGTTTACGCTAACCATCCCCGGCGCAGTTTGCCTGGACACCCCATGCAGAAAACCAGTGCCACGTTGCTGCTGATCGATGATGACGAAGTCGTCCGCGCCAGCATTGCAGCCTACTTGGAAGACAGCGGCTTCAACATCCTGCTTGCCGGCAACGGTATGCAAGGTCTTGAGGTCTTCGAACGCGAACGGCCGGACCTGGTCATTTGCGACTTGCGAATGCCCCAAGTCGATGGTCTCGAGCTGATCCGTCGGATTAATTCGCTGGAAATGGCCGCGCCGATTATCGTCGTGTCCGGTGCTGGCGTGATGACCGATGTGGTTGAAGCGCTGCGCCTTGGTGCCGCCGATTATCTGATCAAGCCGCTTGAAGACCTTGCCGTACTCGAGCACTCGGTTCGCCGTGCGCTGGACCGCGTGCACCTGCGGCAGGAGAACGAGCGCTACCGCGAAAAGCTGGAAACTGCAAACCGCGAGCTGCAAGCCAGCCTGCACCTGCTGCAGGAAGATCAGAACGCCGGGCGCCAGGTGCAGATGAACATGCTGCCCGTTACCCCTTGGGAAAACGAGGGACTGTCTTTCGCTCACCAGATCATTCCGTCGCTCTACCTCTCAGGTGATTTCGTCGACTATTTCCGTGTCGACGAGCGCCGGGTCGCATTTTACCTGGCGGACGTCTCTGGCCATGGCGCCTCATCGGCTTTCGTGACCGTGTTACTCAAATTCATGACCACGCGGCTACTCTACGAGTCGCGTCGTAACGGCATGCTGCCGGAGTTCAAGCCGTCGGATGTGCTCGGCCACATCAACCGTGGTCTGATCAACTGCAAGCTCGGTAAGCACGTGACCATGCTGGGCGGAGTGATCGACGAAGAGAACAATCGTCTGACCTACAGCATTGGCGGGCATCTGCCGCTGCCAGTGATGTACAGCGGCGGTGAAGCACATTATCTACAAGGCCGCGGCTTACCCGTCGGCCTGTTCAAAGAGGCGGATTACGGCGATCTTGAAATCGATCTCCCGGAATCGTTCAGCCTCACCCTGCTGTCGGACGGCATTCTCGATTTGCTGGATGGCGATACGTTGCAGGAAAAAGAAGCCTTGCTGCCCAAGCTGGTCAGCGAAGCAGGTGGAACCCTGGAAGGGTTGCGAAGCGTGTTTGGATTGGCCAATCTGGCGGAGATGCCGGATGATATCGCCTTGCTGGTCTTAAGCAGGAACCTTGCATGAATCCTGGGATAAGCCCCGGTAGAATCCAGTTTGCCGAGCAGGACGGAACCTTCGTTCTGAAGTTCATCGGCGAAGTGCGCCTGACCTTGTGTTCAGCGCTGGATTCAACGATTGAAAAGATTTTCACCTCGCTGAATTTTTCCGCCATCGTTATCGATTTGACGGAAACACGCAGCATCGATAGCACCACGCTGGGTCTATTGGCGAAGCTGTCAATCTTGTCCCGGCAGAAGGTCGGCTTGTTGCCGACGGTGGTGACCACCCATGCCGACATCACTCGCCTGTTGCAGTCGATGGGTTTTGATCAGGTGTTCAATATCATCGATCAGCCTTTCGAGTGCCCGAATTGCCTGGCCGATTTGCCGTCTCAGGACCAGTCGGAAGACGTGGTGCGGGCGCGCGTGCTGGAAGCGCACAGAATTCTCATGGGCTTGAACGATTCGAACCGCGCTGCATTTCACGATTTGGTCAGCGCGCTCGAACAAAACCCTTGATTGCTGAAGGCTGTAAAATAGCGGGGCCCGATATTATCGGCGCCCCGTTTTTGTTTTCGGCTCAGGTGTTGGCGGCCAGCAGTTTTTCCAGCTTTTCCTGGTCACGGGCGAACTGACGGATGCCTTCGGCGAGTTTCTCGGTGGCCATGGCATCTTCGTTCATTTCCCAGCGGAACTGACTTTCGCCGATGCGTGCTTCGCTCTGCCCGGAAATCTCCGTGCTCAGCTTGCGCTCCAGCGTACCGCTGTCCTCTGCTAGCTGTTGCAGCAGGTCGGGGCTGATGGTGAGGCGGTCGCAGCCAGCCAGTTGCTCGATCTGACCCACATTGCGGAAGCTGGCGCCCATGACCACGGTCTTGTGGCCGTGAGCCTTGTAATAGTCATAGATGCGCGCCACCGACTGCACACCCGGATCTTCCGCGCCGATGTAATCGCGGCCTTCGGCTTTCTTGTACCAGTCATAGATACGGCCCACGAACGGCGAGATCAGGAATGCGCCGGCATCGGCACAGGCGCGCGCCTGCGCAAAAGAGAAGAGCAGGGTCAGGTTGGTCTGCACGCCAGCTTTCTCCAGCTGTTCAGCCGCGCGGATGCCTTCCCAGGTAGAAGCGATCTTGATCAGGATGCGCTCGCGGGTTACCCCGGCTCCTTCATACAGTTCAACCAGGCGCCGGGCGCGGCCCAGTGTCGCCTGGGTGTCGAAGGACAAGCGGGCGTCGACCTCGGTGGAAATACGCCCCGGAATGACCTGCAGGATTTCCCGGCCTACTGAGACGCCAAAACGATCGCTTGCCAGGTCCACATCGCCGTTGCTGGCACTGACTGCCTGCTTGAGCAGCTCGGCGTAGCGTGGCAGCGCGGCAGCCTTGAGCAGCAGAGAAGGGTTGGTGGTGGCGTCTACCGGCTTGAGGCGGGCAATGGCATCAATGTCACCGGTGTCGGCAACCACGGTGGTGAATTGCTTGAGTTGTTCCAGTTTGGAGGTCATGGCACAGCCTTGTCGATTCGAGTGCCATGACCTTACCTGAGCCTCAGGTAGCGCTCAACTAACTGGTGGCACGGCAGCTCGTTTCATCGGCCTGCTAGCGGCCCACGAGCAATTCAGCCGCCTGGTCGAAAATCGTCAGCGGCTGATCGCTCTTGTGGATGTCGGCCGAAAGCAACTGGCGAAAGCGCCGCGCGCCGGGGAAGCCTTGCGCCAGCCCAAGCATATGGCGCGTGACGTGGTGCATCTGGCCGCCAGCTGCCATGTGGCGTTCGATGTAGGGGCGCATGACCAGCATGGCTGCGTGCCGCGTGACTGGCGCGAGCTGGCTGCCGAACAACTGGCCGTCGACCTCAGCGAGCAAGTACGGGTTGTGATAAGCCTCGCGACCCAGCATTACACCGTCGAAGGTCTCGAGATGCTGGCGGCAAGCCTCCAGTGTCTTGATGCCACCGTTAAGTATCCATTCCAGTTCCGGAAAGTCCTCTTTCAGATGCGCGGCGATGTCGTAGCGCAGGGGCGGTACTTCGCGATTTTCCTTGGGTGACAGGCCGGAGAGAATGGCGATACGGGCATGCACGGTAAAACTCTGGCATCCCGCTTCAGACACCTGGCCAACGAAGTCGGCGAGCTCCTCGTAGCTATCGCGGCCATCGATGCCGATGCGGTGCTTGACGGTAACCGGAATGCTCACTGTATCTCGCATCGCCTTGACGCATTCGGCAACCAGAGCCGGATGGGCCATCAGGCACGCGCCGATCATGTTGTTCTGCACCCGATCGCTGGGGCAGCCTACGTTCAGGTTCACTTCATCGTAACCGGCCTGCTCGGCAAGCCGCGCGCAGGTCGCCAGGTCAGCCGGATTGCTGCCGCCTAATTGCAGAGCAACGGGGTGCTCGGTGTCGTTGTAATGCAGAAACCGCTGGGTATCGCCGTGCAGCAGCGCGCCGGTGGTGACCATCTCGGTATACAGCAGAGCATGCTGCGACAACTGACGCAGGAAGTAGCGGCAATGATGATCGGTCCAATCCATCATCGGCGCCACGGAGAAGCGGCGGGAGAACGTGGCAGGTGCGCTGGCGGATTCGGGATGCATGCTGGTTTCTACAAGCTGAATGTGTGACCGCCTGGCACGTGATCATTCGGCGGCGGGTCGGAAAGGCGCGCAGCTTACCAAGAAACGCGTGCACATGATGGCACTCGGTCGGTTGCAGCCCGCAAGCCCCGCGCCAATCGCTTATCTGCGTAGTCGCGAGCTAATTGCCTACTCGGTAAAGGCAATCTGCGGCGTATCCGGGTCCAATTGCTGGCGGCGGAACTGGCCGGGTGGTAGGCCGTGGATTTGCCGGAAGCGACGGGAGAAGTAAGCCTCATCGGCAAAGCCGCACAGCCGGGCGACTTCGCCAACCGGCCTGCTGCCATTGAGCAGGTAGTTGCGGGCGGCGTGCATGCGTCGTTCCAGCACCATGTCGCTGAAGGTCTTGCCGACCTCTTTGCGCAGCCAGTGAGTCAGGTAGCTGGGCGACAGATAGGTCGCAGCGGCGACTTTTTTCAGATTCAGATCCGGGTCGGCAATATTGCGCCGCAGGTAGTCGGACATCCGGCCGAGGGCATCACGGCGGCTCGCCTGGGCCGCGTTGCTTTCGGCCAGTTGCTTGAGGGGCTCGGCGTAGAGCATGCACACCAACCCCACCAGTTGCAGCAACAAGCCCTTGAGCATTTCCCGTACGCCAAACTGGCGGCTGATATCCAACTCACGCATCTGTGCGATCAGCGCGCAGACACGCGCGAAGTGTTCGTCGTCCAGGGTGAAGTCCAGGTATTCCTGAAAGCGAAAGGGTGACAGCTCCGGGGCGAGCAGTATGGAAACGTCTTCGAGATCCATCGGGTCGCATTGCAGATGTGGCAACAGGAAGGTCTGCGAAAAATTGATGACGATGAAGTTGCTTTCAGGTGGATGAGGAATCACGTGCACCCGGTGGGGCAGGATGAAAGCCAGGGTATTGCGCGGAAAGGGCCGTTCGACGTTACCGATATGCTGAACCGTATCGCCCCCCAGGTTGATCTGGATCTGGAAGTATTCGTGACGATGGGGCGCTGTTTCCGCGCGGCGGCCTTTCTTGTCGCGGATATAAAAGTCCGTCAACTCGCTACGCTGTTGCATGAAGTAGGTAGGAATTCGGCTCAGTGACGACATCATCCTGCCCTCGATTCAAGAATACTTCGCAACATTCTGGCTATAGCTTGGGGCTGTGGCAAGCAGTTGTACGACGACGCAAGGCCGCAGGATGCGTGTAGTTAGGGATCGTACAAGCCTGCTCTACAGCGGATGCCTCTATCCGCCTGCCGCAGTTTTGATCAGCGGAAAGCAAACAGGGCAGTTAGCCCGAAGCCGCCTGCATCGGTATTTCGAGGGTCGGCGCGAGCTTTGAACAGAGCGCTTTTGTCCAATAAGAAGCGGTTTTCGTCCAACTTTCAGCGGGCGCGTGGCCGTAGGCTGAACGCTCTGAACAGGGACCCAATAACAATGACTCAAACTCCTTATGTCTTCGCTCCTCAGCCGCAGGTCGATTTGCCCGTCGCGGGCAGCGATAAGCGCTTTCCGGTCGGCCGCGTGTTCTGCGTGGGCCGCAACTATCCATGGCCGGGCGCCAGTGGTGAAAAGCCCGAGGCGCCGGTGTTCTTCATGAAACCGGCGAGCGCTGTAGTCGAGGCGGTGGGCGAAGTGATCTTCCCGCCGATGACGGACGAGTTCTGCCACGAAATCGAATTCGTAGTCGCGATCGGCAAGGGCGGGGCGGACATTACTAAAGACCACGCGCTGGAGCATGTCTGGGGCTACGCCGCCGGGCTCGACCTGACGCGCCGCGACATTCAGCTGCGGGTCAAGAGCGCCGGCATGGCCTGGGAAATGGCCAAGGTCTTCGAAGGGGCGGCGCCGATCACCGCCGTGGTGCCGGTCGCCCAGGCCGGTCACCCGGAGCAGGGCTCGGTGTGGCTGAGCGTAAACGGCGAGGAGCGCCAACGCAGCAGCCTGCAAGAGCAGATATTCACGGTCAGCGAAGTGATCAGCTTGCTGTCCCGCCTGGTGCCGCTGCGCCCCGGTGATCTGATCATGACCGGCACGCCCCACGGCGTTTCCGCGCTGAATCCGGGTGACGTGATCAATGCCGGCATCGACGGCGTCGCCGAGTTGGAAATGCGCGTCGGCAGTCGCCCCTAGAACCGTTTCAGTGCAGCTGGAATAGGGCGGGAGCAACGCGGGATGAATCGGGTCGCGCAGCTCAAAGGATGGGTCGAGGAGCGGAACGACGATATTCATCTTCGCCCAGCCTCGTTCATCGATGGGTATCGCGTCGCTCAACTACGCGGCCTGACCCAGCCTACATCCGCTTTTCGATCAATTTCGGAGCCTGCTTAGAGATCGTGAGCAGGTTCTCAGGAGGAACACTGCATGTCCCATGAAACCCTGAAAAAGGTCGCGCTGGTCACTGGCGCCGGCAGTGGCATCGGCAAGGCGGTTGCCGAAGCGCTGATGGCCGATGGTTTTTCGCTGGTACTGGCCGGGCGCCGTCCCGAGCCGCTGCAGGCGCTGGTTGAAGCAGCGCGCCACCGTGGGCAGGAAGCCATCGCGGTGCCCACCGACGTGCGCGATCCGGCCAGCGTCTATGCCTTGTTCGCCAAGGTGGAGGAGGTTTACGGGCGGCTCGACGTGATCTTCAACAACGCCGGCGTCAATACGCCCGCGGTGACTCTCGACGAGCTGGATGTCGAGCAGTGGCGCAATGTCATCGACACCAACCTCAATGGCGTTTTCCTTTGCGCACGCGGCGCTTTCCGTTTGATGCGCAAGCAAACGCCGCAGGGCGGCCGGATCATCAATAACGGCTCGATCTCCGCACACACGCCGAGGCCTTACAGCAGCGCGTACACCACCAGCAAGCACGCGGTGCTGGGCCTGACCAAGTCCCTGGCGCTGGATGGCCGCGAATTCAACATTGCCTGCAGCCAGATCGACATCGGCAACGCGCTGACCGAGCTGTCAGTGCGCATGACCAAGGGCGTGCGACAGGCCAATGGCGAGATCGCTGTCGAGCCGATGGTCGACGTCAAACACGTCGCCGATGCGGTGCGCTACATCGCCGCGCTGCCGCTCTCGGCCAACGTGCTGAACATGACCGTGATGGCCACCAACATGCCCTTCGTGGGGCGTGGCTGATCGCCACGACCTGCCCACTACACAAGATCGAGGTACCCATGAAACCCGAAGTCCTCCAGCTCAGCCCCATTCTGATTCCTGAAATTCGTGACAAGCTGGACCAGCTATTCACCCTCCGCCGTTACTATGAGCAAGCCGACAAGCCGGCTTATCTGGCTCAGCACGGCGCCACTATTCGCGGTGTAATCACCGGCGGACACACCGGGATTACCCAGGCGGTGATGGCGCAGCTACCTAACCTCGAGGTGGTGGCCGTCAATGGTGTAGGCACCGACGCGGTGGATCTTGCCTATGCCCGTGACCGCGGCATTCAGGTGACGGCCACCATCGGCGCGCTCACCGAGGATGTCGCTGACCTGGCCATCGGCCTGCTGATTTCCGTATGCCGCGGCATCTGCACCGGGGACCGCTACGTGCGCTCCGGCCAATGGCCGCAAAGCGCAACGCCACTGGCACCCTTGCCATTGGCGCGGCAGGTGTCGGGCATGCGCATCGGGATTGTCGGCATGGGCCGCGTCGGGCGTGCCGTGGCAACTCGCGCTGCCGCGTTTGGTTGCCCGATCAGCTACACCGACCTGAAGCCGATGAGCGATGTGCCCTATGCCTTTGTCGGCGATCTCATAACCCTTGCACGCGATAGCGATGCGTTGATTCTCGCGGCTGCTGCCGACAAGGGGGAGGCCATCGTCAATGCCGAGGTGTTACGAGCACTGGGCACTGATGGCTATCTGATCAACATCGCCCGCGGCAAACTGGTCAACGAGGCTGATCTCATCGCGGCCCTGCATAACGGCCAGATTGCCGGCGCCGGCCTGGATGTGTTCGCCGATGAGCCGCAGGTGCCGAGTGAACTATTCGGCCATGAACACGCCGTGCTTCAGCCCCACCGCGCCAGCGCTACGGTACAAACCCGCACACGCATGGGCGAAATGGTGATTGCCAGCCTGACTGACGTGTTCGCCGGGCGTAAACCGGCTGGCAGCGTAACTGGCTGAGTTCCTGGGCTTTAGTCTGCGGAAGGCGGCTCTCGCTGAGTCGCCCTTTGGGGCCGCGAATCCTAAGCGGCTCCTTTTTTATGCTCTTGTCAGTGCTTCTGATGCCAGCATTCAAATCGCTGTATTGGTTACGCTGCCAGTTCCCACGTAACGCGGCTGTGGATCCGCTCTTTGGTCATCGTGATGAGCCGTACGGCCGTTCGCTTCAGCTTCTGTGAACCTCTCCACAATCCTCACGCGGTCGCGTTGATCGCAAAGGCGCTGATTTCCTGGCGGAAAAAATGGTTTTTTAGCGCAGCGCTTTTGGGTAAAGTGCGGGCCTCTTTGGGGAGTAGCCTGCTGCCGGGTCCACTTGGCAGCGTTCGTATCAACATTCTCGGCAGCAGCCGTGGTGCGAACACCTTTCGGTTGGTGAGACCAATGACTGATACGTGCCTAAGGTCGGGCGCGTGTGTCCGTCATTGCCTTACAGCCCGACCGAGACGTAACCGTGAATCCGATTTCCCTCATCCTTCTGGCATTCGCCATGTCCACGGATGCCTTCGCTGCTGCCATCGGCAAGGGCGCCAGCCTGCATAAACCTCGCTTTATCGACGCTTTGCGCACCGGGCTGATCTTTGGCGTTATCGAAGGCATTACCCCCGTAATCGGCTGGTTTATCGGCCAGGCTGCGGTTGGTTTCGTCGAGGAGTGGGATCACTGGATTGCCTTCGTGCTGCTGTTGTTGCTGGGGCTGCATATGATCCACGCGGGGCTGCAGCCAGAAACGGCAGAGGCTACCGAGAAAGCCAAGTCACACTCCTTTTGGGTCTTGGCGGTCACCGCCTTCGCTACCAGCATCGACGCGCTGGCGGTTGGCATTGGCCTGGCGTTCGTCGAGGTCAATATCTGGGTTGCTGCAGTGGCGATAGGCCTGGCGACCATGACCATGGTCACGATCGGCGTGCTGCTCGGCCGAGTGATCGGCACCGCTATTGGCCATAAAGCCGAGATAATCGGCGGGCTGGTTTTGATCGGCGTCGGCGCGGCGATCCTTTACGACCACACCATGCTTTGATCTGGACTTGAGGCGGGGCGTGATGTCGATGAGCCTCGCGGGCTTTGCAAGAGCTGCCTGACTGTTTGATGCTCGCTCTGGAGATGGAAGCCTGCGGTGCCAGCGGATGCATGTCTGTCAGGCAGCCGGCGGTACCGCATGGTCCGTTTCAGCGAGCGGAGGTTCTCACGAGCGGGCCTTGGCGAATCCCGCGAAGCGTTTGTTGAAACCCGCGACGCGGCCTTCGCTTGCGGTCTGACGCTGCTGGCCGGTGTAAATCGGGTGCGAGGCGCTGGACACATCGAGCGTGACATACGGATAGGTATTGCCATCGCTGTGTTCGCGGGTCTTGTCAGTGTTGACGGTGGAGCCGATCAGCCAGAAGGCGTCGGCCGATACGTCGTGAAACAGCACGGCTCGATAGTCGGGGTGAATGCCAGGTTTCATAAGCGCTTCTTTAATTACGTTATAAGGTATCAAATATATCTTTGTTGATTTTGATTCTCAATACAAGACCTCGTCGGCGCTGTCTGATGTGATGGTTTTTGGAGCTCGACTCACTATCAAAAGCAGAAAACGGCTTGCAGTTATTGTTATAAGATAACACCATTGGCGGCTTGAAATTCAACTGCGCTCGTCAACGCTCACAGTCGTAGGATGACGAATCGCTCGTGGAATCTGCCGCAAAGCACTGCAGGGGAGCGACTGATCGTTTAAGATGCGCCCGCCGGTTTCCGCAAGGAATTAATAGGGAATCCGTCGCCGCTACGGTGGCTAAACGGAACTGCCCCCGCAACTGTAGGTACTGAGCATCGCTGCATTCGTGTCACTGGGCTTGCACCCGGGAAGGCCGCAGCGTTGCGATGACGTGCCAGTCAGGAGACCTGCCGGCGTAGGGTCTGATCAGCTGCTGTGCAGGGTGATCCGGCGCTAGTTATCGAACCAGCCGGCGGGGTGTCCGGGAGGGCATCCGTAATTACCGTCTCTTGAGATCGGTGCGGCCATGGCCGCTTGGCGTGATGTGTTCTCCAGCCTGCGCACTGCCGTTTATGCGTATTTTGTTGATTGGGAGATCACCCGCATGTTCGTGTCACGCCTCGCCGTTCTTGCCGCCAGCATCGGCCTGTCCACCCTGGCAGCCGCCAGCCCGACCCAGTACCCGCTGACCCTTGAAAACTGCGGCCAGCCGCTGAGCTTCGCGGCTGCGCCAAAGAGTGCTGTAACCATCGGCCAGGCCGCCAGTGAAATTCTCTATTCTCTGGGCCTCGGTGATCGACTGGTCGGCACCTCGCTGTGGTTCAGCAACGTGCTGCCCGAGTTCGAAGCGCAGAACGCCAAGGTCGAGCGCCTGGCCGATAATGACCCGAGCTTCGAGTCGGTGATCAACAAGCGCCCCGGTCTGGTGGCCGTGCAGTTCGAGTGGATGGTCGGCAAACAGGGCGTGGTTGGCACTCGCGAGCAGTTTCACGATCTGCAAATTCCTACCTACATCATGCCGTCCGACTGCGACGGCAAGGACAATCTGGTTGGCGCCGATGGCACGCGCCTGCAGCCGTTCCAGATCGACAGCCTTTACAGCAGCGTACGGCAGCTGGCGGCAATCTTCGATGTGCAGGCCGAAGGCGAGCAATTGGTAGGCAACCTCCAGGCGCGGCTCGACAAGGCGGTTGCGGGTGCCGAACAGCGTCAGGCCAAGGAAATCAGCGCTGCATTCTGGTTTTCCAGCGCCGATCTCGATCTCGATCCCTACATGGCCGGGCAGAAAGGCGTCGCCGACTACATGATGAAATCCCTGGGCTTGCGCAATGTGGTGGAGTCCAGCGAAGAGTGGCCAACCGTCGGCTGGGAAACGCTGGCCAAGGCCAACCCAACCGTACTGGTATTGGCCCGCATGGATCGCCGCCGCTTCCCGGCGGACGATATCGAGAAAAAACTCGAGTTCCTGCGTAATGATCCGGTGGCCCAGCATATGGATGCGGTGAAGAACGGGCGGATCGTGATCCTTGAGGCCGATGGCATGCAGGCGTCGCTGCGCATGGTCACCGGCATCGAAACCCTGGCCAAGGCCGTTGATGGGTTCGATATCCAGCGATGATGGCTCGTGGCTCTCGGCTAGTGCTGATCACCTTTGCGTGCCTGCTATTGCTGGCTGCGGCGGTCATCGCCGGTGTGGCGCTGGGTGAGACCCCGATCCCGCCCTCCGTAGTCTTCCAGGTGCTGGCCAACAAGCTGTTCGGCGCAGGCTTCGTGCTTGACCCGATTGACGAAGGCATCGTCTGGAACTACCGGCTGACCCGCGCCCTGGTTGCCGCCAGTTGTGGGGCGGGCTTGGCGGTGTCTGGTGTGGTGCTGCAGGCACTGCTGCGCAATCCTCTGGCCGACCCTTACCTGCTCGGCATCTCCGCCGGTGCCTCTACGGGGGCTGTTTCGGTGGCCTTGCTGGGACTTGGCGCGGGCATGTTGTCCCTGTCCATGGGCGCGTTCATTGGTGCTATCGCCGCTTTCAGTCTGGTCGCTCTGTTGGCGAGGGCGGCGGGCGGCGGGGCGCTGAAGGGCACCGGTCAGATCATTCTTGCCGGCATCGCCGGCTCCCAGCTGTTCAATGCCATGACGTCGTTTCTGATCACTAAATCGGCTAGCGCCGAGCAGGCCCGCGGCATTATGTTCTGGCTGCTGGGCAACCTGAGCGGCGCCAACTGGCACGACGTAGCCCTGGCCGTGCCGGTGGCGCTGGCGGGCGTGTTGCTGGTGTCCTGGCATACCCGTGCGCTGGACGCCTTCACCTTCGGCGTCGAGTCGGCGGCGTCTCTAGGCGTGCCGGTGCGCCGTGTGCAGGCCGCACTGATTGCCTGTACTGCGCTGGTTACCGCCGTAATGGTGTCGATCGTCGGCTCAATCGGCTTTGTCGGGCTTGTGATTCCCCATGCGGCGCGGCTGCTGGTTGGGGTGCGGCATGGCCGGCTGGTGCCGGTGGCGGCGCTGACCGGCGCGGTATTCCTGATCGCTGCCGATGTGCTGTCGCGCACCGTGATCAAGGGCCAGGTGCTGCCGATTGGTGTGGTTACCGCGTTGATCGGCGCGCCAGCCTTTGCGGTGATTCTGGTGCGTGGGAGGTGGGTGCGATGACCACCGTACTGCAATGCAGCGCGTTGGGATGGGCGGTAAAAGGGCGTGCTATCGTCGCCGACGTCGACCTGCACTTGCAGCAGGGTGAGACGCTCGGCCTGATCGGCCCCAATGGGTCGGGTAAGTCGACGTTGCTCAAGCTGCTCTCGGGCATCCGCCGACCGTGCAGCGGTCAAGTGCAGTTGCACGGCAAGCCGCTGGCGAGCCTGAGCCGCCGTGATGTCGCTCGGCAGGTCGCTTTCGTCGAGCAGCAGGCCGATACCGGCGATGCTGTCACGGTGCGCGATGCGGTGGAGCTGGGGCGTACGCCCTGGCTGTCTGCCTTGCAGCCCTGGTCGAGCGAGGACCAGCGGATCGTCGACCAGGCGCTGGCCGATGTCGACATGGCGCAAATGCCGGAGCGCGCGTGGAGCACGCTGTCCGGGGGCGAGCGACAGCGGGTGCACATCGCCCGTGCGCTGGCGCAAAAACCGCAGATTCTGCTGCTCGATGAGCCAACCAATCACCTGGATATCCAGCACCAACTGTCGATTCTCAACCTGGTGCGCGCCTTGCCGGTGACCACCCTGATCGCCCTGCATGATCTCAACCAGGCGCTGCAATGCGACCGTCTCGGGGTTATGGAACGCGGCCGCCTGGTGGCACTGGGTACGCCAGCCGAGGTGCTGACGACCGAACGTTTGCGTGACACCTTCGGCGTGCGCGGCCGCTACCTGGTCGACCCAGAAGACGGCGCGCGCGTGCTGCGCTTTCAACCTATCTGACACGAGTGTTTTGTCATGCGTATCTCTGCACGTTTTGCCTTGCTCGCCTGCATACTGGCTGCTACCCCGGCGCTGGCCGAGACCCATCAAGTGAAGATGCTCAATCGCGGAGAGTCCGGTGCCATGGTTTATGAGCCGGATTTTCTGGCCATCGCGCCAGGCGACAGCGTTAAGTTTATCGCCACCCATCCGACCCATAATGCCGCCAGCATTCCCGGCTTTCTGCCGGCGGGTGCCGAGCCGTTCAAGGGCAAGATCAACGAAGAGATCGAGGTGATCTTCAGTGAGCCTGGCCTGTATGGCATTCAATGTATTCCGCACCTGGCGATGGGCATGGTGATGCTGATTCAGGTGGGCGAGCCGTCAGCGAGCAACGTGAAGATCCCCGCGCAACTGCCTGCGCGAGCCAGGCAACGTTTCGAGCAGATCGTCCAGCGTGAGTTGTCGGCGCCATGAATTCGGCGATCTTTTCATGAGTTACCTGCAGCCGTGAGTCGAATACTGACCACCTTCGCCAGCCTGTCACCGGCGGCACGCGTGCTGGTGCTCAACAGCCTGGCGTTCAACTTCGGCTTTTATCTGTTGGTGCCATACCTGGCTGGCCATCTCAGTGGAACGCTGGGCCTGGCAGGCTGGGCCGTTGGCCTGGTGCTTGGCATACGAGTGTTCAGCCAGCAGGGGTTGTTTCTGTTTGGTGGGTTACTGGGCGACCGCATCGGTTATCGACGCGCCATTCTTATCGGTTGCCTGGTGCGTTGCGTGGGCTTCGCGCTGTTGGGGTTTTCCGAAAGCCTTACGATTCTGCTGGTCGCTGCCTGCATCAGCGGTTTCGCCGGGGCGTTATTCACGCCCTGCGCGCAGGCCTACCTGGCTGACGAGTGCCAGGATGCGACGCTGCGCAAGCAGGCGTTCGCCTTGCAGAACATGGCCAGCACGGCGGGCATGCTGCTTGGGCCGTTGGCTGGCCTGGGGCTTATTGGTATCGACTTTGCCGTATCCGGCAGCGTAGCGGCCGGCATGTTTTTGTTGATGACTCTGGTGCAGTGGCGCTTCCTGCCCATCAAGGAGCTGGTGTCCGGTGAGCAACCGGTGACCATGCTGCGCCAGTGCCTGGACATGCTGCGGCAGCGCGCCTTCCTGCGCTTTGCCTTGCTGGCAGCCGCCTATCCGCTGCTGTTCCATCCGCTTTACCTGGCGATTCCGGCTTACAGCCATGCGCATGGCGGTGGCCAGGCGTGGATCACCCGTGTATTCGTCGTTACCGCTCTGCTCGGTGTGCTGCTGCAAATGCCGGTCAGCGCGCTTCGCCAACGCTGGTTGAATGAAGGGCAGGGCATGGGCCTGGGGTTGGCATTGATGGCTGCCAGCTATGGCGTGTTGGCGGAACCCATAGCCGGGTTGCTGAATCCGCAGTGGGCTGTGCTGCTGATGGCCGCGCTGCTCAGCCTTGGCAGCCTGCTGGTGCTGCCTCTGCTGTCGGCGCATGTACCGTATTACGCACAGCGCGGTCAGATGGCCGCCTATTACGGCTTCTTCGCTGGCGTGGGTGGCCTGGTTGCATTGTTCAGCAACGTGCTGATTGGTCGCTTGTTGCCGGCAAATCAGGCGCCACCGCAGCTCCTGTGGTGGGCATTGCTCTGCATTGGAACAGCCGCTGCCTGCGGCCTTTGGCGACATATGGCGCGCTTGCCTCTCAATAAAGAGCAACCATGAACAGGATCTGACCGAAAGCCCACGACCTGTACTACCTTATCCGTTTGTAAATATCTCCCTGATCGCGTGGCGCGAGGTAGCGAGACGCTCGGCTTGACGATGAGATATTTACTGAAGTGGCAGCGGGACAGATAACAGTCGTCACTGCTGAGAGAAGAGACAAATGTTTTCCGTAATCAGGAGGTTGTATGACACAGGAAAGAATCAATCTACGGGACATGATGATCTGCGGTAATGATGTGGTCGAGCGTTTGGAGCGTAGCTTTATGGCTGCTCATGAAAAGGTGGCGCTCAAATTCCTGGACAACATCATTTCCAACTCGAATGCAGTTTTGCTTTTGATCAATAATGATTTCGACCGAGAAGCCGCCGCAGTCAATCGAATAGCGATTGAACACCTGATCAACCTGGCCGCCTTGATCAAGCACCCTGACCACCTTGAGACCCTGCTTTCACCAGGCAAGAACGATATCCCCAAAACCCTGGCAATGATTGCCGGTGGCAATGAACAGGGCGCTGATGTCGATCTGCAAGGCTCACTCTATGATGGTTCCTATCGCGAACTCTCGGCCACTTACGCACATTCCACCATCGCTACAATCAGCACGCACCCTGATGCCGCACAAACATTGGAAAATATGACGAACCTCATCAGCTTAGGGATTGGCTTCCTGGAAGGCCGCTCACAGGGAATGGCGTGATATTTGTCTGTCGTCAAGGTATTGGATTGAAACGCAGCGCCAGCGTGCTCTGGCCTGAGCTCTCCGGGAGTATTTAGACGTGTCGGTGTTTTTGTTGCGCCAGTTAGTGATGGGCAGCGTGCTGCTCTTGGCGTGTGCGTTGCCTGCCCAGGCTGCGTTCACCCTGCCTGGCGATGCCATGCGTTGCACCGGCAGTGCCACGTTAGTCAATTGCAGTGATCGCTTCGGCAATCATTACGGCATCGTTCAGCAGGGCAGTGACACCCTGATGCGCGGCTTCGATGCCATCAGCGGGCAGCGTTGGGCGCAGACCAGTACCACCTACGGCCGTTTGCAGCTGTTTACGGGGATTAGCAGCAACGGCGAGCTGTGGATAGGAACCAGCAGGCGCATCGGCTGGAATGTGGTCAGCCGGTTTTCCAGCTCGAAGGGCGAGCGTGATCGGGTCAATTGCAACCGCATGATTGGCTGCCAGTAAGGTTTCATGAGCGTGCGCAGGGCGGGAGAATCGCCCTGCGGATCTCAACGTGGATGCAGAGCCAATTAATTGAAACGCGGCAGCCGTTGATCGTGCCCGGCCGAATCATCCTGCTGTTCATGCTGAGGCAGGCCGGCGACTTTCAGTGTCGGCATCTTCTCGCCGACCAGGCGCAGATCGCGACGCGGCAGGGCAAAGCGCACATCCAGCTCGCGCAACGCATCGAGCAGTTGCAGGTTGATTTCCTGCTGGATGTCCATGTACTGGTTGTAGTCCGAACTCTCCACGATGTAGACCACCTCGAAGGTCAACTGGCTCTCGTCGAAACCCAGAAAATGCGCACGGTCGAACCTGGCTTTGGGTGTGGCGCGAATGATCTCGCCAACCCGTTCGGATACCCGGCGGACCTTGTCGCTTGGCGTGTCGTAGCTCACACCGAACTTGAACACGATACGCCGCGTCTCCATGCGCTTATAGTTGTGCACGATTTGACGCAGCAGGTCGGCGTTGGCGCACACCACCTGCTCGCCGCTGAGGCTGCGGATGCGCGTGGTCTTCAGGCCAATATGTTCGATGCTCCCGGCCACTTCGCCGAAGACCACGAAATCGCCGATCTCGAACGGCTTGTCGACCCCGATCGACAGTGAGGCGAACACATCACCCAGAACCTGCTGCACTGCCAGAGCGACTGCGATACCACCGACACCTAGGCTGGCTACCAGCGCGGTGATGTCGACGCCGAGGTTGGCAAGGATCGACAGCAGCATCACCGACCAGACGACGATCAGCACCATGATGCTGATGATGGTGGTCATCACCGGGTTATAACCGGTACCGCCATGCTTGCCTACGACCAAGCTGCGTGACCACAGGCGCACGCCGGTGTCGACCCACAGGGCGATCTGCAACGCGAGGGCAACGAACCAGGTGTGGCTCAGCGCAGACTGCCAGCTGCCGGGAAGATCCGGCACGCGCAGCGCCAGCAATAGCGAGAAGGCGAGCAATAGAAAACGGCTGGTACGCCCGATGACCACAGCGACGAAATGCTGCCAGTTTCCTTCCTTGCCTTGCGACCAAGTGACCAGGCGCTTATGCAGGATGCCGACCACGGTGCGCAGTACGGTGTAAATCACCGCGGTCGCAACCACCACGATACCGATGCTGAGCCACAGATCGCGGTCGAGCCACATATTCCACTGTTCCATTTCGGGTCTCCAGATAAAGCCGATACAGGTTTCTGTAGGCCTCAGGACCGAGAAGTTCCACTCAATGGCTTGGATGGCTGAATTGATGACCGAGAAATTGCATCATTGCGCGCCGGCCCGGGGGCGCTGCAGGCAACGCTCAGCTTGTCGCGGGCAGGCCCATCAGCTGGCGGAAACGCCGCGGCTCGACCTGACGAATCACCATCAGGGCGCCGAGTGTGCGGGCCGGTGAGGTTGAGAGAGATGTGGCGGGCATGACATCGGGCAGTTGAATCCGCCAACTGTCGATCAATGCCGCAGGCTCGTTCGCGGCGCCCAGCAAGTCGGTTGCGCGAACCTGCACACCCATGTTTGCCGCCAGCTTCAGAGATTGTTGCACCAGCGCTTGTGCCATCTCACGCTGCTCGCCAGGGTTGGCCGCCGCGAAGTGCAGCAACCATTGTGCCATCGGTTTGCGGCACTGCGCTGCAAGGCCCCGAAAGCGCCTGATAAGCAGGTAGCCGGCGGCAACCAGCACGATTGTCATTGCGGTGAAAAGCAGTTCCATCACGGCTCCGCGCACGAAAGAAATAGCCTGGCCCCGACGGGGCGACCAGCATGGCGGCAAACTACCTGATCAAGCTGCGGCGCCTCAAGCGCTTTTATGGCTTATTGCCATCTTTTTTTGTAGGGTGCAGTGGGGGCGTGCTGGCGAGGATAAGAGGGGGAGGTGCTGCTTTACGCGCAGAGGCCCAGAGGCGCAGGAGAGCTGATGATTACAGACCTATCGGATGCAACCACGTCGACCGAGCGGCAGGGCCGCCGCTCGGTCGCAGGCGTTAGACCTTGAGGACGAGCTTGCCGAAGTTTTCACCCTTGAACAGCTTGAGCAGGGTTTCCGGGAAGGTTTCCAGGCCTTCGACGATATGTTCCTTGGATTTGATCTTGCCGCTCGCCAGCCAACCACCGATTTCAGCGGCCGCGCTGCCGAAGTTGGCGGCGTGATCCATGACCACAAAACCTTCCATGCGTGCACGGTTGACCAGCAATGACAGATAATTGGCCGGGCCTTTGACTGCTTCTTTGTTGTTGTACTGGCTGATCGCGCCGCAGATCACGATCCGTGCTTTCGGCGCGAGGCGGCCCAGCACAGCGTCCAGGGTCTCGCCGCCGACGTTGTCGAAATACACATCGACGCCCTTTGGGCATTCGCGCTTGAGCGCCTCGGGCAGCGACTCGCTCTTGTAGTCGATGGCCGCATCGAAACCCAGCTCATCGGTCAGGTAGGCACATTTCTCTGCGCCACCGGCAATGCCGATCACGCGACAGCCCTTGAGCTTGGCAATCTGCCCGGCAATGCTGCCCACGGCACCGGCGGCGCCAGACAGTACAACGGTGTCACCACTTTTCGGCGCGCCGACGTCGAGCAGGGCGAAGTAGGCGGTCATGCCGGTCATGCCCAAGGCCGACAGGTACACGGGCAGTGGCGCGCGCTTGGGGTCGACTTTATAGAAGCCCTTTGGCTCGCCAAGGAAATAGTCCTGCACGCCGAGGGCGCCATTGACGTGATCACCGACAGCGTAATCCGGATGCTTGGACGCCACCACCTCACCCACGCCCAGCGCACGCATCACGTCACCCAGGCCGACCGGTGCGATATACGACTTGCCTTCGTTCATCCAGCCGCGCATGGCCGGGTCAAGCGACAGATAGAGGTTCTTCACCAGAATCTGTCCGTCAGTGGGCTCACCGACCGGCTTTTCCACGTAATCGAAGGTGTCGCGGCTGACCATGCCGGTGGGGCGTTTGGCGAGCAGGAACTGGCGGTTTAGCTGAGTGGACATGAGAAGCCTCCGTAGAAATAAGTACTGTTGATAAGCCTCGGACTGCAAATTCTCAAGGATGTCGCGGTGGCCGAATGGTCAACGATCCATCGAGCTGATGGGCCTGGCTATCTGATCCGGCAGATTCAACATATCCAACGCGGCTAACTCGCTCGGTTGCGGCGCGTGATTTTCCGGGCTTCGCCAATCGTGTAAAGGCGACAAGCGCTCAGGCGCGCCTGCCGCCGTTGAGCAGCATCAACGTCACCAGCCCCGCGACGATGCCCCAGAACGCCGAGCCGACCCCGAACAGCGTCATCCCAGACGCGGTGACGAGAAAGGTGATAAGCGCCGCTTCGCGTTCCTTCGCCTCGCTCATGGCCTGGGTAAGGCCGCCGATGATCGAGGCGAACAACGCCAGGGCGGCGATCGACAGGATCAGCGCCTTGGGCAGGGCGGCGAACAGGGCCGCGAGGGTGGCGCCAAACAGCCCGGCAATGCCGTAGAACACCCCGCACCAGATGGCCGCCGTATAGCGCTTTTTCGGGTCTTCATGGGCCTCCGGGCCGGCGCAGATCGCGGCACTGATGGCGGCCATGTGGATGCCGTGGGAGCCGAACGGGGCCAGCAGAATCGACACCAGGCTGGTGGTGTTGAGCAATGGCGATGCCGGCACGTCATAACCATTGGCACGCAGCACGGCCATGCCCGGCAGGTTCTGCGAAGCCATGGCGACGATGAACAGCGGGATGCCGATGCTGATTGCCGCCGCGATGGAAAAGCTCGGCGTGGTCCATTCCGGTGTCGCCAGTTGCAGTTCGAACTCGGAGAAATTCAGCAGCCCTAGAGTGCCTGCCAGCACGCAGCCAACCAGCAGCGCCGCCAGTACCGCGTAGCGGGGCAGCAGGCGTTTGCCCAGCAGATACGCGAACAGCATGGCAATCACCAGCAGCGGTTGTTGCTCGGCGGCCACGCAGATTTCCAGGGCAATCTTGAACAGCACGCCAGCTAGCAGGGCGGCGGCGATGGAGCCGGGGATGCGCCGCATGATGCGGTCGAAGCTGCCGGTGAGGCCGCAGACCAGGATCAATGCCGAGCAGAGAATGTAGGCGCCGATTGCCTCGCTATACGGTACGCCAGGCAGGCTGGTGATCAGCAATGCCGCGCCGGGGGTCGACCAGGCGACCATCACCGGGGCGCGGTAGCGCAGCGAGAGGCCGATGCAGGTCACCGCCATGCCGATTGACAGCGCCCATATCCAGGAAGAGATCTGCCCGGCGCTGAGCCCGGCAGCCTGGCCCGCCTGGAACATCAGCACCAGCGAGCTGGTGTAGCCCGTGAGCATGCCGATAAAGCCGGCTACTACGGCGGAGGTCGAGGTGTCGGCCAGGGGGCGCAGGCGAGGGCGGCTGCTCTCGAGCATCACAGCACTCCTTTCATATCGGCGAATATCGGGTACAGCGAGGCCACCAGCAGCACCGCCATGCCGATGTTGAAGGCACGCAGCACACGGGGGTTACGCAGCCAGTTGCGCAGCAGCGAGCCTGCCACCGTCCACAGCCCCACGCTTGGGCAGTTGACCAGCGCGAACAGCCCGGCGATCAGCAGCACATTGATCAGGAAGTTGTCCTGTGGTGTGTAGGTGGTGATGGCGCCGATGGCCATGACCCAAGCCTTGGGGTTGACCCACTGAAAGGCTGCGGCCTGGAGAAAGGTGAAGGGCTTGCCGGTTTCACTGCCGTTGCCATCCGGTGCGCCGGAGCCCGCGATTTTCCAGGCCAGATAGAGCAGGTAGGCCGCTCCCAGGTAGCGCAGCACGGTGTACAACGCGGGCATCTGCTCGAACACCTGGCCGAGGCCAAACCCTACGCACATCACCAGCACCATGAAGCCGAGGCTGATGCCAAGCATGTGCGGCACGCTACGGCGCAGGCCGAAGTTCACCCCGGAGGCGAGCAGCATCATGTTGTTGGGGCCGGGTGTCACCGAGGTGACGAAGGCAAAAGCGACGAAGGCGAGCAGCAGTTCCGGGGTCATGGCGGTTTCTCATGGTTGAGCCGAAACGATAAGGGCTGCCAGCGTGGCCGTCGCGGTACAGCGGCGGCTATAAGCAACCATACAGTTGTGCTTCGATCACTCTGGTGTTCGACCTGTACCGCTCAATGCCTTGTTCACTGCCAGCCAGCCATCTACCGCGTGCTTACCGCTCTCGTCGAACGCGCGCTGCAGCAGTTTTACCTGTTCGCGGCGCAATGCCCGTTCCAGATTGGCACCCTCGGCGGTGAGGCCGAGCAGGCGCTTGCGCTTGTCATCTTCGGCGGGAACGCTCTGCGCCAGATTCATTTCCTGCAGCTGACGCAGCGGAATGCTCAGCGCCTGTTTGCTCACGCCAAGGTAGGCGAGCAGTTCCTTGACGCTCAACCCAGGGTGGCGGGCGATGAAAAACAGGATGCGCTGGTGCACCCGTGACAGTCCTCGGCGCGCGAGCATTTCGTCGGCCTTGGCGGTGAACGCCTGGTAACCAAAGAAGAAGGCTTCCATGGCCGCTTGTTGAGCGGCTGAATTTTTAAGGTCAATCATATTGACGTATATGTCTCGAGCGTCGTACTTTCGGTCAAGCAGTTTGACCCAATTTTTCCAACTTATCACCCGGTGACATTCATGGCCTTCTCCGAACGCATCACCCGCCTGAAAAGCTCCCTGATCCGCGAGATTCTCGCTGCCGCTCAGCGCCCGGAGGTGATGTCGTTCGCCGGTGGCCTGCCCGCCGAAGAGATGTTGCCCACCCTCGACTGGTCTCAAATGCCTGCCAGCATGGGCCAATACGGCATGAGTGAAGGCGAGCCGGCGCTGCGTGAAGCAATCGCGGCCGAGGCGAGGGCCCTTGGCGTCCCGTGCGAGGCGAGCCAGGTGCTGATCGTCAGCGGCTCGCAGCAGACCCTGGATCTGGCCAGCAAACTGTTCATCGATCCGGGCACCAAAGTCCTGCTCGAGGCGCCGACCTACCTGGCGGCGCTGCAGGCCTTCCAGCTGTTTGGCGCCGAGTGCATCGCCGTGCCGCAGGAGGCTGATGGCCCGCATTTGCAAGCGCTCGAAGAGCAGCTGGAACGCCAGCGTCCGGCTTTCGCCTACCTGATCCCGACGTTCCAGAACCCCAGCGCCGTGCGCTACAGCGAAGCCAAGCGCGATGCCGTGGCAGCCTTGCTGGATCGCTACCAGGTCACCCTGATCGAGGACGAGCCGTACCGCGAACTGGTGTTCGACGCCGGCAGCGCCACGCCTATCGTCAGCCGCCTGCGCAAGGCCAGCTGGATTTACACCGGTACCGTCTCCAAGACCCTGTTGCCCGGCTTGCGCGTCGGTTACCTGATCGCCACGCCGGACCTGTATCCGCACCTGCTGCGCCTCAAGCAGTCGGCGGATCTGCACACCAACCGGGTCGGCCAGTGGCAGGCGCTGCAGTGGTTGGGTACCGAGCGCTACGCCGAGCACCTGGCCGAGCTGCGAGATTTCTATCGCCTGCGGCGTGATGCGATGCAGGCGGCGCTCGTCGAACATTTCAGTGATCTGGCCGAGTGGCAGATTCCCCAGGGCGGCTTGTTCTTCTGGCTGCAGCTCAAGCAGCCGCAAGACACGCGCCTGCTGCTCGACGCGGCGCTGGCACAGAACGTGGCATTCATGCCGGGCGAGCCGTTTTTCATCGACCCGGATCGCGAACCAGGCTACCTGCGGCTGAACTTCAGCCACGTGGCGCCGGAACGTCTGGGCGAAGGGCTGCGCCGGCTGGCGAGTGTGGTGCGTCAGGGGCTTGCCGCACAGGCAGCATGATTATCGGCAGATAACGATCATCGAGTTGAGGAGGCGAACATGTACAAGGTGTATGGCGATTACCGATCGGGCAACTGCTACAAGGTCAAGCTGATGCTGGCCCTGCTCGGCAGACCCTTCGAATGGGTGCCCGTCGATATTTTCAAAGGCGAAACCCAGAGCCCCGAGTTCTTGGCCAAGAACCCCAACGGCAAGATTCCGGTGCTGGAGCTGGAAGACGGCACTTGCCTGTGGGAGTCCAACGCCATCCTCAATTTCCTTGCCGATGGCAGCGAGTTCCTGGCGAGCGAGCCACGCCTGCGTACCCAGGTGCTGCAGTGGCAGTTCTTCGAACAGTACAGTCATGAGCCCTACATTGCCGTGGCGCGGCGCATTCAGTGGCTCGAAGGCATGCCGGCGGCGCGCGCCGAGGAGTACAAGGTCTGCCAGGTGCGCGGCCACAAGGCACTGCGGGTCATGGAGCGGCAGTTGCAACAGACGCCGTATCTGGTGGGAGATCGCTACACCATCGCCGACATCGCCCTATACGCCTACACCCATGTCGCTCACGAAGGCGGCTTCGACCTGAGCGGTTATCCGGCAATCAATGCCTGGCTGGCTCGGGTCGCCAGTCACCCGAAGCATGTGACCATGCTGGGCTGATCTTTTTGATGGGTTGCACCTACGCGGCCCGACCCATCTTACAGGTCGAAGCTAGTACCGTAGGATGGGTGTAACCCATCGTTTCTCTATCGCGGCCCCCGGCTCGGGCTGCGTATCGCCTATTTGCGCAGCAGCCGCAGCCCGTTGAACACCACCAGCAGGCTCACGCCGACATCGGCGAATACCGCCATCCACATGGTCACCTGACCAGTGATGGTCATGGCCAGAAAGATCATCTTGATGCCCAGAGCCAGGGCGATGTTCTGCTTGAGGATCGTCGCGGTCTGCTGCGACAGGCGGATGAACGAAGGAATCTTGCGCAGATCATCGTCCATGATCGCCACGTCGGCGGTTTCGATGGCCGTGTCAGTACCAATTGCCGCCATGGCAAAACCGATATCGGCGCGGGCCAGAGCAGGGGCGTCATTGATGCCATCGCCGACCATGGCGACCATGCCTTTCTGGCCGAGCAGGCTTTCGACAGTGGCCAGTTTGTCGGCGGGCAGCAGATCACCGCGAGCTTCATCGATGCCGACCTGAGCGGCGATGGCCTGGGCGGTGTGCTGGTTGTCGCCGGTGAGCATGACGGTCTTGATGCCCAGGGCGTGCAGGGCGGCGATGGCCTCACGGCTGCTGGCCTTGAGCGTATCGGCGACCGCGAAAAGCGCCAGTGCGCGCTGCTCGTCGCTTAGCACGATCACTGTCTTGCCTTGACGCTCTAGCTGATCGAGCCGGGCTTGGATCGCTTGCGTGCAAAGGCCTCGCTCTTCAAGCAGGCGGCGGTTACCCAACTGGTAGCGCTGGCCGTCGATAACGCCTCGTACGCCACGCCCGGGCAGCGCTTCGAATGCCTGCACGTCACCAAGAACGATGCCTTGCTCCTGCGCCGCCTGGGCGACCGCCAGCGACACCGGGTGATCGGAGCGAGCGGCCAGGCTGGCTGCACAGTTACGGTAGTGATCGGCATCTTCGCCCAGCGCCTGATAATCGGTCTGCACCGGTTTGCCGTGGGTGAGGGTGCCGGTCTTGTCCAGCGCCAGGTGGGTGATGTGCCGGCCGTTCTCCAGGTACACGCCGCCCTTGACCAGAATGCCTTTGCGCGCCGCCGCGGCCAAGCCGCTGACGATGCTTACTGGCGTGGAGATCACCAGCGCGCAGGGGCAGGCAACCACCAGCAGCACCAGCGCGCGGTAGATCCAGTCGTACCAGCCACCGCCGAACAGCAGCGGTGGCACCACGGCCACTGCCATGGAAAGCAGGAACACCAGTGGGGTGTAGATGCGTGCGAAGCGATCAACGAAACGTTGGGTCGGCGCGCGCGCGCCCTGGGCTTCCTCCACTGCCTTGATGATGCGCGACAGCGTGCTGTTGCTGGCGGCGGCGCTGACCCGGTATTCCAATGCGCCGCTCTGGTTGATGGTGCCCGCGAACAGCGGATCGCCCAAGCTTTTCTCGATCGGCAAACTTTCGCCAGTGATCGGCGATTGGTCGACTGTCGAGTGCCCCGCCAGCACCTCGCCATCCAGGCCGATGCGCTCGCCTGGGCGCAGGCGTACCACGCTGCCGATGCCCACCTGCGCTACGTCCAGGGCCTGCCAGCTGCCGTCGGCCTGGCGCACCGTGGCCCGTTCCGGGGTCAGCGCAAGCAAGCCGCGAATGGCGTTGCGCGCGCGATCCAGGGACTTCGCTTCGATCCGCTCGGCGATGGCGAACAGCACCATGACCATTGCGGCCTCCGGCCACTGGCCGATCAGCACCGCGCCAGTCACGGCAATGCTCATCAGCGCATTGATGTTCAGATTGAAGTTCTTGAGGGCGATCCAGCCTTTTTTATAAACATCGAGTCCGGCGGTGAGAATGGCGCCCAGGGCGATCAGTGCCACTACCCATTGCGGCGCGGTATCGGTGAAGTGCACCAGCTCGGCCAGGAATGCCGCGATGCCGGCGATGATCTGGCGCCACGGCCTGCCGTCCGGTGTGGGCTCTGCTGCGGTCGGCTGGCCTTCGCCGCCTTCGAGCTGAGGCGTGAAGCCCAATTCCCGGATGGCTTGCAGGGCCGGCTCGAGCGCGTCCGAGCTGTGTCGAATGGTCAGCACTCCTTGCATCACGTTGAAGTGCAGGGCCTCGATACCGGGCTGACGGGCGAGCTTGTCGCTGATCAGTCGCTCTTCGGTGGGGCAATCCATCTGCTCGATGCGCACCCGGGTTTCGCTCGCCAGTGGCGTGGCCTGCATGCCGAGGCTGGCAATCGTCTTCATCAGCAGCGGCGCAGCACCTGCGTCGTGCTGCACGAGCAAGGTACGGTTGAGCAGGTTGAACTGCATGGCGTGCACTTCGGGCAGGTGCTGCAGCTTGCCGCGAATAAGGCCCTCTTCGGTCGGGCAGCACATTGCTTCGATGCGCAGTGTGCTGCTTTCACCAGCGGAGAGCGTTTGCGCAGACGCAGCTGTGGCAGCAGGCTCGCTGATCTGGCTGACCAATGGGCTGGTGGCGCAGCAGGACGATGCCGCCTCGGTATCACAGCACGAAGCCTTGGGCGCTAAGGGCTCGGGGGTTCGTTCGTTATCGCAACAATTCGCCATGTGGGTTCTCCCAGCTATCATGTTGCTGAGTGAACACCCTGTAGCCACTATAGGGTCAAGCACCTGAGGAACAGATGATGAAAATTGGCGAATTAGCGACAGTCACCGGGTGTCCGGTGGAAACCATCCGCTACTACGAGCGCGAAGGGCTGCTACCTGCACCACAGCGCAGCGAGGGCAATTACCGGCTTTACCGCCCCGAGCACCTCGAGCGGCTGACCTTTATCCGCAATTGCCGCACGCTGGACATGACGCTCGACGAAATTCGCGAGCTGCTCAGCCTGCGCGGTCGACCGGCGGAAAACTGCGAGGCCATCAACACGTTGATTGACGAGCACATCGAACACGTTAATTCGCGAATCGCCAGCTTGCAGTCCCTGCAAGGGCAACTGGTCGAGCTGCGCAACAGTTGCCTGGCGGACCAGCAGTCTTCGCCCTGCGAGATCATCCGGCAGCTCAGCACCAGTGACACCCTGCATACCGACAAGGATGTCTCCCATGTCGGACGTAGCCATCAGCACTAAGAGCCTGTTCATAATCTTTCAGCCCAGATTCGCCGATTTTGGCAGCTAAGTGGCGGGAGCGGCCGTTCACGATCGTGGGAGGGGCTCTAGGCGTAGGGTGGACGACGCTTCATCCGTCCACCGCTTTACGATCACAATGGTGGATGAAAAAAGCGCCATCCACCCTACGTCTACCTGGGATGCGCGCAGATGATGCGTAACCTACGAATGGTGGGAGCGGGCGGGGACGCCCAGTTGTTCATGCACGCGAATCGCGGGCACGGCCCGCTCCCACAGTCGTAGGGTGGACGACGCCTCATCTACGCGCCCCGATCCACCCTACGTCCGCTATCGCCTTGTAGCTGCTACTTCAGGCGCATAAAGATCGTGAACAGGCTCTAAGATGCCGCTAAGGAACGCCTGCGTTTCAGCCTCCTAGGGGAGCTTCACACCGCAAAGCGCTGGTCCAGATAGGCAGCAATGGCCTTGGATTCGTACAGCCAGGTGCTCTGGCCGTTTTCTTCAATGCGCAGGCACGGCACCTGAATCTTGCCACCTTGGCTCTCCAGCTCGCTGCGGGCAGTGGCGTCATTCTTCGCATCACGCATGGCCACCGGCACGTTAAGTGCGTGCAGCTTGCGGCGGATTTTCACGCAGAACGGACAGGCCTTGAACTGATACAACGCCAGGTTGCCCGCTGCCTGCTCGACCGCAGCCTGATCGGCGGGTGCGCGCTTCATTTTGGCCGGGCGAGTGGCGAGGTCGCCAAGAACGATCAGTTGGCCGAGGCCGAGGCGCAGTGCCTTGATAATCATGATGAGTACCTGCAAGTGTGAACGGCGCGCAGCTTACCCGAGTTGGGCGGCCGGCCCAACCGCCTGGCGGTTGCGGCATAATGCCCCGTCCACGCAAACCTGACGGCCGATCTGATGAAACCCGAAGACCTGAAATTGTTGGTGAGCCGAGAAATGCCCTTTGGCAAATACAAGGGGCGGTTGATCGCCGACCTACCTGGGCATTACCTGAACTGGTTCGCCCGCGAGGGTTTTCCCAAGGGGGAAATCGGTCAGTTGCTGGCGTTGATGCAGGAAATCGATCACAACGGCTTGTCGTCGTTGCTCGATCCGTTGCGCAGCAGACCAAGACAGCCGTTTCGCGAGTGATCAGCGCTCGCTGAGCTGCTGTTCCAGGTGCTCGATGATGCTGTCGGGTTTGAGCACCAGAATGTCACTTTCCAGCGTGTCTAGGATCACTTCGGCGGTATTGCCGATCAGCGCACCACTGAAGCCGGTGCGCGCAACCGTACCGATCACCGTGACCGCAGCATGCAGCTGCCGAGCGAAATGCGGGATCAGCACATCGGCCGGCCCTTCGGCGATATGCAGGTGCTGATCATCGATGTCGTAGGTTTCTTGAAACGCCCGACATTGCTGGCGATAGCGTGCCTCGATAGTGTCACGCAACTGAAAAGTCGGGTCAGCCGCGGCCAGCATCGGTGATGGGTGGGCGCTGAGGACGTGCAATTCGGCCTTGGCCAGGCTGGCAAGGTCATAGCCGTGGTCGATGATGCGGGTGTGCAAGTCGCGGTGCTCATCGTCGGCATTGCCCACATCCACGGCGGCCAACACATGACCGCCGGTCCATGGCGCATGGGTTTTCACCAGGAGCACCGGGCTGGGGCAGGAGCGCAGCAGTTTCCAGTCATCGGGAGTGAGCAGCGCCTTTTTCAGCGGGTTGTCCGGTAAATGTTGCTTGACCACGAGTCCGCAGCCTTCGGCCTGCTGAGCGTTGTTGATCGTGTCGTGAGCGCTGCCGTGCCAAGCCTGTTGGCCAGTCGCGCTGTAGCCGTCCTGCTGCAGCGTATTGCACAGCTGGCGCAGATAACCGCTGTGATCGTTGGCGTCGTCGCAGACAAGCAGATGCACATGGGATCGCGTCACCCCGGCGATCAGTTTCGCGCGCTTGAGCGCCAACCCTTCGGCATGATCCGGTTGAATGACAACGAGAATACTGCGGATGGCTTGCATGGCGTTTCCTCTGCATGTGGCTGGCCCTATCCACTATAGATCGCCTGCTGCGCCTATCGCCGCTCCCTGGTGATAGGCGGCAGCGGCAGGCAGACCACATCTTGACCTTGCCGTCGTGGCAAGGTGTAGGTTCCGACCTCTCATCAATGGTCGAGGATCCTCAATGAAAGCCCAAACCCTAGGGGTACTGCTGGTTACCGCCACGTCGCTGCTAAGCGCCGGCCTGGCCGCCGCCCAGGATGCAACCAGTGGCCATGCAGGCGGGCATGCCGGGCATGCGGCCGAGGGCAAGTCTGCAACTGCCAGTGCCTCGACGACCGCCTACCGCACGATCAACGACAGGATGCACAAGGCGATGGCCGTCACGCTGACAGGCAATGCCGACGTGGATTTCATGCGCGGCATGATTCCCCATCATCAGGGGGCTATCGAGATGGCCAAGGTCGCGCTGCAGTACGGCAGCGACGCAAGGGTGCGTGCCTTGGCCAACGAGATCATTGCCGCGCAGGATCAGGAGATCAGCCTGATGAACGAGTGGTTGGCCGCTAACGCCGCGCGGTATGAGGCCACTCCCGACGCCGGCAAGAGCGCTGAAGTCAGGGCTGCATTCGAGGCGGTCAACCATCGTATGCACGGTGCCATGGCCGTTGATTTCAGTGGTAACGCCGATCAGGACTTCATGCGCGGGATGATTCCTCACCATCAGGGCGCCATCGAGATGGCCAAGGTCGCATTGGCTTACGGCTCCGACCCAGAAGTGCTGAAGCTTGCCAAGCAGGTTATCGCTGCGCAGGAGCAGGAAATCACCCAGATGAGCGCTTGGCTGGAAAACAACTGAGTCGTTCGACCTGCCCATGCTCTGCGCGGGCCGATAGGCAGGACGCGCCGCTCTGGCGGCCCTATAATGGCCGGCTTATCAAATAGCCAGCCGCCAGAGCCCATACCCGTGTTGTTTCCAGCCACTGCTCCCGATCAGCCATCGCCCAGCCGCCGCAGCGCCACGCCGAACCTGCCGGAAATCCATGAATTTCTCGGTTGCCGCACGCCTCAGCCCTGGGTCGATGCTGCCCTGGCCAATCAGGATATCATGCTGATTGACCATAAAAACTGTGAGTTCAAAGCTGCCAGCACGGCGCTCAGCCTGATCGCCAAGTACAGTTGCCACGCGGATTTGATCACCATGATGTCGCGCCTGGCTCGTGAGGAACTGGTTCACCACGAGCAGGTGCTGCGCATCATGAAACGCCGCAAGATCGGCCTGCGTCCGGTTTCCGCCGCGCGCTACGCCTCGGGCCTGCGCAAGGGCATGCGCAATCACGAACCCTACAAGCTGGTCGACACCCTGGTGGTCGGTGCCTTTATCGAGGCGCGCAGCTGCGAGCGCTTCGAGGCGATCGTGCCGCATCTGGACGAAGAACTGGGCAAGTTCTACTTCGGTCTGCTGAAAAGCGAAGCGCGGCACTTTCAGGGTTACCTGAAACTCGCCTACCAGTATGGCGATACGGCGGATGTCGATCAGGCCATCGAGCGGGTGAGGGCGCTCGAGCAGGAGCTCATCGAGTCGCCGGATACGGAATTTCGCTTCCACAGCGGCGTTCCGCAGGCATAGGCGGGATTCGCCGAGGGATAATTCCCGGGTATCGCTTCGCTCAACGCGGGCTGCCTACTGTTTCAATCCAGGGCGAAGGCGCTCTGGTTAAAGCCGTTTTCATCGATCTGCAGCGCCCAACCCTGTTTATCCCAGTCGCCCAAGACGATTCGCCGCGCCGGTTGGCCATCGACCTGCAATTGGTGGGTGGCAGGGCGGTGGGTGTGACCGTGGATCAGTGTGCGTACGCCATGGGCCGCCATCACCCGCTGCACTTCATCTGGCGTGACATCAACAATGTCACTGGCCTTCGTGCGGGTCTGTGAGCGGCTTTCCGAGCGTAGTTTGCGCGCCAGCTTGTGGCGGGTACTCAGCGGCAGGTTACGCAGGATGAACAGGCTCACCGGGTTGCGCAGCCAGCGGCGCATTTTCATGTAGCCGACATCCAGCGTGCACAGGCTGTCGCCGTGCATCAGCAGTACTTTTTCGCCTGCCAAGCGAACTTCGTGAGGATCGCTGAGCAGCGTGCAGCCAGCCTCGCGGCAGAACGCCTTGCCTAGTAGGAAGTCACGGTTGCCGTGCATCAGGTAAATGCGCGTACCGCTGTCGCTCAAGCCGCGCAGGGCCTGGGCGATGCTGTGCTGGAAGGGCGTCATGGCATCGTCGCCAATCCACACCTCGAAAAAATCGCCAAGAATGTACAGCGCCTCGGCTTGGCGCGCCCGAGTGTCGAGAAAATGCAAGAACGCCCGGGTTATGTCCGGGCGCTCCTCTTCAAGATGCAGGTCGGAGATCAGCAGGATCACTCGACGATCTCGGCCTTCTCGATGATCACGTCTTCAGCCGGAACGTCCTGGTGACCGGATTTCATGGTGGTGGCAACGCCTTTGATGGCTTCGACTACGTCCATGCCTTCGACCACTTCACCAAACACCGCATAACCCCAGCCCTGTACGGTCTGTGCGCTGTGGTCGAGGAAGGTGTTGTCACCAACGTTGATGAAAAATTGCGCGGACGCCGAGTGTGGCTCCGAGGTGCGAGCCATGGCCACGGTGCCGATCTTGTTACTCAGACCATTGTTGGCTTCGTTCTTGATCGTCGCTTTGGTCGGCTTCTGCTTCATGCCAGGCTCGAAACCGCCACCCTGGATCATGAAGTTGCCGATCACGCGGTGGAACACGGTGCCGTCGTAATGGCCGCTCTTCACGTATTCCTTGAAGTTGGCAACGGTTTCCGGTGCCTTGTCTTCGAACAGGTTGAGGGTGATGACGCCGTGGTTGGTGTGCAGCTTGATCATGTGTTTAATCGCTCTGTCGAGAAAATCCCGGGCTACTCCCGGTTCGGTACAGACAATTAATGTCGGCCGAAGGTCAGGGAGCAGGTGCCAAGGCCTGTCAGGGGGTTGACAGCTTGGGCTATGATAAGCGCTTTGTTTTAGTCGGCCTACCCTGTGCCGCAATCCGCACGCGCTAAGGACACCATGAGCAAGCCCACCGTCGAAAAAGCCGCCAACTTCCTGCGTCCCCTCGTTCAGGCTGATCTGGACGCTGGCAAGCATGCCAAGATCATTACCCGTTTCCCGCCGGAGCCCAACGGCTACCTGCATATCGGCCATGCCAAGTCGATCTGCCTTAACTTCGGCCTGGCCCAGGAATTCGGTGGCGAGTGCAACCTGCGTTTCGACGACACCAATCCCGCCAAGGAAGACCAGGAATACATCGACGCCATCAAGGCCGATGTCGAGTGGCTCGGCTTCAAATGGGCTGGCGAGGAGCGTTACGCCTCCAATTACTTCGACCAACTGCATGAGTGGGCCGTCGAGCTGATCAAGGCTGGCAAGGCCTATGTCGACGACCTGTCGCCAGACGAAGCCCGCGAATACCGCGGTACCCTGACCTCGCCAGGCAAGGACAGCCCGTACCGCGAGCGCAGTGTCGAAGAGAACCTCGATCTGTTTGCGCGCATGAAGGCTGGTGAGTTCCCGGATGGCGCTTGCGCGCTGCGCGCCAAGATCGACATGGCCTCGCGCAACATGAACCTGCGTGACCCGATCCTCTATCGCATCCGCCACGCCCATCACCATCAGACCGGTGACAAGTGGTGCATCTACCCGAGCTATGACTTTACCCACGGTCAGTCGGATGCCATCGAAGGCGTGACCCACTCCATCTGCACCCTGGAGTTCGAGGACCATCGCCCACTGTACGAATGGTTCCTGGCCAACCTGCCCGTGCCGGCGCAGCCGCGTCAGTACGAGTTCGCCCGCCTGAACCTGAACTACACCATCACCAGCAAGCGCAAGCTCAAGCAGCTGGTCGACGAGAAGCACGTCAGCGGCTGGGATGATCCGCGCATGTCGACCCTGTCCGGCTATCGTCGCCGTGGTTACACGCCGGCTTCGATCCGCACCTTCTGCGATATGATCGGCGTCAACCGCGCCGGCGGACTGGTGGACATCGGCATGCTCGAGTTCGCCATCCGCGAAGACCTGGACGCCAACGCGTCGCGCGCCATGTGCGTGCTCAAGCCGCTCAAGGTGGTGATCACCAATTACCCGGAAGGTAAGGTCGAGAACCTGGAGCTGGCGCGCCATCCCAAGCAGGACATTGGCACCCGCGTGCTGCCGTTCTCCCGCGAGATCTACATCGATGCCGGCGACTTCGAAGAAACCCCGCCGGACGGCTTCAAACGTCTGGTTCCCGGCGGCGAAGCGCGCTTGCGCGGTAGCTACGTGATTCGCGCCGACGAAGCGATCAAGGACGCCGCCGGCAATATCGTCGAGCTGCGCTGCTCCTACGACGAAAACACCTTGGGCAAGAACCCGGAAGGCCGCAAGGTCAAGGGCGTGATCCACTGGGTCCCGGCAGCCGAGAGCGTCGAGTGCGAAGTGCGCCTGTATGACCGCCTGTTCCGTTCGGCAAACCCGGAGAAAGCCGAAGAAAGCGGCAGCTTCCTCGACAACATCAACCCGGAATCTCTGGTGGTGCTCCAGGGCTGCCGCGCTGAGCCGTCGCTAGCCCAGGCAAGCGCTGACGACCGTTTCCAGTTTGAGCGTGAAGGTTACTTCTGCCTCGACAAGGAATCGACAGCCGACGCCCTGGTGTTCAACCGCACCGTGACCCTGCGCGATTCCTGGGGGCAGTAAATGGCACTGTCGATCTACAACACCCTGAGTAAGGTCAAAGAGCCCTTCAAGCCATTGGTCGGTAATCAGGTGCGCATGTATGTGTGCGGTATGACCGTCTATGACTTCTGCCACATCGGCCATGCCCGGGTGATGGTCGCCTTCGACGTGGTCACCCGCTGGCTGCGTCATCGCGGCTATGACGTGACCTACGTGCGCAACATCACTGACATCGACGACAAGATCATCCGCCGCGCCAACGAGAACGGCGAGCCGTTCGAAGCGCTGGTCGAGCGCATGATCGCAGCCATGCACGAAGACGAAGCGCGCCTGTCGGTGCTGCGTCCGGATCAGGAGCCTCGCGCCACCGGCCATATCGCCGGCATGCACGAGATGATCCAGACCCTGATCGACAAGGGCTACGCCTATGCGCCGGGAAATGGCGACGTGTACTACCGCGTGGGTAAGTTCGTCGGCTACGGCAAGCTGTCGCGCAAGAAGATCGAAGACCTGAAAATCGGTGCGCGCATCGAAGTCGACGAGATCAAACAGGACCCGCTGGACTTCGTATTGTGGAAGGGCGTCAAGCCGGGTGAGCCGAGCTGGCAGTCTCCGTGGGGCGCGGGCCGTCCGGGCTGGCATATCGAATGCTCGGTGATGTCCACCTGCTGCCTGGGCGAGACCTTCGATATTCATGGCGGTGGCCCGGATCTGGTGTTCCCGCACCACGAGAACGAGATTGCCCAGAGCGAAGCGGCGACCGGCAAGCTTTACGCCAATGCCTGGATGCACGCCGGTGCGGTGCGCGTGGATGGCGAGAAGATGTCCAAGAGCCTGGGCAACTTCTTCACCATTCGTGAAGTGCTGGAGAAGTACCACCCGGAAGTGGTGCGCTACCTGCTGGTGTCCAGCCACTACCGCAGCCCGATCAACTACTCGGAAGAAAGCCTCAAGGAAGCCAAGGGCGCCCTGGAACGTTTTTACAACGGCCTCAAGGGCTTGCCCGAAGTCGCTCCGGCCGGTGGCGAGGCCTTCGTCGAGCGCTTCAGCGCCGCGATGGATGACGACTTCAACTCCCCGGAAGCCTGCGCGGTGCTGTTCGAGATGATCCGCGAGATCAATCGCCTGCGCGACAGCGATTCACAGGCCGCTGCCGGCCTGGCCGCTCAGCTCAAGCAGCTGGCTGGCGTGCTCGGCGTGCTGCAACTGGAGCCGGAAGCGTTTCTCCAGGCTGGCGCCGGAGGCAAGGTCGATGCGGCCGAAGTGGAAGCGCTGATCGCTGCGCGCCTGCAGGCGCGTGCCGAGAAGAACTGGGCCGAGTCCGACCGTATCCGCGATCAGATCACCGCGCTGGGTGTGGTCCTCGAAGACGGTAAGGGCGGCACCGCCTGGCGGCTGGCGGAATAAGCGATCGCCGTTGAAAAAGGCCGCGAATGCGGCCTTTTCATTTTCAGAAGCCTGCCCGAATTGCTGATGGGAACACCATGCTGACCCGTTACAAACTGCTGCTTTCCACCACGCTGGCACGCTATTTCCCACGTACCGCAGCGTACCTTGAAGCTGAAAAACATGCCGCTGCAGAGCGGCTCAAGGCGGCGCCAAAAGCCAAGGGCAAACCTGCTGCCAGAAAAAAAGGGCCAGCTGCAGAACGCGCAGGGAAGGGCGCCGGTCCGACAAAAAAGCCCGTTAGGCGCGCGAGCGTCGGTATTTACTCTGCGGCTGCCCTGAAAATTACCGCTGCTCAGGAACAGGCCATGCGCGAAAATGTCGCGCGCGCTGTTACAGCTGGGATGGTAGGCGCGCCCTCGGACGAGCAGTGGGCGATGATCCTGGGCCGCCAGCCGCTGACGCGCATTTTCGCCGGCGCAGGTTCGGGTAAGTCGACCACGCTAGTGCTGCGCGTGGTCTTCATGCTCTGTCATCTGAACATCGAGCCCGAGCGGCTGACGGTGATCTCCTTCACCAATGCCTCCTGCGTCGAACTGCGTGAACGCCTGCTCAAGGTGCTGGCGTTCTGGCAAGCGCCTATCGAGGAGCGCGCGGTGCGTGACTGTGTGCGTACCTTCCATTCAGCTATGGGCGTATTGGCGCGCGAGGCGCTGGGCAGTCCCGTCTGGTTCGAACAGCTGGGCGACCGTGCAGCCAGCGAGCCCGATAACCCCTTGGCGGGCGGGCGCTTGGCGGCAGCGCAAAGTCGCCTTCTGAAAGAGGTGTACCAGCGCTGTTACGCCGAGGATCCAGCGTTCCGCTCACAGGTTCATGCACTGCTCAGATCACCCGTGCCCGATGAGCTGAAACCGTTACCGAAGGCGCCTATGCAGCCGTTCAAGGTTAGCGGCGAGCTGCACGCTGTCCCGCTGCATGAGGCGTTTTATGGTCAGGCCGGTTTTATCGAAAGCATCGGTATTCGCATTGAGCAGTTGGCGGTCGAGACGGTGCCCTGCTCAGAGCAGGAGCGCGCCTTCCTAGGCGCGCTGCAGATATTTTGGACAGCGCTGCAGCAACAGTTGGATCAGCAGGGCGTGCTGACCTTCAATGGCGCGTTCCAGCAACTGACCCGGATGCTCGATGAAGGAGATGCTCGGTTGCCGACGGCCGCGCTTGCGAGTCTGTCTCACCTGCTGATCGATGAATTCCAGGATGTCTCGCCACAGATCGTGCAATGGCTGCAAGCCGTGCATCGGCGCCTTGCTCGTGAGGCGGGCGCGGTCAGCCTGATGGCCATCGGTGATGATTGGCAGTCGATCTACGGCTGGCGCGGTAGCTCGCCGGAGCTGTTCATGGACTTTGATCGGCACTTCCCCAGCAAAGGAAAGGGTAAGAGCGCAGTGCTGATGCTCCAGGCCAATTACCGATCGATCGAACCGGTTATCCGTGATGCCGAGGCCATCCTCTCGGATGTGGCGTTCAAGCAGGACAAGCGCACCGCGGCGATCCACTCCACGCCGGCAGGCGGACATGGCGTGCAGGTGGTAACGCCGTTCGAGCTGGCGCGGCACTTACCAGACCTGCTGCGGGAAATCAGCGCGCAGTGCGAATACGCCGAGGCGATTGGTTCGCAGGAGCGCACGGCAGTCTTGCTGCTTGGCCGGCGCAACGAGACACTGAAAGAGGTGCAGGTCGCGCTCGACCGCAAATTGCCGGTAAAGGTGTACACCATTCACCGCGCCAAGGGACTGCAGGCAGAGGTGGCGATCATTGTCGATGACTGCATGCCGGTTATGTCACATCCGCTACGCAATGCTCTGTATGCGCACAGCGGTTTCTTCTCAAACAGTTACGATCAGGCAATGGGCGACGAAAGCCTGCGCCTGGGCTACGTGGCGGTGACGCGCGGCGTCAGCCGAGTGCTGTGGTTCGTGCGCAAGCCTCAAGGGGCTACGCGCTCATTGAAGCTGCGTTGAAACGAGAACGGCGCCTCGAGGGGCGCCGTTCTTGCTACTGCCGAAGGTCATCAGGCGTGCAGATGTTCCGCTGCATGCAGGGTGTTTTCCAGCAGGCAGGCGCGGGTCATCGGGCCTACACCACCGGGCACCGGAGTGATCCAGCCGGCGCGGGGCAGGGCGGTTTCATACACCACATCGCCGATCAGCTTGCCGTCGTCCTGGCGATTGATGCCCACGTCGATAACGATGGCGCCTTCCTTGATCCACTCGCCCTTGACCAGCCCAGGCTTGCCCGCCGCAACCACGACGATATCAGCCTGGCCCACATGACCGGCCAGATCTTTGGTGAAACGGTGGGTGACGGTCACGGTACAGCCGCCGAGCAGAAGCTCCATCGCCATCGGCCGACCAACGATATTCGAAGCGCCCACCACTACCGCGTGCATGCCATAGAGATCCTGCCCCGTGCTGGCCAGCAGCGTCATGATGCCCTTCGGCGTACAGGGACGCAGTAGCGGCATGCGTTGAGCCAGACGGCCAATATTGTAGGGGTGGAATCCATCGACATCCTTGTCCGGGCGGATGCGTTCCAGCAGCAGCGATGCATCGAGGTGTGCCGGCAACGGCAACTGCACCAGAATGCCATCGATGCTGGCGTCATTATTCAGCGAGTCGATCAGGTTGAGCAGTTCATCCTGGCTGGTTTCAGCGCTCAGGTCATAAGCACGGGAAACAAAACCGACTTCCTCGCAATCCTTGCGCTTGTGCGCGACATATACCTGAGAGGCGGGATCGCTGCCGACCAGGATCACCGCCAGGCCGGGCGCACGCAGCCCCTGCTGGCGTCGCTCGGCAACGCGCTGGGCAATCTGCTGGCGGATATTGGCGGCAATCGCTTTGCCATCTATCAGTTGTGCGGTCATTGCGCTCGATTAACCATTGGAAGGGAGTGAAAAAGGACGCGCATTCTCGCATGGCATTAAGGAAGGGCAAAGGCGCGTGCACGTGGATTTGGTGTAACTCCTTTATCTAACTGAATTTTTTCGATTCAGGTGTTGACGGCATTTAGGTGGCTCTATAAGATGCGCACCACTTGGCGAGCACAGCAAGTCACAGGGTAAAGCGGCAACGGCAGCAACGAAAGTGGCCGCTCTAGCCGAAGCTTGAAATCTGCTCTAGTGGATGGATAAGTGCCCGTAGCTCAGCTGGATAGAGCATCCGCCTTCTAAGCGGATGGTCGCAGGTTCGAGTCCTGCCGGGTGCGCCACTAGGTGAGTCGGCACAAGTAAGCAGTAAAGCAATATGGTGGGCGTAGCTCAGTTGGTAGAGCACAGGATTGTGGCTCCTGGTGTCGAGGGTTCGATCCCCTTCGTCCACCCCATATTCTGAAAGCGCCAGGCCTTAAAAAGCCTGGCGTTTTTGTTTGTAAAAGGTATTTACCACGCGGACGTGGTGGAATTGGTAGACACACTGGATTTAGGTTCCAGCGCCGCAAGGTGTGAGAGTTCGAGTCTCTCCGTCCGCACCATCTTTAGCGCCCCTCCCGTTTGCCACCTGCATCTAGGGTGACTTCTGCAACACCTCCCTCTAGAATGCATGCCCTTAAATGGGGCCGGTGAACGGCTGGCATATGTCTGTGCAACGAGGAATATCCATGCAAGTTTCTGTTGAAAGCACTTCCGCTCTCGAGCGCCGCATGAGCATTACTGTGCCGGCCGAGCGTATCGAGACTCAGGTCAACAAGCGTCTGCAGCAGACTGCCCAGAAAGCCAAGATTCCTGGTTTCCGTCCAGGCAAAGTGCCAATGAGCGTAATTCGTCAGCGTTTTGAAGCTGATGCGCGCCAGGAAGCCGTGGGTGACGTGATTCAGTCCTCCTTCTATGAAGCCATTGCCGAGCAGAAGCTCGCGCCTGCCGGCCAACCATCGGTCGAGCCGAAAGTGCTGGAGAAGGGCAAGGACCTGGAATTCATCGCGACCTTCGAAGTGTTTCCGGAAATCACCATCGGTGGTCTGGAAGGCATCGCTATAGAGCGTCAGCAAGCTGATGTGGCTGATTCCGATGTCGATAACATGCTGGACATCCTGCGCAAGCAGAACACCCGTTTCGAAGCCGTTGAGCGTGCTGCGGAAAAAGACGACCAGCTGAACATTGATTTTGTCGGCAAGATCGACGGCGAAGCGTTTGCTGGCGGTTCCGCCACCGGCACTCAGCTGGTGCTGGGCTCAGGCCGTATGATTCCAGGCTTTGAAGACGCGCTGATCGGCGCCAAGGCCGGTGAAGAGCGCGTGATCAATCCGACTTTCCCCGAGGATTACCAGAACCTCGACCTGGCCGGCAAAACTGCCGAATTCACCGTCAAGGTGAATAACGTCTCCGCGCCGCAGCTGCCGGAACTCAACGACGAGTTCTTCACCCTGTTCGGCATCAAGGAAGGCGGCCTGGAAGGTTTCCGCGCCGAGGTTCGCAAGAACATGGAGCGCGAGCTGCGCCAGGCTATCAAGTCCAAGATCAAGAATCAGGTGATGGACGGCCTGCTGGCCGCCAACCCGATCGAAGTGCCGAAAGCGCTGATCGCCAGCGAAGTCAACAATCTGCGCGTGCAGGCTGTTCAGCAGTTCGGTGGCAACATCAAGCCTGATCAACTGCCGGCCGAGCTGTTCGAAGAGCAAGCCAAGCGCCGTGTCTCCCTCGGCCTGATCGTTGCCGAAGTGGTCAAGCAGTTCGAGCTGAAGCCAGACGATGCACGCGTGCGTGAGCTGATCCAGGAAATGGCCTCGGCCTACCAGGAGCCAGAGCAGGTCGTGGCGTGGTACTACAAGAACGACCAGCAAATGAACGAAGTCCGTTCGGTTGTACTGGAAGAGCAAGTTGTAGATACTGTTTTGCAGAAGGCCAATGTGACTGACAAATCGGTCTCTTACGAAGAAGCAGTCAAGCCGGTAGAAGCTCCGCAAGCCGCCTGATTTCTTCACCTCGTTCGAGAACACCATAAGCCAGCCACAGTGCTGGCTTATGCGTATTCGAGACATGACTTTTATTAGGAGTGAGTGCTGGAAATGTCGCACAATCCTTTCATGCAGCAAATGTCCGATATTCAGGCCGCTGGCGGTCTGGTACCTATGGTTGTTGAGCAGTCCGCCCGTGGCGAGCGCTCTTACGATATCTACTCGCGCCTGCTGAAAGAGCGGGTGATCTTCCTGATCGGCCCGGTCGAAGACTACATGGCCAATCTGGTAGCTGCGCAACTGTTGTTCCTTGAAGCCGAGAATCCGGACAAGGACATTCACCTGTACATCAACTCGCCAGGCGGTTCGGTGACTGCCGGCATGTCGATCTACGACACTATGCAGTTCATCAAGCCCGACGTGTCGACCACCTGCATTGGCCAAGCCTGCAGCATGGGCGCGCTGTTGCTGGCGGGCGGCGCTGCTGGCAAGCGTTACTGCCTGCCGCATTCGCGGATGATGATTCACCAGCCGCTGGGCGGATTCCAAGGCCAGGCCTCGGATATCGAGATCCATGCGAAGGAAATCCTCTTCATTCGTGAGCGTTTGAATCAGGTTCTTGCCAATCACACCGGCCAACCGATTGAAGTGATTGCCCGTGACACCGACCGCGACCGCTTCATGAGCGGCGAGGAAGCTGTTAACTACGGCCTGATCGACAAGGTACACAGCCGTCGCGAACAAATCGGCTGATGAGCGAGGCGAGCTGATCGACAATGGTCGGTCAGCCGCACATCGGGCTTGAAAATGCCCCGGTTTGGCTCCATCTTGTGTTTTAAGCCTACGGTATTGGATTGATCGAATGACTGACACCCGCAACGGCGAGGACAACGGCAAGCTGCTTTATTGCTCCTTCTGCGGCAAAAGCCAGCATGAAGTGCGCAAATTGATTGCTGGCCCCTCGGTTTTTATCTGCGACGAGTGCGTCGACCTGTGCAATGACATCATCCGTGAGGAGGTGCAGGAAGCCCAGGCAGAGAGCAGCGCGCACAAACTGCCGGCTCCCAAGGAAATCAGCGCGATCCTCGATCAATACGTGATCGGTCAGGAGCGCGCTAAGAAGATTCTGGCAGTCGCGGTTTACAACCACTACAAGCGCCTCAACCAGCGCGAGAAGAAGGATGATGTAGAGCTCGGCAAGAGCAACATCCTGCTCCTCGGTCCGACAGGTTCGGGCAAAACGTTGCTGGCTGAAACCCTGGCGCGCTTGCTGAACGTTCCGTTCACCATCGCGGATGCCACAACCCTGACCGAAGCTGGCTACGTGGGTGAAGATGTCGAGAACATCATCCAGAAGCTGCTGCAGAAGTGCGATTACGATGTCGAGAAGGCCCAGATGGGCATTGTCTACATCGACGAAATCGACAAGATTTCCCGCAAGTCGGACAACCCGTCCATTACTCGAGACGTATCGGGTGAGGGCGTCCAGCAGGCACTGCTGAAGTTGATCGAGGGCACCGTTGCCTCCGTTCCGCCTCAAGGGGGCCGTAAGCATCCTCAGCAGGAATTCCTGCAGGTCGACACGCGCAACATCCTGTTCATCTGTGGCGGCGCTTTCGCAGGCATCGAGAAGGTGATTCAGGGGCGCTCTACCAAGGGCGGCATCGGTTTCAGTGCCGAAGTACGTACCAAGGATGTAAGCAAGAAAATTGGCGAGTCGTTGCGCGAAATCGAGCCTGATGACCTGGTCAAGTTCGGTCTGATTCCAGAGTTCGTTGGCCGTCTGCCGGTCATTGCGACGTTGGAAGAGCTTGATGAGGCTGCACTGGTGCAGATTCTCACTGAGCCGAAGAACGCCTTGACCAAGCAATACGGCAAGCTGTTCGAGATGGAAGGCGTTGATCTTGAATTCCGTCCAGATGCGCTCAAGGCTGTGGCGCTCAAGGCGCTGGAGCGCAAGACTGGGGCTCGCGGTCTGCGTTCGATTCTCGAAGGCGTTTTGCTCGACACCATGTATGACATTCCGTCGCAAACGGATGTCAGCAAGGTGGTCATTGATGAAAGCGTGATCAACGGCACTTCCAAGCCATTGTTGATCTACGAAAACAGTGAGGCGCCAGCCAAGGCTGCGCCTGACGCGTAACGCGTTTATCAGCTGATGAAAGCAAGGGGCCTGTGGGCCCCTTTGCTTTTGCCCTCGCGGCGCTTGTTTTTTCCTGGGGTAACCCCCATCTTAGAATCAAGGGTACTCCCACCGTTCACGGCCGCAAGGCCGCCGTAGAGCCAAAATCATGAAGACAACCATCGAATTGCCTCTCCTGCCTTTGCGCGATGTCGTGGTCTATCCGCACATGGTCATCCCGCTATTCGTGGGTCGCGAGAAATCCATCGAAGCACTCGAAGCCGCGATGAATGGGGAAAAGCAGATCCTGCTGCTGGCCCAGAAGAATCCCGCTGACGATGAACCTAATGAAGAAGGGCTCTACCGAGTCGGCACTGTGGCCACGGTGCTGCAGCTGCTGAAACTGCCTGATGGCACCGTAAAGGTGCTGGTTGAAGGCGAGCAGCGTGGTGAAATCGAGCAGTTCATCGAGGCTGACGGGCATAGCCGTGCCGAAGTCCAGTTGCTCGACGAAGTCGATGCGCCGGAACGCGAGTCCGAAGTCTTCACCCGCAGCCTACTGAGCCAGTTCGAGCAGTACGTCCAGCTTGGCAAGAAAGTACCTGCCGAGGTGCTGTCCTCGCTCAACAGCATCGATGAGCCGAGCCGCTTGGTCGATACCATGGCTGCGCACATGGTGCTGAAGATCGAGCAGAAGCAGGAAATCCTCGAGATCGTTGACCTGCCCACGCGTGTCGAGCATGTGCTGGCATTGCTGGATGCCGAGATCGACCTGCTGCAGGTCGAGAAACGCATCCGCGGGCGCGTCAAGAAACAGATGGAGCGCAGCCAGCGCGAGTACTACCTGAATGAGCAGATGAAGGCCATTCAGAAAGAGCTCGGTGATAGCGAAGATGGCCATAACGAGCTCGATGAGCTCAAGCGCCGCATCGAGAATGCCGGGCTGACCAAGGAAGCCTATACCAAGGCTCAGGCGGAGCTGAACAAGCTCAAGCAGATGTCGCCAATGTCCGCCGAAGCCACCGTAGTGCGTTCCTATATCGACTGGCTGGTGAATGTTCCATGGAAGGCGCAGAGCAAGGTCCGTCTCGATCTGACTCGTGCTGAAAGCATTCTGGACGCCGATCACTACGGCCTCGAAGAGGTGAAAGAGCGCATCCTCGAGTACCTCGCGGTGCAAAAGCGCGTGAAGAAGCTCAAGGGACCGGTTCTCTGCTTGGTCGGCCCGCCTGGCGTCGGCAAGACCTCTCTGGCCGAGTCCATCGCCAGTGCCACGAACCGCAAGTTCGTGCGCATGGCGTTGGGTGGCGTGCGTGACGAAGCGGAAATCCGTGGTCACCGTCGCACTTACATTGGTTCGATGCCGGGCCGCCTGATCCAGAAGATGACCAAAGTAGGGGTGCGCAACCCGCTATTTTTGCTCGATGAAATCGACAAGATGGGTCAGGACATGCGCGGAGATCCTGCCTCGGCACTTCTGGAAGTGCTCGATCCCGAGCAAAATCACAATTTCAACGACCATTACCTTGAGGTCGATTACGACCTGTCCGACGTGATGTTCTTGTGCACGGCCAATTCCATGAATATCCCGGCAGCCTTGCTGGACCGAATGGAAGTGATTCGTTTGCCAGGCTACACCGAAGACGAAAAGATCAATATCGCGGTCAAATACCTCGCGCCCAAGCAAATTCAGGCCAATGGTTTGAAAAAAACCGAGCTTGAATTCGAAGAAGCGGCAATTCGCGACATTATTCGTTACTACACGCGAGAAGCCGGTGTGCGAAGCCTGGAGCGGCAGATTGCCAAGGTCTGTCGGCGCGCGGTGAAGCAGCACGCGAAGGAAAAGCGCTTCCATGTGCTGGTTACGGCCGAGTCGCTTGAGGATTTCCTGGGCGTGCGCAAACACCGCTATGGCCTCGCTGAGCAGCAGGATCATGTCGGTCAGGTGACGGGGCTCGCGTGGACTCAGGTAGGTGGCGAATTGCTCACTATCGAAGCCGCTGTGGTGCCTGGCAAGGGTAATCTGATCAAGACTGGCTCGCTGGGCGACGTGATGGTCGAATCGATCACAGCCGCACAAACAGTGGTGCGCAGCCGTGCTCAGAGCCTTGGAGTGGCACCCGATTTCTATGAGAAACGTGATATTCACATCCACATGCCCGAAGGCGCGACGCCCAAGGATGGCCCAAGCGCCGGTGTTGGCATGTGCACTGCGCTGGTGTCTGCGTTGACGCAGATTCCGGTGCGCGCGGATGTCGCGATGACCGGTGAAATCACCCTGCGCGGGCAGGTGCTGGCCATCGGTGGCTTGAAGGAAAAGCTGCTTGCAGCACATCGCGGTGGAATCAAAACCGTGATCATTCCTCAGGAGAATGTCCGCGACCTCAAGGAAATTCCTGAGAACATCAAGCAAGACCTGCAGATTAAACCGGTTAAATGGATTGACGAGGTCCTGCAAATTGCGCTGCAATACGCCCCGGAGCCCTTGCCAGACGCGGCTCCGGAGTTGGTTGCAAAGGATGAAAAACGCGAGTCTGATTCCAAGGAGCGAATCAGCACGCATTAGCCGGGTGGCTTCCTTGACACTATTTTAGAGCCCTTGTTATAAAGCGGCTCTTACCGTGTCGGCAGGCCATCTAGCACCCGATTCGCTTCCATTAAAATCAAGAAACAAACTCAACCGAAATTAAGGGGACTTAGAGTGAACAAGTCGGAACTGATCGATGCCATCGCTGCATCTGCTGATATCCCGAAAGCTGCTGCTGGCCGTGCGCTGGACGCAGTAATTGAATCCGTTACTGGTGCTCTGAAGGCTGGTGATTCCGTGGTACTGGTAGGTTTCGGTACTTTCGCTGTGAAAGAGCGCGCTGCTCGCACTGGCCGCAACCCGCAGACTGGCAAGCCGATCAGCATCGCTGCTGCCAAGATCCCAGGTTTCAAAGCTGGCAAAGCTCTGAAAGACGCTGTCAACTAAGCGTCTTCGGGCCTTTGCCCGCCGGGTCGGCTAACCCCGGCTCAGTTGTGAAGCGGCAATAGGACCATTTGGTCCGTGATACCGGGGATTGTAGATAGATGATCCCGTTCCGCTCCGCACGCTACGAGAAGGCGCATCCCAGGATGCGCCTTTCTTCTATCCGGATTTTACCCACGCTGCGCGGCCATTTTTAGTACGTGGTCGTTCTGGGGGAAGCATGCTGCAAAATATCAGGGACAATTCACAGGGTTGGATTGCCAAAACCATCATCGGCCTGATCGTCGTCCTTATGGCGCTGACAGGTGTTGATGCGATTATCACCGGTACCAGCAACAGCCAGAACGCTGCCGAAGTGAATGGCGAGGCGATCAGCCAGAATGAACTCAATCAAGCTGTGGAGATGCAGCGCCGCCAGTTGCTGCAACAACTGGGGCAGGAGTTTGACCCTTCGCTGCTGGATGAAAAGCTTCTCCGTGAAGCCTCGTTGAAAGGATTGATCGAGCGCTCCCTGCTATTGCAAGGTGCGGCCGACGCCAATTTTGCCTTTTCCCAGCCAGCCCTTGACCAGGTGATCGTTCAGACCCCTGAGTTCCAGGTGGATGGGCGTTTCAATGCCGAACGTTTCGACCAGGTAATTCGCCAGCTGGGTTATACCCGCATGCAGTTCAGGCAGATGCTCGAGCAAGAAATGCTGATCGGCCAGCTGCGTGCCGGGCTGTCTGGCAGCGGCTTTGTCACCGACGAAGAAGTGGCTGCCTTCGCACGGCTTGAAAAGCAGACCCGCGACTTCGCCACCCGTACCATCAAGGTGGATGCCGATGCGGTGCAGGTCAGCGACGACGACATCAAAGCCTACTACGATGCCCAGCAGGCTCAGTTCATGAGTCCTGAACAGGTCGTACTCGATTACGTCGAGCTGAAGAAAGACTCCTTCTTCTCTGGTATCACGGTCAGCGATGACGAGTTGAAGGCCGCATACGAGTCAGAAATCGCCAGCCTGGCCGAGCAACGCGACGCCGCGCACATCCTGATCGAAGCGGGCGGCGACGTCAGTGATGAACAGGCCAAGGCGAAGATCGAAGAGATTCAGAAGCGTCTGCAGCAGGGCGAAGATTTCGCCGCGCTGGCCAAGGAGTTTTCTCAGGACCCAGGTTCTGCCAGCGATGGCGGTGATCTCGGTTACGCGGGCAAGGGCGTGTATGACCCAGCCTTCGAGGATGCGCTTTACGCACTGAACAAGGATGAAGTATCGGCACCGGTTCGCACCGAATTTGGCTGGCACCTGATCAAGTTGCTGGGCGTTCAAGCTCCTGAAGTGCCGCCGTTGGCGAGCATGAAAGATAAGCTTGAAGCTGATCTCAAGACTCAGCGTGTCGAGCAGCGTTTCGTGGAAGCGACCAAACAGCTGGAAGATGCGGCGTTCGAATCCTCCGATCTGGCTCAGCCTGCACAAGAGCTGGGGCTGAAGGTGCAGACCAGTGAGCCAATCACCCGTCAGGGCGGAGAAGGTATCGCCGGTAATCGCCAGGTGCTGCAAGCTGCCTTCAGCCAGGAGGTACTGGAAGACGGTAGCAACAGCAGCGTCATCGAGCTTGATCCGAGCACGCTGGTGGTGATCCGTGCCAAGGAGCACCGCAAGCCAAAGCAGCTGGAGCTGGAACAGGTGAGCGACAGCATCCGTGCTCAGTTGACCCAGACCCGTGCCAGCGAAGCCGCCAAGGCAGCCGGAGAGAAATTGGTTGCCGACCTGCGTGATGGCAAGGCGCAGGCGGAGGGCGATGATTGGCAGGTAGTTGAAGCGGCCACCCGCAATCAGGACGGCGTTGATCCGGCGGTGCTGCAGGCGCTGTTCCGTATGCCCAAACCAACCGACGGCAAATCCGAGTTCAGTGGCGTAACGCTGAACAATGGTGATTTCGTGGTGGTGCGCCTCAAGGGTGTCAGCGAGCTAACGGAAGCGCTCAGCGACGAAGAGAAGGCCATGTACCGCCGTTTCCTCGCCTCGCGCAGTGGCCAGCAGGATTTTGCGGCGTTCCGTAAGCAGTTGGAAGCCAAGGCTGATATCGAGCGTTTCTAACCCCGACACCCGCTGAATGACAAAGGCCCCAATTCGGGGCCTTTGTGTTTCTTTAGCAACGCACCCGATAAACAAAAGGCCCCGTGTCGATGAGGACAACGGGGCCTTTTTTATTATCGCCCAGTTATGTGGCGCTGACGGGTGACAGAAACGCAGCTTCCAGCAGCTGCTGCGTGTAGGCGTGTTGCGGGGCGTGGAAGATCGACTCGGCATCTCCTTGCTCGACCACCTGGCCTTGTTTGACCACCATCAGTTGATGGCTGAGGGCTCTGACCACAGCCAGGTCATGACTGATGAACAGATAGGTCAGGTTGTATTTGCTCTGCAGCGCACGCAGCAGCTCCACCACCTGACGCTGCACGGTGCGGTCCAACGCCGACGTCGGTTCGTCCAGCAGAATCAACGCTGGCTTGAGCACCAGCGCCCGGGCAATGGCGATGCGCTGCCGTTGCCCACCCGAGAACTCGTGAGGGTAGCGATGGCGGCTCTCGGGATCCAGGCCCACCTCGAGAAGCGCGTCGATGATCGCTTGCTGCTGTTCAGCCGCATTGCCGATGCCGTGAATACGCAGCCCCTCGCCAACGATCATGCCCACGGTCATGCGGGGGCTCAGGCTGCCGAACGGGTCCTGGAACACCACCTGCATCTGGCGCCGGAAGGGGCGCACCTGATTTTGCGAGAGGCCATTCAACGCCTCGTTACCGAAACGGATCGCGCCCTGGCTGCCGATCAGGCGCAAGATAGCCAGCCCCAGCGTGGACTTGCCCGAGCCGCTTTCGCCAACGATTCCAAGAGTCTGCCCGCGCTGCAGGCTGAAGTTGATGCCATCCACAGCCTTTACGTGATCAACGGTGCGCCGTAGCAATCCCTTCTTGATCGGGAACCAGACACGCAGATCCTCGACTTCGAGCATGGTTTCGGCAGCGTGGGTAGTCACCGGGCCGCCATCCGGTTCGGCTGCCAGCAGCTCGCGGGTGTAGGGATGTTGTGGGCTTGTAAACAAGGCTTCGCAATCGGCCTGCTCGACCAGCTCGCCGTTCTGCATGACGCATACGCGGTTGGCGATGCGCCGCACCAGGTTGAGGTCATGGCTGATGATCAGCATGGCCATGCCCAGACGGGCCTGCAGATCCTTGAGCAGTTCGAGGATCTTCAACTGCACGGTGACATCAAGCGCCGTGGTCGGCTCGTCGGCAATCAACAGCTCCGGTTCGTTGGCCAGGGCCATGGCGATCATCACACGCTGACGCTGCCCGCCGGAGAGCTCATGTGGCAACGCCTTGAGGCGCTTCTGTGGCTCGGGGATGCCGACCAGCTCCAGCAGCTCCAGCGTGCGCCGAGTAGCAGCCTTGCCACTCAACCCCTTATGCAGGGCGAGCACCTCGTTGATCTGCTTCTCGATGCTGTGCAGCGGATTCAGCGACGTCATCGGCTCTTGAAACACCATGGCGATGCGGTTACCGCGGATACCACGCAGTTTCTTCTCGCTGAGCTTGAGCAGATCCTGATCGGCATAATGAATGGTGCCGCTGGGATGCTGCGCCTGGGGGTAGGGCAGCAAGCGCAGGATCGAGTGGGCGGTCACCGACTTGCCAGAGCCGCTCTCACCAACCAGTGCCAGTGTTTCGCCGCGGCGTATGTCGAAGCTGATGCTATTGACCACCTGCCGTCGGCTGTCGCCGTTGACGAATGCCACGGACAGGTCACGTACTTCGACGAGGTTTTCGGGATGAGTCATCTTATTTCCTCGGGTCGAAGGCATCGCGAGCGGCCTCGCCGATAAACACCAGCAGGCTGAGCATGATGGCCAGCACGGCGAATGCGCTCATGCCGAGCCAAGGCGCCTGCAGATTGGATTTGCCTTGCGCCACCAGTTCGCCGAGCGACGGTGAGCCGGCAGGCAGGCCGAAGCCGAGGAAGTCCAGCGCAGTGAGCGTGCCGATGGCGCCAGTGAGGATGAACGGCAGGAAGGTCATGGTCGACACCATGGCGTTGGGGAGGATATGTCGGAACATGATGGCGCCGTTACGCATGCCCAGCGCACGGGCTGCGCGCACGTATTCCAGATTGCGGCCACGCAGAAACTCTGCACGCACCACATCCACCAGGCTCATCCAGGAAAACAGCAACATCAGGCCCAGCAGCCACCAGAAGTTCGGCTGCACGAAACTGGCCAGGATGATCAGCAGGTACAGTACTGGCAGGCCGGACCAGATCTCCAGGATGCGCTGCCCGGTCAGGTCCACCCAACCGCCATAAAAGCCCTGCAGGGCACCGGCGACGACGCCGATCACCGAGCTGGCGAGGGTCAGGCTGAGGGCAAACAGCACGGAAATCCGGAACCCGTAGATCACCCGCGCAAGCACATCGCGGCCCTGGTCATCTGTGCCCAGCCAGTTGTCCGCTGAAGGCGGAGCGGGGGCCGGTACCGTGAGCTCATAGTTGATGCTCGAGTAGCTGAACGGAATGGGCGGCCAGACCATCCAGCCATCCTTTTTCTCGATCAGATCCTGGATATATGGGCTTTTATAATTGGCCTGTAGCGGAAATTCTCCGCCAAAGGTGGTTTCCGGGTAGCGCTTGAGTACCGGGAAATACAGCTCGCCGTCGTAGCTGACTACCAGTGGTTTGTCGTTGGCGATCAGCTCGGCGCCCAGGGTCACGAAGAACAGCGCGAGGAAAATCCACAGTGACCACCAGCCGCGTTTATGCGCTTTGAAGTGTTCGAAGCGTCGCTGATTGAGCGGGGATAGTGCCATGTCAGGCCTCCCGGCTTTCAAAGTCGATACGTGGATCGACCAGGGTATACGTGATATCGCCGATCAGTTTCACGACCAGTCCCAGCAAGGTGAAGATGAACAAGGTGCCGAAGACCACCGGATAGTCACGGTTGATCGCCGCCTCGAAGCTCAGTAGGCCGAGGCCGTCGAGCGAGAAGATCACCTCGATCAACAGCGAGCCGGTGAAGAACAGGCCGATGAACGCAGCCGGGAAACCCGCAATGATCAACAGCATGGCGTTGCGGAATACGTGGCCGTACAGCACGCGGGTGTTGCTCAGGCCCTTGGCACGTGCTGTGGTCACGTACTGTTTGTTGATCTCGTCGAGAAAGCTGTTCTTGGTCAGCAGGGTCAGGGTGGCGAAATTGCCAATCACCAACGCCGTTACCGGCAACGCCAGGTGCCAGAAATAATCGATTATCTTGCCGCTCAGGCTCAGTTCATCGAAGTTGCTCGACGTCAGGCCACGCAGCGGGAACCAGTCGTAATAGCTACCGCCTGCGAACAGCACGATCAACAGGATGGCAAACAGAAAGGCGGGGATCGCATAACCGATGATGATCGCCGAGCTGGTCCACACATCAAAGGCGCTGCCATGCCGGGTGGCCTTGGCAATCCCCAGCGGGATGGACACGAGGTACATGATCAACGTGCTCCATAACCCCAGGGAAATGGACACGGGCATCTTCTCGATGATCAGGTCGATGACTTTGGCGTCGCGAAAGAAACTCTCGCCGAAGTCGAGTTGTGCGTAGTTCTTGAGCATGATCCAGAAACGCTCCGGCGCCGACTTGTCGAAACCGTACATTTTCTCGATTTCGGCAATCAGTTCGGGATCGAGGCCTTGGGCGCCGCGGTAGTTGGATCCAGCGGTGGCCACTTCGCCACCGCCGCCTCCGGATATACGCCCCGTGGCGCCGCCGGAGGCCGCATCAAAGCCCTCGAGCTTGGCGATCATCTGTTCGACCGGACCGCCAGGCGCGGCCTGGATGATCACGAAATTGATCACTAGGATGCCGAAGAGGGTCGGGATGATAAGCAGCAGGCGCCGCAGAATATAAGCCAGCATCTAGCGTTCTTCCTGCTCGGTGGTGGGCTTGTCTTCGGGCGTTATCACTTCTCCAATAGGCTTTTCCTGCCACCAGTTCATCAGGCCGTAGTCATACAACGGCGATTTCTGCGGGTGGCCGAAACGCTTCCAGTAGGCCACACGATAGGCATCCACGTAATAGTTCGGAACCACGTAGTTGCCCCACAGCAGAACGCGATCTAGTGCCCTGGTGTGGGTGATCAGCGACTCACGCGAGTCGGCGCGGATCAGGCCGTCGACCAGCTGGTCGATGGCCGGGTCACGCAGGCCGATGAGGTTGCGGCTACCGGGGTTGTCGGCGCTGCTGGAATGCCAGAATTCGCGCTGTTCGTTGCCCGGAGAGCTGGACTGCGGCCAGATCGACGAAGTCATTTCAAAGTCCCGCGAGCGCAAGCGATTGACGTACTGGGACACGTCGACACGACGAATCTGCAGGTCGATGCCCAGTTCTGCGAGGTTGCGCTTGAAGGGCAGAATCACCCGCTCCAGGTTGGCCTGGTGATTGAGAAACTCGAACGCCAGCTGATTGCCGTTGGCATCGACCATCTTGTCGTTCTCGATACGGTAGCCTGCATCAGTCAGCAACTGATACGCACGGCGGGCCTGATCGCGGATGATGCCGCTACCATCGCTGACCGGTGGCTTGAACGTCTCGGTGAACACCCGATCGGGAATTTGCCCGCGCAGCGGCTCCAGCAATTTCAGCTCGGCTTCGCTGGGCAGGCCGGTAGCGGCCATTTCCGAGTTCTCGAAGTAGCTATGGGTGCGCTTGTAGGCGCCATAGAAGAGCTGCTTGTTGGCCCATTCAAAATCGAACAACAGGGCGATGGCCTCGCGCACCCGAGGGTCCTGAAACATGGGTTTGCGGATATTGAAGACGAAGCCTTGCATGCCAGCCGGATTGCGGTTGGGGAAGGCTTCCTGGACGAAGCGCCCGGCGCGAAGCGCTGGCGAGTTGTAGCCCGTGGCCCAGTCTTTGGCGGAGTACTCCAGGTTGACGTCGAACTGGCCGGCCTTGAACGCTTCCAGCGCGACGGCCATGTCGCGGAAGTACTCGATGCGGATCTCGTCGAAATTGTATTGGCCGCGGGCGACGGGCAGATCCTTGGCCCACCAGTCCTTGACCCGCTCGAAGCGAATCGAGCTGTTGGCCGAGAAGTCGGCGATGCGATAGGGGCCGCTGCCGAGCGGAATTTCCAGCCCGCCGCGCGAGAAGTCGCGACCGGCCCACCAGTGCTTGGGCAGTACCTGCAACTGGCCGAGAATCAGCGGTAGCTCGCGGTTGCCGGCATGCTTGAAGGTGAACCGCACGGTCCGCTCGTTTTCCGCCACCACCTGGGCGACGTCCGCGTAGTAATGGCGGTACATCGGGTCGCCATGCTCGATCAGTGCGTTGAAGGTGAAGATCACGTCCTCGGCGGTAACCGGCTCACCGTCATGGAACCGCGCCTTGGGGTTGAGAAAGAAACGCACGTAGCTGTCATCGGCAGCTTTCTCGACTTTCTCGGCCAATAACCCGTACTCGGTGAACGGCTCGTCGGGCGAATGGTAGGTCAGCGTGTCGTAGATCAGGCCCAGGCGATCGGCCGAGTTACCCTTGGGGATGAACGGGTTGAAGCTGTCGAAACCATTCAGGCCAGGCAAGCGCAGGATGCCGCCCTTGGGCGCGTCAGGATTGACGTAGTCGAAATGCTTGAAATTGGCAGGGTATTTGGGCGGCTCCCCGTACAGCGTCAGCGCGTGTTTGGGTGCGGCCTGGGTCAGGCTGGCGAGGCCAAGCAGCAGCAGGGCGCTGCCATGCATCAGAAATGAGCGCAGCGGACGCGTCATTGGGTGGTCTCCGTGGGTTTCAGCCACCACGTTCGCAACCCCAGCGTGTAGGGCGGCGTGGTGACGAAGGCAAAGCGGTTACGGTACGCCAGGCGGTGATAGTCGATGTACCAGTTGGGAATGGTGTAGTGCTGCCAGAGCATCACGCGATCCAGGGCGCGGGTCGCGGCCACTTGTTCGTTGCGGCTGCGGGCTGAGAGCAGTTTGTCGAGCAGGGCATCGACCACCGGGTCGCTGATGCCCGCGTAATTCTTGCCACCTTTTACGCTGGCCTGGCTGGAATGGAAGTACAGCGATTGCTCCAGGCCAGGGCTGAGGGTTTGCGGCAGGGTCAGCAGTATCATGTCGAATTCGAATTGGTCCAGGCGCTGCTTGTACTGGGCGCGGTCCACGGTTCTCAGGTTGGCCTGTATGCCGATGCTTGCCAGATTCTCGGTGAAGGGCTGCAGGATGCGTTCGAGGTTGGGGTTGACCAGCAATATCTCGAAGCGCAGCGCCTGCCCCTTGTCGTTGAGTAGACGCTGACCAGAGGGCTTCCAGCCGGCATCGGCCAATAGACCCAGAGCACGACGCATGGTTTCCCGGGGAATGCCGCGGCCATCGGTAATCGGCATCTGGAACGGCTCGGTGAAGAGCTGGGATGGCAACTGCGCGCGATAAGGTGACAGCAGCAGCCACTCAGCGCCCTTGGGTTTACCCTTGGCGGAGAACTCGCTGTTGGGGTAATAGCTGGCGGCGCGGGTGTAGGAGCCGTTGAAGAGCGTGCGATTGGTCCACTCGAAATCGAACATCAGGCCGAGGGCCTCGCGAACACGCACGTCCTCGAACGTGTTGCGCCGCGTGTTCATGAACAGCGCCTGGGTCTGGGTGGGAATCTGGTGGGGAATTTCTGCACGGACCACGTCGCCGCGAGTCACCGCCGGGAAGCGATAATTGTTCGCCCAGTTCTTCGCCTGCTGCTCAATGTACAGATCGAATTCGCCGGCCTTGAACGCTTCGAAAGCCACATGACTGTCGCGATAGAAATCCACTTCGACGCGATCGAAGTTGTACTTGCCACGGTTGACCGGTAACGACGCCCCCCACCAGTTTTCGACTCGCTCAAAGCTGAGGCTGCGCCCTGGATTGACCTGGGTAATTCGGTAAGGGCCGCTGCCCAGTGGCGGCTCGAACGTAGTGGCCTTGAAGTCCCGATCTTTCCAGTAGTGCTGCGGCAGCACAGGCAGTTCGCCGAGGCGCAGGATCAGCAGCGGGTTGTTCGAGCGCTTGAGCACGAAGCGCACACGGTGCCGATTGAGGATATCGACACGCTTCACCTCCTGCAGGTTGGTGCGGTACTGCGGGTGGCCTTCCTTGAGCAGTAGCCGGTAGGAGAACGCCACGTCGTAGGCAGTGATCGGCTTGCCATCGTGGAAGCGCGCTTCCGGGCGCAGGTTGAACACTACCCAGCTGCGGTCCTCGCTGTACTCGACGGATTGGGCAATCAGCCCATAGCTGGACGCGGGCTCGTCGCCAGAGGGGTCGTATTGGCCGGTACCGACCATCAACGGCTCGTTGAGCTCGGTGACGCCATATTGCAGGAAGTTGGCCGTGGCGACCGGGCTGGTGCCCTTGAAGGTGTAGGGGTTGAGGGTGTCGAAACTGCCCGCGGCCATGATTCGCAGGGTGCCGCCTTTGGGCGCTTCGGGATTGACCCAATCGAAGTGGGTGAAGCTGGCGGGATATTTGAGCGTGCCGAACTGCGCGTAGCCATGGCTTTCGCTGAGCGTTGCCAGGGCCGGGAAGCTGGTGGCCAGGCCGAAAATCAGCGAGAGGAGAGGGCGTCTCAAGTGCAATGTCCGATCCGGGGCCGCATAGATCGCCGTACAGTAACAGCTTGTCTGTACAGGAAAAAGGCCAGCCCCGGCCGCTTGCGTCATGTGTGTGGCATGAAGCTTCAGTCAGGCAGACGCAGGGTCAGCACCTGGCCAGGTTTCAGCGCCTTGCCGGTCCTTGGATTCCAGCTTTGCAGGCTCTTCATCTGTACATTGAAACGTTTGGCAATCAGGTGCAGCGAGTCGCCTTTGCGCACCTTGTAATAGGTCACGTCGTCACGCGAGAGCTGCGCAACTGAGGGGCGCTCGGTGGTACCGCGCACTTTCAGATCCTGGCCGACCCGCAATGCATTGCCTTTCAGTGCATTCCAATGCTGGATGTCGGTGACCGACACGCTGTGCGCTTTGGCGATCGTCCAGAGGTTGTCGCCGCTGCGTACCTGATAGGTGCGCGATGCCAGCGCAGTATTGCCGGCACGTTGCGGCGCTGCTTCCTGTGTTGGCTGAGCCGTGGTCGGCAGATTGATATGCTGGCCGACGCGCAAGGTACTACTGGCGAGCTGGTTGAGCTCCTTGATGCTGGCGACGCTCAGCTCGTAGCGGCTGGCGATACCATGCAGGTTGTCGCCCGGGCGCACCACGTATTCCTGCCAGTTGCGCAGGTCCTGAGGCTTGAGGGTCGACAGGTTGGCCGTCAGCAGCTCGACCTTCTCGGTTGGCACCAGCAGGTGCTGCGGGCCGTCCATGGTGATACGTTTTTTGAACGCCGGGTTGAGCAGGTACAGCTCGTCTTCATCGACCTCGGCGAGGGCTGCGATGCGCGACAGGTCCATGCGCTGCTTGAGCTCCACTTCTTCGAAGTAAGGCTCGTTGGCAATCGGGTTGAGGCTCACGCCGTAAGCGCCGGGCGCCATGATGACCTGAGACAGGGCCAGCAGTTTGGGAACGTAATTCTGGGTTTCCTGGGGCAGCGACAGGTTCCAGTAGTCAGTCGGCAAGCCAAGCTTCTGATTGCGCTCGATGGCGCGGCTGACGCGTCCTTCACCAGCATTGTAAGCTGCCAGCGCCAGTAGCCAGTCGCCGTTGAACATCTCGTGCAGGCGCGCCAGGTAATTCATGGCTGCCTGGGTGGAGGCCGTAACATCGCGACGGCCGTCGTACCAACTGGTCTGGCGCAGGTTGAAGTGACGGCCCGTAGACGGTATGAACTGCCACAGCCCAACAGCATTGGCTGGCGAGTAGGCGAACGGGTTGTAGGCGCTTTCGATCATCGGCAGCAGCGCCAACTCCATGGGCATGTTGCGCTCTTGCAGGCGTTCAACAATGTAATGAATGTAGGGGCTGCTGCGCTCACCGGACGTTTCCACGAAGGACGGGTTGCTGGCGAACCAAAGGCGCTGCTGCTCGATCCGCGGATTGACGCCAATGGTGTCCTGTAGTTGATAACCTGCCCGTACCCGCTCCCAAATGTCCTTGGGCTGCTCGGCTTGAGCCGCAGCATTGATCCAAAGGGGCTCTTGCGGCGTTCTGCCACTCAAATCGACAGTCGGGCCTGTATCGTTAACGGCCTGTTGGTCGAGGCTTTGGCAGCCACTGAGAACAGCGCAAATAGCCATGGCGAGCGCCGGGGAGCGCAAGGCCAATGCCTTTTGGTTCAACGAGTTACGGGGACAGGAAGGCATTGGTTAGTGGGGGTGTCCTGGATCGAAAGTCGGGGGATTCTAGAAACCGATCCAGGTGTGGTCAAGTTTTGACCAGTATTTTGCGGCCTAGTCGGCGCTTCAGAAATGATCTTTCCAGGCGCGCAGCGCGGCGAAAACCTCACCCTCACTGCCCATCGCGCGGCCTTCACGGCTGGTGACCATTTCTTTAACCGATGTTTCAGCAGCTCGTAAAAAGGGGTTGGTGGCGCGCTCCAACGCCAGTTGCGAAGGCAGGCTGATACGGCCCTGTTCACGCCATTCGCTAACTTGCTGCAAGCGTGCGGCAACGGCCGGATTGTCAGGCTCGACAGCGTGGGCGAAGCGCAGGTTGCTCAAGGTGTACTCATGGGCGCAGTACACCAGCGTACTGTCCGGCAATGCCGCCAGACGTTGCAGCGAATTGTGCATTTGCGCAGGTGAGCCTTCGAACAGCCGGCCGCAGCCGGCCGCGAACAGCGTATCGCCACAGAACAACCAGTGATGGTCGCCCTGATAGAAAGCAATGTGGCCTAGGGTATGACCGGGCACCTCGATGACCTGCAACGTGAGGCCAAGCACTTCTATGCGCTCGCCATCGACCAACGCCTGATCCCGGCCGGGGATGGTTTCATTCGCCGGGCCATGCACGCGCGCACCGGTCTCGCTGCGCAATTGCTCGACGCCGCCGACATGATCGGCGTGGTGGTGGGTGATCAGAATATCGCTCAAGGTCCAGTCGCTATGCGCCTGCAGCCAGGCCTTCACCGGCGCGGCGTCACCGGGGTCGACGACAGCGACGCGTTTGCTTTGCTGGTCCTGGAGCAGCCAGATGTAATTGTCTGAGAATGCGCTGAGGGCTTCGATCTTGATCATCAGGTGGTCGCCAAGCGGGGGACAAAGGTGCATCTTAGGTGTCATTGTTGAAGATGGCTATGCAGGTACTGTCCATGAGCAAGAATCCATGAACGACGATCCCTTTGCCCAGGCTGACGCCGATTGGCTGCAGTTGATTGGTGCGGCCCGTGAGTGGTTCACCAGCCCCTTAGGGCGGTTGCTGCTGGAGCAGGAGCAGCGCCTGCTGGACGAGGAACTGGCGCGCTTCTTCGGCGGCTACCTGGTGCACTACGGCCCGTGTGCCGAAACCTCCATCGACACACAGCAGATCCAGCGCAGCGTGCGCGTTGGCGCCCCGTTCGCGGGCGTCGAGATCGTCTGTGAAGAGCAGTCCTGGCCGCTGGTCGAGCATGCCGCCGACGTGGTGGTACTGCAGCACGGTCTGGACTTCTGCCAGTCCCCCCACGGCCTGCTGCGCGAGGCTGCGCGCAGCGTGCGCCCGGGCGGTCACCTGCTGGTGGTCGGCATCAACCCGCTGAGTGCCTGGGGCATCCGTCATCTGTTCGCCCATGACATCCTTCACGAGGCTCGTTGTATCGCGCCGGGGCGCCTTGGCGACTGGCTCAACCTGCTTGGCTTCGCGCTGGAGAAACGGCGCTTCGGATGTTATCGTCCGCCGCTTGCTTCCGCTGCCTGGCAGGCTCGGCTCGCCCCCCTGGAACGCTGGGGCGGCGCCTGGCAGTCGCCGGGTGGCGGTTTTTACGTATTGGTGGCGCGCAAGCTGGTGGTCGGCCTGCGCCCCCTGCGCCAGCCCCGTCGCGAACCGATGGGCAAGCTGGTGCCCATGCCGGTCGCCAAGGTCAGCCGTCGCGATAGCGAAGCGTCCTGATCCGGCAATCGCAACATCGATCAGACCATAGACGAAGGCGCTGAATGTCCGAACAAGTTGAGCTTTACACCGACGGTGCCTGCAAAGGCAATCCCGGCGTCGGTGGCTGGGGCGCATTGCTGGTGTTCCAGGGTGTGGAAAAGGAACTTTGGGGCGGCGAGGCCGTGACCACCAACAACCGCATGGAACTGATGGGGGCGATTCGCGGCCTGGCCGAGTTGAAACGTCCCTGTGACGTACGCCTGGTTACCGACTCGCAATACGTCATGAAGGGCATTCAGGAATGGATGCCCAACTGGAAGAAGCGTGGCTGGAAAACCGCTGCGAAAGAGCCGGTAAAGAATGCCGACCTGTGGCAGCAACTGGACGAGCAGGTCAACCGTCACAACGTGACCTGGCAGTGGGTGCGCGGCCACATTGGCCACCCAGGCAATGAACGCGCGGACCAGCTGGCCAACCGCGGCGTCGAAGACATCAGGAGCATGAAGCGTGCGTAGAGTTGTACTGGATACTGAAACTACCGGTATGCCGGTTAGCGATGGTCACCGGGTCATCGAAATCGGCTGTGTCGAGGTCGAGGGGCGTCGCCTGACCGGGCGGCACTTCCATGTGTACCTGCAGCCCGATCGTGATATCGATGAAGGCGCTATCGCCGTTCACGGCATCACCAGCGAAGACCTCAAGGACAAACCGCGCTTCAAAGACGTTGCCGACGAGTTCTACGAGTTCATCAAGGGCGCGCAGCTGATCATCCACAATGCGCCGTTCGACGTGGGCTTTCTGGCCAATGAGTTCTCGCTGATCGGCCAGCACGAGCGCGCGGACCTCGCCTCGTATTGCGACGTGCTGGACAGCCTGCAGATGGCCCGCGAGCGCCATCCGGGCCAGCGCAACAGCCTCGATGCGCTGTGCAAACGCTATGGCGTCGACAACTCCGGCCGCGAGCTGCACGGCGCCTTGCTCGACTCCGAGATTCTTGCCGACGTCTATCTGGCGATGACCGGTGGGCAGACCAATCTTTCGCTGGCGGGTGATGGTTCCGAAGGTGACGGCAACGGCCGTCAGCAGCCGACACCGATTCGCCGCCTGCCCGCCGACCGGGCCCAGGGTGTGGTGATTGCCGCCAGCGCCGAAGATATCGCCGCTCATGTCGCGCGCCTGGCGGCAATCGAGAAGGCCGCCGGCGCCCCCGCGCTGTGGGCGCAGATGGAAGAGGGCGCCGCCTCCTGATCGGCGAATTGCGACCTTTTCGTACAGCTGCGCTTGCAGGGGGTTCCGTCCTTTCCGGCGAGCCTCTACCCTGAGGACACAGCGGGTCGATCCCGTGTGACCTCAGGTGTAGCTGATGTACAAAGACCTCAAGTTCCCGGTACTCATCGTTCATCGTGATATCAAGGCCGATACCGTGGCCGGCGAGCGTGTACGGGCCATCGCCCAAGAACTGGAGCAGGACGGTTTCACCATTCTGCCCACGGCCAGTTCTGCGGAGGGGCACATCGTCGCTTCTACCCATCATGGCCTGGCGTGCATCCTGGTCGCCGCCGAGGGCGCTGGGGAAAATCGCCACTTGCTGCAGGACATGGTCGAGCTGATTCGCATCGCTCGTCGACGCGCGCCGCAGCTACCGATTTTCGCCCTTGGCGAGCAGGTCACCATCGAGAACGCGCCGGCCGAAGCCATGGCCGACCTCAATCAGCTGCGCGGCATTCTCTACCTGTTCGAAGATACCGTGCCGTTCCTGGCCCGGCAGGTGGCGCGAGCTGCGCGCAATTACCTCGATGGCTTGTTGCCGCCGTTCTTCAAGGCGCTGGTGCAGCACACCTCGCAGTCCAACTATTCCTGGCATACGCCTGGCCATGGCGGGGGGGTGGCCTACCGCAAGAGTCCGGTGGGCCAGGCGTTTCACCAGTTCTTCGGGGAAAACACGCTGCGCTCCGATCTGTCGGTGTCGGTGCCCGAACTCGGGTCGCTGCTCGACCACACCGGCCCGCTGGCGGCCGCCGAGGAGCGTGCCGCCCGCAACTTCGGCGCCGACCACACCTATTTCGTGATCAACGGCACCTCGACCGCCAACAAGATCGTCTGGCATTCGATGGTCGGCCGTGACGACCTAGTGCTGGTGGATCGCAACTGCCACAAATCGATTCTCCACGCGATCATCATGACCGGCGCGATTCCGCTATACCTCTCGCCGGAGCGCAACGAGCTGGGGATCATCGGGCCGATTCCGCTGAGCGAGTTCTCCCGCGAGTCTATCCAGGCCAAGATCGATGCCAGCCCGCTGGCGCGCGGCCGGGAGCCCAAGGTCAAGCTCGTGGTGGTGACCAACTCGACTTACGACGGGCTGTGCTACAACGCCGAACTGATCAAGCGCACCCTGGGCGACTCGGTCGAGGTGCTGCATTTCGATGAGGCCTGGTACGCCTACGCCGCGTTCCATGAGTTCTACGCCGGCCGCTACGGAATGGGCACCACACGTGAGGCCGGCGGCCCGATGGTGTTCACTACGCATTCGACTCACAAGCTGCTGGCAGCCTTCAGTCAGGCGTCGATGATTCACGTGCAAGAGGGCGGCGCGGGCACCGGTGTGCGCAAGCTTGATCGCGATCGCTTCAATGAAGCTTTCATGATGCACATTTCCACGTCGCCGCAGTACGGCATCATCGCCTCGCTGGACGTCGCCTCGGCGATGATGGAAGGGCCGGCCGGGCGTTCACTGATCCAGGAAACCTTCGACGAAGCCTTGAGTTTCCGCCGTGCCCTCGCCAACCTCGGGCAGAGCCTGAGCAGCGAGGATTGGTGGTTCAGTATCTGGCAGCCACCACAGACCGAAGGCGCCGATGATGTATCCACGACGGACTGGCTGCTGCAGCCCGAAGCTGATTGGCACGGTTTCGGTGACGTGGCCGAGGACTACGTGCTGCTCGACCCGATCAAGGTGACGCTGGTGATGCCCGGCCTGACCGCCGGCGGCCGCCTGGATGACCGCGGCATTCCCGCTGCGGTGGTCAGCAAGTTCCTCTGGGAGCGTGGCCTGGTGGTCGAGAAAACCGGCCTGTACTCGTTCCTCGTGCTGTTTTCCATGGGCATTACCAAAGGCAAATGGAGCACGCTGCTGACCGAACTGCTGGAGTTCAAGCGCAGCTACGACGCCAACCTGCCATTGACCAGCGTGCTGCCTTCCATCGCCAGGGACGGTGGCAGCCGCTACCAGGGCATGGGCCTGCACGACCTCTGCGATGCGCTGCACGATTGCTACCGAGAGAACGCCACCGCCAAATCGCTCAAGCGCATGTACACCGTGCTGCCTGAGATCGCCTTGAAGCCGGCCGACGCCTACAACCAGCTGGTGCGCGGTGAGGTGGAAGAAGTGTTGGTCGACGATGTGCAAGGGCGCATCGCGGCAGTGATGCTGGTGCCTTATCCGCCGGGTATTCCGCTGATCATGCCTGGCGAGCGCTTCACCACGGAAACACGCTCGATCATCGATTACTTGCGCTTCGCTCAGGCATTCGAGCAGCGCTTCCCCGGTTTCGATGCCGACGTACACGGGCTGCAGCGCCATGAGGGCGATCAGGGCCGCTATTACACCGTGGATTGCATCACGCAAGCGTGAAACGACATAAATGCGCCATATTGGCGCATTCGCTTGAGCGAGGCGTGCTGCACGTCACACCGGGTGTGATCGACTTTCCAGCCGCGCTTGCTATAGTTGCGCGGTTCCCAGTAACCGCCATCACGGGGCCATTAGTGCCGCCGTTGCCCCTATGATCCATAGCGCTCAGCGCTTGCTGCCGAGGATGACTGTCATGGCCGACTATCAGGCTTTTCGCGTCGAGTTGGCTGACAAGGTCGCCCATGTGGTTATCAATCGCCCGGAAAAGATCAACGCGATGAACGCCGCCTTCTGGACGGAGATCATCGACATTTTCCGTTGGGTCGATGAGACCGATGAAGTCCGCGTCGTGGTGTTATCCGGCGCAGGAAAGCACTTTTCTTCCGGCATCGACCTCAGCCTGCTGGCGCAAATCGGCAGCCAGTTGGGCACGGACGTCGGGCGCAACGCGCAGACCCTGCGGCGCAAGATTCTCGAGCTGCAGGCCTCGTTCAATGCTGTCGACCAGTGCCGCAAGCCGGTGCTGGCCGCGATCCAGGGCTATTGCCTCGGTGGCGCCATCGACCTCGTGTCGGCGTGCGACATGCGTTATTGCGCCGAAGACGCGCAGTTCGCCATCAAGGAGATCGATGTCGGTATGGCTGCCGATGTCGGGACCCTGCAGCGTCTGCCAAGAATTATCGGCGATGGCATGATGCGCGAGCTGGCGTTCACGGGGCGCACGGTTGGTGCGGCGGAAGCCCGTCAGATTGGCCTGGTCAACCAGGTTTTTGCCGACCTCGATGGCCTGCAGACTGGGGTAATGGATATCGCTCGGCTGATCGCCGCAAAATCGCCAATTGCCGTGCGCGGTACCAAGGAAATGATTCGCTATATGCGCGATCATCGCGTCGACGACGGGCTTGAGTACGTCGCGACCTGGAACGCCGCCATGCTGCAGTCAGTCGACCTGCGTGTGGCCATGGCGGCTCACATGAGCAAGCAAAACCCGGAATTCGCTGACTGATGTCGGCTTTATCACTTATGCGAGAGGCACAATAGCGGATGGTTTCTGGAGCATCGTCACTGGGGCTGGTTCGCGACGAACTGTTCGCCACGATCGAAGAGGCCGAGGCGAGCCTCGAGCAGTTCATTGTCGAGCGCAATAACGGCAGCCTGTTGCAACAGGCCGTGGACAACCTGCATCAGGTGCGCGGCACGCTCAATCTGATCGAGCTGACCGGCGCCGAGCTGCTTGCCCAGGAAGTACTCGACCAGGCCACCGATATTCCCGCTGGTGTCGGTCAGGAGCGCGACGCTCAACTGGCGGCGCTGAGTAACGCCCTGCATGTGCTGCGCCGTTATCTCGAAGGCCTCGATGTGCATCGTCAAGAGATGCCCGAGCTGCTGCTGCCGGCAATCAACGATCTGCGCCAGGCCTGCCGGCAACCGCCGCTGCCGGAGAGCTTCTTTTTCAGCGTGCGCCTCGACCAGGCTCGCCCACGCATGGCGCCGCCGGCGCTGGATGCTGCGGCGAAGGAGAGCGAAGGCCGTCGGCTGCGGCAGATGTATCAGGTCGGCCTGCTGGGCTTCATCCGTGAGCAGAACCCTGCCGCCAGCATGAAGTTGATGGGCCGCGCCATGGGCCGCCTGGACAAACTGTTTGCCAACGAGCCCCGCGGGCGCCTGTGCTGGTTGAGCGCTGCTGCCCTTGAAGCACAGAACGATGGGCAGCTGTTGCCGCGCAAGTCGCGTAAGCAGCTGTTCTCGCGTATCGACCGCGAATTGCGGCAAATGCTGATCAATGGCGCCTACGAGCCACCGCGCAGCCTGCTCAAGGAGCTGCTGTATCTGGTCGCGCTTTCCGGCGGCCAGGGTCCGATGGCTGCTGAGGTGCGTGAGCTGTTTGGCATCACCGCGCTGCCGTTCACCGACCACCTTCTCGAAGAGGAATACCAGCGTCTGTCTGGGCCGGGCAAGGCTGTCATGCGCTCGCTGAGTTCGGCGATTCGCGAGGAGCTGGCCAGCGTCAAGGACCTGCTCGACCTGATCGAACGGGGCACCTTGCAGGGCGATGGCTTGAGCAGCCTGCATGCGCTGCTGGGCAAACTGAGCAAGACCCTGGCGATGGTTGGGCTCAGCTCGGCCGGCAATTCGCTGGCCACCCAGCTGCCGACGGTCAACAAGTGGTGCGAGGGCACACCTGCCGAGGCGGATGAGCTGATCACCCTGGCAGACGCTGTGCTGTACGTCGAAGGCATGGTGGCGACCCTGGAGCGCGGCGAGCGCGTCAGCCTGCCGCGGCCCGAGCCAGAGCTGTGCACCTTTGCCCAGCATCAACTCTTCGAGGCGCGCGTTGTCGTGCTTGATGAAGCCCGCGCTGGGCTGGCCCTGGCGAAACGGGCGATCACCGCTTACCTCGAAGCGGCGGGCGACCGTATGCACCTCGCCAACGTACCGTTCAGCTTGCAGGCTGTGCGTGGCGGCCTGTGGTTTCTTGGCCAGGAGCGCGCCGCGGTACTGGTCGGAGCCTGTGCCGACTACATCCAGACGCAGATGCTCGACGCCGAGCAGATGCCCGCAGAAGCGCGTCTGGAAGTGCTCGCCGATGCATTGAGTAGCCTTGAATATTACCTGGAAGCCGATACCGGGCTGGCGCAACCGAGCGTGCTGGATCTGGCCACCGAAAGCGTACGCGCGCTGGGCCAGGAGATAGCGGCGTGATGCCGACTCGCTGGTTGCCCGAACTGCTGGATTGTGAACAGCCTGGTGGCTTGGCTGTGGTACATCATCGCCAGCACTTCCTGAGCGATTCCAGCGGGCTTTTCTTTCCACGCGCCTGGTTGAAAAAACAGGACTTGCCGGCGATTGCCGAGCACGGCCTCGGGCACTTCCGGGGCGAGCCGCTTTACCTGATCGAACTCGACCACAAGGCCGAACTCCCAGGCTGCAGCTGGCAGGGGCTGCGACAGATCATGCTGGAAGGCGACAGCGAGCTGTTCCAACTGCTCGGTTACGCCGCGCAGATCGGCACCTGGGCCAGCGACAATCGATTCTGTGGCGGCTGCGCCACTCCCATGGAACTGGTCGCTGGCGAGCGCGCCATGCATTGCCCACGCTGCAACCTGCGCCAGTATCCGCAGCTATCGCCGAGCATGATCGTGCTGGTCACCCGCGGTGACGAAGTACTCTTGGCCCGTTCACCGCGCTTCGTTACCGGGGTGTACAGCACGCTGGCCGGGTTCGTCGAACCCGGCGAGTCGGTCGAGCAGTGCGTGGCTCGGGAAGTCCGTGAAGAGGTCGGCGTAGAAGTCTGTGACATCGAGTACCAGGGCAGCCAGAATTGGCCATTCCCCCACTCGCTGATGCTCGGCTTCCATGCTCGCTATGCCGGTGGCGAGATCGTCCGGCAAGAGGCGGAAATCGAAGACGCACGCTGGTTTTCCATCCACGAGATGCCACCTCTGCCGGCATCTCGCTCGATTGCCCGTTATCTGATCGATTTGTACGTCGCGCGACGCTTAGGGCTGGCCGAACCAGTGCTGCCAGGCTAGGCGTACGGTCAGCGCGAGTACCACCGCGATAAATACCGGACGGATGAATTTCGAACCGCCACCGATAGCGGTGCGTGCGCCGAGGAAGGCGCCTGCCATCAGCGCAAGGCCCATGCACAAGCCCAGCACCCAGGCCACCTGGCCGGCGGCAATGAACACCACCAGTGCACAGGCATTGCTGACGAAGTTCATGCTGCGCGCCACACCGCTGGCACGCAGCAGATCCAGCGGATAAAGCAGCAGCGTACTGACCGTCCAGAAGGCACCGGTGCCTGGACCCGCCACGCCGTCATAAAAACCCAGGCTCAGACTCTGTGGCCACTGCCGCTTTTTAGCGATAGGCCGGTCAGCGTCCAACGGGGCCGCTGGCGTTTTGCCAAACAGCAAATACAGGCCGCAGGCGAAGACCACCACCGGCAGCATCTGATTGAGCCATTCGGCCGGCATCCAATGCACCACCACTGCGCCGATCGCCGAACCTACAGCGGTGCCGATCAGCGCATTGCGCCACTGCCGCGGTACGAACAACTTGCGACGGTAGAAGGTATAGCTGGCAATCGCGGCGCCAAACGTCGAGCTGAGTTTGTTGGTACCCAGCACCAGGTGCGGCGGCAGGCCGGCGGTGAGCAGCGCTGGAATGGTCAGCAGGCCACCACCGCCTGCGATGGCGTCGATAAATCCGGCAATGAAAGCGACCAGGGCAAGCAGTAGCAGCGTCGTGGGATCGACAGCCATTTCAAAGGGGAAGGGCATAAAAAGCGACCTGTATCCAATTGTGCGGTGGCGGCGCTATTCGCAGAGGAATGCGCTGCGCATAATGCCGACATTTTCTCGCACAAGGAATTGATTCCATGCAGTACAACGGTCTTGCCTGGGCAACAGCCCTGCTGGCGTTGCTGGTGCTGTTCGTCGCGGTTCGGGTGTTATTCGGCGGGCGCTGGTTTCTGGCCTGGTTGCGGGGTACCTGCGGGCTGGTGTTTCTCGCCCTGGCGGTGATGGTAGGGCTGGTGGCTTACGATTTGAGCCGCTACGACCCGTACCCGACAGATAAGCCATTGCTGACCCTGAGCTTCCACCGTAGCGGCAACCTTTATCAGGTCGACATTCTCGAAAACGGCGTTCAGCGCAGCGTCAATCTTGAGGGTGATCTCTGGCAGTTGGATGTGCGTCTACTGCAGTGGAAAGGGCTGGCGGCGTTGATCGGGCTGGAGCCGGGCTATCGCCTCGAAAAGCTCGATAGCCGCTTTTTGGCTATCGAGCAACAGACCCAGGCTCGTTACACGCAGGCTGAATTGACCCAGAGCCTATATGGCGTCGATTTGTGGCGCTGGCTGCGCCTGGGCCAGCATGACCTGTTGATGTTCGATGCCCAGGCTCGCCGCGTGACTTACCTGCCGATTGCTGAAGATGCGGTGTTCAATATCAGCCTCACGCCCACCGGCCTGCTGGCACAGCCGATGAACCAGGCTGCCCACCAGGCCCTGCAGGACTGGCAGTAAGGCGCCGACTCGGGGCACCGCTTTCAGGACAGGAAGCCGCCGTCTACATTCAACGCCACACCCGTGGTGTAGCTGGAGGCATCGCTGGCCAGGTAAAGCACTGCGCCGGCCATTTCGCTCGGGTCGGCCACGCGCTTGAGCGGAATGCGTTGCAACGCGAAGTTGAGGATCGCCTCATTCTTGGTCAGTGCTGAGGCGAAGCGCGTGTCAGTGAGGCCGGGAAGCAGTGCGTTACAGCGAATGCCGAACTGCGCGCATTCCTTGGCGAAGACTTTGGTCATGCTGATCACGGCGGCCTTGGTCACCGAATAGATGCCCTGGAACTCGCCCGGTGACACGCCATTGATCGAGGCGACGTTAATGATGCTGCCGCCACCGTTTTCCTTCATCAGCTTGCCGCCTTCGATGGACATGAAGTAATAGCCGCGAATATTCACGTCGACGGTTTTCTGAAAGGCGCCAAGGTCAGTGTCCAGCACGTTGCAGAATTGCGGGTTGGTAGCGGCGTTATTGACCAGGATATCGAGGCGGCCGAAGCGATTGCGTATCTCTTCGAACACCGCTTTGATCTGCTCCATTTCACCGATATGGCAGGCCATCGCCACGGCTTTGCCGCCCTTGGCGATGATCGCGTCGGCCACCGTCTGGCAGTCATCCAGTTTGCGGCTGGCGACGATCACTTCGGCGCCTTGTTGAGCCAGCAGGTGGGCGATCGCTTCACCGATCCCGCGGCTGGCACCGGATACGAAGGCAATCTTGCCGTCGAGGTCGAACAACTGGGTCTTGGACATGGCGTGAGCCTCTCTCAAAGGTTGGCGTCAAAGTGACGAGCGGGCGGTGACCCCAAGGGCCATCTGCTCGAGCAATGCGTTCATCTGCACGAAAGGGGCGAAACGCTTGTCGGCGGTCTGCCCGTGGTAGTAGCGGTAGTAGATCTGCTGGACGATGCCAGCGAGACGGAACAGCCCGTAGATGTAGTAAAAGTCGAAATTATTGATTTCGATGCCGGCGCGTTGCGCGTAATAGTCTACGAACGCCTGGCGCGTCAGCATGCCGGGGGCGTTGCTCGGTTGCCGGCGTATCAGTTGCACCGGCGCCGGGTCGTCTGCCTCGATCCAGTAAGCCAGCGTGTTGCCCAGATCCATCAGTGGGTCGCCCAGCGTGGTGAGCTCCCAGTCGAGCACGCCGATGATGCGCATCGGGTCTTGCGGGTCGAGGATCACGTTGTCGAAGCGGTAATCGTTATGGACGATTGCCGGCTGTGGGTGATCGGCGGGCATTTTTTCCTGCAGCCAGTCTCTGACTTCCTGCCACAGTGGTGCGTCCGGCGTGCGGGCATTGTCGTAGCGCTGGTTCCAGCCGCTGATCTGGCGCGCCACGTAGCCGTCGGGTTTGCCGAGATCGCCTAGCCCGCAACGTTGGTAGTCGACCTGATGCAGCTCCACCAGCCGGTCGATGAAACTCTTGCACAGAGTGGTCGTTTGCGCGGGTGTGAATGCCAGCTCGGCGGGCAGGTCGGCGCGCAGGATGATGCCTTCGACCCGCTCCATGACATAGAACTCGGCGCCGATCACCGACTCATCGGTGCAGTGCACAAAGGCCTGCGGGCAATAAGGGAAGACATCTCGCAGTTTGTTGAGAATGCGAAACTCGCGACCCATGTCGTGGGCCGATTTGGCCTTGCTGCCGAACGGCGGGCGGCGCAGCACCAGGTCCTGATCGGCATAGCGCAGCAAGTAAGTGAGATTGGAAGCGCCACCGGGAAACTGGCTGATCTGCGGTTCGCCACGCAAGTCGGCGATATGGGCCTTGAGATAGCCATCGATACAACGCGTATCGAGTTCCTCGCCTTGGCGAATGGCGCTGGAGCGGTCGGTGAGTGTCATCCCTATCCCTTCTACTTGTCGTTGGCGGTGATGAGCGGGCCAATCTAATCAGCCCTTGACGCTGCTACAAGCCCGGCACGGGCTTATCTATCTGGCTGTTGGCGGCGGATCAAGGCGGCTGATACGCGTGCGCGGCAGGCCAAAAAAAAACCGGAATCCATCGACTCCGGTTTTCGTTGTAGAACCCGTGGGCCTGGCACTCAGACCGGGAACAGTTCGCTCAGCTTGAGCGCCAGCATCATGTCGCCTTCGGCGCGCAGCTTGCCGGCCATGAATGCCTGCATGCCATCGGTTTCACCGGTGGTGATGCCCTTGAAGGTTTCCTTGTCCATGATCAGGGTGACGTTGGCGTCTGGGCTGTCGCCCTGTTTGACGTCACAGGTGCCGTCCTTGACGATCAGGTAGTGGTTGTCGGCATCTTCGATGTTGAACTGAAACACCAGGTCCAGGCCTTCGGCGGCGCTTGGGTTGAACTTGGCCTGCATGGTTTGGACGATGTCTGCGACGCTCATGGTGGTTTCCTTTGTTTTCGGTTTGGGGCACATGGACCGTGGCTCAGCGATAAGTGATGAGCGACGGCGTGTTCAATAGCTGCAAATGGGCGTGGCTGTTGAACGAAGCTAAGGTCACCCGCTCGCCCTGAAACTTCAGGCAGCTTAGCGAGGTGTTGACGATTTGCCAGTTCATGGCGAAGGCGCTGCTGACTGGCATGCCGGTCAGCACATGCAATAAAGCTGTGATGGTACCGCCGGAGGTGAACACGGCAATTCGCTCTCTGGCTGGAGCGCCCGCCAGCAGGCGCTCCAGGCCGCCTGCGACCTGATCCACGAACGCCTGCCAGCTTTGTAGCGCCGGCGCGTCGTAATCGCCGCCGATCCAGGTGTCCATCAGGCGTACGAACAGGCGTTGAAACTCCGCGCGATTGTGCGCTGCGTTGCGCATGATTTCGACCGCTTTCGGCTCGTGAGGCAGCAGCGTTGGGAGCAGGGCGCGGATCACGCCTTCGGCGTCGAACTCGTTGAATGCAGGGTCGGTTTGTAGCACTGGCGCCTCGTCCAATTGGTCCAGCACCAAGCGACCGGTGTGCGATTGCCTGAGCAGGCTGCCGCTAAAGGCACGATCGAAGCGCATCCCGGTTTGTGCCAAATGCTGGCCGAGCAACACGGATTGACGCTCACCCAGCGACGAGAGGACGTCGTAATCCTGCGCACCGAACGATGCCTGGCCATGTCGAATGAGATAGATGCTGCCCACGTGCGCTGCAATCCGGGAACCTGAATGTTGGCCGAGGTTAGGAGGGATGCCCGGAGGCTGTCAACGAAAAATCATACGTTTGTTTGAATTCGCTTTGAGCCGCTATGCCGAAAGCCACGACGCTGTCTGGTCGCGGTCAGGTGGCGTCGGTATGCTTGAGCAACGCAGGACCTCGAAGAGAGGCCGTAGATCATAGATAGGGGAAAAGTGTGGAGTTTCTTGCTGATTACGCAGGGTTTCTGGCCAAGACAGTCACTCTGGTGGTGGCCATCATCGTCGTGCTGGTCGCACTGGTTGCGGTACGCAGCCGCGGTCGGCGCAGCGGTGGTCAGTTGCAGGTGACCAAGCTCAACGATTTCTACAAGGCGCTGCGTCAGCGTCTCGAACAGTCGATTCTGGACAAAGACCAGCTCAAGGCGCTCGGCAAGGAAGAAGCTAAAGCCGCCAAGCAGGCAAAAAAACAGCCGCAGCAGAAGTCCCGCGTCTATGTGCTGGATTTCGACGGCGACATCAAGGCCTCGGCCACCGATGGCCTGCGTCACGAAATCACCGCGTTGTTGAGCCTGGCCACGCCGCAGGATGAAGTGGTGCTGCGCCTGGAGAGCGGTGGTGGCATGGTGCACAGCTATGGGCTGGCCTCGTCGCAACTGGCGCGCATCCGCCAGGCCGGCATCCCGCTGACAGTATGCATCGACAAAGTCGCCGCCAGCGGCGGCTACATGATGGCCTGCATCGGCCAGAAGATCATATCCGCGCCGTTCGCCATCCTCGGCTCCATCGGTGTGGTCGCCCAACTGCCCAACGTCAATCGCCTGCTCAAGAAGCATGACATCGATTTCGAAGTGCTGACCGCCGGCGAGTACAAGCGTACCCTCACGGTGTTTGGCGAGAACACCGAAAAGGGCCGGGAGAAGTTTCAGGAAGACCTGGAAACTACCCACGAGCTGTTCAAGAACTTCGTGGCCCGCTATCGCCCGCAGCTGGAGATCGACGAGATTGCCACAGGTGAGGTATGGCTGGGCATGGCTGCACTGGAGAAACAGCTGGTCGATGAGTTGAAGACCAGCGACGAGTACCTGGCCGAACGCGCCCGCGAGGCCGAGTTGTTCCAGCTGCACTTCGTGCAGAAGAAATCCCTGCAGGAGCGTGTCGGCCTGGCTGCCAGCGTGGCGCTGGACCGCTTCGCCCTGACCTGGCTGAGCCGCCTGGGCCAGCAACGTTTCTGGTAACCGCAGCGTCCGCCGAGGCGGATGAAGGAGGTTTGGATGACGAGTTTTTTCGCGCTACAGGCAGCACCTGATGCAAACGGCGCCTTCGCCCAGCAAGTGGTTGAGCGCGATGTGGCCGACCTGCCAGCCGGCGAGTTGCTGATCCGCGTTCAGTACTCCTCACTCAACTTCAAGGACGCACTGTCGGCCAGTGGCCAGCGCGGCGTCAGCCGTCACTATCCGCATACGCCTGGGATCGACGCAGCCGGTGTGGTCGAGCATTCCAGCGCCGCCGAGTTCGCCGAAGGTGATGAGGTGATCGTTACCGGCTACGACCTCGGCATGAACACCGCAGGCGGTTTCGGTCAGTACATCCGCATTCCGGCGGGCTGGGCAATCAAACGGCCTCAGGGGCTTTCGCTGCGTGAAGCGATGATTCTCGGCACCGCGGGGCTGACGGCTGCCTTGTGCATCGACAAGCTGGAGCGTAGCGGGCTCGAACCGGATGACGGCCCTGTGCTGGTCACCGGCGCTACCGGCGGTGTCGGCAGCATTTCGGTGATGCTGCTCAGCGCGCTCGGGTACAACGTGGCCGCGGCTACCGGCAAGGAACAGCAAGCGGATCTGCTGACTCGCCTCGGTGCCAAGCAGATCGTGCCACGCCTCGAACTGCAAAGCGGGACCGACCGCCCGTTGCTGCGTGAACAATGGGCCGGCGCGGTCGACACGGTGGGCGGCGATATTCTCTTCAACGTGCTCAAGGCCACCCAGTATGGCGGTAGCGTCGCCTGCTGCGGACTGACCGCGGGTGTTGATTTCCAGGCCAGCGTGCTGCCGTTCATTCTGCGTGGCGTCAACTTGCTGGGTGTCGACTCGGTCGAGTTGCCGCTGGTGGTCAAGGCGTCGATGTGGGACAAGCTGTCGCTGCAGTGGAAATTGCCGAATCTTGATGACTTGGTCACCGAAGTCAGCCTGACGCAGCTGCCTGCCGCTATCGCGCAGATTTTGCGCGGTGAGCAGGTCGGCCGGGTACTGGTCCGGTTGGATTAAACGCTTCCATTTAGCGCATCGCTGAAGCAAACGCCCGGTGTAAATGACCGGGCGTTTTGCATTTCAGATACAGGCAATCCGCCGTATTATCGGCTTCCTACCGCGAACAAGGCAAAAAAAAGCCCGGCGGATGCCGGGCTCATGTATCAGCGGATCAGACCTTGGGGGGATCGGTCTCGCGCTCTGGATGGCGGTGCTGGGCGATGCCGTCGATCAATTGCTTGATCAATGGCTGGTCAGCGCTGTCGCCTATGTAGACGCCGACAGGCGCCTCCTGCAACGGCACATCGGCCTTCTCCAGCAACGTCGAACCGGCACCCACTGCGAGAATAGTCTTGCCGTGGCGGAAGCTGTCACGCACGAACTCCAGGGCGCGGCCATCAGCCTGCAGCATGTTGCTGGCCTCTTTACCATCCGGCACCACCAGCGCATCGAACAGCGGCGCCGGTTGGTTTTCCAGGGAGCAATCGGCCTCGATCACGCTGCCGTCGGCCGCAGTGAACGGCCCGACACGCGGGCCAACCAAACGAACCACGGCGCCCTCGGCCTGCAGAGCAGCAGACACGGCCTGTAACGACGTAGCATCAACACCACCCGCCAGCAGAATGGCTACCTGACGAGTGCGGATGCTGCCGTCTCCTGGCCGTGCCAGCAGTGACAGCGCTGGCGAGTTGTCGATTTCTGCGGCGATTGGCTCTGGGTTGGCGCGTGGCAGCGGTTCGGGTAATGGCATGCCGAGGCCATCGGCTACGCCTTGCGCCAGCGTGTCGCTGATATTGCGCAACATCGCCACGGTACGAACACGGATGCCCGGCACGGTCACCTTGCTCAATTCGAAACGCAGCGCGTCAATGATGTGTTGCTGCTCGTGGGGCGCCTGGCTGTTGAAGAACAGGCTGGCTTGGTTGTAATGCTCGGCGAACTTCTCCGGCTTGCCGCGCGTTTCATTGCCCTGCACCGGCTCGGGAAACGACATGTAGCCCATCTCGCCATTCTGGAACGGGCAGCCACCGGCCAGGGAGTTCGGCTCGTAGGCCACTCGACCACGGTGAATGGTCTGGCGATGCATGCCGTCACGCTGGTTATTGTGCACTGGCACCACGGGCGCGTTGATCGGCAACTCCTGGAAGTTGGCGCCGCCAAGGCGGGTGATCTGCGTGTCCACGTAGGAATGGATACGCCCGGCCAGCAGCGGGTCGTTGCTGAAGTCGATACCTGGCACGACGTGGGCGGTGCAGAAGGCGACCTGTTCGGTTTCGGCGAAGAAGTTGTCCGGGTTGCGGTTGAGCACCATGCGGCCAATCGGCCGCACCGGCACCAATTCCTCGGGAATCAGTTTGGTGGAGTCGAGGATGTCGAAGCTGAACGACTCGGCGTCGGCTTCCGAGATGATCTGGACGCCCAGTTCCCATTCCGGGTATTCGCCGGCTTCGATGGCCTCCCACAGATCACGGCGATGAAAGTCCGGATCGGCCCCGGAAATTTTCACGGCTTCGTCCCACACGTGGGAGTGAGTGCCGAGCTTCGGGCTCCAGTGGAATTTTACGAAGTGCGACTCCCCGGCGGCGTTGACGAAACGGAAACTGTGCACGCCAAAGCCCTGCATCATCCGGTAGCTGCGCGGGATGCCGCGGTCGGACATGACCCACATGATCATGTGCGCAGATTCCGGCATCAGCGAGATGAAGTCCCAGAACGTGTCATGGGCAGAAGCTGCCTGTGGCATGCCATGGTGCGGCTCGGGTTTGACCGCGTGCACCAGATCGGGAAATTTCATGGCGTCCTGAATGAAGAACACCGGAATATTGTTGCCCACCAGATCCCAGTTGCCCTGGTCGGTGTAGAACTTCACCGCGAAGCCTCGAGCGTCACGGGCGGTGTCCTTGGAGCCACGCTCACCGGCCACGGTTGAGAAACGCACGAATACGGGCGTTTGCTTGCCGGCTTCGGCGAACAGCGAGGCGCAGGTCAGGTCCTGCAGCGAATCGTAGGTTTCAAAATAGCCGTGAGCTGCCGAGCCACGGGCATGGACGATGCGCTCGGGTATCCGCTCATGGTCGAAATGGGTGATCTTCTCACGAAGGATGAAATCCTTGAGCAGCGCCGGGCCACGCAGGCCAGCTTTCAGCGAGCTCTGGTTGTCGCCGATCGGCACACCCAGGTTGGTGGTCATGCCCTGGCCGCCGCTGTCGGCACGCACTCTCGGCAGATGGCCGGTAGCGGCGTTGACGCCTTGCTGTGGCGCATCACCCGTCTTCTCGTTGCGATTGGCCTCGCTCACGGTGCTTGCGCCCACGCTGAACGGGCAGCCGGCGGTTGCACCCTGGGGCGGCCTGCCAGAAGCCTCGCCGTATTCGGCTGCCTTGGTGGCATTGTGCGGCATGGCGTCGACGGTTTCGCCGGTGGCGCGTTTCTGTTCGATCACGGCCTTGCCGGTGTCGGCGGGTGGCGCCGCATTGGCAGCGCTGTCGCTTTTCAGGTAAGCGCTGTCGGCGGAAGATTTCGGGCTGGACGGTTTGCGCGAAGCCATTTGCATATCCTCATCGGGCTGTTGGGGTGGCTGCACCTCGGTTGCGCGCAGCGTGGTTTGGTCACCCCAAGGCATCGAGCGGTCTGATGACGCACTGCTTCGATACCCACGGGCTTCTCAGGTCTATGGGTATCGAACGGGCGTGTACAACTTAGGTTCAGGGTAATTAACCCAACGGTTGCAGGCATTTAGCCACCAGCTAAGGAAGGCAGACCGATTGGCTTAGGAGCTGCCTGAAGACTTACGGCAGTTGATGAGCAGCCAAACAGCGCTGCGCTTTGCAAGCGACTGTACGTGCCAGGAAGGCGGGGGAATGAGTGCGAAGAGGCCGCTACGGCTGTGGCGACGTTTTGTACAGTTTTGCGGAGCAGGGCGCATAAAAAAGCCCCGCCGACTGGCAGGGCTCTTGGCATCAGGCGCGGCGCCTGAAAAGAGGCACCGGCTGGTCGCTGGAGGCCTGATACACCTCGCTGAATTCCTCGAAGGCTTTCAGTGCGTCTTCAGGGTCCTTGTCTTCACGCAAGGCGAAGGCATCGAAACCGCAGCGCTTGAGCGCCCACAGTTGGTCACGCAGCACATCGCCGATTGCGCGCAGCTCGCCCTTGAAGCCGTAGCGAGTGCGCAGCAGGTAAGCGGAGGACGAGTGACGCCCGTCGGTGAAGGCCGGAAAATTCAGCGCGATGACCTGGAAATCGTCCAGCGAGTCGACGATGGATTCAATTTCTTCCTCGGCATCCAGCCAGACACCAAGGCCGCCGTCACGAGCTTTCAACGCACGGCCGTGCTCCAGCCACAGGGACAACGGGACGATCAGGTCGTCACAGTTGGACAGCTCCTCGAAGGTAGTTTCCTTCGGCAGCACGTGCCAGCTTTCGTCGACGATCTGGCCGTTCTTAATGATTCGCTGCATATACGCGCTCCTTGAACGGGGCGACACCAATACGGCGGAAGGTGTCGATGAAACTCTCTTCTTCGGTGCGTTGCTCGACGTAGACGTTGACGATCTTGTCGATCACGTCCGGCATATCGTCCTGGGCAAAGGACGGGCCGAGGATCTGCGCCAGGCTGGCGTCGCGACCGGCGCTGCCGCCGAGCGATACCTGATAGAACTCCTGACCCTTCTTGTCGACACCGAGGATGCCGATGTGGCCGACGTGGTGGTGGCCGCAGGCGTTCATGCAGCCGGAGATGTTCAGGTCGATATCACCGATGTCGAACAGGTAGTCGAGGTTGTCGAAGCGACGCTGGATGGCTTCGGCCACAGGGATCGACTTGGCATTGGCCAGGGAGCAGAAGTCGCCACCCGGGCAGCAAATGATGTCCGTCAGCAGGCCCACGTTTGGCGTCGCGAAACCCTGCTCGCGCAACTCACCCCACAGGGTGAACAACTGCTCCTGCTCGACGTCGGCAAGGATGATGTTCTGGTTGTGGCTGTTGCGCACCTCGCCGAAGCTGTAGCGGTCGGCCAGCTCGGCAATGGCGTCGAGCTGCTTGTCGGTGACGTCCCCGGGGGCCACGCCGGTTGGCTTGAGCGACAGGGTCACGGCCACGTAGCCGGGTTTCTTGTGCGCGAAGGTGTTGCGCTCACGCCAGCGTGCGAAACCAGGATGCTCGCTGTCGAGGGTGGCGAGGAGGGCGTCCTGATCCTGCAACGCCTTGTACGCCGGGTCGACGAAATGTGCGGCAACGCGCGCCACTTCATCGTCGGTCAGGGTGGTAGGGCCGTCTTTCAGGTGCGCCCACTCGGCGTTCACGCGCTCGGCGAACACTTGCGGGGTCAGCGCCTTGACCAGGATCTTGATACGCGCCTTGTATTTGTTGTCACGACGGCCGTAGCGGTTGTACACACGCAGGATGGCGTCAAGGTAGGAGAGCAGGTGCTGCCACGGCAGAAATTCATTGATGAAGCTGCCCACGATCGGTGTACGGCCCAGGCCGCCACCAACGGCAACGCGGAAGCCCAGTTCGCCAGCCTTGTTCTTCACCGCTTCCAGGCCGATGTCATGCACTTCAATCGCCGCACGGTCGCCGGCAGCGCCATTGACGGCAATCTTGAACTTGCGCGGCAGGTGGCTGAACTCGGGATGAAAGGTCGACCACTGGCGGATAATCTCGCACCACGGGCGCGGATCGATCAGCTCGTCTTTGGCAACCCCGGCGAACTGGTCGGTGGTGGTGTTGCGGATACAGTTGCCGCTGGTCTGGATCGCGTGCATCTGCACGGTAGCCAGCTCGGCGAGAATCTCCGGCACGTCTTCCAGCTCAGGCCAGTTGAACTGGACGTTCTGACGGGTGCTGATGTGGGCGTAGCCCTTGTCGTAGTCACGGGCGATCTTTGCCAGCTTGCGAACCTGAGTGGACGACAACAGGCCGTAAGGCACGGCGATGCGCAGCATGGGCGCAAAACGCTGGATGTACAGACCGTTCTGCAGGCGCAGCGGACGGAATTCTTCACCGCTCAGTTCGCCACTGAGGTACCGGCGGGTTTGATCGCGGAACTGCTTGACGCGGTCCTCGACGATTTGTTGGTCGTACTGGTCGTATACGTACATGGACAATCCTGTTATCAGGCTGCTTGCCAGATCGGTGAATGGCTACTGCGATCAGTAAACGGTGTGACGAATCTGCATCGGACGGCTCACCGCTCGATAGCAGATCGTATTGCTCACCGGCTGTCGCTCACGGCTTTTTCGATGACCTGTTACAGCAAATCTGCGCGCACGGCCGCGCACTCCAGGCGGAGCCGAGGGAAGATACCAGTTCGGGTTTATGCGCAAAAGTGAAGTTTTAATATATACAAAGAGCTTTTTGAACTAAGCGCTTCAAGAAGCATAACCAGGCTGGTCGACCGTCGCGAATTGCTTAAATAATCGGATTCAGGCGCGTGCGTTCAGCATCCGCCTCCGAGAGGCGGAAACTGAAAGCCGGGCACAGCACAGCTGCTCGATGTTTATCGCTAACTCGGTTGATCACAATGCTTGTGCCAACCACCTGCCCACAGAACCGCTAGAGAATTGGCTCGCAGCGTACGTCGCAACTGACCGAGTTGGCCAGGAAACAGGCCTCGTGCGCAGCGTGATGCAAGGCGTGTATATCCGTGTCGCTGGGCTGCTTGTCCCCGCTGAAAACAACCCGAGGGCGCAGCAACACATCGGTGATAGCCACGCGGCTCTGCTTGTTTCGAGCACGTGTACCTTGCGCTTGATCCTGATAATCATCGACCTGGAAGCCCTGTTGTGCAGCCAGCGACAAGAACCACAACATATGGCAGCTCGACAACGAGGCAATAAAGGCTTCCTCGGTATCAACAGCGTTCGCATCGGACATCGGTAGTGGCACCACCGAAAGCGAAGACGAGGCGGGTATTTCCAAACCGCCATCTAATTGCCAGCGGTGTGCGCGGCTGTAGCGGTTATCAAGGAAAGGTTGATCGCCCCGTGACCAGAAAATGGTGGCACTGTGGCTTGCCATGCTGGTAATCGCACTCCATGTTGGATGAACACTCATCATCGCCAGAGTGTCGCAGCTACTACAGAGGTATTGAAGGCATTCGCCAATTTCGTTGGGGTTGATCAGAGGGATACATGCAAACACTTCCACAGTCGAACAGCGGGTTTCTCCAGGCTTGGCTCACCCAGGCGCGTGCCTCGCCCTGGGTCGCTGCCGGGCTGGGGCTGGCACTTCTGGTGGTGCTCTGGCTGTTGGTGGCGAGCTTGTTCAATGTGCTCGATGAAGGGCATTCCGAACGTATGCGCTACGCGCTGTATGGCGGCGGTGCGGGCTTTGCGGCTACTGCGCTGGGGGCGATGGCCGCCTTGGCGTTGGGCAGCATCAGCGTAAAAACCCAGGACAGCCTGTTGGGCTTCGCTGCGGGTATGATGCTCGCCGCCAGCTCCTTTTCGTTGATTCTTCCAGGCCTCGAGGCCGCCGAGACGATTACTGGCAGCGGCCTTCTGGGTGCCGCGACCGTGGTGCTCGGCTTGGCGCTCGGCGTGCTGTTGATGCTCGGCCTCGATCATTTCACCCCACACGAGCATGAGAGCACCGGGCCGCTTGGGCCACACAATGAGCGCTTGAATCGGGTGTGGCTGTTCGTATTCGCCATCACGCTGCACAACCTGCCGGAAGGCATGGCAGTCGGTGTCGGGTTTGCCGGTGATGACATGAAGGTGGGCATTCCCCTGGCAACCGCCATTGCAATTCAGGACATTCCCGAAGGGCTTGCTGTTGCACTGGCGCTGCGCACGACGGGCATCTCCGCATTACATGCGGCGCTGATCGCTGCGGCTACCGGATTAATGGAGCCACTGGGCGCACTGGTTGGCGTTGGCATGTCCAGCAGCTACGCACTGGCTTATCCCATTGGCTTGGGCTTGGCGGCAGGCGCCATGCTGTTCGTGGTGTCCCACGAAATCATCCCCGAGACTCACCGCAACGGCCATCAAACGCCTGCGACGTTGGGTCTAATGGGCGGATTTGCTGTGATGATGTTCTTGGATACCGCATTAGGCTGATTACCTTTGCCCGTACTTGATGCACACTTTACAAGCGATTGGTAATGGGGCCTGCGTGTGCACATAAGCGATGTAATAGCCTTGATGCGGCGAATGGGCTGCAGATTTTCATTGGTTGCGGCGTTGGGTTGGGTGAGCGCGGTGCAAGCCGAGCCGCTCGACATTTATGTCGGCCAGGGGCAAATGCCATTTGCCGATGCGACCGTCGGACCAACCGGGTTGTTTGGCGATCTCATGCGCGAACTGTGCGGGCGCATCCAGCGGCAGTGTGTGTTTCGCAGCGTACCCTGGCGCCGGGTATTGAATGAAGCGAACGCCGACCCACACGGTATCGTGCTGAATCTTGGCTACACGGCAGAGCGCGAAGATGAATTTCTCTGGCTGCTCGATGTGCTACCGACTCCTTACGTACTTGCCAGCGTGAGCCGCTCTTTCGATAGCCTGGCCGATGCACTGAACACCGGCCCTGTAGCGGTGATGGCCGGCACGCCCCGTGCTGATGCGATCAACGCGATACGCACGGGTGCGCAGCGGGTAGTCGAAGTCACTGACCCTGAACAAGCCGCCCAGCTTCTACAGAGCGGCCGCGTGGTCGCCTGGTATGAAATCGACCTACGCGCCATTTACCTGTGGCGTCAGCTGGGCTACCAGGCACCTTTGCGTTTCGGCAAGCCGATCAGCCGCACGCGCAGCCATATAGCTGGCAGCCTCAAGCTCGACAATGCGGCTGCATTGGGCCAGCAGATGAACGACGCCTTCGTCGACATGCGCAGAGACGGCAGCTGGCAGCGCATATTGGCACGCTACCTCGGTGCCGAGAAATCAGAGGCTTTGCTGTCCGAGGGCTGGTGAGTCATGCTATTGCGCTGAAAACATGCGTGGAGCGTCTGATGAAGTACATACACCAGCGCGAGCACCTTAACGAAGACGACCTGGTCGTGATCGAATGCTCGCAACCCTGCAATATCCGCCTGATGAACGACGCGAACTTCCGCAGCTTCAAGAATGGTGGTCGACACACTTACCACGGCGGCGCGTTCGACAAGTTTCCGGCCAAGATCACCGTTCCCAGCAGCGGCTTCTGGAACATCACCATTGATACCGTGACCCGCAAGGCGATCAGTGTCACGCGCAAGCCGACCTTGAAGCACTCCATCAAGCTCGTACGCAGGTCGTCGTCCGATCTGTCGTGATGGTCGTCAGATTACGCTGGTGTTGAACCCTTCCTCGATCATCAATTCGCCGGTGGCCGGCGTAAAGCTGCAGATCACTTCCAGGCCGAGGTAATCGGCCTGCTCGTGCCCGCCGAGCCCCAGACAGCGAATCTGAACCCACAGTTGATAATCACCATCGTCGCGATAGCCTTCGAAGGTTTGCGAACCGATGTAGTAATCGCCCGATAGCTGGCTGCGGCTGGGGAATTGCTCATCGTCGCCGAAGCACTGCCGAGGATCGTTGACAAATGCATTGATCCGCTCGTCCAGGCTGGCATGGATCTGCGTCAGCAAGGGTTCGAAGGCACGCTGACTGGCCTCGCCATCGTCACCGAGGTAGTCGATTACGTTGCGTGCATAGTCGGGAGCCCAGTGCGGCGGGTCGATGCGGGTCATCTTCAGCACGTGGTCACTCCCTGTTGGTTACGGCTAGTCGTCTTCGCTGTCGGCTGCGGTTGCATCGAAACAACGTAAGCGGTGTTCACCCAGCGTCCAGCTGTCGTCGGCCGATTGATACTCGGCTTCCATCACTGCGTTATAGCTGAACTGCCAGCGTTTGCGCTCGCGGCCATCCTGCGCCTCGATGTGCAGAACAGTGGCTTCGCTGGCGAACGACTCATCGGCTTCGGCCGCAACGTCGGCCTGGTCGAGCAGGGCGTCGTCGAGCTGGAAGTCGAAGGCATGCAGGCCATCGATCTCCAGCATGTCGGCGCTCTCCAGTTGGTCGAGCAGATAAGGTTGTTCACTCATTCGTCATACCCCAGATTGGGTGCCAGCCAGCGTTCGCTGACGGCGATGTCCTGATCCTTGCGTGCGCTGTACTGCTCGATCTGGTCTTTGTCGACCTTGCCGACGGCAAAGTATTGCGCCTCGGGATGGGCGAAGTACCAGCCGCTGACCGCCGCCGCCGGGAACATGGCGTAGTGCTCGGTGAGGAACACGCCGCTGCGGCCGGCCTTGTGATACTCAGCCTCGGGGTCGAGCAGGTTGAACAGGGTTCTTTTTTCGGTGTGATCCGGGCAGGCCGGGTAGCCGGGGGCAGGGCGGATACCTTTGTAGGCTTCCTTGATCAGCTCGTCGTTGCTCAGGTGCTCGTCGGGCTGGTAGCCCCAGTGCTCCTTACGCACCTGCTCATGCAGCCATTCCGCGCAGGCTTCGGCGAGGCGATCGGCCAGTGCCTTGACCATGATCGAGTTGTAGTCGTCGCCCTTGGCCTCGTAAGCCTTGGCGACTTCCTCGGCGCCGATGCCGGCGGTGGTGATGAAGCCGCCTACATAGTCAGTGATGCCGCTGTGCTTCGGCGCGACGAAGTCGGCCAGCGACAGGTTTGGCTTGCCGTCCGGCTTGATGGTCTGTTGCCGCAGGTGGTGCAGCGTTGCCATTGGCTGGCCGTCTTCGCCATACACTTCGATGTCGTCGTCACACACCTGATTGGCCGGCCAGAAACCGAATACTGCACGGGCCTTGATCAGTTTCTCGTCGATCAGCTTTCTGAGGATCGCCTGGGCGTCTTCGAACAGGCTGGTGGCCGCTTCGCCGACCACTTCGTCGGTGAGAATGCGCGGGTACTTGCCGGCTAGGTCCCAGGAGATGAAGAACGGCGTCCAGTCGATGTATTCGGCCAGCACGTTGAGGTCGATGTCATCGAGAACCTTCACTCCGGTAAAGCTCGGTGTCGGTGCGGTATAGCCGCTCCAGTCGAACGTCGGCTTGTTGGCGATGGCCTTGTCGTAGCTCAGCCGCTCGGTACGCGAGGCACGCGCCGAGGTACGCTCGCGCACCACTACATAATCGTCACGGGTGCGCTGCACGAAGTCGGACTTGAGTTCCTTGGACAGCAACTGCGTCGCCACGCCGACGGCTCGCGAGGCATCGGTCACGTAGACGACCGCATCGTTGCTGTACTGCGGATCGATCTTCACTGCGGTGTGCGCCTTGGAGGTGGTCGCGCCGCCGATCATCAAAGGCAGGGTGAAGCCCTGGCGCTGCATTTCCTTGGCGACATGCACCATTTCGTCCAGCGACGGGGTGATCAGCCCGGACAGGCCAATAATGTCGCATTTCTCGGCGATGGCGGTCTGCAGGATCTTCTCTGCCGGCACCATCACGCCGAGGTCGACGATGTCGTAGCCGTTACAACCCAGCACTACGCCAACGATGTTCTTGCCGATGTCATGTACATCGCCCTTGACGGTGGCCATGAGGATCTTGCCCTTGGCTTCCGGCTTGTCGCCTTTCTCGGCTTCGATGAACGGAATCAGGTGGGCCACGGCCTGCTTCATCACCCGGGCGGATTTGACCACCTGAGGCAGGAACATCTTGCCCGAGCCGAACAGGTCGCCAACGATGTTCATGCCGCTCATCAGCGGACCTTCGATGACCTCGATGGGGCGCGCGCACTGCTGGCGGCATTCTTCGGTGTCTTCGACGATGAACGCGGTGATGCCCTTGACCAGCGCGTGTTCAAGGCGCTTGTCGACCGGCAGCGAGCGCCACTCTTCATTCTCGACTTCCTTGGTCGCGCCACCGCCACGGTAGTTCTCGGCGATGGCCAGCAGGGCGTCGGTGCCGCCCGGCGTGCGGTTGAGCACTACATCCTCGACGCGGTCACGCAGCTCCTTGGGAATCTGGTCGTAGATTTCCAACTGGCCGGCGTTGACGATGCCCATGGTCAGGCCGTTCTGGATGGCGTAGTAGAGGAACACTGAGTGGATCGCTTCGCGCACCGGGTTGTTGCCGCGGAACGAGAACGACACGTTGGATACGCCACCCGAGCTCAGCGCATGGGGCAGGTGGTCGCGAATGAAAGCGCAGGCTTCGATGAAGTCTACGGCGTAATTATCGTGCTCCTCGATGCCGGTGGCGATGGCAAAGATGTTCGGGTCGAAGATGATGTCTTCCGGCGGGAAGCCCACTTCGTTGACCAGGATGTCGTAGCTGCGCTGACAGATTTCGCGCTTGCGAGCGGCAGTGTCGGCTTGGCCAGCTTCGTCGAAGGCCATCACCACCACGGCAGCGCCGTAGCGCTTGCACAGTTTGGCGTGGTGCTTGAACTGCTCGACGCCTTCCTTCATGGAGATCGAGTTGACGATGCCTTTGCCCTGGATGCACTTGAGGCCGGCTTCGATCACTTCCCACTTGGAGGAGTCGATCATGATTGGCACACGGGAAATGTCCGGCTCGCCGGCAATCAGGTTGAGGAACCTGACCATCGCCGCCTTGGAGTCGAGCATGCCCTCGTCCATGTTGATGTCGATGATCTGCGCGCCGGCTTCCACCTGCTGCAGGGCGACTTCCAGGGCCTCTGTGTAGTTCTCTTCACGGATCAGGCGGGCGAACTTGGCCGAGCCGGTGATGTTGGTGCGTTCGCCTACGTTGACGAACAGCGACTGGCGGTCGATGGTGAACGGCTCCAGCCCCGACAGACGACAGGCCTTTGGAATATGCGGGATCGGTCGCGGCTGATACTTGGCGACCGCTTCGGCGATGGCCTGGATGTGCCCAGGCGTGGTGCCGCAGCAACCGCCGATGATATTGAGGAAGCCGCTGGCAGCGAATTCCTCGACCACGGCGGCCATTTCCGCTGGCGTCTCGTCGTATTCACCGAAGGCGTTGGGCAGGCCCGCGTTGGGGTGCGCAGAAACGTGGGTGCCGGCCTTGGTCGACAGCTCCTCCAGGTAGGGGCGAAGGTCAGCGGCACCGAGGGCGCAGTTGAGGCCCACGGAAATCGGCTTGGCGTGGGCGACCGAGTTCCAGAAGGCTTCGGTGGTCTGCCCGGACAGCGTGCGGCCGGAGGCATCAGTGATGGTGCCCGAGATCATGATCGGCAACTCGACGCTGTCTTCGTCGAACACCTGCTGCACGGCGAAGATCGCCGCCTTGGCATTGAGCGTGTCGAAGATGGTCTCGATCAGGATCAGGTCGGCGCCGCCTTCGATCAAGCCGCGGGTGGCTTCGGTGTAGTTGTCGACCAACTCGTCGAAGGTGACGTTGCGATAGCCCGGGTCGTTGACGTCCGGAGAAATCGAGCAGGTGCGGCTGGTCGGGCCGAGCACGCCGGCGACGAAACGCGGGCGGTCCGGGGTTTCCAGGGTTTTGGCATCCGCCACCCCACGGGCAACGCGGGCACCGGCCAGGTTCAGCTCATAGGCCAGCGACTCCATGCCGTAGTCCGCCTGGGACACCTGGGTAGCATTGAAGGTGTTGGTTTCCAGAATGTCGGCGCCAGCGTCCAGATAGGCGCGCTCAATCTCGGCGATGATCTTCGGCTGGCTGAGCAGCAACAGGTCATTGTTGCCCTTGACGTCGCTCGGCCAGTCGGCGAAGCGCTCGCCGCGGTAGTCGGCTTCTTCCAGCTTGTAGCTTTGGATCATGGTGCCCATACCACCGTCGAGGATCAGGATGCGTTCCTTGAGGGCGTGCTGAAGTGCTTGGAGGCGGGCGCTGCGATCTGACAAGGGCATGGGAAAAGCTCTGAACGGTGGGCTATGACAAGGGTTGCGATCATAACAAAGGTTGGTGCTTTTTCTGCACGATGCGGTTGTGCATGAATTATGTTCATGTTCACGCAGCGCATCAGACTGACTGTTTGGCATGCAGGCATAGCGACAGCACAGACGAGACGGCTAGAATGGCCGGCTAATTTTGTGGGATTTGTGACCATGCGCTGCCGGCTGTTGTTGAGTGTTTGCCTTGTTTTAATCAGCCCGCTGTTGATGGCGCAGTCCGTTTCCTACAGCCGCGATATCCAGCCGATCTTCACGCAGAACTGTGTGGCCTGCCATGCTTGCTACGACGCGCCCTGCCAGCTCAATCTGGGCAGTGGCGAAGGCACCGAGCGGGGCGCCAGCAAGGTGCCGGTCTATGACGGTACGCGCAGCGAAACCCAGGCCACCACGCGTCTGTTTATGGATGCTCATGGTGAGCCCGCCTGGCGACGCAAGGACTTCAACTCGGTGCTCGACCAACAGGGCGGCCAGGCGGCATTGATGGCGCGCATGCTCGAGTTGGGCCACGCCACGCCGCTGCCGCCCAATAGCAAATTGCCCAAGGAGCTGGCCATCGGCATCGACCGGGTCAACCAGTGCCCGCTGCCGGGTGAGTTCGAGAGCTTTGCCAGCAAAAATCCTATGGTTGGCATGCCGTTCGCGGTAACGGGGCTCACCGAGCAGGACTATCAAACGGTGCAACACTGGCTGGCGCAGGGCGCTCCGGTGGATCAGCAGGCACTGCAGCCAAGCGCGGGGGAGGCACGCCAGATCGGCGAGTGGGAGCAGTTTCTCAATGCGCCCGGCGACGAACAGGCGCTGGTCAGTCGCTGGCTGTACGAGCACCTGTTTCTCGCTCACCTGCATTTCGAGGCGGGCGAGGCCGGCCACTTCTTTCAACTGGTGCGCTCGCGTACACCGAGCGGCCAACCCGTCGATATCATCGCCACGCGGCGCCCCAATGATGATCCCGGCACCACCGTCTATTACCGCGTGATACCGATACAGGGCGTGATCGTTCACAAGACCCACATCACCTACCCACTCAGCGCCGCGAAACTGGCTCGGGTGAAATCGCTGTTCTTCGCCAGCGAGTGGCAGGTAGGGGTCGTGCCAGGGTATGGCGTGCAGCGTCGTTCCAACCCCTTCGAAACCTTCGAGGCCATTCCGGCTCAGGCGCGTTATCAGTTCATGCTCGATAACGCCGAGTACTTCGTGCGCACCTTTATCCGCGGCCCTGTATGCCGCGGGCAGATCGCTACCGACGTGATTCGCGACAACTTCTGGGTGGTGTTTCAGGATCCGCAGCATGACCTGTACATCACCGACCCGGCGTATCGGGGTGAAACCACGCCTTTGTTGGCAATGCCCGGCCAGCTCGACCAGATCGGCGACCTGCTGGGCCTGTGGCGCGCCTACCGCAACAAGCGCAACGACTATGAAGCCCTGCGTACCGACGGCTACGCCCAGGCGCCGGCGCCCGACTGGTCGCATATCTGGCGTGGCAACGACAACGCGCTGCTGTCGATCTTCCGCCAGTACGACAGCGCCTCGGTGCGCAAAGGCCTGGTGGGTGAGATTCCGCAAACCCTGTGGTGGATGGACTATCCGCTGCTCGAGCGCACCTACTATCAGCTGGTGGTGAATTTCGATGTGTTCGGCAACGTCTCGCACCAGGCGCAGACGCGGCTGTACTTCGACCTGATTCGTAACGGCGCCGAGCAGAATTTTCTGCGCCTGATGCCAGCCGACGCGCGCTCGGGGCTGTTCAGCGACTGGTACCAGAACAGCGGGAAGCTCAAGGCCTGGATGGATTATTACCCGCTGGACAGAAAAACCCCGAGCGGTCTGGCGTTGGCGGGAGATGACCCGAAACGGCAGTTCAGCGAGCAACTGTTGCAACGCTTCGGCATGCTCAATGCGCGACCCGATCCCATCAATCGCTGCAGCGGTGAGCATTGCCACCGTGATGGGCTGGCTGCTGACCTGCAGCAGGCTGAGCAGGCATTGAGCCGCCTGGCCTCACGGCCAGCTTCGCAGCTCAACGTGATCCATCACCTGCCCGAGGCGACGTTATTGCGGGTAGAAGGGGACAATGGCCGTCGTGAGGTCTACAGCCTGCTGCGCAACCGTGCGCACAGCAACGTGGCGTTCATGCTCGGTGAGGAACTGCGCTATCAGCCGCGTCTGGACACCCTGACGATCTACCCGGAAGTGCTGACCAGCTACCCCAACTTCATGTTTTCGGTACCGGCCGGCCAAGTGCCTGAGTTCGTCACCGCGCTCGAGCAAGTGAGCGATACCGCGACATTCGACAAGGTGGTCGAACGCTGGGGAATTCGCCGAACCCATCCGCAGTTCTGGCGGTACTTCCACGACCTGACCGCGCATATCCGCGAACAGGATCCGCAGGAAGCGGGCGTGCTGGACATGAACCGCTACCAGAACCTCTAAGTACACGCGGCTCAGCAGGCAAGCGGTTGCCGCTGTTCAATGGCAGGGTCGCATGCCATTTCTCCCGACCTTTCTCCAGCCGCTGCGGTCGGACGCTGTGGCAGCCCGTTACGGTGCTTGCCCCGTGTCGGTTTCAACGAGAGGGAGAGTGGCGGTTTTATGCTGATTTCAGTGCAGGCATTGCGGGCGTTGGCAGCCTGGGTAGTAGTCTTTCACCATGTCATGCAGGTGTTTTTCGACTTCAAGGCCGATAGCTTTCTGGGCTATCTGTTCACTGACAAGGGCGCAGTCGGTGTCGATATTTTCTTCATCATCAGCGGCCTGGTGATTTATCTGTCGACTCAAGGCAAGAGCATCACGCCGTGGCGTTTCATGCTCAACCGCGCGCTGCGCATCGTGCCGGCGTACTGGCTCTATTCGCTGATTGCTGCGGTGATCATCGCCTTCGCCAATCCGGTGATGCCAACCCAGGCGTTCGATCTGCAGCACCTGATGATGTCGCTGCTGTTCATTCCCGCAGAAAACCCCGCCGGCTTTGGCTTGTACCCGACGTTAAACGTTGGCTGGACGCTGAATTACGAAATGTTCTTCTACCTGCTGTTCGCGCTGGCATTCATCGTGCCGCAGCGTTTCCGTCTGCTGCTCATCACCAGCAGCCTGCTGCTGTTCGGATTGCTGGCGACCCAGCCGTGGGTCAGCGACTTCTATCGCAATAGCATCGTCTACGAATTCCTCTTCGGCGTACTGCTGGGCATGGTCTACAGCCGCGGCTGGATTCGTCAGGGCCTGTGGATACCGCTGCTGCTGATCGCCGGCGCACTCATGGCCATCTACCACCTGGACAACTCCATGCGCCTGCTGCACTGGGGTGTGCCCAGCGCGATGATCGTGGCTGCTTGCATCGCCATGGAACCGTGGTTCAAGGACAGCCGGCTATTGGCTCGGATGGGCGACCTGTCCTATTCGGTGTACCTGCTGCACGTGATCGTGCTGTCGCTGGGCTGGTACCTGCAGGCCAGCCTGGATCTTAATCCGTATGTGGTGATCGCGGCCTGCATGCCGCTTATTGCGTTGGCGTCGTGGGGCAGTTACGAATTGATCGAGAAGCGTTTTTTCGTTCACGCCAAAGCCTGGTTTAGCGAGCGGACGACGCAGAAACCGCTCCAGGCTCTATCCTGAGTAAAATAGTAGGACTTTATCCAGCAGCATGATTTGGCGTACACTTCGCCACATGACCGTGAGGAGTTGCCATGAGCACTATTACCATTACCGATGCCGCCCATGATTACCTGGCAGACCTGCTGAGCAAGCAGAACACTCCGGGAATCGGCATTCGCGTTTTCATCACCCAGCCGGGAACCCAGTACGCGGAAACTTGCATTGCGTACTGCAAGCCCGGTGAGCAGAAGCCGGAAGACCAGGCTATCGGCCTGGCTAACTTCACCGCATGGATCGACGCCGTCAGCGAGCCATTTCTCGAAGACGCCGTCGTCGATTACGCCACCGATCGCATGGGCGGCCAGCTGACCATCAAGGCGCCGAATGCCAAGGTACCGATGGTCAATGAGGACAGCCCGCTCAATGAGCGCATCAACTACTACCTGCAGACCGAGATCAATCCCGGTCTGGCCAGCCATGGTGGCCAGGTGACATTGATCGATGTCGTCGACGAAGGCATTGCCGTACTGCAGTTCGGCGGCGGCTGCCAGGGTTGCGGTCAGGCGGACCTGACGCTCAAGGAAGGTATCGAAAAAACGCTGCTGGAGCGCATTCCGCAGCTCAAAGGCGTGCGCGATGTGACCGACCATAGTAATCGGGAAAATGCCTACTACTGATAGGCTCACACATGAAAAGGCGACTTCGGTCGCCTTTTTTTATTTTTGAGGTGCGCCGGTTCACGAAAAGAGGATTAAAGCCAAAGTGTAATGGCTTTTTGCTATAGCTTGGCCGAAGCACTCCAGGATGGGGCCGCGTTGTTGGCATGGTGACCATCGCGCGATGAAGTCGGATCTGTATTCAGCTCTCCCGAGGCGTATTGATGCCAAAAGCATCTCTTCTGGTCTGCGATGATTCAAACATGGCCCGCAAGCAGCTCATACGCGCCTTGCCTGCGCAATGGCCGGTGCTGGTCACTCAGGTCAGCAATGGCCAGGAAGCCCTCGACCAGTTGCGTGCGGCGCCTAGCGATCTTCTGCTGCTCGACCTGACGATGCCCGTGCTCGATGGTTATGGGGTGCTGGCTGCGCTCAAGGCCGAGGGACTGGCGCAGAAGGTCATCGTGGTGTCTGGCGATGTGCAGGAAGAGGCCATACGCCGCGTAAAAGAGCTGGGCGCATCGGCTTTTCTGAAGAAGCCGGTCGATCCTGAGTTGCTCCGGCAGACCCTAAACACGCTGGGCATGCTTGACGCAACTGCCGGCACATCCCTGACAGTACCCGCGCAAGCACTCAGCGAGCCTAAGGTGTCGTTCCGCGACGCCTTCCGAGAAGTCGTCAACGTCGCCATGGGGCAGGCCGCTGCGCTGCTCGCCCGCGTGCTCGGGGTGTTCGTGCAACTGCCAATTCCCAACGTGAACATCCTCGAAGTCAGCGAACTGCATATGGCCCTGGCCGATGCACAACGCGGCAACGGGCTGACCGCTGTATGCCAGGGTTACATCGGCGGCGGCATGTGCGGCGAAGCGCTGCTGATCTTCCACGATTCGGAAGTGGCCGACATGGCCAGGCTGATGAAGTGGCAGCAGCAAGACCATTCTTCCATGGAAATGCTGCTGGACATGTCCAGCGTGCTGATCGGTGCCTGCCTGAGCGGCATCGCTGCCCAGCTCGACGTGAGTTTCTCCCAGGGTCATCCCCAGGTGCTGGGCGAGCACGCCTCCATCGATGAACTGATCCGTATCAACAGCCAACGCTGGCGCAAAACCCTGGCAGTGGAAGTCAGCTACAGCATCGAGGGGCACAATATCCACTTCGACCTGCTGCTGTTATTCACCGAAGACTCGGTGCCATTGTTGACTGGCAAACTCGCTTACCTGATGGAATGACAGACATGGTCGCGAACATGGATTTGAACGAGTTCCACTGGTTGCTGGCGATCGTGCAGAGCATCGACGTTGGCGTGGTGGTGCTGGATCGCGAATACCGGGTCGAGGTCTGGAACAGCTTCATGGAAAACCACTCGGGGCGCACTGCGCGCGACGCCTCGGAACGCTCGTTCTTCGAGCTGTTTCCCGAGGTCGAAGAAAGCTGGTTTCGACGTAAGGTAGAGAGCGTTGCCACCCTGGGAACGCCGGCCTTCACCATCTGGGAGCAGCGACCCTATCTGGTGCGTTTCAAAAACTACCAGCCGATTACCGGGCTGGAGGATTTCATGTACCAGAACACCACCATCCTGCCGCTGCAGGCCACCAACAGCAAGATCGAACACCTGTGCCTGATCATCTACGACGTCACCAGTGTCGCTGTGAACAAGCGTCAGCTGCAGTCGATGAGCGATCAGTTCAAGCACCTGTCACGTACCGATCGGCTGACAGGACTGAATAACCGGGGTTACTGGGAGGAGGAGCTCAAGCGTGAGTACGCAAGGCACCGCCGTTATGGCAGCAGCGCTTCGCTGGTGATCTTCGATATCGACCACTTCAAGAAGGTCAACGACACCTACGGCCACCAGGCAGGCGATACGGTGATCCAAAGCTTGGCCAAGATCGTCAGCGAGCAGATCCGCGACACGGATATTGCCGGGCGCTACGGCGGCGAAGAGTTCGTGGTACTGCTGCCGGATGTCGATGCCGCGGGCGGGCGAGTGTTTGCCGAACGGCTGCGCGGCGTGGTCGAGCGCCTGCAGATCAGCCACGAGGGGCAGGTGATTCCCTTCACCGTCAGCCTCGGCGTGGCCGACCTGAGCGAGCCGTGCCATGACCACCAGCAGCTCATCGAGCGGGCCGACCAGGCGCTGTATGGCTCCAAGCGAAATGGCCGCAATCAGGTGACGGTGTACGGCGCCTGACCGCGGCTATTCATTACCAGTATTTCGGGTAGCGCGCTTCGCGGCTGGCGTTGTTGTAGACGAGTGCCACCGCGATCAGCAACAGCGAGCCGCTGAGCGTCGGATAGAGCAGAAAATCCCACCCCGGTAACGCCAGGAATACGATCACCGGGTTGGAGCCGGCAGGCGGGTGCACTGTGCGCGTGAGCATCATCAGGGCAATAGCGGTGCCGACTGCCAGCGCCACGGCCCACCAGTGCGGACCGCATATCTGCAGGAATAGCAAGCCGGTGAATGTGCTCAAAAAATGCCCGAACATGACGTTGCGCGGTTGCGAGAAGGGTACATCGGGGAAGCCGAATACCAGCACGCAGGAAGCGCCGAACGAGCCTAGTAACAAGCTCGCCGTCAGCGCGTCGCCCAGCCCCGCGATCGCAGCGATCGCCAGCACACCACCGAGCCAGGCGATCAATACCTGCCGCAGGCCAGGGCGTGCGGGCAGCGCGGCGCTATCACCACGCAGCTTGTTGAAGGTGAACATGATTTCTCGCTTTCAGGTATGCGCTGCGCAACCTGCGGGATTGTGAACCCGTAAGCTGGACGGCGGGTTGGCAGGCAATTTTGCGGCAGGCCGGATTGGCCTGCGCACCAGTTCACCCTGGCAGTTTGGGCAATGGCCGTTCAGATGCGTGTCGGCGCAATCGCTGCAGTAGGTGCATTCGAACGAGCAGATGCGCGCTTCGCTGGACTCGGGCGGCAGGTCACGATCGCAGCATTCACAGTTGGGGCGTAGTTCAAGCATGAGAAATCTCCTGGCCGAAGCGTTCGGCATATTCCTGGGGGCTGATGGACAGATGTTTTTGAAAGACCCGGCGCAAATTCTCTGGATGGCCGAAGCCGGTCAGGCGTGCGACGGTGCTGATGGAGGCCTGGGCATCCTGGAGTAACGCTCGGGCCGCCTCTAGACGAATGCGCTCCACGTAACGGGCAGGGCCGATGCCCAGTTCGCTGGCAAACACCCGTGAGAGGGTACGTGGCGCCATGTTCGCGTTACTGGCCAGTGCCTCAAGAGAGAGATCGCTACCCAGGTGGGCAGGAATCCATTCGAGCAGGTCGGCAAGCCGTGGTGTGCGGCTTGGCTCGGGAGCGAGCAGGGCGCTGAACTGCGCCTGGCCGCCCGGGCGACGCAGGAACAACACCAGCCGTCGCGCCACCGCCAGCGCCATGCTGCGTCCCAGATCGGCCTCTACCAATGCCAGGGCCAGGTCGATACCGGCGGTGACGCCTGCCGACGTGAACAGGTGGTTGTTGCGGTTGCCGGCGGTGGGGTCATAGGTGTGCAGGCAGTCACTGTCCACACGTAACCTGTCGTGTTGACGCAAGGTCTCGACATCCGCCCAGTGGGTGGTCACACGCTGGCCGTCGAGCAGCCCGGTGCGGGCGAGGATCAGCGCGCCCGAACATACCGAGCCGAGCCTGCGTACATGCGGCTCGGCGCTGCGCAGCCAGTCGAGCAGCGGCAGGTTCTCGCACTGCCGCGTCTCGCCGATGCCACCGGGAATCAACAGGGTATCCAGAGTGGCAGGATCACACTCGCGCCACGCCGCATCAGCGACCATGCGCATGCCGGATGAACTGCGTACTGCGCCGGGCACCTCGCTGAGCATTAGCAGCCGATAGGCATCGCTTAGCCCTTGGCGGTTGCGTTCAACGTTGGCAGAGGCAAATACCTGCAAGGGGCCGACCACGTCCAGGCTCATGAAGTCTGGATAGATCAGCGCAGCGATGCATTTGATGTCGTCCATGGCGGCCCCTCGGAGATGAGGGACGGATTGTGCGCGGGCGTTCATGTGACAGCAATGACATTAACCCCACATATCTCGCCATTTGGCTTGTTGGATCAGGTGACGGGGATCTTCTCCAAAAAACGCATCAGCAGGCTTTCCTCGGCCCGTAGGCCCTTGCGCGCCGATGCCAGCCGCAAGTCGGCAAGCTCGCCCGCATGGAAGGCGTCTATCAGTGCCGGGTGGATATAGCACTTGCGGCATACCGCTGGGGTGTTACGCAACTCTTCGGCGACCTGCTTGACCATTGCCACCACCTGTTTTTTAGCTGAACTCTCTGGCTGCCACTCAAGCTCTCGCAACAGCGTCAGTGCCAAAGCGCTGCCCGCCCAGGTGCGGTAATCCTTGGCGGTGAAGTCGGCGCCTGTCAGCTCGCGCAGGTAGTTGTTGACGTCACTGGAGGTGACCGTGTGGCGTTCGCCGTTGGCATCTAGGTACTGAAACAGGTGCTGGCCCGGCAGCTCCAGACAGCGGCGAATGATCCGCGCCAGACGGCGATCACTGACCTCTACCTCATGTTCAATGCCGCTCTTGCCACGAAAGTGGAAGCGGATGGCGCTGCCCTGCACCTCGACATGGCGGTTCCTCAATGTGGTGAGGCCATAAGAGCGGTTCTCCTTGGCATAACGCACGTTGCCGATACGGATCAACGTGTTGTCGAGCAGAGTGATGACCGTGGCCATGACCTTTTCGCGACCGTGCTCAGGCAGCAAGAGATGTTGTTCGACGGTCTGCCGCAGTTTCGGCAGAGCTTTGCCGAACAGCAGCAGATTGGCGTACTTGTCGGTATCGCGCACTTCACGCCAGCGGGGGTGATATCGGTACTGCTTGCGGCCGCGCGCATCACGGCCAGTCGCCTGCAGATGTCCCTTTGGGTCCGGGCAGATCCATACATCGACGTAGGCGGGCGGGATAGCCAACGCATTGATGCGGGCGATCTCATTGGTATCGCGAATGCGCTCGCCGCTAGGCTCGAAATAGCAGAATTTGCCTCGCAGCTTGCGTCGGGTGATACCGGGGATGCGGTCATCGACGTAGTGCAGGTCGTTGGGCAATTCGGGGATCGCAACCATGCTGGTCATCGGCGCACCTCCAGGCAGGACTGAAGGGCGTCTGTCAAACCGTGGCCGATAAACTGGAGCGCCCAGCGCTCCGCCTTGGCAAGCGTTACTACTACGATGTTGTACATGCCGGTCAACCCATTGCAACGGATACAAACTTAGCCCGCCAAACGAGGCGGGAAGTTCAGTGTTTCCGTCTATGCAGGGCGCCCGGGAGGCGAGGGTAATAGCAATGTGTAACTTTAAAGACAAGTTGCCGCACCCAGGTGCGGCAACTTAAAAGACAGGTAAAAGCGAACGGCTAACGCGTTATTCCGGCATGCTCCACGGCGCGAGGTCGAAGCCCTTGCTGCTCAGTTCGTCGCGGGATTTCTTCAGTGCCTTGGCCAGTTCTTGCGGGTCGCTGTAAATGCTGCTGGTGAGTTGCGTGCGATCGATCAGGCGAGTGCTGGTGCGGTCTACGACCGTCAGGCTCACCACGCCGGTACCGTCCTGAGGAGCCCAGGCGACACAGTGGAAAGGTTGAAAGGCACGATCGGCAATCAGCAGTGCATCATTGAAACGCAGCGAAGCGTTCATGGGGTCGGTTCTCCGAGGTTTTCCCAATGATTCATAGTGTCAGCGAAGCGTATAAACGCTGACGGTCATAACTGTTGATGGTTCGTTGAGCCCTGCAAGTCACATCCGAATCAATTAATTTTTAAAAAAATTGAAAATTAAATTGTGAAGTTGACGGGCATCAAAGTTTTCAAAGGTTACGCCACCTAAAAGCTGTTGCAGTCGTCAGACCAACCTTTAAAAGACACCAACACTCAATAGGAAAATAACGTCGCGCGTCGGTTCCATTCGGTTCACTATTTTTATTTGCAGACAATCGTTTAAGTCGGTTACCTGGGCGCGCGCCAACTTTTCGGCATCTTCACCCCCGGGTTTGTAGCGAGGTCTTGCGCTAGAGCGGCTGAAGCAGGTCGGCCAGACGGCCAGTTTCAACCAGCTCGAGGAAGTCATCACCGAGGCGCTGACTTTCTGCCATCGCCAGGCGCCAGTAACGCTCGCGACCGGCGTCGTCGCCGATGAAGCGGCTGAAGTCCTTGCGATCCGGCAGCTTGCCATAGGGCAGGCGTGCGAGGTAATCGCGAGAAGGTGCCAGCAAGAGGACATCCTGCAACCGCGTGGCGTCACCGCGGCGCCAGGGCATGCCTTTGTCGAACCAGCCAGGAATGATGCGATCGGTAAAGTGCGGATACAGCACGATATCGTCGCCGCTATAGGGCAGGTCCAGGTGATAGTCGAGCAAACCGCCGTCGCGGTAGGTACCGGGACCTGCGCCAGGTATGTCGCGAACGCCCTCCATGACGAAGGGAATCGAGCCGGAAGCCAGCAACGCATGGCGCAGGTTGCCCACATCCAACGGCAGACAGCGCGAGGGAAAGTCGGTGAGCGGATGCAGTGGCGGCGCCAGGCGAGCATCGTGCAGGATCACGCGTTCGAAGTGCCGCGACAGCCGCGCCCGGCCCAGCAAATTGTTGCCCACGACTGAGGAGAGCCCCAGCCCGAGCGCGCGCTTGCCATCTTCAGCGAGCCGGCCATGGCTTTTCACGACCACGATATTGAGGCGGTAATCAGCATTATCGAGCACTGCGGCGTCCTGCTGCTGCAACAACTCGTCGAGCATCTGCGCACAACGGCGCGACACTTCAACCATGCTCACGCCCTTGGCAAAGCGCATGCCGGTATACAGCTCGCCCAGGCGCCGCAACGCCACGGCAGGCTCGGGCAGGCAGGCACTGGCGAAGCGCCACGAGCCAATCGAGGCGCCAATCAACGAACGCTCCCGTGGCGCGCTAGCCAGCCAGCCACCGAACAATGCGATATCCAGCCCCTGAATGCCGAGCGCCTTGGGGCCGCCAGCCGCGCCGGGCAGGGTACCCACATCGGCAGGCTGCAAATTGCGCTCACGTATACGCGTCAGGGCACGGTGACCAGCCTTTAGGGTGAGGGAGGAAAACTTGATCTGGATGGCGCTCATACCGGTCTCCGATTGCGAGCAGCCAGTATAGGGCGCGGATGGGGGCGGGTCTGCGAGCTGATTCAGTTTGAGTTAAGTCGCAACGCTTAATCTGAACACCGTAGCAACAGATCACCAAGGAGATCACCGTGAAGAACCTGACCGTACTGCTCGCCGCTGTAGCCCTGACTGCCACCGCTGGTGTCGCCCAAGCCCGCGACCTGGGCCCGGATGAGGCGCTGAAGCTGCGCGACGCCGGGACCATTCAGTCTTTCGAAAAACTCAATGAGGCTGCCCTTGCCGAGCATCCGGGCGGTAAACTGGAGGACACCGAACTCGAGGAAGAATACGGCCGTTACCTGTATCAGGTAGAAGTCCGCGACGCCCAGAACCGTAAGTGGGATGTCGAACTGGATGCGACCGATGGCACCATCCTCAAGAACCACCAGGATGATTGATGAAAGGCAATCCGCTTTTACGCTTCATTTCCATCATGCTGCTGGCGACGCTGACTAGCGCCGCCAGTGCGCGTGACCTCGATCAGGACGAAGCGCGTGATTTGCGTTTGAGTGGCGTGATTCTGCCGCTCGACCAGTTAATGCGCGCCGCACTGGAGCGCTACCCCGGCGCGACCCTTCTGGAGGCCGAGCTGGAGGAAGAGGACGACGTCTTCGTGTATGAAGTGGAACTGCTGACCCGCGAGGGCGTGGTACGTGAGCTGGAACTGGACGCCCACGATGGGAATATCCTGAAGGATGAGGTAGACGACTGACATGCGCCTGTTGCTGGTAGAAGACCACGTTCCCCTTGCCGATGAATTGATCGCCTCGCTGACCCGTCAGGGCTATGCCGTGGATTGGCTGGCCGACGGCCGCGATGCGGTTTATCAGGGTGCCAGTGAACCGTACGATCTGATCATTCTTGACCTTGGGCTACCTGGCAAACCGGGGCTCGAGGTGCTGCAGGAGTGGCGCAAAGGCGGTTTGGCCACCCCCGTTTTGGTGCTGACGGCGCGCGGCTCCTGGGCCGAGCGGATCGAAGGCCTGAAAGTTGGTGCTGATGACTACCTGACCAAACCCTTCCACCCCGAAGAGTTGCAGTTGCGCATTCAGGCATTGCTGCGCCGTGCGCGTGGCCTGGCCAATCAGCCGCAGCTTCAGGCGGCTGGCTTGCACCTGGATGAAGGCCGCCAATGCGTCAGCCGCGGTGAGCAGGAAATCGAACTGACGGCTGCCGAGTTTCGCCTGCTGCGTTACTTCATGCTGCATGCCGGGCAGATTCTCTCCAAGGGCCACTTGGCCGAGCACCTCTACGACGGTGAAACCGAGCGCGACTCCAACGTCATCGAGGTGCACGTCAATCACCTGCGTCGCAAGCTCGGCCGCGAGGTGATCGAGACTCGCCGCGGCCAGGGATACCGGTTCAGCGGTAGCGCCGCTTGAGGTCGATCCAGCGGCGCCTCAGCCTGGGCCTGATCAGCGTCCTGCTGATCATCGGCCTGTTGCTCGCGCAAACCTGCCTGTGGCTGTTTGATAACAGCTTGCGCCGATATATACAGTCTGGCCTGGAAGAAGAGGCGCAATCGCTGCTGGTCGCCCTGGTACGCGGCCCCTCTGGCATTCAGCTGGATGAGTCGCGACTCAGCGCGGCATTTCAGCGTCCCTATTCCGGTCTGTATTTCCGCATCGATTTTGCCGACAAGAGCTGGCGTTCGCGCTCGCTCTGGGACAGTGAATTGCAACTGACAGACAAGGACGGCCTGCTGCCAGACCTGCAGGACGGCCCGCAAGAGCAGTTGCTGGTGACCTATCGGCGCGATTATCAACGGTTCGGCCAGCAGCTGACCATTTATGTGGCCCGCGATTACACGCCAGTGCTGGAAAGCTTTCGTCGTGTGCAGCGCATCGGCCTGGGCCTGGGCCTGGGGAGCCTCGCGCTGATTCTTTTTCTGCAGCGCCTGGCGGTCAGCCGTGCATTGCGGCCGTTGGAACAGACCCGCGCGCAGATCGCCCAGCTTCAGCAAGGCCAGCGTTCGGAGCTCGATGAGCAGGTGCCGGAAGAGCTGGAGCCACTGGTCGAGCAGATCAATCATCTGCTGGCCCACACCGAAGAAACCCTCAAACGCTCGCGCAATGCCCTCGGCAATCTCGGGCACGCCCTGAAAACGCCGCTGGCGGTGCTGGTCAATCTGGCTTCGCGTGACGAGCTGCGCGCCCACCCCGAGCTGCGCGACAACCTGATCGAGCACCTGCAGCAGATCGAGCAGCGCATCGCCCGTGAACTCGGTCGCGCCCGGCTGGCCGGCGAGGCACTGCCTGGCGCGCATTTCGATTGCCAGGAAGAACTGCCTGGTTTGTTTGCCACTCTGGGCATGATCCACGATAACGGCCTGCAACTGAGCTGGCAGACCACACCGGCGCCACTGCGCCTGCCGAGGGATCGCGAAGACCTGCTGGAGCTGCTTGGCAACCTGCTCGACAACGCCTGTAAATGGGCAGACAGCCAGGTTCGCCTGGATATCCAGCGCACCGCTGATGCCTACGTATTGAACCTTGATGACGACGGCCCCGGGGTCGACAGCGAACGTCGAGACGAGGTGCTCAGTCGCGGCATTCGCCTGGATGAACAGACCGCAGGCCATGGTCTGGGGCTCGGTATCGTGCGCGATATCGTAGATGCCTGGGGTGGCACGATCAGGTTGTGCGACAGCGACCTGGGCGGGCTGCAGGTGAGGATCGAACTGCCATTGCGATCGCGCTAGAACAGCCCGGAGCCGTCAACAACACGTCACGCTGCCTGCCGCCGCTCTCAGCGCAATGTCGCCACGCGCGCGTCTATTTTGACAGCCCAGCGCGCTTGCGGCAGAGTGCGACGCTTTTTGTGGACAGCCCATCCTTGGCGGTCACCTTTGGGGCGGCCTTTGATGACGCCTTGAAATGACCTCTGATGATTTCAAGCGGCGTATCCACAGATCATCAAGGAGCTCTTCATGAACGCAGTTATCGCCGCCGTCGGCATCATGCTGATACTCAGCCTTTGTCGAGTGCATGTGGTGGTGGCCCTGATTGCCGGTGCCATCGCTGGTGGCATGGTCGGCGGTCTGGGCATCGAAGCCTCACTGGCGGCGTTCAACAAAGGCCTGGGTGGTGGTGCCACCGTGGCGCTGTCGTATGCCTTGCTGGGCGCCTTCGCCGTGGCGATTGCCAAATCCGGGCTTGCTCACGCGTTGGCCGACAAGGCACTGGTCATGGTCGGTCGGCAGGGTGATAGCGGCGGTGGTGGCATGCTGAAATGGATGCTGATCGGCTTGCTGCTGACTGTTGCTATTTCGTCGCAGAACATTCTGCCGATTCATATCGCTTTCATTCCGCTGCTGGTGCCACCGCTGCTTTATGTCATCACTCGCCTGCAGATCGATCGTCGACTGATCGCCTGCGTGCTCACTTTCGGTCTGGTTACGCCTTACATGTTTCTGCCGGTGGGCTTCGGCAATATCTTCCTCAATGAAATCCTGCTGGCCAACGTGGAACGTAGCGGTGTGGATGTAACCGGCGTGAACGTCAGCCACGCCATGTTGATTCCCGCCATGGGCATGCTCGCCGGTCTGTTGATGGCGCTGTACAGCTACCGCCGCAAGCGCAGCTATGACGTGTCGCGTGTCGAGCGGACCGAGCGCGTCGAGGTCACCTACAACCGTCGCAGCCTGATCGTGGCAGGCGTAGCCGTCGCGGTGGCGTTCGGTGCGCAGCTGTGGCTGGACTCGATGATTATCGGTGCGCTGCTGGGTTTCGTGGTGTTCTCCGCTTCCGGCATTGTGCGCTGGAAAGAAACCGACGATCTGTTCACCGAAGGCATGAAGATGATGGCGATGATCGGCTTCATCATGATCGCCGCTTCGGGCTTTGCCGAAGTCATGCGCGAAACAGGGGAAATTCAGGGCCTGGTGGATGCCAGCGCGGCCTGGATCGGCGACAGCAAAGGCATCGGCGTACTGGTCATGTTGCTGGTTGGTCTGCTGGTAACCGTGGGTATCGGCTCCTCGTTTTCCACCGTGCCAATCATCGCGGCGATATTCGTACCGCTGTGTATCCAATTGGGCTTCAGCCCGCTGGCCACGGTGTGCATCGTTGGTACCGCCGGCGCCATCGGGGATGCGGGTTCGCCCGCTTCGGATTCGACACTGGGGCCGACCGCGGGGCTCAATGTAGATGGCCAGCACAACCATATCTGGGACACAGTGGTGCCGACATTCCTGCATTACAACCTGCCGTTGATGGCGTTCGGCTGGGTCGGTGCGATGGTGCTTTAAATCTTTAAGGCAGCTTCCTGGCGGGCGATGGAGGGACTAAGGTTTCCTCAGCGCCTGCCGATGGATTGAGTAGATGCGCTATTGCGTCATTTTGCTCGGCCACTAGGAAAATAAAAATGCGCCTGACCTTGAAGTCTAAAGTGGTGCTATTGGCACTTGTCCCCGTTTTACTGTTCGCTTTCGTGCTCAGCGGCGCCGCCGCCAAAGTGCTGTACAGCCTGGCGGAAGAAGAAGTCGACGAGACCCGCGAGCGCCTGTTGCAAGAGAAACGTGAGGAGCTGCAGAACTACAGTTCGATCGCCATGGGGGCGGTACAAAGCCTCTACGATGCTGCTCCGCAAGGCGACCTGGAGAGCCGTAAACAAGCCATCGCCATCCTGTCCAAGATCAAATACGGCAAAGACGGCTACTTCTTCGGTCATGACTCCAACGTGGTCAGGCTGTTTCGCAGCGACAGCCCGGTAGACGTCGGCAACAGCCTTAACGACCGGCGCGACGTCAACGGCGTTTACATCAACCGCGAGCTGGTGCGCGTAGCCAAGGACAACAGCAACTACGTCAATTATTCTTCGCCGTTGCCTGGCAATGAAGCGATTCAGGTACCCAAGCTCGCCTACAGCTACTACCTGCCAAAATGGGACATGGCCCTCGGTACTGCGGTCAACCTGGACGGCGTCGAGGCACAGATCGTGGAAGTGCGCGACGGTATCGATGAACGTGTGAGCACCATCATCACCAGCATTCTGGTGATTGCAGCGGTGCTACTGGTGATCTTTGGCGTGGTAGGCGGCATCCTTGCCAATACCTTCCTTCGCCCTCTGCAACAGATAAAAGCCAACCTCGACGACATTGCCGCTGGCGACGGCGACCTGACACGTCGCCTACCGGTGACCAGCCGCGACGAATTGGGCGACCTGGCCGGCTCGTTCAACCGCTTCGTCGACAAGGTTCACGGCCTGGTGCGCCAGATCGCCGAGATGACCGGCCAGTTGACCGAGTTGGTTGGCCAGGTAGCTGCCCAGGCCCAGCGTTCCGAGCAGGCTATGGAGCGCCAGCGTCATGAAACCGACCAGGTCGCCACGGCGATCAACGAGATGTCCGCTGCCGCCCATGAAGTGGCCAAGAGTGCCCAGGGCGCCGCCGAAGCCGCCCAGCAAACCGATCTTGAGGGCCAGGCCGCCAAACAGGTGGTTGACGGCAGCATTGCGCGCATCCACTCGCTGGTGGGTGATATTCGGGGCAGTGGCACGTCCCTCGACAGCCTGCAGAAAGACGTGCACTCGATTGTCAGCGTACTCGACGTGATTCGCTCCATTGCCGAACAGACCAACCTGCTGGCCCTCAACGCCGCCATCGAAGCAGCGCGTGCCGGCGAGGCAGGCCGGGGCTTCGCCGTGGTCGCCGACGAGGTAAGGGCGCTGGCCAGCCGCACCCAACAGAGCACCCAGGAAATCCAGGGCATGATCGACCGCCTGCAAAGCGGCACGCGCGACGCGGTCAATGCCATGCGCCAGTCCAGCGACGCCGGTGAAATCACCAGCGAGCAAGCCAACAAGGCGGGTACTTCCCTGGATGCCATCGCCGGGCTGATCGGCACCATCAACGCCATGAACGCGCAGATCGCCAGTGCCGCCGAGGAACAGACAGCAGTGGCCGAAGAGATCAACCGTAGCGTGCACCAGATCGCTGGCGCGGTGGACAGCGTCGCCGACGAAACCCGTCAGGGTGCTGAAACCGCGCGCAGTCTGTCTCAGCTGGGCCAACGCCTGGAGCAATTGGTGCGGCAGTTCAGGATCTGAGCAAAGCGGGCAGGGACGCCTCGCTTGAAGTTTGTCGCACTTTGTCAGACCCGCGGGAGACTAACGGGCATACCCAGCTTGTGAGCCCACCATGCAGACCACCTCGCTCGAAAAGAAAACCTTTATTCTCCTGCTCATTCTGGTGACGATCGCCTTCATCTGGATCCTGATGCCGTTCTACGGTGCCGTGTTCTGGGCGATGGCGCTGGCGGTGGTGTTCGCGCCCTTGCAACAGCGAATGGCTCGGCGTATCGGCGGGCGCGGCAACCTGTCCGCGCTGCTAACGCTGCTTATCTGCCTGCTGGTAGCGATTCTGCCGGTAATTTTCATTACCTCAGCGGTGGTGGCCGAAGGAACCAATCTCTATCAACGCATCGAGTCCGGCGATCTGGATGTCGGCGCTTATGTCACCAGTACCAAGCAGATGCTGCCGCCGTTTTTGCAGCAACAGATCGACCGCTTCGGCATGGGTAATCTGGATGGCCTGCGCGACCAGGTGTCTAGCGGTGCCGCAGCGGGCAGCCAATACCTGGCGACCAAGGTATTCGCCATCGGTCAGGGTACGTTCCAGTTCATCATCAGTTTCTTCATCATGATGTACCTGCTGTTCTTCCTGCTGCGTGACGGCCAGGAGCTGGTGCGTGATATCCGTATGGCCATCCCTTTGGCTGACAACACCAAGCGTCGCCTGCAAATCAAGTTCACCCGCGTTGTGCGTGCCACTGTGAAAGGCAATATTGTCGTCGCTGCGGTGCAGGGTGCTCTAGGCGGGTTGATCTTCTGGGTACTGGGAATCACCAGTCCCTTGCTATGGGGCGTGCTGATGGCGTTCCTGTCTCTGCTGCCGGCCGCCGGTGCCGGCATCGTTTGGGCGCCGGTCGCTGCTTATCTGTTGCTCAGCGGCAGCGTTTGGCAGGGTGTGGTGCTGACGCTGTTCGGCGTATTGGTGATCGGCCTGGTGGACAACATCCTGCGTCCGATCCTGGTCGGCAAAGACACCCGTATGCCTGACTACCTGATCCTGATTTCCACCTTGGGCGGCATGGCGCTGCTGGGCCTCAACGGCTTCGTACTCGGCCCGTTGGTCGCCGCCTTGTTCGTCGCTAGCTGGAACCTGTTCAGCGCTGGCAAGAAGACGGTGCGCTTGCCGGAATAATCGCTCGCACAAACCAAAACGGCTGCCCAAGGGCAGCCGTTTTTCGTTATCACCCGCGCACAACCAATCAGCGGTGGCCTGGGTAGAGCGAAGCGAAACCCGGGAGCGGTACCCACGCGGGTGAGGGGCTCGTCTTCAACCGATCCTGCGCATCGCTTCGCTCAGCGGCAGGCTACGTGCTGTGCCCGGATAGCTTTCGGATGCTGAATGAAAAATGGCTGCCCGGTGGCAGCCATTTCTCGTCGCAGTGCGATCAAAGCGCAGCGCTGAGACCAGCTTGCTGCACCAGATCCAGCAGCGGTTGTGGGTAAACGCCGAGGATAAAGGCCAGCACGGCCACCAGCATCAGCATGATGCCGCCAGCGCGTTGCCCCCAGTTGAACGGTGCATCGTGACGCTGCAGGTTCGGCTCGTTGAGGAACAGCGTAACCATGACGCGCAGGTAGTAGAACACCGCGATGGCACTGCCGAGAATCAACGCACCGATCAGCCACCACAGTTGTGCCTGCACACCGGCGGCGATGACGTAGAACTTGCCGATGAAGCCCGCGGTCAGCGGAATGCCGGCCAGCGACAGCATCATCACCGTCAGCACTGCGGTCAGGTACGGGCGCCGCCAGAACAGCCCGCGGTACTCATACAGCGCATCGGCGTCACGGCCGTTGTAGGGCGTGGACATCAGCGTGATCACACCGAACGCACCCAGGCTGGTCAGCACATAGGTGGCCATGTACACACCTATGGCTTCGACGGCCAGGCCCTTGCTGGCAATCAGCGCCACCAGTAGGTAACCGAAGTGGGCGATGGACGAGTAACCGAGCAGGCGCTTGAGGTTGTTCTGCACCAACGCCAGCAGGTTGCCGAACAGGATCGAGGCGATGGCGATGACCGTCAGCAAGTCGTTCAGCCAGCCGCCCGCAGTGGCCGGGGAGAGCTGATACAAGCGCAGCAACACGGCGAAAACCGCCACCTTGCTGGCCGTGGCCAGGAACGCAGCCACCGGCGCCGGTGCGCCTTCGTAAACGTCTGGCGTCCATAGGTGGAACGGCACCATCGACAGTTTGAAAGCCAGGCCGATAAGCATCATGCCAATGCCGATCTGTACCAGCTGGCTGCCGCTGGCACCGGCTAGGCTGGTCCCGATCTCGGCGAAGCTCAGGCTGCCAGCGTCGGCATACAGCAACGCCATGCCGAACAGCAGGAAGGCGCTGCCAGCCGCCGACAGCACCATGTATTTGATACCGGCTTCCAGCGAACGCTTGTTGAAGTAGGCGTAGGCGATCATCCCGTAGGTCGGTACCGAGAGCAGCTCCAGGCCGATGAACAACCCCGCCAGGTGCTCGGTGCTGACCAGCACCAGGCCGCCGGCCGCGGACAGCAGCAGGAGCAGGTACATTTCCTCGCGGTTGCGCGGATAGCCCTTGGTCTGGCCGTCGCTGACCGTCGCCTCACCCAGGTAGGCGTGGGTGAGGGTCACGCAGGCCAGCGTGGCGATCAGCACCAGCGCCATGTAATAGCAGGCGAACGTGTCGATCTGCATCAGCGGCGTTACCTGCAGCGGGGTAACCCCGATGGCAGGCAATAACGATAGCAGGGCCAGATTGAGGCCCAGCACCGAGAGCACGAACGTCAGCTCGTGGTTGCGCTTCCAGGCGATTGCCAGCATTACCACCACCACAGTGGCGCAGGTAACCAGCAGCGGTAGCAGGGCGATCAGGTGTTGGGTGGTGAATTCCACAGCGTGATGTTCCATAACGTTACTGGCCCGTAGCGAGTTGATTGAGGGCGCCACTGAACCACTGCTGCACGCCTTGCATGCTGGCGGCAGAGGTATCGAGCACCGGCTGCGGGTAAACACCGAGCAGGATCAGCAGCACGGCCAGGCACAGCACCATGCTCAGTTCACGAAATTGCAGGCCGGGCAGCGGGCTGTCGTTCTTCACCGGGCCGAAGTGCGCGCGGTGAATCATGATCAGCGAATACACCGAACCCAGGACCAGGCCGGTGGCAGCTATCACGGTGATCCAGGGCGCGGCCGGGAAGCTGCCGATCAGGATCAGGAACTCGCCGACGAAGTTGCCCGTGCCCGGCAGGCCCAGCGCCGCGGCTGCGAAGAACAGGCTCAATGCCGGCAGCCAGGACATGCGTGCCCAGATACCGCCCATCTCGCGCATATCACGGGTATGCAGGCGCTCGTATAGCTGGCCACAGAGGATGAACAGCGCCGCTGCCGACAGGCCGTGGGCCATCATCTGCACCACCGCGCCCTGCAGGGCGATCTGGCTGCCGGAGTAGATGGCGATCAGCACGAAGCCCATGTGCGACACGCTGGAGTAGGCCACCAGGCGCTTGATGTCGGTCTGCGCGAAAGACAGCAACGCGCCGTAGATGATCGCGAACACACCCAGGCCCATGGCGATGGGCGCGAACTCGGCCGAAGCATTGGGGAACAGCGGCAGGGCGAAGCGCAGCAGGCCGTAGGCCGCCGTTTTCAGCAGGATGCCGGCCAGGTCCACGGAGCCGGCGGTGGGCGCCTGGGCGTGGGCGTCCGGCAGCCATGAATGGAACGGCACCACCGGAAACTTGACCGCGAAGGCGATGAAGAAGCCAAGCATCAGCAGGTATTCGGTGCCTTCCGACAGTTCGGTCTTGAGCAGATCCGCGTAGTTGAAGGTGAACACGCCGGTCTGGTTGAAGTGCACGAACACCAGGCCGAGGATCGCCACCAGCATCACCAGGCCGCTGGCCTGGGTAAAGATAAAGAACTTGGTCGCCGCGGTGATGCGGCTCTTGCCAGGGCTGCCGCTATGACCCCAGAGCGCGATGAGGAAATACATCGGCACCAGCATCATTTCCCAGAAGAAGAAGAACAGGAACAGGTCGATGGCCAGGAACACGCCGACCACGCCGCCGAGAATCCACATCAGGTTGAGGTGGAAGAAACCGACGCGGTTGTGAATCTCGCTCCACGAGCAAAGCACCGAGAGCACGCCGAGCAGGCCGGTCAGGGTGACCATCAGCACCGACAGACCATCCATTGCCAGATGAATGCTGATGCCGAAGCGCTCTATCCACTGCACCTGGAACTCATGAGCCCAGCGCGGATCAGCGCCAGGCGCAGGAGCCAGGCTGAAGTCGCCGGTGCCCCATAGCCACAGGCCGAGGCCGAACAGCAAGGACATAGTCAGCAGGGCGATCCAGCGTGGCAGGGTGGCGCCGAAGCGCTCGCCCTGCCAGCACAACAGGCCGCCGATGAAGGGAATCAGGATTAGCCAAGGCAGAATCATGACGGACGGGATTCCTTAGAAAAAGTATTCGGGGTCATCGGTCAGGCCACCAGCACGGCGGCGAGCACCAGCACGGCGCCCCCGGCGATAGAGATGGCGTACCAGCGCAGATGTCCGGTCTCGCTGCGGCTCAACACGCCATGACCGCCGCGCGCCAGGCGCGGGATGATGCCAATGGCACCATCGATAGGGTCACGGGCCAGCACGCGGCAAAGGAACAGGTAGGGCTGCACGAAAATCTTGTCGTAGACCCAGTCGAAGCCCCAGGCCGCGAACCACCAGGCCGACAGGAAACGCCCCGGCGCGCTGCCGGCCACGGCATTGACGAAACTGCGCTTGCCGAGGAACAGCATCGCGGCCAGCAGGATGCCGGCCAGGGCGATGCAGCCCGAGACGATTTCCAGGCTGTGCTTGGCCTCACCACCGGCATGCCCGGCGCTCTGCGGCAACACGCCCGCCAGCGGCGGAGTGATCCAGGCGCCAATGAAGGTCGACAGCACGATCAGCACCAGTAGCGGCAGGTTGTGGGCGATGCCGTGCCCGGCGTGGGCCTCGGTCTTCTGCTCGCCATGGAAGGCAATGAAGATCAGCCGAAAGGTGTAGATCGAGGTCATGAACGCGCCCAGCAGGCCGGCATAAAGCAGCGCGGAGTTACCGCTGGCGAAGGCTTCCCAGAGGATTTCGTCTTTCGAATAAAAACCCACGGTAATCAGCGGCAGCGCCGCCAGGGCCGAGCCACCGACGATGAAGCTGGCGTAGGCCAGGGGCAGTTTTTTCCACAGGCCGCCCATCTTGAAGATGTTCTGCTCGTGGTGGCAGGCATGGATCACCGAGCCGGAGGCGAGGAACAGCAGCGCCTTGAAGAACGCGTGGGTCATCAAGTGAAAGATCGCCGCATCCCACGCACCAACGCCCAGGGCCAGGAACATGTAGCCGATCTGGCTCATGGTTGAGTAGGCGAGGATGCGCTTGATGTCGGTCTGCACCAGCGCCGCGAAACCCGCCAACACCAGGGTCACGCCGCCAACAATACCTACCAGCCCGAGAATCTCAGGGGTCAGCAGGAACAGGCCGTTGGTACGGGCGATCAGGTATACGCCGGCGGTGACCATGGTCGCCGCGTGGATCAGCGCCGAAACCGGGGTTGGGCCTGCCATCGCATCGGCGAGCCAGGTCTGCAGGGGCAGCTGGGCAGACTTGCCCACCGCGCCGCCGAGCAGCATCAGGGTCGCCAGCCACAGCCAGGTATCACCGGCCGCGTATTTCTGCGGGGCGAGCACCATCAGCTCCTGAATGTTCAGGGTGCCGAGGTTCAGGAACAGCAAGAACAGACCAATCATCAGGAACACGTCGCCGATGCGCGTGACGATGAAGGCCTTCAGCGCCGCGTTACCGTTGGGCACGTGCTTGTAGTAGAAGCCGATCAGCAGGTACGAGCACAGCCCCACGCCTTCCCAGCCGAAGAACAGGGTCATCAGGTTGTCGCCGAGTACCAGCAACAGCATGCTGAAGATAAACAGGTTGGTATAGGACAGGAACCGCGAATAGCCCTCTTCGCCGCGCATGTACCAGCTGGCGAACATATGGATCAGGAAGCCCACGCCGGTGACCACACCGAGCATGGTCAGCGACAGGCCATCCAGATAAAGAGTAAAGCTCGGCGCCAAGCCCTCGACGCTCATCCATTGCCATAGGGTCTGGGTGTACACACCACCGGCGGGCGGCGCGGTGTTGAACTGCCACATGATCCAGGCCGTGGTCAGCGCCGAGAGGCCGACCGAGCCGACGCCGATGATCGCGGCAACGGTTTCCGAGAGACGCCCGCGGGAAAAGGCCAGGATGAACCAGCCAATCAGGGGAAACAGTAGGGTCAGGAATAAGACGTTCATCCGCGCATCTCGCTGGCTGCGTCGATATCGAGGGTGTGAAAGCGGCGGTACAGCTGCAGCAGGATCGCCAGGCCGATGCTCGCTTCGGCGGCGGCCAGGGCGATGATCAGGATGAACATAATCTGCCCGTCAGCCTGACCCCAGCGCGCACCCGCAACGACGAAGGCCAGGGCGGCTGCGTTCATCATCACTTCCAGGCTCATCAGCACGAACAGGATGTTGCGCCGCACCATCAGGCCGACCAGGCCAAGACTGAACAGCACGCCGGCCAGCGCCAGGCCGTGCTCCATTGGAATACCGTTCATGGCGTAGCGTCCTTGATGTCGTTGCGGCCAAGGTGATAGGCGGCGACCAGCGCGGCGAGCAGCAGCATGGAAGCCAGCTCAACGGCGAGCAGGTAGGGGCCGAACAGGTGAATGCCGACGGCTTTGGCATCGACCGTGGTATGGCCAATGGTGGCGCCGCTCGGTACGGCGAACAGCACGTACAAGAGCTGCCCGAGCAGGATCGCGGACAGCAGCGCCGGGCCGATCCAGATGCCCGGCGTCAGCCAGGTGCGTTCCTGTTCGACGGAGGCCGGGCCGAGGTTGAGCATCATCACCACGAACACGAACAGCACCATGATGGCGCCCGCATAGACGATGATTTCCAGGGCGCCAGCGAACGGCGCACCAAGGCTGAAGAACACCATGGACACGGCCAGCAGCGAGATGATCAGGTAGAGCAGGGCGTGCACCGGATTCTTGCTGGTGATCACCCCAACGGTGGAGGCCACGGCGACCCCCGCTGAGAAATAGAAGGCAAATTCCATTATGGCAACAACCCTTTGACGTTGATCGGCTCGGCTTCGTCCTGCGCAGCGCCTTTCGGCTTGCCGGCAATGGCCATGCCGGCCACTCGGTAGAAGTTGTAGTCCGGGTTCTTGCCTGGGCCGGAAATAAGCAGGTCTTCCTTCTCGTACACCAGATCCTGACGTTTGAACTCGCCCATCTCGAAATCCGGCGTGAGCTGGATCGCGGTGGTCGGGCAGGCTTCTTCGCACAGCCCGCAAAAGATGCAGCGCGAGAAGTTGATGCGGAAGAAGTCCGGGTACCAGCGGCCGTCCTCGGTTTCCGCCTTCTGCAGCGAGATGCAGCCCACCGGGCAGGCAACGGCGCACAGGTTGCAGGCCACACAGCGTTCTTCGCCGTCAGGGTCGCGGGTCAGCACGATGCGACCGCGATAGCGCGGCGGCAGGTAAACCTGCTCTTCCGGGTATTGCAGGGTGTCGCGCTTGCGAAAACCATGGCTGAACACCATAGCCAGGCTGCGCAACTGGGTCCCAGTACCGACCAGTATGTCCCATATGTATTTGAACATCGCTTTCTCTCCTTACTGGGCCGTGGCCAGCACGACGGCGCCGGTCACCAGCAGGTTGATGAGGGTCAGCGGCAGACAGAACTTCCAGCTGAAGGCCATGACCTGGTCATACCGCGGGCGCGGAATGGACGCGCGCAGCAGGATGAAGATCATGATGAAGAAGCAGGTCTTGATCGCGAACCAGAAGAACGGGATCTGCGGCAGGATACCGAACGGGCCATGCCAGCCGCCGAAGAACAGGGTCACCAACAGGGCGGAAATGGTCACGATGCCGATGTACTCACCGACGAAGAACATGCCCCATTTCATGCCGGCGTATTCGATGTGGTAACCGTCGGCCAATTCCTGTTCCGCTTCCGGTTGGTCGAACGGGTGACGGTGAGTCACGGCGACGCCAGCGATGAAGAAGGTACAGAAGCCAAAGAACTGCGGAATGATGAACCACAGGTTTTCGGCCTGGTAGTCGACGATCTCACGCATGTTGAACGAGCCAACCTGCGCGACGATGCCCATCAGCGCTAGGGCCAGGAACACCTCGTAGGAGACGGTCTGGGCCGAGGCGCGCAGCGCGCCGAGCAGGGCGAACTTGTTATTGCTCGACCAACCGGCGAACAGCACGGCGTATACCGACAGACCCGCCATGGCGAAGAAGAACAGGATACCAATGTTCAGATCCGCCACGCCCCAATTAGGGGTGATCGGGATGATCGCAAACGCGATGAGCATGGCGCCCATACCGATGATCGGCGCCAGGGTGAAGATCACCTTGTCGGCGAACGGCGGCGTCCAGTCTTCCTTGAAGAACATCTTGATCATGTCGGCAGCGATCTGGAACATGCCGAACGGGCCCACGCGGTTAGGGCCGTAACGGTCTTGCCACCAGCCCAGCAGGCGACGTTCGACGAAGCTCAACAGCGCGCCGCAGACCACCACGGCGAGCAGGATGACGATGGCCTTGAGCACTTCCTGAATGACGTCGAGTAACTCGGGAGTCAGCCAACTCATTGCACGGTCTCCCCATTACCGGCCTTCGACAGCGCCGTCACCGAGGCACCGGCAACGGCTGCGGGAATACCTGGCAAGCCAGCCGGCAGACCGATCAGGCCGACACCCAGTTCTTCAATAACACGCAGCGGCAGACGCAGGAGCTGGCCGTTGACCTGCAGTTCAAGCAGGGCGCCATCGCCTGCGCCGAGGCGATCGGCTTCATCCTGGGACAGCGCCACGTAGGCAGGCGGCATGCGCTCGGCAATCGGCTCGGCACGCGATGCCATTTCATCACTGCCAAACAGATGATGCAGCGATACCACCTGCCAGGTGCCGTGAGCCGGATTGAACGGTGCCGGTGCCGCAAACCAGCTCAGGCTCGCGCCCTGGGCTTCGATCAGGCGTACGCCCGGATCGCCAGCGCGCAGATGACCACCGACTTCGTCCTGGAACTTGTTCCAGGCCTGCGGCGAGTTCCAGCCTGGCGACCATGCGAAAGGAATCTGCTGACGGTCTTCCTTGCTGCCCGAATAGCCTTCCATCGAGAAAGCGAAGGCCGAGTCCTTGTCCTGTGGCTGACGGGGCTCATGCACACTGATGTTGGCGCGAATGGAGGTACGGCCACTGTAGCGATGCGGTTCGCGGGCAAGCTTCATGCCCTTGATGCGGAACGACGCGCCGGGCGCGGCATCGCGGATGCCAGCCAACTGGGCATTGCTTTCGGCGCATGCGGCGGTGACCTGATCCAGCTGGGTCCAGTCGACATTGCGGTTGTGCAGTGTGCTGTGCAGCGCGTGCAGCCAGCGCCAGCCTTCACGCACCAGAATGTTCGCGTCGTAGTAGGACGGGTCGTACACCTGGAAGAAACGCTGGGCGCGGCCTTCCTGGCTGACCAGGGTGCCATCGCCCTCGGCGAAGCTGGCCGCCGGCAGCAGCAAATGCGCCTTGGCAGTGGTCGCGGTGCTCTGGTGGTCGGCGACGATCACCACCTTGGCGGCCTTCAACGCGGCGTCCACGCGCGCGGCATCGGCGCGGTGATAGAGGTCGTTCTCCAGTACCACCACAGCATCGGCCTGGCCCGAGATCAAAGCCTCGAGCGCATCATCCAGACTGTTGCCGGCGAAGCGTTCAGCCATCAGCAGGGCCATGCCCATGCTGTTGGCTTCCGGCACCACCAGGCTGATCGAGCCATTTTTCTCACGGTTTTTAAGGGCGCTGGCGATATTCGCGGCGGCTTCGATCAGGGCGCGGTTGCCCAGCGAAGCACCGGAGACGATCAATGGCCGTTTGGCGTCGAGCAGGGCTGTGGCGATGCGCTGTACCAACTCGGCGGCTTCGCCATCCAGACCGTTGACCGCAGGCGCGCTCGGGTCGATGGCGTGGGCCACGGCGAACCCGATGCGGGCCAGATCATCCGGCGCTGCATGCACACATTGCTCGGCGATGTCGTCGAGGCGCGTGGCGGTGACGCTGGCGATGAACAGCGGGTTGAGCGCGTTCTGGGCGACGTTTTGCACGGCCGCCATGTGCCAGTCCTGGATCTTCGCGCCGGCGGCGATTTCGGTAGCTTTGCCCTTGACCGACTGGCGCAGGCCGAGGGCAATACGCGCCGCAGTCTGGGTCAGGTCTTCACCGAGCACGAATACCGCGTCGTGATCTTCGATATCACGCAGGGTCGGCACAGGCAGCGGGCCGTTCTGCAGGATGTCGCGGATCAGGCGGATGTTGGCCTGCTCGCCGGCCGTGATGCCGGAATAAAAGTTGGCCTCGCCGACCAGCTCGCGCAGGGCGAAGTTGCCTTCCAGGCTGGCACGCGCCGAACCGATGCCGATCACCTTGCGGTTTTTCAGCAGGGCGGCGGCCTGGTCCAGCGCGGAATCCAGACCCATCTTCATCTTGCTGAGCATCATCATCGGCTGACGCGGACGGTCTGCACGGTTGACGTAGCCGTAGCCAAAGCGGCCGCGGTCGCACAGAAAGTACTGATTGACCGAGCCGTTGAAGCGGTTCTCGATGCGACGGATCTCGCCGTAACGCTCGCCCGGGCTGGTGTTGCAGCCGCTTGAGCAGCCATGGCAGATGCTCGGGGCGAACTGCATGTCCCACTTGCGGTTATAACGCTCGGAGTGGGTCTTGTCGGTGAACACACCGGTCGGGCAGACCTCGACCAGGTTGCCGGAGAACTCGCTTTCCAGCGTGCCGTCTTCGACACGGCCGAAATACACGTTGTCGTGAGCGCCGTAAACGCCCAGGTCGGTACCGCCGGCGTAGTCCTTGTAATAGCGCACGCAGCGATAGCAGGCGATGCAGCGGTTCATCTCGTGGGCGATGAACGGGCCGAGTTCCTGGTTCTGGTGCGTGCGCTTGGTGAAGCGATAACGACGGGTGTTATGGCCGGTCATCACCGTCATGTCTTGCAGATGGCAATGGCCGCCTTCCTCGCACACTGGGCAGTCGTGCGGGTGGTTGGTCATCAGCCATTCGACGACGCTCTTGCGAAAAGCCACGGCCTCTTCGTCGTCGATGGAAATCCAGCTGTTGTCGGTGGCTGGCGTCATGCACGACATGACCAGGCGGCCGCGCTTGTCGTTTTCGTCGGTGTACTGCTTCACCGCACACTGGCGGCAGGCGCCGACGCTGCCGAGCGCCGGGTGCCAGCAGAAGTAGGGGATATCGAGTCCGAGGGACAGACAGGCCTGCAGCAGGTTGTCTGCACCATCGACTTCGAGATCTTTGCCGTCTACGTGGATAGTGGCCATTTTTCTTCAGTCTTCGTTTGCCCACCCGAAGGTGGACGGGCTAAGGGAATTCTCTTGTCGTTACCCGGGCCGGACGGCGCAGCGCCCACATGTCCGGCCATCAGGTTCATACCGCGTGGGCCGCCACTGGCGGCGTGATCGCATCGGCGATCACGCCGGCGTCGAACTCTTCGCGGAAATACTTGATCGCGCTGCCCAGCGGCTCCACGGCACCTGGCGCGTGAGCGCAGAAGGTCTTGCCGGGGCCAAGGAAATTGACCAGGCCGAGGAGGGTGTCGATGTCCTCGCGGGTGCCTTGCTTGCGCTCCAGGGCGCGCAGAATCTTCACGCTCCACGGCAGGCCATCACGGCACGGCGTACACCAGCCGCAGGATTCGCGGGCGAAGAATTCTTCCATGTTGCGCAGCAGCGACACCATGTTCACGGTGTTGTCGACAGCCAGCGCCAGGCCGGTGCCCATGCGGGTGCCGACCTTGGCGATGCCGGCAGCGTACATGGACGCCTCCAGATGCTCGGGAAGCAGAAAGCCGGTACCGGCGCCGCCGGGCTGCCAAGCCTTGAGCGTGTACCCGTCGCGCATGCCACCGGCGTAGTCTTCGAACAGCTCGCGGGCGCTGATGCCGAAGGGAAGCTCCCAGATGCCTGGGTTCTTGACCTTGCCGGAGAAGCCCATCAGCTTGGTGCCGTGGTCTTCACTGCCCTCGCGCGCCAGGGATTTGTACCAGTCGACACCGTTGCCGATGATCGACGGCACGTTGCACAGGGTCTCGACGTTGTTCACACAGGTCGGCTTGCCCCATACACCCACGGCAGCCGGGAACGGCGGCTTGGCACGCGGGTTGGCGCGGCGGCCTTCGAGCGAGTTGATCAGCGCGGTTTCTTCACCGCAGATGTAGCGGCCGGCACCGGTGTGCACGATCAGTTCGAAATCGAAACCGCTGCCCAGGATGTTCTTGCCCAGCAAGCCAGCTGCTTTCGCTTCGTCGATGGCGCGGTTGAGGTTGGTAGCAGCGTCGACATATTCGCCACGCAGAAAGATGTAGCCACGATAAGCTTTCAGGGCCCGGGCGCTGATCAGCATGCCTTCCACCAGCAGGTGTGGCAGCTGCTCCATCAGCATGCGGTCTTTCCAGGTGTTCGGCTCCATCTCGTCCGCGTTGCACAGCAGGTAGCGGATGTTCAGGGATTCGTCGTTGGGCATCAGGCCCCACTTCACGCCGGTGGGGAAGCCCGCACCGCCACGGCCCTTGAGGCCGGAATCCTTGACCGTCTGGACGATGTCGGCTTGGGCCATCTCGGCCAGTGCCTTGCGGGCAGCGGCGTAGCCGTTCTTCTGCTGGTATTCCTCTAGCCAGACCGGCTGCGCGTCGTCGCGCAGGCGCCAGGTCAGCGGGTGGGTCTCTTCGCTGCGGGTAATGCGGTTCGCCGGGCCGAAAGATGTCAGCAGGTTCGAGCTGCGACTGATCATTGGAAATTCTCCAGCAGTTGCGCCACGCCTTCGGGTTGCACATCACCGAAGGTCTCGTCGTCGATCATCATCGCCGGCGCCTTGTCGCAGTTGCCCAGGCAGCACACCGGCAGCAGGGTAAAGCGCCCGTCGGTGGTGGTCTGACCGGGCACGATGCCCAGCTCGGACTTGATGCTGTCGAGCACGTTTTCATGGCCACCGATGAAGCAGGTCATGCTGTCGCAGACACGGATGATGTGGCGGCCGACGGGCTGGCGGAAAATCTGGCTATAGAAGGTGGCGACACCTTCCACGTCGCTGGCCGGGATACCGAGGATCGCGCCGATGGCGTCGGCGGCGCCGTCGGGCACCCAGCCGCGCTCCTTCTGTACGATTTTTAGCGCTTCGATGCTCGCGGCGCGCGGGTCTTCGTAGTGGTGCATCTCGTGCTCGATGGCCGAGCGCTCGGTATCGCTGAGGGCGAAACGGTCTGTCTGAATCAGGGCTGCATTGCTCATGAGATATCCTCAGCGGTCCACGTCGGCCATAACGAAGTCGATACTGCCCAGATACGCGATCAGGTCAGCGACCATGCTGCCGCGGATCACCGAAGGGATCTGCTGCAGGTGCGGGAAGCTCGGTGTGCGGATGCGGGTTCGGTAGCTCATGGTGCTGCCGTCGCTGGTCAGGTAATAGCTGTTGATGCCCTTAGTCGCTTCGATCATCTGGAAGCTTTCATTGGCCGGCATTACCGGGCCCCAGGAAACCTGCAGGAAGTGGGTAATCAGGGTTTCGATGTGCTGCAGCGTGCGCTCTTTCGGTGGCGGCGTGGTCAGCGGGTGATCCGCCTTGTACGGGCCTTCCGGCATGTTGCGCATGCACTGGTCGATGATCTTGATGCTCTGGCGCATCTCCTCGACGCGCACCATGCAGCGGTCATAGGCATCGCCATTGACGGCCAGTGGCACTTCGAACTCGAAGTTCTCGTAGCCTGAATAAGGACGTGCCTTGCGCAGGTCGAAATCGCAACCTGTGGCGCGCAGGCCTGCACCGGTGGTGCCCCATTCCAGCGCTTCCTTGGTGTTGTACTGCGCGACACCAATGGTACGGGCCTTGAGGATGCTGTTACGCAGCGCGGCCTTTTCGTACTCATCGAGGCGCTTGGGCAACCAGTCGACGAATTCCTTGACCAGCTTGTCCCAGCCACGCGGCAGGTCGTGGGCGACACCGCCGATACGGTACCAGGCCGGGTGTAGGCGGAAACCGGTGATGGCTTCGATCACCTTATAGGCGCGCTGGCGGTCGGTGAACGTGAAGAACACCGGTGTCATGGCGCCGACGTCCTGAATATAGGTACCCAGGAACAGCAGGTGGCTGGTGATACGGAAGAACTCGGCCATCATGATGCGGATGGTGTCGACCTTCTGCGGCACCTTGATACCCGCCAGCTTCTCGACCGAGAGCACGTACGGCAGGTTGTTCATTACCCCACCGAGGTAGTCGATGCGGTCGGTATAGGGGATGAAGCTATGCCAGCTTTGGCGTTCGGCCATCTTCTCGGCGCCACGGTGGTGATAACCGACTTCAGGCACACAATCGACGATCTCTTCACCGTCGAGCTGCAGGATGATGCGAAACGCACCGTGGGCAGAAGGGTGGTTGGGGCCAAGGTTGAGGAACATGTAGTCCTCGTTCTCGCTCTGCCGTTTCATGCCCCAGTCTTCGGGGTTGAAGCGCGCAGCCTCTTCCTCGAGCTGTTGTTTGGCCAGGGTCAGGCTGAACGGGTCGAATTCGGTAGCACGCGCCGGGTAGTCCTTGCGCAGCGGGTGACCTTCCCAGGTCGGCGGCATCATGATTCGCGTCAGGTGCGGGTGACCGGTGAAATGAATGCCGTAGAGATCCCAGACCTCGCGCTCGTACCAGTTGGCGTTCGGCCAGATTCCGGTAACGGAAGGCAGGTTCAGATCGCCTTCGCGCAGGGCGACCTTGATCATCACGTCACTGTTACGTTCCAGCGACATGAGGTGATAGAAAACCGTGAAGTCGGCATCCGGCAGGCCGCGACGCTGAGTGCGCAGGCGCTCGTCGACGCCGTGCAGGTCATACAACATGACGTAAGGGCGCGAGACCTGACGCAAAAAGCGCAGGACCTCGACGAGCTTGTCGCGGCCAACCCAGATGACCGGCATGCCGGTGCGGGTGACCTGCAGCGTGAAGCTGTCGGCGCCAAAACGGGATTGAAGCTCAACGACGACGTCTTGGTCGTCCGCCTTGTAGGGCGCAATGGACACGGTGGTGTCTGCAGTCATGGTCTCGATCGCTATCGGTCAACGGTGAGAGTGAATCCGGCCTTGCTTGAAAGCGGGACTCAGACTTCGTCAGGGGAACGCAGGTTGGTAACCGCAATACGCTGCTCGCGGCGCTGTTCTTTCTGCGAAGGCATCTCGGCGCGATAAACGCCTTGATCGCCAACGACCCAGGACAGCGGGCGGCGCTCCTGACCGATAGACTCCTGCAGCAGCATCAGCCCTTGCAGGAAAGCCTCGGGACGGGGCGGGCAACCGGGTATGTAGACGTCGACCGGAAGAAACTTGTCGACACCCTGAACGACCGAATAGATGTCGTACATGCCGCCGGAATTGGCGCACGCGCCCATGGAAATGACCCACTTGGGTTCGAGCATCTGCTCGTAAAGGCGCTGGATGACGGGGGCCATCTTGATGAAGCAGGTGCCGGCGATGACCATGAAGTCGGCCTGGCGTGGGGATGCCCGGATGACTTCGGCACCGAAGCGCGCAACGTCGTGAGGCGCCGTGAACGCCGTGGTCATTTCGACGTAGCAGCACGACAAGCCGAAGTTGTACGGCCACAGGGAATTCTTGCGACCCCAGTTCACCGCACCACTGACAACATCCGAGAGTTTCCCCATGTAGATGTTCTTGTGCACTTCATCTTCTAGACGCTGATCGGAAACGACCTCCCGATCGCCGATCGGGTATTGCTCGTTGGGAGCATCCGGATCGATCCGAGTGAGTTTGTATTGCATCGCCAAAGCCTCATTGTTTCAGCTTCGCTTGCCGAGACTTGCGGCCCTCGGGTGCCCAATCGAGCGCACCGATACGCCAAAGGTAGACAAGACCTGCCAACAGAATGTTTATGAAAACGGCTGCTTCGATAAAACCGGCCCAGCCGCTTTCGCGAACAGACACGGCCCAGGCGAAGAGAAAGAGGGCTTCGACGTCGAAGATCACGAACAGCATCGCGACCAGATAAAATTTGGCGGACAGGCGCAGGCGCGCACTGCCGGTAGGAAGCATGCCCGACTCGAACGGCTCGTTCTTGCTGCGGCCCCACGCCTTGCTGCCAAGCAGGCTGGATACGCCCAACATGAACGCACAGAGGCCAACGACCCCGAGCAAAAAAACGGCCAACGCCCAGTTGTGGGAGAGGGAACTGCTTGCTTCCAACATGCCGGTACTCCTCAGGCAAGGAACGGCTTCGCGTGTAATTTGAAGTTATGGCGAGACAATGTCAGCTGGCCTCGCACTCTATTGCCTTAATGTTATGCCTGTATTGGGTGTAAGTAAATTTTTCAAATTGAAAATTTAGCTGGCGACATGCCCGGGACGCAGCATCTTTCTGTTATTCATTTGGAATCATCGACTTAAATGACAATTTAGACTTGTCAGTCTACGTCGCACCACATGTAGCGGATAATTCAACGCACTTCAATGGGAATGTTTATCGTTTGTGGAAAAGTTCTCTTGAGCACTGTTGTCGCGGAACTGTCCATGCATGGCGCACTTGCACAATAAGAGTCATTGATATTTAAGCTGGATTAGCTTGATGCAAATAAAAAAGCCCCGGCATTACTGCCAGGGCCTGAGAAAATGCTGCATTTTTCGGTGTGCGGGTTCTTAGTGGAACTGGTTCATCGTGTTGTCCTTGCCGCCTGCTTTCAATGCAGCCTCGCCGGCAAAGTATTCCTTGTGGTTGTCGCCGATATCCGAGCCCGCCATGTTCTGGTGTTTGACGCAGGCGATGCCCTGGCGAATTTCCTGACGCTGTACACCTTTAACGTAGGCCAGCATGCCCTGGTCGGCGAAGTAACCCTTGGCCAGGTTGTCGGTAGACAGCGCAGCCGTATGGTAGGTGGGTAGGGTAATGAGGTGGTGGAAGATGCCTGCGTTGGCCGAACCGTCTCGCTGGAAGGTGCGGATTTTCTCGTCAGCTACCTGCGCCAGTTCAGTCTCGTCGTAATCGACGCTCATCAGCTTGGCGCGGTCGTAGCCAGAGACATCTTTGCCTTCGGCCACGAACGCATCGAACACCTGTTGACGGAAGCTCAGCGTCCAGTTGAACGATGGGCTGTTGTTGTAGACCAGCTTGGCGTTGGGAACCACTTCGCGAACGCGATCGACCATTGCCTTGATCTGCCCGACGTGAGGCTTCTCGGTTTCGATCCAGATCATGTCTGCACCGTTCTGCAGCGAGGTGATGCTGTCCAGCACGCAGCGATCTTCGCCGGTGCCTTTACGGAACTGGAACAGGTTGGATGGCAGACGCTTGGGTCGCAGCAGCTTGCCGTCGCGGTTGAGTACCACGTCGCCGTTTTTCAGTTCCGATGCGCTGATTTCGTCGCAGTCGAGGAACGAGTTGTACTGGTCACCCAGGTCGCCTGGCTGATTGGTCACGGCAATCTGCTTGGTCAGGCCGGCACCCAGGGAATCGGTGCGCGCAACGATCACGCCGTCATCCACACCCAGCTCCAGAAAGGCATAACGCACCGCATTGATCTTGGCCAGGAAGTCGACGTGCGGAACCGTGACCTTACCGTCCTGGTGACCGCATTGCTTCTCGTCGGACACCTGGTTTTCGATCTGGATACAGCAGGCGCCTGCTTCGATCATCTTCTTGGCCAGCAGGTAGGTGGCCTCGGGGTTGCCGAAGCCGGCATCGATGTCGGCGATGATCGGCACCACATGGGTTTCGAAATTATCGATCTGCGCCTGGATTTCAGCCTGTTTGGCCTTGTCACCAGCATCGCGTGCGGTGTCCAGCGCATTGAACAGCAGATCCAGTTCACGGGCGTCAGCTTGACGCAGGAAGGTGTAGAGTTCTTCGATCAGCGCAGCGACTGCGGTCTTTTCATGCATGGACTGATCCGGCAGCGGGCCGAAGTCGGAACGCAATGCGGCGATCATCCAGCCGGACAGATAGAGGTAGCGCTTGTTGGTGGTCTTCAGGTGTTTCTTGATGGAAATCAGCTTCTGCTGGCCGATAAAGCCGTGCCAGCAACCGAGCGACTGGGTATAGACGGACGAGTCTGCGTCGTACTCGGCCATGTCCTTGCGCATGATGGCCGCCGTGTACTTGGCAACGTCCAGCCCGGTTTTGAAACGGTTCTGGGCGCGCATGCGAGCGACGGATTCCGGGTTGATGGCGCTCCAGCTGCTGCCAGCGGCTTCTTTCAGGGCGGCAACGGCTTTGATGTCGTTTTCGTAAGCTGACATGGTCAATCCTTCAAGTGTGTGTTTGGTCGAGCGCTGAACGCTGCGCACAGTCCAGGCGCAGGGCTCGGCGCGAGCTCACCGCAGACGTTGAGAGGAAACCGGAAGGAGGGCGCTTGGGCCGGGTGGACGAAACGCATCGGCAGGCACACCCGCCGGGTAGGCGAGTCATGTGCGTATGGGCCCGTGGACGCCCGCGGCACTCGTGCTGATCGATACGTGAAACGCTTCCCCGTCCCTCAGGACAACCTCGTTCCAGTCGCCATCTCGTCGAACTGCCTTGTGGGCTTAACAACACGAATCGATCCTGCGGTAAGCAAGGAAGCGACCCGGAGGCTCGGTTTTCAGAGCCCCTGATTAGCGGGAGCGAGGCCATCATGCGACTGACGAAAATGTTCGTCAATCGTTTTTGTAGTGTTTTTTTAGATCTACTACATAAGTCTTAGATCGACCGTACAGTCACGTTTTACGGGCCTTTCAGTCGATTACATCGACTTTTACGCGCATGCTCATGTCAGCGCGGCCTTCGGTTGAGTAGCGGCGCAATACCCCGCTGCTATCTGCCTGGCTCTGCTCACTGCTGCCGCCGATACTGATCCACTCACCGACTCGCCCACTGACTCGCGTGTCGGCTTGCTGAATGTCGATAACCCCGGGCTGGCTCTGATTGAGGCGGTCGCGGTTACTACTGATATCCAGGTGCACGACATCACCCGCCAGGCTTGCCGTCACGTAGAAACCCTGGGTGACGTTGCGGTATTCGGTGTTGTTGTACACCTGGCCATAGGGGCCGCGGCTGCTGGTGGTCACCGGCACGCTCTGGCCCACCTGGATAAGCGCCGGATAACCTTCGCTGGTCTGTACCTGCTGGGTACCACCGCCACGGCTGTCAGTGCTGCGACGAATGATGCGCGCCTGGTCGCGACCGTTCACTTCGCCCCGACCGATTTCCACGCGACCGTTACCGGCGCTGATACTGCCGTCTACGCCATAACCGCGATCATCGCGATAGGTGGATTCGCTGGTATCGACGCTGATCAGCAAGCGCCTCGGTTGAGTGTCGAGCTGGCCGAGCAGGGCGCGGACTTCCTCGATCTTCACCGCCGAGGCATTGACGATCAGTTGGTTGCCGTAAACGCTAACGCGCCCCTCGTTGCCAAGCGTAGATTGCACCACTGGTAGAAGATCGCCGGCGGTGCGGTAGTTGAGCGTGATCACTTCCGTTGCGGCTGTCGCCGACAGGCTGAGAGCAAGCAGGGCGGCGGCGAAAAAATGCCGTTTCATAGCAGAAAGCTCCGCAGATCAGGGTCGGTGATACTGGTATCCCAGGTTTGGTTGAACAGCCGCTGCAGCTGACGGACACGTCCCGGATCCTGGTACTTCGCATAGCCGGCGAATCTGTCCGGCTCGGGACGCACCAGCATGCCTTGATCATCGGCCAGCAAAAAAGCGCCGTCAGGAAATGGATAGTCGGGGTGACAACGGCGGATTTGCACGTTACTTGGTAACTTGCGCGACAGCGCTATCAGCCGATGCCCGTCACGAACCGCTCGGCTGCTATCGCGTACCAGAATACGCAAACGGCTGTTTCGATGATCGAGCAGAAAACGCGTGCACGCCTGCTGAATGCTGCTGTGGTGATAAAGCCAGGGCTCGAGATCCGGGCTGTACAGGCATAGCGTTCGACTGGCCTGCTGCATAAACGCGAGCGCATGAGCGCGGGCGTGTTCCGGCAAGCTGAAGCGCTGCAATGCCTGCTCGACACCCAGCAGGAAGGGCGCCGGCTCCCAGCTGGCTGGCTGCGGTAATTCGCTGCCTGGGTTGTGCAGGGGAAACCGCCCGGGCGATTCGAATTCGATCAACTCGAGCTCTGTTTCGCCGGGCGTATGTTCATCGTTCATGCTGACCTCTGTGGCACTTGCACAGGCCACAGCTGATCATCAGCCGCTGCTGCGCACCATGTCGACGTGGGGAATACCTGCTTCCAGATACTCGTCACTCACTACAGTGAAGCCCAGCTTTTCATAGAACGGTGTGGCCTGCACCTGTGCGCTGAGCATTTGCTGACTCAACCCACGTTTCTCCGCCTCGGCGATAACCGCCTGCAACAGTGCTTCGCCGACTTTCAGGCCGCGCCAGTCCTTGAGCACCGATACCCGACCGATCTGTCCATCTGCCAGCAGGCGTGCAGTGCCGATCGGGTAATCACCTTCGCAGGCTAAAAAATGCACGGCATTGCTGTCTTCGGCGTCCCATTCCAGTTCAGGCGGCACTGCCTGTTCAGCAACGAAGACCGCCTCGCGGATGCGGCGCAGTTCTTCGTAATCCTTGTGCCAGTCGGCGATGCGTACGTGCAGGTCATTCATCGGCAGCAAACTCCAGGCTTCCCTGTTTGGTCAGCTCGAGAACCAATTCCCGGGCTTCGTCGTTGCCCAGCCATGGACCGAGGTTTTCAAGATGCAGGGCGTCGGCAGAGCAGATCATTTTCAGCAATTCGCGCAGACTGGCGGAAACCATCCGGCTCTGCCCGCTAGCAAACAGCACCAGATCTTCGCCGACTTCCGACCAGGCCATACGCGCGCTGGGATTGCGGATCATCACTGCGCCGTCTTCCAACTGGTCGAGGAAGCCGTCTTCGTCGATCTCGATGCCGGCGATCAGCTCAGGGTAGCGCGGCTCGGTCATGAACTGGCCAAACCAGGTCATTAGCAGGCGTTCGTCGCTCATGTGCTCGGCCAGCAATGCCTTAAGGCGATCCAGAGCGTCGCGCTGGATTTCGCTTGGGTCATTGACCGGCGCGGTGCCTGCGTCGCTGTAGCGCGTTTCGTCAGGCAGGAACTGGCCAAGAAAATCGGTGAAATGGGTCAGTACTTCGGCCGCGCTGGGTGCGCGGAAACCCACGGAATATGTCATGCAATCGTCCTCGGCGGTGCCACAGTGGGCCAGGAGCGGCGGCAGATAAAGCATATCGCCGGGCTCGAGCACCCATTCTTCAGTTTGATCAAATTGAGCCAGAATCTTCATGTCCAGATCCGGCAGCAGCGGGCTCTGTGCATCGCACATCTGGCCGATCTGCCAGCGGCGGCGACCATGAGCCTGCAGGAGAAACACATCGTAATTGTCGTAATGCGGACCCACGCCACCGCCCGGAGCAGCGAAGCTGACCATCACGTCGTCGATACGCCACTTGGGCAGAAACTTGAATTCCTCCAGCAGTTCGGCCACTTCCGGCACGAACTGGTCGACGGCTTGCACCAGCAGCGACCATTCACGTTCAGGCAGCTGTGCAAAAGCGTCTTCGGCGAACGGCCCACGGCGCACTTCCCACGGCGTATCACCGTGCTCGATCACCAGGCGCGACTCGACTTCTTCCTCAAGGGCCAGACCGGCCAGTTCGTCCGGTGTGATTGGGCTTTCGAAGTCCGCGATGGCCTGGCGCACCAGCAAGGGCTTTTTCTGCCAGTAATCACGCAGGAATTCGCGTGCGCTCAGGCCGCCCAACAGCTGAAGAGGAGCATCAGGATTCATCTGTAAGTCCTTGATATTTGTTAAAGCGTATAAAAAGAAACGCCCGGCTTCAGCCGGGCGTCCTTGAGACTGAATCGAGCTTAGATGCGTTTGGCCTGCGCCACCGCGTTGCCGATGTAATTGGCTGGAGTGAGCTGTTTGAGCTCTTCCTTGGCCTGCTGCGGCATATCCAGGCCATCGATGAAGGCCAGCAGCGCTTCCGGCGTGATCCCTTTGCCACGGGTCAGCTCTTTGAGCTTCTCGTAGGGGTTCTCGATGGCGTAACGGCGCATGACGGTCTGGATCGGCTCGGCAAGCACTTCCCAGCACGCATTCAGGTCTTCAGAAATACGTTGAGCATTGAGCTCTAACTTACTGATTCCTTTAAGACTTGCCTCGTAAGCGATAACGCTGTGAGCGAAACCGACACCGAGGTTGCGCAGCACAGTCGAGTCGGTCAGGTCGCGCTGCCAGCGGGAAATAGGCAGCTTGCTGGCCAGGTGCTGGAACAGCGCGTTAGCGATACCCAGGTTGCCTTCGGAGTTTTCGAAATCGATCGGGTTGACCTTGTGCGGCATGGTCGACGAGCCGATTTCGCCTGCAATGGTCTTCTGTTTGAAATAGCCCAGGGAGATATAACCCCAGACGTCACGGTCGAAGTCGATGAGAATGGTATTGAAGCGGGCAATAGCGTCGAACAGCTCAGCGATATAGTCGTGAGGTTCGATTTGCGTGGTGTAAGGGTTCCACTGCAGGCCCAGATCGTTTTCGATGAACTGCCGGGCGTTGGCTTCCCAATCGATCTGCGGGTAGGCGGAGAGGTGGGCGTTGTAGTTGCCAACGGCGCCATTGATCTTGCCGAGCAACGGCACGGCGGCAATCTGCACGATCTGGCGCTCGAGACGGTAGACGACGTTGGCCAGCTCTTTGCCCAGAGTGGTGGGCGAGGCTGGTTGGCCGTGGGTGCGCGACAACATCGGTACGTCGGCGAACTTCACCGACAGCTCACGAATGGAAGCGGCTATCTGGCGCATCAGCGGCAACAGCACAGTGTCACGGCCTTCACGCAGCATCAGCGCGTGGGACAGGTTGTTGATGTCCTCGCTGGTGCAGGCGAAATGGATGAATTCGCTGACCTTGTCCAATTCCGGCAACTTGGCCGCCTGCTCCTTGAGCAGGTACTCCACGGCTTTGACATCGTGGTTGGTGGTGCGCTCGATTTCCTTGACGCGCTCGGCGTGCTCCACAGCGAAGTTTTCGGCCAGCTCATTGAGCAGCGCGTTGGCTTCGATAGAGAAGGGCGCAACTTCGCTGACACCTTCATGGGAGGCCAGGCGCTGCAACCAGCGTACTTCGACCTGGACGCGGAAACGAATCAGGCCGTATTCGCTGAAAATAGGGCGCAGAGCGCTGGTTTTGCCGGCATAGCGGCCATCTACGGGCGAAACCGCGGTGAGCGAGGAAAGCTGCATGGGAGGCGTTCTCGGACAGTCGGGCGTTGAAAAGGGCGCGTATCATACACGAATTAGGGGCGCCATCGGCGGCTCCCCTGGGTGATTCGATGAACGAGATGCGCGTCGGGAAACGGATGCGCCTAGCTGCGCAGCATCGGGTAGAGCTCTTTGAGCAATTTGCGGCGGCTGAAGACCAGTTGCCAGCGGTGCCCGCCCAGTTGCCGCCACAAGCGGCCTGCGCGGATGCCGGCGAGCAGCAACGCGCGGATCTTCGAGGCATTCGCCGGTTGCTGCAGAAAGCGGCTGTCACCTTGCACCTGGATGCGCTGCTTGAAGGTGCTGATGGTGTCTTGATACAGCGCGCCGCAGGAAGAAATCACGTTTTCGTGACCAATGCCGAAGTGTTCGGCCTGGTTCTGAACCTGATCGAGGCGAGTGCCCATCAGCTGCAGCAGATCGCCGCGCTTGTCGAGTTGCCGCTCCAGGCCGAGCAAGGCGAGGGCATAGCGCAGCGGCTCACGCTGCAGGCTGGTCGGGTCGCGCTCGAGCGCACTGACCAGGGCGCGATAGCCTTCGCGCAGGTTGAGGTCGTCGCCGCCGAATACATCAAGTGTGCTCACCGCGTCGCGCACCAGCAGGCTGCCGATCAGGCACGTCACTTCGTTCTCGGCGGCCTGGCCGGTCTTGGCGATTTTGTCGACCATCACCGCCGCCTGGAATACGGCACCCAGGGCAATCAGTTGCTCTTGTATCGGATTCATCGCGGTGCACCCTCGCTCCACGGCTCGGCGCTTTCAATTACGCCACCGCCAAGACAGATATCGCCATCGTAGAACACCACGGATTGGCCGGGCGTGACCGCGCGCTGCGGCTGCTCGAAAGTGGCGCGGTAGCCGTCCGCCGTGCGTTCCAGCGTACAGGCCTGATCAGCCTGGCGATAACGCACCTTGGCGGTCAGTTGCAGCGGCGCATCGAGGGCGATCGGGTTGACCCAGTAGATCTGCGACGCATTCAGCGCGCGCGAGAACAGCCAGGGGTGTTCATTGCCCTGACCAACGACCAGCACGTTGCGCGTCAGGTCTTTGTGCAGCACATACCAGGGCTCGTCACTGGCGTCCTTGAGGCCGCCGATGCCCAGCCCCTGACGCTGGCCGATAGTGTGGTACATCAACCCGTGGTGCCGACCGATGACATCGCCTTCGGTGGTTTCGATATCGCCTGGCTGCGCTGGCAGGTATTGCTTGAGGAAATCACTGAAGCGCCGCTCGCCGATGAAGCAGATGCCGGTGGAGTCTTTCTTCTTCGCGGTGGCCAGCTCGTACTTCTCGGCAAGCGCACGGACCTGGGGCTTCTCCAATTCGCCGACCGGGAACAGGGTTCTGGCAATCTGTTCGCCACCCACGGCATGCAGGAAATAACTCTGATCCTTGTTGCCGTCGAGGCCCTTGAGCAGCTCGCTGCGCCCTTCGATATCGCGGCGGCGCACGTAGTGACCGGTCGCAATGAGATCGGCGCCGAGCATCAGCGCGTAGTCGAGGAACGCCTTGAACTTGATCTCGCGGTTGCAGAGGATGTCCGGGTTCGGCGTGCGGCCGGCCTTGTACTCGGCCAGGAAGTGCTCGAACACATTGTCCCAGTACTCGGCCGCGAAGTTAGCGGTGTGCAGCTTGATGCCGATGCGATCGCACACGGCCTGGGCGTCTGCCAGGTCGTCCATGGCGGTGCAGTATTCGGTGCCGTCGTCTTCGTCCCAGTTCTTCATAAACAGGCCTTCGACCTGATAGCCCTGTTCGAGCAGCAACAGGGCCGAAACGGAGGAGTCGACACCGCCGGACATGCCGACAATAACGCGCTGAGTAGCTGGATCTTGCATGGTCGGAATCAATACAGGCTTCAAAGGGGCGCGATTCTATCAGGATGCGCCTGACGTTTCAGCGTGGCCGCACCAGGAGCCGCTCAGCGCGCTACATCGGTTCGTGGAGCAGGCTCAGCGAATAACGGGCGCCGGCCCGGTAGTCGTCCAGGCAGCGCAGCACCAGTTCGCTGCGCAGCTGTTGGCGCTCGGCCAGCAACTCATCATAGGTCAGCCAGCGAATGCCACTGATGTCGGTATCTAGGGCACGCTCGGGGTAATGCCTGATCAACTCGGCGGTAAAGCAGATGCGCTGGTACGTGACGCCATTGCTGGGCGCGGTGTACAGGTAGATGCCGGTGACGGCGGTCAGCTCCACCTCACAGCCAGTTTCCTCCAGCGTCTCGCGTACGGCGGCCTGCTGAAGACTTTCACGTGCCTCGAGGTGGCCGGCGGGCTGATTCAGAACCAGGCGTCCACCCTTGAGCTCTTCGACGAACAGAAAGCGCCCCTCATGCTCGACGATAGTTGCGACGGTAACGTGTGCATGCCACTGCATTGAAGAATCCTTTTGTCAGGCTGAAAACGACAACCCCGGCGCGAGGCCGGGGTTGTTGGTGCTACTTCATCAGCGCATTGCTCAGACCAGAGAGGCCAGGGCAGCGTTGAGGGTTTCGCTCGGGCGCATGACTTTTTCAGTCAGCGCTTTGTCCGGCGCGTAATAGCCGCCGATTTCAGCTGGCTTGCCCTGCACGGCGCCCAGTTCGGCAACGATTTTGGCTTCATTGTCACTCAAGGCCTTGGCCAGCGGCGCGAACTGCGCCTGCAGCGCGGCGTCTTCAGTCTGGGCAGCCAGGGCCTGAGCCCAGTACAGCGCCAGGTAGAAGTGGCTACCGCGGTTGTCGATACCGCCAACCTTGCGCGCGGGCGACTTGTCATTGTCGAGGAATTGGCCAGTAGCCTCATCCAGGGTTTTGCTCAGTACCAGCGCCTTCGGGTTGTTGTAGGTGTTGCCCAAATGCTCCAGCGAAGCCGCCAGTGCCAGGAACTCACCCAGAGAATCCCAACGCAGGAAGTTTTCCTCGACCAGTTGCTGCACGTGCTTCGGCGCGGAGCCGCCAGCGCCGGTTTCGAACAGGCCACCGCCATTCATCAGCGGTACGATCGACAGCATCTTGGCGCTGGTGCCCAGTTCCATGATCGGGAACAGGTCAGTCAGGTAATCGCGCAGTACGTTGCCGGTCACCGAGATGGTGTCCTTGCCGTCGCGGATGCGCGCCAGGGAGAACTTGATGGCCTCGACTGGCGACAGCACGCGGATGTCCAAACCGCTGGTGTCGTGATCCTTCAGGTACTTTTCTACTTTCTTGATCATTTCGGCGTCGTGGGCGCGCGCCGGGTCCAGCCAGAATACGGCCGGGGTGTCGCTCAGGCGAGCGCGGTTGACGGCCAACTTGACCCAATCCTGGATCGGCGCATCTTTGGTCTGGCACATGCGGAAGATGTCGCCTTCTTCCACCTGTTGCTCCATCAATACCTTGCCGTTGGCATCGCTGACGCGAACCACGCCATTGGCCTGGATCTGGAAGGTCTTGTCGTGGGAGCCGTACTCTTCGGCTTTCTGCGCCATCAGGCCAACGTTCGGCACGCTGCCCATGGTGGTCGGGTTGAAGGCGCCATTGGCCTTGCAGTCCTCGATTACGGCCTGGTAGATGCTGGCGTAGCAGCGATCCGGGATTACCGCTTTGGCATCCTGCAGCTCACCAGCGGTGTTCCACATCTTGCCCGAGTCACGGATCATCGCAGGCATCGACGCATCGACAATGACGTCGCTTGGCACGTGCAGGTTGGTGATGCCCTTGTCAGAGTTGACCATCGCCAGCGCCGGGCGCTCGGCATAGACGGCCTTGATGTCAGCTTCGATCTCGGCCTGTTTGTCAGCCGGCAGCTTCTTGATGCTGGAGTACAGGTCGCCGATACCGTTGTTCAGGTTGAAGCCGGCTTCTTGCAGCGCAGCAGCGTGCTTGTCCAGAGCCGACTTGTAGAACTCAGCAACGATCTGGCCGAAGATGATCGGGTCGGAGACCTTCATCATGGTGGCTTTCAGGTGAACGGAGAACAGCACGCCTTGTTTCTTGGCGTCTTCGATCTCGGCAGAGATGAAACTGCGCAGCGCCTTCTTGCTCAATACCGAGCAATCCAGGACTTCGTCAGCCAGAACCGAGGTTTTCTCTTTCAGCACGGTAGTGCTGCCGTCAGCACCGATCAGTTCGATTTTGACGCTGCCGTTAGCTTCGATCAGAGCAGCCTTTTCGCTGCCATAGAAGTCGCCGCTGCTCATATGAGCCACGTGGGACTTCGAATCTGCAGCCCACGCACCCATTTTGTGCGGGTGCTTGCGGGCGTAGTTCTTGACCGACAGCGGCGCGCGGCGGTCGGAGTTGCCTTCGCGCAGAACCGGGTTCACGGCGCTGCCCTTGACTTTGTCATAACGGCTGCGGATGTCGCGGATTTCGGCGCTGTCGCCAGTGTCCGGGTAATCCGGCAGGGCGTAACCCTGGCTCTGCAGTTCTTTGATCGCGGCCTTGAGCTGCGGCACAGAAGCACTGATGTTCGGCAGTTTGATGATGTTGGCTTCTGGCGTGGTGGCCAGTGCGCCCAGCTCTGCCAGGTGGTCACCCTGCTTCTGAGCATCGGTCAGAAACTCGGGAAACAGCGCCAGAATACGGCCGGCCAGCGAAATGTCGCGGGTTTCGACGGCGATATCCGACGAGGCGGTAAAGGCTTTGACGACGGGGAGCAGGGAGTAGGTCGCGAGCGCAGGGGCTTCGTCGGTGAGGGTGTAGATAATCTTCGAGCGTGTGGTCATATTTGATTTAACTCTCTTTTTGCTGAACTTGCACAAGGCACTGATCCGGGTGAGGTGGCTTCTGGCCACAGCGCGGCATCAATGATGTGAATTCGAAGTTCCATCCCGATGATGTTGGGTGCCGCAACCAACCGGTGGCGATAGCGGATCGCCTATGAAAGGTCGTCACGACGAGTGCTGGAAGCCGTACTCCAGGCGAATGCGCCTCAATGACTACTCAGTCAGCGCCCGAGTATATCAAACCCGCGGTCGATGGCAGTGACCAAGTTGCCCGTGCTGCCTTGATGCCGCATAACCAGATGGATGGTTTTGAATACCTGCTGCGCCGTTTCACTGCATCTGGGCGGCGAGCGCTACGGTTCGGCTGACTTGGCAAGTGGACTGCCCGAGCTGTCACCGCGTCAATACGATTAAAGTCCTGCACGATCACCGACCGGGGGAGAAGACGAGCCCCCTGATAAGCAAGCAAATACGAAAAAGCCGGTCGTGCGACCGGCTTTTTCGTACCACGTGGCAGTCAAACCTCGACTGTTTGTTCGCGCACCCTGCTAGTGGCGGTGGTGGCGACTTCGGCGGTCGCCTGCGCAGCGCTGATGTTCACGGCGTGGAGGCCTTTGGGGCCCTGAATAATATCGAAGCTTACGGCTTGCCCAGCTTTCAGCGTCTTGTATCCGTCCATCTGGATGGCCGAGTAATGGGCGAACAGGTCCTCATCTCGGCCATCGGCCAGGATGAACCCATAGCCTTTGGCGTTGTTGAACCACTTGACCTTACCACTTAGCATGCTGATATCCCTCTGCAAGGAACTCCATTGCTGGAGTATCATCCACATTAGATCCCGCGTTCGCATGATGACTCACTCGAGCGCAAGCCCCTCCACCCCGTATGGGTATGCTTTGGTTTTAACACCCTTTTGCCGATAGTCAAGGCAACGCGCAAAGCAACGATAAACGGGTCCCGTTTTGTGACCTGCCATCATTCACCCACGAACCTTTTATCCAGCATGCATGCAAGTAGCCAGATTCGACTAACATTCAATCAGGATCGACCCGCACCGCATGACGACGACTCGTCGGGACTAGCCGTCGAGGAGTCCAAGCCGGCATTGCAGGCGCCTCCGCTTTATAAGGTGATCTTGTTCAATGATGACTACACCCCCATGGATTTCGTGGTCGAAATACTCGAGACCTTCTTCAACCTCAATCGCGAGGTGGCGACCAGAATCATGTTGACGGTGCATACCGAAGGTCGGGCAGTGTGCGGGCTCTATACCCGTGACATCGCCGAGACCAAGGCCACACAGGTCAACCAATACGCGCGTGAAAGCCAGCATCCATTACTCTGTGAAATCGAGAAGGACGGTTAACGCCGGCCGCTTGGGCATGAGGTGAAGCTATGTTAAATCGAGAGCTCGAAGTCACCCTCAACCTGGCCTTCAAGGAGGCACGCGCCAAGCGTCATGAATTCATGACGGTTGAGCACCTCCTGTTGGCTCTACTGGACAACGAAGCTGCAGCCAGCGTGTTGCGCGCTTGTGGCGCCAGTCTGGACAAACTGCGCAGCGACCTGCAGGAATTCATTGATTCCACCACGCCGCTGATCCCCCAGCATGATGAAGAGCGTGAAACCCAACCGACATTGGGTTTCCAGCGCGTGCTGCAGCGGGCGGTATTCCACGTACAGAGTTCCGGCAAGCGTGAAGTAACCGGCGCCAACGTACTGGTTGCGATCTTCAGCGAGCAGGAAAGCCAGGCCGTGTTTCTGCTCAAGCAGCAGAGCGTGGCGCGCATCGACGTGGTCAATTTCATCGCCCACGGCATCTCCAAGGTGCCGGGGCATGGCACGTCTCCAGAATCCGAGCAGGAAATGCAGGATGAGGAGGGCGGTGAGTCCTCGTCGTCGAGCAATCCGCTGGATGCCTATGCCAGCAACCTGAACGAACTGGCCCGTCAGGGCCGCATCGATCCGCTGGTCGGCCGTGAGAATGAAGTCGAGCGCGTCGCGCAGATTCTTGCCCGTCGCCGCAAGAACAACCCGTTGTTGGTCGGTGAGGCAGGCGTGGGCAAGACGGCCATTGCCGAGGGCCTGGCTAAGCGCATCGTCGACAATCAGGTACCTGATCTGCTCGCTGACAGCGTGGTGTACTCCCTCGACCTGGGCGCGCTGCTGGCAGGCACCAAGTACCGTGGCGACTTCGAGAAGCGCCTCAAGGCGCTGCTTACCGAACTGCGCAAGCGTCCTCAAGCGATCCTGTTCATCGACGAGATTCACACCATCATCGGTGCCGGCGCGGCTTCGGGTGGTGTGATGGACGCATCCAACCTGCTCAAGCCGGCGCTGTCGTCCGGTGAAATCCGCTGTATCGGCTCCACCACCTTCCAGGAGTTTCGCGGCATCTTCGAAAAAGACCGTGCGCTGGCACGGCGCTTCCAGAAGGTCGACGTGGTCGAGCCTTCCGTGGAGGACACCATCGGTATTCTTCGCGGGCTAAAAGGTCGTTTCGAGCAGCACCACGACATCGAGTACAGCGACGAGGCGTTGCGTGCGGCTGCTGAGTTGGCATCTCGCTACATCAATGATCGTCATATGCCGGATAAAGCCATCGATGTGATTGATGAAGCGGGTGCCTTCCAGCGCCTGCAGCCGCAGGACAAACGCCTCAAGCGTATCGACGTGCCTCAGGTCGAAGACATCGTCGCGAAAATCGCGCGGATTCCACCAAAGCACGTCAGCAGCTCCGACAAGGAACTGCTGCGTAATCTGGAGCGCGACCTGAAACTGACCGTATTCGGTCAGGACGCTGCCATCGACTCGCTGGCGACGGCTATCAAGCTCTCGCGTGCAGGCCTCAAGGCGCCGGACAAGCCCGTGGGCTCTTTCCTGTTCGCAGGCCCAACCGGCGTTGGCAAGACCGAGGCGGCACGTCAGCTGTCCAAGGCGCTGGGTGTGGAGTTGGTACGTTTCGACATGTCCGAGTACATGGAGCGGCATACCGTTTCCCGCCTGATCGGTGCACCACCCGGCTATGTCGGTTTCGACCAGGGCGGCTTGCTGACCGAGGCAATCACCAAGCAGCCGCATTGCGTGCTGCTGCTCGATGAGATCGAGAAGGCGCACCCGGAAGTCTTCAACCTGCTTCTGCAGGTCATGGACCACGGTACGCTGACCGACAACAACGGGCGCAAGGCGGACTTCCGCAACGTGATTTTGATCATGACCACCAACGCCGGCGCCGAAACAGCAGCACGCGCGTCGATTGGCTTCACCTATCAGGATCACTCGTCCGATGCCATGGAAGTGATCAAGAAGAGCTTCACGCCGGAGTTCCGCAACCGTCTGGATACCATCATCCAGTTCGGTCGTCTCAGCCATGAAACGATCAAGAGCATCGTCGACAAGTTTCTCATCGAGCTACAGGCACAGCTCGAGGACAAGCGCGTCATGCTCGAGGTCAGCAATGCTGCACGTGACTGGCTGGCAGAGCAGGGTTACGACGTGCAGATGGGGGCGCGGCCGATGTCGCGGCTTATCCAGGATCGGATCAAGCGTCCGCTGGCAGAAGAAATCCTCTTCGGCGAGCTATCCGAGCATGGCGGTACCGTCCATGTGAATCTTGTGAACGGAGAGCTGACGTTCGACTTCGAGACCACAGCGGAAATGGCCTGAGAAGACTCACTTGGCGGGCTCTGTACGAGCCCGCCAAGCTGGCAGGCTTGCAGTGCTACAAAAACGAAAACGCCCGGCATATGCCGGGCGTTTTCGTTAGCGCGTTACTGAAGGTGGGAAGCGTTGCTTCCTGCCTGTTAGCGGGCGCGGTAGGTGATACGACCCTTGCTCAGATCGTAAGGTGTCAGCTCTACGCGCACCTTGTCACCAGTCAGAATGCGGATGTAATTCTTGCGCATCTTTCCGGAGATGTGCGCGGTAACGACGTGCCCGTTTTCCAACTCCACGCGAAACATGGTGTTGGGCAGGGTGTCGACGACAGTGCCTTCCATTTCGAAGCTGTCTTCTTTCGACATGCAGTAAAGCCCTCGGTATCCAATGAATGGCCCGGCGCAACTGGCCCCAGGCAAAAGCGGCATGCATTGTGCCCGAAAAACAGGGTTGACGCCAAGGGTCTCTACCTGTTTCAGCGCAAGCTAGATAGCTTATCCACTAATTGGCCAGACAAATGGCGTGGCGTTATGAGGTTGGCTTCTCAAAAGGCACCGGCATTAGTCCTGCCGACAGACTGATGCGAGGCCTCAGGTGAGCGCCACCCAGCGCTGATTGACGAATAGCTCGATGGGCCGATATTGCGTTTTGTAGTTCATCTTCCGGCAGTTTTTAATCCAGTACCCCAGGTACACGGCCTGTAAGCCCAACCGACGAGCCTCGTTTATCTGCCAGAGAATGGCAAAGCGCCCCAGGCTGCGCTGCTCCTCGTCCGGATCATAAAAGGTGTAAACGGCTGATAATCCATTGGGCAGCACGTCGGTGACGGCGATCGCCAGCAGCCGGCCTTGATCACGAAATTCGTAAAAGCACGAAAAAGGCAAATCACGCACCAGAAACGTGGAAAATTGCTCACGATTGGGCGGGTACATGTCACCGTCGGCATGGCGCTGCTCGATATAGCGCGCGTAGAGCTGATAATACTCCTCGCTGAACAACGGCCTGACGCCGCGAACCTGAATGGAGTCGTTGCGCTTGATGATTTTGCGTTGCTGACGATTGGGCGCGAAGGGTGCGGTTGGAACCCGTGCCGGGACACAGGCCGAGCAGCGCTGACAGTGCGGGCGGTAGAGGTGATCGCCACTGCGTCGAAAGCCCAGCTCGGAGAGCTCGGCATAGGTGCTCGCATCCATGGGCTGGCTGGGATCGAGAAACAGCGTAGTAGCCTGCTCCTCGGAGAGGTAGCTGCACGGATGCGGCTGAGTGGCATAGAACTTCAGGCGAGCCAGCTCGGTCATGGTCGAATCCCGAAATTGTCCTTCAGTGAGTGTATGTCAGCTCATCAAGGCCGACCACAATGCAAAGGTCACCCGTCGGCTCGCACCGACAGGGTCGGCCATTCGCCGCCAGGGGGATGGTCGAGAAAGCGCTGCAGGTAACCAGCGAACTCGGCGCGAGTGATGGCGCGCGCGCCCAGGCTGTGCAGATGCTGGGTTGGCATCTGGCAGTCGATCAGCTCGAATCCCCAGGCCTTCAGACGCTCTACCAGCGTGACGAAGCCGACCTTGGATGCGTTATCGGCACGGCTGAACATCGACTCACCAAAGAACAGTTTACCCATGGCCAACCCGTAGAGCCCGCCGACCAGTTGCTCGTCCTGCCAAACCTCCACGCTGTGAGCCAGGCCGCGCTGGTGCAGGTCGATGTAGGCGTGCTGCATGGGCGTGGTGATCCAGGTGCCGTCAGCGTAATCGCGCGGCGCAGCGCAGGCCTGGATGACGCTCTGAAACGCCTGATCCATGCTCACGCGATAACGTCCCTGGCGGATGACCTTACGCAAGCTGCGTGACACATGCAGCTCGCCGGGGAACAGCACGGTGCGTGGATCCGGTGACCACCACAGCAGTGGCTGACCCTCCTGATACCAAGGGAAGCAGCCATGCCGGTAGGCGGCGATCAGGCGCTCGGCACGCAGGTCACCACCCGCGGCCAGCAGGCCATTCGGCTCGCGCAAGGCATTGTCGAGGGGCGGAAAGGTCAGTGACTCACGTTGCAACCAGGTAAGCATCGGCGAAACCGCGGCAGGGGAGGGCGGGGGATTCCCGCCCGGAATGGTCAGTTGTCGTCGAGGAATTTTTCGACGTCGAGAGCGGCCATACAGCCAGCACCGGCCGAAGTAATGGCCTGGCGGTAGACATGGTCGGCAACATCGCCAGCGGCGAATACGCCTTCGATGCTGGTGGCGGTAGCGTTGCCCTCGTTGCCGCCCTTGATCAGCAGGTAGCCATCACGCATTTCCAGCTGCCCCTGGAACAGATCGGTATTGGGTTTGTGGCCGATGGCGATGAATACCCCGGCCAGCGGCAGGTCGGTGGTGCTGCCGTCCTGCGTGCTACGCAGGCGCGCGCCGGTCACGCCAGTCGCATCACCCAGCACCTCGTCCAGGGTGTGGTTCCAGTGCAGGCGCATATTGCCGTTGGCGACCTTGTCGAACAGCTTGTCCTGGAGAATCTTCTCGGAACGCAGCTTGTCGCGGCGGTGCACCAGATGCACCTCCTTGGCGATATTGGACAGGTAAAGCGCTTCCTCGACTGCGGTGTTGCCACCACCAATCACCGCGACTACCTGGTTGCGGTAGAAGAAACCATCGCAGGTGGCACAGGCCGAAACGCCTTTACCGGCGAAGGCTTCTTCTGATGGCAGGCCCAGGTACTGCGCCGAAGCGCCGGTGGCAATGATCAGCGCATCGCACGTATAGGTCCCACTGTCACCTTTGAGGGTAAACGGTCGGCTCTGCAACTCGGCGGTATGAATGTGGTCGTAGATGATCTCGGTTTCGAAGCGCTCGGCATGCTTCTGCATCCGCTCCATCAGCCCCGGACCAGTCAGCCCTTCGACATCACCCGGCCAGTTGTCCACTTCGGTGGTGGTGGTCAGCTGTCCGCCTGGCTGTATACCGGTGATGACAACCGGCTTCAGGTTGGCGCGGGCCGCATAAACAGCAGCGCTGTAGCCGGCAGGGCCGGAGCCCAGGATAATCAGGCGGGAGTGCTTGACTTCGCTCATAAAAACACCTCATAAGCCTTTGTCACAAAAGAGAATGCGTGCTCAAATTGAGCCGCACGGACGAAATGATGGCCGCTATGCTACACCGAAGCATGAAGCGAGCGGGAGCCAGCCAGGCTGATGAAAACGGCGATGTTCTATCAGGTGACGCCCACGCGCGGCACCAGGTGTCCATCCGCTGGGTGAGTACGGGACTTTTTGGCTATTTGCAGCCTTGGCCATCCGTCGCTTGCCGGTCGTTCACAAGGCCTGGACGCAACCATCAGCAGCCCATTACTGGCAGGGCATGCCGTACAATGGCTGCATTTCGTCCTCCACCGTTCATTCGGCGCGCTAACGGCGCAGGAACAGATGCGTTTTGAAGAATTCTAGCTCTACAGCAGCGGTGCCAGTCTGGCGTCAACAACTCCCATATCGCCTCAAAGAGGGTGCACTGATCGCCCTTGGTGCGTTGTGCCTCTACGTGTGGATGGCACTGCTCACCTACGACCCTGCTGATCCGGGCTGGACCCACACCAGTAATGTCGAGCAGGTGCAGAACGCTGCCGGCCGTGCAGGCGCCTGGTTTGCTGATGTGCTGTTCATGGCGCTCGGCTATTTCGCGTACCTGTTCCCGTTGCTACTGGGCTTTAAAACGCTGCAGGTATTCCGTGCGCGGCACGAGCCTTGGCACTGGAGTGGCTGGCTGTTCTCCTGGCGCCTGATCGGCCTGGTATTTCTTGTGCTCTCAGGCGCTGCGCTGGCCTATATACATTTTCAGGGCGCAGCAGGCATGCCGGCGTCAGCAGGTGGGGCGCTCGGTGAAAGCCTGGGCCAGCTGACGGTCGCCGCACTGAACGTGCAGGGCAGCACGCTGCTGTTCATCGCCCTTTTTCTGTTTGGCCTGACCGTCTTTACCGATTTGTCGTGGTTCAAGGTCATGGACCTGACCGGCAAAATCACCCTGGACCTGCTGGAGCTGGTACAGAGCGTGGTCAATCGCTGGTGGAGTTCGCGTCAGGAGCGCAAGCAACTGGTTGCGCAACTGCGCGAAGTGGATGAGCGCGTCCACGACGTGGCTGCCCCCGTGGTACGTGATCGCCGCGAGCAAGCCAAGGTCAAGGAACGCCTGATCGAGCGTGAAGAGGCGCTCAGCAAGCACATGATCGAGCGCGAAAGCCGTCCCGCTCCGGTGATTTCCGCACCAGCTGCCCCCAGAGCACCTGAGCCAAGCAAGCGCGTACAGAAAGAAAAGCAGACGCCCCTGTTTATCGACAGCGCCGTGGAAGGCACCTTGCCGCCGATCTCGCTGCTCGACCCGGCTGAAGCCAAGAAGATCGAGTACTCGCCCGAGTCGTTGGCAGGCGTCGGTCATCTGCTGGAGATCAAGCTCAAGGAATTCGGCGTCGAGGTATCGGTTGACTCGATTCACCCAGGTCCGGTGATTACCCGCTACGAAATTCAGCCTGCAGCCGGCGTCAAGGTCAGCCGCATCGCCAACCTGGCCAAGGACCTGGCGCGCTCGCTGGCAGTGACCAGCGTGCGGGTAGTAGAAGTGATCCCTGGCAAGACCACCGTCGGCATCGAAATCCCCAATGAGAACCGCCAGATCGTGCGCTTCTCCGAAGTCCTGTCGACCCCAGAATATGACGACGCCAAGTCACCGGTTACCCTGGCGCTAGGCCACGACATTGGCGGCAAGCCGGTGATCACCGATCTGGCGAAGATGCCGCACCTGCTGGTCGCCGGTACCACCGGTTCCGGTAAGTCGGTGGGCGTGAACGCGATGATTCTGTCGATCCTGTTCAAGTCGGGGCCGGAAGACGCCAAGATGATCATGATCGACCCGAAAATGCTCGAGTTGTCGATCTACGAAGGTATTCCTCACCTGCTGTGCCCAGTGGTTACCGACATGAAAGAGGCGGCCAACGCCCTTCGTTGGAGCGTCGCCGAGATGGAGCGCCGCTACAAGCTGATGTCGAAGATGGGCGTGCGTAACCTGGCGGGCTTCAACCGCAAGGTGAAGGATGCCATTGAGGCTGGCGAGCCACTTTCCGATCCGCTGTACCGCCGCGAAAGCATGGAAGACGAAGCGCCTCTACTGAAAACGCTGCCAACCATCGTGGTGGTGGTCGACGAATTCGCCGACATGATGATGATCGTCGGCAAGAAGGTCGAAGAGCTGATCGCCCGTATCGCCCAGAAAGCGCGGGCAGCTGGTATCCACCTGATTCTCGCCACTCAGCGCCCTTCGGTGGATGTGATCACCGGTCTGATCAAGGCCAACATTCCAACCCGCATGGCGTTCCAGGTATCCAGCAAGATCGACTCGCGCACCATCATCGATCAGGGCGGCGCCGAACAGCTGCTCGGCCACGGCGACATGCTGTATATGCCGCCGGGCACCAGCTTGCCGATCCGCGTACACGGTGCGTTCGTCTCTGACGAAGAAGTGCACCGCGTGGTCGAAGCGTGGAAGCTGCGCGGCGCTCCGGATTACAACGAAGACATTCTGGCCGGTGCGGAAGAAGGCGGCGGTGGCTTCGATGGCGGCAGTGGCAGTTCCGAAGGTGACGACAGCGAGTCCGATCCGCTGTACGACGAAGCGGTCAACTTCGTACTGGAAAGCCGCCGTGCATCCATCTCCTCGGTGCAGCGCAAGTTGAAGATCGGCTACAACCGCGCCGCACGCATGATCGAGGCGATGGAAATGGCCGGCGTGGTAACGCCGATGAACACCAACGGTTCACGCGAAGTGATTGCGCCCAGCGCGAACCGCGACTAATTCCCTGATAGAGGATTCACATGCGCCTGATTCGCCTGATGTTGCTCGCTGTGCTGAGTACCGCGAGCCTGTTTGCCCACGCTGACGATGAGGCCGCCGTAAAGCGCCTGACTCAGCTGCTCAACCAGGCGCAGACCATCACTGCGCGCTTTTCTCAGCTGTCGCTCGATGGCAGCGGCACCCAGCTGCAGGAAACTGCCGGTGAATTGGCACTGAAGCGCCCAGGCCTGTTCCGCTGGCACACCGACGAGCCGATGGAACAGCTGCTGGTATCCGATGGCAAGCAGGTCTGGCTGTATGACCCGGACCTGGAGCAAGTGACCATCCAGTCGCTTGACCAGCGCCTGACCCACACACCAGCCTTGCTGCTCTCCGGCGATGTTTCGCAGATCCGCGAGAACTTCGAGATCACCTTCAAGGAAGGTGGCAGCGTGGTCGACTTCATCCTCAAGCCGAAGTCCAAGGACACCCTGTTCGACAGCCTGCGCTTGTCGTTCCGTAATGGCGTGCTCAACGACATGCAGCTGATCGACAGTATCGGCCAGCGCACCAACATTCTGTTCATGAGCGTGAAAATGAACGAGCCCCTGGATGACAAGCAGTTCAGCTTTGAAATCCCCGAGGGTGCAGACGTCATTCAAGAGTAGGTAAGTCGTGGATCTGTTTCGCAGTGCGCCCGTCGCCCAGCCGCTGGCCGCCCGTTTAAGGGCGACCACACTGGACGAGTACGTTGGCCAGGAACACCTGCTGGCTCGTGGCAAGCCGCTGCGCGAAGCGCTGGAGCAGGGCGCCCTGCATTCGATGATCTTCTGGGGCCCACCCGGCGTCGGCAAGACCACCCTGGCCCGATTGCTGGCCCAGGTTACCGACGCGCATTTCGAGACCATTTCCGCGGTGCTTTCCGGGGTCAAGGAAATCCGCCAAGCCGTCGAGGTCGCTCAGCAACATGCCGCTCAATATGGGCGGCGCACCATCTTGTTCGTCGACGAGGTGCATCGCTTCAACAAGTCGCAGCAGGATGCATTTCTGCCGTATGTCGAAGACGGCACGCTGATCTTCATCGGCGCGACTACCGAAAACCCTTCATTCGAACTCAACAATGCCTTGCTGTCGCGCGCCCGCGTCTATGTGCTCAAGAGCCTGGACGATGCCGCGCTGCGCAAGCTGGTCGACCGCGCATTGAGCGAAGAGAAGGGGTTGGGCGAGCGCCACCTGAGCGTGCCTGACGAGAGCTTCGAGATTCTCAAGAGCGCCGCTGATGGTGATGGTCGGCGCTTTCTCAATTTTCTCGAAAACGCTGCAGACCTGGCGGATGACGGCGGCGAAATCAGCAGCGCACTGCTGCTCGATCTGCTCGGCGATACCCGGCGCCGTTTCGACAAAGGCGGTGAAGCGTTCTACGACCAGATATCTGCGTTGCACAAGTCGGTTCGTGGCTCCAGCCCGGACGGCGCGCTGTACTGGTTCACACGCATGCTTGATGGCGGCTGTGATCCGTTGTACATCGCTCGCCGCGTGGTGCGCATGGCCAGCGAAGAGGTTGGCAACGCCGATCCGCGCGCGCTCACGCTGTGCCTGAACGCCTGGGACGTGCAGGAGCGCCTGGGCAGCCCGGAAGGTGAGCTCGCGGTGGCGCAGGCCATCGTCTACCTCGCTTGCGCGCCCAAAAGCAATGCGGTTTACAGCGCCTTCAATGCGGCCAAACGTGATGTCGCCGAAAACGGCTCCCGTGAAGTTCCGCTGCACCTGCGCAACGCCCCGACCAAATTGATGAAACAGCTGGGCTATGGCGACGAATATCGTTACGCCCATGACGAGCCGGACGCCTATGCCGCGGGCGAGGATTACTTTCCTGACGACCTTGAACCGCGCCGTTACTACCAGCCCGTCCCCCGTGGATTGGAGCTGAAAATTCGCGACAAACTCGCGCACCTCGCCGAACAGGACGCCAACAGCCCGCGTCAGCGGAGAAAACCATGATGCTCACCTTGCTTGCCGTTGCGCTGGGCGGAGCGTTCGGGACATTGCTGCGCTTCACCGTCGGCAACTGGGTGAATGCACACTGGCCACAGCATTTTTATAGCGCAACCCTGCTGGTGAACCTCGTCGGCTGCCTGCTGATCGGGGTACTCTACGGGCTGTTTCTGCTACGCCCCGAGGTGCCAGCGGCAGTTCGGGCAGGTTTGATCGTCGGTGTCCTCGGCGGTTTCACGACCTTTTCTTCATTTTCCCTGGACACCCTGCGCCTGCTGGAAAGCAGCCAGGCCCCGCTGGCCCTGGGCTACGTGGCGGTAAGTGTGCTGGGCGGCCTGCTCGCAACCTGGGCAGGCCTTTCGCTAACCAAACTCTGATCGACGAGAACCTGAAATGCTCGATTCCAAACTGGTGCGCAGCCAACTGCACGATATTGCCCAGCGTCTGGCCACCCGTGGCTATGAACTGGACGTGACCCGCGTCGAAGCCCTCGAGGCGCAACGCAAGTCCGTTCAGACCCGTACCGAGCAATTGCAGGCAGAGCGCAACAGTCGATCCAAGTCCATCGGCCAGGCCAAGCAGCGCGGCGAAGATATCGCACCGCTGCTGGCCGACGTCGACCGCATGGGCAGCGAGCTGGAGGAGGGCAAGCGCGAGCTGGACGCCATCCAGGTCGAGCTGGACAACTTGCTGCTGAGCATTCCCAACCTGCCGCACGAGTCGGTACCGGTCGGTGCTGACGAAGACGATAACGTCGAAGTTCGCCGCTGGGGCACGCCCAAGGCATTCGACTTCGCCGTGCAGGATCACGTCAGCCTCGGCGAACAGCACGGCTGGCTGGACTTCGAAACCGCCGCCAAACTGTCCGGCGCACGTTTTGCCCTGCTGCGCGGCCCGATCGCCCGTCTGCACCGCGCCCTGGCTCAGTTCATGATCAACCTGCACACCGCCGAGCATGGCTACGAAGAGGCCTACACGCCTTATCTGGTGCAGGCACCAGCGCTGCAGGGCACCGGCCAACTGCCGAAGTTCGAGGAAGACCTGTTCAAGATCAGCCGCGAGGGCGAGGCCGATTTCTATCTGATCCCGACTGCTGAAGTGTCGTTGACCAACATCGTTGCCGGTGAAATCGTCGACGCCAAGGAGCTGCCGCTGAAGTTCGTTGCCCACACTCCGTGCTTCCGCAGCGAAGCCGGTGCGTCGGGCCGTGATACCCGCGGCATGATTCGCCAGCACCAGTTCGACAAGGTCGAAATGGTCCACGTGGTCGAGCCGGGCAAATCCTTCGACGCGCTGGAAGAACTGACCGGCCATGCCGAAAAGGTGCTGCAACTGCTCGAACTGCCGTATCGGGTGTTGGCGTTGTGTACCGGCGACATGGGCTTCAGCGCGACCAAAACCTACGACCTGGAAGTCTGGGTGCCGAGCCAGGACAAGTACCGCGAAATTTCCTCGTGCTCCAACTGCGGCGACTTCCAGGCCCGCCGTATGCAGGCACGCTATCGCAACCCGGAAACCGGCAAGCCGGAGCTGCTGCACACCCTCAACGGCTCCGGCCTGGCGGTGGGTCGCACGTTGGTTGCGGTGCTGGAAAATTACCAGCAGGCCGATGGCACCATCCGGGTGCCCGATGTGCTGAAGCCGTACATGGGTGGTATCGAGGTCATCTGAGGCGTACCGTCGACGCCAGTCGATAGTTTCCGGTAGGCACGCTGACCCCGAGTTGATCTCGGGGTCATTATTTTCACATCGTCACTTGCGGACGACTGTAACGGGCTTCGTCATGGACTTTCTTCCTCTGTTCCACAAACTGCAGGGTCGTCGCGCTCTGGTGATCGGCGGCGGCGAGGTCGCCTTGCGCAAGGCGCGTCTGCTGGCGGATGCCGGCGCACTGTTGCGCGTGGTATCCCCTGAGGTTGGCGCGGAGTTGCGTGAGCTGGTCGAACATGGCGCTGGCGAACTGCTGGTGCGCGGTTATCTGCCGAGCGATTTGCAAGGCGTGTCGCTGGTCATTGCAGCGACTGATGATGTGCCACTCAACGCGCAGATATCCGAACAGGCACAGGCGCTTGGCATTCCAGTCAATGTGGTCGATGCGCCAGCACTGTGCAGCGTGATTTTTCCGGCCATTGTCGACCGTTCGCCGTTGATCGTAGCCATCAGCAGCGGCGGCGATGCGCCGGTGTTGGCGCGGTTGATTCGCGCCAAAATCGAAACGTGGATTCCGGCCACTTACGGTCAGCTGGCCGGCTTGGCGAAGATCTTTCGCGCGCAGGTCAAGAGCCTGTTTCCGGATGTGCAGCAGCGCCGCGTGTTCTGGGAAGACGTGTTTCAAGGGCAGATCGCCGAAAGCGTTTTCGCCGGCAAACTCGGCGAAGCCCGACGTATGCTGGAAGACAAGATCAACGGTGCCGCACCGCGCGCTCTAGGCGAGGTTTATCTGGTCGGGGCCGGCCCAGGCGACCCGGACCTGCTGACCTTTAGGGCCCTGCGCCTGATGCAGCAAGCCGATGTCGTGCTCTATGATCGCCTGGTCGCGCCGGCGATCATCGAGCTGTGCCGCCGCGATGCCGAGCGCATCTACGTGGGCAAGCGCCGCGCCGACCATGCCGTGCCGCAGGAGCAGATCAATCAGCGTTTGATTGACCTGGCCAAATCCGGCAAGCGCGTGTTGCGCCTCAAGGGGGGCGACCCGTTCATCTTCGGTCGTGGCGGTGAAGAGATCGAGCAATTGGCTGCCCACGGCATTCCTTTTCAGGTCGTGCCCGGCATCACCGCAGCCAGCGGCTGTTCGGCCTATGCTGGAATTCCGCTTACGCACCGTGATCACGCGCAGTCCGTGCGTTTCGTCACCGGCCACCTCAAGGATGGCAGCGCCGATCTGCCCTGGTCAGAGCTGATCGCGCCAAGCCAGACGTTGGTGTTTTATATGGGGCTGGTGGGCTTGCCGACCATCTGTAAGCAGCTGGTCGCTCACGGCCGAGCGGCCAGTACGCCGGCTGCGCTGGTGCAGCAGGGCACTACGGAGAATCAGCGGGTATTTACCGGCACCCTGGCCAACCTACCGGATTTGGTCGCTCGCCACGAGGTGCATGCGCCTACGTTGGTGATCGTTGGCGAAGTGGTGCAGCTGCGGGAAAAACTGGCCTGGTTCGAAGGCGCCCAGCAGTCAGGGCTGTAACAATTCTCTGACTTCAATCATGCAGGCCAGGCGCGATTGCGCCTGGCCTGCCCGACGCATCAGTCGCGATGCTTGCGGTTGACCGTTTGTGCAGCCTTGATCACATCGCTGCCAATCTCTGCTTCGAACTGCTGCCAGACTGGGCGCATGGCTTCACGCCAGGCATCACGCTGTTCGGCGGTCAGGGTAATGACCTGGCTCTTGCCTGAGGCCTCGATGCGACGGCGATCAGCCAGGTTGGCTTCTTCGGCCTGACGGTTCACCGCAAAGGTGACCTCGTCGATGATGGCCTCCAACTCGGTGCGGATCTGGTGAGGGATGCCATACCAGAAACGCGCGTTGCTGATCAGCATGTAGTCGAGCACACCGTGGTTGGTCTCGGTGATGAACGGCTGCACCTCGTGCAGTCGCTGGCTGTACAGGTTCGACCAGGGGTTCTCGGCACCCTGCACCTGGCCGCTCTGCAAGCCTTTGTAGACCTCGGCGAACGGCATTTTCACCGACTTCGCGCCCAACTGGGCGAACTGCGCATCGAGTACATTCGAGTTCTGGATACGGAAGCTCAGGCCAGTGGCATCGGCTGGCAGGCGCAGCGCCTTGGTGGCCGACATCTGTTTCATGCCGTTGTGCCAATAGGCCAGGCCGACAATATTCTGGTCTTCCATGGAACGGAGCAGCTGGCGGCCCTTGGCGCGTTTCTGGAAACGGTTGACGGCTTCCAGGTCATCGAACATGAACGGCAGATCGAAGACCTGCAGCTGCTTGGTGTACTTGTCGAATTTGGCCAGCGACGGGGCGAGCATCTGCACGTCATTGTTGCGCAGCGCCTCCAGCTCGTTGGCATCGCCATACAGCGAGGAGTTCGGATACACCTCGACCTTGACCTTGCCCTCCAGACGCTGATCGACCAGGCGCTGGAACATCAGGGCACCCTGACCTTTGGGGGTGTCGTCGGTCACCACGTGGGCGAGCTTGATGACCAGTGGGCCTTCTTGGGCAAGGGCAGCGTAGGAACTGAGCGTCAGGGCGCAGGCGGCCGCAACGGCGATCTTTTTGAACATGCGGGTGACCTTTTTTTATCGACTATTTTTAGGTCGGACACTGGTTGGCAGGAGCGTCCGTGCGAGAACCGATTTGGTTACTGGCAAAGTCTACTGCAATCATGACGCCAGATTTGTGACATCCGTCTGAGGCGGGGAAGAACGCTCGGCAGATTTGCTATCAGCCTTCAGTTTTCTGCGTTGTAGCCGCGTTTTTTGCGGCAATCCATTGCGACATGTACTGAGTGCTCTTGTGCTGATGGTGGCGAAGCATGGCGCCGATAAAATTGCCACGGCGATGCTGCTCACGGTTCATCAACAGCTCCTCGAGCCGGGCGATCAGCGCTTCGCCAAGACGGCCGCGCTCAAAGCGGCTATCGAGCAGAACGTGACCCTGCTGCTGCGCCTGCGCCCAGCGATCTTCGTCCTGATAGAACTGCACGGCAGCATCGGCGAACGCATGTGCGTCGGCGGCAACAGAACCCGGCCAGGGCAGCTCGCCATGCATGCCTTCGCTACCGATTGGCGTAGTGATGCTGGGAGTGCCGCAGGCCATGGCATCGGCCAGCTTGCCCTTGATCCCCGCACCAAAGCGCAGCGGCGCCAGGCAAACCCTGGCCTGGGCCATCACCCGGTGCGCATCGTCGACCCAACCGAGCACATGAAAGCCTTGTTTGGGGTTATGCAATGCCGTGGCCTTGGGCGGCGGGTAAGCACCGTAGACATGCAACTGAGCCTGCGGCAGGCGCGCGCGGATCAGGGGCCACAGGGCGTGCTTGAGCCACAGCACGGCGTCCCAGTTCGGCGCATGACGGAAGTTGCCGATGCTCAGAAAGTGCTGCCGGTCGGCGAACGGCAGTGCATTGTGCGTTGGTGGAATCAGCATCAACGCGCACTCGTGCAGCAGCGCAGCGGGTACGCCGAAATGCTCCTGCAGGAGCGCCATTTCGAAGCTGGAAATCATCAACGTTAGATCGCAGCGATAGATCGCTGCCACCTCGCGCTGCGCCATGTCGCTGTCGGCCATCACCTCGTACAGCACCTGCGGCGTGGCTTGCACGGGGCCAACCTGGTATCGCTCAGTTTCGTTCGCGCAGGCCTGCTGATTGGCTTTGAGCAGGGCGTGGCGGGTGTCACGCAAGCAGTGCAGGTCGCTGGTGTCGAGCACCCGCAAGGCTGTCGGCCAAGCGCGCTCGACGCGCCAGGCAAACTGTTCCTCGGTGAAGAAACGGTCGAACAGCACCAGATCCGGCTGCAGCTGCGCGACAAAGCCATCGAAACTGTCGCAATTGAGCGCAACCGCTACTTCCTCGATCTGCAGCTCACTCAGATCTGCGCGGTGTGATGAAAGCGCCGCGGCGCTGGCGAATGTGACGTGCCAGCCTTCGCCGCGAAACACCCCAAGCAGTTCGAGCATGCGGCTGCCCGCCGCGGACGAGCGGGGCTCCGGCCAGACGTAGCCGATGACCAGTACCTTGCGCATGAGCGGCTCAGCGCTTGCCGCGGATGCTGCGCCACAGCGTGAACAGCACCACAGCGAACAGCGCGGCGATGCTGGCCAAGGTCCAGACCGTGAAAGGCAGGCCGAGAATCTTGTAGTCGTTCTGGCCGCAGATGCCGCCGCTCATGAATACGCCCGGCCAATACTCGTGCAGCGGCAGGGTCTGGTAATAGAACGGGAAGGGCGAGCAGCTGAAGCTTTCCATGACGCCAAGTTCGATCAGCGTGACATGGGCGTTGTCGATCAATGCCATGCCACTGGCGGCGAGCAGCAGCGGCCAGAGCAGCACGGCTAGCCAGGTTTGCCGAGCGGCTGCAGCGGCGCTGAGCAGCAGCGCGAGCAGCGTTGTCAGTGCCAGCCACAGGCGGATCTGCACGCACAGCGTGCAGGGCTCCCAGCCAAACATGTGCTGCGCGATCAAGGCGCCGGCGAGCATGGCAGCGCTGGCCAGGGCAATCACCAGCAGCAGCGCGGCGGGCGTAGTGGAGCGGGACATGGAGTTCTCCAGAAATACGGGGCGGCCAGTACCGCGATCAGGTGCCGTTTGTACCGGAAGGTGGCGTGCGCGGCAATCGAGGATTCCGATGGAAATCATCATTTCAGTGACACATAACAATGCCCGCAGCTTTAGCGCCTTCAATGGCACAGGTTAAACAACATGGAACAACCCATCATAAAAAAGCCCCACGGTCAGGGACATGAACCGTGGGGCATCAAAGGCCAGCTACGCCAGCCGGGAGGGAACGGTACGCTCAGGTCTGTGGCTGCCAGCCGCCACCCAGCGCCTTGTAGATAGCGACAATGCCCTGGTACAGCTCGACCTCGGCCTGGGCTTGGCTGTCTTCAGCTGCCAGCCGCTCGCGCTCGGCATCGAGCAACACCAGAAAGTCAGCGGTACCTTCGCGATACTGCAATCCGGCCTGAGCCGCCGCCGCGCGACTGGCCTCCGACTGGCGCGCCAGGGCGAGCAGGCGTTCCTGACGTTTGCCGTAATCGCTGAAGGCGTTTTCAGACTCTTCCAGGGCGAGCAGCACCTGCTGCTCATAACCGGCCAGCGCGCCATCGGCATCTGCTTCGGAGCCGCGCAGGCGGGCGCGTACGCTGCCCAGGTCGAACGCGGCCCAACTGATGGTCGGGGCTACGCTCCAGGCACGCGCCGCTGACGAGCCCAATTGCGAGCCGCGGCCCGCGGTGAATCCAAGGAAGCCAGACAGGCTGACCCGCGGGAACAGGTCCGCGGTGGCCACTCCGACCTGGGCTGTGGCGGCGGCCAGTTTGCGCTCGGCGGCGCGAATGTCCGGGCGACGGCGCAGCAACTCGCCAGAGTCGCCGATCGGCAACGCCTTGGCGATAGCGGGCAGGGGACGCGGCGCCAGGTCCACGCTGAGCTGATCCGGCCGCTGGCCGAGCAGGGTAGCGATGCGGTTGCGGGCACGTACCTGTTCGGCCTGCAGGCGAGGCACCGTGGCTTCGGTCGCGGCCAGCCGCGCATCTGAGCGCAGCACGTCCAGTTCGCTGCCGACACCGGCCTCACGACGCCGCTCGATGATGTCCCGCGACGAACGCTGGTTCTCCAGGTCGTCCCGAGCAATACGCTCGCGCAGTTGAGCGCCACGTAGCGTTCCGTAGGCATCCACCAGCTCGGCAATCAGGCTGACTTGCAGTTGCTGGTAGTCGGCCTGAGCGACATCAATCTGCGCTTCGCTGGCTTCCAGTTGGCGCTGAATACGGCCGAACAAATCGAGCTCCCAGGCCATGTCCAGGCCCAGGTCATAACGCTCCGCATTGATTCGTTCCTCGGTCACGCCAGGTTGCTGGCCCTTGCCGATTTCGCTGCTGGCCCGGCTGGTCACCGTGGGCAAGCGGTCATTGGCGACATCGTCACGGATCGACCTGGCGGCGCGCAGGCGGGCGTAGGCCACACGCAGCTCACGGTTGTCCTGTAGCGACTGTTGCACCAGCTGGCTCAGGGTCGGGTCTTCGAACTGCTGCCACCATTGGGCTTCAAAGCGGCTGCTGTCGTAAGCGGCCCCGGCGCTGTGCGCCGAGGTCACGGTGGTGCTTTCCGGCGCCTGGTAGTCAGGGCCGACCGCACAGGCGGTAAGCGCCAGGGCCAGGGCAGTCAGCAGCAGGCTACGAGGGATCATGTCGGTCAGCGAATTCATGCTTGCACCTCCTGCACACGTGCAGCCTTGCGTGCCTCGCGTTTTTCCACGAATGCGCGGATCAGCACATAGAACACTGGCGTCAGCAACAGGCCGAAGAAGGTCACCCCGAGCATGCCGCTGAACACCGCGACGCCCATCGCATGACGCATTTCCGCACCGGCGCCGCTCGACAACACCAGGGGCACCACGCCCATGATGAACGCGAAGCTGGTCATCAGGATCGGCCGCAAGCGCAGGCGGCAGGCTTCCAGCACCGCAGCGACGCGATCGAGGCCATGCTCCTGTTGCTCTTTGGCGAACTCGACGATCAGGATGGCGTTCTTGCACGCCAATCCCACCAGTACGATCAGTCCGATCTGCGTGAAGATGTTGTTGTCACCGCCCGCCAGGATCACACCGGTGATGGCCGACAGCAGCGTCATCGGCACGATCAGGATCACCGCCAGCGGCAGGCTCCAGCTTTCGTACTGAGCAGCCAGCACCAGGAAGGCCAGCAGCACACAGAGTGGGAACACGAACAGCGCTGTGTTGCCGGCGAGGATCTGCTGATAGGTCAGCTCGGTCCACTCGAAGCTCATGCCGTTGGGCAGTTCTTCCTTGAGCAGTTTGGCCATTGCCGCTTCGGCCTGCCCGGAGCTGTAGCCAGGCGCCGCCGCACCGTTGATTTCCGCGGTGATGAAGCCGTTGTAATGCATCACCCGGTCGGGGCCGGAGCTATCGCTGACCTTCACGAAGGTCGACAACGGAATCATCTCGCCGCGGTTGTTGCGCACCTTCAGTTGACCAATCTGCTCGGCCTCCAGGCGGAACTGCTGATCGGCCTGCACGTTGACCTGGTAAGTGCGGCCAAAACGGTTGAAGTCGTTGGCGTACAGCGAACCGAGGTAGACCTGCATTGTGTCGAAGATCTGATCGATGTCCACGCCGTGGGTCTTGGCCTTCTCACGGTCGATGTTGGCCTCCACCTGCGGCACGTTGACCTGGTAGCTGGTGAACAAGCCGGCCAATTCTGGTACCTGACGGCTCTTGGCGATGATGTTCTGGGTTTGTGTGTACAGCTCGTCATAGCCGAGATTGGCGCGATCCTGAATCTGCACGCGGAAGCCGCCGATGGTGCCAAGGCCCATCACCGGTGGTGGCGGGAAGATGGCGATATAGGCTTCCTGAATGCCGGCGAACTGCCCATTGAGCTCGGCCGCGATGGCATTTGCGCTCAAGGATGGGTCCTTGCGGTCGCCAAAATCTTTCAGGGTGACGAACACGATGCCGCTGTTCGGGCTGTTGGTGAAACCGTTGATCGACAGCCCAGGGAAGGCCACAGTGTTGGCCACGCCGGGGTGCTTGGAGGCGATGTCGGACATGCGCTTGATAACCGCTTCGCTGCGGTCCAGGCTGGCAGCGTCCGGCAATTGCGCGAAGGCGACCAGATACTGTTTGTCCTGCGGCGGCACGAAGCCGGTCGGCGTGCTGGCGAAGCCCAGGTAGGTCAGGCCCATGAGGCCCGCATAGACGATCAGGGCGATGCCGCTGCCACGCAATACGCGGCGCACGGTACCCACGTAACCATTGCTGGCCCGCTCGAAAACGCGGTTGAACGGCGCGAACAGCCAGCCGCCGAACAGACGATCCAGGCCACGGGAGAAACGGTCCTTGGGCTCGTGGTGACCTTTGAGCAGCACCGCAGCCAGGGCCGGCGACAGGGTCAGGGAGTTGAAGGCCGAGATCACCGTGGAGATGGCGATGGTCAGCGCGAATTGCTGATAGAACTGCCCGGTAAGGCCGGAAATGAACGCCGTCGGGATGAACACCGCGCACAGCACCAGGGCCGTGGCGACGATAGGGCCGGTTACTTCCTTCATCGCCTGCTTGGTAGCCTCGACCGGCGTCTTGCCGAGCCCGATGTTGCGCTCGACGTTCTCCACCACGACGATGGCGTCGTCCACCACGATGCCGATCGCCAGTACCAAACCGAACAGCGACAGGGCGTTGAGCGAGAAGCCGAACATGTGCATCACCGCGAAGGTGCCGATCAGCGACACCGGCACCGCGGCCAGGGGAATGATCGAGGCGCGCCAGGTCTGCAGGAACAGGATCACCACCAGCACCACCAGCACGATGGCCTCGAGCAGGGTGTGCACCACCGCCTCGATGGAGCCGCGTACGAAGATGGTCGGGTCGTAGACGATTTCGTAATCCACGCCCTGGGGGAAGCTTTGCTTCAGTTCAGCCATGCGCTCACGCACCGCATCGGAAATGGCGATGGCGTTGGAACCCGGGCGCTGAAAGATCGGCATGGCCACCGCAGGCTGGTTGTTGAGCAGCGAACGCAGGGCATATTGCTCGGAGCCCAGCTCAATCCGTGCAATGTCCTTGAGGCGAGTGATTTCACCGTTCTCGCCAGCACGGATGACGATGTTCTCGAACTCTTCTTCGCTGACCAGGCGGCCCTGGGCATTGATCGACAGCTGGAAGCTGGTGTCACTGGCGGCGGGCGGTGCGCCCAGCGAGCCGGCGGCTACCTGGCGGTTCTGCTCACGGATGGCGTTGACCACGTCGGTGGCGGTCAGCCCGCGCGAGGCGACCTTGTCCGGGTCCAGCCAGACGCGCATCGAGTAGTCACCGAGGCCGAACAGACGCACATCACCGACACCGTCCAGACGTGACAGCTCGTCCTTGATGTTCAACGCGGCGTAGTTGGACAGGTAGAGCATGTCGTAGGTGTTATCCGGCGACGTCAGATGGACCACCATGGTCATGTCCGGCGAGGCCTTGTCGACCGTCACGCCGAGGCGCTGAACTTCGGTCGGCAGCGTCGGCATGGTGCGCGTCACACGGTTCTGAACCTGCACCTGCGCGGTGTCCAGATTGGTACCCAGCGCGAAGGTGATGGTCAGCGTCATGCGGCCATCGTTGTTGGCCTGCGACGACATGTAGAGCATGCCCTCGACGCCAACGATGGCCTGTTCCAGGGGCGAGGCAACGGTTTCACCGATGACCTTGGGGTTGGCACCTGGGAAGTTGGCAGTCACCACCACGGTGGGCGGTACGACTTCCGGGTATTCGCTGATCGGCAGCTGGAACAGCGAGATGGCTCCGCCGATCAAGATGATCAACGACAGCACGGCGGCGAAGATCGGCCTTTGGATGAAGAACTGGGAAAAGTTCATCGCAGGTGTTCCTTTGTTTAGCGGACACAGTCCAGCCTGCCCACGCCATCATCGGCGCGAGCAGGTTCTAGGGGATATGTAAGGGGGAGGGCGAGGCCCAGGTTGTTACTTGAGGCTGACCTTCAGCGGCTGATCATCACGCGCGGCACGGGCCGTAGCCACCGCACGGCGTTGGCGCTCAAGTGCCGCGAGGGTTTTCTCGTCGGCCATCGGCACGGCTTGCGGGTCTACGGTGCTGCCCGGTATTGCTCGCTGCAAACCGTTGACCACGATGCGTTCGCCCTTGGCCAGGCCATCGCGGACGATACGCAGCCCCTCCAGCTTCGGCCCTAGTTTCACGGAGCGGTAGACGACCTTGTTGTCCGAACCGAGCACCAACACGAACTTCTTGCCGAGATCAGTACCGACGGCGACATCCTGAATCAGGGTGGCGTCGTAGGTGCTGCTGCCGACCAGCTTCAACCGCGCATAAAGGCCTGGAGTGAAGCGTCCATCGGCGTTGTCGAACACCGCACGGCCGCGGATGGTGCCGGTTCGCGGGTTGACTTGGTTATCGAGAAAGTCCAGTTGGCCAAGGTGCGAGTTGCCGTCTTCGTTGGACAGGCCCAGGTACACCGGGCTCTTGCCGCGGCTATCCTGGCCGGACTGGCGGGCCAGCTCGGTGTACTTGAGGAATGCACGCTCGTCGGCGTCGAAGTAGGCATACACCTTGTCGGTGGATACCACGGAGGTCAGCAGTGACTCACTGGCGGTAACCAGGTTACCGGCGGTGACCTCGGCCCGGCTGACGCGGCCATTGATGGGCGCGATCACGCGCGTGAAGCTGAGGTTGAGACGGGCGTTATCGAGTTCGGCCTGGATGCCAGCGACGGCAGCCTGAGCTTCCTGGGCAGCGGTTTTACGGGCGTCGGCGAGCTCGGTGGAAATCGCATTGCCCTCACGCAGACGCTCGCCGCGGCGCGCTTCGCTGACGGTGCGAGCCTGATTGGCGCGAGCTTGCTGCAGCTGGGCGTCGAGACGCTTGACCTCGGCCTGGAAGGGGCGCGGATCGATCTGGAACAGCAGGTCGCCTTTCTTAACCAGGGCGCCTTCGGTGAAACTCACCTTGTCGACGAAGCCCGAAACCCGTGGGCGAATCTGGACCGATTCTGGCGCTTCGAGACGACCTGTGAACTCGTCCCACTCGTTGAGCGGTTGTTCGATGACTTCGGCAACGCTGACTTTCGCTGCGGGCATCTGCTGCTGCGCAACGTCCTCGCTCTTGCCGCAAGCGGCAAGCACCAACGTCGCGGCCAGTGCCAGGGGGAAGTGCCAGAGCTTGGTGTTGGGCTGTTCCATGATTACGATCCGCCAAGGTGTAGTGATGGAGGCGGAGTCTGGTCCCGGCAACATCCGGGAACGAATCGAACGGCGCGAAGATAGATATCACTGCGAATGATGATATTACGTTTTGGAATATAAATAGCAAGCTAGCTATCTATAGAGCATAGGCCGAGCGCTTACCATCTCGCTATTCGAGACTGTCGGGGTCGCCAAAGAACATCTGAATGCGCGAGCGTAGCCAGCGCTCGGCCGGGTCATTGTCCTGCGCACCGCGCCAGGCCATGGACATCTCGAAGCTGCTGCTTTCGAACGGCGGGTCCTCGGCGCGCAAACCGCCGGCCGCAGTGAGCGTGGCGGCTGTGTAATCGGGAACCACAGCTATCAGATCGGTGCCAGCGAGCAGGGTGCCCAGGCCGTTGAACTGTGGCACGGCCAGCACGACCTTGCGGCTGCGGTCGAGACGGGCCAATTGCTCGTCGACGAAACCATTGAGGTCACCCGCGAACGACACCATTGCATGGGGACGTGCGCAGTATTCATCGAGGCTCAGGGTGCCTGGCACTGCATCGGCACGCAGCAACTTGGGCTTGCTGCGGCGCAACGTCTTGCGTTTGGCGTTGGCGGGCAATTCCTCGGTGTAACTGACTCCGACGGATATCTCACCGGACGCCAGCAGGTTAGGCATCAGCAGGTAATTGGCACGGCGCACCACCAGCACCACGTTGGGCGCTTCGGAGCGCAGGCGGCGGAGCAGGGCAGGCAACAGGGCGAACTCGACGTCGTCGGACAAACCGACACGAAACACCGCAGTGCTGGTCGCAGGATCGAACTCCGAAGCGCGGCTCACCGCCGTCGAGATCGAATCGAGCGCCGGCGAGAGCAGGGCGAAGATCTCCTGCGCACGGGCAGTGGGCTCCATGCTCCGACCAGTGCGCACGAACAGCGGATCATCGAACAGGCTGCGCAGGCGTGACAGCGCTGCGCTGATCGCTGGCTGACCGAGGAACAGCTTTTCCGCTGCGCGGGTCACGCTGCGTTCGTGCATGAGTGTTTCGAACACGATCAACAGGTTGAGATCGAGACGGCGCAGGTCGTTGCGGTTCATCCGGGTACCAATGTGCGGGCTTGCCAGAGCGGGACGCTAGTGAGAGCCTTGTACGCCAATAGTACGAGCACTTGAGCGAATTGGGGAAGACACCGGTCTCATCGATATATCCACACGTTCTAGCGGCCTTTATCACTGCCAGGCATGACGACTATCAATAGTCGCGGGTGGTGCAGGTAGAGGTCAGCAGATAAAGTCGATTCCAGTGAATACCCAATCCGCGATCAGTTGAGGTTGACGATGTCCCGCATGATCCGTTTCCACAAGTTCGGCGACGCCAGCGTATTGCAGTGCGAAGAAGTGCCGACACCTACCCCCGCTGCGGGGGAGGTACTGGTACGCGTCCAAGCCCTCGGGGTTAGTTGGGGCGACGTATTGTGGCGCCAGAATCTGGCGTCGGAAGAAGCCAAATTACCTTCGGGTGTCGGTGCGGAACTGGCCGGCATCGTAGAAGCTGTGGGCGACGGCGTTGACGACCTCGCCGTCGGCACACCGATTGCCGCGTTCCCGGCCAGCACGCCTAATCGCTACCCGACCTGGGGCGACCTGGTGGTTGTGCCGCGTTTTGCCGTCACGCCGTACCCGGACGTGTTGTCGCCGCTGGAAGCCAGCGTGCACTACACCGGTCTGCTGTTCGCCTATTTTGCGATGGTCGATCTGGCCAAGCTCCAAGCCGGGCAGCACGTGCTGATCACCGAAGCCTGCCATTGCCTGGCGCCGCAGTCGGTACAGCTGGCCAAGGCGTTGGGCGCCAAGGTGATCGTATCAACCAGCGTGCCGGACAGCCGCGAGTTCCTACGCGAGCTGGGCGCCGACAAGATCATCTTTACCGAAGAGCAGGATCTGGTGCTGGAAGTTGAGCGCTACACCGAAGGCAAGGGCGCCGAAGTGATCCTCGACCATTGCGCCGGCCAGCAGCTGAAACTGCTCGGTGACGTGGCGGCGACGCGCGGCAAGCTGATTCTGTACGGCATCAATGGTGGCAACGATGCAGCGTTCCCGGCATGTGCGGCGTTCAAGAAGCATCTGCAGTTCTTCCGCCATTGCGTGCTGGATTTCACCGGCCATTCGGAGCTGGGTATCGAGCCGGATTACGCCGCCGTGCAGCGAGCGCTTGATCACATCAACGCGCTCACCGCTGAGGGCTTGTTGAAACCACGTATCGACAAAACATTCCCGTTCGATGAGTTTGTCGATGCACACCGCTACATGGAAGCCTGTCCGGAACGCGGCCGCGTCGCCCTGACGCTGGAGTGATCCGCAGCACAGCGAAAGAAGCCCGGCATAGACCGGGCTTTTTTCTGGGGCGACACATCCCTGTGTCAGGAACCAAGCCTAGCGCGCGCCAGTGAAGGTTTGATGACCATCGCGGCGCTGCATGCCCGCACTAGCTGCTTTCGCGAACACGCAATTCAAAGCCCAGATCGATACTCGGCGCGCCTGCGCGGCCATCGAGCATTTTCAGCAGCAAATTGGCGGCTTCTCGGCCCACTTCAGTGCGTGGCGTGTGGATCGAAGACAGGCGAGGAACGGTGTGCGCAGAGGCCGGCAGATCATTGAAGCCCACTAGGGCGACGCGCTCTGGCACCGATATCGAGCAGCGCTGCGCCTCGAATAACGCGCCCTGTGCCAGGTCATCGTTGCAGAAGAAGATACCGTCGACATCCGGATGGCGCTGCATGAGCTCGCGAAATAGCTGGCAACCTAGCGCAATGGATGAGGGCAGGGGATGCAGCAGCTCTAGCGCCGGGTCATAGACGCCGGCGGCCTGCAAAGCCCGTCGAAATCCCTCACCCCGTTGCATTACGCGCGGGTCCAGCTGTGCGGCAACGTAAGCGAGCCGGCGGCGACCCTGCTGCAGCAGATGCTTGGCCACGGCCTCACCGGCCGCCTGCTGGGAAAAGCCTACGCTGGCGATGCCTGGTGCGCTGTTCAATTCCATCATGTGCACGCATGGGATTCGGCTGGCGGCGAGCAATTGCCGCGTACCTTCGGTGCGGTCGAAACCGGTCAGCAACATGCCCATTGGCCGATACGGCAAGTAGTTGCGGACCAGCCGTTCTTCCTCGTCGCGGCAATAGTGGTAGTCGCCGATCAGCACTTCAATTCCGCGTGGACGCATGACTTCATGAATCGCATCCAACGGCTCGATGAACAACTGGTTGGACAACGAAGGAATTAGCACGACCACTGAGGTGCTGCGCGCCGACGCGAGGGTGCGCGCCGCGGGGTTGGCCACATAACCCAGCTCGTTGGCCGCCTTGCGCACCCGCTCGGCTAGGTCCGCGCCCACCGTCGCCACGCCGCGCAACGCCCTTGAGGCGGTGATGGTAGACACACCGGCACGTGCGGCAACCTCTGCCAGCGTGGGCATACCTAGCGTTCGGGAGTTACTTTGCGTTGGAGATTTCATCGCGAGGGGGCTTGTCACGGGCTGGAATTGGCGATTAAGGTAGCGCTGTCTCGGTGTCTTAGCAATGATGAGTGCAAAGCGCTCACGGCCCCGGTTCATTGTCCCTAGCGATTAAAAAGTACAATTCGAAGCAGCCGTTGCGCAGATTTTTTAGGTCTTCAAGATAGCGCTGTCTTCCGCTGGAGTTGCGATATGAATAACCCTATAAGCGCCCTGGTTGTGATGGGCGTCTCTGGCTGCGGAAAGAGCTGCGTTGGCGAGTCGATCGCCGAACAGGTCGGCGGCTACCTCATCGAGGGTGACACGTTTCACCCGCCTGCCAACATCGAGAAAATGAGCAAGGGCATTGCGTTGACCGACGATGATCGCGTCGACTGGTTGACCCGTCTTGGCCAGGAACTCGCCACTGCCTTGAAAACTCACGAGAGGCCGCTACTGGCTTGCTCTGCACTCAAACGCAAATACCGAGACCGACTGCGCGAAGCCGTGCCAGGTCTGGGCTTCGTGTTCCTCGAACTGTCACGCGAAGAAGCTGCAAGCCGCGTGGGTAACCGCCCAGGCCACTTCATGCCTGCCAGTCTTATCGACAGCCAGTTTGCCACGCTGGAATCGCCACAAGGCGAACCGGCGACATTGACCCTGGATGCCACATTGCCCATCGAGACGCTTGGCCAACAGGCCGCCGATTGGTGGCAGGCAGCCAATACCATTCGCTGATAACACAGCACCATGCTTCTCCCATAACAAAGACAAGTGGAGGCGACATGAATACTCTTCAAAACGCTCGGCTCGCCGAGCAACCTCGTTACAGGGCCCTGACCGATAATCTCGCCCGATACAGCCGAGCGGCTGTAGCTGCAGAGGAGGGTGGCCGTCATGAATGAGGCTACTCTTGGCGCAGGTCCTCTGCTGGGCATAGCGGCTGGTGCGGTTCTCCTGCTGCTGTTGCTGATCATCCGCTTCCGCCTGCATGCCTTTTTGGCGCTGGTACTGGTCAGCATCGCGACGGCGCTGGCCACCCAGGTTCCCTATGACAAGGTGGTGCCAACCTTATTGACCGGGTTCGGCTCCACACTGGCAGCGGTAGCCTTGCTGGTCGGCCTGGGCGCGATGATTGGCCGGTTGCTGGAAATCACTGGCGGCGCGCAGGTGCTCGCCGACACGCTGATCAACAAGTTCGGTGAAAAGCGCGCGCCATTCGCACTGGGCATCGCCTCGCTGCTGTTCGGCTTCCCGATCTTCTTCGATGCCGGCTTGATCGTCATGCTGCCGATCATCTTCAGCGTGGCCAAGCGGTTCGGTGGCTCGACACTGACCTACGCGCTGCCGGCCGCCGGTGCTTTCGCGGCGATGCATGCCTTGGTGCCACCGCACCCGGGGCCAGTCGCAGCTGCCGATCTGCTAGGCGCCAACATCGGCCTGCTGGTCATTGTTGGGGCAATAATCGCTTTGCCAACCTGGTACTTCGGCGCCTACCTGTTCGGTCTGTGGGCCGGCAAGCGATTCAACCTGAAGATACCCAGCAGCTTCCTGACCGATGTAGAGCGCGATACCAGCGTGGCGCCGCCGCCGTTCTCCCTGGTAATGACCATTCTGTTGCTGCCGCTGGTGCTGATTTTCCTCGACACGGGCCTCAACACGCTCAGCGTGATGGGCACGATTGACGGCAGCAGCGACTGGGTGCAATTCCTGCGCATGATCGGCAAGACGCCGGTAGCGCTGCTGATTACCGTGCTCTTCGCACTGATAGCGTTCAGCGGCCGCCATACCCGCAAGCACCTGGAAAAAGTCTGCGAAGGCGCTCTCGGTCCGATCTGCTCGATCATTCTGGTGACCGGGGCAGGGGGCATGTTCGGTGGTGTGCTGCGTAGCAGCGGCATCGGCGATGCACTGGCAGCCACGCTGTCCGATACAGGCCTGCCGGTGATCGTCGCCGCCTTCGTTATTTCTGCCGCACTGCGTGTGGCCCAGGGTTCCGCCACGGTAGCGCTCACCACAGCCGCGGCGCTGATGGCTCCGACGGTCGCCGCAACGCCAGGCCTGAGCGAATTCGACCTGTGCTTTATCGTGGTCGCCATCGCAGGCGGCGCAACGGTGCTGTCCCACGTCAACGACTCGGGCTTCTGGCTGGTTTCTCGCTTCCTGGAAATGGACGAGAAAACCACACTGAAAACCTGGACGGTGATGGAAACCTTGCTGGGTGGCATTGCGTTCCTGCTGGCCCTGATCGGTAGCCTCATCCTTTAACAAGACCGCACATCCGGGCGTTCACGACAGGCCACATGCCGTTCGTGAGCGCCCGGATGCGTTTGGGTGCATCAGCCTAGACGTAGCCGATGAATAACCTACAGTAAATGAAAGGGACTGCAGCCTGATCCAGCGACAGGAAGCCGCCAGGTGTCATTCACGGAGCGTTTTCCATGTCGATCTCGACCAGCAGAGCCACTGCCTTCAGCCATACCAGCAAAAGCGGATCGCATGAGGTGCATCTCGAATTTATCTGGGCGCACGAAATGGGCGGCGTAGCACAAGCGGTCGTCGCCACGTTTGCAGACGGCAACGGCGAGCAATGCAAACAGTTCATCCTACAAGGGCCATTCAGCGAATCCGGCAGCGCCCGCAAGGCAGTAATTGCGAAAGCGGATGCCTGGTTCAATTGTGGCCGAGAGTGATGAGCCAGATATGCAGATGTAAAAAATGAGGACTGAATGAATAAACGCATCATCATCCGCGCTGCAAAGGCCACCGTACTCGTCGGTGGTTTTTTCTGTGCATGCCTGTTGGTCTTTATCGTCGTCGGCATTTTGATGGGAGCCTAGCGGTTATTACTGTCCAGTCGGATAGCAGGTGTTCACGATTCATTCGGCGCGATGGTTAGCTAGCAGGATTTCGCTCCAGAAGCGTCGATGCCTAGTTTCGCATAATGTATATTATGTTAAATTACGATTATCACGATGATAGCCATCCAACAATTCTGCGATCTATATCGCTCCCCACTCTGATGGCTCAAGGCGTTCGGAGCCACTTTGCCCGGCACAGCGAAAACCAGGCTTCACCTCACACTGCCAGACCCTGATCTCTTGTTGCCTGCCAACCGCAGCGTGCGCTTCACTCCAACGCAAACTCATCGTTGCCCAAGCCCCATTCCTGTCCGCTGCGTGCGCACTGCATCCAGCCGCTGCGCCAGTGAGCGATAGCGCGCCGTTTCGCTGAATGCATCGGCTGCCTTGTACGAGCCGTAGATGCTCAGGTGGCCCGACTCATCCAGGCCGAACGGTATGTTTTCATGGGTTACGTCCGAAGGCCGACCGCTGATGTGAAAAAGGTCATCACGGGCCAGGAATATGGCGTTGCCCAGGCGATTGACCACCCCCGCCAACTCGGTGTTGGCCAGGCGTGCGGACACGTCTCGCTGTTTGCCGTATTTGTGGATGTCGAAAGGGATATCGAACAGCAACGTCCGGGCGTAGCGATCCGCGACATTGACGTCGAAGTTGGTCGGGGTCGGCATCACGATCAGTAGCGGCGCCCTCCCCGACGTTCGGCGTATCGCCCGGTATACGCCATTCATCTTGCGCTGATGGCGAATTACGCCCCACGAGCCGGCGAAAATGATCAGGTCATAACGATGAGCGCCGGCCTTCAGGTAGGCACGATTGAGCAAACATTGCGCATAGGCCCGGCTGCTGGTTGGCCCGGTAAAGGCCTGGCCTTCCGCGGGAAAACACCAATCGCTGGCTACCGACTGCACGTCGATGGACAGCCTCTTGCCGATCGCATCCCAGAACGGCGCGTAATGGCCTGCGAACGAGTCGCCAATGAGCAGCGCTTTGAGCTGACCATCCTGCGCGCCGATGCGACAAAGCTGACCGCGGCTGCCGACCGGCAGCGTGGCAATAGTCTCGACGCTATAGAAGCACCAGCCGTTGGTGACTATCGGCATCGACAGCTCTGCCGAGGCACGTCGAAAATCGGCCGATAGCCGAGCTGGAACACCGTTGGCGACAACCGTCAGCATCGCTGCGAGCGCTATGCCGAAGAGCATGCCCAGCCTGGTCGCTGGCTGCGTACGCTGTAGCAGCCCATCGCTGCGGGTAATGCCAAGCTCGATGAACCGATAGGAAAGATGTCCTGCGGCCACGGATGCCAGGATGCCGATCACCAGCCACAGCGGCTGATTCTCCAGGCTGAAGTAACCCAGCCACACCACGATTGGCCAGTGCCAGAGGTAAACCGAGTACGAGGTGCGGCCGAGGTACTGCGCGACCCGGTTATCGGTCAGCGCACATCGCTGGTGCCCCGCAGCAACGAACAACCCGCTGCCTAGCACTGGAATGAGCGCCAGATAACCAGGCCACAGGGTTTCTTCACTCACCAGCAGAGCGGCAGCCAGGATCAGCGCCAAACCCGCCCACGCCATCAACCGCTGCTGGTGATCCTTCAGCCTGAGTGGAAACAAATACACCAAGGCGCCGACCAGCATCTCCCAGGCCCTGGCCGGCAGCAGATAAAACGCGCCAGATGGCGAGTACAGCGTGCCCACCACATTGATGGTGAAGGACAGCAGTACGGCGACAATAATCAGCCAGCGCAACATTTTCTGGCCGACAAAACGCGCCAACACGGTCAGCAGAATCGGGTAAAGCAGGTAGAACTGCCACTCGTTCGACAGCGACCAGGTATGTAACAACCACAGGTCGTGAGCGCTCTCCTGGAAATACCCGCCCGTTTTCCAGAACAGTACATTGGAAACGAACGTCAGGGCCGCGATCACCTGCTGCCCGAGGTCCATGTATTCGCTTGGCATCAGCAGGAACCAGCCCGCCACGAGCACCGCCACGCAGAGCACCGCCAGAGCCGGCACGATGCGCCGGCAGCGTTCCAGGTAGAACGTCGCGAAACTGAAACTGCCGGACAGCTGACGCGAGACGATGATCCCGGTCATGAGATAACCGGATATCACGAAGAAGACATCTACACCGATGAACCCACCAGCTACCGGTGCAACGCCGAAGTGAAACAGCACCACCAACGCTACTGCGACGGCACGCAGCCCGTTGATATCCGATCTGAAATGCATACCACGACCTCTCGCCGCGCATGCGCACCTAGTCAGAGCCTTACTGCTTGAAAGGTTACGTACTACCGTAGGTATCGCGATTTACAGGTCATCCGATCGCTGCGTTACGCAGCGGCTATCGAACGAGTGTTAGACGCCAACGCTGATTCCACTGAAGGACAACGCCAGGCAGCGAATCCAGCTGGCGCTTGAACTGGGCGCCTCTGCCCTGCTCTTCCAATAACGGGCAACGTTGATCAGCCTCAGATTGGTCAGCCTCACAGCCCGCGCAAGCAACCCAAGGCGAGGCCTAGAGAAGCACCCTGGCCAGGTCGCAGCAAGAAAATTTGCGAGCCCGCCGTTTCCGCGCGACGGGCTGTAGGTGGTTGCCGCTTACTGCGCAAAAACCAGCGCAATGGCTGTGCTGAGTAACCGCCGACCAGTTGCTGACGCCAGTAAAATCATCACGCTGCGCAGAGAAAGGCACGCTCGAACGCGCCTTGGTGCGAGTTACTTCATCCCAATGCGTTGCCGCATCTCCCGAGTGATCGTCTGCCTGGTGGCAGCCAATCCCGCCCACGGATCCTCTTCCAGCTCATTCAGGCGTTGGTGCAGATTGACGATCGTCCAGCTGTTGGCGGCTTTCAGCTCGCTGACTTCTTCGCGACGAATCGGCACGGAGACGGGTAAACCTTCTCTGGCGCGCACCGAGTAGGCACAGATGGTCGTAGCGCCAAGGCCGTTGCGCAGGTAGTCGATAAAGATGCGTCCCACTCGGTTCTTGGGGCCGGCGACTGCGGAGAATCGGTCGGGAATAAGCCGGGCCATGTATTTCACGATGCTGTGGCTGAATGCTTTCACGTCCTGCCAGCTGTCTTTCGGCGTGAGCGGCACGACGATATGGATGCCCTTGCCTCCGCTGGTCTTGAGAAACGATTGGAGGCCCAGCTCGTCGAGCACCGTCAGCGTCAGTTGGGTGGCTTCGACCATGCTTTTCCATGGCAACGACGGGTCGGGATCGAGATCGAGCACGAAGCGATCGGGCCGCTGCAGGTCAGCGCTTGTGGCATTCCAGGTATGCAATTCGATCGTGCTCATCTGAACAGCGCCCAGCAGTGCCTCGGGGCTGTTGATCACCATTGCGGGGTGCTTAGCCTGGGCCTTGCTGATCGAGTCGATACCGGGAATAGCCAGGCCTTCCGGGTTCTTCTGGAAGAACAGCTGAGCGCCGATACCTTCAGGCGCCCGCACCAGTGCCACCGGGCGGTTTGCCAGTTGCGGGACGATCCAATCGACGGTGCGCACGTAGAATTCGGCCAGATCCCGCTTGGTCAGCCCGCTGCTGGGGTCTATCACCCGATCAGGATGGGTGAGCCGCAGATGAGGCTCTGGACTATTGCTGCTACTAGTCCGTTTGGCGGGCTTGGCAGCAGCCGGTGATGCGCCCTGCTCCGCCGCGCCTTTCTGAACGATGCGCTTGGCTCGCTCCTCGGTAATCTCGGTAGCCGGTTTGTCCGTGCGAAGCCCTTGAAAAACGGCATGCCTGACGATGCCATCCTGCGTGATTTGCGCGAAGGCGATTTCCGCGAGCAACACGGGTTTTAGCCAATACACACCGCGGGCGTCCGCCCCTGTCGGCGGGTTGGCTACCGCAGGTGCCTTGGTTTCCAGCGGCTGCAGTCGGCCATGAATCGAGTTCAATGTCGATTCGCTGAAACCGGTGCCCACCTTGCCGGCGTATCTCAGTTCTCCGGAGCTCGACTCATGCAGCGCAAGCAGCAGCGCGCCGAACTTGGCGCGCGCGCCTTTGGGAGCTGTGTAGCCCACCACGACGAACTCCTGTCGCCTTTGGCATTTGAGCTTGATCCAGTCATCGCTGCGTCTGGATCGGTATGCGCTGCCCACCCGTTTGCCGATGAGACCTTCCATTTGCATCTGGCAGGCACTGTTTAGCAACGCTTCAGGTGCTTCCTCGAAATCGTCGGAGAAACGCAAAAGCCGGGACGGCGATTTGCTTAGCAATGCGGCCAAGACCTCACGGCGCTGCTCCAGCGCGGTGCTGCGCAAGTCGACGCCATTCAGGTACGGCAGATCAAACACGTAGTAGAGAATGTTGCCGCTGCGTTGCGTCTCGAAGGCATTCTGCAGCGCCTGGAAATCCGGCAGCCCGTTTTCGTTCGGCACCACCATCTCGCCGTCGAGCCAGCCGTTTTCGATACCCAGCGCCGAGACTGCTGCAACTTGTTCGGGGAGCTTGTCAGTCCAGTCGTGGCCGTTTCGAGTAAAGCACCTCACCTCGCCATCAAGGATTCGGGTAAGGATGCGGTAACCATCAAATTTGATCTCGAAACGCCATTCACCGGGCGGCGCAGACTCCACCAATGTGGCCAGTTGCGGTTTCAGGCTGTCGGGCATAGGCCTATCCACAGCCTGTACGGAACGTTTTTTTGCCACCTGCTTGGCTGGGGTTTGGGGTTTTTCGGGCTCAGGCGAACCGGCGCTGCTTGCGGTACGTGTGCCCTGCCCTTGCCGCTTGCCCGTCTGCCCACGTTTTTGCTTACGGCTGCTGATCTCCACCCAGGTCGGCGCATGATCGCTAGGGTGGTCCTCACCTCGTACCCAGGTGTCCACTCCGGCCGATGCAAGATAGGGAGCGAGTGCGGGATTGAGCAGCAGGTGGTCGATGCGCAGCCCTGAATTGGTCTGCCAATGGCGCCGGAAATAATCCCAGTAGGTGAATAGCTGCTCCTCTGGATGCAGATGCCGAAGCGAGTCCACCCAGCCTTGGTCCAGCAGACGCTGATAGCACTCGCGGCTTTCCGGCTGCAGCAACGCATCCTTCAGCCAGGAGCGTGTGTTGTAAATATCGAAGTCAGTCGGCACGACATTGAAGTCACCGGCAAGTACTACGGGATGCTCGCTGGCCTGCAACGTTCTGGCATGTTCGATAAGGTGCTGGAACCACGCGAGTTTGTAATCGAACTTGGGGCCTGGGCGTGGGTTGCCGTTCGGCAAGTACAGACACGCAACGATCACACCGTGGGCGGCCGCTTCGAGGTAGCGTGCCTGCTTGTCCGATTCGTTACCCGGCAACCCTCTGCGAATCTCCAGCGGCTGCGCATCGCGGGCCAGGATGGCAACCCCATTCCAGGCGGTTTGCCCCTGGTACACCACACCGTAACCGGCCGCCTCGATATCCTTTGCCGGAAAGGATTTGTCAGCGGCTTTGAGTTCTTGCAGGCAGACGATGTCCGGTGCTTCGCGCTCCAGCCAAGTCAGCAGGTTGGGCAACCGCGCGTTGATGCCATTGATATTGAAGGTGGCGATCCGAAGGCGCTTCATCGGGGGCTCCCTGAACATTCGTCATAGGCGTATGACCCGCCGATGCGGCTATCAGTCCCAGAGAATGATCAGGGCGTTCGCAGGCGTATTGCCGAGCGAACGTGCGCTGCGCCTGCCAGAGGCCGGAGCCGCCTGCTGCTGCCGGGCGGTTTGTTGCTGCGGTAAAAATGTGCCGTCTGCATGTCGTGCGTAGAGGGCCTGATGACTTGAACGTGACGCCCTCAAACCTGCACGCAAGTGCTCTGCGTTCTGCTCGAAGCCAGCGGCTTGAGCACACTGAGCAGCCCCAGTAATGCCAGCCCAGCGCCCACCCACAGCGGGGCACGCAGACCATAACCGGCCTCGATCGCCGCACCGCCGCCCCAACTGCCCAGCGCCAGGCCGGCGGTGATGACCGACGTATGCAGCGTGTTGACCAAAGGCCCAGACTCGGCCGCTTTCATGACGCGGGCAACCATTGCCGGGTTCAGTGCTACGCCGGTCAGACCGATGGCGATGAAACACGCGATATTCAACCAGAACTGCTCGCCGGCCAGCGCGAAGCCAATCAATGCGAGCATCAGCATCACCAGGCCCCAGGTCACTGCCGTGAGGGTGTGACTATCGGCATAGCGCCCCACGACCATATTGCCCAGCAGGTTGGCGACGCCATACAGGGCCAGCAACGGCGCAACCATTCCCGGCGCCACGCCGACCTCGTCGATCAGAATCGGTGTGCAATAGCTGAAGGCCGCGAAGGTTGCGCCGATGATCAACCCGCTGGTGAGGTAAGCCGCCCATAGGCTGCGATTACCCAGTGTCGCCCACTGCCGCTTCAAGCTGGTTTCGTTCCCGTCGCCAGCCGGCAGGCGCAGCGCCGCGAATGCGGTGCAGATAAGGGCAAGCGCGACCACTGCCCAGGAGCTGGCACGCCAGCCATAGTGATGTTCGATCCAGGCAGTCATCGGCACACCGGCCACTGGCGACAGCATCAGCCCCGCCAGCACCACCGAGACTGCCCTGCCCCGCGCTTCTCGAACGACCATCGCAGCGCAGACGGTCATGCACAAACCGATACAGGCGGCGCTTGCCACGCCCATGACGATTCGCGCCAAGGCAAGCACCGGATAGCTCGGCGCGGCCGCTGCCAATGCGCCGGCGGCGATGTAAAGCGTCAGTAGCCCCACCAGCGCGCGCTTGTTACTGATACCCCGGGCAAGCAGCAGGACAGTCACAGGCGGGCCGCCGAGGGCCATCCCCAGGGCATAGAAAGCGATGAGATTGCCGACCTCCGCCAGGCTTACCGAGAAGGCCTCGGCCAGCGCCGGCATCATGCCGGCGACCATGAATTCGGCGGTAACCAGCGAGAAGATGGTGGCGCCCAGCAGGTAGACGGTGACGGGCAGTTTGGAGCGGCTGGTCATAAATTATTCAGGCAGCGAAGAAGGCCGGCCACCCTATGCATTGTTGAACAAATGGTCAATTAATTGCTGCGCAAAGCTGCCCGTCGGGAACCTGGCAGGCGCTCATATGGAGCTGTTTCGCCCCCACGATCAGCAGCTACTGCAGGCTCACTGCCATCGGCAAAGGTCGCTACCTATGCTCAGAAATATCGAGTGTTATCGTGTGGCTTTAGGGCGGATCAACGGGCAGGTCGAGCAGTATTCCACCGGGTTGCTGGCCTGGTAGTAGAAGCAGCAGGTTCGGCGAAAACGCACCGCGCGCGTGCCGTTGTCGAGCAGGGTCACTGGGCGATTGAAGTGCGCCAGCGGGTTGTAGTCGAGGCCGAACACGCTGGCAGGCGCCTCGTCTGTCAGCCAGCGCAAATCCTCGGCGCACCTTTGGCGGGTTGCCACGCACTCCAGCTTGGCCAGGCGTTTCTCATACAGCGAATAGACCCGCACCGCGGTGTTTTCCCAAAGAATGCGCCGCGACACCCCGGTGACCCCGTGGAGGCTGCGCCACAGCGGCTGCAGCAGGCCGGCGAACAACTGCGTGGCAATCGCCAGCCGCCATGCCTCGCGCTGCTCTGGCGGCACAACCGCTGCGTCGAGGCTGCGCAGTGGCAACGACGATGCCCACAAGCCGTCGTCGTGGCCGTACTCGATATAGGTATTGTCCAGCGACAGCGTCAGGCCCTTGTCGTAGGCCGACATCGCGTACAAGCAGGCACCGGTGAGCAGAAACGATAGGCGTTTGCCGAGCAGCGAGGCAGTGATGCGTCGCGACGGCGAGCCGATCACCGGCCCCAGCTCATCCAGCAGCGCGCTGCACACGGCGTCGTTCAACAGCTCGCTGGCCACCAGGCTGCGCGGAACATCCCGCTCAGCTTCGCTGCGCAGGCGTAATTGCCCGGCGAGCACCTGCCATTCCTGCGTGCTAAAACCAGCTAGCGGGTTCATCGTGGAATGTCCCGGCCGAAGGGAATGCACAGCGGCGTGTGGAAGAACGGGTCGGGAATGATTCGGCAATCGAGATCGAACACCGTCTTGACCAGCGCCTCGGTGAGGATGTCCGCGGGCGTGCCCTGGGCGTAGGCGGTGCGCTGGTGCACGGCGATCATGTGATCGGCGTAGCGACAGGCCAGGTTGAGGTCGTGCAGCACCATGATGATGGTCTTGCCCTCCTCCCGGTTGAGTTCGCGCAGCAGGTCCAGCACCTCGATCTGGTGAGCCAGATCGAGAAAGGTAGTTGGCTCGTCGAGCAGCACCAGCTCGGTTTCCTGCGCCAGGGTCATGGCGATCCAGGCACGCTGCCGCTGGCCTCCGGACAGGGCATCAACGGGGCGATCGGCCAGGTCATCGAGACTCGTCCGGTTCAGCGCGCGGGCTACCGCCGTTTCGTCGTTGGCGGACCACTGTTGCATCCAGCTCTGGTACGGATAGCGCCCCAGCGCCACCAGTTGCCGCACGCTGATGCCTTCGGGCGGCACCGGCATTTGCGGCAGAATCGCCAGTTCGCGGGCCACCGCGGCGGTCGGCTTGCGCTGGATATCGGCGCCATTGAGGATCACCGTTCCCGCCTGCGGCTTGAGCAGCCGTGCGAAGGATTTGAGCAAGGTGCTTTTGCCGCAACCGTTGCTGCCGATCAGCACCGACACCTTGCCACGCGGCACCTGAAGGTCCAGCGACTCGATGATGGTCTGGCGCTGATAGGCCAGCGTCAGGTTATGGCTCTCGATCGAAGTCATGTCGATGCTCCTCACTGCCGCTGCCTGATCAGCAGGTACAGAAAATACGGGGTGCCGAACACCGCGACGAAGATGCCCGCGGGCAGATCCAGCGGGAGAAACAGGGTGCGCCCGGCCAGGTCGGCGAGCATCACCAGATTGGCGCCGACCAGTGCTGCCATCCACGCCTGGGCAGCGAAGCCGACTGGGATCAGTTGCCGAGCGATATGCGGCGCGATCAGCCCGACGAAGGCCATAGCACCGCCCCAAGCGATGGCAGCGCCTGCCAGGGCCACGCTGACAGCGAGCAGCGCGGCGCGCAGCCACTGCACGCGCACGCCGACACCGCGGGCCAGACCTTCATCCAGCTGCTGAACCACCACATGCCGGGACAGCAGCATCAACACCGGCACCAGGCACGCCAGCAACGTGGCCAGCGCGCGTACCGCCGGCCAGCCGGCGCCGTATACGCTGCCGGTCAGCCAGACATAGGCCGACAGCGTGGTGGACAGCGGGCTGAATACCAGCATGAAGGTGGTCGCTGCCGCCAGCATGGCCGACACGCCAACACCAATCAGCACCAGCCTCAGCGGCGACGTACCCTGCTTCCAGGCCAGACCGTAAACCGCCAGTGCGGCGGCGCCAGCGCCAAGCATGGCCGCCATCGACAAGCCACCCATGCCCCACAGCGTGGCGAAACTGGACAGGTACAGCACCGCAGCGGCACTGGCGCCGCTGGTCAGCCCCAGCAGGTCCGGCGATGCCAGCGGATTGCGCACTACGGCCTGCAGAATCAGCCCGGAAATCGCCAGCGCCCCGCCGATCAGCGCGCCCAACAACAGCCTGGGCAGACGCAACTGCTCGACGATGAACGACAGGCTAGCGCTGCCCTCGCCAAAAAGAATGCGCATCACGTTCCATGGCGATACCGCGACTTTGCCCAGGCACAGGTTCAGCAGCACGACCACGGCGCTGAACAACAGGGCAATGGCCAGGCGACGCCCTGCCTGCTGCTCGATACGTCGCGAGAATCCACGCCAGCGCAGTACGGAGGACTCAGCCATGCCGACCTCCTCGCCTGGCCAGGGCAATAAAGAACGGTGCACCGAACAGCGCCGTCATCACCCCCACGGGCATTTCCTGCGGCAGGATAACCACCCGCGCGAGCATGTCGGCAACCAGCAACAGCGCGGCGCCTAGCAGTGCGCAGCCGGGCAGCATCAGCCGATGGTCGATGCCGACCAGGCGGCGTACAACGTGCGGCACGATCAGACCGATAAAGCCGATACTGCCCGCCACCGCCACTGCACTGCCGGCCAGCATCACCACCAGCACGCCCAGTTGCAGACGAATCAGCCCAGTGCGCTGCCCCAGGCCGACGGCAATCTGCACGCCGGCGTTGAGCACATTGACCTGAGCGCCGAGCAAGCAGGCGACGAGCACCCCGACCAGCGCACACAGGATGAATGGCTGCGCGGTGGCCAGGTCGCGCTCACTGAGCGAGCCGGCCAGCCAGAACAACACTGTGTCCAGGCCCTGTTGATCGATTACCAGCAGCGCCTGGCTGAAGGCGGTGAACAGCGCGGTAATCGCAGCGCCAGCAAGCACCATGCGCAACGGATTGAGCGCCCCCTGCCCGCTGTTGCCCACCAGCCAGACCAGCGCGCCGGCGACTGCCGCTCCGATAAAGGCGCTCCATAGCCACTGCTCCGGCGAGCTGATGGAAAACAGCGACAGGCACAGGACCAGCGAGAACGTCGCCCCGGCGTTGATGCCGAACAAGCCTGGTGAGGCCAACGGGTTGCGGGTCATGGCCTGCATCAGCGCGCCGGCCACTGCCAGGCTGGCCCCCACCACCACGGCCGTCACGGTGCGCGACAGCCGCGTGGTGCTGACCAGCAGGTGCTCGACGTTCAGCGGATCGGCCTTCAGCAAAGCTGCCGCCACCGTACCTGGCGAGATCCAGCTGGCGCCGACGGACAGGCTCAACGCGCAACAGGCCAGTAGCAGCAACGACGCGATACCCAGTTTGATGGGCGCGCTCATACCCGACTGCCCTGCAGGATTGTCCGCTCGATATCGTCGAGCATGCGATTGGCCCCGAGGATGCCGCCGGAGAATATCCACGCCACCCCATCCACCCACCAGACCCGCCCCGCCTGCGGCGCTGCCATGCGCTGCCACAGCGGATGCGCGGTCAGGCTGCGGTAATGGCGCTGCACGCCGGGGCTGTCGGCGCGGCCGAACACGAAGAACACATCGGCATTTACCACCGGCAGGCTTTCCCGGCTGCTGAGCTTGATGGAAACGCCGGTGGCCGCCCGCCCCTGCTCGTTCCACACAAAACCCAGCTCGCTGAGTACGGTTCCGGCGAAGCTGTCCGGCAGGTAGCTGCGCACGTGGTCCTCGCGTATATCCAGCACCGACACGCTGAGTGGCCAGCGGGCGCCGAATTGCGCCTGCAGCCGTACCCTGAGCGCGGCGATGCGTGCGTCCCAGCTTGCCTGCAATGCGCTTGCTTCGACCCTGCGCGCCGTGGCGACGCCCATCACGCCAAGGGTTTTCTGGAACTCGAAAACCTCATCGAGCATTACCACCGGACACACCTGTTCGAGCAGCCCCTGAATCCGCTCGTGGCGAAAGCGCGACGCGACGATCAGATCCGGCGCCAGCAAGGCGATGTCTTCCAGGCTCGGCTGGGTTTCCAGGCCCACATGGGGCACGCCCGCAAGCGCCTGGCGCAGGTAGCGATACATGGGCTTCTCGCTCCACGAATCGACCACGCCGGCCGGCCGAATGCCAAGCGCCACCGCAGTGTCGGTGGCGCCCTGGAACAAGGTGATGACGCGCTGCGCTGCAGGCCCTGCCTTGGCCAGCGGCATTGCACCGGCAGCGAGAACGCCCAGGGACAGGCGCATCAGCGTGCGCCTGGACATCAGCCCGGTCTTGTCAGGTTGCAAGCTCGATCCTGTTCAATGCATCAGAACCCGAGGGTGGCCGACAGCACGAAAGTGCGTGGCGTCGCGAGGGTCAGGCCAGGCTCGCTGTCGTCCGAGGCGCCCGCCGAGATCCAGTCCCGGGAGTTGGCCACGTTCTCGACGGTGCCGCGCAAGGTGACATCGGTTTCATCGACCTTGAAGGCATAGCGTGCGCCCACGTCATAGCGGGTCCAGGAATCAATCTCCTTGGTATTGGCCTGATCCAGATACTGGGAACTGCTGTACATGCTGCGGGCGGTCAGGGTCAGGCCCTGCACCGCTGGCACGTCCCACTCGGCACCAAGGTTGGCGTTGTACTCGGGCGTTGCCGGGGCACGGTTGCCGTCGGTGGCGCCGCCGTTGTTGGTGTCTTCCAGATTACTGTCGATGTACATCACACCGCCGAGTAGACGGAAGCCGTCGATGGGCTCGCCGAACACGTTCAACTCGATACCGTCGTTCACCCGCTTGCCGCTTGGGCCGAAAGTGCCCCTAATACCTGGGCCGGGCGCATCACCTGTCTCATAGGCAGGCTGTTTGATGCGAAATACGGCAGCGGTAATGGCGAACTTACCCATGTCGTATTTGGCACCAGCCTCAAGCTGGCGGCTGATGAATGGAGGGAATATGTCGTCTTCGTTGCTGGAGGTCGACGGTGCGATCTTGCCCTGGCTCAGACCTTCCATGTAGTTGGCATACAGCGACAGCTGATCAGTAGCCTTGAACAGCACGCCAACCGACGGCGAGAGCTTTTCCTCGTCGTAGGAAGTCTCACCCTTGATGCCATTCTCCCAGTCATCGACCTTCACTCGCTGCCAGCGGGCACCGAGCGTCAGCAATACGCGATCCTCCAGAAACCCCATCGTGTCGGATAGCGCCACGCCACTGAAGCGGTTCTCGGTGTAAATCTTTGCATCAGTCCGCGTGCGAACGGTCGGCTCGGGCGTAGCAACCGGGTTGTAGAGATTGCCCGGGCGATTGGCATAGCGTCCGCCGCCATTCTCGAAGTCCATCGAGAAGTAATCGGCAGCCAGATTGACCTCATGGCTGACTGGCCCGGTCTGGAACCACTTGCGCACACCCGCGTTGACGGTGCGCACGTCTTCGTCGCGGGTGAAGTCACGGGGCTGGATGGTGAAATCGCCGGCAGCATTGAGGATCGATACGTTATGGCGAACGAAGTCATGATTGCTCTTGCGCGCCCCCACTGCGCCATAAACCATCAACGAATCGTCGATGTCGTACTCACCGCGCAGCGCACCAAAGGTGTCACTGGTCTCGGCCTTCGTCCAGGCCTGGGCATAGTTGTGGCGCACGTCGCTGGCTCTTGGCACAGGCGCAGCATCCGATACCAGCACCCGCTCCTGCGGCGCATCGGTATCGCGCTCGGTATGCCCCACATCCATCGAAAGGCGCAGGCGCTCATCGCGGAAGTCCAGTCCCAGCACGGCCATCTCGCGGTTGACCTTCTGATGATCCCATTCGGTATCGCCGGACTGCTTGACGCCGTTGAAGCGCACCCCGAAGCGGTTGTCTTCACCGAAACGGCGGCCGACATCGACGGCGCCGCCGACTTGGCTGTCCGAGGCATAGGTACCGGTGAACTCGGTGATCGGCTTGTCGGTGGCGCGCTTGGGCACCACGTTGATGCCGCCGCCCACACTGCCGCGCGGCGAGATGCCGTTGACCAGTTGGGTGGGCCCGCGAAGGATGTCGACGCGATCGGCCATCTCCATATCGATGGAGTACGTCGGCATGATGCCGTACAGACCGCCGTAGGACACATCGCTGTTGAACAGGCTGAAACCGCGAATGGTGAACTGCTCGAAACGTCCGCCGGCCGGGTTGGTAGACCGCACCGCAGGGTCGCTGGCGGTCAGGTCGGCCAGGGTGCGAGCCTGGTTGTTCTTCACCGCCTCGCTGGTGTAGGTGGTCATGCTCAGTGGTGATTCCATGAAATCCCGCGAGCCGAGCAAGCCTTGCGAACTGCGCCGTGCTACCTGCCCGCCAGCGTAGCGCTCGCCCTCCAGGCTTTCTGAAGGAAGCGTGACACCGGTGATCGCCGTCGGCGCAATTTCCATCGCGGCGGCGTCATCGGCAGCTGGTACCAACGTATAAGCCTGCGCACCCACAGGCTGCAGGCTCAGGCCACTGCCCTGCAGCAGACGCATGAAGCCCTCATCAACGCTGTAGGTGCCGGACAGCCCAGGCGTGCTGCGGCCACTGACCAGCGCCGGATCGACCGACAAACTCACCCCGGCCTGACTGGCGAAACGGCTTAGCGCTTCGCCAAGGCTGCTGGCGGGCACGCTGAACGTGCGCTCAGCGGTCTGCGCGTGGGCGGCCAGCGGAGCCATGGCGCCCAAGCCGAGCATCAGGCTCAGGCATACGGTCGAGTAGGAAATGGAAGACACCAGGCGAGGCCGATGACGTGTCAGCGATGGCATTGGCAAGACTCTCTTTTAGGTTCACTTACTACCCATGACAGGCCAGTGAAAAAAAAGGGACAGCTACCCGAATAAATTTCCCCACCCGACGAAGATCGGCCTGGCCCCCGCCGCAGATGGGCGCAACATCGAACCCCAGCACCGCCGCCATCCTTCGCGCTGGGGCGCCGCCCCTACGAAATGATTGCGCGGCAGACCACATCCCGTAGGAGCGGCGACGTCGCGGCGAATGGTGGGCGCGACATCGATCCTGCAGCACGGCCGCCATCCTTCGCGCCGGGGGCGACGCTCCTACGAAATACTGCGCGGCTAACCACATCCTGTAGGAGCCGCGACCCCGCGGCGAATGGTGGGTGCAACATCGATCCTGCAGCACGGCCGCCATCCTTCGCGCCGGGGGCGACGCTCCTACAAAATGATTGAGTGGCTGACCCAATCTCGTAGGAGCCGCAACCCCGAGGTGAGGTGGGAACATGTAGGGTCGTTAGCACATCCAGCGTCGCGATGACGTGCAGGTCAGGCCGATTGTTCGCGGGGTACCAGCGTCACCCAGTAACGGGTGCGAGCACGAACCTCTAGCGGCAGGCTGGCGGCGAGCAGGTCAAGGACCTGATCGGTATCGGCAAGGCGAAAACTGCCCGTAACACGCAATGTTTCGAGCGCTGGCGACCAGCGCAGGACCCCGGGTCGATAGCGATCGAGCTCACGCAGAAAATCCCCGAGAGGCTGATCGTTAGCCATCAGTACGCCGTCGCGCCAATCGGGTGCAGCGGTGTCGAAGGCCTGTGTCGATACCACCCGACCGTTGCGCAACAGCACGCGCTGGCCGGCGCGCAACGCCGGTGTCTCGTACTGCGTCGGGCGCAGCTCTGCCATGCCACTGAGCATCGAGAATTCGCAGCTATCGCCCAGCTCGCGAACGCAGAGCTGGGCCTGGCTCAGTATCGCCCTGCCCTGGGCCGTGTCGATGACGAAGGGCGTGGTCTCTGCAACGCGTAAGGCGATTTCACCGCGCACCAGCGTCACGCGCCGCTGCGCTGCATCGACATTCACCGCAGAAGCGGTATTCAACTCGAGCACCGAACCGCCCGCGAGGGTCACGCTGCGACGCTCGCCAGTGCCCGTGGACAGGTCTGCCCGCCAGGCAGCAACGGGCAGTTCGCGGCTTACCAGCCAGGCCGCCGGGGCAACCGCGGCGAAACCGAGCATGCCTTTCAGTAGTCGCCTGCGGCTGGCGTCAGGACGGTCGAGACTGGCCATGGCGAGTTCGGGGGGCAACCCGGCGAAACGGCCGCGCAGCGCCTGGATGCGCTGCCAGGCGTGTTCATGGCTGACATTCAGTTCACGCCAGCGCTGCAGATTGGCGTGGTCCTGATCACTGGCCTGCCCGGACTCGATCAACGCCAGCCAGCGCGCCGCGGATCGCGCCGTCTGCCGAGCATCGTCACTGACCTCGCGATTCAGCACAGCTCAGCCAGCAGGCAGTGTTCGTAGGCTTGCGCCATGTAGCGTTTGATTGTCCGCTCGGAAACCTCCAGGCGCTCGGCGATTTCCCGGTAGCCCAGCCCTTCGAGCTGACTGAGCAGAAAAGCGCGGCGCACCACCGGCGGCAACCCATCGAGCAATTCATCAAGCGCCTGCAGGGTTTCCAGTAACAGCCAGCGCTGCTCCGGCGATGGCGCACAGGCGTCGGGCAACTGCATCAGCGCATCCAGATAGGCTTGCTCCAGGCTGCGCCGCTTGTGCAGGTTGATCAGCAGGCGTTTACCGATGGTCTTCAGGTAGGCACGCGGCTCCTCCAGGTCAGTGATGACCTGCGAACCTGACAAGACGCGGATAAAGGTGTCCTGGCTGAGATCGGCCGCATCCCAACCGTTGCCCATGCGGCGGCTCAGCCAGTGTTCAAGCCAGCTGCGGTGGTCACGGTAGAGGTCGTGAAAAGCCTGTTCACTGGGTACCGCCGAACCGAACATGCCGAACACCTGCCTCGAGAGCTAATAACGAGATCGATTCTAATTAACAACTGATCGAAGCGGTAGCCTTGTCGGCGGATTTCGTTGGCAGCTACCTACTGCGCATGCAGGCAAGTTTGCGGCGCTCGGTCTTTATAGGGGGTGCACGCGGGCCGCCCTTCCCTCCATGCATGCGATAAACAACCAGCCGCACAGCGCGGTATGGGCGGCAAAACATTTGGCAAGGAAGGCACGGGGCTCTATTGTGCTGCGAATTTTTCGATAAAGCGGCCAGCCATGAAGTCTCTTTCCATTCTATTGCTCAGCGTCATCTGTTCGTCCGCCTGGGCCGCCGATACGCCCGCAACGGCGCCGACGCCTGCCGCACCCTGGACGCTGCTCGATCAGTTCGAGAAGGCTTACACTCTGGATCACAGCGCTCGAGTGGTGCTTGTGGCGCGCAGCATGTCGACCGCGCGACTGGTCAACGGCGCGCTGGAAGAGAAGCCGGCGGGTTACCTGGAAGCGCGTCACGTGGTCTACGTGGCCGATATCGAAAAGATGCCATCGCTGGCGAAGATGGTGGCGGTGCCGGCCATGCGCTCGGCCAATTACCGCATCATGCTGGATCAGACGGGTCGCGTTGCAGGCCGCTATGACGGCGACCGGGAAACGGTGCAGTGGCTGGAACTGGAAGGCGGTAGCGTGGTGCGCGAAAAGCGTTTCAGTGATGCTGGCGAGTTGCAGAGTGCTCTTGAAGCACTCTCTCGGTAATAGCGCCCGATCAGACGAACAGCATTTTTAGAAAACGCCCGATATACACGTCATCGCGATAGGCCTCGTCCAAACATTCCTGGGCGCGCGCCAGGTGACGATCGAGCCGCTCACGCACACCCGCCTCACCACATACCGCGAGCAAGGTCGATTTGCCGTCGTCTTTGCCCTGGTCCTTGGCATTGTTGGGGTTGGCGTCCTGCAGGTCATCGTAAAGCTGAACGGCGTGGCCAAGCTCGATGGCAAAGCACTGCAGTACGCTACGAACCGGCTTGGGCGCATCGCTGATCAGATACGCCATATCCATGATTGCGCTGAACAACACCCCGGTTTTCAGGTTGTTGGTCGCGGCAATCTCTTCTTCAGAGCGCGCATGCTTGCCATCGCGCAGGTCCTGCAACTGCCCCTGCACCAGCCCTTGCGAGCCAACCGTATTGGCAACTATCTCGACCAACTGGGTGCGTACCAGCGGATCCAGCCCTTCGATGCTGGCAACTACCCCGAAAGCTCGCGCCAGTAACGCCACGGCGGCCAGAATCGCGATGTCTTCGCCGAACGCCAGGTGCACGGTGGGCCGGCCGCGACGGATCTGCGCGTTATCCATGCAGGGCATGTCGTCGAGAATCAGCGACGCGGCATGCACCATTTCAATCGCGCATGCCAGATCAAGCGCCTGGTGCTGGTTGGCCCCCAAGCCATTGGCGGCGAGCAACAGCAGCAGCGGACGCATGCGCTTGCCGGGAGCCAGGGCGCCGTCGCGAACGGCAGCCGCTACCAGGGCGCGCTCATCGCTGACAACCGGCAATAAAGCATCCAGCCTGTCCTCGATGGACACGCGCAGTTGCGCAAGGTGTTCGGTAAATCCGCTGTCCATCGTTGCAGTCGCATAGGCTGTCATCGTTCACTCTCTTCTTCTGTATTGCGCAACACCTGGATACGTTTCCCACGCTGCAAGGTCGCCGCAACGCGCGATCCTGACACCGAAGTGATCGCAACTAAAGCCGCTTTGTAATATTGGAACGTCTAAAGCGTGCAGTTGCCTGATAATGTGGCAAATTCAAGCCAAGCGGACACCTATATTATTTCCGTTTTGGACAGACCGCGCGCCCCCCGAAATGATTCCTGTGCAATGGAGCCTGCATGAATAATAGCGACCTGAGTCGCCGTAAGGATGATCATCTGGATATCGTCCTGGATCGACACAAGGCGAGCACTCGCGTCAGTGCAGGTTGGTCGACGATACAGTTCGAACATTGCGCACTGCCGGAACTGGATCTTGGCGAGGTAGACCTGCGCGCCTCGCTGCTTGGCATCGGCCTGCAGGCGCCGCTGCTGATCAGCTCCATGACCGGTGGCGCCAACCGTTCCGAAGCCATCAACCGTCACCTCGCCGAGGCGGCTCAGGAACTGGGCATCGCCATGGGCGTCGGCTCCCAGCGCGTCAGCCTGCAGACCGGCAATGATCAGGGCCTGACCCGTGAATTGCGTCGCCTGGCGCCAAGCATTGCGCTGCTGTCCAACATCGGCGCCGCGCAGTTGCTGGAGCCTGAAGGCCTCGACCTGGCGCGCCGCGCTGTCGATACGCTGGAGGCCAACGGCCTGATCATTCACCTCAACCCGCTGCAGGAAGCCGTGCAGCCCGAAGGCGACCGCAACTGGCGCGGCGTACTGACCCAGATCGCGCGCATCACTGCCAGCCTGCACGTGCCGGTGGTCGTCAAGGAAGTCGGCGCTGGGCTCTCTGCCTCGGTGGCTCGCTCGCTGGTCGAGGCTGGTGTGCAGGTGATCGATGTCGCTGGCGCCGGCGGTACCAGCTGGGCGGCCGTCGAAGGCGAGCGCGCGGCGAACGAGGCGGATCGCGCCGTGGCGATGGCCTTCGCAGGCTGGGGCATTCCGACGGCGACAGCCGTGCAATCGATACGCGAGGCGCTGCCGGAGGTGACGCTGATTGCCTCTGGCGGCGTACGTGATGGCGTGGACGCTGCCAAGGCCATTCGCCTCGGCGCCGACATCGTCGGCCAGGCGGCCGGCGCGCTGCCCGGTGCGACGCTGTCGACCGAGGCGGTGATCGCTCACTTTCAGGTGGTCATTCGCCAACTGCGCACCGCCTGCTTCTGCACCGGCTCCGCCAACCTGGCCGCGCTGCGCAATGCCCGGCTGCTTTCGACTGGCTCCTTACGAACGACTCAAGCATGACCCACTTCGCCGTCATCGCGCCGCCCTATTACAGCCACTTTCAAGCCTTGCAAGCCCTTGCCGTCGAGCTGATCGAGCGAGGCCACCGGGTAACCTTCTTTCATCAGTCGGACGCCGCGCATTGGCTCAGTGACCCACGCGTCGCGTTTCGCTCGGTCGGTGCCGGCAGCCATCCGCCAGGCAGCCTGGAGCGCACCCTGCGCCAGGCCGCGCGACCGGATACGCCCTGGGGCCTGCGACGGATCATCAAGCAGATGGCCGGCACCACGGCGATGCTCTGCAGCGAGCTGCCTGGCGCGCTGGCCGACAACCAGGTGGACGCCCTGCTCTGCGACCAGATGGAGCCGGCCGGCGGGCTGGTCGCGGAAGGCCTGGGCCTGCCGTTCGTATCGGTAGCCTGCGCGCTGCCGGTCAATCGCGAGCCTGGCCTGCCGCTGCCGGTGATGCCGTTCGCCTACGCCACCGACGAGCGCAGCCAGCACATGTACCGTGGCAGCAGCCAGGTCTACGACTGGCTGATGAAGCCGCTGGGCACTGTCATCAACGAAGCGGCACGGCGCCTTAACATCGCGCCGCGCACCGCCCTGCACGACTGCCTGTCGCCCCTTGCGCAGATCAGCCAGACCCTGCCGGGCTTCGATTTCCCGCGCAGCCAGCTCCCGGATACGTTCCATGCCGTCGGCCCGCTGCGCAGCCCGGCGACAACGCGCCAGGGCGAGTGGCCCATCGATAAACAGCGGCCGTTCTTTTTCGCCAGCCTCGGCACCCTGCAGGGCGACCGCCTCGGCCTGTTCGAGCGGATCGCCCGTGCCTGCCGTCGTCTCGACGGCCAGCTGCTGATCGCCCACTGCGGCAAGCTGGATGCCGCCCAGGAGCGGCGACTCATCGACTGCGGCGCCACCTGGGTCACCGACTTCGCACCGCAACAATGGGCGCTTGAGCAGGCCGATGCGGTGATCACCCATGGCGGGCTGAACACCGTGATGGATGCGATTGCCGCGCGTACACCGATGCTGGTAATGCCGATCGCCTTCGACCAACCCGGGGTGGCGGCACGCGTCGCCTATCGTGGCGTGGGTAGCCAGCTCAGTCGCCGTGCCAGTGCCTCGCGCATCGAAGCGGCGCTGCGTGCACTGATCACACAGCCGTTAGCGGGCTTCGACGGGCTGATTGCCGAACTGCAGCAGGCAGGCGGTGTGCCGCGGGCTGCCGATATCGTCGAGGCAGCCGTCCTGCCATTCACCACGGAGCGCGCTGAAGGTCTATGACTTACGACTTGATTCTTGCTGGCGGCGGCCTGGCCAACGGTCTGATCGCCTGGCGCCTGAAACAGCAGCGGCCCGATCTCAAGGTGCTGTGTATCGAGGAGCAGCCGCAGCTGGGCGGCAACCACACCTGGTCTTTTCACGACGGCGACCTCAGTGAAGCCCAGCATCGCTGGCTGGACCCGCTGGTGGTGCAACGCTGGTCCAGTTACCAGGTGCACTTCCCGTACCTGTCTCGCGCTCTGGAAAGTGGCTATGCGAGCATCACCAGCGAGCGCTTTGCCCAGGTCGTCACCCCGGCCTTGGGCTCGACGCTGCGCCTGGGTGCGCGGATCAGCGACCTGAGCCCGACCCACGTGACTCTGGAAGATGGCGAGCGGCTGCAGGCCCGCGCGGTGATCGATGGCCGCGGTGCACGCGCCAGCCAGCAACTGGTGCTCGGCCAGCAGGCCTTCGTCGGCCAGCTACTGCGCCTGGAGCAACCCCATGGCCTGACGGCGCCGATCATCATGGACGCCCGGGTGCCCCAGGGCGACGGCTACCGCTTCGTCTACGTGCTGCCCTTCTCGCCCGACACGCTGCTGATCGAAGACACCCACTACGTCGACCACCACCGTGCGTCCACCGAGCAGTTGCGCGAGCACATTGCGGCCTATGCCCATCGCCATGGCTGGAAGATCGCCGAATGCCTGCGTGAGGAACAAGGGATCCTGCCGATCACCCTCGCGGGCGACTTCGACGCTTTCTGGGACGAAGCAGCCGGCCAGCCGCTGTCCGGCCTGCGCGCGGGGCTGTTCCACTGCACCACCGGTTATTCGCTGCCCCACGCGGTGCGCCTGGCCGACTGGCTGGTTGGGTATGAGCTGCGTGATGCCGCCACCCTGGCCCATGACCTGCGAGCCCATGCGCGCGGTGAATGGCGCAATCAGGGCTTTTATCGTCTACTCAACCGCATGCTGTTCCTGGCCGGGCGCCCGAAAGACCGTTGGCAGGTAATGCAGCGGTTCTACGGGCTGCCCGCCGGGCTGATCGAACGATTCTACGCCGGCAGCAACCCTTGGCATGACCGTGCGCGCATTCTGATCGGCAAACCACCGGTGCCCGTCGGCGAGGCCATGCGTGCGGCCGTCCGTCATTCCCCCCAGCATTTTGAGACTCGTTCATGAACCAAGCGAAAACAGCCATCGTCATCGGCGCGGGATTCGGCGGGCTGGCCCTGGCCATTCGGCTGCAGAGCGCCGGCTTCCGCACCACGCTGCTGGAAAAACGTGACCAGCCGGGCGGCCGCGCCTACGTGTACCGCGATCAGGGTTTCACCTTCGATGCCGGGCCGACGGTGATTACCGACCCCAGCGCCATCGAGGAGCTGTTCGTGCTCAGCGGCCGCAAGCTTTCCGACTACGTCGAGATGCTCCCGGTCGCGCCCTTCTATCGCCTCTGCTGGGAGGACGGCACGCAGTTCGATTACGCTAACGACCAGGCTGATCTGGATCGGCAGATCCAGGCGCTCAACCCCAGCGACGTGGAGGGTTACCAGCGCTTCCTCGCCTACTCCCGCGCGGTCTTCAATGAAGGCTATCTGAAACTAGGCGCGGTGCCGTTCCTGTCGTTTCGCGACATGCTCCAGGTCGGCCCGCAGCTGGCTCGCCTGCAAGCCTGGCGCAGCGTTTATTCGATGGTGTCGAAGTTCGTCGAGCACGACAAACTGCGTCAGGCGTTCTCGTTCCATTCGCTGCTGGTCGGCGGCAATCCGTTCGCCACCTCATCGATCTACACGCTGATCCACGCCCTGGAGCGTGAATGGGGCGTGTGGTTTCCCAAGGGCGGCACCGGCGCGCTGGTGCAGGGCATGGTCAAACTGTTCGAGGACCTTGGCGGCACCCTGGAACTGAACGCCGACGTGGCGTCCATCGACACCAAGGGCAACCGTGCCACTGGCGTACGCCTGCAGGACGGCCGTCATTTCGCGGCGGATTGCGTGGCCTCGAATGCCGATGTGGTGCATACCTACGACAAGCTGCTGGCTGAACACCCGCGCGGCCGCCAGGAAGGCCGTCGGCTGAAAGGCAAACGCTTCAGCAATTCGCTGTTCGTGATCCACTTCGGTCTCAAACGCCAGCAGCCTCAGCTGCAGCACCACACGGTGTGCTTCGGCCCGCGCTACCGCGAGTTGATCCAGGAGATATTCCACGGCCACACCCTGGCCGAGGATTTCTCCCTCTATCTGCATGCGCCCTGCGTCACCGACCCGAGCCTGGCGCCGCCCGGCTGCTCGAGCCACTACGTATTGTCGCCGGTGCCGCACCTGGGTAATGCGCCCATCGATTGGGAGGTCGAAGGCCCGCGTTACCGTGATCGCATATTGGACTACCTCGAAGAGCACTACATGCCGGGCCTGCGCGACGATTTAGTCACCTGCCGGATTTTCACCCCCAACGATTTCCGCGATGAGCTGTACGCCTATCAAGGCTCGGCGTTCTCGCTGGAGCCCGTGCTGCAGCAAAGCGCCTGGTTCCGCCCGCACAACCGCGATGCGCAGCTGGAGAACGTCTACCTGGTCGGCGCCGGCACCCATCCGGGCGCCGGTGTTCCTGGTGTGATCGGTTCGGCGAAGGCAACGGCGGGATTGATGCTCGAGGACCTGCAGCCATGAGCAGCACTGCGCCTGACGACCAGGCGCTGATCGAACACGCCAACCAGAGCATCGCCGTTGGCTCGAAGAGTTTTGCGGCAGCCTCAAAGCTGTTCGACGAGCCAACCCGGCGCAGCGCCGTGATGCTCTACGCCTGGTGTCGCCACTGCGATGATGTGATCGACGGTCAGCAAGCCGGCCACGATGCGGTGACCATCAGCCGTGAAGAAGCAGAGCGGCGCCTGGCCAACCTCATGGCGCAGACGCGCGCGGTGTACGCCGGCGGCGAGCTGGACGACCCGGCATTCGCGGCCTTTCGCCAGGTGGTGCGTGCCCACGGCATTCCCGAGCAGCACGCGCTGGAGCACCTGGCGGGTTTCGAAATGGACGTGGTGGAACGCCGCTACCTGACCATTGATGACACCTTGCAGTACTGCTACCACGTCGCCGGTGTCGTGGGGCTGATGATGGCTCGGGTGATGGGTACCCAGGACGAAGCGACGCTGGACCGCGCCTGTGACCTGGGCCTGGCGTTCCAGCTGACCAACATCGCCCGGGATATCGTCGACGATGCCGCTGTGGGCCGCTGCTACCTGCCCGAGCAGTGGCTGGCCGAACTGGGAATACCGCGGGATCAGGTCGGCGCAAGCCAATACCGCCCGGCAGTTGCAGTGCTCGGTCAGCGCCTGGTGGCACTCGCCGAGCCTTATTACGCCAGCGCCCAGGCCGGGCTCACCGCCCTGCCCTGGCGCTCGGCCTGGGCAGTGGCAACTGCAGGAGCGGTGTACCGACAGATTGGCGTGAAGGTGTCAGCGGCCGGCGAACAGGCCTGGGATGCGCGCATATCCACCTCAAAAGCGGAGAAGATCGGCGCGGTACTGACTGGTTTGCAGCGCGCGCTTACGAGTCGTGGCGCCCGTTGGCCGGCTCGCCCTGCGCAGTTGTGGCGACGTCCGCATCCGTCTTGCGCAGCGGCCCGTCGTGCATCGCCCGCAGCTGAGCCTTCAGACGCGCCGTAGAAGGCGCGTAGAGAAAGCCGAACGATACGCAGCGCTCCTTGCCGTCCACGGCGTGGTGCATCAGGTGCGCCTGGTACAGGCGCTTGACGTAGCCGCTGCGTGGCACGAAGCGAAACGGCCAACGGTGGTGCACCAGGCCATCGTGCACCACGAAATACAGCAGGCCGTAAGCGGTCATGCCGGCGCCAATCCACTCCAACGGATGCATGCCCTGAGTCCCCAGGGCGATCAGCACGATGGCCAACCCAGCGAACACCACGGCGTACAGGTCGTTCTTCTCGAACCAGCCTTCGCGCGGCTCGTGGTGCGAGCGATGCCAGCCCCAGCCCCAGCCGTGCATCACGTACTTGTGGGCGTAATAGGCGACGCCTTCCATCGCCGTCAGCGTGGCGAAGAACACCAGCGCGTTGACGATCATCGCGCCACCGCCACGCAACGGCTGAAGCGCTCGGCTTGCCTGTGTTCGTCAAACCAGGTGCGGTGATTCATCGGGTGGGTGTGGCTGCTCAAACGCATCGCTCCGTTATGCCTGTGTTATCGACCGCCATCGCTGCCAGGCGCTCCATTTTCAAAAGCGTGGGGCTGCGTGGGGCAACGATTAAAAGTCGCACCATCCTACAAGAACTGCGCCGCGCTCGCCGCACTGTTGCCGCCGAACTGCGGCGGGCCTGGACGAGCGGAAAAAAGTACCGCCATTCAACGGTTTGCCTAACTCGCAAGCGTCAGCGCTGTAAGGCGGCCGCAGCAGCGGCAAGGCCGCGCCACATGGGGCTTCAAGCGGCGAATTCAGCCTACTCCATACGAACCGGCGAACGAAGCGGCCACTTGTCGCAGGCCTGCAATGGCCGGAACTCGGGGGCAGTCGACGAATAAAGGCGCGCGAAACAGCGTGCTGCTATCCGTGAAAACCGATGATGGAGGCTCATCCATGAGCATGATCGACACCCTGTTGGACAACAAGGGAACGCCGCTGGAGAAACAGACGTTCACCTGGCGAGAACTGGCCAGTAGACCCATCAGCAAGCTGGACGACGACGCCTTCACCCGCGTACGGGTGATCCTGATGAACGGTGTCGAATCCGACGCCTTGCGCCTCAAGCACTTCGGTGCACGCTTCAACAAGGCGCTGCAACTGCCGCTGGCGCAGATCCGCCGCGTCGAGCATCACCAGATGACCGCCATCAACTGGCTCCTTTCGTCCGACCATTCGCCGCTGGAAACCACCGTGGCCTACGAGCAGACCGCCATCGAGATCACCGCTGCGGTCGCCCAGAACGAACCCGATCCTTACCAGGCGCAAACCTACCGCTTCGGCCTGCTCGAAGACTTCGATCACCTCTACCGCTACGCCGCGATGCTCGACCGGCTGGAGGGCAAGGACGCCAACAATATCCTGCAGGGTTACACCGACATCATTCCGGGCCGGCCGACCAGCGAGCATCACCGCGCACCCGAGGATGACCTGCGCGACAGCTACGAGAAGGACAACGCCGCCCTGATTACCAAGATCCACGCGGCGCTGATCACCGGGGCCGAATATCAGACCCACGATTACTACATGAACATCGGCCCGCTATTCGCCGACCCGGTGGCGCGGGCGCTGTACGCCGAGATCGCCTCGGTTGAAGAGCAGCACGTGACCCAATATGGCTCGCTGCAGGACCCCAGCGAGAGCTTCATGGAGAAGTGGCTGGTGCACGAGGCGATGGAGGTCTACACATACGCCAGTTGCGCCGAGCAGGAAGACAACCCGCGCATCAAGGCGCTGTGGGAGCGCTTCGTCGACTACGAGCAGGGCCACCTCAACCTGGCCTGCGAGCTGTTCAAACAGCACGAACGGCGCGACCCGGCCGAGGTGCTGGGCGGCCAGTTACCAAAGATGATCCAGTTCAAAAGCCAGCGCGATTTCGTTCGCGAAACCCTTTCCAGAGAAATCGATCTGCGCGCTCACGGCGTCGATTACGTGCCCAAGGACAAGGAAGGCCGTGCCTCCCTCGACTATCGGTCACGGCTCAACGGCGAGGGCGTGCCGGCCAATGTGGTGTCCGCCGGCTACACCTGGAAACCCGGTACCGAACTCAACCCAGCGGGAGAACAACGATGAGCGAGCGCCAAGTCAAAATCGGCATGAATCTCACCGGCACACAAATGGCGCCAGACGCCACGCAGGAACAACTCGAAGCCACTCGCCTGTTCCCTGCCGACATACCCGGCGATATGCGTAGCTACACCGACGCACGTCAGCAGGCTATCGGCACGGCCGACCGGGTTGGGTCCGTACCGCCGCCAGGCTCGGTCAAAGGCATGCTGAAAACCGCCGTCGACAAGGTCACTGGCAGCAACCCCGAGGTGCTCCTCGACAAGCTCGGCGAACGCCTGGCCTTCGAGCGTACCGGGGTGCGCTTGTATGAGGCGATGATCGCCAAGGCGACATCCGCCGTAGGCGCGACGCCGGCCATGGTGGCAACGCTGCGGGAGATCCAGGCCCAGGAGCTCGAACACATGAACCTGGTACGTGAAGCGATCGAAACACTAGGCGGCGACCCGACCACCATGACGCCCTGCGCCGACGTTGCGGCGGTGAAAGCTCAGGGCGTGCTGCAGGTACTGACCGACCCACGCACCACGTTGTCGCAATCCATGAGCGCGATCCTGACCATCGAGCTGGAAGACAACGCGGCCTGGGAACTGCTGATCGAACTGGCCAAAAAGGCCGGACACCCGTTGATCGCCGAAGGATTCAAACACGCCTTTGAGCAGGAGGAGCTGCACCTGAGCACAGTGCGCGAGCTGATCCGGCAGGACCTGCTGGGTCAAGTCAGCTGACCGGTCAATGGCGAGGAATGGAAGGCCGCCTGCGGGCGGCTTTCTACCGGATGCTCCCCGCTCGTCGTGCCAGAGGAGTCTGGCGGCAGCGCGGCAGTCAACCGCTGCACATACCTCACAATGAGCTGCAGAAGGCACCTGTTGATGAACGAAACCGCAAAGGACATGGAGCTCAAGGCATGGCGATTGCTGCTCGAAGATGATGCCTATCGCCTGGATTGCCCCAAGGATTATCACGCGACGCTGCTGCAGCGCGCCGACGAGTTGCTGCAGCGAGGCCTACTCGACGCAGATGACTGGCAGTTGTTAGTCGCCGCGGCCGATCAGGCTTATGACGCGACCGTCGAAGCGCCAGCAGACAAGCAAAGCGACTGCCTGCCGCTTTCTACCCTGCGTCTGCCGGATACGCCCTGACGGATACGCGCTTGCATTCATAACTGCAGCCCGCCGTTGGCAAACGGTCGGGCTGCTGGTGGTAGCGCAGCCTAACTGGCCAACACTTCGGCCGGCGCCACCGCAACTTCAGCCTGATAGCCCTGCGGATTCATCTTTTGCCAGCGCCAGGAGTCGGCGAGCATCGCATGCAGCCCGCGCTTGGCACTCCACTGCAATTCGCCCAGTGCCTTGCTCGGATCGGCCCAGCATTGAGCGATGTCGCCAGGGCGCCGCGCGACGCTGCGAACCGGCAGCGAGCGACCAATGATCTGCTCGAACGAGCGGACCATTTCCAGCACCGAATAGCCCTGCCCCGTGCCCAGGTTCCAGACCGAGACGCCGGTGCTCTGACTCAGGCGTTCGAGCGCACACAGGTGGCCCTCGACCAGATCGACGACGTGAATGTAATCGCGGATTCCGGTGCCATCGCGGGTCGGGTAATCGTTGCCGTAGATACTCAGCTGCGACTGTCGACCCACCGCCACTTGCAGCATGTACGGCAACAGATTGTTGGGAACCCCGTTGGGGTCTTCACCAATCAACCCCGACTCGTGAGCACCGATCGGGTTGAAGTAACGCAGCAAGGCAATCGACCAGCGCGGGTCGGAATGCGCCAGGGCCTTGAGCACGTTCTCGGCCATCAGTTTCGACTGCCCGTACGGATTGGTCGGGATGCCGGTGGGGCAATCTTCACGGATCGGCATGCTCACCGACTCGCCGTACACCGTGGCCGAGGAGCTGAATACCAGGCGGAAGATTCCGGCATCGGCCATCGACTGGCACAGGGTAATGCTGCCGGCCACATTGGTTTCGTAGTAACGCAGCGGGTCACGAACGCTTTCGCCAACAGCCTTGAGGCCAGCAAAGTGCATCACCGCAGTGATCGGCCAGCGCTGGAACAATTCGTCAAGCAGTGCCCGGTTACGGATATCGCCTTTGATAAAACGCGCCTTGTGGCCGGCAATCAGCGCCACGCGGTCGAGCGACGCCCGCGAGCTGTTGCACAGATTATCCAGTACCAGCACCTCATGACCGGCCTGCAGCAGCGCCAGCACTGCGTGAGAACCAATGTAACCCGCACCCCCTGTGACCAATATCATGTTTGCCTCCACCGAAATTGAGTCGCTCGTTAGGCCGCCGCCCATGCCATGGCAAAAGCACGGGACGCCTGCCTGATGAAAAAGTGATCGTCTACAGAGATAACGACGAAGGCCTGTTCGCAGTAGTTCAGGTCAGTGGATGAACGCGCCATTGCGTGACCTTTCAGCCGATCTGTTGAACTGCGCAGAACCCCTCATCGTCCACTTTTCGCATCTACCCGCTTAACCGAAACGGCCGCGCCAGAGCCCGCCGCTTCGCTTGTGCGGCCCATTTGAGGAGAGCTGAACATGAGTTGGGCAGGATCTTTCCAGACGTCTATCGGCAAATCCCGGACGCCTTCGAATCACGCCGAAGCAGCGGTCGTTTTCGACCCCTCGATGGCGACGTTGCTGTGTCTTTCGCACCTGCGCTGGAGCTTCGTCTACCAGCGTCCGCAACACCTGATGTCGCGCTTCGCTGGCACCTACAACGTGCTGTTCTTCGAGGAGCCGATCGGCACCGATGAAACCGAGCCCTGGCTTGAGGTGCGCCCTGACGAACAAGGTGTGCAGGTGCTCGTGCCGCGCTTGCCTGCCGGGCTGAATGCGCAGGCCAGCACCGCTGCCATCCGCGCCCTGCTCGACGACTACCTGGGCAAACTCGAGGTCGAGGATCTGCTGCTCTGGTATTACACGCCGATGAGCCTGGCGTTTTCCGATCACCTGCAGCCACGCGTGACCATCTATGACTGCATGGACGAGCTGTCGGCCTTTCATGGCGCGCCGCCCGAACTGGTCGAGCGGGAACGCGAGCTGTTGGCGCGCGCTGATCTGGTTTTCACCGGTGGCTACAGCATCTGGGAAGCCAAGCGCGAGCTGCACGACAACGCGCATGCGTTTCCCAGCAGCGTGGATATCGCCCACTTCGCCAGCGCACGGCAGCCACAAAGCGATCCGCCTGACCAAGCCAGCATCGGCCTGCCGCGCCTGGGCTTTTACGGGGTGATCGACGAGCGCTTCGACATCGAGTTGCTCAGAGCGGTGGCAGCCATGCGCCCCGACTGGCAGTTCGTGATGATCGGCCCGGTGGTCAAGATCGACCCTGCCGACCTGCCGCGTCTGGACAACATCCACTACTTCGGCGGCAAGACCTATGACGAGTTGCCGGGCTATCTGGCCGGCTGGGACGTGGCGCTGATGCCCTTCGCCCTGAACGCCTCGACCCGTTACATCAGCCCGACCAAAACCCCCGAATACCTGGCTGGCGGTCGCCCGGTGGTGTCCACGCCAATCAACGACGTGGTGCGCAGCTATGGCGATTGCGGGCTGGTGCTGATCGCCGGCACACCCGAAGAGTTCGTCGCCGCGTGCGAGCAGGCCCTCGCCCTGGCGGCGGACCGCGACGCCATGCTCGCCGCGGCCGACCGCATCCTCGGCGACATGTCGTGGGATCAGACACAGGCATCCATGAAGGAGATGATCGAATGCATTCGTTGAACGTCACCGGCCCATCGGCCAGCCAATCAGATCAGCAACAGGCATTCGATTACCTGATCGTCGGCGCCGGGTTCGCCGGCAGCGTGCTCGCCGAACGCCTGGCCGCCGGCCTGAACAAGCGCGTCCTGTTGATCGACCGGCGTTCGCACATCGGCGGCAATGCCTACGATCACCACGACGAAGCTGGCGTGCTGATTCACCGGTACGGCCCGCATATCTTCCATACCAATGCGCAGCGCATCGTCGATTACCTGTCGCGCTTCACCCAATGGCGCCCTTACGAGCACCGTGTGCTGGCGGTCGTCGATGGTCAACAGGTGCCCATTCCGATCAACCGCACCACGTTGAACGCCCTGTATGGCCTGGACCTGCAGAGCGACGAAGAGGCCGAGCGCTACCTGGCCAGCCGCGCCGAGGCGGTCGAGACCATTCGTACCAGTGAGGATGTGGTGGTCAATCAGATCGGCCGCGAGTTGTACGAGAAGTTCTTCCGCGGCTATACCCGCAAGCAGTGGGGGCTCGACCCGTCGCAGCTGGACAAGATGGTCACCTCGCGCGTGCCGACCCGCACCAACACCGACGACCGCTATTTCACCGATACCTTCCAGCAGATGCCTCTGGAGGGCTATACGCGAATGTTCGAGCGCATGCTCGACCACCCGAACATCAGCATCATGCTGAACACCGATTACCGACAGGTGCGTGATCAGGTCGCGTACAAGCACCTGATCTATTGCGGCCCTATCGACGAGTACTTCGATCACTGCTTCGGCAAGCTGCCGTATCGCTCGCTGAAGTTCGAGCACCAGAGCCTCGAGCAGGAGCAGTTCCAATCGGTAGCGACGGTCAACTACCCTGACGAGACGGTGCCGTACACGCGCATCAGCGAATACAAGCACCTCACTGGTCAGCAGCACGCGAGCACCAGCATCACCTACGAGTATCCGTCCGCAGAGGGTGACCCTTATTACCCGATCCCGAGGCCGGAAAACGCCGAGCTGTACAAACGCTACGAGCAATTGGCAGCCGAAACCCCGGGCGTCACCTTTCTTGGCCGGCTTGGCACCTACAAGTACTACAACATGGATCAGGTCGTCGGCCAGGCACTGGCGCTGTACAAGCGTATCGAGGAAGCTCACAACGGTCCGGCGCCTGGCGAGAGCGCCGAACACAGTGAAAGCCTGGCCCGGCAAGCACCGTAAGGACGACCGATGCACCTACCTTCCCTGTTCGACAGCTTCTTCCTGGGCGGTTTCGAGTGTTCCACCCATAGGCGTGACGACGGTCGGCGGCTTGATCTGGTCGACAGCACGGGTCACGCCCGCTGGGCGGGCCAGGACTATGCCGCCCTGCGCCGCCATGGCATCCGCTCGGCGCGCGATGGGCTGCGCTGGCACCTGATCGAATCGACCGCTGACCACTACGACTGGTCGAGCTTTCTGCCGCAGCTAAGAGCAGCCGAGCAAGCAGGCGTGCAGGTGATCTGGGACTTGTGCCACTACGGCTGGCCAGACGGTATCGACATCTGGCGACCAGAGTTCGTCGAACGCTTCGCGCGCTTTGCCGCAGCGGCCGCCCGCGTGATACGCGAGGAAAGTGATCGGGTGCCCTTCTACTCACTGCTCAACGAGATGTCGTTCTGGGCCTGGGCCGGTGGCGAAGTGGCCTATTTTTCGCCGCTGGGCCGAGGCCGTGGCGACGAACTCAAGCAACAACTGGTGCGCGCCAGCATCGCGGCCATTGAAGCGATCCGCGCCGTTGATCCACGGGCACGCTTCGTTCAGGTCGACCCAGTGATTCATGTAGTGCCGCGGGTCAATCGTGCCGACGCTCAAGCCGACGCCGAGCGTTATCGGCTCGCCCAGTTCCAGGCCTGGGACATGCTCGCCGGGCTGCAGTGGCCGGGCCTCGGTGGCCGCCCGGAGTACCTGGATATCGTCGGGGTCAACTTCTACCCGAACAACCAGTGGTTCGCCGGCGGCGGCACATTGTGGCGGGGCGAGCCAGGGTATCGCCCGTTCAGCGGCATTCTTGCCGAGGTCTATCAGCGTTATCGGCGGCCGCTGCTGGTGGCGGAAACCGGCGCCGAAGGCGAGCAGCGGGCCGAATGGCTGCGCTATGTCGGCGATCAGGTGCGTCTTGCACTGCAGCGTGGCCTGCCACTGGAGGGCATCTGCCTGTATCCGGTACTCGACTATCCCGGCTGGACGGACGATCGCCACTGCCAGACCGGACTATTCGGCTACGCCAATGGGCAAGGCGAACGGCCGGTGTATGCACCGCTGGCCGAAGAGCTGCGCCACCAGCAGGCGCAGTTCGATGCCCTCGCTGGGCAACTGGCGGCGCAGGTATGAGCGGCAATGCGCATACCGGGCCGGACGAGCTGCCCGGGCGGCCGATTGCCTTTCTGGCCCATTACGTCAAACGCCGCCCCTGGCATTTTGGCGGCATGTTTCTGCTGATTCTCGGCGCGGGCGGCTGCGCGGTTGCCGTGCAATACGGCATGAAGCTGCTGGTCGATGCGATGGCCACAGAAGACCGCCAACAGGCCCAGGTGTGGTTTCCCCTGAGCTTGTTCATCGGCTTGATCGTCGTCGAGAACGTGTTCTGGCGCCTCGGCGGCTGGCTCGGCTGCCGCACCGTAGTGGCTAGCTGCGTGGACCTGCGTGTCGACCTGTTCCGGCACCTTACCGGCCACCCGATGCGCTATTTCACGCAGCATTTCGCCGGCGCCCTGGGTAACCGGATCTCCGCCACCGGCCAGGCGGCAGGCGCCATCTATGGCGGCCTGGCGTGGAAAATCATGCCGCCGTGCGTGGATTTTCTCGGCGCAGTGATCGTGCTGTTCACCGTGGATACGCGCATGGCCTGGGCGCTTATCTTTTTCGTCGCCGTCGTCGCGGCGCTGATCACCGCGTTCGGCGTTCGCGGGCGCAGCAAGCACCAGCGTTTCGCGGCGCAGGCTGCGCGGGTCGGCGGTGAATTGGTCGACGTGGTGTCCAACGTCTGGACGATCAAGGCGTTCTCCGCACGTGACCGCGAAAGCCAGCGCCTGGCCGAGGAAATCGGCCTGGAAGCACGTGCGCAGCGGCGCAGCTGGATGTACCTGGAAAAAGCCCGGGTCATCCATGACATCTGCCTGTCGGTGATGGCCGGCGGCATGCTGGTCTGGGCGATCCAGTTGTGGATAGCTGGCACGGTAACCGCTGGTGACGTGGTGATGGTCAGCGCCCTGACCTTCCGCATTCTGCATGGCTCCCGCGACCTCGCCCTGGCGCTGGTCGACACCACTCAGCAGTTGGGCGCCATCGAAGACACCTTGCGCATCATCGTCCAGCCTCACGAGCTGGACGATCCCGAACCCCAGCTGGCGCTGCTACGCGGCGACATCGAGTTTCGCCACGTAGCGTTCGCCTATCCCGATGGACGCCGCGTGTTCGAGAATTTCGACCTGCATATTCCAGTGGGCGAAAAAGTTGGCATCGTCGGGCCTTCGGGAGCCGGCAAATCCACGCTGATCAGCCTTATCCAGCGCCTCGACGATGTGCAGGCCGGCAGCATCATGATCGATGGGCAAGACATCAGCGACGTCAGCCAGGACAGCCTGCGCGCACGCATGGCTGTGGTGCCGCAGGAGACTGCGCTGTTCAACCGCAGCATTCGCGAGAACATCCGCTACGGCCGTCCAGGCGCTAGCGACGAGGAAGTGGTGGCGGCGGCGCGTCATGCCTTCTGCGACACCTTCATCCGCGAACTGCCGCAGGGCTACGACACATTGGTGGGTGAGCGCGGGGTCATGCTCTCCGGTGGTCAGCGCCAACGACTCGGCATTGCCCGCGCGTTTCTCAAGGATGCGCCGATCCTGATCCTCGACGAAGCCACCTCAGCGCTGGACACCCACTCCGAGGCCGAGATTCAGGCCGCCCTGGCCAACCTGATGGAGAACCGCACAGTGCTGGCCGTAGCGCACAGGCTGTCGACACTGGCGAGCTTTGACCGCGTAGTGGTGCTGGAAAATGGACGTATCGTCGAGGACGGCCCGCCCGAGCAGTTGCGACAACAGGACGGCAGTTTTGCGCGGCTATGGCGTATACAGGCAGCCGGCTTCGAGGCGTCCTGACAATCGCCTGCTCGATTTGAATGATGTAAGAGCGTAGACCTCGGCGCGAAAGGATGGTGGCTGCACCTTCATTACTGCGTTGCCCCAGCTATTCGCCCCGGGGTCGGGGCTCCTACAGATAATCGCAGTCGTTCAGGTAAATGCGTCACCCGCCGCCACTGTAGGAGCATGGACTCGGCGCGAAACGGTCGTGGCTGCACAGCGATGTTGACGTTGCGTCGCCATTCGCTCGGAAGCGACGTTCATCCAGGCATTAAAAAACCGGGCTCGAAGCCCGGTTTTTTGATACCGCTTGGCTTATCAGCCGCGGCCTTCGCGATACAGGTTTTCGAAGCAGAAGTTGGTCGCTTCGATATAACCCTCGGCGCCACCGCAGTCGAAACGACGGCCTTTGAATTTGTACGCCAGCACGCAACCTTCCTGCGCCTGTTTCATCAGCGCGTCGGTGATCTGAATTTCACCGCCCTTGCCTGGCTCTGTGTCCTTGATCAGGTCAAAGATGTCCGGGGTGAGGATGTAGCGACCGATGATCGCTAGGTTCGACGGCGCATCTTCAGCTTTCGGCTTCTCGACCATGTGGCTGACGCGGAAGATGTCGTCACGGATAGTTTCACCCGCGATCACGCCGTACTTGTGGATCTCGTCCATCGGCACTTCCTGCACCGCCACGATCGAGCAGCGGAACTGGTTGTACAGCTTGACCATCTGGGTCAGCACGCCATCGCCGTCGATGTTCAGGCAAAGGTCATCCGCCAGCACCACGGCAAACGGCTCGTCACCGATCAGCGGGCGACCGCTGAGAATCGCATGACCGAGGCCCTTCATTTCCACCTGGCGGGTGTAGGAGAAGGTGCAGTTATCGATCAGGCGACGAATACCGACCAGGTACTTTTCCTTTTCGGTGTCGCGGATCTGGTGTTCGAGCTCGTAGCTGATGTCGAAATGGTCTTCCAGCGAACGCTTGCCGCGGCCAGTCACCATGGCGATCTCGGTCAGGCCGGCGTTGAGTGCTTCTTCCACGCCGTACTGGATCAGCGGGGTGTTGACCACGGGCAGCATTTCCTTGGGCATTGCCTTGGTCGCCGGGAGAAAGCGCGTGCCGTAACCGGCGGCTGGGAACAGGCATTTCTTGATCATGTGTTTTCCTTGAGTGGTCGATGTTGCACAAGTCGCCGAGTCGCTGACATCAGGAAGTCTGACGCAGCCGTTCGTAGTAATAGGGCAGTCGCAGCAAGGCATGACGCGCGGCGGCCGCACGCCTTTCGTTGTTGTCTCCGGGGAAGGTGATGGTCTCGCTGGTCACCCCCTCATGTTCGGCAAGGCGTGTCGCGCAGGCGAAGCACATGGCGCCATCGATCACCTGCTGGCCGCTCTTGTCGTCGGCCGTCGGTGCGCCAGTGATGGCCAGGATAATGTCGGCGCTGCTGGTCTTCAGCACGCCCAGGGCCATTTCCCGCGCCACTTCTTCGCTGTTCATGCCGTAGGTGTCGATGGTTTCCAGCTTCACGCCAAGGCTGGCTTGCATGGCGCGCTTGGAATAGACCACGAAGCCGCTCTCAAGCACGCCGTCACAACCCGGCACGGCCGCGACCGTGGCGGCCAGCAGGCCGGCTGTGGAGGATTCTGCGGTGCTGAGCACCAGGTTGTACTTTTCCAGGAAATGCACCGCCTGCTCGATGTTTTGCATGCTGGCGTAGTTCTCCAACCCAATCATTACTGTGTGTCTATGGCAGTACGATGGGCACACAAGTTCCGGACAATTATCAGAGACCACCCATCGACCTAACTGAACTCTGCAGCCCTGGGTTTTTCCCACGCTAGACAGCCGGCCGACTTTGAGAGGTAACACCGTGAACACTCTTCGCAAGCTGCAGGACACCCACGAACTGCACGATGTCAGCGATGGCTCGATCCGTGATGCATTCATCAAGGCATTGAGCGAAAAGGCGCGTCCGCTGTTCGAAGAAGCCGCCAGCTACGCACGCAACCATGATCTGGATGTGGTCGTGGACCTGGTGCTGGAAAACGACAAGCCGCGGCTGATCCTGGCGGTCAGCCGCCCCGATGAAGGCATCGTCAGCAGCTACAGCCTGGTCGCCAATACGGCGGCGCAACGCATGTTGCACGAGGAGTATTACGCGGACAGCGGCGATATTCATCGCCAGGAATCGCTGCTGGCTTCGGTCAATGAAAAGGTCATCGACACCCGCCTCGCCAACTTCTTCCGCAAGGGCTTCGCCCTGCCCCTCGACTACATCAACGAGCGTCACCCGATCGGCTTCTGGTGAGCACACGTTTCATTGACGGCGTTTAGCTGATCCTGAGCAACACCTGCTGACAGGCGATGGCCTACCTTGATGACCTGTCAGCCTTGCCGGAAACGCCCATGAACGTGGATGTGGTTATCGTCGGAGCCGGCCCCGCCGGCCTGTGTTTTGCGCGCGCCCTGTCGGGCCATGGATTGGCGATTCGGCTGGTCGAGCGTCAGTCCATCGATGAGCTCATGATGCCCTCGGCCGATGGGCGCGAAATCGCCCTCACCCACGCCTCACAGCACACGCTGCAGGCCCTCGAAATATGGCCGCATTTGCGTGCAGACGAGATCGCTGTACTGCGCGATGCGCAGGTGCTCAACGGCCCGTCCCCTTTTGCTTTGCGCATCGCGGCGGCTGCAGCCGGCCACGAGCGGCTCGGCTGCCTGGTGCCGAATCAGGCGATTCGGCGTGCGGCGTTTGCCTCGGTAAGCGACTGTGCCGACATTGAGATAGTGAGTGAATGCACCATCACCGCGCTGCACAGTTCAGAACACCAGATATCGCTAGAGCTGAGCGACGGTCAGCAACTGAAAGCTCGCGTACTGGTGGCCGCCGACAGCCGCTTCTCGGAGACGCGCCGCAAGCTGGGCATTGGCGCGCGGATGGAAGATTTCGGCAAGACCATGCTGGTTTGCCGCATGGCCCACCAACGCTCACACGAGCAGGTCGCCTGGGAGTGGTTCGGCTATGGCCAGACGCTCGCCCTGCTGCCGCTCAACGGCAACTGCGCTTCGGTGGTGCTGACATTGCCGCCAGAGCAGATGACCGAGATGATGAGTCTCGACGCGGCGGCTTTCGCGCGCGAGATCGAGCGGCGTTTCGAGCGGCGTCTGGGCGCGATGCAGCTGCTCGGCGAGCGCTACACCTACCCGCTGGTGGGCGTTTTTGCGGAGCGTTTCGCCGGACGACGCAGCGCATTGATCGGCGACGCGGCGGTCGGCATGCACCCGGTGACCGCTCACGGTTTCAACCTCGGCCTGCAAAGCCAGAAGCGTCTTGCCGATGCGCTGCTCGATGCCCTGCGGCGTGGTCAGGATATCGGCGCCCCCGCCGTACTGCAGCGTTACGCCAGCGACCAACAGCGCGCCAGTTGGCCGCCTTATCAGGCCACCGGCCTGCTGGTGCGGCTGTATACCGACGAGCGCCGCCCCGCTCGTTTGCTACGCAACGCCGGCCTGCGCCTGGCGCAGCACCTGCCACCGTTCAAGACAGCACTGGCCCGCCACCTGACGCAGCCCTTGCGCTGACTCAGCTGTCCGCGGCGCGCTGCATGTTGACGCGCTGACGCCACTCCATATACGTCTTGAGGAACAGCGTGAACAGAGCCATGCACGCCAACAGCGCCGCGGCAGTGAAGGCCGCGACCGGTTTGTAGTCGTTGTTCAGTTGATCGACCAGCAGCGGCAAGGTCAGGGTTTGATTAAGGATAGTGCCGGACACCACCGAAACCGCGCCGAACTCACCCACCGCACGCGCATTGGTGACTACCACGCCGTACAGCAACGCCCATTTGATGTTGGGCAGTGTGATGTGGCGGAAAATCTGCCAGCCATTGGCGCCCAGGCACAGCGCCGAGGTTTCTTCATCATTGCCCTGGGACTGCATCACCGGAATCAGGATGCGCGCCACATACGGCGCGGTGACAAACACCGTGACCATGACAATCCCCGGCCAAGCAAACATCAGCTGCATGTCGCGCTCGTAGAACCAGCGCCCCAGCGTGGTCTCGAGCCCGTACACGACCAGGTAGCAGAGGCCTGCGACCACCGGCGACACCGCGTAGGGAATGTCCACTAGGGTGGTGAGCAGCTTGCGGCCGCGGAAGTCGTAATGGGTTACGCACCACGCCAACATGATGCCGAAGCACAGATTCAGCGGCACGGTGAGCGCAGCAACCAGCAAGGTCAGGCCGATGGCGTGCTGCATGTAGTCCTGGGATAGGTTATCGGCCAGCGCACTCCAACCACCGCTGAGTGCCTTGGTGAAGATCAGCGCCAGAGGAACCAGCAGGAGCAGCGCGACTGCGCCCAAGCCGAGAAGAATGAGTAACCATTGATGCCAGTGTTGAGGCTTTTTCATCGACTTTGCCTCTGCCATTTGAACAACCGCCCCTGCACAACCTGCAGTGAGAACAGCAGGAACAAGGAGGCCAGGAGAATCACAGAGGCAATCGCCGCCGCCGCCGGGTAGTTGAACTCCTGCAGGCGCACGAAAATCATCAATGACGACACTTCGGTTTTGTAGGGAATGTTGCCGGCGATCATGATCACTGCACCAAACTCGCCCAGGCTGCGCACGAACGATTGCGATGCGCCGGTTATCAACGCCGGCGCCAGACTCGGCAGCACCACGTGCCTGAAGCTTTGCAACTTGTTCGCGCCGAGCGTGCTGGCCGCCTCTTCGTATTCGGTACCGAGACTCTGCAACACCGGCTGCACCGTGCGCACCACGAAGGGCAAGCTGGTGAACACCATGGCGATCAGCAAACCGGGATAGGCGTAGGCGATCTTGATGCCGACCGCCTCGAAGTACTGGCCGAGCCAGCCGCCGGGCACCAGCAGGGTCGCCAGGGTCAGGCCTGCGACCGAAGTCGGCAGTGCGAACGGTAGATCCACCAGCGCATCGATCAGGCGACGTCCCGGGAACTCGTAGCGGGTAATGATCCAGGCGATCAGCAAGCCGACCAACAAGGCGATAACGGTCGCGTAAAAGGCACCGCTAATGGTCACCTTGTAACTCTGTACCACGCGAGGATCACTGATTGCCTGCCAGTACTGCGCCCAGCTCATGTCGCTGACATAAATCAGCAACGCCGACAGCGGGAACAGGATCACTAGGGACAAGTAGAAGACGCTGAAGCCGAAGCTCAGGCCGAAGCCCGGTAGCAACGGATTCTGCAGAAAGAAAACGGGGGTCTTGCTCACTCGGAAATCCTTGAAATGCACAAACCGCCGAGGGTCGGCGGTTTGTGTAATACAGCTGATGCGGTTCAGCCCTCAGTGATCGTCACGATCTCGGAAGCCGCAGGGCCAACGCGCAGCAGATCGCTGCAGTCAATTACCGGCCTTCGGCCAGAAGCTGGTCAAGAATAGCATTGCCATCGAAGTGCTTGGCAGTGATCTCGTCCCAAGTGCCGAGTACGTCGGTCGGGTTGATCAGGCGCAGCTCCTGGAACTGGGCAGCGGTTTCGGCTGCCACTTCCTTGTCCTGCACACGGTAGTGGTAGGTGGTCAGCAGCTTCTGGATGTCCTTGCTGTACTGGAAGTCCAGGTAGGCTTTGGCGACATCGCGGGTGCCCTTCTCGTCGACCACCTTGTCGACCACAGCGACCGGGAATTCGGCCAACACACTCACCGGCGGCACGACCACTTCGAACTCGCCGGATTTGAACTCTTCGCCCTTGGCGATATTGACCACTTCCGACTCGAAGCTCAGCAGCACATCGCCCTGCCCGTTCTGGGCGAAGGCCACGGTGGCGCCACGGCCGCCGGTGGGGAAGTTCTCGACATTACGCAGTACCTTGCCGACGAATTCCTTGATCTTGGCTTCGTCGCCTTTGAACGCCTCGTTGGCATACAGCCAGGCGCCCAGGTAGCTGTAACGGGCGTTGCCGGAGGTTTTCGGGTTGGGGAATACCAGCTTCACGTCGGAACGGGCCAGGTCGTCCCAGTTCTTGATGTTCTTGGGGTTGCCCTTGCGCACCAGGAAGGCAGTAGTGCTGTAGTACGGCGAGCTGTGGTTGGGGAACTGCTCGGCCCAATCCTTACGCACCAGGCCACGCTTGGCCAGGATGTCCACGTCGGTAACCTGGTTGAAGGTCACGGTATCGACCTTCTTGCCCTGAATGATGTCCTGAGCCTGGCGCGAGGTGCCGGCGAACGACTGGTCGATCTTCAGATCCTTGCCGGTCTCGGCCTTCCAGTGTGCCTGGAACTTGGGATTGATCTCGGCGAACAGCTCACGTGCCACATCATAGGACGCATTGAGAATCGGCTTGTCCGCCGCCGCTACGACAGCGCTGCCAAGCAGCGACGTGGTGACGGCAGTCGCCAGCAGGATGTTCTTCAGCATGATCCGGGGTTTCCTTACGAAGGGGGCAGTTGACGGCAGCAGTGTGCTTGACGGCCTTATGCCTTTAAAGAACCTTTTTATCATAACCATATTCCACTACACACTAGGGGCTGTTGACGTTATATGCACGGCTACGCCGTAGCCCATTTTGCCGCGAGGCAAGGAACGCCTTCATCACGGCAGAACGACGCCGGGCGCCGCAGGTCTGAACCCTCAGAAAGACGGGCCTCCGTCGTTTCACCCCATGAAGGTAACTGGTATGCAAGAACAAGCAGACGGCAAGACACCCGGCCTGTCAGCCGAAGAAGAGCGCGAGATCGACGAGAAGCTGCCGCCGCGGGCGGCGGTGTTGCATGAAACCATCAGGATCCAGGGCGACCATGAGCTGGAACGCAGCATCGCAGCATTATGGTGGTCGGCGCTGGCCGCCGGGCTGACCATGGGCCTGTCGCTGATGGCCATGGGTTTGTTCCGCTCTCGGTTGGGCCCCAGCGATGAAAGTCATGTGATCGCCAGCCTCGGTTATTCGGCAGGCTTTCTGGCGGTGATCCTCGCCCGTCAGCAACTGTTTACGGAAAACACCCTGACCGCCGTGCTGCCGGTGATGAGCAAGCTGACCCTGAACAATGTCGGGCGACTATTGCGTCTTTGGGGAGTGGTGCTATGCGGAAACTTGGCCGGCACCCTGCTGGTGGCTTGGGTGATGCTGCGCCTGCCGATTTTCGATACCCAGACCGACCTGGCGTTTCTGGAAATCGGCCGTAAGGTGATGGAAAACGACGTGTCCAAGATGCTTGCCAAAGGCATCGTCTCGGGCTGGATGATCGCCACCATGGTGTGGATGATCGCCTCGATGGAAAGCGCCAAGATCGCCATTATCGTGATGATCACTTACCTGATGGCACTGGGTGACTTCACCCATATCGTGGTCGGCTCGGTAGAGGTGTCTTATCTGGTGTATGCCGGCGAAGTAAGCTGGGGCGATTTCTGGCTGTTGTTTGCGGGGCCTACCCTGGCCGGCAATATCATCGGCGGCAGCTTTATCTTTGCCCTGATCAGCCATGCACAGATCCGCAGCGAGCGTGACGTGATTGCCAAGCGCGAACGCGACAAACACAAGTTGCTGGAGGAGTTGCGCCGCAATCGCAAGGACTGACTGTGCAAGATCGCCAAAGGCCTCAAGGCCGCCTTTCTCGAAGTCGAGCCTTCGAAGACGTCGCACAGGGCGCTATCTAGTTCAACGCTGATCAGCTACCCGGGTTGGCGTAGGCTTCCTCGAAGAAGTAATCCTTCCAGGACGCTGCCTTGTTCTTCAGCACGCCCAGCTCATGCAGCTTTTCGGCATAGATGAAGGTGCGCTGTGGCGATACGGTAAAGTCGTTTTCCGGGTCTTCGATGATTTTCTTCACGAAGGCCAGCGGCAGTTTGGAGTTCTCGACCTTGATGTAGGTCTCGGCCGCAGCAGCCTTGTCGGCCTTGATGATTTGCGAGGCCTCGACCAGCGCGTCGTAGAAGGCTTTGTAGGTCTTCGGGTTGGCGTCGTGGAATTTCTCGGTGGCGTACAGCACGTTGAACGTCGCCTGGCCGCCGAGGATGTCGTAGGAGCTGATCAGCTTATGCACGTTGGGATTTTCCAGCGCCTGGTACTGGAATGGCGGGCTGGAGAAATGCGCGGTGATTTCCGAGCCACCCTTGGTCAGCGCCACGGTGGCGTCCGGGTGTGGCAGGCTCACGGAAATTTTGTCGAAACGCTGAAAATCGGCATTGCCGTAGAGCTTGGCGGTTTCGATCTGAAGGGTGCGCGACTGGAAGCCGACACCCGCTGCCGGTACGGCAATGCGGTCCTTTTCACCAAGATCATCCAGGGTCTTGACCTCGGCGCGGTTGCTCAGCAGGTAGTTGGGCATGGAGCCTAGCGCCGCGACGGCCTTGACGTTCTGCCGACCGTGAGTGCGATCCCAGACGGTGAGCATCGGCGGCACGCCGGCCGATACCACATCAATGGCGCCGGCCAACAGCGCCTCGTTCATTGCCGTGGCGCCGGAAATGGTCCGCCATTCGACCTCGATGTCATCCAGCCCCTGGGCCTTGGCGTGCTTCTCGATCAGTTGCTGGTCCTTGACCACATGCAGCACCAGATAACCGATGCCGAACTGCTGGGCGATGCTGATCTTGCCTTCCGCATGAGCCGCCAGCGGGTTTGCCAGGGCGCCTAGTAGGCCAAGAGCGGTGGCCAGACGGCCAAGTTTCAACGTGTTGGTCATCATTTCTTCTCGTTATGTGAGTTCAAGTGTGTTGCAGGCAACGGTTGTGTTAGCGCTGCATCCCCCAGCGCTTGACGGTGACGCGCTCCAGGGTGGCGAACACCAGGTTTTCCACCAGCAGACCAATCAGGATCACGGCGGCCAGACCGGCAAACACCTTGTCGGTGTACAGCTCGTTGCGGTTCTGGAAGATGTACCAGCCCAGGCCGCCCTTCCCGCTCGACGCACCGAACACCAGTTCGGCAGCGATCAGCGTGCGCCAGGCGAAGGCCCAGCCGATCTTCAGGCCGGCGAGGATCGACGGCAGCGCAGCAGGCACCAGAATGAACAGCACGAAGCGCAGGCCCTTGAGGCCATAGTTGCGCCCGGCCATGCGCTGGGTTTCCGACACACCGAGAAACCCCGCGTAGGTGTTGAGCGCCAACGCCCAGAGCACCGAGTGCACCAGCACGAAGATCAGGCTGTTCTCGCCCAAGCCGAACCACAGCAGCGACAGCGGCAGCAGCGCGATGGCTGGTAGCGGGTTGAACATCGAGGTCAGGGTGGACAGCAGATCACGGCCCAGCTGCGTCGACACCGCCAGGGTGGTGAGCAAAAAGGCCAGGCCGATACCGATCAGGTAACCCTTGATCAGCACCGACAGGGAAATGGCGGTCTTCTCCACCAGCTCGCCGGTACCTACACCCTCGATAAAGGCGCGCGCAGTCTGCAAGAAGCTGGGCAGCAGCAGGTCATTGCCCTGATAGCGGGCCGCGAGCTCCCAGATCAGCGCCAGCCCGAGCAGGATCACCGACTTGCGCAGCCAGCCCTGCTGCCACAAGCGCTGCCCCAGAGACAGCTCGCGCTCGACCTTGAGGCCGGGCAACGGTTGAAGGGGGATTTCGTATTCCTCACGCCGTGTGGGGGAAAGATTCATGCTTGAACGCTCCTCAGTAGGCGATGCGGATATCGTGAAAGCCCAGCTCGGCGCCTTGGCCGCTGTCGACCTCCTCGTCGAACAGCAGGCGATGGATGCGTTGCGCAGTCTGCTGGAAACCCACGCCGCCAAGGCTGTGCAGGTCGTACTGATGGCTGTTGATCTCCGCCCGCACTCGGCCGGGATGCGGCGACAGCAGCAAAATTCGGTTACCGACGATCAGCGCCTCTTCGATGGAGTGGGTGACGAACAACAGGGTGAAGCGCACCTCCTCCCACAGTTCCAGCAACTCCTCCTGCATCTTGCGACGGGTCAGTGCATCGAGCGCGGCGAAGGGCTCGTCCATCAGCAGGATCTTCGGCTGCATGGCCAGGGCCCGGGCGATGGCCACACGGGCTTTCATGCCGCCGGACAGCGTATGCGGATAGGCGTCGGCGAAGGCGGCCAGGCCGACCTTCTCCAGGTAATGCAGGGCGCGCTCCTCGGCGTCCTTGCGACCCAGGGTGCGCGAGGCCAGCAGCGGGAACATCACGTTCTGCTTGACCGTCTTCCACGGCGGCAACTGATCGAACTCCTGAAACACCACGATGCGATCCGGGCCCGGCTCGCGGACGTGGGCGCCGTCGAGGCGAATGCTGCCGCCAACCGGCTCGATGAAGCCGGCGACCGCCTTGAGCAAGGTGGATTTACCGCAGCCTGATGGGCCGAGCAGCACGAACCGATCGGCACGGTCCACCGCAAAGCTGACTTCGTGGGTGGCGCGCACCACGCGCTGCGGTGTGCGGTACTCGAGGCTGACCTTCTCCACCTGCAAAACGGTGTCGAAGGCGCCTCGGTCCAGTGTGCTGGCCGTGTGGCCTGACAGAGGAGCATTCATGGTTTCAGCTTCCCTGGCCGATGGCGGCGTCTTCGAAGAAGTAGTCCTGCCAGGTGGCCGGTTTGTTTTTGATGGCGCCGACGCGGTGCAGGAAGTCGGCCAGCGGATAGGTGTTGGTGGGGGTGACGGTGAACTGGAATCGATCGTTGTCGATAATCTTCAGCAGATCCTCGCGGCCGATCTTGGCGCCGGTGACGCGGATGTAGGTGTCCGCTGCCGCGCCCTTGTCTTTCTGGGCGAAATCGGCCGCTTCGGCCAATGCACCGACGAAGGCCTTGTAGGTCTTGGGGTTATCGCTGCGGAATTTCTCGGTGGCATACAGCACCGTCGGCGAGTTCGGGCCGAGTAGCTCGTAGGTATCGAGCACCACGTGCACATCCGGGTTTTCCAGCGCCTGATTCTGGAACGGCGGATTGGAGAAGTGCCCGGTCAGCTCGGTGCCACCCGTCTTCAGGGACGCGGTGGCATCCGGATGCGGCAGCGCCACGGTGTATTTATCCAGGCGATTGAATTCCTTGTCGCCCCACTGCTTGGCGGCGGCGTACTGCAGGAAGCGCGATTGCACCGACACGCCCACCGCCGGAACGGCGATGCGATCCTTCTCGGTGAAGTCGGCGATGGTCTTGACCTTGGGGTTGTTGCTCAGCAGGTAGTACGGGAAGTTGCCGAGCGAGGCCACGCCCTTGACGTTCTGGCGACCGTGGGTGCGATCCCAGACAGTCAGCAGCGGGCCGATGCCGGCACCGGCGATATCGATGGCGCCGGACAACAGCGCATCGTTGACCGCCGAGCCGCCGGAGAGCTGCTGCCAGTCGACCTTGATGTCCAGACCTTCGGCCTTGCCATGTTTCTCGATCAGTTGCTGATCACGCACCACGTTGAGCAGCAGGTAAACGATACCGAACTGCTCGGCGATGCGGATCTGCCCTTCGGCGTGGGCGATTTGCGGCGCCAGGCTGCCTGCCAGCAGGCTGAGACTCAGTACGACGCCGCCGGCGAGGCGGCCAAAACGGGGAACGAAGGGAAAGCGCTTACCTGCCGACATGTCGAGGCTCCAGTCAAAGGTGCAGAAAGTGGGTATTAGCGAACGAGTTGCAGCAGGTTGTTTTCCAACGAGCTGTCAAAAAGGCACATCGCCCTGAATCGTGGTGCGGTGCATGCGCCGGCGCAGATGGCTCGGGCAGCCGGTCGCCAGATGGATCAGCGCGCGGTTGTCCCAGAACACCATGTCGTTCGGCTGCCACTGGTGGCGGTAGATGAATTCGGGCTTCGCGCTGTGGGCATAGAGCTCGCCGAGGATCTGCCGGCTCTCATCCTCGGGGACGTTGAGAATGTGGGTGGTGAAGTTCTCGTTGACGAACAAACCTTTGCGCCCGGTTTCCGGGTGGGTCCGCACCACCGGATGGACCACGGCCTTGACCTCGGCCAACTGCGCCTCGGTCAGTGTCGGGCGGCGGATGCCCTTGAACACTTCATCGGCATAGCGGGCGGTGTAGGAATGCGCCGCACGCTTGCCATCGATGGCCTGGCGCAGCTCGGCCGGCAGTGTCTCGTAGGCCAGTTGCTGGCTGGCGAACAGCGTATCGCCGCCCTCTTCCGGCAGCTCCTGGGCGAGCAGCATGGAACCCAGGCTGGGGAATTCCTTGTAGGACAGATCCGAGTGCCAGAACTTGCCGGCATCGCCGAGACCGATCGGCTGACCGTTCTCGACGATATTGGAAATGATGAAGACTTCCGGGTGGTTGGCCAGCAGGAACTGCTTGAGCACGTGAATCTGCAGCACGCCGAAACGACGGCTGAAATCGATCTGCTGCTGGGGCGTAATGTGCTGGTCGCGAAACACCACCACGTTGTAGTCGAGGTGAGCTCGGTGAACGCGGGCGAAATCGGCGTCGTTCAGCGGGCGGCTCAGGTCCAGGCCGACGATTTCGGCACCGACTGCAGCAGCGAAGGGACGGACATCGAAACGCTGCGTTGGCTGTTGATAAGCAGCATTGAGAGATGCGGCAGGCATATTGCGACTCCACACGTAAGGGCGCCAGTAAGGCGCATCTCAGAAGCAGGTGCTGGCACCTGGATTCAATCGTGCGGCGCGCCGGTTAGCCGGCAGGTACGCATGGCAAAACTATATAGCTATAAGAAATTAAATTTAAATATCTTTTTGGAATTTACTTATGGCCGTTCAGTCGCGACTAAAAGCGCGCCTGCGAAACGAAAACGCCGACAGAAGCGAAGCCTCTGTCGGCGTAGTCAACTGCGAGCATTCGCTCGCGATAAATCAGAACGCCGGAACGACAGCGCCCGAGTATTTCTTCTCGATGAAAGCCTTCACTTCCGGGCTGGTCAGCGCATCGGCGAGTTTCTGGATGGCTTCGCTGTTCTGGTTATCAGGGCGTGCGACTAAGTAATTCACGTAAGGCGAATCCTTGTCTTCAAGCACCAGCGCATCTTCGGTTGGGTTGAGCTTGGCTTCCAGCGCGTAATTGGTGTTGATCAGGGCCATGTCGACTTGGTTCAGCACGCGCGGCAGCATGGCGGCCTCGAGTTCCTTGAACTTGAAGTTGTGCGGGTTGGTCGCCAGATCCTTTGGTGTGGCCTGGGCATTGTTCGGATCTTTGAGGGTCAGCAGCCCGGCATGCTGCAGCAGCAACAAGGCGCGGCCGCTGTTACTGCCTTCGCTGGGAATGGCGATGGTGGCGCCGTTCGGAAGTTCTTTCAGGCTTTTATATTTGCTTGAGTAGCCACCAAACGGCTCGACGTGCACACCCTTGACGATCACCAAATCGGTGCCACGGCTTTCGTTGAAGCTGTCGAGGTACGGCTTGGTCTGGAAGTAGTTGGCGTCCAGTTGTTTCTGCGCGACCTGCATGTTGGGCTGCACGTAATCGGTGAAAACCTTGATCTGCAGATCCACGCCCTGCTCGGCCAGCTTCGGCTTGATCAGCTCAAGAATCTCGGCATGGGGTACCGGCGTAGCCGCGATGGTGAGTTTTTCAGCGGCGAATGCCTGGGTGGTCAGAACGGTGGCCAATGCGGCCAGCAGAAGCGTTTTTTTCATGATTGTTCTCATTAGTACCACTGGATCTACAGCGGCATGGTGATGGGTCAGCCGTAACCTGATACGACGGCGCGCTGACAATAAGGCTGTCGTTTATACGATGAAAATACTTTTAATTCATCCATATATTTCTTTTAAGAATATAGAGATGCTATGCACTTGTTGTGTTTCGGGCTGTCACTTCTAAAGTGTTAGTCATCCATCCTGCCGCGGTGCCCGCCATGATCAGTGACGCCCTGAGCCGCTTCGAGCGCCTCGAACTGGTTCCCCATGCCACACCGCTGCAACACTTGGTGCGCCTCTCGCATCACGCTGGCCGTGACATTTGGGTCAAGCGCGATGACCTGACGCTTTTCGCCCTCGGCGGCAACAAAGCGCGCAAGCTGGAGTACCTCGGTGCCGATGCCATGGCGCAGCATGCCGATACGCTCATCACGGCAGGTGCGATCCAGTCCAACCATGTGCGTCAGACAGCGGCCCTGGCGGCCAAGCTCGGCCTCGCCTGCGTCGCGCTGCTGGAAAACCCAATCGATACCCAGGAGCAGAACTACCTGCACAACGGCAATCGCTTGCTGCTGGACCTATTTGGTACTCGTGTGGAGGTCGTCGATAACCTGGACGAACCGGACATGCTGCTGATGGCCAAGGCCGAGCGGCTGCGTGCAACCGGCAAGCAGCCTTATGTGATCCCCATCGGCGGGTCGAACGCACTCGGTACGCTCGGCTATGTGAAGGCGGGGCTGGAACTCGCCGAGCAGATCGCGGACAAGCAGTTCCCGGCTGGCACCCTGGTGCTGGCATCAGGTAGCGGCGCGACTCACGCTGGCATTGCGCTGTCGCTGGCCCATGTATTGCCGGAGTGGCGCGTGATCGGCGTCACGGTTTCGCGATCCGCCGAATTGCAGCGAAACAAGGTACTCGGGCTGATTGACCGTACCGCGGAGCTGCTGGGCATCAGCGTGCCGGAGAGCCTGTCCATCGAGCTGTGGGATGAGTATTACGGCCCCCGGTACGGTGAGCCGAATACCGGCACCCTGGATGCAATCCGCCTGCTCGCCAGCAGCCAGGGGCTGTTGCTCGACCCGGTGTATACCGGCAAAGCGTTTGCCGGCTTGCTGGACGGCATTCACAAGGGCTCGTTCGAGGAAGGCAAGCCGATCATTTTCCTGCACACCGGCGGCGCGCCCGCGCTGTTTGCCTATCAATCGTTGACGCTCTGATTTATCTATATAATTTTTAGTTATTTTCTCGACCGGCCAAGCATCTCTAGAGTGCTGCGTCCCAATCCACTGTCCGAGGCTCAACCATGACAATCGCCACACTGCGTCGCCATTTCCTGATCGGTAGTCTCGGCCTTGCGCTCTTTGCCGGCGTTGGCAGTCAGGCTTTCGCCGCTGATGATCTGCAGAAGATCAAAGACAACGGCAGTATCAAGGTGGGCCTTGAAGGCACTTACCCGCCGTTCAACTTTCAGGACGAGAGCGGCAAGCTGGCCGGGTTCGAAGTGGACCTCGCCACCGCGCTGGCCAAAGAGCTGGACGTGAAAGTCAGCTTTCAGCCGACCAAGTGGGACGGCATTCTCGCCTCCCTCGAATCGGGCCGCATCGACATTGTGATCAATCAGGTCACCATCTCCGATGAGCGCAAGAAGAAGTACGATTTTTCCACGCCCTACACCGTATCCGGCATCCAGGCCCTGACCCGTAAAAACGAAGCTGACACCATCAAGACGTCGGCCGATCTGGCCGGTAAAAAGGTCGGTGTGGGCCTCGGTACCAACTACGAACAGTGGCTGAAGGAGAACGTCCCGCAGGCCGATATTCGCACCTACGACGACGACCCGAGCAAGTTCCAGGATCTCAATGTGGGCCGCATCGACGTGATCCTTGTTGACCGCCTGGCAGCGTTCGAAATGGTCGCTAAAACCGGTGACCGCATGGCTGTCGCTGGTGAGGCCTTCTCCCGCCAGGAATCGGGTATCGCGATGCGCAAAGGCAACCCCGAACTGCTTGCGGCCATCAATAAGGCCGTTGAAAAGCTGCGTAGTGACGGCACGTTGAAACAACTCTCTGAAAAGTGGTTCAAGGCTGACGTCACGCAATGATGCAAGACAACCTGCAGTTGGTGCTGGATTCCCTGCCGTTTCTGCTCAAGGGAGCCATTTGGACGATCGTACTGAGCCTCGGCGGCATGTTTTTCGGCATGCTGCTGGGCTTCGGGCTTGCGTTGATCAGGCTCTACGCCATCGCGCCATTGGGCTGGTTGGCCAGGGTGTATATCTCGTTCTTCCGGGGTACACCGCTGCTGGTGCAGCTATTCATCATCTACTTCGGCCTGCCGGAGCTGGGGCTGCAACTGGAGCCGCTGACCGCCGCACTGATTGGCTTTTCGCTGAACATGGCGGCCTACGTCGCAGAGATCATGCGTGCGGCCATCGCTTCTATTGATCGTGGCCAATGGGAAGCGGCGGCCAGCATTGGCATGAGCAAGAGCCAGACGATGCTGCGCGCCATCCTGCCACAGGCAGCGCGTACTGCCCTGCCGCCGCTGGGGAACAGCTTCATCTCGCTGGTCAAGGACACTGCGCTGGCCGCGACCATCCAGGTGCCAGAGCTGTTTCGCCAGGCGCAGCTGATCACGGCGCGTACATACGAAGTCTTCACCATGTACCTGGCGGCCACCTTGATCTATTGGATACTCTCCAGCGTGCTGGCGCATCTGCAAAACCGACTGGAAGCGCGGGTCAACCGCCATGAGGCGGAAAACTGATGGCCCTATCGGACCTGAACAGAAACATGATCACCGTTCGCAACCTGACCAAAGCCTTCAAGGGCCAGACCGTTCTGGCCGGTATCGATCTGGATATCGCGCCCGGCGAAGTCGTCGCCATCATCGGCCCCAGCGGCTCGGGCAAGACCACCCTGCTACGCTGCCTCAACCTGCTGGAAACCCCGGATAGCGGCAGCATTCGCGTGGCTGACATCGAGATCGACGCCAGCAAACCGATCAGTCAGCAGCAGGGACTGATCCGCAAGCTGCGCCAGCACGTCGGCTTCGTGTTCCAGAGCTTCAACCTGTTTCCTCACCGAACCGCCCTGGAAAACGTCATCGAAGGCCCGGTAGTGGTGAAGAAGCAGCCTCGCCCACAAGCCGTCGAGTTGGGTCGGCAGCTGCTGGCCAAAGTCGGTTTGGCAGGCAAGGAAGATGCTTTTCCGAAACGCCTCTCTGGCGGGCAGCAACAGCGCGTGGCAATTGCTCGGGCGCTGGCCATGGAACCGCAGGTGATCCTCTTTGACGAACCGACTTCAGCGCTGGACCCGGAACTGGTTGGCGAGGTGTTGGCGACTATTCGCGCGCTGGCCGAAGAAAAGCGCACTCTGGTGATCGTCACTCACGAGATGAGCTTTGCCAGAGACGTGGCCAACCGCGCGATATTCATCGACAACGGCGTTATCGTTGAACAGGGCGATGCCCGCGAGCTGCTCAGCGCGCCCAAGCAGGCACGCACGCAGCAGTTTCTCAGCAAGTTTCTCGGCGCTGCCGAGGGCGCGCCTTAAGCGTTCAGCAGCAACGACAGCCGATTGTCAGTCGCGATCGAGCAAGTGAAACCTGGGCAGCGAAAAGCGCCAGCGAATAGCCGCAAGCCGAATTGCCAGCACCACCAGCATGGAAATGCCGGTATCCAGCCAGTGCGGCGTTTCCAGCATGCGCATCAGCACGAAGGTCACCGCACCGGCCAGGCAGGCAGTGGCGTAGATTTCCTTCTTGAAGATCAGCGGGATCTCGTTGCAGATAACGTCGCGCATCACACCGCCGGCAACGCCGGTCATGATGCCCATGATCACTGCCGTACTGGATGGCATGGCGTACTGCAGCGCCACTTCGGTACCGATTACGGTAAACACTGCCAGGCCGAAGGCATCGGCAATCAGCAGGCCCTTTTCGTGGATCGGCCGCGTCAGACGCACCCAGATCACCGTACCGACCGCTGCCAGCGAGGCGACCAGGATATAGGTGTCGTTGCGGATCCAGCTGACCGGATGGTTATCGAGGATCACATCGCGCAAGGTGCCGCCACCCAGCGCGGTGATGATGGCGATGACCAGCACGCCAAACAGATCCATGGACTTGCGTCCGGCCATCAGCGCGCCGGTGATGGCGAACACCGCCACCCCGAACAGATCCGCGAGATAGAACAGCTGGCTCATCGACAAGTCAGTTCACCGGAGTACGCAAGGTAACGAATTCCTCGGCGGCACTCGGGTGTACGCCGATGGTTTCATCGAATATCTGTTTGGTCGCCCCCGCCTTCAGTGCAATGGCCAGGCCCTGAACGATCTCGCCGGCATCGGGGCCCACCATGTGGCAGCCCAGCACGCGATCGGTCTTGGCATCGACCACCAGCTTCATCAGCGTGCGCTCGTCGCTACCGGTGAGGGTCAGCTTCATCGGCCGGAAGCGGCTTTCAAAGACCGTCACTTCATGGCCTGCCTGGCGCGCCTGCTCTTCACTCAGCCCGACGGTGCCGATGTTGGGCAGGCTGAATACCGCGGTGGGGATCATTCGATAATCGACCGGACGGTATTCGTCGGGCTTGAACAGCCGGCGCGCCACGGCCATGCCTTCAGCCAGCGCCACCGGCGTCAGTTGCACACGACCGATCACGTCACCAATGGCCAGAATCGAAGGCGCCTTGGTCTCGTACTGTTCATTGACCTCGATATAGCCTTTGTCATCCAGGCTCACACTGGTGTTTTCCAGGCCCAGGTTGTCGAGCATCGGGCGCCGTCCGGTCGCATAAAAAATGCAGTCGGCCTGCAGCGTGCTGCCATCCTTCAGGGTGGCTTGCAGGCTGCCATCAGGCTGTTTGTCGATACGCACGATATCGGTGTTGAACTGCACGTCCAGGCCGCGTTTGCTCAGTTCTTGATGCAGGTGGGTGCGCAGCGAGGCATCGAAACCGCGCAGGAACAGATCACCGCGATACAGCAGTGACGTCTTGGCGCCCATACCGTTGAAGATCGAGGCGAACTCAACGGCAATGTAACCACCGCCAACCACCAGAACGCGCTTGGGCAGTTGCTCCAGGTAGAACACCTGGTTGGAGTTGATGGCATGCTCGCGCCCGGGGATATCTGGGATGTGCGGCCAGCCACCGGTGGCGATCAGGATACGCTCGGCGCTGTAGCGTTTACCGTCGACTTCGACGCTGTGCTCGTCGAGCAACCGGGCGTGGCCTTCAAGCAGGGTCACGCCGCTGTTGAGCAACAGCGTGCGGTAGATGCCGTTGAGGCGTTCGATTTCGCGGTTCTTGTTGGCGATCAGCGTCGGCCAGCTGAACGTGGCCTCGTCAGGCGTCCAGCCAAAACCCGAGGCTTGTTCGAAGTCATCGGCAAACTGGGCGCCGTAGACCAGGAGTTTCTTCGGCACACAGCCGACGTTGACGCAGGTGCCGCCCAGGTAGCGGCTTTCCGCCACCGCCACGCGCGCCCCGTATCCCGCCGAAAAACGCGCAGCACGCACACCGCCGGAACCGGCACCGATTACAAATAGGTCGAAATCGTAGGTCATCACAGCCTCCTGAACAGGTGCAAAGCATACCGTAAACGGGCCGCTCTGCCCGCCCGGCGCTCAAGCCAAACTTATCGTTGCTGCAGCAGGTCTAGAGCCATTAACAGAGGAGTAAGACCATGCGCCCCATCCTCACCCACCTCGCGTTGCACGTGCCTGATCTGCCAGCCTGCATCACGTTCTACGAAGATTTCTGCGGCATGCAGGTCATTCACCGCCGGCCCGGCAAAGGCTCACAGATTGTCTGGATGGCCGAGCCCGGCCGGGAAAGCGAGTTCATCTTCGTGATCATGCCCGGCGGCCAGCCACGCAAGCTGGCGAGCAACGATTACAGTCACTTCGGCTTTGCCCTGAACAGCCGCGAAGAAGTCGATGCCATCGCCGCCAAAGCCGAGGCAGCTGGCTGCCTGATCTGGGCGCAGCGCGACGAGCCCTACCCGGTTGGCTATTACTGCGGTGTTCGGGACCCGGCCGGGCATTACATTGAATTCAGCTTCGGGCAACCGCTCGGCCCGGGCGCCCGCCCCATCAACGCAGCCTGTCTAGTCCTGAAATAGGTTTACACCGTTTCAGTTAGATTTGTGGTTCCAAAAACGCCCGATGCACCGCATCGGGCGTTTTGTATTTCAGGGCCAGATGTGGACGCTCCGTGTTATAGATCCTGACCGCCTCGTTGACCATCGACCTAGCCTGCTCTAAATCACTGGAGCTGCGCAGCAGCAGTTCGCTCTTCAGAATTCCGTTAACCCGCTCCGCAAGCGCGTTCTGATAGCAGTCGTAGCCATCGGTCATCGAACACTGCACACCGTGATACTTGTGCAGCGCTTGGTAGAGCGCCGAGCAATACTGGATGCCGCGATCGGAGTGATGGAT
>NZ_FNBM01000007.1 GCF_900102335.1 Phytopseudomonas seleniipraecipitans
CTTCAGCACATCGACTACAGCCTCGAAGAACTGGGCCTTCTGGCTCATGAACTGCAGTTGTTGCTCCAGCTCCTTGATGCGCTGCTCAGGCGTCAAGTTTTTAGGATCGGTCACGGCTTGGCTCCTGTCGGCTCGAATCGAGGCCCCCTGACTCCAATCCTGCCGACCATGCTTACGCAACCATACCAAAACAGTGGAGCGGCCCTGGATGCCATAGCGCTCCTGAGCCTGCGTATAGGTCAACTCGCCTTTTTCGATCTGGTCGACCACCGCCAATTTAAAAGTCAGCGAGTAATCACGCTGCGTACGCTTAACACCTTGCTCCATCGAGATCTCCAGATTCTCAGGTAGAAGGTGTAAACCTTATTCAGGACGGGACAGCCTGAAACGAAAAAGCCGCCCGAAGGCGGCTTTTTCAACCCAGGCCGATCAGCCCTTGCCGGTTTTGTACAGGTGCTCGTAGCAGAAGTTGGTGGCCTCGATATAACCCTCGGCGCCGCCGCAGTCGAAACGCTGGCCTTTGAATTTGTAGGCCAGTACGCAACCGTCTTGAGCCTGCTTCATCAGCGCGTCGGTAATCTGGATCTCGCCACCCTTGCCCGGCTCGGTGTTTTCGATCAACTCGAAGATATCCGGGGTCAGGATGTAGCGGCCGATAATCGCCAGGTTAGACGGCGCATCTTCAGCCTTGGGCTTCTCGACCATACTGTTCACGCGGAAGATGTCATCGCGGATCATTTCGCCAGAGATCACGCCGTACTTATGGATTTCATCCATCGGCACTTCCTGAACCGCCACGATCGAGCAGCGGAACTGGTTGTACAGCTTGACCATCTGGGTCAGCACGCTGTCGCCATCTAGGTTCAGGCACAGGTCATCGGCCAGCACCACGGCGAACGGCTCGTCGCCGATCAGCGGGCGGCCACTCAGAATGGCGTGGCCGAGGCCCTTCATCTCGACCTGGCGAGTGTAAGAAAAGCTGCAGTTGTCGATCAGACGACGGATACCGACCAGGTACTTTTCCTTGTCGGTGTTGCGGATCTGCTCTTCCAGCTCGTAGCTGATGTCGAAGTGGTCTTCCAGGGAGCGCTTGCCGCGCCCCGTCACGACGGCAATTTCATTGAGGCCGGCCGAGAGGGCTTCTTCCACGCCGTACTGGATCAGCGGCTTATTCACGATCGGCAGCATTTCCTTGGGCATGGCCTTGGTTGCCGGGAGAAAACGGGTGCCGTAACCGGCAGCGGGAAACAAGCATTTCTTGATCATGGAAGTCCCTGAAATGAGAGCTAATTATCGACACCGGAGCAGTCTAACAGGACGCCTGCGGCTTACAACGACAGTACGGTAAACACCTCAAACGTTTGGGTAACGGGACAGTCACAGACAATGAAGCCCACCGCAAAGCGAGGTTCGCATGTCCATCGACAATGATTTGAAGAAAGAAGTTCTGACCCGCCTACTCCACGCCCACCCTGCCGGCCTGGGGAAGGAGGTACTGGACAATTTCCGAGGCGAGCACGCGGTCGCCGATACCCTCAAGCACCTGCAAGAGAGCGGGCTCATCCATGACGGTAGCGTGACGAGCACTGCCGGCGAGGTCTCCATCAGTTACCCGATCAAGCTCAGCTCTGCTGGCGTCGAGACAGCCAAACAACTCGGCGAATGATCGGCCATCCGCCAATCTGAGCGGCGCGGTCTGTCGCTCACCACAACGCCGTGTGTTCGAAAGAGCACACGGCGTTTTATTTTCTGGTTTATTTCGCTGCATTTCACCTGCCCGCATTTACTGTACACTCCCGCGCCGCGCTAGCCAGGACCGGCATTGCAGAGCGGTTTTCGGCGTTTTTTGCGCGTACTTCCAAGCTGCCTGTTCTGCGCTCTTGCTTTGCAATCGGCCGACCGTTAATTCGACACTTCCGGAACACTTCTGATGAAACACACCGCGACTTCACTGCTGCTGGCGGGCTGCCTGCTGCCCGCTGTTCAGGTAATGGCCGATGACTTGCTGCTCTGGCAGGACAACAGCCTGACCTATCTCAATGGCATCGATTTCAAGATCGATCCGCCTCGCCAGCAGACGATCACCTTCGAGCATGCCAGCGGCTGGAGTTTTGGCGACCTGTTTCTGTTCGTCGACGGCATCAAGTACAACACTGAAGCCACCAACGGTGCAGGTGATGGACATACGTTCTACGGTGAGTTCAGCCCACGCCTGTCATTCGGCAAGATCAGCGGCGCTGACCTGTCATTCGGCCCGGTCAAGGATGTGCTGCTGGCCGCCACCTACGAATTCGGCGAAGACGACGTTGACGCCTATCTGCTCGGGCCTGCCGTCGACCTGGCGATTCCGGGTTTCGACTACTTCCAGCTCAACACCTACCTGCGCCGCCCGGACGGCAAGCGCGACGGCAGGAATGTCTGGCAGATCACCCCCGCGTGGAGCTACACCATCCCGGTCGGCAATTCGGATCTGGTGATCGATGGCTTCATCGATTGGGTGGTCGATAACGACGACAGTTACCACGCCAACCTGCACATCAACCCGCAGATCAAATACGACCTGGCCAAAGCCATGGGCTGGGGCAAGAAGTTCTACGTGGGTGTCGAGTACGACTACTGGAAGCATAAATACGGCATCGACAACGATAGCTTCCTGGGCGATGAGGTGCTCGACGGCACCAACCAGAGCGCGATCAGCCTGTTGGCCAAAGCCCACTTCTAGTTGCCACACCACGCTGCCGCCTGCTTATGGGCGGCAGCTCTGGCACTGCGAGATGCCTGAGCAGTCAGCGCTCTTCGCTCCGGCGACCCAGGCACCCTGGATATATCCTGCCGATAGCTATCGGGTCGCTCCGTTTTCGCGCAGCACAATCCATGCATTGACGAAACGGTGATAACCAATCACCGCTCCGCTCTCCTTGCCCCGACGTCTATTTCTCTTCGCCTGCTGCCGGGTACCGCCTCCCTTCTTGATTCTCATCCGTCCGGCAAACCGCCGAGCAGCGTCAAATCGCATCACGTGATAGACGAGATGAAATAACATAACTAAACTGCGCGCCCGATTACTCCTTGCCCTGCTTGCCTTTTGCGAAGGTGAGCACGGCGTTTACACGCCTCGTGACGCTGCAACGATCAGCCGTGCCTGTGCCCCGGCGGGGTTGTTGAGCATAAAAGGACTCTCATGTTGTTAAGAAAGAAGCACCGTCTCTCGCTATTCGCCGCGGCTTTCGCCTCTTGGCTGAGCATCAATAGCGCCTATGTCAGCGCCGAGGATCGCGTATTCGACGTGGTCGCTCCGTTCGAGATCGGCGGGCTGGACCCAGCGATTTCCGGCTTTATCTTTCAACGCATGCAGATCACCGAAACCCTGCTCGAGGCCGACGAGAAAGGTCAGCCGATTCCCGCATTGGCGGAGAAATGGTCGGTTTCGGATGACGGTAAACGATGGACATTGACGATCCGCCAGGGCGTCAAATTCCACGACGGCAGTGACCTCACCGCTGCGGCCGCTGCGCATTCGCTCAACGTGTCGCGCAACAGCACTGGCATGTTGCGCAACGCCAAGATCGAGTCGATCAGCGCGCAAGGCAACGACGTCGTGATCACTCTCGCGGAGCCGTTCAAGCCTCTCACCGCGTTGCTGGCTCATTCTTCCACCAATATCCTCGCCCCAACCGCCTATGACGCCGACGACAAGGTGCAGAAAATCATCGGTACCGGCCCCTACCAGGTGACCCTGCTGGAGCCGCCGCAGCGGCTGGCTGCGCAGCGCTTCGACGGTTACTGGGGCGAGAAACCCAGTATTGAAAAAACCACCTACCTTGGCGCCGGCCGAGGTGAAACGCGGTCGCTGATGGCTGAAAGCGGCGGCGCCGAGCTGGTGTTCCAGCTCGACCCGCCGAGCATTGCGCGCCTCAAGCGCGCCAAGGATGTCAATGTGTTGATCGGCGCGGTGCCACGCGTCGTCATGCTGGCAGCCAATGCCGGCAGCGGCGCTACGGCTCCGGTCGAAGTGCGCAAGGCGCTCAGCCTGGCGATTCAGCGTGAAGGCATTGCCGCAGCAGTGCTGCGCGCGCCCGGTACGGGTGCCACGCAAATGTTTGCCGAAAACGTAGCCGCGTGGCATGACCCCAGCCTGCCAGCCCTTGCCTATGACCCACAGGCATCACGCGAGCTGCTCAGGGCGCAGGGCTGGATTCCAGGTGCCGACGGCATTGTCGAGAAAGATGGCGAGCGCTTGCGTCTGAAGCTGATCACCTACTCGGATCGCCCCGAACTTCCGCTGATTGCCACCGCTCTGCAGGCACAGCTGCGCGAGGTCGGCGTGGAGGTCGAGGTCGCGGTGGAAAACGCCAGTGCGATTCCCGCCGCTCACAACGACGGCACGCTGCAGTTGGCCCTTTATGGCCGCAACTACGCGCTGGTGCCTGACCCGCTGGTGACCCTGCTCGCCGATTTTGGTAACGGCGGCGCAGAATGGGGCCCTCTGGGCTGGAACAACCCGCAGTTCAGCGAAACCATGACCGCGTTGCTGGCTGCCGACGATCCAGCTGAACAACAGCGTCTACGCAACAAGATCGTCGCACTGGTGCAGGAAGAACTGCCGCTGATTCCAATCGCCTGGTACCGCCAGTCGATCGCCGTCTCCAACAAGGTCGAAGGCGCTGCAATCGATCCGTTCGAGCGCACGTTCGGGCTGAGCACGATGCGGTGGGCTGAATGATCAGGCTGCTCGGTTTCCGACTGTTGCAGGCGGTCATGGTCGCCATACTGATCGGCGCACTGACATTCCTGCTGATGAGCCTGCTACCCGGCGATGCGGCCTACCGGATCGCCGCCGGCCGCTACGGCTACGACATGGTCAACAGCGCCGCGGCAGAAGCCGTCAGGGCCGAGCTGGCGCTCGATCAACCGGTAATGTGGCGATTCGTGGCGTGGATCGGCGACTTGCTGACTCTCGACCTGGGTAACTCGCTGGTCACCGGCAGGCCGGTAATCGACATGGTCGCCCATGAGCTGGGCAGCTCGGTGCGCCTCGCCGTTGGCGCCGTGCTGCTTTCGTTCCTCATCGGTCCACCGCTGGGCGTCATCGCCGGGCTGCGCCCCGGAGGCTGGCTGGATCGCCTGCTGTTGCTGATCAGCACGGCAACTCGGGCAATCCCCCACTTCGTGCTGGGGATCATTCTGGTACTGATCTTCGCCGTGTCGCTGGCGTTGCTGCCTTCGGCCGGTCACGGCAGCTTCGCCCACACCATCTTGCCGACCGTCACGTTGGCGCTCGGCCTCGCGGCCGTATCCTCGCGGGTTGCCCGCGACGCCACGGTAGCCGTCGCCTCGTCGGCCTATTTCGCCTTTGGGCGGCTCAAAGGCCTGAGCGCTTTCAAGGTGTTCATGCGCCACGGCCTGCGCAACATCGGCGTGCCGGTGGTGACGTACCTGGGCGTGCAGCTGGTGTACCTGATCGAGGGCGTCGTGGTGGTCGAGACGTTATTCGCCTGGCCGGGAATCGGCCACGGCCTGGTGCACGCCATCGTTCAGCGCGACGTGCCGATGGTGCAAGGCGCCGCTCTGGCCATGGGGCTGATGTTCGTGGTGCTCAATACCTGTGTCGACCTGGCCAACCATCTGATCGACCCGCGCCGGAGGGACGCATGAATCTGGATATCGCCATTGACGATGCGGCGCCGCAACCGCGCGCGACCTCACGGCTTATCGGGGTCGCCATCCTGGCCTCGCTGATCGCATTTGCAGTGTGTGTACCGCTGTTCTGGGGAGTGGACATCGCCAGGCAGGACTACAACGCAATCCTCTCTGTTCCCGCTGGCGCCCACCCGCTCGGCACCGATCATCTGGGCCGCGACATGCTCGCGCGGCTGGCTGCCGCTGTTCGCCTGTCGCTGGGTTTGGCGCTGGTCAGCGTCGCCACTGCCGCGATACCGGGGGTTTTGCTAGGCATCCTCGCGGCCTGGAAAGGCGGCATGACCGACAAGTGCCTTGGCCTGCTTGCCGAGATGTTCCTGGCGCTGCCCGGGTTGCTGCTGGTGTTGCTGATCGTGGCGATCCATCCCGGCTCGTTCCTGGCGCTGTACGGCGCTGTGGCGCTGGTGCTGTGGATCGAATATTTCCGCATGACCCGCGCATTGTCACGCACCGTGCTGGCCTCGCCCGCGGTGGCGGCCTCGCGCCTGCTGGGCTTCGGGCCGCTCTACATCATCCGCCGTCATCTGTGGCCAGAGCTGGCTTCGGTACTGATGACCATCGCCGCATTCGGCGCCGCGTCAGCAATCATGGCGATCGCCGCGCTGGGTTTCGTCAGCGTGGGCGTACGCCCGCCGACCGCTGAACTGGGCTTGATGATCACCGAGCTGCTGCCCTATTTCGCCGAAGCGCCGGTGATCATTGCACTGCCGATCCTGGTGATCTTCCTGATCGTACTGTCATTGATGCTGATTGCCGGGGGGCGCAAGCCGTGAAACCACTGTTGAAGACCCACGCCCTGGAAATCCGCACGGCCAGCGCGACGCTGGTAGAGCCGCTGTCCATCGAGCTCTGGCCAGGCGAGGTGCTGACCATCATTGGCGAAACCGGCTCCGGGAAAAGTTTGTTCGCGCAGGGCGTCGTCGGCAATCTGCCGCCAGGCCTGCAGGCTCACGGGCAAATCGACTTCGCCAGCGGCTTCAGCGAAGAAGGCCGCCAGCGTGGCCGTCAGGCTCTGTGGGGCCGTGAGATTGCCGTGCTGCCACAGGAACCCTGGCTCAGCCTCGACCCAACCATGCGCGCCCGGCAGCAGGTTTGCGAAACGTACCAGCACGTGGTCGGCAAAAGCAGACAGGACGCGCAACGCCTGGCCCGCCAGGACATGGCTCAGCTCGGCCTCGAACACGCCGAGACGAAATTCCCATTCCAGCTCTCCGGCGGCATGGCGCAACGTCTGGCCTTCGCCGCCACCCATGCCGGTGGTGCCAAGGTGATGATCGCCGACGAGCCGACCAAAGGCCTGGACAGCGCGCGCATCGGCGACGTGATCCGCCTGCTGCAAGCAGGCATCGCTGACGGCGGCGCCCTGCTGATCATCACCCACGACATCGAGGTAGCTCGGCGCCTCGGCGGCAATGTGATGATCATGCTCAAGGGCAAGATCATCGAAGCCGGTAGCGCTGAACACGTGCTCAACAATCCGGCACATGACTACACGCGCCGCCTCATGGCTGCCGATCCGGCACGCTGGACACGTAGCGGCAAACCGAAAGTCAACGGTGAGCCGGTGGTGCAAGTGCGTGACCTCAGCGTCGAACGCGGCGAGCGCCTGTTGTTCGACGGCTTGTCGTTCGATGTACGACGCGGCGAAATCGTCGGCGTTACCGGCCCGTCAGGGTGCGGCAAGTCCACATTGGGCGACGTCATCCTGGGCCTGATGGCCGCCCGCAAGGGCACCGTGAACAAATTGCACAGCGCGCCCAGGGTCGCCTTTCAGAAGCTCTATCAGGATCCGGTGGCGGCATTTCCACCGACCATCACCCTGGCCCGCAATCTTCACGACCTGGTGCGCTTACACCGACTCGATGGCAGCCGCATCGACGTGCTGCTGAAGCGCTTGCGCCTTGAGCCAGCGTTGTTGAGTCGCTTGCCCGGCAATGTGTCCGGCGGCGAACTGCAGCGCTTTTCGCTGCTGCGGGTGTTGCTGCTCAACCCGGTGTTCATCTTTGCCGATGAACCTAGCTCGCGTCTCGACGTGATCACCCAGCAGGAAATGATCGAGCTGCTCGTCGAGGCCGCTCGCGAAAATGATACCGCCGTCTTGCTTGTCAGCCATGACGAAGCCCTGATCGACGCAGTATCCGATCAACGCATCCGGCTCGGCTCGACAACGACCGATACCGAAACGGGCGAATCTGCACCCTCCCCGCTGGCCAGCCCTGCCGCTCCCATCCAAGTGTGAACAGAGATTGACATGACAGCCTTCCCCTTTCGTTCCCTCAGCCTTGCCTTGCTGTTCAGCCCAGTGGCGCTGGCTGACTCCGCCCAATCCAAAGCCAGCGGCTTCATCGAAGACAGCACCTGGAGCCTGCTCAACCGCACTGTCTACGACAACCGCGAATACCGTAACGGCGGTAGCAACAGCGGTGCGCGCAACGCCTACAAACCGCGCGCTGAACGCAACGGCTATGCCGAAGAGTGGGGATATGGACTGATGGGCACGTTGCAGTCCGGCTTCACTCAAGGGGTGATCGGCGTCGGTGTCGACGCTCATGCCTACCTCGGCGTGAAACTCGATAGCGGCGGTGGCCGCGCCGGCAAGGCGCGACTGCTGGGCCTCGATAACGACGGTAACCCCAAGGATGAATTCAGCCGTGGCGGCGCGGCGGTCAAACTGCGCGCGTCATCGACGGTGCTGTCTTACGGTGAACAACGGGTTAAAACGCCGGTTTTCAGCTCTTCCGACAGCCGCTTGCTGCCTGAAACCGCTACCGGCGTGTTCGTTACCAGCGACGAATTCGATACCTTGAAACTGGTGGGTGGACACTTCACGGAAAGCACCGACCGCAATGCCAGCAGCCACGATCAGGGCTTCGTGGTGAACTACTCCAATGCCGTCAAAGGCGACGCGTTCGATCTCGCTGGCGTGGTGTTCACGCCCAGCAAGAACCTGAGCGGCAGCCTGTACACCTCGCGTTATGAAGACACCTGGAACCAGCACTACCTGGGCGGTACGTTCGTCCAGGCCATCGATGATTACCGTTCGCTGTCGCTGAACCTGAACCTGTATCGCACCACGGACACCGGACAGTCGCTGTCCGGCCGCATCGACAACACCACGTGGAGCTTGATGTCGACCTACTCCCAGGGCGCGCATAGCCTCAGCCTGGGCTACCAGAAAGTCGACGGCAACACGCCGTTCGACTACGTCACCCGCGGCGCCATCTTCATCGGCAACGCGGTACAGATGTCCGACTTCAACGCGCCCAATGAGCAGTCCTGGCAGGCGCGTTACGCCGTGACCATGGCAGCGTGGAATCTGCCGGGCCTGCAACTCAGCGCCGCCTACATTCGCGGCAGCAAGATCGATGGCAGCGGTGTCGATCAGAGTGGTGGTTATGCCTACCTCGGCTACGGCAAGGGTGGCAAACATTGGGAACGGGATCTCGAGGCGCGGTACGTCGTGCAGAGCGGCGCAGCCAAAGGTACCACCGTGTCTCTGCGACACAACCTGCACCGCAGCAACACCGCACAAGCGGAGCTGGACGCCGACCAGATACGTCTTGCCGTCGAATATCCGCTCTCCGGCGTCTTCTAAAACGGCGAAAGCGTTCGCTGACTTCAGCGATGGCCCATTTCAAAGCGTGCGGCGAGCATACGCGCCGCTCCCCTTTCGCGGCGCTATCACTGCGCCCAGCTCAGTTGCCCTGCAGCCTCGCCACGGCGAGAGGCTGAGTGGGCTCCAGGCACGACAAAGCCGGCTCGATGGCCGGCTTTGTTGAGGCTGTCTACCGCCGCAAACAGCGAAATTGGTGCCCCGAGCCGGAATCGAACCGGCAAGACCTTACGGTCGGCAGATTTTAAGTCTGCTGTGTTTACCAATTTCACCATCGGGGCGGCGAAATATGTGAGCGCTGGACTATATACACCCCAAAGCGGCGCTGCAAGGTTAAACCACGCAATAAAAAGCCTCGTAAATCAGTGATCTACGAGGCTGTTTAGGTGAATGCAGCCTGATGGGACAGGTGCAATCAAATAACTCAAGCTGCGGCCTAAGAGGCGGGGCAGCGAAGTCGACTTACTTGCTGCCGCGGCCGACCAGCAGGCCGATCAGCAGACCGAAGCCTGACGCTACGGCAACGGACGTCCATGGGTTGCTCTCGATACGGTCTTGCGCATTGCCCAAGGTTTCACGACCCAGCTCGACCGCTTCACGGCCTTTTTCAGTAATCGAGCCTTTGGCTTCGTTAAGCAGTGCGATCACTTTTTCGCGGGCTTCGTGAGCCTTGTCGCCAGAAAAAGACTCTGCATCACCCAGCGCTTTGCTGGCTTGGTCCAGAAGTTTTTTCAATTCCTTGGCGCTATCCTGCTGGAAATGATCCAAACCGGACTCCAGCGAAGTTTTACGTGCCATTAGCGGATACTCCATATAAGTGATTGACGCTATTTAGGAGACGCCGTTGGTCGGCATAGTTCAGCCTTTCTGCCGGCTGGTTGCCCAGCCACCTAGGAGTCGAGCTGAATAATGCCGGTATGCGCGACATATTCGCCCGCCATCCCACGCACTCGGGCACGCAGATCGAAGGGCATGTCTGGATTGAATGTGACGGCATGACCGATCAACTGGCCATCCTCATCCACCCGTTCACGCTCTTCCTCCATCCAGGTTTCCAGCTCGTCTGCAGACAGCCCAAGCTCCTCCGCCAGCAGCGAGTGGAAACGCTCGAGGTCATAGCCATCGAATTTGCCACCGTCCATATCGTCGCCCTCGTTGATGAGTACTGCTAAATCAGGCTGCTGATCGGGACGGCAGTTCACTCTGTATGACGGCAAACCGACAGCCCATCATGCCTGTTTGCGGCGCTGCCCCGAATTCAGCGCATCGAGATCCTGGCGCAACTGCATCACCAATTGGGATATCTGCCGGGATGTCGACAACTCGGTTCGGGATATGCCGGTAACGTTCAGATAGACTTGGCCGGTGTTCGGGTCCCTGATTTGAATCGTTACCGAATCGTTGCTATCGATGGCGCAACTACAGGCCAAAGGTAAAAATGCGCATTCGACGATGCGGCGCTGTTCTAGAACGGACATCATCTTGGAAACTCCTTCCTCGCAATTGATGACCCTTCGATTCTAGTCCGCTTGCACCGTCGTGCATGTGGCATTTTGCCCCACCCGTCGACTGGCAAATATGCGTTGGTGAGCTGCAGCGGACCGGCGTCATTGACCACTGGTAAGCAAAGCTGAACCTTGCCCAGGGGCACCCTCTCACTATTCTCACAGCCTCCCCGCGAGGCGAGTCTGATAGTTGATGAGGTGTCGTATGCATACGAACAATGTTGAAGGTACTGAACGCCTGCTCTCGCTGGCCATCGGCGCAATGGGAGTGAAAAGCGGTATCAAGCAAGGCGGTATTGGCGGTTTGGTCAAGATCGCGCTAGGCGCAATGCTGGCCAAGCGAGGATTGACCGGCCATTGCCAGCTGAAGAGTCTGCTTGACGGCTGCGAGCGTGAGGACACGCACGATGAGCGCACCGCTTCGATTCCGGAGCGAAACCAAGAAGGCGTCACGCCAAAGTCCGCCGAACGCGCGCAAGATAGAGAGTCTCGAATGGATCACGCGCTCGAGGAGACATTCCCGGCCAGCGACCCCATTTCGCCGTGAACAGCGGCGTGATGCGTGTGCCGAAAATTGTATGAAAAATGAACTATTGATCCGCTTACTATCAAATAGCTATTACCATTCAACACGGAGGCGCTGATCGTGACCAAACCGATATTCAATGCCCGTACTGCGGACAAGTTCGTTGTGCGTTTACCAGACGGAATGCGCAAGCGCATTGAGGATCTGGCTAATGACAACTACACCAGCATGAACACGGAGATTATTCGAGCCATCGAGGCCCACCTGGAAGGTCAAGCCCGCCAGAAGCTGCTACTCGAGGCACTCGAAGCGAAACTTAGAAGCGAACTGCAGGCAACATCCAAGCCAGCGAAAAAGGTTCAAGAAGCTAACATCGATTATCTCGATGGCCTTAAAACAGGCACCCGCTGAGCTTTCTGACCAGTCGCACAACTCAATTGGTTACCGCAAACCCGTTGATGACTCGCAGGCGTGTCGACAACTTGGGAGTCTGTAGCCATACGCCGTAACGGTTCTAGGGTACACGCAAAGTAAAGCCCCGCAGTTTCTGACTGCGGGGCTTTTTATTGGCAACCCGGAATGCAGTGATACCTGACAGGCAATGCGCTCTACTCTGCGGCGCACGACCTCTTCAGTCCAAAACGCCGTTCAATACCTCGTAGATAACCCCTGTGGCCACCGCGACGAGAATCAGGTCCACGCCGGCCTGAATCCACTCATAACCGTCATAACGCGGCAGCTGGCCCAGCAGCCGACCATCCAGCTTCTTGGCAATGCCAGGCGGTAGAGGCTTGCCGCGAGCGAGATTCTTCTGGATGCCAGGCGGCAGTGCGGGACCCGGATTCCAATAGGAACGATGCTCTTGGAGGATGCTCAGAATGCCGCCACGGTCTATAGCTGGCGCGCTGTACTTGGAACTGCCACCACCACCATTGCCATGGCCCTGAGCGTGCTTGCTGTTGCCATTACCCTGCCCGTGTCCCTTGCCGTTGCCAGGATCGGCAGAGGCCAGACCAGGCCCCAACGCCAATGCAATCGAAGTACAAGCCACCGCCAAAAACGTCGGACGGACCATATCGATGCTCCTTCAATACAATCGGGAAGATTCCCAGCACTGTAGACAACGCCGGATCAGTAAGCTCCCTGGCTGACGAACTAAATTCTGCGGAGTCAAGACCGCCATGAGGACGGCATATCGGCGCATCGCGGGGAGCGTCCGCACGACAAAATAGCGATACATAGCGGAAACAATAGCCGGCGCCGCGGAAACGCTGGTCCAAATCGCAGGCACAAAAAAGCCCCGTAGTTACTGACTACGGGGCTTTCTGTTTGGAGGCTGAGGTCGGAATCGAACCGGCGTTCACGGATTTGCAATCCGGTGCATAACCACTCTGCTACTCAGCCTTTAAAGCGAATGGGCCGTACTGGACGGCCCATTGAAACTGGAGCGGGAAACGAGACTCGAACTCGCGACCCCGACCTTGGCAAGGTCGTGCTCTACCAACTGAGCTATTCCCGCTTGTCTTGTCGACGGGCGCCATTCTATAGATTAGCAACGCCCCGTCAAGCCCTTGATTCAAAAACTTATTTCTTTTCTGCGGAGACGCTGAGGTGCGGCCAGGCAGCAAGTAGGTATTGCGCCATGGACCACAGCGTCAGCACGGCGGCGATGATCAGCAGCGCATATCCCACCAGCACCCAGAAGCCGAACAACGGTGGATTACCGAGCAGAATCACCAGCGCCACCATCTGCGCGGCGGTTTTCCATTTACCCAGGTTGGACACGGCGACGTGTGCCCTCGCCCCGAGCTCGGCCATCCACTCGCGCAGCGCCGAGACGACGATCTCGCGGCCAATGATGATGGCTGCGGGAATGGTCAGCCACAGGTTGGTGTGCTCGGCGACCAGTAGCACCAACGCGGTGGCAACCATGAGCTTATCGGCAACCGGATCAAGAAAAGCGCCGAACGGTGTGCTCTGCTCCCAGCGACGCGCCAGATAGCCATCGAGCCAGTCGGTAATCGCGGCAAATGCGAAAACCCCACTGGCAGCCCAGTAGCTCCATGAGAATGGCATGTAGAACAACAAAATGAAGATCGGGATCAGCAGAACGCGGAGCACCGTAAGCAGGTTGGGGATATTCATCGGCTCGACTGGGCGGTTAGGTGAGGCGGCATTCTACTCGCTGTGCAGAGCGGCATAAATCAACCCGGCAAGCTTTTTACTGATACCAGGTGCTTTGGCGATTTCTTCCGCACTGGCACGCGACAACTCTTGCAGACCACCAAAATGATTGAGCAGTTCACGTCGCCGCTTCGGCCCTACCCCGGCTACCTCTTCGAGACTGGACGTACGCCGGGTCTTGCCGCGGCGTGCACGGTGCCCGGTGATGGCGAAACGGTGAGATTCGTCGCGGATCTGCTGGATGAGATGCAGTGCCGGCGAGTTGCCCGGCAAGGTGAATTCATGGGCGGCATCATTCAGATAGAGGGTTTCCAACCCTGGCTTGCGGGTCGTGCCCTTGGCAACGCCGAGCAGAATAAGCTCAGGCACCTCAAGCTCGGTCAGCACTTCCCTGGCCATGGCCAACTGGCCCTTGCCACCGTCGACCAGCAGGATGTCCGGCAGCTTGCCCTCGTTCTGTTTGACCTTGCTAAAGCGCCGGGTCAGCGCCTGATGCATCGCGGCATAGTCATCACCGGCGGTAATGCCTTCGATGTTGTAACGCCGATAATCGGATTTGATCGGCCCCTCAGGGCCAAATACCACGCAGGAGGCGACCGTCGCCTCGCCACTGGAATGGCTGATATCGAAGCACTCCAGGCGTTGTGGCCCGCCATCCATGTCCAGCGCTTCGGCCAGGGCCTCAAAGCGCCCCGCCATGTGTTCACGGTTGGCCAGCCGCGCGCCCAGCGCCTGCTCGGCATTGGTAACGGCCAGCGCCTGCCAACGCGCTCGGGTGCCGCGCACGCGGTAGCTGATACCCAGCTCGCGTCCGCGCGATTCGGCGATGGCAGCAATCAGGGTGGGATAGTCTTCATGGGGGGAGTTGACGATCAGCTCCGTCGGCAGATCGCGCTCCTGGCTACCCAAGTAGTATTGAGCGAGAAACGCCAGGAGCACATCTTGCGTCTCTTCCTCGATCGCCACCTGCGGAAAGAAGTTCTTGCTGCCAAGTACTCGCCCGTCGCGCACGCTGATGAGGTGCACACAGGCGCCGCCCGGGTTGACCATGGCAGCGATGACGTCCACGTTGCCGGTGCCACCTTCCATGCTCTGCTGATCCTGCACCCGGCGCAGCAAGGCCATCTGGTCACGCAGCTCGGCGGCTCTCTCGAAATCCAGTGCCAGCGAAGCCTCCTGCATATTGGTCGACAGCTCAGCATTCAAGGCGTTGCTGCGCCCTTCCAGAAACATAACCGAGTGCCGCACGTCTTCAGCGTATTCGGCCGGCTCCACCAGCCCGACGCAAGGCGCCTTGCAGCGTTTGATCTGGTGCTGCAGGCACGGCCGGGTACGGTTCTTGAAAAAGCTGTCTTCGCACTGGCGCACCAGAAAAGCCTTCTGCAGCAATGCAAGGCTTTCACGAATGGCGCCAGCGCTTGGATAGGGCCCGAAATACCGGCCTTTGCGGTTTTTGGAACCACGGTGGATATCCAGCCGCGGATAGTCGCCATCGGACAGAAAGACATAGGGGTAGGATTTATCATCGCGCAACAGGATGTTGTACGGCGGGCGCCACTGCTTGATGAGCGTTTGCTCGAGCAGCAGTGCCTCGGTCTCGTTGCCAGTGATGGTGGTTTCCACCTGGGCGATCTTGGCGACCAGGGCTGCCGTCTTGCTCGCCAGGCCCGTTTTGCGGAAATAGCTGGCGAGGCGCTTCTTCAGGTTCTTGGCTTTACCGACATACAACAGATTGCCACTTGCATCGAACATGCGATACACGCCGGGGCGTCCGCTGCAGGTGGCCAGGAAGGCGCTGGCATCGAATACGGGCATAACGTCAACTGGTGGCATCGACCATGCCGTGGCGTACTGCGAGTAGCGCCAGCTCCACATCACTGGTGATCGAGAGTTTTTCGTAAATTCGGTAGCGGTAGGTATTCACCGTCTTGGGCGACAGGCAAAGCTTGTCGGAAATGCTTTGCACCTTCTGGCAGCCGGCGATCATCAGCGCGATCTGGATTTCGCGCTCGGACAGCAGATCAAACGGCGAATTGCTGCTCTGCGGCTGGAAAGACTTGAGCGCCAGTTGCTGAGCAATCTGCGGACTGATGAAACGCTGGCCGGCAAAGACCATGCGGATGGCCTGGACCATCTCCTCCAGCGCCGCGCCCTTGGTCAGATAGCCCGCAGCACCAGCCTGCAAAAGACGCGTCGGAAACGGATCTTCTTCACAAACGGTAACGGCGACCACTTTGAGATCAGGATGGCTGCGAATCAGCTTGCGAGTAGCCTCGAGGCCACCGATGCCCGGCATCTTGACGTCCATCAGAACCACGTCGGGCTTGAGCTCACGCACCTTTTTCAGCGATTCCTCGCCGGAACTGGCCTGGCCAATGACTTGCAAACCATCGATATCGGCAAGCATGCGTGAAATACCCGTACGAACGAGGTCATGATCATCGACTACCAATACCTTAATCAAACGAACACCTCGTACCTGCGCGAACGCCGCACAGCGACTACATGGGAAACGGCACCATATCAAAAAACCTGACGCCTGAGTTAGCCCGTGACGTCAAATTGCCAGCGCCAATTTGCGGAAAACAAGGCGCCCTCCCTAGCCTCGCCCAGCGGGTTACCCAGCATGCAGTGCAATAACCCGGCAGAGACATGATGAGCAATCTCTGCACGTTCAAGCAACGTTTGACAGCGTTAAACGACCTCGTTAATCGCGGCACTACTGATGATTATGAACAGTTGCCCGAGCACTGCCGGTCGGCTTTTCAACAGCCGAGAGAGCAGTCCGCACGTGCAGATAATTTATTCGGAACGCTTGGTCAACAGCGCTGATCTGAAATTACAGACCGTGACCTTACGCCGAGGAAAACCCCGCATGGACCTGCTCATTAAGCAACTCAAGACCGTAACCGCTGGCCGCTATCACATCGTCACGGAAACCTCATCGGATGGTTTGCAGGTCGATTGTCTCGATCTGCAGTGCAACCTGGTGGCAACACGCAGATTGTCCGCAGCGCAGTTGCAGAACAAGATTCTGATGACGGCTGTTTATGCAGACCTCAAAGGTTCGCTGGGGTACTAAGGCGGTCACTTTCGGACTTGGCACACCAGGTAGCGGGTTCCGGAGATGCGTGCGGCACTCACGAGATAGCCTGCCAATCCGATGTTTGCTCGCAGCATCGGAAACTCATTTCAGCCGTACCTTATATAGATGCTAATGAAGGGTGACATTTGAGCATGACAGAATTACTGTATGCACATACAGCAATCTGAGCATCCAAGTATGGCAACCGATACTGCCGCACCTCTCTCCTCTTACGAAGCGTTGGCCGCGCGAGTTTCTCGGGCCATTAACGCACCAGCCGCCCAGCGAGCTCGTTCGGCTGTGCTGTTGAAAAGCGCAAGCGACAGCCCGGACGACTGGGCGCGGATCCTTGATGAGATTGCCGAAAATGACAACGTCACCATCGCCTGGCGGGATGATGGCGTGCAGCTATTCTGGACCGTCCCCATGGATGACTGAAATGCACGTGGCGCTTGCGCATTCAGTCGACCTGCAGCCGCTATGAACGTTATAGCCGGTCAATGGATGCCATGTGCCACCTCTCGCACGAAGCGGCGAATAGCACTAATCTAGCCCCGATATATTCCTGCCCCCAGTAGGCCTCATGCCAAAAAATTCGCTCAGCATAAGCGTGCAGTTGCCTGCAGGCAGTTCTCTGGCAAGCAAGCTTAACCATGAGCTTATAGAGCACCTGCCAGTCGGTGTTTACCTTTGCGATGCCTCCGGCACGGTAGTGGCTTACAACCGAAAGGCAGCCGAGATATGGGGCGAGACACCCAGTGTTGGCGATTCGCAGGTCAAGTTCTGTGGCGCGCACAAATTGCTGACCTTGCAAGGTGTGCATGTACCTCATGAGCAGACGCCTTTGGCGGAAATTCTGGTCACTCGGAAAGCCGTTACCAATTTCCGCACCATCGTCGAGCGGCGTGATGGCAGTCGTGTGCCTGTACTGGCCAATATCGTGCCCTTGTTCGACGACGCAGGCACCATGCTCGGGTTCATGAATAGCGTGCAGGACCTTCGCCATCAAATCGAGCAAGAGCTGGCCCAGCAGCATCTGGAAAGTGCGCTGTTTCAATCACAGAAGATGGAAGTGGTGGGTCAGATCACCAGCGGCCTCGCCCACGACTTCAATAATCAGCTAGCCAGCATGTCGATGGCATTGTCATTGATGGAGAAAGAGGTCGAGACGGCGAACTCCAGCAGGTTGAGCAAGTATTACGCTCTCTGCAGGGAATCAGTCGAGCGGGCCACCGGCCTCGCGGAAAATCTGCTGCGCTTCTCGCGCAAGCGCGCGAAGCGGCTGGAGCGGGTCGATCCCAATCAGATTCTACTGGGCATGGCATCGCTGGTGCGTACCGCGATCGGCAGCAAGATCCTGCTTAACCTCAGCCTTGCTCCAGACGCGCGCTTTCTCAAAGCCAACAAGCAGCAGCTGGAAAGCGCCGTTCTCAACCTGGCTATCAACGCGCGAGACGCCATGCCCGACGGCGGCACGCTGACCATCAGCACCCACGAGGCGCACCTGGATCGCGCGAATTTCAGCCACCACAACTCCAACTTCAAACCAGGCAGCTACACGGTGATCAGCGTCATCGATACCGGCTGCGGCATGGCGCCCGAAGTACTGGATAAGGTGTTCGCCCCCTTCTTCACCACTAAAGAGGATGGCCAAGGCACTGGCCTCGGGCTCTCCATGGTGCGTGGGTTCGTGAATGAAATGAACGGCCAGCTGACCGTGGAAAGCGAGCCAGGGCAAGGCAGTTGCTTCCGCCTGCACTTCCCGTGCTACGGCTCCGAGCACTCCATAGCCATCGATGGCGTCGATCAGCCGCGCTAGATAGAGCTGAACGTACAGCCCACCCCAATGCCAGAGCTTGGCGATACGGCTATCACCGTGCGGCAACCCCACGCAAAAAAAAGCCCAGCTGATCGCTGGGCTTTTCTCGATTTGGTGGAGGGCCAGGGATTCGAACCCTGGGAACGCTACTAACGTTCGCCGGTTTTCAAGACCGGTGCATTCAACCGCTCTGCCAACCCTCCAGATTGACGTGGACTGTTTCATACCGCCGAAACATTCCTTTGCAACCTTGTAGGTTGCGGGCCGCATCTTACCGGAACGTAACACACTGTCAAATACTCTGATTTGGCAGTACCCAAGGCTCTGTTATGATGCTTCCCGACCTTGGTCACGGAACCAATAGCCTTTACAGGAGTGTCGCCATGCGCGAACAAGATTACGCAAACAGCCCTTCCCGGGTTGAACAAACGGAAGTCAGCAGCGTTCTGCGCAACACCTACGGCTTGCTGGCTCTCACCCTTGCCTTCAGTGGCATCGTGGCATTCATGGCACAACGTGCCAACGTGCCCTACCCGAATATTTTTGTCGTGCTGATCGGTTTCTACGGTCTGTTCTTCCTCACCGCCAAACTGCGTGACTCGGGCTGGGGCTTGTTGAGCGCCTTTGCCCTGACCGGTTTCATGGGTTACACCCTGGGCCCGATCCTCAATCGCTATATGGGTATGGCCAACGGCGCGGAAGTGGTCAGCTCGGCGTTCATGATGACGGCACTGGTATTCTGCGGCCTATCTGCCTACGTGCTGACGACTCGCAAGGACATGAGCTTCCTGAGCGGTTTCATCACTGCGGGTTTCTTCGTGCTACTCGGCGCGGTTCTGGCTAGCTTCTTCTTCCAGATCAGCGGTCTGCAGTTGGCGATCAGTGCCGGTTTCGTGCTGTTCTCGTCGGCCTGCATCCTGTTCCAGACCAGCGCGATCATCCATGGCGGTGAGCGTAACTACATCATGGCGACCATCAGCCTGTATGTATCGATCTACAACCTGTTCATCAGCCTGCTGCAGATCTTCGGCATCATGGGCGGCGACGACTGATCGTCAGCGCTTGCAAAAAGGCCCGCCAATTGGCGGGCCTTTTCATGTGCGGCACTCGTTGAATAACGCCTACTGCTGAGCCTTGTCGCGCATTCCCTTGAGCGTATTGAACGGCGCTTCTACAACAAACTTGTTGGAAAGCCAGGATGGGACGCTGCCGCCTGGATCCGAACGCGCTTCGTAAACCACTTCGACCATGCCGTCGGCCTTGGGTGTCATCGTCCAGTGGCCTTCAACTTCAGCGACCCGTACATAGCCTTTCTCTTCCGGCTGGTAATCGGGTACCCCGTGCAGCGTGCGGGTAAAGCTGCCATCAACGCCCTGCTCCGTCGTCACCTCGATGATCGAGTCACGTGGAGTGACGGGCCATGGCGTATTGAAGCGTGTGTACGTCCAGCTCTTGTCACCTTCGTGCTTGAGCAGACGCTGCTCCTGACACTCGTGGATCCAGGCGCACGAGGCAGCTACATCTTCCTGCAAGGCCTTGAGCTTGCCGATTTCGGTCTTGATCAGCGTCACGCCGCGGTAGGCCTTGTAGGGCGAGCCGGCCACTTCGCTGAGATAGACCTTGATGCCATCTTCATCCTTCGCCAGACGCCAATCTTCAGCGTGAACGGCATTGGCGATACACAGAGCTGTGCCTGCGGCCAACAAATGGATCAACCTCAACGACATACATTTCTCCGAACCTGTGGTGGGTAGCCTCACGCAGTGGCTGCGGTAGCGCCTTCAAGCCAGTCGAGAAGGCGAATGGCGTCTTCTCGGCTATTACCGCAGACCGCTAAATCGGCTGAAAATGCCGAACAAACCTGGGGACGATCCGGGTGACCGAAAATACCGCAGCGATCGTCCCGAGTAAGATTTACGCATCGCTGCCCTGCCGGTTTACCGGCTGGCATGCCAGGGATGAAGGAACTGATGGAGGGTGAAATACAGCAGGCGCCACAGCCAGGACGGCATTGCATGAACGAAACCTCAAACGAAACGACACGGCACTGAGCGATTCTAGCGTGCCAGGTGCAAACACGGCACTCCCGGCAGTCAGCCGATATCCAGGCGGATGCTGAAGCATGAACCTTCACCCGGGCTGCTGCGCACATCCAGTTGGGCGCCAAGAATATCCACTGCCAACTGGTGAGTGATATGCAGCCCCAAGCCTGTGCCGCCCTGACCGCGGCGAGTGGTAAAGAATGGGTCGAATATTTTCGAGAGTACGTCTTCACTCATGCCACGACCGTCATCGCGGACTTCGATCAGATATTGACCATTCGCCTCGTCGGCCTTGCCGCTAACCGTCACCACGCCCTTAACGCCTGGATCGAAAGCATGGATTAGGGCGTTATCGACCAAGTTCTGCACGATCTGCCCGAGCGGGCCTGGGTAACTGTCGAGCATCACGCTCTGCGGCAGATCCAGTTCGATACGGTGCGGGCTTTGCCGTAGCTTCGGCTGCAACAGCAGAATCACCTCGTCGACTAACTCGCGCAGATCGAAACGACGCCGTTCGGTGCTGGCACGATCTGTCGCTAGCTGCTTGAACGCGCGAGTCAGTTGCGCCATGCGTTCCAGGCTGGTGCTGATGATGCTGAGGCCGTCGTCAGTGCGTTGCACGAAACGCTCCAGCGTGGCGCGCTTCAAGCCGTCGCGCATTTCCGCCTGAAAAGCCTGGCTGGATTTCTCCAGCGTGGACGCCGCGACACTGGCCGCACCAATCGGCGTATTCAGCTCATGAGCCACGCCGGCGACCATGGTGCCAAGGGAAGACAGCTTCTCTGCCTGCAGCAAGGCGCGACGGGTTCGCTGCAACTGGTCAACAGTGCCCTGCAACTGCTCGTTGCTGAAGGCCAATGCCTGGCTGCTGACATACAGCTCGTGCTCGGCGCGCAGGCGCTCCGCCTCATCGACAGCGCGCCGCACGCTAATCAGTAACCCGAGCCCTTGCAACACGCCGAAGAACAGCAGCACTCGCCACAGCACCTCCCAGCGCAATGCACGCAGATGGTCGGCGGGAAGGTGCGACAACAGCAGCCAGTGATCCGCCTCGTTGGAGGTGGCTGCTCCTTTGTCACCTGGGCGAAAATGGCTGTACGCCCAGAAACCAGCCACGTCGATGAACGAGCCCCGCTGGTCTTCCAGCAATCGACGCCAGCTCATCGGCTGCTGACTGGCGAGGGTCAGTTCAGGCTTGCCGAGCATGAAACCCCAGGCGTGTTCGGGACTTTCGCCCAGCATCCAGTAGCCCTCGTGATCGAGCAGCTGCAGCGAGCCACCATAAGCGACGGAGGTTTCCTGTAGACGACCGAGCAGCCGCTCGGCGCGATAGTCGAGAATCAGGATGCCGCGCCGTTCGCCACGCTCACTGAACACGGGCACTGATGCACGGAGGATCGGAATCAGCTCGCGAATCGATCCATCCGGCCGGTACTGGCGGTCCAGATCGAAGCGCGACAAATATGCCTCGCCTCGATACAGATGCATGGTTTCCACAAAATAATAAGCGGCGGAATCGTTTTGCAGATCGGCCGCCTCGACAGCCCGGGTCTCACCGGATGCCGCATCGACACGCACTCGCTCCATGCCGGTCTCATCAAGCCAGCGGATGCGCTGGTAGATGCCGCGGCTTTCGGAAAACTCGAGGAGCAGTTCGCTGAGCGCAGCGTAACTATCAGGCGATGCACGCTTGATGGCTCGTTTCAGCAGGGGCTGCTGACTGAGAAACTGCAGGTCACCGCGCAAACTCGATAAATGCCGCTCCAAAACGGCGACGCCCTCGTTGAGGCTGTCCGTCTGCGCATCCAATAACGGCTCGAGGCGATCACTGAGCATGCGGTCATACAGCAGCACGCTGAGCACGATGATCAGCACGGACCAAGGCAAAAACAACACCAGCAGATTGCGTGGCAGCGGCTTGGCGAGCCACTTGCGCCAGGAAGCTGCCTGACTGTGGCTCACCGGAGGTTGCGCTCGCCCAGCCAAACTAGCAGGCGCTCCAGGGGCATGGGCTTGGCGAACAGAAAGCCCTGGGCTTCCGCGCAGTTATGCTGCTTCAGCCATTCGGCTTGCTCCTGGTCCTCTACGCCTTCGGCAATCACCGTCATGCCGACGCGCTGGGCAATCTGGATAATCGCTTCAGCGATCGAGCGGCCATCGTCTTCCAAACTCAGCTCTTGCACGAAGCTACGGTCGATTTTCAGGCGATTGGCGGGCAGTTGGCGCAAGTAACTGAGCGAGGAGAAACCGGTGCCGAAATCGTCGATGGATACCGTTACGCCCATTTCCCGCAGGGCCAGCAACTGTTCGCACACCAGTTCGAACGAGCGCATGGCGACTGACTCGGTTATCTCGAGTTCGACTTGGCCTGGGGTGACACCAGCGGCTTCCAGATGCAGGGTGAATCGCTGGATGAAATCACGTTGCAACAGTTGCGTCGCCGACACGTTGATCGCCACGCGAATGTCGCCATAGCCGGCCTCTCCGAGGCGCCTGGCCGCCTGAAGCGACAGGCGCATAAGCAGATCGCCCAGCGGCAGAATGTAGCCGGTGGCCTCGGCCAGAGGAATGAACTGCAGCGGCGGCGTGGACTTGCCGTCAGCGTGGTACCAGCGCGCCAGTGCCTCGACACCGGTCACCACACCAGTACGTAAGTCCACCTGAGGTTGCAACTCGATGCTGATCAGGTCGCTGGCCACCGCATCCCGTAGCGCCAGCAGAAGCCGGAACGACTCGGCGTGCGCGCTCTGCAGTTGAGGGTCATGCACCACGTGCTGATCGTGGCCCAACTGTTTGGCCTGCTTGAGCGTGAGCCGCGCATCCTGCAGGGCGACACTGGCGGTATCGTTGAAATCACGTAGATACAGGGTGACGCTGCTCAGGCTGTGCACCTGACCAATTTCGTAAGGTCGATTGGGGCGACGGAACAGCGCCACGATGTCCTCGGCGCGCACCTGCTCTTCCGGGCCGAGGATGGCGAACAGATCATCGCGCACGCGGGCGATCAACACGTTGCCGTCGAACGTTTCACGCAATCGATTGGCAACCAGACCCAGGATGAAGTCGCCGTAGCCGGTGCCGAACGCGGTGTTAGCACCAGAAAAGTTATCGATATCGATCAAAACCAGCACACGCTCATGCTTGTTCGGGCTGTTCAGCGTCATGTCGAGCATGCGAATGAGCGCATTGCGGTTGGGGATCTTCAGCAGATCGTCTTGGTAGGCCATTTCCTCAAGGCGGCTGAACAACGCCACGTTATAGAGACCGCGGCTGATACTGGCGCTGAACACTTCGAGCAGTTCCAGCTCGGTATCGTCGAGCGTGCGCTCGGTGGCCACGTAGCAGGCGTAATCGGCACCGGCCTGGAAACGCGGGAAGAACAGCACGGTGCAGTCATCGAAACGCAGAGTGGCCTGTTTTTGCAGGCTGCAGCGCAAGGCACCGGCCACGGCGTCATCTTTCAGGCTGTCCAGATCGCTATCGATGGAACTGTAAAAGCGACCACTGGCGCTGATGACATGCGCATTGGTCAGAGCGCCTGGGCTCGGCTCCTTGGCTTTGACGCAGACGATGCCTTCGGCTTGCAGATCCAGCAGAGAGGCGATTTCGGAGAGGATCTTGGCTGACAGTTCGCGGGTGTTCTTCGAGCAAAATAGCGCATTGCTGGATTCCACGATCATCTGCAGCCCGCGTCTGGCACGTGCTGTGGCCTTGAGCTGGGTGTAACTGCGCAGGCCCGTGGTCAGCACGGTGCGCAGGCGCTCGGCGCTCAGCTCGCTCTTGGACCAGTAATCATTGATGTCGTAATCACGCATGACCTCCTGCACGGGCGCCATGCCAGGCTCGCCGGTCAGCAGCACGATGCGGATCTCGGCGTTGCCGATGACCTCGCGCAGAGTCTTGACCAGACGCAGCCCCGCGTCTTCGGTCTCCATCACCACATCGAGCAATACCAGCGCGAAGTCACGCTGCTCGGCAAGCATCATGGCGGCTTCGCGGTTGCTGAAAGCCTGGGTAATTTCGATACGCCGGCCAAGGATTTCCATCTCGCTGATGGCAAACGCCGTGGCGCGCTGAAAACCAGCATCATCGTCTACGGTCAGAATATGCCAGGTCGGCAACTGAGACCCGCCCTCGGGCTCATCATCGAACAACACTAAGGAGTCATCCATGAAGCACGTTCACCTTTCACCCAGGCAAGAGGACCATTACCTTCCGTGGCGCAAAGTATAGCCAGCCATGGAAAGTCACAAGAGGCATGATGGCATTTTACCAACGGCACGAATTGGGCCATTCGTCAGTCAGAGTCTGGAGCGCTCTAAAGCGAGTGCAATGCATCGGCCTATCGACAAGGAGCGGCTATGGGGCAGTGGCTAGTCATTGATCTGGAGGCCACCACCGAGGAAGGTGGCTGGCCCATCGAGCATATGGAGATCATCGAGATCGGCGCCAGCCTGGTAGGCAGCAGCGGTCATGAAATCGACCATTTTCAACGTTTCGTGCGCCCGCTACGCCGCCCCAATCTCACTCGTTTCTGCCGCGAGCTGACGCATATCAGCCAGGCGGATGTCGACTCGGCGCAAGCACTGAGCACCGTATGGCTGCAGTTCGAGCGCTGGATCGAGCCCCATCGACCGCGCCTGCAAGGCTGGTGCAGCTGGGGCGACTACGACCGCCAGCAACTGCTGCAGGATTGGCAGCGCAACGGGCTCGCCAGCCATCTCCAGACGCTGCCCCACGTGAACCTCAAACAGCGGTTCGCCAAAGAACGCCAGCTGGCGCGCCCGGTTGGCCTCAATGCAGCGCTGCAACTGGCGGGTATCGGCTTCAGCGGCCAGCAGCATCGCGCCCTGACCGACGCGCGTAACACCGCGCGCCTGCTACCGCTGGTGATGGGCAAATGAGCGACTTGCGAGACAGGTGACGCCAGGAATCGCCTTGGGCATACTTGCCGGCCATTTATTCCTGCCCCTAACGAGGATGCACATGTTCAAGGTCAATGAGTATTTCGACGGCACCGTCAAATCCATCGCGTTCGGCATGGCAGAAGGCCCGGCCACCATCGGCGTCATGGCCGCAGGCGAATACGAGTTCGGCACCAGCCAGCTGGAAGTCATGCATGTAATCGCTGGCGCACTGACCGTGAAACTGCCAGGCAGCGACAGCTGGGAAACCTTCACCGCCGGTAGCCGTTTCACCGTCCCCGCCAACAGCAAGTTCCAGCTGAAGGTCGAGCAGGACACCGCCTATCTGTGCGAATACCGCTAAGAGATCGCGAGCTGTAACTGCAAGCCCGGCCAAGCGCCGGGCTTTTGCGTGGCAAGGACAGCAAATCGTCGAGCAACCCTGACTGCAGGTTTGACGCGACTGTAGCCTGTGGTTGAGCGCAGCGATACTCAGGACAACTGATCCCCTCAGCGTCGGTCTACAGGGTTAGCCGGCCTAAACGCGCAGCTCCATACCTTCCTTGAGAAAGCGCGGCGCGATATAGCGCTCGAAATGCGCCTCGGAAAGCAGGAAGAACTCTCGATCGATCGCGTCACGCAGGTCGGGCAATTCCCAGTCGCGAAACTCCGGCAGCAGCACGATTCCGTAAGCATCCAGCAGGCTAATCGCCCGGGCGCCGCGAGCCAGCAGTTGATACGCCCAGCAATACGGTGATTGATGCGCCACATAGCGGATCTGCCGTTGCTGCAGCTGTTTGAGCAGGAGTTGCTCATCGAAAACTTCCAACTTGGCGGCCATCACCTGCACCAGAAGTACTTCCAGGCGCAGCCACACCGACTGCTTTTCTTCGTCGCTGTAACCGTTCCAGTTGATCACTTCATGGTGGAAGCGCTTGCAGCCACGGCACACGGTATCGCCGAATACGGTGGAGCACAGGCCGACGCAGGGCGTCTTGATCGGTTGATTGGGCATGCGTTACATCGATACACAAGACTTGAGAGCGCGCATCTTAGCCCTTTGTCTAATACGGATCACCCCAGAGGGTGACGGGTCTTTCGCTTACCTTTGTCGCAGTTTTCCGCTAGAATCAGCGCGCCTTGCGAAAGGCGCCAATGTCCGTTGGAAGCTGTTTTCAAAGCGTCACGAGCACAGTCGATCCTGCAGGTCGATGTTGGCATGGTCATCCCCCGGCCATGCCAGCCCCTCATCAGACCCGTCCTGCCGGCGTAAAACTTTGAAAGCAGCTTCCGGATGGAAGCATTGAAACCATCGCGCACAGCCCATGAGGCTGAGCTGCGGATGTGTTTGATGCATTCCTGCATGCGTCCCGGACACCCTATTTGGGACCAATGATGAGGGTAATAACTGTGCTTGAAGCCTACCGCAAACACGTAGCAGAGCGTGCCGCCCAGGGTATCGTGCCCCAGCCGCTAAACGCCGAACAAACCGCCGGTCTCGTCGACCTGCTGAAGAATCCGCCGGCCGGCGAAGAAGAATTCCTCCTCGACCTGATCACCAACCGCGTGCCGCCAGGCGTCGACGAAGCGGCCTATGTAAAAGCCGGTTTCCTCTCCGCTGTCGCCAAAGGCGAAGCCACCTCCCCGCTGCTCGACAAGAAGCGTGCGACCGAACTGCTCGGCACCATGCAGGGCGGCTATAACATCGCCACCCTGGTCGAGTTGCTCGATGACAGCGAATTGGCCGCCATCGCCGCTGAACAGCTCAAGCACACCCTGCTGATGTTCGACGCGTTCCACGACGTTGCCGAAAAAGCCAAAGCGGGCAATGCCCACGCCCAAGGCGTGCTGCAGTCCTGGGCTGACGGCGAGTGGTTCAAAAAGCGCCCTACTCTGGCCGACAAGATCAGCCTGCGCGTCTTCAAGGTAACCGGCGAAACCAACACCGACGACCTGTCGCCCGCTCCAGATGCCTGGTCGCGCCCGGACATCCCGTTGCACGCCCTGGCCATGCTGAAAATGGCCCGCGAAGGCATCGTGCCTGACGTGCAAGGCTCCATCGGCCCGATGAAGCAGATCGCCCAGATGTATGGCGACGGTTTCCCGGTTGCCTACGTCGGTGACGTGGTCGGTACCGGTTCTTCGCGTAAATCCGCCACCAACTCGGTGCTGTGGTTCTTCGGCGACGACATTCCGTTTGTTCCGAACAAGCGTGCTGGCGGCTTCTGCTTCGGCACCAAGATCGCACCGATCTTCTACAACACCATGGAAGATGCTGGCGCCCTGCCGATCGAGTTTGACGTCTCGAACATCAACATGGGCGACGTGATCGACCTTTACCCGCACCAGGGCAAGGTCTGCAAGCACGATAGCGACGAAGTGATCACCACGTTCGAACTGAAGACTCCGGTACTGCTCGACGAAGTTCGTGCTGGCGGCCGTATTCCGCTGATCGTCGGCCGCGGCCTGACCGAGAAGGCGCGTGCTGAGCTGGGCCTGGGCCCAACCGACCTGTTCAAACTGCCGGAAGCACCGGTCGACACTGGCAAGGGCTTCACCCTGGCCCAGAAGATGGTCGGCAAGGCGTGCGGTCTGCCGGAAGGCAAAGGCGTCCGTCCGGGCACCTATTGCGAACCGAAGATGACCACCGTCGGCTCCCAGGACACCACTGGCCCGATGACCCGCGACGAGCTGAAAGACCTGGCGTGCCTGGGCTTCTCCGCCGACCTGGTGATGCAGTCCTTCTGCCACACCGCCGCCTATCCGAAGCCGATCGACGTCACCACCCACCACACCCTGCCGGATTTCATCCGCACCCGTGGCGGCGTGTCGCTGCGTCCTGGCGACGGCATCATCCACAGCTGGCTGAACCGCATGCTGCTGCCGGATACCGTTGGTACCGGTGGTGACTCGCATACCCGCTTCCCGATCGGCATCTCCTTCCCGGCCGGCTCCGGCCTGGTTGCCTTCGCCGCTGCCACCGGCGTTATGCCGCTGGACATGCCGGAGTCGGTTCTGGTGCGCTTCAAGGGCAAGCTGAACCCAGGCATCACCCTGCGTGACCTGGTACACGCCATCCCTTACTACGGCATCCAGAAAGGTCTGCTGACCGTCGAGAAGAAAGGCAAGATCAACGCCTTCTCGGGCCGCATCCTGGAAATCGAAGGTCTGGACGAGCTGACCGTCGAGCAGGCGTTCGAGCTGTCCGACGCCTCGGCAGAGCGTTCCGCTGCAGGTTGCACCATCAAGCTGCCGGAAAAGGCCATTGCCGAGTACCTGACCTCGAACATCACCCTGCTGCGCTGGATGATCAGCGAAGGCTACGGCGATGCGCGCACCATGGAACGTCGTGCTCAGGCGATGGAAGCCTGGTTGGCCCAGCCGGACCTGCTGTCCGCCGACGCCGATGCCGAATACGCCGAAATCATCGAAATCGACCTGGCCGATATCAAGGAGCCGGTGCTCTGCGCGCCTAACGATCCGGACGACGCGCGTCTGCTGTCGACCGTTCAGGGCGAGAAGATCGATGAAGTGTTCATCGGTTCGTGCATGACCAACATCGGTCACTTCCGCGCGGCCGGTAAGCTGCTGGAGCAAGTCAAAGGCCAGCTGCCGACCCGCCTGTGGCTGTCGCCGCCGACCAAGATGGACGCTCACCAGCTGACCGAAGAAGGCTACTACGGCATCTACGGCAAGGCCGGCGCGCGCATGGAAATGCCGGGCTGCTCGCTGTGCATGGGTAACCAGGCACGCGTCGAGCCGAATTCGACCGTGGTGTCGACCTCGACCCGTAACTTCCCGAACCGCCTGGGTGATGGTGCCAACGTGTACCTGGCTTCTGCCGAGCTGGCCGCTGTCGCGTCCATCCTGGGCAAGCTGCCGACCGTCGAGGAGTACATGGAGTACGCGAAGAACATCGACAGCATGGCTGCCGACGTTTACCGATACCTGAGCTTCGACCAGATCGCCGAGTTCCGCGAGGCTGCGGCCAACGCGAACATCCCGGTGGTTCAGGCTTAAGGCTTCACCCGCGTTAAAAAAACCCCGCTTCGGCGGGGTTTTTTATTGCCTGGCGGATGTTCATTGCACCGACAATCGCTTTCTTCGCTTACCGATCATCCTTCAGTACTTGCTGCAACAGCCTGAAGGCCGCACCTACACGAGGTTCCAACGGCACGTTGCGGTTGGCCAGCAGGACCAGGCCAATCTCTTCATCGGGAAGGAAGGCGACATAACCACCAAAGCCATTGGTCGAGCCGGTCTTGCTGAAGAGTACGCCCTGCTCGGAGATCTCTCTGCTGCTCAAGCGGCTGGCCGGCTGACTTTCGAGGGCCAAGGCCGGTGCGTTGCCGGCTAACAGCCGCTCGCGGGAAACCGGCCAGGGATAGCGTTCCCAGATCATCGCCTGGGTGAACTCGGATGTTCGAGTGACGCCCTGATGCGTCGCTTGTATCGCGGCGGAAAGCTGTTCAGGCACCGCGACGGCGCCCAGGTTGATATCGATGAAGCGCAGCATGTCGCCAATGTTCGACTTCAAGCCGTAGGCTTCGGCATCGAGCATGCCCGGGTTGACCCGGATTGCTGCGTTGGTCTCACGCGCATAGCCATAGGCATAGTGCTTCATCTGCGGAGCAGGCACGTCGACGTAAGTATGCTGAAGCGCCAGTGGCTGCAGCACGTTGTCGTCAAGTGCCTGGGCATAGGGCTGCCCGAATGCCTGGGCCGAGATCCGCCCAAGCATGCCGATACTGACGTTGGAGTAAGCGCGCTCATGGCCACGGCCGGCCACCGGCTGCCATTGTTTCAGCCAGACCATCAGGCTGGCGTCGTCTTTGGCCACATCCGGCGGCTGCAATGGCAGGCCGCTGCTGTGGTGGGTGGCCAGGTCCATGAGGCTCAACGCGCCGAAGGGACGCTTACCCAGTTCGGGGATGTGCTTCGCCACCGGGTCATCGAGCGACAACAGCGAACGCTGCTGCGCGAGTGCCGCCAGGGTAACGTTGAAGGTCTTGCTCAGCGAACCCACCTCGAACAACGTGTCGGAGTCGACCGCGATGGCTGCTGCCCGGTCCGCCATACCCTGGGTGTACACATAATGCTTGCCCTGCCAGGTCACGCCGACAGCCAGACCCGGAACGTCGTACTTTTCCATCAGTGGCTTGAACACCTCAGCAGCACGGGCCTGAAACGCCTGCTCGGACATGGCAACGGCAGGCAGCGACAGGGCCAGGCTGGCGGTGAGCAGGCCCGTGGCGATATATCGGTGATTCATCTCGATGACGGCTCTCTGTTTATTGTGATGTGACGCCGATTCGCGTGCCCGAGGGTCAGCATCGGTGTTCGAGTTGTGGTCAAGAATATCGTTTCATGCCGGCCACGAGCGACTGTGCAGCACGCGAGATTGTTTCTGCTGGGGCTCTCGACAAAGCCTTCCACTGAGATTATTGTCCGGCCAGGCCACCGCAGTGGCCTACGTCGCTCGGACGGTTCCGGGCGCTTACGTTGTTCGAGGAAAGCATGGCTGACCAAGCTCCGCGCCGCTTTGCGCGCATCGATCGTCTCCCCCCTTACGTTTTCAACATCACCGCTGAATTGAAGATGGCCGCTCGCCGCCGTGGCGAGGACATCATCGACCTGAGCATGGGCAACCCCGATGGCGCGACGCCGCCGCATATCGTGGAAAAGCTGGTGCAGGTCGCTCAGCGTGAAGACACCCATGGCTACTCCACCTCCCGTGGTATCCCGCGCCTGCGCCGGGCGATCTCGCGCTGGTACCAGGATCGCTATCAGGTCGACATCGACCCGGAAAGCGAAGCCATCGTCACTATCGGTTCCAAGGAAGGCCTGGCGCATCTGATGCTGGCCACCCTGGATCATGGCGATACCGTGCTGGTGCCCAACCCCAGCTACCCGATTCATATCTACGGTGCAGTGATCGCCGGCGCCCAGGTGCGTTCGGTGCCGCTGGTGCCTGGGGTGGACTTCTTCATCGAGCTGGAGCGGGCGATCCGCGAGAGCATTCCCAAGCCGAAGATGATGATTCTGGGCTTCCCGTCCAACCCCACCGCGCAGTGCGTGGAGCTGGATTTCTTCGAGCGCGTGGTGGCCCTGGCCAAGCAGTACAACGTACTGGTTATCCATGACCTGGCCTACGCCGACATCGTCTATGACGGCTGGAAAGCCCCGTCGATCATGCAGGTACCGGGCGCCAAGGACATCGCCGTGGAGTTCTTCACCCTGTCTAAGAGCTACAACATGGCCGGCTGGCGAATCGGCTTCATGGTCGGCAACCCGGAGCTGGTCAACGCCCTGGGAAGGATCAAGAGCTATCACGACTACGGCACCTTCACCCCGCTGCAGGTGGCGGCCATCGCGGCGCTGGAAGGCGACCAGCAGTGCGTGCGCGACATCGCCGAGCAGTACCGCCAGCGCCGCAACGTACTGGTCAAGGGCCTGCACGAGCTGGGCTGGATGGTCGAGAACCCCAAGGCTTCGATGTACGTGTGGGCGAAGATCCCCGACGCCTACGCGCACCTCGGTTCCCTGGAATTCGCCAAGAAGCAGCTCGCCGAAGCCAAGGTCTGCGTGTCGCCGGGCATCGGCTTCGGTGATTACGGTGACGACCACGTGCGCTTCGCGCTGATCGAAAACCAGGACCGTATCCGCCAGGCCGTGCGTGGCATAAAGGCCATGTTCCGGGCCGACGGATTGATCGAGGCGACCCCCGCCAAGGCCCCGCGCAAGGCAGCCGACGCGCCCTGAATGAGCGGGCGTGGCACGCGTTTGCGCGCCACGCCCCGTCCCGACGAACATCTGGTTTATGATCCGCGCTCTGCATCCGTCACGATGAGCGCCATGAACGACCTCGGCAATTACCCCTACGTCCGCCAACTGGCCATCCAGTCGCTGTTCGAGATTTTCGAGCAATCCAGCGAAGGCACCATCATCGTCGACCGTGATGCGCGCATCGTGTGGATCAACGAGCGTTACGCCCAGCGTTTTGGCCTCGGGCATGCCAGCGAAGCCATCGGCAGACCCTGCGAAAGCGTGATTCCCGGCAGCCTGCTGCGTGACGTTGTGAAAAGCGGCCGGCCGATCCTGCTGGACATGATGGACACCCCCCGCGAGCCTCTGGTGGTCATGCGCCTGCCCATCCAGGACGATGCTGGCCAGGTGATTGGCGCCATTGGCTTCGCGCTGTTCGACGAGTTGCAGTCGCTGTCGCCGCTACTGGCCCGCTACCAGGCGATGCAGCAGGAACTGGCCTCGACGCGCTCGCAACTCAAGTCCCGTCAGGCCAAGTACAGCTTCGCCCATTTCATCGGCACCAGCGCCCGCAGCCTGGAGGTCAAACGTCTGGCCCGGCGCAGCGCCACCAGCGACTCGGCGGTGTTGCTGCTGGGCGAGACCGGCACCGGCAAGGAGTTGCTGGCCCATGCCATTCACAATGCGTCGCCACGGGCCAGCAAACCCTTCGTCAGCCTGAACACCGCGGCTATTCCCGAGACGCTGCTCGAAGCGGAGTTCTTCGGCACCGCGCCGGGCGCATTTACCGGTGCCGACCGTAAGGGGCGCGCCGGCAAGTTGCAGATCGCCCACGGTGGCACGTTGTTTCTCGACGAAATCGGCGACATGCCATTGCCGCTGCAGAGCAAGCTGCTGCGAGTGCTGCAGGAGAAAGAGTTCGAGCCGGTGGGCTCCAACGAGGTGCTGCGCAGCGATATACGGCTTATCGCCGCCACCTCCATAGACCTGGAGGCAGCGGTGCGCAAAGGCGCCTTCCGCGCCGACCTGTATTACCGCCTCAACGTGCTGACCATCGCCGTACCACCATTGCGCGAACGTTTGGAGGATCTGCCGGCGCTCTGCGAAGCGATCTTCGATGCACTGCAGGGGCGCCACGAACTGCACCCCGATGCCATGGCGCTGCTCGCTCGGCATGCCTGGCCCGGCAACGTCCGCGAGCTGCACAATGTGCTGGAGCGCGCCTGCCTGCTCAGCGATGAAATATTGCTCGACCGCGCTGCGGTAGCGGCGGCAATCGGTACGCTGCAGGCATTACCTGAAACAGACACGACGGCCGCAGATGAGGGTCAGATCGAAGACTTTCACCAGGCACGTGCGCAGTTCGAGCGGGAGCTGATCCGCAAGGCATTGGCCACCACCGCAGGCGATGTGCCTCAGGCGGCGAAACGCCTGGGGCTGGGCCGCTCCACCCTGTATCGGAAGATGCTCGAACTTGGCCTCTCGTCCTTATTTCGGGACTAATCCCATTTCAGGGACAACGCCATGCAGCGCGCCTGGCAAGCGCCAGGCGTTGCGTTCGTCCCTTAAACGGGACAAAAACCACGCAGCGGCATGAGATTAAAAATAAAGTTCTTATAATTCATAGGCTTATAAATCTGGCATAAAACTCGCTATGTGTCAGTCGCGGGCCCACCCGCCGCCGACAACAAAAACAAAAGCGCCCACAGCGCCTGTGCGAGTTAATCCGAAGGCCACGGCAGCCTCTCGATTCGCCGTGCTGCAGGGTCAGGAGATCGTCGATGAGTGTCATCATCGCCCTCGCTGCACTGGCTCTACTGATGCTCGCCGCCTACCGTGGCTACAGCGTCATCCTCTTCGCTCCCATCGCCGCCCTCGGTGCGGTGCTGCTCACCGACCCCAGCGCCGTGGCGCCCGCCTTCACCGGGGTGTTCATGGAAAAGATGGTGGGCTTCATCAAGCTGTATTTTCCGGTGTTCCTGCTCGGTGCCGTATTCGGCAAACTGATCGAGCTGTCCGGGTTCTCGCGTTCCATCGTGGCGGCCGCCATCCGCGTATTCGGCACCGGCCAGGCGATGCTGGTGATCGTGCTGGTCTGCGCCCTGCTCACCTACGGCGGCGTATCGCTGTTCGTGGTGGTGTTCGCGGTCTACCCGTTCGCGGCCGAGATGTTCCGCCAGAGCAACATTCCCAAGCGACTGATTCCGGCGACCATCGCCCTCGGCGCGTTCAGCTTCACCATGGACGCACTGCCCGGCACGCCGCAAATCCAGAACATCATCCCCACCACCTTCTTCAACACCACCGCCTGGGCCGCGCCCTGGCTGGGGCTGATCGGCAGCCTGTTCGTGCTCGGTGTCGGCATGCTTTATCTGCGCCGGCAGTTGGGCAAAGCGCTGCGGGCTGGCGAGGGTTATGGCACCGAACTGCGTAACGAGCCGGAAACCCCGGACGACATCAAGCTGCCCAGCCCCTTGCTGGCCGTAGCGCCGCTGATTCTGGTAGGCGTGGCAAATCTGCTGTTCACCCACTGGATTCCCGAGTTCTACGGCAAGACCCACAGCCTGCAATTAGCCGGCATGGCGGCGCCACTGCAGACCGACGTCAGCAAACTGACCGCCATTTGGGCAGTGCAGGCTGCCCTGCTGCTAGGGATTCTGTTGGTACTAATTAGCGCCTTCGGGGTCATTCGCGAAAAGCTCGCCGAGGGCACCAAGGCAGCGGTCGGTGGCTCGCTGCTGGCGGCGATGAATACCGCGTCGGAATACGGTTTCGGGGCGGTGATCGCGTCGCTGCCAGGCTTCCTGATCCTCGCGGATGCGCTCAAGGGCATCCCCAATCCGCTGGTCAACGAGGCCGTGACCGTCACTCTGCTCGCCGGCATCACCGGCTCGGCGTCGGGTGGTATGAGCATCGCGCTGGCGGCTATGTCCGACAGTTTCATCGCCGCCGCCAACGCCGCCAATATCCCGCTGGAAGTCATGCACCGCGTCGCCTCCATGGCCAGCGGCGGCATGGACACCCTGCCCCACAACGGCGCGGTGATCACCCTGCTGGCCGTGACCGGGCTGACGCACCGCGAAGCCTACAAGGACATTTTCGGCATCACCATTATCAAGACCGTCGCGGTGTTTTTCGTCATCGGCGTCTTTTACACCACCGGCATCGTTTAGTTTTCGTGACAGGTGCGCCTCGCTGCACACCCAAGGAGTTGTTATGAACCTCAAAGGCAAGACCGCACTGGTCACCGGTTCCACCAGCGGCATCGGCCTGGGCATCGCGCTGGTGCTGGCCGAAGCTGGCGCCGACCTGCTGCTCAATGGCTTCGGCGACGCCCAGGCGGCCATCGACGCGGTGGCGGTGTCTGGCGGCAAGGTGCTTCACCATCCCGCGGACATGAGCGATCCGCAGCAGATCGAAGCGATGATCGCCTACGCCGAGCGCGAGTTCGGTACCATCGACATTCTGGTCAACAACGCCGGCATCCAGCACGTTTCGCCAGTGGAGGATTTCGCTCCGGAGCGCTGGGACGCGATCATCGCCATCAATCTGTCCTCGGCCTTTCACACCACCCGCCTGGCGTTGCCCGGCATGCGCCAGCGCAACTGGGGGCGCATCATCAATATCGCCTCGGCCCATGGCCTGGCGGCGTCGCCCGGCAAGAGCGCCTACGTGGCGGCCAAGCACGGGCTGATCGGCCTGAGCAAGTCCGTGGCGCTGGAAACCGCCACAACGGGCATCACCTGTAACGCCATCTGCCCCGGCTGGGTACTGACGCCCCTGGTGCAAGCGCAGATCGATGCCCGCGCGGCCGAAAGCGGCGACAGTGAAGCCGAACGGCTTAACCTGCTGGCTGAAAAGCAGCCGTCGCTGGAGTTCGTCACGCCCCACCAGCTCGGCGAGCTGGCCTTGTTTCTGTGCAGCGATGCAGCGGCCCAGGTACGCGGCGCGGCCTGGAACATGGATGGCGGCTGGCTGGCACAATAGACGCAAACCGGCAGGGCTCAACGGCCTTGCCCACGAATAAAAAAGTAGTGAGGTAACCCAATGCAGCAACCGCTCTGGACGCCCACGGCCGAACGCATCAGCGCTACACGCATGGATGCCTTCCGCCGCTTCGTGAACTGCCGCCACGGCCTGGATCTGGCCGACTACGCGGCGCTGCACGCCTGGAGCGTGAGCGAGCGCGAAGCGTTCTGGCAGGCCATCGCCGAGGTCTTCGACATTCGCTTCAGCCAACAACCGCGGGCGGTGCTCGAAGAAGGCGCGGCCATGCCCAGCGCTCACTGGTTTCCGGGCGCTACGCTGAATTTTGCTGAACACCTGCTTCGCCGTCGTGACGAGCACCCTGCTATCGTCGCGGTAGCCGAAGACGGCAGCCGTGAACAGCTCAGCTACGCGCAACTGGCAGCGCACGTAGCCGGCCTGCAGCGCAGCCTGCAGGAAGCGGGCGTGGGGATTGGCGACCGAGTCGCGGCGTTCATGCCCAACACGTGGCAGACCCTGGTCGGCATGCTCGCCACCGCCAGCCTGGGCGCGACCTGGTCGAGCTGCTCACCGGATTTCGGCACTCAGGGCGTGATCGACCGTTTCGGCCAGATCGAACCCAAGGTGCTGATCGCCTGTGCGGGTTATCGCTATGCGGGCAAGAACCTCGACCTGACCGGCAAGCTCAACGACATTCTCTCGCACCTGCCAACGCTGCAGCAGCTGGTCGTGGTGCCTTACGCCAACACCGGCTGCAAGGCCGGCGACTTCCAGACCCAGGCCAGGGTCGAGTGCTGGGACGACTTCTACTGCGCCGAGGGCGAGCCACAGTTCACGGCAGTGCCGTTCGAACACCCGCTGTACATTCTCTACTCCAGCGGCACCACTGGCGTGCCCAAGTGCATCGTCCATGGCGCCGGCGGCACGCTGCTGCAACACGTCAAGGAGCTGGGGCTGCACAGCGATGTGGGCGATGAAGACACGCTGTTCTACTACACCACCTGCGGCTGGATGATGTGGAACTGGCTGGTCTCCGGCCTGGCCCTGGGCGCCACCCTGGTGTTGTACGACGGCTCGCCCTTCCACCCCGAGCCCACGCGGCTGATTGATCTGATCGATGCCGAGGACATCAGCGTGTTCGGCACCAGCGCCAAATTCATCGCGGCCCTGGAAAAGGCCGGCGCCAAGCCACGCGAAACCCACCGACTGACGCGGCTCAAGGCCATTCTTTCCACCGGCTCGCCGCTGGCCCACGAGAGCTTCGATTACGTGTACCGCGACATCAAGGCCGATGTCTGCCTGTCGTCGATCTCCGGTGGCACCGATATCGTCTCGTGTTTCGCGCTCGGCAACCCGGTGTCACCCGTGTACCGCGGCGAAATCCAGTGCAAGGGCCTGGGCATGGACGTCCAAGTCTGGAGTGACGACGGCCAGTCGGTGGTCGGCGAAAAAGGTGAGCTGGTGTGCGCCAGGCATTTCACCTCGATGCCCGTGGGCTTCTGGAACGACGTTGATGGCGAGAAGTTTCGCAGCGCCTACTTCGACACCTTTCCCGGCATCTGGGCGCATGGCGACTACGCCGAAGAAACGCGCCACGGCGGGCTCATCATCCACGGCCGCTCAGACGCCGTTCTCAACCCCGGAGGCGTGCGCATCGGCACCGCCGAAATCTATCGTCAGGTAGAGAAGATCGAACAGGTGCTGGAGTCCATCGCCATCGGCCAGCAATGGGACGGTGATGTGCGCGTGGTCCTGTTTGTGCGTCTGCGCGATGGCGTGCGGCTTGATGACGCGTTGCAGAAGCAGATCTGCCAGGTGATCCGCGCCAACACCACGCCGCGCCACGTGCCGGCACGGATCGTCGCGGTGGCGGATATTCCGCGCACCATCAGCGGCAAGATCGTCGAACTGGCAGTACGCAATGTGGTGCACGGCCAACCGGTGAAGAATACCGACGCCCTGGCCAACCCGCAGGCGCTGGAACTCTATCGCGACCTGCCGCAACTGCGAGAGTGAAGGCCGTTATCGCCCGGCCCACAAGGCCGGGCGAGAACCCACCAACAGCCTGAATCAGGCAACGGATCAGTCGCGCCCTACGGCGGCGCTGCAGACTCGAACGCCTCATGCCGCCTGCCAATGATTCACAGATTTCCTGCCCAGCAGCTCCTATACTCGCGATATATCGCCAAGGAATGCTCGCTTTGCGCCTTATCGCCTGCCTGTTGTCAGTGCTGCTGCCCTGCTCGTCATATGCCGGGCCGCGCGATATCCAGCTTTATATGCCGGATGCCCCGCCATTGGCCTTGCACGGCGACAATGGCCACGGCATTACCGGCGATATCGCCGTCATGGCGCTGCAGCGGGCGGGCTATAACGCCGTGGTGGTCAATGCCCCCTGGGCACGTGCGCAAAAACGCACCCAGGAATCGCAAGACATCATGATCGTGCCGCTCTCGCGTACACCGGAACGGGAAGCACACTTCACCTGGGTGGCCAATATCCAACCCCTGCACCGCGCCTTCTTTACCCTCGACAACCCGGTCGCCAGCCTCGAAGAAGCGCGCCAGCGCTATCGCCTGGTTGCTGTCGGTCTGGGCTCCGCGCAGGAAGAAATTCTCAGGCGCAGCGGTTTCCGGGACGATCAGCTGTATGCGCTGAAGCTCGGTGACCAGCCGATCCAGCTGGTCAGGCGCGGCCGCGTGGATGCCTGGTTCACCACTGAGCTGGAAGGCCGCCACCTCTGGGATGCCGGCCCCGACCTGGCGATGAGTACACTGCTGGCGCCGCTGGACATGTATATCGCCTGTTCGCTGCAGTGCGATCCGCAACTGGTCAAAGCCGTCCACGACGCCCTTGAACACATGCGCAAAGACGGCAGCCTGCAACGCATCAGCGAACGTTACGTGCCGGCGCCGTAGATCCTGCGATTGTCGCACCGCGACTTTTCTGCTGGACTGTCATGCCGTCTGCTGGAGAATCCGCATGCCCCATTATCAGGAACTGGTCGCCATCGGAGAGCCCTTCGAGGCTTTCGTCAGCCGCGGCCTGCCCACCGAAATTGCCGCTGTGCACAGCGCGCGAGCGCAGCTGGACGCCGCAGAGAATGTGAGCGCCAACACACGGCGCCGGCTGGCGGCAGTACAAGGCCGTTACCACCTGTTAGCGGCTGCGGAGATGTGGTGCCCGGATTGCCAGCTGAACCTGACGGCGATGGATCACCTGCAACGCACGCAACCCAAGGTGACCTTGGCGATCATCTCCAAAGGCCGGGCCGAGCACGACCTGAGTGACCAGCTGAAGCTGGAGCGCATCCCGATTCCACTGGTTCTGGTACTGGATGAGCGCTTCGAGCTGATCGGCCGTTTCGTCGAGCAGCCTCAGGCGGTCATCACCGGCGGCGAGGCGATCAAGCCCGACTACCGTGCCGGGCGTTACCTGCACAGCACCCTGGATGATCTGCTGGCAATCATCGAAGCGCACGAGCAGCCTGCACGCCCCTGATTGCCACGCAAGCGGCAACAGCCAGCCCGAGCCGACAGCCTGGTCACGCCGATCGCGGCATAAATACTGGCACACTATGCGCCCGACTAACTGAAGGAACCTGCCATGGCAAAGGCAATGGCCCGCCATATCCTGGTCAAGACCGAAGCGGAAGCTGCCGGCCTGAAGAAGCGCATCGCTGCCGGCGAGGCGTTCGATGTGCTGGCACGCAAGCACTCTACCTGCCCGTCCGGAAAGAAAGGCGGCGACCTGGGCGAAGTGCGGCCTGGGCAGATGGTGCGCGCCATCGACCAGGTGATATTCAAGAAAGCGCTGCGCGAGGTGCATGGTCCGGTGAAGAGTCAATTCGGTTATCACCTGGTTCAGGTGTTCTTCCGCGACTGACGTCACCGTCTATGCATAGTAAAAATGGTCTAGCCGAGCTGACGCACGGTGGGGTGTCAGATGCCAGCCCAGTTGGCAGGATGAAAGCCACAGACGTACAGGAGATGATTGATGACTTTTGGCCCATTGGTCACCAGCGAATGGCTTGCCCGCGAAGGCAATGCCGCTGATGTGGTGGTGTTCGACGCCAGCACTTACCTCCCCAACGAGGCGAAGCGCGGCCGCGACGAGTACCTCAAGGCGCATATCCCTGGTGCGCGCTTCTTCGATATCGATGCCTTTTCCGACCCGGATACGCCGCTGCCGCACACCGTGCCGTCCCAGGGCCGTTTCGCCCGGTTGATTGCTGCCGAGGGCGTCGACAACCACTGCCGCGTTGTGGTCTATGACCAGAAGGGCCTGTTCTCCGCGGCCCGCGCCTGGTGGCTGTTTCGCTATTTTGGCCACCAACACGTGGCAGTCCTCGATGGCGGGCTGCCAAAATGGCTCGCCGAAGGTCGCCCAAGCGAAAGAGGCGAACCTGCCGTCGCGACCGGGCGTACCTTCACCACCAACGTGCATACCCGCAGGCTCAGAGGTCTGGGTGACGTACTGGAAGCCATCGACCGGGAAGACTCGCTGATACTCGATGCCCGCGCAGCCAACCGCTTCGACGGCAGCACCGCGGAAGCGCGGCCGGGCGTGGTCTCGGGGCACATTCCCGGTAGCCGCAACTTGCCGTACAGCAAGCTGTTGCGCAACGACCACACCCTGCAATCCCCTGACACCTTACGCACGTTGTTTGCCGAGGCTGGGGTCGACGGCAAGAAGACCGTGATCACCAGTTGCGGCAGCGGTGTGACCGCAGCCGTATTGCTGCTCGGCCTGGAGGTAGCGGGCTTGCCTGAAGCCGCGCTGTATGACGGCTCCTGGACCGAATGGGGCGGCCGTGCGGATACCCCCAAGGCGACTGGAATCATCTGACCAATCTGCTTTGCCTGATTCCGACCGGTTTCGTGACTCCGGCTTTCAATTGGCCGGCAGCCATGTGCAGCGAAATGGCTCCGCCCCCCCGGCCGCGGCGGCGCCCAGCTGAGACGCCGCGGCTTGGCGTCGGCTCGAATGCTGGACTAGAGTCAGACGACATGACCAAGGAACCCACGGAATGGCAAGCAAAAGTGATCTGATAAGAGCCTTGAAGATTTATCGGGAAAGAACCGATGACGCCATGGCCGAGCGAGATCGGCAAATCGAGCTGATCAGAGCACAGCTGGACGAGCTGTTCAGAATGCTCCATGTCGACATCTCCAATGTGGGTGGCGTGGAACTGATTCGAATCTACGACCAGTACAGCTTTGACGGCGCGATCATCGAGCTGGAATCGCTGAAGATCGATCTGGCAGGCAACACGGTGATCTTCAAACCTGACATCGTCGATTCGACACTGCAGATAATCCTCAGCGACCTTTCTCCTGAGCATCCCACCCTGACCCTTCGTAAAGAGCACGGTCAGTGGATTGTGTTTTCATCAGCCGATGCATTCCTGTCCCAATTCACCTCTGACTTTTTTATCGACCACCTCGTTGAACTGGTGAATCGCTCGTAGCGCCTGATGCTCGCTGCTAGCGTCGAAACAGCCGCTCACCGCGAGGCCTTGCTCTTTGGCTCGCAACGATTCACGACCCATCATGCATCCCGGCGATCGCCTTCAACAAGTAAACGGCACAGGCTTGCAGACGAATTACCTGCAGCATCCGCGCTGTCATCCCTTGAAACCGCTGGGTATTCGCTAGCGTCCTCCGTACAATGCGCGCCACATAGACGCAACCATGCCTCATGGCAGGATGGCTCTGGCATTGTCGCCAGGCAGTTGAGCCACTCCGTACCGCTCTTGCTGACTCGCTATGCCCGACGGATTGATGGCGAAGGCGACTGGGCAAATGAGCAAAGCAATTGCCATAACTGCCCAAAAGACTAAACCCACCCTTTGAAACATGCGAGATAGACAGCTTTGATTTCCACCGCAAATATCACGATGCAGTTCGGTGCCAAGCCGCTGTTCGAGAACGTGTCCGTAAAGTTCAACAACGGCAACCGCTACGGCCTGATCGGCGCCAATGGCTGCGGCAAGTCGACGTTCATGAAAATCCTCGGCGGTGATCTCGAGCCATCCGGTGGCCAGGTCATGCTGGAGCCGAACGTGCGCCTCGGCAAACTGCGCCAAGATCAGTTCGCCTACGAGCAATTCAACGTGATCGACACCGTGATCATGGGTCACGAAGAGCTGTGGAAGGTCAAGGCAGAGCGCGACCGCATCTACTCGCTGCCGGAAATGAGCGAAGAAGACGGCATGAAAGTCGGTGAGCTCGAGGGCGAGTTCGCCGAGATGGACGGCTATACCGCCGAATCTCGCGCCGGCGAGCTGCTGCTCGGCCTCGGCATTCCGCTGGAACAGCACTTTGGCCCGATGAGCGAAGTCGCCCCTGGCTGGAAGCTTCGCGTGCTACTGGCTCAGGCGCTGTTCTCAGATCCGGACGTGCTGCTGCTCGATGAGCCGACCAACCACCTGGACATCAACACCATCCGCTGGCTGGAAACGATCCTCACGGCGCGTAACAGCACCATGATCATCATTTCCCACGACCGTCACTTCCTCAACTCGGTCTGCACCCACATGGCCGACCTGGATTACGGCGAGCTGCGCCTGTTCCCGGGTAACTACGACGAATACATGACCGCGGCGACCCAGTCGCGCGAACAGCTGCTGTCGGATAACGCCAAAAAGAAGGCGCAGATTTCCGAGCTGCAAAACTTCGTCAGCCGCTTCTCGGCCAACGCCTCGAAAGCCAAGCAGGCCACTAGCCGTGCCAAGCAGATCGACAAGATCCAGCTGGCCGAGGTCAAGCCGTCGAGTCGGGTCAGCCCGTTCATCCGCTTCGAGCAGACCAAGAAGCTGCACCGTCAGGCCGTGACCATCGAGCAGATGTCCAAGGGTTTCGACGGCAAGCCACTGTTCAAGAACTTCAGTTTCACCGTCGAAGCCGGCGAGCGCGTTGCGATCATCGGCCCCAACGGCATCGGCAAGACCACCCTGCTGCGTACCCTGGTCGGCGAGCTGACGCCGGACGCCGGTGCGGTGAAATGGACGGAAAGCGCCGAGGTGGGTTACTACGCCCAGGATCATGCCCACGACTTTGAAGACGATGTGACCCTGTTCGACTGGATGGGCCAGTGGACCACCGGCGAGCAGGTGATCCGTGGCACCCTCGGCCGCATGCTGTTTTCCAACGACGAGATCCTCAAGTCGGTCAAGGTGATCTCCGGTGGTGAGCAAGGCCGCATGCTGTTCGGCAAGCTGATCCTGCAGAAGCCCAACGTGCTGGTGATGGACGAACCGACCAACCACCTGGACATGGAATCCATCGAAGCGCTCAACCTGGCGCTGGAAAACTATCCGGGCACACTGGTCTTCGTCAGCCATGACCGCGAGTTCGTCGGCTCCCTGGCCACCCGCATCATCGAGCTGTCGGACAACGGCGTTACCGACTTCAGCGGCACCTATGACGACTACCTGCGCAGCCAGGGCATCATCGTCTGATCGCCTGAACCGGCACGACCAGAAGCCCCGTCATCTACTGGATGACGGGGCTTTTTCGTGTAGATGGTTTTTTGATGGTTATCGCCGCTTCGCTCCTCGACCTACGCGGCCAGACCCGAGCTAACGCCCCGTAGCCTGGGTTGAGCATCGCGATACCAAGGAAATCTCCCCGGGTGTCGCTGCGCTCGACCCTGGCTAGGAAATTGCAGACAGCATGGCACCACACGACAGATACAAAAACGCCGCTCGATTGAGCGGCGTTTTGCATTGCAGCTAGCGGATCAAGCAGAAAGCTCGACCAGCAGCTTATTCAGGCGCTGCACGTAGGCGGCTGGATCTTTCAGGCTGTCGCCTGCAGCCAGCGCGGCCTGGTCGAAGAGGATGTGCGACAAGTCGCCAAAACGGTCTTCGTCCGGCTCGGCATCCAGCTTCTCGATCAGCGGGTGGTTCGGATTGAATTCAAAGATCGGCTTCGAATCCGGTACCTTCTGGCCGCTGGCTTCGAGGATCTGGCGCATCTGCAGGCCCAGGTCCTGTTCGCCGATGGCCAGAATGGCCGGCGAGTCGGTCAGACGATGGGAGACACGCACCTCGGCAACCTGCTCGCCCAACGCACTCTTCAAGCGCTCGACCAACCCTTCCTTGCTCTTGGCAACTTCTTCCTGAGCCTTCTTGTCCTCTTCCGAGTCCAGCGAGCCCAGATCCAGGTCACCGCGGGCCACGTCAACGAAGGTCTTGCCGTCGAATTCGGTGAGGTAGCTCATCAGCCACTCGTCGATGCGATCGGTGAGCAGCAGTACTTCGATGCCTTTCTTGCGGAAGACTTCCAGGTGCGGGCTGTTCTTGACCTGCGCGTAGGACTCACCGGTGAGGAAATAGACCTTGTCCTGACCGTCCTTGAGACGACTGATGTAGTCGCCCAAAGAAACCACCTGCTCACCCTCGCCTTCGGCAGTCGACGCGAAGCGCAGCAGACCGGCGATCTTTTCCTTGTTGGCGAAATCTTCTGCCGGGCCTTCCTTGAGTACCTGGCCGAAGTTCTTCCAGAACGCCTTGTACTGCTCAGGCTCGTTCTTCGCCAGCTTCTCCAGCATGTCGAGCACACGCTTGGTGAGCGCCGATTTCATGGAGTCGATCACCGGATCTTTCTGCAGGATTTCGCGGGAGACGTTCAGCGACAGGTCGTTCGAATCCACCACACCCTTGATGAAGCGCAGGTACAGGGGCAGGAACTCGTCGGCCTGGTCCATGATGAACACGCGCTGCACATACAGCTTCAGACCACGCGGCGCCTCACGCTGATACAGGTCGAACGGTGCACGACCTGGCACATACAGCAGCGAGGTGTATTCCAGCTTGCCTTCGACCTTGTTGTGGCTCCAGCTCAGCGGGTTGTCGTAATCATGGGAGACGTGTTTGTAGAATTCCTGGTACTGCTCGTCGGTGACCTCGGTACGCGGACGCGTCCACAGGGCGCTGGCGCGGTTGACCACTTCCCACTCGGGTTCTGCCGGCTTGTCCTTCTCTTCGCCGTGAAACTCCTTCGGCAGTTCGATGGGCAGGCCGATGTGGTCAGAGTATTTCTTGATGACGTTGCGCAGGCGCCAGCCATCGGCAAACTCTTCTTCGCCGCTCTTCAGATGCAGAACGATGCGAGTACCGCGCTCAGCTTTCTCGACATTGGCGATTTCGAAGTCGCCCTCGCCCTTGGAAGACCAGTGCACGCCTTCGCCAGCCGACAAGCCGGCACGGCGAGTGAAGACTTCAACCTGATCAGCGACGATGAATGCCGAGTAGAAGCCCACGCCGAACTGACCGATCAGGCTCGAGTCCTTCTTCTGGTCACCGGAGAGGTTCTTCAGGAAGTCGGCGGTGCCGGACTTGGCGATAGTGCCGAGGTGCGCGATGGTTTCTTCGCGGCTCATGCCGATGCCGTTGTCTTCGAGGGTGACGGTCTTGGCGTCTTTGTCAAAAGTCACACGGATCTTCAGCTCAGCGCCGCCCTCAAGCAGCTCGGGCTTGGCCAGCGCCTCGAAACGCAGCTTGTCGACGGCGTCGGAGGCGTTGGAGATCAACTCGCGCAGGAAGATTTCCTTATTGGAATACAGCGAGTGAATCATGAGGTGCAGCAGCTGCTTTACCTCGGTCTGGAAGCCCAGGGTTTCTTTTTGAGTTTCCACACTCATGGTCATCTAACTCCACATTGATGGCTAAGCCGCGGTACGGCGGATGACCATCAGGTGGGGGCGGCATAGGAAAACTTCAAGTCATTGGTCGATCAGTTCGACATGCACGATGTCCGCCTCCGGCATGGCAAAGCGAGCTTCGCCCGAGCCGTTTAGGCGCTGCCTGAGAATAACCTGGCCCTGTTCCAACCCAGCGAACTGTCCCTGAATTGCACTGCCCTTTTCGCTATACACGCGCATGGGCTGATTGACGAAGCGTCGCGGCTCACTGAGCAGGCGAGCCATGGAGAAATCGCGGCGTAGATCGACGCTACTGGCCGGTTCAACTGGTGCGGTATGTTCAGCAACTGGCGCCGCAGATGCCTGGTCAGCCATTGGCGGCAATGCGGCAAACTGATCGTCATCCACCCGCCAACCGTGCTGTGGATGCTTGCTTAAACTCACCGGCAGCCTCTGTTCACGGCCGTCGATACGTGCCTGAACGTCGAGCATCAGATGAGTCCCCGACACGCTGGGTACAGGCGACGAAAGCTGCACATCACGGCTCTGGAACCTACGCTGCAGGTAGTCACCGAGCACAAAGGCCACGGTATCGCCAGAGTCGACGGAGCGATCGACCTGCCCATTGTAGTAGCGCAAGCCGTTGTGAAAGACCTCGACCGAGCCGCTCAGCGTGGTCTCGAACTGCGGCGGCAGGACCAGATGGAAATCCCCAACCAACAGATTCGGCGCCTCGGGCCTGAGCCCAAGGTGCAATGTATAGCCGCCTTTGACTTGGCGTGCCTCGGGCAAGTCCTGCCCCGGTGACAACCAGCTCAGTTCGATTTCCGGCAATGGCCCCTGATCGTCGGGTAGAACATCCATCCGCAGCCCCTGCTCGGCAAGCGGCAGGCCGCGGATGATCAACTCGCGGCGCGCAAAGAAGTCCTGCCCCTCACGCAGGCTAAGCACGCCGTCGACAAGCTCGCCTTCTCTGGGTGCAAACGGCTCACCATTAAGATGACCGTTAAGCTGGATATGCAATGCGCCTGGCGCCTGCTGCTCGGGTTGCAGCCATCGCAAGCTGACAATCGCCTCCAGGCGCTGCGGGTCTTGGGCAGCCATCACCGCCAGCCCCACTACCAGCGGAATCATGCCTAACGCGCAGCAGCCCAGCGCGTGCTTGGCCTTGCTCCAATGGCGAGCGATGAACAGCAGCGTCAGGGGCGGCAGCAAACATGCCCAGCCCCACAACAAGCTGGTAGCGAAACCACGCATCACCAACAACACCAAGCCGATAAGAATCATCAGCAGGCCGCCCAGGATGAGCAACGCGTCCATTCAGTTTCCTTAATTCAATTGCCAGAGGCGCTACCAAATGCGACGTACTGACGTACGCATCGGCGGATGCGCTGCCACGATAATCATCGACGTGCACTCAATCCATCGCGATGACGGGTTTTTTCCAGATTTGTGACACGCCCTGAATTGGGGTTTTGCACAGTTACGGAGCATCAGCGGACACATGATGCACAAAGGAAGTGAACTTATAGCCCCCTCGACGTCTCGAAAAACGGTAATGGTATTTATCCCAAGGAGACGCACAACCATGCAAAAATCAGTCGCTTACGCCTTCATGCTGGCTGCCACGCTGGGCCTTGCGGCCTGTGACAAGCCGTCCGAAAACAAAGCCGAAGATGCTCAGGAAGCTCGCACCGAAGCTCAGGAGTCGATGAACGACGCCGCTGAGGAAAGCAACGAAGCTGCGCAAAAAGAAGCCGAGGCCGCTCAGGAGCGTGCAGACGAGCAGCAGGAAAACTCGCAGCAAAGCATGCCGGAAGACAGCGCCCCTGGTGATACCTCTGTACCGGCCACGCCGCCAGCGGTACCGACCGAGCCAGGTGCTCCTGCTGACCCAACCAAGCAGCAGTAACGCGTTTTGCATTATCCGCAGCGTGCTGCGGATAATGCCTCCTGCAGCCCCATCGCTAGATGGCAGGCGTCAGCATCAATAGCAAGCTACATACCAGCCCCACCATCCAGACAACACTTCTCTGCCAATGCATATCTGCCCAATAGCACAGCAGATAGAGCACGCGCGCGACCACGAACGCTACGGCCAGCCAATCGACCAGCCATCCGCTGCTCTGCGTGACATGCGCCATCAATACCCCTGCCGCAAATAATGGGAATGCCTCGATACTGTTCTGGTGAGCAGCCAGTGCGCGTGCGCCAAAACCACTGAGACGCGCCTGCTGGGCACGCGGATTGTTATTGTCGTAACCACCGCCCTCCTCCTTCATGGCCTTGGCAAGCGGCGCCTTCGCCACGTAAATCAGCAGCGCGCTGATGAACACGCACCAGAATGGAATACTCATTCAGTCTTCTCCTTGGCCGGCTCGAAGGTCGGCGTTTGTGTGTACACCATCACTTCCAGGACATCGGAGTGAAATTCTCGGCGGTACAGCACCACCACGACGCCTGCGCTAACCAGCATGAAGAACCAGGGGTTGATGAACCAGGCCAGGGTGGCCATGCCGAAATAGTAGGCGCGCAGACCGTAGTTGAACTGGTTGGCCGCCATCGAGATGACCCGTGCAGTTCGCTCGCCGAAGGCTTTGCGTTCCTGCTCGGTGACATGCCGCTCACCAATCATCGGTGCCGAGCCTACGAGTACGGCCGCGAAGTTGTACTGGCGCATACACCAACTGAATGTGAAGAAGGCGTAGACGAACACCACGCCCAGGCACAGCAGCTTCGCCTCAGACATGCTGCGGCTCGCGCCCTGCACGAACGGCAGATCAGCCAGCAACGACACTGCTCGGTCCGACGCTCCCAGCACGGTAAGAATGCCAGCCAGAATGATCAGCGTGCTGGAGGCGAAGAACGATGCGTTACGTTCCAGGTTACCGATCACGTTGGCGTCAGCGATGCGGTTGTCGCGCAGTAGCATGCGGCGCATCCAGTCTTCGCGATAAAGGTGCAACACGCTGGCCAGGCAGGGCGTGGTACGCCCCTTGGCTTGTGCGTAGCGGGTATAGCCGCCCCAGCAGAAGACAAACCAGAGGACAGCTAGCAGATGAGGCAGATAATCTTCGCTGATAGGCATGCAGGCTCCTTGTAATGCTGGAGCGATTATAGACCTGGGAGACATGAAAAAGCCGCTCAAGCGAGCGGCTTCCAGTACACCTGCAACAGCTTATGCCGCTGCGGTCTGCCTGCTACCGAGCACGCGGTCGATGATCGCCGCAAGCACCAGCGTCACCAGCACCGGCACCAGCCAGCCCAGACTTTGCGCGGCAAATGGCAGCTTGCCGAAGTAACCCGGAACATACGCGCTCCAGCCTGCTGCTCCCATGCCGTCGGCAATGCCGAATACCAGCGTTACGGCCATCACTGGCACGAAGACCCGAGACTGCGACAGCCAGAAACGGTTGGCCAGGCTCAACGCCACCAGCACGATAGCGAGCGGATAAAGCCCCACCAGTACCGGCACGGAAACGCTGATCAATTGAGTCAGCCCTTGGTTAGAGACCGCCAGGCTGAACACTGCCAAAACAATCACCACCGCGCGGTACGGAACCTTGAGCAGATCGCCGAAGAACTCGCCGCATGCCGTGAGCAGGCCCACCGCAGTCGTCATGCACGCCAGGATGATGACCACTGCCAGAAGCAGGGAGCCGGTCGAGCCAAACGTCTGGTTCACGTAGGTGGTGAGAATCTGCCCGCCGTTCTCGGCACCGGCAGCCAGTGCATGGCTGGTTGCACCCAGGTAGAAGAACGACAGATACACCAGCGACAGCGCAACGGCTGCGATGATGCCGGCAATTACGCAGTAACGAGTGATCAGGCCGTCGTTGGTGATACCACGCGCCCGAATGGCATTGGTGATCACGATGCCGAATACCAGAGCGCCAAGGGCATCCATGGTCAAATAGCCCTGCAAAAACCCTTGCACCAGTGGCTCGCTGCGATAAGCGCCTGTCGCAGGGCCTACTTCACCCACGGGAGCGAATACCGCAACGCCGCCCAATACGATCAGCGCAACAATAAGCACCGGGGTAATGAACTTGCCGACACGGTCAACCAGGCGGCCAGGATTGAGCGAAAGGAACAACACCGCTGCAAAATACACCGCGGTGTACACCAGCAGCGCCATGGGACTGTTGCCGACAAAGGGCTGCATACCGATTTCGAACGATGCAACGGCTGTGCGTGGCGTGGCAAACAGTGGGCCGATGGCCAGGTACACCGCCACCGCCAAGGCAATGCCCGCCCAACGGCCCAGCGGCGTCGTGAGCATTGGCAGCCCCCCACCGACACGCGCGAGGGCGACGACCGTGAGCAACGGTAAACCCACACCGGTCAATAGAAAGCCGATCGCCGCAGGCGCGATGTTCTCGCCAGCCGCCATGCCCGCACTGGGCGGGAAGATGATGTTGCCCGCGCCAAGAAACAGCGCAAACGTCATGAAACCAAGCGCCAGGAGATCCAGGCCTTTCAAGCGAGTCATAAGGGAAATACCACAGGCAAAAATATCGAGGAGGTCGTGAAGGTTTCCATCGGGATCAGGGGAAACATTGACCAGGCTTGTGGCCGGGCCGTTAGCGCGCTGTTCGTCTGCTTCTGGCAGGTGCAACGCAAGGGGGCGCCATGTTAACCAAAATCGACTGGCAACTCGAAATTGGCGGATCAGCTGTCGATCCTCTGTACGTTCACGTCGCGCATACGAAAAAGGCCACCCGAAGGTGGCCTTTTTACAGTCAAAACGCTTTAGAAGCTGTTCATGGTCTGCTGCGCGTCAGCCCTGCGGCGTCTGGCTCGGAATGCTCATTTACACCAGTAAACTGCGCTTCCTCGCTGTTTTGCCTTGCAGGGCTCTAGCTCGCGAGATCGTGAACACGTTCTTAGGCTTTCTTGACTTCCCAACCGGTCAGCTCGGCCAAGGCCTTACCGATGTCAGCCAGGGAACGCACGGTTTTCACGCCTGCGTCCTGCAGTGCAGCGAATTTCTCGTCTGCAGTGCCTTTGCCGCCGGAAATGATGGCGCCAGCATGGCCCATACGCTTGCCCGGAGGAGCAGTCACACCAGCGATGTAGGAAACTACAGGCTTGGTGACGTTGGCCTTGATGTAGGCAGCCGCTTCTTCTTCAGCCGAACCGCCGATCTCACCGATCATGACGATCGCTTCGGTCTTCGGGTCTTCCTGGAACAGCTTCAGGATGTCGATGAAGTTGGAGCCCGGGATCGGGTCGCCACCGATGCCCACGCAAGTGGACTGGCCGAAACCGGCGTCAGTGGTCTGCTTGACGGCTTCATAGGTCAGGGTGCCGGAACGCGACACGATGCCTACTTTGCCTGGCAGGTGGATGTGACCCGGCATGATGCCGATCTTGCACTCGCCCGGAGTGATAACGCCTGGGCAGTTAGGACCGATCAGGGTAACGCCCAGCTCGTCGCAAGTGACCTTGGCATCCAGCATGTCCAGGGTAGGAATGCCTTCGGTGATGCACACGATCAGCTTGATGCCGCCGAAAGCAGCTTCCAGGATCGAATCTTTGCAGAACGGAGCCGGAACGTAGATGACCGAAGCGTCAGCGCCAGTCGCTTCCACAGCTTCCTTCACAGTGTTGAACACTGGTAGGTTCAGGTGGGTAGTACCGCCTTTACCTGGAGTCACGCCGCCAACCATCTTGGTGCCGTAGGCGATGGCTTGTTCGGAGTGGAAGGTACCTTGCGAACCAGTGAAACCCTGGCAGATAACCTTGGTGTCTTTATTGATCAGGACGCTCATTACTTGCCCTCCGCAGCTTTGACGACTTGCTGAGCAGCGTCGGTCAGGCTGGTTGCCGCGATGATGTTCAGGCCGCTTTCGGCCAGGACTTTGGCACCCAGTTCAGCGTTGTTGCCTTCCAGACGGACGACAACCGGAACCTTGACGCCGACTTCCTTCACTGCACCGATGATGCCTTCGGCAATCATGTCGCAACGAACGATACCGCCGAAGATGTTCACCAGAACGGCAGCAACGTTGCTGTCGGACAGGATGATCTTGAAGGCTTCGGTCACGCGCTCTTTGGTTGCGCCGCCACCTACGTCGAGGAAGTTGGCTGGCTTGCCGCCGTGCAGGTTGACGATGTCCATGGTACCCATGGCCAGGCCAGCACCGTTGACCATGCAGCCGATGTTGCCTTCAAGGGCAACGTAGTTCAGTTCGAACTTGGCAGCGTGGGCTTCACGGGCGTCGTCTTGCGACGGGTCGTGGAAGGTCTTCAGCTTCGGCTGACGGTACATGGCGTTAGCGTCGATGTTGATCTTCGCGTCCAGGCAGTGCAGGTCGCCGTCGGCCTTGATGACCAGCGGGTTCACTTCCAGCAGAGCCAGGTCGTGATCCTTGAACAGCTTGGCCAGACCGACGAAGATCTTGGCGAACTGAGCAACTTGCTTGCCTTCCAGACCCAGCTGGAAAGCCAGCTCGCGACCCTGGAACGGCTGAGCGCCGACCAGCGGATCGATAGTGGCCTTGAGGATCTTCTCAGGAGTTTCGTGAGCGATCTTCTCGATGTCCACGCCACCTTCGGTGGAAGCCATGAACACGATACGACGGCTGGAACGGTCAACGACCGCGCCCAGGTACAGTTCCTTGGCGATGTCAGTGCAGGACTCGACCAGGATTTTGGTGACAGGCTGACCATTGGCGTCGGTCTGGTAGGTCACCAGACGCTTGCCCAGCCAGTTGGCAGCGAAAGCCTTGGCGTCTTCCTTGCTCTTGACCAGTTTCACACCACCCGCTTTACCGCGGCCACCAGCGTGTACCTGAGCCTTGACGACCCACTCGGTACCACCGATTTTTTCGCAGGCTTCTGCTGCTGCTTCCGGGGTGTCTACGGCGAAGCCCTTGGATACGGGCAGGCCGTATTCAGCGAACAGCTGCTTACCCTGATACTCGTGAAGATTCATGCTTGTCTACCGTTTTCGTTTAGGTATTGCGCATCGGCGCTGCACTTGCGTGCCGCACCACCTGTGACTGCCTCAAGGCAGTCCGGCGCACATTCCGCGTGTAGGCTGAGCCTGCGCGGGCCATGCACCGTGGTTCTGCTTCGCGAAAAATCGTCTGCACGACGCCGGCCAACAGGCCGGCACCAGACGAACGACTTCTTAGCGTTTCTTGCGGTTGGCAACGTGAATTGCGCCGCCGTTTACTGCGAGCGCTGCTTCGTGCAGAGCTTCGGACAGGGTCGGGTGCGAGAAGACCATCATGCCCAGGTCTTCAGCGCTGGTGCCGAATTCCATACCGATGGCGCCTTGCTGCACCAGCTCTGCCGCGCTTGGGCCGATCACGTGTACACCCAGAACGCGGTCAGTGTTGGCATCGGCGATGACCTTGACGAAACCACCGGTGTCGTTGGCAGCCATTGCGCGGCCGCTGGCAGCGAACGGGAAGGTACCGACGTTGACTGCAACGCCCTCACCTTTCAATTGCTGTTCGGTCTTGCCGACCCATGCAATTTCCGGGTGGGTATAGATGACCGAAGGAATCAGGTCATAGTTCATCTGCGCCTTGTGACCGGCGATACGCTCGGCAACCATCACGCCCTCTTCCGAGGCCTTGTGGGCGAGCATCGCGCCACGCACCACGTCACCAATGGCATAGACGCCAGGAACGCTGGTAGTGCACTGGTCGTCAACGAAGATGTAGCCACGCTCGTCCAGATCAACGCCGCTGTCCGAGGCCAGCAGATCGCTGGTAACCGGGCGACGGCCAACAGCAACGATCAGCTTGTCGAAAACGATCTTCTGCTCGCCTTCGGAATCGGTGTAGTTGACGGTGACTTCTTCGCCCTGCACGTCGGAGCCGGTGACGCGCGCGCCCAGCTTGATCTTCAGACCTTGCTTGGTCAGGGTCTTCAGCGCTTCTTTGGCAATCGCCTCGTCAGCGGCCGGCAGGAACTTCTCCAGCGCTTCCAGTACGGTCACTTCAGCGCCCAGACGAGCCCAGACCGAACCGAGCTCCAGACCAATCACACCCGCACCGATCACACCGAGGCGCTTGGGCACCGCCTGGAAGTCCAGAGCACCGGTGGAGTCAACGATGACATTCTGGTCGACCGGAGCCGGTGGAATATCGATCGGGCGCGAGCCGGATGCCAGGATCACATTGTCGGCTTCTACGATGGAGGTATTGCCTTCGCGGTCAGTTACTTCCACTTGCTTGCCGGCCAGCAGCTTGCCGTGGCCTTCCAGCAGGGTCACGCCATTGGCCTTGAACAGGGTGGAAACACCGCCGGTCAGGTTCTTGACGATAGTGTTCTTGCGGCCAACCATGGCCGGAACGTCAATGCTCACGCCACCGGTAGTAATACCGTGAACGCTGAAGCTCTCGTGGGCTTCGTGGAATTTCCAGGAGCTGTCCAGCAGCGCCTTGGAAGGAATGCAACCGACGTTCAGGCAGGTACCGCCCAGGGCGAGCTTGCCTTCCTTGTCCTGGTACTTCTCGATGCACGCGGTCTTCAAACCGAGTTGGGCAGCCTTGATGGCGGCAACGTAGCCGCCAGGGCCGGCACCGATGACTACCACGTCGAATTTCTGGCTCATAAAAAAGATTCCTTTTAGCTTCAAGCTTCGAGCTCAGGTGCAGACGCGGGCCTTGTGGAACCCGCCATCTGCTACCCGCAGCCGTTTAGATGTCCAGCAACAGACGAGCTGGGTCTTCCAGCAGGTTCTTGATGGTCACCAGGAAAGTCACGGCTTCTTTACCGTCGATCAGGCGGTGATCATAGGACAGCGCCAGGTACATCATCGGACGAATGACCACCTGGCCATTCACCGCAACCGGACGCTGAATGATGTTGTGCATGCCGAGGATTGCAGCCTGCGGCGGGTTGACGATCGGCGTCGACATCATCGAACCGAAGGTGCCGCCGTTGGTGATGGTGAACGTGCCGCCAGTCATCTCTTCGATGGACAGCTTGCCGTCGCGAGCTTTCTTGCCATAGGCAGCGATGCCGGCTTCGATATCGGCCAGGCCCATGGACTCGGCGTTACGCAGAACCGGTACCACCAGGCCGCGATCGCTGGAAACGGCAACGCCGATATCCTGATAGCCATGGTAGACGATGTCGTTGCCGTCGATCGAGGCGTTGACCGCTGGCAGGCGCTTCAGCGCTTCGGTAGCCGCCTTGACGAAGAAGGACATGAAGCCCAGACGAGTACCGTTGTGGGTCTTCTCGAACTGGTCTTTGTACTTCGAACGCAGCGCCATGATTTCCGACATGTCGACTTCGTTGAAAGTAGTCAGCATGGCCATGTTCGACTGTGCTTCGACCAGACGGCGTGCAACGGTGGCACGTACACGGGTCATCGGTACGCGCTTCTCGGTGCGCTCGCCAGCGGCGGCGACAACCGGGGCAGCGGCGGCAGCAGCTGGCTTGGCAGCTGGTGCGTTCTTCTTGGCTTCAACGGCTGCGACCACATCTTCCTTGGTCACGCGCCCGCCTTTGCCCGAACCACTGAGGCTGTTAGGGTCGATGCCGTTTTCTTCAGCGATCTTGCGCGCCGCTGGCGACAGCAGTTGGTCATCGCCATCGGCAGCAGGTGCAGCGGCTTGCGCCGGGGCGGAGGCGGCTTGAGCCGGAGCGGCGGCCGGAGCAGCAGCGCCGCCTTCGGTCAGCGTGCCGAGTACTTCGTTGCTCAGGACGGTGTCGCCTTCGTTCTTGACGATTTCGGCAACCACACCATCGGCCTCGGCCAATACTTCGATCACGACTTTGTCGGTTTCGATGTCAACGATCAGCTCATCGCGCTTCACCGCTTCGCCCGGCTTCTTGTGCCAAGTGGCCACGGTGCCGTCGGCGACCGATTCCGGGAATGTAGGGGCTTTGATCTCGATAGCCATTGTGTTCTGTTCCTTAAATTCGGTTTGTTCGAGAAGGCGGTCTCAATCGGACCGCCTCCTTCGCGATGGCGTTAAACGGTGAAGGCATCCTGCAGCAGTTTTTCCTGCTGCTCGGCGTGCATCGAAGCGTAACCACAAGCAGGAGCAGCGGAGGCATCACGCCCTGCATACTCGAGCACCAGAGCCTTGTTATGCGCAGTAGCGACACGACGCATATGGTGCTGGCTGCAATACCAGGCGCCTTGGTTCATCGGCTCTTCCTGACACCAGACGACATGCTTGAGGTTCTCGTAGCTAGCGAACACTTCATTCAGGTCATCTTCCGGGAACGGATAAAGCTGCTCGATACGCACAATGGCGATATCGCTGCGGCCTTCGGCGCGGCGCTTCTCCAGCAGGTCGTAATAAACCTTGCCGCTGCACAGAACCAGACGCTCGACCTGTTTCGGGTCGACGGCATCGATTTCCGGGATCACGGTCTGGAAAGAGCCTTCGGCCAGATCTTCCAGCGTCGACACGGCCAGCTTGTGGCGCAGCAGCGACTTCGGCGTCAGCACCACCAGCGGCTTGCGCAGCGGGCGGATAACCTGACGACGCAGCAGGTGATAGATCTGTGCCGGCGTGGTCGGTACTGCCACCTGGATATTGTGCTCGGCGCACAACTGCAGGTAACGCTCCAGACGTGCGGAGGAATGCTCCGGGCCCTGTCCTTCATAACCGTGCGGCAGCAACATGGTCAGGCCGCACAGGCGACCCCACTTGGTCTCGCCACTGGAAATGAACTGATCGAAGACCACCTGGGCGCCGTTGGCGAAGTCACCGAACTGAGCTTCCCAGATCACCAGCGCGTTCGGCGTGGTGGTGGCGTAACCGTATTCAAATGCCAGGACGGCTTCTTCCGACAGGAACGAGTCGTACAGGTCGAAACGCGGCTGACCTTCATACAGGTTCTGCAGCGGCAAGTAAGCAGTGCCGTCCTTCTGATTGTGCAGCGCCGCATGGCGGTGCGAGAAGGTACCGCGGCCCACGTCCTGACCGGTGATGCGGATCGGATGACCTTCAACCAGCAAGGTCGCGTACGCCATGGTTTCGGCGTAGCCCCAGTTCAGCGGCAAGCCGCCGGCGCCCATCTTGGCGCGGTCTTCATAGATCTTGGTGACCTGGCGCTGGACGACGAAGCCATCCGGAGTCTCCAACAGTTTGCTGGACAGCTCCTGCAGGGTCTTCAAATCGAAGCGGGTGTCATGACGCGCGGTCCAGGCATGACCCAGGTAGGGGCGCCAATCGACGAACAATTCCTTGTTCGGCTCTTTGACCAGGCTCTTGACCACATGCTGACCGTTATCCAGTGCGGTGCGGTACTCATCGACAGGGGCCTGCACGGCTTCAGCCGACAGGCGTCCGGCGCTGGTCAACGCTTCGGCGTACAGCTCACGGGTAGTGCGCTGCTTGGCGATCTGCTGGTACATCAGCGGCTGGGTACCACTCGGCTCATCGGCCTCGTTGTGGCCGCGACGGCGGTAGCAGACCAGATCGATGACCACGTCACGCTTGTACTGCATGCGGTAATCGACAGCCAGTTGAGTAACGAACAACACGGCTTCCGGATCATCACCATTCACATGGAAGATCGGCGCCTGGATCATCTTGGCGACGTCGGTGGCGTATTCGGTAGAACGCGCATCGTCGGCACGGTTGGTGGTGAAACCCACCTGGTTGTTGATCACGATATGGATGGTGCCGCCCGTCTTGTACGCACGGGTCTGCGACATCTGGAAGGTTTCCATGACCACGCCCTGACCGGCGAAGGCTGCGTCACCGTGGAGGGAAATCGGCAGGACCTTGTCACCAACGGCATCGTTGCGACGATCCTGACGAGCACGTACGGAACCCTCTACCACCGGAGACACGATCTCCAGGTGAGACGGGTTGAACGCCAGCGCCAAGTGAACTTCGCCACCGGTGGTCATCACGTTAGACGAGAAACCCTGGTGGTACTTCACGTCACCGGAGCTCAGGCCTTCGACTTTCTTGCCTTCAAACTCGTCGAACAGGTCGCGCGGGTTCTTGCCGAAAGTGTTGACCAGTACGTTCAGACGACCACGGTGGGCCATGCCGATGACGATTTCCTTGGTGCCGTAGGAACCACTGCGCTGGATGATCTCATCGAGCAGCGGAATCAGGCTCTCGCCACCTTCCAGACCGAAACGTTTGGTACCCGGGTACTTGGTGCCCAGGTACTTTTCCAGACCTTCAGCGGCAGTCAGACGCTCCAGCAGGTGCGCCTGCGCCTCGGCAGATACCTGAGGACGACCACGCACGCTTTCCAGGCGCTGCTGGAACCAGCTGCGCTGCTCGGAATCGGTGATATGGGTGAACTCGGAGCCGATGGTGCGACAATATGTCTGCTGCAACGCATCGCGGATTTCCCGCAAAGTTGCTTCTTCTTTGCCGATTGCCAGACCACCCGTGCGGAAGGTGGTATCCAGATCCGCGTCGGTAAGACTGTAATGGCTGATCGACAGATCAGCAGGAACAGAACGCTGCCACAGCCCAAGCGGATCGAGCTGGGCCGCTTGGTGGCCACGCATGCGGAATGCCTGAATCAACCGCAACACTTCGACCTGCTTCTTCTCGTGTTCGCTGCTTACAGTACCGGCTGAAGCCGGCTGCGCGCGGCGCTGGTTTTTAGCCAGCAACACGAAATGATCACGAATCGTGGAGTGCGATACGTCGTTGGCGGTGCTGCCCTCTGATGGCAACTTATCGAAATAAGTGCGCCATTCTTCCGGCACAGCGTTGGGATCGTGCAGGTAGAGCTCGTAGAGCTCCTCCACGTAGGCAGCGTTACCACCGGATAGGTGGGCACTGTCCCACATGCGCTGCATCACGCTTTCTTGCATGCTTGGTCACCCTCGGTAAGGGGACACCACCGGCAAGGATACCGACTGGCTTGCTAAGTCATGTAAGCGACTTCGACAAAGCCACCAAGAATCCTGCAGATAGTCCGGGCACCAGCCCGAATGCCCCTGCTGGTCGTCATATTTTTCGTGTTAGGCCGTCGGCGGCTAGACCGGCGTCCTGGCTATACTGCAACACCGACATGAAGTCGGTGTTGCAGGCGTTGCGGGTCAAGCTAAAGAGCTATGGATCAAGTACCGCTCTGCAGCAGCATGTTGCGTACGTGACCGATTGCCTTGGTCGGGTTCAACCCTTTGGGGCAAACGTTCACGCAGTTCATGATGCCGCGGCAGCGGAACACACTGAATGGATCATCCAAAGACGCCAATCGTTCCGCGGTCTTGGTATCTCGGCTGTCAGCCAGGAAGCGATAGGCTTGCAGCAGCGCGGCCGGGCCCAGGAACTTGTCCGGGTTCCACCAGAACGACGGGCAGCTGGTCGAGCAGCACGCGCACAGAATGCACTCGTACAGGCCATCCAGCTTCTCGCGTTCAACCGGCGACTGCAGGCGCTCGATAGCCGGCGCCGGCGTGTCGTTCTGCAGGAACGGCTGCACCTTCTCGTACTGCTTGTAGAAGATGCTCATATCGACGACCAGGTCACGAATAACCGGCAGGCCGGGCAGCGGGCGAATCACCAGCTTATTGCCTTTGACCACGCCAGAGATCGGCGTGATGCATGCCAGGCCGTTCTTGCCGCTGATGTTCATGCCATCGGAACCGCAGACGCCTTCACGGCAGGAACGGCGGTAGGAGAAGCCTTCGTCCTGTTCCTTGATGAGGGCCAGTACGTCGAGCACCATCAGGTCCTTGCCGTCGATTTCGACGTCGAAGTCCTGCATGAACGGTGCCTTGTCGACTTCCGGGTTGTAGCGATAAACGCTGACTTTCAAGCTTTTGCCAAGAGACATGGTAGCCACCCTTAATAAGTACGAACTTTGGGTTCAAATGCCGGGACTGTCTTCGGCGAGAAGTTGACGTCACGCTTGGTCACGCGCTTCTCACCCGGGAAGTACAGGCTGTGGCACAACCAGTTGGTATCGTCACGGTCCTCGTAGTCTTCACGGGCATGCGCGCCGCGGGACTCGGTACGGGTATCCGCTGCGATAGCAGTGGCTTCGGCGACTTCCAGCAGGTTCTGCAACTCCAGCGCTTCGATGCGCGCGGTGTTGAAGGCCTGGCTCTTGTCAGCAATCTTGACGTTGGCGATACGCTCACGCAGATCGGCCAGCTGGGTGATGCCCTTCTTCATGTATTCGCCGGTACGGAATACGCCGAAGTAGTTTTGCATGCACTGCTGCAGTTCCTTACGCAGCGGCGCGACTTCTTCGCCGGTGCTGCGCTCGTTGACGCCCGACAGGCGCTTGAGCGACAGCTCGATATCGGTCTCGCTGGCACCGCGGACTTCCACGCCTTCTTTCAGCGCTTTTTCCAGGTGCAGACCAGCGGCGCGGCCGAACACAACCAGGTCGAGCAGCGAGTTGCCACCCAGACGGTTAGCGCCGTGTACCGATACGCAAGCCACTTCGCCCACGGCGAACAGGCCTTCGATGATGCGATCAACGCCGTTGGCGTCCTGGGTGATGGCCTGACCATGAATGTTGGTGGCAACGCCGCCCATCATGTAGTGGCAGGTTGGGATCACTGGAACAGGCGCGACAACCGGGTCAACGTGAGCGAAGGTCTTGGACAGTTCGCAGATGCCAGGCAGGCGGCTGTGCAGCACTTCTTCACCCAGGTGGTCGAGCTTCAGCAGTACGTGGTCCTTGTCAGGGCCACAACCGTTGCCGGCAATGACTTCCTTGACCATGGAACGGGCCACTACGTCGCGACCGGCAAGGTCTTTGGCGTTGGGCGCATAACGCTCCATGAAACGCTCGCCATGGGCGTTGATCAGGTAGCCACCCTCACCACGGCAGCCTTCGGTGACCAGTACACCCGCGCCGGCGATACCGGTTGGGTGGAACTGCCACATCTCGATGTCCTGCACCGGCACGCCAGCACGCAGCGCCATGCCGATACCGTCACCGGTATTGATCAATGCGTTGGTGGTCGAGGCGTAGATACGGCCTGCACCGCCAGTAGCCAGAACCACGGCTTTCGAACGGATGTAAACGGTTTCGCCGGTTTCGATGCAGATGGCGATGACGCCGACGATGGCGCCGTCCTGGTTCTTGACCAGATCGACCGCGTACCATTCGTTGAGGAACGAGGTGCCAGCCTTCAGGTTGGCCTGGTACAGGGTGTGCAGCAGGGCATGACCGGTACGGTCGGCAGCGGCGCAGGTACGCGCAGCCTGAGTCGGGTTATCCGGGCCTTTGGACTGGCCACCGAACGGACGCTGATAGATGCGGCCCTGCTCGGTACGGGAGAACGGCAGGCCCATGTGCTCGAGTTCGAACACCGCTTCCGGGCCGACGGAACACATGTATTCGATCGCGTCCTGGTCACCGATATAGTCGGAGCCCTTGACGGTGTCGTACATGTGCCAGCGCCAATCGTCGTTCGGATCGTTCGACGCGATGGCGCAGGTGATACCACCCTGGGCCGAAACGGTGTGCGAACGGGTCGGGAAGACCTTGGTGACCACTGCGGTCTTGTGACCGCCTTGCGCCAGCTGCAATGCAGCGCGCATACCGGCACCGCCACCACCGACGATGATGGCGTCATAGGAAAGAGTACGAATGCTAGTCATGAATCAGAAACCCCAAAGAATCAGCACGCCCCAGACGAAGAACACGAACATGGCAATGCCACACGCGGCCTGGAACAGAAAACGCACAACAGTGGCCCACTTGCCCAGCGCGGTCGGCGTCAGGTAGTCAGTGGAGATCGTCCACATGCCAACCCAAGCATGAGCGCCCAGCGCGACGAGGGTCAGCAAACTGAAGATGCGCATTGCATTATTGGAGAACAGACCATGCCATTCGGCGTAGCCCATGCCCGGATTCAGGAGGATATAGCCCAACAGAAACAGGACATAAGCCGCGAGAACGACTGCAGAAACGCGCTGTGCCATCCAGTCATAGAGGCCCGAACGCGACAAATTAGTGACATTAGTTACCATATCCACACCCCCAGCAGCACAATCACGATCGCCGACACGACGAGTACGATTTTGGAACCCAGCTTGCCGCCTTCCAGCGTCTCACCGACTCCAGCATCCATGATCAAGTGGCGCACACCGGCCACCAGGTGGTACAGCAGAGCGGACAAAAGTCCCCAGATCACGAACTTGGCCAGCGGGCTGGTCAAGCATTCTTTCACCTGAGCGAAGCCTTCTTCCGATGACAGCGATTTGTCGAGCCCGAACAGCAGCACGGCAATGCCGAGGAAAAGGATGACACCCGATATACGGTGAAGAATGGACGTGTAAGCAGTGACTGGGAGTTTTATCGTCCGAAGGTCTAAGTTTACAGGTCGTTGGCTATTCACGGCTTTATTTATCACACTGAGAGCCCCAGCTATCAGGGCTGAGTTGTCGGGAAGCGCACTGGTCAGGTACCCATCACCCAAGAAGTGACAACTACCAGAATCCGGGCTTAAAGCCCTTGGCAGTCGGGCGCAGAGTATAGACAGTTAGGTCGCTAATGACAACGCGGACACCTCGACCTTCTACCGATTGCACCATCCCCAAAAATGGCGTAAAAGGCCGCGCCGTTTTGTCGCAGGTAGCGCACTCAAACCCTTCTATTGCCTGGGTTTTCGCAAATTGACTTTCAGATTCATAACACTATAGTGGTGCGGGCCCTGCGTGGGGGGCCGACTGATGATTCCAAGCATAACTAGGAGGCCACACATGGCTGACAAAAAAGCGCAGTTGATCATCGAGGGCGCAGCCCCCGTCGAGCTGCCCGTTTTATCCGGCACCGTTGGCCCAGATGTGATCGACGTGCGGAGCCTGACTGCCACGGGCAACTTCACTTTCGACCCCGGTTTCATGTCGACCGCATCGTGCGAGTCGAAGATCACCTACATTGATGGTGACAAAGGCATCCTGCTGCACCGCGGCTATCCCATCGAACAGTTGGCTGAAAAAGCCGACTACCTGGATACCTGCTACCTGCTGCTCAACGGCGAACTGCCGGACGAAGAGCAGAAAGCGGCCTTTGTCAGCACCATCAAGAACCACACCATGGTTCACGAACAACTGAAGACTTTCTTCAACGGCTTCCGTCGTGACGCTCACCCGATGGCCGTCATGTGTGGTGTGGTTGGCGCCCTCTCCGCCTTCTACCACGACTCCCTGGACATCAAGAACCCGCAGCACCGCGACATTTCCGCGATGCGCCTGGTCGCCAAGATGCCGACCATCGCAGCCATGGTGTACAAGTACTCCAAAGGCGAGCCGATGATGTACCCGCGTAACGACCTGAGCTACGCGGAAAACTTCCTGCACATGATGTTCAACACGCCGTGCGAGACCAAGCCGATCAGCCCGGTGCTGGCCAAGGCGATGGATCGGATCTTCATCCTCCACGCCGATCACGAGCAGAACGCTTCTACTTCTACCGTGCGTCTGGCCGGCTCCTCGGGCGCCAACCCGTTCGCCTGTATCGCTGCCGGTATCGCTGCGCTCTGGGGCCCGGCCCACGGCGGCGCCAACGAAGCCGTTCTGGCCATGCTGGATGAGATTGGCGACGTGTCGAACATCGACAAGTTCATCGCCAAGGCCAAAGACAAAGACGACCCGTTCAAGCTCATGGGCTTCGGGCATCGCGTCTACAAGAACTTCGACCCACGCGCCCAGGTCATGAAGCAGACCTGCGACGAAGTACTGGCTGAGCTGGGCATCAATGACCCGCAGCTGGAACTGGCGATGAAGCTCGACGAAATCGCCCGTAACGATCCTTACTTCAAGGAACGCAACCTGTACCCGAACGTCGACTTCTACTCGGGGATCATCCTCAAGGCGATTGGTATTCCGACCAGCATGTTCACCGTGATCTTTGCCCTGGCGCGCACCGTCGGTTGGATCTCGCACTGGAAGGAAATGCTCTCCAGCCCGTACAAGATTGGCCGTCCGCGCCAGCTGTACACCGGCCCGACCAAGCGCGACATCAAGTAATTCGCTTGCGTTGAATCCGCTGTGACAAGAAAGCCCATATCCACGGATATGGGCTTTTTCATTTCTACTCCCACCGATCAGGCCTTATCATGACGCCCTGTTTATGTAGCCGGGCCGTTCATGAAATTCGCCATTGCCCTGTTTTCTTCGCCCTCCGCGCCCTCCTCCCGCCGCGCCCTGCGCTTCGCCGAAGCGGCGCTGGACGGGGGCCACGACATTGTGCGCCTGTTCTTCTATGGCGACGGTGTGCACAGTGCCTCGGGCAATGTCGTCAGCCCCCAGGATGAAACCGACGTCGCCCGCCAGTGGCGTGAATTGATCAGTACCCGGCAGCTCGATGGCGTGGTGTGTATTGCCGCAGCCCTGCGCCGGGGCGTGCTCGACGAGGCAGAGGCGCTGCGTTATCAACGCCAGGCAGCCAACCTACCGGCGCCTTGGGTGCTTTCTGGGCTCGGACAACTGCACGAGGCGGCGCAACTGGCTGATCGCGTGATTTGTTTTGGAGGCGACTGAATGAGCCGTTCGCTGCTGATCATCAGCCGCCAGGCGCCATGGAGCGGCCCCACCGCCCGCGAAGCGCTGGATATCGCCCTGGCTGGCGGCGCCTTCGATCTACCCATCGCCATGCTGTTTCTCGACGACGGCGTGCTGCAACTGGCGCCCGGCCAGAAGCCGCAAAACGTGCAGCAGAAAGACCTCACCGCCAACCTGCAGGCACTCCCAATGTTCGGCGTCGAATCGCTATATGCGTGTTCCCTGAGCCTGCAGCAACGCGGCTTGACCGATACCTCGCTGGCCGTCGAGCACCTCGATGATGCCGGCCTGCGTGATCTCATCAGCCGCTACGACCAGGTGATTACCTTCTGATGACAACCCTGCACGTTATTTCCAGCTCCCCCTTCAGCGACAACCGGCTGAGCAGCTGCCTGCGTCTGCTGGGCCACGGTGATGGCCTGCTGCTCTGCGGCGACGGCACTTATGCGGCCCAGCCCGGCACCTCGCATGCCGAAGCGTTGCGCGCCCTGGGTGAAGGTATAGCTCTGTTCGCCCTCGACGAAGACCTCGAGGCCCGTGGCTTGCCATCTGCCGATTGGCTGCAGCAGATTGACTATCCAGGCTTCGTAGCCCTCGCCGTGCGTTTCGACAAGGTCAACAGCTGGCTATGAGCACTCTGATCGTCCAAGACCGCGCCATCGAACTGGACAAGGATGGCTACCTGCTCGATCTGCAGGATTGGTCCGAAGATGTCGCCGCTGCTCTGGCCGAGCACGAAGGCTTGCTGCTGAGCGACGAACACTGGGAAATCCTCATGCTGCTGCGCGCCTTTCACGACGAATTCCAGCTATCGCCAGCCAACCGCCCGCTGATCAAATACGCAGCGCTCAAACTCGGCCCTGAAAAGGGCAACAGCCTGCATCTCAACCGCCTGTTCAATGGCACTCCTGCCAAACTCGCCGCCAAGCTGGCGGGTCTGCCCAAACCGACGAATTGCCTATGAACCTGATCACCCCAGCGGAGCACCCGTTCGCCGCCATCGTGCGCATTCTCGGCAAAGGCAAGCGCGGCGCGCGCAACCTGACCCGTGAGGAGGCCCGCGAGGCGATGGGCATGATCCTCGACGACCAGGTCGAGGATACCCAGCTAGGCGCCTTTCTGATGCTCTTGCGGCACAAGGAAGAAAGCGCCGAGGAAATGGCCGGTTTCACCGAAGCGGTTCGCGCACGCCTGGCTGCGCCGGGCATTGCCGTCGACTTCGATTGGCCCACCTATGCTGGCAAGAAACGCCATCTGCCGTGGTTCCTCCTGGCAGCCAAAGCGCTGGCCAATAGCGGCCTGCGTATCTTCATGCATGGCGGCGGCGCTCACACCGCCGGACGCCTGTACAGCGAGCAATTGCTGGAGGAGCTGGAGATTCCCCTCTGCCGCAGTTGGGATGACGTCACACGCAGCCTCGATCAGCAAAATCTGGCGTTTATGCCGCTGGGTGACTGGATGCCGCCGCTGCAGCGCATGATCGACCTGCGCAACGTGCTGGGCCTGCGTTCGCCGATCCATTCTCTGGCGCGCATCCTTAACCCGCTGGCGGCGCGCTGCGGCCTGCAGAGTATCTTCCATCCCGGCTATCAGGCGGTTCATCGCGAGGCCAGCCAGCTGCTTGGCGATCACGCCATCGTGGTCAAGGGCGACGGTGGCGAGATCGAACTCAATCCGGACGCCGTCTGCCATTTGTATGGCACGCAGCATGGCGAAAACTGGGACGAGGATTGGCCGATGCTATCCGAGCGGCGTCACGTCAAACCGGAACGCCTCGACACCGCGCACCTGGGCGCCGTATGGCGGGGAGAGGCCGAGGATGCCTACGGGCAGCTGGCAATCATCGCCACCATGGCCCTGGCACTGCGTGGCCTCGGTATGCCCCGTGAAGCGGCGTTCGACGACGCGCACAGACGCTGGCAGGCCCGCCACCTATCGAGCTAGCCGATCCTTGGCGCCCGGTTTTTATATCCTGCGTTCAGAACGGGCTGGTTACACTCCAGCCATCCGGGGCTTCCATCCCGACACGACATAGGGAGTAAAAACATGGGCTTGCTGATCGAAGGCCAGTGGCACGACCAATGGTATGACACCGGCGCCGGTGGCCGCTTCAAGCGCGAGAATGCGCAACGGCGCAACTGGATCACCGCCGACGGGTCGCCCGGTCCGTCAGGTGAAGGTGGTTTCGCTGCAGAAGCAGGCCGCTATCACCTGTATGTGTCGCTGGCCTGCCCATGGGCTCATCGCACCCTGATCCTGCGCGCCCTCAAGGGGCTCGACGAGCTGATCGACGTGTCGGTGGTCAGCTGGCTGATGCGCGAAAACGGCTGGACCTTCGATACCGAGCACGGCTCCACTGGCGATGCGTTGGATGGCTTCGACTTCCTGCACCAACGCTACACCCAGGACGACCCCGACTACACCGGCCGAGTGACCGTGCCGCTGCTGTGGGATAAAAAACAGCAGCGTATCGTCAGCAACGAGTCGGCGGAGATCATCCGCATGTTCAACTCGGCGTTCGACGAGCTGACCGGCAACCACCTGGACTTCTACCCCGAAGCGCTGCAAGCCGAGATCAATGCGCTCAACGAGCGTATCTACCCGGCCGTCAACAATGGCGTCTACCGGGCTGGCTTCGCCACCACCCAGGCAGCGTATGAGGAAGCCTTCGACGAGTTGTTTGGCGAACTGTCGGTACTGGAGACCCGGCTGGGTCAATCACGCTACCTGACGGGTGAGCACCTGACCGAAGCCGACTGGCGGCTGTTCACCACGCTGGTGCGCTTCGACGCGGTCTATCACGGCCACTTCAAATGCAACCTGCGACGCATTGCCGACTACCCGAACCTGAGCAACTGGCTGCGCGAGCTGTACCAATGGCCTGGTATCGCCGCGACCGTGGACATGTGGCACATCCAGCACCACTACTACGCCAGCCACCAGACCATCAACCCGACCGGCATCGTGCCCAAGGGCCCCGCACTGGATCTCGACAGCGCCCACGATCGTGAGCGCCTGCCAGGGCAGGACGTGTATCGCCGCGGATAGCGTATTGATACTCGACACACGAAGACCGCGTAGCCTGGATCGAGCATAGCGACACCCAGGAACTGTCCCGGGTTACGCCTGCGGCTAACCCAGGCTACGGTAAGCCAACCTCTGCCAGGCCCAGCCCACGCGAATTTGGTAGCCCGGGTCGAGCGCAGCGACACCCGGGGCCATGTGCGCGGTGTGCTGCAGCTATCTGTTTACTGCAGACGCTCCTCGTCGCGCTCGTTCAGTTGCTGCTCGTCCCAACCGCCACCCAATGCGGCAATCAACTGTACGCTGGCCGTCAGGCGGCTGCCCAGCAGCGTCAGCGCGCTGCGCTCGTTGCTCAATGCGGTGGCCTGCACATTGACCACGCTGTTGTAGTCCACCGTACCGGCGCGGTACTGGTTCTCGATCAGACGCAGGGACTCACGCGCGGCATCCAATGCCTGCGATTGCACCTCGGCCTCGCGGCCGAGCACACGCTGCTGCACCAGGTAGTCCTCAACCTCGCGGAAGCTGTCGAGCACCGCCTGGCGATACTGCGCAACGGTCTGATCATAGGCCGCTTCGACGCGCTCGCTCTCAGCGCTGCGGCGCCCGCCATCGAACAGCGTCAGCGCCAGCTGCGGCCCCACCGACCAGAAGCGATTGGGCAGATTGATCCAGTCGGCGAAGCTGCTGCCGCGGTAACCACCGCTCGCAGAGAGCGTGAGATCCGGGAACCAGGCGGCCTTGGCCACGCCGATCTCGGCATTCGCAGCGATCACCCGGCGCTCGGCAGCCGCCACATCCGGGCGACGCTCCAGCAGCTGCGACGGCACATTCGCCGGCACTTGCGGCAGCGTCGGCAAGCTTTCCCGACGGGCGATGCTGACTTCGCTGGGCGGCACGCCGATCAACACGGCGATGGCATGCTCGAGCTGCGCGCGCTGCCACTGCAGATCTATCGCCTGGGCCTCGGTACTGCGCAGTTGAGTCAGTGCCTGGGCGACATCCGAGCGCGGCACGATGCCGGCGCGGTACTGGTTTTCGGTCAGCTTGAGCGCACGCTGATAGGCCACCACCGTGGCATCGAGCAATCGTTGCTGTTCATCCAGCACGCGCAACTGCAGATAACTCTGCACCAGCTCCGATTGCAGACTCAGCCGCATCGCGGCAAGGTCGGCAGCGCTCGCCTCGAAGGCTGCGCGGTTGGACTCCAGACCGCGGCGCAGCTTGCCCCACACATCCAGTTCCCAGCTCGCGTTGAGGCTCAAGTCGTAATTCTTGGAAATGCTCGCCGAGTTGGAGCCGCCAATAGCGATGCCATCGGAGGTACGCAGCGTGCCCTCGCCGCCGCCCTGCCCGGCGCGAGTCATGCCGGCGCTGGTCGACAGCGTCGGGAAAAACGCGGCACGGCCGCTGCGTAACAACGCGCGAGCCTGGCGGTACTGGGCCTCGGAGGCGGCCAGGTTCTGGTTGGACACGTTCAACCGACCGACCAGCGCGTTCAGCTCGCCGTCGCCGTACAGCTCCCACCAAGTGCCGCGTTCCAGCGCATCGGCAGGCACCGCGGCCTTCCAGCCCTCGGCCTGTTTGAACTGAGCAGGCGTGGTGATATCCGGGCGTTGGTAATCCGGGCCGAGGGCGCAGCCGGCCAATGCGACGCTGAGCGCCAACAGGCCGAGGGTGCGGCGGGTTGCATGAGTCATAAAGGCGTTTCCAAAGCAGCATCGGTGCGCACGCCACGCCAGCGGTTGACCCGGTGGCGCAGGCGGTCGAGATAGAGGTAGACCACCGGAGTGGTGTAAAGCGTGAGCAGTTGGCTGAGAATCAGCCCGCCGACAATGGTGATACCCAGCGGCTGACGCATTTCCGAGCCTTCGGCGCTGCCGAGCATTAATGGCAAGGCGCCGAGCAGGGCCGCCAGGGTGGTCATCATAATCGGCCGGAAGCGCAGCAGGCAGGCGCGGCGAATGGAGTCCGCTGGGCTCATGTGCTCGTTGCGCTCAAGCTGCAGCGCCAGGTCGATCATCAGGATGGCGTTCTTCTTCACCACGCCGATGAGCAGGAACAAACCGAGCAGCGAGATCAGGCTGAACTCGGTGTTGAGCAGCTGCAGCGCAAGCAAGGCGCCGACGCCAGCCGAAGGCAGCGTGGAGAGAATGGTCAATGGATGCACGTAGCTCTCGTAGAGAATGCCAAGCACGATGTACACCACCACCAGCGACATCAGGATCATCCACGGCTGATTCTGCTGGGTCTTTTGAAACGCTGCGCCGGTTCCGCCCAGCGTACCCTGCACCTCGGTGGGCAGGCCGATACGCGCCACGGCACGATCAATGGCCTGGGTGGCCTGATCGAGACTGACGCCCTCAGCCAGGGAGAAACCGATGTTCTCCACCGCGAACTGCCCCTGGTGGCTGATGCGGTCGTCCTCGAGGCTACGCTCCCAATGCGCGATTGCCGACAACGGCACCCGTGCACCGTCGGCGGTGATCAGCTGGATCTGTGCCAACGCCTCAGGGCTTTGGGCGTAGCGCGGATTGATTTCCATGACCACGCTGTACTGGTTGAGGCTGTCGTAGATGGTGGAAATCTGCCGCTGGCTGAAGGCATTGTTGAGCACCCCGGTGACCAGGCTCATGTCGATGCCAAGGCGCTTGGCTTCGTCACGGTCGACCACCAGGCGAATCTGCGGCGCACCGCCGTCTTCGGTAGCATCGATATCGGTCAGTTCCGGCAGCGCGCGCAGGGCCTCGCGTACCTTCGGCAGCCACTCGCGCAATGCGTCGAGGTCGCCGGACAGCAGCATGTATTCGTTTTCCGAACTGCGCCCCTGGCGCCCGCCAACCTGCAAGTCCTGATCGGGCATCAGGAACATCCGACCACCAGGGATCTTCGGTGCGTTCTTGCGCAGGCGGTCGATCACCTGCTGCGCCGACAAATCACGCTCGTTGAGCGGTTTCAGGCGCACGATCATGATCGCGTTGTTGATCCCGCTACTGCCACCAATGAAGCCGGCCACGCTGTCCACCGCCGGGTCGGCCAGGATCGAGCGACGATAGGCTTCCATCTTCGGCTGCATGACCTGAAACGACAGGCCGTTGTCGCCCCGGATAAAACCCATCAGCTGACCGGTGTCCTGCTGCGGCATGAAGGTTTTGGGAATGCTCACGAACAGGAATACGTTCAGGGCGATGGTCGCGAACAGGCTAATCAGCATCAGCAGCGAATGGCGCAGCGCCCAGTCCAGGCTGGTCGCATAGGCGCGCATGATGCGGGCACCCGCAGCCTGCAGCCGCCCAGGCTGCTTATCTTCGCGCTCCGGTTCGGGCTTCAGCCAGCGTGCGCAGAGCATTGGCGTGAGCGTCAGCGATACCAGCAGGGAAATGACGATGGCCACCGCCAGGGTGATGGAGAACTCGCGAAACAGGCGCTCCACCAGGCCACCCATGAACAGGATGGAAAGAAATACCGCGACCAGCGACACGTTCATCGACAGCAGCGTGAAGCCGACCTCGCGCGAGCCCTTGAAGGCTGCGGCCATCGGCGTTTCGCCTGCTTCGATGTGTCGGGAAATGTTCTCCAGCACGACGATGGCATCGTCCACCACCAGGCCGGTGGCGATGATCAGCGCCATCAGCGACAAGTTGTTCAGCGAGAAACCCAGCAGGTACATCGCCGCGAACGAGCCGACCAACGACACCGGCACGGCCAGCGCGGGAATCAGCGCCGCGCGCCAGCGACCGAGGAAAGCGAACACCACGAGGATCACCAGGGCGACGGCGATCAGCAGGGTGTGCTCGGCTTCCTTGAGGGTGGCGCGGATCACCGGGGAGCGGTCCATCGCCACTTCGAGATTAGCGCTGGCCGGAATTACCCCGCGCAGCTCAGGCAGCAGCGCGCGGATACCGGCCACGGTTTCGATGATGTTCGCCCCGCTCTGCCGGTTCACCACCACCAGCACGGCCTGCTTGTCGTTGTAGAAACCACTGTTGTAGCGGTCCTGCACGCCATCGGTAACCTGCGCGACATCACCAAGGCGTATTGCCGCGCCGTCCTGATAACGGATGATCATCGGCACGTAGTCGGCGGCGCGCTCCAGCTGGTCGTTGGCCTGCACCTGCCAGTGACGATGCTCGTCCTCGACGGCGCCCTTGGGCCGCTTGGCGTTGGCCGCGGCGATGGTCGCGCGTACGTCATCGAGCGCCACACCGTACTGATCAAGCAGACGCGGCTCCAGTGCCACGCGCACGGCGGGCAGCGAGCTGCCGCCAATCTGTACTTCACCGACACCGGTCACCTGGGACAGCTTCTGGCCGACGATGGTCGAGGCCACGTCGTACAGCTGGCCCTTGTCGAGCACCGTCGAAGTCAGCGAGAGCACCATGATCGGCGCTTGGGAGGGGTTGATCTTGCGGTAGGTGGGCATGCTGCGCATGCCGCTGGGCAGCAGCTCGCGGGAGGCATTGATCGCCGCCTGCACCTCGCGGGCGGCGGCATTGATGTCGCGGTCCAGATCGAACTCGATCATGATCCGCGTGCTGCCCTGGCTGCTGTTGCTGTTCATCTGGCTGACGCCAGCGATGGCGCCCAGCGAACGCTCCAGCGGCGTGGCCACCGTGGCCGCCATCACCTGCGGGCTGGCACCGGGCAGGCTGGCTTGCACGGTGATCACCGGGAAATCCATGTTCGGCAGCGGTGCTACCGGCAACAGGCCAAAGCTGACGCCGCCGAGGAGCATGATCGCCAGACTGAGCAGCAGCGTCGCCACCGGACGGCGAATAAAGGGTGCCGACAGGTTCATGCGCCCGGGCCCCGCACGATGGCCGCCATGCAAAGCACCCTCATGCTGGTACGCCAGCAGCGCTGCGGCCACTGACGCGGCGCGCCAGGCGGTCGAAATACAGGTAGATCACCGGCGTGGTAAACAGCGTGAGCACCTGGCTGAGCAGCAGCCCGCCGACCATCACGATACCCAGCGGCTGGCGCAGCTCGGCACCGGAGCCGGAAGCGAGCATCAACGGTATGGCGCCGAACAGCGCAGCCAGGGTGGTCATCAGGATCGGGCGGAAGCGCAACAGCGCCGCCTGGTAGATCGCGTCGTGGGGTGTCATACCTTGGTGCCGCTCAGCCTCCAGGGCGAAGTCGATCATCATGATCGCGTTCTTCTTGACGATGCCAATCAGCAGAATGATACCGATGATCGCGATCAATCCCAGGTCGTTGCCGGTCAGCAGCAGCGCCAGCAACGCGCCGACCCCGGCCGACGGCAGCGTGGAGAGGATGGTGATCGGGTGGATGTAGCTCTCGTAAAGCACGCCGAGCACGATGTACATGGTGACGATGGCCGCCAGGATCAGCAGCAGCGTGGACGACAGCGAGGCGCGGAACGCCTCGGCGGCGCCCTGGAAGTTCACCTGCACGCTGACCGGCATCTCGATTTCCTGTTGCACGCGCTCGATCGTTGCCACCGCATCGCCGAGGGCAACGCCAGGGCTGAGGTTGAACGACAGCGTGGCCGCCGGGAATTGACCGATATGGTTGATCAACAGGCTCGCCGCCCGTTCCTCGACCTGGGCCAGGGACGACAGCGGCACCTGCCCACCCTCGGCGGTGGCAACATGGATCTGCCGCAACGCTGCCGGGCCGATACTGCCGCCATTGGCACTTTCCAGCACCACCCGGTATTGGCTCGCCTGGGTGTAAATGGTGGAAATCTGCCGCTGGCCGAAGGCGTCATACAGCGCATCGTCGATGGCCGATACGCTGACGCCAAGGCGCCCGGCCATGTCGCGATCAATCTTCAGGTACGCCTGCAGCCCGCGGCTCTGCAGATCGCTGGTCACGTCAGTGAGCTCAGGCTGCTGGCGCAGCGCCTCGACCAGCTTGGCGGACCAGGTTTCCAGCATCTCGGGGTCGGGCGACTCGACGCTGAACTGGAACTGGGTGCGGCTGACCCGATCCTCGATGCTCAAATCCTGCACCGGCTGCAGGAACAGCTCGATGCCACTGAGCTTGGCCAGCTCCGGACGCAGCCGGTCGATAACCTCGGCGGCGCTGAGGTCGCGCTCGGCATGCGGCTTGAGGTTGATCAGCATGCGCCCGCTGTTGAGCGTCGGGTTGTCGCCGTCCACGCCGATGTAGGAGGACAGACTGACCACCGCCGGATCCTTGAGAATCACGTCGGCCAGGCGCTGCTGGCGCTCGCTCATCGCCGAGAAGGAGATCGACTGCGGCGCCTCGGAAATGCCCTGGATCACCCCGGTGTCCTGCACCGGAAAGAAGCCCTTGGGCACCGCCAGGTAGAGCACCACGGTCAACGCCATGGTGCCGATAGCCACCAGCAGGGTCAGCGGTTGATGGCGCAACACCCAGCGCAAGCCGACCGAATAGCGCTCGATCACGCGGTCGATCACTGCGCCACTGGCCTTGTAGAAACGCCCCTGCTCGGCTTCCGGCTCGTGCCTGAGCAGGCGCGCGCACATCATCGGCGTCAGCGTCAGGGAAATCACCAGGGAGATGAGGATCGCCACAGCAAGGGTGATGGCGAATTCGCGGAACAGCCGCCCCACCACGTCAGCCATGAACAGCAGCGGAATCAGCACGGCGATCAGCGACAGGGTCAGCGACACCAGCGTGAAGCCGATCTGCCTGGCGCCCTTGAGCGCAGCATTGAGCGGCGTTTCGCCCTCTTCGAGGTGGCGGGCGATGTTCTCCAGCATGACGATGGCATCGTCCACCACGAAACCGGTGGCGATGGTCAGCGCCATCAGCGTCAGGTTGTTGACCGTGAAGCCGGCCAGGTACATCACGCCGAAGGTGCCGATCAGCGACAACGGCACCACCACCGAAGGAATCAGCGTTGCCGAGACCTTGCGCAGAAACAGGAAGGTCACCAACACCACCAGGGCGATGGCCAGCATCAGCTCATGCTGCACGTCGCGCACGGCGGCGCGAATGGTCTGGGTGCGGTCGGTAAGCACCGTAACCTCGACGCTGGCCGGCAGGCCCTGGGTGAGGTTTGGCAGCAGCGTCTGGATGCGGTCCACCACGTCAATGACGTTCGCGCCAGGCTGACGCTGCACGTTGACCAGCACCGCCGCATTGCGATTGGCCCAGGCGGCGAGCCGCTGGTTCTCCGCGCCATCGACAATGGAAGCGACATCACGCAGGCGCAACGCACCGCCGTTGGCGTAGGTGAGGATCAGGTTGCGGTATTCGTCGGCAGAGCGCAGCTGGTCATTGGCGTCGAGCTGGCTGACGCGGGTCGGGCCGTCAAAGTTGCCCTTGGGCTGATTGACGTTGCTGGCGGTGATCAGCGTGCGCACGTCCGAGAGGTTCAGGCCATACGCTGCCAGGGCTTCAGGATTGACGCGGATACGTACTGCGGGACGTTGGCCGCCAGCCAGCGACACCAGGCCCACACCGGTAGTTTGCGCCAACTTTTGCGCCAGGCGCGTATCGACCAGGTCATTGACCTCGGGTAACGGCAGTTCCGTGGAGGTGATGGCCAGGGTCAGCACCGGCGTATCGGCCGGGTTGACCTTGTTGTACACCGGCGGTGCCGGCAAATCGTTGGGCAACAGGTTGGTGGCACCATTGATCGCCGCCTGTACTTCCTGCTCGGCCACATCCAGCTCAACCTCGAGGTTGAAGCGCAGGGTGATCACCGACGCACCGCCAGAGCTGGTCGAGGACATCTGCTGCAGCCCGGCCATCTGCCCGAACTGGCGCTCCAACGGCGCGGTCACTGCGCTGGTCATCACATCGGGACTGGCGCCGGGATACAGGGTCATCACCCGAATGGTCGGGTAATCGACTTCAGGCAATGCCGAGACCGGCAGCAACCGATAGGCGATCACACCGCTCAGGAAGATCGCCAGCATGATCAGCGTGGTGGCGACCGGGCGCAGAATGAACAGGCGGGAGACGTTCATGAAGCGCTACGCACCCGCGGTGCTGCTTCCTCGGTGGGAGACGGTTCAAGCACGCCCTCGCCGATCACCTCGACCTTGTTGCCGTCACGCAAACGATCGGTGCCTTCGACCACAACCCGTTCGTTGGCAGCAACGCCCTCTTCGATCACCGTGAACTCGCCGTCACTGGGGCCGACCTTGACCGCACGAACCTGAACCTTGTCTTCTGCATCGATGGCATACACGAACGTGCCCTTCGCGCCGAACTGCAGCGCCGCGACCGGCACGAGCAAGGCGCTCTCGCGAACCGACACCTGCAGGCGGGTATTGACGAACTGGTTGGGGAAAAGCATTTCCTCGGCGTTTTCGAAGCGCGCCTTGAGCTTGACGGTGCCGGTCGTCGTGTCGATCTGGTTGTCGAGGCTCTCCAGCACGCCGTCCGCCAGCTTGTTGGTCTCGCCGCGATCCCAGGCCTGTACCACCAGTTCTCGATCATTGCGCACCTGCGCCAGCACGGCGGGCAGCTCGGCTTCGGGCAACGTGAAGGTGACGGCAATCGGCAGTGTCTGAGTGATCACCACGATGGGATCGGTGTCGCCGGAACTGACCAGGTTGCCCTGGTCGACCTGACGGATGCCCAGGCGGCCGTCGATCGGCGCGCGCACCTTGGTGAAGTCCAGGTTGAGCTTGGCCTCGGCCACCGCGCCCTGGTCGCTCTGCAGCGTGCCGCGGTATTGGTTGACCAGCGCTTCCTGGGTATCCAGGGTCTGCCGGGCAATGGAATCCTCGGCGAACAGCCCGCGATACAAAGCGAGGTCTTTTTCAGCGGCGCGCAACTGTGACTGATTTTGCTGCAGCGTGCCCTGTGCCTGCTGCAGGGCGATCTCGTACGGTCGTGGGTCGATCTGCGCCAATACGTCGCCAGCCTTTACTGGTTGCCCGTCCTTGAAGAGGATCTTCACCAGCTGACCATCCACACGCGGGCGCACGTTGGCCGTGTTGTAGGCAGTCACTGTACCCAGGGCTTTTAGGACGATAGGAAAATCACGCGACTCCACGTGAGCGATGCGCACCGGCACGTTATTGAACCCCCAGCCCATGTCACCCTGAGGCTCAGGCTTGGCCGGCCAGAACCACCAGATCAGCACAATGACGACTGCCAGCAGAAGCACACCGATGAACCACTGACGTTTAGAGGATGGGTTGCTGCGCGTTGTGTTTACTTCGGACATGGGCCAATCGCTTCCTGGAGGAGCGTGAACGATAAGCACTGTCTGGCCCGAAGCAAAGCCTCTTTACGGGCAATTTACCTCCACGGACGTTTCCAAGCGGCGAAAAGCGCATAAAACTGCACCCGAAGGCTTTGATACGGGGGTGGCGCGCATTTTTGATGTATTGCCTGGTATTGCCGACCAGGGCAACTTTGATCTAGAGAATCACTCGATGCTCTGCTTGCCCCTGTGCGGAAATTTCCGCTGCGAACAGCTTGCCGGCGTCAGGCTCGGCCATCAGCTGGTCGCCTTGCAGGCCCTCACGAGCCGAAGTCGCGAACAGCGTCGACAGGCCAGGCCCGCCAAAGGCCGGACAGGAAATCTGCGAAGCCGGAAACGCGACCGCCTGCTGAAACTGACCGTCCGTGTTATAGCAAGCGACCCGCGAGGCGCCCCACTGCGCGCTCCACAGGCGCCCCTGAGTATCGACCACCGCACCATCGGGATTGACGCCAGCTACACGACCATCGATGAACGGCTGCGCCTCGCCCCGCGGCCAGCCATGCGGCTCATCCAGCGGCTGGCGCCAGATCTGCTGGCGCGCGGTGTCGGCGAAATAGGCGTAACGCCGGTCAGGTGAAAAACAGATGGCGTTGGTAATACTGATATCCGCAAACAGACGACGCAGCTCGCCACGGTAGTAGCGATAGATAGCGCCGGCCTGCGGCTCGGCGTTCAGACCCATGGTGCCGATCCAGAAGCCGCCCCAGGGATCGGCACGGCCGTCATTGGAACGGTTCAGCGGATTGCCCGCCTCCAGCGCGCAGAGCGTTTCGCGCGCCCCGGTGGCCAGGTCGAAGGTCAGCAGCGCCGTCTCGCTGGCAATCAGCAGCACCTGCTCATCGACCCAGCCAGCCGCAGAGACGCGCTCGTCGAACGTCCACTCCAGCGCTTGATCATCCTGCCGGCTGAGCAAGCGACGGCCAAGAATGTCGAACCAGAACAGCTGCTCACGCCGCGGGTGCCAGAACACCCCTTCACCCAAGGTACAGGCGCGGGCATCGGCGATCCGTGCCGCAGTGGTGCCGTTCGGGTTTGCCGCCATGGTCAGGCTCCTCGTTGAAGATTAGCGTGGGCAACGGCCAGGCCGGCCAGGGTGACTCGCTCGGCATCGACGGTCAGCGCCGTAATGCCCAGGGTATCGAGGGCACACCGATAGCGTTCGGCCAATTCGCCGCCTCCGATGACACAGACCTGCTGGCCCCGCCAGCGTTCATCCAGTGCGCCCAGCTCCTGGCCGATCAGCAGGCCGGACAAGCGCGCCCGTGCCGCTGGAGGGGTCAGGCCTTCGAGCAAACCTTCGGCACGCAAGCCGAACAGCGCACCGATCAGCCGCTGGCTGCCTTGCGCGCCAGCGTGCAGGCCCGCGGCGAAGGCGACCTCGTCAATCGGCTGATCAGCATCGCCCTGCATGCCATGACGCAGTACCGATTGCTGGCTCAACAAGGCGAACAGTTCACCGGTCATGAAGGTCTGGAACGCGACCACCTGCCCGTCACGCACCTCGGCCCATTTGCTGTGGGTGCCCGGCAGGCAGACCACGCCACGGTAATCGGGCTGTTCGGCGAGCAGGCCGGCAATCTGGGTTTCCTCGCCGCGGATCACGTCGGCAGGCGCGCGCTGACACAGCCCTGGGATGATCGACACACGCAGCCGCGGATCGGCCAGCGCCGGGCTGACCATGCGTTCTGCCGCCAGCGGCATGCACGGGACCTGCGCATAGGGCGCTTCACGCCAGCCCTGCCGCGCGCCGACCATGCCGCAGGCAACCACCTCGGTCACACGGTCCTCGGCTAGCCAGCCACCGACCAGCTCGAGCAAGGCGCCCTCGAACTGATCCGGCACCAACGTGCTCATGCCGCGCGCCGACGAGGCGCGCTGGATGATCTCGCCGCGCGCCGACAGCGCCCACGCACGAAGCTGCGAGGTGCCCCAGTCGACCGCGATCCAGCTGACTGCGGTCGCGCTGATGTCTGTCATGGTAATGCCCTCGCCCAGGTGTCAGTGGCTGTCCTTGGGAATGCCGGCACCGCGGCAACCCTTGAGGAAGTCGAAATCCGCACCGCTGTCAGCACCCTCGACATGATCATGGAACAGCTTGATGTAGCCACTGGTGGGCGGCTCGACGGTGGGCTGCCATTCAGCCAGACGCTGACGCAATTCTGCCTCGGGGATGTCCAGGTGGATGCGCCGGGCCTCGACGTCTAGTTCGATCATGTCACCGTTACGCACCACCGCCAGCGGGCCACCAGCCGCGGCTTCCGGGGTGGTGTGCAGCACGACGGTGCCGTAGGCGGTGCCGGACATCCGCGCATCGGAGATACGCACCATGTCGGTAATGCCCTTGCGCAACACCTTGGGCGGCAAGCCCATGTTGCCGACCTCGGCCATGCCCGGATAACCGCGCGGGCCGCAGTTTTTCAGCACCATCACGCAGTTTTCGTCGATATCCAGGCTCTCGTCGTTAATCTTCGCTTTGTAGTCGTCGATGTCCTCGAACACCACGGCGCGGCCACGGTGCTGCATCAGGTGCGGCGAGGCGGCGGACGGCTTGAGCACCGCACCGCGCGGCGCGAGGTTGCCGCGCAGCACGGCGATCCCGCCCTTGGCGGTCAGCGCGTTGTCCACGGGGCGAATGACGTCCTCGTTCCAGTTGCGTACGCCTTTGACCTCTTCCCAGATGGTCTCACCAGAGACGGTCAGCGCGCCCTTGTGCAGCTTGCCGCCCTCGCCGAGCATGCGGATCACCACCGGCAGGCCACCGGCGTAGAAGAACTCCTCCATCAGGTACTTGCCTGACGGCATCAGGTTGACGATGGTCGGGATGTCCTGGCCGAGGCGGTCCCAGTCATCCAGGGTCAGATCGACGCCGACACGGCCGGCGATCGCCAGCAGGTGAATCACCGCGTTGGTCGAGCCGCCGATGCTGCCGTTAACGCGGATGGCATTCTCGAAGGCGTGGCGGGTCATGATGTCGGACGGTTTCAGGTCGTCCTTGACCATCTGCACGATGCGCCGCCCGGTCAGGTGCGCGACCACCCGGCGACGGCTGTCGACTGCCGGGATCGCCGCGTTGCCGGACAACGCCATGCCCAGCGCTTCGGCCATGCTGGCCATGGTGCTGGCGGTGCCCATGGTGTTGCACGAGCCCGGCGAGCGGGACATCGACTGCTCTGCCTCAAGGAAGTCCTCGCGGCTCATCTTGCCGGCCTTGATGTCTTCCGACATCTGCCACAGCGCGGTGCCCGAGCCGACCCGCTCGCCACGAAACCAGCCGTTGAGCATCGGCCCGCCGGACACCACGATGGCGGGAATGTCGACGCTCGCCGCGCCCATCAACAGCGCCGGGGTGGTCTTGTCGCAGCCGGCCAGCAGCACCACGCCGTCCAGCGGGTTGGCGCGCAGCGCTTCTTCCACATCCATGGCCGCCATATTGCGGTACATCATCGCGGTCGGGCGCAGCGAGCTTTCCCCGGCCGAGAACACCGGAAACTCCAGCGGTAGGCCGCCGGCCTCGTAGATACCGTGCTTGACGCGCTCGGCAAGGTCACGCAGGTGCGCGTTGCAGGGTGTCAGTTGCGACCAGGTGTTGCAGATGCCGATCACCGGTCGACCATCGAACAGATCAGCCGGCAGCCCCTGATTCTTCATCCAGCTGCGGTGGTAGATGTGGTCCCGCGAATTGCCGCCGAACCACTCGGTGGAGCGCAGCTTGCGTGGCCATACCGCCGGTTTGAAGGTGCTCATACCCAGCCTCCGTCGACAATGAAATTCTGCGCCGTGCACATCGCCGCCGCGTCGGATGCCAGGAATAGCGCCATGTCAGCGATGTGTTCAGGCAGCAATTGACCGGGCATGCATTGATTCTGGCGAATCTGTTCTTTGGCCGATTCATCGACCCACATGGCCAACTGCTTCTCGGTCATCACCCAGCCCGGCACCAGGGTGTTGACGCGGATCCGGTCCTTGCCGAGGTCACGCGCCAGGCCACGGGTCAGGCCGTGGGTGGCGGCCTTGCTGGCCGCATACACTGGGTAGCCGGCCGAGGCCATCATCCAGCCCACCGAGCCGAAGTTGATGATCGAGCCGCCACCGGCCTGGCGCATCATCGGCACCACCGCCTGGGTGGCGAAGGTGGCGTGACGCAGGTTGACGGCGATCAGGTCGTCGAAGCGCTCCACGCTGATCGAGTCCAGCGCGTGACGGACATCGTTGGCGGCATTGTTGAGCAAGGCAGTGATCGGCCCGAACTGCTCAGCGACCTTGTGAATCGCGGCCTGGTAAGCCTTGACGTCGGTGATGTCGCAGCGCAGGAAGCGCACCTGATGGCCCTCCTCGCTCAGTTGGCTGGCCAGCGCCTGGCCGTGCTTGTCGTCAATATCGACAAAGGCGGTGCGTGCGCCTTGGCGGGCGAAGGCCTGCACCAGCGCTTTGCCGATCCCGGTGGCGCCACCGGATACCAGCACGGTGCGCTGGGCCAGGTCGGCGTAAACGGCCTTGCCTGGGGTTGGATTCTGGCTATTCATGGCCTGTTACCTCGTTTTCTCATCCGCCGGTGCAGTGCATTGTCTGACCGACCGGTTACTGCGGAAAGGGGCCGCCTCAGCGGGACTTGCTCTTGTTGACCACGTCGAAAATCACTGCCGCCAATAGCACCAGGCCCTTGATCACCTGCTGCCATTCGATGCCGATGCCCAGGATCGACATGCCGTTGTTCATCACGCCCATGATCAGCGCGCCGATCACTGCGCCGATGATCTTGCCGACCCCGCCAGACATCGATGCACCGCCGATGAACACCGCGGCGATCACATCCAGCTCGAAGGACACCCCGGCCTTGGGTGTAGCGGTATTCAGTCGCGCAGCGAAGATCAGCCCCGCCAGGGCGGCGAGCATGCCCATGTTGACGAAGGCGAAGAAGGTCAGCCGCTCGGTGTTGATGCCTGACAGCTTGGCCGCCTTGACGTTGCCGCCGATGGCGTAGATGCGCCGGCCCAGCGTGGTGCGGTTGGTCAGGAAGGTGTAGGCGCTGATCAGCAACGCCATGATGATCAGCACGTTCGGCAGGCCGCGGTAGGTGGCCAGCAGGTAGGCGATGTAGACGATGGCGCAGGCGATCAGGCCGTTCTTGATGACGAAGAACAGCGAGGGCTCGTCGACGATGCCGTAGCGCTTGGCACGACGGCGCGCTCGGATCGCCAGGTAAAGGATCGCTCCGGCTGCCAGCACGCCAAGCGCAATAGCGGTGATGTTCGGCCGCTTGACGCCAAAGATGTCCGGGATAAAGCCGTTGCTCATCAGCTGGAAGCTGCTGGAGAACGGCCCAACCGACTGGCCATCGAGTACCGCCAAGGTCAGGCCGCGGAACACCAGCATGCCAGCCAGGGTGACGATGAACGAAGGTATCTGCCAGTAGGCGATCCAGTAGCCCTGCGCCGCGCCGATCAGGCACCCCATGAGCAGGCACACCGGCACCACCACCGAGGTCGACCAGCCCCACTGCACCATCATCACCGCCGCCGCGGCGCCGACGAAACCGACCACCGAGCCCACCGACAGGTCGATGTGCCCGGAGACGATCACCAGCAGCATGCCCAGCGCCATGATGATGATGTAGCTGTTCTGCAGAAACAGGTTGGTCAGGTTGACCGGGCGCATCAGGGTGCCATCGGTCAGCACTTCGAACAGCGCCATGATGACCACCAGGGTCATCAGCATGCCGTAGTCGCGCACATGGCTCTTCAGGTGCCCCAGCAATGAGGGCCGAGCCGCCTGAGGGGTTTCGCCTGCTGGGGCGGCCTGGTTTTTTGTTTGATCCATTGTGTTCACCTCGCTCACGCCTTGACGATCATCGACATGATCTTTTCCTGGTTCGCTTCGTCGCGTGCCAGTTCGCCCAGAAAGGCGCCTTCATTCATTACGTAGATGCGGTCGCACATGCCCAGCAGCTCGGGCATTTCCGAAGAAATGATGATCACGCCCTTGCCGTCGGCAGCGAGCTGGTTGATCAGGCTGTAGATCTCGAACTTGGCGCCGACATCGATACCCCGGGTCGGCTCATCGAGGATCAGCACTTCGGGTTTGGCGAACAGCCATTTGCTGAGCACCACCTTCTGCTGATTGCCGCCGGACAGGTTGAGCACCTTCTGGAACACCCCTGGCGTGCGGATGTGCAACGCCTCGCGGTACTCCTCGGCGATACGCCGCTCTTCGTGTTCGTCGATCACCCCATGGCTGGACACACCGGGCAGGTTGGCCAGGGTGGTGTTGCACAGAATGCTTTCGTCGAGCACCAGGCCCAGCGACTTGCGGTCTTCGGTGACGTAGGCAATGCCGTTGTCCACCGCGCGGCGCACCGTGGACACATCGATTTCCTGGCCGCGCAGGTGTACCGAGCCGGAAATATTGCGCCCGTAGCTCCTGCCGAACACGCTCATCGCCAGCTCGGTGCGCCCTGCCCCCATCAGCCCGGCAATGCCGACCACTTCACCGGCCGCCACGCTCAGGTTGACGTTGCGAATCATCTGCCGGGACGCCGATTCCGGGTGCCAGACGTTCCAGTCACGGATCTCCAGCAGGGTATCGCCGATCTGCGGCGTGCGCTCCGGGTAGCGGTTCTGCATGTCGCGGCCGACCATGCCGCGGATGATGGTTTCTTCGCTGACCACTTCGCTGTGGCAGTCCATGCTGCTCACCGAGGCGCCATCGCGCAGCACCGTGATGCTGTCGGCAACACGGCTGACCTCGTTGAGTTTGTGGGAAATCAGGATCGAGGAAATGCCCTGGGCGCGGAATTCCAGCAACAGGTCGAGCAGCTTCTGGCTGTCGTTTTCCTGCAGCGCCGCGGTCGGTTCGTCGAGGATCAGCAGCTTGACGTCCTTGGCCAGCGCCTTGGCGATTTCCACCAGCTGCTGCTTGCCGACGCCGAGCTTTTCCACCGGCGTAGTGGCGATTTCGTCGAGGCCGACCTTCTTTAGTAGCACCTCGGTGCGCTGGTAGACCTCCGGCCAGTCAATCACGCCGTTGCTGGCGATCTCGTTGCCGAGAAACAGGTTCTCGGCGATGGACAGCAGCGGCACCAGCGCAAGCTCCTGGTGGATGATGATGATGCCCTCGCGCTCGCTGTCGCGAATACCACCGAAAGACAGCGGTTTGCCTTCGTAGACGATTTCACCCTCGTAGCTGCCGTGGGGGTACACGCCGCTGAGCACTTTCATCAGGGTCGATTTGCCAGCGCCGTTCTCGCCGCATAGGGCATGGATCTCGCCGCGACGCACCTTGAGATTGACGTTGTTCAAGGCCTTAACGCCTGGAAACGTTTTGGTGATGCCGCGCATTTCCAGAATGATGTCTTGCTGCATGGCTTTATCCGTCCGCAAGGCACGCGCCAACCGCAGCGGGCGCGCCATGCTCAGGTAAACAAAAGGGGTGGATGGCTGGCAGCGCGTCACGCTGCCAGCAAAGTCGCGATTACTGGACCTGGTTCTTGGTGTAGTAACCGCTGTCGATCAGCACCTTTTCCCAGTTGCTCTTGTCGACGGTGACAGGTTGCAACAGGTAGGACGGCACCACTTTCTTGCCGTTGTTGTAGGTCTTGGTGTCGTTGATCTGCGGCTCGCTGCCTTCTAGCAATGCCTTGACCATACCGACGGTCACTTCGGCGAGCTGGCGGGTGTCCTTGAAGATCGACGAATACTGCTCGTCGGCAAGGATCGACTTCACCGACGGCACTTCCGAATCCTGGCCCGTGACCACCGGCATCGGCATGTCGCCGGAGCCATAGCCGACGCCTTTCAGCGACGAAAGAACGCCGATGGAGATGCCGTCATAGGGCGACAGCACGCCATCGAGGCGCTCCTTGGTGTAGTTGGCCGACAGCAGGTTGTCCATGCGCGACTGGGCGGTAGCGCCGTCCCAGCGCAGGGTACCGACCTTGCCCATGCCGGTCTGCCCGGACAGGATCTTGATCTCGCCTTTGTCGATCAGCGGCTGCAGCACCGACATAGCCCCGTCGTAGAAGAAATAGGCGTTGTTGTCATCCGGCGAGCCGCCGAACAGCTCGACGTTGTACGGGCCTGGGCCGCGAGCCTGCATGCCCTTGACGAGCGACTCGGCCTGCAGCACGCCGACTTTGGTGTTGTCGAAAGTGGCGTAGTAATCCACGTATTCGCTGTCGCGGATCAGGCGGTCGTAGGCGATCACCTTGATGTCAGCGGCGTTGGCGTTTTCCAGTGCGTTGGTCAGCGTGGTGCCGTCGATCGCCGCAATGACCAGGACGTTGACGCCCTTGACCATCATGTTTTCGATCTGCGAAACCTGGGTGGGAATGTCGTCTTCGGCGTACTGCAGGTCGGCCTTGTAGCCGGCTTTCTCCAGTTGCTTGACCATGTTGTTGCCGTCGTCGATCCAGCGCGCGGAGGACTTGGTCGGCATTGCGATACCCACGTAGCCCTTGTCGGCGGCTCCAGCGGAAGCGGCACTCAACAGGGTGGCGCCCATGGCCACGGCGGCCACGAGTTTACGGACAGTGTTCATCAGCTTCTCCTGGGCGACGCCTGCTGCGCACCAAGGGCACACGCGACATCGCAGTTATTGTTGTTCGTTCAGCGAAGAGCTTTCAAAGCAGAGCTGAAGATAGAACCCACCCGCATATCAATCAAATTCATATTCCGCACAACGTCATACCAATATTGATATGAACACAATCGACAAGCATGCGCCCGCAGCGCAGAATCCTTTGCTGCGCCTCGACAACGACAAGAATGAGAGCTGCCATGGACATCGGCATTGCCCGACACCTGAAGATTGCCCAGCTGCGCCTGATTGCCGCCATCGCCGAACATGGCCAGCTCGGCCTCGCCGCGGATGAACTGACCGTTACTCAGCCGGCCGCCTCGCGCATGCTCGCGGACATCGAGCACACGCTGGGCGCACGGCTGTTCGAGCGCCACGCCAAAGGCATGGTGCCGACCCTGATCGGCCGCGCCCTGGCGCAGCGCTCGCACAACATGCTGGTGGAGCTGCGCGACCTGGCGCAGGACGTCGAAGAGCTCAAGCGCGGTGAAGGCGGCATTACCACCGTGGGTGCAGTGACCGGCGCTGCCGTGGGCTTCGTGATTCCGGCAATCCGCCAGCTCAAAGCCATCTCGCCGCGTGCGGAAGTGCACGTCAACGTCGCCGCCAGCGACGTGCTGGTGCATGACCTGGCGGCCGGCAAGAACGACTTCGTGCTGGCGCGCCTACCGCGCGGCGTGAACCCGGCGGATTTCGAGATTTTCCCCGCCCGCACCGAGACCTTGAAGCTGATGGTTCGCCAGGATCACCCGCTGGCCAACGTCGACAAGGTCACGCTGCACGACCTGTCGCCCTACGAATGGGTGATGCAAAGCCACCGGGCGCCGATCCGCGAGGCCATGGAAACTGCCTTTCTCAGCGCGGGCGCGCCATTGCCGACCAACATCACCAACACCACCTCGTTGCTGGCGATGATCGCCATTCTGGTGTCGTCGTCGGCGATCGCCCCGCTGGCCAGCGAAGTGCCGGACCTGCTACTCGGCGACCAGGTGGGCGCCCGACTCAAGGTGCTGCCGCTCAATGTGAGTATCGAGATGTCGCCCTACTACCTGCTGCTGGTCAAGGGCCGGCAGTTGTCGCCAGTGGCCAACCGGCTGCGCCGGCTTGTGGCCGCGGGTTTGAACAAGCAGTGAACCGCACAAACGAAAACGGCCTGCAGAGCAGGCCGTTATCAGGAGCGACGTGCGTTACTTGAGAACGGCCAGCGCAGCCTCGTAGTCAGGCTCGCTGCCGATCTCGGCAACCAGCTCGCTGTGCAGCACCTTGTCATGTTCATCCAGCACCACCACGGCGCGGGCAGCAACGCCAGCCAGCGGGCCGGAGCTCAGGGCTACGCCGTAGTCCTTGAGAAACTCTGCGCCGCGCATGGTCGACAGGTTGATGACGTTTTCCAGGCCTTCGGCACCACAGAAACGCGCCTGGGCGAATGGCAGGTCAGCGGAAACGCAAAGCACCGCGGTGTTATCCAGCTTGCTGGCTTCGGTATTGAATTTACGTACCGACGTGGCACAGGTCGGCGTATCGACGCTTGGGAAGATGTTCAGCACTTTGCGCTTGCCCGCCAGGCTGCTCAGGCTGACGTCTGCCAGGCCGGCACCGACCAGGTTGAACGCGGGTGCCTGCTGACCAACTTGCGGCAGTTGGCCGTCGACCTGAACCGGGTTACCGCGCAGGGTTACTTGAGCCATGAAAAATGATCCTTTTCTGTGTGGGTAAAGCACGCTTGGACCGTCATCCTACGTCAGCAAAGCGCTCACTAGAAGGCTCATCTACCTCGATTTGGCAGGCCATGCGCGCCGGAAATACACAGCGCTCATGTCCCACAATGGTGTCGAGGGCGGCCAGTAGATACCCCAGACCCATTGTCACGCCTTGGAACGAGCGATCCGGCCTGACTTGACCTCGGCGGCGTACTTGGACAGGCGATCCTCACCGTTAATCAACACGCCGACTATCCTCAGAATGGCCCAGGCATCCGATTCGTTCTCCGTGCCCCGCAAGCGCTCGGCTATCTGCACCAAGTCGACGGACGCCCATTTGAGGTCTTCGGCGACGGCCTTGAGGTCATGCTTGAGTATCTGTGTTTGCCGCTGGCCCATGTGATTCCTATGCGTCGGTAAGAGGTGAAAGATTGATCTGCAACAGACGCCAGCACGATAAACCCGCTGGCACCCGGCTCTATCGCCAACGTCGTTCGACGTTGGCGTGGCCTTAGAAATCTCGCTTGTAGAACAGATCCAGTGAGCTCGCCAGGCCGCTGGCCGCCTCCAGATACAGGCGCCGACTGAGCGCGTAGCGCAGGGCTACGGTATTCACCGGCTCGAATACGCCTACGCCGTAGCGCAAACTCAGACGCTCGGAAAGGTTGCCACTGGCGACCACGCTGGTGCTGTTGCCGCTGCCCTCGGTATCCAGCTGAAAATCTTCAATGCCCAGGCTCTGTGCGACCGAACCGGTGACCCCGGAACTGCCCGCCACACCCAGCGCCAACGCAGCCTGCGCCAGCATGTTGCTGTCTTCGCTACCGGTTGATAATGGTCGGCCCAATACCAGATAAGACAACGCCTGCTCCTGGCTCATCGCGGGCTCGGAGAACACCTCGGTACGCGGCTGGTCGGCGCTGCCGGTCAAGCGTAAACCGGCAACCACCTCGTCCACCTTGCGAATGGCCTCGATATCGAGGAATGGTTGGTCGATGGGCCCGGCGAACAGCAGGCGCGCCCGGCGAATGGTCAGCCGCTGCCCATAGCCGCGGAAATTGCCTTTGTTGAGATTCAGCTCGCCACGGGTATCCATGTCGTCGCCGATATGGACTCGCCCGGCCAGTTCGGCATTAAGGCCGAAGCCTGTGAACGTCAGCTTGTCGCTGCCCACATCGACATCGATGTCCATGCTGATTGCCACTGGCTGCTGTGCACGCGTCTGTGCGCCGACGATGACCGCATCGTCGGAAACCTTGACCGTTGAAGGGGGCAATTCGCGCACCTGGATCTGGCCGCGCGGGATGGACACCTTGCCGCTCACCGACAATTGATCACCAGCAAGGCGCACCTGCATATCCGGCTCGACCTCCAGCGTCGCATAAGGCTCGACTACCACGGGCAGGCGGCTGCCTTTCACGCTCAGGCTGCCACTCGGTTGGTCACTCCAAGCCAGCTCACCGGTGAGCGAGCCCTGCCCCTGCTCGCCGCTGCGCCAACCGCCATCGAGCCTCAGGCTTTCACCTGCGATCAACATGCGAACCTGCAGATCCTCGAAATTGGTCGGCAATTCACCGCCGGAGATCTCACCCCCGCTGAGCAGCAGCTGGCCGTTGATCAACGGCTTCAGGAGATCACCGGACAAGTTGCCGCTGCCTTCGAGATGGCCGGTCAAACGCTCGACCATTGGCACGAAAGGCCGAGCAATCGCCAGGTCGAGACCGCTGAGGCGGAACTGACCGGACAGCGGCTTGTTTTGCGGCCGTGGATCGAGCTGAGCCTGCACGGCCAGCTCGCCGACCCTCGGCCCGCTCAGGTTCAAGTCGGCGTCAATACGCTGGGGGCGCAACTCGCTGCTCAGGCGCAGGCTGTTATAGGTAAAGTCCACCCACTGCCCGTTGTCACGCACACGCCAGGTGCCGCTGCCAGCATCCACCAGTACTCGACCGGAGGGCCCTGCAGCGGGTAAATCGAGATGGACGTCGGCGTTGAGCTTGCCGTCCCAAGCGAAGTCTTTCGGTAACCAGGGCGCCAGGCTGTCGAGCGGGAAATCGGCCAGGCGATAACGGATCTGCGGCTCTGGCTGCAACCGCTGGTTCTCGCCGCACAGGCTGGCTTCACCGGAACGAAAGCAGTGAGCGCCCAGGTCAATCTGGCCGTTGGCCAAGCGCACCAGTGAAGCGGGTTGCTGCAAACGCCAATCCTGACCGCCTGCCTGCACCTCGGCGCGGCTCAAGCGGCCGCGCCAATTGTCCTGATCCAGCGTACCATCGAGCGCTAGGCTGGTCTGCAAAGTCTCGCCTTGCAGGCTCAACTGCAACTGCTGCTGTCGTTGATTGCCGCCGCCGCTGGCAGTCAGGTCGCCGATCTGCGTATCACCGCTGGCGATGCCCTGACCGACCACCTGCACGCTGGCTTGCTGGTTGGCATCCAGCTTGGCATCCAGCCCCAGCCGGTCCATGAGCAATTCGTTGAATCCCAAGCCCTGTCCGTTCAGCGTGAAGGTGCCCTGAGGCGCCTGCAGGCTGCCAGCCAGATCCAGACGCCCCGCGGCCTGCCCCTGCAAGCCCGGCCACAGCTGCCCAAGGCGGTTGAGCGCGATGCGTAATTCGCCCCGCAGGCGCCCCTCGAGCTGGCCGCTGCCGTCGATGCGGTTGTCGCCAAGGCGCACGCTCAGTGCACTCAGCTTCCAGGTTTCCCCAGCGCCTGCTACCTGCGTTTGCAACTGCGCGGGCTGGCCACGCAGGCGGCCTTGCAAGTTGAAATCGCCGGTCAGTTCCAGGTTACCGTCGAGCCATTGCCCCTGGCTGCGTAGCGGCCCGGCGATTCGGCCTGGCAGTTCGGCGACCCAGTAGGCCGGGTCGAAATCGCTGATCTGCAGTTGCGCATCCCAACGCACCGCCTCGGCAAAGCCGACGGTCACCTGCCCCTCGATAGCTCCCTGACCAGCACGAATCTGCAGCTGGGGAAGATGCACCTGCTGCAAGTCACCGCTGAGCGGCGTCTTCACCGTGAATGCGCCAGCGGGACCATCCAGCGCGGCATCCAGATTGCCCAGATAATTGCCGTTATCGTAAGCCAGATCACCGGTCAGCTTGTTCAGCGTCACGGGGGGCGCTTCCTCCAGCGGATACAGGCGCAACCAGGGGAAATTCTGCCAGTCGATATGGGTGTCGGCGCTGAAGCCCTGCTGCCAATCCAGGCGCCCGTTGACTGCCAGATACTGATCGTCTGACGCGGCCAGGCGCAAGGTGGCGATATCTGCGCCGGCGGCATCCACCCGACCACGCAGCGCCAGCGCAACCGGACCCTCCTCGGCCGGCAAGCTGGCGCTGCCGTCGATGCCGTAACCGTCTTGCAGATTACCCGCCGCTCGTAGCTTCAAGGCATCCAGCCGTAGCGTATCGGGCAGCGACGCATCGGCTTTGAAACCGTCCGCCGTGAACAGTAGCGTCGCTGGAATGTGCTCGACCAGCGGCTGTACCTCGCCACTCAGGCGCCCGGCCAGATACCCGCTGCTGTCGACCGCCAGCGTCAGGCTTTGCCGCAGGTCGCCGTCGACCTGCAGTGCCAGATCCCAAGGTTTGCCGTCCGGGGCTGGCAGCGCTGCAGTGCCCTGCAGGCTCAGCGGCCACTCGCCGCTGGGCTGCAGCCGCCCTCGCAGATCAATCACCAGCTCATCACGCTGCACATGCAACTTGCTGATGTTCAGCCCGTCGGCAGCCCAGTCGGCAACCAGTTCAAGACCTTGCAGTTGATCATCACCATTGAACTGCAAGCTGCCGACCCACACCTCACCGACCTCCAGCGCCAGCGGCAAATCCAGTTGTGGCAGGCTGAAAGGCTCGTCGCTGGGTGGCTCCTCACTGGGAGCGAAATTCAGCTCGATACGCTCGCTGCGCAACTTATCGATGCACAAGGTGAGGCGCAGCAGGCAGCCGGGCGACCATTCAAAATCCGCCTGGCGAACCAGCACCTGATTGTCGCCTTGCCGCCAGACCAGTTGCTCAGCCGTCCAACGGCCGCCGAGGCGACCCTCAAAGCCGTCAACCTGAAGGCCTGGCACTTGGCCCAACGCCCAGCGGCTGCCGCCATTGGTCGCCAGCATCCAGGTCGACGCCACGATCAGCACAGCCAGCAGCGCCAGTACGCTCAGCGCGGCATACTTGAATACCCGCCTCACAGCTCCGGCCCCATGGAGAAATGCAGGCGCACGCCACCCTCTTCATCCAGCGGATGAGCCAGGTCGAGGCGTAGCGGCCCAACCGGCGACACCCAGCGCATGCCAATACCCACCGCGCTTTTCAGCGTCGGGAAGTCCAGCGAATTGAAGGCGTTACCGGCGTCATAGAAAGTCGCAACGCGCCACTTTTCTGCCACGCTGTATTGATATTCGGCACTGGCCGCGAACATGTAGCGTGCGCCGATCTTGTCGCCCTGATTATTCTCCGGCGACAGGCTCTGATAGTCGTAACCGCGCACACTCTGGTCGCCGCCGGCAAAGAAGCGCAATGAGGGCGGCACTGACGAGTTGAAGCCTTTGGACTCGGTACCGCCAAACTGCGCACGGCCGAGGAAACGATGGTTTTGCCACAAGGTGGTCAACCCTTTGAGCAGCACGTTGCCGTGGATCACGTCCGAGTCGGCGAGCAGGCCCTCCTTGGCCACCGAACCACTGAACTCCAGGCGATAGCCATAGTTGGGATCGACACGGTTATCGCTGCGCAGATAGGAATAGCTGATGCCGGGCATCAACAGAGTACTCAGGCCCGAGTCATCGCCTAGGCGATACTCCTCACGCTGCCATTTCAGGGAGATCACTCGCTGCCAGCCACTGTCGAGCTTGCTGTGCCATTCCGGGCCGACCGTCAGCAGCCGGCTCAGGCTGTCGGTGTTGGCGAGTTCCTCGTACTGGTAGCCGCCGGCGATACGCAGCTTGTCGGTGAGCGGCGGGTCCAGCGGCACGTCGTACCATAGGCCGACGTTTTGCCGCGGCGCGGAGATTTCCATTTCCGCGCCATAACTATGCCCTTGTGGGTTAGCCCAATGCCGCTCCCAATTGGCGCGACCACGGGGGCCGACGTCAGTCGAGAAGCCGAGGCCAAGCCCCATGGTGCGCGGCAGGCGCGTTTGCAGATGAACCTTGACCGGAATGACCTGCTGCTCGGCCACGGTAGGACTGGCGTCCACGCGCACCGACTCGAAATACCCACTGGAGCGCAACGCCTGATACAGCTCGGCGATGCGTTCGGAGTCATAGGGCGTATCGGCCGAGAACGGCACCATGCGCTGTAGCAGATCATCGTCGAACGGCATGTCGCCTTCGAAGCTGACGTTGCCGAGGATATAGCGCGGGCCGCTGTCGTAGACCAGCTCGATATCGGCCAGACCCGCCTGCGGATTGATGCTTAGACGTTGCTGAGTGAAACGCCCGTGAAAAAAGCCATAGCGGGACGCCTGATTTTGAATATGCCGCTTGGCGGCCTCGTAACGGCCGTGGTTGAGCCGGGCGCCCTGTTTTAGCTCTGCGTCCTTGGGCAACCGGAAGGCTCGCAGCTCAGCGGCAGGCCCATCGACCCGCACCGTTACGCTACCGATACGAACCGGCTCGCCTGGCACGATATTCACGTTCAAGCGCGGCGGGGTCTGCTCCACCACATCGGTCGTAATCTGCGCCTGGTAATACCCGAGTGCCTGGGCGGCTTTTTCAGCCTGGCTTTCCACCACCCGACGAAAACGCTGCAGCGCTTCGGCATCGCGTTCGCCAAGGCTACCGATGTAACCCTCGACATTGCTCTTCAAGGCGTTATTGGCTGGCTTCACGCTGACGACAAGGCGCGCGTTTTCAGCCAGCAATACTGAACTGAACAGCAGTAGCGCGCATCCCGCGCCGAGTGTGGATATGACTCTCATGAGGCAGATGCTATCACGGCAAACGCAGCATTCCCGCGCAGGAACGAATCGAAACGATTTCAGCCAGGCGGCCCTGCTGCTGGCCGTTCAGCGCCATGATGGGCTAGCATCGCCGGTTTACTGCCCGACTCACCAGGATTGCCGCCATGAAACTCGTTTCCTTCAACATCAACGGCTTGCGGGCACGTCCGCATCAACTCGCTGCGCTGATCGAGAAGCACCAGCCCGATGTTATCGGCCTGCAGGAAACCAAGGTCAGCGATGATCAGTTCCCCGAAGCGGACATCCGTGCGCTCGGCTACCACGTTCATTACCACGGCCAGAAGGGCCACTACGGGGTGGCCCTGCTCTCGCGCCAGGCACCGCTGGAGTTGGTCAAGGGTTTTCCAAACGATGGCGAGGAGTCGCAGCGGCGCTTCATCTATGGCACATATGCGGACGCACTAGGCAACCCGGTCACGGTGATGAATGGCTACTTCCCGCAAGGCGAAAGCCGCGACCACCCCACCAAATTTCCCGCAAAACAGCGCTTCTATGCGGATTTGCAGGAATTGCTGACCGGCCGCTTCGCCAGCAACCAGCCGTTGGTGGTCATGGGTGATATCAATATTTCACCCGAAGATTGCGACATCGGCATCGGCGAGGTGAATCGCAAGCGCTGGTTGAAGACCGGCAAATGTAGCTTTCTGCCGGAAGAACGCGAGTGGCTGGCAACACTCAAGAGCTGGGGTCTGGTCGACAGCTTCCGCCAGCTACATCCCGAAGTCGATGACCGCTTCAGCTGGTTCGACTACCGCAGCCGGGGTTTCGAGGATGAGCCCAAGCGAGGTCTGCGCATCGATGTCATCCTCGCCTCTCAGGCCTTGCAGGAACGCCTCAAGGACGCGGGTATCGACTACGAATTACGCGGCATGGAAAAGCCATCCGATCATGCACCAATCTGGTTGGAGCTGAGCTGACCTCCCGTCATCTTGCCGTCACTTTTCTGTCTTATCGTCGCAGCACTTCAGCCAACCCCTTAAGGTGTTTGCCGCATGCTGCGCGCCCTTCCCGCCTGTGACCGTGATACCTGGATGCGAACCGCTACGTTCCTGTTGCTCGGTTTCGTCTGTTACGTAACCCCCTGGACGGCATTTGCCGCTCTGCCGATGCCGGCAGGAGATCAACCGGTCCTGCGCATCCACGGCTCCAACACCATCGGGGCCAGCTTGGGTCCGGCCCTGGTCAAGGGCCTGCTGGAGCAACAGGGCCTGAGCAACGTCCGTGTGACAGCAGCAGGGGAAAACGAACAGGTGGTATCCGCTACCAACGTTGCGGGGCGCGCCATAAAGGTGGAAATCGCCGCGCACGGTTCCAGCACCGGCTTCAGCGCCATCGAGCAAGGCCGTGCGGAACTGGCAGCGTCCTCGCGGCCAATCAAGGCCAGCGAAGTGGCAACCCTCTCCTCGCTCGGCGACATGAAGAGCCGCGATGCCGAACACGTCATCGCCATCGATGGGCTGGCCATCGTGCTGCACCCAGACAACCCCCTCGGCGTGCTCGGCACCGAGCAACTGGCGCAGATATTTTCAGGTGAGGTCACCGACTGGGCACAGGTGGGAGGCCGTTCAGGAGCGATCTCACTCTACGCCCGGGATGACAACTCCGGCACGTTCGATACCTTCAAAGAGCTGGTACTCAGCGCCAATGGCAAGCAGCTTTCGAGCAAAGCCAAGCGCTTCGAGTCCAGCGAACAGCTCTCCGACTCGGTGGCCCGTGATCCCAATGGCATCGGTTTTATCGGCCTGCCCTATGTACGTAAAGCCAAGGCCCTGGCCATTACCGCCGGAGAGTCACAAGCGATGCCGCCGAGCACGACCTTGATCGCCACCGAGGACTATCCACTGTCCCGGCGTCTATTTCTCTACGGTCTGCCCAATAGCACCAATCCGTGGGCGACTGCCTTGCTGCAATTCGCCCAAAGCCCACAAGGCCAGACCATCGTCGCGCAGAACGGCTTCATCGCACAGACCGTCCAGGCGGTCAGCATCAAGGCAACTGCCGAGATGCCTGCGGCTTACCAGGCGCTGGCTCGTGAGGCCCAGCGTTTGTCGGTGAACTTTCGCTTCCAGGAAGGCAGCGCAAGCCTCGACAATAAAGCCGGGCAGGACCTGCGCCGGGTGCTGGATTACCTCAAGCAGCACGGCAAACTGCAGAAAAAAGTCGTGCTGGTTGGTTTCGGTGACCCCAAGGCAGCCTCGGCTCGCGCCGAACTGCTGTCGAAGCTTCGCGCCATGGCAGTACGCCGTGAAATGGTGCGAGAAGGCGTGGTGATGCGCGAAGTGGCCGGCCTGGGCGATGAACTACCGGTTGCCGACAACGAAGACGACAGTGGCAGGTTCAAGAATCGCCGGGTGGAAGTCTGGGTGTATTGAGTTTTTCAACGCGCAGCAGGCACTTGCCCTGCTACGCGATTCAACCTAGCCTTAGCTGCATGTGACGCCGGGCCCCTCTGGCGATGAGTGCTCTCATCGTGATGTCGGAGTCACTAAGTTGAACATCAACTTAGGCACTGACAGGGAGGGCCCATGACAGCTCTACATGCCTTTATGTCCACGCCGCTGCTCGGCACCCCGTATTACTTCTGGATGGCGTTCGTCATCATCGTCTTTGCGCTGCTGGTTTTCGACCTCGGCGTTCTGCACCGCGATCAGCACGAAATCGAAATGCGCGAAAGTCTGCTGCTCTATGCAGGCTATTTCAGCGTTGGCGTGGCGTTCGGTGGCTGGGTCTGGTGGGAATTGGGTGCCACCAAGGCGCTTGAGTTCTACACCGGTTTTCTGGTCGAACAGTCGCTGTCGATGGACAACGTGTTCGTCATGGCGATGATCCTCGGCTTCTTCGGCATCCCGCGTAAATACCAGCATCGCGTTCTGTTCTGGGGCATCCTCGGCGTCGTCGTGCTGCGCGCGATCATGATCGGCCTCGGAACCGCTTTGGTTCAGGAGTTCGACTGGATTCTCTATGTATTCGGCGCGTTCCTGTTGTTCACCGGCATCAAAATGCTGTTCAGCAAAGATCACGACGAGCACCCTGATTTGTCGCAGAACAAGTTGCTGATCTTCCTGCGCAAACACATCCGTGTCACCGATGATCTGCACGGTGGCAAATTTCTGGTCCGCCAGCCCGATCCCGCCAGCGGCAAGATGCTGTTATTCGCCACCCCGCTGCTACTGGCTCTGGTACTGATCGAGCTGGCAGATCTGGTATTCGCGGTCGACAGCGTGCCGGCGGTATTTGCCATCACCCAGGACCCGTTTATTGTCTACACATCGAATATCTTTGCGATTCTCGGTCTACGCGCGCTGTACTTCGCACTGGCGGCACTGATGCACCGTTTCGTGTACCTCAAGTACGCGCTGGCCATTGTGCTGATGTTCATCGGCAGCAAGATCTTCCTGCACAGTTTCATCAAGGTGCCCGCGCTGCTTTCACTGGGCGTTACCATGGGCGTACTGGCTGGCGGCGTTATCCTGTCGCTGCTGAAAACCCGCGACAAGAAGCCTGAAGAGACGACGTGAACCAACAGGACGTGCAGATCGACTGCGTAAACAAAGCCGATGGCGTGCGCTGGTGCGTACGTCTCGGCAAACGCACCCTCATGTTCGATGAAGAGCTCGCTGCACGCGCTTTCGCGGCGCAACTGCACATGCGCTTGAAACATCAAAACCCGCTTCTGGTGCCGGGGCTCGACGAGCCACCGGTTACCTGAGTGCGTTTCACTTCATGTACTTTCCAAGCTCGTATTTGCCGATTGCCGCACGATGCACCTCATCGGGTCCATCAGCGAGACGCAGGGTACGTTGCATCGCATACCAATAAGCCAGCGGAAAGTCGCCGCTGACCCCTGCCCCGCCGTGCATCTGAATAGCCCGGTCGATCACCTTCAATGCCACGTTCGGCGCTACCACCTTGATCTGCGCGATCTCGCTGGCCGCTACCTTGTTGCCAACCGTGTCCATCATGTAGGCAGCATTGAGGGTCAGCAGTCGCGCCATGTTGATCTCCATGCGCGACTCGGCGATCAGGTCGATATTGCCACCCAGACGCGCCAAGGGCTTGCCGAAGGCCGTGCGCGTCAATGCCCGTTCGCACATCAGCTCGAGCGCCCGCTCGGCCATGCCGATGGAACGCATGCAGTGATGAATACGGCCTGGACCGAGGCGCCCCTGGGCGATCTCGAAGCCCCGCCCTTCGCCGAGCAGCACATTGTCATAAGGAACCCGAACGTCTTCGAATAGCACTTCCGCATGGCCGTGCGGCGCATCGTCGTAACCGAATACCGGCAACGGTCTGAGCACCTTCACGCCGGGCGTGTCCATCGGCACCAGAATCATCGAATGCTGTTGGTGGCGATGCCCTTCCGGGTTGGTAAGCCCCATGAAGATCATGATCTTGCAACGCGGATCACAGGCGCCCGAGGTCCACCACTTACGCCCGTTGATTACCCATTCGCTGCCGTCGCGCACGGCGCTGGCCTGCATGTTGGTCGCATCCGCAGAAGCCACGTCCGGCTCGGTCATGGCGAACGCCGAACGAATCTCTCCGGTAAGCAGCGGGTCGAGCCACTGACGCTTCTGCGCGTCACTGCCATACCTCACCAACACCTCCATGTTACCGGTGTCAGGCGCTGCACAGTTGAACGGCTCGGGACCAATCAGCGAACGGCCCATGATCTCCGCCAGTGGCGCGTATTCGGTGTTGTTCAGCCCCGCCCCGTGATCCGAGTCAGGCAAGAACAGATTCCACAAGCCTTCGGCTTTTGCCTGGTCCTTGAGCTGCTCCATGATTGCGGTTGGCTGCCAGCGGTCGCCATCGGCAACCTGCCGCTCGAAGACGGCTTCGGCCGGATAGACGTGAGCCTCCATGAAAGCGCTGACGCGCTCACGCAATTGCTGAACTTTGGGAGAGTAGGCGAAATCCATGGCGCACCTTGGGCTGCTTTCTGTGTGCAGAGGATGCTAGTGGACGAGGCGTAATTTATCGAAGCTATTTTCATCGTGTATTAACATTCATCACCGATATAACATCGACCCATAACAACATCTCGGGAAGCGTGCTGGCATGAATCTGAACAAGGTCGATCTCAATCTGTTCGTCGTTTTCGACGCTATCTACACCGAAGCGAACCTCACGCGTGCCGGACAGATTGTCGGCATCACTCAACCGGCAGTCTCCAATGCCCTGTCGCGCCTGCGCGAAACATTCAATGATCCGCTGTTCGTGCGCACTGCCCAGGGCATGGTGCCGACGCCTATGGCGCAGAACATCATCACGCCGGTGCGTAACGCGCTGCAGCAACTGAGAATCTCGGTTCAGGAGAGCCGAACGTTCACCCCGGCCCAAGCCAACAAGAGCTTTCGCATCAGCATGACCGACCTGACCGAAGCGGTGGTGTTACCGCCACTGTTTCAGCGCCTGCGGCGTCAGGCGCCAAACGTGACGATCGAAAGCATGCTGGTGCGCCGCCGCGAAACCACCAAGGAGCTGGCTGCCGGGCGCTTGGACTTCGCAGTGGATGCACCGCTGAACATCGACCCGCAAGTACGTCACGTGAAACTGATGGAGGATCGTTACGTCTGCGCCATGCGCCACGGCCACCCTCTGAGCAAGCAGCCCCTCAGCCTGGACGCTTACCTGTCGCTGACTCACATCCACATTTCCAGCCGCCGCAGCGGGCTGGGCTACATCGACCTGGCGCTGGGCAAGATCGGTATTCAACGGCGTATCGCCTTGCGCTCACAGCATTACCTGATGGCTTGCAGCGTAATGCGCGATACCGACATGGCAATCACCGTGCCGGAGCGCTTCGCCCGTGATAACGGTCTGCATTTCAGCGAACTGCCAGTGACCGGAATTCCTGAATTGGAAACCCACCTCTATTGGCACGAAAGTACCGATCAGGACCCCGCCAATCGCTGGATGCGCGAGCAGATTATCGAGATCTGCCAACGTATCAGCAGTCAGGAACGCAAGATGGAGAGCTCTGGCAGCAATTAGCGCTCCAGACCTCAGCTGGAGTAATCCAACACCGTCCAGATGCGCGTCAACCCATCGCCAATCACACAACCTGACGCGCTCAACTGCTTGTTGTCATGCAGGGTCATGCGGGTGGTCACACCATCCGCAGCATCCTGCCGTTCGACCAACCACTGCACTTTGCCGCAATTCGGTGTATCGATCACATAGCTGGCGGCAACGGGCGCATCGCTACTCGCCAGTTTGATGGCGTCGACCACGACCCCGTGCTCTTCCACACGTTTGCCGTCCTCTACCAGAACCGCCCAGGCCTGACTGTCTTCGATAATCAGGTAGTTGGCATTGACCTTGGGTTGCTCGACATGCGGCTGCGCACAGCCCGTGAGTGTCACCAACAGCACAATTGTCATGAGTATCTGTTGCATTGTCTCGTAGTCCTCGGCAACAACCACGGCGCTTTGCATTGCTCGTGGATATGGAAGTCATGAAGCGTCAGGGCCCAATATCACCGAATACTGTTTATTTGTACAGTACTTTTGTTTTACCCTAGCTACCATCACCACACTGGCCATAAATCGGGAATGCCCTGGCTGGATCAGGCGTAATCGGGAGCCTCATGATGCTGGACGTACTGCAACTCAAACACCTGATCAACCAGATGCCGCTGGACAAGGTTCGGCCTGTGGTCGAGGAACTGCACCTGGAAGGGATCGTTACCGAAGGTAAAACCCCCTTCAATCGCCTGCATTTCAATATCTGCTTTGCGGAGCTGGAAGCGCTGCTGCAACGCGCGGGCTACCACCGGCAACTGGATGTGGTGGGTTACAAGGGTATGGCTTATGCGATGTTCGATCCTGGCCGCTGGGACGCGGTAGACGTGCTGCGCTGGCTGCGCGATTACGTGGAAGAGGCTCAGGTGTGCCCTGCGTCGTAGCTGGGCATCGGCAAGCTGCAACGCACGACAATGGCCCTTATTCCAGGCGGGATTGCAGTCTATTCCTGGCAGCTCAAGCAAATACTCGATATGGCGCGATGTTTGCTTTATCATTACGAAATCAAATCGGCACTCATTTATTGGGAAGCCGAGTAACGGATACGGCGTCTGCCAGGGCACCTTCCCCCATCGGGTGCCCTGGTAGATGCCGTTTTTATTTGTAAGGCCGCCTTTTTTACAGGCAAAGAAAAACCCGGCCTAAGCCGGGTTTTTCTTGTCGCCTAAGCCTATTACTGGGCTTGGGCTTCTACTTCAGCTTCTACGCGACGGTTGATCGCGCGACCTTCTTCAGTAGCGTTGTCAGCAACTGGACGCGACTCACCGTAGCCAGCGGAGTTGACGCGGTCAGCGCCTACGCCGTACTGGTTGACCAGAACGTCACGAACAGCGTTTGCACGACGCTCGGACAGCTTCTGGTTGTAAGCGTCAGTACCGACGGAGTCAGTGTGACCTTCAACAGTGGTGTTGGTCTGTGGGTACTGGTTCATGAAGTCGGCCAGGTTTTTGATGTCACCGTAGCTTTCTTGCTTAACAGCAGCCTTGTCGAAGTCGAACTTGACGTCCAGCTCAACGCGAACAACTTGCGGGGCTTCTTCTACAACCGGAGCTGGCTCTGGCATCGGCTCTGGAGCCGGCTCAGTAACCTGGGCAACCTGACGGGTGCTGCCACCGAAGTTCAGACCGACACCAACGCCGGCTTGCCACTCGGTGTCACCTTTGTCGATGTTGTACAGGGTTTCAACGCCAGCACGGGCGTAGAACATTTCAGTGAAGTAGTACTTGGCACCGCCACCGACGATAGCCAGGGTGGAGGTGTCGCGACCGCCTTTGTTGGCGTCGCCAATGCTCTGGTGGCCAACGCCGCCAGAAACGTAAGGACGCAGGCCTACGCCCGGCTGACCAAAGTGGTAGAGAGCTTTCAGATCAGTCAGGTTGCCCTTGATGTTCTTGCTGCCAGCAGCGCCTTCGCCGCGCAGATCGTGGTACTCGCCGTACGACAGTGCCAACTCGACATCGTCAGTCAGGTAGTAACCAACGCTCGCGCCGAACTGGTTGCCTTCGTCATGAGCGAAATCACGCTGAGTGTCGGTGAAATAGCGATTGGCAAAGCCTTCCACCTCGACAGCGCCTTGGCCTTGAGCCAGCACGCCCATGGAGGTAGCGGCTACCAAGGAGCCAATGACTACGCCTAAGGTGTTTTTCAGTTTCATCCGTTAAATCCCCATCTATGATTGATTGATCTGCATGCAGATAGACATGCAAGTCTACGGTAAGTTTTAAGAAAAACTTACCTATGCCAGTGGAAGCCCGCACCGAACTAACTTTCGGTAATACCTGCGAACTTCTCCCGCAATCTGTCCAGCGCACGCTTGTAGCGCATTTTGGTGGCGCTTAGCCCCATGTGCATGATGTCTGCGATCTCCTGAAACTCTAGCTCTGCTACGAAACGTAGGACTAGAATTTCCCGGTCGATCGGGTTCACGTGCACGAGCCAGCGATCCAGGCCACCGCTATCCTCTATCTTAGGCGCCTTTTCTTCCGACGCTTCTTCCAGAGGATCCAGACTCAGCGCATCCGTCAAACGACGTTTGCGACGCTCCTTGCGGTACTGAGTGATGCATTCGTTGTATGTGATGCTGTAGAGCCAGGTCTTGAACTTCGACTTGCCTTCGAAGTTTTTCAAGCCGTATAAAACTTTAAGCATTACCTCCTGACAGACATCGTCGGCATCTCGATCGTTCCCTAAATATCGCGCGCATACGTTGAACAGGGTGCGCTGATAACGGCGCATGAGTTCTTCGTAGGCGCGGGTGATATGGAACAACTCATCATGAGCACGTGCTACCAGCTCCTCGTCGGAGAGCTCGCGTGGGTCATAGCGCAATGACGGTGATTGAGGTGCGTTCAAAGCAAATCGAGCCAACGGTCAGGACGAAAACAGCCAGCACCTGATTTACCAGGCTGCTGACTGGGCGCGTAGCGTAGCAGAAACGGCCCCTCAGCGGCTTTTTACCCGCTGCTCGAGCAGCACGCGGTTGGACAGCGAAACCATTTCGCCAGAATCGGTGAGCACTGTGGTTTTCACCGTGCCGATCTCCTCGATCTGTCCCTGAACGTCGCCAACTTCGATCTCTTGACCGACCTGGTACAGCTCGCGCACATAAATGCCGGCAAGAATCTGGCTGGCCAATTCCTTGCTGCCCAGGCCAAGCGCCAGCGCCACGGCCAGACCGACCGAAATCAACACGATGGCGATGACGTTATTAAGAAGGTCGGTTTTTACCTCCAGCTGGCCGATCGCCACGGAGATACTGATGATGATCACCAGCCCCTGGGCCAAACGCGCCAGGCCGTGAGCGTAATCCAGGCCAACACCCTCGGCAGCGCCGCGCACCAGGCCACTGAGCAAATGCGCCAGCAACACCCCTGCGAGCAAGATAAGTGCCGCACCGAATACCTTCGGCAGATACAGGGCGAGTACATCGAGCGTCGCCGACACCCGCTCCAACCCCAGCGATTCAGCCGCCGAGACCAGGAAGATCAGCAGAACGAACCAGTAGACGATTTTGCCGATCAACGTCGATACCGGCACCTGAAAGCCTGCACGACCAAGAATCTTGGTCAGGCCGGTGCCCGCCATCAGGCGATCCAGGCCAACCTTGCCGAGCAGCTTGGAGAGCAGCGTATCGAGCAGCTTGGCAACGACGAAGCCGAGCAGCACCAGCACCAATGCCACGAACAGGTTGGGAATGAAGCTGGCGACTTTCGTCCACAGCGCCGTCATCGCGGCGACCAGGCTATGTGTCCAGGGATCAAGTTCCATTTCATTCAGCCTTATCAGAAGAGCGAGCAGAAGCACGGCGACGTGACACAGGGGCCACGTGGGATGAACCGTTGTTGAGGGCAAGCATCAGGGCCCCGGCCCAGTGCCCCATCAGGCCGAACAGGTCGCCAGCGCCAACCTGGCGGTTGGCGGTCTTGAGCACCCGGTTCAGGCAGGCATCGTCATCGCGAGATGGCGAGGACGAGGCTTTCAGCAAATCACGCAGAGATTCTTCAAATGGATCGTGCATAGCAGACCTCACAGAACGTCTGTGCTAGACGAAGCGCCTGGAGGGCAAGTCACATCAGAGCCAGCGCAGGCGTCGGAACAACAGCCATTGGCCGACACCGATCAGCACCATCAACAGGCAGGCGACAAGAAAGCCGTACGAGCTGTCGGCACCGGGAATCCCGCCGACATTGATACCCAGCAAGCCGGTGAGAAAGCTCATCGGCAGAAATACGCAGGTGATGATGCCAAAGCGAAACATGATGCGGTTCATGCGCAGGTCCATCCGGCGGTTCTCGGCCTCGAGCAACAGGCCGATACGCTCGCGGGTCAGCTCCAGTTCCTCGAGGTAGCGCAGCAGACGGTTGTTGAGCTCGTTCCAGTAGAGACCATCTTCATGGGTCAACCAGGGCAACTGGCTGCGAGTCAGCTGGGCGTAGATATCGCGCTGCGGCGACAGAAAGCGCCGTAAGCCTGCAGCGCGGCGGCGGATCTGTAGCAACAGACCATGATCGGGCAAGGCGCGCTCGTCGTTATCGACCTTCTCCTCCTGATCGTCGACCAACTCGCTAAGCTCGCTGACCAGGTCCTCGACCTTGTCAGTCAGGTAATCGCTGAGCTGCAGCACCAGTTCGGACGCCGTAGTCGGCCCCTTGCCGGCTTGCAGCCTGTCGATCAAGTCCTCGGTGGCGCGCAGCGGTCGCAGGCGCAGGGAGATAATGCGCCGCGCCTCGGCGAAGATACGCACCGACACCATGTCTTCGGGTTCGGCACCGGGGTTGAGGTTGACGCCACGCAGAAAGACCAGCAGCTCGTCGTTAGGCAACGGCAGCGCACGGGGCCGAGTGTTTTCTTCGAGCAGCAGATCGCAGGCAAACTCGTTCAGCCCGCTGTCGCGGCGCAACCAGCTCTGGGTCTGCGGATGCCCGCGGTCCCAGTGCAGCCAAAGGCTCTGCCCCTCCTCCAATTGCAATGCGTCAAGTTGTTCACGGGCTACCGCATGAGCACCGCCCTTGCCATCCAGCACGAAGCCGTGCACCAGGCCCCACTGCGCGTTGTCTTCCTCGTACATCAATACCCCGGAGATTGGTTACAGGAGCCGAGCGGCCGCCGGCAGTGGTTAGGCGACTTGCAACGCCTGCGGCGAGACGATGATGCCGTTGTTGTCGGCATATACATATTCACCCGGGCGGAAGGTGACGCCGCCAAAGGTAACCACCACATTGAGGTCGCCCAGGCCGCGCTTTTCGGTTTTCATCGGGTGGCTGCCCAGCGCCTGAACGCCGAGGTGAGTCTGCGCCAGCACATCGACGTCACGTACACAGCCGTAGATGACCATGCCTTCCCAGCCGTTTTTAGCCGCTTTTTCTGCGATCATGTCACCCAGCAGTGCGCAACGCAGGGACGCGCCGCCATCGACCACCAGCACCTTGCCAGCGCCCGGCTGATCGGCCTGAGCCTTGACCAGCGAATTGTCTTCGAAGCATTTGACGGTGACGATCTGCCCACCGAACGAATCGCGGCCACCAAAATTGCTGAACATCGGTTCCACGACGCTAACCAGTTCCGGGTTGGCGTCACACAGATCGGGCGTGATGTATTGCATGGCGAAGCTCCTGAATAGGTGATCGAGGCCTGCAGCATAGTCCGCGCCGCTGCGCATGTGCGCAGCGGCCGGCGAGGGCAATGGTAGCCGGATCACGGTGTTGCAGGAATGGCCGCCCCGCTTTCTTCGCCCGGCGTGGCAACGGTCATCTGTCGCTCGCCGTCGAGCCAGCGCCGCACCAGCGGCCAGACTTCATCCTGCGCTGGCTTGCTGACCAGCATCTGCACGTGGTCGTAGTCCTGCTGGAAGCCATCTGCGCGGGCCAGATTGATGAACTGACGATCTTCAGAGGCGAACTGCTCAAACAGTGCACGACACGCCGGCGGCGGACACTCGCGATCGCCCTCACCGGCAACCGCCAGCACAGGAATGTGCACCTCACTCAGGCCTGCCCACCAGTCACGCTCGGCATCGCCGAAACGGCCAAACAGACGATGCCAGCGCAGCGTTTCCAGGGCGATACCGATGGGCTCATCCTCAGGCCCGCGCTTGAGCCGCGAGCCGGACAACACCGCGAAACGCTTGAGCAGCAGCCGCGCCAGCCATTCGATCGGCGGGACCTTGAGCGACCAGTAACGGCGGCTGACTTCGGCGCCGAACACTGCAACACCAGCGACATGCGCCTGCTGCAGATAGCCGCCACCGAGCGCGGCAGCCAGGGTCAGGCCACCCAGCGAATGACCGATCCAATGCGCGGGTTGCGGATTCATTTCAGCAACGAATGCGCCGATAGCCGGCAGGTCATAGCGCGCATAATCGGCTACGGCGTTGTGGCGATAAGCCAGATTGCGCGGCGACAAGCCATGGCCGCGCATCTCGGCAATCCACACATCGAAGCCGGCGCGCGCCAGATACGGCGCCAGGCCGATGCACCGGGGCGAGTACCAGAAACGCCGGTTCGAGAAGCTGCCGTGGAGCAGGATGACCGGCGGGCCACGCAGGTCTTCGTGGCCCGCCATACCCAGCCGGGTCAGCGCCAACTCCACGCTGAAGTCAGGGCTGTTGCCGGGTTTGAGGCGGTAAACGTCTTCACTCAGATCGCCGCGCAGCTCGGCACTCATCAGCGCAACGGGGAACAATTCACTACTGCTTTGCATCGTCTTCGCTCTGGTACAACGGGCTGCCAATCGCGACAGGTCGCCTAGCGGCAGGCCATAAAAAAGGGCAGGTAGAACCTGCCCTCGGGTCACCTTTTACATCGTGCCGGTCAGCTTTGCTGACCTTCGGCCAGGAAGAACCAGGTTTCCAGCACCGAATCCGGATTCAGCGAGACACTTTCGATGCCCTGCTCCATCAGCCACTTGGCCAGGTCTGGGTGGTCGGAAGGCCCCTGGCCGCAGATACCGATGTATTTGCCGGCCTTGTTACAGGCCTGGATAGCGTTGGCCAGCAGCTTCTTGACCGCCGGGTTACGTTCGTCGAACAGGTGCGCCACGATGCCGGAGTCACGATCGAGCCCCAGCGTCAGCTGGGTCAAGTCGTTAGAGCCAATGGAGAAACCGTCGAAGTACTCGAGGAACTCGTCGGCGAGAATCGCATTGGACGGCAGCTCGCACATCATGATGACCTTCAGGCCATCCTGGCCGCGCGCCAGGCCATTCGCGGCGAGCAGATCGACCACTTGCTTGGCTTCGCCCAGGGTGCGCACGAACGGCACCATGATCTCCACGTTGGTCAGGCCCATCTCGTTGCGGACTTTCTTCAGCGCGCGACATTCGAGCTCAAAGCAATCGCGGAACGATTCGCTGATGTAACGTGAGGCACCGCGGAAACCCAGCATCGGGTTCTCTTCTTCCGGCTCGTACAGCTTGCCGCCGATCAGGTTGGCGTATTCGTTGGACTTGAAGTCCGAGAGGCGCACGATGACTTTCTTCGGCCAGAACGCTGCAGCCAAGGTGCTGATGCCCTCGACCAGTTTCTCGACGTAGAAGCTCACCGGGTCGGGATAGCCAGCGATGCGTTTCTCGACGCTTTCCCGAATTTCCGGTGGCAGGCCGTCCATGTTCAGCAGCGCCTTGGGGTGCACGCCAATCATGCGGTTGATGATGAATTCGAGACGCGCAAGGCCTATGCCGGCGTTGGGCAGCTGGGCGAAATCGAAGGCGCGATCCGGGTTACCGACGTTCATCATGATCTTGAACGGCAGCTCGGGCATGGCGTCGACCGAGTTCTTGCGAATGTCGAAGCCCAACTCACCTTCAAAGATGAAGCCCGTGTCGCCTTCGGCACAGGAAACGGTGACGCCTTGGCCGTCGCGCAGCATGTGGGTTGCATTACCGCAACCGACTACCGCCGGGATGCCCAGTTCACGGGCGATGATCGCCGCGTGGCAGGTACGACCGCCACGGTTGGTGACGATCGCGCTGGCGCGCTTCATGACGGGTTCCCAGTCGGGGTCGGTCATGTCGGACACCAGCACATCGCCGGGCTGAACCTTGTCCATCTCCGATACGTCGTTGATCACGCGTACCTTGCCAGCACCGATCTTCTGACCGATCGCGCGGCCTTCGACCAGCACAGTGCCGGTCTCCTTGAGCAGGTAGCGCTCCATCACCGTGGCACTGGCGCGGCTCTTCACGGTTTCTGGACGGGCTTGAACGATGTACAGCTTGCCGTCGTCACCGTCTTTGGCCCACTCGATGTCCATCGGGCGGCCGTAGTGTTTTTCGATGATCATGGCCTGCTTGGCCAGCTCGGTGACTTCGGCGTCCCTCAGGCAGAAGCGCGCGCGATCGGCGCGGTCGACATCGACGACCTTGACCGACTTGCCGGCCTTGGCTTCGTCGCCGTAGATCATCTTGATCGCCTTGCTGCCCAGGTTGCGGCGCAGAATCGCCGGGCGCCCGGCCTCGAGCGTGTGCTTGTGCACGTAGAACTCGTCAGGGTTGACCGCACCCTGCACCACGGTTTCACCCAGGCCGTAAGCGCCGGTGATGAATACCACGTCGCGGAAGCCCGACTCCGTGTCGAGGGTGAACATCACACCGGCGGTGCCGGTTTCCGAACGCACCATGCGCTGCACGCCAGCAGACAGGGCGACCAGCTTGTGATCAAAGCCCTGGTGCACACGGTAGGCGATGGCGCGGTCGTTGAAGAGAGAGGCAAAAACTTCCTTGGCCGCACGGATAACGTTTTCCACGCCGCGGATATTCAGGAAGGTTTCCTGCTGGCCGGCGAACGAGGCATCGGGCAGGTCTTCGGCAGTCGCCGAGGAGCGCACGGCGACCGCCATGTTGTCGTTGCCATTGGCCATGGCCGCGAAAGCGGTGCGAATCTGCTCGTTGAGTTCATTGGGGAACTCAGCATCCATGACCCACTGACGGATTTGCGCGCCGGTTTTGGCCAGCGCGTTGACGTCATCGACATCCAGGGCATCGAGCGCTGCGTGAATCTGCGCGTTGAGCCCGCTCTGCTCGAGAAAATCACGATAGGCCTGAGCCGTAGTGGCGAAGCCACCAGGAACCGAGACGCCGGCCCCCGCCAGGTTGCTGATCATCTCGCCAAGGGAGGCGTTCTTGCCCCCTACGTGCTCGACGTCATGATTGCCGAGCTTATCGAGGGAAACTACGTACTCTGCCAAGGTGATCTCTCCACTTCAGTGTTGGAAAAGCTCAAGGGGCTGGGAATGTCAGTGGCAACGCCGGGGGACAATGGCCGGGCCCTGGAAAATAAGTAACAATGCCAACCTAATCAGGGCCGGCAAAAAACCGACCTATCATAGCCAAGATTCGTTCCCAGCTTATAGGTCATTGTCGCAATGAAACGAACCGCGTATTTCATCTCCGACGGCACCGGCATCACCGCAGAAGCGTTGGGCCAAAGCCTGCTGGCACAGTTCGAGACTATCGGCTTCACCAAGCTCACGCGGCCGTATATCGACAGCGTGGAAAAAGCGCGGGCAATGGTACAACAAATCAATAACGCCGCTGACAAGGACGGCGCTAACCCGATTATCTTCGCCACCATCGTCAACCAGGAGATTCACGATATCCTGGCCGAATCCCGCGGGTTCATGATCGATATTTTCTCAACTTTTCTGTCGCCTCTGGAGCAGGAGCTGAATTCGCATTCCTCCTATTCGGTGGGCAAATCCCACTCCATCGTTCATAACGCTAACTACATGGAGCGTATCGAGGCGGTCAACTTCGCCCTCGACAATGACGATGGCGCGCGCACCCATTACTACGACAAGGCCGATCTGATTCTGGTTGGCGTATCGCGCTGCGGCAAAACGCCAACCTGTCTTTATATGGCCATGCAATATGGCATCCGCGCGGCCAACTACCCGCTGACCGAAGATGACATGGAGCGCCTGCAACTGCCTGATTCGCTGAAGAAATACCGCGACAAGCTGTTCGGGCTGACAATCGACCCCGACCGCCTCACGGCCATTCGCAACGAGCGCAAGCCCAACAGCCGTTACGCCAGCTATGCGCAATGCGAATTCGAAGTACGCGAGGTGGAGAGCCTGTTCCGCCGCGAGTCGATCAACTTCATCGACTCTACGCACTTTTCCGTCGAAGAAATTTCCGCCAAGATCTTGGTGGAAAAAGGCGTCGAAAGACGCTTCAAATAACCGTTATGGACGCGCCGTCATGACCCTGTTCGATGCCGTGTTGTTCGCCCCTGTCGCCCTGCTGATCGCCTTGACCCCAGGGCCAAACAACTTCTGCGCGATGAACAACGGCATTCGCCACGGCATTGGCGCAGCGGTACTCGCCACCACCGGCCGAGTCGTGGCATTTGCGATTTTTCTGAGCATTTCCGCGGTAGGCTTGGGCGCGATGCTGCTTGCTTCGGAAACCGCGTTCACGGCGATCAAATGGATCGGTGCGCTGTATCTCCTGTACCTGGGCATCAGCGCCTGGCGCAGCCGGGAATTCAGCGGACTGGATCTGGACGGCGCAGTACCCGCCGTGCAGCCCCAGCGGCGGATAAGCCGCTTGATGCTGCAGGAGTTCCTGATCGGCATCAGCAATCCCAAGGCCATCCTGCTGTTCGCGGCCGTGTTCCCACAATTCATCAAGCCGGGCCAGCCAGCTATCGAGCAGTTCATCTATCTGGGCGGGACCTACCTGCTTGCCGAATACGCGGCCTCGCTGTTCTACGCCCTATTCGGCCGGCAAATTCGTCGTTTCATCCGTACCAGCCGGGGTGCACAGCGCCTGAACCGCACCACCGGCGCATTCTTCATGAGCGCGGGCGGCTTGCTGATCGGCACCACGCAACACTGAAGTCATGTCAGGCGATACGCTTCAGAACGCGTCGCCTGGCAACCTTACCCAGCCTTCCATCAATATCCGCGCGCTGCGGCTCATGCTGGCTTTGGTCACTGACCACTGTCCGCCGTCCTGAAGGGCCTCGGCGCCGACGCGCAAGGTGCCGGACGGATGACCGAAGCACACCGCGCTGCGCGCACCGCCGCCCGCTGCCAGATTGACCAGCGTGCCAGGTATGGCTGCCGCCGTGCCGATGGCCACCGCTGCAGTGCCCATCATGGCATGGTGCAGCTTGCCCATCGACACCGCCCGCACCAGCAGGTCGACATCCGCCACCTCGACCGCTTTGCCGCTGGCAGACCGATAAGGCATGGGCGGCGCGACGAAGGCGACCTTCGGGGTGTGCTGGCGGGTCGCCGCTTCCTGGGCGCTGTTGATCAGCCCCATGCGCAAGGCACCCGCGATACGGATCTTCTCGAGCCGGTCGAGTTGCTGCGGATCAGCGTTGATGTCGTCGCGCAACTCAGTGCCTCGGTAGCCGATATCCTCGGCGTTGACGAACACGGTGGGAATACCGGCGCTGATCAACGTTGCCTTGAGGGTGCCGATACCCGGCACCTCCAGCTCGTCCACCAGATTACCGGTGGGGAACATGGCACCGCCCTCCTCGCCGTCATCGGACGGATCGAGAAACTCCAGCACGATTTCCGCAGCTGGAAAGGTAACTCCGTCCAATTCGAAATCGCCGGTTTCTTGCACCTGGCCCTGGCTCACCGGAATGTGGGCAATGATCGTCTTGCCAATATTGGCCTGCCAGATACGCACCACGCAGATGCCGTTGTCGGGGATTCGCGTGGGATCGATCAGCCCAGCATGAATGGCGAAGGCGCCTGCGGCCGTGGAGAGGTTGCCGCAGTTACCACTCCAGTCGACGAAGGCTTTGTCGATGGATACCTGGCCGTATAGATAGTCGACGTCGTGGCCAGCACGGCTGCTTGCCGACAGGATCACGCATTTGGAGGTCGACGACGTGGCGCCGCCCATGCCGTCGATGTGCGCCGAATACGGGTCGGGGCTGCCGATCACCCGCATGAACAGCCGGTCGCGGGCCTCGCCGGGCACCTGGCATCGCTCGGGCAGGTCCTCCAGGCGAAAGAACACACCCTTGCTGGTGCCGCCACGCATGTAGGTGGCGGGGATTCTGATCTGCGGTTGCTGCGCCATGCTTGTCGTCCTGGCTGGTTGAGGAAGCCCAGCGATGCATCACGCGCTGGTGATGCGCCTCTGCGGATTCATGTAGGGAGGCGCATGCGCCGCCCACTCGACTGATTCAATACCGGGCGACCCAGGGAAGCCCAGGTGTCGCCTGAACGTTCAAGCCACTGCACCTGCGAGGAAATCCTTGGCGAAGCGCTGCAGCACGCCACCGGCCTCATAGATCGACACTTCCTCGGCGGTGTCCAGCCGGCAGGTCATCGGCACATCGAGACGTTCGCCATTTTGCCGCGTGATCACCAGCGTCAACTGCGCACCTGGCGTGCGCTCACCGAGCACGTCATAGGTTTCGCTGCCGTCGATGCCCAGGGTCAGGCGCGTGGTGCCCGGCTTGAACTCCAGCGGCAGCACGCCCATGCCAATCAGGTTGGTGCGGTGAATACGCTCGAAACCTTCGGCGGCGATGGCCTCGACCCCCGCCAGACGCACGCCCTTGGCGGCCCAGTCGCGGGACGAGCCCTGGCCGTAATCGGCGCCAGCGATGATGATCAGCGGCTGCTTGCGCTGCATGTAGGCTTCGATGGCTTCCCACATCCGCAATACTTGGCCTTCCGGTTCCAGGCGGGTCAGCGAGCCCTTCTTTACCTGGCCGTCGACCACCGCCATTTCGTTGACCAACTGCGGGTTGGCAAAGGTGGCGCGCTGGGCCGTGAGGTGGTCGCCGCGGTGGGTGGCGTAGGAATTGAAATCCTCCTCAGGCAGGCCCATCTTCGTCAGGTACTCGCCTGCCGCGCTGTTCGCGAGGATGGCGTTGGAAGGCGACAGGTGATCGGTGGTGATGTTGTCCGGCAGCACCGCCAGCGGGCGCATGCCGGTGAGCGTGCGCACCCCGGCCAGCGCACCCTCCCCCTCTTCATCCCAATATGGCGGACGGCGAATGTAAGTGCTCATTGGCCGCCAGTCGTACAGCGGGCTGATGCGCTCGCCGTTGTCCGGCTGTATGGCGAACATCGGGATGTAAACCTGGTGGAACTGCTCCGGTTTGACGCTGGCGGCCACCACGGCGTCGATGTCCTCATCGGCCGGCCAGATGTCCTTGAGGCGAATCTCGCGGCCATCGACCACGCCCAGCACATCCTTCTCGATATCGAAGCGAATGGTACCGGCAATCGCATAGGCGATCACCAAAGGCGGCGAAGCCAGGAACGCCTGCTTGGCGTACGGATGGATGCGCCCGTCGAAGTTGCGGTTACCGGACAGCACCGCGGTGGCGTACAGATCGCGGTCGACGATTTCCTGCTGGATCGCTGGGTCCAGCGCACCACTCATGCCGTTGCAAGTGGTACAGGCAAACCCGACGATGCCGAAGCCGAGTTTTTCCAGCTCCGGCAGCAGGCCGGCCGCCTCGAGGTACAACTGCACCGCCCGCGACCCTGGCGCCAGGGACGACTTGACCCAGGGCTTGCGTATCAGGCCCAGCTCATTGGCTTTTTTCGCCAGCAGCCCGGCTGCGATCACGTTGCGCGGGTTGCTGGTGTTGGTGCAGCTGGTAATGGCAGCGATGATCACCGCGCCATCGGGCATCTGCCCGGGCACCTCATCCCACGCACCGGCAACGCCACGCTCGGCAAGCGCCGACGTCGGCAGGCGCTTGTGCGGATTGGACGGGCCGGCCATGTTGCGCACCACGCTGGACAGATCGAAGCTCAGCACGCGCTCGTACTCGACGCTGGCCAGATCGCCAGCCCACAGGCCGGTGGCCTTGGCGTAGATTCCCACCAGGCGAACCTGCTCGTCGTCACGGCCGGTCAGCTTCAGGTACTCGATGGTCTGCCGGTCGATGGCGAACATCGCGGCGGTAGCGCCGAACTCCGGGGTCATGTTGGAAATGGTCGCGCGGTCACCCAGGGTCAGCGCCGCCGCGCCTTCGCCGTAGAACTCAAGGTAGGCGCCGACCACCTTGGCCTGACGCAGGTACTCGGTGAGCGCCAGCACCACATCGGTGGCGGTGATCCCCGGCTGTGGCCGACCGGTCAGCTCAACGCCGATGATATCCGGCAGGCGCATCCACGATGCCCGCCCGAGCATCACGCTCTCCGCTTCCAAGCCACCTACACCGATGGCGATCACCCCCAGCGCGTCGACATGCGGCGTGTGGCTGTCGGTACCCACGCAAGTATCGGGAAAGGCTAACCCGCCCTGTACTTGCACCACCGGCGACATCTTCTCCAGATTGATCTGGTGCATGATGCCGTTGCCCGGCGGGATCACGTCGACGTTCTTGAAGGCCTTCCTGGTCCACTCGATGAAGTGGAAACGGTCCTCGTTGCGGCGATCCTCGATGGCGCGGTTCTTGGCGAAGGCATCCGGGTCGAAACCGCCGCACTCTACGGCCAGAGAGTGGTCGACGATCAACTGGGTCGGCACCACCGGGTTGACCTGAGCAGGATCGCCGCCCTTGTCGGCGATCGCGTCACGCAGCCCGGCCAGATCCACCAGCGCGGTCTGCCCGAGGATGTCATGGCACACCACACGCGCCGGGTACCAGGGGAAATCCAGGTCGCGGCGGCGCTCGATCAGTTGCTTCAGCGAGGCAGTAAGCGTGTCGGGATCACAGCGGCGCACCAGGTTTTCCGCCAGCACCCGCGAGGTGTATGGCAGCGTGGCGTAGGCGCCGGGCTGGATGGCATCGACCGCCGCGCGGGCATCGAAAAATTCCAGCGTGGTACCTGGTAGAGGCTTGCGGTTGGCACTGTTCATATCAGGGACTCGGTCACAGTAGTGATTGGCGGGCCTGTTGCGGCCCGCTCTCTCTATCGGTTCAACGCTGCTGCACGGGGACGAAGGCGCGCTGCTCGACCCCCGTGTATTCGGCGCTCGGGCGGATGATACGGTTGTTGGCGCGCTGCTCGAACACGTGGGCCGTCCACCCGGACACCCGCGAGCAGACAAAAATCGGCGTGAACAGCGCGGTCGGAATGCCCATGAAGTGATACGCCGAGGCATGGTAGAAGTCGGCGTTGGGAAACAGTTTCTTCTGCTCCCACATGACCCGGTCGATCGCCTCGGAGACGGAAAACAGCAGCGTGTCGCCGACTTCATCGGCCAGCGTCTTGCTCCAGCCCTTGATCACCTCGTTGCGGGGATCGGACTCCTTGTAGATCGCATGCCCGAAACCCATGATCTTGTCCTTGCGCTCGAGCATCGCCAAGGTGCCGGCGGTGGCATCTTCTGCCGAGGTGAAGCGCTGGATCATTTCCATCGCCGCCTCGTTAGCGCCGCCATGCAGCGGCCCGCGCAGTGAGCCGATGGCCGCTGTGACGCAGGAGAAAATGTCACTGAGCGTCGAGGCGCAGACCCGCGCGGTGAATGTTGAGGCATTGAATTCGTGCTCGGCATAAAGAATCAGCGACACGTTCATCACTTTTACATGCAGCTCGCTGGGCTTCTTGCCGTGCAACAGCGACAGGAAATGACCGCCGATGGTCGCCTCGTCGCTGTTGCACTCAATGCGCTGGCCTTGATGGCTGAAGCGGTACCAGTAGGTCATGATCGCCGGAAAGGCGCCTAGCAGCCGGTCGGCCTTGTCGCGCTGCTGCTCGAAACTGGCCTCGGGCTCGAGGTTGCCCAGCACCGAGGCGCCGGTACGCATCACGTCCATGGGATGGGCATCCTTGGGAATGCGCTCCAGCACTTCCTTGAGCGCTACCGGCAGATCGCGCATGCCTTGCAGCTTCTGCAGGTAGCTGTCGAGCTGCGCCTGGGTCGGCAGCTCACCATACAACAGCAGGTAGGCGACCTCCTCGAAGATCGCCCCCGCCGCCAGTTCGCGTACGTCATAGCCACGGTAGGTCAGGCCGGCGCCGGTCTTGCCCACGGTGCACAATTCGGTCTGCCCGGCCACCTGGCCGCGCAGGCCCGCGCCACTCAACACTTTTGCTTCAGCCATTGCTCGCTCCCGTTTTCTTGAAATTGTCGGATGTGCAATTCGTTCCGTGCCGCCTCATCAGCGGCACGGGTTTCAGCTCTTTTTCTGGGCAAACAACGCATCGAGGTGCTGCTCGAAAGCGTGATAGTCGATGCGCTCGTAAAGCTCCATGCGAGTCTGCATGGTGTCGATGACATTCTGCTGCGTGCCATCACGGCGAATCGCCATGTAGACGTTTTCCGCGGCCTTGTTCATGGCCCGGAATGCCGAGAGCGGATACAGCACCAACGCGACATCGGCCGAGGCCAGCTCCTCGGTGGTGAACAGCGGCGTAGCGCCGAATTCGGTGATGTTGGCGAGTATCGGTGCCCTCACCCGGGCGGCGAAGGTCTTGTACATCTGCAGCTCGGTGATGGCCTCCGGAAAAACCATGTCGGCACCTGCCTCGACACAGGCGGCAGCGCGATCCAGCGCAGCCTCGAGGCCTTCGACCGCGAGTGCATCGGTGCGCGCCATGATCACGAAGCTGTCGTCAGTGCGCGCGTCCACCGCGGCTTTAATGCGGTCGACCATCTCCTGCTGCGAGACGATCTCCTTGTTCGGCCGGTGGCCGCAGCGCTTCGCGCCAACCTGATCCTCGATATGGATGGCGGCGGCGCCGAACTTGATCATCGACTTGACGGTACGCGCCACGTTGAACGCCGAGCTGCCGAAGCCGGTATCGACATCGACCAGCAGCGGCAGGTCGCAGACATCGGTGATGCGGCGTACGTCGGTCAGCACGTCATCCAGCCCGGTGATGCCCAGGTCCGGAATGCCCAGCGAGCCGGCGGCCACGCCCCCGCCCGATAGGTAGATGGCCTTGAAGCCTGCGCGCTTGGCGAGCAGCGCGTGATTGGCATTGATGGCGCCGACGACTTGCAACGGCTGCTCGGCGGCGACCGCATCGCGAAAGCGCTGGCCTGGCGTGGTCTGACTCATGACGTGCCTCGGGTCTTGATGGTGGTGGGGTGAGCGCTCTGGTAATAGCGCTCGATATTGCGCTTGGAGGCACCGATGTGCCGGCGCATCAGTAATTCGGCGAGTTCGCCATCGCGCTCGGCAATGGCGTCGAGAATCCGGTGGTGCTCGGCGAACGCCTGGGGCGGCCGGTTGGGCGTGGCGGAAAACTGGATGCGGTACATCCGTACCAGCTGATAGAGCTCGCCGCAGAGCATCTTGACCAATGTGCGGTTGCCACTGCCCTGGATGATTCGGTAGTGAAAGTCGAAATCGCCTTCCTGTTGGTAATAGCCCACACCGGCCTGAAAGGCCTCATCGCGCTCATGGGTGTCGAGCACACGGCGCAGGTCATCGATCTCCGTCTGGGTCATCCGCTCAGCGGCTAATCGACAGGCCATGCCCTCTAGCGACTCGCGAATTTCGTACAGCTCGATCAGCTCATCACGATCGAGCGAGACCACCCGCGCGCCCACATGCGGAATGCGCACCAGCAGACGCTGACCTTCCAAGCGATGGATCGCTTCGCGTAGCGGACCGCGGCTGATGCCATAGGTGCGCGCCAGCTCGGGCTCGGAAATCTTGCTGCCCGGGGCAATCTCGCCTTTGACAATAGCAGCCTGGATACGACGAAACACATGCTCGGCGCGCGTGCCCGCATCCTCTACGGCGTCTATTGTCGGGGTGCTGCTCGCTTGCATATTGTCGACACTTAGCCAGAAAAACTTGCAACAACCCTAGCCAATCAGGCCGAATTACTCAATAAAAACCAACACTGTCGACAATAAATCTTAATGAATTGGCAACTCGCCCTTTCAAAGCAGATGGACAAAGACCTATAAGCGTCTGTCACCACAGAAAAACCCCATGATAGAATGCGCGCCATTCAACGCCTGGAAGGGGTGTCCCGGGGCGCCTGCTAGACTCCACGCCAGCGAACCACGGCCCCGGCCAGATTCGCGTTACCGATCGCGATCCACCCGACAGGTTTTATGAGACTCAAATCCCTCCCCCTGCTTTGCTGCCTTCTTATCGTGCCCGGCCTCGCTGCTGCGGCCGACAAGACCATTTATGGCCTGAATGAGTACGTCAGCCTCGACATCGACGTTGAAGTGGCCGCCAAACTCGACACCGGTGCCCAGACCGCATCGCTCAGCGCTCGCGATATCGAGCGGTTCAAGCGTGACGGCGAGCGCTGGGTGCGCTTTTACCTGGCGATCGACGATGCTCATGCCCATCCGATCGAGCGGCCACTGGCGCGTATCAGCAAGATCAAGCGGCGTGCCGGTGACGTGGATTCCGATGACGAGAAGAGCTATACGGCACGTCCAGTGATCGAGCTGGACGTGTGCATGGGCGGCGCCAGGCGCCAGATCGAGGTGAACCTCACTGACCGCAGCGCCTTCCAGTATCCGCTGTTGATCGGCTCTGATGCGCTCAAGCGCTTCGATGCCCTGGTCGACCCCAGTTTGAAATACGCAGCGGGGAAACCTGCCTGTGCCACCGCAAAATCCGGCGAGTAATCCCATGCGCTCTCTCACCCTGCACCTGAAAGTCCTCATCACCATCCTGGTGAGCCTGGGGATCGCGATTACGGCCTATCAGATATTCGTGCTCGGCATCCCGGTCAGCAGCGACGAAACCGACGACCTGTGGAATATCGACACCCGCGTAGAGTTTCAGGCCAATGGTCGCGATCCGATCAAGCTGCAGATGTTCGTGCCGCCGTTGAATCAGGATTACGTCAGCCTCAACGAGAGCTTCATCTCCAACAACTACGGCGTGAGCGTCAATCGTGCTGACAGCAACCGCAAGGTGACGTGGTCAGCGCGCCGCGCCAGCGGCAAGCAGACCCTCTACTATCGCCTGGTGCTGACCAAGCGCTACAGCGGCGAGCAGGCCAAGGCCAAGGGCCCGATCTTCCGTGACAGCATTCCAGTCGAAGGCCCCGAGAAGATCGCCGCCGAAGCGCTGCTGGCGCCGATTCGCCAGCACTCGGCCGACGTCGAGACGTTCATCAGCGAGACCATCAAACGCGTCAACAACACCAATGATGACAACGCCAAGCTGCTACTGGGCGGTGACGCTTCGACCACCAAGAAGGCCCAAGCGGTCGAGTTGCTGCTGTCCATCGCCCACGTGCCGATGGAGCGCGTACACACCATTCGCCTGGCCGCCGACATCCAGCAGAGCCCGGAACTGTGGCTGCGCAGCTTCAACGGCGACCGCTGGCTGTACTTCAACCCGGAAACCGGCGAGCAGGGCCTGCCGCAGGATCGCCTGGTCTGGTGGACCGGTGACGAACCGCTGATTACCCTCGATGGTGGCCGCCAGGCGACTACCACCTTCACCCTCAACAACAGCGAGATGAACGCCATTCGCCTCGCTCAGTTGACCGACGAAAACACCGACGCCGACTTCCTGGAATACTCGCTGTACGGCCTGCCGCTGCAGACCCAGCAGACCTTCATGATCATGGTCATGATCCCGATCGGCGTGCTGGTCATCCTGATCCTGCGTAACCTTGGCGGCCTGCAGACCCTGGGTACCTTCACCCCAGTGCTGATCGCCCTGGCCTTCCGCGAGACGCAACTGGGTTTCGGTATATTCCTGTTCACGGTGATCACTGCGCTCGGCCTGTCGCTGCGTTCCTACCTTGAACACCTGAAACTGCAGATGCTGCCGCGCCTATCCGTGGTGCTGACCTTCGTGGTCGTGCTGATCGCCACCATCAGCCTGTTCAGCCACAAGCTAGGCCTGGAACGCGGCCTGTCCGTCGCGCTGTTCCCGATGGTGATTCTGACCATGACCATTGAGCGCCTGTCGATCACCTGGGAAGAGCGCGGCGGCAGCCATGCCTTCAAGGTCGCCATTGGCACACTGATCGCCGCGACCTTGGCGCACCTGCTGATGAGCGTGCCGGAACTGGTCTACTTCGTATTCACCTTCCCGGCGATTCTGTTGATCCTGGTGGGCTTCATGCTGGCGATGGGTCGCTATCGCGGCTACCGCCTGACCGAGCTGTTCCGCTTCAAAGCCTTTTTGAAGGATTAAGCCATGTTCGGTCTGATCAAGACGTGGAAAGCTCTCGAAGCCAAAGGCATCATGGGTATCAACCGACGCAACGCGGACTATGTGCTGAAGTACAACAAACGGCACCTGTACCCGATTGTCGACGACAAGATCATCACCAAAGAGCGGGCTATCGAAGCCGGCATCAACGTGCCGGAAATGTACGGGGTGATTTCTACCGAAAAGGAAATTGATAACCTCAAGACGATCATCGGCGAGCGCAGCGATTTCGTCGTCAAGCCAGCGCAGGGCGCGGGTGGCGATGGCATCCTGGTGATCGCCGACCGCTTCGAGGATCGCTTCAAGACGGTATCGGGCAAGATCGTCAGCTACGATGAAATCGAGCAACAGATCTCCAGCATTCTCTCCGGCCTCTACTCGCTAGGCGGTCACCGGGATCGCGCCTTGATCGAATACCGGGTCACTCCCGACAGCATCTTCAAGAGCATCAGCTATGAAGGCGTGCCCGACATTCGCATCATCGTACTGATGGGTTACCCGGTCATGGCCATGCTGCGCCTGCCGACCCGCCAGTCGGGTGGCAAGGCCAACCTGCACCAGGGCGCTATCGGTGTGGGCGTGGACCTGGCTACCGGCATCACCCTGCGTGGCACCTGGCTGAACAACAAGATCAGCAAACACCCGGACACCACCAACGCAGTGGATGGCGTGCAACTGCCGAACTGGGACGGCTTCATGAAGCTCGCCGCCGGCTGCTACGAGCTGTGTGGCCTGGGCTACATCGGCGTGGACATGGTGCTGGACCAGGACAAGGGCCCGTTGATTCTCGAACTCAACGCCCGCCCCGGCCTGAACATTCAGATCGCCAACGACTGCGGCCTCACCCACCGTGCCCATGCGGTGGAAGCGCGCCTGGAAGAGCTGGCTGCCAAAGGCATTCAGGAAAACGCTGAAGAGCGCATGCGCTTCTCACAAGAGCTGTTCGGCCACATCCCAGCCGTCGAGATCTGAGCCCTGTTCTGCTGCCGACGGCGTTCGGCAGCAGCCCGCACTGCTGCCGCTAGCGCCTCCCAAGATTTGCTACCATCGCCTCTCACATCCACATGCTCTGGAGCCCGCAATGGATCTCGACCTGGACAGACTCAACGCCGAATTCGCCAACCAGCCGGAAAAGCTGATCGAGTGGGCTATCGGCCTGGGCAAACCAGCGATCTGCACGACCAACTTCCGCCCCTTCGAGGCGGTCATCCTGCACATGGTCAGCCAGGCCAAGGCAGATATTCCGATCGTGTGGATGGACAGCGGTTACAACACTGAGGCCACCTACCAATTTGCCGATGAAGTGACCCGTCAGCTTGGCCTGAACCTGATTACCTATCTGCCCAAGCGCAGCCGGGCACACCGCGAAGCCATCGACGGAGCAACCCCGGCACTGGACGATCCGCGTCATGCCGCCTTCACCGAAGAGGTCAAGCTGGAGCCCTTCGCGCGCGCCCTGCGCGAAACCGCTCCCAGCGTCTGGTTCACCGCGCTGCGCGCCACCGACACTGCCGTGCGTGCGCAGATGCAGCCAGTGAGCATCAACCCGGACGGTCTCATCAAAGTCGCTCCGCTGCTGCACTGGTCATCCAAGGATCTGTATCAGTACCTCACTACCCATGGCCTGCCGAACAACTTCGACTACTTCGACCCCACCAAGGGCGAGGACAATCGCGAGTGCGGCCTGCACCTGAGCCACTGAGCCTGGCAGAAACAAAAATGGCGCCCTACAGGGCGCCATTTTTTTGCAGTGTGCTGATCAATGCAGCGGCAAGTTGACGTCCTTGAACAGCTCTTCGAGCTCGACCTTGTTGTGACAGTGCACGGCCTTGGCGAGTACATCGCGGGTCAGGTGCGGAGCGAATTTCTCGATGAAGTCGCACATGAAGCCGCGCAGAAAAGTGCCACGACGGAAACCGATCCGCGTGACGCTCGATTCGAACAGCTCGCTGGCATCCAGCACGACCAGATCAGGGTCGAGGTTTGGATCAATAGCCATCTTCGCCACGATGCCCACGCCGAGCCCAAGGCGAACGTAAGTCTTGATTACGTCGGCATCGGCTGCCGTGAACACCACTTTCGGGGTCAGGCCGCGATGACTGAAGGCTTCATCGAGCTTGGAGCGGCCGGTGAAGCCAAAGGTATAGGTGACGATTTCGTGCTCGGCCAGCGCTTCCAGGGTCAGCTTCGGCAACTTCGCCAGCGGATGGCCCTGAGGCACGATCACGCAACGATTCCAGCGGTAGCAGGGCATCATCACCAGATCATTGAACAGTTCCAGGCCCTCGGTAGCGATGGCGAAATCCACTGTGCCGTCGGCAGCCATTTCGGCAATTTGCGTCGGCGTGCCCTGGTGCATGTGCAAGGCAACGTCCGGGTACTGCTTGATGAAACTGCTGATAACCGATGGCAACGCATAGCGCGCCTGCGTATGCGTGGTTGCAATCGACAGCGTGCCCTTCTTCTCGTTGGAGAACTCCTGGGCAATCTGCTTGATGCTTTCGACCTTGCGCAGGATCTCGCCTGCGGTGGTGATAATCCGCTCGCCAGCCGGAGTAACTCGCGTCAGGTGCTTGCCGCTGCGGGCGAACACTTCTACACCCAGCTCGTCTTCGAGCAAACGTATCTGCTTGCTGATACCAGGCTGTGACGTGTAGAGGCTTTGCGCCGTGGCCGAGACGTTGAGGTCATGATGCGCGACTTCCCAGATGTAGCGCAGTTGCTGAAGCTTCATATAAATCCCTCAAGGCGAATAGGCAGCCTGATCATCGGCCCGCTATATAACCATATTAATGGTTTAGCCGGTAACTATAGATGATATGCCCTGGGTTGCGAGGTCTCAGTCGTGGCGAGAGCGGTGCTGCAGCATCGGCACGAGATAAACCGGCACCTCGGATAGCTGCAACAGCCTCGAAGCCGTTCTGCCTATCGGCACCTCAAGCGCTGCGCCATGGCTGTGACTGCCTACGACCAGCAAATCCACAGCGAGTTTCTGTGCCTGTTCGAGAATGGTCAGCGGCGCATCACCGCGCAACACCTGTACCGAGCCGATCAAATCAAGGTCGTCGCGATTGTCGCCCAACTCGTCGCGAAAGCCTTCGAGCACACGCAGCTCGATGCTGTTCATTACGGTATCCAGCCCGGTACTGCGCAATTCCTTCAAGCGAGCCTCATCCACGTAGGTTTGCAACACCGACTCGGCGAACAACCCCATGGGCTCGACCACATGCACCACGTAGAGTCGTGAATTGAAACTGCGCGCCAGGGCAAGCGCGTGCTGCAACACGTAGGGCGCATAAAGGCCGAGGTCAGTGGCATAGAGTATTGATCGAATCATGCGGCCTCCTCGACTGCCGACACGGCGGAGCCTCGCTTGAGCTTAGCAGCAGCTATCCGATGCGAACGAAACGAAGGTCTCGTCAATGAGAGCCGGTCTTCATAATCGATGCAACGTTGCGCGGTCCATACGGTGCCAGGCGCGCGATCACCCTGTGATATTGCCGCGATCGGGTCAATGATCGAGCCTGCGTTGCCTTATTGCCCAAATATGATTGTCTAGCTGGACGCTAACGCGCTAAGGTTCGGCTTCCCCGCTGTGCCCATACCGCTGTGCCCGCTGCACGGGGATCGCTGGCGGCCGGCTTCCGTGACCCGATGACGCAATTGATGAAAAGCACGATGGCTGATTTACCGATTAACGACCTTAACGTCGCCTCCAACGAAACCCTGATTACCCCGGATCAGATCAAGCTCGAGATCCCGCTGACCGAGAGCGCACAGCGCACCGTGTCCGCCGGCCGCCAGGTAGTGCGCGACATTCTCGATGGCAAGGATCACCGCCTGTTCGTCGTGGTCGGCCCCTGCTCGATTCACGACATCAAGGCGGCCCACGAATACGCCGAGCGCTTGAAAGTGCTCGCCGAGGAAGTATCCGACACGCTTTACCTGGTGATGCGCGTGTACTTCGAAAAGCCACGCACCACCGTCGGCTGGAAAGGCCTGATCAACGATCCTTACCTGGATGACTCCTTCAAGATTCAGGACGGCCTGCACATCGGCCGCAAGCTGCTGCTCGACCTTGCGGAAATGGGCCTGCCCACCGCCACCGAAGCGCTCGACCCTATCTCCCCGCAGTACCTGCAGGACCTGATCAGCTGGTCGGCCATTGGCGCCCGCACCACCGAATCGCAGACGCACCGTGAAATGGCCTCGGGCCTGTCTTCGGCCGTCGGCTTCAAGAACGGCACCGACGGCGGCCTGACAGTCGCGATCAACGCGCTGCAGTCGGTTTCCAGCCCGCACCGTTTCCTGGGTATCAACCAGCAAGGCGGCGTGTCGATCGTCACCACCAAGGGCAACGCCTACGGTCACGTGGTACTGCGCGGCGGCAACGGCAAGCCGAACTACGACTCGGTGAGCGTTGCCATCTGTGAGCAAGAGCTGAAGAAGGCCAGCATCAAGCCGAACATCATGGTCGACTGCAGCCACGCCAACTCCAACAAGGATCCGGCCTTGCAGCCTCTGGTGATGGACAACGTCGCCAACCAGATTCTCGAAGGCAACCAGTCGATTGTCGGTCTTATGGTGGAAAGCCACTTGGGCTGGGGCAGCCAGTCGATTCCCAAGGATCTGCAGCAGCTCAAGTACGGTGTGTCGATCACCGATGCCTGCATCGACTGGGAAAGTACCGAGACGACCTTGCGCAGCATGCACGTCAAACTCAAGGACGTGCTGCCCAAGCGTCAACGCAGCTAAGACGCCAGCAATGAAAACGCCGGGAATTACCCGGCGTTTTCATTTGTAGCTTCTGTCAGTGCTGGTCTGTAGGCCCTTCTTGGCGGGCCATATAACGCTCAACGTAGGAGCAGGACGGGATTACCGTGTAGCCCATGCGTTCGGCGTAATCGAGCGCCGTTTCCGTCAACGCCGCAGCAATGCCTCGCCCACGCAGCGAGTTGGGCACGAAGGTTCGGTAGATATCCAGCGTCTGCTTGCCCAGATCCATATAAGCGAGGTACGCGCGATCACCATCCACTGTGGTCTCGAATTGATGACCTGCAACGTCATGGTGAATGGTAAATGGCTCGCTCATTACTGCTCCTCTCGGCTAAGTTGAACCGACATCCAGCCATCTTGGACTGCATACATTCGGTAACAATAGGATATAAAGCCATTGTAAGGGACAAAGGGCAAGGTGAAAAAATCACCTATCGACATCTTCGGCGCCTATACGAATAACGCACCTACCCGGCACGCACTTATCGTGCAGTTAGAGCTAAGGGCCGGCCTTGAGGCTCGTTACCTGCAAACAGGCGAGCGCTTTAAATAAACGGAACCCTTGCCTACCGCCCGTTTACTTACTAAAAGTTACAGGTAGTATGTACGCCGCCATTTTCCGGGTTGGAAATCGGCTTTAACAAGCAAAAACTTACCCCAAGGGGAACATGATGAACAACGCTCTGAAATTTTCTGCACTGGCTCTGGCCGCAGTTCTGGCTACCGGTTGCAGCAGCGTTACCAAAGAAACCGAAGCTCGCCTGACTGCAACTGAAGACGCAGCAGCACGCGCTCAAGCCCGTGCCGACGAAGCCTACCGCAAGGCTGACGAAGCGCTGGCTGCTGCTCAGAAGGCTCAGCAAACTGCTGACGAAGCCAACGAGCGTGCTCTGCGTATGCTGGAAAAAGCCAGCCGCAAGTAACAGCTAATGAGCTGAAAAAGCCGGCCTATGGGCCGGCTTTTTTATGGGCGTCCGTTATGGGCAGGAGCCTGCGCGAAGACCGTTTATTTGCGGTGGCTTCAGAGCGTCGAAGATTGCGTCTGAATAACGTGATCCTGCGGTGAAGCGATCTCGATTGGCAGACCGTCCTGCGCCGCCACGACCTCGCGTACCACATCCCAGTCCAGATTCTGCGCGCTAAGGTCAGTGCGCTTGATCAGCGCGTTGGCGACGGCTGCATGCTGGTCGCCGAGCAGCGCGCCCTCTTCTTCGCCCAGCGGCGCGTGGGCTTCCAGATAAACCTTGCCGTTGCTTACGCCGAACTTGTACGGCTCGTTGATGATGCGCACCGGCGTACCCACCGGTACCTTTTCGGCCAACTCAAGCACGTTGTTATTGAGCATGCGAAAACAGCCGTGGCTCACGCGCATGCCAATGCCGAACTTCTTGTTCGAACCGTGGATCAGGTAACCCGGCACTGACAGGGCCATTTTGTAAGGCCCCAGTGGGTTGTCCGGCCCTGGCGGAACGTAGCTGGGCAGCGGGTCGCCTTCGGCAGCATGCTCGTCACGGATCGATTGCGGCGGGTACCAGCCGGGATTTGGCGTTTTCGCGGTGATACGCGCGTCGGCAACAGGAGAGCTCCAGCCTTCACGGCCGATCCCCAGCGGATACGTGTAGACCACGTTACGGCCTTTGGGAAAGTAATAGAGGCGGTACTCGGCCAAGTTTATCACGATGCCTTCGCGCGGGCCCGGCGGCAGGATGAAACGCGTCGGCAACACGATATCGGTGCCCTCACCTGGCAGCCAGGCATCGACGCCCGGATTGGCAGCGACCATTTCCAGATAGCCCAGATCATTGGCAGTACCAATATCGGCGAACGTGTCTTCGTAGCGTGCCTTGATCACCTGGATTTCGCCTACCACGTCGTCGCCGAGCGGCGGCAATGGCAGTTCCAACGCGGCGGCACTCCCTGCCAGGGAAAAAGCACACAACGACAGACAGCGGGCAAGAGCTGGAGCGCGCAGCGACATGCGGGAAACCTTCGTAGTGGAGGTGATAGGAAGGAACGAATTGTATACCGCTGCCGCGCTCAGCGTCCCGGCCATGCGGGCCGCTCGCCGTTTCGCTGGGCGTTCAAGGTAGCCAGGCAGCCTGGGCAGAGCCGCCGATCCTGCAGCATCTGTCTCTCCAGATCCCGCCACAACGGCTGAGCCGGCAGCAGACCGCCACACAGGGTGCGATCAGCGTAGCCACCCAGCTCCAATTGGCGAGCAACCAGATGCACGCGTACCTCGCGACAAGCGAACAGGTCGAGCTGTTCGTCGGGCTCGATCAATTGATACGCGTACAGGGACCAGACGGGTCGCAGCATGGGGGGCTCCAGAGCGGGGGCGCCACATTAGCCGAAACGCCGCCGGCGGAAAAGCCCGTCAGAGCAACGGCTTGAGGGCCGGCCAGACATTCTCGAGCAGCAACGGCTGCGCCTCTACCGCAGGGTGCACACGGTCATCCTGCATCAGCGCGTCGACACCGCCCACGCCCTCGAGAAGAAACGGCACCAGATGCACACTTTTCTCTGCTGCGACATCGTCAAAGACCTTGGCAAACGCCGTGGTGTAACGCTCGCCGTAATTTGGCGGGATACGCATACCCAGCAGCAGCACCTTGGCGCCAGCCTCGCGGGACGCATCGATCATCGAGGCAAGATTCTGTTGCAATTGCTTGGGTGGCAGGCCGCGCAATCCGTCGTTGCCGCCCAACTCCACAATCACCACATCCGGGCTGTGCTCGGCAAGCAGCGCAGGCAGCCTCGCGGCCCCGCCAGCACTGGTGTCGCCGCTGATCGAGGCATTCACCAGCTGATGCTCGAAACCTTCTTTTTTGAGGCGTTCATCGAGCAGATGAACCCAGCCTTGCCGGGTATCCATGCCAAAAGCCGCACTGATACTATCGCCGACGACCAGCACGGTCGCCGCCTGCGCCATCTGGCCCACAAGCAGCAGGCCAAGAACAGCCCCCTTCAATAATGCACGCATCGGATTCCTCATGAGCTCTAGCATTCTGTCTGCGCAGAACCTTAACAAAGTGGTTTCCAGCGCGGAAGGTGAGTTGACCATCCTGCATGACCTTTCCCTGGAATTGGAAAAAGGCGGCAGCCTGGCGATCGTCGGTAGCTCGGGGTCGGGCAAGTCCACCCTACTCGGCCTGTTGGCCGGGCTCGACCTGCCCAGCAGCGGGCGTATCGTACTGGCCGGCAACGACCTGGGCAGCCTTGGCGAGGATGAGCGCGCTCGCGTACGCGCCGAACACGTCGGTTTCGTGTTCCAGTCCTTCCAATTGCTCGACAGCCTCAATGCCCTGGAGAACGTCATGCTGCCTCTGGAGTTGGAAGGCCGCAGCGATGCCCGCCAGCGTGCCGCGGCGCTGCTCGACCGAGTAGGCCTGGGCGCGCGCCTGAGCCACACCCCTCGCCAGCTCTCGGGAGGCGAGCAACAGCGCGTGGCCATTGCCCGCGCATTCGCCGCCGATCCCGACGTACTGTTTGCCGATGAGCCGACCGGCAATCTCGACAGCCACACGGGCGAGCGCATCAGCGACCTGTTGTTCGAGCTGAATCAGGAGCGCGGCGCCACCCTGGTGCTGGTTACCCACGACGAGCGTCTGGCGGCCCGCTGCCAGCGCCTGATTCGCCTGGAGGGCGGCCATCTCGTCGCACCGGTGAGCGCTTGATGAAATCCCTATCCTTCTTCGGCCTGCTATCACTTGCAGGGCGTCAGCTGCGCCGCGACGCTCGCGCCGGCGAACTGCGTGTACTGTTTTTCGCCTTGCTGATCGCCGTCGCCTCGAGCACGGCCATCGGCTATTTCGGCGCGCGCCTGAATGAAGGCATGACCTTGCGCGCCACCGAGTTTCTCGGCGCCGACCTGATCCTGCGCGGCAGTTCGCCGGCGGCTGCCGAGCAGATCGACGCGGGCAGCTCGCGGGGCCTGGAGCATGCGCAGGTCGTCGAATTTTCCAGCGTGATCGCTACCGACGAAGGCATCCAGCTGGCCAGCGTCAAGGCTGCGGGCGATGGTTACCCACTGCGCGGCGAATTGAAAAGCGCCGCCGAGCCCTACGCGGAAGAAGTCGTCAGCCAAGGGCCGCGGCCTGGCGAAGCCTGGGCCGAGGCGAGACTCCTGGCGGCACTCAATCTGAAAACCGGCGACGAAATCGAAGTCGGCGCCAAGACCCTTCGTCTGACCCGCGTGCTCACCTACCTGCCCGATGAAGCAGGCGACTTCTACAGCCTGACACCCCACGTGCTGATGCACCTGGACGACTTGCCTGCCACACGCGTGGTGCAACCGGGCAGCCGCGTGCGCTACATCGAACAATGGAACGGCCCGAGTGATGCTTTGGCCAGCTACCGCCAGGCCGTCGAACCCACCCTGGCAGCCCACCAGCGTTTCGATGATGCGCGCGATGGCAGCCGCAGCGTTGGCGGCGCCCTCGACCGCGCCGAGCGCTACCTCAACCTGGCCAGCCTGGCCGCCGTGCTGCTCGCCGGCGTCGCAGTCGCGCTGTCCGCCGCCCGCTTCGCCAGCCGCCGCTTCGATGCCAGTGCGCTGCTGCGCTGCCTGGGCTTGTCCCGCCGGCAGGCATTGGGGTTATTCAGCTTGCAGCTGGCGATTCTCGGACTGGTCGCCAGCCTGAGTGGCGCGCTGCTCGGCTGGCTTGCCCAGCACCTGCTGTTCCATCTGCTGCAGGGCCTGCTTCCTGCGCAGATTCCGCCCGGCGGCCTATGGCCGGCGCTGGCAGGCATCGCGACCGGCCTGGTCGCGCTGGCCGGCTTTGCGCTGCCGCCGTTGGCAGCCCTGGGACGTGTGCCGCCATTGCGGGTGCTGCGTCGCGACATGCTGCCGGTACCGGCCAGTTCCTGGATGGTCTATGGCACCGCCCTGCTCGCCCTCGGGCTGATCATGTGGCGCTTGAGTCTTGATCTGCCGCTGACGCTGGCCTTGCTCGGCGGCGGCCTGATTACCGCGCTGCTGCTCGGTGGTCTGTTGCTGCTTGGCTTACAAAGCCTGCGCCGTCTGCTGGCACGCGCCTCGCTGCCATGGCGCCTGGGCCTTGGCCAACTGCTCCGTCGGCCGCTGGCTGCTGCCGGGCAATCGTTGGCCTTCGGCCTCATTCTGCTGGCCATGGCGCTGATCGCTCTGTTGCGCGGCGAACTGCTGGACACCTGGCAAGATCAGTTGCCTGCCGATGCGCCCAATCATTTCGCGCTCAACATCTTGCCTGCCGAGCGCGATGCCTTCGCCACACGCCTGGCAGAACTTTCGCCGCACCCTGCGCCGCTCTATCCGGTGGTGCCGGGCCGACTGGTCCTGGTCAATGGTGACCCGGTTCGCCAATACGTCAGCAAGGATTCCCGCGGCGAACGCGCCGTACGCCGTGACCTGAGCCTTACCTGGGGTGCGGACTTGCCCGAGGGTAATACCTTGACCGCGGGCCAGTGGTGGACGGGCGAAAAAGGTCAGGAGCTGCCCGGCGTATCGATAGAAGACGAATTGGCGCAGAGCCTGCAGATCAAGCTGGGTGACCGGCTGACGTTCACGGTTGGCGGCGTCAACCGCGACGCCCAGGTAACCAGCCTGCGTACGGTTGACTGGAACAACTTCCAGCCCAACTTCTTCATGATCTTCGAGCCTGGCACCCTGCAAGATCTGCCGGTCACTTACCTGACCAGTTTCTACCTGCCGCCGCAGCAGGAGCGCCAGCTGGTCGAGCTGTCACGGGCGTTCCCCTCGGTCACCTTGCTGCAGGTGGAAGCGCTGCTCAATCAGCTACGCAGCATCCTCGCCCAAGTCACCATCGCCATCGAGTTCGTGCTGCTCTTCGTTCTTGCGGCGGGCTTGGCGGTGCTGTTCGCCGGGCTGCAATCGACACTGGACGAACGCATTCACCAGGGCGCACTGCTTCGCGCGCTGGGTGCCGAGCGCAAACTGCTGATTCATGCACGCCGTGCCGAGTTCGGCCTGCTGGGTGCGACCAGCGGCCTGCTGGCTGCCCTTGGCTGCGAGCTGGTCAGCTTCCTGCTATATCGCTTCGCCTTCCAGATGGAATGGCAACCGCATCCATGGCTATTGGTGCTGCCTTTGATCGGCGCCCTTCTGGTCGCTACCGCAGGCGTGCTGGGAACGCGGCGTTCACTGGACGCCAGCCCACTGACCGTTCTGCGCGAGGGTTGATAGACTTGTCGCCCGTACCCGACTGAGCCCAGCATGAGCCGATACCGCCCACCCCGCGCCGCCGGAACGCCCCTCATCACCCCCGAAGGTGAGGCGCGTTTACGTGCTGAATTGCATGAACTCTGGCATGTGCGTCGCCCCGAGGTAACCCGCTCGGTCAGCGAAGCCGCGGCCCAGGGCGATCGCTCGGAGAACGCCGAGTACACCTACGGCAAAAAAATGCTGCGGGAAATCGACGGCCGCGTGCGCTTTCTCACCAAGCGCCTGGAGAAGCTCAAGGTGGTCGACACGCGCCCAAGTGATCCGAACAAGGTGTATTTCGGCGCCTGGGTAACAGTGGAAGACGAGGACGGCAATGCCTCGCGCTACCGTATCGTTGGCCCCGACGAACTTGACCTCAAACTTGGCCTGATCAGCATAGACTCACCGCTGGCCCGTGCGCTTATCGGTAAGGGCCTGGATGCGGAGGTGCGTGTGCAGACGCCGACCGGCGACAAGTTCTGGTACGTCATCGCCATCGATTATCCCTGAGTTCAGCGCAGGGTGATCAGCCCCTGACGAGCGATCCGCGTCAATTGGCCGAGTGCTTCGGCGCTGGGCCGCTGCAGCACGGCAAAATCGAAACTGTCGTCGGCGAAGCGTTGCAGCGACTCGCCCTCTTCGGCGAACTGCACCAGAAAGGCACGCTGACCAGAGCGACGGCTGGGCCAGCCGTCGAGATAGCGCAACAGCGTCGGCTGGTGAGTACCGCCGAGTAGAATGCGTGGGTTGCGTCGGATCAAGCCGGTGGTGATAGGAGCGATACGAATTTGCGTGGCCTGGATGCAGGTCATGGGTGTTTGTCTCCGCCTCGAGAATCCCGCTGGGCAGCGGTGAGAGGCAACACCGAACCAGCGCTTTAGCGGAATTTCGAGACTCGTTCAAGAATCCCTCAGGCGCCCCGCAAGTAGCTGTTTAAATCGGCGCAGGTAGTAATCCTAGAGAGTCCACGATCACTCTGTCAATAACCAAGAAAGCCCGCATCAGCGGGCTTTCCAGAGGCTTGAAGCTGTTTAGCCGGCGATGCGTTTGTCCAGCGACAAACGGCCAGCGCCTTCGACCAACAGTGCCAGCGTGGCAGCCATCAGCGCCAGTGCAAACTCGTAACCGTTGTCGGCCATGAACAAACCGTTACTGATGTGCACGGAGAAAATCGCCACCACCAGGGTAAAGGTCAACGCTACCGCCGCGGGGCGTACCAGCAAGCCGACAATCAGCGCCAGACCGCCGAAGAACTCGGCACTGCCGGCCATCAATGCCATTAGATAGCCCGGCGCCAGGCCGATGCTCTCCATCCACTGCGCCACGCCCTCCAGGCCATAGCCACCAAACCAGCCGAACAGTTTCTGCGAACCGTGGGCGACGAAGATGATGCCCACCAGTACCCGAAGGATGGTGAGGCCGTAACCGGCACGGGTGGTTGCCAAAGTTTTGATGAAAGCGTTCATGGGGCGAGTCCTTTGCATGGGTGAGATGGCGCCATATTAATTCAATTTATAAATATAAAGATTGAATAAAACGGCTAAAATAAATCTATTATTTCGATCATTTATGCATGCTCACTGCAGGCTCCAGTGAATAGCGCTCGCGCGCGTAAGCCAGGTAGTACTTGTTAACCGCATTGACGTAACTGACCACACCCATGCCGAGCTCCTCCATGGCGACCCTTTCCACCTGAAAAAACCACTGATCCGGGTTCAAGCCACGCCTGCGGGCTTCGGCGCGCAGGCTTTGCACCCGCTGCGGCCCGAGGTTGTAACCGGCCAGGACGAAGGCCATGCGTTCTCGCTCGTTCAAGCGCGGGCTGTTGAAGAAGCTGCGGCGAATTTTGGCCAGATACTTGGCGCTTGCCTGCACATTGTTTTCCACTTTGGAAATATCCCCGACGCCAACACTGCGTGCGGCTGCCGGGGTAATTTGCATCAGCCCGGTGGCACCGCTACTGCCCCGCGCGCTCGGATCAAGGGTCGACTCCTTGAATGCCAAAGCGGCCAGCGCCAGCCAGTCGAAGTCGTGCTGTGCGGCATAGCGCTGCAGCACCGGGCGAACACGCTCCAAGCGCTGGCGCTCAGTGCGGCCCATGGGTGAATGCACTTTGTAGAGCCGCCGGTAGACGCGCTGGAAGGCGGCATCCTGATCATCAGGCACGCGGTAACCGTCAAGAAATCGGTCGACGCTGGCGCTGAGCATCGGCGCATCGGGACGCATGTACCAACGCATGTCGCCCTGATCATCGAGCACCATGTGCCGATCGACACGCAGCTTGGGCATCACTTTGGCCCAGCGCTCGGCGATATGCAGCTCGACGGCGGTGAAGTCGAAGATGCCGGCCTGGACCATCTCCAGCACATCCTCGACGGCAAGGGTCGGGTCTACCCACTCGACCACGATTGGCGGCAGTTTGCGCTCCTGGAGCCGCAGATTGATGCCATGCAGGGCGTCTTTGGCGATGCTGCCCGCCGGTAGCGACAGACTTCGCCCGGCCAGTTGCTCGAGGCGCTGATAGCGCCGATTACCCTTCCGCGCCACGATCACCACGGGCACGTCACGGCGGATTGCTTCGCTGGCGATGACATGCATGCCGCCCTTGCTGCTGAGCAACTCACCGGGCGCTACCAGATCGCCTTCGCCACGCTGCAAGGCGGCGAGCAACTGATCCTTAGCCTTGGGGATTATCTTCAGACGCAGATTGCGTCCATCGCGCGCGTTGCGATTGAGATACTGCTCCAGCGCACGCAGGCGCTGATATTCAACGCCGATACTCTGGCCCTTGACCTCGCCGGAACTGTTACGGCTCTGATTGACGAGTACCCGCAGCTCACTGCTCTTGCGGATGCCGGGTAGGTCGCGCACTGCTGCGGGCTTAGTCACTTCGACCGGGCCGGCAATGCGCGCGACTGCCGAGATGGGCAGCGAGAGCAACAGGCACAGCACGAAAAGGACACGCAATATCGACGCTCCGGTGGCAAGGGCCTGCACAAAGCCCGTGGCAATCAGCCAAACGCTGGGCGCGGAGGGTCGCACAGCCGTAGTTCTGACGCCAATTATTGTTGATTTAACATCAATAAAACCTTACAACTCTTTGTAATTGTTGGCTTTTAATAGGAAATTAAAAGCTCTGCTATGCTGCGCCCCTCACGTTCGGCAAGGTCACACCATGCAACTCATCGACATCGGCGTCAATCTGACTCACGAAAGCTTCAATGATCGGCGCGAGGCGCTGCTTGAGCGAGCCTATGAGGCGGGCGTCTGTCAATTGGTGCTGACCGGCACCAGCCTGACGGAAAGTGACCACGCGCTGGGCCTGTGCCAGCAGTTGGACGACCGTGGTGATCGGCTGTTCAGTACCGCCGGTGTGCACCCCCACGACGCCAAGAACTGGAGCAGCGACGACGCGCGGCACCTTCGCGCTTTGCTGTCTGAACCACAGGTAAAAGCTGTCGGCGAATGCGGCTTGGACTTCAACCGCGACTTCTCGCCGCGGCCCCTGCAGGAAAAAGCCCTGGAAGAGCAGTTGAGCCTGGCGGTGGATCTGCAGATGCCGGTGTTCCTGCACGAGCGCGATGCCCATCCGCGTTTCGTACAGATTTTGCGCAACTACCGGGATAGCTTACCGGCGGCAGTGGTGCATTGTTTTACTGGCGAGCAACGCGCGTTGTTCGATTATCTGGACCTGGATCTGCACATCGGCATTACCGGCTGGATCTGCGATGAGCGCCGCGGCGCGCACCTGCATCCGTTGGTCAGGGACATTCCCGCCGGACGCCTGATGTTGGAAAGCGATGCTCCCTATCTGTTGCCCCGTAGCCTGCGGCCAAAGCCGAAAAATGGTCGTAATGAGCCCGCTTTTCTGGGCGAGGTGTTGCGCGAGGTGGCGCTTCATCGCCAGGAAAGCGAAGAACAGGTCGCCGCACACACCACCGCCTGTGCCCGCGCCTTTTTCGGGCTGCCTTCCATCGTTGAGCGGACCGGAGAGCGTGAAGACGACAGATAGGCGTTCAAGCCCGCCAACAAGCCCACTTGCACCGAATACTCGTGCGTTGTGCAGCTGGCCTCCCCTCGGGCGTTGATTCACGTCAACGGATAGTTGCCAGCTGCGTGAAACAATGATGGCGCCTTGCTAGCACCTTCATTCACGTCGAGAGCAATAAAACATGCCCGCCTGGATTCGTGATGTATCCCTGAAACACAAGTTCTGGGCGGTCAATGCCGTCGCCTTTGCCACCACCCTGCTGCTCGTCCTGTTCGCCATGCAGCAAGAGCAGGATACGTACGCCCAGGCCGCCCGCGATGGCGCAGAAAACCAGGCACGGCTGATCGCTGCCTGGCCCGCAGACCGTGAGCTGCCGGGCAGCACGGGCCTGATCCGATTCGCCGCAGCCGATGAACCGCGCCTGCCTGGTGCTGTCGATGCCAGCGCACTGCGCGGCGCACGCGGCTGGGTCGCTCTTGAACATGAAGCTGTGTTGGGTGGCGATCCCCTCATCGGCGCGCAGATCGTCGAGCTCGGCAGCGACAAACGCATCGCGATACCTGTACACGGCCGCAGCCTGGCTCAGGTATTCAGCGAGCGGGCCGGCAGCTATGCACTGGCAGTCGCCCTGTTGATGCTTGCATTGCTCGGCGCCTCACAGGTGCTGATCCGGTTTTTGCTTACCCACCTCAATACCCTCAAGGACGTCATGCTGCATGTCGAGAAACATGGCGATCTGTCGGCACGCGTGCCGCTGCACAGCCGCGACGAAGTCGGGCAGATGGCCGGTGCCTTTAATGCCATGCAGGCCGGCTATCAACGCGTCGTCGGCACGGTTATTCAGGCAGCCTCGCGACTGGATGACGGCACTGCCAGGCTGGCCCACAACATGAAGGAGGTTCGCCAGGGCATGCTCGGCCAGCAAAGTGAGACCGACCAGGCGGCAACCGCGATCAACGAAATGTCGACCACCGTGCACCACATTGCCGAGCATGCGGCGACGACCCGTGACCAGTCGCAGACCGCCGACCAGCTTGCTGGGACCGGCCAGGTGGTGGTCAGCCGCGTGGTCGAATCAATCACCGGACTTTCCAGCGGCGTGCAGCAGACGGCAACCATGATCCAGCAAGTGGCCAGCGACAGTCAGAAAATCAGCAGCGTGGTCAACGTCATTCACGGCATCGCTGAACAGACCAATCTGCTGGCCCTCAACGCGGCCATCGAAGCAGCACGCGCTGGCGAGATGGGTCGCGGTTTCGCGGTGGTTGCCGACGAGGTGCGCAACCTCGCCAAGCGCGTGCAAGACTCCACCGACGAGATCACCAGCATGATTGCCAACCTGCAGGCAGGTACTCGCGACGCTGTGGAGTTCATGCAGGAGAGTTCGCTCAAGGCGGACGTTTGCGTCCAGGCTGCCCACGAAGCCGGTGAAGCGCTGGCGGCCATTACGGGCGCGGTGGCGCAGATGCGCGAGAGCAACACGCAGATTGCCGTAGCGGCCGAGCAACAGAGTCAGGTAGCCGAAGAGATGACCCGTTCAGTGATCGGCATCCGCGACGTCACCGAGCAGACCGTCCAGCAGACCCTGGAATCAGCTACAACCAGCAATGAGCTGGCAGAGCTGTCAGGCGAACTGTCACGGGCTATCCATCAGCTCAAGCCATAAACACCTGTGGCTGATAGCACAAAAGCTATCTGCCACATAGGAGGGATCAATTCGTGACGGGGCTCGCTACGCCCTAGACTGGCCCCATCAGATAGGGAGACCCGCCATGACCACGCACACCGCCACCCTCGACCATTCGCGCAGCGCCGAATCGCTCGACATGCCCATGCTCGCCATTGCGCTGCCGCTGCTGCTGACGTCTCTCGTTCTGGCTGGCAGCGGATCGGGACCGCTGGCATTGGCATTATCGGCACTGGGCGCCATGGCTGCGTATGCACTGGCACGCCAGGCGCTCGTGGCCGTCGCTGAGCTTCAGCCGAATACCGTCACCGTCTGACGGCTGATCGCCAGCAGCTCACCATCAGCCGTCCACAGTGCTGCGGCAACGTGACCGTAACCATCGCGGGCGTGTTCGATTTCAGCGCGGTACAAGCACCATTGATCCGAGGTTACCGAGACCAGCGGCTGAATGAACTCGATCGTCCAGGTCAGTGAACTGCCTGGTGCCGGGCTCTTCAGCAGTGACAGCACCGCTGGCGGCCATGCATCGACCAGACCCAGCAGGTGCGCTTCATCCAGGGTTTCGATACGCTGCTGATCGCGAAAGCGCACCCAGCCGCCCATCTCCCGTGACGGATTACCACTGAACGGCAAGCCACCCAGCCCCCAACGCATGGCCAGGTGGCGGGTGAACTCCGGCGTAACCTGGGGGATGTAAGGTAATTCTTGGCTATCCTCTACGCCCATGATCGTCGGTGCTGGCAGCGCTTCGACCTTGACCGAGGAGGCACGCGGCGCCCCGAAGCTGCCCTGCACCAGCGCCACCACCTCGCCATTTTGCAACGCACGCCCCAGCACCTGACTGACCGCCTTGCCCTCACGCAATACGTCGGCCTCAAAGCAGGTCGCAACGCCCGGTTCGACCGGCGCGACGAAGCTGATGGCCAGTGATCGCGGCGAGCGCTCAGACGGTACCTTGGTGCGCATCACCGCATACACCAGCGCAGCGACCACGCCGCCGAAACTGGCGCGCCCCTGCCCCCAGTCCGCGGGTATCGACAGCGCCTCGGGCGTGCGTTTCACCTCGTCGAGCAATGTAAAGAAGTCCATACCCACCTCCCCATGAACGTCAGCCGATGGTAAGAGACCCGCAGCGTTACAGCGAGCCCGAGGCGCACGCCAGTTCGGTCATTTGCAAGGAGATACCGGTTTCACTTACGTCAGAGCAGCGAGCAGACGCGCCTGAACGCCTTCCGCCGCTTGGTCCGCGGCCTGCATGGACTGCCGCCATTGCGCCGCGAATATCTGCAAGTCCGGCTCCCGTTCGGCGCGTGCCAGCCACTGCAGGTGGTCATGCCAGTCACCCAGTACCGCCTGACCCCTTTTCAATAATTTGAGCTGTTGATTGGACAGTGGAGACAGCTGCGGATATGCCTCGGCCGTGTAACGTACGCGTTTGATCAGCAGCCGGACGCGATGGCGGTCGTGCTCTGCATCGCGCAGCGCTTCGACGAGCCGAGTGCGTTGTTTGCGCAGGTAACGGCGAACGCTCTTGTGCAGGGCATCCAGCTCACCACCGGCGTGCTGACGGGCCAGCTCCTGCGGCCACTCATCCAGCGCGCGAAACAACGCGCTCAACTGCCGGCTGGCAAGCAACCGTGTTTCACCGCTGCCCTGCTCGGCCACACGCCGGTCGGCGGCGGCATGTTCCCCCTGCTGCCGAAGCATGGCGATGAGTACTTCCAAGTCCCGCAGTGGGCCGCTGAGGCGTCCGAGCTCGGCGGCGCGCTGCTGCAGCGCATCACTGCCCGCAGCGCCCTTGAGTGGCTTCAGCAAGCTGCGCAGCCTGCGCAGGCACACCCGCATGTCATGCAGTGCTTCATCATCGGTGTGCGCCTGTAACCGCTCCCGACAAGCGTATAGCGCTATCTGCAACTGCAGCACCTCGCTGCGCAACGTGCCTATAAAACCACTCATCGCAGGTACTCCCGAAAACCATTCAATGGGATCGACTCCAGCGCCATGGCAGCTGACGGCGAAGCGTTTTCAGCTGTTGGACCAGCACTGAGGTTGAGATGTTCTGCCCGGCATAGCGCTGCGTTTCATACGCCTTGGCGAAGGCATTAATCGCTTCTGCCTGCGTGGGAAGTGCAAGGGCGGCGCGGGCCGCAAAGGCCCGCGGCCCTTCGCCGGTAAGCCGCTGAACGCCGTGCTGCGCGAGCAGGCGCTCGAAACGCATGAACAACTGCTGCAGCGGATCACGCTCGCCACGCCAAGGCTTGAACAGCCACAGCGAAAGCAGGCCCAGCAATAAGCCGCCACCACCGACCAGCGCCAGAATAAGGCGGCTGGCATCGACCTGCCCGAACCAGCGCTGCAGCAACTCGAACTGCTGCGCGCCCTGGTAACCAAGAACGAACCGTTGCCAGCCGTAATTCAGCTCATCCCAGGCCAGACGCAGTTCGTTCAGCCACGCCAGGTTGCGGTAACGCAGGGGCGAAAACGGCGAATCGGCGAGAAAGCTCTGCTCGCCGGCCAGCGCCTGCTCCAGGCCTTGCTCGATGCGTTCTGGAGCGACCTGAAAGGTCGGGTCGACGCTGGTCCAGCCCTTTTCCGGCTGCCAATACTCGACCCAGGCATGGGCATCGAATTGGCGCACCTGCACATAGCTGCCGTTTCCGCTCAGCTCGCCGCCCTGGTAGCCGGCAACTACCCGGCTGGGAATCCCGGCGGCACGCAGCACGAACGTCATGGCGCCCGCGTAATGGGCGCAGAACCCGCTGCGTGTATCGAATAGGAAATCATCAATGGAGTCATTCCCCAGCGGCATCGGCCGCAAGGTGTAGACATACGGTTGTCGGTTGAAGTGACTCAGCAGCGCGGCGACCAATTGGTCATCCTGCGGGTGCTGCTCGCGCAACGCTTGCGCCCACTCACGGCTGCGCGCATCGCCCTGCTGCGGCAGACGCAGCCAGGTCTGCATGCCCCCCTGGCGCTCCTGTGGCTCGCGAATGGCCTGGGGCCAGGAACTGACGTTATAGAGCAGCGCGCGATCCACCGGCCGGTTGCGCTGCAACCGGAAATCACCCATCTGCCGGGTCCCTTGCAGGTCAGTCTGGGCGACATCGAGTGCGAACAGCCAAGGCCGCGTGGTGGGTTGCATGACGATGCTGTAACGCAACGCCTCACCTCGCGGTTGCCACTGCGGCGACGATGAAAATTGCGCTGTCGATGACTGCGACCAGCGCCGGCCATCGAACTGATCGAGCGTTAGAGCACGCCAGTATAACTCGTTGCGCGGCGGCACCTGACCCTCGAAGCTGGCGCGAAACGCCAGCTCACCCGAACGGGTCAGCTCGGCGATGTCACCCGGCGCCATGCTATCGGCGAGACCGGTCACCGCGCCGCGCTCATTGGGCACCGGCAGCGACCACAGCGGGCCCATGCGCGGAAAAAACAGGAACAGCAGCAACATCAGCGGCAGTGCCTGCAGCAGCAGGCTGGCCGACAGGCGCAACGTGCGCCACGGGCGGTTCGCCGTGCCGCTCTGTTGCAGGCCGATCAATGCGGCCAGCAAGGCACAGACCGGCAGCAGGCTGAACAGCGCGATCAGAATGCTGTCGTCGAACAGGTACCCGGTCACCACCACAAAGAAGCCGAGGAAGATCAGTACCAGGGCGTCGCGCCGAGTGCGCATCTCCAGCAGCTTGAGGATGAAGGCGGCTATCAGCAGCACCACGCCGCCATCCAGCCCGACCAGCGTACCCCGTGAGAGAAACACGCCGAGCCCCGCCAGCACGATCAAACCGACTCGCACCGGCATCGTCGGATAACCCGCACGCATCCGGAATATCTGCACCCGCCAGCATGCGCAGCCCAGCCAGAGGCCGATCACCCACAGCGGCAGATGGCCCAGATGCGGCACGATCACCAACGCCTGCGCCACCAACAGCCAGGTCAGGCTGATGCGCGGGATGCCTTGGATGGCGCTCATACACCGGCTCCGTGCAATGCCAGCGCTCGCAGGCACTGTTCACGATGGCGTTCGCCGGTATCAACGCTGAACACGCTGCCCGGAAGATGCAAGGCGAAAGGCTGCTGACGCTCGGAAAGCACCAGCACCCAGTGACAGAGCAATGAAAGTCGGCTCTCTACATCGCCGCTCAGCACTTCGAAATCCAGCAACAGATCGCGGCCGCTCTGCGCGGCGAAATCCTTGACGAGCAGACCCTGGCCACGCGAATACGCTTTCCAGTGCAAGCGTTTGCGTGAATCGCCGGGCTGATAGGTACGCAGACCCTGGAAATCATCGCTGCCCTGCCCGTGACTCAGATGCCCCTGCTCTTCATCGTCATCGCTGCCGCCAGCGGCCAACGGCAGCTCGCCCTCCAGCGGTCGTGGATAGACCAGTACCGCCTGATCCAGATCGACCAGACTCCAGGCTACCAACAGCCCAAGGGGAAATCGGCTCTCAACCCTCATGCGCCCGGGTTGCAGCCAGCCACGCCGCTCGGTGGGCACGTTCAGTTCGCATTCAACGGCACTACCCGCCGGCACATCCTGCTGCAACGTATCGGCAGGTGGCCAGCCCAGGGCGACGGCTTCGTGGCCACGCCCACGACTTTCCAGACGCACTCGCAAACGGGCCTGCTCACCCGCGAAAACGGCGCCAGCGCCTCCGGCATGCAGCACCAGGCCGGCCAGGTTGCGGTAGGTGTGCAAAATGGTGATCACGAACACCGAGCCAAGTAAAAAGGTCAGGCCATAAGCCAGACTGCTCTGGTAATTGATGGCCGCCAGCAGCATTACCAGCAGCGCCACGAAAAAAGCCAACCCGACCCGCGAAGGCAAGATGAAGATCCGTCGCTGATTGAGTTGAACGCTCGCGGCAGCCGGAATGCGCTTGACCAGCCAGCGACTCCAACGCCGCTTTAACAGTGTCGTCAAAGCGCCGGAACCTCACGCAGCAACCACTGCACCAAGGCACCGCCGCCGTGCCCGGCCGGATCGGCCTGGTCGCGCAGCCGGTGCCCGGCCACTGACGGCAGTACTGCCTGCACATCCTCGGGAATTACGTAATCACGCTGCGCCAGCAGAGCCCATGCGCGTGCCGCTGCCAACAAGGCAAGGCTGCCGCGCGGCGACAGCCCCCAGGCGAATTGCGGCTGCGTGCGCGTGGCCTCGACCAGGCGCAGCACGTAGTCGACCAATGCATCACTGACCCGCACCTTGGGCACTTCAGCCTGCAATCTCGCCAGCTCGGCGTGATTGAGCACGGCGTCCAGGGTTGGCAGCACCGAGCGCCGGGATTCCCCCAACAGCAGCGCCTTTTCTGCGGCGCGGGCCGGATAACCAAGCGACAGGCGCATCAGGAAGCGATCCAGCTGCGACTCTGGCAAGGCGAAGGTGCCACTCTGGCTGATCGGGTTCTGGGTAGCGATCACGAAGAACGGATCTGGCAACGGCCGTGTGGCGCCCTCGATGGTCACTTGGCCTTCCTCCATGGCCTCCAGCAGCGCGCTCTGACTCTTAGGCGTGGCCCGGTTGATCTCATCAGCCAGCACCAGCTCAGCGAAAATAGGCCCGGGGTGGAACAGGAACTGCCCGGTGTCCTTGTCGAATACCGATGTGCCAAGAATGTCGCCGGGCAACAGATCGGAGGTGAACTGGACGCGCTGAAAGCTCAGTCCCAGCACTTTGGCCAGAGCATGGCTGAGGGTGGTCTTGCCCATACCTGGCAGATCCTCGATCAGCAGGTGACCACGCGCCAGCAGACAGGTCAGCGCCAGACGCACCTGCGCCTCCTTGCCAAGCAGCACCTGATTGACGGTATCCAGGCAGGCATCCAGTTTCGTGTGCATCGTCCACTCCTTATGCAAGTGCTTCGATGCTACTGGCCACACCGCAACGGGCAAAGTATTACGTAACCTTTGCTGACGAAACTGTGTACCAGGCCCGCCCTCACGCGACTATCGGCTGTTACGACTGCCCGGGCTGAGATGGAACTCAGAGTCGGAACTGCGCCGCCATTCCCTGCAGTTCTACACTAAGAGCGGCCAGCTGCTGGCTGGAAGAGGTATTTTTCTGCATGGCGACGGCAGATTGCTCACCAATGTCGCGGATGGAGGTGACGCTCCGGTTGATTTCCTCTGCGACAGCGCTCTGTTGTTCGGCCGCGGCCGCAATCTGCTGATTCATTCCGTGAATCACCGCTACGGCACTGGCAATGCCGGTCAGCGCTTCCTGGGTTTGGCTGGCGTCACGCACCACCTGCTCGACCAGAGCATCACTCTGATGCATGTCAGTAACCGAGCGGTTGGCGCCAGCGCGCAGTACGCCAAGCAAGCCATCGATTTCCTCGGTGGACTGCTGGGTACGCTTGGCCAACGCGCGAACTTCGTCGGCAACCACGGCGAAGCCACGTCCTTGCTCGCCCGCCCGCGCTGCCTCGATGGCCGCGTTCAGGGCAAGCAAGTTGGTTTGCTGGGCGACGCTCTTGATGACTTCGAGTACCGAATCGATGTGTCGAGTGTCCAGGCTAAGTTGCTCGATACCCTGCCGAGTGACAGACATCGCTGCGACCAGTTGCTCGATGCGCTGCAACGTGCCGCGCACTACCTGCCCGCCCAACACGACGCGCGAGTCTGCCAAGGCAGCTGAAGCTGCGGCTTGTTCGGCATTCTGTGCGACCTCATGAACGGTCGCCGCCATCTGGGTGATTGCGGTCGCCATCTGGTCGGTTTCCTGCTTTTGCACAGTGACGCCCTCTCGCGCCCGGTCAGCCACCGATGACAAGCTTTGCGCCGACGTCGAAAGCTGAGATACGCCCGCCTGCAGACGACCGACCATGCTACGCAGATCACGCGACATGCCCTGCATCGCCTCGAGCAGCTGGCCGATCTCATCGCTGCGCCGTACTTCTATCTCAACGCCAAGATCGCCTGAGGCAATGCGCTGGGCGATCCCGGTGACCTGTTTGAGGGGCCGGACGATCGCCCGAGTAATCAGCCACGTCGCTAACAAACCGACCAGCAGGGCGGCGGCGGCGGCAATCAGGATCAGCCAGGTACTGGCGCCTAGCTGCTCATGCAAGGCGCCTTGCTGGGCCGCGTGAGCCTGAGTGACAAGCGCGACGACCTGCTCGGCCCGCTCAGCAAGCAGTGCGTATTCTTGCTGTTGCTGCTGAAGCAGCCCGGTGTACTCCTGCAACCGCTGGTTGAAGGAGTCGATGTTTCCGACCACTTCGCCGAGCACTGAACTGTATCCTGGGTCACGCAGCTCATCGCGCAACTCGATGGCCAGCGCTTGCGCATCCAATGCTTCCTGAATGCCTGTCTGTGGCGCCTCGCCGCTCGTTCTGCTCAGTTCGAGCAATACCCGCGCTTGCTCGAGCGCTTGCAGCAACAGAACATGCACCTTACCGATTTTCCCGGCCTGGATGACAGCTTCGCCACCCGCACGTCCCTGGCTTTCCTGAAGCGCATATACGCCGTCCTCAGCGAGCCCCTCCTTAAGCAGGTCCAGGCTGTTTGCCGCGCCCACGACCAGCCACTTGGCAGCATCCAGCGCCAGGCTCTTGTTATCACTCTGTTCGACGTACCGGTCGAAGGTTTGCACGTATTCCGCGATGTTCTCGTCCACCTGCTGCAACGCATCGCTCTTATGGCCGGGGGCTTGCTCACGCAAATGGCCAACCTGAGCACGGATCGCCGCGGCCTGCTCATGCAGACGCTCAACATGATCAGCCTGTGCGGTGAGGATAAAAGCCTGCTCAGTACGGCGCATCTGCGCCACTTGCTCGTTGATTTGACTGAACTGCTCAAGCGCCGAGAATCCCGCGCCAACGCGCTGCAGCGCATAGAGCCCGCTTGCCGCCACAACCAGCGTAAGCGACAACACCAGCCCGAAACCCAGAGAAAGCTTGACCGCCGTGGCAAGACTGGCCAATGAACGCAAGTACGACATGCGGCACCTCCTCTGCGACCCGACCAAGGTCTTCAAGGTACCCACATTGAAACAGCCCAGTAATAGCAACAAGCCAGCAATTGCCTGGCGAGTGGTTTTAGCTAAACCGGGGTCGTTTTTGGAATGGTTGATCCGCTACGGACCGTCATCGCGCGCTGGCGTCGCCATGCAGCGCAAGGCATGCACCCGAGGTACGCCGGTTGAATAAACGCTGGCCTGCCGAAGGTTGTTGTCCGCATCAACCAGGACGCTGCAAATCAAAGGTGTCGCGAGTTCGGCTATACGCCATGCCGCCCAGACGCCCGACCAGATCGAGACGATGCGGGTCGATCCGGCCTTTGTCGTTAAGCACATTATCGTCTAGATGAGCGAGCAGGACTTGGGCGAAGATCAGGTGGTGGTTGGGCTGCTGCCGAGGGTAGCCAATGACCTCGGTCACCTGACACTCGAACGCCACTGCCGCGCCAACGACGCGGGGCGGTGCCACGCGGGTACTGGGAATCGATGCGATGCCGCAATGCTCGAATTCACTGGCGTTGCGCGGCAGCACTGCAGCGCTGGCATTCATCGCTTCAGCCTGAGCGAAAGACACCAGGTGAATAACCAGCTCGCCAGTGTCCTGAGCGTTTCGCAACGTATCCTTTAGCAAACCGTCATCACGGGTGCCGACATTGACCATCAGCGTTGCCGGATCGTCGCTTATCACTTGAAAAAAACTGAAAGGCGCCAAGTTGGCGACGCCCTCTTTAGAAAGGCTCGACACCCAGGCGATGGGCCTGGGGGTCACAGTGGAGGCAAGCCAGCGATAACGCTCCAGCGGCGTCAGTTCGGAAAAGTCGAGCAGCATGCCATTCTCCAGCAAGTCAGGTTGCCGCCAGCTTACTCCACTGCTCCATCATCGGCCCGCGCGCGACTCGCGGATATAGAAACGGGCTTTTTCTGATTTATTGGCGCAACCTCGGAACGCTTCGAATTGCTGCTGGGTTTTCGCCGCGGTCATTAACGAAGCTGCCTTGGAGTAGCTAACGGTACCGGCAAAGCCTTCGGCCTTGGCCAGATCCAATTCCTGCCAGGCCGCATCCAGTTGATTTGCACAGCTATCGCGGTACGACGTGGTCGCTGAGCAGCCCGCCAACAGCGCAATCGGTAAGAGAATCCAGGCTTTCATGTCGCATACTCCAGAAGTTGGCCGGCAATCATGTTGCCGGTGTTGATTATGACGGCGCATCAGGAAAAAAGTGCCACTATCGCAGGCGCTGCACGAGAGACACCGTGCAGCACTTATGGCACGTTTCTAGGGGAGTTGAATGAGCAAGAAAGTAGCTCTGGTATTGGGCTCGGGTGGTGCACGCGGCTACGCCCACATTGGTGTTATCGAGGAGCTGGAAGCTCGCGGTTACGAGATAGGTTGTATCGCAGGATGTTCGATGGGGGCGGTGGTCGGCGGGATATACGCGGCTGGCAAGCTCAAGGACTACAGCGAATGGACGCAAAGCCTCGACTACCTGGACGTGCTGCGACTGCTGGATGTGAGCTTTCGGCTCGGGGCGATACGCGGTGAGAAGGTGTTTGGACGAATTCGCGATATCGTCGGCGAGATCAATATCGAGGCGCTGAACATTCCGTTCACCGCGGTGGCCACCGACCTCACCAACCAGCAGGAAATCTGGTTTCAGGAAGGTTGCCTGCACCAGGCGATGCGCGCCTCGGCGGCGATTCCCAGCCTGTTCACGCCGGTCATTCAGGGCAAACGCATGCTGGTCGATGGCGGCCTGCTCAATCCATTGCCGATCGTGCCCGTGGTCTCCAGCCACTGCGACCTGATCATCGCCGTCAACCTCAATTCCGCGCAGCAGCAGCATTATCAACTGCCCGTCATCGAACGCCCGGCCGCACTAAAGGGCCGCTTCGATCAGTTGATGGCGTCACTGGGTTCACGCCTGCCCACGCTGCGTCGCAAGGAGGCCGACGATGATCAGCTGCTGTTGCTGGAGGGGCGCGACGAGCCCATGGCGCCGCGGCAACCCGATTTGTGGTTGCATGAGGCGGCTGATCCGCATGCCCAACAACCTGCCGCCGCGCCGCAGAGCGACAGTGCGCCGAAATCGGCGAGTGGCTCGCGGGTTGCCAACATCGCCGGGCCGGCTTCTTTGCTGGAGCTGATCAACCAGAGCTTCGAGGTGATGCAGACCTCGCTTTCGCAATACAAGATCGCCGGCTACCCGCCGGATATCCTCATCAACGTGCCCAAGCGGGTCTGTCGTTTCTTCGAGTTCTACAAGGCCCCGGAGCTGATCATGCTTGGCCGGCAGATCGCCCGCGACACGCTGGACAAATACGAGCGCGGCGACCACTGAAGGGGCCGAATTACTGCGGTGGGGTGCGCTCCTCGGGGGCCGGCAACCCGGCCGGCGCCTTGCGCTCGACCCAGTCACAGAGCAGGCTGTAAGCCACCGCCAGCAAGGTCGGCCCGAGAAACAACCCCATGAAACCGAACGCCAGGATGCCGCCAAACACGCCAAGCAGCACCACCACCAGCGGCAGATTGCCGCCGCGGCTGATCAGGTACGGCTTGAGGATGTTGTCCACGCCGCTGATGATGAAGAATCCCCAGATGCCCATGAAGATCGCCATGCCGATCTCGCCCTGCCAGACCAGCCAGCCGACCGCAGGGCCCCAAATCAGCGGCGGCACCATGATCAAGCTGCAGGCGAAGGTCAGCACGCCCAGCAACAGAGCACCCGGAATACCGGCGATCATGAAACCGATGTAGGCAAGAATCCCCTGCGCCACCGCCGTTCCCAGCACACCGTTGACCACACGCTGTACGGTGCCGGCGACCAGCTCGAGGTAATGCTCGGCACGCTCGCCGATCAATCGCTCGAGCAGGCTCTCGACAAAGGCCGCGAGGCGCGGGCCGTCTCGATAGAAGAAGAACACCAGGATCAGACTCAGGGCCAGTTCGAGAATGCCGCCGCCGATCTTGGCGCTGCGCACTAGCAGGAAGTTACCGACCTGGCCGAGATAAGGCTGCACCGTGGCAAACAACGCCGAGCCCTGCTGATCGAGCGTTTCCCAAAGACCGACCAGACGGCTGCCTACCAGCGGAATGGAGGCCAGCCAGGTCGGCGGCGGCGGCAGGCCTTCGACCTGAAAGCCTTTGATCATCGCGGTCGCATCGCGAATGTGGTCGGCAAGGTTGACACCAAGCATCACCAGCGGCACCGCCACCAACACGATCCATACGCCGGTCAGAAGCCCGGCTGCGGCGGATTGTCGACCCTTGAGCAGCCGCGTCAGCCAGCGCATCACCGGCCAGCTGGCGAACGAGAGAACGGCGGCCCAGAACAGCGCCGACCAGAACGGAGCCAGCACCCACAGGCTGGCGCCCAGCAACCCCAGTAGCAGGATTTGCACCAGCAAACGGTCGTTGTTCGGCATTTTTAGCGTTTCCAGAAAACCAGGCTAAAGCTCATATAAAGCGCACTCAACGTAAGACGTCGATACGCAGGCCATCGCCCGTGCTCTCACCGATTTCCAGGCGTGCTGCCCTGACCCGCTGTTCGATCAACGCCTCACGCCAGGCTTCAGCTTGCGCGCCAGACAGGCTGACACGCAGGGTGCTATCCAGATTGAGGCTGCGTGCAAGCAGCTCGACCCAGTCATCCTGAGGTGCATCCAGGACCGGCAGGCTCAGGTCGCCGGCGCTTTTCAACTGGCGCGAGAGTGTGGCTGGGGTTGGCAGCACCTGCGCCAACGGCTGGTTGGCCGCCAGTAGCTCGGCATGCAGGTAGGCGCGGCGATTGCCGCGTGTGATGCTGTATAGCGCGATCAGGTTGTCCTGATTCGGCTCGGCCAAACGCAACAAGGCATACGCCTGTTGATCATCGGAGCCGTAGAGCGTGGAATTGCCGAACACCGAATTGGCCCACAGGCTGCTGGAGCCGCACTCGCGGCCCTCGCACCAGTAGAGGATATGGGCGTCCTGATCCTGCAGCGCCTCGCGCATTTCAGTAAACACCTCGGTGGCACTGTGGGTACGAGGCAATTCATAAGTGATGGCAGTGAGCTGCCCTTCCACGAGCACTTCGCGCTCGTAACGCAGGCGCCCACTGATGCGGCGGATGGTGCCTTGCGGGTAGAGACGCTCCTGATCTGTCTGTTCCTTGAACGAGACAATCTCGCTGCCCGGAAAACGCGGCAGCATCTCGAGATCGCGGCTGCCGGTTACATCGGCGGTGGCCGCCGCACTGACCAGCATGAGAGGAAGCAGGTAACTCAGGCGCATGAGACCCCTTGTTGTTCAGTCGTATCGAGGGTCGGCGTGGTGGATGGCAGTGCGTGAACGGTATCGGACGCGAGCAGCGCTTCCAGCGCGACGGTATACAGGTCGGTCATGCGGGTCTCCATTGCAATGCCGACACCTTTCCCCAGTTGTGCAAGCCCGTCAAGGCGCGTTCAGGAAAGGATTGAAACAGTCTGCTACGAGTTGCGCGCCCAGCTCATCGTCAAGGTGCAGGTGATGCCCGCCGGGCAGGTACTCGACCTGGATGGCGGTCTGCACCAGCCAGTCCCCCAACCCCTCTCGTTGCGCCAGCAAACCGTGCTCAGCGACCAGCAGCTTGCTGGGGCAACTTAACGCCGACACGAATGCGCGGGCATGCTTGCGGGTCAGCCGCAGCGGCGAAGGCAGCGTCAGACGATTATCGGTGCGCCAGGTGTAACCACCGGGAACCGGCATCAACCCACGCTGCGCAAGCAGCTCGGCGGCTTCGAAGCTGACATGCCCGACCCCACGCTGACGCACCTGGGCAGCCTTTTCCAGGCTTGGATAAACCGGCTTGCGCTTGGCCGGCAGCGCCAGCTGCGCGCGCAGCGAATCGGCCAGAGTGGTAACTGCCGCATCAGCCTCGGCGGTCGGCGGGATCAACCCGTCGATCAGCGCCAGGCGCTGCACCCGTTCGGGAAAAGTGGCCGCGAGCAGCAACGAGACGATCGCCCCCATGGAATGACCCAACAGGCTGAAGCGCTGCCAGCCAAACTGTTCAGCCACCAGCAGCACATCGTGCACATAGTCCCACAGCGCATAGCCGGCCCCGGGCGCACGGTGATCGGAATGGCCATGACCGGCAAAATCCAAGGCGACGATGCGCAAGCCCGACAGCTTAGGCGCCAGCCGAGCGAAGCTTGCGGCATTGTCGAGCCAGCCATGCAGGGCGATCACCGGAATGCCCTGCTCCGGGCCGTAGACCTGAGCGGCCAGTTCGATATGCGGCAGGCGCAGGCGTACCTCTTCAAAACCGAGGGTCATCGGGAGATCTCGCCAGGTGCTTGCCAGCGCTCGAAAAGCGTACGCAGCAAGCGCGCCGTCTCGCCGGGATACTCCAGGGGAAACATGTGCCCGCCGGGCAGCGTGATGAATTCACCTCGCGGCGCACGGCGCGCCATACGCCCGTGATGCGCGAGCACCACGCGACTCTGGGCACCTTTTACCAATGCCAGGGGCACCTGCAGCTGCTGTGGCCGACCGGGGCTGGTATGAGGCACGCTGCGATAGATGCTGATCTCGGTCGCTGCCTCGAAACGCAGGCGTACGCCATCTTCATGAGGGTGCAGGCCATGCTCGACGTAGGCATCCAGACACTCAGGATCGAAGCGGCTGAACAGCGACCGTTCAGCGAAATAGCGGCGCGCCTCCAGCGCATCGACAAAGGCCTCGCGTCGCCCCAGGGTTCGCCCTGCAGGCGTGAGACGATCGATAAAACCAAAGCGCTTCGCCGCGCGAATGACCATCTGATCAGTACGGGTCAATACCGGTGAGTCGAGCATTACCAGCCCGCGGTACAGATCAGGCCTGAGCAACGCAGCGTGATAATGCAGAACGCCGCCCAGCGAATGCCCTACGCCCCAGACCGGGCCTGCGCACTGTTCGAGGTGATGGAGCAGCTCATCGACCAGATTGCTCCAGTTGTCATTCACCGGGAAACGCGGGTCATGGGCATGCTGCGGCAGGTGATGTACCTGATACTCCGGCGCGAGTGCGGCGAACAGCTTGCCGTAGGTGGCCGAGGGAAAGCCATTGGCGTGGGCGAAGAAGATCAGCTGAGACATGGCCTGGGTGCTGGTGGCGGACAGTGCACCGATTGTCAGCCAGCACCTGCTAGACGGCAATGCCCGTAACGGTCAGGGAAGACGACGCTCCGGCCAAATGCCGGTTAGCGCTTGGGCGGCTGGCTACCCAACGGCACGATGGCCACGGTCAGGCGCGAGATACAGCTGGGCTTGCCGTCGTCACCACTGAGGCGAATGTCCCACACATGGGTGGTTCGCCCCAGGTGCACCGGCTTGGCCACCGCAGTGACACGCCCTGAACGCAATCCGCGCAGATGGTTGGCATTGACCTCCAGGCCGACGCAGAAGAATTTCTCCGGATCGATACACTGATAGCTGGCCGTGGAACCCAGACTCTCCGCGAGCACCACCGAGGCGCCGCCATGCAACAGACCAAACGGTTGATGAGTGCGCGTATCGACCGTCATGCTGGCAGTCATGGATTGGTCATCGAATGATTCGAAACGGATATCCAGCAATTCGCCGATGGTATTGCGTTGCGATGCGTTGATGTCGTCGAGGTTGGGGGGCTGACGCCAGAGGCTCATGGGCGATCCTTTCTGTGATGGGCTGACTCACCTGCAGCGGCAAGCTCCAGCAGATCCTGCCACACAGGCACGACCCGCGCAGCCCACTCACTGCAGATCGGGATGTGCCAGCACCTGCAGTGACATCAACCCGGCAAGCAGCTCCTCACCTTCCAGCAGCGCCAGGCTGGCCGTATGCATGGGCAATGGCTGTTGCCGATTGCCGTGCACCAGCAACCCACCGAGGGCACCGATAAAAGGTTGATGCGAGACCAGCAATATCTCGTCACCACTAAGCCTCTGCAGCTCTGCCAGACTCTCACGCGGATCGCTCTCGGGGGTCAACCAGGAAACGGTACGTAATTCGCCGGGCAACCCAAGCGCATCACGCACAAGGGCGGCCGTCTGTTGGGCGCGTACATAAGGGCTGACGTAAATCGCCTCCAGGGGAGCACCACGCAGGTGCTCAAGCGATTGCCGAACCTCGTTGCGGCCGTAATCGGTCAGCTCACGCACTTGATCGCTTCGAGCCTCGGCATGTGCCTGGCCATGGCGCAGTAACCAGACCTTCATGCCAGGCACCTCACGGCTTCGGCTCGTCGTCGTTTACAGGGTTCACAACCGGCGGCACGCTGTGTGCGGGTTCCACCTGCGCCGCACGCGGCGTTGGCCAGTCGGCGAATGGCCAGGGTTTGGACTCACTGTTGAACGTCCCGAAACGGCCGATCTGCGCCAGGTACTGGCTGAGGCTATCGCCAAAGCTCAGCAAACCGGCATGGGGGGCCTTGTAGATAAGGCGATAGATCAACTGCAGCACCACGACGCCAGCCAGCAGCAGCTCGGCGACCTGCCAGACCAGTACAAACAGCAGCATCCATACGATTCGCAGCCCGATAGGCTCGCCTTTCTGATGCTCACTCATATTCGAAACCCCTTAAAAGCCAGTGGCTGGAATGAAATCGACATCGGTTTTAGGCTCGGCGCGCATCAGCGCTTCGATGACCTGATCCAGCGTCCGCCCTTCGAACAGAATCGCATGCAACCCCGCCACCAGCGGCATATAAACCTGCAGTTCATCGGCCCTGGCTTTGAGGACCTTGATGGTGTTCACGCCTTCGGCTACCTCGCCAAGGCGCTGCACCGCATCGTCGAGGCTCAGCCCTTCACCCAGCGCGAAGCCCACTTGATAGTTGCGGCTCTTGGGTGACGAGCAGGTGACGATGAGATCGCCGACTCCGGCAAGGCCGAGGAAAGTCATCGGGTTGGCGCCCAGGTGGACGGCGAAGCGGGTCATTTCCGCCAGTGCCCGGGTGATCAACATGCTCTTGGTGTTCTCACCCATCCCCAGCGCAGCCGCCATGCCGGCGATGATCGCGTAGACATTCTTAAGCGCACCGCCGAGTTCGGCGCCGAAGCGATCAGCACTGGCATAAACGCGGAAGGTGCGACCGTGCAGCACGGCCTGCACTTCACGGCACAACGCTTCGTCTTCGCTGGCCACTACCGTCGCGGTCAGCGTGTGTGCAGCAATTTCCTTGGCCAGGTTGGGCCCCGACAGCACGCCGATACGCGCTTCAGGAGCGACCTCCTCGATGATCTGGCTCATCAGCTTGAACGTCTGCGCCTCGATGCCCTTGGTGGTGCTGACCAGCATCTTGCCGGCCAACAGCCCGGCGACCGGCTGCAGTACCTGCCGCAGCGCGCTGGATGGCAACGCCACGAAGGCCAGCGCGCAGCTGTTCAGTGCTCCGGGCAGGTCTGTGGTCGGCTCGACGCTGTCGAGCACCTTCACGCCTTTCAGGTAGCGGGGATTTTCGCGGTTCACGCGGATGGCCTCGGCCTGCACCGGGTCGCGCATCCAGTGCAGAACACGATGGCCGTTCTGCGCCAGCAGATTAGCGATGGCGGTGCCGAAGCTGCCGCCGCCAAGCACTGCGATAGGTTGCTGTTGAGTCATGACCGATCCGTAGTGAGCCTGTGGCAATGCGCGCATTATACGGCTCGCTCGTCGCACGGCCAGCGTTGCGGGCCTGGCGGCACCGCGAACTTGCAACCGAACTTAAACAGGTCTTTTAACGGCGCATGGCTGGCAACACCTCGCAGCTCGGTTAACATGCGCGCCACTGCGCGTACAGGGCCGTTGCGTGACCATCAAAGCCTCGCCTCCTCTTTCGTTTTTTTTGCTGACGCTGATAACGGCGGGCGAAGCCGCGGCCGATGATCTGTTCAGCGGCCAGGCCGTGCCGCAGGTTCTGACCGCCACGCGTTTGAAGCAATCACCCGCCGCGGTGCCCGGCAGCGTTACGGTGCTCGACAGCGCGCTGATAAAGGCCAGCGGCGCGCGTGATATCGCCGAATTGCTACGCCTGGTGCCGGGCATGATGGTTGGCTACCGCACCGGCAATCAGCCGACCCTCAACTATCACGGCTCCAGCGCGTCGGAAGCGCGGCGCCTGCAGGTCATGATCGACGGCCGCTCGGTCTATCACCCTGGTTTAGCGACCGTCGACTGGACGGATATTCCGGTGGCAATCGAGGATATCGAACGCATCGAGGTATTTCGCGGCCCGAACACCGTCAGTTACGGCGCCAACGCACTGATGGGTGTGATCAATATTTTCACCCGCCAGCCGCTGGACAGCACAGGTACCCGGCTCAAGGTCACGCGCGGCCAGCGCGGCATCGCCGACTATTACGCCAGCCAGGGCAACAGCTGGGACAGCGGCGCGCTGCGCCTGTCGATCAGCGGCCAGCAGGATGACGGCTTCGACCATGACGAAACCAACGCGCCGTATCGTGACAGCCGCCGGCTCGAGCGCATCAGCCTGTCGGTCACTCAGCAGCTGACTCCACGGCAGAGCATCGACTGGCAGCTGGCGGCCAAAGAAGGCAGCAATCAGCGCCCTTATGTGTACGAGCCGCTGTTTCCCGGAATCACGCTTGGTGATACGAATTCAGACGTTAAGGCCCGCGATCACGCCGGCTCGCTTCGCTGGAGTTTCGACCAGAGCGCCCGTCACAGCCTGTCCCTGCAGAGCTCCATACAGCACTGGGAACGCCTGGAGCATTGGCGCGCTTGCGAGGCGGAAATTGCTTTCAGCCCTCAGCTCGCCGAACTGTGGTCGCTCAATAGCGACTACGTAAGGCGCTTTACTGGCAATCCGTTCGGCCCTGTGCCCGCGGGCACCGCTCAGGAGCGCGCCTTGGCAACGCAGATTCGCCAGCAGCTGGCTTCAGGCGCAACACGCGAGGTGTGTGGCACGGCCAACCAGAACATCCGTGAAACCCGTTATGACGTGGAATTGCAGGACACCTTCAGCCTCTCCGACAACCTGCGTCTGCTCAGCGGGCTGGGGTATCGCCATGACCAGGCCGATTCGGAAACGTATTTCAGTGGTCGCCTCAGCAATCAAGTGTGGCGCCTGTTCGGCCACCTTGAATGGCATGTCGACGAACACTGGCTGCTACAGGGCGGCGCGATGCTTGAAGACGACCAGCTCACTGGCTCATCGCTAACGCCACGCCTGGCCGTCAACTACCTGATCACCCCGAAGCACGGCCTGCGCGCGGTCTATTCGCAAGCTGTCCGATCGCCCGACATGTACGAAAACAACGCCAACTCGCGCTACCGGATCCGCGGCATCCAGCCGCCGCCGTTTGGCCAGCGCGACGCCGACTATTTCCTGCATGCGCGGGGGCCAGGCAATCTCGAGCAGGAGGTTATCCGCTCCCACGAGCTGGGTTACAACGGCCTGTTCGCCGACGCCGGGCTAAGCGTAGACCTCAAACTGTTCTACGACGAAATCCACAACATGATCAGCGAGCCGCTGCGCGCTGATCGCTTCGCCCCTGACAATAGCCACCGTATGCGTTTCAGCGGTGCGGAAACGCAATTGGACTGGCAGGTCAGCAACGCCGACCGTTTGCGCCTGACTTACGCCTATGTCGACTTCAGCGCCACCAGCAAAACCGATCAGCGCCTGACCGCACGCAACAGCGGCTCAGCTGGCTGGCTGCGCGACTGGGGGATGGGATGGTCGAGCGGCCTTTTCTACTACGGCGCGGATCGCCTCAACGAACGTCGCTTCGAGCGCACCGACCTGCGCCTGGCCAAGCGCACGGCATTTGGCCGCAATAATCTGGAAGTCGCTGGCGTGCTGCAGTGGCGGCTGGATGATGAGCCGCTGACCTGGCGCGAAAACAATTATGACGATCGCCGCCTGCTCTACCTCAGCGCCGAGCTCGACTTCTAGATGGCGGCCAACCACTCGGCGACCTGGCGAAACTGCCCATGGCTGCATACCGCGCTGCTTGTGCTTTGTCTGCTGCACACGCCCGTGCGTGCAGCCGAATTACTCTTGAGCAGCGCAGGCGACACCAGTAGCCTGCAGGGTTTCGGTAACGCATTGGCCGCGGCACGTGCGCAGGATCGCGTGCGTATCGTGCCGCTGAACGACCTGCCACCTCTGAACCAAATGCCGGCCGACACGCGGCTGATTCTCTTCGGTCAACCGGCACTGGCCTGGCGCCTCAGCGCTGAACAAGGGCCGCCAACGCTGGTGTTGCAGGTGAGCAAGACCCAGGCACGTGCGACCTTCGGTGACCGCGCGCCAAGCAACCTCAGCGTGCTCTGGTCGGACGCTGCTCCCCTGCGGCAGCTTCGCCTGGCCAAGCACCTGCAACCGCATATAGGCCGAATTGGCGTACTGCATGACGCCGACAGCGCTTTTATGCTCGACGAAATCCGCCACGCTGCCGCCGCGCTTGACCTGGAGATCGTCGCCGAGGACTGGCCAAATACCCGCGACAACCGCCCGCTGCTGCACCTGCTACAACACAGTGACATCTTACTGGGCCTGGCCGACGACGATCTCTACAACCCGCAAACGGCCAAGAATCTGTTATTGACCAGTTACGCTCAGCAACGCGCGATGATCGGCCCCGGCGCCGGATTCGTTCGAGCGGGCAGCCTGGCCAGCACCTACAGCGACCAGAATGATTGGCTTGCAACGCTCAACACGCTGCTTGACCAGCCACCACAAGGTTGGCCCTCTGGTAGCTACTCGGACACATTCAAAGTGCTTGGTAATTCTCAGGTAGCACGCGCACTGGCGGTGGATCTGCCCAGCGATGAGGATCTTGCCCGGCGGATTGCAGAAGGAGAAACGCCTTGAAACTGTGGCGCGGCGGCAACATCCACATCCGCACCCAGCTCATCAGCGTCGGCCCGGCCCTGTTGCTGACGCTTTTGCTGACCGGGTTTCTGACCTTCAACCGTCTTCAGGATCTGCGTGTCGAAATCAACCACACCGGGCAACTGATCGCCAGCCAGTTGGCTCCAGCAACCGAATATGGCGTGATTTCTGGCAACCGTCAGGTGCTTGAGTCATTGCTGCAGGCGACTCTGAAGACACCACACCTGCGCTTCGTCGAAGTACGCGATCGCGACGACAACATTCTCGTCTACCTCGAACAACCCGAGCACTTGCAATCGGCCAACGGCCACCTCGATATCTTCCAGGCGCCGATCCAGCAGCAAGAAGTCGATCTCGGCACCGACTTCGTACCGCACGATGCGAGTGCCGCCACCTTCCCGTCCGGCAGCTACCTGGGTCGGGTGGTCGTTGGCGTCTCCAGTGACGCCTTCAACACGCGCCAGCAGGAGATTCTGCTCAAGGTCGCTCTGCTGGTGCTGTTCGCCCTGCTGCTGACCTTTCTGCTCGCCCGCCGCCTCGCCCGCCACCTGTCACAGCCGCTGAGTGCAATGAACGACGCGGTGAAGGCAATTCAGAGTGGCAATTACCAGACCACATTGCCGGAAGTGGGCGACGGCGAACTGGCCGTTCTCGCGCGGCATATCAACAACCTTGCCTCAGGCTTGAACAACGCCGCGCTCGAGCAGCAGCGGGCCATGACTTTGCTGATCAAGGCACGGGAAGAGTCCGAACTGGCCAACCGAGCCAAATCCGATTTTCTGGCGATGATGAGCCACGAGCTGCGCACCCCCATGAACGGCGTACTGGGCATGTTACAGCTGCTGGAAACCACCGAACTGAACCAGGAACAGCATGAATACGCCGCGCTGGCGAGCGAGTCGACTGAACACTTGCTCAAGGTCATCAATGACATTCTGGACTTTTCGCGGATCGAACGCGGTGCGCTTGAACTGGAACTCATCAGTTTCAATCTGCCGGTGCTGTTGAAAACGTCGCTGCAGGCCTTTCAGCACAGCGCACAGCAACGCGGCCTCACCTTGCATCTGGAGCTTGGCGAAGCACTGCCGTCGCTGCAGGTACAGGGCGATCCCACTCGCCTGCGGCAAATTTTGGTCAACCTGATTGGCAACGCCCTGAAATTTACCGAGCGCGGCGAAGTGCGCGTGGAGGCGAACTGGCAAGCACTGGACAACCAGGTGCTGTGGTTCACCTGCAGCGTGCATGACACCGGTATCGGCATCAGCGGCGAGCGGCTGGACACCATGTTCGACGCCTTCCAACAGGCCGACAACTCGATTTCCCGCCGTTACGGCGGCACAGGCCTGGGGTTGCCGATTGCTCGCACACTGGCAGAGCGGATGGGCGGCACGCTTACCGCGCGCAGCGAGCCCGGTCACGGGTCCTGCTTCACATTAGAGATTCCGTTGCCCTTTTCGGCTCAGCTGCCCGCGCCCCGCCCCGAGGCATCGTCGCCCGGCCCTGCGCTGCAGCAAACCCTCTCCGTGCTTCTGGTGGAAGACAACCCGGTCAACCAGACGGTAATCGAGGCCATGCTGCGCAGCCTGGGCTATCAGGTCACCCTGGTGGCCGATGGCGCCCAGGCCGTCTCGGCGGTGCAACGGGAAAGCTTCGCAGGGGTACTGATGGACTGTCGACTGCCGATCATGGACGGCTATGAAGCCACCCGGCGCATCCGCAAATTGGCGGCGATGGGCCAGGTGCCGATCATTGCTCTCACCGCCAATGCCCTGCAGGGAGACCGCGAAGCGTGCTTGCAGGCGGGAATGAACGATTACCTCGCCAAGCCGTTCAAACGTGCAGAACTACAGGAACTGCTAGACCGCTGGCTGTCACCTGACCGTTAGATGACTAGTCAGAACGACGGAAATGTTGCACGCTTGCGGGTTGAAGTGGGCACCAAAGCGGCATTTGTGACACCATTGGCCGCAGCAGAGTACAACTGTACTCACCACACTGTGACTTTCACCACAACGCAACAGTCTATGACTAGGCTGCTGGCAGGCGCATCAGAGATGCGCTGCCGGCCAGGACGATTTACCCAGCCGAGGCGCGTGGGGATTATTGAGGAGCTCGCATGACCAAACAAAACGCCTTCACCCAGGAAGACCTGTTGCGCTGCAGCCGCGGCGAACTGTTCGGCCCGGGTAATGCGCAACTGCCCGCCCCGAACATGTTGATGATGGATCGGATCGTCCACATCAGCGAAACGGGCGGCAAGTACGGCAAGGGCGAAATTGTCGCAGAGCTCGATATCAATCCTGATCTGTGGTTCTTTGGTTGCCACTTCGAAGGCGACCCGGTAATGCCTGGCTGCCTGGGCCTCGATGCCATGTGGCAGCTGGTTGGCTTCTTCCTTGGCTGGCAGGGCAACCCCGGCCGTGGCCGTGCGCTGGGTTCAGGCGAAGTCAAATTCTTCGGCCAGGTTCTGCCCACTGCCAAGAAAGTCACCTATAACATCCATATCAAACGCACCATCACTCGTTCGCTGATCTTGGCAATCGCCGATGGCACCGTGAGCGTCGATGGCCGCGAGATCTACAGTGCCGAAAGCCTGCGCGTCGGCCTGTTCACTTCCACCGACAGTTTCTAAAGGATCCTTTCCATGCGTCGCGTCGTTATTACCGGTCTAGGCATCGTTTCCTGCCTGGGCAATGACAAAGAAACCGTCTCCGCCAACCTTCGCGCTGGCCGCCCCGGTATCCGCTTCAATCCGGAATACGCCGAAAAGGGTCTGCGCAGCCACGTGTCGGGCTCCGTAGACCTGAACCTGGAAGAGTTGATCGACCGCAAGCTGTTCCGCTTCATGGGTGATGCCGCGGCCTACGCCTACCTGGCGATGGATCAGGCGATCAAGGATTCCGGGCTGAGCGAAGACCAGGTCTCGAACCCGCGTACCGGCCTGATCGCCGGCTCCGGTGGCGCCTCCACCCTGAACCAGATGGAAGCCATCGACACCCTGCGCGAGAAAGGCGTCAAGCGTGTTGGCCCGTACCGTGTAACCCGTACCATGGGCAGCACCGTTTCGGCGTGCCTGGCGACCCCGTTCAAGATCAAGGGCGTCAACTTCTCCATTTCCTCGGCCTGCGCCACCAGCGCGCATTGCATTGGCCAGGCCATGGAGCAGATCCAGCTCGGCAAGCAGGACATCGTCTTCGCCGGTGGTGGTGAGGAAGAGCACTGGAGCCAGAGCTGCCTGTTCGACGCCATGGGAGCTCTGTCCACTCAGTACAACGACACCCCGGAAAAAGCCTCCCGTGCTTACGACGCCCACCGTGACGGTTTCGTCATTGCTGGCGGCGGCGGCATGGTCGTGGTCGAAGAACTGGAACACGCTCTGGCTCGTGGCGCGAAGATCTACGCCGAAATCGTCGGCTATGGTGCGACCTCGGACGGCTACGACATGGTTGCCCCGAGTGGCGAAGGCGCGGTTCGCTGCATGCAGCAAGCCCTGGCTACCGTCGACACACCGATCGATTACCTGAACACCCACGGCACCTCGACTCCGGTCGGCGATGTCGCGGAAATGAAAGGTGTGCGCGAAGTGTTCGCCGACAAAGCGCCAGCCATCAGCTCGACCAAGAGCCTGTCCGGCCACAGCCTGGGTGCAGCCGGTGTGCACGAAGCGATCTATTGCTTGCTGATGATGGAAGGCAACTTCATCGCGGGTTCCGCCAACATCGAAGAACTGGATCCAGCAGTCGCCGATTTGCCGATCCTGCGCGAAACCCGCGAAGACGCCAAGCTGAACACCATCATGTCCAATAGCTTCGGCTTCGGTGGCACCAACGCCACTCTGATCCTGAAGCGCTGGGCCGGCAACTGATCACTGCCTGATATGAAAAACGGCGCCTTCGGGCGCCGTTTTTTATGGTTGGGACTTTCCCCCTGGGAAAACTCCCCATTACATCAAGCGACCTTAACGCACGTCGAAACGCTGCTCTGCTAGCTTACGGTCGCCCTGAAACACCAGAAAATGCCACTCGCCCGGCACCACTTCATTGCGCTCGGAAAACTCGAATGCCATGACATCTTCAGGCGCATCGGCTACCAGCTTCTGGGTAACCACGAACTTGTCGTGGCGCTGGCCATCAGCACCAATAACGCCTGGCGTGAGGTACAACAGGGTCAGCGGCTCGGCGTTGGCAGTCTTGCCCGCCAAGGTGTAACGCATGCCGAACTTGGTGCCCAATTTGGCAGGTATCACGCGGGTCTGCTCGATCTGCTGATTGGACCGGGCCAGTACCCGCTCTCCGGGCTGGAAATCTTTGTGCTGACTGACGAACACGCCGTACTCGACCGGCCCTTGCACGCTCACCTCAGCCTGGGCCAGGCCTGCGGCCAGCAACAGTGCCGTCATCGCTGCGAATCTGATGGGTTGCATCTCACGCTCCTTCTTTGGAATGGCGCGAGGTTATGACGCAGCAGTGACAACCTGATGACAATCAGCGCCGTTAGCGTGAAGCCGGCAGCGCCTCTTGAACACGTCGCGGCAGAATCGACAGGAAGTTGTCTCTGGCTACTTTATGCGCGACATCTTCGGGCAGCTCATCGAGAAAACGATCAAACCCCTGCATGTATTCACCCATGCTGTCGAAACGCCCCACGACGTCGGAGCCGATCATGAATCGCTCCGGGTACTGGCCGACCAGCTTCACCCATTTCGGATCCGGCTTGCCGCTCTCGTCGGTCAGGTAGGGCCTGAGCATCGTCCATGACAAATCAATGTACAGGTTCGGGTAGCTTTCCAGCATGCGCTCCAGGGTGTCGAAGAGAAACTCCAGTTTCTCCTGATGACGATGAATCTCCATGCTCGTGCCGGCGTGGGCCCAGATGAAACGCACGTGCGGGTGATTACGCAGCGGCTCCTCCATCTCCTGCAGATAGAGTGGATTACGCTCGCGCTTGGAGGTGATGTTGGAATGCACCATCACCGGCAGATCATATTCCGCCGCCAGGTGATAGACACGCGTCATCGCCTCGTTGTTGGCGCGCGGTGTGCTGCCCTCAATCAGCGAGGTGAGGTCATCGTGGCGCGTGAATACCTCGCCAATGCCCTGCCAGAGCCCGGGGTCGAGTTCGAGCATGCGGCGGATATGCGCATCGGAATTCTTGTCGTTGGGATTGAAGCCGGACAAAAACGGATGGAAGCGGTGACGCTGCGCCTCGGGCACCTGTTTGTAGGCGTGGGCGATCAGCACATCGGTGGCGCTGTACCAGTAGGCGGCGGCGTCGTCACCCGCGTAGTAGCGCGGGCGCTTGGGCTCGTCTTCGTGCCATTTCTTGGCGACAGGTATGCCGGAGAACATCACGTGATCAACGCCAGCCTCATCCATGCGCTGCAGCAGCGTGTCCATGCCAGCGCTTTCCTGGAAAAAATCGACGTAATGGAGATGGGCATCGCTGTAGCGATACTCACGCGCCTCCACAAAGCCGGCCAGCAGCCCTGCAGACAATAAAAAACCTAGACGAATCAGTTGCATGCGGGCGTCCTCCTGACGATGAGCAGCATAGACTGCGGCCGCTTCGGTCAAGTTCAGCCCATATCGCGAATCTGCCAAGGGGCCGATGAGACTATTTGTTTCATTGCTTAGGCATCCGTAGCGGCTTGTCTCGGGTATAACCCTTGGCACCTTCAGGACGCAGCCTATGACAGGACGCCGGCATGTCTGACCCGATATTCGATTACGAAAGCACCCTGGAAGCTTGTGCCCGCGACGACGAGCGCGCCTTCCACGCGCTGTACCGCCAGGAAGCCCCGCAGATGCTCGGGCTGGCGATCAGCTTGCTGGGCCAACGCGAGCCCGCCGAGGATTGTCTGCACGATGCCTTTGTGCAGATCTGGCGTAATGCAGGGCGATTCCAGCGCTCGCTCGGCAGCGGCCGTGCATGGATATACAGCATCCTGCGCTATCGCGCGTTGAATCAGTTACGCCAACGCGGCCGTACCGTGGAGCTGAGTGACGAGATTGCTGACCACTTGGTCGACGAGAGTCTCTCCGCCGCGCAGCAGCACGAACAACAGGCAGACAAACGCCACCTGCGCGGCTGCCTGCAGAAACTCGAACGCCCACGGCGCCATCCGATTCTGCTGGCGTTTTACCGGGGGCTGACCCATGAACAGATCGCGGCGCGCTTGACGACCCCATTGGGCACTATCAAAGGGCGTATTCGCAGCGGTCTGCGCGCACTCCAGGAGTGTTTGCAACGATGATAAGCACCGACCCCGCAGAACGCCGAGCGCTCATCGGCGAGTATGTCCTGGGCCTGCTCGAGCAGGATCAGGCCCGGGAAATTGCCGAGCTGATAGCGCGCGACCCGCAGGCTGCGGCCATGGCACTGGAATGGGAGCAACACTTTCTCGAGCTCAGTGACCGGCTTGATCCCAGCACGCCCTCGCCCGGCCTCTGGCCACGTGTTCAGGAGACATTGAACCTGGGCCGCCGGGTCAGCCGCTGGCAGGCCTGGTGGTCGGACCTGACGACATGGCGCTTGACCAGCGCGGCCTTGGCGATGGCACTGATCATCGCTTTGCTGCCGATGCCGTGGCGTAGCGAAACACCGCCGGCTATTTACACCGCCGTTCTGCAGCCCCCGGGCGAAGCAGCAGCGCCTGGCTGGGTAGTTCATATCGACGCGAGCGGTACCTTGGTGCTCGACCCGTTACGCGAGGATCAGGTGGTGGCGGATCGCTCGGTGCAGTTCTGGACGCTTGTTGATCCGAAGGATGGCCCCCGCTCGCTCGGCCTGGTCGAGCCAGGCGAACGGCTGACCCTGTCAGCCGAGCAGATCGGCGCAGTGCGTGCCGGTCAGCTCTTTGAACTGACCCTGGAGCCGTCCGGTGGCTCGCCGTTGAACAGGCCAACAGGTGAAGTGCTGTATATCGGGCGCGCGGTCGTGGCGGCTCTGGACTGACTGGATGCAGCCCAGGAGACGGCAGATGTAAATAAATATGTCTGTCGACATCTGTAGCGCCATCTCATGGGTATTGATAACAGGTGCTTCATCACGGTGCCTGGATGCGAGCGCGAAGAGACCTTCGCGCCTTACCCATAGAGAGGACGCTCATGAACATTTCCAAGAAAATGCTCGGTATCGCCATCACCACCGCTGCCCTGGGCTGTGCTACTGCCAATGCCGATGATCTGCTGGCCTTGAGTTCCAGCGGCAAATTGCTGCACATCGACACCAAAACCCTCATGGTTGCCTCTGACGTGAAACTCAGCGGCGTCTCCAGCCTACGCGGCATCGATGTACGTCCGGCGAATGGCTGGATTTATGGCCTGGACGACGGCGGACAGCTCTACACCGTTGACGCGAAAAGTGGCAAAGCCAGCAAAGTTGCCAAGCTCAATCAGGCACTGACCGGGAAGGGCCAGGCCGTGGTCGATTTCAACCCGGTGGCAGACCGCCTGCGCCTGATGTCCGTGGACGGCACTAATCTGCGCGTCAATGTCGAGAGCGGTGAGGCCGTGGTCGATGGCAAGGTCGCCTACGCCAAAGATGGCCCCTACGCAGGCAAGACCGCCAAGGTAATGGCCGGCGCCTACACCAATTCCTACAAGGGTACCGAGAAGACCGCGCTGTACACCGTTGATCTGGCCAGCGGCAATCTGATGCTGCAGAACCCGCCAAATGATGGCGTCCAGCAGGTGGTTGGCAAGATCGCCGATGGCCTGAAGAGCGCAGCACTGGATATCAAGAGTGACGGTAAAGGCGGCAACACCGCTTACCTGTTGACTGGCACTACCCTGCACCAGGTCAATCTGGAAACGGGCAAGGCCAGCGCGCTGGGCGAGATCAAGAACTTGCCTGACGACATCATCGACATCGCAGTTCTGCCCGCGATGTAAAAGGCATCGAGGGAGGGCCGCCCGGCTCTCCCTCGTCGCGATCGACGTTACTCGAACACTTCATCCAGCAGATTGTTCATCGCCTGAAAGGCACGCGCCGCAACCACAGGATGGTATTGATTGCTGCCCGGCGTGTTGGCCTGTGGGTTAGTGAACGAATGCACCGCGCCGCCGTAGCTGACCAGTTGCCAGTCGGTTTTACTCGCTTTCATCTCCGCCACGAACCCATCGACCTGTTCCTGCGGTACAGCCGGATCATCTGCGCCGTGCAGCACCAGCACCGGTGCCTTGATGTTGTTGGCATCTGCCGGGTTGGGCGTATCCAGGTTGCCATGGAACGACACGAACGCCTTCAGCGGAGCGCCCGAGCGCGCCAGCTCCAGCACAGTTCCGCCGCCGAAGCAGAAACCGATCGCGCCCAATTGAGCCGTGTCCAGCGCGACCTGACTGGTTTGCGCCTTAAGCACCTCGACAGCCGCATTCGCACGCTTGCGCATCAGCGCCCGATCACTGCGCACGGTAGTTGCCGCTGCCTTGGCTTCGTCAGCATTAGTGGGGCGAATGGCCTTGCCGTACATATCGGCCATGAACACCACGTACTTGTCGCCAGCCGCGCGGGCGGCCTTCTGGGCCGACGCATCGTTGACGCCCATCCAGTTGGGCACCATCAGCAACCCAGGACGTGGATCGGTCACCGCGTCATCGTAGATCAGCATGCCTTCGAACGGTTCGCCATCGATCTCATAAGGAACGTTTTTAACCACCACACCCGCTTCGGCCAGCCCGGCCAGCCCCAGCAACGCAACCGACAACAGTGACTTCTTCATCGCTTGTCTCCCAACGTGCATGTGCTCTCTCGATACAGCCGAAGCTGCGCCCAGCTGACAAGAAAGCACATTTGCGGCGCCAGGGAAATCATTGCACCGCGGCCAGCCGGCGAATCAGACCGCGGTGAACAATGTCTCGATCTGTTCCTGCGCAGCGCGCAACGCATTGGCTTTCGGCTCTTCGCCATAAGCCAGGCCTTCGGCACGCACTACCTGGATATCAGTGATGCCGAGGAAGCGCAGCACCAAGATCAGGTAATCCTCATGAGCCTGGCCACTGGCTTGCCCGGCGTGCAGACCACCCGCGGTTGAGGCGATGATCACTTTCTTGCCGCCAGCCAACCCCTTCGGACCGTTTTCATCATAGGCAAAGGTTTTGCCAGCGACCGAGATGCGATCAATCCACGCCTTCAGCTGGCTAGGGATCGAAAAGTTATACATCGGAGCACCAATCACGATCGCATCGGCAGCCAGGAACTCTTCCAGGGTTTTCTCGGCCAGTGCCATTTCATGAGCCTGAGCGGCATCACGCAGCTCCGCAGGTGTACCACCAGCCACCAGGCTGGCGGCCGAGAAATGGCCCAGGGCATCGCTGGCAAGGTCGCGGTAGCTAATCTGGATATCGGCCCGGCCGTTCTTCCAGGCATCAACTACTGAGGCGCTGAGCTGGCGGGAAGCGGAAGCGTTGCCAAGGATGCTGGAATCGAGATGGAGAAGTTTCATGGGGAGGTTCCTGAAGCAGAAGGTGGTCATTGGATGTTCGATGGCGTTAATCCTACCCATGATTACAATCTACGATTAGTCAGCAAAAATGCGATGATGCGTTCTACTGATAGGACAAACCCTGCCCTTCTCCAGGGAGCGCGCCATGCAGGACCTCAACGTTTTCCTAGACGAACCACTTACCCCCCTGAAATTGATCAAATAGCCCCCTTTCCTCTCTTGATAATTAGAGCCACACCACCATCACCGAACCTTGAGCCTCAACATAACCAGCTGTGCCTGGCTGAATCCTGTTCACTTTCTAATGTAGATGACTCACCAACAGGATTGGCAGGCGAAGTGGATCGTCTTGGTTTGCTTGAATAACTCAACTATTGAGAAGAGAAGAAGGCCATGGGAGAGACTACGACATACTTCCCTGAATGCCATGAACGTTCTGTGCGCATGGTTCTAGGGAGCATCTGAACGACTATCTGTTTCACTTCAAAACCACAGAGGTCATTGGCCCGAAGATTGGCTGTTCGAGTCAAACGCTGCATGCATGATTTCCCCCCCCCCTCAGACTGACGCAGGCTAGCGTCAAAGGCCTACCATCGAAGAGCGCGAACGCACCATGGCCTAGAGCGCGAGAAGCCAACCAAAATCCTACAGTCTGGCCAGTGAGTATTTTGCAAAGGCAGATCTCAGTGGGTAGGCCTTCTTGGAGGGCCCAAGTCCCGAGGACTATTGTTGATCAGTATCGTGCCCACTTCAGAGTCGAACCAGTCTCTTGTGACTTCAGACCCCGGTCGGATTGCCACTGACATACGGCGTAACTGGAGGCGTTAAGCTTAGAGATTCAGCGCAATAGGTACGTCAACGGACAATGCTAGGGGCACAGGTACTGCAAGAGAATATCTAAGCGTGCGGCGTCCACTGAATCGCGTCCAGCGCCACTTCTATGTCTGCCGAACCAGCTATCGCTGTCGGATCTTGCCTAAGTCTCGATCCAAGGAAGCTGGCTACGTGTGGCGTTCGCGATTGACCTACTTCGAGCTACGTATCAGTGGCTGGAGAGTCAGTACCAGCATGAGAATAGATTTCGTGCTGGATAGCCTGAGAAAAGCTCTGGGCCCCCGGAAACCGCATCGCACAAGCTCCATAGCAATAGGGGTACGATCCGCCACACAGGAGATGGTGGGAGAGGCTCGTATAAAGCCTACGTCGGCAGCTATGAGTACAGCAGCTATAATACTTAGGTCGAGTCCATAACGGACAGTACAAAGCCGAGCTATTCTGCAGGGATGGCAACGTTTAGAAGGGGCGGTTGCAGGAGCTGAGTGCAACACGGTTATTGAATTGACGCTGGAGCAGCGTGCCGCATAGCCATGGCTTCCTGCATCAGCTTACCCATAACTTCGATTGGGCATTTGAAGTCGAAGCGCTTACGTGGACGCATGTTCAATTGCAGCGCGATGGCATCCAGTTCTTCCTGGCTGTGTACCGACAGGTCTGTGCCTTTTGGCAGGTACTGGCGGATCAGGCCATTTATGTTTTCGTTGCTGCCGCGCTGCCAGGGGCTGTGCGGGTCGCAGAAGTAGATTGCCACCCCGGTTTGCTGGGTGATTTCAGCATGGCGCGCCATTTCTCGGCCCTGGTCGTAGGTCATGCTCTTGCGCATTGCCAGCGGCATGCCATTGAGCGCGGCGCTGAAGCCCTCCATCGCCGAGGTCGCCGTCGCGTCGTTCATCTTTACCAGCATCAGGTAGCCACTGGTGCGCTCCACCAGCGTGCCTACCGACGAGGCGTTGGCCTTGCCCTTGATCAGGTCGCCTTCCCAATGCCCTGGCATCAGCCGGTCTTCGATCTCCGGCGGACGCACATGAATGCTGACCATCTCAGGGATCTGGCCGCGCCGATCCACACCGCCAGAGCGCGGTCTGCGAGTCGTCTTGCTTTGGCGAAGGCAGATGATCAGCTCCTTGCGCAGTTCACCGACCGGCAGGGCATAGATCGCGTTATAGATCGTCTCGCGACAGACGTAGGCCTCTCTGAGGCTGGGAATATTCATGCTGCGCAGCTTGCCGGCAATCTGCTCGGGAGACAAACGCTCACGCAGCATATGAGCCACCAGCTCGAAGCGCTCGCTACCCGGCAACAGCTTTCGTATCGGTCGACAAACCTGACGGCGGGCCTGCATCTGCTGCTGGGCCACGCGGGCGGAGTAGCCACCACTGGCATCTCGATTGCGGCGCAGCTCTCGGCTGATGGTCGAAGGCGATCGGTTGATCAAGCAGGCAATCCTACGCAGGCTGAAACCTTGGGCATGACCGATTTGAATGATGGCGCGCTCTTCAACGCTGAGTTCGGAGTAAGACATGGGGGCAGCACCGTATCGGAAAGATCAGGTGTTGCACTCAGTTTTTGCCGCCGCCAGGGTTCATCGGGTACGGCAACCGGCTCCTATTGAGATCCAATTAGTGTATTTCTTCAGAGGCTGAATAAACTTACGCCTGCAGCAAGCGGGTCAGGCTACAACTGCCTGACCTTAACAAAATTTAATCCACAAAGACGGGGCGATTCACTCAAAGCCATTAGTGTTATGAGTCAAAACGATAATATTGACGTATCGTTGTCATAGTTCGACGCTCAAACTCTTCCTCGCTTAGGAGATTGAGCCTGAACTCTGATTCATAATCGTCCAGTTGCCTAAGCATGTCTGAAGCAGCTGCCTGCGCCAAAGTCGCGGCCACTACCTTTTCCATCCGGGCAAGCTCGCGAAACGCAATGTGAATATAATGATCAAGGCTTTCAACAAGCTTATGCCCCGTCCACTCTTGAAGTACCCTTTTTATCACATCCGCATTGGCAATTGCCCGCCTCATAACGTCAGTGTTTTCAAGATCATATTTCACGATCAAATCTTTGAACTTTTCCGTAATAAACCTATGCCTAAACATATGAGGATGAGCACGAGAAGAAATACCGGCTAACTTTCTAAGATCGCTAATATCATTAGTAACGGTGTCAATAGCAAGTGGTTCACACGACACAGAATTCAAAAATAAAAATCCGTGATCAACAAAGTTTGCATTCAACTCCTTAGCCCTCTCTATCATCTCAGCTCTTTCGTTTTCAATATAGTTAACCCAGGAGTCAATCACAATATGGGGAACAGGCAGCACTCGGTAACCCTTATTTCCTTTGACAGAAGGAATGCGCATTAGAGGGTGTGTAACTCCAGATCGATAAGCCTTCATGACATCTTCGATCCTGATTCGTGCAGCTTCTGCTCGACGACATCCAGTATTATTTAAAACAGATATAAGTAACTTTAACCGTGCAGCAACTTTAGGAGACCTGGACTTTGCGGCAAGTCTTAAATCGGCAATCGCTGACGGCTCAATCGGACTACGGCGGTTATCGGAGCTTGCTAAGGGAAAGCTTGCGTGGTACCAAAAAATCTTCCTATATAGAGAAGGCCTTTCTCGACGTTGATCTGGCTCAATTTTATACCCCTTAACAATGCCTTTTTTTGAAACGTACCCTTCAAAACCAAATTCTTCTGTTATAACCGAAAGAAAATCCAAACAACGTGACGCGATGTCCCTCACCGTATTTTCAACTCGTACGCGCTCACCATCAGGATAAACCTCTGAGCACAGCCCCTTAACGAACAACCCAAAGTACTTGTCAGTTATCGTAGTAACAGTCATCCGATTAAGCTCTAGAAAACGAATTAAAAAACTTATTTGCATCGCATATTGACGCGCACTGCCCCCCTTATTACTAAGGGATACCCGTCCATCACACCATAGACCTAAGAGGTAAAAGTTCACTTCAAAACAAAATCTTCCGGACGTCCAAAAAAAGCAGGGCATACCCTCTGCATCGCGCGCTCTTAAATCAGCTTGCGTCAATCCTGTAGGCAGCGCTGCTCCTTGAGAAAGAGGTCGATGCATCTGTCTTTTGCTCATAACCTCACCCCCAGTCTCGCAACATACTATCAATCCTGCGAATTTCAGAATCGTAATAAAGCTTCTTATCTACGACAAAATCCTTAGTTAGGTTTAGTGACAACTCTCTGAGTTCTTTAATTACCAATGTCAGATGCAGCAAGTCTCTATCCTGAGAACTAATTTTTTGCTCAAGAGTTAGTTTTATTTCCTGCAGGCTACGCCTAGAGCCTGGAACTTTCTTAGACCTTTTAACTGCAAGAATTGCTTTATGAGCAGCAACCCGCAGTTTTTCCATGCCATTAAAACCCTCCCCGACATTTCTTGCTTGTGTTTTCAAACTATTCAAACTGCAGCCGCATATACCCATGTTGGGGTTCTCATAACGGGAAAAAGCTAGCTGCGATGACAGAGCAATTCTGACTGGCTCATCAGAAACGTATTGATGCGGTGCATCAATAATCGCATGCAACAGTGCAATACGACCTAATACCAGACCTTTGCGCTTTTCATCTGAGCTCTTTTTCATTACGCCACCTTAACAACCAGATGGATATCATTCAAAGAGCCTTTATCACATGAAAAGCTGATTCGCTCAGGCTGCAAATCAATTAATTTAGAACGCAAAAATAGCTCTATATTAGACTGCACTTCATCATAAGAAAACTGAGAAATATCAAGTGCTGAATAGTCAGTCGACATGGATTGCTTTGCAATCTTAGAGAGCTCTCTAGGTGACTTAGCAAAAATTCCTTGAACACCCAGTGTTTGGCAGAGAATCCCTCTAACTGCATTTAGATTTTCAACCGTAGCACTTTCGCTGAAAACTGCATCCGTTAGGCTATCGGCCTTCACGGTATCCAGCATTGATCCAGGTATAACTTCTAATATGTACGTATACAGATGCAAAGGATCACTGTGCCCCAAAAAAGCTCTCAAGCTATCAAGGGCTTTGAAACCTGAACTATGAAAAAACACAAGAGCAAAAAAACGCCTTAACTGATGTTGTCGCACATAAAATCTTGCCTCTACACCATCCTCCAGTTTGATCACCGGTGTCTCGGCATAATCGCATACAGCGCTAAGGCAATTGTTATAAAGCGTGGCATCCATCGGCTTGACAACTAAGTTATCAGGCTGAATATACAAAAGAAGCGGAGCAGCTTTCGAAACAAGCTCAAACCTAACTAGTTCACGATGAATCTCCTTCAAATCCCAAAGCAAACGAGCCACCATCATCGGAATAGGCACTCGCACTGCTTTCCGGCTTTTACTATTACCTGTCTTTCCTGCCTTAAACGTCATCTGGTAATTAATTTTCTTATTTTCCAGAAGATTAGGATCTTTATTAGGATACAAACAATTTTGCTCTTGAAGGCCAAGAAGCTCATCTTGCCTACGTGCCGTTAGCGCTCCAATTAGGCAAAAATAACTCCCCATCAATACTCGGTAAGCATCATAGAGTACAGGTTTAGCCCTGAATAAATCGAAGTAGTTATCTGGCCGCATGGAGTAGGTTGTTAACCATTGTCCAGTAGCCGCTCTTGCATGTAATCTATTCTCCAGCGATGACTTAAACCTCATAGCCCGGTGAGCTTGCGACGCCTTTATTTCTGACCGATGATTACTCAAGCACCAAAGAACAGCATTAACCATTACAGACTGCTTATTCTTCACAATATACTCATACGAGTCCCTTATCAGGTCAAATACAACCGTTCCTGGAAGTGTACGATACCGACCCTTCTCTTTCTTATCAATCAAAGGAACAATGCCCTTTAATTTAATTCTGGCTAGCATTCCCGCATCAACGGAAGCAGTTGGAATCATATGCTGAACAAGTACAAGCTTTTTCAAAACCCTTATATTTCTTGACAGAATTTTTTCCGAAACCCCTATCGCTGGTGGATTGCGAACAGGGACGGCTGGATACTCTGTCTTGTGAACAATACTTTCATTAAGCTCACTGAATGTCTTGGGAACAAGTTCCTTACCCATCAATGTATTTTCATATAGACACTCCAAAAAAGGGCGTGAGTTGTATTTAATGGCGCCGTACTGCTTTGAGTACCACCCTCGCTTAACAATATAAGTCCTAGCCTTTAGTAATTCCTCGTCATCCAAATCAAGACTGCGATCGCTAACAGCAGGCAACTCATCAATTTCCGGCCAAAGTGATCTGGCATCAGCAATATCTTCAGCTGAAATAGACTTCGTTTCATTCCTCAGGAAATTTGCCAATCTACTTGGATACTCATATAGGCATGTCGAAGATGGATAACCAGTCTTCCCTGCCAAATACTCTAAAACCGCCCCCCTAGTCAAAAGGCCAAAGTTTACCTCTGCAATCTTAAATTCGTCGACATTCAAAAGAAGGTTATCTATAAATTTTAACGCCCACTTAAAGGTATCGACCTCAACGTCTGCAACCTTCCTACAACCACCATTATATCGAGTATGAATTTGCAAACATAAGAACAGCTTTATTGATCGTAGCAACTCAGAATTTTGAAAATCTAGCAGAGAGCTTCCGTCCTCCAGCCTCACATTGAAGTCAACTTTAATTGATATTTTCCTATCTCCACCACCCAAAGAGCAGAACCATACGGGAGAATCAAAATTACAGCCATTAACCAACCAATCAGGGCAGTCTATCTGCGGATCCCCGAATCCACCTTCAGCTTTAAATTTATCAAGAATAGCTATTCTTTCTGGGTACCGAAGCTTTGACAACTCATCTTCAGTCCATTTCTTCTCTTGATCATTGGGAAGCACCTGCCCCATTTTTTTAATCAGACTCACGCTGCGAGCTCCTCAACAAGCATTCCGCTGATCTTTGCCGCAAGCCTGGTATTAAGTTCCGCACGGGAGAAAATATCAGCAACTTCCTGCGAAACAATTTCCAGTTCCCCACTGTGATAAAGCTCCACCGCGTGCGACACATAGGTCGCAGCTTGAAACCAAGAGGAAAATTTTTCAGGGATATTATTGACTTCTATCGAGCCAGTGCGAACAGCACTAACAATGGCGAGAAATAACGTACAGAGATCCGGGCTAATAGGAATAATTCCAGTTAGTGAGCTGTCAGTTTCTAAGCGCTCATTAACTGGCATCCAGTTTTTTAAATTCATCTGAGGCGGAAGTGGTTTTAGTCGATGATTTTTAATGAACTCATTCAACTCATCGAGAGTATCAATTGCCATAGCATCAAGAAGGTAGTCAGAATTTTTAAGAGATTCAAAAATAATGCCAGACTGGAACAAACGAACCCACTTCCCTAAATAGAAGTTCCTAATTGATGCAGGCAAATACTTATCAAGTAATTTGGAATCAAAATTTTTATGTCCCAGAGCTTCGGACATTGCATGGACGCTGCTTGTTTCAAAATAAACAATTACAGCTGACGTTTTTCTCATAGCCTTCAGCGTCACGCGCTTTAGTACTTCCTCACCTCTTTTTTTGAACTGCTGTGAAATTTCATTAGCTAAAAGGCTCTTCTTGTTTTTCTCTGACCCCATGCCAGAAATTCGTTTGAGGTTAGTTGGTCGAGTAACTCCCGTCGGGGTAGTTAGTAACGTGTATTTACTGGCAGGGTCACCAATTGAAGTCAGGTATGCTCTCGCCTCACTAGTCAACTCATAAATTTCATTCATGTATTGTGTTGCTTTAGCAGTGAACGAAATGATTTGCTGCTCATTTGCAGGCCCACGCCTAGGCTTCTTCCCTTCCGCAGTGCCCGCCTCAGCGCTAAATCCAAAATTCTGACCATGCTTATCAGTCAGTACGTGACCTAAAAACCAGCTTTTTGTTACTGCTGGAACCTCGCTGATAATTAAATATATAAATGGTAGCAGGGTTGAACTGTCAAGCAGTCCCAGCTTCTCGTAAGCAAATGACTTCTGAACTTTATATAGATTTTCAAAATCGTAATCATCTGTAGTGGCATAAGGGTTTTCTCCCCACAACCGGCACAGATCCATATATTTTCTCTCATCATCTGAGGCCAGACTATATTTAGTGGTATCCAATGCTCGCTTTGCTGCGTCTTGTCGCTGTCTGAAGTTTCGCAGGATCTGTTCTCTAGCTCGCTCACACGCCTCAACTACGCCAGACAAATCAGAATTAATTCTTCTATATAATTCGTTTGCTGCTTCCTCGTCTGGAATGCTATTTGGAATATTCGATATTAGACCAAAAATTTCCTTTCGATTTTTCTCCTCAAGAATATCGCCATCGACTAAATTCTTATAATTCTCAAAGGCAGGACGGTATGACTGGATTGGGAATACGCCTTCATCTATAAATATTTCATTTACTACCAACATCATAGCTGTCCATGCTCTATCAAAGGCCTCCTCACAGTGCTCTTTTTCTTTAACTGAGTTAAGTTCAATCTTGTGTGCATGCTCCAAAAAATCATTCAACACGTCTGGCTGCTGAAGACAATGTAACTCGCCTAAATTTAAAAAATTACTGGTGACGATTCTTAGGAAATCGTTGACTGCCCGCCGTTTTGATAAGCGCGTCTCCGGCCTATGTTTATCAATATGTTTCTTTATCGCAGCAAACAAATAATCAGTGTAGCCTGCACCATATTGCTCATGGACACGCACCAAATCTATAAAAATCTTCTGACTTTTATCGTGCGTAAAAATCCACCACCCCTCATAATAACTAACCATCATTTTATTTCTAAAGCCGTTTAGATATAAAGCAATGCACTTATCTCTCGTCCTATAACCGCAAACAGATTTAAAACCACTGACATTCAAACCAATAATATAGGCAAGCTTTCTCACAGATGAAAGATGGCGCCACGCATATGCTTCTGAACAATTGGTCTCATGGAGAAGAAACCCCCAAAACCGTCCAATGACATTTCCATCCTTCAAGTCAACATAAGACAGTCCACATATAACCATAAAGGCATCCAATAGCCCTAGAGCCTGAACTGTGCTTGTATACTCCCGCTGATCCTTACAATCAGAGCGCACTCGCTCAAGAATTTGATCAGTAATCAACCGCCTACTGTAACTGGCGATACCAAGTGTACGTATCATATAACACCAAAAGCCAATTTATATATTACAACTAGCATACAAAACACATATAATCAATATAACAAACCCACACAGAATCGAATAAATAATTAATCAATACTTACTGCATTAAATATTCAACTCAATAACTTCCAACAGAAAACTTAATAAATAAGAATCTATGTTTTTTCTAAAAAATACCGAAGAAACGCCAATCTCAGCTCGAATTGTCAGCTTAGGAAAACAGCAGTCCCAATTTGGGCTAGCGACGCCATTGAGCCGCAACCCCAATTTGGGACTGCGGCTCAGGACGGAACTCAGTGAGGAGGCGGGCGTGACCATGACACATAAAACAGTCACGCTTAGACCAACAGAAGAAATCAGGTTCTAAATATCGGCGAGCCATCCAACTACGATGACAGCCCTATACGCCGTCATATATGCGATGAAGGATATGATCTAATGATTTACTCTCGGTTGATTTACACAGAGCACGAGCAACGCCCTAATGAGAAAAACGAGGGTGACTTCACTATCTTCAGCACTCAACAATCACTCGACATAAACCTCAACCGCCTTCCTGATATTTGCATACAAACGTTTGCTGTCCTTTGGGATCTTCACGATGTAACGCATCTCGTCTATCTGATTGAGAGGGCTATCATCCTAGGCGTGCTATCGCCGGTAAAAATCGTACGTGACTACCAAGGAGCACTGACGGTCGTTTGCGATCAAGAAACTACTGATGCGAAACTCGAAGCCGTTGCGACTGCATGGAATTTGATCGCCAAAGAGACAGGCTGGCCATACAGGGAAGTACAGCTAATTTCTGAAGCAGCTGACTGCATGCTCCCCGGCGGTGACCTGTTACTGAAGGATATAGCCCATCAAATTTCGGAGCATCACGAACTAGGGATCAAGGAATTTTCCTCCGATCTGCTCATAGTCGCTGATGATTGGACAAGGGATATTCACAATACCCTGAGCATAAAGAAGGACAGGATCCCGCCAACTACCTTCCTTGACCTAACGTTTGATAGAGACCCTCCATGCGGCCCTGAAGCCTGTAACACTGAATGTGCCCATGCTGCAGACGAGCTGTCGCCAGATCGGCAAGCTCGCTCAGGCGGGGTAACTCTCGGTCGTCCATACCTGAATACCTAGCTACGACGTCGCCTACCAGTTGCCTTTCTGGCCTGACTCTCGATGAGCTCTGGCCTTTGCATATTCAAGTTCACCAGCCATGGGTATGACAGAGATGACTTACACAATCGACTGTTCAGAAAAAGCGATGGCCTTGCTACACAGACTCGGGGTACGCGAAGAGTATCCAGGGATCTGGGCATTCACTGATATAGCCACTACAAGTCACGGCTATATCCACCACTCTCATCAACCAGTCGCGCTCGTCGCCTACGCCACGATCAATCCTACTTTCGCAGCAGGCCGCTTTCCTGACTACACGCTGATCGATCTCGTTGGTAAGATGCCCTGCTTGGATGGTATCGAGTACACCGCCCTGGCGATCGTCTGCGGCATACCCGCTCCGATATTCCCGTCAGCCGAGGCACGAGGGGAAGTGTTCGGCGCTGTTGCGTGGGAAATCGTTCACCAGTACGAGCTAGGCGACTGCTTTACCCAAAGCAGGGCATACGGTAGCGAAGGCAGTCACTACACCATGCGGCCCTGCGGCTTCGACCATGACCGATCAGAACCTATACCCGAGGCGCTGAAGGCAATGCGCAGCGCGTATCGAAAGATGAGTAACGTACAGCGCGTGATGGTGCTGACACTGCTACACCTGTACTCCCCTGGAAAGGATGATTTCTATCTCAAGGGTGGCTGCCCGACCAAGATATCGGCAGCAGAGGCGCTCCGGGTGCTCCGGGCCGATAGAACTGCGCTCTCCATGTGGGGCCGGCTTGTCACTCACTACGCCGGCTGGTGATGCAAGTCCAGGGCTGCGGTCGTATAAGCGCATATGCTAGGGCAGCGCCTAGCGCTCAACGACTCCTGGTTGAGGTTTCGCCTCCTCCCAAGTGAGCAGGACGGCGCCTCCTTGAAACTTTGCATCTCTCCAGAAGCGTGAGATCATTTTGCCACCTCGCAGTGGTAACCACATAAGCAGCGGGGTAGATAGCGCGACGACATCGGCGCAAGGAAGTAAGCCAAGTACCGCACCAGGAGGGAGCATGGGGTTATCCGTTCGCAAATCTGTTCGCGTTGGGCCATTCAGGTTCAACCTCTCGAACTCCGGGATCGGTGTTTCGGCTGGCATCAAAGGGCTTCGGGTTGGGACAGGCCCCAGGGGTAACTACATCCACATGGGGCTTGGCGGCCTCAACTACCGTCACACGCTTTCCTCAACGCGCCCAGCACCAACGATTGCGCCTTCGCGCCCGGTGCGCCCCTCCTCCACAGCGCTCGAGCCTCAGTCGGCTACTCATGAGGCGCTGCAGGAGATCGACAGTGGTGAGATTGGACTGATGGTCGACTCCTCATCGCAAGCGCTTATTGAGGAGCTTAACGACAAGCGCAAGCGCCTGCGTCTGTGGCCGTTCGCCCTTGCTCTGACCGTGGGAGCATTTTTGCTGGGTAGCAACAAGCAGCTTGAGCCCTGGCTCCTCAATTCAGTTCTCATCACAGGCGGTTTGCTCACAACCGCCACCTACTACTGGGATTTGTTGCGGAAAACGACCGTCATGCTCTACGACATCGAGCCGGAGTTTGCCGCGAACGTTGAGCAGATGCACGCTGCGTTTGAGGCAGTGCGCGGCTGTCAATCAACCTGGCACCTTCAGGCTCAAGGCAAGGTGCTTGATCGAAAGTATCACGCCGGCGCGAGCCATCTCGTCACCCGACGTTCAGTATCACTTACCTTCAAAACTCCGCCCTACGTCAGAACCAATATCGCCACGCCCAGCATTCCCGTAGGCCGCCAGACCCTCTATTTCTTCCCTGATAAGGTACTGGTGTTTGAGGCCAATGGCGTCGGTGCTGTGTCCTACAAAAACCTGAGAGTCGACATCTCAACCACCAACTTCATCGAAGACGGTGCTGTACCGAAGGACTCTCAGGTAGTCAGTACAACCTGGAAATTTGTGAACAAAAAAGGTGGGCCAGATCGGCGCTTCAAGAACAACAGGCAGCTGCCGGTGGTGCGCTATGAAGAGGTTCAGTTTTCGAGCGATACGGGCCTGCTGGAGCGTATTCAGATGTCCTGCGTAGGGCGTACCGCAGGGCTGGCAAGGGCGATTGCTGGTATCGCCAAGGTGAAAAATCAGAGCTAAGTCAGTTCTGTCAGCCGAGGAAGCCGATATGCTCGTAGCCTTTGATCTTAACCAGAACGACCGCGATGCCCTGCTCCGCCATTGCCAGTCGTTTCAACCGGACTCAGGCGATGCTCGGGAAGATGCACGTCTTGCCGATGCGCTGACAGCTCTTGCCGAAGAACTTGAAAAGTCCAATTTGAAAAGGCCTGAATACCACGGGACATGACCGGAAGCGCAACGTCTTGTGCCTGAACTTAGCGCTCTTCCAAGGCCAGTGATGCAATGCGATGCGTAATTTCTAAATTTGAACTGCCGAAACCACCTCAAAGTAGCGATATTTTTTCTTCCTAGCGGCAGCCTTAGCCTCCAATTCCGCAACCAGGCGACTCAGCGTACTCGCGTCATGAACGAACACCTCTAGTTTGCCTTCAAACTCTCTGGATACGTGCATCGTTATCCGCATACGAGGAGGTCTCGCGCGGCTTGAGCTACTAGGTTTTTCAGGTGATACAGCAGCTGCGGAAGAGTCGCCGAAGAGAGCCCTGCGCATCTGCTCTTCGCTAAATGAATCGGTCATCATCAGTCTCGAAAAAGGCATTGAAAGCCCCCAACCAGGGGAGCAAAGCAAGATCAGTAGTTAGCTGAATTTTTTCACTTGCCAGCCAACTGGAGCAAGCTCCCACCACCACCACCCAGCCGCAAACGCTTGACGATAGCTGTACATCCAAACAGTATTTAGGCCCACCCCCAGTTTGGAGCCAAACATGAACCCTTTCGTCGATATCCCTCTTTTTCACATGAGCCGAGAGCACTGCATCCAGGCGCGTGCCCGGCTGAACTGGAGTATCTACCAGCTCGCTGAGCAGTCTGGCGTGTCGCCCCTCGCGATCGAGCAGTACGAAAGCGGATTCAGAAAGCTCAAGCCTATTAGCCTGCAGGCGATTGCGTATGCTTGCGAGGCAAAGGGCATGATGTTCATTCCAGGACACAAGGTGATGTTCGGTGACAACGTGCGCGGTGCATGCCCAGATCCGCGCCTCTCGCCCGACTACCACGAGATTGAGTAACTACGATGTCCCTGGAGCCGTTAACACCCTACGAGGTCTACGAGATCCTTCGCGACATCGCGCAGGGAACACGCATCATGCGGCGTCGAAGCCAGCTGACGTGGGACGAGGTCTATTGCGGCCTGATGGGCATTGAAGTTGATGGCTGGACGATCACCTTCTACAACGATTGTGGCTTCTTGAGCTACTGCAACAGCTGTAATGACCCAGACGGTCGGGCCTTTGACTTCGAGGCGCTTCTCCCCCAGGGTAAAGACCCCGTCGAGCTGATGAGTAACTGGGAGCACGACCAGCTCGAAAAGCTCCTCGCAACAGCTTGAGTACGATGCTAGCAACGAACGACGTTGCAGCCTGGCTCTCCCCAATTCAAAAGCCGGCTATGGTGGTGAGCCAAGTCCCGACGTTGTTGATCTGCTTAGCGCTTTTTCGTTGATTTCACGAATTATCTTGCCCATTACTGTATCGAGCTGACCCTCTTCCAGTGCGGCATCGATGATCGCCTGACCGGCCTCCCTTTCGCCCCAGTACTCGTCAACGACGTCGTGCGAAGCATCGGCATACCTGTAGACATATTTATTCAACAAGATGCCCGGGACGCGGCCCACGGTAAACGTGAGATTCGAACGACCAAAGCGCTCAACGAAACAGCGCAGCAGTGCAGTGACTTCTAGAAATCGCCCATCGAACGCTAATTCTTGAATCGCCTTAATGGCGGGCATGCTCGCACTTTCACCATCCCAGTGCTCAAGGGCCTCAATTAATATCTCTTGTAATGGGCGCATCATAACCTCTCAAGTACTCCTAGCTCGCCGAGGGCTATTCGTCGACGCTGCCAGGATGAATAGTCAAGTGTCCTTAAACTCGGCCAAGGCATCAATCCACCCCGACCTTTTGATTTTCCCCACACGATTTACCCGGCGCACGGGTGTGACGGGCGTAACGGGTGTCATACGGGCTACCTTTGATACGGGGGTCACCATAGAGGTTCGCCGAAGTACGTAGTTCTCGCTAACGAGCTCTCCTAGAAAGCTTCCATTGGCACGCCATACCCTACCGTCATCCGCCACCCACCCCAGGTACTTTGAGTCAGCACTAAAGAAACGCCCCGCACTGTTCAGGAATCCAAAGTACTCACCACTCCAACGATAGATCGGGGTCATCACGCCTCCTTAATGGGTATCAGGACTCAAGGTGCACACTTCAAAAGCAACCGAGTATGACCAGTCTTCGATAGCGGTTTAAATTTATCACCTGCAAGAAGATCATGTACCCTGCGCGCCAACCCAAAAGCTGGCCTGGATATAAAACGAGTCAGTGAATCAATTGGAATAAATCCATACAGTGCTGCTTGCAAGTTATTAACCGAGCCCCGCGAAGCGATACCAATCACTTCCATTGAATCATTAAAGATCGGGCCACCACTATTACCTTCAATTAGCGGCATATCTACCAACCAAAGATCTATATCCACTTGCCGCCGTAGTTGAGTAGTACTGCCTTTTGTAATGTAGTGCGCGGAGCCGTCTCTGTACTTTGGAAAGCCAATAGATAAAACAGGATCCATTGCACGAATGATGTGCTTATCGGCTTTTTGTAGATGTGGGATATTTTTAAATTCTGGCCCTGGATAGAAAACTGCAAGATCTGATTTCAGATCTGAGAATATCAGCTCTGCTGTGTAGCTTCTTTCATCACCCGCACGCTTGAAGCTAATGACGTGTGAAGCGAGTGCATGCGTGGCACCACTTACAACGTGCTGATTTGTAACAAGCCCAACGCCCTCCAACAGAAAGGCTGTGCCTTGGCTGTCATCAAGGATATTGGTCACAACAAAAATCGAATTGCCAAGAATTTCTTCTGGTGTTTTCTTGAACTCTATATTCTCTTTACCCAAGGCAACTGTAAAATCATAGGCTAGTTTTCTATAAACGTTATCACTGCGCCCCCGGATCATTTGTATATAGTTCAGCCGGCCTTTAACAACCTTGATGAAGAAATCACCTGCATTAGACTTGACCCTAGCCAACTGCCGTTCCGGAACGATTTGCTTTGTTTGTGCCAGAATTTCCAGATACCTAGCCTCAGCCTGCGCCGGCCCGTAGCGCTTCATCGCATTAATCATTGAGCTCGTAAGACGCACAAACTCCCGAGGAACATTCGGTAGTTTGTTAACAACCAGCCCGGTCACCATCTGGCGCTGAGAGCGATGCTGGAGACGAGTTTTATCAGAATTGATCGCGAACCCATTCGTTTTTATGAGTGTTTCAAGTGCTTGCCCGGGGATTACTCTCCCATCCTCAGAAATCTCTACTATTTCTTTTGGAAGATGGCGCAACCTGCTTGTAAAAGAAAAAGATATGTCATCAGCATAACGCGTCATGTGGCATTTTTGGGCTTTAGCCAACGTTTGCAGTTGCGCATCTAGCCTACGGCATATCATGTTAGATATTAACGGCGATGTGGGGGCGCCTTGAGCTAGTTTATTTTCACAACAGCAGATTTGAGCCATTACTGTCGCGACATTATACGCAGCATTAAAAGGAGCAGCCATGAAGAGGTTTCTAACACGACCGAAGTGAATACTCTCAAAGAAGTTCTTGAGGTCTATATTAAAAACGTAATTCTTTCCGACATGCATTTGGCCATTTGTCTTTATGCTACGCCCCTTAATGAATCCATGACTCGAAGACTTGGGCGTATAAAATTCTTCCAGATGCGAGAGCAATCTATGCTGAAGCATCTTCGTAACCTTCTTCGGAGCTTTTATAGATCTAAGTGAGCCATCTTTCTTCGATATAGTAAAGCTCACGTAGTGGCTTGAACTTTTCTTATAAAGAAACTTTAGAAGCTTATCCTGATCGACTTGAAGCAGCTTACAAAAACTCGAAAGACTTTGAAATTTAGAAAAAGCAAGATCTTTAGATAAAAAATCAAGAGTCATAATGGTAACCGGGAGTCAGGGCAATTTTCTCTTTTACCCACATTGCCAATTCGTAACCCACTGTGAGAACGTAACGGGCAAAGCCCCCCTTACATTAGCCGCCGCATATAGTCAGCAGAAAGTTAAATTGGGCCCTGCCCCCGGCTGCTAATTTAATACCACGACCGAACATAGGGGTCAACCATTTGATAAGTCGGTGAGCCTCGACAACAGCCATAACGCTTGAGGTATGGCTGAGTTCTATCCCCATTAACCATGGCACATATCGGCCAAAGTTGAAGACCACGACGGTCAATTGTCTCCCAAAAGGAATTTCATGAACCCCTTTTTATAGGTGTTAACCCGGAGAGTCACGCCATCATCAGATACAGACGAAATGATGTCTCTTTGGTCAAGCGCCTTAACAAAGGCTAGATGTCTCTCAGTGCGCTCGATCTTCTGTCGTACATTAGGTTTGACGAAATTACAGTACGGTTCAGGGGCTGCTTTTAACGCGTCAGCAACCTGCTGATCCGTTAAGTTTCCGACAAAATTCATAAGTATCCCTGTCCCTACGCCATCCCCTGCAGCATTAGCCAGGCAGTAAGCAACTGCTTCCTTGCTATACCCTCCCGTTGATATAGCTAGACGTGAGAAAAACCTTGAGACCTCGCGTAGAGCTTTTGCATTGGACTGAATTTCTTCAAGAGAGATCGACTTAACTATTTCGCTTTTCTGACCCTCATTAACAGTAGAGAGGAGCAGAATTTTGACATCAACCCCAACTGGGTAAATATCAGTTTTCCCTAAGTACAAATCAAAGCTATTTCTTATCAGCGCCGCTCTCAACTCGACTGATTCGGATGTGCTTGGAAAAGACTCCTCATTGAGTCGGACAATTCGGAGACCGGCAAGGATCATCCGCCGGTCAGTCGGTAGGCCTGATGGAAATGACTTATAGTGATAAGGAATACTCGCACATATCCTTGCGAAATTAGCCATACTGATTGTCGTATTTGAAGTTAGCGCCAAACAAAATGCTTGAACAATACTTGCATCATCCTTGGGAATCTGGATCTTGGATTGCGAGAGATTAGTAGCCAGAACTTCATTATCAAGGCTTTTAATCAACCGATCCTTTTCGCAGTCCTCATGAGAAAAATAATTTAGGATGTTCTCCCAATTGACGATAATGCCACCATTGAAAAACATCTCACCCCACATGCTTCTAGGGATATTTTCAAAATCACAAAAGACATGATCCTGCTTCAATGCAAATCGAATCGCTAATTCACTGTCCACATCAGGGTGATTCATAACCTCAACGATCGACTCCTCCGACTCGGAAACGTTGCTCTCTAGAGCAAGAGCCACGTCTTCCAAGTACCAATCAATATTATCAAACACGTATTTTATCAGTGGCGAACCACCCTGAGTCTTGATCGCGGTATAGTTCGCGATCCGGCAGTCTACAATTCTGCCATCTTGGTTACTATTGCCACCTGGAAATTTTTCCAAGACAAGGCTCACGCTCTCACTATTGAGCAAGTACAAACTGTTCTCGTAAACGTAGGAAAATAGTTTTGGGAGGCCTTCGATTGTTTTGATGTCAGCAATCTTCACAGACATAAGTGCCAATGCAGAATAGCCGCTATCAAAGTTGATATTCTCCGAAAAGATTGCCTGAGCATTTTTCGATAAATAACTAGACAATTTCGAAGCCGTGTTCATATGCTGGGCGAGATAGACCGGAGGAACGAAGGACAATATCCTTGCAACATGTTTATTAGCTTGATCGCTGTCTAAGGCGATAGTGGCATACTGAGGCCAACTCTCGGCTAGCGCTAACGTTAACTTGTCGACTGCGCGCCCTGACATCCAATACGCCGAAAAGAAATCTTCAGACTCTGCAAAGCGTTTTGACAAGTAGCCTAAGGCGCTCTGAATCTTGGAGGCATTAGTATGAGGTGTGACTAGCAGATGATCCATTAGCATGACATTCAGCACATACACAGCCCCAAAGTCCTCTTCACGCATTTCCGCGATCACTTCAGCAGGTGTGTCGATCTGAGTGTTGGGATCAAGTGATCGGAAGTCACGAATTGCTTGGATATAATTCCAGTCATTGCGAGACATCCGACCTTCGTGAAAAATCGATATATACAGATGATATGTTTCATCTAGATACCCATTTTTAATCAGGTAACCTAGCAACCTTGAATCGTTGATCCCATGCTCAAGTGCTACAACGTCGATTTCTACGTCTGCCCCGCCAATAAGCTCTCTAAGCGGTTTTCTCGCAAGCTCTGACTTCCTCCACTTAAGCGCTTCAATTTCAGAGTTCAACTTATGCCGCTGCTGTATATTTTTAGCATTTACCCTTTCATATCTATCTTCAAACTTGAGCCCCGGTGATACTGCTTGCTCAAGTTCCCGAAACGAGCTGTCGATATTAACATCCTGCAGCTGATATTGGTAATAGCGCGGAGTGTATACCTTCGCCTGAACTCGGATACTTTTCTCGCCAAAAATCTTCCTAAAATTTTGCCAATTTAGAAGCTCTTCATAAGGCATTACACTATCGCCAGAATATATACCTACAATCCAATTGTCTTGGTAATTTCCGCACAAATGCCCCCAAAATATCCGAACCATATCTTCGCAAGCGACACAAACCTCACCCTCTGAACTTGCAACCAACTTCTTAAGCCGCTCGATATCCTCATCGATTTGAGACGACGCAGCCGCAATAACCGACACCCGCTGATCTACGATACGGTAAAGAGCACCTTTGCCATGATGAAGCTCTTCAAAATCTTTTGGATACGTATTCTTATAAACGATCATAGAAAGCAATTTTTCTAGGTTCGGATCTCCACCCACTTTGCCCCGATAAACCAAAAATTCATTGCTTATATTTTTAATCAACCGAAAATCATCAAGATACAGCGATACCTCGCTAAGGAATCTAGAGCCAATTCCAATCTCAGCCCCCTTCGGCGAGATACACTCCGCAAACATTTCACGCGAATTTGAATTGTTTATAATTGGAATAATTGGTGTTATAAAATCAAAAAACTTCGCCCTATCCTTATTGAGAAAAACGTCATCTTTGATTGCATACAAAAACTTTAAAGGCTGAGCAATCTTGAGCCTATGCAAGAAACTGCGGCGCTTCGGGCGATCATTAATAATCTTATTAATTTCTCGAAGCTTGATGAAAATCTCAGGACTGCCAAACCGGTCAAGATCCTCGAAGATGACGGCGTCATAATTATTTTCCTCGAAGAAATATATGATTTCATCAAGGTGCTTATTGAGGATCGAACTTTCAGGAGTTTTATCAAGTTCAACCTCACCATTTTGAAGTGAGAGCCTCTTGACCGACAAGGAGTGAGAGGCTTTATGGGCACGGGATATCAGCTGCGCGAAGTATGCGACTACGTACAAAGAAATGAATATCCATAACGGCTCTAAAGCACCCAATGACGGCGTAGCCAGAAGCTTATCTTTCTCGTGGTAGAGTAGCCCGCAGGCAACGATCCAGCCTGTGAAGCAGATTGCATTTATGCTCAGCCATTGCGGCTTGGAGATCCTTTTGAATCTCGAATATGGCAAGGTACTGCTATCCGTGCCATATAACATTTGCTGCAAAATACTGCGTTCAATTTTCACAGTAACTTCGTCTGCTGGAGGCTCAACCCCTGGCGCATTGACTACGTTAGGATCACTGAATGTAGCGAGCGAGACATTCAAGAACCGATAGTGCTTATTTTTCTCATAGGTCTTTATTACACTTGTCTTGCCTGAGCCATAGGGGCCTGTAAGAGCGATGTTTCTGATAGCAGCATTCTGCATCGCGAAATCTAATGCCTTTCCATATAGGCCATCGGGATCCGCACTATCGACGGGTGCAAGATCAAAAAATCTTTCATCAGTCGGTTGCTCATACTTTAAATACCAACAGACGCGCTTGAATGCTTTGGTGCCAAAGATCTTACGTAACACTGGCTCAAGATATTTCAATTTTTTCGTCCTTGAGATCATCCGCATAGCTCATGCCAGGGCATGAGCCGCTGATTAGCGATTGGCTAAGTGGCATTATGCCTTCTTTCTTAAGTTGCATTGCATAACAATCTATCCGGGACGAACTGCAGTTTTTTCTCGGTGCAGGCTCGATGGGCGGGCCAGAACACCTCTCCCGAGCGCCTTTTGCTCGATGAGCCATCGCTTGGCCTTGCGCCCATCATCATCCAGCAGGTATTTCACATCATCGAGCAGAAGAGCCGCGACGGTGTGACATTGTCCCAGCCTGAACGTAAGCGTCTGGTGAAGTCGTCTGGACAAAGCAAATGGTCTAAATACGATCAGATTTCACGAAAGAGCGACTCGCCAGTTTGCATTTTCGGTTATTGACACAGTGCTCAAATTTCCAGATTATCAATCAATGCACCCTACAAATCTCGTTAGCATGATGCGCCCCTTGATGACTGCCTTTGGCGGGCCATAGGGCGATGCGCGCTTAGAGCAGAAGCATTGACCAGAAGCCCCGCCAGAAATGGAAGGGGCTTTTTCATTCCCCTTCCAAATCATTGATGACAAGGAGAGTGAAGATGCTGTTGATTCGCCCAGCCAAACGTACTGACGCCGAGGCCGCGTTTGATATACGCCTCCAGGCGATCCGGCATCAATGCATTACCGTCTATACCGCTGAGCAAGTAATGGCGTGGACTGATGTGCCGCTCACAGACCGATATCGGGCTTGGGTGGAAAAGGAGTACCACGTTGCCTGGTTGGGCGAGACACCGGTCGCAACAGGTCTGATTGATTTCCAGTCTGGAGAGATAGGCGCTATTTTCGTTTTGCCTGCATTCATGGGGCAGGGGATTGGCAAGGCAATGCTCCTATACCTTGAGCGACTGGCCTTTAAAGCCGGAATCGTCGACATCCATTTAGATGCTACCCCTAACGCAACCGCGTTCTACCGTCGGTGTGGCTATCACGGAGATAATCAAGCTATCTATACCTCGCCCTCCGGTCTTGAGCTGGCTTGTACACCGATGCGGAAACAGTTGGCCAGTGAAGAGCTAATGGACGTCACGCGGGCGACAAGCAGGCTGCCAAACTCAGGCTGAGTAAGTCAGTCCGGCATCCATTGATGCGGCAGCAGATGCTCAATCTCACTGGCTTTCTGCGTCGGCAACCGCGTCAACACATCTTTGAGATAAGCATACGGATCATGCCCATTCATGCGTGCCGACTGGATCAAACTCATGATCGCGGCCGCTCGTTTGCCGCTGCGCAGAGACCCGGCGAACAACCAATTGGAGCGCCCAAGCGCCCAAGGCCTGATCGTGTTCTCGACAGGGTTGTTGTCGATGGGCACGGCACCATCACCCAGGTAGCGCGTCAGCGCTACCCAGCGTTTCAGGCTGTAGTCCAAGGCCTTGGCCATCGCCGAGCCTTCTGGCACAAGCTCGCGTTGAGCCAGCATCCATTCATGCAACTTTGCTGCGACGGGAACCGCTATTTCCTGACGTAATCGCCGGCGGTCTTCATCGTTCATTTCTTTGGCTTGCCGCTCGATCTCGTACAGGCCGCCGATTGAGTGCAGTGCCTGTTCGGCCAACTGGCTTTTGTTTGCCACATGCAGGTCAAAGAACTTGCGGCGAGCGTGGGCCATGCAGCCGATTTCGGTGATGCCCAGCTCGAAGCTGGCCTTGTAGCCCGCGAAGTCATCGCAGACCAGCTTGCCGTTCCACGTGCCAAGGAAGTTACGTGCATGTTCGCCAGCACGGCTGGGGCTGAAGTCGTAGACCACCGCCTTCAGTACCGAGAACGGCGTGGTGCAATAAGCCCAGACATACGCTCGGTGCGTTTTCTTCTCGCCGGGGGCCAGCATCTGCACCGGCGTTTCATCGGCATGCACGACTCGCTGGGCGAGTACGACTTCCCGCAGTGCATCCACCAGTGGCTGGAGTTGCACGCCAGTTTGGCCCACCCACTGAGCCAGTGTTGAGCGCGGGATCGCCAGGCCTGCACGGCCAAAGATCTTTTCCTGCCGGTACAGCGGTAAATGGTCGGAGAACTTGGCCACCATCACATGGGCCAGCAGACCGGCAGTAGGGATGCCCTTGTCGATGACTTGGGCGGGCACCGGCGCCTGGATCAGCGTTTCGCACTGGCGGCAGGCCCACTTGCCACGTACATGCTGCTCAACGGTGAACACGCCCGGTGTGTAATCCAGCTTTTCGCTGACGTCTTCGCCGATGCGCTGAAGCTGGCAGCCGCAAGCGCACTGGGTGTTCTCTGGCTCGTGACGAATGACGGTGCGTGGGAACTGCGGCGGCAGCGGCGCGCTTGGGCTTTTGGCGGGTTTCGTCTGGCGTCGGGGCAGGACGAAGCGCGTCCAGTTCTGCCTCGATGGCCTCAAGGTCGGTGTTGAGCAGGTCATCCAGCAAACTGCCTTGAGCTGGGCTGATCTGCTCGCTGCGTTTGGCGAACTTGTGGCGTTTGAGGATGGCAATTTCGTGAGAGAGCTGTTCGATGATCGTCTCGTCACGATGGATCTTTCGACCCATGGTGTCGACCTTCGACAGCAACTGCGCAGCGAGTGCGCGCAGTTGGTCGGGTGTCATTTGGTCGAGATTGGGCAAGGAAGTCATGCCGTGGATTTTACCAAAGCAACTCATCCGACACAGCTCAAAGGCAGGACTAAACTACCGTAATCACGCCGTTCACACCTACACGCTGCCATGGCAAACCGAGCACCAGCGCGTGCAGTTGTTCAGCGTCGAGTTCGACTTCCAGGCCGCGATGAGTGCCAGGCCAGTGAAACTTGCCTTGGTTCAACCGGCGTGCGGCAAGCCAGATGCCCACGCCATCATGCACCAGCACCTTCATCCGGTTGGCGCGGCGGTTGGCAAACAGATAAGCGCTGTGCGGCTTTGCCGCACCGAACACCGCCACCACGCGGGCCAGCGCAGTCTCGGTGCCAGCGCGCATGTCCATGGGCGCGGTCGAGAGCCAGATGGCGTCGATGCGTATCATTGCGAGAGGCTGCGAATGAAGCGTGCGCAGCCGTCCGGGTCGGAGATGGGCCATTTGACCGTGATAGATTTTTCGCCCAGCGGCAATGCGATAATTACCGCTTCATCAGCGTGCCGTTTAGGCATCGGTTGCAGCGGCACAAACGCGGGAAGTGGCGCGACGGGTTTATCGCGGTAAATCGGCAACCACTTGCGAATTACGTTGGCATTGATGCCGTGGCTGATGGCGACGCTGGAAACTGAGGCGCCGGGTTGCAGACATTCCTGAACGACCTGGGCTTTAAAGGGTTTGGGGTAAGAGCTTCGTTGGCGCATGGAAATCCTAGCGATAAGGGTGATCGCGTCCGCTTAAAATAGACGGACACCATTGCCCTTAATTCTGGATTTTTGAAGGTGTGTTTGCTGGCCGCTTACGCCTGAACAAAATGCCAACTAAGCGCTGAAGAGCGCTAACGAGGCTTATGTACGGGTGAATGGAGGGATCTTGATGCAGGGCATTGGCAAGCAGTTGATGAGCGGGATTTCGACTCGGGCGGATGAGACCCGATCACCCTATGGCGCTCCTTCGGTCAGGCTTGGAGGCTCGCCTTCATAATCTTTGTTCTTGCAAGCAAGCGATTGATTCGCCCTCGTAATATGTCTCTAATACTACGTCGCCTTGGTAGGTACTAGCGGAAGTACATTAGTCTATGAAGCGGGTCGCGCTGGTCATCGGTAACGCATCGTATCCTGAGAAACCCCTCGACAACCCCTGCAACGATGCACAAGACGTAGCCTCGGTATTGCGCCAGTTCGGCTTTCTCGTGCTAGAACGTAAAGACGCCACGAACGCGGATATGGGACGGGCTCTTCGAGATTTTCGCGAGGAGCTCTACAATGCTGATCTGGGCCTATTTTTTTTTGCGGGGCATGGGTTGCAGATCGACGGTAAAAACTACTTGTTGGCAACTGATACCTGCGCCAATGATGAGCTTGATGTCGAATACTCGTCCATGTCACTCGATAAGGTTATCGACTCCATGGAAAAGTCCGGTACGTCTACCAACCTGGTAGTTCTTGACGCTTGCCGTATCAACCCTTGGGAGAAGCGATGGCACAGGTCGACCGGGACTGCCGGCCTGGCTCCGGTATACGTGCCGCGAGGCACGCTGATCGCCTTCGCAACCTCACCTGGCCAAACAGCCGCTGACGGGAAGGGCAAACGAAATGGCGAATACACCAGCGCCCTCCTCCAGCACATCGGGACACCGGACTGCACCATTGAGGCCATGTTCAAAAGGGTACGCAACACTCTCAGCATAGCAACCGATGGAAAGCAGATCTCCTGGGAGCACACGTCGCTGGCGTCTGAATTTTATTTCAATCGCAGCGTTGGTTCGCGTATAGACGTGTACAGTACGACTGCCCTTAAGGACGCTCTGCTTGAATACGATGCCTCAAAACCTTCGCATGACGTCATTCGCGGTCTCAAAGTAACGAACTGGCCTGTACAAGCACGCGCGATGGCCAAACTAAAACCGGAATTCATCACGCAATGTAACAAAAACAACCTATTCATCGTAGGTCGGAACATTTATCAGGCCGCTTGCGGTAGTGAGCACACTGCAGGCCGTTTCATCGGGGACTTCGCTGGCAAAACGAGCGGGGTGCCAGAAGATAAGAAGAAAGCTCTGCTCGATGGCATGCTCTTCGAAGTGTTTTTTGATGGCAGTGGAAAGCTGCGCCGGGACTTCAAGGACGGCTGCTTCAGTAGCCTATTTAGCTTGCAGCAATTTGAGTCCAACACGCCAAGCTTCGAGTTCATCGCGGAATGCCTTCTTCCACACGCACAAAGATTTCATGCGCTTCCAGGCAAAAATGTCGAGGTAGCGGTTGATGTGGTACTGGAGTTTCGCGATGATTCGAAGCACCCTCACGTCGCACGTATTTGCATCGCTTCAGGCAACGTCCTCCGCCCTGAGGATGAAGAGGACGAGGATGAAATTGAGGAACCTCAGCGTTTTAAAAAACGCTCCATTGATCATTTTGAAGCTCGAATCTCAACCGAGTTAATGATTCCTCTTCATTTGCTGTCGTTCACCTACTCCGGCGCAAAAAAGCCCAGCACACTGTATTCCCCTCGCTACTGGACAGTGCGCAAATAGAGATAATCCTGCGTGGTAGTTAGCCCCCTGTTCGAGCGACCCCATGTCCTGGCCTACCTTACATTCCATCGCCAAAGGTGTCAGCGAAAAGGTCTTCTCTCGCATAACCGAGTGGGTCTAGAGACGCTATTGTGACAAAATCGCTCTGACTCACTTTCTGCCCCATCTGAAAGCACCGCCCCAGAGCGGCCTCTCCCGAACAACGCGAAAAATGCTCTTCACAGCATGTAAATCATGATTATAAATAGCGCAGTGTGACATTTCTCTTGGCAGGCATGAGGATGTAGCGATGAGCACAGCTGAAAAGGTTGCGACAATCCTCGCTCAGCGAGGCCCCCAGCTCAGCACCGACTTGGCTAGTCAGTTGATCAATCGCTATGGCATGTCCGCTGAAGCAGCAAGGCAGGCAATCAGTCGCTCAGGAGCGCCAGTCAGGCGGCTCAAGGGCATAGTCTTCCCGCACAGAGCTCGATTTCTTTATCTCGACATGCAGTACGGGATGAAGATGTTCTCTAACAATCTCCTCAGCGCCCTTAAGACAGCAAACCACCACTGCTACTTCGGCCTAGCGGTACTGACCGAACGAGGCGGCATTCTCCCCAGAGAGCACTTCAAGATAGCCAGCGGCTCCCCCAAGATGCAGAAGGGAAAAGTCTCGGCTGAGCGCCTTGTTGAGAATCTCGTCGTATCGAATCTTGCTCGCCTGGTAGACGTCCCTGGCGTCGGCGAATGCATTGCTTTAGGAACTCTGCGTGACGATGAGATCGATGCGCCGCGGCTTAAAGCGCGCTTGGTCACCGAGACTCTTGCGCTTAGCGCGGTGAGGGATTGGGCCAAGAGGTTGGGAGTCGGAGCCTACAACCAAGTGACCACTCGGGACGATGCCGGTGACAGCCCCAACGTCGGCCCAAATCTGTGGGACTTAGTTGCTCCTTGTTATCTATTCCCAGTGCAGGGACGATCATCCGAACCTGGAAAGGTCAGACCAGGTTCGTTCGTCTGCGATATCTACCTCGGTGATAAGGCATCTGGGGACGCCATCGAGCCCTTCGTGAGGAAGTGCCAGAATGTCCGCGCCTTTCCGAAGCTCTCGCCAGTGCTACAGATGTTCGTAGCTGACTCTTACACAAGTGATGCGATCAAGCGGCTCAAAAGCATTGGCGCAATGGCTGCGACCATTGAAACGCTGCTGGGAACGGAGGTCGCCCAAGCGTTAGCGAGATTAGCCCAGACGCTGACATCGACTGCCGAGTCCGCCAGGGATCCAGAGAAGCTCGACAAGCTATTTGAAACTCTGGTGAAGATCGAGGGCGCCGCCTCGACCCTCAGGGGGTGCCTATTCGAATACGTGGGAGCGGAGATTGCTCGGGAGCATTACCGTCCTTTGGACGTGTGGCTTAACAGGGAGATAGGTAGCAATCGTACTGGGGCTCGGGCTGAGATTGATGTGCTTGTAGAGGTCGACAGAAAAAACCTGGTCTTCATCGAATGCAAGGGCCACAAACCCAATGGCACCGTAGACGAGGCCGAAGTGGAAAAGTGGCTCAACAAAAGACTTCCGACGATGCGCGACTTCGTCAAAGAGCACAGCGCCTACAAAGATTGCGCTCAGTCATATGAGCTTTGGACAAATGCGTCTCTCACCCAGGCCTCGAAGGATCTGATCGCCGCAAGGCAGGCAACAACAGACAAGTTTCAGCTCAGCTACAGAGAGGGCCTCGACTTGCTTTCAATGGTGGAAGGCGGCGCGAATAAGCCTCTCATGAAAACTTACCGACAACACTTTCGGAACCACCCCTTGAGCGTTTAGCTCTGATTTGCGCGGAGCACCCGTTCACGGTGCGTCGGGAATCAATCCAAGCGCTGTAAGCGCCCTAACACCCTGCATGCCTTCAACTGCAGCGACATCTGAAACCGTCCAGCTCGCGACCTCGTACTTGAAGATCTCGCCCGCCTTGAACGGCATGGTTGATACCGCCTCCAGCCCGCCGACACGCCGGTTCTGAAAGCGGTCGATTTCGTCCAGCCTCAAAAAGAAGCAGTCGCTATAGGCAGAGAACACCATCGTTGCGGTTTCGCGCAGCTGCAGATGCTCTCGGAGCAACGCGAGCGCAATGCCCGGCCCACGCACAGCCTCGACAGCCAAAATTAAGCGATTTGGACACAGAGGCACGTCGTAATGACCTACTTGTTCGTCAACCTCGCGCGACGAATCAGGCTCGTCACAACCACCACTCATCTGAGTCGTTTCCATCGTCTGAATCGGCCAGTTTCAAGAAGGCTCCCAAGCCCAGGTAGATGTCTATCAACGACCTCATAGATCGCTCCCTGTGTCCACGAGTAGCCCGGCATGATCACTGCTACGCATGCCCAGATCGATCCCGATGCGGGACGAGCCCATCGGTGCGATCGGGGATCTCCCGAGTTTTGCTGAGTACAAGGCACCGGGCATTGCCGACGTACTCAACCAACAGGTAGACGCTATCGCCAACATTGACGCCTAGCTTGTGCAACGCTTCCTCGGGAATGCGGATAGCGCCCTCTCCATCCCAGTCTTCGATAGCCACCTCCCAGCTCATGTTCTACCCTGCTCGACTAATGCCGCCCGACAACAACGCTAAATTTTGATCCCAAACTCCTGAAAATCCCGCTGCAGAGTTTTCTGCCCGAGCACAGCAGGAATTTTAATGAAGAAGCGATAGGCCAAAAACAACAGCCAAGGTGTGATCAATAGTCCCACCCCATAAGTTGCAATCCCTACGATAACTCCTGCCGGGACAGCAGCGGCGCCAAATATTACACCCTGAACTCTTGCGCCACGAGCAATCCCTTTTATTTCATCGTTATCATAAAAGAACTCGCCGCTATTTTTTGCAAACCCTACAACGACGGTCACATTTTTGGAAGTCTCTTTAACGTACCAGGTACGAGGAACGTCTTTACTGAAAGCCCCTTTACTTTTGAGATAGTCGGGAATAAGCAAGTCTTTATAGTAAACCGTGGCTCCTGATTCATCCTCAGCTCTTACTCTCTTTAAAAGAGTCGCAGAGTTACCTCTCACGCTGTCTTTATAATTTTTGACAACCCTTACCACTTTGTGCATTTGTGACATGTAGCGATCCTTCCCTAAAAGCGAATCAACCAATAATTAGGCGAGGTAATACCTATTGTGTAAGCAGCGAACACAACTATCGGATAAATGCCGTCATTCAATAAAGCTAGATCCGACTGAGCACAGGCATACGGAGTACGCGACTTCCAGACAACCTCTCGTCAAAAGACGAGTCCTACTTATGGCTCACCCTCAGAACCGCGCTCAATACAAGCTCGCCCCAACCCATCGAAGTCATCAGGAACTTTAAGCTTCCCGTTTAGAAATCCGATCCGTTTCTCTTCCAAAATACATTCAGCAAAATCTATCAGATTGGAAAAGTCTCCCTTACCACTGCGACTCAAATGAAACCCAGCAAGCCCCGCCGCCCGAGCCCCATCCCGGTCGCATCTGATCGAGTCTCCAATCATCGCCACACGGGCGCCTCCCAATTGCTGCCCTGGCTGTACGCCTAAGTCACGACAGACCGAGTGGTAGATGACTGGATTAGGCTTCATCGCGCCGATTTCGTAGCTAAAGCCACAGGCATCGAGCCCAGGCAACAACTCGCGCACAGCTGGGCCATATTCCGACGCTAAGTTTGAGCACAAACCAACCTTGATCCCAGCTTCTCGCAGCATCGAGATGGCCTCCAGGGCATCGGGGTATAGCGTCATGCTTTCAAGCTCTTGTTGCAGCAGCTGAGCTATCTCCCTGAGCTTTACGTAGTTCGCACGAACTCCCAGCCGGTCGGCAGCTTCACCCCAGCCGAGATCACGCGTCATGAGCATGTGTAGGTGCTTGCTGCTCGGGGAGAGCCCTTGCTCACGCCCATACCGCAGGAGCTGGAGGTACGGGTTTCGCCTTTCTTCGATGCGGATGAGCGTCCCAAAGACGTCAAAAATAACTGCGGTCATCTGGCTCTTCCTTGAATAACGGACTGGCCCTGCTCCCTGCTCAACAACGGAGCTTAATCAGCCACACTCGGAGACAATGATGTAGTGGTCATGGCCGCATGCACTTTGCACGAGCTGTAAATCACCACGCGAAGTGATCTTCCGCAGTGGAGGAGTCACTACGGTTTCGCCATTACCTATCACGCCGGCGAAATCAAGAAAGAGAGTCGCCGTGACTCGATCGCCGACTCTAGCCGCCTCAGTGAGGTAAGCATCGATGGGCACACCCCAGTCGATGCGTGAGGCCCGCTCTACATTGGCAGGGATAGCTTTTACATCCAGCACAGCAACTCCTGTTGTGGCTTAAAGATCAATCACGAAGGCTGGTTTAAAACACGTCTCTTCGCCGGGATAACCGCGGGGGTTTGAAATCACACGACACCCGTAAAACTCTGCATCGGTCGAGTCGTGCGTGTGGCCAAAAACCCAAACATCAGCCTTGGCCACGAGCTCCGGCCATTCATTTGCGTAGGCAGCACTCAGGTGATCTTCCCCCGCTATGCAAGCAAGCGGAGCGTGGTGCGTGATCACGGCTGTTTTGCCGTCAAATGGCCTCTCCAACTCAGTTGTTAGCCAGTCATAGGCGGCTCGGTTGCGCTGAATCAAATCAGCAGGCCGTAGCTTTCTGTAGCTGTCGCCAATCCGGATCCGCTTGTAATCGTTCATCTCAGCTTGAGCTACATGAGCTGCGGTCACCGGATCACCTGAAATCGAAAAGTCTGTCCACGCTGTGCAGCCTAAAATCCGTACCCCCTGGATAACAACCGCCTGGTTTTGCAGGAGGTGTACGTGGGGTGCTGCAGCAGCGTTCATCTTTTGCCAAGTCCGGTCGATGTGCCCGCTGTAGAACTCATGGTTACCTGCAATAAACACGACCGGGCACATGAATGCTTCGTTAGCCCATTGCACCGCCCGTACCCCCTTTCCAATATCACCAGCCAAAATCACTAGATCGACATCGATATTCGGGGGCTCAAAGCCCAAGCCGAACTCCAAATGGAGATCGGAATAAATCAAAACTCTCATACCAATCTGCGCCCGTCTCGATTCGCCGACTTAGGCATAAATTGCTCAATGCTCCCCTGGCGATGCGCGATGTATCGCAACATGAACAGAGACATCCCGCAAAGATGAATATATACATTTGTGAGGGATAACTCAAACGCGTCATACAGTCGGATTTGCGGGAATGCCACATGCTGCTCCGACAGGCCCTTGCTGATGCCCTGCTGTTGCTCAGGGCACACAAAGGGGTTACTCAGCGAAAGCTTGCTGTTGAGCTAGATCAGTCTCAGGTCAGCCGACTGGAACGAGCACAAAGCGCGGCCACGCTTGAATCAATTGAGCTGTTAGCCCAAGCGATGGAAATTCAGCCGCTCACATTGCTCACTCTCGTGTATGCCATCCGGGCAGGTTCGACTCCACACGAAGCGCTGAGGTTAGCCAGCGAGGAGCTCGATCAGCATGATTTCCTTGATGCTAAGGTTTCGTCACTGGTGCCTGCCCCTGTTCACCCGCTTACAGCCAGGGGACATGAAACCACTCGCGCAGTTTTGAAACTCAAAGGTCAGGGCCTTAGCCAGGCCGAGGTAGCGAGAAGACTCAATATCTCAACATCGACGGTTGGCCGACATTGGAACAGATCTGCAGAGTAAGAATTTCAGGAAGTAGATAAGCGAATGAATCGCGAAGAAGAACGATTAATTTGGGCCTGCGCGTTGGATTTATTCGCCGTGCCTGTTCTGCAGGGCTTTGTGCTCAGAAGCGTCGAGTACATCCAAAGAGATATGCGCGATTGCGATATCCCTCGCCTTGCTAGTCCAGAAGGCATGTCTGAAGTCGCAGGGCATCTGTTGGAAGATATCAAGCAAGGCAGGCGTGCACTTTTGCATGACTTCAGGTCATTCAATCGCGAGCATTTGCGAGCGCTGAAAGATATTCGGATTGCGATCGCGAGCGAGATCCTCAGACGAGTGCCTGATGATGAGCTCACTCCCCGCCTCCCTGAAATCAAGTTTCGGGTTGACTTGGGGCTCTAGGTCACAGCGCGCTTACAATAGTCGTCGCGAGGCACGAATCTCACCTGTCGAGGTAGTATCACGACCTTTCGCTCTGAGGCATCAGATGATCTCTTTCGACTTGAACACAAACGACGCGGAAGCCCTGCTCCGGCATTGCCTAGCCTTCAAGGCGTGCTCTCGCGACGCAAGAGAAGATCGCCGATTAGAGAGCGCTTTAGAGGAGCTTGCAGAAGCACTCAGGGCGCATCTTGCGCCTGATTCCGGACAAGAGTGATCGGGCGGTGGGCAGTTCTCAATCAACTGATTGGTTCGATTAGTGCCCTACCTTCGTTTCTAACACTGCCGACAGCACGGCTTACCGGGTACCACGTGAAATCCGCTACCGGCAGCGCGCGCTCCTGGAGCAGTTGATCAGCTCCTTTGGAGCCGATATCTGACAGCCACTGCCGGGCGTCTTCTTCGCCGAACACAACGGGGCGACGATCATGGACATCGAGCATGCCGCCCTCAGAGTCAGCCGTGATGATCCTGAATCCCTCATGCCCCCCAGGCTCGACGCCCGCCTCTGAGAACTGCCCAATGGCTGGCAGAAAGAGGGGCTCATCATCTGCGCGGCGGATGAAGTACGGCTGCTTCGTCTTCTCGCCGTCGACGACGCACCACTCGTACCAGCCGTCTACGCAGACTAGGGCACGGTGCGGCCAGATCTGCCGGAAGTACTTACTCCTAGCTGCCTTCTCCCGCGTCGCGTTGATGTCCCGCCGCGCCGGTTTGGCATCCCACGCTGGCGTCCATCCCCATTTCTCCGCAGTCCAGATGTAACCAGCGGCAGTCGGCCTAATTAGATCGACTTTCGAGTGCGGAGCCACGTTATAGCGCGCGATATCCTCTTCGGCCAGGCGGCTGAGCGGGCGCACATCCAGCCCCAATGAAGCCAGATACTTTTGAGCTGCCCGGTACTGAGCGAGTCGTCCACACATCTCGATTTCCTCTCGTCGGGATCAGATTGACCCGCTTTCGGGTCAACAGCAAAACTGTATATCTATACAGTAACGCCTGCTAACCATGAATACCTCAATTCGTCCCCGAGTCCAGTACGCCGAACTCCACTGCCTCAGCAATTTCAGTTTTCAGCGTGGCGCTTCGAGCGCCAGAGAACTCTTCGAGAAAGCAGGCCAGCTCGGCTATGAAGCACTGGCGATCACCGACGAGTGCTCACTGGGGGGCATCGTCCGAGCTTGGCAAGCAGCCAAGGAATACGGCGTCCGGCTGATCACAGGGACTGAGGTAAGAGTAGCCGACGGCCCTAAGCTCGTTCTGCTCGCTCAGAACTTGGCTGGCTATCAAAGGATCTGCGCACTCATCACAGTTGGCCGGCGCCGCAGCCCGAAGGGACAGTACGAGCTCAGCCGTGCAGACCTAAATGGTGATAACGAGGGGATTTTGGCTATCTGGATCCCAGACGCGAGCTGTGAGGTGCTACACGGCCAATGGTTGGCAGAGCGTTTTCCAGGGCGTAGCTGGATTGGCGCAGAGCTGCATAGAGATGCGGACGACGATCAGAAGCTCAAGGATTTGATCAGCCTGGGCGAAGCTCTTCAGATGCCCTTGGTGGCGACAGGTGATGTGCACATGCACGTGCGTGGGCGGCGTGCTCTGCAAGACACGATGACGGCCATCCGGCACCACTGCATCGTCGCAGAAGCAGGCCGACATCTGTTCCAGAATGGTGAGCGCCATTTACGCCCTATTCCCACCCTGGCCGACCTCTACCCATCAGACCTTTTAGCTCAGTCAGTACGTATCGCGTCGCTCTGTACGTTCGACCTAAGCGAGCTGAAATACGAGTACCCACATGAGGTAGTCCCTCAGGGAAAAACGCCAGCCGCCTGGTTGCGCGAGCTCACTTACGAAGGTGCTGCTTGGCGGTGGCCAGACGGAGTGTCGCCCAAGGCGAAAACCCAGATCGAAGCCGAGCTTCACTTGATCGAGGAGCTTCAGTACGAGAGCTACTTCCTGACCGTGCATGACATCGTTCGCTTTGCCAGGAGCCAAAACATCCTCTGCCAAGGGCGCGGCTCAGCAGCAAACTCCGCAGTCTGTTTCGCGCTGGGCATCACTGAGCTCGACCCAACACGCATGAGCATGCTGTTCGAGCGCTTCATCTCCAAAGAGCGTAACGAGCCACCAGATATCGACGTCGACTTCGAGCACGAGCGCCGTGAAGAAGTGATCCAGTACATCTTCAATCGCTACGGTCGAGAGCGTGCGGCTCTGACCGCCGTGGCCAGCACTTACCACTTTGCCGGCGCGATCCGAGATGTTGCGAAAGCGCTTGGTTGGCAGCCTGACCAAGTGACGACGTTAGCGAATTGCTGCGGACGCTGGAGCGATCAACTGCCACCTGATCAGCGTCTCCATGAAGCCGGGTTCGACCCGGAAAACAAACAGGTCAAGATGGTGCTTATCCTTACCGAGCAGCTCGTGGGTTTCCCCCGTCATCTATCTCAGCATCCAGGGGGCTTCGTGATCTGCGAACATCCCCTGTCCACGCTCGTCCCTGTCGAAAACGCGGCCATGAAAGACCGCACGATCATTCAATGGGATAAGGACGACATCGACGCATTGGGGCTCATGAAAGTCGATGTGCTGGCTCTGGGGATGCTCAGCGCTATCCGTCGCTGTCTCGATCTCCTGCGCCGCTACAACCGGCGAGATCTGACCCTGGCTACGATCCCACCCGAGGATGCTGCGACGTACCGGATGATCAGCAAGGCAGACACCTTGGGTGTGTTTCAGATCGAGTCACGAGCACAGATGTCGATGCTGCCGCGTTTGAAGCCAAAGACGTTCTACGACCTGGTGATCGAGGTGGCCATCGTGCGGCCCGGGCCGATTGTCGGCGACATGGTTCACCCCTACCTACGGCGCCGTAATGGTGAGGAAAAAGTCACCTACCCAAGTGACGAGCTGCGTGATGTCTTCGAGCGCACGCTGGGTGTACCGCTTTTCCAAGAACAGGTGATGCGTCTCGCGATTGTGGCTGCTGGGTATACGGCAGGTGAAGCGGATCAATTGAGGCGCTCCATGGCCGCCTGGAAGCGGCACGGTGGACTGGAACCGCACCAGATCCGGTTGCGCCAAGGCATGCTTGAACGAGGCTACAGCGAGGAGTTCGCGGCTCGCATCTTCGAGCAGATCAAGGGCTTTGGCAGTTATGGCTTTCCGGAGTCCCACGCGGCCAGTTTTGCGCTGCTCACATATGCCTCGTGCTGGCTCAAGTGCCATGAGCAGTCGGCGTACGCATGCGCGCTCATCAACAGCTGGCCCATGGGGTTCTACAGTCCCGACCAAGTTCTGCAGGATGCTCGCCGCCATGGTGTTGAGATCCGTCCTGTCGACGTAACTGTGAGCGATTGGGACTGCACTCTGGAAGCGCTGGATCGAAGGCTGCCGGCGCTGCGACTGGGTCTACGGATGGTCAGGGGACTGGCCGAAGCCGTGGGCAGAAGGATTCAGGCCGAACGGGAGGCGAAGTCGTTTGGAGGCGTTGGAGATCTCTGTCTGCGCGTGGGGCTCGATCACAAGGCACGCGAGCTCCTCGCGGAGGCCGATGCGCTGAAGCACCTAGCAGGTCATCGCCATGCAGCGCGTTGGGAAATCGCAGCGGTGCAGCAGCCACTGCCCCTGTTTGCGCAGGAGCCCGATGAAAAACCGGTAGCGATTCCGGAGCCAAGCGTCGTGGAAAACATGCACGCGGATTATGCGCGGACAGGCACGACCCTGGGGCCGCATCCGATGTCGTTACTCAGGGCCCAACTGAAGAGAATGCGTGCGAAGAGCTCGCGGGATTTGCGGGAGATGGGGGACTGCAATCATGTCACCGTGATTGGGATAGTGACCGGCAGGCAGCGGCCTTCAACGGCGAGCGGCGTGACTTTCGTGACGCTGGAAGACGAGTTCGGCATGACCAACGTCATCGTATGGAAAGACTTGGCCGAGCAGTATCGATCAGCCCTGGTGCATTCGAAGCTGCTCCAGGTGAAGGGTAAACTTGAGGATCAGGAGGGCGTGGTGCATTTGATCGCGGGGCATCTAGCGGACAGGAGCGACTTGCTGGAGGGGCTAGATGTGAGGAGTAGGAATTTTCACTAGACGCATGCGTATTAAGCCTTTGCTCACTACCTAAATCCGCCGGCAGGTGCCGGGCAGCAGCAGCCATTAAAAAGTATCGACTAGAACTAAGAACGATGAGCGAAGCCCCCGATGCTCTTATCTAAACACTCATGAGCTCCTGAACCTGATCGGCATCATTTCCCTCAAGATTTGGGAGGAAATACATCATATCGAAGTGAATGCGGCTTCGGCGATCATAGCCAGGCGCGAGTTTGTAGTCGGACAGGGCGCCCCATACGATGGCATGCAGCTCATCCCCATATCGCTGCGCGGCCAGGCGCCAGATAGCGCTTTTCAGATTATCGATCACGCGTTCCGAATCGCCCCTAGTGGCGCGGCCCCTTTCGTTAATTTTTTCTGAGCCTTTCGCGCGAATTTTAAAAAAATCTTGTCGTCGTTAAGAAAATCTAGCCAACAAAATTGAAAATCTTGGTAACCATCTGCCCCTCACACGTGATTACTAGTGGACATCATTACCCTTAGTGCCAGGGTGCTGATGGTGTCCGGCGTGATGAACGGGCTATTGTCCGGCACGGGAAACCATCACACGAAATTACTCGCCAGTGAGATCTGCTGTGCTCTTGATCTTTGTCTTCAAAGGTAAAGCAGTGCGGCCTGCGGCCTTAAGGCAGATCTCCCCCTTACCCCAGAGCTTAGCCCGTCGTTCAAGACCATGGAAACGCCCAGGAGCAAATGGCAAAAAAGCCTAAAAGCCTAGGTAAAACCGTGGAGTGTCTAGGACTGCCGTGCTCCGAGCTACGCTGCTTTTTCTTTGCTCTCAAATATATAAACTCCGTCGTCTTTAAAATTTTTTAGGGGGGAGTTAAAAAAGCCCCAAAAAATGACGGATCTCCGACGACCGGTGGCTTTGTCTGACACTACCCGAGAAATGTTCAGGATTTAGGTCTGATGCCACCACTGCCGCCAAGTCCAGCTCTCACCATTTTTCTCTGTGGTCGTGGGCAAAATATCGGCACATGAGAAGGAAGAATATGGAGCAGTCCGTGATGACCAATCCCCTCGTTACGCTGCCGCCCGAAGACGGGCGTGCGCAGGTGTCCGAGCTCGTGGAGCAGGCAAAGCGAGTTGCTGTCCGGTACCGACAACTAACTGGCAAGCCGCTAGGGATCACGGGAGAGATTGCTGAATGCGAAGCTGCTGCGATCCTTGGCTTGGATTTACATGCAGCACGTACAGCCGGCTATGACGCCACAGAGATGAGAGATGGGATCGCTGTCCGAGTGCAAATCAAAGGACGCGTGATTGGCAATCCGAAAAAAATCACTGGCCGTGTCGGCGCCATCGACCTCAGACAGCCTTTCGACGTCGTTCAGCTGGTTCTTTTGGACTGCGACTTTAACGCGTTCGCCATCTATGAAGCCGCAAGACCGGCTGTGGAGACTTTAATCACGAGGCCGGGCTCGAAAGCACGCAACGAGCGAGGGTCGGTTGGGATACCTCAATTCAAAGCGATCGCACGATTACGCTGGTCGCGCCCGTGAGCGCGGTCACCTTTAGCGGTTATCGCCAGCCAGCTTCATCACCCGATAGTCCTGAACCAAGACCAACTGTTTCATCATCTCGAAATCAGGGTGGTCACCCATGTGCTTTCGCAGCTCCTCGAAAGCACTGGTCGACAGGGCAATCGCGTATTTCCTCGTCTCACCTTGGGCTAGGTGGGGGATATTGAGCGCAATCGCATCGAAAAGCCCCTGCGCCGCCTCACGCTCAAGGCTCTGTACGCGCTCCTCACTAGGCGGAGTGAAGTCGAGCGTTGCCCGAATCATCCCCATCGCCATCTCGTTCAGTTCTCGGATCTGAACCCTGCTCGATTCCGAGAAAGGGATTGCTTCGTTGTGCGCAAGGTCGGTGAGGCCGCATAGCCGATCAATCTGGGCATGGATGTCACCTTTCTCCGTCGAGCCGCTCTTGTCATTTACCAGATACCTGAGCTGATCCAGCTCTTCAGCGATGGCCGCGACGATGGAAGCTTCCCAAGCTGAAGCCTGCTGGTTGAACATGTTCTACCTCCTGCCATGTGGACTGGCGATATTACGCTCACTGCGGGGCTTTCGGTAATTCGTGAGAGGCTTGTGTAGCTGCTAATTGGTAACGATCTCAACAGGCAGAAACCGGCCAAAAGCGGACGATCACAGAGGTTAGTAGGCATCACTAGAAGCCTATAGAATCCGGTGCGATTCAAAAAGTACTGCCTAAGACATCGCAGTGTGCGAGCCAGTATGACCACTAGAGCGAAAGCTCTTGTTAGCGTAAGGTTCAGCGTCGTCTTTGCCAACTTCTGCGCCCGCTTCAAACTCTTTACTTGTCGTCTCCATGCTAATTCCGTTTTGCAGATTGGTTATTACGTCGATGATACTCTTCTAGAGTTTGCGCGACCTCATCCCGTGTCTGTGACGGATCGTGCTTATAGAGCAGTGCAGCGAACTCGAAGCTGTTTAGGCCATTCACCCAAGGGCGATTGCTTCTAATTCGCTGCACTGGATCCGCCCCCATTTTCAATAAATGACTAAGTAGATTTGGTTCGGCCTTCAGGACTGCCACATTTAGCGCTGATGTACCTTCGCTATCGGGAGCATCAAGGGAACACCCATTAGCAATTTGTTTTTCAATAAGATAAATCACTTCATTTTTGTCGACGCCATTTAAGCTGTAAGCAGTAGCAGTGAATGCGACTATTGGTTCTTTTTTGCCTCTATAAATAATCGTGCATAGCTTTTCGGCGGTAGCTTCACTAAGTGTCTGCATTGCCTCTAGCTCACCGCCATGAACCCTCAAGCAAAAAATTGCAGCCATTGATGCCAGGCCGGTAGTAATCAGGCGCATATTGTCTCCAGAATTTTTGATCGACTTAGGTTCTGTACGAAAAGCACTGCCGTATACACCGTTACTTATTTCCTGTGCACTCAGAGTAGCAATAAGAATAAAGACTTAGGCAGAGCATAGAAAACAACTGACGGGACAATTGACAACACACCTGAACTTCCATTTCATCTATCAATCCTATTGCGTGAGGCGAGTATTTGCTGCTAAGCGGTTTTAGTAATTTAAAGCGTTGATGATGTCAATTTTAGTTTTTTCACCAAATAATCATTATCAAAGCTGATTTCCAAATAGCTGGCCTTCCAGTCCCAATGGCACTGGCCGAGCTCATATCCCAGAGACGTTGCCGCCGCTCGGTTAGGTTTTCCAAGGACTTCCAGAACTGCCGGCTTGTCAAGACCGGTAAGAATTTTACTTTCCATCAGATCCAAGGCCATGCCGCCGCGTATGCAACCAGGATCGTTCGTCAAAAACTTATTAGACCTTTCATTCCACTCTCTGGAGTTGAAAGTTTCAATTGGCTGATGCATTGCAGTAAAATTCAGATAAACTAAATACACAAGAGTTGTAATGATAGCGATAACAACTATTTTCAAGACCGCTTCTCCTCGCTATCCCGCTCGATCTTCAAATGTAGGCGCAAACCTAATCAGGGAAGAACATTTTGTAATTTTTGAGAGTCATTAACAGCATTAGCACCGCAACAGAAACGAACAATACTATACATAACAAAAACTGAACGGGCTTTTCTTTCCAATGGGTCGGTTGCACGCGTCCATAGTCACTAGGCGCGCCAGGCACGGTTTTCAGGGAAACACAAATAACTGCTGTTATTAGGGAAGCGAATGACATGCTTACACCGGAAACAAGAACCGAAACCTTGTACAGGTCGCCACTTGTAGCAGCAGCGATGACAACCGAAATCGCACTAACTATAATCGCCCAATACGATGCAGTTCTAACCAAGGCTCTGGATGAGCCAGATTGCTTGCTCGACATAATCGGCTGACTCCCTTCAACTAATTTATAAATAATCTATCCAATCATCTTGCCTGAAAAACAAGCTGGATTTATTTCATTCATACAATCCCCCCCTGCCACCACCAAAAGGGCTTCGAGCCCAGTAACTACCTTTGAAAAACAAATCGACTCACCCACAGACTTGCGCCGGTAGAGATCAATATGCCAATGATATAAATCAGAGCTACCATTTAGACTGATGTCCCTTGGCTAACTCAGCTTTTACCAGATAACAGCCGACAGTGAACCCAGGACAGCTAACATTCATAGCCTGCACCCTAGCTAGAAAATAAACACCGACGGCGAATACAAATACAATCACAGTGTAAAAACCATGCCAGCGCCACGCCGAGCGAGATTTTCTGTACCGCCCCTAATCGCCTTAGGTTCCGCAGATATCCTTATACCCCAAGGATAGTCTGCGCGGGTCGCTGCAAACTATCCGTTTGGGGCTGGTTTCTGCTGATCGCTAGCGGGTAGGAAGCTGCTCAAGCGTAGGCCGAGGCTTGACCATGCATAGCGACGGTCGAAGTCAGGCCGTCGCTAACGGCCAATAGTTGTCCATCGCAGGGCTGTATGGTGCCATACAAAAAAGCCCGCCATTAAGGCGGGCTTTCAGGTATCTCCAAAGGGAGCTGCGTGCCTACAAATTCTCGGAGCAAGCGGACGGGGTTCGACGGAATGCCCCTCTGCGGACACCAACCACCTGCCAGTGGCCGCAGGTCGCAATCGGCCACAAGCCGACTACCACAGGCAGACGACATGTAACTCGTATCGGTAGCAAGCGCAACTTACGAATCTAGAGACGACTCAAGAGCTACGCTGGAGGTACACATAGCGCCCTGTCCGATGCGTGCAAAGTCGCTCTATCGACCACTGCACTGCGCGAGTCAGCAGTTCCAAAGCTTCATCACACAGAACGAAATTTCACCCTAGATTTTGAACCGTGAGACGACCGTACGCAGTTCCCCCGCCAACCGGGACAGCTCTTCCGCAGTCAGGGCGTTCTCTTCGATTCCCTCTAACAACACGATGCTACCGTTACGAATCTCGGTGACATTGCGGTTGATGTCTTCCGACACCGCGTGTTGCTGAACGGCAGCACTGGCGATCTGGGTGTTCATGCCGACAATCAGTTCGACTTCATCATTGATAGCACCCAGGCTCCTTGATGCTTGATCGGCTGACTGTACGCACTCCTGCGCCCTGTCTTTGCCCGTTTTCATCTGTTCCACGGCCGCCGACATGGCCAACTGTAGCTCCTGAATAATGCGGCGGATTTCCTCGGTCGAACCCTGAGTGCGCGACGCCAGCGTTCGAACCTCGTCGGCGACCACCGCAAAACCACGGCCCTGCTCGCCAGCCCGCGCCGCCTCGATCGCCGCGTTTAAAGCCAACAGGTTGGTTTGATCAGCGATATTGCGGATGACTTCGATGACGCCACCGATTTCCTGGCTGTGTACCGCAAGGGCAGAGACCTTCTGCGAGCTGAGCTCGACCTCGTTGGCCAGGGCCTCAATGGTCTTACGGGTGCCCTGCATCACGGCAAGGCCATTGGTTGAAGCCTGGCTGGCTTGCCCGGCAGCACGTGCAGCACCTTCGGTGTTCTGGGCCACATCCGCGACGCTCGCGGTCATCTCGTTGATGGCAGTGGCAACCTGCTCGGTTTCACCCTGCTGAGCATTCATCGACTGCTTGGCACGCTCGATGGATGCGCCCATACGCAGTGACGCCTCAGATACCGCATGCGAGCTCTGCTCGACCTGAGCCAACGACGCGCGAAAGGCTTGAACCATGTTATTGAAACCTGTGCCCACGTCCGCCATTTCGTCTTTACCCTGCACCTGCACATGGGCGGTGAGATCACCCTGAGCAATCAGACGCGTAGCCGTCAGCACTTCCCCGATGGCTTTGCGCATGGAGCCGTAGATGCCACAAAAGACGTAAGCGAGCAGCAAGCCCATGAGCGTGAACATACCCAGAATGAACAGCCTTTCGGACATCCTGCTGTGGGCTCTTAGATCCAGGGCGGTCATCAACTCGTCCTGCAGGACATCCTGGGCTTTATACAAATCGGCGACCACTGCGTTTCCCTTGGCCACTACCCCTTGAACACCCATCACCCTGTCACCAGAAGAGCGAAGCATCACTTCGAGGTCACTACGGAAAGCGTCCAGTGCCTGCAAAGCGCTGGAGATCGGTAATTGAATCCTGTCGGCCAGGGCGGATTCCCTTCGGCGCAGGAGATTCAGGCTTTGTTCAAGCTCTTGGCGAACCTGCGCTTCCTGCTTGAGCAATGCCCTCAACGAGGAGCGGGTGCCGTCAGCCATGGGCTGGCCCTCCCGCAGGCCACTGGCCAACCCGCGGAGCTGCCCGACCACGTTAATCTGCCGTGGCAACCTCAAGGTACTTTGGTCGATCATGAACAACGACGCATAGTCTTCATCCAGCACCATCCCTGATGTGGCGCTCACGAAATAGACGAAATTTACGGTTTTACCAACCTGGTCGTTCCAGGCATCGAAAAGCTCGGCCTGGTCGGCATCCCCCTTGGCACGATCAATCAGTTGCTGCGCATCTGCACGCAGACGCTCCACACGGTCGCCCGTTTCGAGGGTCACGTTGAGCTGCCGATCCGTAGCTTGCAGTTTCGAGAAGGCCTCCTGCAGCTTTATCCGGTTGGCTGAAAGGTCGGCTTGCGCTGTTTGATCGCCACTGAGCAGCCGATTGGTGAGCGCGCGCTCCAACATCGACAAGCGAAGCACGGGCGTGACATCCATCAGATAGCTCTGGCCGACCTGCTCTGCGCGGATGCCCTCGATGCTGTTATTGATTTGCGTGAGAACTCGTAGACCAAGCAGCGTCAATGGAATCAGTACGATCACCGCGAGCAGTACGAATTTTGCCGGAAAGCGCAACCGGCTGGTTATATGGATGGCAGGAGCAAGGATGTTCATAGGTCTCACAGACCTCATAGGGTCGGCTTAGGATTTTGGTGGCGAGAACATTCAGTTTCTCAAGGGAGCTTTCCTTGCGCCCGGTCGGCGCGCCTTTTTGAACGGTAGCTCACCAGTAATGTCAGTAGGCCATTATCGGTATCGTGCGTAGGATTGATTGCAGTCCAATAAAGTTGCAACTTAATATTTCACTTGGCCGACGGACGTATTCTCTTCTTTCCCAGTGCGGCTTGATCTGGCTCGACCGCAGGCGGCAGTTACCCAAACTGGTACAGCAAAAGCTAGGACTCATCCCATCTCTCGGTGGCAAAATTCGGATAGAGGCATGTTGCTGTGCTCAGAAGGCAGGCTTGAAAGATGTCACAAAGACATCATCCAAAACACATAAAGAAACTCATCAGTGCAATAGATTTCTAAGACGGCTGACTAGCCCTCGGACAAACGAGCTCTGCTTGCGGAAGTGAAAGGGTCTCTCCCATGGACTTCACGTCTTCGAGTGACCATGGCGCATGTACGATGGCACCGCTGTACGACCTGACATATGCCCTTGTTCGTGGTCACGCGAACGAACACACTCCTCCAACTCCCTCGCCCGTTAGCTTGTATCCTAGGCTCGGTCGATCTTTATGAGCGCAATCATTGCCTCAATACCTAATCTTAGAAATTGCCGCGCAGCCTCATCCGTCAGGCGGCCTTGACTGAGCTTAGTGCTGAGACTGCCTATCACGATCTGCGGATAAGGCACCAGCACCGCCTGCATAGCCCAGAGCGATTCATTGAGCTGCTGCTGGGCTCGCACGCCACCGGTAAACGCCGGCGACGCAGTGAAGCTGAGCACCGGTTTTTCCTTGAGAGCCGAGCGACCGTGGGGGCGAGACAACCAGTCCAGGGCGTTATTCATGACCCCAGACATGCCATGGTTGTACTCCGGCGAACCGAGCAGCACGCCATCGGCCTGACGCGCTGCATCACGCAGCGCCCGCACGGCACCGGGCGTTGCGTCGCCATCGTGATCTTCGTTATACAGCGGAATGCAGTGCAGCGGATGCAGGTGTAGCTGGACGTCCGCCGGGAGCAGTTCCTCGGCGGCTGTACGCAGGATGATTTCGTGGCTGGAAGCGCTGCGTAGGCTGCCGCAGAGCCCCAGCAGATGGATAGTCGTCATGGTCGCTGCTCCTGATCACGTTGAATTGCCAATGCCACGCCCTGACCGCCACCGATGCACAGCGTGGCAAGCCCACGACGCAGGTCACGCCGGTGCATTTCGTGCAACAGGGTGACCAGCACCCGGCAGCCGGATGCACCCAGTGGATGGCCCAGGGCGATGGCACCACCGTTGACGTTGACGCGTTGCAGATCCCAGCCCAACTCACGCTGCAAGGCCAGGGCCTGAACCGCGAAGGCTTCGTTGGCTTCGATCAGATCGAGCTGTTCCAGGCTCCAGCCGGCCTTGTGCAGGCAAAGGTCGGTGGCGAACACCGGGCCGATGCCCATCACCGTCGGGTCGACACCGGCGCTGGCGAACGCGACGATGCGCGCCATGATTGGCAGCCCCAGGGCACGGGCCTTTTCCTCGCTCATCAGGATCACCGCTGCAGCGCCATCGTTCAGCGGTGACGCATTGCCAGCGGTCACGCTGCCCTCGGCCTGGAACGTAGGACGCAGGCGAGCCAGACTTTCCAGCGAGGCGGTCGACATCGGTTGCTCGTCGCTGTCGACCAGCAACCTCGCGCCACGTTTGCCCTTCACCGGAACCGGAACAATCTCCTGGCGAAAGCGCCCATCGCTCTGCGCACGTACAGCCCGCTGATGGGACTCGAGCGCATAGGCATCCTGCTGCTCACGGGTAATGCCGTACTGCTCCGCCAGGTTCTCGGCGGTAATGCCCATGTGGTAATCGTTGAAGGCATCCCACAAACCGTCGTGGAGCATGCTGTCTCGCAACTGGCCGTGGCCCATGCGCAGCCCGCTGCGGGCGTTTTCCAGCAAGTAAGGCGCGTTACTCATGCTCTCCTGACCTCCGGCGATCACCACCTCGGCATCACCGCAACGAATCGCCTGGGCCGCTAGCTGGATGGCTTTCAAGCCGGAGCCACAGACCTTGTTGATGGTCATCGCCGGCACGGTGTAGGGCAGCCCGCCGCGAATCGCGCTCTGCCGCGCCGGATTCTGCCCGGCGCCGGCGGTCAGTACCTGGCCCATGATCACCTCATTGACCTGATCGGCCGCCAGGCCGCTGCGCTCTAGTACCGCGCGGATAACCAGCGCCCCCAGATCGACGGCCGACTCGCTGGCCAGAATCCCCTGAAAACGTCCGATGGGTGTACGCGCTGCTGCCACGATTACGGCGTCGCTCATAACAAGTCTCACAGGCACGGCGAACCGACATCCGCAAGCGGATGGGTCGGCGTGCCGTTGAAAGGGTTTGGGTCAGCGAGCGGGAGGAACCGCGCCCACCATGAAAAATACCGCTTTGGCTACAGCCTGTGAGCGATTGCGCCAGGCGTGTCGCGTGCCCTGCTGAATAACCACATCACCTGGCCGCAGCAGGCGCTGCTCGCCGTCATCAAGCTCCAGCCACAGCTCGCCTTCGAGCAATATGCCGTAGTCGATTGCTGGCGAACGGTGCATGGCCGGATCGTCAACTTCGAAGAGGTCGATCAACCCTGGTAGGTTCTCGATCATTTCCGCTACGGCGCGCTGCGGATCGATGGGCGCTGCCATAACCGTATCCGGCGGCAGGCTGACGAACAGCAACGAAGTGCCGCCTGGCCCCGGAACCAGCGAGCCACCCGCCAGAGTCAGATCGCGGCCTGCGTCACTGCCCGGCTGGGTCGCCCATAACTGCGCGATACCGTAGCCCGGCATGTCCTGAAAATTCTTGGCGCGTGGCGCTGGCCCATCGGCAAGGAATACGGCCTTACCTTGCTCATCGTGCCCGGTGACGATTCTTCTTACCTGCATGCAAAGCCCCTCCCACATCCAACGCGTGAAGAACCGGGTGCAGCGGCAACGCTACACCCGGTCACCGATTCAGGGACAGATGACGTAGTTACCGAAACCACCGTTGCGGTTTTCGATCCCGCTGATGGCCTGGTTGACTTCATCCAGCGAAAATACGCTGTGCTCGAAGAACGACAGATCCAGCGCACCGGACTCCACCATGTCGGCCATGTCCTGCCCCTGCCCGGTGGTGAACCAGGCGGAGCCGCTGAGCTGAATGTCGTTGTCCATCATCCAGTGCAGATCCAGCGGCACCGGCCCGGACACCGCACCGATGTTGATCAGATGGCCGCCGCGGTGCAGGCCTTTGAACGCATCGATCAGGCTTTCAGCCGGAGCGCCTGGGCCGAGCGCATCGATCACTGCATCGAGGCCCTCACCGTGGGTCACCTCATTCACCCACTGCGCGGTGCTGCCCTTGCCCAGGGTATGAATCTGGATACGGCCAGGGGCGGCCAGATCCTTCACGCGCTGGAACAGCGCCTCGTTGCGGGCGGTACCGAGAATGCGCCGCACGCCCATGGCCAGTGCCAGGGCGACCGCGCCAAGACCGAGAGTGCCGCTGATGCCGTTGATGAGAATGGTGCTGCCGGGCCCGACCTTGGCCTTGAGCAAGGCCCGGTATGCGGTACCCAGATACCCCAGGCGCGCGGCAGTCTCGAAGGCCATGTTGTCTGGCAGCTTGACCAGGCTGTACTGCGGCGCCGGCATGAACTCGCACAGACCGCCGTAGGGATAGTCCTCGAACATACGTGGGCTGCGGGCAGTGAAGCCGAAATAGCCATTGAAGGTGTAAGCCGTGCAAGCAGTGGTATTACCAGCGCGACAGGCACGGCAGGAACCGCAGTAGCGCGCCGGGTTCACGTACACGCGGTCACCAGGCTTGAAGTCGTAGACCTGCTCGCCGACCGACTCGATGACGCCGGTCGGATCCAGCCCGAACACCGCCGGCAGCTGCGGCAGCGGCAGGTGCGGGAACCAGCTTTTCCAGTTGGTGAGAATATTGTGCAGATTCGGCACGATGCCGCAGGCTTTGACCCGCACCAGCACCTCGGTAGGACGAATGGAGGGAACCGCAAGCTGCTCGATCTCCATCGGTTTGCCGCCCTCGTACATACGCGCGGCCCGCATCATCTTTGTGGTCATGCTGTTTCTCCAACTCTTGTTCTTGTTATTTGCCGACCGCCCGCACCCTGGCGCGGGCGGAGAAACCGTTGAATCAGCGCAGCCCGTCTTCACCCTTGACGTCAGCGGCGGCGAGCCCGCCCAGGCGGGCATGGATACGGCCACCGCTGGCCATGGCCAGCGCGAAGGCGATCTCGTTGCGGCGCGGGCCGTCCCATAGCGTCACCTCGGCCACCCCGAAATGGCTACGCACATAAGCGGCATGAATGTGCCCCAGCGGCATCATTAATCGGCAACCCGGCCCACCAATGGTCTTGGCCGCCGGCACGATGGCCTTGGGTTCGCCAAGCAGTGCGCGCATGGCCCAGCCACCTGCCTCATGCCACACCGCGCCGTGCTCCAGCTCGCCATCTTCACCAACGATGGCGGCCTTGCCATAGGCCTGCACCTTGTCCGCACCGCCCAGCGCATCGACCAGGCGTTGCGAAAGATCCGAGCCCAGTGCCCGCAGCTCCTGCATGAACGGCAGCAGATCCTCTTCGTAACGCCCGGCATAGGGGTTTTCGATCACCGCCGTGGCCACTGCGACCCTCAGCGGTTGAGCAGCCACCGGGCCACGCTCATGAAGGACGTCTTCGATATCCAGCTTGAATTTGCGGACTTTCACCAATGCCATCACTCGTTCTCCTACGCCGGGAATATTTTTATTGGCGTGTTTTCATTATGCATCTTGCACTTTATTGTGCAAGAACTTATGTTTTATGCACAAAACAAAAGAGAGGTCACACCATGAAACTCGTTTCCTTCCACCTCAACGGTCGAGCCGGGTATGGCGCCGTCGTTGGCGAACGGGTCGTCGACCTGGGCGCCCACTTCGCCGATATCCCCGATCTGGCCACCTTGCTCGCCTCCCCGACACAGCTGACCAAGGCTCGCGAGCTGACGGCCACCGCCCAGGGTGAGTACGCACTCACCGACGTCACCCTGGCGCCAGTGATCCCGGCACCCGGCAAAGTCATCTGCGTGGGCATCAACTATGTCGCCCATGCCGAAGAGGCCGGCCGCAAGGTCGGCAAGCACCCGGTGATCTTCCAGCGCTTCGCCGAAACCCTGCAGGCCCACGGCGCGCCGCTGGTACGCCCGAAGGTGTCTCAGGAATTCGATTTCGAGGCCGAGCTGGCGGTGGTAATCGGCAAAGGCGGCTCGCACATCGCCCCGGAAGACGCCATGGATCACGTGGCTGGCTACACCTGTTTCAACGATGCCAGCGTGCGCGACTGGCAGTTCCACACCCACCAGTACGGCATGGGCAAAACCTTCCGCTTCACCGGCGCGCTGGGCCCCTGGCTGGTGACCGCAGACGAGATTGCCGACTATCGCGAACTGCAGGTTCGCGGCATTCTCAATGGCGAGCAGTTGCAGGAGGGCAACCTGTCCGAACTGGCGTTCGACATTCCACAGCTCATTTCCTACGTCTCCCAGGCACTGGATTGGAACCCCGGCGACATCCTCGCCACCGGGACACCCAGCGGTATCGGCTTCAAGCGCAACCCGCCGATTTTCCTCAAGCCTGGAGACGTATTCGAAGTGACGATCAGCCAGATCGGCACCTTGAGTAATCCGGTCATTGATGAAGCCTGAGCCACCCATCCTCGAATAAGCACAACATTAGGAATACGCACATGGCCACCCTGCCCCGTATCAACTTCACCCACACCGGCACCTTCTGCAGCGACCTGGACAACATGGTCGAGTTCTACTGCAGCAAACTGGGCTTCGTCATCAGCGACAAGGGAGTGGCCTCTACCGGCCATCGCCTGTTCTTCATGACCCAAAATCCGGAAGTGCACCACCAACTGGTGCTGTTCGACGGCAAGCCGACGGATCTGCCGTTCAACCCGATCAACCAGCTGTCCTTCCTGCTCGATAGCCTGGACGATCTCAGGGCCTACTACGCCTTTGCCAAGGCCAACGGCCTAGGCCCGCTCGATCAGGTCGACCATGGAAACGCCTGGTCGATGTACTTCAAGGATCCGGAAGGCAACCCTATCGAGATGTACGTGGACGCGCCCTTCTACACTAACCAGCCGTGCCGCGAGCCGCTGGATCTGGAGCAGAGCAGCGAGCAGATTCTCGCCACCACCGAAGCCATGTGTCGCCGTCGGCCGGGCTTCCAGACCCGCGAACAATGGATCGAGTCGACCCGCCAGCGCATCGCCGAGCAACGCGTCAGCTGGTGAGCAATCCGGTGCGGCCCACAGGGCCGCACGCCATCTCGGGTAACAGCACATGCACAAGAATTTCATCGACGGGGTCTGGTGCGAAGGCCAGACGGTACGTGAAAACCGCAGCCCTTCGGAGCTGACGGATCGGGTCGGCCTGTACGCCCAGGCCGACGCTCAGGACACTCGCAACGCCATCGAAGCTGCTACGGCCGCACAGCCGCTATGGGCAGCAGGTGGTTCACAGCGCCGCGCCGAGGCCCTGGACGTGATCGGCCAGGAGATCCTCGCGCGTCGCGAAGAGCTCGGCCGCCTGCTGGCGCGGGAGGAAGGCAAGGTGCTGGCCGAAGCCATCGCCGAAGTCGGCCGTGCCGGGCATATCTTCAAATTCTTCGCCGGTGAAGCCCTGCGGGTGTCCGGCGAACACGTCGAATCGGTACGCCCCGGCATCGACGTCGATGTACTGCGCCAGCCGATTGGTGTGGTGGGCATCATCACGCCGTGGAACTTCCCCATCGCCATACCCGCCTGGAAGATCGCGCCGGCCCTGGCGTACGGCAATGCCGTGGTGTTCAAGCCGGCCGACCTGGTGCCTGGCAGCGCCTGGGCCCTGGCCGAGATCATCAGCCGCGCGGGCTTGCCGCCTGGCACCTTCAACCTGGTGATGGGCCGTGGCAGCGTGATCGGTGAAGCGCTGGCCGAATCCCCCCACGTACGGGCGATCAGCTTCACCGGCTCGACCGCCACCGGCCAACGCCTGATGCGCACGGCCGGGCAGCGTTTCGCCAAACTGCAGCTGGAAATGGGCGGCAAGAATCCGTTGGTGGTATTGGCCGACGCCAACCTCGAGCAGGCGGTGGAATGCGCCGTTCAGGGCGCCTATTTCTCTACCGGGCAGCGCTGTACCGCGTCCTCGCGGTTCATCGTCGAAAAGGCCATCCATGGGCGCTTCGTCGCAGCGGTCAGTGAGCGCCTGGCCGGGCTGCGCGTCGGCCACGCCTTGCAGGCGGACAGCCAGATCGGCCCGGTCGCCGACATGAGCCAGCTCAGCCAGAACCTCGATTACGTCGACATCGGCCAGCACGAGGGCGCCACGCTGGTTCAGGGTGGCAAGCCGCTGACCCGTGACACCGAGGGCTACTACATGAGCCCGGCGCTGTTCACCGATGCCCAGTCGACGATGCGTATCGCCCAGGAAGAAATTTTCGGCCCGGTGGCCTGCGTGATCCCCGTCGACGATTACGAGCATGCCCTGGAAATCGCCAACGACACGCCCTTCGGCTTATCGGCGGGCATCTGTACCACGTCGCTCAAGCACGCCACTCATTACAAACGCCATGTGCAGAGCGGCATGGTGATGGTCAACACGCCAACTGCCGGCGTCGACTATCACGTGCCCTTCGGTGGTACCAAAGCCTCCAGCCACGGCTCGCGGGAACAAGGGCGATACGCCATCGAATTCTTCACCAGCGTGAAAACCGCCTATACCCAGGCCTGAAGCGGCAGCTCGGCCCCATGACAACAACAAGATGGAGAGCATTATGGATTACGACCTGATCATCGTCGGCCTGGGCCCGGTGGGCGTTACCGCTGCCAACCTGGCCGGCCAGTGGGGGCTGCGCACGCTGGTGCTCGACAAGAGCGAAAGCGTCTACCAGAACCCCCGCGCCATGGGCATGGATCACGAAGCCATGCGCACCTTCGACAACCTCGGCCTGGCCGACTCGATTGCCGAACACGTGATGCCCTATCGCGCCTCGCATTACCTGAACGCCGAAGCGCAATTGATCAAACACATCGACGCCTCCAAACCGCCGTTCCTGCTCGGCTGGGCACCCAACTACGTGTTCTCCCAGCCGCCGCTGGAGCGTGCACTGCGCGCCAATCTGGAGAGCCTGGACAAGGTCGAAGTGCGCCTGGGCCGCGAGGTCATCCAGGTCGACAATCACGACGGCGCGGTCAGCGTCAGCTTCCGCGACGCCAGCGGCAACCTCGAACAGGCCAGTGCGACCTACCTGCTGGCCTGCGACGGCGGCACCAGCCCGATCCGCACCAATCTGCAACTGAACATGGAAGACCTGGCCTTCGACGAACCCTGGCTGGTTGTCGACGTGATGCTCAAGGAGGGCGCCGGCAGCGCGCTACCGGAAACCAACGTGCAGTACTGCGAAACCGGGCGGCCGAGCACCTTCGTGGTCGGGCCAGGGCGGCATCGGCGCTGGGAGTTCATGATCAACGATGACGAAACGCCCACAGACATCATTCGACCCGAGTCGATTCAGAGGCTGATCTCACGCTGGCTGCCCGCAGAGGATTACGACATCTGGCGCGCCTCCACCTACCGCTTCCACGCGCTGATTCTGGAGCGCTGGCGGGTTGGCAATATCTTCTTCCTCGGCGATGCCGCGCACATGACGCCACCCTTCCTTGCCCAGGGCATGTGCCAGGGGTTGCGCGATGCCATGAACCTGATCTGGAAGCTGGCGCTGGTGGAACGTGGAGCGGCCTCGCCCAAGTTGCTCGACAGCTATCAGGTCGAGCGCGCCCCCCATGTAAAGCGCACCACTGAAGTAGCCAAGGAGTTTGGCCAGACCATCTGCGAACGCGATCCGACCAAAGCCGCCGAGCGTGACCGGCTGCTGCTCGCCGCCGTACAGGGAACGCCTGGCGGCACCATTCGCCAATCACTGATACCCGGGCTGAAGGATGGCTTTATCGACTTCCGCAAACCAGCCGGTGAACTGTTCCCACAACCGCGGGTGAGCGCCCACGATGGCCGGGAAGATCTGCTCGATCGCTTTACCGGGCAAAGCTTGCGGCTGGTGATTGCCGAAGCCTTCGGCGCAACCGATGAACTACTGGCAGCCCTCGATCACGCATTGGCTGGCGCACTACTGCCGCTGAGCGTGGTGCAACTGAGCGCCCACCCCGAGGCCCGAAACCAGTACCGCGAACACGATGGGCTGCTGAGTGCCTGGCTGCAGCAGCATGGCTGCCAGGTCGTACTGGTGCGCCCGGATCACTATGTCTACGGCGGTGCTGCCAATCTCGAGGAAGGGGTGCAGTTGATCCGCCAGTGCCTGGGTGAACTGCGCGGCTGAATGATAGGAGGCCGGCATGCCGGCCTCCTCATCGATCGTTTGCGATACGGATGACGGACACGAAAACGCCCGCACCGCCATGACGGCGGTGCGGGCGTTTGCCTGTCACTGCAGCGTCGAGTGCTGCTGGCGCAATACGTCGGTGACGTGAGTCAGGGTACCGCCGATGTGATTGCCGAGCAGGCTGACCGATACGTCGATGTCCCGCGACAATACCGCGTCGATCAACTGCTGGTGCTCGTCGCCCTTGTGTCGCTCGACCTTGCGGTGCAGCGCGGAGAAGCGACGATAGCGCTCTGCCTGGTCGAACAGCGAGTCGATCAGACGCAGCAACATGGTCGACGGGCAGGCGGAAAACAGCGCGAAGTGGAACGCCTTGTGGCGCACCGACCAGTCGTCATCGAGGGCCACGGCAATGCTGCCCAGGCGCTTTTCGATCACGTTGAGACGGTGGAAAGCGCCGAGCACGTCGGCCTCCCAGGCGTCATCGCCATGGCGAATGGCTTCAGCCAATGCTTCGCACTCCAGCAACCGGCGCAACTGGGTGATCTGCTGGAAGTCTTCGACCGACAACCGCGCGACGCGAAACCCCTTGTTCTCACTGGCTTCGACGATGCCTTCCTGGGCGAGGCGATTGAGCGCTTCGCGAATCGGTGAACTGCTGAGGCCGTAGTTCTGGGAAAGCTCGGCGACTTTTAGTTTCTCACCCGGTGCCAGTTCGCAGCAGATGATGGATTTCTTCATCTGCTGCAGGGCGACCTCGATGAGGGAACCGCCTTGTTGATTTTGCATATCACGGTTATCCATGGATGTTGCACGCTTCTTTATTTTATGCACAAAGATATCTTTGTGCAATTTATATGCGGCTAGTTCAGCTTGAAGTATCCCAGCGCCTGGCGCAATTGCCCGGCCAATTGTTCCAGCTCCTGACAGGCACCGCGCAACCTGTGGCTACGTGCCTGGCCCTGCAATGCGGCTTCACGCACCTGCACCATGCTCTGGCCGACCTCGCTGGCCATGCGATTCTGCGCTTCGGTGGCACTGGCGATCTGCAGGTTCATCTGATGAATGGTCGACACGTCGGTGCTCACACCACTGAGCACCAGGCTGGCCCGAGAAGAATGCTCGCGGGCACGTACCGACTCCTCACCCGCCCGCTCCACATGGCTGAGCACGTTCTTGCTGTCGCGCTGCAGCGAATCGATCATCGTGGCGATCTCCGCGGCCGAGCCTTGGGTACGATTGGCCAGGCTGCGTACCTCGTCGGCGACCACTGAGAAACCACGGCCCATATCACCCGCCCGCGCCGCTTCGATGGCAGCGTTCAGCGCCAGCAGATTGGTCTGCTCCACCAGCCCCTGAATCACTCCCAGCACCCCGCCAATGCTCGTGCTGCGGGCATCCAGCGCACGCATACCCTGCCCGGCCTCGCGCACCAGTTCATCGAGCTGACTGATCTGCTTCACCGTCGCCTCCACATCACCCCGACTGGCTTCGCTGCCCTGACGCGCTGAGCCGGCGGCGCTGGACGCTTCCCCGGTGAGGCTCACCACCTGCCCCAGGGTGATGCCCATGGCCTGCATGGCGCTGAACACCCGTTCGGTTTCCTGAGCCTGCTGTTCAGCGCCCTGGGCCATTTCCTCGGTCACCTGGGCGAGCTCACGGGACGCCGCGCTGAGGCCAAGAGCACCTTGTTCGATACGACTGACCACGCCGTGCAGGCTCTCGCCCATCCGTCCCATGGCACGCTGCACCAGACCCAGTTCGTCACTGCGCTCGCTGATGTGCACGCCCAGCCGGCCAGCGGCAAACTGCTCGACCAGCGCAGCCGTGTCGCGCAGCGAGTGGATGATCTGGCGGCGAATGAACCAGGCCGTTGCGGCGCCGAGGATCAACACCAACAGCCCCATCACCACCAGCCACGAATAAGCGCCGCCCTTGAGCTGCTGCTGGCGCTCGGAGACCTGCGCGCGCATCGCACTGGAAACGCCCAGCATCTGCTCGGCGATGCGCTCCATCTCACGCTCCGTTTCGCGGCTTGCGGCGGCACTCGCGTGGTAGGCCTCGAAGGCCGTGCGGTAGCGCTCCAGAGAACCGAGTGCCACATCCAGTGCCTCGCGCTGCTGTGCCTGGGCACCGCCGGCCAGCGCCTGGGTGGAGGAACGCAGATCACTGAGCAGCAATATCCACTGGTCATAGTCGTTTTCCACTTCGTCCTCGCTGTACGCCCACTCGGCAGTGCGCAACGCCAGCAACTTGCGCATCAGCGCCATGGCACTTTCTGCCAGCACCAGGGCGGCGACCATGTCGCTGTCCTGCTGCATCAGCGACTCGGTCAGATCCTGCTCCACGCTTTCGAAGGAAACCCGCACCTCGTCGGCCTCACGGATCATCGCCTGGCGGGTTTCGCCCAGGCGTTCGCGGGCCTGGGTCAGACGCTCGAACTGCTCGAGGTAGTGCTCGCCAGCCTCAAGCAGTGGGCGCTGCGCTTGCTCGTTGCCATCCAGGTACTGGGCGATTGCCTGGATCCGCGTGCGCACCTGATCGCCACTGGCCTTACTGGCCTCCAGGCGATAGCTCTTCTCGGCGATGCGGCTGTCGAGAATCCCCGTGTGCACGCTGGCGATGCGCTCCAGTTGCGCCTCCCCCTGGAAAACCGCCTGCAGGTTGAAGGCGATGGCCGCCGCGAGCAGCACGCTGAGGCCACATAGCAGGCTGAAGCCCACAGCCAGCAAGGTGCCGATGGAAAGCTGCCGAAGCGCCAGAGACATGGATTTCATCTTGTTGTTGTTCCTATGCCATTCGAGAGAGTGCCGATTCGAACAGAGCCATCGTTTTTCCCTTGACTCCATCCAACAGGCGTCCTATTTTTGTGCACAAAGCATATTAAAAAGCAAAATAAATAGATAATGCATAAAAATAAGAGTGCCCGACATGCATAGCCGACCGAGCCTCGATGCTCAGGAAATCACCGCGCTGCTCGATGCCGCCCTTGCCGAAGCCGGGCGCAACGAGTGGCTGGTGTCGATAGCCGTGGTCGATGACGGCGGCCACCTGCTGGCTTTTCGCCGGTTGCCGGGCGCAACGCCCTCATCGGCACAGATCGCCATCGACAAAGCGCGCAGCGCCGCCCTCACCCGACGCCCCACCCGTTTCTTCGCCGACATGCTCAGCACCGGGCAACCTGGCGCCGCCTTTCTGCACAACGTGATGCCGATGCCCGGCGGCCTGCCCCTACTGCACGAGGGCCAGTGCCTGGGGGGCATCGCTGCTAGCGGCGTTAGAGCCGATTTCGACGAACAGATTGCGACCGCCGGCATTGCCGCGCTCGCGCTTACCGAGCAACGCCACAACTGAGTCAAGGAGCACCACCAGAACTGCCAACCCGAGCATCCGTAGCTACGGATGGAACCGCCTGTAACAACAACAAGAATGCAGAAGAGGTATCCATGAACATCCAGCAACGCCACTCAGCCGTACCGGCATCCCTGCGCAGCGCCAGCGCCCTTGGTATCGCCATGGCCCTGTGCTCGGCCAATGCCCTGGCTTTCCAGTTCGATACGGGCGTCGAAGGCCTTTCCACCAGTTGGGATAACACCGTCAAGTACAGCAACGCCTGGCGCCTCAACGAGCGGGCGGACAATATCACCGCATCCTCACCCAACCCGAACAGGGACGACGGTGATCGCAACTTCAGCACCGGGCTGATCTCCAACCGCTTCGACCTGCTTTCTCAGTTCGACGTCAAATACCGCGATGTCGGCGCACGGATCAGCGGCTCAGCCTGGTACGACACGGTCTACAACGAGAGCAACGACAACAACTCGCCCGGCACCGCCAACCCGGTGAGCGTCGACTACAACGAGTTCACCGACAAAACCCGCGACCTGCATGGCCGCGACGCGGAACTTCTCGATGCCTTCGTCTACGGCGCGCGCGATATCGGCTCGACTCGCCTTTCTCTGCGCCTCGGCCAGTTCAACCAGACGTACGGCGAGAGCCTGTTCTTCGGCGCCAATGGCATCGCTGCCGCACAAGGGCACGTCGATATCGTCAAGCTACAGTCGGTGCCCGGCTCGCAGTTCAAGGAAATCCTCCTGCCCACCGAGCAGTTCTCCTTCAACTGGCAGCTGACCGACACGATCAGCGTTGGCGCCTACTACCAGTTCGAATGGAACAAGACCCGTCTGCCAAGCTCAGGCAGCTATTTCAGCACTGGCGACTTCATTGGCGAGGGTGCAGAGCGGCTGTTCTTTGCCGGCGGGCCGCTACTGCGCGGTGACGACATCGATGCACGGGATTCCGGCCAATTCGGCGGACAGGTGCGCTTTGCCCTGGATGACTGGGAATTCGGCCTGTACGCGGCGCGCTATCACGAAAAGACCCCTATCTGGTACTTCCGCCCAGGCTTCCTTGGCGGCGACGACAGCTTCATCAACGTCTACCCCGAAGACGTCAAGGTATTCGGCGCCAGCTTCAGCACCACCGTGGGCGAAGCCAACGTAGCCGGCGAACTCTCGATGCGCGTCGACACGCCGCTGGCACCGACCGGCGGCGTGGTGGTGACCGGCGACATGACCGGCGACAACAACAGTAACCCGCTCTACCCGGTTGGCGACTCCCTGCATGCACAGGTCTCGATGATCAACGTGTACGGCGGCTCGGCCCTCTGGGACGGCGCCTCGCTGGCGGGTGAGGTGGCCTTCAACCGCCGCCTGAAAATCAAGCAGAACGCCCAGAACCTCGACCCCAACACCACACGCGATGCCTATTCGCTGCGTTTCACCTTCGAGCCGCAGTACTTCCAGGTGATGCCAGGCGTAGACGTGCAGGTGCCGATCACGGTCGGTTACACCCCTTACGGCCGCTCTTCGGTCACCCCTCAGGCATTCGCGCCAGAGCACGGTGGCGATGTCACCGTGGCGCTCAAGGCCGACTACCAGAAGCAGTGGTACGCCTCGCTCAGCTACACCAACTTCTTCGGTGACGGCGGCCCGGTCATCGACGGCAGCAACAACTACACCTTCGAGCAATCGTTCAAGGACAGAGACTTCGTCGCCTTCTCTATCCAGCGCACTTTCTGATCCACGGAGAACAACAAGATGAAACGACAAGCTCTGCTACTGACTGCCCTGGCCGCCAGCCTGATCGCTGGCCAGACGCTCGCTGCAGTCACGCCCCAGGAAGCCGAGGCGCTGAAAAGTACCCTTACTCCGCTAGGCGCCGAGCGCGCCGGCAATGCCGATGGCAGCATCCCCGCTTGGACGGGCGGGCTGACTGGCGAAGTCGCCGGTGCCAAGTTCGGCGATGTGCCGGCTGATCCGTTCCCAGGCGAAAAACCACTGGTACGCATCACGGCCGCCAACGCCGCCCAGTACGCCGACAAGCTCAGTGAAGGTACCCAGGCGCTGCTGCAGAAGTACCCAAACAGCTTTCATGTCGATGTCTACCCAACCCACCGCAGCGCCGCGGCAGCGCAATGGGTTTATGACAATACGCAAGCCAACGCCACACGCTGCCAGCTGACCGAGAACGGGCTGTCGGTACAGGGCTGCTACGGCGGTATCCCGTTCCCGATTCCAAAGGACGGCAACGAGCTGATCTGGAACTTCCTGCTGCGGGTCGAGGCCGAGTCCATCGAAATGGGTTACCGCAACACCATCGGCAACGCCGACGGCTCGCGCACCCTGGCCAGCCGCGGCGTGGAGAACTGGCAGTATCCGTACTACTACAAAGATGGCAGCGCCGAGAAATGGCCAGGCCAGTACGTACTGCTGCGCTTCCTCACCAACGAACCGCCGTTCAAGGCCGGTGAGTCGCTGGTTACCCACGACAGCATCAACGCCGCCAACCCGCGTGATGCCTGGCAATACCTGGTCGGCCAGCGCCGGGTTCGCAAGGCCCCTACCGTGGGTTACGACACGCCGGACTTCGTCGCCTCGGGGGCCAACTATTTCGACGAAGTGCATGGTTTCATCGGCCACCCGGATCGCTACCAGTGGAAGCTGATCGGCAAGAAGGAAATGTACATCCCCTACAACCTCAACAACTTCCATTCGCTCAAGCCCGACGAGGTCAACACCAAGGACGTGCTCAACCCCGAGAAGATGCGCTGGGAGCTGCACCGTGTCTGGGAAGTGGAAGCCACGGTCGCCCCAGGCAAACGCCATGCGGTACCGAAACGCCGCTTCTACATCGACGAGGACAGCTGGACCATCGCCCTGGCTGATGGCTACGACGCCCAGGGCAAGTTGTGGCGGGTCAATCAGGCGCTGCCGTTCGTGGTGCCGAGCATCCCCGCTGTCGTGGTCAAGCCGGTGGTCATCTACAACCTGCAAGCTGGCACCTACAGCGTGGTGCAAGGGCTCAACGGCGAGCGTTACTCGGTAGTACCACGCAAGCCGGAGAACTTCTTCACCGGCAACGCAGTAGCGTCGGACTCCGTGCGCTGATCCAACGCAGCAAGGGCGGGCACGCCGTGCCCGCCCCTCTTCGAGGTAACCATCGATGCAACGAATCCTACTTGGCGGGCTCTCCCTGGCCTTGTGCCTGAGTGTGGCCAGCACCAACGCGAATGATCAGGCAGTGCCGACCGAACCGCTGCAGCAACCGGCGTTACACAGCCAGTTGGCCCAGCGTTCGCTGATGCTCGACGTGACCCATGCCGGCGATGCGCTGGTAGCGGTTGGCGAGCGCGGCTTCATTCTTCGTTCCGAAGATGGCGGGCAATCCTGGCAGCAGATGGAGGCACCAGTCAGCGTCACGCTGACCCGTGTCACCTTCCCCACTGCCGAACAGGGCTGCGCGGTGGGCCACGCTGGCGTGGTGCTGCACAGCAGTGATGGCGGGCGCAGCTGGCGCCTGCAACTGGACGGTCGGCAGGCCGCGCAACTGATCCAGGTGGCGGCGCAGAAGCGTCTCGAAGCCGAACCCGGCGCGGCCAGCGAACGCCGCGTGGCAGATGCCCGCAACCTGATCGCGGACGGCCCGGACAAACCCTTCCTGGCCGTGCATTTCTTCGACGACCAGCGCGGCATCGTGCTGGGCGCTTACGGCCTGGCATTCGCCACCAGCGATGGCGGCGCGACCTGGCAGCCTATCGACGAGCGCCTGGACAACCCCGGCGCCCTGCACCTCTACGATATCCAGGCCAGCGGCGACAAGCTGTTCATCGCCGGTGAACAAGGCCTGCTGCTGCGCTCCGACGATGGCGGCGCCAGCTTCCAGGCCCTGCAATCACCAGCCAGCGGCACCCTGTTCGGCTTGGTCACCAGCGGCCAGGGCGACCTGCTCGCCTTCGGCCTGCGCGGCAAGAGCTACCTGTCCAGGGACGCCGGCGAGAGCTGGCAGGCCATCGCCAATGCGCAACCCATCACCCTCACCGCCGGTACCCGACTGAGCGACGGCAGCGTGCTGCTGGTCGATGAATCCGGGCGGCTGTTGGTCAGCAAGAACCCACAAGACGGCTTCGTCACCACCACCCTCGCCGAGCCGACCTACCTCACCGGCCTGGTCGAAGTGGCCGGTGGCGGGCTGGTGCTGAGCGGCGCCCGCGGCGCATCACGCCTCAACCTCGATGCCCTGAACCGGAGCGACCCTCGTGAACAGTAAAGCCACCGCCCCCCAGAATGGCAGCGAGAACGCCACCAGCCTGTTCGACCCGCACTCGGGCGGCCTGCCTGAGCGGCTGCTTTTCAGGTACCGGCAGATCATCATCGTCGTGTGCCTGCTGTTCAGTGCCGCACTGGCCTGGCAGGCACAGGATCTGCGCCTGAGCGCCGCCTTCGAGAAGATGATCCCGGTCGGTCATCCTTACATCGAGAACTACTTCAAATACCGCGGCCAGCTTGGCGAAGGCGGCAACACCCTGCGCATCGCCGTGCGCAGCAACAACGGCAGCATCTATGACCCGGCTTACCTGGAAACCCTGAAACAGCTCAACGACGAGCTGTTCCTGATCACCGGGGTGGATCGCCCCTACATGAAATCGCTGTGGACGCCGGCCACCCGCTGGATCGGCGTGACCGAAGAGGGCTTCGACGGCGGCCCGGTGATTCCCGAAGACTACGACGGCTCGGCGGCGAGCATCGAGCAGGTACGCCAGAACGTCGAACGCTCCGGGGAGATCGGCCGCCTGGTCGCCCCCAACCTGCGCTCCAGCGTGATCATCCTGCCGCTGCAGGACGCCGCCACGGCCGGCTCCGACAATGCCCTGGACTACCGAACCCTGTCCAAACAGCTGGACGACTTGCGTGCCAAGTACAGCAACGAGCAGACCAGTATCGCCATCACCGGCTTCGCCAAGGTGGTCGGCGACCTGATGGATGGTCTGGCACTGATGCAGCTGTTCTTCGCAGGCACCCTGCTGATCTGCGCCCTGGTGCTCTACTGGTACACCCGCTGTGTACGCAGCACCCTGCTGGTACTGCTCTGCTCGGTGATCGCCGTGGTGTGGCTGCTCGGCTTGCTGGCGACACTGGGTTACAACCTCGATCCCTACTCGATCCTCGTGCCTTTCCTGATCTTCGCCATCGGCCTGTCCCATGGCGCGCAGAAGATGAACGGCATCATGCAGGACATCGGCCGTGGCGCCGACAAGCTCACCGCCGCGCGGCTGACCTTTCGCCGTCTGTTCCTGACCGGTGCCATGGCGCTGCTGGCCGATGCCGTGGGCTTCGCCGTGCTGATGATCATCAACATCCCGGTGATTCAGGATCTGGCCGTGACCGCCACCATCGGCGTACTGGTGCTGGTGCTCACCAACCTGGTGCTGCTGCCCGTGCTGCTCTCCTACACCGGCGTCAGCAAGACCGCTGCGCGCCGCGAGGCAGTGGCCGAGCAACGCGCGATCAGCGACGAACTGCAGGATCGTCAGGCACTGTGGGCCTTTCTCGACCGTTTCACCCGCCCCGGGCGCTGGAGCAACGGTGCTCTGATCGTCGCGGCTGTACTGGCCCTGGGCGGCTTCGCGGTCAGCCTGCACCTCAAGGTTGGCGACCTCGACCCGGGAGCCCCTGAGCTGCGTGCCGACTCGCGCTACAACCAGGACAACGCCTTCATGGTCAGCAACTACGCGGCCAGCAGCGACAAGTACGTGGTAATGGTGAAAACGCCGCAGTACTACTGCGCCAACTACGAAACTCTGGTCAAGGTCGATGCCCTGGAAGCGCGGCTGCAGCAACTGCCCGGGGTGGTCTCCACCACCTCCCTGGCGGCGCTCAGCAAACAGGCCGCCGCCGGCATGAACGAAGGCAGCCTGACCTGGTACGAGATTCCCCGGAATCAGGGCCTGCTCAACGCCATCATCACCCGTGCACCACGGGAGCTGTTCAACCAGAACTGCGACCTGCTGACCATCAACGTGTTTCTCGCCGACCACAAGGCCGACACCCTGACCCGAGTGGTCAACACCGTCGAAACCTTCGCAGCAGCGAACGACAGCGACAGCCTGCAGTTCATGTCCGCGGCCGGTAACGCCGGTATCGAGGCGGCCACCAATATCGTCGTGAAGAAGGCCAACGTGCAGATGCTGCTGATGGTCTACGCGGCGGTCACCCTGCTCTGCTACATCACCTTCCGCTCCTGGCGCGCGGTGGTCTGCACGGTGCTGCCGCTGATGCTCACCTCGATTCTCTGCGAGGCATTGATGGTGGGCCTGGGCATCGGCCTTAAGGTCGCCACGCTGCCGGTAATCGCGCTCGGGGTGGGGATTGGCGTGGACTACTCGCTGTACATCCTCAGTGTCACGCTGGCCAACCTGCGCCAGGGCATCCCGTTGTCACGGGCGTACTACTTGGCGTTGCTGTCCACCGGCAAGGTGGTGGTACTGACGGGCATAACCCTGGGCATCGCCGTGGCCACCTGGGCGTTCTCGCCGATCAAGTTCCAGGCGGACATGGGCATCCTGCTGGCCTTCATGTTCATCTGGAACATGCTCGGCGCTCTTGTCCTAACTCCTGCTCTAGCGCGATTGCTATTGGCGCGAAGCGACCATCAGCAACCTGTACGAATATAAAACCACATCTGTTGATCTGAATAATTTCCTGAGGCTAGAACATGATTACTAAAGCAAGCTTCAATTGGATTGATCCACTGCTGCTCGATCAGCAGCTCACCGAAGAAGAACGCATGGTGCGCGACAGCGCCGAGCAGTTCGCCGCCGACAAGCTGGCGCCCCGGGTTCTCGAGGCCTTCCGTCATGAGAAGACTGACCCGGCGATTTTCCGTGAGATGGGTGACACCGGTCTGCTCGGCGCGACCATCCCCGAAGTCTACGGCGGTAGCGGTCTCAACTACGTGTGCTATGGCTTGATCGCCCGCGAGGTGGAGCGCATCGATTCCGGTTATCGCTCGATGATGAGTGTGCAGTCGTCGCTGGTGATGGTGCCGATCAATGAGTTCGGCAACGAAGCCACCAAACAGAAGTACCTGCCCAAGCTGGCCACCGGAGAGTACATCGGCTGCTTCGGCCTCACCGAGCCCAACCACGGCTCCGATCCGGGCTCGATGATCACCCGTGCGAAGAAGGTCGACGGCGGCTACCGCTTGAGCGGCAGTAAAATGTGGATCACCAACAGCCCGATCGCCGACGTTTTTGTGGTCTGGGCCAAGGATGACGCCGGCGAGATCCGCGGCTTCGTGCTGGAAAAGGGCTGGGAAGGACTGTCGGCTCCTGCGATCCACGGCAAGGTCGGCCTGCGTGCCTCGATCACCGGCGAGATCGTCATGGACAACGTGTTCTGCCCCGAAGAAAACGCCTTTCCGGACGTGCGCGGCCTGCGCGGCCCGTTCACCTGCCTGAACTCTGCCCGCTACGGTATCAGCTGGGGAGCGCTGGGCGCCGCCGAAGCGTGCTGGCACACCGCGCGTCAGTACACCCTGGATCGTCAGCAGTTCGGTCGCCCGCTGGCTGCCAACCAGTTGATCCAGAAAAAGCTGGCCGACATGCAGACCGAGATCACCCTGGCCCTGCAAGGCTGCCTGCGCCTGGGGCGGATGAAGGATGAAGGTACCGCTGCGGTGGAAATCACCTCGATCATGAAGCGCAACAGCTGCGGCAAGTCGCTGGATATCGCGCGCATGGCCCGCGACATGCTCGGCGGTAACGGCATCAGCGACGAGTTCGGCGTGGCCCGCCATCTGGTCAACCTCGAGGTGGTGAATACCTACGAAGGTACCCATGACGTGCACGCGCTGATTCTTGGCCGCGCGCAGACCGGCATCCAGGCGTTCTTCTAGCGAACAGCTCCACTTTTACGGTGCATCTACTGCGTCAAGTGGTTACCCATAAACCGTACCTAAGGTTTTCAAGGGTTTTAGTTCTAGTAGCGACAGAGTTTGCCTATTAATTTAAACGCTAGGCACTACTTACTGGTTAATGCCCACCCTGAAAACAGTAGCTTTGCGTATGTTCTAAATCGCCAGGCGATCACATTGCGAGGAATCCATGCAATGTGATCGCGTGGCATTCCCCACTCAGATCGAGAACATACCAACCAACCTGCTCATGTCCACCGCAAGGCGTGAAAGCTCAGCGCTCGCAGCAGCGGTTTGGTGGGCTCCCGTTGCGCTCTGGATGGAAAGATCGCGAATGCTCATCAGGTTCCCGTCGACTGATCGGGCAACTTGGGCTTGCTGCTCCGATGCAGTGGCGATCATGAGATTCATTTCGTTGATTTCGTTGATGGCCTTCGCGATCAGACTCAGAGCGGTGCCGGCTTCGTGAGCAATCGTCAGGGTACCGTCAGCCTGCGTGCAACTTTCACTCATGGCTTTCGTCGCCTGCTCTGCCCCCTTGAGAATGCCACCGATCATCTGTTCAATTTCTTGCGTGGATGTTTGCGTTCGATGCGCAAGCGCCCTGACTTCATCGGCTACCACCGCAAAACCGCGTCCTTGCTCTCCCGCTCGCGCAGCTTCGATGGCCGCGTTCAGGGCAAGCAGATTGGTCTGCTCTGCTCGAATAGCCGATCCCATATTCCCATACGCTACACCTCACCTGCAGTTGCCGGCTTTGCGGAACCCAGCCTTGATAGCCTCAGCTTCTGACCCAAATGCCACTTGGTTCTTCGGTAATACTTGGCTGAAGCCGGGGCAGCCGCTAGACAAGTGATAGACATTACTACGCCGATTTCCTATCACTTCGCCTTCTGCGCTCACATCCGCTGACGATCCGACTTGGCGCGCGGCGGCTGCCGACGAGCCTCTCTTGAGCCCATCACCTGTAGGCTTGTACCCCAAACTCCATACTCGCTCACCAGTCACAAAGGCATTCGGGTATCCAACGACCTTCGCGATCCGCTCGTTGCGTTCTACCTCCCAAGAAGTCGGAGGGTACTGCTTGCTCCAGGCCATCAGGAGCTGCTGCTGTTGCCGCGACATGTTCAATCCGTACCGATCGAACATGTAAAACGTTGTGCGAGCAACAAGCCCTTTTACCTCATCACGTGGCTCAGTAGTCCTCGCATCAAAATCAACGCGAGTCGAGCATTGGCCATACTGAGGCGAGACACCAGAGACCATGCCATAGTTGAAGTGCGCGCGATCGCCATTCACTTCTCCCACTGCGGGGTAGAGGTTGTAGAGATCAGCCTCCATCGCCCGGAAAACAGGATCAGTTGCGACGCAGTTCTTACGCCCGCCGTTCTGCCAACACTGCCGCTGATGGCCAAACTGCCAAGCGGGCACAATGTGCTCCCACTCCGTCCTTTCGGCACGGGTCTGCTGCTTCCTGGTTTCGTAGCCGCAAGACTCTGCATCTACTCTTCCCCCAGACTTCCCAACCCACTTCCATTTGCAGCCGCAATAAAGATCACCGACAGGCCCGCCAGCTTGATCGAAAAACACCTCACGCTTTGCGACGACCTTTGCCTCACCAAAACTGGATGGTGCACTAGCGAAGGATGAGGTTACAGCGAAAAAGAGTACCGAAAGGAGGAGAAAAACCTGCTTCATTCTAAAGCTTAATTCTAGGGATCAAGCGCAGCATTATAAGCGGTCTGCCCTCCTCTAGGTCACTATCAAAAAAATGCAACGGGATGTCTTTTCACTTAGACTGTCCATTCAAATAGCAACAAGCCATCGCTAGACATAATCAAAATTTTATTGGGGAGACACCATGTCCAAACTCGCAGAATTCAAAGCGCTTGAAGCCCAGATCGAAGAGCACAAGCAGCGCCTTGCGGCCCTGCAGGGCGACGAAGGCCTTCAGAAAGAAATCGAGTTTGAAAGCAAACTGCGCAAGCTGCTGGCTGAGTACAACTACTCGCTGCCAGCAGTGATCGCTCTGCTCGACCCGGCTGCAGCTAAGGGCCGCAAAGCTGCTGTTGCAGAGAAGCCTGTACGCCGCGAGCGTGCTTTAAAGCGTTACAAAAACCCTAACACTGGTGAAGTTGTTGAGACCAAAGGCGGCAACCATAAAGTACTGAAGAGCTGGAAAGAAGAGCACGGTTCGGATATTGTTGAGAGCTGGACTCAGTAACAGTTAGAAAAAAGGCCGCAGTAGCGGCCTTTTCTTACCTCAAGTTTTGGCGCACAGCCTGAAGACAATCAGGATTGAAGGGCTACTCCACCTAATCCTCAAGCTTGGTACTTATCTGTAACGCCGAGGAAAAACAATTACTGCTTATTTGCTGGACGAGCCGGCAGTGCCTGTAGTGGTGCCGATGGCCGCTGGCTAGTCGCTTTCTTGCTAACATAACCCAGACCTGAGGGTATAATCAGCTACTCAGTTGATCACTAATAACCTCAAGCCAACTACCAATAGGTTTGAAAGTGTCCGCTAGCGAGCCCAGAAACTTAAATGACCTTTTTTATTTTGCAAAGATTATCGAGGCAGGAGGATTCACCTCCGCCAGTCGAATGCTTGGGATCCCTAAATCACGCTTATCACGACGTATTGCAGAGCTTGAAAAGAGCCTAGGCGCTCGTCTTCTGCAGCGAACCACGCGCAAGCTTCAGCTAACTGCTCTAGGCGAGCGATACCTGCGCCACTGCCAAGCGATGGTATTGGAAGCAGATTTAGCTGAGGAGGCCGTCGCGAGTGCTACTAGCGAACCAAGAGGTGTCCTGAGGGTAAGCAGTCCAATTGGGTTAGCCAATAGGTTTCTCACCCCTCTCGTACAGGCCTTCCTCAAAGCCTACCCTGATGTTCAACTTGATCTGCTCCTTGTGAATCGCCGTGTCGACTTGATCAATGAAGGAATTGATGTGGCCCTTCGTGTACGTGAGCCCCATGACGAGGAGCCTAACCTCATCACTCGTCGACTACGAGAGGCACATACCGAAGTGGTTGCCTCGCCTGAGTTTGCCAAAGCAGCCGGAGTCAAACACCCAAGCGAGTTAGCAGACCTTCACTTTCTAGGCGCGACAGACTACGACCGCTTATCGCGTATTCGGTTGCTGGGCCAGAGTGGTGAGAAGTTCGAGCTAGCACTGCAGCCACGGCTGGGAGTTGAGGATTTCGAGATGAGAAAGCAGCTAGCTCTCGCAGGCTTGGGGTTCACAACTTTACCGAAGATGCACTGTGAACCTGAGCTATCAACGGGTCAGCTCGTCCGCCTTCTTCCTGAATGGCACTGCCCACCCGCATGGCTGCAGGCAGCGTATCCACATCGCAAGGGAGTGCTTCCCGTTGTTCGTGCTTGGTTGCATCACCTTGAGCTAGGCTTTCAAGAATGCGGAGACAGGATGCTGTGAAAATGCTCTGGTCAAACCGTACTTAGCCATATATTGAAGCTTGAAGAATGTACAGATCTAAACATGAGTGCGATTAGAGTATTTTTGACGAGTCGTCAAACCTTAAAACTGTATATCCGCATGATAGATAAGGGATTTTTAAGATTTGATCAGTGGTTCGCCTAGGAATCCGGGTCACCTCATGTATTTTGCCAAAGTGATAGAACACGGCGGATTCAGCGCTGCCGGGCAGCAACTAGGCATTCCCAAATCACGTCTGTCACGGCGAGTGGCTGAACTTGAAGCCCGTCTGGGCGTACGTTTGCTGCAGCGCACCACACGCAAGCTGGCACTGACCGAAACCGGTGAACGCTTTCTGAGCCATTGCCAGGCGATGCTGCTTGAAGCCGAGCAAGCGCAGGAGGCGGTAGCGTCACTTGGCAGCGAACCGCGCGGAAGAATTCGCGTGTCCTGCCCCAGCGAACTGGCGCGCGCGGGCCTGCATCAGGTGATCAGCACCTTCCTGCTGAGCTATCCCCTGGTTCAATTGGACATGATCCTCACCAATCGCCGGGTGGACCTAGTGCAGGAAGGCATCGACGTCGCCCTCAGGGTCCGTGATCAAAGTGACGAGGATCCTTCGCTGATTGCCCGTCAGTTGGCGCCGGCCACCGCTTATCTGGTGGCAACTCCGGCCTTGTTGCACAATCACGACATCGTTACCCCGGATGATCTGCAGCAGCTGCCGGCGCTCGGCGCCGTGGGAGTCGACCGGCGCATTCACCACCTGCTGAAGAATCGCAGTGGACTTCGCCGCGAAGTGACTTTCGAAGCGCGTCTGAGCATCGAAGATTTCGACATACGTCGAGAAGCTGCGCTGCAGGGGCTTGGCTTCACCATGCTGCCGCATACCAAATGCGCAACCGACTTGCAGGCTGGTCGACTTGTCCACCTACTGCCAGACTGGGAACTACCCGGTGGCCATTTGCAGGCTGTCTACCCTCATCGACGAGGTATGCTGCCCGCGGTGAGGGCCTGGCTGGAGCATCTGGCGTACGCCGCGACCAACGGCTGGCTGCTGCCTGGAATTGCGAATGAGGGCACCAGGTAGCCCGATCCAGGGAAAGGTGATTTACCCCTTCTTCAATCAAACAGGATACCCGATGACCGCTCGCAAGCCCGCCATTCCCGGCCAGACTGCCCGAATCCTTGCAGTGGTTTTTTTCACCTTTATCGGTTTTCTGTGCGTGGGTCTGCCGCTTGCAGTGCTGCCTGGCTTCGTACTCAACGAACTCGGTTACGGCTCGGTGATGGCAGGCCTGGTGATCAGCCTTCAATATCTGGTGACCCTGGTTTCTCGGCCGGTGACTGGCGTGCTGATCGACCGCATCGGTCCCAAACGGGCAGTGGTGTATGGGCTGGCCGGGGCAGCAGGCAGCGGCGTGCTGACCCTGGCGGCAACCAGCCTGCATGGCGTGTCCGGCGAGTTCGGTTTGGCGTTGCTGTTGGCCGGTCGTGTATCGCTAGGGATTTCCCAGGCGCTGATAGGTACGGGCGCCATCACGTGGGGCATCGGTCGTGTCGGTGCAGAAAACACCGCGCGGGTAATCTCTTGGAACGGCATCGCCTCCTATGGCGCCATCGCCATCGGCGCACCGCTGGGCGTGCTGATGGCCGCCTCGCTCGGCCTCTGGAGTATTGGTTGCGCGATTACCGTGCTAAGCCTTGGGGCGTTCTGGGTTGCCCGCGACAAGCCCGCCATCCCGATCATTCAAGGCAAACGCCTGCCGTTCCACAGTGTATTCCTGGCCATCGCGCCCAATGGTGTGGCGCTCGCGTTGGGCTCCATCGGCTTCGGCACCTTGGCGACCTTCGTCACCCTGTATTACGCCAGTCTTGGCTGGGAGCACGCGGCTTATTGCCTGAGCGCATTCGGCTTGGCATTTATCGCCGCACGCTTGCTGTTCGCCGGGACCATCGAGCGCCGCGGCGGCTATCGGGTCGCGACCATCTGCCTGGCCATCGAGAGCCTCGGGCTGTTGCTGCTGTGGCTCGCACCGAGTCCGGCGCTGGCGCTGTGTGGCGCAGCGCTGACCGGCTTTGGCCTGTCGCTGGTCTACCCGGCACTCGGCGTCGAGGCCATCGGCAATATCCCTGCAGCCAGCCGCAGCTCGGCGCTGGGCGCGTATGCGCTGTTCTTCGACCTGGCGCTTGGCATTGCCGGGCCGCTGATGGGCCTGATTGCCAGCGCCTATGACTACGGCGCGGTTTTCCTGGCCTCCGGCCTGCTCTCACTCATCGGCCTTGGCCTGACGCTCCTGCTGCTGCGCTGGGCTGAGCGGCCTAAAGACGCCTAGCCATGACCCGTGAAGAAATCTTCGCCTTCTGCCTGCAACTGCCGGGCGCGCGCGTCGACTATAAGTGGGGCAGCAATCAGGTGTTCTCCGTGGCGCACAACAAAATGTTCGCCATCGTCGACTTTCTGGGTGACAACCTCGCCTTCAAGGTCGATGACGCATTGTTCCTAGGTTACACGGACCGTCCCGGTATTCGCCCCGCCCCTTACCTTGCTCGTGCCCACTGGATCAGCATGAGCGGTAGCCAACCACCGCTGAACGATGAAGAGCTAGGCGAATTGCTGAAACGTTCGCACCAATTGGTGGTGAGGCGCCTATCCAGGAAGCAGCAAGTCGGCCTGCTGCTCGACCTATGACAGCCCGCGCAGCCAGTTTCCGGTGTACGCGCCATTCAGCAACAGTTGATCAACCCAGAAGAGCTGATGCAGCGCGACGATGAACCAGAACAGCGCCTGATAGGAGCCTTTGCGAGTTTTATGGCGGAACGCCTGCTGCGCCAACAGTGCGCCTGGCCAGCCGCCGGCCAGCTCGACCAAGTGCAAGGTGTTTTCTGGAATACGCTGGCCGCCTTTTTTGGCGCTGCTCTTGTCGCTCCAGTACAGAAAAAAGCACAGCACGCTGGCCACCGGATAAAGCAACAGCGGCCAGAAAGATTGCAAACCCGTCAGCCAACGCAGCGAGCCGATTAACGGCAGGCCGCACAACCCGGCAAAAATGATCAGTTTGGCAAGCGGATTACGCAGCGCCGCTTGTGGCTCGCGGGCAGTACGACTGCGCGGCTTTGGCGCCGGCCGGGGCTTACGGTCAGGCGCGGCTGCCCGCGGCTTCACGCGAATCTGTGGCTGATCGATACTCAGCTCACCCGCGAGCCTAAGGTGCTCGGCACGCATGCGCCCGCGCTCGTCGCGCCCGGCAATAAACAACACGTGATCACCTGAGTTCGGCCGTCGATCACCGCGCATTGCCGAGATATGCGCGAATACCTCGGCGCCCCCTGTTGCGGGCTGGATAAAGCCGAAGCCTTTGTCATCATTCCAGCTCTTTATCCGGCCGGCCTGTTCCTTCATCTGCATGCTCTTCCCTGTCTGGCGAGGCGATCAGCCTTCGGCCGTACTCCAGTCGATTATCCCGAATTGCCAGGTCGCCAGAATCACCAAGCCGAAGGCGATCCGATACCAGGCAAACACTGCGTAACTGTGGTTGGCGATGAATACCAGCAATGCCCGCACCGTCAGCATAGCGACGATAAAGGTAGTGACAAAACCGATAGCGAACATCGGCAAGTCACTCCACTGCAGGATGTCGCGGTACTTGTAGAGCGAGTAGACGGTGGCCGCAATCATCGTCGGCATGGCCAGGAAGAATGAAAATTCAGTAGCCGCCTTGCGCGACAGGCCGAACAGCAGGCCGCCAATGATCGTTGAACCAGAGCGCGACGTGCCTGGGATCAAGGCCAGACACTGCGCAAAGCCGACCTTCAGGGCCAACTTCCAGTCCATGTCGTCGACCGACTCGGCCACGATGCGATGCTGGCGCTTCTCCGCCCACAGCATGATCACGCCACCGATGACCAGAGCGGCGCTGACGGTGATGGGGTTGAACAGCCAGTGCTCGATAAGGTCGGCAAACAGCAAGCCGAGAATCACTGCGGGTATGAAGGCCACCAACACGTTGACCGTAAAACGCCGCGCCACCGGATCACTGCCCAGCCCGGCTACTACCGAGGTAATACGCTGGCGGAACTCCCACATCACCGCAAGAATAGCGCCGAGCTGGATGATGATCTTGAACGCCGTGGCGCGCTCGCCATTGAACGACAGCAAATCGCCGACCACGATCAGGTGACCGGTGCTGGAAATCGGCAGAAACTCGGTGAGGCCTTCGACGATACCCAGGATGAGTGCCTGAAATGCGAGCCAACTATCCATTGGAACTCCTGCGAGCGCGCCAGATAGACTGGCTGAAAAGGGGGTGATTCTCGGACTGGGGCAGTTGGAGGAGGTTCCAGCATGGCCGAAAAAAGCGGCAGTTATAAACCAGATATTTTCACTTTCATACTGCTATCAACAGCGTCTCGCAAACCGCCCGGATTCTGGCGCCTCACGCGGCGAGACGAGCGCCATGCCACGGGATAGAATGCGCGCCCTTACATGACCATTCGCTTAGAGACTCCATGTCACCACTTGAAGCCTGCGCGTCACTGCTTGGCCTGATTGCAGTCTGGCTGACCGTACGCCAAAACCCTTTGTGCTGGCCTATCGGCCTGGTCATGGTGGTGCTCTACGCCTGGGTGTTTTTTCAGGCCAGGCTGTATTCCAACGCGCTGCTGCAGTTCGTCTATGCCGCCCTGCAGTTATACGGGTGGTGGCACTGGACGCGAGGCGAGCGGCCCGATGAACGACTGCACGTCTCGCGCCTTGGCCTGCTGCAGATTGGCTCCGGCTTGGCGCTGGGTCTAGTCGGTTCGCTCGCGCTGGGCATGCTGATGGTCAGCTACACCGATGCCAGCGCGCCATGGCAGGACGCCACGCTCTGCGCCTTCAGCCTGGTCGCGCAACTGTGGATGGCCAGGAAACGACTGCAATGCTGGCTGTTGTGGATCGTCCTCGACCTGCTGTTCGTTGCACTGTTCATCGAGCAAGCGCTCTACTCTACCGCAGCCCTATACGGCCTTTTCACCTTACTGGCCTGCCACGGCTGGCTGACGTGGCGACGCGAACTGGCTGAGCGCACATCATGAAAGTGTTGGTATTGACCGGCCCGGAGTCCAGCGGCAAAAGCTGGCTAGCCAACGAACTGCATCAGCGCTTCGGGGGAATCGTCGTCGGTGAGTACGTGCGCCACTTCATCGACAGCAATCAACGCGACACCTGTTACGCCGATATATCGACGATCGCCAGAGGCCAGCTCGAATGGGAAGACGCGGCGCGAGCCGAGCGCCCTCACCTGTTGATTCTCGATACTCATCTGCTGAGCAACATCCTCTGGAGTCGCGAGCTTTTCGGCGACTGCCCCGGCTGGATGGAACCCGCGTTGCTCGAGCGGGAATATCATTTGCACCTGTTGCTCGACCCTCGCGGCGTCGAGTGGGTCAGCGATGGTCAGCGCTGCCAGCCAGATCTGGCTCAGCGAGTAGCGTTTCATCAGGCTTGTGCCGACTGGCTCGAGAGCAATGAGCAGCCGGTACTGGAAGTCGCCGGAACCTGGAGCGAACGTCAGCAAGCAGTCATGCAACGAGTTGAAGCCTGGCTGACAAACTAAACAGTGAAAAACCACACAAACCTCGCGGCATGCAGGCGTGGCATCTTGCCATTATTCACAGGTATGGGCATAAAGGAGCACGACTAGAAGACCGCAACAAGGACGTACCCGATGCGCTTTATTCGCCGCACCGTGAAGATCATTCTGCTACTTTTGCTGATCGCCCTCCTCACCGTCGTCTACTTCATTGCTTACCCTAGCCTGCCCGCCTACAAACCGGCTGAAAAGCTCCATTACCTGGGGCAATGGAGCGACCGAGACCGTCAGTTTTATTACTACACGCCCCAAGGCACGCGTGTTAAGGGCCTGCAATACGCCTGGTTCCCGGCACTGGAACAGCCGTTCGGCAAGAGCAAGTTCGCCGCACCCGAGTACCTGGCACGCTTCGGTTTTCTCATCCAGCCGGGGCAGAAAGCCACACCGCTCAATCCGGGCAACTTGCCGGTAGGTTTCGCCCGCCATCAGGACGACGAAAGCGGCGTCCAGTACCTGGACATCACCTGCTCTGCCTGCCACACCGGTGAATTGCGCTACAAAGGGCAGGCCGTGCGCATTGACGGCGGCGCTGCGCTGCACTCCCTGGCGTCTACCGTACCGACTATCAAGGGCGGCAGCTTCGGCCAGTCGCTCGGCATGAGCATGGCGTTCACCTATTACAATCCACTGAAATTCCGCCGCTTCGCCCATGAGGTATTGAGTGAAGACTATGAGCGCGATTACGACACGCTACGCGTCGAGTTCAAGGCGGTACTCGACCGGTTGCTCAGCACTGCCTACAACGACTGGCATCGAGGGCTCTACCCGACCGAAGAAGGTTTCGGCCGTACCGATGCGTTCGGCCGCATCGCCAATACCACCTTTGGTGACAGCATCGACGCCGCCAACTATCGCGTTGCCGATGCACCGGTCAGCTATCCGCACCTGTGGGACATCTGGAAATTCGATTGGGTGCAATGGAACGGCTCAGCCATGCAGCCGATGGCGCGCAACGTTGGCGAAGCCCTTGGCGTTGGCGCCACCTTGCACCTGCTCGACGATACCGGCCAGGCCGTTCCGGAAGATCAACGTTATGCCTCCAGTGTTCGCATCAGCGATCTCTATGAACTGGAGGAAACGCTCAAGCGCCTGCGGCCGCCTGCGTGGCCTGAACAGGTCTTCGGCAAGGTGGATATTGGCTTGGCCAGCCAGGGACGCGCTCTGTTCAACGAGAACTGCGCCCATTGTCACTCGCCAAAGGTAGTCCCACCCGCCCAGCGCGTGGCCCCAGAGCGCGATCCCGAATGGCACATGCGGATCATCCCGACCGAGATCGTCGGTACCGACGCCACCACCGCTGACAACATTGCCGACCATCGCTTCGACATCAGCAAGCTGGGATGGAAAAAAGCCGAGCTGGCGAAACTCGACGTCAAACTGTTCAGCAACAGCCTCGACAAGATCGACTTCAGCGCTGTTTCAACCGCCGAGGCGCTGGCTTACGTTACGGCATACGTCGAAGAGCGTGCCTATCGCGACAACGGCATCACTGCAGAACAGCGCAGGCGCATGGACGGCTATGGCCTGCCTATCGGCGTTCAAGAGGTCCGCGGCTACAAAGCGCGGCCACTGGATGCGATCTGGGCCACGCCGCCATTTCTACACAACGGCTCGGTACCGTCACTTTTTCATTTGCTGTCGCCGATATCTGAGCGCCCAGCCCGCTTCTGGGTGGGCAATTTCGAGTTCGATCCCCAACACGTTGGCTTCGTCAGTGAAAAGTTTTCCGGCGGCTTCCTCTTCGATACCCGTATCAAAGGCAACAGCAATCGCGGTCATGAATTCCGCGATGGCTGCCGCAATAACGGGGTGATCGGTCGTGGCCTGCAGCCGGAAGAACGCTGGGCATTGGTCGAGTACCTCAAGGTGCTCGGTAATCCACGACTGGAAAAACGATTGCGCGACATGCCGGGAAAACCCTGGAACCCGGGCCAGCTCTGCCAGGGCAGCGTGACAGCTAACCACAAGGATTCCGACGATGTTTAAACGTTTTTGGCTTTGGCTCGGCCGGTTCCTGGGTAGAACCTTACTGGTGTTACTGGTGGTTGGCCTCGCCGGCTGGGGCATCGCCGAAGCGTACTACAGCTGGAAGTTCTCAGGCCCGGTCGCCAGCGAAGAGCAGATTCCCGCAGATGAGGCAGGCTATACCGCGGGTATCATCGAAGATGCGATCCGCGTGGTCGAACAGCATCGCGATAACACTCGTGTGTTACGCGACGCTCACGCCAAGGCCCACGGCTGCGTGAAGGCCGAGGTCACCGTAAGAGCAGACCTCGAGGAAACACTGCGTCATGGTGTTCTCAGCGAACCTGGCAAAAGCTGGCAGGCCTGGATGCGCTTATCCAATGGAAACGCCTACCCGCAGTTCGACCGAGCTCGTGACGCCAGGGGCATGGCCATCAAGCTGCTCGACGTTCCAGGCGGCAAGCTGCTCGCCAACCCCCGGCACGCCAGGGAGCAGGATTTAGTGATGTTCAATCACCCTGCCTTCTTCGTGCGTGACGTGGCCGAGTACCAGAGCAACTTTGCCGCTCAGGCAGACGGAAAGAAAGCTTTGGCCTTCTTCCCTAGCTGGGACCCGCGCAGCTGGGAGATCCGTCACTTGGCGATTGCCCTGAAAACGCTGTCACCAGCGCCCAACAGCCCGGTGGAAACCACCTACAACTCCATCGCACCGTTTAAGTTGGGGCCACACAATATCAAGTATAGGGTCACTCCCACGCCGGAAAATTGCCCGAGCTACGCCATTCCCAAGCCCAACACCGATCTGCCCAATTTTCTGCGTAGCTCGCTGTACCAGCAGCTGTCGCTGGATCGCATGCCGGCCTGCTTTGCCCTGCAGGTGCAACGGCAAAACCCGGATTACTACATGCCGATCGAGGACCCCAGCGTGGAATGGGACGAGCGAGTTTCACCGTTCGAAACCGTTGCCGACATCCGCCTGCACGCCCAGGATTTCGATAGCGCAGAGCAAAACCTGTTTTGCGACAACCTGTCCTTCAACCCTTGGCATGCCCTACCGGAACATCGCCCCATCGGCGGCATCAACCGACTGCGCAAGGCAGTTTACGAAGCGATCAGCGTCTACCGCCATGACCGTAACGCCGTCCAGGCTCAGTGAGCGCCCTACGGCACGAACAGGCTGTTAGAATCGCAGCCTGTTCGCACTGTAGATAAAGAGGCTGGCCTTGGAACTGTTCAAAGAATTCATCTTCGAAGCCGCCCACCGGCTCCCTCATGTACCGGAAGGTCACAAATGCGCACGCCTGCATGGCCATTCGTTCCGCATCGCGGTCTATATCGAGGGTGACGTCGACCCACATACTGGCTGGATACGCGACTTTTCCGAGATAAAGGCCATCTTCAAGCCGATCTATGAACAACTGGACCACAACTATCTCAACGACATCCCTGGTCTGGAAAACCCGACCAGCGAGGTGCTTGCCAAATGGGTATGGCAGCAACTCAAGCCATTACTACCCGAACTGTCGCGCATCCGTATTCACGAGACCTGCAGCAGCGGCTGCGAGTATCGTGGCGACTGACACAGCCTGTTATGCAGAGCGATCTCTATGCGGGTTTTCATCGGCCGGCGTACGTCTAGAACCCCTCGCGATGGGGGCCTAAAAAGGACAACTGCCGGACTCACTGCATTAGCAGAGTACACACCAAACAACGAAGCCCGCTATATGCGGGCTTCGTTGTTGTTGAGCTCGGTAGCTACTTGGATATCGCTGCGCTTATCGTCGGTACGTTCTTCGTGCGTAACCGAGCGGCTGCAAACTCAAATCCCTGCCCCGGGTTACGCCTTCGGCTAACCCAGGCTATAAAACCTCCACGCTCGCGTAGGGTGGAAGACGCTCCACCCTTCCACCACAAGATCGCCACTGCCCTCACCTG
>NZ_FNBM01000010.1 GCF_900102335.1 Phytopseudomonas seleniipraecipitans
CGTGAGGCTTGACCATATAACACCCAAACAATTTGGCTGTTAGACGGTAGAAGTCGACAGTAATGCCGAAAATTTGTAAAAAGAACACGCAACACCAACTGATATCACATACCCAATTCGGGGAAGCGACCTAAAAACCGACTCCCCAACCGGATTGCTTGACGACCATAGAGCGTTGGAACCACCTGATCCCATCCCGAACTCAGTAGTGAAACGATGCATCGCCGATGGTAGTGTGGGGTTTCCCCATGTGAGAGTAGGTCATCGTCAAGCTTCTACTAGAAACCCCAGATCTCGACAGAGGTCTGGGGTTTCGTCTTTGTGGCGGCGAAAAAGCAGGTCAGCAGCCAGGGAAAAGAAAGGCGGGGCCGTGGGCGCACGCAATAGCCTCGTAAATGCGCTGTTCAGTGCGGTGCGTAGGCTTCGATGGTTTCCCGGATGTCGCTTCGCTCGACCCAGGCTACGCAGCACGCGCAGGTGGGGGCAGTGGCGATCTTGTAGTAGAAGGGTGGAGCGTCTTCCACCCTACGCGAGCGTGGAGGTTTTATAGCCTGAGTTAGCCGGAGGCGTAACCCGGGGCAAGGATTTGAGTTCTCTGGGGCGCGGACTCTGCGAGTTATAGAAGCAGTTAAACAGCGCCGGTGATGGCGTTGGCATGATGGTACGCCTTGCGTTCATCGCTTTCACTGACACTTGCGTCTTTGAGTTCTGTAGGCAGCGATGTATCGCATCGTTATCATGCGCTCCTTATTGCACAGCGGGTTCTGCATGAAGCCTTTATTGCGACTTTTACAAGATGGCCAGTTCCACTCGGGCGAAGAGCTGGGGGCGGCGATTGGTGTAAGCCGCGCGGCAATCTGGAAGCGGCTGCAAGCGCTGGAGGCTGAGTTCGATCTCTCCATCCACAAAGTGCGGGGGCGTGGTTATCGCCTCGAGGCGCCACTGTCTCTGCTATCGAGCGAGTTACTGGCTGGTGCTGGGGCATGGCCTGTGACACTGCTGCAGCAGGTGGATTCCACTAATGCGGAATCCCTGCGTCAGCTCGCGACCGGAGCTAAGCCACCTTTTCTTATTATTGCCGAGCAGCAGACTGCAGGGCGCGGGCGGCGTGGCCGCAGCTGGGTCAGTCCTTTCGGTGAAAATCTCTATTACAGCTTGGTGCTGCGCATCACGGGCGGCATGCGTCAAATCGAAGGCCTGAGCCTGGTCGTCGGCCTTGCGTTACTGCATGCGATTCGAGATGCCGGTGTTAACGACGTCGGCCTGAAATGGCCCAATGATCTCCTGGTTAACGGCCGTAAGGTTGCCGGGATACTGCTGGAGTTGTCTGGCGACCCGGCAGACGTCTGCCATGTGGTCATTGGTGTCGGAGTCAACATCAATATGCGCAATGTACCTGGCGACGTTATCGACCAGCCCTGGACATCTATTCGGCAGGTGTTGGGCGAGCAGGTCGACCGCAATCGCTTTGTCGATCGGCTCAATCAACAGCTGCAACGCTATCTGGATTTACATGGGCGCAATGGTTTCGCGGCCCTCCGTAGTGAGTGGGAAGCCAATCATTTGTGGCAAGGGCGTGCAGTGTCCCTTGCAGCGGGCGTTCAGTCGGTCGAAGGTCGGGTATTGGGTGTGGAAGACACGGGCGCGCTGCGTCTTGATGTTGATGGTGTTGAGCATGTGTTCAGCGGCGGTGAGCTCAGTCTGAGGTTGCGTGATGATTCTCGAGCTTGATTGCGGCAATAGTTTTATCAAGTGGCGTCTTATGCCGCGCCATGCGGTGGTGCAACAAGCCATTGCTGGTGGTGTGGCCAGCAGCAATGAGCAGCTTATTGAGGATCTGGCTGCGCGTTTCCCTGGCGAACTGTTTACCTGCCGTCTCGTCAGTGTACGTAGTGAAGATGAGACAAAGCTTTTAACGGACGCGTTGAAAACGCGTTTTGCCATCGACTGCATGATTGCGGCACCTGCCCGCGCATTGGCTGGGGTTAGCAATGGCTACGATGATTATCAGCGATTAGGACTTGATCGCTGGCTTGCAGTTGTCGGTGCTTACAGCCTGGTAGGTCGTGCTTGTCTGGTGCTCGATCTGGGCACTGCCATCACCTCCGACTTTATTGATGCTGCCGGCGCCCATCTCGGTGGTTTCATTTGCCCGGGTATGCCGCTGATGCGCAGCCAGCTGCGTACGCATACCCGGCGTATACGCTATGACGATGCGGTCGCCGAGCAGGCGCAACAAAGTCTGGTGCCGGGTCGCTCTACCGCTGAGGCAGTGGAGCGCGGCTGTCTACTGATGCTGCGTGGCTTTGTTAGTACCCAGCTGGATTTGGCTCGACAGCAGTGTGGTGACGACGTGCTGGTGTTCCTTACTGGTGGTGATGCCGCGCTGGCGGCAGAGTGGGTGCCTGCTGCTCGCATCGTTCCTGATCTGGTTTTTGTTGGCCTGGCGATCGCCTGTCCGCTGACGGAGGAATAGGTATGCGCTGGATCTTTATGCTGTTGATTGTGCTCAACGCCTTCTACTACGTCTGGCACCAGCAACAAGCGCCGATGCATGTCAGGGAAATTGCGCCGCTATCGCTCTACCAAGAAAGTCGGCGCGACATTCAACTGCTCAGCGAGTCCGAGCCGCAGCAGCGCCGTGCTTCAGTGATGAAGGAGCCTCAACCTGAGGAGGCGGTATGTTTGTTCCTGGGCAGCTTTGAGGAGATTGCCGAGGCAGAGCAGGTCGAGCAGCGCTTGCTTAGCCTGGATATCAGTTCGCAAACACAGGTTGTCGAGGCGGCGGGTGCGGTGGATTACTGGGTCTACCTGCCTCCGCTTGCGTCGCGCCAGGCGTCGCTGAGGCAGCTTCGCGAGCTTCAAGCTCGCAAGATCGACAGCTACATCATCAGCCAGGGCGATTTGGCTAACGGTATTTCTCTGGGAATCTTTCCGCGTCGCGATTCGGCGGATAGCGTGATATCCCGGTTGCGCAGGGCTGGCTACGAGCCGTTGCTGCGTGACTTGGCGCGAGCTAACCGCAGTCATTGGGTGCGGATAGCGCCGCAAAGTCGGCGTTTGGTCGATGATTCGTTGCTGGAGCGTTTGTCTTTGGACTTCAAAGGTTTACAACATCAATTAATGCCGTGCGAAGGGGTTGCAAGCCCCGGATAGAATGCATAGAATGGCGCCCGCTTCGCAGGGTGGACGCCTAACCGGTGTGTATGCGAAGTTGCTGTCAGTGTTGCTAAGCTCAGGTTTTTAAATGAGAAAGTGCTTGACAGTAGGGTGGCAGATATTGAGAATGCCGCCTCCTTATGGAGGGATTCCCGAGCGGCCAAAGGGATCAGACTGTAAATCTGACGTCATCGACTTCGAAGGTTCGAATCCTTCTCCCTCCACCAGATTTAAGCGTGAGCTGAATGCTCCGCGGGCATAGTTCAGTGGTAGAACCTCAGCCTTCCAAGCTGATGATGCGGGTTCGATTCCCGCTGCCCGCTCCAGCTTTTGTTCGTGCAATGCGTTTGGCTCATGTAGCTCAGTTGGTAGAGCACACCCTTGGTAAGGGTGAGGTCAGCGGTTCGAATCCGCTCATGAGCTCCATTTAATAAAGGCAGATATGCAAGTATCTGCCTTTGTTTTAATGGCGGTATCACTCGCTGAATTCTTCGTTCGGAGACGGTCAAAATGGCTAAAGAAAAATTTGAACGTAACAAACCGCACGTCAACGTTGGCACCATCGGTCACGTTGACCACGGTAAAACCACTCTGACCGCTGCTCTGACCCGTGTTTGCTCCGAAGTATTCGGTTCGGCCAAGGTCGACTTCGACAAGATCGATAGCGCGCCGGAAGAGAAGGCTCGTGGTATCACCATCAATACTGCGCACGTTGAGTACGACTCTGCCGTACGTCACTACGCGCACGTTGACTGCCCAGGTCACGCTGACTATGTGAAGAACATGATCACCGGTGCTGCGCAGATGGACGGTGCTATCCTGGTTTGCTCGGCTGCTGACGGCCCGATGCCTCAGACTCGCGAGCACATCCTGCTGTCTCGTCAGGTAGGTGTTCCGTTCATCGTTGTCTTCCTGAACAAGGCTGACATGGTTGACGACGCCGAGCTGCTGGAGCTGGTGGAAATGGAGGTGCGTGACCTGCTCAGCACTTACGATTTCCCAGGCGACGACACGCCGATCATCATCGGTTCTGCTCTGATGGCCCTGAACGGCCAGGACGACAACGGCATGGGTACTACTGCGGTGAAAACCCTGGTAGAGACTCTGGACAGCTACATCCCAGAGCCAGTTCGTGCGATCGACCGTCCGTTCCTGATGCCGATCGAAGACGTATTCTCGATCTCCGGCCGCGGTACTGTTGTGACCGGTCGTGTAGAGCGCGGTATCGTCAAGATCCAGGAAGAAATCGAGATCGTTGGTCTGCGTGATACCACCAAGACCACCTGTACCGGTGTCGAGATGTTCCGCAAACTGCTCGACGAAGGTCGTGCTGGCGAGAACTGCGGTGTACTGCTGCGCGGCACCAAGCGTGACGACGTAGAGCGTGGTCAGGTTCTGGCCAAGCCAGGCACCATCAAGCCGCACACCAAGTTCGAAGCTGAAGTGTACGTTCTGTCCAAAGAAGAAGGTGGTCGTCACACCCCGTTCTTCAAAGGCTACCGTCCACAGTTCTACTTCCGTACTACCGACGTAACCGGTTCGTGCGAACTGCCGGAAGGCGTTGAAATGGTAATGCCGGGCGACAACATCAAAATGGTTGTCACCCTGATCAAGCCGATCGCCATGGAAGACGGCCTGCGCTTCGCAATTCGCGAAGGTGGTCGTACCGTTGGTGCTGGCGTGGTTGCCAAGATCGTCGAGTAATCGTCTGGTCTGATTTAAGAAAAGCCCCCGCGAAAGCGGGGGCTTTTTTATGGGCGCTATCTTTGTTGGTTATTTTCTGACCGGGTTGACACTGTCTGGGGTCGTCTATAGAATCACGCCTCCTTTTAACGGGCGTAATGCGCTTGTTAACTGGGACTCGCAGCTTGGAATCTGAGGTCAAAATGCAAAACCAACAAATCCGTATACGGTTGAAGGCTTTTGACCATCGCCTGATCGATCAATCAACCCAGGAAATCGTGGAAACCGCGAAACGTACTGGTGCTCAGGTGCGTGGTCCGATTCCTCTGCCAACTCGCAAAGAGCGGTTTACTGTTCTGACTTCGCCACACGTCAACAAAGACGCGCGCGATCAGTTCGAAATCCGCACTCATAAGCGCGTACTGGACATCGTCCAGCCAACGGATAAAACCGTTGATGCTCTTATGAAGCTTGATCTTGCGGCTGGCGTGGAAGTGCAGATCAGCCTCGGCTAAAACCGGTTGGTTTTAGTCGTGTAACGCTCTGAAATGGGCGGCCATAGCGGGTGAAAGCCCCGTACACTCATGAGGTTACAACATGACTATTGGTGTAGTCGGTCGAAAGGCGGGTATGACCCGTATTTTCACCGAAGAAGGTGTCTCCATTCCGGTTACGGTCATTGAGATCGAGCCGAATCGCGTCACCCAGTTTAAAACTGAAGAGTCCGATGGCTATCGCGCAGTGCAAGTCACTGTCGGCGAGCGCCGCGTTTCTCGTGTCAGCAAGGCTCAGGCCGGTCACTTCGCTAAGGCGAACGTCGCGGCAGGTCGTACTGTTCTGGAATTCCGTCTTGAAGAAGGCGACTACCAGGCTGGCGATCTGATCAACGCTGAAATCTTCCAAGCTGGTCAACTGGTCGACGTGACCGGTCAGTCCAAAGGTAAAGGCTTTGCCGGTACCATCAAGCGTTGGAACTTCCGCGGCCAAGACAACACGCACGGTAACTCCGTGTCCCACCGCGTTCCGGGTTCGATTGGCCAGTGCCAGACGCCGGGTCGTGTCTTCAAGGGCAAGAAAATGTCCGGTCACATGGGTGCTGAGCGCGTGACTGTGCAGTCCCTGGAAGTAGTGCGCGTCGATGCTGAACGCAACCTGCTGCTGGTCAAGGGCGCTGTTCCTGGCGCTACTGGCGGCAACTTGGTTGTGCGTCCAGCGGCCAAGGCTCGCGGTTAAGGGGAAGCTGACATGCAATTAAATGTAAATGGCGCTCAAGCTATCGAAGTGTCCGATGCGACTTTCGGTGGTGACTACAACGAGACCCTGGTTCACCAAGCAGTTGTGGCCTACATGGCCGGCGGCCGTCAAGGCAGCAAGCAGCAGAAGACTCGTTCCGACGTATCCGGTGGCGGTAAGCGCCCGTGGCGTCAGAAGGGTACTGGCCGCGCACGTGCTGGTACCACTCGTGGTCCGATCTGGCGTGGCGGTGGTGTGACTTTCGCAGCTCGTCCGCAAAATCATGATCAGAAGCTGAACAAGAAGATGTATCGCGCTGCGATCCGTTCGATTCTTGCTGAGCTGGTCCGTACTGACCGTCTGGTAGTGGTTGAAGACTTCGCTGTCGAAGCTCCGAAAACCAAAGAACTGCTGGGCAAGCTGAATGACATGGGTCTGACCGACGTTCTGATCGTGTCTGACGCTGTCGATCAAAATCTGTACCTGGCTGCTCGCAACCTGCCGCACGTCGATGTTCGTGACGTACAGGGTTCCGATCCGGTCAGTCTGATCGCGTATGAAAAGGTGCTGGTCACCGTTTCTGCCGTGAAGAAATTCGAGGAGCTGCTGGGATGAACCAGGAACGCGTATTTAAAGTGCTGCTTGGCCCGCACGTCTCCGAGAAGGCCACGGTTCTGGCTGACAAGAAAAGCCAGTTCGTTTTCAAGGTTGCAACTGACGCAACCAAGCTGGAAATCAAGAAGGCCGTCGAAAGCCTGTTCAACGTGAATGTTGCTGCTGTTAATACCGTGAATGTACTCGGTAAGAGCAAGCGCACCGCTCGCGGTCTGGGCAAGCGTAACGACTGGAAGAAGGCGATCATCTCCCTTCAGCCAGGCCAGGATCTCGATTTCGCCACCAGCAGTGCTGAGTAAGGAAGGGGTGCATCATGGCAATCGTTAAATGCAAACCGACTTCCGCGGGCCGCCGTTTTGTGGTCAAGGTGGTCAATAAGGAGCTGCACAAAGGCGCTCCTCATGCTCCACTGCTCGAGAAGAAGTCGAAGACTGGCGGTCGTAACAACAACGGCCGTATCACTACCCGTCATATCGGTGGTGGTCACAAGCAGCATTATCGTCTGGTCGATTTCCGTCGCAACGACAAAGATGGCATTCCTGCCACTGTCGAGCGTGTGGAATATGACCCTAACCGTACTGCGCACATCGCTCTGCTGATGTATGCAGATGGTGAGCGTCGTTACATTATTGCGCCGAAAGGTGTGAGCGCCGGCGATCAGCTGGTCGCAGGTTCGATGGCGCCGATCAAGGCCGGCAACAGCCTGCCGCTGCGTAACATTCCGGTAGGTTCGACCGTTCACGGTATCGAGCTGAAGCCGGGCAAGGGTGCTCAAATCGCTCGTTCCGCTGGTGCCTCGGCTCAGCTGATCGCTCGTGAAGGCGTCTACGTCACCCTGCGTCTGCGCAGCGGTGAAATGCGTAAAGTGCTGGCCGAATGCCGCGCGACCCTGGGTGAAGTCTCGAACTCCGAGCACAGCCTGCGTTCGCTGGGTAAAGCTGGTGCCAAACGCTGGCGTGGCGTTCGCCCGACCGTTCGTGGTGTTGCCATGAACCCGGTCGACCACCCACACGGTGGTGGTGAAGGTCGTACCTCTGGTGGTCGTCATCCGGTGTCTCCATGGGGCTTCCCGACTAAGGGCGCGAAGACTCGTGGTAACAAACGCACCGACAACATGATCGTCCGTCGTCGCAAGTAACTAGAGGGATACGACAGTGCCACGTTCTCTGAAAAAAGGTCCTTTTATCGATCTTCACCTACTGAAGAAGGTCGAAGTGGCAGCAGAAAAGAACGATCGCAAGCCGGTGAAAACCTGGTCGCGCCGTTCGATGATTCTGCCGCAGATGGTCGGTCTGACCATCGCCGTGCATAACGGTCGTCAACACGTCCCCGTTCTGGTGAACGAAGACATGGTCGGCCACAAACTGGGCGAATTTGCCGGCACCCGTACCTATCGTGGGCACGTGGCTGACAAGAAAGCCAAGCGTTAAGGGGTTAGGAAATGGAAGTAGCCGCTAAGTTGTCGGGCGCTCGCATCTCCGCCCAGAAAGCCCGCTTGGTCGCCGACCAGATCCGCGGGAAGAAGGTGGGCGAAGCGCTCAACCTGTTGGCTTTTAGCAGTAAGAAAGCCGCGGAAATCATCAAGAAAGTGCTGGAGTCGGCTGTAGCCAACGCCGAGCACAACGAAGGCGCAGACGTTGATGACCTGAAGGTCAGCACCGTTTTCGTCAACGAGGGGCGTTCGCTTAAGCGCATCATGCCGCGTGCCAAAGGCCGCGCTGATCGCATCGTCAAGCGGTCTTGCCATATCACTGTCAAGGTTGCCGACAAGTAACGGAGTCGATCAGATGGGTCAGAAAGTACATCCCACTGGCATTCGCCTGGGAATCGTCAAGGAACACACCTCCGTCTGGTACGCAGACGGCCGGACTTATGCGGACTATCTGTTCGCTGATCTGAAGGTGCGTGAGTATCTCCTCGACAAACTAAAAAGCGCGTCCGTAAGCCGTGTCGACATTGCTCGCCCGGCCCAAACCGCACGCATCACCATCCACACCGCTCGTCCAGGTATCGTTATCGGGAAGAAAGGTGAAGATGTTGAGAAGCTGCGTCAGGACCTGACCAAGCAAATGGGTGTGCCTGTGCACATCAATATCGAAGAGATCCGCAAGCCGGAGCTCGACGGTATGCTGGTTGCGCAGAGCGTAGCTCAGCAGCTGGAGCGTCGTGTGATGTTCCGTCGCGCTATGAAGCGCGCTGTACAGAACGCCATGCGTATTGGTGCCAAGGGCATCAAAATCCAAGTGAGCGGTCGTCTCGGTGGTGCTGAAATCGCACGTACCGAATGGTATCGCGAAGGTCGTGTGCCGTTGCACACCCTGCGTGCCGATATCGACTATGCCACGTACGAAGCGCACACCACTTATGGTGTGATCGGTGTCAAGGTTTGGATCTTCAAAGGTGAGGTCATCGGTGGCCTCAAAGAAGAACTGAAACCGCAAGCACCTGCGCCTCGTAAAAAAGCTGCTAAGTAAGGGGTACGCCAAATGTTGCAACCAAAGCGTACGAAGTTCCGCAAGCAGATGACCGGCCACAATCGTGGTCTGGCTCAGCGCGGTAGCAAAGTCAGCTTCGGCGAATTCGCGCTGAAGTCTGTCGCCCGCGGTCGTCTCACCGCCCGCCAGATCGAGTCCGCTCGTCGTGCTCTGACTCGTCACGTAAAACGTGGCGGGAAAATCTGGATTCGCGTGTTCCCGGACAAGCCTGTTACCAAGAAGCCTCTCGAAGTGCGGATGGGTAAAGGGAAGGGTAGCGTTGAGTATTGGGTAGCCCAGATCCAGCCAGGCAAAGTCCTGTATGAGATCGAAGGCGTTTCCGAAGAGTTGGCGCGTGAGGCTTTCGCCCTGGCTGCTGCAAAGCTGCCGCTCGCCACCACTTTTGTTAAGCGGACGGTGATGTGATGAAAGCGAATGAACTTCGTGAAAAATCAGCACAGCAGCTGAACGAGCAACTGCTCGGCCTGCTGCGCGACCAGTTCAATCTGCGTATGCAGAAAGCAACTGGCCAGTTGGGGCAGTCTCACCTGCTCTCGCAAGTTAAGCGCGACATCGCTCGTGTGAAAACTGTGCTCAACCAGCAGGCAGGTAAGTGATCATGGCTGAAGCCGAAAAAACAGTCCGTACGCTGACCGGCCGTGTTGTCAGCGACAAGATGGACAAGACCATCACCGTACTGATCGAGCGTCGCGTTAAGCACCCGATCTACGGTAAATATGTCAAGCGTTCGACCAAGCTGCACGCGCACGACGAAACCAATCAGTGCAAGATCGGCGACAAAGTTTCGATTACCGAAACGCGTCCGCTGGCCAAGACCAAGTCTTGGGCACTGGTTGAAGTTCTCGAACGCGCAGTGGAAGTCTAAGGGCTAAGGGTCGGAGAAATTATATGATTCAGACTCAATCCATGCTCGATGTGGCCGACAACAGTGGTGCACGCCGCGTCATGTGCATCAAGGTGCTGGGTGGCTCGCATCGCCGCTACGCTGGCATCGGCGACATCATCAAGGTCACCGTCAAGGAAGCAATTCCGCGCGGCAAAGTGAAGAAAGGTCAGGTCATGACCGCAGTGGTCGTTCGTACCCGTCACGGCGTTCGCCGTGCCGACGGTTCGATCATCCGCTTCGACGGCAACGCTGCTGTTCTGCTGAACAACAAGCAAGAGCCGATCGGTACCCGTATCTTCGGGCCAGTGACCCGTGAACTTCGTACTGAGAAGTTCATGAAGATCGTCTCGCTCGCCCCTGAAGTGCTTTAAGGAGATCCGACATGCAAAAGATTCGTCGTGACGACGAGATCATCGTGATCGCCGGTAAAGACAAAGGTAAGCGCGGTAAGGTGCTCAAGGTTCTCGCTGACGACCGTCTGGTCGTTGGTGGTATCAACCTGGTGAAGCGTCATACCAAGCCGAACCCGATGTCGGGCGTTCAAGGCGGTATCGTCGAGAAAGAAGCGCCACTGCACGCTTCCAACGTTGCCATTTTCAACGGCGAAACCAACAAGGCTGACCGCGTTGGTTTCAAAGTCGAAGACGGCAAGAAAATTCGTGTCTTCAAGTCCACCCAGAAGCCGGTTGGCGCTTGAGAATCATAGGTAAAACACCATGGCACGACTAAAAGAGATTTACCGGAAGGAAATCGCCCCCAAGCTGAAGGATGAACTGAAGCTGGGTAACGTGATGGAAGTTCCGCGCATCACCAAGATCACCCTGAACATGGGCCTGGGCGAAGCGATCGGTGACAAGAAAATCATCGAAAACGCAGTTGCCGACCTCGAGAAGATCACCGGTCAAAAAGTCGTCGTGACTTATGCCCGCAAATCGATCGCTGGTTTCAAGGTTCGTGAAGGTTGGCCGATCGGCGTCAAGGTCACTCTGCGTCGCGAGCGTATGTACGAGTTCCTGGATCGTCTGTTGTCCATCTCCCTGCCGCGCGTGCGTGACTTCCGCGGCCTGAATGCCAAGTCCTTTGATGGTCGTGGTAACTACAGCATGGGCGTGAAAGAGCAGATCATCTTCCCGGAAATCGATTACGACAAGATCGATGCGCTGCGTGGTCTGGACATTACTCTGACTACTACTGCCCGTTCGGATGACGAAGGTCGCGCGCTGCTGCGTGCTTTCAAATTCCCGTTCCGTAACTGATTGGAGTAGGACATGGCCAAGACGAGCATGAAAAACCGCGAGCTGAAGCGTCAGCGCACGGTTGCCAAGTACGCCAAGAAGCGTGCTGAGCTGAAAGCTACCATCGTCAATCCGGAAACCTCTCCGGAAGCGCGCTGGGAAGCCCAGGTCGCCCTGCAGAAGCAACCCCGTGATGCCAGCGCCTCGCGCCTGCGCAACCGCTGCCGTATTACCGGCCGCCCGCACGGTGTCTTCCGCAAGTTCGGTCTGTCGCGCATCAAGCTGCGTGAAGCAGCCATGCGTGGCGACGTACCAGGTCTGGTTAAAGCCAGCTGGTAAACCGCTGCGGCAACTGCCGGAGTTCGCTTCGGCAGACAAGCAATATGAATCAAGCCCCTTTTGGGGCTTGATTCATTTTTGATCAGTCTCTAGAATGCCCGGCTCGCCTGAGCCCGGATTTCCGTGAGTTCTGGTGATTCTTAGCCGAGAGGCTAATTCTTTTTGTATCAGGAGCGTCTAGCCCATGAGTATGCAGGACCCGTTAGCGGACATGCTAACTCGTATCCGTAATGCCCAGATGGCTGAAAAGTCCGTCGTAAGCATGCCTTCTTCTACCCTGAAGGTGGCTGTAGCCAAAGTTCTCAAAGACGAAGGCTATGTTGCGGATTATCAGATTAGCGGCGAAGCAAAGCCGCAGCTGTCCATCGAGCTGAAGTACTTCGAAGGCCGTCCGGTCATCGAAGAAGTCAAGCGCGTCAGCCGTCCAGGCCTTCGCCAGTACAAATCCGTCGATGATCTGCCGAAAGTTCGCGGCGGTCTCGGTGTTTCCATCGTCTCCACCAACAAAGGTGTGATGACGGACCGCGCTGCGCGCGCTGCCGGTGTCGGCGGCGAAGTGCTTTGCACTGTGTTCTAAGGGGGGGATAAGCATGTCTCGCGTTGCTAAGAACCCCGTCAAGCTGCCTGCTGGTGTAGAGATCAAACTCGCCGGTCAGCAGCTTTCGGTGAAGGGTGCCAAGGGCGCTCTGGAACTGAACGTTCACTCGTCCGTTGAAGTTCTGCAGGAATCCGGTGAGCTGCGTTTCGCTGCTCGCAATGGCGACCAGCAGACTCGTGCGATGGCTGGTACTACCCGTGCACTGGTTAACAACATGGTCATCGGCGTAAGCCAAGGCTTCGAGCGCAAGCTCCAGCTGATCGGTGTTGGTTACAAGGCACAGGCCAAGGGCCAGGTACTCAATCTGGCGTTGGGCTTCTCTCACCCTATCGACTATCAGCTGCCGGAAGGCGTTGTGGCCGAAACCCCGAACCAGACCGAGATCCTTATCAAGGGTGTCGACAAGCAGCTGGTTGGTCAGGTTGCCGCGGAGATTCGTGACTTCCGCCGTCCTGAACCTTACAAGGGCAAAGGTGTTCGTTACGCTGACGAAGTCGTCCGCCGTAAAGAAGCCAAGAAGAAGTAAGGGGCTAGGAAATGACCGACAAAAAAGTTACTCGTCTGCGTCGCGCTCGCAAAGCACGCCTGAAAATGCACGAGCTCGAAGCCGTGCGTCTCTGCGTGTATCGCTCTTCGCAGCACATCTATGCCCAGGTCATCTCGGCCGACGGCAGCAAGGTTCTGGCCAGCGCCTCTACCTTGGACAAAGCACTGCGTGACAACGCCACTGGCAACGTCGACGCGGCCAAGAAAGTTGGTGAGCTGGTTGCCGAGCGTGCGAAAGCCGCTGGTGTGACTCAGGTTGCATTCGACCGTTCTGGCTTCAAGTACCACGGCCGCGTCAAGGCGCTGGCTGATGCTGCTCGTGAAGGCGGGCTGGAGTTCTAAGTTATGGCAAATAACGACCAAAAGCGCGACGAAGGCTATATCGAGAAGCTGGTTCAAGTGAACCGCGTTGCCAAGACCGTCAAAGGCGGCCGTATCTTCACTTTCACCGCGTTGACCGTGGTGGGTGATGGTAAGGGCCGTGTAGGTTTCGGCCGCGGCAAGTCTCGTGAAGTGCCGGCTGCTATCCAGAAGGCTATGGAAGCTGCTCGTCGCAACATGATCCAAGTTGATCTGAACGGCACCACTCTGCAGTACGCTATGAAGTCCGCCCACGGCGCTTCGAAGGTGTACATGCAGCCTGCTTCCGAAGGTACCGGCATCATCGCTGGTGGCGCCATGCGTGCCGTCCTGGAAGTCGCTGGTGTTCAGAACGTTCTGGCCAAGTGCTACGGCTCTACCAACCCTGTGAACGTGGTTCATGCCACTTTCAAAGGTCTGAAGGCTATGCAGTCTCCGGATTCGGTTGCAGCCAAGCGTGGCAAGAGTGTCGAGGAGATTCTCTAACCATGGCTAACACTGTCAAAGTGACTCTGATCAAGAGCACCAATGGCCGTCTGGCCAATCATAAAGCCTGCGTCAAGGGTCTCGGCCTGCGTCGCATCAATCATACCGTCGAAGTTCTGGATACTCCGGAAAACCGCGGCATGATCAACAAGGCTTATTACCTTCTCCGTGTGGAGGGTTGATCCATGTACCTGAATGATCTGAGTCCAGCGCCGGGTTCCCGTCGTGAGAAGCATCGTCCGGGCCGTGGTATCGGTAGTGGTTTGGGCAAGACCGGTGGCCGCGGCCACAAAGGTCAAACCTCCCGCTCCGGTGGCACTATTGCTCCGGGTTTCGAAGGCGGCCAGCAGCCTCTGCACCGTCGTCTTCCTAAGTTCGGTTTCGTGTCTTTGAAAGCTATGGATCGCGCAGAAGTGCGTACTTCCGAGCTGAACAAGATCGAAGGCGACGTAGTTACTCTGCAGGCGCTGAAGGATGCCAACCTGATTAATCAAAACGTACAGCGTGTGAAAGTCATGCTGTCCGGTGAGATTACTCGCGCGGTCACCCTTAAAGGTATCGCCGCCACCAAAGGTGCGCGCGCGGCTATCGAAGCAGCTGGCGGTAAGTTCGAGGAATAAATGGCTAAGCAAGGTGCTCTCTCTGCGCTGGCTGGTGGCGGGTTGTCCGAGCTCTGGGCTCGTCTGCGCTTTCTGTTCATGGCGATCATCGTCTATCGAATCGGTGCGCACATCCCAGTTCCAGGCATTAACCCGGATCGGCTAGCTGATCTGTTCCGACAGAATGAGGGGACCATTCTTAGCTTGTTCAACATGTTTTCCGGCGGCGCGCTGGAGCGGATGAGCATCTTTGCACTGGGGATCATGCCGTACATTTCGGCATCGATCATCATGCAGTTGATGACCGCCGTCAGCCCGCAGCTGGAGCAGTTGAAGAAGGAAGGTGAGGCTGGTCGTCGCAAGATCAGTCAATACACCCGCTACGGCACCTTGGTTCTGGCGTTCGTTCAAGCTATCGGCATGTCCGTTGGCCTGGCGAGTCAGGGCGTAGCGTTCTCGGTCGATTTCGGCTTCCACTTCGTTGCAGTCACCACTTTCGTGGCGGGTGCGATGTTCATGATGTGGTTAGGCGAGCAGATCACCGAGCGCGGTGTTGGCAACGGTATTTCGATGCTGATTTTTGCGGGCATCGTAGCCGGTCTGCCGTCGGCGATCGGGCAGTCTTTCGAGTCTGCTCGGCAGGGCGATATCAATATCTTCGCTCTCATCGCCATCGGTTTGCTGGCAGTAGCGATTATCGGTTTTGTGGTGTTCATTGAGCGTGGTCAGCGTCGCATTGCGGTGCACTACGCCAAGCGTCAGCAGGGCCGCAAGGTCTTTGCTGCGCAGACCAGCCACCTGCCGTTGAAGGTGAACATGGCGGGCGTAATCCCGGCCATTTTCGCCAGCAGCCTTCTGTTATTCCCGGCCTCGCTGGGTGCCTGGTTTGGTCAGTCCGAAGGTATGGGCTGGCTGCAGGATATTTCGCAGGCTATCGCTCCTGGTCAGCCGTTGAACATTTTGCTGTTTAGTGCAGGGATTATTTTCTTCTGCTTCTTCTACACAGCGCTGATGTTCAACCCGAAAGACGTAGCGGAAAACCTGAAGAAGTCCGGTGCCTTTATTCCGGGTATCCGTCCCGGTGAGCAGTCCGCGCGCTATATCGATGGCGTTCTGACTCGCTTGACCATGTTCGGTGCTCTGTACATGACGGCCGTATGCTTGTTGCCCCAGTTCCTGGTGGTGGCGGCCAACGTACCGTTCTACCTTGGCGGGACCTCGTTGCTGATCGTGGTAGTGGTTGTGATGGACTTCATGTCGCAAGTACAATCGCACCTCGTTTCGCACCAGTACGAATCCCTGATGAAGAAAGCCAACCTGAAGGGCTACGGCAGCGGCATGCTCCGCTGAAGTGTCCATAAGGTTCGAGGAGTTGGTGATGAAAGTTCGTGCATCGGTGAAAAAGCTGTGCCGTAACTGCAAAATTATTCGCCGTGAAGGTGTAGTGCGAGTGATTTGCAGCGCGGAACCGCGTCACAAACAGCGCCAAGGCTGAATGTGATCGAAGCTATAAGCCCGGCAGCTAGTGCGCTGCCGGGTTGATTATTTGTTTCTACAGCGATAATATCTCGCGCCCCATTTCTTGGCTTCCGGGGCGTAGGTAGCTGTCAATTGGAGTTCCACTGAATGGCCCGTATTGCAGGCGTTAACATTCCGGATAACAAGCACACTGTTATCTCGTTGACCTACATCTTTGGTGTTGGTCGCACCACCGCACAGAAAATCTGTGCAGCTACCGGTGTAAATCCGGCAGCGAAGATCAAGGATCTCTCTGACGAGCAGATCGAGCAGCTGCGTGGTGAAGTCGCCAAGGTAAACACCGAAGGTGATCTGCGCCGTGAAGTGAACATGAAAATCAAGCGCTTGATGGATCTGGGCTGCTACCGCGGCCTGCGTCATCGTCGCGGTCTCCCGGTTCGCGGTCAGCGTACCAAGACCAACGCCCGCACCCGTAAGGGTCCGCGTAAGCCGATCCGCAAGTAATCGCGTTCGCGAATCGACAGGAATTTAGTCATGGCAAAACCTGCTGCTCGTACTCGTAAGAAAGTCAAAAAGACGGTGGTTGATGGCATCGCCCACATCCACGCTTCTTTCAACAACACCATCGTGACCATCACCGACCGTCAAGGTAACGCCCTGTCTTGGGCTACCTCCGGTGGTTCGGGTTTCCGCGGTTCTCGCAAGTCCACCCCGTTCGCTGCCCAGGTGGCTGCTGAGCGTGCTGGTCAAGCTGCGCTGGAATACGGCCTGAAGAACCTCGACGTCAACGTCAAGGGCCCAGGTCCGGGTCGTGAGTCCGCAGTCCGTGCTCTTAACGGTTGCGGTTACAAGATCGCCAGCATCACCGATGTGACGCCCATCCCGCATAACGGGTGCCGTCCTTCGAAGAAGCGTCGCGTGTAATCAGGAGACAGTGAGAAATGGCTCGTTACATTGGTCCCAAGTGCAAACTGTCTCGTCGTGAAGGCACAGATCTTTTCCTGAAAAGCGGCGTTCGCGCCCTGGAATCGAAGTGCAACCTCGAAGCAGCCCCAGGTATTCACGGCCAGCGCCGTGGCCGTCAGTCCGACTACGGCACCCAGCTGCGTGAGAAGCAAAAAGTTCGTCGTATCTACGGCGTACTCGAACGTCAATTCAGCGGTTATTACAAAGAAGCTGCCGGCAAGAAAGGCGCTACTGGTGAGAACCTGCTGCAACTGCTCGAATGCCGTCTGGATAACGTTGTTTACCGTATGGGCTACGGCGCTACCCGCGCTGAATCCCGTCAGCTGGTTTCGCACAAAGCGATCAGCGTAAACGGCAAAACTGTAAACGTACCGTCCTACCAGGTTAAAGCTGGTGACGTGGTTGCAGTACGCGAGAAGTCGAAGAATCAGCTGCGCATCGTTCAGGCTCTTGAGCTGTGTGCTCAGCGTGGCCGTGTTGAGTGGGTAGATGTAGACACCGAGAAAAAGTCTGGCGTGTTCAAAAGCGTCCCGGCTCGTGGTGATCTCTCCGCTGACATCAACGAAAGCCTGATTGTCGAGCTCTACTCCAAGTAAGGGCTAGAAAATAGGTGCATCCATGCAGATTTCGGTAAATGAGTTCCTGACCCCCCGCCATATCGATGTGCAGGTGGTCAGTCCGACCCGCGCCAAGATCACTCTCGAGCCTCTCGAGCGTGGTTTCGGCCATACCCTGGGCAACGCGCTGCGCCGCATCCTGTTGTCCTCCATGCCTGGCTGTGCAGTAGTCGAGGCCGAGATTGACGGTGTACTCCATGAGTACAGCGCCATCGAAGGTGTTCAGGAAGACGTAATTGAAATCCTGCTCAACCTTAAAGGTCTGGCAATCAAGCTGCACGGTCGAGACGAAGTTACACTGACTCTGGCGAAGAAGGGCTCTGGCGTCGTAACCGCTGCCGATATTCAGCTGGATCATGATGTTGAAATCGTCAACGGCGACCACGTTATCGCCAACCTGGCCTCCAATGGCGCGCTGAACATGAAGCTCGTAGTAGCTCGTGGTCGCGGCTATGAGCCAGCTGATTCGCGCCAGAGTGATGAAGACGAGAGCCGCAGCATTGGTCGCTTGCAGCTCGACTCTACCTTCAGCCCGGTGCGTCGCGTGTCGTACGTGGTGGAAAACGCTCGCGTCGAGCAGCGTACTAACCTGGACAAGTTGGTTATCGACCTCGAAACCAACGGTACCCTGGATCCTGAAGAGGCTATCCGTCGTGCTGCAACCATCCTGCAACAGCAGTTGGCTGCATTCGTCGACCTCAAAGGCGACAGCGAGCCCGTTGTTATCGAACAGGAAGACGAGATCGATCCGATCCTGCTTCGTCCGGTTGATGACCTGGAACTGACCGTTCGTTCGGCCAACTGCCTCAAGGCAGAAAACATCTACTACATCGGTGACCTGATTCAGCGCACCGAAGTAGAGCTGTTGAAAACGCCGAACCTGGGCAAGAAATCCCTGACTGAAATCAAGGATGTTCTGGCTTCCCGCGGTCTGTCCCTCGGTATGCGCCTCGACAACTGGCCGCCGGCAAGTCTGAAGAAAGACGATAAGGCGACTGCCTGATCGTCATCATCACCGAACGTGAAGTTTGGTAAGGAATTGAACCATGCGTCATCGTAAAAGTGGCCGTCACCTCAGCCGCACCAGCGCTCACCGCAAGGCCATGTTTCAAAACATGGCGGTATCGCTGTTCGAGCATGAGCTGATCAAAACTACTCTGCCGAAAGCCAAGGAACTGCGTCGCGTTGCCGAGCCGCTGATTACCCTGGCCAAAGAAGACAGCGTTGCTAACCGCCGTCTGGCTTTCGACCGTACCCGTTCGAAAGCCATCGTTGGCAAGCTGTTCAACGATCTGGGCAAGCGCTATGCCACCCGTCAGGGCGGTTACCTGCGTATCCTCAAGTGCGGTTTCCGCGCTGGCGATAATGCCCCGATGGCTTATGTTGAGCTGGTTGACCGTCCGGTCGGCGGCGCAGTGGAAGCTGCCGAGTAAGGCATCGTTGCAAAGAGAACCGGGCTTAGGCCCGGTTTTTTTATGCCTGCTGTTTAGTGAAAAACTATCGCCTTGTAAGTTGTTATTCATTTGTCGCTTCGCTTGTGCTCGTCAATACTCAACGCCAATCCCGCTCAGCCGGGAACGATCAGCTTGGTAAGGAGATAGACGATGAGTGACAAGACCGAAGGTAAGTGCCCGTTTTCGGGAGGCACTTCCGAAACCACGCGGAAGCACACCGCGGGCGGCGGCACCGGTAACCGTGACTGGTGGCCTAACCAGCTACGTGTCGACCTGCTGCATCAGCATTCCTCCAAGTCCAATCCGCTGGGCGAGACTTTCAATTATGCCGAGGCCTTTCAGTCGCTGGATTACGAGGCGTTGAAGAAAGATCTGCGTGCGTTGATGACCGACTCGCAAGATTGGTGGCCAGCTGACTTCGGCCACTATGGACCGCAATTCATCCGTATGTCGTGGCACGCCGCCGGTACCTACCGTACCGGTGATGGGCGCGGCGGCGCCGGGCGTGGCCAGCAGCGTTTTGCTCCGCTCAACAGCTGGCCGGACAACGTCAATATCGACAAGTCCCGCCGCCTGCTATGGCCGATCAAGCAGAAGTATGGCCAGAAGATTTCCTGGGCCGACCTCCTGGTGCTCACCGGCAACGTTGCCCTGGAAACCATGGGCTTCCGAACCTTCGGTTTCGCAGGCGGGCGTGAGGACACTTGGGAACCGGATCAGGACGTTTACTGGGGTACCGAGAAAACATGGTTGGGCGGTGATAACCGCTACGGCAAGGGCGCTGCCGGTCGTAATGACGATCAGGGCGTTTTGGTGGCCGACGAAGACATGCATGGCCAGGAGCAGGACCGTACCGACAGCCAGGGCCGCAACCTGGAAAATCCGTTAGCTGCCGTGCAGATGGGCCTGATCTACGTGAACCCGGAAGGTCCAGAGGGCAACCCTGATCCGCTCGCGGCAGCCCATGATATTCGCGAGACGTTCGCGCGGATGGCCATGAACGATGAAGAGACCGTGGCGCTGATCGCCGGCGGCCACACCTTTGGCAAGACCCATGGTGCCGGGCCGGCGGATCACGTTGGCGCCGAACCCGAGGCAGCCGGCCTCGAGGAGCAGGGGTTGGGCTGGGGCAGCTCGTTCGGCAGCGGCAAGGCCGGCGATGCCATCACCAGCGGCCTGGAAGTCACCTGGACGACCACGCCTGCGCAGTGGAGCAACAACTTCTTCGAGAACCTGTTCGGATTCGAGTGGGAGCTGACCAAAAGCCCCGCAGGCGCTCACCAGTGGGTGGCCAAGGGCGCCGAGGCGATCATTCCCGATGCGCATGACCCATCGAAGAAGCGTCTGCCGACCATGCTGACCACCGACCTGTCGCTACGCGTCGACCCCGCGTACGAGAAGATCTCCCGGCGCTTCCTGGAAAATCCCCAGGCATTCGCCGAAGCATTCGCCCGCGCCTGGTTCAAGCTGACCCACCGCGATCTCGGTCCGAAATCGCGCTATCTGGGGCCGGAAGTACCAAAGGAAGACCTGCTCTGGCAAGACCCCGTGCCGGCAGTCCACCACCCGTTGATCGATGAGGCGGATGTCGCTGCGCTCAAGGCTCGCGTGTTGGCCTCCGGGCTGTCGGTGTCCGAAATGGTCGGCACGGCCTGGGCTTCGGCATCCACCTTCCGGGGCTCCGACAAGCGCGGCGGCGCCAATGGCGCCCGTCTGCGCCTGGCGCCACAAAAGGACTGGGCGGCCAACCAGCCCGAGCAGTTGGCTCGGGTTCTGGCGACACTCGAAGGCATCCGTGGCGAGTTCAACCGCACTGCCACTGGCGGCAAGCAGGTGAGCCTGGCTGATCTGATCGTGTTGGCCGGCAGTGCCGGTATCGAACAGGCCGCCAGCAAGGCGGGTCACGCGGTAAGTGTACCGTTCTCGGCAGGGCGGGCCGATGCGTCACAGGAGCAGACCGATGTCGACTCCTTCGCGGTGCTCGAGCCGATCGCTGACGGTTTCCGCAACTACCTCAAGGGCCGCTATAGCGTACCGGCCGAGGCGTTGCTGATCGACAAGGCGCAGCTGCTGACCCTGACCGCGCCTGAGTTGACCGTGCTGATCGGTGGCCTGCGTGCCATCAATATCAACGTGGGTGGTGCTGACCACGGGGTGTTCACCGACCGGCCGGGTGCGCTGAGCAACGACTTCTTCGTCAACCTTCTGGACATGGGCACGACGTGGAAGGCGGTGCCTGGCGACAGCAACCTCTATGAAGGCCGTGACCGCAATAGCGGTGAGGTCAAATGGACGGGCACGCGGGTCGACCTGGTATTCGGCTCCAACGCCATCCTGCGCGCCCAGGCGGAGGTCTATGCCAGTGCCGATGCACGCTTCATAGAGGACTTCGTGGCGGCCTGGACCAAGGTGATGAACCTCGACCGTTTCGATCTGGCCTGACGGCTAGCCGGGCCCTCGCGCCCGGTCTTTCGACTCGATACACGCAGCGCCCCCTGAATGGGGGCGTTGTGCTTTTTACTTGACCGTAGCGGGTGTGGAGCGGAGCATTCGTCCATTCCATCGGGTGCAGCAAAGGTTTCTAGTCATGAAAGGCCACATCGAAGTTATCGATTATCTGAAAGTGCTGCTCAAGGGTGAGCTGGCGGCGCGCGATCAGTACTTCATTCACTCGCGGCTTTACGAGGACTGGGGTTTCACCAAACTGTACGAGCGCATCAACCACGAGATGGAGGAAGAGACGCAGCACGCGGACGCATTGCTCAAGCGCATCATCTTCCTGGAAGGTGTGCCGGACATGGTGCCCGACGCCTTTACGTTCGGTCAGACCGTACCGGATGCCTTGAAGCTGGATCTCGCCCTGGAGTACCAGGTGCGTGCCGCGCTCAGCAAAGGCATCGAACTGTGCGAGCGCCACCAGGATTACCAGAGCCGCGATATCCTGCTGCTGCAACTCAAGGATACCGAGGAAGACCATGCCTACTGGCTGGAGATCCAGCTACAGCTAATTGCCAAGCTGGGCCTGGAGAAGTACCTGCAGAGCCAGATGTAAATCGCAGCCAAGAAAAAGCCCCGCACATGCGGGGCTTTTTTCGTTAGCGAGCCGGTACTCAGGCCCGATCACGTTCCAGCAGCGGCTTGAGGAAGTGCCCGGTATGCGATTGCGGCATCTCGGCGACTTCTTCCGGGGTGCCCACGGCGATGATCTGGCCGCCTTTGGAGCCGCCTTCCGGGCCCAGGTCAACCAGCCAGTCGGCGGTCTTGATCACGTCCAGATTGTGCTCGATCACCACCACAGTGTTGCCGTGATCGCGCAGGCGATGCAGCACGTCGAGCAACTGCTGGATATCCGCGAAGTGCAGGCCAGTGGTCGGCTCATCGAGGATATACAGGGTCTTGCCGGTATCGCGCTTGCTGAGCTCACGCGACAGCTTGACCCGCTGCGCCTCGCCACCGGACAGCGTGGTCGCCGACTGTCCGAGCTTTATGTAGGAAAGGCCGACGTCCATCAGCGTTTGTAGCTTGCGCGCCAGCGCTGGCACGGCATCGAAGAACGCGCGAGCGTCCTCGATGGTCATCTCCAGCACTTCGTGAATGCTCTTGCCCTTGTATTTGATCTCCAGCGTTTCGCGGTTGTAGCGCTTGCTCTTGCACACGTCGCACGGCACGTAGATGTCGGGCAGGAAGTGCATCTCCACCTTGATCAGGCCGTCGCCCTGGCAGGCTTCGCAGCGGCCGCCCTTGACGTTGAACGAGAAGCGGCCCGGGCCGTAACCGCGTGAGCGGGATTCCGGCACACCAGCGAACAGCTCGCGAATCGGCGTGAACAACCCGGTGTAGGTTGCCGGATTGGAGCGCGGCGTACGGCCGATCGGGCTTTGGTCGATATCCACCACTTTATCGAGATGCTGCAGGCCGTCGATGCTGTCGTGCGCTGCCGCCTCCAACGTGGTGGCGCCGTTCAGCGCCGTAGCGCTGAGCGGGAACAGGGTGTTGTTGATCAGCGTCGACTTGCCCGAGCCAGAGACGCCGGTCACGCAGGTCAGCAAGCCGATGGGAATGTCCAGATTGACGTTCTGCAGGTTGTTGCCGCGGGCGCCCTTGATCTTCAGCGAGAGCTTTTTGTCGCGCGGCGTACGCTTGGCAGGCACGGCGATCTTCACGCGGCCGGATAGGTATTTGCCGGTCACCGAGTCGGGGTGAGCCATGACTTCCTCGGCGGTGCCCTCGGCGACGATCTGGCCACCATGCACACCGGCGCCTGGGCCGATGTCGACCACGTAGTCGGCCATGCGGATGGCGTCTTCATCGTGTTCGACCACGATCACCGTGTTGCCGATGTCGCGCAGGTGGCGCAGGGTGCCGAGCAAGCGTTCGTTGTCACGCTGGTGGAGGCCGATGGAGGGTTCGTCGAGGATGTACATCACGCCCACCAGGCCGGCGCCGATCTGACTGGCCAAGCGGATGCGCTGGGCCTCGCCGCCAGACAGGGTGTCGGCGCTGCGATCCAGAGTCAGGTAGTCGAGGCCGACGTTGACCAGGAACTGCAGGCGCTCGCAGATTTCCTTGAGGATCTTGCTGGCGATTTCACCGCGCCGGCCTTCCAGCGTCAGGTCGCCGAAATACTCGCTGGCGGAGCCAATCGGCATGCCGGTGACGGCTGGTAGCGTCTTCTCGCCAACCCACACGTGCCGAGCCTCGCGGCGCAGACGCGTACCGCGGCAGTCCGGGCAGGGCTGGGTGCTGAGGAATTTGGCGAGCTCTTCGCGCACGCTGGTCGATTCGGTTTCACGGTAGCGTCGCTCGAGGTTGGGCACGATGCCCTCGAACGGGTGCGAGCGTTTGACGATATCGCCGCGGTCATTGAGGTACTTGAAATCGACGTTATGCGAGCCGCTGCCGGCAAGAATGACTTTCTGGTGCTCGCTGTCCAGTTCGCCGAAGGGCTTGTCCAGGCTGAACCGGTAGTGTGAAGCCAGTGAGCCAAGCATCTGGAAGTAATAGACGTTGCGCCTGTCCCAGCCGCGAATCGCGCCTTCGGCCAGGGTCAGTTCGGCGTTGACCAGGCGTTTGGTGTCGAAGAACTGCTTCACGCCCAGGCCGTCACAGGTCGGGCACGCGCCGGCCGGGTTGTTGAAAGAGAACAGCTTGGGCTCCAGCTCGCTGATCGAGTGGCCGCAGACCGGGCAGGCAAAGCGCGCCGAGAAGATCACTTCCTCGCCTTCCTCGCCTTCCATGGGTGCGATCAAGGCCAGGCCGTCAGCCAGCTTGAGTGCGGTTTCGAACGATTCGGCCAGGCGCTGCTGCAAATCGCCACGGGCTTTGAAGCGATCCACCACGGCATCGATGCTGTGCTTCTTCTGCTTGTCGAGTTTCGGCAGTTCATCGAGTTCATAGAGCTTGCCGTTGACCCGCACCCTTACAAAGCCCTGCGCACGCAACTCGTCGAACACCGCCAGGTGCTCGCCTTTGCGCTCGCGGATGATCGGCGCCAGCAGCATCAGCTTGGCGCCCTCGGGCATGGCCAGCACCTGATCGACCATCTGGCTGACGGTCTGCGCCTCCAGCGGCAGGTCGTGATCCGGGCAACGCGGTTGGCCGGCGCGTGCGTAGAGCAGGCGCAGGTAGTCGTAAATCTCGGTGATGGTGCCGACCGTCGAACGCGGATTGTGCGAGGTCGACTTCTGCTCGATGGAGATGGCCGGCGACAGTCCTTCGATGGTGTCGACGTCGGGCTTTTCCATCATCGACAGGAATTGCCGCGCATAGGCCGACAGCGATTCGACGTAGCGGCGCTGACCTTCCGCATACAGGGTGTCGAACGCCAGGGACGACTTGCCCGAGCCGGACAGGCCAGTGATCACGATCAGCTTGTCGCGCGGCAGGGTCAGGTCGATGTTCTTGAGATTGTGGGTGCGTGCACCCCGGATCAGAATCTTGTCCAAAACAGCCTCGCGTGGCGGGCGGATAAACCGCCGAGTATACGGGGGGCAACAGCCGTGCGGCAAAGCGCCGCTGCTGTGCCAGTAGGGTTTCGACTGGTAGAATCGCCGGCTTGTTTCAACAGGTTATCGACGATGCGCGATTCGCACAGCGAACGCATGAGTGGCGCGGAGACTCGGGCAGCCGGTGGGCTGGCGCTGGTGTTCGCATTTCGCATGCTGGGGATGTTCATGGTGTTGCCTGTATTGGCTACCTATGGGCAGGAACTCGCCGGTTCAACCCCTGCGCTGATAGGCCTGGCGATTGGTGCCTATGGCCTGACCCAGGCTTTGCTGCAAATTCCTTTCGGCGTCTTGTCCGATCGTATCGGCCGGCGGCCAGTGATTTACTTTGGTCTGGTGATATTCGCCGCCGGCAGCCTGCTGGCGGCAAATGCGGACTCTATCTGGGGCATTATCGCCGGCCGTGTGCTGCAAGGCGCCGGGGCGATTTCTGCAGCGGTGATGGCGCTGCTTTCCGACCTCACCCGCGAACAGCATCGCACCAAGGCCATGGCCATGATCGGCATGAGCATCGGACTGTCCTTCGCCATCGCCATGGTGGTCGGGCCGCTGCTGACCCGAGCGTTCGGGCTGTCCGGGCTGTTCCTGGCGACGGGAGCGATGGCGTTGCTGGGCGTGCTCATCGTTGCCGGTGTGGTGCCATCCAGCGCCGGGCCGTTGCAGCATCGCGAGTCCGGCGTGGCCAGGCAGGCGCTATGGCCGACACTGAGGCATCCTGATCTGCTGCGCCTGGACTTCGCCATCTTCGCTCTGCACGCTATTCTGATGGCCAGTTTCATCGCCTTGCCGCTGGCGCTGGTGGAGCAGGGCGGGCTGCCCAAGGAGCAGCACTGGTGGGTTTATCTCACCGCGCTGCTGGCCGGGTTTTTCGCCATGGTGCCGTTCATCATCTACGGTGAGAAGAAGCGTCAGATGCGCCGTGTACTGATAGGTGCGGTACTCGTGCTGCTTGGTTGTGAGCTGTACTTCTGGGTATTCGGCCACGGCCTCACCAATCTGGTGTTCGGTATCATGGTGTTTTTCACCGCCTTCAACCTGCTCGAGGCTTCGCTGCCGTCGCTGGTCAGCAAGGTGGCGCCGGCGGGTGGCAAAGGAACGGCGATGGGCGTTTATTCGACCAGCCAGTTCCTCGGCTCGGCTCTGGGCGGAATCATGGGCGGCTGGCTGTATCAGCACCATGGGCTGGCCGGCGTGTTCGGCGGCTGTGCGTTGCTGACGGTATGTTGGCTGGCCTTTGCTGTTACTATGCGCGAGCCGCCCTATGTGACCAGCCTGCGTTTGCCGCTATCCGCTGCAGCGTTGCAGGAAGCAGGGTTGGCCGAGCGAATTCAGGCAGTGCCCGGTGTGGCAGATGCTGTGGTAGTGGTTGAAGAAGCCGCTATCTATGTGAAAGTAGACACCCAACAATTGGATCGCACGTCGCTGCAGCGCTTGATCGAAGCGGCGCCGGTGACGTGCTGAAAGTAGGAGAGCGTTATGGCCCGTGGGGTTAACAAAGTCATTCTGGTCGGTACCTGCGGACAGGATCCGGAAACGCGCTATCTGCCCAGCGGCAATGCCGTGACCAACCTGAGCCTGGCTACCAGTGAGCAGTGGACCGACAAACAGACCGGTCAGAAAGTCGAAAAGACTGAATGGCACCGTGTTTCGATGTTCGGCAAAGTCGCCGAAATCGCTGGCGAATACCTGCGCAAGGGTTCTCAGGTCTATATCGAGGGCAAACTGCAGACCCGCGAATGGGAAAAGGATGGTGTGAAGCGTTACACCACCGAAATCATCGTCGACATGCAGGGCACCATGCAGCTGCTCGGCGGCCGCCCAGACAATGCTGGCGGTGGCGATTCCGCTCCGCGTCAGTCGCGCCCGGCACCGCAGCGCGAGCAGCAGGCACCGCGCCAGTCCGCTCCGCAACAACAGCAGCAGCAAAAGCCGCAACCGGCTCAGGACTATGACAGCTTCGACGATGACATCCCGTTCTGATCGTCCGACCTGAAGTAGAGGCCCCGCAATGCGGGGCCTTTTACATTCTGCTTGCCGGACAGGCTCAGGCCGGGCTGAAGAAGCGTTTGCGTACCAGGCCCTGCAATGTCCACAGCACCAGCGCGATACTGACGCCGCACAGGTTGGCGAGTATATCCAGCTGGCTGAACTCGCGGGTTGGCTGAAGGGTGTGCTGCAGCCATTCCAGCAGCGGCGCCTGACTGTACAACAGGCTCCATAGCAGCCAGCCGGGCACGCTGGGGAAGGCGAAGCGGCTGATCAACGACAGGCCGGCGAAGGCCAGCAGGTGGAGGAATTTGTCCGACGATTCGAACAGGTCGGGCGGCGGTTCGGGGCGGAACAGGCCATAGGCGAGCACCGCACAGCAGGTCAGGAACATCAGTTTTCGCAAATTTCCCATCCTGTGTCTGTCGATTGGTCTGCCACTGTGACCGTCGTATGCCTTGTGGGTGCCCAGGATGCCTGTGATTGATCAGGTGCCCTGGTGCGGTTCGCGAGCGTCAAGGTTGTGCACGGTTGGTGACGCCACCGGGTAAAAACAGCAAAATGCAGGCCATTGGGCCGAACCCTGTGGGATCTGCCGACACGCTAGCAGCTGGCGCGCCATGATACGGTGCGCGCTTGAACCTTAATGTGGAGCCTTTCGTTTCGTTATGCGCATGCGCCTGTTGTTGCTAGGTGGTGGCAGTACGCTGGGTCGAGCCCTTATCGGCCTTGGCGCTGAAGAGGACATTGGCTTTCTCGCCCCTCGTCCGCCGGCCCAAGGCTGGGACGCCGCCAGCCTGACCCAGTTGATCGACGATACCCGCCCCGACGCGGTGATCAACCTTGCCTACTATTTCGATTGGTTCCAGGCCGGGCAAGTCAGCGCTGAGCGCTTCGCTTTCCAGGAGCGGGGCGTGGAGCGTCTGGCCGAACTGTGCCAGCACCACGATATCCGTCTGCTGCAGCCGTCGAGCTATCGCGTATTCGACGGTGCTCGGGCGACCGCCTACAACGAAAAGGATGAGCTGCAGCCGCTCGGCCTGCGCGGCCAAGTGCTCGAACGCATGGAGCAGAGCGTTCGTGCCCTGTGCCCTCGGCATGTACTGCTGCGTTTCGGCTGGCTGCTGGACGACAGCCCGGACGGCTTACTGGCGCGGTTTCTGGTGCGTGCCGAGCGTGGCGAGACGTTGTATCTGGCTGATGACCGGCGTGGTAATCCGACGCCTGTCGATGATGCCGCCCGGGTGATCCTGGCCGTTCTCAAGCAGCTCGATTGCGCGGCACCGTTGTGGGGCACCTATCACTACGGTGGGCATGAGGCGACTACCTCATTGGCGCTCGGCCAGGCTATTCTGAGCGAGGCGCGGCACCTGCGTCAGAACCTCCTCGAGGAAATATGCGGCCAGGCCCATGCCGTCCGCGCAGACGCCGCTGAAGAGCCGCAGCATGGCGTGTTGTCCTGTAAAAAAATCCTTCATACCTTCGGTGTCAAACCACGTGCCTGGCGCGCCGGTTTGCCAAGCCTGCTGGAGCACTATTATCGCCATGTCTGAGCAACCTATTCTGGTAACCGGCGGTGCCGGCTTCATCGGCTCCAATCTGGTCGATGCCCTCTTGGCGCGCGGCAACAGCGTGCGTGTGCTGGACAACCTGTCGATGGGCAAACTCGCCAATTTGCCAATGGACAATCCCAGGCTGACCTTCATCGAAGGCGATGTCGCCGACGCCGGCCTGATCAGCCGCGCTGTCGCGGGCTGCGCCGCAGTGGTGCATCTGGCTGCCGTGGCGTCAGTGCAGGCTTCGGTGGATGATCCGGTCAGCACCCACCAGAGCAACTTCATCGGTACACTCAATCTCTGCGAGGCCATGCGCGAGCACGCGGTGCGTCGCGTGGTATTCGCCTCCAGCGCAGCGGTGTATGGCAATAACGGTGAGGGCCAGGCAATCGATGAAAACACTGCCAAGTCGCCGTTGACGCCCTACGCGGCAGATAAGCTGGCCAGCGAACACTATCTGCAGTTCTATGGGCGCCAGCATGGGCTGGAACCGGCGATTTTTCGTTTCTTCAACATCTTCGGGCCACGTCAGGACCCGTCCTCGCCGTATTCCGGGGTGATCAGTATCTTCACCCAGCGTGCCCAGAAGGGTTTGCCGATCAGCGTATTTGGCGATGGCGAGCAGACCCGCGATTTCTTCTTTGTCGCCGACCTGGTGGAGCTGTTGCTGCAGGCGCTGGATGCCCAGCAGGTGGCGCCGGGCGCGGTGAATGTGGGCTGGAACGAGGCGGTGAGCCTGAAGCAGCTGCTGGCGCAGATCGGCGAGCTGCTCGGCGGCCTGCCAGCCGTTACCCATCTCGATGGGCGCCCAGGCGATATACGCCATTCCCGCGCCGACAATCGCCGGTTAATCGAACACTACCGGCTGCCGGTACAGACCTCGTTACGCGACGGATTGGCGGCATTGCTCAACAGCTGAGTCGTTAAATGCCAGACAGCAAAAAGCCGGCGTTGCCGGCTTTTTGCGTTTCTACTCGGATTGGCCGCCATAAGGCAGAGGCGGCCTGTTGTAGGGTGGACGACGCTTCATCCGTCCACCGTTCTGCGATCGCAATGGTGGATGAAAAGAGCGTCATCCACCCTACATAGCTAGCGGCTGCTTTCGCCACTAAGCCGCCCCTTAGAACTTGTAACCCAGGCCAACCATATAAACGAATGGATCGACATCCACGTCGACCTTGGCGCGCACGCCGAGTCCTGGGTGGTCGACGTATGCGTTGGTATCGATGTCGATATAGCGTGCCTGTGCGTTGATCAACAGGTTGTCGGTGAGCATGTAATCGGCGCCGATCTGCCAGGCCAGGCCCCAGGAGTTGCTGGCGCGGAAGTTATCGAAGCCTGCACTGCTGGCGCGGCTGCCGACGTGCTCATCGTAGATCCAGGTGTAGTTGATGCCGCCGCCGACGTAGGGCTGGAAGGCTGATTTGGAGTCCAGTGGGTAATACACCACGCTGAGGGTCGGCGGCAGGTGCTTGAGGGTGCCGAGCTTACCGTTGGCGGAGCCCAGGGCAGTGCCTTTGATCTTCACGTCGTGCTCGAACGGCGTGGCCGCGAGCAGTTCGATGCCGACATGGTCGGTGAGCATATAGGCGAAGTTGAGACCCAGCTGGGTGTCGCTGCTCATGGTTGCCTTGCCACCCAGGTCGGTGCCGGCCAGGCCGCCGCGGTCTACCTTGACCGTAGAACTGTCGGCCTTGGGATTGACCGTGATGGCGCCGGCGCGAACGAGAACATCTCCAGCCTGGTGTGCCTGCGCCAGCGGGGCAGCCAGCGCCAGGGCGATCAGCGAGGCAGAGAACAGCGACTTGTGCATGGTGAGCTCCTAACGGTCATTCGATTTCTCTCGGATGGCGTCAGGGTAGGGCGCTGGCAAATGTGCCCCTTGACTCAGCTCAATGCTTGCCGGTTATGGCGTGCGACCTTTTGCCACGGCGCTCAGCTGTCGGGCAGTTCATAAGGGTAGATCTTGTCCGCAGCCATTTGGTAGCCCACCTCGGCCAGTTCGCTGCTGCTGTGTTCGACCTTGATCGGCCCTTCGATCCAGAACGGCTGGTACAGCGCGTCGAGCAGCACGCCCAGTTCGGCAGTCACATGCACGATCTGGTTGGACGGCGGTGGCGGCACGTGAATGCACGCGCCGAAGTACGGCACCAGCAGGAACTCGGTCACGCGACCCTCTTCGGTTACGTCCAGCGGCACGATATAGCCGGGGATTTTCACCTGCTGGCCGTCCATTTCCTTGACCACTGGGGCCGATGGGAACTGCTGCAGCGAGACGGCGCCGCCTTCGGAAAGTGCATCGCCCAGTTGCGACATGTCATGCATCGGCGTCATCTGCGCGGCCTGTGGAGGCGCGTCCTTGGGGATTAGCTCCTGCCAATGCAGGGTGCGCAGCTCGGCTGCCCACGACGGTGCCGCCAGGGCCATGGAAAAGGCGATGAGCAAAGCGCGGAACATGAGGCTACCTCTAGGTGAGTAAACGGAGCCGGGCAGCCGTCGCCCGGCTCCGTTGGTTCAGAGGCGGATCGACAAGCCGTCGGCCAGCGACTGCCGATAAGCGCGCCACGCAGGCACACAGCCCATCAGCAGGGCGGCCGCCAGAATAGCGCCGAGTAGCGTCCACTCATAGGGTGTTGGCGCACTCAGCGGCAGATACAGGCCATAGTTGGCCTGCACATAGCTTTGTGCGCTGGCGATGCCGCCATACAGCAGCGCCACACCGGCAGCGACGCCGGCCACGGCCAGGGCAAAGGCTTCGAGGATCAGCAGGCTGGCGACATGCCACGGCCGTGCACCCACCGAGCGGAGAATGGCCATTTCCCGGCGCCGTTCGTTGAGGCTGGTGAGAATCGCTGTGAGCATGCCGATCAGCCCGGTCAGCACCACGAACAATGACACCACGAACAGCGCTTTTTCCGCCGTACCCATCAGCCCCCACAATTCCTGCAAGGCGACGCCGGGAAGTATCGCCAGCAGCGGTTCGCCGCGGTATTCATTGACCTCGCGCTGTACCGCGAAGGTGGCGATCTTGCTCTTCAAACCGAGCATTACTGCGGTGATGGCTTTGGGCTGAAGATCCATCTCGCGAGCCTGGTCGGCGCTGATCTTGCCGGCACCGCGGGCGGGTACACCGTTCTGCCAGTCGACGTGCAGTGCTTCCATGCCCTCCAGCGAGATGTGCAACGTGCGGTCCACCGGCGTGCCGGTGCGGGCGAGGATGCCGCTGACCACGAACGGCTTGTCATCGTGCTGCTGCAGGCTGATGGTCGCCACGCCGTGAGACAGCACCAGCTTGTCGCCCAGCTTGTAATTCAGCGCCTGAGCGACTTCAGCGCCAAGTACCACCTCGAACAAGTCGTTGAATTTCTTGCCCTGAGCCAGCTGCAGGGATTGCCCGCGCCCGTAGTGGTAGTGGTCGAAGTAGCCAGCATCGGTGCCCATTACTCGGTAGCCACGGTGCGAGTCACCCAGGGAAATCGGAATGGCCCAGGCGACCTGGCGGTGCGCGGCGAGCTTCTCGAAGCTGTCCCAGCGGATGTTATTGGTGGCGTTGCCGATACGGAACACCGAATACAGCAGCAGGTTCACGCTGCCGGAGCGGGCGCCGACGATCAGGTCGGTACCGCTGATGGTATTGGCGAAACTGGCGCGTGCCTCGGTGCGCACCCGTTCCACGGCAAGCAGCAGGCACACCGACAGGGCGATGGCGAACACGGTGAGCAGCGCGGTGAAACGGCGGTTGGCCAGGCTGGCCAGAGCGAGTCGTAACAGGAACACTTCAGACCTCCTGGGGTTTGCTGGCGCGGTTGAGGTCGGCCAGTGAGAGGCTGCGGTCGAATAGGGTGGCGAGGCTCTGGTCGTGGCTGACGAACAGCAGGCTGGCGCCGACGTCACGGCATTCGCCAAACAGCAGCTCGAGAAACGCCTGGCGCGCATCGGCGTCTAGCGCGGAGGTGGGTTCGTCGGCGATCACCAGTTCTGGCTGACCGATCAAGGCCCGGGCGGCGGCGACGCGCTGTTGTTGGCCGATGGACAGCGAATCGGCGCGGCGTTCCAGCAATTCAGGGCGCAAACCCAAGTGCTCCAGCAGTTTGGCCGCCGCCTGATCGACGCTGCCATAGCGCTGCGCTGCACGTTGCGCGCGCAAGCTGGAGAACCGGCACGGCAGCTCGACGTTGGCGCGCACGCTGAGAAACGGCAGCAGGTTGAATTGCTGAAAGATATAGCCGGTGTGGTCAACGCGAAAGCGATCACGGCGCGCGGCCGAGAGCGCTGCGAGGTCTTCGCCAAGCAGTCGGATAGTGCCGCGGCCGGGTTTCTGCACGCCGCCGAGCAGGCCGAGCAGCGTGGTCTTGCCGCTACCACTGGGCCCTTTGAGAAACAGCGTCTCGCCGCGTTGCAGATGAAAATGGGGGATGTCCAGAAGCTCATCCTGGCCGGGCCAGGCGAAGCCGAGGTCGGTGAGTTCGATCAATGCTGAGGTCATGAGGGGCTGCTGGGATTGGGGACTGACGGGCGCAAGTGTGCCAGTCATGGGCACAAAATGCTGGTCAACAGGGCAATGGAGTAACGAGGGCGTGCGGATGCCTCTGGAGAGGCACCCGCAGTCCGATCAGAACGTCAGGCGAGCATTGGCAGGTGTCGACTCGACACCCTTCTGGCCGTTGGGGCCAATCAACTGCACGTTGATCTTCTGGGTTGCCGGGAACTGCTTGTAAAAGGCCGTCAGGTCGACGGTCTTCAACGCATCTGGTTGCTTGCAGGTGAAGCTGTAGTCAGCATCGATATCGCTATGCTCGTGGTCATGATCATGTCCGTCAGCATGTTCGTCGTGGTCGTGGTCGTGGTCGTGGTCGTGCTTATCCTCGGCGTCGCCGAACAACGGACTGCTGAGTTCGTGCTCCGTCAGGCTGCAGCCGGCCGCAGCGGGCAGACTGAACAACGCGAGCGGTTTTTCCAGCTTGGCGCGAGCGGCGGCGACGGTTTTCTTGTCGGCATCGCTGGTGGCGGCATGCTCGAAACCGACGATGTTCATGGCCGGGCTCTCCAGCTCGATTTCCAGCGTATTGCCTTCCAGCGCGACGTTCAGCGTGGCGACACCGTGTTCGTGCTTGCCCAGGCTGCCGTGTTCATGGTCGTGATCGTGGTCATGTGCGTGAGCAACGGCCAGGGGCAGTAGAGCGAAGGGCAGGGCAAGCAGTAAGCGACGCATGGGAGCGGCTCCAGATGGTGGACAGAAGGTGTTGATACGTTATAACAATTTTATCCGGCATGGTAGGGGCACCTTGGTTTGTAGTCGCTGGCGTGGGAGCATTGCCCATCGATAGCGTGGAGGTGGAGATGGTGCGTATTCGCGGGCGGATCGGCGACTGGCCGGTGGATCTGACGGTGGAGCTGGACCCGCAAGAGTGGGCGCAGCTGACTGGCGCAATACTTGCCGTGCCGCAGACGCCGGCGGCTACGGTTACCCCGGCAGCGGTCCAGCCCGATGAGGATAAGCAATGGCAGACGGTGCTCGAACTGTTGCGGCGCGCCGGGCGTGTCGAAGGCCCGCAGTTAATGGCGCAGCTGGCGGCGCTGGCGGGCGGTGAGTTGGCGGGCAAGCGTTTGTTGGTGCGCCTGCGGCACTGCGATCAGGTGCGCATGGAGACTGGCCCGGATGCACCGGTTTATTGCTGGGTAGAGCAGCCCTGAGTTGAGCCTCTGGCGTTAAGCAGTCTGCATGGCTGGGAGTCGTTGAGCGCTGGGAATGACCTGGGTATCGCTGCGCTCAACCCAGGCTATAGGCTGCCATCGCATCGCACCAAGCTGTACACCTTTCGAGCGCTCGGCTTGCTGCATTTGCGAAGGCAGTTCTGCTGCAGCAAAACCGTTATCTGATCGGTATGGCCCGCAGCTCGTATTGGGCCCAGCGATACCCGGGAACCCCGGATACCTTCCGCTCAAACTGCGTGATAGGCCGGTTATCGCTGCGCTCGATGCCAGGTGACGGCGTCGCTCAATACAACGCCTGATAGACGCGGCGACGGTAAGTGGTCACCAGCGGATGATCATTGCCGAGTAGGTCGAAGACTTGCAGCAGCGTCTTGTGTGGCAGCCCGTCGGCGTAGTTGCGGTTGCGCACGAACAGCTTGAGCAGCGCATCCAGCGCCGGTTCGTACTGCTGGCGGGCCAGTTGCTGAATGGCCAGCTGGTAAGCAGCTTCATCATCCTCTGCATTTTGTGCCAGGCGGCTTTTCAGCGTGGCGGCGTCCGGCAGGCCCGCGGCTTCGCGCAGGAAGGTCAATTGCGCGCGCGCACCGGCGATGGCCTGCTTGTGTTCATCGCCCTTGACCGCGTCGAGCACCAGTTGCGCTTCGCCCAGCTCGCCGCGTTCGGCCATGCAGCGGGCATACAGAATCAGCGCAGCGCCATTCTCGTTGTCCTCACCGAGCAGTTGCTTGAGTAGCGCTTCCGCTTCGCCGATGCGGCCATCGGCAAAGGCCTGCTGGGCCACCTCGAGCAGGTCGGCCTCGGGCGCTGCAGGTTCGGCAACGTGAGGCTGCAGCATGGCGCGAATCGCCGACTCGGGCTGGGCGCCCTGAAAGCCGTCCACCGGTTGGCCATCCTTGAACAGCACCACGGTCGGCAGGCTGCGGATGCCGAAGCGTGCGACGATTTCCTGCTCGATATCACAATTGACCTTGGCCAGCAGCAGCTCGCCCTGATAGCCCTCGGTGATCTGCTCCAGCAACGGCATCAGCGCTTTGCAGGGCGCGCACCACTCGGCCCAGAAGTCCACCAGCACTGGCTGGGTGAAGGATTTCTCGACCACCAGTTGTTCAAACTGGACGGCGCCATTGATATCGAAGATGTACGGGGTGTCGCTCATGGTCGGTCTCTGTCCGCGCGAAAATGGGTATGACTATAAATGCGGGCGCGGGTAGCCGGCTACAAGGTCCCGCGATCCGCATGATAGAGGCTGACGTGGCGAAAGGTTTCCGGCTCGGCCAAGTCGGGCCAGGTGCAGCCCTGCAAGCCGGCGATGCGGCGGTACGCGGGATGGCTGAAATCACGCACACGGGAGTCGGCGACCAGCACCTGTTGGGCATGTTCCAGCACGCGGTCGAGGAGCGGCAGGTTGGCGCGGTCGTAGAGCACGTCGGCAACGATCGCCAGGTCGTAGTCACGGCGTTCGGCGAACAGGTCGGCCGAGTAGTCCAGCTGCACGTCGTTTAGTTCGGCGTTGGCCCGACAAGCTGCCAGCGCCAGCGGGTCGAGGTCGCAGGCCACCACCTGGGCGGCGCCGGCACGTGCCGCGGCAATCGCAGCTACGCCGGAGCCGCTGCCAACATCCAGCACGTGCTTGCCGCGCACCCATTCGGGGTGCTGCGCCAACCAATCGACCAGTACCAGGCCGCTGGCCCAGCAGAAGCACCAATAAGGTGGCTCTTCAAGGATGCGCCGGGTCTCCTCCGGGCTGAAGCAGCGATCCATGTTCTCGGGATCGATCAGCCACAAGCGCAGGTCCGTGCCCGGTAGCGTCGTCGCGCTCAGCCGCGCATCACCGAGCAAGTCGCTCAGGGCAGCTTGCAGGTGCTGCGGTGGCGTCACAGCGCAGGCGTGACCCGGACTTCGCCGAGTGCCTGGCTCTGCGGCTCGCGGATCAGCTGGCTAGGCATGTGCAGCACCAGCTTGCCGGACTGATGAACACGACCACGCAGCTCCACGCGGATGCCTTGGTCGAAATTTTCCGGGTTGAATTGCAGGCGAAACGGCAGCGGCGCACCGGTGCCGCGTAGCTGGATATTGCCCAGCAGTTTGTTGGGCAGGCCGCGTTCATTGATGGTCAGCAGGGCCAGTTCGACATCGGCGCCCGCAGGAACGTCGAGCAGGGTGCCGGTAAGGTCGCGCAGGTGGGCAGGCGTGGCGGCCGGCTGTTGTTTAGGCACCGGTGCGGCAGGTGGCGCGACAGGCGCTGGCGCCTCGCCGGCGCAGGCAGCCAGCAGGGTGACGAGGCTGAGTAGAGCGAGTGGGCGCAATGGCATGGGACGATCCTCGGGGCAATGGCTGGATTCTCCCCATAGCCACTGGCGAATGCAAAGGAAAGTGGCCCTGCGGCGCTTGGCACCGGGTCGGGCGGATGCGCTACCATGCGGGCTTTCTCGCCTGGCTGTTTCGACCATGCACTGCCCCTTTTGCTCTGCCAACGACACCAAAGTCATCGATTCGCGTCTGGTCGCCGAGGGCGAGCAGGTGCGTCGTCGCCGTGAATGCCTGGCCTGTGGCGAGCGCTTCACCACCTTCGAGACCGCCGAACTGGTGATGCCGCGCCTGATCAAGCAGGACGGTAGCCGCCAGCCTTTCGACGAAGAGAAGCTGCGCGCCGGCATGCTGCGTGCGCTGGAGAAGCGCCCGGTAAGCATCGAACGGCTGGAGGCGGCCATCGCGCATATCAAGCACCGCCTGCGCGCCACCGGCGAGCGCGAAATCAAGTCGCTGGTGTTGGGCGAGCTGGTGATGACCGAGCTGCAGAAACTCGACGAGGTGGCCTACATCCGCTTCGCCTCGGTGTACCGGCGCTTCCAGGACCTCAACGAATTCCGCGAGGAAATCGACCGTCTTTCCCGCGAGCCCAATCAGGATTGAGATGAGCGACAGCGACCAGGCATTCATGGCCCGCGCCCTCGAACTGGCGCGCAAGGGGCTGTATTCCACCCATCCCAATCCGCGTGTCGGCTGCGTGATCGTGCGTGACGGCAACGTCGTCGGCGAAGGCTGGCATGCCAAGGCCGGCGAGCCCCATGCCGAGGTTCATGCGCTGCGCCAGGCCGGCGACAAGGCGCGCGGCGCCACGGCGTACGTGACCCTTGAGCCGTGCAGTCATCACGGACGCACACCGCCGTGCGCCGATGCGTTGGTCGCGGCCGGTGTCGCCCGGGTAGTCGCGGCCATGCAGGACCCCAATCCGCAGGTCGCCGGGCGCGGGTTGCTGCGCTTGATGAATGCCGGCATCTCGGTGCAGAGCGGTGTACTGGAAGCTGAAGCGCGGGCGCTCAATGCCGGCTTCGTTAAACGCATGGAGCACGGCCTGCCGCTGGTGCGGGTCAAACTGGCGATGAGCCTGGACGGGCGTACGGCGATGGCCAGTGGTGAAAGCCAATGGATCACCGGGCCGGCAGCTCGCGCTGCGGTTCAGCGCCTGCGTGCGCGCTCCAGTGTGGTACTAAGCGGCGCCGACACCGTGCTGGCCGATGCGGCCAGATTGACGGTGCGCCCCGACGAGCTGGGCCTTGGCGCCGAACTCACCGCCCTGGCGCAGGCCCGTCCGCCGTTGCGCGTGCTGATCGACGGCCGCTTGCGGGTGCCGCTGAGCGCGCCGTTCTTCCAGGCCGGCCCGGCGCTGGTGGCCACCTGTGCGGCGGCGACGTCGCGCAATCGCTATGTCGATGACGGCCACGAATTGCTGGCAATGCCCGGCAGCAACGGCCATGTCGACTTGCGTAAGCTGCTGTTGGACTTGGCGGGCCGGGGCGCCAACGAGGTGTTGGTCGAGGCAGGGCCGAAACTCGCCGGAGCATTCGCTCGGCTCGGGCTGGTCGATGAATATCAGCTGTTCGTTGCGCCGAAGTTTCTCGGCTCCAGCGCCCGGCCGCTGCTCGATCTGCCGCTGGCGCGCATGGCCGAGGCCAAGCCGCTGAGGATCGTCGACATGCGCGCAGTGGGCGACGACTGGCGAATCATCGCCGTGCCTGATTCCACCGCCTGACGCACGCCGCTCGGGCACTCCTGCCGTGCACCTCTGCGGCAACTGTGGTAAAACGCCTGTCGGCCGCACAGCGTGGCCACAACGTTCTCAGGGCGGGGTGTGATTCCCCACCGGCGGTAATGATGCGCAACGCGTCTAGCCCGCGAGCGCCCGGTACGGCACCAGCCAACCGGGGTCTAGCAGATCCGGTGTGATTCCGGAGCCGACGGTATAGTCCGGATGAAGAGAGAGCGGGAATGTCTGACAAGGCGCCCTTGCGGCTGCCGTACGTCCGTTATGTCCCTATCGATCCAAGCTGCCCTGTTTTAACCAAACAGGAGTTGAACATGTCCATTACCTCTAACGTGCGCCGGGTTGCTTTCGTGCAGGCCTGCTGGCACCGCGAAATCGTCGATCAATCCCGCAATGCATTCCTCGAAGAGATGCAGCGCCAAGGCTACGCTGCCAGCGAGATCGATTGCTTCGAGGTCGGTGGCGCCTTCGAAATTCCCCTGCATGCCAAGCGTCTGGCCAGAAGTGGCCGTTATGCCGGTATCGTGGCTGCCGGCCTGGTGGTCGATGGTGGCATCTACCGTCACGAGTTCGTTGCCCAGGCGGTCATCGAGGGCCTTATGCAGGTGCAACTGGAGACCGACGTGCCGGTATTCTCGGCCGTGCTGACGCCTCATCATTTCCATGCCGGCGAAGAGCACCAGACGTTCTTCCGCGAGCACTTCCTGGTCAAGGGCGCCGAAGCGGCGCGCACCTGTGCCGACACCCTGCGCAAGCTCGCAGAACTGCCTGTCTGAGGGGATTTTCCATGTTCACTGGAATCATCGCATCCATCGGCAGCATCGCCGCCATCACCCCCAAGGGCGGCGACGTGCGTGTCTACGTGAAGACCGCCAAGCTCGATTTGAGTGACGTGGTGCTGGGTGACAGCATCGCCGTCAACGGCGTGTGCCTGACTGCGGTCGAGCTGCCGGGCGACGGCTTCTGGGCCGATGTCAGCCGCGAGACCCTGGCACGCACCGCCTTCATCGACCTCAAGAGCGGCAGCCGGGTCAACCTGGAAAAGGCCCTGACGCCGACCACCCGCCTGGGCGGCCACCTGGTCAGCGGCCATGTCGATGGCGTCGGCGAGATCGTCTCCCGCGAGGAAAACGCCCGCGCCATTCAGTTCAAGGTGCGTGCGCCGCGTGAGCTGGCCAAGTACATCGCCCACAAGGGCTCGATCACAGTCGACGGCACCAGCCTGACGGTGAATGCCGTGGACGGTGCCGAGTTCGAGTTGACCATCGTGCCGCACACCCTGGCCGAAACCATCATGGCCGACTACCGTCCTGGTCGTCGGGTCAACCTCGAGGTCGACCTGCTGGCCCGTTACCTGGAGCGTCTGTTGCTCGGTGACAAGGCCGCCGAGCCGACCAGCGCCGGGCTCACCGAAGGGTTTCTCGCCGAACACGGCTACCTGAAGCATTAAGGACACCGCCACCATGGCACTCAACAGTATCGAAGAGCTGGTCGAAGACATTCGCGCTGGCAAGATGGTCATCCTCATGGATGACGAAGACCGCGAGAACGAAGGCGACCTGATCATCGCCTCGGAATGCGTGACCGCCGAGAACATCAACTTCATGGCGCGTTTCGCCCGCGGCCTGATCTGCATGCCGATGACCCGCGAGCGCTGCGAAACGCTCAAGCTGCCGCTGATGGCACCGCGCAATGGGTCGGGTTTTGGCACCAAGTTCACCGTGTCCATCGAAGCCGCCGAGGGCGTGACCACCGGCATTTCCGCCGCTGACCGTGCCCGCACCGTGCAGGCCGCTGCGGCCAAGCACGCGGTGGCTGAAGACATTGTCAGCCCCGGCCATATCTTCCCGCTGATGGCCCAGCCCGGCGGCGTGCTGGCGCGTGCCGGCCATACCGAAGCGGCCTGCGACCTGGCACGCATGGGCGGCTTTGAACCGAGCGGGGTGATCTGCGAGATCATGAACGACGACGGCACCATGGCCCGTCGCCCGGAGCTGGAAGTGTTCGCCGAGCAGCACGGCATCAAGATCGGCACCATCGCCGACCTGATCCACTACCGCATGCTCCACGAGCGCACTGTGCAGCGCATCACCGAGCAGCCGCTGGATAGCGAAGTCGGCCATTTCAACCTGGTTACCTACCGTGACTCGGTGGAAGGCGATGTGCACATGGCACTGACCCTGGGCACCATCTGCGCCGAAGAGCCGACCCTGGTGCGAGTGCACAACATGGATCCGATGCGCGACCTGCTGATGGTTCGCCAGCCCGGCCGCTGGAGCCTGCGCGCGGCGATGACCGAAGTCGCCAATGCCGGTGGCGGCGTGGTGCTGTTGCTCGGCCATTCGCTGGGCGGCGACGAAGTGCTGGCGCATATTCGCGAGGCGGACGGTACCGCCACCAGCAAGGCGCCGAGCACCTACAGCACGGTCGGCGCCGGTTCGCAGATATTGCGTGACCTCGGTGTGCGCAAGATGCGCCTGATGAGTGCACCTATGAAGTTCAACGCGATATCCGGTTTCGATCTGGAAGTTGTAGAATACCTGCCCCCGAAATAACGGGGTGACTGCCGCGATGAGCTATTTTTGCCTCATCGCCTTTATTTTCAGGGCTTGCCGCGGCATGCCCTGGCTCTTTAAGACAAGCTCGAGAATTCGCTATGACACTCAAGACCATCGAAGGTAATTTCATCGCTGCCGAGGGCCGCTTCGCCCTGGTGGTCGGCCGCTTCAACAGCTTCGTGGTCGAAAGCCTGGTCAGCGGCGCCGTTGACGCCCTGGTGCGCCATGGCGTCAGCGAAGACGACATCACCATCATCCGCGCACCGGGCGCCTTTGAAATCCCGCTGGTCGCTCAGAAAGTCGCTCAGCGCGGCGAGTACGATGCGATCATCGCGCTCGGCGCGGTGATCCGTGGTGGCACCCCGCACTTCGAATACGTAGCGGGCGAGTGCACCAAGGGCCTGTCCCAGGTTTCCATGGAGTTCGGCGTACCGGTCGCATTCGGCGTATTGACCGTCGATTCCATCGAGCAGGCCATTGAGCGCTCCGGCACCAAGGCCGGCAACAAGGGCGCTGAAGCAGCGCTGTCCGCTCTTGAAATGGTCAGCCTGCTGGCGCAGTTGGAGGCCAAGTGAGCCAGAACGACAACAAGCCAGTCAAAAAAGGCCCGAGCGCCAAGGTACTGGCTCGCCGTCAGGCGCGCACGCTCGCCATGCAGGCGCTGTACTCCTGGCACATCGCCGGGCAGGCGCTGAACGAGATCGAAGCGCAGTTTCGGGTCGACAACGACTTCACTGCGGTCGACGGCGCCTACTTCCACGAAATCCTGCACGGTGTGCCGCGGCAGAAGACCGAAATCGACAGCGCCTTCGAGCCGCTGCTCGATCGCCCGTTGGAAGAGATCGACCCGGTCGAGCTGTCCATCCTGCGCCTGTCCACCTACGAGCTGCGTAACCGCATCGATGTGCCATATCGCGTGGTGATCAACGAAGGCATCGAGCTGGCCAAGGTATTCGGCGCCACCGACGGCCATAAGTTCGTCAACGGCGTGCTGGATAAACTGGCGCCGAAGCTGCGCGCCGACGAAGTCCGCGACTTCAACAGCAAGCGCTGAGCCTCTTGGGCGAGTTCGAGCTGATCCGCCACTACTTCGCCGCTGCCGCCTGTGCGCAGGCGGCCGAAGGAGTGGTGCTGGGAATCGGTGACGACTGCGCTTTGCTGGACGTGCCCGTCGGCGAACAGCTGGCGGTGTCCACCGACACCCTGGTGGCGGGCGTGCACTTTCCCGCAGATGCCAATGGGCGGCTACTCGGCCAGCGTGCTCTGGCCGTCTCGGTCAGTGATCTGGCCGCCATGGGCGCAACGCCCCTGGCTTTCACCCTGGCGCTGACTCTTCCTGATGTGTGCACTGACTGGCTGGCCGATTTTACGGCCGGGCTGGACAGCATGGCGCGCCACTGTGGCGTACGTCTTATCGGGGGCGATACCACACGCGGGCCGTTGAGCATGACGCTCACAGTATTTGGTCGTGTGCCCAGCGGCCAGGCACTGACCCGATCTGGCGCGCGCGCGGGTGATCTGTTGTGTGTTGGCGGTCCGCTGGGCAATGCGGCGGGTGCTTTGCCCTTCGTGCTTGGCGAGCGCGCCGCGCAGGACGGCGCCGCCGAACTGTTGGCTCACTACTGGTCGCCGTCGCCGCAGCTGGCGCTCGGTCAGGCGTTGCGAGGGCTCGCGACCGCCGCCCTGGACATCTCCGATGGCCTGCTCGCCGACTGCGCGCATATCGCCAGCGCTTCCGGCGTGGCGCTGATCGTCGAGGAGGGGCGTCTACCGTTGTCCGCTGCCCTGCGTGCCTGTGTAGGCGAACAAACCGCACGCCAGCTGGCGCTTGGTGGTGGCGATGATTATGTGCTTGCCTTTACCCTGCCTACCGAGAAACTGGACGCGCTCCGCGCCTCGGGGCAGCCTGTATACGTGATCGGTCGGGTCGAAGCCGGGCAAGGCGTACACCTGCAGGATGCCGAGGGCCGAACAATCAAGCCGCCGCTGAGTGGCTACCAACATTTCGGATCGCAATGTGACTGATCATCCCAAGCAAGTTCCCGCCGAGTTCGTACCGCCATCCGTGTGGCGTAACCCCTGGCACTTCCTGGCCTTTGGCTTCGGCTCCGGGACCCTGCCCAAGGCGCCTGGTACCTGGGGTTCGATCGTGGCGGTGCCCTTCATTCCGCTGTGGCAGATGTTGCCGGACTGGGGCTACTGGCTGATGCTGGGCATCGCCATGCTGTTCGGCACCTGGCTGTGCGGCAAGGTCGCCGAGGACCTGCGTGTACACGACCATGAAGGCATCGTCTGGGACGAAATGGTCGGCATGTGGATCACCCTGTGGCTGGTGCCTGAAGGCTGGGGCTGGTTGCTGGTGGGCTTTTTGATGTTCCGCTTCTTCGACATTCTCAAACCCTGGCCCATCCGCTGGATCGACCGGCACGTACATGGCGGTTTCGGCATCATGCTCGATGATGTGCTGGCTGGCGTGTTCGCCTGGCTGGCCATGCAGGGTTTGGTATGGGGTTGGAGCAACGGTTTGGCAGCCAGCCTGGGCTTTGGCTGATCGGGAGGCGCGATGAGTCGAGGTTTCTGGCTGGCACTGCTGTTGTCCTTTACCGCTTGCGTGCAGGCAGGCGATGAGCTGCCCACCAATATCCGCATGGCCAGTGATGTTTGGGTCGATCGCATCAATGCCGATGGCACCGGGTTGTCCTGGGACGTGCTGCGCCTGATTTTCGAGCCTGCCGGGGTCAAGCTGGACATGCAGATCGTGCCCTACACCCGCTCCATTGGTCTGGTGCAGCGAGGCGAGGCGGATGCATGGGTGGCGTCTTACCAGAACGAGGTCAGCGAAGGGGTGGTGTACCCCACCTGGCATTATGATTCGGATCTGATCAGCGCCCTCAGCCTGGCTTCCAAGCCCGTGCCTGATCAGAAGGCGCTGGCAGAGTCGCGCCTGGTGTGGATGCGCGGCTATGAGTACCAGCGCTACATCCCCGGGCTCAACCACTACAACGAGTTGCTGCGTCGTGGTGGCATCCTGCCGATGCTCGACCATAACCATGTCGACTATTACATCGATGCCCAGCCAGAGGTTCTGGAGGTGCTGGATGCTGCTTCCGATCCCTCCAAATACCGGGTTGCCGACCTGATTCGTCTGCCGCTGTACATCGGTTTCGCCGATACCTCGCGTGGCCGTGCGCTGGCCAAACTCTACGATCAGCGTATGGCCGAACTGGTAGCACAGGACGCGCTGCGTCCGGTCTTCGAGCGCTGGGGCCAGCACTACCCTTTTGAATGAGCAGGAGCGGCAGGATGCGTCGATTGATCTGCGGCATGGCCGGCCTGCTGGCGGCGCAACTGGCCCTTGCTGCACCGCAAGTCCAGGTGGTCGGCCTGTTTCCGGGCGCTGCGGTCATATCCGTGGACGGCCAGCGCAAGCTGGTGCGGGTTGGCCAGGCGGGGCCGGGTGGCGTGCAGGTGGTCAGTGCCGACAGCCGCAGCGCGGTACTGCGGGTAGATGGCGTAGAGCGCAGCTACAGCCTCAGCCGTGAATACAATGCCAGCGGTTTCGCCGAGCCGCAGAAACAGACCCTCAGCATCGCCCGCAGCAATGGCGGCCATTACTGGGCCGAGGGCGCGATCAATGGCCGGTCTCAACAGTTTCTGATCGACACGGGCGCTACGTCGGTGGCGCTCAATGAAAACCAGGCACGCCGCCTGGGTATTGATTACCGCACCCGCGGCCAGCCCATCCAGGTCAGTACGGCCAGTGGCACCGCACGTGGCTGGCGTATCACCCTCGACAAGGTGAGCGTCGGCGCGCTGCAGGTGCTCGGCGTCGAGGCGGTGGTGCTGGAAGGCGCCTCGCCCACCGAGGCGCTGCTGGGCATGAGCTTTCTCAATCGCGTGGGCTGGAAGGTCGAGCACAATCTACTGGTGCTCGAGTCCCGCCTCTGAGAGGGGCTGGCGATAGGCTCATCGCCAGCCTGCTCGTCAGTGATGATCGCCGGCAGGCTCTTTTGGCATATCGCGATACAGCCGGCTGACCAGTGGCCCGATGGACAACCCCTGTAGCAGGATCGAGGTGAGCACGACGATGTAGGTCAGGCTCAGCAGCAGATCACGTTCCTCGCCCAGCGGCAGCGACAGCGCCAGGGCGACGGATACGCCGCCGCGCAGCCCGCCCCAGGTGAGGATGCGGATCGCCCCGTGAGACACCTGCCGGCGACCGCCGGCGCTACGGCGCATCACGAAAATGGCCGGTGCCACCGTGAGCAGGCGCGCCACCAGCACGGCGGCGCCGAGTACGAATGCCGCGATGATGTGCAGCCAGGAGAACGGCAAGAGCAGCAATTCCAGGCCGATCAGGGCGAACAGCAGGGCGTTGAGGATCTCGTCGATCAGTTCCCAGAAACCGTCCACGTAGCGCCGCGATTCGTCCGACATGGCGTGTTTGCGGCCCAGGTTGCCGATGATCAGTCCGGCCACCACCATCGCGATCGGCCCGGACACATGCAGGCGCGACGCCAGCGCCGCACCACCGAACACCAGGGCGAGGGTGAGCATCACTTCGACCTGGTACTGGTCGATGCTACGCAGCATCAGCAGCACGCCATAGCCCAGCGCCGCGCCCAGCATCAAACCGCCCACTGCCTCGTGGATGAACAGCCAGGTCACCGTGCCCAGCGTCGGCGTGCTGCCCAGTTGCAGGATGCCAAGCAGGATGGTGAAAACCACCACCGCGGTGCCGTCGTTGAACAGCGATTCGCCGACGATGGTGGTGGCCAGCGGCTTGGGCGCACCCGACGTCTTGAGAATACCCATCACCGCGATTGGATCGGTCGGCGAGATCAGCGCACCGAATAGCAGGCAGTAGATGAAGTCGACGTGCCAGCCAAACAGCTCGAAGATCGAGTAGGCAAGGCCTCCGATCACGCTGGTGGCGATCAGTACGCCAACCGTTGCCAGCAGGCCGATGGGCCACTTGTAGTTACGCAGGTCGCTCAAATCCACGTGCAGCGCCCCGGCGAACAGCAGCGCTGGCAAAAACCAGGTCATCAGGATGTCGGAGAAGTCGATACGGCGGATGATCTCCTGCGCTTCCAGTTCGATCAGCGGGTAACCGAGCTGGCTCAACCCCTGGACGACCAGCGAGAACACCAGCGCCGTGGCCATCACGCCGATGGTCGGCGGCAGGCGGATGAAGCGGTAATTGACGTAGGTGAGCAGCGTGGTGAGAACGATAAAAGCGGCAACGAGGTCGAGCACGGATTCTCCTTGTTAGTTGGGTGGTTCGCCCGCCCGGCGAACGACTTTATCGCCCAATAATAACCGTGTTGTAACGGGGTGTGTTTGGCTGGCAGCCAGTCGGCACATGGCAGAACAGTGGCAGAAGGTTGAACCGCAGCGCCGATGGACGGTCGAGTACACATGGGTCGGAGGGCTGCAGGACGCGGTTGCAGAGGTATGCAGCGCGCCTTGCAAGATGTTTCCCCCTCTGGCGTTTGACGGCTGACGCGCAACGCGTCCGGCCAGCTCGATGGGCTTTACCCGTCGTCGATTGGAGTCGAAACATGCTGAAAAGCTTGGGCAAGGTGCTGCTGGGCGCTGTAGCGCTGGTTGCGGTACTGGCCTTGCTGGTCCACTGGATCACCCCGGCGGTGCTCGAAGCGCACCGCGAAGACCTGGCGTTCTACCTGCAGGCGCACCTGTACCTAGTGTTCGTGTCGATGTTCGCAGCACTGGCCGTGGGGATTCCTGCTGGCATTGTGCTCAGCCGACCCGGCCGTGAGCACAGTGCCGAACGCTTCATGCAGGTGTTCAACGTCGGTAACACCGTGCCGCCGCTGGCGGTGCTGGCGATTGCCCTGTCCATTATCGGCATTGGCAACGGCCCGGCGATTCTGGCGCTGTTCCTGGCGTCACTGCTGCCGATCGTGCGCAACACCTATGAGGGATTGCGCAACGTTCCTGGCTCACTGAAGGAGGCCGCTACCGGCATCGGCATGACCCCTGGCCAGGTGCTCTGGCAAGTCGAACTGCCGAACGCCGTGCCGATCATCGTCGGCGGCGTGCGGGTTGCCCTGGCGCTGAACGTGGGCACCACACCGCTGGCCTTTCTGATCGGCGCCAACAGCCTCGGCAGCCTGATTTTTCCCGCCATTGCTCTGGAAAACCAACCCTTGCTGATTCTCGGCGCAGCGGCCACCGCGCTGCTGGCGCTGCTGCTCGACGGCCTGGTCGCGGCCATCAGCCGTTTCTGGTTCGAGCGTGGGGTGGCCCGTTGAAGGAATCCATGATGAAGTTTTTCGTTGTTTGTGCCGGCCTGTTGCTGGCCGCCACCAGCCAGGCTGCAGAGCTGCGTATTGGGGCCAAGGTGTTCACCGAGCAGGCGATCCTCTCGGAACTCACCGCGCAGTACCTGCGGCCGCATGGTTATGAGTCGCGCATCGTCGGCAACCTGGGCAGCACCATTGCCTGGAACGGCATGAAGAGCGGCCAGCTGGACTTGACCTGGGAATACACCGGAACTTCGCTGGTGGCCTACAACAAGGTCACCGAGCGCCTCGACAAAGAAGCCGCCTACCAGCGCGTCAAGGAACTGGACGCCAAAACCGGCGCGATCTGGCTGGCGCCAAGCCGCTTCAACAACACCTACGCCCTGGCGCTGCCGGAAAAGGTTGCCGAGGAGTTCCCGGACATCAAGACCATCAGCGACCTGGCCGCAGTGCTGCAGCAGCCGGCCAAGGACAGCCGCCTGCTGGCGCTGGATATCGAGTTCGCCAACCGCTCCGATGGCCTCGACGGCCTGGTCAAGGAATACGGCTTGAAATTTACCCGCGACGAAGTCCGCCAGATGGACCCTGGGCTGGTCTACACGGCCCTGAGCAACGGCCAGGTATTCGTCGGCCTGGTGTACACCACTGACGGTCGGCTGGAATCCTTCGGCCTGCGTCTGCTGGAAGACGACCGCGGCTATTTCCCTGATTACACCGCCGCGCCGGTGGTCAACGCCGATTACCTGAAGGCGCACCCTGATCTTGCCGACCTGCTCAAACCGCTGGCCGAGCGCCTCGACGACGCCACCATGCGTCGCCTCAACGCCCGCGTGGACGTCGACCGCGAAACCCCCGCCGCGGTGGCTGCCGATTTCCTGCGTCAGGAAAAACTGATCGAAGAGGCGCGCTGATATGGATTTCATGACCGCTTTCCAACATATCGACTGGGCGCAGGTCGTCAGCCTGACCGGCGAGCACATTGCCCTGGTCGGCGTTGCCGTGGGCCTGGCGATCATCATCGGCGTGCCGCTGGGCATCCTGATGACCCGCTTCCCCTGGCTCGCCGGGCCGCTGCAGGGCGCCGCTACCGTGGTGCTGACGCTGCCGGCCATTGCCCTGTTCGGCCTGCTGCTGCCGTTCTATTCGCAGTTCGGCCAAGGCCTCGGGCCGCTACCTGCCGTCACCGCGGTGTTCCTGTACTCGCTGCTACCGATCCTGCGCAACACCTACCTGGCGCTGAGCAGCGTCGAGCCGGGTATCCGCGAGGCGGGTAAAGGCATCGGCATGAGCTTCTGGCAGCGCCTGCGCATGGTCGACCTGCCCATCGCCGTGCCGGTGATTCTGGCGGGTGTGCGCACCGCGGTGGTGATGAACATCGGCGTGATGACCATCGCCGCCACCATCGGCGCCGGCGGCCTGGGCGTGCTGATTCTCACGGCCATCAGTCGCAGCGACATGGCCACCCTTTTCGTCGGCGCGGTGCTGGTGAGCGTGCTCGCCATCGTTGCCGACCTGTTTTTGCAGTGGCTGCAGAAAACGCTCACTCCCCGTGGCCTGAAAGCCGCTCGCTGAGGAACCGAACATGATTGAACTCGACAAGCTGACCAAGAAATTCCACCAGAAGGGCAAAGATGTCGTTGCCGTTAACGAAGTCAGCCTGACCGTCGACGAGGGACAGATTTGCGTGTTCCTCGGCCCGTCCGGCTGCGGCAAGAGCACCACCCTGAAGATGATCAACCGGCTGATCAAACCGACCTCCGGGCGTGTGCTGATCAACGGTGAAGACACCACCGGCATCGACGAAGTGACCTTGCGCCGCAACATCGGCTATGTGATTCAGCAGATTGGTCTGTTCCCCAACATGACCATCGAAGAGAACATCACCGTGGTGCCCAAGCTGCTCGGCTGGGACAAGAAACGCTGCCACGAACGCGCGGTCGAGCTGATGAGCATGGTGCAGCTGGAACCCAAACAGTACCTGTCGCGTTACCCGCGCGAGCTGTCCGGCGGCCAGCAGCAGCGTATCGGGGTGATCCGCGCCCTGGCCGCGGATGCACCGGTGCTGCTGATGGACGAGCCGTTCGGCGCGGTGGACCCGGTCAACCGCGATGCCATCCAGAACGAGTTCTTCCAAATGCAGCGGGCGCTAAACAAGACGGTGATCATGGTCAGCCACGACATCGACGAAGCCATCAAGCTGGGCGACAAGATCGCCATCTTCAAGGACGGCGCTCTGCTCCAGTACGATCACCCGGATACATTGCTGGCACACCCGGCGGACGATTTCGTCAGCGGCTTCGTCGGCCAGGACAGCACCCTCAAGCGCCTGCTGCTGATTCGCGCCGAAGACGCTGCCGACAACGCACCTTCGGTGCTGCCGGACACTGCTGTCGCCGATGCGCTGGAGCTGATGGAAGAGCATGACCGCCGTCACGTGGTGGTGACCGATGCGCAGAAAAAGGCCCAGGGCTATATCCGCCGTCGCGACCTGCGCGGGCAGAGCGGGGCGGTGCAGCCGTTCCTGCAGACTTTCAATGCCACTGCGGCCCACGATGAACACCTGCGCATCCTGCTGTCGCGCATGTACGAGTTCAACCGCTCCTGGCTGCCGGTGCTCAGTGCCGACAACGACTTCCTCGGCGAAGTTACCCAGGAATCCATCGCCGACTACCTCAGCTCCGGCCGCTCGCGGGGCAAGAGCAGCATCGTCTCGCCGGCGGAGCAGGTCGCGGTCTAAACACAGTGGTAGGGCCCTGCCTTGGGGCCCCGTGATCGTGGTCGCTGGGGAACCACGGTACGGCACCATTCGCCACGTGGGCGCGGCCCCTACACGGTCTTGAGCATCAGCACTCTGTAGGAGCTCCGACCTCGGGGCGAAGCGATTGCGGCCATACTGCAAAATAGCGTCATGCACACCATCGTCGCGGGAGCGCGGCTCCCACATGTTCTTGCGCATCGCAACTATGTAGGAGCTCCGACCTCGGGGCGAAACAATTGCGGCTGCTCAGCGAAACTAAACGTATGTCTGCCATCGTTCCTCAAAGGGGCTTAGCTGCAATGGCTTGGCCTCCCTACGATGCCATTACCACTCTGTCGCAACTCGCGTAATCTATCTGAGAATTATTATCTTTGATGGGTGCCGCTCTCGGCCCCTGGGAGCGGCAATGTCGGCCAGCCTGGCACGCATTCTGATCATCGAGGACGACCGTACCTTGTGCGCACAGCTTGGTGAGCTGCTGCGCGGGCAGGGATATGCCACTAGCTCAAGTAACTTGGGCGAAGCGGGGCTCGGCATGGCGATCAGCGATGCGCCGGATCTGGTGCTATTGGACGTGCTGCTGCCGGATCTCAATGGCTTTTCCGTTCTGCGCCGCCTGCGTGAGCACCAGCAGACGCCAGTGATCATGCTGACCGCCTGTGGCGCCGAGGAAGAACGCATTCGTGGCCTGCGTCATGGCGCCGATGATTACCTGCCCAAACCTTTCAACATCACCGAGCTGCAACTGCGCATCGACGCCGTGTTGCGGCGTACCCGGGTGACCGACAGCGTGCGCCCGGCGGATGCGCAGCAACTGCAGATCGACGAATTGCGCCTCGAACGTCATTCCCAGCGGGTCACGGTCAACGAGCGCGAGGTCGGCCTCACGCCGATCCAGTTTCGTGTGCTCTGGCATTTGGTCAGTCACCGTGGTGAAGCGCTCAGCAAGCCCTACCTGTATCGCACGGTGCTGGAACGCGATTACAGCAGCTACGACCGTAGCCTGGACATGCACATCAGCCGCATACGCCGGTTGCTGGGAGAGGCGGGCCTGGCGACAGATCGCCTGCAGACCCTGCATGGCCGGGGTTACGTATTCCAATGAACCGGCGCCTGTTCTGGAAACTGTGCATCGTCATCGCCGTGGGCAGCGTCGGGCTGTTCTGGATCATCGCCCGGGTCGCCTGGCAGACCGAGGAGCGCATGAGCTTTATCGATGCCGAGCACCAGCGCACCCTGCGCCATTACGGCGAGCAGGCCGAGTCGCTGTATCGCGGTGGTGATCACCAGGCGTTGGAGCGCTGGCTCAACACGCTGCAGCAGCAGGAGCAGACTTGGGCTGCCGTGGTACAAGCCGAGGTGCGCCCGCTGGTTGGCGAGTTGTCGCCACGGTTTCTCGAGGGTTTCGGCCTGGGCCGTGATGTCAGCTGGAAGATCCATCTGTACTTCGCTGAAAACCCGATCATGGATATTCCCTTCAGTGATCGCAGTGCCAGCTTTCTCATCCAACTGCCTCAGCGTATGCGCCCCGGCCTGAACTGGCACTACGCCAAACTGCTGCTGCAACTGGTGGTGCCGCTGGTGTTGCTGCTGATCGTCTGCCTGGTGCTGTACCGCCATCTGATGCAGCCGTTGCGGCGGCTGGAACAGGCCACCCGGCAGTTCAGCGACGGCCGCTACGACGTACGAGTGCGCTCGCTGCTCGGTTCGCGCAACGATGAGCTGGCCAGCCTGGCGGATACCTTCGACGCCATGGCCGAGCGCACCGGGCAATTGATCATCGACCAGCGTCAGCGTCTGGCGGACATGTCCCACGAATTGCGTACGCCGCTGACCCGCATCGAAATGGCGGTCAGCCTGGCCGAGCAGGGCGCTGACAGCCGCGTGCTGCTCGAGCGCATCCGTGACGATTGCAACGGCATGCGCCAGTTGGTCGAGGATGCCTTGACCCTCAGTTGGCTGGAGAACGAGCGCCCGCAATTGCGTGACGAAACCCTCGACCTCACCGAGCTGCTCGACAGCATTCTCGACGACGCGCGCTTCGAGTATCCGGACCGCCAGCTGCTGGCGCATCTGCCGGGGCAGGCGGTGCTGGCCGGCAGCAGCCATCGCGCGCTGGGGCAGGCCATCGAGAACGTGGTGCGCAATGCCCTCGACCACACGCCGCCAGGTGGAGTGGTCGAGGTCGACCTGCAGGCCGACAAGCAAGCCTGGCAGTTGCAGATTCGTGACCAGGGCCCGGGCGTTGACGAACAGTGGCTAGAGCGGATCTTCCAGCCGTTCTTCCGGGCGGGCAGCGAGCGTGCCGGTTACGGCCTCGGATTGGCGCTGGCGCAGCGGCAGATTCGCGCCACCGGTGGCAACATCCGGGCGAGCAATCGTGAGAGCGGTGGTCTGCAGATGACCATTTGCCTGCCGCAGCAGCCGAACGGCCAGTCGTAACAGTTGTAAAAGTTGTACATCCCCAGCGCTGTATTCGATAAGAATTTGCAAATACGAAATATTTGCATCTTTCTTGGGGAGGGATCATTCATGCACCGTTGTCCGTACCGTCTGTCACTGCTGGGCGCCATGGTCGCTGGCAGTTTTCTGGGCCATGCCCAGGCGCAGAACGCTGATTCGTCGCTGGAGCTGGCGCCCAGTTCGGTGACGGCGGTGGCCAGCGAGCGCGCTGAAACGGTTGAGGTTGAGCAGATCCAGCGCTTGCAGGCCAACGACCTGCAGGATGTCTTCGAAACCAACCCCGAGGTTACCGTCGGCGGCGGTGCGGGCATCGCCCAGAAGCTTTACCTGCGCGGCTTTGAAGACACCCAGTTGAACATCACCATCGACGGCGCCAGCCAGGCCGGGCAGACCTTTCACCACACCGGGCGCATCGGTATCGAGCCTGAGCTGCTCAAGCGCGCCGAGGTGCAGGCCGGTACCGGCGACGCCACCGCAGGCCCGGGTGCGCTGGGCGGCTCCATCCGTTTCGTGACCAAAGACCCGGACGATCTGTTGCGCGAGGGTGAGTCCTTTGGCGCGTTGGTCAAGGGCGGATACTTCAGCAACGGCGAAGGCTACAAGAGCAGCACCAGCCTGTATGGCCGCTTCAACGAGAACTGGTCGGCGCTGGCGGTGGCCAGTTATCAGGATCAGAACGATTACGAGGACGGCAACAACGACGACGTGCTGGGTACCGGCGCGCGGCAGAAGCTCGGCTTCACCAAGCTGGTGGGCAAGCTCAGCGAGTCCCAGACCCTGCGTCTGAGCTATGAGCAGCGCACCGACGACGGCGAGCGCAGCCAGCGCCCACAATGGATTCCCAGCGGCTTCAACCGCCTGTATCCGATGCGCAGCGAGCGGGAGACCTGGACGCTCAACTACGCCTTCAAGCCGCTGGACAACGACCTCGTCGATGTCGAGCTGACCACCTTCCATAACGAAGTCGAGCTGCAGCAGGACGGGCGTTTCGGCCTGTACTTCGGAGGCACACGCAGCAGCGGTTTCGACCTGCGCAACACCAGCCACTTGGGGCGTCACACGCTGACCTACGGCGTCGATTATCGCGACGACCGCGGTACTCTCGGCCCTGCGGGCAATCGTGAAGAGACCAGCGAAGATGGCAGCATCCTCGGCCTCTATGTGCAGGACAGCCTGCAACTGACCGAGCGCCTGCAGATCGGTGCCGGCCTACGCTACGACCGTTACAAGCTCGATGATCGTGACGACCAGCGTTTCCGCGAAGACGGCGTCAGCCCCAACCTCAGCGCGCGCTATGCGCTGACCCCTGAGCTGACCCTGCTCGCCGGCCATACCCGTGCCCTGCGTGGCCCGCAAGTGCGCGATGCCTTCAAGATGGACTCCTCGCGCAATGACCCGAACACCAAGGCCGAGCGCGCTCGCACCAGCGAGGTCGGTTTCGAGTATCGGCTGGCCAGTTGGGAGCTGTCCGGCAAACTCTACGAGACCCGCATCAAGGACGCCGTCGCCGACCCCATCGGCGCGCCCAACGTCTACGGCAACATCGGTGACCTGAAGAGCGATGGCGTGCTGCTGCAGACCACCTATCACTGGCAGCGCGTAAGTGCCGGCTTGAGCTATCACCACAACAATGCCCGGCTCGATGGGCGTCGCCTGAACGTCTACGAACACAACGGCCAGGGCACCAGCCTTGGCGACACTTGGACGACCTTCGCCGATTACCGCGCCACCGAGGACCTCACGGTTGGCTGGCAGGGCCGTTTCGTGGAGAGCATCGACTCGTTGCACACCGGGGAGGGGACGGTGAGCAAACCGGGGTATGGCGTGCATGACCTGTACGCGGAGTGGTTGCCGTTGGCGGCCGACCGCCTGACCTTGACTCTGACCCTGAAGAACCTGTTCGACAAGCAGTACTTGGATCACGCCAGCAACGAAGACTTCACTCACATTCCCGACTTCGAGGGTGTACGTGGTTCCTATGAGCCAGGTCGTGAAGTGCGCCTCGGTGTGGCGCTGCGCATCTGATGGGTTGGTCGATCCGTGCGACCGGTGTGATGTCGGGCGTTTTGCTCATCTTGCTGGCACTGCAGTCCACCTTGGCTAACGCCGGGCAGGTGCTCACCGATATCGCCGGGCGTCAAGTCGAGGTGCCCGCGCAGGTGCAGCGTATCGTCCTCGGCGAGGGGCGCCTGTTGCCGGTGCTGGGAATTCTCGAGGGCCAGCAGGTGCTCGACCGTCTGGTGGGTATGCCGGCTGACCTGGCGCTGATTGATCCCGGCACTGACCGGCAGTACCGCGAAGCCTTTCCGGCGTTGCAGCAGGTGCCGCGCATTGGCCAGGGCTCGGCCGATACCTTCAGCCTGGAACAGGTGCTGAGCCTGGCGCCGGATCTGGCGATCTTCAGCCTGTCCGGCCATGGCCCCGGCAGCCACCAGCAGCGTCTTACCGAGCAGTTGCAGCGTGCTGGTGTCGCGGTGTTGTTCGTCGATTTCCGCGAGCAGCCGCTTGTGAATACCCCGTTGAGCATCCGCCTGCTCGGTCAGGCCCTGGGGCGCGAAGCGCGTGCAGAGGCATTCGTCGCCGCCCACGCCAGGGCGCTCGCCGCTGTCAGCGATGCGTTGCCCGGCCTGCCCGGCGCTCTGGTGTTCCTGCATAGCCGAGCCGGGCTGGGCGATGGCTGCTGCGAAAGCATGGCGCGCGGCATGCTCGCCGGCCTGCTGGAAGCTGCTGGTGGTCGTAGCCTGGCAACGGACTATCTGCCGGGGCATGCCGGTGTGTTGAGTCTCGAATTGCTGCTCAGCCAGCCGGTGGATCATTACGTGGCCAGCGCGGTGGGCTCGGCGAACAGCCTGGCCGAGGGCGCGCCTTACATTGCTCTGGGGCCTGGCGTGCAAGCCGAGCCGGCCCGCGAGTCGTTGCAGCGATTGGTCAGCAAGGGCGGCATCCGCCACCTGGCGGCGATCCGCAATGGACAGACCCATGCCATCTGGCACGGTTTCTACAACAGCCCCTTCAATGTGGTGGCGGTGCAGGTATTCGCCCGCTGGCTGTATCCCGACGTATTCGCCGACCTCGACCCTCAAGCCACGCTCGCGCAGTTGTACGCCGAGTTTCAGCCGGTGCCGCTGCAGGGCACCTACTGGATCAGCCTGTGAGTGCCAGCGAACTGCGCCTTCGTTATCGGCGATTGGCCTGGCGCCGGATGCTCTGCCTGGGAATTCTGACGATGCTGCTCGGCGCGTCCTTCGTCAGCGACCTGGCCACGGGGCCGGCGGGCCTCGGCTGGTGGCAGGTGCTGCAGGGGCTGCTGCAGCCGGAAACCCTGGCACCAGCGCAGTGGGTGATCATTCACGAAGTGCGCGTGCCGTACGCATTGATGGCGCTGGTAGTCGGCGCCAGCCTGGGGCTGGCCGGTGCGGAAATGCAGACCGCCTTGAACAACTCCCTGGCCAGCCCATTCACCCTGGGCGTTGGCGCCGCCGCAACACTGGGCGCATCGCTGGTCATCGTGTTCAGCCCGTCGCTTGGCAGCCTGGGACAGCAGGTGCTGCTACCGCTGGCGGCGTTCGTCTGTGCCTTGCTCGCCTGCCTGTTGCTGCTACTGATGGCGCGCCTGCTCGGCCCGGCGCTGCACACCCTGGTGCTGTTTGGGATTGCCCTGTTGTTCGGGCTCAACGCGCTGGTCGGCATGTTGCAGTTTCTGGCCAGCGCCGACGCCTTGCAGCAGATCGTCTTCTGGACGCTGGGCAGCCTGGCGCGTGCTGATCTGCAGCGAGTCGCGCTGGTCGCCGGGGTGCTGTCGCTTTGCCTGCTGTGGGCCATGAGCCAGGCCTGGGCGATGACCACCTTGCGAGCAGGGGAGGAGCAGGCGCGCAGCCTGGGCATTCGTGTCGAACGCCTGCGCGCATTGGCGCTGCTGCGGGTCAGCCTGCTGACCGGGGTGGCGACGGCGTTCGTTGGTGAGGTGGGCTTTGTCGGCTTGGTCGGGCCTCATGTGGCGCGCCTGCTGCTCGGGGAGGATCACCGCTTCTTCCTGCCCGGCAGCGCCCTGGCCGGCGCCTTGCTGTTGTCATTGGCATCGCTGGCCAGCCGCGCCTTGCTGCCCGGTGTCATCTTGCCGGTCGGCCTGGTGACCGCAGTGGTCGGTGTGCCGCTGTTCGTGGCGTTGATCCTGGCCCGTGGGCGGAGCGTGAGTGGATGAGCCTGCTGATTCGTAACCTGCGCCTGGCTCACGGCAAACGGTTGGTGCTTGATAACCTCAGCCTGGAACCTATCGAACCCGGCGCCATGGTGGCGGTGTTGGGCCCGAACGGGGTAGGCAAGTCGACCCTGATCCGCGCCCTGGCGGGTATGCAGAAGGCAACAGGGGAGGCGCGATTGGGCGACCAGGCGCTGCTTGGCATTGCGCCCTGGCGACAGCGCGCGCGGGTCGGCTATCTGCCGCAACACCTGCCCCAGGCGACCTCGCTGCTGGCGTATGAGTTGCTGCAGGGCGCTTGCCGGGCCCGCGGCGCAGCAGGGGATACGGACGCTCGCATTTCCGCCGTGCTGTCACGGCTGGGTATCGAGTCGCTGGCGTTGCGGCGCCTCAGTGAGCTGTCCGGCGGGCAGCGCCAGTTGGTTGGGCTGGCCCAGGTGCTGGTCAGCGAGCCACGTCTGTTATTGCTCGACGAGCCTACTAGCGCCCTGGATCTGCGCTGGCAGTTGCGGGTGCTGCAGGTGGTGCGTGAACTCACTCAGGAGCAAGGCGGCATCGCCATAGTCGCCTGCCATGACCTCAACCTGGCGCTGCGCCATTGTGATCGCCTGCTGTTGCTGGCGCCCGGCGGCCACTATCGGCTGGGCACGGCAGATCAGGTGCTGGATGCCGACTGGCTACGGCTGGCCTATGGCGTCGAGGCGCGTATCGAGCTTTGCTCCGCCGGCTGGCCGCTGGTGCTGGCGGATCGAGCCGTAACCGGTTAGCGGAACGGCCGCGGGTTCTGCGCTGCAGTCAGCGGCGAAGCTCAGGCCTGCTCGAAGATCACGTACACCTTGCGGCAATGCTCCAGCACCTCCCAGGTGCCGACGAAGCCGGCCGGGATCACGAAGCGGTCGCCGGCGCGCACGGTCTTGGCGTTGCCATCGCCGTCGCGCAGCACGGAAACGCCCTGGAGAATTTCGCAGTATTCGTGTTCGCTGTAGCTCACCGTCCACTGGCCGATATCGCCTTCCCAAACGCCGGCATTGAACTGGTTGCAGGGGCTGGCGTAGTGGTTGCGTACCTGCTGCTGCGGGTCGCCCTTGAGAATTTTTTCCGGGGCCGGGCGGTAGCTTTCGGGGCTGCCGTTACCCTGGTTGAAATCAACGATGGTGTGGATAGTCATGATCGTTTCCGTGGTCAGTCCAAGAGCCAGCAGTGATGATCCCATGCCTGACCGCAGGCCGGGGCAACGCGACGTAACGATTTGCTCGAGGTCATGTTTAATAAAATGAACGCCACGAGGCGATTTCGAGACGAAGTGTCAAGAATATTGAAAATCCAACGGGCAGTGGTTTAGTGTGAGCCACAGTTTTTCGGCCTGTTCAGGGCCTATCAAGGTGCCAGGCACCTTCACCGACTAAGAGGATGATCAGATGACGCGTTTGACTCGTGCCGACTGGGAACAGCGTGCCAAGGATCTGAAGATCGAAACCCGCGCCTTTGTGCAGGGCGACTATCAGCCTGCCCAAGGTGGCGCAACCTTCGAGTGCCTCAGCCCGGTCGATGGCCGAGTGCTGGGCCAGGTCGCCAGTTGCGACCTGGCCGATGCCGAGCTGGCGGTGAAGTCGGCGCGCGCTGCCTTCGATTCCGGCGTGTGGTCGCGTATCGCGCCGGCCAAGCGCAAGCAGACGATGATCCGTTTCTCCGAGCTGTTGCTGGCCAATGCCGAGGAGCTGGCGCTGCTGGAAACCCTCGACATGGGCAAGCCGATCAGCGACTCGCTGAACATCGACGTGCCCGGGGCCGCCAACGCCATTCGCTGGAGCGCCGAGGCGATCGACAAGGTTTACGACGAAGTCGCGCCGACGCCGCATGACCAATTGGGTCTGGTGACTCGTGAGCCGGTCGGCGTCGTGGCTGCCATCGTGCCGTGGAACTTCCCGCTGATGATGGCTTCCTGGAAACTTGGCCCGGCGCTGGCCACCGGTAACTCGGTAATTCTCAAGCCGTCCGAAAAGTCCCCGCTGACTGCAATTCGCATCGCTGCCCTGGCCATCGAAGCCGGTATTCCGGCTGGCGTGTTCAACGTGTTGCCCGGTTATGGGCACACGGTGGGCAAGGCATTGGCGCTGCACATGGACGTCGATACCCTGGTGTTTACCGGCTCCACCAAGATTGCCAAGCAACTGATGATCTACGCAGGCGAGTCGAACATGAAACGCGTGTGGCTGGAGGCGGGCGGCAAGAGCCCCAACATCGTTTTCGCCGACGCACCGGATCTGCAGGCCGCGGCCGAATCCGCAGCCAGTGCCATCGCCTTCAACCAGGGTGAAGTGTGCACCGCGGGTTCGCGCCTGCTGGTGGAGAACTCCATCAAGGAGCGCTTCCTGCCGATGGTGGTCGAGGCGCTGCAAGGCTGGAAGGCCGGCAACCCGCTGGACCCGGACACCAACGTCGGCGCCCTGGTCGATACCCAGCAGATGAACACCGTGCTCGGCTATATCGAAGCCGGCCACAAGGATGGCGCCAAGCTGGTAATTGGCGGCAAGCGCACTCTGCAGGAAAGCGGCGGCACCTATGTCGAGCCGACCATCTTCGACGGCGTGACCAATGCGATGACCATCGCCCGCGAGGAAATCTTCGGGCCGGTGCTCTCGGTAATCGGTTTCGACAGCGCCGAGCAGGCCGTGCAGATCGCCAACGATACCGTCTACGGCCTGGCTGCAGCGGTGTGGACGGCGGACATCTCCAAGGCGCACCTGACTGCCCGCGCACTGCGTGCTGGCAGCGTGTGGGTCAACCAATACGACGGCGGCGACATGACCTCGCCATTCGGTGGTTTCAAGCAGTCGGGCAACGGCCGTGACAAGTCGCTGCATGCGTTCGACAAGTACACTGAGCTGAAATCGACCTGGATCAAACTCTGATCCTGCCTGAGTAGGCCTGCCTGCGGGCTGGTCTGAGTAACCCAGCGGCCGGGCTCCATGGAGCCCGGCCGCTGTGCTTTAGCTGTGGAGTCAGTGATGCGTTGGGGTACCTATTTCGCCGTGTGCGCGGCGGTGATCAGTATCGGCCTGGCCATGGGCACCACCATGCCGCTGGTGTCGTTACGGCTGGAGAGTTGGGGCTACGGCTCGTTCGCCATTGGCATCATGGCAGCTACGCCGGCGATCGGCGTGCTGCTCGGCGCCTCGTTGGCCGGCCGGCTGGCTTCGCGCTGCCCGACGCCGCGGCTGATGCAGCTATGCCTGCTGGTCGGCGCGTTGTCGGTGATCGGCTTGGCGCTGATGCAGCACTACGCGGTGTGGTTGCTGCTGCGCCTGATGCTGGGCGTGACCTTGACGGTGGTGTTCATCCTCGGCGAAAGCTGGATCAACCAGCTGGCAGTGGAAAAGTGGCGCGGCCGCCTGGTGGCGCTGTACGGCACCGGCTATGCGCTGAGCCAGCTGTGTGGGCCTTTATTGCTCAGCTTCCTGGGCACCGAGACGGACCTGGGTTTCTGGTTCGGCGTGACGCTGTTGATTGGCGGTTCGCTGTTGCTGATCGGCCGCACCGGCGCGCCAGTGGTGAGTGCACACAGCGCCTCGGGGCGAGGGTTGTTGGTGTTCTGCCAGCGCATGCCGGCGATTGCCTGGGCGGTGATGCTGTTCGCCGCCTTCGAGGCGATGATGCTCACGCTGTTGCCGATCTACGGGCTGCGCCAGGGTTTTACACAGGAAGTGGCGCTGTTCATGGCCAGCGTGGTGGTGGTCGGCGATGCCGCGTTACAGCTACCGATCGGCCTGCTCGCCGACCGCATCTCGCGGGTCACGCTGTTTCGCGGCTGCGGCGTGGTGCTGCTGTTTTCCAGCCTGGGCATTCCACTGTCGCTGCACACACCGTTGATCTGGCCGGTGCTGGTGCTGTTCGGCGCCAGTGCCGGCGGGCTGTTTACCTTGTCGCTGATTCTGATTGGCGAGCGCTTTCGTGATGATCAACTGGTGCGCGCCAATGCTCACGTGGCCCAGCTGTGGGGCATCGGCTGTCTGATCGGGCCGCTGGCTACAGGCGCGGTCAGCCAGTGGGTCAGCGGCCATGCGCTGCCGGTGCTGATGGCGCTCGGTGCAGCAGTGTTCGTCTGGCTGGCGCGGCGACCTGCTGCCTTCGACGACCGAGTGACGATCTGATCGCAAGGCCGGTAATTCAAGTCAGATGCCCCGCCGCAGCGCGGGGCCAGGCCTGGCGTGTATCGATGGGCTTGGCACATGGCTGACTTGGCCATCAATCGTTGCGTAACCCAGCGCTCTTGCCGCGTAAATGACCTGTCGGCCGGGGCTGGTTAGAGCATCTTCTCCAGCCCGATCACGCGCGCAAACCAAGCATTGAAGCGCCGCCAGCGGTTGCCGGGCTCCTCGTCCAGTACGAAGGCCTCGCCGTCCTGCTCACCGACCCAGACCATGCGCGTGCCATCGCCGTCGGGCTGCAGGCGCACTTCATAGCTGACGGCCGGCTGCATGCCCTGCAGCGCCAGCTCGCGCAGGTAGGCCGCGAGCTCCGGGCTGTCTACCAATACGCCCACTTCGGTGTTCCACAGCACCGAGCGCGGGTCGACATTGAAGGAGCCGACGAAAGATTTCTGCTTGTCGATGACCAGCGCCTTGCTGTGCAGGCTGGAGTCGGAACTGCCGCTGAAGCTGTAGGCGGGCGGTGAGTCGGCACCTGGTTGCCGACGCAATTCGAACAGGCGCATGCCGTGTTCGAGCATTTCCTGGCGATAGGGCGCGTAACCGCCATGCACGGCTGGCACGTCAGTGGCCTCCAGCGCATTGGTCAGCAGGCGGATATCCACGCCCTTGTCGGCCATGCCGACCAAGTACTCCAGGCCGTCCGGCGCCGGGACGAAGTAGGCCGATACCATCACCAAGTCATTTTCCGTAGCTTGAAGATACGGCCCCAGCTGAGTGGTCAGCAACAGGTGCGGGTCGGGTTCGCCGCTGGCCAATACCTTGCTTGGCGCATCCCACAGGGCGATGCCGGGCGCCCAGATCAACTCATCGAGCCAGGTCTGCAGCTTGGGTGTCTGTTGATAGGCGAGCAGGCGCTCGTACAGTTTTGGCTGTTCGACACGGGCAGTTTCCAGGTACTCCTTGAGGTTGCCGCGGGCTTTGTCGAGGGCCTTCTCGTCAGGCTGGCGCCAGACGAATTGCTTGATCGGTTTGCTCAGCGAGCTGTTCCAGTACTGGTCGAAACTCTGCGACAGGTCATGGGCAACCGGGCCGACGGCGAGCATGTCGATGTCGGTGAAATTCATGTTGGGCTCGGCGTCGAAGTACTCGTCGCCCAGGTTGCGGCCGCCAACGATGGCTGCCGCGCTGTCGGCCAGCCATAGCTTGTTGTGCATGCGCCGATGCTGCTGTGAGAGGTTGAGACCGCGGCCGAGCACCCGCGTGACGCCCGTCATGCGCCCCAGGTGCAGCGGATTGAACACGCGGATCTGGATATTCGGGTGCGCTGCCAGCAGCGCGATCTGGTAGTCCTTGCCATCGCTGCTGGTGTCGTCGAGTAGAAAGCGAACCCGTACACCGCGGTCGGCTGCCTGCAGCAATTCCTTGATCAGCGCGCGGGTGCTCAAGCCGTCGTGGACGATGTAGTACTGCAGGTCGAGGCTGTGCTTTGCCGCGCGAATCAGCTCGGCGCGCGCGGCGAAGGCTTCGTTGCTGGCCGGCAGCAGACGAAACCCCGACTGGCCCTGGTGCTCGGCTGCGCGCGCTTGAAGGGCGGCGCCAAACGAAGATTCGGCGGCGGGAAGCGCCTGGCTGGGAACGATAGGCACCTGATTGGAGCAGCCGCCGAGGCCCAGCAAAATGACAAAGAGCGCGCGCACAAGCACAGTTGCAGCCTCCATCGGCTGTCAGGGGATTGCTGATAGGACGCCGCTGCGCTGGAAAAAATTCAGTCTCTAGCGCCGCCAGGCTCCTGCAGCATGGCCGCTACGGTTTCACCGACCTTGCGCACCGCTGCTTCAACCTCGGCGCTGTGCCGCGAGGCGTAATTCATACGCAGGCAATTGCGGTATTTGCCCGCCGCCGAGAAGATGCTGCCGGGCGCGATCTGCACCTTGTACGCAGCCAGTTCGCGGTTCAGCCGCTGGCTGTCGAACCCTTCCGGCATCTCCACCCAGAGCATGAAACCGCCCTGGGGCCGGCTGACCCGTACCGAGGCAGGGAAGTAACGGCTCACCCAATCGTTCATCTGATCCAGGCCGCGCGCATATTGGGCTCGCATGCGCCGCAGGTGCGGCTCGTAATGGCCACCCTCGAGGTACTCGGCGAGCGCCAGCTGGGGCAGTTGCGCTGTGGCGCCGGTACTCATGTACTTCATGTGCAGTACCTGATCGAGATAGCGGCCGGGCGCTATCCAGCCGACCCGGAAGCCCGGTGCCAGGGTCTTGGAGAACGAACTGCAGAGCAGTACGCGGCCGTCGTCATCATAGGACTTGATGGTGCGCGGGCGCGGGTAGTGGTACGCCAGCTCGCCGTACACGTCGTCTTCGATGATTGCCACGTCGTGGCGTTGGGCGAGGGCGAGTAGGGCGCGCTTGTTGGCGTCCGGCATGATGTAGCCCAGTGGGTTGTTGCAGGTCGGGGTGAGCTGAATGGCCTTGATCGGCCACTGTTCCAGCGCCAATTCCAAGGCTTTCAGGTTGATTCCGGTGATCGGGTCGGTGGGCAGCTCGAGGGCCTTCATGCCGAAGCCCTTGAGCGCCTGCATCACGCCATGAAAGCTCGGTGAATCGACGGCGACGATATCGCCAGGCGCACAGATCGCGCGAATCGCTGCAGACAGTGCCTCATGGCAGCCGGTGGTGATGACGATGTCCTCAAAGGACAATTGGCAGCCAGAGCCCACCGCCAGGCGAGCGACCTGCTCGCGCAGGCGCTGGTCGCCGTGGATGCTGCCATAGGTGAGCGTCTGCAGATCCTGCTTGCGGCTCAGCCGCGACAGCGAGCGCAGCAGCGGCTTGAGGGTAGGGCTGTCGATGTCCGGCCGGCCGCGGCCCAGCTGGATGAAGTCGTTGCGCGGCGCAAAGGCGATCTGCTCCAACACCTGATCCCACTGCGAGATATCCACCGGCCGCTGTGGCGCCCGGCTGATTTTCGGCAGCGCCGGTTTATTGCGGCCCTGCGGCACGAAGTAACCCGACTTCGGCTTCGGCTGCGCGAGGCCACGATCTTCCAGGTGCCGGTACGCCTGCTGCACGGTGCTCAGGCTGACACCGTGTTCCTGGCTCAACGCGCGCACCGAGGGCAGGCGGTCACCAGGGCGATACAGCCCCTGTTCGATGCGTTCACCGAGCAGCTCGGCCAGGTTGGTGTAGAGCGTCATGAACAGCGCCTGTATGAACAGAGTAAATCGTTAACCAGTACAGATGGCTGTTCTTCCAGCCATTCAGTTGAGCGTGGTCGTCATCTGTATGGATTTAATTCCCATTTTTTGGATCTGTCATGCTTTTTCAGCGCTTGCCATCATGAGCTCCCATGACCCAACGGTGCAGGAGAGCGAGATGAACGGATTAAGCGATGTGCGGCTGACCCTGAAGCGTAGTGAACTGGACGGCAGCGCGCGCCAGCGTGTGGCGGCGCTGATGCCCGCTCACAATGCGCTGGCCCATCGCTGGAACCTGTTCATGCGCCGCCTGCTGACCCGACGTGCCTTGCTGGAATTGAGCGACGCGCAGTTGCGTGATATCGGCCTGAGCCGCCAGCAGGCCAAACGCGAAGCCACGTTGCCGTTCTGGAAACTCTGAGGCGCATGCATTGCGATACCTGGAGCTGCGGCCCTAGGTATCGCTGCGCTCAACCGCAGGCTACAGGCCGTATCAGGCCAGCTCTTTGAGACGGTGCCAGAGCATGCCCAGGGCCAAGAGTGGCGAGCGCAGGTAACGCCCGCCGGGGAAGGTTAGGTGCGGCACCTTGGCGAACAGCTCGAAACCGCCGCCGGCTTGCCCAGCAATCGCTTCGCCGAGCAGCTTGCCGGCCAGATGCGTGGCGTTGACCCCGTGACCCGCGTAGGCCTGGGCGTAGAACACGTTGGGGTGATCCTGCAGCTGGCCGATCTGCGGCAGGCGATTGGCACCGATGCCGATCATGCCGCCCCACTGGTAGTCGATGCGCACGTCAACGAGTTGGGGGAACACCGCAAGCATCTTCGGCCGCATATAAGCGGCGATGTCGGAAGGATCTCGCCCCGAGTAGTGGCAGGCGCCGCCGAACAGCAAGCGCCTGTCGGCGGAGAGGCGGTAGTAGTCGACGGTCACCCGCTGATCACAGAGCGCCATGTTTTGCGGAATCAACGCGTTGGCCTGCTCCTCGCTCAGCGGCTCGGTGGCGATAATGTAGCTGCCGGCCGCTAATACCTGGCCGCCCAATGTCGGGTTGAGGTCGCGGATATAGGCGTTGCAACCGAGCACCAGCTGCGCCGCGCGCACCACGCCCTGGGCGGTGTGCACGCGCACCTCGTTGCCGTAGTCGATGCGAGTCGCAGGCGAATGCTCGAATACCCGGACACCCAGGCTCTGTGCCGCGGCGGCTTCGCCAAGGGCCAGGTTGAGCGGGTGCAGGTGGCCGGAGCCCATGTCGATCATGCCGCCGACGTAGCGATTAGAACCGACCACCTCGTGCATCTGCTCCGGTTGCAGCAGGCGTAGCTCATGGCGATAGCCGAGGCTGTTCAGTTCGGCTGCGTCTTCAGCGAAGCCGACCAGGTCACGGGGCTTATTGGCCAGGTCGCAGTAGCCCCAGGTCAGGTCGCAGGCAATATCGAACTGCTCGACCCGACGGCGGACGATCTCTACTGCCTCCAGGCCCATCAGTTTCAGTTCCTGCACGCCGCTAGCGCCGATGACTGACTCGAACTGTTCGACGCCATGGCCAACGCCGCGAATCAATTGCCCGCCGTTGCGCCCGCTGGCGCCCCAGCCGACGCGGTGCGCTTCGAGCAGCACCACCGACAAGCCTTTCTGGGCCAGCTCGATTGCCGTATTGAGACCGGAGAATCCACCGCCGACGATGCACACGTCCGCCCGCTGCTCACCCTGCAGCGCCGGAAAGGCGAGCTGCTGATTGACGCTCGCCGCGTAGTAGGACGGAGTATGCTCGGCGCTATGAACCGGCGGGTTGGCTCTGGCGGTCATGTGCGAAATCCTGAGTTCTGTGTGTATAAAAATTGACGAAGCATAAGCGCAGCTTTCGCCTGTCGCCAACCCGTGATGGTGCCGGGAGGATCAGTCGTCGCATCCTATGCCCCGCGCGGACTCGCCTGTACCATGCGCGCCATCCGTTTTTCGAGCCGTGACCATGAGCTGCACCAGCCGCAAGATCGATGTTCTGCGTCGCCAGATTCCACGCTTCGACTGCGTGCCCGGCTGCCACGATTGCTGCGGCCCAGTCACTGCCTCGTCGGAAGAAATGTCACGCCTGCCGCGCAAGACCCGCGCCGAGCAGGATGCCGCCCTGGCCGAGTACAACTGCGTGCACCTCGGCCCCCAAGGCTGCCAGGTGTACGACCAGCGCCCGCTGATCTGCCGCCTGTTCGGCACCACCGCCAGCCTGCCATGCCCTCACGGCCGGGGGCCAGAGCAACCGATCGAGCCCAGCATCGAGCGCCAGGTGCACCAGCTGATTGCCAGCACGCGGCAGGTGCTGGTCTAGCGTCGCGTTACCCGGCGATCATTCCGGCACCGGTAGCGCCAAACTCTCCTTCACCTCTTCCATCACGATATAGCTCTTCGACTCGCGCACGTGGGGTAGCTTGAGGAGGATGTCGCCGAGCAGCTTGCGGTAGCTGGCCATCTCGTTGATGCGCGCTTTCACCAGGTAGTCGAAGTCGCCTGATACCAGGTGGCACTCCAGTACATGGGGCAGCTTGAGCACGGCGCGGCGGAAGTCGTCGAAGGTATCGCCCGACTTATAGTCGAGGCTGATCTCGACGAACACCAGCAGGCTCGCCTTGAGGTTCTGCGGGTTGAGGCGGGCGTGATAGCCCATGATGATGCCCTCGCGCTCCAGACGGCGCACCCGCTCGGTACAGGGTGTGGTCGACAGGCCAACCCGCTCGCCCAGTTCGGTGAAGGAGATACGACCGTCCTCCTGGAGGATGCGCAGGATGTTGCGATCGATCTTGTCCAATTCGCGACGGCTCTGGTGTTGCGTACGCATGCTGGCACCCCTCCATGAAAGGCTGTTTAACCCCGAGTTCTATTCAAATATAGGCTCGTATACAGTGAAAAGCACTGCCATTCACTTTCTATACTGTACGCATCGACTTCTCAAATCGTATTACGCCAGTGCATCGTCGTGGCGAGGAGCAATCATGCGGGTTCTGGTTCTTGGTAGCGGTGTGATCGGCACGGCCAGTGCGTATTACCTGGCGCGTCAGGGCTATGAAGTGGTGGTGGTGGATCGCCAGAATGGCCCTGCCATGGAAACCAGTTTCGCTAACGCCGGTCAGGTATCGCCCGGTTATGCGTCGCCGTGGGCCGCGCCCGGCGTGCCGCTGAAGGCCATCAAGTGGTTGCTGCAAAAGCATGCACCGCTGGCCATCAAAGCCACCGGCGATATTGACCAGTACCTGTGGATGGCGCAGATGCTGCGCAATTGCACCGCCAGCCGTTACGCGGTGAACAAGGAGCGCATGGTGCGGCTGTCCGAGTACAGCCGCGACTGCCTCGACGAGCTACGCGCAGAAACCGGCCTGGCTTATGAGGGGCGCCAGCTTGGCACCACCCAGCTGTTCCGCACCCAGGCGCAGTTGGACAATGCCGCCAAGGACATTGCCGTGCTGGAACGCTCAGGCGTGCCGTTCGAGCTGCTCGACCGCGCTGGTATCGCCAGGGTCGAGCCGGCGTTGGCCAGCGTGACCGACAAGCTAGCCGGAGCGCTGCGCCTGCCCAATGACCAGACCGGCGATTGCCAGATATTCACCCGCAAACTGGCCGAGATGGCGGCCGCACTGGGTGTGCAGTTCCGCTTCGGCCAGACCATCCAACGCCTGGACTTTGCAGGTGACCGCATCAATGGTGTGTGGGTCGACGGCAAGCTGGAAACCGCCGATCGCTACGTGCTGGCGCTCGGCAGCTACAGCCCGCAGCTGCTCAAGCCGCTTGGCGTACGCGCGCCGGTATACCCGCTCAAGGGCTACTCGCTGACAGTGCCAATCACCAGCCCGGACATGGCCCCAACTTCGACCATTCTGGACGAGACCTACAAGGTCGCCATCACCCGTTTTGATCAGCGCATCCGTGTCGGCGGTATGGCCGAGATCGCCGGCTTCGACCTCAGCCTCAACCCGCGTCGGCGTGAGACCCTGGAGATGATCGTTGGTGATCTGTACCCGCAGGGCGGCGACCTGAGCCAGGCGGACTTCTGGACGGGCCTGCGCCCGGCCACCCCGGATGGCACGCCGATCGTTGGTGCAACGCCGTACCGAAACCTGTTTCTGAACACCGGACACGGTACCCTAGGCTGGACCATGGCCTGTGGCTCCGGGCGTTTCCTTGCCGATATCATCGCCAGGAAGCGCCCGCAGATCAGCAGTGAAGGCCTGGATATTTCCCGTTACGGCACAACCAAGGAGTCCAACACGCATGTCCATACAGCGCCTGCGAACTGAACCGCGTCTGAGCGAAATTGTCATCCACAACAGCACCGTCTATTTGGCCGGCCAGCTGGATGAAAACCACAGTGCTGGCATCGAAGCGCAAACCAAAGCGACGCTGGACAGCATCGACGCCTTTCTTGCCGAAGCCGGTACCGACAAGACGCGCATCCTGTCGATCACTATCTTCTTGAAGGACATCGATGACCGCGATGGCATGAATATCGTCTGGGACGCTTGGGTCCCGGCCGGTCATTCACCTGCTCGGGCGTGCGTCGAGGCGAAGCTGTACTCGCCGGACGTGCTGGTCGAAATGACCGTGATTGCTGCTTTACCCTAAGGGGCCGGCTTACGATCTACCGAGATGTTCCGGCTGCAATAATGCAGCAGCAGACACTGTAGGGTGGACGACGCTTCATCCGTCCGCCGCTCTGCGATCGTAATGGTGGACAAAAAGAGCGTTGTCCACCCTACGGGGGAGTGTCTGCTTTCGCCTTAGTAGTGTCTTCTTCCGTTATTCGAGATAACCATGCGTCCCGCCCGTGCCCTGATCGATCTGCAAGCCCTGCGTCACAACTACCAATTGGCCCGTGAACTGTCCGGCGCTCGCGCGCTGGCGGTGGTCAAAGCGGATGCCTACGGGCACGGCGCGGTTCGTTGTGCCAAGGCGTTGCAGCGTGACGCCGATGGCTTTGCAGTCGCGTGTATAGAAGAGGCACTGCAACTTCGCGAGGCGGGCATCAGCGGGCCGATTCTGCTGCTCGAAGGCTTCTTCGAGGCGGTCGAGCTGGCGCTGATCGACCGGCATGACCTGTGGTGCGTGGTGCATGCGCAGTGGCAGATCGAGGCGATCGAGCAGGCGAAGCTGGCGCGTCCACTGACGCTCTGGCTGAAGCTCGACAGCGGCATGCACCGCGTCGGCTTTCACCCGGCCGACTACCAGGCTGCTTACCAGCGTTTGCTGGCCAGTGGCAAGGTGGCGAAGATCGTGTTGATGAGCCATTTCGCCCGTGCCGACGAACTCGACAGCCCGCGCAGTGAGCAGCAACTGGCGGTGTTTCAGGAGGCGCGCCAGGGGCTGGCCGCCGAAGTCAGTCTGCGCAATTCGCCGGCACTGCTTGGCTGGCCGGCGATTCCCAGTGACTGGGTGAGGCCCGGCATCATGCTCTACGGCGCCACTCCGTTCGAGCAGCCCCACGAGGCAGCGTCTCGCCTGCAGCCGGTAATGACGCTGGAGTCGCGAGTGATCAGCGTGCGTGACCTGCCTGCCGGCGAGCCAGTTGGCTACGGGGCGCGGTTCATCAGCGAACGGCCCACCCGCGTGGGCGTGGTCGCCATGGGCTACGCCGACGGTTATCCGCGCCATGCGCCAACCGGCACCCCGGTGCTGGTCGATGGCCAGGCCTCGCGCATCATTGGCCGGGTGTCGATGGACATGCTCACCGTCGACCTCAGCGACGTGCCGGGCGCCAGCCTGGGCAGTCGGGTCGAGTTCTGGGGGCGCAATGTATTGGCCAGTGACATTGCGGCAGCTGCCGAAACCATTCCCTACCAGCTGTTCTGCAACGTGCGCCGTGTGCCATTGATCTACAGCGACGACTAGGCCAGGCTTGTTTCAAGGTGTTCGGACTGTTGTAAATACTGAACACTGTTGCCATGATACGGCCAATTTCCTTGTCTTCTCTGGGGGCATCCTGCATTGGACGTCGGTTTTCGCCTGCAATCCATCCGTAAGCTCAAAGGGCTCTCCCAACGTGAACTCGCCAAACGGGCGGGGGTCACCAACAGCACCATCTCGATGATCGAGAAAAACAGCGTAAGCCCCTCGATCAGCTCGCTGAAGAAGGTGCTGGCGGGCATTCCCATGTCGCTGGTGGAGTTTTTCTCGTTGGAGGCGGAACAGGACAATCAGGTGCAAGTGGTCTATCGCGCCAGTGAGTTGACCGACATCCACAGCGGCGCGATCACCATGAAGCTGATCGGCAAGGCACACCCGAGCCGGGCCATCTCCTTTCTCGATGAAACCTACCCGCCGCACAGCGATACGGGTCTGGAAATGTATGCCCACGAAGGCGAGGAGACCGGCATGCTGGTCGAGGGCCGCCTGGAGCTGACCGTCGGTGACGAAGTGTTCGTTCTTGAGAGCGGCGACAGCTATTATTTCGAGAGCAGCAAGCCCCACCGTTTCCGTAATCCCTTCGATCAACCGGCCCGGTTGATCAGCGCCACCACGCCGGCGAATTTCTAAACCCGCACGTGCCACGCGCTGCATGCGTGGCAATTCGCGCTGCCATTGATCTGTGTCATCGGATGGATAACCCTGAGACAAGTTGGGTCATTTCCGCGATTTTGGCCAGCCGGTATACTGCGCCGGCTTGCGAAACCGTGGTCGCGAGCGTGACTAGCCATCCATGAGGGCAACTGCGTGAACCCAATCAGAAGCATGCTGGCGGTACCGGCAATGGCACTCGCGCTATGGGCTGTGAATGCCCAGGCGACCACCGACGAGGCGATCGCCGAGCGAATCAAACCGGTTGGTCAGGTGTGCATCGCCGGGCAGCAGTGCACAGGCGTCGAGGCGGTTAGCGCAGCGCCCGCGACTGCCGCGCGCAGCGCCGATGATATCGTCGCCAGGCATTGCACCGCGTGCCATACCCCCGGGCTGCTGGGCGCGCCAAAGATCGGCGACAGCGCTGCCTGGAAGGCGCGCGCGGACGAGCAGGGCGGTATGGACGGCGTCCTCGCCAAGGCCATCGAAGGCATCAATGCCATGCCTCCTAAAGGCACCTGTGGCGATTGCTCGGATGACGAATTGCGCGCCGCCATCGAGAAAATGTCCGGCCTGTAACTGCCGATTTTCCAAGGCATAGAGCCGCCCACGGGCGGCTTTGTTGTGTCAGCACGATGACAACATGCAGCAAAAGCGACGAAGCGGCAGTCCAACGACCACTGCCGTGACCATTGACTGGAGAGCTGCATGCCGCACGTGTGTTCGATCGAGCAAGCTGTCGACCGTGTTCTGAACGAGATCGACGGGCCCATCCACCTCGGCCTGCCACTGGGCCTGGGCAAGCCCAACCGTTGGGTGAACGCACTCTATGCGCGCTTGCGTGAGTTGCCCGAACGCCAGCTGACCATCTACACCGCCCTGTGCCTCGGGCGGCCGCGTGCGGGGCAGGATTTGCAGCGGCGTTTTCTCGAACCCTTCGTCGAACGCGTATATGGCGACTACCCAGAACTGGATTTTCTCGCCGACCTGCAGGCCGACACGTTGCCCACCAATGTGCGCATCGAGCAGTTTTTCCTGCAGCCCGGCAGCCTGCTCGACAGCGCGCCCGCACAGCAGGATTACACCAGCAGCAACTACAGCCACGCCGCTCGCGACATCAACGCCAAGGGCGTCAACGTCGTCGCACAACTGGTCGCCGAGGACGCCGAGCGCACTGGTCATTACAGCCTGAGCTGCAACCCCGACATCACCCTCGATCTGTTGCCGCTGCTGCAGGCTCGCCGTGAGCGTGGCGAAACCATCCTCTGCCTGGCCCAAGTGCATGAACGGTTGCCCTATATGGCCGGCGACGCGGAATTGCCGCGCGATATCTTCGACATCCAACTGCAAGAGCCCGAAATTACCACACTGTTCTCCACGCCCAATATGCCGGTGACGGTGCAGGACCACTGCATCGGCCTGCATGCCAGCGCGCTGGTGCGCGACGGCGGCACCCTGCAGATCGGCATTGGGGCGATGGGCGATGCGGTCAGCGCGGCGCTGTTGATGCGCCACGCCGACAACCCACGTTACCGCGCGGTGCTGGCCGATCTGCATGAGGGGCAAGCGAACCCGTTGGTCGCAGCTCTGGGTGATCAGCAGCCGTTCAACAAAGGCCTCTACGGTTGCAGCGAAATGTTCGTCAATGGCCTGTTGGCGCTCGCCGAATCGGGCGTGATACGCCGTGTGGTGTATGCCGACCTGCTGGTGCAGCGCCTGGCCAGTGCCGGGGCCTTGGATAAGCACGGACAACCGCGCAGCGTGCAGGCTTTGCTGGACGCTGGTCTGCCCGAGCGGTTGGACGAAGCCGGGCTCGCCTGGCTGCAGGAGAGCGGGCTGCTGGCCGCCAACCTCAAGTTGCAGGGCGAGAACCTACTGCTGCCGACCGACCAGCAGTGCTCCACTGAATTGTCCGATCCGCTCAGCCAGGCTGCGCTCAAGGATTATCTGACCCCGGCCAAGCCAGGCGTGTGCGTGCATGGCGGGTTCTTCCTCGGCCCGCAATCCTTCTACCAGCGCCTGAGCGAGATGGACGCGCAGCAACGCGGTCGATTCGGCATGACCGGCATCGGCTTCATCAACGAGCTGTACGGCCAGGAGGAGCTCAAGCGCCTGCAGCGTGTCGAGGCGCGCTTTATCAACAGCGTGTTCACCGTCACGTTGCTCGGGGCCGCAGTGGCCGATCAGCTCGAGGATGGCCGCGTGCTTAGCGGTGTGGGCGGGCAATACAACTTCGTTGCCCAAGGCCATGCCCTGCCTGATGCGCGTTCGATTCTGCTGCTGCGTAGCTGGCGTGAATCGGAAGGCAAGGTGAGTTCGAATATCGTCTGGGACTACGGCCACGTGACCATCCCACGGCACCTGCGCGACGTGGTGATCACCGAATACGGCATCGCCGACCTGCGCGGCAAGACCGACGCCCAGGTGATAGAAGCCCTGCTGAACGTCAGCGATTCACGTTTTCAGGAACAGCTGATGGGCCAGGCCATCGAGGCGGGCAAATTACCGAAGGGCTTTCAGCTCAACCCGCGCTTCACCGACAACACGCCGGAGGGTTTGCAGGCTGTGGCTGATCGGCATGTCGAGTCGTTCGCCGAATACCCGCTGGGCAGCGATTTCAGCGCTGAGGAGCAGGACTTGTTGCGTGCCCTGACCTGGCTGAAGAGCAAGTTCCGCCTGAGCGAAGTGTTGGAGCTGGGCAAGGCGGCGCTGGATGCGCCGCCTGCCGAAAGCTATCCGGAACACCTGCAGCGCATGGGCCTGCAGCAGCCCGATGGTTTGCGCGAGGAACTCTACCAGCGCTTGCTGCTGGCCGGATTGCAGGCGACCGCTATTCGAGAAAGGTGACCTTGCCGCCAGCCAGAGATTGGATGCGCGCCAGGGATTCGATGCGATAACCCTCTGCATCCAGCGCGGCGCGGCCACTCTGGAACGACTTCTCGATCACCACACCAATGCCAGCGATGCTGGCGCCAGCCTGGCCGACCAGGTCGATCAGCGCCTTGGCAGCGTGGCCGTTGGCGAGGAAGTCATCGACCAGCAGTACGTGATCGTCGGCGTTCAAGTGCTTAGAGGAAATCGCCAGGGTGCTCTCGGTCTGCTTGGTGAACGAGAACACCTTGGAGATGTACAGGTTGTCGGTGAGCGTCAGCGACTGGTATTTGCGGGCGAAGATCACCGGCACGCCGAGTTCCAGGCCGGCCATTACCGCCGGCGCAATACCCGAGGCCTCGATGGTGACGATCTTGGTGATGCCCTGATTTTTGAAGCGCTCGGCAAACTCGTGGCCGATCTGCTGCATCAACTGTGGGTCGATCTGGTGATTGAGAAAGGCGTCGACCTTGAGCACCTGCTCGGACAGGACGGTACCTTCACTGCATATCTTCTGTTTCAACGACTCCACAATCGATCCTCTGGGCTCAAGAGCAAAGCGGCGGATTTTCGCTCAATTTGCCGCGCATTTGTAGCAAAACCGCATACAAGATTGCCGCGTGTCCGACGGCTGACGCGCATGTGGCCTGGTAACTGCTCAACGCATTGCCCTATGCCGGCCCGCGTGAGCCCAGGCTCAGGCGCTCTTGGTCAGCCGGCGCAGAATGTCCTTGGGAATGCCGCGGGTGTCCATTGGCAGTTTGTCCGGCGCCGGTTCTAGGCCTAGCTCGAACAGCCAGTTGAGGGCGTATTCGCACAGCTGTTTCTGTTCATAGGCCTGCCATTGTTGGCGCAGGGCGGGAAACTGGTCGATCTCGTAATCGAAGGCCCGCAGCGGCTTTCGCCCGGTCAGCGCTGCGCTGAGCAGCGGGTGCGCGTTGACGTCGTTGAGAGTGAACAGAAAGGATTCGCGCATGGCCACGCGCTGCGCTACGTCGAGGTTGGGCACGGCCGCGTAGCGGTCGGGGTGCAATTCGATCTGCTGGCGCTCGTCACTGCCTTGGTCTTCCGGCGACAGCGTCAGCACGCTGCCAGCTTCTATGTCCAGCCAGTGCTCCAGGGTCTCGCGACCATTGATCAAAAGGGTCAGGGTATCGAGGTCGAGAGTGAGCGTGCGCATGGTGCTATGCCTCTTGCAGAAGGAGCTTCACAAATAACGGGCTGGCGGCGGGGGCCGGCTTCTCACTCTGACTACGAAATCCTATTCAGGTGCCGGGGCAAGGGTGAAAGCTGGTAGCGCGAGCGTTGCGCTCGTGTCCGTCAGAGACGCGTTTTCCCGGGTGTCGCTTCGCTCGACCCAGGCTACGGGTGATCAGTAGCCTGGGCTGAACACTGCGATATCCGGATGATGTGCGGTTGTTTATCCCGGGTATACAACGCGCAAACGGTCAGCGCTTGAGCATCGCGCGCATGTTGGCCAGGGCATCGTTGCCACGGGCGGCTTTGACTTCCACGGGTGCTTCCTCCATGCCTTCCCACACCAGATCCTCGGGCGGCAGTTCGTTGAGGAAGCGGCTCGGCGAGCAGTCGATGATTTCGCCGTACTGCTTGCGCTTGGCGGCGAAGGTCAGCGCCAGGTTGCGTTTGGCGCGGGTGATGCCCACGTAGGCCAGGCGCCGTTCTTCCTCGATGGTGTCGGCTTCGATGCTGGAGCGGTGGGGGAGGATTTCTTCTTCGAAACCGATGATGTACACCGAAGGGAATTCCAGGCCCTTGGAAGCGTGCATGGTCATCATCTGCACGCCGTCGGCACCTTCTTCCTCTTCCTGCTGGCGCTCGAGCATGTCGCGCAACACCAGCTTGCCGATGGCGTCCTCGATGGTCATGTCACCCTCTTCATCCTTGTCGAGGGTGTTCTTCAACGCGTCGACGAGGAACCAGACGTTGCCCATGCGCGCATCGGCGACCTTGTCGCTGGAGGCGTTCTGGCGCAGCCAGTTCTCGTAGTCGATGTCCATCACCATGCTGCGGATGGCGGCAATCGGCTCGTTGACCACGCACTGCTCGCGCACGCCGTCCATCCAGCGTTTGAAGCGCGCCAGGCGGTCCGTGTAGCGGCTGTCCAGATGCGCACCCAGGCCAATTTCGTCGCTGGCGGCGTACATACTGATCTTGCGTTCGTTGGCGTAGTTACCGAGCTTTTCCAGGGTCGTGGAGCCGATCTCGCGGCGCGGCACGTTGATCACCCGCAGGAAGGCGTTGTCGTCGTCCGGGTTGACCAGCAGGCGGAAGTAGCTCATCAGGTCCTTCACTTCCTGACGGGCGAAGAAGCTGGTGCCACCGGACAGGCGATAGGGAATCTGGTGGTGCTGCAGCTTGAGCTCCATCAGCTTGGCCTGGTAGTTGCCGCGATAGAGAATGGCAAAGTCGCTGTAGGGCCGCTGTGTGCGTAGGTGCTCAGTGAGAATTTCCAGGGCCACGCGCTCGCACTCGGCGTCTTCGTTGCGCGTGCGGATCACACGGATCTCGTCGCCCATGCCCATCTCGCTCCACAGCTGTTTCTCGAACGCGTGCGGGTTATTGGCGATCAGCACGTTGGCGCACTTGAGGATACGGCTGGTGGAGCGGTAGTTCTGCTCGAGCATCACCACCTTGAGCGACGGGTAGTCTTCCTTGAGCAGGTTGAGGTTCTCCGGCCGCGCGCCGCGCCAGGCGTAGATCGACTGGTCGTCGTCGCCGACCACGGTGATCTGGTTGCGCATGCCCACCAGCAGTTTCACCAGCAGGTACTGGCTGGAGTTGGTGTCTTGGTATTCGTCGACGAGCAGGTAGCGGATGCGGTTCTGCCACTTTTCGAGAATGTCCTGGTGCTCCTGAAACAGCTTCACCGGCAACAGGATCAGGTCGTTGAAGTCCACCGCGTTGTAGGCCTTGAGCGTGCGCTGGTAGTGCAGGTAAACGATGGCGGCGGTCTGCTCCTTCGGCCCGCGGGCATTGGCCAGTGCCTCGTCGGGCAGAATCAGGTCATTCTTCCAGCTGTCGATGGTGCTCTTGATCTCATCGGCGCCGTCGTCACCCGCGTACTCCTTCTGCATGATATCGGTGAGCAGCGCCTTGATATCGCCGTCGTCGAAAATCGAGAAACCGGGCTTGTAGCCCAGGCGCGCGTACTCCTTGCGGATGATGTTCATGCCCAGGTTGTGGAACGTCGACACCGTCAGGCCGCGGGCTTCGGGCCCCTTGAGCAGCGTGCCGACGCGCTCCTTCATCTCGCGCGCGGCCTTGTTGGTGAAGGTCATGGCGACGATGTGCTGGGCGCGGATGCCGCAGTTCTGCACCAGGTGGGCGATCTTGCGGGTGATCACGCTGGTCTTGCCGGAGCCTGCGCCAGCGAGCACCAGAAGAGGGCCGCCGACGTAGTTCACGGCTTCTTGTTGCCGGGGATTGAGTCGGGACATCGTGTCTATCGCGAAGGGAAATGGCCGCGCATTTTAGCTGAAAGTTGCCGTGCGTTCGTGGCTTTGATGGCGCGACCGACAGCCGCGCGTGGTCATCCTGCGCCAAGTTCGCTGACACGCCACGACAATGCCGATTGGCGGGGAGTTTCATCGCTGGGCTTGTCGGCTGTGCTGGTTTATCGCAGGATGTCCCGCGGTTAACACGGAAGTACTTGATTTGACGCCGGATTGGCGCACTCAGGGGCGGTTTTTCGCCCGTATTTTCGTGCATCGGGGGGAGCTTCTTGAGCGCATTCGTCGAGCCATTACGCCTGATCCTGCTGGCGGAAACGTCGCTATGGGGCGAGTTGCTGCACGAACGTCTGGAAGCCCTTGGCGACCCGGCACCGTTGACCTGCGCACCTGACTGGCCGACCGTCGAGGCGCTGCTGGAGCACCATCCGGATGGGGTGTTGCTGACCACGCCGGCCTATCTCCCTACCTCCGAACACTGCAGCGCACCGATCATCCTGCTGCTGGAAAACGAGCCTGACGTAGCGCCGGACCCGGCCTGCGACTGGCTGGTACGCGACCAGTTGAGCGATGACGTAGTGCGCCGCTGCCTGCGCTATGTGCGCGGCCAAAGTCGCCTGCGCGCCACGTTGCATGACCTGACCGAGCAGGATGCGCTGACCGGTATCGCCAATCGTCAGGGCTTTCAGACGCTGCTGGCGGCGCGGCTCGGTGATCACAGTCGCCGCGGTTTGGCGCTGGTGCACCTGGACCTCGACCACTTTCACCAGGCCAACGACACCCTCGGGCACCGTGCCGGTGATCACTTGATTCAACAGGTGGTAGCCCGCCTCAAGTTGCACCTGGGGCGCGACGACCACTTGGCGCGTTTAGGCGGCGACGAGTTCGCACTGCTTCTTGATCGCGACGATCCCGTTGCCGTTAGCACGTGGGTGCAGCGCGTGGCGGACGCGCTCGGCGAGCCTTACTGGGTCGAGGGCGAAAGCCTGCTGCTGGGCTGCAGCCTCGGTGTCGCCCGGGCCAAGCCGGTCAGCAACGCCGACACGCTGATGTGGCATGCCCATGTGGCCATGCAGCAGGCCAAGAGCCGCGAAGGCTGCACCTTCCACCTTTATGACGAGCGCCTGGATCGCGACATGCGCAGCCAGGTCGACCTGCAACGCGAATTGCGTCGCGCCCTGCGCCGCGAAGAATTGCAGCTGCATTACCAGCCACGGCTGTGTTTGCACACGGGCCGCATCGTCGGTCTGGAAGCACTGGTGCGCTGGAAGCACGACCGCCTCGGCCTCCTGATGCCAGGCTCGTTCGTGCCGCTGGCCGAGGAATGCGGGCTGATCGTGCCGCTTGGCTACTGGGTGATCGACCGCGCGCTGCGCGACATGCAGTGGCTCAGCGAGTGCGGTCACCCCCAATTGCACATGGCGGTCAACCTGTCGTTCCGCCAGTTTCAGGACAGCCAGCTGCTGCCGACTCTCGAGCGCCTGATCGGCAGCTGCGGCATCGATGGTCGCTGGCTGGAATTCGAACTCACCGAAACCGCGGTAATGCGCCGCTGCGACTATGTGCAGCAGACCATGGGCCGTCTCGGTCATCTCGGCGTACGTTTCTCGCTGGACGATTTCGGCACCGGTTTTTCGTCGTTCGAGCACCTGAGCAACCTGCCGATCGCCTTGCTGAAGATCGACCGCAGCTTCGTCACCGGTATGGAGCTCAACCCGCAGAGCCAACGGCTGGTGCAGGCGATGATCAACCTCGCCCACAACCTGGAACTGGAAGTGGTCGCCGAGGGCGTGGAAAACGCCGAGCAGTTGCAGCTGTTGCGCGAGTTCGGTTGCGATCAGGTGCAGGGCTATCTGGTCAGTAAGGCGATGTCGTTGGCCGAGCTGGCGCGCTTTCTGTCGGCGGGCGTGCACCAGTCGCTGCGCTGCGGTCGATCCTAACCGCTGCAATCCGGATTCGCAGGCAGCCGCTTATGACAGGTAGGCCTGCATGGCTTTCGGCCGCTGCAGGCGCGCAGTCTTCCAGCGAAAGCCCAGCACCAGGCCGCTCGCCGTTACCGCCAGGCCCGCAGCCAAGCCCCACCAAACGCCGTGGGCGCCCCAGCCGGCGGGGAAGGCCAGCAGCCAGGCCAGCGGCGCGCCAATGCACCAGTAGCCGGTCAGCCCGATCACCAGAGTCAGGCGACCGTCGTTAAGGCCACGGATCGCGCCCATGGCGATGCTCTGCAGGCCGTCGAACAGCTCGAACCAGGCGGCAATCGCCAGCAGGCTCACCGCCAGGGTGACGATATCGGCGAACGCCGGATCGTGGCGGTCGAGATACAGGCCGATGATCCATTCCGGCAGCAACCAGAACGCCAGAGCGAACAGCAGCATCAGCACGGCGCCCATACCCATGCCCAGGTGGCCAGCCAGTCGCGACAGGTGCAGGCGGTCGGCGCCGTAATGCATGCCGACCCGAAAGGTCACCGCATAAGAAAGACCATGGGGCACGATAAAGGCCAGGGCGACCGACTGCATGGCAATCTGGTGCGCCGCCAGCTGCACGCTGCCCAGGGCGCCCATGCACAGGGTGGCGAAGGTAAACAGGCCTTGCTCGGCCGCGTAGGTGCCGCCAATCGGCAGGCCAAGGCGCAGCAGGGCGCGGATTTCGGCGCGCTGCGGGCGACCCAGGCCGCCGCGCAGCTTGTAACGCTGGTAGCTCGGCGACATCAGGATGTACAGCCCCAGGGCCAGCGCCATGGCGCTGCTGACCAGCGCGGTGGTCAGACCGATACCGCTCAGGCCCAGGTCTACGCCCAACCAGCCTTTGATCAACGCATAGTTGATGACAAAGTTGGCAAGGGTGCCGACGATGCTGATGGTCATCACCGGGCCGGGACGGCCGATGGCGCTGGTGAAGCCGCGCAGGGCCATAAAGCACAGGTAAGCGGGCAGGCCCAGCGACAGCGGGCGCAGGAAATTCATGGCCTGGCTGGCGGCGTCGGGGTCCTGACCCAGGTGCGGCAGCAGCGGGCCAAGGCCATTGAGGCACAGCGCGCTGATGACGCCCAGCAGCAGGGCCAGCCACAGGCCGTTGCGCAGCAGGCGAGTGACGCCCTCCGGGTCGCCAGCGCCGTGGCGAATGGCGATCATGCTGCCCACGGCGGCGATCACCCCCGTGCAGAAGATCGAGAAAATGAAGTAGCAGGTCGCGCCCAGCGCGCCGCCGGCCAACTGCCCGGGGCCGAGCATGGCCATCATCAATGTGTCGGTGAAGATCATCAGCGCATGAGCCAGCTGCGCGGAGATCAGCGGGCCTGCCAGGCGCAGCAGCGCACGCAGCTCGTGAACAAGGGGATTTTTCATGATGAGTAAAACTTCGGTAGGGTAACCATCCCCAGACTGTCGGGAGATGAGCAATGACGGCTATTCTCCGGTTTGTAGCCAGTGCCCACAAAAGGAAAATAGCGATGCCAGGCATGATTAAAACTCATGGTTCAGTGCAGTGACGCGGCGCTTGCCACCTCTCTATGCCCTGCGCGCCTTCGAGGCCGCCGCGCGGCATTGCTCCTTCACCCGTGCCGCTGATGAGCTGGCGATCACCCAGAGCGCAGTGAGCCGGCACATTCGCAGCCTGGAGGATTACTTCGCCTGCCGGCTGTTCGAACGCCGCGGCCGGGCGGTGCACCTGACCGAGCCGGCGAGTCTGCTGCTGCCGGGCGTGCACGAAGGTTTCGAGTCCCTGGAGCGGGCCTGCGCGACCCTGCTCGTGGAGGACGGCACCTTGCGTCTGAAGGCGCCTTCGACCCTGACCATGCGCTGGCTGCTGGCGCGCCTGTCGCTGTTTCGCGCCCGGCATGCTGGCCTGGAGGTGCAGCTCACCAGTGCATGGATGGATCTCGATCGTGTGGATTTTCTCCATGAGCCTTTTGACTGCGCCGTGTTACTCAGCGCAGGCACCTTCAGCAACGAATGGCATAGCGTGCGGCTGTTCGAGGAATGGCTGATCCCGGTGTGCGCGCCTGCTGTGCTCGGCGAGCAGCCGTGGGACGTCAGCCGCCTGCAGCAGGCCGAACTGGTGCATCCGACGCCCGATCGGCGTGACTGGCGCCGCTGGCTGCAGGCCATGGGCCTGACCGACCAGGTGTCGCTCAAGGGCGGCCAGGTGTTCGACACCCTGGAACTGGGCATCGTCGCCGCCGCCCGTGGTTACGGCGTGTCGATCGGCGACCTGGCCATGGTCGCCGAGGATGTGCTGCTGGGCCACCTGGCACTACCCTGGTCGACCGCCGTGTCCAGCGGCGAAAGCTATTATCTGGTGTGGCCCAAGGCCCGCCGTGGGCAGGAGCGTTTCGGGCGGTTGGCCGAATTCTTGCTCGCCGAAGTGGCGGCCATGCAGTTGCCCGAGGTCGAGTTGCGCCGCTAAGGGGCTGTTGCCGTTTCAACGCGAGCCGCGTTTGCCGCGTTAAATCTTGCCAGGCAAGGCGGAGGACGTAGGGAATGGCGTTCCCTTTTCAAGTCCTCAACGACGCATGGTGAGATGTAACGCGCGACCTGCAGGGCCGGGCCAGTTTTGCCGCGACGCAGCGTTTCTCGCCGGCTCATTTAGCTCACTGAACTTCGCGGCTCGTGCCTTGCCTCGCGGCAAAGCTGGCTGCGTCGCGGCCGTGGGTGAAACGGCAACAGACCCTAGTAATTGCTGAAACCGTTCATCGACGAGAGGTTTTTATTTACTCGACGTAAAAAATGATGTCATTGCGTCATGACGGCCATTGACGCACTAAAGTACTCAAGTATTCTCCGCGCTCGCCGATTCCTGGCTGTACAACTGTCTATTCAATTGCCCTCGTCATGGATGATAAGAGGGCTCGGAGATGCTTCATGACTCAACCTCGTTCCCGTATCGCCTGGCAACTGGCGACGGCCCTTGCTGCCATGTTGGTGCTGCTGATCAGCGTCAGCACCGTATTCGCCCTGCGTTCATTGAGCAGCGCCAACCTCGTCACCCGAGAAGAGCACCTCGGCAGCGAAGCACGCCTGCTGGCTGACCAACTGACGACCTTCCACAGCAGCCTGCGCGAGAGCACCCAACGCCTTGCCGGTCTGTTCGAGCGTCGTTTCAGCAGCGGCTTGCGTGTCAGCCCGGACGAACGGGTTACGGTCGGCTCCCTGCAAGCGCCCGCTCTGTACCTGGGCAGCACGCAGCTGAACAACAACTTCACCGAGGTTGACGAGTTCAAGCAGCTCACCGCCGGCGTGGCGACCATCTTCGTGCGTGACGGCGATGACTTCGTGCGTGTGACCACCTCGGTGGCCAAGCAGGACGGCAGCCGCGCGATTGGCACGGTACTCGACCGCAACCATCCGGCCTATGCACGGCTGCTGGCCGGCAACAACTATGTGGGCCGTGCGCTGCTGTTCGAGCGTTTCTACATGACCCAGTACACCCCGGTGCGTGACAGTGCGGGGCGGGTTATCGCTGTACTGTTCGTCGGCTTCGATTACACCGATGCACAGAACGCCCAGTTCGCGGATCTGCAGCGTTTCCGTATTGGTAAAACCGGCTCGTTGGCACTGCTCGACGATCAGGGCAAGTGGCTGGTGCCGCCTTTCGCCGCGCAGCGTCCTGAGCAATTGAGCGCCAACATGTCCAAGGTCCTCGGTAAGCCGGGTGAAGGTGGCTTCTGGAACGACGGCGAGCAGCAGTTCTACAGCGTTGCCGTACCCTTCGCCGGCGGTCCGTGGACGGTCGTGGCGAGCATGCCGGAAGAGGAAATCCAGGCGGTGACCTGGCGAGTCGGCAGCCAGCTGGCAATCGGCAGTCTGGTCACTCTGGTGCTGGCGGTGCTGGCGGTCATCTGGCTGCTGCGTCGCAAGCTGCGTCCACTCGGCGATCTGGTTCGTCAGGCCCAGGCACTGGGCGCGGGCGACTTGAGCGTACGCCTGGATGTCACCAGTAATGACGAGATCGGCGAGCTGTCGCGCAACTTCAACCAGATGGGCGCAGCCCTGTCGACCATGGTCGAGCGCGTGCGCGCTGCTGCCGGCAACGTCAATCAGCGTGCAGAAGCGCTGTCTGGTTTGTCGCGCGGCGCCTATGAAGGCATCGAGCAGCAGTCCGGTGAAATCAGCAGCATGGCGGGCGCGGTGGAAGAATTCAGCGCCACCTCGCTGAACATCGCCGACAACATGCGCAGCACCGAGCGCATGGCCAGCGAAAACGCCAGCCAGACGCGCATCGGCCGCACCTCGATGGAAGAGGCGTCCAACGCGCTGGAGCAGATCTCCACCTCGCTGAACAGCGCGGCCAAGGTGATCGATAGTCTCGGTCAGCGTTCCCAGGAGATCGGCGGCATTCTCAGCGTCATCACCTCGATTGCCGACCAGACCAACCTGCTGGCGCTCAACGCCGCCATCGAAGCGGCACGTGCCGGTGAGCAGGGCCGCGGCTTCGCGGTGGTTGCTGATGAAGTGCGTAGCCTGGCCGGTCGTACCCGTGAGGCAACCACCGAGATCTCCAGCATGATCGGCAGCATTCAGGGTGAAACCAGCAGCGCCATCAGCACCATGGAGCAAGGCCGGCAGTTGATGCAGAACGGCCTGGAGCTGAACGCCAAGGTGGCTGCTGCGCTGGCTCAGATCGCCGAGCAGACCAACGACGCCGGCGAGCAGTTCGCCGCCATCACCACCGCGACCAGCGAGCAGAGCAGCACCGCCACGGTGCTCAGCAGCAACCTGCAGAGCATCGCCCAGGCCAACGGCGAGCAGCGTGAAGTGATCGCCAATCTGGCTCACACGTCCAAGGAGTTGGAGACCCTGGCCAGCGATCTGCACCGCGAGGTCGAGCGTTTCCGCTAAGAACCTTGTTGAAGCCTGCTGCGCGTCGGCTCTGCGGCGTTAAAAACAGACTCGGAATGCTTATTTACACCAGTAAACTCCGCCTCCTCGTCTGTTTTCGCCTTGCATTGCTCCAGCTCGCGAGGCTTTGAGCGGGCACTAAGGCGTCGCTGACCTTCGGCGGCGCATCGGCCGCTGTCACCGTCGTGCAATTACCCCGTGTCAGGCTTATCGCCGGGCACGGGGTTTTTCGTTATGGGGTGTCGGCATTTGTGCAGCATTTCGCGGTGCATTGTGTGGAATCCAAAACGCTTGGGAAATGACTGCGCGATCAGGGCAATTTTTGATTGATCTGAGCGGGGCATGGTCTTAAAGTCCGCGCCGAACGTCCATGCTGGCAACGATCCATCCGGCTCAAGTACTGACGACGAGAGGTTGCGCCGCCTGCTTTTCAGGCACGGCAATTCTCGGCGACATGCCTTGGGAAGTAGGCGAACCAAAGTGGGGAAACTGATCAGACGTTCCAAGCCTGGCGACAGGCTTATCGGCCAATTGCACGATTGGCCGCCCCCATAGTTGAACCTGTGCCCGGTTCAACTGCCCGAAACCTAGTGTTCATGGTTTAGCCATCTGGAGTCCTGCATGTCGATCAAGGTCGAAGATTACTACCCGCGCGAAACCTTCAATAAGATGAAGGCGTTCGCTGACCAACATGAAACCCCGTTCGTGGTGATCGACACCGCGATCATCAGCCAGGCTTACGATGACCTGCGCGCCGGCTTCGATTTCGCCAAGGTGTACTACGCCGTCAAGGCCAACCCTGCCGTGGAAATCATCGAGCTGCTCAAGGACAAGGGCTCCAGCTTCGATATCGCTTCGATCTACGAGCTCGACAAGGTGATGAGCTGCGGCGTTGGCCCAGAGCGCATCAGCTACGGCAACACCATCAAGAAAGCCCGTGACGTTCGTTACTTCTATGAGAAGGGCGTGCGCCTGTTCGCCACTGACTCCGAAGCCGACCTGCGCAATATCGCCAAGGCCGCGCCGGGCTCGAAGATCTACGTGCGCATCCTTACCGAAGGCTCGACCTCGGCCGACTGGCCGCTGAGCCGCAAGTTCGGCTGCCAGACCGACATGGCCATGGATCTGTTGATCCTCGCCAAGCAGCTGGGCCTGGTGCCGTACGGCATTTCCTTCCACGTGGGTTCGCAGCAGCGCGACATCGACGTATGGGACGCCGCCATCGCCAAGGTCAAGGTGATCTTCGAGCGCCTCAAGGAAGAAGACGGCATCGTTCTGCAGATGATCAACATGGGTGGCGGCTTCCCGGCCAACTACATCACCCGCACCAACAGCCTGGAAACCTACGCCGAGGAAATCATCCGTTTCCTCAAGGACGACTTCGGCGACGAGCTGCCGGAAATCATCCTCGAGCCAGGCCGGTCGCTAATCGCCAACGCCGGCATCCTGGTCAGCGAAGTGGTGCTGGTCGCGCGCAAGTCGCGCACAGCCGTCGAGCGCTGGGTTTACACCGATGTGGGCAAGTTCAGCGGCCTGATCGAAACCATGGACGAAGCCATCAAGTTCCCCATCTGGACCGAAAAGAAGGGCGAGATGGAAGAAGTGGTCATCGCCGGGCCGACCTGCGACAGCGCTGACATCATGTACGAACACTACAAGTACGGCCTGCCGCTGAACCTGGCCAGCGGTGACCGCCTGTACTGGCTGTCCACGGGTGCCTACACCACCAGCTACAGCGCCGTGGAATTCAACGGCTTCCCGCCGCTGAAGTCGTTCTACCTGTAAGCCTTCCGGCTGACCCAGGCGCCCGCACCCGTTGCGGGCGTTTTCGTTTCTGCGGCTTGGTTCGGCATACATCGCCATCGGCGCCTTGCAGCGGAAAGGGGGCAGCGCGAGAATGCAGGCACTTCTCTGCGGTATTTAAGGATCTCCGATGCTCGATCCCGTTGCAGCCGGCCTGCGCCTGGCGCCCGATGCACTCACCCGTCCCTTCTCGCCTCAGCAGTTCGCCTTCACCACCACCGATGATCTGGAACCGTTCCGTGGCGTGCTTGGCCAGGAACGCGCCGTGCAGGCGCTGCAGTTCGGCGTGGCGATGCCGCGTCCCGGTTACAACGTATTCGTCATGGGCGAGCCGGGCACCGGGCGCTTTTCCTTCGTCAAGCGTTACCTGCGGGCCGAGGGCAAACGCCTGGAAACGCCGCCGGATCGCGTCTACGTCAACCACTTCGATGAGCCCCGCGAGCCCCGCGCCGTCGAGCTGGCGCCTGGTACCGCGGGTGAGTTCATCGCTGATATCAATGCGTTGATCGACAACCTGCTGGCAACCTTTCCGGCAGTGTTCGAGCACCCGTCGTTCCAGCAGAAAAAGAGCGCCATCGACCGCGCCTTCAACAAGCGCTACGACCGGGCGCTGGACGTGATCGAAAAGCTTTCGCTGGAGCGCGGCATCGCGCTGTACCGCGACAGCACCAATATTGCCTTCACGCCGATGCTCGAAGGCAAGTCGGTGGACGAAACCGAATTCGCTCAGCTGCCGGAAGCCGAGCGCGAGCGCTTCCACGCCGATATCGCTGCGCTGGAGGAGCGCCTCAACGAGGAGCTGGCCAGCCTGCCGCAGTGGAAGCGCGAGTCCAGCAACCAGCTGCGTCAGCTCAACGAAGAAACCATCACCGTCGCCCTGCAGCCACTGCTGGCGCCGCTCTCGGAGAAGTACGCCGAGAACGCTGAGGTGTGTGCCTACTTGCAGGCGATGCAGGTGGATCTGCTGAAAAGTGTGGTCGATCTGCTCATCGAAGTGGAAAAGGCCGATGCCCAGACCCGCAAGATGCTCGAGGAAATTTACGCGCCCAGCCTGATCGTCGGCCACCATGCCGACGGCGGCGCGCCGGTGGTGTTCGAGCCGCACCCGACCTACGACAATTTGTTCGGCCGTATTGAATACAACACCGACCAGGGCGCCCTGTACACCAGCTATCGCCAGTTGCGCCCCGGCGCACTGCACCGCGCCAACGGCGGCTTTCTGATTCTCGAAGCGGAGAAATTCCTCAGTGAGCCGTTCGTGTGGGAGGCGCTGAAGCGCGCCCTGCAGTCGCGCAAGCTGAAAATGGAATCGCCGCTGGCCGATCTCGGGCGGATTACCACCGTTACCCTCAACCCGGAAACCATCCCGCTGCAGCTCAAGGTGGTGATCATCGGCTCGCGTCAGCTGTATTACGCCCTGCAGGACGCCGATCCGGACTTCCAGGAGATGTTCCGTGTGCTGGTCGACTTCGACGAGGACATTCCCCTTGCCGATGAAAGCCTGGAGCAGTTCGCTCAGTTGATGAAAACCCGCACCACCGAAGAGGGCATGGCGCCGTTGAGCGCTGCCGCCGTTGCACGCCTGGCGACCCACAGCGCACGCCTGGCCGAACATCAGGGGCGTTTGTCGGCGCGCATCGGGGATCTGTTCCAGTTGGTCAGCGAGGCTGACTTCATCCGCAACCTGGCCGGTGAAGCGGTTACCGACGCCGATCACATCGAGCGCGCCCTCAAGGCCAAGGCCACACGCACCGGGCGCGTCTCGGCGCGGATCATCGACGACATGCTGGCCGGTATCATCCTTATCGACACCGCTGGAGCGGCTATCGGCAAGTGCAACGGCCTGACCGTGCTGGAAGTCGGCGATTCGGCCTTTGGGGTTCCCGCGCGTATTTCCGCGACCGTCTATCCGGGCGGCTCGGGCATCGTCGATATCGAGCGCGAGGTCAACCTTGGCCAGCCGATCCACTCCAAGGGCGTGATGATCCTCACCGGCTTCCTTGGTAGCCGTTACGCTCAGGAATTCCCTCTAGAGATATCCGCGAGTATCGCCCTGGAGCAGTCCTACGGGTATGTGGACGGCGACAGCGCCTCGCTGGGCGAGGTTTGTACGCTGATTTCCGCCCTGTCGCGCACTCCGCTCAAGCAGTGTTTCGCGATCACCGGCTCGATCAACCAGTTTGGCGAAGTGCAGGCGGTCGGCGGGGTCAACGAGAAGATCGAGGGCTTCTTCCGGCTTTGCGAAGCGCGTGGTCTGACCGGTGAGCAAGGCGCAATCATCCCGCATTCCAATGTATCCACGCTGATGCTCGACGAGCGCGTGCTGCAGGCCGTGCGTGCTGGGCAGTTCCACGTGTACGCCGTGCGCCATGTCGACGAGGCGCTGAGCCTGCTGGTCGGTGAAGACGCCGGTACGCCAGATGACAAGGGCAGCTTCCCGAAAGGCAGCATCAATGCCCGAGTGGTTGAGCGTCTGCGCGAAATCGCCGAGATCGGTATGGGCGAAGAGGATAAGCCCGAGCAGGCCAAGGAAGCCCTCACCGCGGCGCTGCCCGCGAAAACGCCGAAGAAACCGCGGGAAAAGAAACCGCCGGTCGAGTAACCGACGACGGGGGATTTGCTCAATTCATGAGCGCGGCCACCGCGACCATCCAGCAAGGCAGGTGAGCGCGCTTGCTCACTTGTCGTGCACAGAGTTATCCACAGCTTTTGTGCATAAGTCAGCCTTGGCCGTTGCCGGTGACGGGTGTAGCCTGAATGCCTGTTATCGCGAGGATCGCCGCCATGTCGCGTAGCCTCTGCCTGACCCGTGATTACCTGGGCATGACCACCCGCATCGAATGCGCGGTGTTGCCGCTGGCTGGTGATCGGGGCTTGTGGACATTGATCTGCGTTGCCGGTATGTCTGCCCGGCAACCGTCTGCAGTCAAGGCGCAGGGCCCATTCCACGGGCCTTCGGTCGTTGAAACGCTGCTTGAGGAAATCGCCGAAAGCCTGGCCAGCCAGGGCTATGCCGCCTGCGACGAGCCGCCTATCTGGCGCCTGCATGCCCAGGCCGAGTTACGTCGACTCAATGCTAGCGGCGCTCATTGGGCCGGTGTTGAACTGTCCTTGCCCGATAGTTGAACACCCGGCGCGCTCGGCGTGTTTAACGGCGAAGCCATCCAGGCTGCGGCGCTGTGCCGCAGTTCTTATCCACAATTGGCGTGATCGCCGAGATTTGCCTTCATGCTCGCTATAGGAGCGGCTGGCGCGGCTTGCTGTGGCTCTTCTGCTGGGTATACTCGCCTGCTGTTCAATCATCTGTGAGAGTCCATGGAACGCTTTATCGAAAACGCGATGTATGCATCGCGCTGGTTGCTGGCGCCGATTTACCTGGGCCTGTCGCTTGGCCTGCTGGCATTGGGGCTGAAGTTCTTCCAGGAAGTGTTCCATGTCCTGCCCAACGTGTTCGCCATGGCCGAGGCCGACCTGATTCTGGTGTTGCTGTCGCTGGTCGACATGGCCCTGGTTGGCGGGTTGCTGGTGATGGTGATGATGTCCGGCTATGAGAACTTCGTCTCGCAGCTGGACATCGACGAGGGCAAGGAGAAGCTCAGCTGGCTGGGCAAGATGGATTCCAGCTCGCTGAAGATGAAAGTCGCCGCCTCCATCGTGGCGATCTCCTCGATCCATCTGTTGCGGGTGTTCATGGATGCCCGCAACCATGAGGCCGATCACCTCATGTGGTACGTGATCATCCACATGACGTTCGTGGTGTCTGCCTTCGCCATGGGCTATCTGGATAAGCTGACCAAGCACTGATCTGCCCTGGACTGTTGACGCCCGGCCCTCGCGAGAGGCCGGGCGTTTTGTTATCTGCGTGGTGGCGGTCGTATAGTGACGTTTCCAAACACCGAGGACATGCCATGACGTTGCCCGAATTGCTGCGCTCCGCGCGTGAAGGCGCGGTAAGCGAGCTCGAACTGATTTCCCTGGAAGGCGGCATCTACCTGCTGCAGATTCTCGGTGCTGAGCAACGTAGCTACCTGGTGGACAGCACAGGGCGCAACCAGCACCTGCGTTCGGTCGAGCATGCCCGTGATCTGCTGCAGGAGCTGCCGGAAGTGCCACTGTTTCTGGTGCACGCGTCGGCCTACGACGAAATGTGCGGCCTGCCCGCGGGCTCCCGTGACGCACTGCGAGTGCCGGTCGGCCTGCGCAGCCGCTGGTGAGCCGCAGGCCGTGGCTGGAACCGTGATAGGCTAGCCGGCCTTTTTTCCAGCTTGCGGAGCGGCGATATGTCCGAACTCAACCTTTCTACTGACGAAGCACGCGTCAGCTACGGCATCGGCCGTCAACTCGGTGGCCAGCTGCGCGACAACCCGCCGCCCGGCGTTAGCCTCGACGCCGTTCTGGCTGGTCTGGCCGATGCCTTCGCCGGTCAGCAAAGCCGTGTCGGCGAAGCCGAACTGTCGGCCAGCTTCCAGGTGATCCGTGATGTCATGCAGGCCGAAGCCAAGGCCAAAGCCGACGCGGCTGCCGGGGCTGGCCTGGCCTTCCTGGCGGAAAACGCCAAACGTGACGGCATCACCGTGCTGGCGTCCGGGTTGCAGTACGAAGTGCTGACCGCAGGCGAGGGCGCCAAGCCATCGCGCGAAGACAGCGTGCGCACTCACTACCATGGCACCCTGATCGACGGCAGCGTTTTCGACAGCTCCTACGAGCGTGGCCAGCCAGCCGAGTTTCCGGTTGGTGGCGTAATCGCTGGCTGGACCGAGGCTCTGCAGCTGATGGGCACTGGCAGCAAATGGCGCCTGTACGTACCGAGCGAGCTGGCTTACGGCGCTCAGGGCGTTGGCAGCATCCCACCGCACAGCGTGCTGGTGTTTGATGTAGAGCTGCTGGACATCCTGTAAGTATCAACTGCGCAGCGCCTGTTATCAGGTCGCTGCGCCGCCTTGCTCTTCATGGCGAGGCGGCCGTTACCTGTCACGGGCGCAAGGCTCGTGAATAGCAGTACAGGAACAGGCTGCGGACCAGCTCCTTGAGCACCAGCGGCTCGCTGGAATTCAGCTCATGCAAGTCCAGATCACCCTGTTTGCGCAGCTCATCCAATGCGTCTTCCTCGAGCACAGCGCACACTTCGCCTGTTTCCCGGTGGAGGATGCGCAGATACGGGTGAGGGCGATCCAGCCAGGCGTCTATCAAGTAAGTCATGCTCATATCTCCCTGCTTAGTGGTTGATATGAGAATAATTCTTATTACGTTAATAGCAAGGATTAATCGGTCCCTTTCGTCGATCCGGCAGCAGGTACGGTTCAGCCTTTAGCTGACGGAACGTCTGCCCATAAAAAATCGCAGGCACAAAAAAGCCCGTCACGGGGACGGGCTTTTCGCAGCCTGCGGAGCTTAGTGAGTGCGTGCAACAGCGAAGTGGCTGAGCTCCACCAGAGCGTCGCGGTATTGGCTGGCGGGCAGGACCTCCAGGCAGGCGATGGCACGCTCCGCGTAGTCACGTGCCAGGTTGGCGGTGTAATCCAGCGCACCGGCGGCTTCCACCGCGTTGCGGATGCTTTCTAGGTCTTCCAGGCCGCCTTTCTGAATCGCCTGGCGCACCAGCGCGGCTTGCTCGGGCTTGCCCTCGCGCATGGTGTAGATCAGCGGCAGGGTGGGTTTGCCTTCAGCCAGGTCGTCGCCGACGTTCTTGCCCAGGGTGGCGGCGTCGCCTTTATAGTCGAGCAGGTCATCGACCAGTTGAAAGGCAACGCCCAGATGATCACCGAAGGTGCGCAGCGCTTCGTTCTGTTCGGGGGTGGCGTTGGCCAGTGCGGCAGCGCTCTGGGTCGACGCTTCGAACAACATGGCGGTCTTGCCGCGGATGACTTCCATGTAGGTTTCTTCGCTGGTGCTGGCGTCGCGGATCTTGGTCAACTGCAGCACTTCGCCTTCGGCGATCACTCGGGTGGCCTTGGCGAGAATCTTCATCACCGGCATGCAGCCGAGCTCGACCATCATTTCGAACGAGCGGGAATACAGGAAGTCGCCCACCAGGACGCTTGGCGCATTGCCCCATTGGGCGTTGGCGGTAGTGCGGCCACGGCGCATGTCGGACATGTCGACCACGTCGTCATGCAGCAGGGTGGCGGTGTGCAGGAATTCGATGGTGGCGGCCAAAAGGCGCAGCCGGTCATCGTTCAGGCCCAGAGCCTTGCCACTGAGCAGCACCAGCAGCGGGCGCAGGCGCTTGCCGCCGGCGGAAATGATGTAGTCGCCGATCTTCTCGACCAGCGGGACGCGGGAAACCAGCTGTTGACGAATAATGCCGTCCACGGCGGTGAAATCATCCGCTACCACACTGTAAAAAGCCTGGGGTTGCATCAGCGACACGTGCTCCTTCTAGATTGCGCGGCATGTTAGGGGCTGTTGGCGTTTCAGCGCAAGCCGAAGGGCCGCCCCGGGCTTTGCAGAATGCGACTGGCTCGCTGCGCATGGGGCAGGCTGTCGAGGCGGTTGCTCGCGGCGCTTGCGCCACTTCGGGTGCTTGCGTACAATCGCGCACCCTGAACTTCCCCCTGGGTATTTCCCTGCCTTACGCAATTGCAAGGGTGTCCTTTAGGCCCCAAGCAGCCATGCCAGCCGACACTTATCCCTATAAAGCGCTGGGTGAGCAGGATTAACGGAGATTTACCATGTACGCAGTAATTGTAACCGGTGGCAAGCAATACAAAGTCACCGAAGGCGAATACCTCAAGGTCGAGAAACTGGAAATCGCCACTGGCGAAGCCGTTACTTTCGACCGCGTGTTGCTGATCGGCAACGGTGACGACGTGACCATCGGTGGTCCGGTCATCGAGGGCGCCACGGTGTCGGCTGAAGTCGTTTCGCAAGGTCGTCACGATAAAGTCACCATCATCAAGTTCCGCCGTCGTAAGCACCACATGAAGCGTCAGGGCCACCGTCAGTGGTTCACTGAGATCAAAATCACCGGTATTCAGGCCTGATTCGTCTCGTCTGAGCCCTTTATAGGAGTATTGAACTCATGGCACACAAAAAAGCTGGCGGTAGTACCCGCAACGGTCGCGACTCAGAAGCCAAACGCCTTGGCGTGAAGATGTATGGCGGCCAGAAAATCATTCCTGGCAACATCATCGTGCGTCAGCGCGGCACCCAGTTCCACGCCGGTTATGGCGTTGGCATGGGTAAGGATCACACCCTCTTCGCGAAAATCGAAGGCGTGATCAAGTTTGAAGTAAAAGGCGCCTTCGGTCGTCGTTACGTGAGCGTCGTCGCGGCCTAATCGCGAAGTTGCTGGAAAAGCCCCGTCCTGCGACGGGGCTTTTTTGTTTCTGTATCCTAGCGTGGTGTTTTTGCTTTTCTATCCGAAAAGCATCAGGTTGCGCGTGCGTGGGTTCTTGCCAAACTGTCCTGGGGTAATTGCGGGCGGTTTCAGGGCAATTTTGCAAGCACCCGGTGTTCCTTGTTTCAGTGACCCGCGTTTTAGGCGGGAGGCGTACCCATGAAATTCGTCGATGAAGTATCGATTTCTGTAAAAGCTGGTGATGGTGGCAACGGCATGATGAGCTTCCGTCGTGAGAAGTTCATCGAGAACGGTGGCCCCAACGGCGGTGATGGTGGTGACGGCGGCTCGATTTATATCGAGGCTGCCGCCAACCTCAATACGTTGGTGGACTACCGTTATACCCGTCGCTTCCAGGCGCCGAATGGTGATAAGGGTGGCAGCACCGATTGCACCGGGGCGAAAGGCGAGGACCTGATCTTGCCGGTGCCGATTGGTACCACGGTGATCGATGCCGGTACCCAGGAAGTGATTGGCGACCTGACCAGGGCCGGGCAGCGCCTGTTGGTCGCGCAAGGTGGCTGGCATGGTCTCGGCAATACGCGCTTCAAATCCAGCACCAACCGTGCGCCGCGGCAGACCACGCCAGGTAAGCCAGGCGATGCGCGTGACCTCAAGCTGGAGCTGAAAGTGCTGGCGGACGTCGGCCTGCTTGGCCTGCCGAATGCGGGCAAGAGTACCTTTATCCGTGCGGTTTCGGCTGCCAAGCCGAAGGTTGCCGACTATCCCTTTACCACGTTGATCCCGAACCTGGGTGTGGTCAGTGTTGATCGCTACAAGAGTTTCGTGGTCGCCGACATTCCAGGGCTGATCGAGGGGGCTTCCGACGGTGCGGGCCTGGGTATTCGCTTCCTTAAGCATTTGTCACGTACTCGCTTGCTGCTGCACCTCGTCGACATGGCGCCGCTGGATCTGACCGATCCCGCTGAGGCCGCGGCTACCATCGTTGCCGAACTGACCAAGTTCAGCCCGTCGCTGGCTGAGCGCGAGCGTTGGCTGGTGCTCAACAAGGCCGACCAGATGCTCGATGAGGAGCAACAGGCACGGGTCGCTGAGATTGTCGCGCGGATCGAGTGGACGGGCCCCGTGTACGTAGTCTCTGCGCTGGCGCGCGAAGGTACCGAGCAGCTGTGCTACGACATCATGGACTTCCTCGAAGCGCGCGCTGAGCGCATTCAGGAAAACCCGGAATATGCCGCTGAGCTGGCCGAGCTCGATACGCGTATCGAAGATGAGGCGCGTGCCCAGTTGCAGGCGCTGGATGACAAGCGCGCCTTGCGCCGCACCGGCGTGCGGGCTGTTGCTGATGTCGATGAAGACGACAGCTTCTGGGATCAGGAAGATGAAGAGGACGGCCCGGAAATCATTTACGTCCGGGATTGATTGGACGACAGACGCCGCTTTATAGCGGCGTTTTTGTAGGTTCTGAGCGTGGCCGCCGGCGACGGCTGGCGATAGTGTGCTTCTGGCTAGGGTTGGAAAACATGCGTGACAAGGTAAGTGGTGCGCAGCGCTGGGTGGTGAAGATCGGCAGTGCTTTGCTGACCGCCGATGGCAAAGGGTTGGACCGCGCCGCCATGGCGGTGTGGGTCGAGCAGATGGTTGCGCTGCGAGCGCAGGGCGTGGAGTTGGTGTTGGTGTCGTCCGGCGCGGTTGCGGCCGGTATGAGTCGCCTCGGCTGGACCGTCCGCCCGAGCGCCATTCACGAATTGCAGGCGGCCGCTGCCATCGGTCAGATGGGATTGGTGCAGGCCTGGGAGTCGAGCTTTGCCGAGCACGGCCGGCGCACTGCGCAGGTGCTGCTGACGCACGACGACCTGTCCGATCGCAAGCGCTACCTGAACGCACGCAGCACGCTGCGTACGCTGGTCGATCTCGATGTGGTGCCAGTGATCAACGAGAACGACACCGTGGTGACCGACGGCATCCGTTTCGGTGACAACGACACCCTGGCGGCGCTGGTTGCCAACCTGGTGGAAGCCGATCTGCTGGTGATCCTCACCGACCGCGACGGCATGTTCGACGCCGACCCGCGCAACAATCCCAATGCCCAGTTGATTCATGAAGCGCGTGCCGATGATCCGGCGCTTGATGCCGTGGCCGGTGGGGTGGGTGGTGCGCTGGGGCGTGGCGGCATGCAGACCAAGCTGCGTGCTGCGCGACTGGCAGCACGCTCCGGCGCGCACACTGTGATTGTTGGCGGCGCCATCGAGCAGGTGCTGGCCCGGCTTAAGGCGGGCGAGCTGCTGGGCACCTTGCTGATTCCCGAGCGCGGCATGCTCGCTGCGCGCAAGCAGTGGCTGGCCGGGCATTTGCAAACCCGCGGCACGCTGGTGCTCGACGCCGGTGCGGTCAATGCGCTGGCTTCGGATCGCAAGAGCCTGCTGCCGGTGGGTGTGAAAGCCGTGCAAGGCAGTTTCCGTCGCGGTGAGATGGTGGTCTGCGTGGCTGCGGATGGTCGTGAGGTCGCTCGCGGCCTGGCCAACTACAGTGCGTTGGAAGCGCAGAAAATCATCGGCCGCCCTTCGGATGAAATCGAGCGGCTGCTGGGCTACGTCGACGAGCCCGAGTTGGTGCATCGCGACAATCTGATTCTGGTCTGACTGTGAGGAAGGTGGCGATGCGTAGGCTTCTTTTGATTGCCGCGGCGATGATGGCGTTGCCGCTCGGTGCTGCGGCCGAAGAGATCGGGCAGGTCTCCACCGTGTTCAAGTGGGTGGGGCCGAACGACAAGATAGTGGTCGAGGCATTCGATGACCCCAAGGTGGCGGGTGTGACCTGCTACCTGTCGCGCGCCAAGACCGGCGGCGTGAAGGGCGGTCTCGGTTTGGCCGAGGATCGCGCCGAGGCGTCGATTGCCTGCCGCCAGGTCGGAGCCATCAGCTTCTCGGGCGAACTCAAGGACGGCGAAGAGGTGTTCCGCGAGCGCACGTCGCTGGTGTTCAAGACCATGCAGGTCGTGCGCTTTTTCGATGAGAAACGCAACACCCTGGTGTATCTGGTCTACAGTGACCGCATCATCGAAGGCAGCCCGCAGAATGCGGTAACTGCCATCCCGATTCTGCCCTGGGCGCAAGCGCGCTAAATCCTCCGGCATGCGACAGGCTTTCAGTGCCCGTTACATTGCGCTCGGGTGCGAGGGCGTGTGCCCGCGCACCCTCTCCCATCATGACCGGTGCTCAGATCCGGAAGCGTGCGACCAGCGTGTTGAGGTCCACGGCCAGGCGCGACAGCTCCTGGCTGGCGGCGCTGGTCTGGTTGGCACCGGCGGATGTCTGCAGTGACAGGTCGCGGATGTTTACAAGGTTGCGATCGACTTCCCGGGCGACCTGCGCCTGCTCTTCCGAGGCGCTGGCGATAACCAGGTTACGCTCGTTGATCATTGCGATGGCTTCAGTGATCTGCTCCAGCGCCGTTCCGGCGCCCTTGGCGACTTCCAGCGTGGTGCGTGCCCGATCATTGCTGTTCTGCATGGCGATAACAGTTTTTTCGGTCCCGCTCTGGATGCCGCCAATCATGCCCTCGATTTCCTGCGTCGATTGTTGCGTGCGATGTGCCAGGGCGCGTACCTCGTCGGCCACCACGGCAAAGCCGCGGCCCGCATCGCCGGCGCGAGCCGCTTCGATGGCGGCGTTAAGCGCCAGCAGGTTGGTCTGCTCGGCAATCGAGCGGATCACATCCAGCACCTTGCTGATCTCGCGAATGCGCTCGGCCAGCTGTTCCACTTCGCTGGAGGTGGTGGTCACGTCCTGGGTGAGTTGGTTGATCGAGGCAACCGTTTCGCGGACCTGCTGGCTGCCGCGCTGCGCGGTGACGGTGGACTGTTGTGATGCTTCGGACGTGCTTACCGCGTTGCGTGCGACTTCTTCCACGGCAGCGGTCATCTCGTTGACGGCAGTGGCGGCTTGTTCGATCTCGGTGTTCTGTTGATGCAGCCCGCGAGTAGAGTCCTCGGTGACTGCATGCAGTTCTTCCGACGCCGATGCCAGCTGGTTGGACGAGTCCGCGATGCTCTGGATGGCAGCGTGCAGGTTCTTCTGCATGGTCTGTAGGGCGCTCATCAGGCGGGCTGGCTCATCGGTGCCTGTCACGCGTATGGTTTGAGTCAAGTCGCCGCCGGCAATGACTTCGGCGACGCTCAGCGACTCGCGCAGTGGGGCGACAATGCTGCGGGTCAGTAGCACCGCCAGCAGGATGGTCACGACCAGGCTGATCACGAGGGTGATGACGACCATCCGTTCTGAAGCAATGAATGCTGCCTGGCTGGCGTTCGTCGAGTCCCGTGCACCATCGTTGTTGAACTGGGAAATATTGTTCAGCGCTTTGGCCAGCCCGTCGGCGTAACCCGTCAGCGGCCCATTGGCCAGTCGCGTGGCTTCGTCGATGCGACCGTTCCGAGATGCTGTCACGACCTGTTGCTGCAGGCCGATGTATTGGTCATAGGCTTTACGCAGTTGGTCGAGCAACTCCTGCTCCTGCGCGGAGCTGACAAGCTTGCTATAAGCGTCGAATCGTCCAGGAATGCTCTGTACCAAGCCGTCGATCACGCTGATGGTGTTACGGCGTTCGGACTCGTCGGTGAGCAATACGCTGCGCAGCGTCAGGGCTCGGATGCGGCCCAGGGTGGTGGAAATACCTTCGGCGGTGGCAAGTGATGGCAGCCAGTTCTCGCGGATCTCCGCCGAGGCCGCATCCATGCGGTTCATCTGGCTCAAGGCAAACAGGCCAAGCCCTAGAATCAGTGTGGCGAGAATGGCAAAGGCCAGGCCTGCGCGTTTTCCAATATTGACGTTTCTCAGGTTCATGGCAGGATTCCATTCTTCGTCCACGCATCATGCGTTCGACAATGCCCTCAATATCGGCAGGTAAGTTCAGTGCTTGATAGCCTAGCTGCCCTCTGGTGGAAATATAGGCGGGCTTTTCTGCAGACAATAAAAAACCGACCCTGGGGTCGGTTTTTCATGAAGCGGGTCGTTTAGGCAGCAGCGGCTTGGCTGAGTGCTTTAACGTGACCGTTCAGGCGGCTCTTGTGACGAGCGGCCTTGTTCTTGTGGATGATGCCCTTGTCGGCCATACGGTCGATAACAGGCACAGCCAGAACGTAAGCAGCTTGTGCTTTCTCGTGGTCTTTGGCGTCGATAGCCTTGACTACGTTCTTGATGTAGGTACGAACCATGGAGCGCAGGCTGGCGTTATGGCTACGACGCTTCTCAGCCTGTTTTGCGCGTTTTTTGGCAGAAGGTGTATTGGCCACCGTCAAGCTCCTCGAAAATGGGTTGCAAACAAATAAGGCCGCGAATCATGCAGGCGAGTCATGCGCTTGTCAAGGCGGATCGCTGCGCGGTCACTATGAACTGCCGGACGGGAAGGGTGCTTTCTCGGCGTGGTGATTCTACACTCGCGGCCCGTGTCGGTGAATGCCGCACGCGCAGGAATTTTTGTGGTCTGTGTCTGGCGCAATGCAGCAACCGCCCCGGGTTGGCGTGCAGGACGTAAACCAACGCTTCGAACCTGAATCAGGGCGCTTCGCTGAATGAATCTACTCAAGTCGCTGGCCGCAGTCAGCTCGATCACCATGCTGTCTCGTGTGCTGGGTTTTGTACGCGACACCATAATGGCCAGGATTTTCGGCGCCGGTATTGCCTCGGATGCCTTCGTGGTGGCCTTCAAGTTGCCCAATCTTTTGCGGCGCATTTTTGCCGAAGGGGCTTTTTCCCAAGCCTTCGTGCCGATTCTGGCCGAGTACAAAACCCAGAAGGGCGAGGAGGCGACACGCACCTTCGTCGCCTATGTAGCCGGCCAGCTGACCCTGGTGCTGGCGTTGGTCACGCTGCTTGGTGTGCTGGCCGCGCCGTGGATCGTCTGGGCGTCGGCGCCGGGCTTCAGCGACAATCCCGAGCGGTTTGAGCTGACCAGCGATCTGCTGCGGGTGACCTTTCCTTATATATTGCTGATTTCGCTGTCCTCCTTCGTCGGCGCGCTGCTCAACACCTGGAACCGCTTTGCGGTGCCGGCATTCGTACCGACGCTGCTCAACGTCAGCATGATTTTCTTTGCCCTGTTCCTGACGCCATATTTCGACCCGCCGATCATGGCGATGGGCTGGGCGGTGCTGGTCGGCGGGTTGTTGCAGTTGCTCTATCAGCTGCCGCATCTGCGCAAGATCGGCCTGCTGGTGCTGCCGCGTCTTAACCTGCGCGACAGTGGCGTGTGGCGGGTGCTGCGGCAGATGGGGCCGGCGATCCTAGGTGTATCGGTGGCGCAGATTTCGCTGATCATCAACACCATCTTTGCCTCCTTTCTGGTCGCGGGTTCTGTGTCGTGGATGTATTACGCCGACCGCCTGATGGAGTTGCCGGCCGGTGTGCTGGGCGTCGCGCTGGGCACGATCCTTCTGCCGTCACTGGCCAAGACCCACGCTGCTGAAGATCCCGCCGCCTATTCGAAACTGCTCGATTGGGGTCTGCGCCTGTGCGTGCTGCTGGCGCTGCCGTGCGCCCTGGCGCTGGCGCTGCTGGCCGAGCCGCTGGTGGTGGCGCTGTTCCAGTACGGCAAGTTCACCGCCGTCGATGCCGACATGACTCAGCGCGCCTTGCTCGCCTATTCGGTGGGGCTGCTCGGCATGCTGTTGGTCAAGGTGCTGGCCCCCGCGTTCTACGCCCGCCAGGACATTCGCACGCCGGTACGCATCGCCATGTTCACCCTGCTGATGACGCAGGTGATGAACGTACTGTTCGTGTTCGTGATTCCGCTGGCGCATGCCGGCCTGGCGTTGGCGATCGGTCTGGCGGCCTGCCTGAATGCCGGGCTACTGTTCTGGAAGCTGCGCGCCCGCGGCTTCTATCAGCCGCAACCCGGCTGGGGCATGTTCGCCAGCAAGCTGTTGGCGGCGTTGCTGGTGATGGTCGTGGTGCTGGTCGGGATGCTGTGGCTGATGCCGGCCTGGAGCGACGGCAACATGCTGCAGCGCCTGTTGCGACTCGGCGCGCTGGTCGCGGCCGGGGCGCTGAGCTACTTCGCGGTATTGGGGATACTCGGTTTTCGCCTGCGCGATTTCGCCCGCCGTTCGGTCGGCTGAAAAATAAAGCTGCCTCTTGGCTGGGCGGCGCCGACAACAGAACGCCGTATCAGCCTACCCGGCGCCAGCCGCTGTGCGTATAATTGCCCACTTTGTGAGCAAGAAGCGCGTTATGCAGCTGGTTCGAGGCCTTCATAATCTGCGGCCCCAGCATCGGGGCTGTGTCGCCACCATCGGTAATTTCGACGGCGTTCATCGTGGCCACCAGGCGATTCTGGCGCGTCTGCGTGAGCGTGCGGCGGAGCTTGGCGTACCGAGCTGTGTGGTGCTGTTCGAGCCCCAGCCGCGCGAATACTTCGATCCCAAGGGCGCGCCCGCGCGTCTGAGTCGCTTGCGTGACAAGCTTGCCCTGTTGGCCGCCGAAGGTGTCGACCGGGTACTGTGCCTGGCCTTCAACCCGCGTTTGCGGGAGTTGAGCGCCGCTGAATTCGTGCAACGTGTCTTGCTGGACGGTCTTGAGGTTCGCCACCTGGAAGTGGGCGATGATTTTCGCTTCGGCTGTGACCGTGCCGGCGATTTTGCCTTTCTGGCCGAGGCTGCGCGCCGCGAAGGCTTTACCGTCGAGGCCGCCAAGACCGTTGAAATCGACGCTGAGCGGGTCAGCAGTACGCGGGTTCGCCAGGCTCTGGCCAGTGGCGATTTCGTACTGGCCGAGCGCATGCTCGGGCGGCCGTTCCGGATCGTCGGGCGGGTGCTGCATGGGCAGAAGCTTGGCCGTCAGCTGAATGCGCCGACCGCCAACGTGCAACTCAAGCGCAAGCGCGCACCGTTGACTGGGGTCTACCTGGTCAGCGCCGAGATAGATGGCCGGCCATGGCCCGGCGTCGCCAACATTGGCGTTCGCCCCAGCGTCGCCGGTGACGGGAGCGCCCACCTCGAGGTGCACCTGCTGGATTTTGCCGGCGACCTGTATGGCCGGCGTTTGACGGTGGCATTCCACCACAAGCTGCGCGATGAGCAGCGTTTCGCCTCACTCGAGGCACTGAAGACGGCAATTGCTGCCGATATTGCCGCCGCCCGCGCCCATTGGCACGGCCAACCGCTTAAGTGAAGAGCCGAGATGACCGACTATAAAGCCACGTTGAATCTTCCTGATACCCAGTTCCCGATGAAGGCCGGCCTGCCGCAGCGCGAGCCGCAAATCCTGCAGCGCTGGGACGACATTGGTCTGTATCAGAAGCTGCGTGAGATTGGCGCCGACCGGCCGAAGTTCGTCCTGCACGATGGCCCGCCCTACGCGAACGGCAGCATTCACATCGGTCATGCGCTGAACAAGATCCTCAAGGACATCATCACCCGCTCCAAGACCATTGCCGGCTTCGACGCCCCTTACGTGCCGGGCTGGGATTGCCATGGCCTGCCGATCGAGCACAAGGTGGAAACCACCTTCGGCAAGAACCAGCCGGCAGACCTGACCCGCGAACGCTGCCGCACCTATGCCGGCGAGCAAGTCGAAGAGCAGAAGGGCAACTTCATCCGCCTCGGCGTGCTGGGCGAGTGGAACAACCCCTACCTGACCATGAACTTCGCCAACGAGGCCGGGGAAATCCGCGCCCTGGCGGAGATCGTCAAGAAGGGCTTCGTGTTCAAGGGCCTGAAGCCGGTCAACTTCTGCTTCGATTGCGGTTCGGCACTCGCCGAGGCCGAGGTCGAGTACCAAGACAAGAAGTCCGATGCTATCGACGTCGCCTTCCCGGTCGAAGACGCCGACAAGTTGGCCGCCGCGTTCGGCCTGGCCAGCCTGAGCAAGCCGACCAGCATCGTCATCTGGACCACCACGCCGTGGACCATCCCGGCCAACCAGGCGCTGAACGTGCATCCGGAGTTCAACTACGCCCTGGTGGACGTCGGTGATCGCCTGCTGCTGCTGGCCGAAGAAATGGTCGAGGGCAGCCTGCAGCGTTACGGCCTGCAAGGCGAAGTCATCGCCACAGCGCCGGGCGCCAAGCTGGAACTGATCAACTTCCGTCACCCGTTCTACGAGCGCCTGTCGCCGGTTTATCTGGCCGATTACGTCGAGCTCGGCGCCGGCACCGGTATCGTGCACTCGGCGCCTGCCTACGGTGAGGACGACTTCTACAGCTGCAAACGCTACGGCATGAGCAATGACGACATCCTCAACCCGGTGCAGAGCAACGGCGTCTACGTCGAGTCGCTGCCGTTCTTCGGTGGCCAGTTCATCTGGAAGGCCAACCCGGCCATCGTCGCCAAGCTCGAAGAAGTCGGCGCGCTGCTCAAGCACGAAGCGATCAACCATAGCTACATGCACTGCTGGCGCCACAAGACGCCGCTGATCTACCGCGCCACCGCGCAGTGGTTCATTGGCATGGACAAGCAGCCGAACGAGGGTTCCACCCTGCGTGAGCGCTCGCTGGCAGCCATCGAAGAAACCCAATTCGTACCGGCCTGGGGCCAGGCGCGCCTGCACAGCATGATCGCCGGCCGCCCTGACTGGTGCATCTCGCGTCAGCGCAACTGGGGCGTACCGATCCCGTTCTTCACGCACAAGGAAAGCGGCGAGCTGCACCCGCGTACCGCCGAGCTGATGGAGCAGGTGGCGCAGCGCGTCGAGCAGGAAGGCATCGAAGCCTGGTTCAAGCTCGACACCGCCGAGCTGCTGGGTGACGAAGCCGGGCAGTACGACAAGAGCCGTGACACCCTGGACGTCTGGTTCGATTCCGGTACCACTCACTGGCATGTGCTGCGCGGCTCCCATGCCGAGCTGGCGCACCCGACTGGCCCGGCTGCGGATCTGTACCTGGAAGGCTCCGACCAGCACCGTGGCTGGTTCCATTCGTCCTTGCTGACCGGCTGCGCTATCGACGGCCACGCGCCGTACAAGGAACTGCTGACCCACGGCTTCACTGTCGATGAGCAGGGCCGCAAGCAGTCCAAGTCGCTGGGCAACGTGGTCGCCCCGCAGAAGGTCATCGACAGCCTGGGCGCCGACATCATGCGCCTGTGGGTCGCCTCCACCGATTACTCGGGCGAGATGGCCGTTTCCGACCAGATCCTGCAGCGCAGCGCCGACGCCTACCGGCGTATCCGCAACACGGCGCGCTTCCTGCTCTCCAACCTCAGCGGTTTCGATCCAGCGCAGCACCTGCTGGCCCCGGAAGACATGCTGGCGCTGGACCGTTGGGCGGTAGACCGCGCCCTGCTGCTGCAGCGCGAGATCGAAGAGGCCTACACCAGCTACCGTTTCTGGAACGTGTACCAGAAGGTGCACAACTTCTGCGTGCAGGAACTGGGTGGCTTCTACCTCGACATCATCAAGGACCGTCAGTACACCACCGCTGCTGACAGCGTGGCGCGACGCTCCTGCCAGACCGCCATGTACCACATCGGTGAAGCGCTGGTGCGCTGGATCGCGCCGATCCTTTCGTTCACTGCGGACGAGATCTGGCAGTACCTGCCGGGCGAACGCAACGAGTCGGTAATGCTCAACACCTGGTACCAGGGGCTGAGCGAACTGCCGGCCGGTTTCGAGCTGGACCGCGTCTTCTGGGATCGCGTCATGGCCGTCAAGACCGCGGTCAACAAGGAACTGGAAAACCAGCGCAGCGCCAAGCTGATCGGTGGCAATCTACAGGCCGAAGTGACCCTGTATGGCGAGGAAACGCTGGTCGGCGACCTGGCTCGTCTGGGCGACGAATTGCGTTTCGTGCTGATCACCTCAGGTGCCACTCTGGCGCCTTTGGCCGCTGCACCAGCCGAAGCGGTGCAAACCGAAGTTGCCGGGCTGAAGCTGAAGATCGTCAAGTCCGGGCTGACCAAGTGCGCCCGTTGCTGGCACTTCTGCGCCGACGTCGGCAGCCATGCCGAACACCCGGAAATCTGCGGCCGTTGCGTAAGCAACATCGATGGCCAGGGCGAGGTGCGCCACCATGCGTAACGCTCTGGTGTGCAGTGCGGAGCGCCGCTCATGAGCGCGCGCTTCGGCAAGCTTGGCTGGGTATGGTTGAGCGTGGTGGTGTTCGTGGTCGATCAGATCACCAAATACTGGTTCGACAACAACCTGTCGATGTACGAGCGCATCGCGGTCATTCCGGACTTCTTCAGCTGGACGCTGGCCTACAACACCGGCGCGGCCTTCAGCTTCCTCGCCGATGAGTCCGGCTGGCAGCGTTGGCTGTTCGCCTTGATCGCGACCGTGGTCAGTGCAGTGCTGGTGGTCTGGCTGAAACGCCTGAAACCCGAGGAAACCTGGCTGGCCGTTGGCCTGGCACTGGTACTCGGCGGCGCGCTGGGTAATCTAGTTGATCGCGTGATATTCGGTCATGTGGTCGACTTCATTCTGGTGCACTGGCAGAACCGCTGGTATTTCCCGGCGTTCAACATCGCCGACAGCGCAATTACCGTCGGTGCCGTGCTGTTGGCACTGGATATGTTCAGAAGTAACAAATCGCAAGAAGAGGTGGCACGTGACTGACGTACGTATCGGCCCGGACCGGCAGGTCACCCTGCATTTCGCGCTGAAGCTGGACAACGGCGATGTCGTTGACAGCACTTTCGACAAGCAGCCGGCCACCTTCAAGGTCGGCGACGGCAACCTGCTGCCGGGTTTCGAGTCCGCGCTGTACGGCTTCAAGGCCGGCGACAAGCGCAGTGTGACCGTGCTGCCGGAGCAGGGCTTCGGTCAGCCCAACCCGCAGAACGTGCAGATCATGCCGCGCTCGCAGTTCCAGGATATGGAGCTGTCCGAAGGGCTGCTGGTGATCTTTAACGATGCAGCCAATACCGAGCTGCCCGGTGTGGTCAAAGCCTTCGATGACGCCCAGGTGACCATCGACTTCAACCACCCGTTGGCGGGCAAGACGCTAACGTTCGATGTCGAAATCATCGACGTCCAGGCGATCTGAAGCGGCGCCATCGATCCCGCCGGACATTCCGCACGAACGCGCTGTCTATCGGGTAAGTTCTCCGGCGCTTACGCGATACACTCATCACTCAAGTTTCTTTGCCGAGCGTGCCATGTATATCAAACTCGCCAATCCCCGCGGTTTCTGCGCCGGTGTCGACCGCGCCATCGAAATCGTCAACCGCGCCCTCGAGGTGTTCGGCGCGCCGATTTACGTGCGTCACGAAGTGGTGCACAACAAGTTCGTGGTCGAGGACCTGCGTGCCCGCGGCGCGATTTTCGTCGAAGAACTGGATCAGGTGCCTGATGACGTCATCGTCATCTTCAGCGCCCATGGCGTATCCCAGGCCGTGCGCAACGAAGCCACCAACCGTGGCTTGAAGGTGTTCGACGCCACCTGCCCGCTAGTCACCAAGGTGCACCTGGAAGTGGTGCGCTACAGCCGCGACGGCCGCGAATGCATCCTCATCGGCCACGCCGGTCACCCGGAAGTCGAAGGCACCATGGGCCAGTACGACGCCAGCAATGGCGGGGCCATCTACCTGGTCGAAGATGAAGAGGACGTCGCCAAGCTGCAGGTGCGTGATCCCGAGTCCCTGGCCTTCGTGACCCAGACAACCTTGTCGATGGACGACACCAGTAAGGTCATTGATGCCCTGCGCACGCGCTTCCCCAACATTGGCGGGCCGCGCAAGGACGACATCTGCTACGCCACGCAGAACCGTCAGGACGCCGTCAAACAGCTGGCCAACGAGTGCGATGTGCTGCTGGTGGTGGGCAGCCCCAACAGTTCCAACTCCAATCGCCTGCGTGAGCTGGCTGAGCGCATGGGCACCCCGGCGTATCTGATCGACGGTGCCGACGACCTCAAACGCGAGTGGTTCGACGGTGCCAAAGGTATCGGCATCACCGCTGGCGCTTCGGCGCCCGAGGTGCTGGTGCGTGGCGTGATCGACCAGCTTGGCGAGTGGGGCGCCAGCAACGTACAGGAACTCGATGGCCGCCCGGAGAACGTGACCTTCTCCATGCCCAAGGAGCTGCGCCTCAAAGCGGTGTGATGTGACGCGACGTGTGAACGAAGCCAGGGCCTTGCCCTGGCTTTTTCATATGCGCGGTGGCGTCGATTCGCGCTGATGGGCAAGGGCGCCGTGGCGCAAGCGAAACGCACCGGTATGCACGTGATTTCCTCGCCGCCCGTCACTGGGTTCAGGCTATGATCAGCCACCAGAACCGGACTACCGATCTATGCCCGTCGACCTGCAAGCGCTTTATCCCAAACTGATTCATCTGATGCTGGACACGGTGTTTGTGGTCGATCCGGACAACCGCATCGTATTCGTCAGCGATGCCTGCGAGGCATTGCTTGGATACCGCGCCGATGAACTGACCGGCACCCTGATCACCGGCTACATGCACCCGGAGGACCTCGTCGCCACCAAGGCGTCGATTGTCCGCGTGATGAACGGTCAGCCTCACTTCGACTTCCGCAATCGCTATATCCGCAAGGACGGCGGCGTGGTCTCTATCCTCTGGGCCGCCTTCTGGTCCGAAGAGGTCGGCGCGCGCATCGGCGTTGCCCGGGATGTGACGGCCCTGGCCCATGCCGAAGAGGAACTGCGCTTCCTCGCCCACCATGACCCCCTCACCAAGCTGACCAACCGCGCACTGTTCCGTGATCGACTGGAGACGGCTCTGCGCGCCGCGCATCGTCATACCAGTACGCTCGCTTTGCTGTTCCTGGATATCAACGACTTCAAGGAAATCAACGATACCCATGGGCACACCGCAGGCGATCAGGTGCTCTGCGAGATTGCCAAACGCCTGCAAGGCTGCGTACGCGAAACCGATACCGTGGGCCGGATGGGCGGCGACGAGTTCACCGTGTTGTTGACCGAGCTGCACGGGCCGCAGGCTGTTGCCGAGAAGGTGGAACAGATACTCGCGGCGTTGGGCGAACCGCTAAGCACTGAGCTCGCGGCACTGCGCATGCCGAGCTGCAGCATTGGCGTGGCCTGTTATCCCGCAGATGGCGAGGACGCCGATGCGCTACTCGGCCACGCAGACGAGCACATGTACCGGATAAAAAGGCAACGCGTAACATTTCGCGAGAACCTGACCGGCTAGCTGCTGCGACCATCAATTAGCGGGCACAAGGCTCGCTGCTCGTTTGGCCTTGGCGGGTCAGCCCGCTGACGTCTATCTGTCGCGTCTCTGGCCCGTACCGGGTGGTCGTGCTTGAAATCCATGGGCACTCGGCTGCCCTGCTGTTGACCAATGCCTTGTCCCGTTCATTTATGCCCCGCCGTTGCCAGGCGACGGTGCAAGGCATCCAACAGGAGAATCAACATGGCTCACGAGCAGACCACCATCACCACACCCGACGGCCAGTGCCCGGCCCACGTGTTCACACCAACTGATGGGCAGGGCGGCCCGGCGCTCATCTTCTATATGGACGCTGGCGGCATCCGCCCTGCGGAATTCGCCATGGCGCAGCGGCTGGCCGATGCAGGCTATGTGGTGCTGCTGCCTGATCTGTATTACCGCTACGGCGCCTACGGGCCGTTCAATCCCAAAGAGGTGTTCAAGGGTGACTTCCGTGCAGTCCTCGGGCCGCTGATGGCGACGACAGGCAATGCCAAGGTGGCGGCCGACACCGATGCTTATCTCGCCTACCTCGATCAGCGAAGCGACGTGCAAGGCGAGCGGATTGGTGCAGTAGGCTTCTGCATGGGCGGCGGCATGGCGATCGCTGCAGGCGGTTCTCGGCCCGAGCGCTTCGCAGCGATTGCCAGTTTCCACGGCGGCAACTTGGCGACCGATGCCGACGACAGCCCGCACCGCTGCGCTGGCGCGCTGGAGGCTGAACTCTACATCGCAGCGGCCGAGCACGACGGCAGCTACCCAGCGGAAATGGCCGAGCGCTTCGAGAAGGCCATGAGCGATGCTGGTGTGACCTTCCGCTCGGAAACCTACCCGGCCAAGCACGGCTGGATGAAGCCGGACTTCCCCGTGTATGACGAAAAAGCTGCCGAGCACGGCTGGCAGCAGATGCTCGCGTTCTTCGCTCGCACCTTGGTGCGCGGTTGAATCGCAGGCAATAAAAAAGCCGGCTTGTGGCCGGCTTTTAGGGGGTGGTAACTACTTATTTTTGGTAAGCAGCGACCGCCTTGTTGATCAGGTTGCGAGCCTCGTCGGCGCCAGCCCAACCATCGACCTTGACCCACTTGCCCTTCTCCAGATCCTTATAGTTCTCGAAGAAGTGCTTGATCTGCTCGATCAGCAGCGGGGGCAGGTCGGTGTATTCCTGTACGTTTTGGTACAGCACGCTCAATTTGTCGTGCGGTACGGCAACCAGCTTGGCGTCGCCGCCGGCTTCGTCACTCATCAACAGCACGCCGACCGGACGGGCGCGGATCACCGAGCCTGGCGCGACCGGGTACGGAGTCACGACCAGCACGTCGAGGGGGTCGCCATCGTCGGCCAGGGTGTGCGGGATGAAACCGTAGTTGGCCGGGTAGAACATCGGGGTCGCCATGAAGCGGTCGACGAACAGGCAGTCGGTGTCGTGATCGATTTCGTACTTGATCGGCGCGTGGTTGGCCGGGATCTCGATAGCGACGTAGATGTCATTCGGCAGGTCTTTACCGGCCGGAACCTTGCTGTAGCTCATGGGTGACTCCCTGATGTGGGCCAAAAAAAGTGGCCGGATTATAGGTGGATTCCCGCGTCGTTGCCATTACAGCCATTGGTCGTAATAGGCTCGGCGGGGCCGGTGTCCTGATAGTCCGGGTGTTCGACCTGCAGGCGGCGTAAACGTGCCAACGGGTCTTGCCGATAGAACAGGCGCAACTGCGCATAGACAGCCGGAAAGGCCTCGTCGAGCAGGTCGGGGGCGTTGAAGAAATACTCGCTGGTCACCGCAAAGAACTCGGCGGGGTTTTCCGCGGCGTACGGGTCGATAGCGGTCTGCGCGTCCGGGTCGGCATCCAGCGTGGCATTCATGCCGTCGAAGGCCTGCTGCATCGCGGCGGCCCAATCCGGGGTGGACATGTCGCGATGCAGCGGCGGCAGGCCGTTGGCGTCGCCGCCGAGCATGTCCAGTTTGTGCGCCAGTTCGTGGATCACCAAGTTGTAGCCTTCCCAGCCACCGCTGGCCTGTACGCCGGGCCAGGCGAGGATCACCGGGCCTTGCTGCCAGGCTTCGCCGCTGTGCTCGCCGTCCCACTCGTGTTCGACGCCGCCCGAGTCGCGGTGCCGCTGCGGGCTGACGAAATCGTCCGGGTAGAGGATCACCTCATGGAAACCCTGGTACCAGTTCAGGTCAGCCAGCCCGAGCAGCGGCAATTCGGCGAGTGTGGCCAGGGCGAGACGGTCATCGTGATCCAGCTCCAGGCCGGGCAGGGTGGTCAGGTGCTTGTTGTGCAAAAACAGCACGGCACGCTCGCGCAGCCGCTGCTGTTCCTCGTTGCTGAGCCCGTCGAGAATCGGCAGTCTTTGGCGCACCACGGCCCAGCTGTCGTCGCTGACAGGATGGCGGGAGAGGATGCGCTTGCGGCGCCAGGCGTTAAACGACCACATGACAAGAGCTCGGTTGCAGGGTGGCGTCACCTTAAGCAGGCCATCTGCTTATCGCAAGGGCACAGGCGTTACTCGCTGTTGAGTGATGTTGCGGCGGCCGGGGCGCTGGCGCAGCCGCTAGCGCTCGGGGCAAGGGCGTTGCTGTGCTAATCTGCGGCGATGTTTTCGCCCGGCCCGCCCGACCTTCGGCGCGCCTGTTTTCGAGGTTTTCATGCATATCCACATTCTCGGCATTTGCGGCACCTTTATGGGTTCGCTCGCCGTGTTGGCCAAGGACCTGGGCCACCGCGTTACCGGCTCCGATGCCAACGTCTATCCGCCGATGAGCACGCAGCTTGAGGCGCAGGGCATCGAGTTGATGCAGGGCTACGATCCCGCTCACCTGCAACCCGCGCCTGATCTCGTTGTGGTGGGCAATGCCATGAGCCGCGGCAACCCGGCGGTGGAATATATGCTCAACAAGGGCCTGCCGTATGTATCCGGCCCGCAATGGCTGGCCGATCACGTGCTGCAGGGCCGCTGGGTGATGGCCGTGGCTGGCACTCATGGCAAAACCAGCAGTTCGAGCATGCTCGCCTGGGTGCTGGAGCACGCCGGCATGGCGCCGGGGTTCCTGATCGGCGGTGTGCCGCAGAACTTTGGTATTTCCGCGCGCCTCGGCGACACGCCGTTCTTCGTGGTCGAGGCCGACGAATACGACAGCGCGTTCTTCGACAAGCGCAGCAAGTTCGTCCACTACCGCCCGCGCACGGCGATCCTCAACAACCTCGAGTTCGATCACGCGGACATTTTCCCGGATCTGGCGGCCATCGAGCGGCAGTTCCACCACCTGGTGCGGATCATTCCCAGCGAGGGTCTGGTCATTCACCCGGCCAGCGAAACGGCGCTTGCACGGGTTATCGAGATGGGCTGCTGGACGCCGGTGCAGACCACCGGCGCAGGCGGCCAGTGGCAGGCACGCCTGCTCGCCGGCGATGGCTCGCGTTTCGAGGTGAGTTTCGATGGCAAGGTCGAAGGCGTGGTCGACTGGGGCCTGACCGGCCAGCACAACGTGGCCAATGCCCTGGCGGTGCTGGCGGCGGCGCGCCATGTTGGTGTGGTGCCTGCGCTCGGCATCGAGGCGCTAGGCCAATTCATCAACGCCAAGCGGCGCATGGAAAAGGTCGCCGAGGTAGACGGCGTGACCATCTACGATGATTTCGCCCACCACCCAACGGCTATCGCCACCACCCTCGACGGCCTGCGCAAGCGCGTTGGCGACGAGCAGATCATCGCGGTCATCGAGCCGCGCTCCAACTCCATGAAGCTTGGTGCTCACCGTGACGGGCTGGCCGAGTCCGCCCAGCAGGCGGATGCGGTTTTCTGGTACGCGCCGCCGAACCTCGGCTGGGACCTGGCCGCCACCGTTGCCGGGGCGACCAACCCGACCCAAGTATGCGATTCGCTGGAGGCAATCATTGCCGGGGTCAAGGCGCGGGTGCGGCCTGGCACCCAGGTGGTAATCATGAGCAATGGCGGCTTCGGCGGCCTGCACGGCAAGCTGGCCGTGGCGTTGGAGGCATGAACGTGGCCGGACCGGAGCGCATAACCCTGGCCATGACCGGCGCCTCGGGCGCCCAGTACGGCTTGCGCCTGCTCGACTGTCTGGTGCGCGAGGACCGTGAGGTGCACTTCCTGATCTCCAAGGCCGCGCAGCTGGTAATGGCCACCGAGACAGACGTCAGCCTGCCGGCCAAGCCCCAGGCCATGCAGGCGTTTCTCACCGAATACACCGGTGCCACCGACGGGCAGATCCGTGTCTACGGCAAGGAGGACTGGATGGCCCCGGTGGCCTCCGGTTCCGGTTCGCCGACCGCGATGGTGGTGGTGCCCTGCAGCACCGGCACGCTTTCGGCGATCGCCACCGGCGCCTGCAACAACCTGATAGAGCGCGCAGCCGACGTGACGCTCAAGGAGCGCCGTCAGCTGATCGTGGTGCCGCGCGAGGCGCCATATTCCAGCATTCACCTGGAGCACATGCTCAAACTCTCCAACCTGGGGGTGACCATCCTTCCTGCCTCGCCGGGCTTCTACCACCAGCCGCAAACGGTGGACGATCTGGTCGACTTCGTCGTCGCGCGCATTCTCAACTGCCTGAACATCCCTCAGGACATGCTGCCACGCTGGGGCGAGCACCACCTCAACAGTGGCGATGACTAGGCGCACGAGCTGGCTGCTGGTGCTGGCCTGCCTGCAGTTGGGCGGCTGCGCCACTGCACGCACCCTCGACGCCGCCAAGCCCGGCGCGCCGGTGGTCTACGCCGGCACGCGGCTGGACTGGTACGCACTGCAAGGCGGGTGCTGCCCGGTCGAGCGTTTCGGTGCCGAGGCGCCGCGCTATGCCGCCGTCGACCTGCCGGCCAGCGCGCTGCTCGATACCTTGTTGTTGCCGCTGTCGCTGGCCAAAGCCCTGGGCATTGGTTTGCAGGTCAGGGGCGGCGGGTAGGGCGCTTCTTGCCCTGGTGATCGGATTCGTTGGTTTTTGGGGGCTGAAGCGGATCGCCGCCCGGACCACCCTGCGACGGATGTGCCGTAGTTTTGCGCCGTAGGGTGGGCTTCAGCCCACCAATTGGGTCGCCGCATCAGATCGGCGTCAGCAGCGGTTCACCGCGAAAGTGCCGGCCGATATTGTCGAGGAACTGCGTCAGCGACTGCTCCAGCGCCTGGGGCGAGTTGCCGCCGACGTGGGGCGTGATGATCAGGTTGTCGAGATCGAGCAGCTCGCGCGGCGGCAGCGGCTCGCTTTCGTAGACGTCCAGCGCGGCGGCGCGAATACGCTTGTCGCGCAGCGCCACACCCAATGCGGCGGTATCCACCACGCTGCCACGGGCCACATTGACCAGATAACCTTGCGGCCCCAGTGCGTCGAGCACGTCGGCGTTGACCATGTGCAAGGTCGAGGGGCCGCCAGGAATCGCCACCACCAGGCAGTCACTCCAGCGCGCCAGGTCTAGCGCGCTGGTGAAGTACTGGTGCGGGCTGTCGGGCTTGGCCGAGCGGTTGTGGTACCCCACCGGCATGTCGAAGGCGGCGGCGCGGCGGGCGAGTTTTTCTCCAATCGCGCCGAAGCCGAGAATTCCCAGGCGCTTGCCGCATACGCCGTCGGTCATCGGTAGGGCATCACGCCACACACCGGCCCGGCAGGCCACATCGAGGCGGCGCACGTCGCGAATCGCTGCCAGCAGCAGCGCCATGGCATGGTCGGCGACGCAATCGGCGTTGCTGCCGGCGCCGTTGCTCAGGGCGATGCCGCGGGCGCGGGCGGCCTCCAGATCGACCTTCTCGTACCCGACGCCGAGGGTGCCGATGAAGCCCAGTTTCGGCAGGCGGGCGATTTCCTCAGCGGTCAGGCCGATGGTGCCGATGGTCAGCACCGCCTGCACGCTGTCGCCATGTTCGGCGATGGCAGCTTCCCGTGCTGCGGCACTCGGCGCATGGGTCACGGTGTAATATTCGGCGATCCGCGCCAGGCTGGCGTCGCTGAGCGGGTTGAGAATCAGCAGGTGGGGCTTCATGGGGTCTCCAGCGGTGAGGGAGCGGCAATCTCGGGATTTTCGACAGGCAGCGACAGGCAAACATCTACCCAGTCGGCGTCGACCAGCTCGGCCATCCGCGCCGGGCTGATGCGCACGGCGCTGTGGATGTCGCCAGCCGCCGGCACCACCTCGGCAAAGGCACGCAGGGACACGTCGCAATACACCGGCAGCGGCGTGGCGAGGCCGAACGGACAGACGCCGCCGACCGGGTGGCTGGTCAGCGCGACCACCGTCTCAGCGTCGAGCATCTTGGCCTTGCCGCCGAAGGTTTCCTTGATCTTGCGGTTGTCGATACGGGCATCGCCACGGGCGACGATCAGCAGGTTGCGCTCGCCGATGCGAAAGGCCAGCGTCTTGGCTATCTGGCCTGGTTCCACGCCATGCGCCTCGGCGGCCAGCGCGACCGTGGCGGTGCTGGTGGCGAGTTCGATGATAGGCAGATCAGGCGCCTTTTCGGCGAAGAAGGCGCGAACGGATTGCAGGCTCATGCAGCGGCTCCCTGTGCAAAAAGCACCACCATGTCGCGGGCGACGCCGGCAGGTCAAGCCTCAGGTGGGCACGTGCAGGCGGCTGCGCCCACGGCTGATGTCGGCGAGCAGGCGTTGCAGGGCGTCGATCTGGGACGGCGGTACGGCCAGTTGCAGCTCGGCGCCGTGGGCGTCGAAGGTTTCCTGCTCCAGCACCGCGTCGAATTCGGCGAGGCGCGACTTCAACAAGGCCAGCTCGGCGAACCCGCAATGGCAGGAGCAGGGTGTGCGAGCCACCTGTTCGCGACGCTCGGCGTTCTGCAGGCATTTGTTGGCGCTGCCGCCATAGGCGCGAGCGAGGCCGCCGGTGCCGAGTTGGATGCCGCCGTACCAGCGCGTGACCACCACCGCCACGCCATCGAAGCCCTGGGCCTCGATGGCCGCGAGAATTGGCCGGCCTGCGGTGCCGCCGGGCTCGCCGTCATCGCTGAAGCGGTATTGCTGGCCGACCTTCCAGGCCCAGCAATTGTGCGAGGCGTTCGGGTCGCTTACCTCATCGATGAACGCCTGGGCGTCTGCCGCACTGGTGATCGCGCGGGCCTGGGCGAGAAAGCGGCTCTTGCGAATTTCCTCGCGGAAGTCGCACTGGGCGAGTAACAGAAATGCCATCAGTGGCTCGGCCGCAGCCCACAGCCTTTGAGAATGATGCGCACCAGGTTGTCAGCCGCGGCCTGATAGTCCTGCTTGGTCAGGCGCGAACGGCCGCTGACCCGGCAGATCTCGGAGGCGAAGTCGGCGTAATGCTGGGTGCTGCCCCAGATCAGGAAGATCAGGTGCATGGGGTCGACCGCATCCATCTTGCCTGCAGCGATCCAGCTTTCGAACACCGCTGCGCGCTCGCGGAACCAGCTCTGGTGGTCCTTGCCGAAATGCTGCGAGAGGCAGGCGCCGCCGCTGATCACTTCCATGGCGAAGATGCGCGAGGCTTTGGGGTAGCGACGCGAGTATTCCATCTTGGCGCGGATGTAACGCTCCAGCGCTTCGGCCGGGTCGTCCTCGACACGCAGGGTGTTGAAGGCGCTGTCCCACAGCGACAGGATGTTATCCAGCACCGCGAGGTACAAACCCTGCTTGCTGCTGAAGTAGTAGTGCAGGTTGGCCTTGGGCAAGCCCACCGCCAAGGCGATGGTGTTCATGCTGGTGCCCTTGAAGCCATGGCGGGCGAACTCGTCCTCGGCGGCAGCGATGATCGCTTCTTCGTTCTTCTGCCGGATGCGGCCAGTCGGCTTGCCGGAGGTAGCGCTGGGGGAGAGGACGTCGTTGGGCATCAGGGGTTTCCGTGGTGATCAAAGGCAGCGGATGAACAGATACTCCAGCGCTGCAAGGGTGACAAGCACTTGCAGGCAAAAACGTGCTGCTCTTTACCCGCGTCTGCCCCCGCGGCTTAGCTGAAGGCCTGGACGATACGCTCACGCTGCTCGGCATTGGGCAAGCGGCCCTGGCCGGCCTTGAGGTTGTCGACCATATAACGAGGATTGGAGGTGGCCGGGATCACCACGGTAACCGCCTCATTGGCGATGATGAACTTGAGCAGCAATTGCGCCCAGGATGTTGCATCGATCTCGTTGGCCCACTCCGGCAACGGCTTGCCCTTGATCCGGCCCAACAGTTGTGCCCGCTGGAAGGGGCGGTTGATCAGGGTGGCGATGCCGTTATCGCGGCAATACGGCAGCAGGCGCTTCTCGGCATTGCGTTCGCCCACCGAGTAGTTGAGCTGCACGAAGTCGACCTTCTCCTTGGCGAGCACGGCGAGCACGGCGAGCAGGTCGTCGTGGGCCGACTCGAGATAATGGGTAATGCCGATGTAGCGCACCTTGCCCTGGTCGCGCAGCTCACGGGCCAGCGCCAACTGCCGGGTGGTGTCCTGCAGGTTGTGCACCTGCAGCAGGTCCATCTTGTCGGTTTGCAGCGCTTTCAGGCTGGCCTGGAACTGCGCCAGGCCGCGCTCGCGCCCGGTGCTCGACAGCTTGGAGGCAAGGAAGGCTTTGCCCTGAGTCTTGGTGCGCTTCAGCAATTCGCCGGTGACCGCCTCGGCAGCCCCGTAGCTGGGTGCGGTATCGATCACCTTGGCGCCGCCGTTGATAAAGGCGCGCACCACCTCATCCAGATCGTCGAGGCTGTCGTCATCCATGCCGACGTTGAAGGTTTGTGAAGTACCCAGACCGATCACCGGCAGCGCCTCGCCACTCGACGGAATCTCGCGCTGTAGCAGCGGGGCTGGATTCGCGGCGAAAGCGAAGCCCGGCAACAGCTGGCTACCGGCCGCGAGGGTCATCAGGGCAGCGCTGCCCTGCAGGAAATGACGACGATTGGGCATGGCGTGCTCCAGAGGCTGGTTGAAGAGACAATGGCTTGAGACTAGACGCCCAGCCTCATGGATTGTCGACAGCCTGTTACCGGGTATGTCGCTAAGGTTGACCGGCGAAGAGGGAACCAACCTTTGCGGGGGCCATCACAGCAAAGCCCATCAGCTTCTCTGATACGTCTGGAGTGTTCAGGTTGCCTGCCTGAACCGTTGCCTAAGGACCCTGCAGCCCGTGTTGTCTCGCCATCTGTTTTTACCCGCATTTGCTCTACTACTGGGCGGTTGTACCCAGTACCGCGAAGTGCCGCCGCAAACTGCCGAAGGCCAGGCCTGCGTCCAGCAGTGCAACGAAACGCAGCGGGCCTGTGAGCGCAGTGAGGATGAGTCTTACCAAGGCTTCAAAGTCATCTATGACAGCCAGAACCAGAGCTACCAGAACTGCCTGCACTCCACCGAAGACCCCAATCTCAAAACGATGTGCCCGAAGCCCACGGCAATCGCCGGGCCTGACTACCGAATCTGCTCGGAGGTCTACAAGAACTGCTTCGTCAAATGTGGCGGCCGCTACGAGAAGATCGAGTAAGCACTGCATGGCAGCGTGGTGGCGAGAGCAGACTTAGGGTGGATGACGCCTCACCTACGCGGCCCGACCCGTCCACCGCTTTGCGATTGCAATGGTGGATGAAAAGAGCGACATCCACCCTACGGCTGCTTCCGCCTTATAGCCGCCAATTCGAACGCACTTCTAATTGATCAAAAACGACCTCTTACGCACTCGCCGCGAGCTCCTCGAGAAAGCTCTCCAGCACCAGGTGTGGGCGACGTCCCTTGCGCGTGACCGAGGCCAGGTTGAGGTCATAGAAACGCGTGTCGGCCTTTAAGGCGCGCAGACGACCCTCCTTGATCCAGGCGGCTGCGTAGTGATCCGGCAGGTAACCGATATAACGCCCGGTCAGGATCAGAAAGGCCATGCCTTCGCGGTCCGAGGCGCTGGCCGTGCAGTTCAGCACCTGATACTGGGTCTGAATCTCCGGCGGCAGGCGGAAGGTTGGCGCGATGGCGTCCTGAGCGTTGAGGCGATCGTCTGCCAGCTCGCGGTCGTCCACGTAGAACAACGGGTGGCCCACCGCGCAGTAGAGCAGCGAGCGCTCGTCGTACAGCGGTTGGTAGTCGAGGCCAGAGAGTGCGCCGACCATCGGCACCACGCCGACGTGCAGGCGGCCATCGAGCACGCCCTGTTCGACCTCGCTGGGCGGCGTCATGCGGATGTGCACGCGCACGTCCGGGCCTCGTTCTTTCAGGCGGGCGAGGGCACCGGTGATGCGCATGTGCGGCACCGTCACTAGGTTGTCGGTGAGGCCGATATTCAGCTCGCCGCGCAGGTGTTGGTGCAGGCCGTTGACCTCGGTGCGAAAGCTCTCCAGCGCAGCCAGTAATTGCTGAGTGGACTGGTACACCTCGCGGCCTTCCTCGGTCAGCGCAAACCCGGCACGGCCGCGCTGGCACAGGCGCAGGCCGAGGCGCTGCTCCAGGTCGCTCATCTGCTGGCTGATCGCCGAGCGACCAATGCCCAGCACGCTTTCCGCAGCGGAAAAACCGCCGCACTCGACCACGCTGCGAAACAGCTTGAGCAGGCGGATATCAAAGTCGCTGACCTGGGCCAGCGGCTCGGGGCGTCGGGCACTCATTGTTTAGCCACCAATGAACTGAGGGTAAGAAGAGTCAGGTTTGAGTGACTCTATGCCTGTGGCACCTTCGCTGACAACCGATACGCTTCTGATAGACGTGCGACTGCCGCCAGATTTCTCATCCTGCCCGTCATCGGACACCCGCCACCCACGAGGCCACCCGCCATGAACATGCCGCAGACCGCCACGCCGCCACTGGCCAGCCAGCTCAAGCTGGACGCTCACTGGATGCCGTTTTCCGCCAACCGCGCCTTCCACCGCGACCCACGCATCGTGGTGGCGGCCGAAGGCTCGTGGCTGACCGACGACTCGGGGCGCAAGGTCTATGACAGCCTGTCCGGCCTGTGGACCTGCGGCGCTGGGCATTGCCGCAAGGAAATCCAGGAGGCTGTGGCCAAGCAACTCGGTACCCTCGATTATTCGCCAGGTTTCCAGTACGCCCATCCGCTGTCGTTCAAGCTCGCCGAGCAGGTCGCGGACCTGATGCCCGGTGAGCTCAATCACGTGTTCTTCACCGGCTCCGGCTCCGAGTGCGCCGACACCGCGGTGAAGATGGCCAAGGCCTACTGGCGCCTCAAGGGCCAGGCCAGCAAAACCAAGATGATCGGCCGTGCCCGTGGTTATCACGGCGTGAACATCGCCGGCACCAGCCTGGGCGGCATCAGCGGCAACCGCAAAATGTACGGTCAGCTAATGGACGTCGACCACCTGCCGCACACCCTGCAGGCAGGGATGGCCTTCACCAAAGGCGCGGCTGAAACCGGCGGCGTTGAATTGGCCAACGAGATGCTCAAGCTGATCGAGTTACACGATGCCTCAAACATCGCCGCGGTCATCGTCGAACCCATGTCCGGCTCGGCCGGCGTCATCGTGCCGCCTGCCGGTTACCTGCAGCGCCTGCGCGAGATCTGCACCCAGCACAACATCCTGCTGATCTTCGACGAAGTGATCACCGCGTTTGGGCGCATGGGCAAATGGACCGGCGCCGAGTACTTCGGCGTCACGCCGGACATCCTCAACATCGCCAAGCAGATCACCAACGGCGCCGTGCCGCTGGGCGCGGTGATCGCCAGCCGCGAGATCTACCAGACCTTCATGGGCCAGCCGACGCCCGAGCACATGATCGAATTCACCCACGGCTATACCTATTCCGCCCACCCGGTCGCCTGCGCCGCCGGCCTGGCATCGCTCGAATTGCTCAAGCGCGAGAACCTGATCCAGCAGGCCGCCGAACTGGCGCCCAAGTTCGAGAACGCCATCCATGGCCTCAAGGGTGCCAAGCACGTGCTGGACATCCGCAACTGTGGCCTGGCCGGCGCGATACAGCTGGCGCCGCGCGATGGCGACCCGTCGATCCGCCCGTTCGAGGCCGGTGTCGCGCTGTGGAAGGCCGGCTTCTACGTGCGTTTCGGCGGCGACGGCTTGCAGTTCGGGCCGATGTTCAACGCCAAGATCGACGACCTCGACCGCGTATTCAGTGCCGTGGGCGATGTACTCAACAAGCTGGACTGATCGACCAGCAGGCTGTTGTAGGGTGGATGACGCTTCACCCATCCACCGAATCGTTAGGCCGAGCAGTGAATATTCGGCCCATGGATACCTGTAGGAACTCCGGCCCCGCACGTATTGCGCAAGCAGCGCCAATGCGCCGGTAGGCCGCCATTTCTCGTGCCGGGGGCGACGCCCCGGCCGCCGTAAAATTATCGAGGACGTTTCATGACCACCATCCAGCACCTGATTCACGGCGAACTCACCGATGGCCACGGCGGCCATAGCGCCGACGTATTCAACCCGGCCAGCGGTGAGGCGGTGCGCCGCGTTGCCCTGGCCGACGTGGCCACCGTGCAGCAGGCCATCGACTCAGCCAAGCAGGCCTTCCCGGCCTGGCGCAACACCCCGGCTGCCAAGCGCGCTCAGGTGATGTTCCGCTTCAAGCAACTGCTCGAGCAGCATGAAGACGCCATCGCCAAGCTGATCAGCGAAGAGCATGGCAAAACCCTGGAAGACGCCGCCGGCGAGCTCAAGCGCGGCATCGAGAACGTCGAGTACGCCTGCGCCGCTCCGGAAATCCTCAAGGGTGAATACACCCGCAACGTCGGCCCCAACATCGACGCCTGGAGCGACTTTCAGCCGGTGGGCGTAGTCGCCGGCATCACCCCGTTCAACTTCCCGGCCATGGTGCCGCTGTGGATGTACCCGCTGGCCATCGTCTGCGGCAACTGCTTCATCCTCAAACCCTCCGAGCGCGACCCCAGCTCCACCCTGTATATCGCACAGCTGCTGCACGAAGCCGGCCTGCCCAACGGCGTGCTGAACGTCGTGCACGGCGACAAGACCGCCGTGGATGCGCTGATTCAGGCGCCGGAGGTCAAAGCCCTGAGCTTCGTCGGCTCCACACCGATCGCCGAATACATCTATGCCGAAGGCACCAAGCGCGGAAAACGCGTGCAAGCCCTCGGCGGCGCCAAGAACCACGCAGTGCTGATGCCCGATGCCGACCTCGAAAACGCCGTCAGCGCTCTGATGGGGGCTGCCTACGGTTCTTGCGGTGAGCGCTGCATGGCCATCTCCGTGGCCGTGTGCGTGGGTGACCAGATCGCCGATGCGCTGGTGCAGAAGCTGGTGCCGCAGATCAAGGCCCTGAAGATCGGCGCGGGCACCCAGTGCGGTCTCGACATGGGCCCGCTGGTCACCGCAGCAGCGAAGGACAAGGTCACCGGCTACATCGACGCCGGGGTGGCCGCTGGCGCTGAGCTGGTGGTCGACGGGCGTGGCCTGAGCGTCACGGGCAGCGAAAACGGCTTCTTCCTCGGCGGCACATTGTTCGACCGAGTGACGGCGGACATGACCATCTACACCGACGAAATCTTCGGCCCGGTGCTGTGCATCGTCCGGGTCGACAGCCTGGAAGCGGCCATGCAACTGATCAACGATCACGAATACGGCAATGGCACCTGCATCTTCACCCGCGATGGCGAAGCGGCGCGGCTGTTCTGCGACGAGATCGAAGTCGGCATGGTCGGCGTCAACGTACCGCTGCCGGTACCGGTGGCCTACCACAGCTTCGGCGGCTGGAAGCGCTCGCTGTTCGGCGACCTCCACGCCTACGGCCCCGACGGTGTGCGCTTCTACACCCGCCGCAAATCCATCACCCAGCGCTGGCCACAGCGCAAGAGCCACGAGGCCGCGCAGTTTGCGTTTCCGAGTAATAGCTGAGGTGGGGTGAGGTAGATGGCTGGCCGATCATGTGATCGGCCTTTTTATTAGTGGCGATTGTTGCGTCGGCAATTCCTGGGTATCGCTGAGCTCAACCGCAGGCTACGAACTGCTACGTTTGATTGGATGCACTCCGGCGCCGCTTATCTATCGCCTGATAAACCGGTTTCGCCCTTACGGCGACTCACTTTTTTCAAACGCCAAAAAAGTAAGCAAAAACGCTGTGCCCCATCATTCGTGTCTCGCTGCGCTCGACTTCCCTCACTCCATCATTGCTCCGAGGGCCCGCCGCGAAGGGCCATCCCTGGCCCATCGCGGCTCTCGCGGCATCCATGCCGCTCAACCCTCTGCGCAACGATTCCGTTCGGCCTTCTGAAGGGGCCATTGGCGTATGCCTGATGTATTGCGTTTAGCCCAATGGTGGACAAGCTTCGCGTTGTCCACCCTACTTGCTGGATGATAGGCGCTCGCCGGTAGGCAGAGCCCGGGAAACGCCGCTCTTGATCAGCCGCCAACGCACCGCGAAATCTGCATCGCCCGGTGGCAGCGTGCAGAGCGCGTGCAAATGATCGGGAAGGATGACGATGGCGTCGACGCGCCAGGGATGCGGCCGTATCACGTGCGTGAAGCTGGCGCGTAGCAAATCGATATGGTTGACCAGCAAGTCGCTATGGCGATTAGCCAGGTTGAGCGTGAAAAACCAGGTAGCGCCCGGCGTTTTGTCGCGGCGATAGAGCACCATTGCCTGCAGTCCCTTGCAGAAGAAACACCATTCAAATGTAGCCCGGGTCGAGCGGAGCGACACCCGGGATCGGCGCCCTGGGTATCGCTGCGCTCAACCGCAGGCTACGGGTTCTGCTGTTCGTGTGGTTTTATGGAGGCCATTCTCGAATGTGTAGCTTGGATCGAGCGGAGCGACACCCCGGAATCGTCGCCCTGATTATCGCATCGCTCAACCCAGTCTAAGCGCTGTGAAGGGCCAGCTTTGGCCCCTTCGTGGCTCTCGCGGTATCCGTAGCGCTAAATCGCCTACCATTCCGCTCGGCCTTCCGAGGCGGCGTTTGGTTTGTATTCATATATTCGTGCAGGCTTATCGATATTGTGTACCAGTTAGTTATGTCTAAAGACCCTGTACCAAAGTGTACTCAATAGTTGCTGGGCCTGCTTTGTGAATGACGAATCGAGATTTTTTAAAGCCATACTCCGTTCCTGGTAGGTAGTCCAAAGTAACATCTTGCGTGAACGACGGTTTTAGCGTTCCTGCTATTGTGAACTCTCTGTATAGAAAACGAATTTTTCCATCAAGTATTCCAGAATAGATAAGTTCGCTACGAACTGGATACTGCTCGGCGTCTGAAACTACTTCTGTAATTGAGCTTGCGTTAAGTTTTGCTGGGGAGCTCAATCTGGCGGTGTAGTAGGTAGCACCCCTTGAGTCTAACCACCGCCAATAAATTTTATCAGCGTGATCTGTACGACCATCACTGGACAAAAGGCCGCCCTGGGAGAGTCTCCCGTCAGATGTTTTGAATAGTTTAGGATAACGGAAGAAGCGGCCGTCTCCAGAGGTGCCTTCTGAGCGAAGAGTCGTCGGGGGTAATGTAAAAGAGATTTTGTTTAATTTATGCGAGATGTTAGCCGTGGCTGGGCCGTTCATTGAGACGGTTAGGAATGAGGTTTTAGCAGGGGCAAGCATGAGATTGCCTCCGGTAAACATATCTTCACCAACAGCTGCTATGTTTTTTTGAGTATCAGCTATAGTTTCTCGCGGGAGTTGCGTGCCTTGATCTGGAGAGGGCTTTTGCACATTGACTATGTCAGTGGTGCATCCGTAAAACAATATTGTAAACAGAGCTAACAGCAGCGTTTTTTTCATTGTCCATGCTCTTTAGAGTTTTTCATTCTGTTCAGAATCTAAGAGGCGCCTTCGGCATCAATTAGTGCGGCGAGGTGTTTCTGGTGGGCGTCGGATGCGTTCTTGCGGGCCCTAGTTCTTCCTTGAAAGGCGATGGCCGACCTTACTGCGAAATACTGGCTGTGCGCCACCAGAGGGTGATGGCTTTTGGTCGCAGGGGATGGTCTGGGCGGAGCTGGGCCGCGGCATTGATTTGAGCCGTACTGCGCAACAAAGCATTGCAGGTTAGGCCGTATTTCGCGCGAATCGCGCTCTCTATGATGGTCGCACTCTCATCCTTCGAGGCTGTGCCATGAAAGCTCTGCGTCTGTTGCGCCCATTGTTGTTCGGTAGTGTTGCTCTGTCCTTGGCTGGCCATGCGTTGGCGGCCGAGCCGTTGAAGGTGGAGGTTTACAACCCCGGTGCGCAGTCGATTTTTCCGGTGTCGTCGCAGATCGTGTCTGGCCCGACCGAGGCGGTGTTGATCGATGCGCAGTTCCAGCGCAATGACGCCGAGGTGCTGGTGGAGAAGGTTCGTGCCACCGGCAAGAAGCTGACCACGATTTATATCAGCCACAGCGACCCGGATTACTACTTCGGCCTGGATGTGGTGCACAAGGCCTTCCCGGACGCGAAGATCGTGGCTACCAAGGAAACCGTGGCAGCCATCGAGGCGAGCAAGGACGGCAAGCTGGCGCATTGGGGGCCGATCATGGAGGGCAACGCGCCGAAAGCGTTGCTGGTGCCGCAGGCATTGAGCGAGCCGACCCTCAAGGTCGATGGCCAGGTGTTGGAAGTGCGTGGCCCTGAGCCGGCACGTACCTTTGTATGGATTCCATCGCTGAAAACCGTGGTGGGTGGCATTCCGGTGTCGGCCAATATCCATGTGTGGATGGCCGATACTCAGACCGAGCAATCCCGCCGCGATTGGCTGGGCACGCTGGACGCCATCACCGCGTTGAAACCTAAAAAGGTGATCCCAGGCCACTACCTGCCTAACGCCGACGGCAGCCAGCCGGACTCGCCACAAACCGTGATCGATACCCGTGACTATCTGCTGGCTTTCGAGCAGGAGGCCAAGAAGGCAGTCGACTCCAAGCAGTTGATCGGCGCGATGCAGACCCGCTACCCGGGCTTGGCCGATGAGTCTTCTCTGGAGCTGGGTGCTCAGGTCATCAAGGGCGAGGTGAAGTGGCCGTAATAGGCACCACCTGGCGCTTCAGGCTTCGCCTGGCGGTCGTATATGAGGTGTTTAACGGGACGTGCCGCTCGCGCCTTGAGCGTAAGCGGCAAACCACTGCTGCAGGCTGTCAACGATTGTCATGATTCTCTCCTTCAGGTCGTTGGGCACAGAGTAGGGCCTGTGCCATAGTCCGGCCGCTTGTTTGTCTGGATCGCTTCGATAGCTTTTCTGGATGAGCCTGCGGTCTGTTGCCTCAGGTCATGGGAAACGGCCGCGCGATAGGGCACGCTGCACGCAGCTTCTGCTTATTACTGCCAAGGAGACCCCCATGATTCGCAAGTTAGTCGTCGCCTCTGTATTGGCCCTGGCCAGTGCTCCGTTGTTGGCTGCCGAGTGTTCGGTGGAGGTGCATTCCACCGACCAGATGACCTTCGATACCAAGGAGATCAAGGTCAGCAAGAGCTGCAAGACCTTCACTATCGATCTCAAACACGTCGGCAATCTGCCCAAGCACGTGATGGGTCATAACCTGGTGCTAACAGAGACCCGCGACGTGCAGGCCGTCAACACCGACGGTATGGCGGCCGGGGTCGACAAGGGTTACTTGAAGGAGGGCGATGAGCGTGTGATCGCTCACACCAAACTGATCGGAGGCGGTGAATCGGATTCGGTGACCTTCGATGTCAGCAAGCTGGATGCGGCTGAAAGCTATCAATTCTTTTGCTCGTTTCCAGGCCACGCCGCGCTGATGAAAGGTGCGCTTACCCTGGTCGATTGAAAATCGTGTCTCACGCCAAGCCGCTGGTTCGTCAGCGGCTTTTTTATGCCTGTGAAAAAGCAGGTCTGTCGTCAAGTTACGCACAGAGGCTGTTGATAACGCTGTATCGAACGTGTGTGCAACCGTACGCAGGGCTTGGCGTGCGGCGCTTTCAGCCCGTAGCGCTTTTTCTGATCAGGAATTTTATGTTGTAAAACAGAGCGTTGGAGGCATCATCAGGTTGATCTCCAGTAATTGCCCACATCTGCTGTGGGCAGCGTTGTGGATAAGATGCGTATGTCGGTCTGCAGGCCCCGGGCTTGCTGCCCTGACACGTTATGGTTGTTTTTTGATCAGCTGCGTGGTCGCGTGAAAAGCACACCGACTGTGTGTTGAAGTCAATAAATACTTCAATATTTTCAGGATGTTAAAAGCCTGGAGGACGTTATGGAGGCGCGGTTATCCACTCTCACTGTGGAGCAGCCTGTGGATAACGTGGTGGTGGTTTACTCGGGGATTACCAGCGCGTGCGCTGCAGCGCGCTGGTGATTTTTTACTCAGCTGCCGGAGGCGCGCTTCTAGTCTTCGCCACTGTCGCTTGAGCCAATGCCACGCCAGCGTTTGGCACCGATCAGGATAAAGCGCAGCTGCTCGGTCATCTTCGTGTGTGGGCGGCGGTGCAGGGGCAGAGACGCGGACTGCGGGTCGATCAGCTCCGGCAGGGTGGCGAATACGGTTTTCACCACCAGATCGGCCAACATGCTGCGCGCGGGTTCATCGAGATGCTGCAGTTTGGGCAGGCGGCTCAGGTCGCTCGCCAGGTCGGCGGCAATGCCTTCACGAAACGTGGCCAGGGCCATGCGCACGGGCAGCGAGCCGCCGAATTGCTCGCGAGCGAGGAACAGAAACTGGCCGCGGTTCTGCTCCACCGCACTGAGAAATATCTGCACCGAGGCGTCGATCATGCCGCCCAGTTCGAACTCGTTGCGGCGCACTTGGCGCAGCGTGACGCGAAAGGTTTCGCCCACCTCTGCAACCAGCGCCAGGCCGAGGGCGTCCATGTCCTTGAAATGGCGATAGAAGCCGGTTGGCACGATGCCGGCAACACGGGCGACTTCACGCAGGCTGAGGCTGCTGAAGGCCCGCCCGCCGTCGAGCAGCTGACGTGCTGCATCCATCAGCGCCTGACGGGTAGGGTGATGTGGGCTGGGTGATGGCATCGAATCGATTCCCTGTTCTGCCGATTCGGGGTCGTAAAGCAAAACCCCGCCATGCGGCGGGGTTCGAGTTACTCGCGCCGCTGCTTAATAGCGGTTCTTCAGGCCGTAGCCTTCATCGAGCATGCCCGGCACGTCGTCACCCTTGGGCGCGTAGTCCTTGGGCATTTCATTGTCACGCGGCGGGGTCAGGCGGTCGCGCTTCTCGCCAGTCGGCTCGGCGTGCAAGGTGGCGAGCAGGCGTTGGCGCGTCACTTCGTCGAGAGCCAGGCGATCGGCACCGTGCGACAGGTGTTCCTGAACGTCGTGATAACTCTGGGTCAGTTTCTTGACCAGATTGGCGGTGGTGTTGAAGTGGGTAACCACTTCGCTCTGGTAGGCCTCGAAACGTTCCTGCATGTCGTCCAGCTGACGCTGCGTGCGGCTGGGGGCGGCATTGGGCGCAAGGCGGGCGATCAGGAAACCGATGGCGATGCCAGCGACCAGGGTAAGTGCCGGTAGCAACCAGGCGGTGAGCGTCTGTTCCACGAGTCCTTCCTCTCTAAACGGCTTTGCTTTACGTTAACGGCTGGAACCTGCGCTGTACACCGCTAAGTGCTGGTGTGCGCACGTTAAATGCTAGACGAGTCGACCCTGTTCAAGGTCACGGAGTTCACTGTTGCTCATGCGCGAAACCCCCGTAATGATCGCTGGCCCGAGCGGCCAGCTCGAGGCCCTTTCTCTAGAGGTGGCCGAGGCGCGCGGCGTTGCGCTGATCTGCCACCCCAACCCGGTGCAGGGCGGCACCATGCTCAACAAGGTGGTGTCGACCCTGCAACGCACCGCCCGCGATGCCGGTTACCACACCCTGCGTTTCAACTACCGTGGTGTCGGTGCCAGTGCCGGCAGCCATGACATGGGCAGCGGCGAAGTCGATGACGCCGAAGCCGTTGCTCACTGGCTGCGTGCCACCTATCCCGAGCTGCCGTTGACCCTGCTGGGGTTCTCCTTCGGCGGCTTCGTGGCCGCCAGTCTTGGCGCGCGCCTGGAAGGGCAGGGCATCGAGGTGACGAAACTGTTCATGGTCGCTCCCGCCGTGATGCGCCTGAGCGGCGACAACCCGCCGGCCGAGCATTGCCCGCTGGTGGTCATCCAGCCGGACGCCGACGAAGTGGTCGAGCCGCAGCTCGTCTACGATTGGTCCGCCAACCTCGGGCGTGCCCACGAGCTGCTGAAAGTGGCAGAATGCGGCCACTTCTTCCATGGCAAGCTGACGGATCTCAAAGACCTGCTGCTGCCGCGTCTCTGATCTGCTGCGCGTCGCGCCGGCTCCATTCAAACAGGTGGGAGCGCGGTATTTTCCTCGGTAAATACCGCGCCCCGTTTGTTGCGAACCAGCGCCCCGCTCGCGATCATCCAGTTGGTCCACGTAAAGCGAACCCGAACATGACCACTCGTATTCTTACCGGTATCACCACCACCGGCACGCCACACCTGGGCAACTACGCCGGCGCAATTCGTCCGGCCATCGTCGCCAGCCGCAGCCCCGATGCGGACTCGTTCTATTTCCTCGCCGACTACCACGCGCTGATCAAGTGCGACGACCCGCTGCGCATTCAGCGCTCGCGCCTGGAGATCGCCGCGACCTGGCTTGCGCTGGGGCTCGATACCGACCGCGCGACGTTCTATCGCCAGTCCGATATTCCGGAAATCCCCGAGCTGTGCTGGTTGCTGACCTGTGTGGCCGGCAAGGGCCTGCTCAACCGCGCCCACGCCTACAAGGCATCGGTCGACAAGAACGTCGAATCCGGCGAGGACCCGGATGCCGGCGTGACCATGGGCCTGTTCAGTTACCCGATCCTGATGGCTGCGGACATCCTCATGTTCAACGCGCAGAAGGTGCCGGTCGGCCGTGACCAGATCCAGCATGTGGAGATGGCCCGCGACATCGGCCAGCGCTTCAACCACCTGTTCGGCCAGGGCAAGGACCTGTTCAAGCTGCCCGAAGCGGTGATCGAAGAAGACGTCGCCACCTTGCCAGGGCTAGACGGCCGCAAGATGTCGAAGAGCTACGACAACACCATCCCGCTGTTCTCCAACTCCAAGCAACTCAAGGATGCCGTGGCGCGCATCGTTACCGACTCCAAACTGCCTGGCGAAGCCAAAGACCCGGACAACTCGCACCTCTTCACGCTGTACCAGGCCTTTGCCGCACCGACCCAGCAGGCTGACTTCCGCGCCGCGCTGGTCGGCGGCATGGCCTGGGGCGAAGCCAAGCAGGCGCTTTACGAGTTGCTGGAAGCCGAGCTGGGCGAGGCGCGCGAGCGCTATCACACCCTGATTGCCCGTCCGGCGGATCTGGAAGACATTCTGCTCGCAGGCGCCGCCAAGGCACGCAAGATCGCGACGCCGTTCCTCGGTGAACTGCGTGAGGCGGTTGGCTTGCGCTCGTTCCGCAGCCAGGCGACCGGTAGCGACACGGTCAAGAAGAAGGCCGCCAAGCGCGCCCGTTTCGTCAGCTTCCGCGACGAAGACGGCAGCTTCCGCTTCCGCTTGCTGGATGTTGACGGCGAGCAGCTGCTGCTCTCGCCAGCCTTCGCCGACGGCAAGGCTGCCGGGCAGGCGAGCAAGCGCCTGCAGGCCGGTGAGCCGCTGGATATCCGTGTGCAGGGCAACGCTTTCGGCGTGTGGCTGGATGAGCAGCAGGTTGGCGAAAGCCCGGCCTTCGCCGACGCAGCTGCCACCGAAGCCGCGATTACCCGCTTGCGCGAAGCGCTGGCGCCAGAAGAAGCCTGAGCCGGTCAGCAGGGTGGATCACGCTGCATCGATCCACCTTGACGGTGCGCCGCGAGACCATTGGGTCTCGAGTGTTGAGCGCACCGGGTGATGTGTTCACGCCGCAAAGAAGCCTGACACCATTGGTGAGGCTGGCGGTCTGAGCCAACAAGTCACCCAGCTACCGACTGCAAAACCTCGCCGCCCGTAGGGGCTATTTGCCATTCCGCGGGGGCGTCGCTAAAGTGTCGCCCCCGCTTTATTTGCCCGGTTTACGCACTATGACCCCGCTCGAACGCTACCAGGCCGACCTCAAACGTCCGGACTTCTTCCACGATGCCGCTCAGGAAAAGGCCGTGCGCCACCTGCAGCGCCTGTACGACGAACTGATCGCCGATGATCGCAGCAAGCCCGGCGTGTTCGGCAAGCTGTTCGGCAAGAAGACCGTCACGCCGGTAAAGGGCCTGTACTTCTGGGGCGGCGTCGGCCGCGGCAAGACCTACCTGGTCGACACCTTCTTCGACGCGCTGCCGTTCAAGGAAAAGGAGCGCACGCACTTTCACCGCTTCATGAAGCGCGTGCACGAAGAGATGCGCACCCTCAAGGACGTCAAGAACCCGCTGACCGTGATCGGTAAGCGCTTTTCCGAGCAGTTCCGGGTGATCTGCTTCGACGAGTTCTTCGTGTCCGACATCACCGATGCGATGATCCTGGCGACGCTTCTTGAGGAAATGTTCAAGAACGGCGTGACCCTGGTATCTACCTCCAACATCGTGCCGGACGGTCTCTACAAGGACGGCCTGCAGCGCTCGCGCTTCCTGCCGGCCATCGAGCTGCTCAAGGTGCACACCGAGATCGTCAACGTCGACAGCGGCATCGATTACCGTCTGCGGGCGCTGGAGCAAGCCGAGCTGTTCCACTTTCCACTGGGCGAGGCCGCTGAGCAGAGCCTGGAGAAGAGCTTCAAGAGTTTGCTGCATGAGAAAGCCAGCGTGCAGGAAAACGAAGCGCTGATGATCGAGAACCGCGCCATCACTGCTCGCCGTGTCGGCGGCGATGTGGGCTGGTTCGATTTCCGCGAGCTGTGCGACGGCCCGCGTAGCCAGAACGACTACATCGAACTGGGCAAGATCTTCCACTCGGTGATCCTCTCCAACGTCGAGCAGATGAGCGTGGCCAAGGAAGACATGGCCCGGCGCTTCATCAACCTGGTGGACGAGTTCTACGACCGCAACGTCAAGCTGATCATCTCTGCCGAAGTGGAACTCAAGGACCTGTACACCGGAGGTCGCCTGAGCTTCGAGTTCCAGCGCACCCTGAGCCGCTTGCTGGAAATGCAGTCCCACGAGTTTCTGTCGCGCCCGCACAAGCCCTGATCGACTGAACGTGGCCAAGGCCGCACGCCCGCTTCGTTGAGAAGCAGGGCGCGCGGCTTTTTTATGACCGCGGTTAGGCGCGGCTGGTGGGCTGCTGGGTCTGCTGTTGGAATTGTTGGCGGTAGTGGTTGGGCGACAAGCCGGTGTGCTGGCGGAACAGGCGGGCGAAGAAGCTGGCATCGTCGTAGCCGATCTCGTAGCTGACCGTCTTGATGCTCTTCGCTGAGGACGACAGCAAGCCCTTGGCCGTTTCGATGCGCAGCCTTTGCAGGTAATACAGCGGTTTGTCGCCGGTGGCCGCGTGGAAGCGGCGCATGAAATTACGGATGCTCATGCCATGCTCACGGGCGACGTCTTCGAAGCGAAAACGCTCGGCGAAGTGATCCTCAAGCCATTGCTGGATCTGCAGGATCTTCGGGTCCTGATGCTGCTTCTGGCCGCCGAAGCCGATGCGCCCCGGCGTGTAGCTGCGGCGCACTTCGTAGAGGATGTCGCGGGCCACACTCTGCGCCACGCTGGTGCCACAGAAACGTTCGATCAGGTAGATATACAGATCGCACGCTGATGTCGGGCCGGCTACGCAGTACAGGTTATCCGCGTCGGTCAGGTGCTTGTCCTGGTTGAGCACCACGGCGGGAAAACGCGTGGAGAACTCGCCGAAGAACCGCCAACAGGTGGTCGCCTCCTTGCCGTCGAGCAGGCCGCTGGCAGCCAGCCAGAACGCTCCGTTGGCTTCCCCGCAGAGGCTGGCGCCGGCGGCGTGGCGCTCGCGTAGCCAATCGAACACGTGCGGGTAGCGGCTGCTTAGCGCGTCGTAATCGTCCCAGAACGCCGGCAGGATAATCAGCTCGGCCTGGTCATCGAGCGGGCCGTCGACCGGCAGTTGCACGTCGCTGAAGCTGCGTACCGGCAAACCGTCCGGGCTGACCAGGCGCACCTCGAAGGTAGGCACCAGCCCCAGGCCCTGTTGTTTGCCGTGGCGCAAGCCGGCCATATGAAAGAAATCTCTGGCTTGCATGAGGGTCGAAGCGAATACGCCGGGCGTGGCGAGAATGCTCACCCGAGTGAGCGGGGATAGCAGGCTGGGCATGGCTGTTGTTCTTATTCGAGTGATTGGGCCAGCTGATGGTGAAGCTGTCAGGCTGTGGCTGAATCGTCTTCTTTTATCAGTGCTGCGTCCAGCGTGGTCTTGCAATCTTTGTTCAAGGAGCTGTCGCCATGATCGCCTTTTCCGAACTCGCCGCCTCGCCATTCGCCGACTGGGATGGCACCCCGGCCGCGGCGAGAATCCTGCAGAAACAGCTGGCCGAGCAGGTTTGCCTGGACGATGACTTTGCGCCGCTGCGGCTGCTCGCCGGGGTCGATGTCGGCTTCGAGGAGGGCGGCACCATCACCCGCGCCGCGGCGATCCTGCTCGACGCGCAAACCCTGCAGCCGATCGCCGAGTGCGTGGCGCGCATTCCCACCAGCATGCCCTACGTGCCGGGCCTGCTGTCGTTTCGTGAGCTGCCGGCGCTGATCGACGCGCTGGCGGGGCTGCCATCGGAGCCGGACCTGATCGTGGTCGATGGCCACGGTATCGCCCACCCGCGTGGCCTGGGCATTGCCGCTCACCTCGGGGTCGTCAGCGGCCGGCCCACCATTGGTGTGGCGAAGAAGATCCTTACCGGATCGCACGGTGAACTGGGTGAGGAGCGGGGCGACAAGGTCGAGTTGCTCGATCGCCAGGGCCGGCAGATCGGCTGGATGCTACGCAGCAAGCGCAAGGTGCGGCCGCTGATCGTCTCGCCGGGCCATCGGGTGAGCATGGCGACTGCAGCAGAGCTGGTGTTGAGCTGGGATACCGGCTATCGGTTACCGGAGCCGACGCGGCTGGCTGATCGCCTGGCTTCACGGCGTGATAGGAAGGGCCCCACGCTTCTCTAGGCCGCTTGGTGCAAGGATATGATGGGCTGTCGCCCACCCTGCCGGCTGAAAGAGCTCACGCAACGTAGCCCGGTGTTGAGCGCAGCGATACCCAGGGCAGTATTGGCATCACCATCGTAGGCAAGACCGAACCTGGGTATCGCTGCGCTCAACCGCAGGCTACGGACGCGGGGCGATATTCCCGAAGGCACATCGCCCCGCAAGGACGCCGCTTTATGGCGCAGGGTTGGGCTGTGCCTTGTGAATTGCCTCGATGCCTTCCAGCACGGCATCGCTGAGTGTCAGCTCGCTGCTCGCCAGGTTGGCTTCCAGATGCTCCAGCGAGGTGGCGCCGATGATGTTGCTGGTCACGAACGGACGGCTGGTGACGAACGCCAGGGCCATCTGTGCAGGGTCCAGGCCGTGCTCGCGCGCCAGCGCCACATAGCGCGAACAGGCCGCCACGGTTTCCGGGCTGTTGTAGCGGGCGAAGCGGCTGAACAGGGTGAGGCGGGCGTTATCCGGGCGGGCGCCGTTCTCGTATTTGCCGGTCAGCATGCCGAACGCCAATGGCGAATAGGCGAGCAGGCCGCATTGTTCGCGGATTGCCACTTCCGCCAGGCCCACTTCGAAGCTGCGGTTGAGCAGGTTGTAGGGGTTCTGGATGGAAACCACCCGTGACATGCCGCGGCGCTCGGCCGCCTGCAGGAATTTCATGGTGCCCCATGGGGTTTCGTTGGACAGGCCGATATGGCGGATCTTGCCGGCTTTGACCTGCTCGTCGAGCGCGTCGAGAATGTCCTCGATGGGCGTGGAGTCGCTGTCCTGGTGGTTGTAGCCAAGCTGACCGAAGAAGTTGGTCGGGCGCTCAGGCCAGTGCAGCTGATACAGATCGATCCAGTCGGTCTGCAGGCGTTTGAGGCTGGCATCCAGCGCTGCCACGATGTGTTCGCGGTTGTGCTTGAGCTGGCCGTCGCGAATATGCGTGATGCCATTGCCCGGGCCGGCGATCTTGCTGGCCAGAATCCAGTCGGCACGGTCGCCACGCTGCTTGAAGTATTCACCGATGATCTGTTCGGTCTTGCTGTAGGTTTCGGCGCGCGGCGGTACCGGGTACATCTCCGCAGTGTCGATGAAATTGATGCCGTAGGCCTTGGCACGATCGATCTGCGCAAATGCCTCTGGGGCGTCGTTCTGCTCCCCCCAGGTCATGGTGCCCAGGCACAGTGCGCTGACATTCAGGTCGGTTTGGCCGAGCGGGCGGTATTCCATTGGAGAGTCCTCTGACAAAAAAGCCCATACAAGCAGGTTGAAATTTTTTTCGCAATCAGGATAATCCGCCTCCTCTTTCTGCGGTGGAAGTGATGCGCCGCCTGCCGAAGATTCTTGCCGTACGCGGACGCGCTGACCCGAGCCCCCGAATAGCGCCCGCATCCGGCTGCCTTTGACTTGTCAAAGTACGCACTATTCAGTAAGATCCGCCGTCTATTTTTGCTGGGCGGCCCCTGAGGCTATAAAGAATGAAAACTTTTACCGCTAAACCAGAAACAGTAAAGCGCGACTGGTTTGTGATCGACGCTGCTGGCCAGACCCTGGGTCGTCTGGCTACTGAAATCGCTAGCCGCCTGCGTGGCAAGCACAAGCCCGAGTACACCCCTCACGTTGACACCGGCGACTACATCGTCGTCATCAACGCCGAGCAGGTTCGTGTGACCGGTGCCAAGACCACCGACAAAATGTACTACTCGCACTCCGGTTTCCCGGGTGGCATCAAGTCGATCAGCTTCGACAAGCTGATCGCCAAGGCGCCTGAGCGCGTGATCGAGACCGCGGTCAAGGGCATGCTGCCTAAGAACCCGCTGGGTCGCGACATGTACCGTAAGCTGAAAGTCTATGCGGGCGCTGCTCACCCTCATACTGCTCAGCAGCCTCAAGAACTGAAGATTTAACGGAATAGTTCATTATGTCGGCGACTCAAAATTACGGCACTGGCCGTCGCAAGACCGCAACCGCACGCGTTTTCCTGCGTCCGGGTACTGGCAAGATCTCCATCAACAACCGCACCCTGGAAACGTTCTTCGGTCGTGAAACTGCCCGCATGGTAGTTCGCCAGCCGCTGGAACTGACCGAGATGGGCGAGAAGTTCGACATCTACGTTACCGTTATCGGTGGCGGTGTGAGCGGTCAAGCTGGTGCGATCCGTCACGGTATCACCCGCGCTCTGATGGACTACGACGAGACTCTGCGTCCGGCTCTGCGTAAAGCAGGCTACGTGACCCGCGATGCTCGTGAAGTCGAGCGTAAGAAAGTTGGTCTGCGTAAAGCGCGTAAGCGTCCTCAGTACTCCAAGCGTTAATTCGCTTCGGTACGCAAAAAACGCCCAGTTTCCTCACGGAGCTGGGCGTTTTTTTATGCCCGGTATTTGTCTTCTGTCATGCGCGGCAGTGCCTGAACGCAGCGGTTGCCTGCGAAGTCACCGCTTCGTTGATGCGCGTCATGAGTCTCCTCGCGCGGCTATGCGAATCTCGCGCCGGATTGCAGCAGAGCTGGAGAGGGCGTCTGTCCACCATCCTTCGAGCGCCGCGAGTGGTAACCCCTGCTCAGGCAGGCGCGCCGCAGGAATGGATAGTGGCCTGCGAAGGTGGCACGCTCGCGACATCACGTCGCCGCGGCGCAGCCCTTGCCCGCCAAGCGCTTCACTCTTTTGGTAACGAGATAACCGTTGGTCGTGAATGGTTTCATTCATTACCATCTGGCCGCTTTTCTGCGCGACCAACACTTATTTATCACAGGCCTGACAACAGGCCGGAAGGCGGATGGGAGACGACTGAATGAGCAATGACGGCGTGAATGCGGGCCGGCGTCGCTTTCTGGTGGCAGCCACTTCGGTGGTCGGTGCTGCCGGGGCGGTGGGGGCTGCAATTCCGTTTGTAGGGTCGTGGTACCCGAGCGCCAAGGCCAAGGCCGCGGGTGCTCCGGTCAAGGTGAACGTCGGCAAGATCGAGCCTGGTCAGCAGATGGTTGCCGAGTGGCGCGGCCAGCCGGTGTTCATCATGCGCCGCACCGAGGCGATTCTGGGCAATCTCGCGAGGATCGAGGAGCAGCTGGCCGACGCCGACTCGCGCAAATCCGTGCAGCCTGCTTACGTCGACCCGAAAACCCGCTCGATCAAACCCGAAATTCTGCTGCTGGTCGGCTTGTGTACTCATCTGGGCTGCGCACCATCATTCCGCCCCGAGGTGGCGCCTGCCGATCTCGGCGAGAACTGGGTCGGCGGTTATTTCTGCCCGTGCCACGGCTCGCGTTACGACCTTGCCGGCCGCGTCTACAAATCGCAGCCAGCGCCGCTGAATCTGCCAGTGCCGCCGCATACCTACGAGTCGGCTGACGTGATCATCATCGGCGTCGATCAGGAGCAAGCAGGATGAGCAAATTCATGGAGTGGGTGGACGCACGCTTCCCCGCCACCAAGATGTGGAACGACCACCTCGCCAAGTACTACGCGCCGAAGAACTTCAACTTCCTGTATTTCTTCGGCTCCCTGGCACTGCTGGTGCTGGTCAACCAGCTGCTCACCGGCGTCTGGCTGACCATGAGCTACACGCCTACCGCCGAGGCGGCCTTCGCCTCCGTCGAGGGCATCATGCGTGACGTGCGCACCGGTGATACGCCCCACGGCGCGATCCTGCGCTACATGCACTCGACCGGCGCCTCGGCGTTCTTCATCGTCGTCTACCTGCATATGTTCCGTGGCCTGCTTTATGGCTCGTACCAGAAGCCCCGCGAGCTGGTGTGGATCTTCGGCATGTTGATCTACCTGATGCTGATGGCCGAAGCGTTCATGGGTTACCTGCTGCCGTGGGGGCAGATGTCCTACTGGGGTGCCCAGGTGATCATCTCGTTGTTCGGTGCCATTCCCTTCATCGGTGATGCGCTGACGGAGTGGATTCGCGGCGACTACCTGATCTCCGGCATCACCCTGAACCGTTTCTTCGCCCTGCACGTGGTGGCCCTGCCGATCGTCATTCTCGGTCTGGTGGTGCTGCACATCCTGGCGTTGCACGAGGTCGGCTCGAACAACCCGGATGGCATCGACATCAAGAAGTACAAGGACGAGAACGGCATTCCACTCGACGGCATTCCCTTCCACCCGTACTACACGGTGAAGGATATCGTCGGTGTGGTGGTGTTCCTGTTCGTGTTCTGCTTCGTGGTGTTCTTCTTCCCCGAGATGGGTGGCTACTTCCTCGAGAAGCCCAACTTCGAGCAGGCCAACCCGTTCAAGACCCCCGAGCACATCGCCCCGGTGTGGTACTTCACACCGTTCTACGCAATCTTGCGGGCAATTCCAGACAAGCTCATGGGCGTCATCGCCATGGGCGCGGCCATCGCCGTGCTGTTCGTGTTGCCCTGGCTGGATCGCAGCCCGGTGCGCTCGATGCGCTACAAGGGCTGGCTGAGCAAGCTCTGGTTACTGGTGTTCTGCGTGTCCTTCGTGATTCTCGGCGTGCTGGGCGTGTTACCGCCGACGCCGGGCCGTACGCTGCTGTCGCAGCTCTGCACGGCGCTGTACTTCGCGTACTTCATCCTGATGCCGTTTTACACAAGGATGGAGAAGACCAAACCGGTTCCTGAAAGGGTGACAGGCTGATGAGAACGCTATTTGCTGCATGTTTGATCGCCGTGTTGCCTGCACTCTCCCTGGCGGCTGGTGGACATGATGTGAAACTGGACAGCGCCGATATCGACCTGACCGACAAGGCGGCGCTGCAGGATGGCGCGCGCACCTTCGCCAACTATTGCATGGGTTGCCACAGCGCCAAGTTCCAGCGCTACGAGCGGGTCGCCGCGGATATCGGTATTTCCGAAGAACAGATGCTGGAGAACCTGGTGTTCACGGGCGCCAAGATTGGCGACCACATGAACATCGGCATGAAGCCCGAGGACGCCAAGCGCTGGTTTGGCGCGGCGCCGCCCGACCTGACTCTGGTAGCGCGGGTGCGCGGCAACGATTGGCTGTACACCTACCTGCGCACTTTCTACGACGATCCGGGCCGGCCGCTGGGTGCCAACAACTTGGTGTTCCCCAATGTCGGCATGCCCAATGTGCTGGGCACGCTGCAAGGGCGCCAGTACATGGGCTGCAAGCAGGTGCCGGTGGTAGAAAACGGCAAGAAGCAGTACGACCCGCTGACCGGCAATCCGCTTACTCACGAAGGTTGCGACCAGTTGGTGCTCGAGCCCGATAGCGGTGCGCTCAGCCCGCAGGCGTTCGACGACAAGGTGCGCAACCTAGTGACCTTCCTGGCCTACTCGGCAGACCCCAACAAGCTGCACATGCGACGCATCGGCACGTATGTGTTGCTGTACCTGGCGGTCTTCTTCGTGTTCGCCTACCTACTCAAACGTGAGTATTGGAAGGACGTGCACTGACCGCATCCGGTATCATGGCCGACCTGCGCGCTCTTTTGGGGCGCGCAGGTTTTTTTGCGTTATAAATCTGGAGGATCGCCTTGGCTGCGACCAACAAGCTGGCCTGTTTTTCCGACCCTGCCGACCACTATTCTCACCGCGTACGCATCGTGCTCGCCGAGAAGAGCGTTACCGCGGAGATCATCAGCGTCGAGCCGGGCCGTCTGCCGACCCAACTACTGGAAGCCAACCCCTACGCGAGCATGCCGACTCTGGTCGATCGTGACCTGGCGCTGTACGAGCCGACGGTGATCATGGAGTACCTGGAGGAGCGCTACCCGCACCCTCCGCTGATGCCGGTTTATCCGGTCGCGCGCGGCAACACCCGTTTGCTGATGCACCGCATCCAGCGCGATTGGTGCTCGCTGGTCGACCTGATCCTCGACCCGCGCAGCAAGGAGCCGGCCCGCGTGCAGGCGCGCAAGGAGCTGCGTGAAAGCCTGACCGGTGTATCGCCGCTGTTTGCCGACAAGGCATTTTTTCTCAGCGACGAGCTGAGCTTGGTAGACTGCTGCCTGTTGCCGATTCTGTGGCGCCTGCCGGTGCTCGGAATCGAATTGCCAAGGCCGGCCAAGCCGCTGCTCGACTACATGGACAGACAGTTCGCGCGCGAGAGTTTTCGCCAGAGCCTGTCCGCTGTAGAACGGGACATGCGTTGATCCATTTTCTGTACGCGGCGCAGGCCGCGTATCCAAGCCAGGAGGTTTGATGAACTCCAGTCGTCCTTACCTGATTCGCGCGCTTTATCAGTGGATCGTCGACAACGATTGCACGCCGCATTTGCTGGTCAACGCCGAGTACCCTGGGGTTCGCGTGCCCACCGGCTTCGTCAGCGACGGGCAGATCGTCCTCAACGTATCGCCCACCGCTGTGCGCGAACTGGATATTGGCAATGCTGCCGTGAGCTTCGAAGGCCGTTTTGGCGGCGTCGCGCACAATTTGTTCGTGCCTGCACCCGCAGTGCTGGCGATATACGCCCGTGAAAACGGCCAGGGCATGGTCTTCGATCTGGAGCCGCCAGCGCCGCAGCCCGATGTTGCCGAGGTCGAGGATCTTACCCAGGAGCAGGGGCCTCCCGACGATGAGCCGCCGCGCCCGAGCGGGCGACCGAGCCTGAAGGTCGTCAAGTAATCAGCGCACTGCAGCCCTTGGAAATGCCGCTCACTCGAGCGGCATTTTCGTTTTTCACCCCAGCCAGGTAAGCGGCGTGGCGACGCTCATGACCTTATCGTGCAATCTGCCTGAGCCGTTTCGCTTGAAGTTGCAGTTTGCACGGGATCATATGCTTGCGTAACTTTATAAGTTATTGATTTAAATGATTTTTATCGTATTTAAAAAGCTGGCACAGCGCTTGCGATAGTTACTAGCAAGCCAGGCCCATCAACGGTGCTGGCTCCTTTTGTGAATAACTAGGAGTGCTACCCATGAAACAGCCAATCAATAAGTTCGCTTTTGCCGCTATCACTGCGACCGCCCTGAGCTTGTCCGTGGCGGGTACCGCTTTCGCTGATACCGTCAACACCACCCAACCAACTATGTTGGCTGCTAACAGCATGGATAAAGCTGAAGAAGCTGTATCCGATACCTGGATCACCAGCAAAGTGAAATCCACTTTCCTGGCAGACGACGGCCTTAGCGGTCTGGATATCAAAGTTGAAACCAACAAGGGTGTTGTTGCCCTGTCCGGTGTGGTTGCCACTGAAGCCGAGCGTGATCTCGCAGTCGCCAAAGCCAAAGAAATCAAAGGCGTTCAAGCGGTCTCCGCTGACGGCCTGAAAACTGCTGACTGATCATGTTTCCGGGCAGGCTCGCCGAGCCTGCTTTCCTCCCCGTATGCAGGAGAACCGAATCATGAATTCCGACATTATCAAAGGTAAGTGGAAGCAGCTCAGCGGTGATATGAAAACCCGTTGGGGCAAGCTGACCGACGACGACGTAGATGTCGCCGAAGGCCATAGCGAATACCTGGCTGGCAAGCTGCAGGAACGTTATGGCTGGACCAAAGACAAGGCCGAAGAAGAATTGCGCGATTTCCGCAGCAAGTACTGATTCGCCGCTGGCGTTGAATTAGCCACCGTTTTCCCAAGAAGCCCCGGTCGATGCCGGGGCTTTTTGTTTTCCGCGTTTTTTTACTGCTTCAAGTTTGCCTGTGCTGAGCCGATACCCTGACACATTCGTCAGGCGCAGGACGCAGCATGTCGACTATCTCCACCAGCAGCGCAGCCCCCGTTAAAACGCCGATTGCTCGAACATCGAGTGACGCCGCCGCACACGCTTCGAGCGCGGCCAGCGAGCGTGAAAAACAGCAGTCCTCGGTCACCCTTACCCTCAGCGACTACACCCAGAAGCGCATGAAGACCATGCGCGAAGCGACGGCAAAGTTGCGCGCGATGCAGGCCAATCAGCAGGAGTCGCGCAAGGAAGCTGCTCGCCAGCGCCTCGAAGACATCAAAAAGCGCATTGAAATGCTCAAGCAGTTGGTCATGGCCCTCGGCCCGTCTGCCGCGAAAGGCGCGTTGCGGCAGATCAAGCAGCTGGCTCAGGAACTGGGCCAGGCCGCCTCGGTGCTCAAGGAGCCGTCCGGTGGAGGCACGGCCACTGTGAATGCGGGTGCCGCTCAGCCCTCTAACGGCGCCAACGAGGGCGCTGCAGCAAGCGAAATCGCGACTGCGGTGGAGGCGCCCAGTGAGGTGCCGCCGGAAGTCGAGCCCGACCCTGATGCACAGGTGGCGGCTTCTGCTGCTAACGAGCAAGCATCTTCTGAAGAGGGCGATGCCCAGGCAGACGCTGACGGCAATGGCGAGCAAACCGAAACCGTCATGGAGCAAGCCCGTAATGATCGCGATGATCGGCAGCGCCGCGCCGATGCCGAGGAGCTGAAGAAGGTCGCCGGCCAGCTCAAGCAGCTGCTGTCGATGGTCAAGGCGCAGCTCAGTGGCAAGCCGGACAAGGAGAGCGAGAAGCTACTTGATGACATCGACAAGCAACTGGCCGAGGTCGAAAAGGCCAGCATCGATATGGGCGGTGGTGGTGTGTCGATTTCGCTCGGTTCGATGGTATCGATCAGCGTCTGAGCCTTACGGCCCTGCCTGGCTCCGCGCGCCTCAGGCGAGTATCGACGCCAGCGCCGCGCGGTCGATATTCGCGCCGCTAAGTACCACGGCCGCACGTTCGCCGCGATTGACCTCGCTTTCCTGAATCAGCGCCGCCAGGGCTGCCGCTCCGGCACCTTCGGCGAGGTTGTGGGTGTCCTCATGAAAGATGCGAATCGCCTGGCGAATCTCGTCGTCATCGACACGCACGATACGCGCGGCACCGGCGCGGATGATCTCCAGCGCCTCGGGCTGCGGCATGCGGCAGGCCATGCCATCGGCGATGGTCTCGGCGCTGTCGGTGCAGATGATTCGCCCGGCGGCAAAGCTCTGCGCATAGCCGTCTGCGGCGGCGCTTACCACGCCGATCACTTCGGTATCCAGACCGAGCAGGTCGCGGGTACGGATCACCCCGCAGATGCCCGAGCCCAGCCCGATGGGTACATAGATGCGCTTCAACGGCGGCGCCGCCTCGAACAGCTCCAGCGCGTAGGTGGCCACCCCGCAAATAAGATCCGGGTGTAATGACGGCACGAAATGCAGGCCGCGCTGCGCTGCCAGTTCGGCGGCTTTGCCACGGGCCTCGTCGAAGTCGCGGCCGTACTCGATGACCTCGGCGCCCAGGGCTGCCATCGCCGCATTCTTCTCACGGGCGTTGCCCTGTGGCACCACGATGCTGATCGGCACCCCGGCCTTGCGGGCGGCGAGCGCCATGCTTTGCCCATGATTGCCGCGGGTCGCTGATACCAGTCCGGCGGTGGTCGGCTCGCGACGCATCAAGGCGTCCACGTAGACCAGGCCGCCGCGCACCTTGAAGGCACCAGTCGGCGTGTGGTTCTCGTGCTTGACCCACACCTCGCAGCCCAGTCGTTCGGCCAGCAGCGGCCAGGCGAACTGTGGCGTCGCCGGGACGCTGGGGCGAATCAGGGTGGCGGCTTGGCGTAGCGCGGCTAGGTCGAACATCTGGGGGCTCCCCGGGTGGCTTTGACCTGATGCTACGGCCCTGTCATTGTATGGGTAAATCTTTATATTGCATGGCAAACAATGTGGTTACCTGATCTGCACGGCAGCACGCTCCCCACTTACCTGGCGTTGGTCGAGGCGATTTCCACTGCCATCGGCAAGGGCGAACTCAAGCCCGGCGAGCGCCTGCCGCCGCAGCGCCGGCTCGCCTGGACGCTGGGCATCAACCCGAGCACGGTGATGCAGGCATACCGGGAAGCTGCCCGCCGCCATCTGGTATCTGGCGAAGTGGGCCGTGGCACCTACGTGTTGGCCGATAGCCACGAAGCCAGCCTGTTCCATCTCAAGCAGCCTGGCGCGCCTGCGCAGGGCATCGACCTGTCGACCAACGTACCGGTGCACGATGGCGACAGCGATGATCTGTCGCGAAGCCTGCAGCAACTCATCGGCAGTGGCGGTATCGACGCGTTGCAGGCCTACGCGCCTGCCGAGCTGGAAATGCGTGGCCAGCTGGCCGGCAGCCTGTGGCTGCAGCAGCGCGGCCTGCATTATCCACCGTCACGGGTGCTGCTCTGTGCAGGCGCTCAGCAGGGTGTATCGGCGGCGCTGCTGGCGTTGTGCGAAGCGGGCGACCCGGTGCTGGTCGAAGCATTCACCGCTCCCGGCATCAAGGCCGCGGCGCGGCAGTTGCGCCTGCCTTTGCATGGCGTGGCGATGGATGAGCGCGGGATTCTTCCTCAGGCGCTCGACCGTCAGGTACGCGCCACCGGCGCGAAGGTGCTAGTGCTTACGCCCTGCTTGCAGAACCCCACGGGCAGTAGCATGGATGCCGAGCGCCGCCAGCGCATCGCCGAACTGGTGGAGCGTCATGGCCTGTGGCTTATCGAGGATGACGTCTACGGGGCGTTGGGCAGCCAGGCGCCGCTGGCTGCGGCAGTACCGGCGCGCAGCCTGCTGGTCACCAGCCTGTCGAAAACCGTAGCCCCAGGCCTGCGGCTGGGCTTCGTGCATGGCCCGCAAGTGCTGCTCAAACGCATTGACCCGCAAGGGCACGCTACCGGTTGGGCCGTTTCGCCGCTGTGCCTGGCGCTGGCCTGCGCCTGGATCGAGGACGGCACCGCTGCGCGCAAACTGGCCTGGCAACGCGAGGAGTTGCAGCAGCGCTGGCGTCTGGCCACGCGGATACTCGGTGCGCGCATGCCGCTGGGCCGCGAGGTAGCGCCGCATTTGTGGCTGGAGGCAAGCGCCAGCTGTGATCTGGCGGCGGCCTGCCGAACCGCCGGAGTCGAGGTTGTGCCGGCCGAGGTATTCGCCGTTGGCCCGGCCTCGGCCAGCGCGATCCGCATCAGCCTGGCCGCTGCCCGTAGCCGTGCCGAGCTCAAGCAGGCGCTGGAGCGCATCGTGACTGCGTGGCCGTCTTGATCAGCACGCTTGCACCCAGGCTGTAATGCGTGTCAGCTATGGTGCAAGAATTCCACGATAAGGATCCGTGCATGTCCCTTCCTACAGACGGCGCTTTTATCGTCGTCCACTCTGCTGAAGAAGCCGTCGAACGTCTGGCTGCGCTGCACCAGCGCGCCACCGAAGGCCTGAGTCAGGCGCTCAAGCGCTACCTGAAGGATCGCATCCGTCCTGATGCCGAGCAGCAGGAGCTGTATCGCTACCCCGAGTTGCGCCTGACCTACGACTGCCAGGGCGAAGTACCCACCACCGTGCGCGCCTACGCCAAGGTCCAGGTGCCCGGCACCTACAGCGTCACCATCACCCACCCGGCGGCGTTCCGTAAGTACCTGCTCGAGCAACTGCAGCCGCTGATGGCCGACTTCACCCTGACCGTCGAAGTGGGCGTCAGCCAGCAGTACATTCCCTATCCGTACGTGGTGGAGCAGGGCGATGAGCTCGCTGGCTCGGGCGTCACCGCTGCAGAGCTGGCGCGGGTATTCCCCAGTACCGACCTGTCGGCCGCCACCGATGGCACGGCCGATGGGCTGTACGACTGGGAAAACACCGACCCGCTGCCGCTGGCGCTGTTCGACGCCGCGCGGGTGGACTTCTCCCTGCGTCGCCTGGTGCACTACACCGGTAGCGACTGGCGCCATGTACAGCCGTGGATTCTGCTGACCAACTACCACCGCTATGTCGACCAGTTCATCCGTCACGGTCTGGATATGCTGGTGGCCGATTCGCGTTTCGAGCGCATGGTGCTGCCAGGCAACATAGTGATCGAACGCGGCATGCCGGAAGGCGAGATGCAGGCGATCATCGAGACCGTGGTCTGGCACCGCTACCAGATGCCGGCCTATCACCTGCAGGCTGCCGATGGCGACGGCATCACCCTGGTCAACATCGGCGTCGGTCCGTCCAACGCCAAGAACATCACTGACCACCTGGCCGTGCTGCGTCCGCATTGCTGGCTGATGATCGGCCACTGCGGCGGCCTGCGTCAGTCGCAGACCATCGGCGACTACGTGCTCGCTCACGCCTACATGCGCCGTGACGGCATCCTCGACCGCGTGCTGCCGCCGCACATTCCGCTGCCGGCGTTGGCCGAGGTACAGCAGGCGCTTCAGGATGCCGCCGCCCAGGTGACCGGCGAGCGTGGCGATGACCTCAAGCGGCGGCTGCGCACCGGCACCGTGCTGACCTACGACGACCGTAACTGGGAGCTGCGCTGGGCCCAGGAGCGGCCGTTGATCAACCTGTCACGGGCCGTCGCGGTGGACATGGAGAGCGGCACTATCGCAGCGCAGGGCTATCGCCTACGCGTGCCTTACGGCACCTTGCTGTGCGTCTCGGACAAGCCGCTGCACAGCGAGATCAAACTGCCGGGCGCAGCGGGCGCCTTCTACGAGCGGGCGGTGACCCAGCATCTGCACATCGGTATCGCCGCGCTGGACCTGCTGCGCGGCCAGCTCAACTCGCTGCACTCGCGCAAGCTGCGCAGCTTCGACGAGCCGCCGTTCCGCTGAGGCGCCTCATTTGCGCGGCTTGCCAGCCATCATCCGCCAGCGGTTACGGTTGAGCAGCACGTAACCGGTGAGCTGCATGCCCGCAGCAATTACCAGGCTGCGGGTCAGGTCTGGATCCGCCGGCCGCGGCCCGCTGTAGATGGCGTACAGCGCATACACGACGCCGAGCAGGCCGAGGATGAAGAACACCAGGCCGAGAATGGTCAGACGATGCAGGTTGCGTAGGGACATGGCATAAAATCGGCTGGAAAACGGGCCGCCAAACTAACCCGGAATGTCAGTTTTCGCCACCTCACTCGATACGTGCGTAGGCGCTGAGCACGCTGCGTGCAGTCATGCCTGGGCGCAGCGTTACCCAAGCGTGGGTCAGATTTCCCATCCTGTTCAGGACGTCACAGTGCTGCGCGGCAACTGCAGCGTTGCCAGCAGGCCACCGCCCGGGCGTGCCGATAGCTCCAGCGTGCCGCCATGGGCGCTGGCGATGCTGCGCGCGATGCTCAGCCCAAGGCCATAACGGCCGTTGCCGTTACTGCGGGATGGATCCTGGCGGTGAAAGGGTTCCATGACCTGATCGAGCAGGGCTTGCGCAATGCCCGGGCCGCGATCACCAATCTGGATGCACAGCTGCTCGCGGCTGTCGTCGACATTGATGTCGATAGGTCCGCTGCCGTGATGCATGGCGTTGTCGAGCAGATTCTGCAGGCAGCGCCGCAACCCGCCGGGGTGGACGGCGATGGCGCGCGCCTGGCCGGACACGCGAACCTCGACGCCGAGGTCATCGAAATCCGCCTGCAGAGCCTGGAGCAACGCGCCAACGTCCACCCGCTCGCGGGCTTCCTCGAGTTCGCCGCTGCGCACGAAATCCAGGCTGGCCGCGACCATCTCCTCCATATGCTGCAGGTCGTCACGAAAGCGCTGACGGATGGCTTCGTCGCTCAGCAGTTCGGTACGCAGGCGCAACCGAGTGATCGGGGTGCGCAGATCGTGGGAAACCGCGGCAAAAAAACGGGTGCGTTCAGCCATCCCGTCGACTAGCCGCTGTTGCATGGCATTAAAGGCCTGAGCGGCCTGGCGAACCTCCTGCGGGCCGTCAAGGCGCAATGCCGGGCGATGCATATCGCGCCCCAGCGCTTCAGCCGCAGCGGCCATCTGCTTGAGCGGCCGCAACGCCAGGCGCACCGCGAGCAGGGCGATCAGCACCACCACGAAGATACGCAGCAGGTAGATGCGCAGGATGTAGTCGAACAGCAGTAACAGCGGCGAGCTACTGGTCCAGCCCTGTTGCTCGGTGGCCTGGATATACAGCGTGCGGCCGCTGGGCAGCTGCAGTTCGACCAGAAAGCGGCCGCTGGACGGTGTTGTGCCGAACAACACCGGCAGGGTGGCCGGCTGGCCGTGCGGGTCGAGCAGCTCGAGGCCAAGCAGGCGCAGCGACGGGGTTTCACCGGTACGCTCGCGAACCACCTCACGCAACAGCTCTTCGCGATTGCGGTCGGCATCGCCCACTGCGGTCGGCGGCGGGTTTGGCGGCGCGTCGAGCAGCTGGAAGTCAGGTGCCTGCAGCGCTTCCATCAGAGCCACCGCCTGCGTCGGGTCACGGCGATCGAGCAACAGCAGGTCGGCCAGCCGTGTGGCCAGCAGCCGAGTGGGAATTTCTAGCACCTGGCCGTGACGAACCTCGTACCAGATGCTGCTGGTGAGCACCTGCGCGGCGAGCATGCCGGCAACCAGGATGATCACCAGACGCCCATACAAAGAGTCCGGCCAGAGTCGCTTCATACCTGCTCCACCGCGTCCACGGTGAGTGAGTAGCCTTCATTACGCACGGTGCGTATCAGTTTGGGAGCGCGAGGGTCGTCCTCCAGATGCTGGCGCAGGCGACTGATGCAAACATCAATGCTGCGATCGAAGGGCGCGCGTTCCTTCTCGAAGGCGTGGCCCAGCAGGAAGTCACGGCTCAGCGGGCGGTTCGGGTGCTGCAGGAGCAGGCGCAGTACCCGAAAGTCGGAGTTGCCCAGGCTGATCACCAGTCCTGCCGGTGAACGCAGCTGCCGTGTGGCGGTGTCCAGGCGCCAGCCGGCGAAACGCAGGCTGGCGGCCTCGTCGAGGCGGGCGCGCTCGGGAAAGCTCTGTGTACGGCGCAATACCACTTTGATGCGCGCCAGCAGCTCACGCGGGTCGAAAGGCTTAGGCAGGTAATCGTCAGCGCCCATTTCCAGCCCGACGATGCGGTCGACCAGGGTGCCCCGTGCAGTAAGCATGATCACCGGAATGTTGCTGCGCACGCGGAGTTCGCGACACAGGCTAAGTCCGTCTTCACCCGGCAACATGAGATCGAGCACCACCAGGTCGACCAGTTGCTCGTCCAGACGCCGACGCATCTCCTGGCCCTGGCTGGCGGCCGAAGTCTGATAACCGGCTTCGCTGAGATAGGTGCAGAGCAACTGACGGATATCGGGATCGTCGTCAACGATCAGAATGTGGTCCGGCTTGGACATCGGCAATACCTGGAGATCGGTCGCGGGGGCGAGAACATACACCGCCATCCGCGATGAAATGTAATGAATTGTGTTGAGTGCATGCTTGATGGGGCTATCGATACATCTCGGCGCTCAGGCGAGGGAAGGCTAGTCGATAGAATTACCCGAACACAAATACGACTGATTGTATTTAAGGATGCCGGCTCTGTTCTGAACACCATGGCCGCTCAGCCCATCTGCGACGCCCAGATTTGGTACCGGCCCTCTGTGGCGTGCCAGGTCGACATTCACACTTGCTGGCGACACGCACCGGCGCCAGCCACACCCTGCTCCGCCGATGGAGCGATACCTGATTGCCTGTGGAGATCACTGTGAATATTCGCTTTCTGCGGCGCGCGATTACGCTGCCCGCATTGCTCATGGCCGCCTGGCTGGGGATGGTCGGTTCCGCTCATGCAGTCGAAGTCACCGATGTACTGGGGCGCAAGGTCGAGGTCGCTGCGCAACCCAAGCGCGTGGTGCTCGGCGAGGGTCGCCTGTTCTTCGCGTTGGCATTGCTCGACCGCGAGGCGCCGTTTGGCCGGGTAGTTGGCTGGCAGAACGATATGCGCCTGCTCGATCCGCATACCTATGAGGCATACGCGAAGCAGTACCCGGCGATTGCTGACATCCCGCTGATCGGCCAGGCGTCGGAACAGAGTGTCAGCGCGGAGCAGATCCTCGCACTCAAACCGGACCTGGCGATTTTCAGCATCGCTGGCGAAGGACCCACCCAGCACAGTCCGGTGGCCGACCTGCTCGCCCAGGCGGGCATTCCGGTACTGTTCATCGATTTTCGCGTCCACCCGCTGAAGAACACGCGGGTGAGCCTGGAGGCGCTCGGTCGTCTGCTCGGCCGCGAGCAGCAGGCGCAGCAATACCTGAGCTTCTATGATCGCCATCTGGCGCGCGTAACCGATGCAGTGGCGGGCATTCAGGACGGCGAGCGACCGAAGGTATTTCTCGAGCTGCTGCCGGGCGTTTGGCAGGCCCCTGGCCACACCACCGGCAAAAGCGGCCTCGGCAGCGTGCTGGAGGCCGTCGGCGGGCGCAACATCGCCGCCGGCGTGGTGCCCGGCGCGCTGGGTGATGTCAGCGTGGAGTATGTGCTGACTGCCGACCCGGACATCTACATCGCCACCGGCAATCGCGCGCCTGGCGTGCTGCTTGGCGCCGGCGTGGACGAAAAGACCGCTCGCGACAGCCTGTTGAAGATCACCGCGCGGCCAGAGTTCGCGCCACTACGCCCTGTGCAGGCAGGCGAGGCACATGCGCTGTGGCATGACTTCTACAATTCGCCGTTCAACATCCTGGCGATCGAGAACATGGCGCGCTGGATCCATCCGGAGCGCTTTGCCGGCCTCGACCCCGAAGCCACCATGGCTGAGATCAATCGCTTCCTGGCCGTCGATCTCGACGGTCGTTACTGGGTCGACGCGCAGCCACAGCCATGAACAGCCATGTGCAAGGCGCCACGCCGCTGGACCTGGAGCGGGCGGCGCTAGGTTATCGGCGTTTGCTGGCCAGGCGCTGTGCGCTGGTGGTGATGCTGGGTGTGCTGTTAGTGGTCAGCGTGCTTGCCGACCTGGCCAGTGGTGCCTCCGGCATGGGCCTTGGGCAGCTACTGGCCGGTGTGTTCGACCCCGACTCGCTGAGCGCCACCGAGCGAGTAATCATCTGGAACGTACGCCTGCCGTACGCACTGATGGCCGTACTGGTGGGCGCCGCGCTGTCGCTGGCTGGCGCCGAGATGCAGGCGATCCTCGATAATCCGCTGGCTAGCCCTTTTACCCTCGGCGTGTCGTCAGCAGCAGCGCTCGGCGCGTCGCTGGCGATCGCCTATCCGCTCACCATCAGCTGGCTGGCGCCGAGCGGCCAGGTGACCGTGGCTGCATTCATTTTCGCCTGCTGTTCATTGCTCTTGCTGCAAGCCATGGCCCGATTGCGCGGCGCCGGCGTCGAGAGCCTGGTGCTGTTCGGCATCGCCCTGGTGTTCAGCTGCAATGCGCTGGTCTCGCTGCTGCAGCTGCTGGCGACTGAAGACGTGTTGCAACAGCTGGTGTTCTGGACACTCGGCAGCCTGGCGCGAGCCAACTGGGAAAAGCTCGCCATCCTCGCTGCGGTGCTCGCGGTGGTGTTGCCGTTCTCGCTACGCGCTGCGCCGAGTATGACGTTGTTGCGCATGGGCGAGGATCGCGCCCGCAGTTTTGGCGTCGACGTGCGCCGGCTGCGCTATGCCTCGCTGCTGCGTATCAGCCTGCTGGCGGCAACAGCGGTGGCGTTCGTCGGCACCATCGGCTTTGTCGGTCTGGTGGGCCCGCATATGGCGCGCCTGCTGGTCGGTGAGGATCAACGCTTTCTGCTGCCGGCCAGTGCGCTGGTGGGTGCCTTGCTGCTGTCGCTGTCGTCAATCGCCAGCAAGCTGATCCTGCCGGGTGTGATCGTGCCGGTGGGCATTGTCACCGCGTTGGTTGGCGTGCCGGTCTTCGTCGCACTGATATTTCGCCGCGGGAGGCGCCTGTGAACCTGAAGGTCGACGGCATCCAGGTCGCCTACGGGCGCCGGCAGATCATTCACGACCTGACATTGCCCGAATTGCCTACCGGCAGCCTGGTGGCGTTGGTCGGTCCCAATGGCGCCGGCAAGTCCACGCTGCTACGCGCCCTTGCCGGGTTGGAGCGCATGCGCGGACAGCTGAGCCTGGGCGGGCGAGATCTGCTGCAACTGAACCCGACGGAGCGCGCCCGTCTGATGGCCTATATGCCGCAACAGTTGCCGCCGGGCATCGCCCTTGGCGTATTGGAAAGCGTGTTGGCAGCACTGCGGGTCGGCAATGAACCCGATGTGCTGCGCGCGGCCTTCGAGGCGCTGGCGCGCATCGGCATCGAGAGTCTGGCAGAGCAATCGCTGGACAGTCTCTCCGGCGGCCAACGGCAACTGGTCTCGCTGGCACAACTGATCGCGCGCAAGCCACAGGTGCTGTTGCTCGACGAACCCACCAGCGCGCTCGACCTGCACTACCAACTGCGGGTGATGGACAGCGTGCGCGAGCTGGTACGCGAGCACCAACTGATGGCGCTCGCCGTGCTGCACGACATCAATCTGGCAGCCGCCAGTGCGGACTTTCTGGTGGTGCTGCATAACGGCAGGTTGTATGCCAGCGGCGCCCCCGAAGACATCCTGACGCCGCGCTTGCTGGCCGACGTGTATGGCGTGGAGGCTCGCGTCGAGCGTTGTTCGCGGGGGCGTCTGCAAGTGCTGGTCGACCGTGCCCTGACGCCTGCCGAGCGCGCCTGAAGGCTGCTGGCGGTGCAGGGCTGCGTATCGCCAAACGCAGCGCTAGGCTGTTGCCGCGAGCTGGGTACGCTTATAGCTCATCGCGTATTTTTCATAGGCCACGACCAGCATGCCTGCCGAGCTGATTCTAGGCATCAGCGCAAGGATCGCCTTTGGCGTATCGGGCCGGAACAGCACTCGGTAGCCGCTGCCGTCCTGGTAGGACTCGGCGCTGGTGACCCACGCACGCAGTTGACCTTCGGTAAGGCCGGTATCGTGTGTCATCAAGGAGAGATTAGGCGGGATGATGCCGTTCTTGCCGAGTTCCCTTTCGGTCCATATCTGCGTATTCGCAGCAGTAGCGGCCCAGGTATCTACGTGCCCTGGATTTGCCGTCAGATGTTTTTCGCAACTACGCAGAACGTTCGGCATGCAGCGGCGCGCAATCCAGGGCAATACGCCTGAGCAGTCCGTTGCGGCTGTGCCTAGATAATGAAAACGAGAGAAATAACGGGGATGACGTTCCATGGGGATCCTTCCATGCGGGGTTCGCTTCCTGCGGTGTGACGGCATATTGCCACCCTTTGCGCAGAGTGACTAGCTGCAGCCCGCAAGCCTGTTTGATCGCTTCGCACGCAGGCGGGTGGTTTGCAGATGCAGGATATTCGGCTTGCTGGTCGGGGAGCCTTTTACGATTTCGCCGACATCACTGACTTGTCACCGGATATCCATACGAATGGCCGGACAGTTTCGAAGAACTGCATGGAAACCCTTATAATGCGCATCGACATTGAGACGGTGAGCTGAACGATGGGTTTTGAGCAACTAGCTGAGCTACGCGACCGCTTGCGGGCGGAAAAAGAGCCGTTAAAAACCGAGAGCACGAAGCCGCGCAAGCGGGCGCCTTCCGAGCAGGCGAAACCTCGTGAGAAAGATCCTGTGGTGGAAGCGATCTGGCGTTTGCAGAAGCACTTTCCATTGGCTTTCCCGGTGAATCCAGCTCCCAAGGTGCCGCTCAAAGAGGGCATTCTCAAAGATGCGGAGCAACACCTTGAGCGACTCGGCATTTCCAGTGAGCAGCTCAAGCTGGGCCTCGCCTCCTGGTGCCGGGGTAGTCGCTATTGGGCAAGCATGACGGAGAATGCGCCGCGCCTGGATCTGAACGGCCAGGCAGTCGGCGTGGTAACGGCAGCGCAGGCGGTGCGTGCCAAGCAGCAGGCCAGGCAGCAGCGGGGGAAGGCACGGCGTGCACAGTCAAAGCCGCAGGAGCGTACCCACGCGTCCGATACCGCTGCGGAAAATACAGCGGGTTGAATCCAGAGAGCCTCTATAAAGGCACGCCTATTCAGCTCATGTAGCCTTGCGCTACCGATGTCTCGGCGGGTCGGGTCAGCCAGACTGCTGTCCTGGGCGGCGTTCCTCGCGCTCAGGGATGCGTACTTCTGAGTCTCTCAGGTTCTCTATCAGACAATGAGTGCTGATCTGATGTACGCCCGCGGTGTGTTTTGCAGTAAGCGGGCGTCGACGAGGGTCATCATTTCGACGGCACGTCTCTCAGGGCGGGTATTTTCAGGCGAGCTAATCTTTTGCCGGGTAAGCACCGTCTTGTCCTAGATACCAGCGGTTTTTCCTTCCCGTCAGCCGTATAACGACGGCTGCGGGCCTTGGCCGTTGAGCAGCCATTGCCCCAGATCACGTACCTTGTAATCGATGGGGTCGTGCAGGCTGTGTACCCGCACGTTGCGCCAGAAACGGTCAAAGCCGTAGCGTGAGCTGGTCGCGCGGGCGCCCATGGTTTCGAAGATCTGGCTGGTGATATCCAGCGCGGCGCGCACGGCCACGACCTTGGCCTCGCTGATGGCCAGCGCCACTTCGGCGCGTTCGGCAGCCGTCAGCGCGGGCTTCTCCCATGCAGCCTGTAGCCGCCGGGCGGCGTCTTCGGCTAAAGGCACAGCGCTGCGATAGCGCAGCCACAGCTCGCCATAGCGTTGTTGAATAAATGGGTCATCACTGGCTTGTGCCACACCCGAGGCCGGCCAGGCACGGCTGTGCTCGCGGGTGTAGCGCAAGGCTGCGTCTAACGCGCCTTGGGCGTTGCCCAGGTAGAGCTGGGTGAGGATCAGTTGCGACAGGCAGGCGCGCAGGGTGGTGCGCGGGCTAGGGCCGACCGGACCGAGCAGCTCGCTGTTGTCGACGAATACCTGCTCGAACTGCACCGTGCCACTGTCAGTCTGGCGCTGGCCGAAGCCGTCCCAGTCACTGTTCACCGCCAGACCATCGCGCTGGCTAGGCAGGACAATGAACACCCGATCCTCCGCGCTCTTTCCGCGCGGCGCGCTGATTACCAGCGCATCAGCGCCGAGCGCACCGGAACAGAACGACTTGCTGCCGTTAAGCTCGTGATGTTCCTCGCGGGTGCTGAGCGTCAGGCCGGTATCTCTGCCGTTGGTGGCGTTGCCCCAGAACCAGCGCTCCTGCACCGTACGAGACAGCCAGTGGCGTTGCTGGTCGGGGTTACCGAACAACAGGATGGTCGCAACCTGCAGGTGCTGAAAGGCGAACAGGTGAGCCAGGGAGCTGTCCGCCGCCGCCAGGTAACGCACGATGCGATAGATCTCTGGCCAGGCCACTTCCTGGCCGCCGTATTGCTGCGGTACGGCCAAGGTCAGCAAGCCGCTCTCACGCAGCAACTCGCGCTCTGCCTGTGCACTGCCGCCTGCTCGATCACGTTCCACGACACTGGCTGCCAGTCGCCGGGCCAGGCGCTCGATCTTGGTCGTTCGTCTACCGAAGTCTGCAGGGAAGAGGTGCGCGGCGAATAGTGGATCGTCGCGCAGGTTGGCATGCACGCGCGCTTCGGCGGTCATTGTGGGCTCCAGACGCTGGCGTCGCGTGCATTCACCGACGTGGGAAGCAGATGGGCAGCAAAGAAGGCATCTGCAATTTTCTGTTGTTCAGAGAGGCTGTTCGGTTGCACCAGTCGTACCTCGTAGCTGCGCTTGGCATTGGCCTGCTCGACGATGGCCGGATCAAGGTTGCCCCACAATGGGCTGAGAATCTCAGCGGCCTGGCGCGGGTTGGCACGCAACCAGTCGCCGGTTTTCACCAGTTCGGTGAGCACGGTCTGCAATACCTGCGGATGACTTTCGGCGAACGTCGCGCTCGTCAGGTAATAGCGCTGGTAGCTGGCCAGGCCTTTGCCGTCGGCGAGGATGCGGGTAGGTAGTTGTTGCTCGGCACCACTGAGGAACGGCTCCCAGGTAATCCAGGCATCGACCCTGTTGTTCTCGAAGGCGGCGCGGCCATCGGCTGGCGTCAGATAGGCCGTTTCGATATCGCTGAACTTCAGGCCAGCCTGCTGCAGTGCGGCGATCAATAGGTAATGCACGCCGGCTGCCTTGGTCACGGCAATCTTTTTACCTTTGAGGTCGGCGAGGGTTTTGATCTGTGAGTCTTTGCGCACGATGATTGCTTGGGCGCTGGGGGAGGGTGCTTCCTGGGCGAAGTAGGCAAGATCGGCGCCGGCTGCCTGGGCGAACACCGGCACGGTGTCGGCGACATCCGCGGACAGGTCAATATTGCCGACATTGAGGGCCTCCAGCAGAGGCTGGCCATTCGGGAATTCGTGCCAGCTGACCTGAATATCCTGATCGGCCAGCGCTTTATCGAGGGTGCCCTGGCTCTTCAGCAGGCTGATCAGCGTTGAGGACTTCTGATAACCAATGCGTAGTTGCTCGGTGGCATGGGCCAGCGGTGTAGCAAGTAGGCCAACGGCTATGGAAATGGCAATCAGCTTGCTGCTGGTGGAGTTTTTCTTGGACATGGCGGCTCTCGCTGCGAACACGTGCCGGCCAGTGGCGGCTCACACGTACTTCTAGTGTTGAACGGGAAGTCCGGTGATCCGGTAGCGACAAGCTAAGCGATGTAAAACGAGCCTGATAAATAATTTTTAGGAATTAGGTTATGACCACCGGTGGCGCTTCTCCTATATGCAATTTAGTTACTACAAGGTAATTAATAATTCTTTTTATGAATTAATCATCACCTCGTAGATTAGTCGTCAGCCGACAGCGGATCACCGCATCGGGCCCGAATCAGGGGCTCTCATGCCAATCCGCCGCGACCTGCGCCAAGACGCTGTCCTGCCGAGCCCCTGTGCACTGCCAACCCGAATAGCACATACAGCACGTGGAGCATCACGCATGAACAAGTCTAATCTGGCGCTTGCCGTCGCTCTGGCCGCACTTGCCACCGAAGCGACCGCCGCCGGTTTCATCAAAGACAGCAAGGCCAGCCTTGGCCTGCGTAATTTCTATTACGACGTGAATACCCTGAACACCGTCAACAATAATGGCGAGGCGCAGGAGTGGGGGCAGGGGTTCATCTTCAACTACAACTCCGGTTTCACCGAGGGCACAGTCGGTTTTGGCCTCGACGCCATCGGCCTGCTAGGCGTGAAGCTGGATTCTGGCGGCACTGCCGGCAAGACCGGCCGTGATCGCACTCCCGGCCAACTGTTTCCGCTGGAGCGGGACGGCAGTGCCGTGGACGACTACAGCAAGGCCGGCGTGACCGCCAAGGTGCGTCTGTCCAAGACCGAGGCGCGCATCGGCACTCTGCTGCCGAAGCTGCCTGTGGTGACGTTCAACGATGGACGGCTGCTGCCGCAGACCTTCGAAGGCGGGCAGATCATCGCCAACGAGATTGACGGCCTGACTCTGACCGCCGGCCAGCTGGAAAGCACCAAGACCCGCAGTTCCACCGACGACATTGCCCTGCGCATCGCCGGGGCCGCGGGCGACGCTGATACCAACACGTTCTACTTTGCCGGTGGCGACTACAAGCTGACCAGTGATCTGACGCTGCAGTATTACTACGGCAACCTGGAAGATTTCTACAAACAGCACTTCCTTGGATTGGTGCACAACTGGGCCATCGGCCCAGGTTCGCTGAAGACCGACCTGCGCTATTTCAACAGCGGTTCCGACGGCAAGAACGGCAGCGCCTCCGGCCGTGCCGAAGGCTACCGCAGCGCCGGCTACTGGCGTGCCGGCGACAGCAGCACAGGTGAGGTCGACAACCAGACGTGGAGCGCGTTGTTCACCTATACCCTGGGCAGCCACTTCGCCAGCCTTGGCTACCAGCAGGTTGACGGCGATAGCGCATTCCCCTTCCTCAACCAGGGCGGCGGTTCCTCCTCCTACCTGATCACCGACCGGCAGATCGGCAAGTTCCAGAACGCTGGCGAGCGCACCTGGGTGGCCGAGTACGGCTACGACTTCGCCAATCTTGGCGTGCCTGGTCTGAAAGCCAGCGTTGCCTACCTCAAGGGCGATAACGTCGACTCTGTCAGCGGTGATTTGAAAGAATGGGAACGCGATTTTCGTCTCGACTACACCTTGCAGGACGGACCGCTCAAAGGCCTCGGTGCGTCCTGGCGCAACGCGACCCAGCGCGGCAATGTCGCCACCGACGCCGACGAGAACCGCCTGATCTTGAGCTACACACTGACCCTTATTTAAAGCAACGAATCTGCTCAAGGTCTGCTGGGCGTAAGCAATGCTGCGTTAAAACGCTTGGAAAGCCGCTTGCGGCTAACGCACGCCAGTGCCGCCCCGAAGGGGGAGCGAAGCGAGTCAGACACATATACAACACTACAGTCGCCCACGACTCCGACCCGTCCGCGCTGCGTTTTGCCTTGCATTGCTCTGTCTCACCATCCTTTGAGCAGGTACTAGCCCCACTGACATCTCCTGACCGGCCCGCCAACGGGCCGGAAGGAACTTCATCCAAATGAGGAGATGACCATGACCAAGAACGCCTTGCGTGTTGGCCTTGCAGCCCTGTTCGCTGCCTGGCTACCGGCCGCCGTACACGCCGCACCACCGAAAGAAATCCGCCTGGACTACGCCTACTACGCCCCCACCAGTTTGGTGCTCAAACAACAGGGCCTGCTGGAAAAAGCTCTCGCGCCGCAGGGCATCGGCGTCAAATGGGTGTTCAGCCAGGGCAGCAATCGTTCGCTGGAATACCTCAATGGTGGCAGCACCGATTTCGCGTCCACTGCTGGCCTCGCTGCCGTGCTCAGCCGCGCCAACGGCGCGCCGATTAACACCGTTTACGTTGCCAGCCGCCCGGAGTGGACGGCACTGGTGGTGCCCAAGGACTCGCCTATCCAGTCGCTGGCCGACCTAAAGGGCAAGAAGGTCGCAGCCACCAAGGGAACTGACCCGTTCCTGTTCCTTCTGCAAAGCCTGCAAAAGGCCGGGTTGGATAAAAACGACGTGGAAATCGTCCACCTGCAACACCCCGACGGCCGCGTCGCCCTGGAGCGCGGCGACGTGCAGGCCTGGGCCGGGCTCGACCCGCTAATGGCGTCCAGTGAGCTGCAAGCCGGTTCGCGCCTGCTGTACCGCAACCGCGACTTCAACAGCTACAGCGTACTCAGCGTCACCGAAACGTTCGCCAGGCAGCAGCCCGAGCTGATCAAGCAGGTGATCGCTGCCTATGAGCAGGCGCGCCAGTGGGCCATCGCCAACCCCGATGCCCTGGCCCAATTGCTCGCCGACGAAGCCAAGCTGCCGCTGGAAGTGGCCAAACTGCAACTGTCGCGCACCGACTTCAGCAATCCGCAGCCTGGCGCCGAGCACATCAAGGCGCTGAAGGCCGCCGCGCCTATCCTGCTCGACGAGCAACTGGTACGTCCGGGCACCGACGTGGCTCAGGTAGTCGACCAACTTATCCAGCCGCAATTGGCCGCCCAGGTGATCGGCCCTGCCGTTGCGAAGGCGAGGAACTGATCGATGAGTGCGCTCAACCTTGTCATCGTTCGCTGGGCTGAACGGCTCCCAGGCTGGCGGCCGATGCTGACCGACCTGCGCGGTTGGGTAGTGCCCCTCCTGCTCCTGGCCCTGCTGGAAACGTTGGTGCGCAGCGGCGTTTTGCCCGCGCACCAGATGCCCGCGCCGAGCCAAGTGGCGCAAACGCTCTACGGGCTGGCGCAGAGCGGCGAGCTATGGCGCCACCTCAGCGCCAGCCTGGCACGGGTGGGCGCCGGCTTTACCATTGGTGCCGTGCTGGCTCTCGTAATCGGCACCTGGGTGGGGCTCAGTCGTCGCGCTGAGGCCTATCTAGAGCCGACTTTCCAGGCATTGCGAGCCATCCCCAGCCTGGCTTGGGTACCGTTGCTGTTGCTCTGGCTGGGTATCGACGAAACGCCAAAGATCGTGCTGATCGCCCTCGGCGCGTTCTTCCCGGTGTACCTGGCGCTGCTCGCCGGTATTCGCAACATCGATCGCAAGCTGGTGGAAGTGGGCCGGCTCTATGGCCTATCGCCGCTGGCGCTGGTGCGCCGCATCCTTCTGCCCGCCGCGCTGCCGAACCTGTTCACCGGCCTGCGGGGCGCGCTCAGCCTGAGTTGGATGTTCCTCGTCGCAGCCGAACTGATTGCCGCCACGCGTGGCCTCGGTTACCTGCTCAGTGATGGCCGGGAAACTTCGCGTCCCGATTTGGTGATCGCCACTATTCTGCTGCTGGCGCTACTCGGCAAGCTCAGCGACAGCCTGCTCAAAGCGTGGGAAACCCGTGCCTTGCGCTGGCGCGACAGCTACCAAGGTGGGGAGGACGGAGCATGAGTGCGCTATTGAAACTGCAGAATATCCACAAGGCTTTTGCCGACGTGCGCGTGCTCGAAGACGTCAGCCTGAGCCTGGCTGCAGGGGAAGTGGTGGGCCTGCTTGGCCCCTCCGGCTGCGGCAAGAGCACTTTGCTGCGCATCGCCGCCGGGCTGGATCAGGACTACCACGGTGGGCTGCAACTCGACCCGCTGCTCACGTTCGCCGGTGGCCGCGGTGTGGTGTTTCAGGAGCCCAGGCTGATGCCCTGGCTCAGTGTGGCGCAGAACGTGGGTTTCGCTGATGGCCGGGGGGCTGACGGCTCATGGGTGGAACAGTTGCTGCGCGACGTTGGCCTGCAAGGGCGCGGCGCTGCGCTGCCCAAGCACCTTTCTGGCGGCCAGGCCCAGCGAGTAGCCATCGCCCGCGCCCTGTACGGAAAACCGCAAGTGCTGTTGCTCGACGAACCCTTCAGTGCGGTGGACGCCTTCACCCGCATGAAACTGCAGGATCTGGTGGTGGACCTGGCGGCACGCTACGAGGTCGCCGTACTTCTGGTTACCCACGACCTCGACGAAGCCTTCTACCTCAGCGACCGTGTGCTGATTCTCGGCGGCACGCCGAGCCGCCTGCAACGTGAACTGGCCGTGCCGCTGGTACGTCCGCGTGACCGCCGTTGTGCAGAACTAGCCCATCTGCGAGGCGAAGCATTGACTGAGCTGTTCCAGTCCAAGGGCCCCGCGGGCATAAGTTCGGATTCAACCGGTTTACTTAGCCCGTTGCAGCTTTCTGACGACCGCTGTTTAACCAAGTGAGCCGCCAAGTTAAGTGGACGCTAACACTAGGTATCAGCGCTCGGCGACTGATCGATGCTCAGGTTGCCAGCCGCCGCCCAGAGCCCGGAACGCGGCAATCGCTGCGCGCGTCGATTCGGTCTCGGCATTTGCCCTGGCATCCGAGGCTTGCAACAGCGTCTCGTCGGCGTTGAGCACATCGATCAAGCTGGCCGCGCCGTTCTCCACATCCAGGATCCAGCATCTGCGACGGTGTCCGTAGACTATTTCACGTCTCCCGTCATTGCCCGGCTTGCCACTCATGGTCAGGCTTCTAATGATGCACAGCACCGTTACATTCGGGCTTTGCAGGCCAAGGGTGTTTCCGTGACCCAGGGTCGTCACCGCCTTGCAAGGGGTTACGCACCTCGTTACATGGAAGGGCAGGAAGCCTCTCGCAGGAATCAGGTAGCAATTTGGCAGCTTGAGGAGAAAGAGACGGACGTCAACATCGCCTTGGGAATGTACCGCACTGCATGTCGTTCCGATCAGCTCAAAATTGAGCAAATCGTGCTTGTTTCAGGCGACACCGACCTTGGACCTGCCCTGGCTGCAATTCGCCAAGACTTTCCGAATATTCGGTTAGGCGTGATTCTACCTCACCGCTTAGAAGACAAAGAGCTTGTACGCAATCCCCCAGGTTCGCTGAAGAAACATGTGGACTGGTTGCGCACATACATCACTGATGACGAGCTGTCGGTTTGTCAGCTGCCGGTGAAGGTTCCTCTTGTCAGGAAGCCGGCCATCGTGAAGCCAGACTATTGGTGACCCTGGCCTTACTGTGACACTTTCGGGACACTGACAAACGCCAGAAACCAAAAGCCCCCGAAAATCACTAGGATAATCAGGGGCTTAGGGTGTTTCGATTTGGTGGAGCCGGGGGGATTTGAACCCCCGTCCGCCAGTTCTCCACTGTCGGTACTACATGCTTAGCCGTGTCTATTAAGTTAATCCTCAGCCGCCCGACGGGCAGGGTGCTTTGGACGAGTTGTGTGAGTTTTAGCCGCTTCGTCCACAACGTACTACGCGGCGATCCTGTTCTGCATGACAATCACTTCGGGTTTACAGGCATCCCCTAGTGATCGCTGGAGCCGAAGCTACCAGAAGGACTAGTCGCGCCGCTTACGCAGCGAGAGCGTAGCCCTCGTAGTTTTCGTCATTGGCAACTATAGAAAGTTGCAACAGTGGATTTACGACTTCTGTTACCAAGTCGGCATGCACCTCGAGCTTCGCTACCGGCGTCGAATCCTAATCGGCCCCGAAACTTGCTAGACACGTAGTGTACGCCAAAGCCGCTGGAGAGTCGACCAAGGCGTGCACTGCGCGGATCAGCCGGCGTATGCCTTAGCGAGTGGTGCCGCTGCCATCGTCGCCTGGGGCGTCGAGCAGTTGCAGGGCGCGCTCGGCATGGGTGCCGCAGGTTTTGAGATCGCCGGCGGCTTGGGCCTGCAGGGCTTGCTGCTTGGCTTCTTCAACCTGACTTTTCAGCGGATCGGCGATGGTGGTTTCAGTCGCCACGCGGTTGTCGAGTTTCTGCAGGTTGACGGTGCACAGGTCATCGGCTGCGAAGGCTGGTGCGGCCAGTACGGCGGCAATGACGAACATGGATACGCGCTTCATGTGGTAATCCTCTCATCACGAATAGGTTCCCGGTGCCGCCCTGGTTGAGGGTGAGGAGAGCCGGGAGCGACCCACCCAAATCATTTGGGCTTACAGAACCTGACTGGCCTTACGCAACGGCGGTTCAGTGTTTTTCTGCTGGCGCATCGCCTGCATCAACTTGGTGCAGGGCTGTCCGCAGGATCTGCATGCACAAGTACCTCGGCCTGGTCGAATTCGCCGCGAATGGCGTCCTCCACGCGTTCGCACAGCGCATGGGCCTCGGTGAGGCTGAGGTTGCCCGGCAGGTCGACATGCAGTTGCACGAACCAGCGGGTGCCAGACAGGCGTGTGCGCAGGTCGTGGATGCCGAGTACACCTGGCACGGTGCAGGCCAGCTCGGCCATGCGCGTGCTGACTTCGGGAGCGAGCTCCTGGTCCATCAGCACGCCAACCGACTGCCGGGCGATACTGAACGCGCTCCACAGAATGTAGCCGGCGATTGCGATGGCAAACAGCGCATCGCCCTGTTGCCAGCCGAAGTAGGCAAGGAGCAGGGCGAGAAGAATGCCGCCGTTAAGCAGCAGATCGGAGCGGTAGTGGAGTGAGTCGGCGTGGATGGCGGTGGAGCCGGTCTGGCGCACCACGTGGCGCTGAAACAGCAGCAGCGCGACGGTGAGGATCATGGACAACAGCATGACTGCGATACCCAACGCCTGCGCGTTGAGCGGTTCCGGATGGCGCAAACGATCAAAGCCTTGTACCGCGACGAGTATTGCACTGGCGCCGATAAACAGCGCCTGGCCCAGCCCGGCGAGGGCTTCAGCTTTGCCGTGGCCGTAACGGTGATCGTCATCGGCAGGCCGCAGAGCGATGTTCACGGCGATCAGGTTGAGCAGTGAGGCGGCGCTGTCGAGCAGCGAGTCGGTCAGGCCAGCGAGCAGGCTTACCGAACCGCTGGCCCACCAGGCGATTGCCTTGCACAGCACCAGGGTCAGCGCCACGCAGAGTGCGGCGGCGGTGGCTTGGCGCATCAGGCGGGCGTGCTGGCGATTGAGGGTCATGGGTTATCCATGTGCGGCTGTCGAAAAGTATGCAGAACGCGAATTGAAGGTCTGCGAGGCCTGGGCGGCCCCGCAAAAACAGGCAAGAAAGCGGCGCAGGGCACAGGGCGACCTTACCGCTGAAGAAGAACTTTACGAGCCGTTGATAACGCAGCGGGCCGACGCGTAGCTGGGCGTCGGCCTGTTCTCAGGCTGCTGGACGCAGGCCGTAGGCTGCTAGTTGCTCGCTGCTGCCGCTGTGTTGGATCAGGCGCGGATCGTCGAGCGGCAGGCTGTGGCCGGTCTGGGTTTCGATCAGCGCCTTGAGCTTGGCGGTGTCGATCTTGCCGTCGGCGCCGACCACGTCCTGCAGGGAGTCGGGGTTGACCTGCGCGCTGAGGCCGCCTGGCAGGTAGATCGCGCCCGTGGCGAAGTCGACGCCGAACGCGATCAGGCCGGGGATCACATAGAACAGAATGCCGATTGCGTTGAGGCCGAGGATCAGCGGGTCGACACGGCCTTCGATCTGACCGCGGCGATCAGGGTAGAAGAGGGTGCCGCAGGCAGTGAGCTGAGTGACCAATGTGACGGCGAGAACGCCGCCGATAACGCGGGATTTCGTGCGCATCGAGCACCTCCAGAAAAAGTGGACGCCACTATAGCAAGGCGTGGATTGCAAAGCTGCTGTGGCGCTGCGAATACGCAGCGTTCGATGCCATCTGACCGGCGAAGCCGAGAGACGGTTCGCCGTATAATCGCCGGCTGATGATGGAGCCTTGATGAATACCCTGCCGATCGATTCCCTGTTACCTGATCTGTGTCGCGCGTTGGCCAGCCGCCATGAAGTGGCGCTCGAAGCGCCGCCCGGTGCCGGCAAGACAACTCGCGTGCCGCTGGCGGTGCTCGACCAGCCGTGGCTGGCCGGGCAGCGCATCATCATGCTCGAACCTCGCCGGCTGGCTGCACGCGCAGCGGCCGAGCGGCTGGCCAGCGAGTTGGGCGAGACAGTCGGCGAGACCGTGGGGTATCGCATCCGCCTGGACAGCAAGGTCGGCCCGCGCACGCGAATCGAGGTGGTGACCGAAGGCATCCTTGCCCGTCGCCTGCAGGATGATCCCGCGCTGGAAGGTGTAGGGCTGGTCATCTTCGACGAATTTCATGAGCGCAGCCTCGACGCCGATCTGGCCCTGGCGCTGACCCTCAATGGCCGAGCGATGTTCCGCGGCGCTGAGAGTGGCGAGGCGCCGCTCAAGGTGTTGCTGATGTCGGCGACGCTGGAAGGTGAACGTTTGGCCGGGCTGCTTGATGGTGCGCCGGTGCTGCGCAGCGAAGGGCGCATGTTCCCGGTGGAGACCCGTTGGGGCGCGCCCTGGCAGGCGGGCGAGTGGCTAGAGCCGAAGGTATTGCAAACGGTGTTGCAGGCGCTGGCCGATGAGCCGGGCAGCCTGTTGGTGTTTTTGCCAGGCCAGGCAGAGATTCGCCGGGTGGCCGAGCAATTGGGTGAGGCGCTGGCAGGCCGATCCGATGTGCGCGTCTGCCCGTTGCATGGTGAGCTGGAATTGTCGGCCCAGCGCGCGGCCATCGAGCCGGCACCGGCGGGGCTGCGCAAAGTGGTGTTGGCGACCAATATCGCTGAGACCAGCCTGACCATCGACGGCGTGCGCGTGGTGATCGATGCTGGTCTGGCGCGGGTGCCGCGTTTCGATCCGGGCAGCGGCATGACCCGCCTGGATACCCAGCGCATTTCCCGGGCGTCGGCCACGCAGCGTGCCGGCCGTGCCGGGCGCCTGCAGCCAGGCGCGTGCTACCGGTTGTGGTCGCAGGCGCAGCATGAGCAGTTGCCCGCCTATTCCTCGGCGGAGATTCTTCAGGCCGATCTGGCGGGGCTTGCGCTGCAGCTGGCGCGCTGGGGCGTCGAGGTGGAGGAATTGGTGTGGCTCGACCCACCGCCTGCTGCCGCTTATGCCCAGGCCCGCGACCTGCTGCAGCGCCTCGGCGCACTCGACGCGCGGGGCGTGATCACCGCGCACGGCCAGGCCATGGCCGAGCTGCCGGCGCATCCGCGTATCGCCCATCTGCTATTGCGCGGGCAGGCCCTTGGCCTGGGCGAGTTGGCCTGCAGCTTGGCGGCGCTGTTGGGCGAGCGCGATATCTCGCGCGGCGCCGGTGCGGACTTGCACAGCCGTCTGGCCTTGCTTTCCGGGGAGAGCCGAGCCGCGAGGGGCGCTCAGGGGGGCGTGCAACGAGCCCGGCAACTGGCGCGGCAGTTTCAGGGCTACCTGCGCCGTGTGCCGGCTAGCGAGGCAGTCAGCGATCCGGAGCACAGCCGTTGGCTCGGTGCGCTGCTGGCGTTCGCCTATCCGGATCGTATCGGCCGGCAGCGGCGAGACGGCGGCGCCGAATATCGCCTGGCCAATGGCCGTGCGGCGCTGTTCAACGAAGCCGATGCGCTGATGAAGCACGCCTGGCTGGTGGTCGCCGACCTGGGCAGCCGTCAGGGCCAGCGCGAGGAGCGCATCTACCTGGCCGCTGACTTGGACCCGGCGCTGTTCGATTCCGTGTTGGCTGAACAGGTGACCAGCCAGGACCTGCTCGAATGGGATGAGCGCGAGGGCGTGCTGCGTGCCGAGCGGCAGCGCAAGGTGGGCGACCTGGTGGTGTCCAGCGAAGCGCTGGCGGGCTTGAGCGCCGAGGCGCGGGTTGCTGCACTGGTCAATCTGGTGCGGCGCAAGGGGTTGGTGTTGTTGCCATGGACGCCCGAGCTGCGCCAGTGGCAGGCGCGGGTGATGTTGCTGCGTGGCTTGGATATGCAACAAGGCAAGAGCGAATGGCCGGATGTCTCGGATGCGGCACTGCTGACCAGTCTGGATACCTGGCTGGCGCCCTACTTGGGCAAGGTCACGCGGCTGAGCCATTTCGGCAACCTCGACCTGCCATCGATGCTGCAAACCCTGCTGCCCTGGCCGCTGCCACAGCGTCTCGACGAGTGGGCTCCGCGCAGCCTGCCGGTGCCCTCCGGTTCGCGTATCAGTCTGGATTACAGCGAACACCCACCCGTGTTGGCGGTGCGCCTGCAGGAGCTGTTCGGCCTGGCCGAGACACCGCGCATCGCCAATGGCCGGCAGCAGGTCTTATTGCACCTGCTGTCGCCAGCCCGTCGGCCGGTGCAGGTGACCCAGGACCTGGCTAATTTCTGGCGCACCACCTATGCCGAGGTGAAAAAGGATTTGAAGGGGCGATACCCGAAACACTACTGGCCCGACGACCCGCTGATCGCCGAACCGACGGCGCGGGCCAAACCGCGGAAATAACAACAATCGCTTAGCCTGGGCGGCCGGGGTTTTGCCGAGGTCCTTACCGCGTGGCCGGCACGGCTACCGAACCGGAGCCTGCGGTTGAGCGCAGCGATACCCAGGATGGCGAGTTCCCGGGTACCGCTGACTCACTCCAGGCTTGCGGGCCAGAGGTTGCTCTCGACAGTACTCAGCGCACCAGGCAGGGCTTCTTGTTATCGAAGGTCCAGCCGCTGATCAGGTACTGCATGGCCACGGCGTCGTTGCGCGCGCCCAGGCCCATGCCCTTGTAGCATTCGTGGGCCTTGGCCACGGCGTCCATGTCCAGTTCCACGCCGAGGCCCGGCTTCTGCGGCACCTTGACCAGACCCCCTTCGATACGGAACGGCTCCTTGGTCAGGCGCTGGCCGTCCTGCCAGATCCAGTGGGTGTCGATCGCGGTGATCTTGCCCGGCGCGGCGGCAGCCACGTGGGTGAACATGGCCAGCGATACGTCGAAGTGGTTGTTCGAGTGCGAGCCCCAGGTCAGGCCCCAGTCGTTGCACATCTGCGCCACACGCACCGAGCCCTGCATGGTCCAGAAGTGCGGGTCGGCGAGGGGAATGTCGACCGATTGCAGCTGGATCGCATGGCCCATCTGGCGCCAGTCGGTGGCGATCATGTTGGTGGCGGTCGGCAGGCCCGTGGCACGACGGAATTCAGCCATTACCTCGCGGCCGGAGTAGCCGTTCTCGGCGCCGCACGGGTCTTCGGCATAGGCGAGCACATGGTGCTGGTCACGGCACAGACGGATGGCCTCCTGCAGCGACCAGGCGCCGTTGGGGTCGAGGGTGATGCGCGCATCCGGGAAGCGTTCGGCCAGCGCGGTGACCGCTTCGATTTCCTCGTCGCCGCGCAGCACGCCGCCCTTGAGTTTGAAGTCCTTGAAGCCATAGCGCTCGTAAGCCGCTTCGGCGAGGCGCACCACACCTTGAGCATCCAGCGCTTCTTCGTTGCGTACACGGAACCAGGCGTTATCGGCATCGGCTTCTTGGCGATAGGGCAGGTCGGTTTTCGTGCGGTCGCCGATATAGAAGAGGTAGCCGAGCATTTCCACGGCATCACGCTGTTGGCCTTCGCCAAGCAGGGCGGCGACCGGTACGTCCAGGTGCTGGCCGAGCAGGTCGAGCAGGGCGGCTTCCACGGCGGTCACGGCATGGATGGTGATGCGCAGGTCGAAGGTCTGCAGGCCCCGACCGGCAGAATCACGGTCGGCGAACGCCTGGCGCACTTGGCCGAGGAGTTTCTGGTACTGGCCGATGGATTGGCCGAGAAGCAACTCGCGCGCGTCTTCCAGGGTCTGGCGAATGGCTTCGCCGCCGGGCACTTCGCCCACGCCGACATGGCCGGCGTTGTCACGCAGGATCAGCAGGTTGCGGGTGAAGAAGGGCGCATGCCCACCGCTCAGGTTGAGCAGCATGCTGTCGTGGCCGGCAACAGGGATGACCTCTAGTGAGGTGATGACCGGGGTGCCTGTATGAGTGTTGTTATTGTTCATCGCTTGACTCCTGTTGCCGACGTCGGCGTTGCGGATGGTCTGGCTGCCCTGCCGGGCAGCGGTATAGTCGAAAAGATAACGTTATCATCATAAACAGATAGCGTTATCATTCAAGTGCGGAATTTGCAGGTTGGCGGTTTTAGAAGATGCATTTGGAGCGATTGGGGAGTTTGAAGAGCCCCCGGCTGATGGCGATCATGGCGTGAATCTGATTCGGAAACGACCTCAGGCATAGGGCCTCGCTGACATGGAATCTCCTACGCGGGGAGCGTGGGTCGTTTTCTATGCGTGGCTTTATTTGATACCCAGCTTGCCTGCTCCCGCGTATCGCGGCGCCCAGCCCAGCCCAGCCCAGACCAGCTCACCCTAGCCCAGGCTACGGGCAGCCGACTTCCGTTCAGGCCGTGCTGCTGCGCTCGATGATCGCGAAGCCGGTATCCAGGCTTGGTTCGGCGCGCTGGCCGTCGAAACGGCGCAGCAAGGCTTCGGCGACCTGGTTGCCCATTTCCGTGGCATTGACGCTGACGGTGGACAGGGCCGGGTTGGCGAACTGGCCGTTGAGGGTGTCGCCGAAGCCCAGCACGGCGATGTCGCCCGGTATGTTCAGCCCGCGGGTGGCCGCTTCGGCGAGCACGCCGAGGGCGACAGTATCCGAGCTGCAGAAGATGAAGTCGGGGCGCTCGCCGCTCTCCAGTAGATTGGCCAGGCCTTTGCGGCCGACCTCCCAGGTGGCGGGCAGGGGCAGGGTTTGCACGGCCACGCGGTCGACGCCCAGTGTGGCCAGTCGCTCGATGACCGCGTGGCAGCGTCGCTGCGCGCGCGGGTCGTCGACGCCGATCACCGCCCAACGGCGGTAGCCGCGGGCGAAGAAGTGCTCGGCCACGGCGGCGCCGACCTGCTCGTGGGAGAAACCCACCTGCATGTCCAGGCCATCGTCGCTCAGGTCCCAGGCCTCGACCACCGGAATGCCGGCGGAAGACAGGCGCTCGCGGCTGGCCTGGGTGTGGAAGGTGCCGGTCAGCACGATGCCGTCCGGGCGGCGGCCGAGGATCGCCGCCAGCAGCGCTTCTTCGTGCTCGGGGGTGTAGCCGCTCGGGCCGACCAGGGCGTGATAGCCGGACTCGGCAAGGCGGTCCATGATCGCCTGCACCACGCTGGCATAGATCGAGTTGGCGATGGTCGGCAGCACGATCGCCACCAGGCGGCTCTTGCTGGTCGCCAGGCCGCCGGCCATCAGGTTGGGCACATAGCCCATGGCGCGCACCACTTCCAGCACGTGGGTGCGGGTGGCGTCACTGACCAGTTCCGGGCGCTGAATCGCCCGCGACACGGTGATCGGCGAAACACCGGCCTTGAGCGCGACGTCCTTGACCGTGATCGGCAGGTCGCCGAGGTCACCACGATCTTTGGCCAGCTCTCTGCGCGATTTTCTTGCCACGGGATCGTCTCGGTCGGTGCGTAGGTGGGCCGGCAGGTTACGGCAGCGGCGCGGCGTTGTCGCCAGTGCGCAGCATGAACAGACGGAACACCACCACGGTGGTGAACAGCTGGCAAAGGCCGAGCAACAGGTCGAGCGCCAGGCGGCCGAGCGGGTCGGCAGCGCTGTCACCGATCCAGAGACCAAGGCCCCAGGTCGGCACCATTAACAGCAGCACGCAGGCGAGGATCGGCCAGAAGTGCCCGCGGGTCAGCTGCAAGCTTTCCTGCAGGGCCTGCAGCGGCGACAGCCCGCGCAGCACCAACAGGTAATCAGAGAACACCAGCCGGACCATCAGCCACAGCCCCGGCAGGATGAACAGCGAGGCGCCGAGCATGATCGCCAGAGTGCCAATGCCGGCCAGCAGTACGAAACGTGGCCACAGGCTGAGGCTGGCCGCGATCAGCGCGCCCTTGGCCGGTTGCTCGCCACGGCTGCGTGCATCGATGAACAGAATCAGCGCCGCGCTGTACAGCGGGTAGAAGCACAGCCCCAACAGCACGTCATAGAGCGGCAGCTTGGCCGCGTCGACCAGGCTGTCGAGCTGCTGGCGGACGAGCGCCTCCGCAAGCACGAAGGGTAGGCACAACAGGACGATCTGCAGCAGGTGTTGCCGGAAGAAGAACCAGGCGTCACGCAAGGCGTCGAGAGGATTCATGGTAGATCGCAGCCAGAAAAACAGGTCGCCATGATACGAGGGCGCCGGTTTTGCCACCAGTGAACACGCGCACGCCTGTCGCCACCCGGCCGCCGTTTTCGACCTGGAGGGCGCCGGGCTGGCATACTGGCCGACTGCGCAACCCGCGCGGGCCCTTGTGAGGATGTCCGGTGAAGAAAATAGCCGTGTTCGCCGACGTACAGAATCTCTACTACACCGTGCGCCAGGCCTATGGCTGTCACTTCAACTACACGGCGTTGTGGAATGAGCTGGCCGCCGGCGGCGAGATCGTCGAGGCGTACGCCTATGCCATCGACCGTGGCGATCCCAAGCAGCAGCAATTCCAGCAGATTCTGCGCAACCTCGGCTTCACCGTGAAGCTCAAACCCTACATCCAGCGCAGTGACGGCTCGGCCAAGGGCGACTGGGACGTGGGCATCACCATCGACGTGATGGACGCGGCGGCGAATGTCGACAGCGTGGTGCTGGCCTCTGGCGACGGCGATTTCGACCTACTGCTCGAGCGCATCCGCCAGCGTCATGGTGTCGAGGCCGTGGCTTACGGCGTTCCCGGGCTGACCGCACAATCACTGGTGCGCGCGGCCACTCGTTATGTGCCCATCGAGGGCCATCTGTTGTTGAAACACTGAGGCTTTACGTGAAACCCATCGCTGTCATCGACTTCGAAACCACCGGCATGTCGTCGGCCCAGCAGGCGCGCGCCACCGAGATCGGCGTGGTGATCATCGAGAACGGGCAGATCACCGCCCGCTACCAGAGCCTGATGAACAGCGGCGCCTGGGTGCCGCCCTTCATCGAGCAACTGACCGGCATCAGCAACGCTATGCTGCGCGACGCGCCGCCCGCCGCGGAGGTGATGCACGCCGTGGCTGATTTCGTCGGCGACATCCCGATGCTGGCGCACAACGCCTCGTTCGATCAGAAGTTCTGGGACGCCGAACTAGGGCTGATCGGCCGCCGCCGCGTGCAGCAGTTCGCCTGCTCGCTGCTGCTGTCGCGGCGCCTGCTGCCCGGTGCCCCCAGCCACAAGCTCGGTAACCTCAACCGCTGGGCGCGCCTGCCAGATACCGGCAAGGCGCACCGGGCGCTAGCCGATGCAGAAATGGCCGCCAACCTGACGCTGCACCTGTGCCGTGTGCTGCGCGAGCAGTACGGACGCAGCACAGTCGATCACGACTTTCTGCGTCTGCTGCAGGGCATGCCCGCTGCCAAGGTGCGCGCCTTGCTCGCGGCTGCAAGCTGAGCGGTTAACGGCTACTAATAATTCTCATTTACTTAGCGGCGAGGCGCTCTCTATACTGCCGGTCCCCTGATGGTTGACGCCATCGAGATCTGGCCGAGGTGTAGAGAGTGGAGTGGGGCGGAATCAACTTGCGCTGGGCCTACACCGACCTGCTCCTGAGCCTGAGTCGGCGTACTCACTGTGTGCAACGCGCCTATGACGTGCTGCACGATTCATTCATCCGCTTTGTTCTGGCCAACCAGCGCGGCGCCATCGAGCAGCCCAACGCCTACCTGCGGCGCATCGCCCACTCCGTGTTGGTCGACCATTACCGCGATGCCTCGCGCTATCAGCCGCTGCCCGAGGCAGGGGCCGAGCCGCGCATGGCGGTGGACGACGACGCAGCCTTTGTACCCTCCGCTGAGCACTTGGCCGATCTGCAGCAGCGCCTCGACGCGCTGCAGCGCATTCTCGATTGCCTGCCGCCGCGTTGCCGGGAAGTGTTCTGGCTGGTGCGCATCGAAGGCCACCGCCAGGTGGAAGTCGCTGCCATGCTGCAGATCAGCACCTCGATGGTCGAGCGCCACTTGGTGCGGGCGCTGCTCGATCTGCACGAGGCCCGCGAGCTGCTCGGCGCATGAGCGCACGACGCCGTGAGGCCGCGCACTGGTTCGCGCGCCTGCTGGAACTGCCTGAGGATCATCCCGAGCGTCAGGTGTTCGCCCATTGGCTGGCTGCCGACCCGCGCAACGCCCAGGAATTTCACAGTTTCAAGCGCCTGTGGGGCGATTTCTCCAGCACTGAGCAGACCCGCGCGCTGGCCGGTGCCCTGGAGAACGCTGGGCGTCGACGCTTCCTGCGCACCGGCATGCTCGGTGGTTTGCTGCTCGGCGGCCTGGGTTCCTGGCTCCTGGCGCGCAATGCCGCGCGCCAGGAGCTGCAGCTGTTCACCGGTATTGGTGCGTTGCGGCGCATGCAACTGGCCGACGGCAGCGAGGTGCAAATGGATGCCGACACGCGCCTGCATGTGCTGTTCGATGATCAGGTGCGCCACCTGACGCTGCTGCGCGGCCGGGCCATTTTCGAGGTGCGCCATGACCCGCAACGCCCCTTCGTGGTGGATGCCGGTGAGGCGCAGGTGCGCGTGTTGGGAACCCGTTTCGTGGTCGAGAAATTCGACCGTCGCGTGCAGGTCGCCGTAGCCCGTGGCCGGGTGGCGATGGCGGTGGGCGGTCAGCAGCTCGAGCTGGGCGCTGACCAGGTCGGCCTTTACCGCGAGCAGGGCGGACTGCAACGCTCCGATCGCAAGGCTGCAGGCGCCTTTGGTTTCAGCAATGGCAGCCTGGTGTTCGAACAGGCTGACCTGGGTGAAGTGGTCGCCGGTCTCTCGCGTTACCGTGCCAAGGCCCTCCATCTCGAGCACGCCGAGGTAGCGCAGACCATTACCGCCGTGGTCCAGGTCGCCGATATCGAGGCCTTCCTCCAAGTCTTGCCACAACTGGCCGGTGTGCAGGTGCAGGAACGTGCCGACAGCACGCTGGTGCTGCCGCGCTGATTTTTTTCAACTAACGGGTTGGGCTTTTTGCCGGCTGCTCCGTCAAGGGGTATCCGAGCATCATCACGAGAGCCATCATGCTGCGCACCTCCCTGAAAACACTGGTCTCCGCGAGCGCCCTGACGCTGGCGCTGGGCGCGTACGGCGCGCCCCTCGAACTGGATCTGCCCGCCCAGCCGCTGGCTGTGACACTCAAGCAACTGGCCAGCCAGGCTGGCGTCACCCTGGCCGTCGATGATCGCCTGGTCGCCCGCCGCTCGGCGCCTGCGCTAAAAGGCACCTTTGCCATCGATGAGGCCTTGAGCCGGTCGCTGGCGGGTTCCGGCCTGGTGGTGCAGCGCAGCGGCGATGTGTGGCTGATCATGGAAAACCAGCCATCTGCCGCGCTCGATCTGCAGGCCATCACGATCAGCAGCGACCTGGTGAGCACCGCCACCGAAGGCACCGGCTCCTACACCGCCCGCGCGGTGACGTTGGGCAAGGGCACGCAGTCGCTGCGCGAGACGCCGCAGTCGGTCAGCGTGATCACCCGCAAGCAGATGGACGACCGCAACTTCACCTCGCTGGATCAGGTGCTCTACAGCGCGCCGGGCATCACCCTGCAGACACGCAATTTTGGTGACCACCAGTACAACTCCCGCGGTTTCGAACTGGGCGCCGACGCCTACCTGGTCGATGGCATGCCCGGCGTGATCCACAGCCCCACCGGCTGGATGACCCCGGACACCGCCGTTTATGACCGCGTGGAGATTCTGCGCGGCGCCGCCGGCCTGTTGGTCGGCAATGGCAACCCGGGCGGCGCGGTCAACCTGGTGCGCAAACGGCCGACTGCCGAGCCGCACTTCTCAGTGACCACCCGTGCGGGCTCTAACGATTTCTACCGCATGGACCTCGATGGCAGCGGTGCGCTGAACGAGTCCCGCACCCTGCGCGGCCGCGCCCTGGTTGCTTACGAGGATCGTCAGTATTTCTACGACCGTGAGGCCAGCCGCAAGCCGCTGTTCTACGGTATCGTCGAAGCCGACCTCAATGACGACTCGACCCTGTCCGTCGGCCTGCGCCGACAAACCAGCGTGACCACCGGCTATTCGATCTTCGGCCTGCCGCGTTACAGCAACGGCAAGGCGCTGGACGTCTCGCGCTCCACGTCGCTGGCGCAGGACTGGAACCGCCACGAAAGCGAGCAGACCGAAGTTTTCGCCGACCTGGAATATCGCCTCAGCGATGACTGGACCAGCAAAACCTCGCTGACCCGTGCCGAAGGCGGTTTCGATCAGCGTTCGGCACTGCCGCAAGGCGCAATCAATCCCGCCACCAATACCGGTTCACGACTGTTTAGAACGCTGTATCGCAACGATGACGTGACCAATACCGGCATCGACAGCAACCTGTCGGGCAACTTCGAAGCCTTCGGTCTGCGCCACACGCTGATGGTCGGTGGCAACTGGTCACGTGAAGGGCAGTACAGCAAGACCGCCAATATCAACACCGCTGCTGGTGCTGGCGCCATCGACGTGTTCAACCCGAACCATCAGGTGCTGGCCAGGCCGACGCGCAATGGCTGGACGGCGGTTAATGACAGTACCGAAACCCGTTATGGGGTCTACGGCAACACACGGCTTTATCTGAGCGAGCCGCTGAGCGTGGTGCTGGGTGGGCGGTTGAGCTGGTACGAATACGAGACCGAAGAGACCCGCACTGGCGCCAAGGCGGGGAACCGCCAGGACCATGAGTTCACTCCTTTCGTGGGCGTCATCTACGACCTCGATGAGCACTGGTCGTGGTACGCCAGCTATGCCGATATCTTCCAGCCACAAAGCGATTACCGCACCGCCGCGGGCTCTTTGCTGGACCCCGCCGTGGGCGTCAACTACGAAACCGGTATCAAGGGCGAGCTGTATGAGGGGCGCTTGAACCTCTCCGCCGCGCTGTTCTACATCAAGCAGGATGACGTGGCGGCAGCAGACCCCAGCGGCGCGCTCTGCGATACGAATATCGACGGCTTCTGTTACCTTAATAGCGAAATCCAGCGCAGCAAGGGCTACGAGTTGGAGGCCAGTGGCGAGCTGTTGTCGGGCTGGCAGGTAGCCGCCGGCTACACCTTCAACCAGACCAGCAAGGCCAGCGGTGGCCCAACCGACTACCAGACGCCCAAGCACCTGCTGCGCGCCTCGACCACGTACCAACTGCCGGGTGCGCTCAATCGCCTGACCGTCGGCGGCGCCGTTTCCGCGCAAAGTGGCTACAGCACCGATACGTATGGCCCAGAGGTGAGCAACTCGGGTCGCGCGGTGTACGACGCCTTGGCCACCTGGAAAATCGACCAGAACTGGACCGTCGGCCTCGACGCCAAGAATCTGTTCGACAAGAAGTACTACAAATCGGTGGGTGAGCTGCGCCGCGGTAATTACTACGGCGACCCGCGCAGCTACATGCTGACCCTGCGCGGCGAGTTCTAAGCCGCGTGCTGAAATACGTAGCCTGGCGTTGAGCGAAGCGATACCCAGGTTTTGCATTTTCCGGGTGTCGCTGCGCTCGACCCAAGCTGCGGCTATGTGTTCACCGTGCTGCAACTGCTGAGCGGGCGCTACCCGGACAGGATAAACTGTGCGGCATCTCCATTGCCCACCACGTTGCCCGCCATGACCTTCGCTTCCCTCTGCCTGATCGAACCCCTGCTGCGCTGCCTCGACGGCCTCGATTACAAGACCCCGACGCCCGTACAGGCCCAGGCCATCGGCCCGATCATCAAGGGCCGCGACATCATGGCCGCGGCGCAGACCGGCACCGGCAAGACCGCCGCCTTCACCCTGCCGATCCTGCAGCGCCTGATGATGGAAGGCCCGACCGTCGCCAGCAACTCGGTGCGCGCCCTGATACTGGTGCCGACCCGTGAGCTGGCCGAGCAGGTGCAGCAAAGCGTGCAGACCTATTCGCAATTCCTGCCGCTGCGTAGTTACGCGGTGTACGGCGGCGTCAGCATCAACCCGCAGATGATGAAGCTGCGCAAAGGCCTCGACGTCCTCGTCGCCACCCCCGGCCGGTTGCTCGATCTGTATCGGCAGAATGCAGTGAAGTTTTCCCAGTTGCAGGTGCTGGTACTCGACGAAGCCGATCGCATGCTCGACCTGGGCTTTGCCCGCGAACTGGACGACCTGTTCGCCGCCCTGCCGAAGAAGCGCCAGACCTTGCTGTTTTCCGCCACCTTCTCCGAGGCCATCCGTACTTTGGCCGGCGAGATGCTGCGCGATCCGCTGAGTATTGAAGTCAGCCCACGCAACGCGGCTGCCAAGTCGGTCAAGCAGTGGCTGATTCCGGTCGACAAGAAGCGCAAGGCCGAGCTGTTCCTGCACCTGTACCGCAGCAAGAAATGGTCGCAGGTGCTGGTTTTCGTGAAGACCCGCAAGGGCGTCGACGAACTGGAACATGAACTGCTGGCGGCGGGCATCAAGGCCGATGCCATCCACGGTGACAAGCCACAGCCCACTCGCCTGCGCGCGCTGCAGCGCTTCAAGACCGGCGAAGTCGATGTGCTGGTCGCCACCGATGTGGCCGCCCGCGGCCTGGATATCGATGACCTGCCGCTGGTGGTCAACTTCGACTTGCCCATCGTCGCCGAAGACTACGTACACCGCATCGGGCGTACCGGCCGTGCTGGCGCCACCGGCCAGGCCGTGTCGCTGGTCTGCGCCGACGAGGTGCAACTGCTGTCGGCCATCGAGGCACTGATCCAGCAGATCCTGCAACGCGTCGAAGAGCCGGATTTCATCCCCGACCACCGCGTACCGCAGACGCTTGCTGGCGGACAGGTAGTAAAGAAACCGAAGAAACCGAAAAAGCCCAAGGTGGTCGGCGGCGGCAAGTCCGGGAGCCTGGGGCGCTGGATGGAAGCCGACGAGCCGGCAGCGCCGCCGGTCAAGGCCGTGCGCAAGGTGCCGAGCTTCGGCGGCAAGGCGAAGGGCGGGCGCTAGTGCTGATACGCCGCGCCAGCGAGATGGATGTCGACGCGATTACCGTGATTGTTCACGAAGCCTACGCCCTCTACATTCCTCGAATCGGCAAGGAGCCGGCGCCGATGCTTGATGATTACCGCGAGGTCATCGAGCGATGCAGGGTGTTCGTACTGGAAGCGGAAGGTGTGGTGAGGGGCGTTTTAGTGCCGGAGCATAAAGGCGATGTACTGCATGTGCAGAACGTCGCGGTGTGCAATCAGGCTCGTGGCCAAGGACTGGGCAGGCAACTGATGAGCTTCGCCGAACGTCAGGCTCGGGAGCTGGGTTGCGCGGCTATCGAGCTCTACACCAACGAACTGATGACCGAGAACATCCAGTTTTACCCGCGCTTGGGGTATCGGGAAACTCGCCGGGCGGTTGAAGAGGGTTACGCCCGGGTGTTCTTTCGAAAAGCGATTTCGCCCGAAAACTAGGCGGTGTATTACGAGACAGCTCCTGGGTATCGCTGCGCTCAACCCAGGCTACGTTCCGATCCTCCTGACTATGTCTCTATCTTCAGCCAAGGCCAGCGTGCCTGGTAGCTCTGCGCCTTGTGTAGAAACATTGCTGGCTGAAGGTTCAGCGGATTGATCCGCAGTACCCCGTTTTGCAACTCGTCCAGTCCGTGGGTGCTGTACAGCTCGCCGCTGCGAACATCGAGACCGATACAGGTGGCTTTGACCAGATAACGGTCGATGCCATCGGTTGCCTTGCGCAATCGCGGGTAGGGTGCGCCGAATTTGCTTTCGTACCACAGATGCACGCGGGCCTGATTCTTCACTTCGATAGTTGCAGTGAGGCCTTTGCAGGCCTCTGCCACTCGCTCGATCACAACATTTTCTGCTTCCCAGCTCAGGTCAGTATCGAAGTAGAAAATATCGTAATCGTTGATACCCCAGTCAGCCGGCTGCCCGCTCTGTCGATTCCAGTACGCCTGGTACAGGCAGCCGGCCGTCAGGTAGCAGCCGGGGAGGTCCAGGGTGCCGAGGATGTGCAGCAAGGCGCGATTCACCGGGTTGCTCAGGGCACAGTCCAGCAGCGCCTGGGCCGTCAGGTTATTGCGCCTGTCCATGGTGAGCGGGCCGCCTCAGATTTCCTGCCCGATACGCCAGAGCACGCCGCTCGGGTCGAAGAGGATGAACTCGCGCACGCCCCAGGGCTGGTCTTCGGGGGCGGTGGTGCGGATGCCGAAGCGTTCGGCGAGGTTTTCCTTTTGCACATTGGCCCACCAGGCTTCGACGTCATCGACCAGCAGGTGCATGACAAAATTGTCCGCCTGTTCCTTCACGTAGAAATTCTGCAGCAGGAACGCGCAGTGCTCGCCGTTGCTGAAATAGCTCATTTCGTCCGACTGCCAGCCGGGCGTGAAGCCCAGGGCCGTGTAGAAGGCCTGGCTGAGTGGATAGTCCTTGGCCGGGATGAAAGTCTTGAGCTGGACGCTGGTCAGCATGCGGGTTGTTTCCTTATCCATGGATTATCGGTTTGTTGATTGCAGCCAGCGGACGATGCCCTGGCCGGCCACGCGGCCGCTGGCGAAGCAGGCGGTCAGCAGGTAGCCACCGGTAGGCGCTTCCCAGTCGAGCATTTCGCCCGCGCAGAACGTGCCGGGCAGGGCGGTCAGCATCAGTGCCTCGTCGAGCGCTTCGAACGGCACGCCACCGGCACTGCTGATCGCTTCTTCCAGTGGGCGTGGTCTACGCAGCTCGATGGGCAGAGCCTTGATCGAGGCGGCCAGGCGCAGCGGATCGGCGAAGTGCTCGGCGGGGGCGAGCTCGCGCAGCAGCGCGGCCTTGGCGCCATCCAGCCCGGCCTGGCGATGCAGGTGTTTGGCCATGGAGTGCGAGCCACGTGGCTTGCTCAGGGCCTGGCCCAGGGCGTCTTCGCTGCGCTGCGGCAGCAGATCGAGGTGCACCACGCAGCGACCGTCACGGGCGATGCGCTGACGAATCCCTGCGGACAGCGCATACACCAGGCTGCCTTCGACGCCTGTGGCGGTGAGCACGAACTCACCCTGGCGCAATGCTTCGCCTTGCAGGCCAAGGGCGACGTTCTTCAGCGGCGCGCCGGCGAACTTTTCCCGCAGCAGCGGGCTCCAGGCGGCCACGTCGAACCCGCAGTTGCTTGGCTGCAGCGGTGCGACGGCGATCCCGGCGTGTTGCAGGTGCGCCACCCAGCTACCGTCGGAACCCAGTCGCGGCCAACTGCCGCCACCGAGGGCCAACAGCACGGCATCGGCCTGGACCGCACGTTCGCCCTCAGGGGCGTGCACGCGCAAGCTGCCGTCGGCATTCCAGCCCAGCCAGCGGTGCCGGTTATGCAGCTGCACGCCGGCTTCGCGCAGGCGTTTGAGCCAGGCGCGCAGCAGCGGCGCGGCCTTCATGTCGGTGGGGAACACGCGGCCCGAGGTGCCGACGAAAGTCTCGATACCCAGCCCATGAATCCACTCGCGCAGTGCGTCGGCATCGAAGCCTTGCAGCAGCGCGTCGACCTGCGGCTGGCGCTCGGCGTAGCGGGCAGCGAAGGCCGGGTAAGGCTCGGAGTGGGTGATGTTCATGCCGCCGACGCCGGCGAGCAGGAACTTGCGGCCCACCGAAGGCATGGCATCGTAGAGGTCGACCCGCACGCCGGCGAGCGCCAGCACCTCGGCAGCCATCAGGCCGGCGGGGCCGCCGCCGATGATGGCGACCGAATGGGCGATGGGCTTGGAAGTATCGGTCATGGTCGCGTCAGGCTGGGCAAAGGAGCGAAGTTTACCCGAGGCCTCGCTGCTGCCATACCCGCGCGGCGCTGTGATGGAAAATGCCGTGGCGGCGGGCGAGGGCGTAGCGATCTTTGCTATAGCCGCCACCGATCACGCCGACCACCGGAATGTCGCGGCCCAGGCAATGATGCAGCACGGCTTCATCGCGGGCGGCCAGGCCGGCGTCGGTCAGCTTCAGGTAACCGAGGGCGTCTTCCTGATGCACGTCCACGCCGGCGTCGTAGAGCACAATGTCCGGCTGGTACAGCGGCAGCAGGTAGTTGAGGCTGTCATCGACCACCTGCAGGTAGTCGCGGTCACCCATGCCGCGCGGCAGCGGGATATCCCAGTCGCTGTCGGCCTTGCGCGCCGGGAAGTTCTGCTCGCAGTGCAGGGATACGGTGATCGCGTCATCTACCCCGGCCAGCAGCCGAGCTGTGCCGTCGCCCTGGTGCACGTCGCAATCGAAGATCAGCACGCGTTGCGCCTTGCCGCTGGCCAGCAGGTAGCGGGCGATCACCGCCAGGTCGTTGAAGATGCAGAAGCCTGCCGGGTAATCGTAATGCGCGTGATGGGTGCCGCCGGCCAAGTGGCAGGCCAGGCCATGTTGCAGCGCTTTCTCCGTGGCAAGCAGCGAGCCACCGACGGCGCGTACCGTGCGCTGCGCCAGCGCCGGGCTCCAGGGTAGACCGAGGCGGCGCTGGTCTTCATGACTCAGTTCGCCGCTCAGGTAGCGCTCGATATAGGCCGGGCAGTGGCAGAGGGCGAGGATTGCCGACGGGCACATTTCAGGGCGCAATAAATCGGCGTCCCGCGTCAGCCCGCTCTCCACCAGGTGGTCACGCAGCAGGCGGAATTTTTCCATCGGGAAGCGATGGCCGTCGGGAAACGGCGGGCTGTAATCATCGTGGTAGATCAGCGGCAGCGGCATATAATCGTGGCGGTTGGTGAACCCTGGGCAGTATGCACGAGAAGCGAAGTGGATGGGATCGAGCCGCAGGCGCCGGGTCTACTCCTGCGCCCTAAGCCTCGCGGCGGGCTCAGCCTGCCACCTTCACGGGCACGACAATATTCCTGACCGCCGGCAAAGGCATTACCATTCACCCTCCGCGCAGCCCGCGCGTGTCGCAGTATTGCCCTGGGTAGGGGCCGTGGAGAGCCGTATGAGTCAAGTCCTGCAAGAGTTGGTGGCATTGCTGAGCCTGGAGGCCATCGAAGAAAACCTGTTCCGTGGCGTCAGCCAGGACCTTGGTTTTCGGCAGCTCTTTGGCGGCCAGGTATTGGGGCAGTGCGTGTCTGCAGCCACTCAGACGGTCGAGGCGGATCGCCATGTGCACTCGCTGCATGGCTACTTTTTGCGCCCGGGCGATGCCACCTTGCCGGTGGTCTATCAGGTTGACCGGGTGCGCGACGGCGGCAGCTTCAGCACCCGTCGGGTGACGGCTGTGCAGAAGGGCAAGCCGATTTTCACCTGCAGCGCCTCGTTCCAGTATCAGGAAGAGGGCCTCCATCACCAGGGGCAGATGCCCGATGTGCCCGGCCCGGAAGGCCTGCGTTCGGAAACCGAGCTGGCCAGTCTGGTGGCCGACTCGCTGCCGCCACGGGTGCGTGAGCGCGTGCTGTTCGACAAGCCCATCGAGATTCGCCCGGTGGCTGTCGACAATCCTTTCGCCCCTCAGGTGAGCGAGCCGGTCAAGTACGTATGGTTCCGCGCCGACGGCGAGCTGCCGGATACGCCGGCCATTCACAAATACCTGCTCGGTTACGCATCGGACTTCAACCTGCTGACCACCTCGATGCTGCCCCACGGCGTGTCGGTGTGGCAGAAGTTCATGCAGGTCGCCAGTCTCGATCATTCCATCTGGTTCCACGGCAACCTGCGCATGGACGACTGGCTGCTTTATGCCATGGACAGCCCGTGGGCCGGCAACGCCCGGGGCTTTTCCCGCGGTAGCGTGTTCAATCGCCAGGGGCAACTGGTGGCATCGGTCGCGCAGGAAGGCCTGATCCGCTTGCGCGAAGACTGGCGTTAAGCGCTGCAGCGTCTCGCTGTGAGCTTTGCCGCAGTGGTGATGATTCCGGCGCCGCCGTATGCTGCGCCCTGAATTCTGCCGTTGTTGGAGGGGCGATGAGCCTGCAGCGCTACACCCACTGGGTTTTCGACATGGACGGCACGCTGACCATTGCCGTGCATGATTTTGCCGCCATCCGCGTGGCGCTGGACATCCCGCCCGAGGACGACATTCTGCATCACCTGGCCGCGCTGCCGGCGGAGGTGTCACGAGCCAAACATGCCTGGCTGCTCGAACACGAGCGGGAGTTGGCCATTGCCGCGCGGCCTGCCGCCGGTGCCGTGGCGCTGGTGCGGGCACTGCGCGCACGTGGTGTGCGCCTGGGCGTTCTTACCCGCAACGCGCGTGAGCTGGCATTGCTGACGTTGCAGGCCATCGGCGTGGATGATTGCTTTGCGCCTGACGATATTCTTGGCCGTGACGAAGCGCCGCCCAAGCCTGATCCCGGTGGCCTGCTGCACCTCGCGGATCGTTGGCAGGTGGCGCCGCAGGATATGGTAATGGTCGGCGATCACCGCCACGACCTGGCCTGTGGCCGTGCGGCGGGGACCGCGACGGTGCTGGTCAACCTGCCGAGCAATCCCTGGCCGATGCTGACCGATCATTTCGTCGCTGATTGCGCGGCGCTGCAGCGCTTGTCACTGGGCACCTGAGCGCGCGAGCAGCTCCTGTCGCCGGCCTGCAGGTCTTCGAGGATCGGGCAGTCGGGTCGCTGATTGCCCTGGCAGTGATCGACCAGGTTCTGCAGCGTATCGCGCAAGGCCTCGAGTTCGACGATCTTCTGATTGAGCGCGTCGATATGCTCGACCGCCAGTGCTTTTACATCGGCGCTGGCGCGTTCGCGGTCGTGCCACAGGGCCAGTAACTTGCCCGACTCGGCAAGCGAGAAGCCCAGGTCACGCGCGCGGCGGATAAAGCGCAGACGCTGCAGGTCGTTTTCGCCGTACTGGCGATAACCGCTTTCGCTGCGCCCGGCATTGGGCAACAGGCCAATGGTTTCGTAATAGCGGATCATCTTGGCGCTGAGCCCGGTGTGCTTCGCCGCCTGGCCGATATTCATCGTGTTTCCTCGCTCGAGTGGTGGGGGCGCCAGGTTTTCAGCAGTAATGCATTGCTCACCACGCTGACGCTCGACAACGCCATTGCCGCCCCGGCGAGCATCGGGTTGAGCAGGCCGAAGGCGGCCAGCGGAATGCCCACCAAGTTATAGACGAACGCCCAGAACAGGTTCTGGCGGATTTTCGCGTAGGTGCGCCGGGCGATGTCCAGGGCAGCGGGCACCAGGCGTGGATCGCCGCGCATCAGCGTGATGCCGGCCGCCTGCATCGCCACGTCGGTGCCACCGCCCATGGCGATGCCGACATCCGCTGCTGCGAGAGCCGGGGCATCGTTGATGCCATCGCCCACCATGGCTACTACACCGCTGGCTTTCAATTCGTCGACGATACGCGCCTTGTCCGCAGGCAACACCTGAGCGTGCACCGAGTCGATGCCAAGCTGGCGGGCGACGGCCTGTGCGCTGCCCTGATTATCACCGCTGATCAGGTGGCTGCCGATGTGCCGCCGGCCTAGCTCGGCGATTGCTTCATGGGCTCCGTCTTTCAGGGTGTCGCCAAAGGCGAAGAGCGCCAGCACCCGTGGTTGATCGTCGCACTCGATTAGCCACGACAACGTGCGCCCCTCGGCTTCCCAGGCTTGCGCGGCAGTTGCCAGTTCGGCCGGCTCGCTGGCACCGCTTTCGCCAAGCAGCCGCCGATTACCCAGTTGCAACGACTGCCCGCCAACCTGGCCGGCAATCCCGCGGCCGGCCAACGCCCGGCTGTCTGTTACCGGAACAAGCGTCATATCTGCCTCCCGGCAGGCCTGCAGTACCGCCTTGGCGAGCGGGTGTTCGCTGCCTTGCTGCAACGCCCCGGCCAGTCGAAGCGCGTGCTCGGTATCGATATGGGCGCTTTGCAGGTGCGCGATTTGCGGCGTGCCGGAGGTCAGCGTGCCGGTCTTGTCGAAGGCCACCACCGTGACGCCATGGGCAATCTCCAGCGCTTCGGCGTCCTTGATCAGAATGCCGTGCTTGGCCGCCACGCCAGTGCCCGCCATGATCGCTGTGGGCGTGGCCAGGCCGAGCGCGCAGGGGCAGGCGATCACCAGCACGGCGACGGCATTGAGCAGCGCAACCTCCAAGCCGGCGCCAAGGCCCAGCCAGATGATCAGGGTGAGCAGCGCGATCAGCAGCACCACCGGCACGAACACCTGGCTGACCCGGTCCACCAACTTTTGAATCGGCGCCTTGGCGGCCTGCGCGTCCTCGACCAGGCGGATAATCCGCGACAGCACGGTTTCGGCACCCAGCGCGGTGGTCTCGATCAGCAGGCGACCTTCGCCGTTGATCGCGCCGGCGGTCACCGCATCACCGGGCGCCTTGGCCTGCGGCAGGCTTTCACCGCTGATCATCGCCTCGTCGGCGTGGCTGTCGCCTTCGAGCACCCTGCCGTCCACCGGAAAGCGCTCGCCCGGCTTGACCAGCACCTGGTCGCCGAGGCTCAGTGCACTGACAGCCACCCGCTGCTCGACGCCGCCCTGCAGGCGTAACGCTTCATCGGGTCGTAGAGCTTGCAAGGCGCGGATGGCGCTGGTGGTCTGGCGCTTGGCGCGGCTCTCCAGGTATTTGCCCAGCAGGATCAGCGCGATGATCACCGCCGAGGCTTCGAGGTACAGGTGGGGCGCGTGCCCCGCTGGGGTAATCATCCATTGATACAGGCTCAGGCCGTAACCCGCACTGGTGCCCAGCGCCACCAATTGATCCATATTGCCGGCCCCGCTGCGCAGCGCGCTCCAGGCGGCTCGGTAGAAGCGCGCGCCGAAAACGAACTGCACTGGGGTGGCCAACAAAAACTGCGCCCAGGCGGGCACTACCAGCTGTATACCGAACGGCATCAGCAGCATTGGCAGGACCAGTGGCGTTGCCAGCAGCAACGCCAACATCAACCGCCAGCGCTCGGCTTGCAGGCGCCGGTCGGCAGCGTCGTGATCGGGGTTCTGGTCATCTACCGGGCTGGCTGAGTAACCAGCAGAGGTGACGGCAGCCACCAGCGCCTTGGTGTCCACGCCGCTTATGGTCTGCACGTGAGCTCGCTCGGTGGCCAGGTTGACGCTGGCAGCTATCACCCCAGGCTGTTGGCTCAGCGCCCGCTCGACGCGACCAGTGCAACTGGCGCACGTCATGCCGTGAATGGCTAGATCTACGGTTTGCGTGGGCACGTGGTAACCGGCTTTCTCTACCGCAGCCAACAGCGCTGGCAGCTGTTCGGCTGGGGCCTCGACGCGTGCCTGTTCGCTGGCCAGGTTGACGGTCGCGTTATTAACCTGCGACACGCCTCGCAAGGCACGCTCAACGCGGCCGGCGCAGCTCGCGCAAGTCATGCCGGTGATTGGCAGGTCCACGGTGGGTGAGGTGTGCATGCTGAGCTCCGATGAATCCTGGCGGTTACCCACAGGATCAACCTTGACCTATGGGTAAGGTCAAGCCCCTCAGCATTCGCGTCTGTCGGCGGGCGTTATTGGCTCGAAGGTGCCGGCGTCAGGTAGGGGCCTGAGGCACTGAGACCAATGCGATAACGGCGGATTTCACCGGCGCCGAGGCTCAGCCGCTGGCTATCAAGCGGGGTGATGCCGGCCTGGCAGGTCTCCGTACCGATCATGCCCAGGCGCACCGACACATCACCGGGCGGCAGGTTGAAGGATACCGACTGGCCCTGGAACAACCGCGCCGCCAGTTGATCTTGCAGGTAAACGCCGAACTCGCACGGCGATGCCACCTCCAGGCGCTCGCGAGAAATGATCAGCACGGCGTAGCCATCGCCCATCGTGGCATGCGACGGCAGCGCTTGAGCTAGGGCAGGCAAGGGCAGACAAAGAAACAGTGAGAGCAGGAGGCGGGACATGGTCAGACCAGATGAGAGTGGAGTGCTCTGAGCTTGGCTGAGGTTGCCGGGTTCAACAAGCCTAAGGGTTGACCTTGACCCGATGGCAAACTGGATACTCCACGCAAATCACACGACAGCCCGCCCCGGGCCAAGGAGATGACGATGCAGATATTCAACGTACAAGGCATGACCTGCGAGCATTGCGTTCGCACTGTGACGGGTGCCGTACAGGCGGTCGACCCGTCAGCGCGGGTCGACGTCGACTTGCCTACGGGCGAGGTGAAAGTGCACACCACGCACCCGGTCGATCAGGTTCTCGAGGCGATCATCAACTCTGGCTACAAGGCCGAGGCAGTGCCGGCGGCTAAGACCAGTCACTGATCAGGCCGCTAAACAGCCCGTCGATCATCACCGGCCCGTCGTGCAGCGGGTCGAACAGGCTGTTGTCGCGTAACCAGTCGCTGAGCATTCCCACCACCAGCGCATGCAGGGTGCGAGCCGCGAGGCGCGGAGTAATGCCTGGACGCAATCGTGATTTCGCCGACGGCTGAGCGAACGTTGCCTCGCACAGGGCGATGAACTGATTGATGAACGCTTCGTGGCGCTCTTCTGCCTCGCGCAGCTCCTCGGTGAATTCGCAGCGATGTAGCAGCACGGTGAAAATGCGCCGCTTCTGCTCATCGCTGGCGATGCCGGCAATGCCTTCGACACACAACTCGCGCAGCGCTTGCAGCGCGTCGGCAGCGGCGCTCTCTTGCACGTGCCTGGCCAATTCTTCGGGCGGCAGGCGTACCTGGCTGAGCATCTCGTGGAACAAGTGGGCCTTGTTCTGGAAGTGCCAATACACGGCGCCGCGGGTGACACCGGCATGCTTGGCAATATGCTCCAGGCTGGTGTGGGCGACGCCTCTTTCCAGGAAGAGCACTTCAGCTGAGGCCAGGATGGCACCGCGGGTAAGTTCGGCTTGTTCTTTGGTTCGACGCATACGGCAGGATCAAATCGTTTCAGAAACGGCGAGTGTAATTATTTTTTTCCTCTTAGGTTTGTTTTACAGACGAACTTGTATGTAATTGTCGGTCTCCATCTATTCATGGGGCGTTCAGCGCTCCATCCGTTGACCCGGCTTGCCGCCGGGACACTCGTTGAGTACCACGCACATGACGTTTCGCCTGTTACTGATCCTCGGAGCCCTCAGCGCCTTCGGTCCTCTCGCTATCGACTTCTACCTGCCGAGCTTTCCTGCCCTGGCGTTGGCCTTCGATACCGATACCGAGCATGTGCAGTTGTCTCTGGCTTCGTACTTCGCCGGCCTGGCTATCGGGCAGCTGCTTTATGGCCCGCTTGCCGACCGCTTCGGACGGCGCATGCCGCTGCTCGTCGGCGTCTCGCTGTTCACCCTGGCCTCGCTTGCCTGCGCTATGGCGCCGAGCCTCGAATGGCTGATCGCCGCGCGCTTTATGCAGGCCCTAGGTGGCTGCGCGGGTATGGTCGTGGCAAGGGCGGTGGTGCGTGACCTGTGCGACCCGATCAACTCGGCAAAAGTGTTTTCTCAACTGATGCTGGTGATGGGCTTGGCGCCGATTCTGGCGCCGGTGGCCGGAGGCTTGCTGCTCAATCTGTTTGGCTGGCCATCGATCTTCGTGGTGCTGAGCCTGTTCAGTGCGCTGTGCCTGATCGCGCTGATCCTGTGGTTGCCGGAAACCCTGAATCCTGATGTCGAGCCTGCGCCGCTGCGCGGCGCGCTGGGAGAGTACCGTCGGCTGTTCGCTGATCTGCCATTCATCGGGCATGCGCTGACGGGCGGGCTGGCTATCGCCGGCATGTTCGCCTACATCGCCGGTTCGCCGTTCGTGTTCATCGAGCTTTATGGGGTGCCCGCCGAGCATTACGGCTGGCTGTTCGGTGCCAACGCGGCCGGCTTTATCTTGGCGGCTCAGCTCAACGCCTGGCTGGTGTCGGGCCGTGGCCCAGCCTTTTGGGCGAGGCGCATCGTCTGGTTCTACCTCGCCTGCGGAGCGATTCTTTTGCTGCTGGCCTGGTCGCACACCGCGTCGCTGTGGCCGCTGTTGGTGCCATTGTTCGGTTGCATCGCATCGCTGGGCATTCTGATGCCGAATACCTCAGCCTGTGCGATGGCAGGGCAGGGGCGACACGCGGGGAGTGCGTCTGCGTTGATGGGCAGCCTGCAATTCACCATCGCCGCAACCGCCGCTACGTTGGTCGGGGTGCTGCACGACGGCAGCGCCGTGCCAATGGCGCTGGTGATCTTCTGTTGCGGAATGCTAGCCGTGTTCGCGTCGCGTTTCACCCGCTGGGCAGAGCGCCGTGCCGGCCACCCTCAGGGCTGAATGCGTGTTCAGCTGGCCAGGCGCTGTGTGCCTGGCAACACGTGAGGCGCCTGCACCCGCGCTTCGAGCTTAGCCACGAACTGCCGCGCTTCGTCTTCGCTGCGAAAACTGACGTGATGCTTGCCGAGACTGACTTGCCAATGGGTGCCGAGAGGGCCTTGCAGCGCACGTATCAGGATATTCATCGTGGTATCTCCCAGTGAGCGTGGAAGCAGTCTAGTCGTAGATCAGGTCGCTGTTGTGATGCAGGTCAACGAGGCGACGAGCGTCATATCCGGTCGGGGGAAATGCGCATGAGGATTTTTGAAGCAAAAAAAGACCCGGCAAGAAGCCGGGTCAATAACCGTGATTAGCCTGATGAGGAGATAATCTGAAGAGTCCGACCTAAGGCCTCTAGAGGTTATCGGCTGATCTCGCGACCAGCTGATGCAAATAATAGCAATTCTCATTACATAGTCAACAGGCAGTTGGAAATTATTTTCTCCGATTGTCGCGATAGCTTTTCCTGACCCATTAATACGAAACCCCGGCAGCTGGCCGGGGTTTCAAGGTCGGTGTAGGCGTTTTGCCGGGCTACCGCAGTTGGGTGATTTCCTTGTTAAGCAGGTCGATGCGGCGAGCCATGCTTTCGACCAGGCTGTGAGCGATGCGCGGGTTGCTTTCCATCAGGCTGAGAAATTGATCCTTGGGGATCACCATCACCGTGCACGGCTCACTGGCCACTACCGTGGCGCTGCGCTTCTCCAGGGTGAATACGGCCATGGCGCCGAAAATTTCGTCTTTCTGCACATCGCCCACCTTCACACCATCGACGAAGGCATCGGCATGCCCTTCGATAATGATAAACACGTGGTCGGCGTCATCGCCCTGATTGATTAGCGCGTCGCCTGTGGCGAAATGCTTGAAGCCAGTGGCTGCGCGCACGTCTGGCTGTTTGATACGCGCCAGCGCGTCCGACAACAGTGCGGTATGGCCCACGAGGTATTGAATGAACAGTTCCTGGCGAGGTTCACTGGCGTAGATATGCTTGAAAACTTCGCTGCGCGAATAGGGGATCAAGGTCAGCGGCTCGTCGCTGGTGTAGCGGCAGCTGGGCAAATCGATGCCCTGGCGCAAACCCACCAGATCGCCTTCCTGCAGATAGAACAGCGGGCGTTCGTCGACCAGCGTATGCAGCAGGCCGTTATCGATGATGAACAGTTGGTTGCCGGGAAGCTCGCTGGCCAGGTCCTCGCTGCGTTCGATGTGCAGCGCTGCGCCGCAGGGCGTGAGTCCGTCGAGCAACTTCACGGGGATGCTCTGCAAGCGGCTGATCAGTTGGTCGGCATACGCCGGTTGTTCCCCGAGTAGATACATGCTGGTTCCTTGAGCCGCTCATGCTGGATGCGCACGAAAATCCCTGAAACGATAATCGCCGCCATGCCTGGGGTAAATCGATCTCGCCTCAGGTTGTGAACCAACGCGTGTTCGATAGCAAAACGGGGTGGCGAAGGCGTTATCCGTGACGGACGCGAGTTTATCAGGCTGCTTTCACTGGCATAGCCAGGCCCCGGCTGGGCAGAAAAAATAGCGATTGCACCCGGATGAGCCAGCGCTGCCCTAGATTTTTCCGTCGTTCGCTGCTTGCTCGAGTTGCAGGTTGAGGCTCTCCTTGCGGGTTGCCGGCAGCTCGCTCCAATGGATATCCAGCAATGCGCCTTCGATGGCGTAGAGCAGAACCTTTGATGCCCGGAAGCCACGTGCCCGCACGGCTCGATAGGCATCCACGGCTCCGTAGCGACGCAAGTCGTCTGGGTTGTGAATGCCAATCGCATGCAGCCACTGCGACGAGGTTTTGCCCAGGTTCTTGAGATGTTGCAATTCGTCGATCACGGAATCTCCTGTTCACCGCCGTTCTGCAGAAAGGCGCTGCATGGCCGCCTTATGAGGAGAAGTGTAGCGGCCGTGGCCAACGTGGACCTGGGCGAGCGTTACACACTGCTACAGATGCTTGGGATGGGTGCCGTAACGCAGGCGTGTGCCGAAATTCATCGACATGAGAATTTCGTCTGCACTCAGTTCGACAGGAAAGTACGCGCCGGATATCTGCGCGTGGGCAATGCTTGCGCCTTCGAGTTGCGCGCTACGCAGATCGACCCCACGCAGATCGGCACCGCGGAAATAGGCGTTGCGAAAATCGATACCCTCCGCGTCCAGGGTGCGCAGATCTAGGCCGCGGAAATCGCCGCCGCTGAGGTCGATGGCAACGCCCTGTGGCCGCTGCGTGTTGAATGCAGCAACGTCGTCATTGTGCAGCAGGCGATACAGGGGGGTATCCAGTTGGCTGGGCTGACTCATGATGGCAGTGATCCGATGGGGGCTCACTGCCAGTATAGAGCGGCCTGGCGGCCGTGCTCAGCTGCTTTACAGGTTTGGAAAGCGCTGACGAATGGCGCTCACCAACTCGTTAAGGCTGCTGCTGTCATGGGTGTCCACGCGCTTGCAGTGAGCCAGTTCGCTTTCATCCAACGCATCCTGCCCTGCACGCTGGGCTTCGATCACCTGCAGCGTCGCGTCGGACGGGTCCTCGCCCTGTTGCTGGCGCTGCTGCAGCCAGCTGGTGATCACTGCGTCGGGCGCCTGGCAATCCGCGACCAGGAATGGCACACCGGTTTCTTCAGCGATGCTCCGCGCGGCTTCACGTTGTGCGCGCTTGAGAAACGTCGCATCCAGCACCACCGGATAACCGGCATGCAGCGCCAGATCCGCCAGCTGGTTCAAGTGCTCATAGACTGCTTTGCTGGCGTTTTCATCGTAGATACCGCGGTTCAGCTCTTTGGTCTCGTCTGGCTGCTGCTCGCCCAGCAGACGTTTTCGTTCGACATCCGAGCGAATGCGGATCGCGCCGAGTGCCTCGACCAGGCGCAGCGCCACCTGACTCTTGCCCACCGCCGACACCCCGCGGGTGATCGCCAGAAAGCGGGCCGGAATGGCGCTGTAGCTTTCCGCCAGGCTGGCATAGCCGCGGTATTGGCGCAGGATCACCGCGCGCTGCACGGCGTCCTGCTCCTGACCCAGGCGGAACAGCGCGACTTTGGCGCGCACCAGCGCGCGGTGAGTCTTGTAGAGGTTGAACAGTTTCAGCGAACCATAATCGCCGGTGTGCTCCAGCCAACTGTTCAGCAAGCGGCGGGCCAGCGATTTGAGGCCACGGTCTTCTAGGTCCATCACCAGAAAGGCGGTATCCAGCGCGATATCGGTCAGCCGGAAGGGCTCGTTGAACTCGATGCAATCGAACAGCGTGGCTTTACCGTCCAGCAGCGTCGCGTTGCCCAGGTGAATGTCGCCATGACACTCGCGGATGAAACCCTCGCGAGCCCGCGCCTCGAGATCGGGCCACAGACGTTCGAGGCTGGTTTCTGCCCAGGCCTCCAACGCGTCCAACTGTTGCAGGTCGGCCTTGTCGCTGAGCAGCGGGCGGATCTGCTCGAAGTTCTGCCGCAACGGCGCGACGATGGCGGTGGCGTTGCACAGCGCGTGGTCAATGGCGACCCGAGGCGTTTCCCGGTGAAAGTCGGCAATCTGTTTGGCCAGCGCATCGATATGCGCTTCGTTCAGCTCACCCCGTGCCTGCACATTTGCCAGCAGTTGCTCTTGCGGGAACTGGCGCATTTTCAGCGCGTACTCGATGGGCGTGCCTTCGCCGCTCAGCTGAGGTGCCTCGACGCTGCCGCTGATTGGCAACACTTCTAGATACAGATCATCAGTCATCCGTTGATTAAGGCGCAGCTCTTCGCCGCAGAAGTGCTCGCGGGCGTCCAGCGAGGTGAAATCGAGAAACCCGAAATTCACCGGCTTCTTGATTTTGTAGGCGTAGGGGCCGGTGAGCACCACCCAGGAGATATGGGTTTCGATGACGCTGAATGCGTCCACCGGGTGCGGATAGAGGGCCGGATTCTGCAAAGCGGTAATCAGGGCTTGGCTCACGGGCAATCCTTGGTTGGAATGAGGGGGAACAGGCACGCATTATGGCGTCTCCCTACAACGCTGCAAACCGCTGGCAACGTCTGCCGGCCGTTTGCAAAGTGCGTATAATGCCGCGCCATGACTCGTACCCGATCTCCCCGCTCCCGTTCCAAACGCCGCCCCCGTGGCATGCACCCCCTGTTAGGCTGGGCTGTAAAGCTCGGCCTGGTCGGCTTGGTGCTGTTCGCCGGCTTTGCGGTTTATCTCGATGCCATCGTCCAGGAGAAATTCTCCGGAAAGCGCTGGACCGTTCCCGCCAAGGTCTATGCGCGGCCGCTGGAGCTGTTCGTCGGCCAGAAATTGGCCAAGGACGATCTGCTCAAGGAAATGGATGCCCTCGGCTATCGCCGTGAAAACAAGGTCGATGGCCCTGGCGGCGTAGCGGTGTCTGGCAACAACATCTCTCTGCATTCGCGCGGCTTTCAATTCTATGAAAGTACCGAGCAGGCGCAGCAGGTCAATGTGCGGTTTTCCGGCGGATACGTCGCCTCGCTGACCCAGGCCGATGGCAAAGACCTCGCGGTGGCGCGACTGGAGCCGATGCTGATCGGTGGCCTATACCCCGCGCATCAGGAAGACCGCGTGCTGATCAAGCTCGATCAGGTGCCAGCCTACCTGGTGGAAACCCTGGTGGCGGTCGAAGACCGCGAGTTCTTCAACCACCACGGTGTGTCGCCGAAGTCCATCGCGCGCGCGGTGTGGGTCAACGCCACGGCCGGGCAGCTTCGTCAGGGCGGCAGTACGCTGACTCAACAGCTGGTGAAGAACTTCTACCTGACCAACGAGCGCAGCCTGACCCGCAAGGTCACCGAAGCCATGATGGCGGTGTTGCTGGAGCTGCATTACGACAAGCGCGAGATTCTCCAGGCGTACCTCAACGAAGTTTTCCTCGGGCAGGACGGCCAGCGCGCGGTGCACGGCTTTGGCTTGGCCAGCCAGTATTTCTTCAGTCAGCCGCTGTCCGAGCTCAAGCTCGATCAGGTGGCGCTGCTGGTCGGCATGGTCAAGGGGCCGACCTACTACAACCCTCGGCGTAACCCCGAGCGTGCGCTGGCCCGTCGTAACCTGATTCTCGATCTGCTGGCCGAGCAGGGTGTGGTGTCGCCAGAAGAGGTGGCAACCGCCAAGGCGCGCCCACTCGGCGTCACGCAGCGCGGCAGCATGGCCAACGGTTCATTCCCGGCATTCCTCGACCTGGTGAAGCGCCAACTTCGCCAGGATTATCGAGACGAGGACTTGACCGAAGAAGGGCTGCGCATCTTCACCAGCTTCGATCCGATCCTGCAGCTCAAGGCCGAAGACGCGCTGGCCGAGACGTTCAAGAAGCAGGCAGGCCGCAAGGGCTCCGATCAGGTTGAGGCCGGCATGGTGGTCACCAACCCGGAAACCGGTGAGATCCAGGCGCTGATCGGCAGCCGTCAGCCGCGCTTTGCCGGCTTCAATCGGGCATTGGACGCTGTGCGTCCGATCGGCTCGCTGGTCAAACCGGCCATCTACCTGACAGCGCTCGAGCGACCCAGCCAGTACACGCTGACCAGTCGCGTGCAAGACGAGCCGTTTTCAGTGAAGGGCCAGGACGGGCAGGTCTGGAAGCCACAGAACTATGATCGCAAAGCCCACGGCAGCATCTACCTGTACCAGGGGCTGGCGAACTCCTACAACCTGTCGACTGCCAAGCTCGGTTTGGAACTGGGCGTGCCGAATGTGCTCAAAACCCTCGAGCGTTTGGGGGTGTCGCGACAGTGGCCTGCCTACCCGTCGATGTTGCTGGGTGCCGGTTCGCTGACTCCAATGGAAGTCACGGGCATGTATCAGACGCTGGCGAGCGGTGGCTTCAATACCCCACTGCGCGGCATTCGTAGCGTGTTGACCGCCGAAGGCGAGCCGCTCAAGCGTTACCCGTATCAGATTCAACAGCGCTTCGATGCGGGGGCGATCTACCTGCTGCAGAACGCCATGCAACGCACCATGCGTGAAGGCACCGGCCGCTCGGTATACAGCCAGCTACCCAGCTCGCTGACACTGGCGGGCAAAACCGGCACCAGTAATGATTCACGTGACAGTTGGTTCGCCGGCTTCAGCCAGGATCTGCTGGCAGTGGTATGGATGGGCCGTGATGACAACGGGCCGACGCCGTTTACCGGCGCGACTGGCGCGCTGCAGGCCTGGACCGGCTTCATGCGCCGTGCCGACCCGCTGCCATTGGACATGCCGATGCCGGATAACGTGGTGCTGGCGTGGGTCGATGCAGCGACCGGGCAAGGCTCTGCAGAGAATTGTCCTGGCGCCGTACAGATGCCGTATATTCGCGGCAGTGAGCCGGCTCCCGGCCCTGGTTGCGGTATTCAGGCGCCTGTCGACTCGGTAATGGATTGGGTAAAAGGCTGGTTGGAATAAGAGAGGTTTGACGTGAGTAAGTGGTTGATTCCCGTTTTGACTGCCTCGGTAGTGCTGGGAGGTTGTGCCAGCGTACCGCGTGGCTCCATTCCGGTCGTGGATTCTGGTTCTTCCGCTTACGAGCAGGAAGACGGCGCCAATAATGGTTACAGCAACGCACCCGTGCCGGCGCAACAGCAGGCTCAGTCCATGCCTGAAGATTCCGGTGTGGTGGTGATGGTGCCAGGCGGCAGTAATCCTTCCGCACCGATCGACACCTATGCAGCCCCACCGGGCGCACCCGCCGGTGGTGGTGGGCTGACATTCGACGAGCCGCCATTGAGCAGTGAGCCATTGGGTTCGCCAAACGCCGGGAGCGTGCCGCAAACGCCACCGTCGATGCCAAGCGGTATCCCCAGCGGCAACAGCGGTGGCCTTGCCGCTGATGAGCAGCTCGATGGCCCAGTGTTGGCGCTGCTGACCAGTGCGCAACAACAGCAGACCGGTGGCGACCTCAACGGCGCCGCCTCCAGCCTGGAGCGCGCACAGCGCATCGCGCCCCGCGAACCGCAGGTTCTGTATCGTCTTGCTGAAGTACGCCTGGCCCAGGGTGATGCAGCCCAGGCCGAGCAGTTCGCTCGTCGTGGCCTGAGCTATGCCAATGGTCGCCCTACGCTGCAGGCAGGCTTGTGGGATCTGATCGCCAAATCCCGCGAGCAGCAGGGTGATGCGGCGGGCGCTGCACAGGCTCGTGAGCGGGCGCGAGTTAATCTCTGATGGCCGCGTCCGCCGCTCTTGTCGCCGATCAGCTGTTGCTGATCGAGCGAGCGTTGCGCACGCAGGGCTGGTGGGATTCAGCGCCGCCCAGTAAGCAGGCGCTGGCTAGCCAAGAGCCGTTTTGCGTGGATACGCTGGACTTCTCTCAGTGGCTGCAATGGATTTTCCTGCCTCGCATGAAAGCCATCATCGAAGCCGGTGCCAGCTTGCCGGCCGTTTCTGGTATTCAGCCCATGGCCGAGCAGGTCTACGGTGTGGGTAATCGCCAGGCGTCCGAGTTGCTCAAGGCGCTGGGCGATTTCGACCGGCTGATCACTGCGGGCTAAGGCCCGCAGCCTTCACTTACTTGCAGTTCTCCGTGATCGCCTTTTTGCTGTCGGCGATCCGCTGCTGGCGCTCATCTTCACCGAGGCGGCGCATCTCACCACCGTCTTCCACACGCACCCGCGGGTTGTTCTCGAGCTGCGCGAGGTTATTGCGCTGCGTCTCGCAGTACTTGAGGCGCTGCGCTTCCTGTTCGGCTACTTCCTTCTTTACCTTGGCGTCGGCGGCGGCCTGCTGCGGGTCGGCAATGTCCTTGAACGTGGGGGCCGGTTTTGGTTCGGGAGCCGGCGGTGGGGGAGTGGCCGTGTTCACTGTATTGGCTTGCTGACCCTGTGGCGGTTGTTCGCTGAAATGGGTCACGCCCTGGGCGTCGACCCATTTGTAGATCTGGCCAGCGATGGCAGTGCTGCTGAGCACGAGTGCCAGGCTGGTGGTGACGATCATGCGGCGCATGGGAATTCCTTGTGGGACTGTTGCCGAACCTGGCAGGCGCGGAACGCGGATTTCATGGTCGGGGCTCGCGCATCAAGTGCCTGTAGCGACAAGTGCGGTGTGCCTGCCGATTACTATAACCAAATCGGCTGCCTTACCAGCCTGCGCTGCTTCACATCAGCACGGATTTTTCAGGGGCGCGGCTGGCCGGGCTATGTTCCAGAGGTCATATCTCCGGGAATCACACATTCCGTCACGCATTACTTGACTTGCCGGCGGTGAAAAACAACAATCGACTGCTCGCTGCAGTGGGGTCAGCCGCAAGCTGGCTTCAGCTCAGTAGACATGAGGTGCTACCCGCGCCGACCTTTCGTTACACCCGCAACGCGTTACCTCGCGCTGGGTGGGAGAATCCCGCAACACATCAGGGATGTTCCCAATACTTGCTCAGTTGTAGCTGACGTAGTCGGCGACCACAGTCGCTCATGCTCTGCTGACAGTAAACCTACTCGGGCCGCACCTGCAAAAGGGCGGTTTTCTGGCGTTATAGAGGTGAACAACGTGGAGCTTTTATCCGGCGCTGAAATGGTCGTCCGCTCGTTGCGTGACGAAGGCGTTAAGTACATTTACGGGTATCCGGGTGGTGCCCTCCTGCACATCTACGATGCCTTGTTCAAAGAGCCGGAAGTGACTCACGTCCTGGTCCGCCACGAGCAAGCGGCGACCCACATGGCGGATGGTTACGGCCGTGCCACCGGTAAAGCCGGTGTGGTGCTGGTGACCTCCGGCCCAGGCGCGACCAACGCAGTGACCGGTATTGCGACCGCCTATATGGATTCGATCCCGATGGTGATCATTTCCGGTCAGGTGGCCAGCACCGTCGTCGGCACCGATGCTTTCCAGGAAGTCGACATGGTCGGCATCTCGCGCCCGATCGTGAAGCACAGCTTCATCATCAAGCATCCTTCGGAAATCCCCGAAGTGATCAAGAAAGCCTTCTACCTGGCTGAATCCGGTCGTCCGGGTCCAGTGGTCGTGGACATTCCCAAAGACATGGGCGATCCGACCCAGAAGTTCGAATACAGCTACCCGAAGAAGGTCAAGCTGCGTTCCTACAGCCCGGCGGTTCGTGGCCATTCGGGGCAGATCCGTAAAGCCGCGGAAATGCTCATTGCCGCCAAGCGTCCGATCATTTATTCCGGTGGCGGTGTCATCCTCGGTGGCGCCTCGGCACAACTCACCGAGTTGGCTCGCGCGCTGAACGTGCCGGTCACCAATACCTTGATGGGCCTTGGTGCTTACCCGGGCGATGACCGTCAGTTCGTCGGCATGCTCGGCATGCACGGCAGCTACACCGCCAACCTGGCCATGCACCACGCCGATGTCATCCTGGCGGTCGGTGCGCGGTTCGATGATCGAGTCATCAACGGCGAAACCGCTGCCAAGTTCTGCCCTAACGCGAAAATCATCCACATCGATATCGACCCGGCGTCCATCTCCAAGATGGTCAAGGCCGATATTCCGATTGTCGGCCCGGTCGACAGCGTACTGACCGAGATGGTCGCCGCGCTCAAGGAAATCGAGCAGCGCCCGGACAGCGAATCCCAGGCCACCTGGTGGAAGCAGATCGAGGAGTGGCGCGGTAACCGTGGGCTGTTCCCGTATGACAAGGGCGACGGCAGCATCATCAAGCCGCAGACAGTGATCGAAACCCTGTCCGAAGTGACCCGCGGCGACGCGTTCGTCAGTTCCGACGTGGGTCAACACCAGATGTTCGCGGCGCAGTACTACCGCTTCAACAAGCCGAATCGCTGGATCAACTCCGGTGGTCTGGGCACCATGGGCTTCGGCTTCCCGGCGGCCATGGGCGTCAAACTGAATTTCCCGGACAGCGATGTTGCCTGCGTGACCGGTGAAGGCAGTATCCAGATGAACATCCAGGAGTTGTCGACCTGCCTGCAGTACGACCTGCCGGTGAAAATCATCAACCTCAACAATGGCGCGTTGGGCATGGTTCGCCAGTGGCAGGACATGCAGTACAGCAGCCGCTACTCGCACTCGTACATGGAATCGCTGCCTGATTTCGTCAAGCTGGCCGAGTCCTATGGGCACGTGGGCATGCGCATCACCGATCTGAAGGATCTCAAGCCGAAGATGGAAGAGGCCTTCGCGATGAAAGATCGCCTGGTGTTCCTCGACATCGCCGTGGATACCAGCGAGCACGTCTACCCGATGCAGATCCGCGGTGGAGCGATGCGCGACATGTGGCTGAGCAAGACGGAGCGTACCTGACATGCGTCATATCATTTCCCTGCTGCTGGAAAACGAACCGGGCGCCCTGTCGCGTGTAGTCGGCCTGTTCTCCCAACGCAACTACAACATCGAAAGCCTCACTGTGGCGCCCACCGAAGACCCGACCCTGTCGCGTCTGACGTTGACCACTATCGGCCACGATGATGTGATCGAGCAGATTACCAAGAACCTCAACAAGCTGATCGAAGTGGTCAAGCTGGTGGATCTGTCGGAAAACGCCCACATCGAGCGCGAGCTGATGCTGGTCAAGGTCAAGGCCACTGGCGCTCAGCGCGCCGAGGTCAAACGCACCACCGATATTTTCCGCGGCCAGATCGTCGACGTGACGCCGAGCGTCTATACCATCCAGCTGGCCGGTACGAGCGACAAGCTGGACAGCTTTATCCAGGCCATCGGTACCGCGCTGATCCTGGAAACCGTTCGCAGCGGTGTCACCGGGATCGCCCGCGGCGACAAGGTATTGAGTATCTGATCGCAGCAACCAGAAACCCCGCCAAGCGCGGGGTTTTTTTTGCCAAAAATTTTACTGCTGGCGGTTCCAGAACGCCGCAATCAGCGGATCTTTGAGGTGCTTTTCCAGTGCGAACAGGCCGATGTCGTAAGCAGTCAACGGTGGCTGGATATCGTAAATACGGATGCGTGCGGCCAGTGGGCTGTTGTCCAGTACGATCTGTGGCACCACACCAATGCCGAAACCCAGGCTCACCATACTGACGATGGCCTCGTTGCCGCTCACCTGGGCATAGATGCGCGGCTTGATGTTGTGGCTTTTCAGCCAGCGGTCGGTACGTGTTCGGGCAAGACCTTCTTCCGAGAGAATCATCGGCACATCCTGCCAGCTGTCCGCAGAAGGATGCTTCAGTTGTTCGTCGCTCAATAGTTGTGGCGACTGCGGCCCGATAAAGCGCAGCGCCGAGCGGGTGATCGATTGAAACGCGACGCCAGCAGGCAGGCTGTCGGGGCGAGCGCCAATGGCGAGATCCTCCAGCCCCAACTGCACGCGCTCGACGGCTTTGGCCGGATCGCCGGTGTGCAGCTTCATCTCGATGCGTGGGTAGTTCTGCCGAAAAGTACTCAGGATCTCATAGAGAAAGCTGTAGCTCGCCGTCACCGAGCAGTACAGGGACAGCTCGCCATGCAGGATCAATTGGTCTTGCTTGAACGTCTGGCGAATGGCTTGCCAGCCATTCATGACGTCACTGGCGTACTCGCGAAACTGTTGTCCCTCGCGCGTCAGCCGAACCGAGCGATTGTCGCGTACGAACAACGGTGCGCCGAGTTCCTCTTCGAGCTGCTTGATAGTGCGGCTGAGCGCGGAGGGGCTGACATGTTGCTCGCGGCTGGTATTGCCGAAATGCAGATTGTCAGCCAGGGAAAGAAAGAGGCGGAGTGCGTGACTATCCATGAGCGTTTCTTATATCGGCATGTTGTATTGCAAATATATCATTTTACGCAATGGTGCCGATCACTTAAGGTGGCTCTGTCGCGGTGCCGGGCACCCACTCCTTTCGATTCAAAAGAGCCAAAAACATGAAAGTTTTCTACGACAAAGATTGTGACCTCTCGATCATCCAAGGCAAGAAAGTTGCCATCATCGGTTACGGCTCCCAGGGCCACGCTCAGGCGTGCAACCTGAAAGACTCCGGTGTCGACGTCACTGTCGGTCTGCGTAAAGGCTCGGCCACTGTCGCCAAGGCAGAAGCTCACGGTCTGAAAGTTGCCGATGTGGCATCTGCCGTTGCCGCTGCTGATCTGGTGATGATCCTGACCCCGGACGAATTCCAGGGCCAGCTGTACAAGAACGAGATCGAGCCGAACATCAAGCAGGGCGCCACCCTGGCGTTCTCCCACGGCTTCGCTATTCACTACAACCAGGTTGTCCCGCGCAGCGATCTCGACGTGATCATGATCGCGCCGAAGGCCCCGGGCCACACCGTGCGTACCGAGTTCGTCAAAGGCGGTGGTATCCCTGACCTGATCGCCGTTTACCAGGACGCTTCTGGCAACGCCAAGAACGTTGCCCTGTCGTACGCGTCGGGCGTTGGCGGTGGCCGCACCGGTATCATCGAAACCACCTTCAAGGACGAAACCGAAACCGACCTGTTCGGTGAGCAGGCTGTCCTGTGCGGCGGTACTGTAGAGCTGGTCAAAGCCGGTTTCGAGACTCTGGTCGAAGCTGGCTACGCGCCAGAAATGGCCTACTTCGAATGCCTGCACGAGCTGAAGCTGATCGTTGACCTCATGTACGAAGGCGGCATCGCCAACATGAACTACTCGATCTCCAACAATGCCGAGTACGGCGAGTACGTGACCGGCCCGGAAGTCATCAACGCCGAGTCCCGCCAGGCCATGCGCAATGCACTCAAGCGCATCCAGGACGGTGAGTACGCGAAGATGTTCATCAGCGAAGGCGCCACCAACTATCCGTCGATGACCGCCAAGCGCCGTAACAACGCTGCTCACGGTATCGAGATCATCGGTGAGCAACTGCGCTCGATGATGCCGTGGATTTCGGCTAACAAGATCGTCGACAAAGCCAAAAACTAAGTCGGACTCGATCCGGAAGAACGCGGCCCAGGCCGCGTTTTTTCGTTATGGGCGAGGCATCTGGTATAAAGCCCGTACGCTGATACCGACGTTAAGGCGAACGCTTGCCTGGCGACTCGGTCGAAAATTCAAATCCGCTGCAAGGTGTTGTTCATGAGCGAGCATCCGCAAGAGCCAAAATCGTCCAAGGACGATGAGAGCTTACTGCCCATCGACGAGCATATTGAGGAAGGGCATGACGACGAAGGGCGCAAGGTTCGCCATCGTGGCATCTACCTGCTTCCCAATCTGTTCACCACTGCGAACCTGTTCGCTGGTTTCTACGCCATCATCAATGCGATGAACGGCAACTTCTATGTGGCCGCCGCTGCGGTATTCGTGGCCATGGTGCTGGACGGCCTGGATGGTCGCGTTGCGCGCCTGACCAATACCCAGAGCGCTTTCGGGGCGGAGTACGATTCGCTGTCGGACATGGTCGCCTTCGGTGTGGCGCCTGCACTGCTGGCATTCGAATGGGCGCTCGGCAGCATGGGCAAGGTCGGCTGGATGGTCGCCTTCATCTATGTGGCGGGGGCTGCCTTGCGTCTGGCGCGTTTCAATACCCAGATCGGCAGCGTCGACAAACGCTATTTCATCGGCTTGGCCAGTCCCGCCGCAGCTGGCGTAGTAGCCGGTACCGTGTGGGCGTTCAGCGACTTCGGTATTCAAGGCTCCAATATGGCTTTCGTGGTGGCGATCTTGGTCGCTGCGGCTGGCATGCTGATGGTCAGCAATATCAAATACAACAGCTTCAAGAACTTCGATTTGAAAGGCCGCGTGCCATTCGTAGCGATTCTTGCCGTGGTATTGGTGTTCGCCGTGGTATTCAGTGATCCGCCGCGCATCCTGCTGTTGGCGTTTCTTGCCTATGCCGCTTCAGGTCCGATCCAGTATTTGTTGCGTTTGCGTCGCCGCCAGAGCGGCGAGTGATGTAATTTCCTGCAGACTCCGTAGTCTATTGGGCACGCCTGTCCCGATACTGCGGAGTCACTATGCTAATCAAGCTGCCTCAAGCGTCTGAATGCAATGAGTCGGACGTTACCCCCGAGTCCGTTTACCTCTCACGTCGTACCTTCATGTCAGCTGCCGCCGCCGGTGCGGCGTTGAGCAGCGTACCTGTTTGGGCGCAGTCCTCCGCAGAGCGCTATGCGGATGTCGAGGCGGGGAGTGCGCCCGCTTGGCTTGAAAAGCAGATCGCCGCGACCAAGTGGGAAGCCGTGACAGTCAAGGACGAGGCGCTGACGCCGTTTCGTGACGCCACCCACTACAACAACTTCTACGAGTTTGGCCCCGACAAGTCGGACCCGGCCGCGAACGCCGGCAGCCTGAAAACCGAACCTTGGTCCGTGGTCATCGATGGCGAAGTGGGCAAGCCGGGCCGTTATGCGCTGGAAGACTTCATCAAACCCTATCAACTGGAGGAGCGCATCTACCGGCTGCGCTGTGTGGAAGCCTGGTCGATGGTCATCCCGTGGATCGGTTTTCCCATCTCGGCATTGCTTAATAAAGTGGAGCCGACACCCGCCGCGAAATTCATTCGCTTCGAAACCTTGAATGACCCTGAAAGCATGCCTGGGCAGCGTTCGCGTTTCGGTCTGCTTGAATGGCCGTATGTGGAAGGGTTGCGGCTGGATGAGGCGATGCATCCGTTGGCCATTCTTGCGATAGGCATGTATGGCCGTGAGCTGCCAAACCAGAACGGCGCGCCGTTGCGGTTGGTCGTGCCATGGAAGTACGGCTTCAAGAGCATCAAGTCGATTGTGCGCATCAGCTTGGTCAGTGAGCAGCCGCAGACCACTTGGCAAAGCATAGCCGCACAGGAATACGGCTTCTATGCCAACGTGAATCCCACCGTTGACCATCCTCGCTGGACCCAGGCGCGTGAGCGCCGGCTGCCCAGTGGGTTGTTCAGCCCCAATGTTCGCGAAACCCAGATGTTCAACGGCTACTCGGATGAAGTCGCCAGCCTTTATAGCAACCTCGATCTGCGGAAGAACTATTGATGCGTCATGCGTACTGGCGTCTTTGCGTATTCTTGCTGATCGCAGTATGGCCGCTCTATTGGTTGTACCAGGCATGGGCATTCGCCTTGGGGCCGGACCCAGGCAAGGTGCTGGTAGAACGGCTTGGGCTGGGAACGCTGATCCTTCTGCTTATTACGCTCTGCATGACGCCGCTGCAAAAACTGAGCGGCTGGTCTGGATGGATCGCGGTTCGTCGTCAGCTTGGCCTGTGGTGTTTTGCTTATGGGGTGTTGCACCTTATCGCCTATGCGGTGTTCATTCTTGGGCTGGACTGGTCGCAACTGGCCGTCGAGTTGCAGAAACGGCCTTACATCATCGTGGGCGCCATCGCGCTGTTCGGGCTATTGCTGCTGGCGGTTACCTCTAACCGTTACAGCCAGCGGCGGCTTGGTAAGTCCTGGAAGAAGCTGCATCGCCTCATCTACCTGATTTTGCCGCTGGGATTACTGCACATGCTGTGGATAGTCCGGGCTGATTTGGAGGAGTGGGCGGTCTATGCCGTCATTGGCGGGCTGCTGCTGATGCTGCGTATACCTGTTGTCATGCGTCGAATCCCGCGCCTTAAGGGCAGGCAGGCAGAAACTTCGAATAAACCTGAAATAAACGGTTGACCTAGGAATCTGGCGGCCTATAATGCGCACCACTTCCGGCGTGGCCTGATCTGAAAACTCCTTGTAAAACAAGAAGTTAGATGAAAATAAAGGTTGCACGGACGGCGAATTCGAGTAGAATGCGCCGGCATCGACAGGGTGGTTTGAGTGACTCTGTTGATGGTTCGATCAGGTTTGATCGAAGGCGGTAAAGAGGGTGTTGACAGCGGTTTGTAACGCTGTAGAATGCGCCTCCCGCTGGAGAGAAGATGATCTGGTGGGGCGCTGCAAGGTGTTGAGAAGAAAGAAAAA